>JAKFCY010000001.1:0-7810 GCA_036676395.1 Bdellovibrio sp.
TGGTAGTTTAAGAAGAGGAGATCCGTATAAGGAAATTCAAAAATTGGCACCCTACGCAAATTACTGGTTTATTAAAGAACTGGTTTATGTGGATGGGATTGCGGAACCTGTTAATATGAAAAAGATTGCCATAATATTAAAAGAGGTAAACTATACTGGTTACATTTCTTTCGAAAGATTGACCGAAGGCGACCCAAAACAAATTGTAACTTCTATGTTTAATGATTTTAGAACAGAGTATGAAAAACTCTAAAAATGAAACTAACCAAGCACATTCTACAAATAGAAATATTATTTTATAATCATGAGATTTGAAAAATACCGCTAATCGAGTAGACGGCCTCGCCAGATTTCCCTGACGAGGTGCGCGTGCGCCCCGGCCCTTCGCTAAAATGATCCAAATGGATCTTTTCTTTACGCTCAGTCCCAGTTCACTGGATTGTAGGTTGCGTTTTGAGGTAGTAGGATAGCATCGATTCATACCCTTTTCTTCTCAGGCGTGATAAAGTAATAGTCGTAGTCAGAATCGGACTCTGATCCGCCGCGGCGGACCATCCCCCTTTTTTGCCTACCCTGCAACCTGGCCCCTCTCTCGGTAAACCATGCCGATAGCTATCGGCACCACTTGCTTGGCTTCGGGAACTCCTCCCCGTCCGGTATTTTCATGTGGTATTCACGGTGCCGGAAGTACTCAGACCGCTATTTTATCTCAACCAAAAGGCCTGCTACGAACTGCTGTTCGCCTCTTCCGCGCTGGCAGTGAAGAAAGCTTCTCTGAATCCAGCGTTTCATGGAGTCGAAACAGGAAGTCTTTCCGTACTTCAAACCCGGGGGGCAGGCGCTGACTTACCATCCCCACATTCACATGCTTGTCCCGGCGTGCGATTGTGATAGGTACCTTGCTAATAAACCGGGACAAGACCCAAAAAACAATGGAGCTTCCCGTTGTGGAGTTTGTCAGAAGATTCATGCAGCATATCCTCCCGGACCGGTTCTATAAAATCAGGTATTACGGCATCCTCTCCACTTCAGCAGTCAGCAGAAAGCTCCAACAGTGCTGCGGCCTGTTAAATCAAAATCAAATCCTCTCCTCACCTTATATGGGATTGACCACCTATGAGATATTGGAAGAAATCCTAGGGCCGGATGCCTTTACCTGTCCCTGCTGCAAAAAAGGGAAAATGGTTTTTGCAGCACCCGTTCCGGGTCCGGACAGCTCCTGAATAAAATTACTGTTTTTCGTTCCTTGAAAAGTTCATATAGACTATCTTGGGTGAAGGTTATGCGGGAAGAACTATTCCTTTTTCAGCGTAAAATCAGGACCAAAAGGAAAGGATCCTCTCAAAATAAGGAATAGACAAGCTGTAAAACTCCCGGAAATTAAAAATATATGAAATAGAAAGTCCATAGCTGATACCAGCTTCGTTCAACACAGTTTGCCCAATTTTAAGACGACATATGAAAGAACTTAATGAAATAGACACAAATGACAACTCAACACTTGACAGCTTAATTGAAGGTTTTCAATTGATTAGTTTTGACTGGCGTTACCTTTATGTAAATAGTTCCTTTGTTGAACAAAGCAAAATGAATACGAAAAAAGATTTGCTTGGTTTTACAATGATGGAAAAATTCCCTGGGATTGAAAAAACAGAATGGTTCAAAGATGTTCGGGAATGTATGACATCGCGAATTTCAAAAACAATTGATATTGAGTATTCATTTCCGGATAATTCCAAGGGGTATTTTGAACTGCGGATTGAACCTGTGCCGAAAGGAATATTTATTCTATCAATGGACATCACTGAAAGAAAAAAGTCCGAGGCAAGTTTTCGTGAAAGCGAAGAAAAATACCGGTTATTTTTTGAGCATAACCTAGATGCTATTTTTCTGACTGCTCCTGATGGAAGTATTTTAAATGCGAATCCAGAAGCAATTCGTTTGTTTGGATATTCGTTAGAAGAATTGCGGCAAAAAGGCAGAGGAGCAATTGTTGATGTTAATGACCCTAAATTACATTCTGCACTTCTGGAAAGAAAGAAAACAGGGAAATTCAGAGGAGAACTAATATTGATTAGAAAAGACGGAATAAAATTATTATGTGAAATATCAACGGTAATTTATAAAAATAGTGACGGTTTGGATAGAACCCATATGATTATTAAGGATATTACTGAAAAGAAAAAATCAGAAGAAAAATTGAAAGAATCAAGTGAACGGTTTAAATATGCCACGCTTGCTTCCAATGAAATCATCTATGACTGGGATATTATTAATAACACTTTGTGGTGGAATGATAGTTATTATAAATTAATTGGTGTAGAAAATGAAAATAAACTATTAGGGCTTGACAGTTGGACAAAATTTATTCACCCCGAAGACCACGACCAATTATTTAAAAGTGTCACAGATTTTTTAGAAGGGAAAGAGGGTCATTGGAACGGAGAATATAGGTTTATAGGCAAGAACAATGATATTCATTATTTTTCCGACAGAGGGTTTTTAATTCGCGACGATCTAGGAAAACCATTGAGAATGATAGGTGCCGCAACAGACATCAGTTCTTGGAAAGAAAATATTAAAAACCTAGAGGAGATTCTCTTTTCTCTTTCTCATAAAGTCAGACAACCAGTGGCGAATATACTTGGTATTTCAAATCTTCTTGAAAATGAATTAATCGACACTAACGAATTAAAAAAAATCGCGAACCATATGAGAGAATCAGCAAATTCACTTGACAAATTCACAAAAGAACTGAATAATCATGTTTGGAGTAGTAAACAAAAAGTAGAAAATAAAAACTGGGCATAACAACTAGGTTTTGTGTTAGTGGGCGGAAAGTGCGAATAGAAACATTTGAGCAATTAATAAACTTTGGTGCTGGTATACAGTTTTCGGTTTCAAAAGCCCACCAACGCAAAGCCCGAAACCGTTAGCTGCCATTTTTGGGGGACCGTGCAACTTGAACCTGACTGCAAGTAACTGACAGATGACAGACAACTTGGCAAATAGAAAACTAAAATCAATTTCATCATGAAACTTCAAAAAATATTTTTCATTATGCTCCTGACGACCACAACGAGTTATTCTCAAACTCCGAAAAAATCGGAAACCGTTTCCTTAAACGGAACTAAAATCTATTATGAAGTTTATGGCACTGGAACTCCGTTGTTTCTTTTGCACGGCTATACCCAATCCTCAAAATCATGGCTGCCTTTTGTCAATGATTTTGCAAACGAGTATGAAGTTTACATGGTTGACCTGAAAGGTCATGGAAAATCAAGTCCGTTCACAGAAAAGTTGTCAATTAAATCCGCTGCCCATGATTTGAATGCTCTTATCAAGTATTTGAAACTTGACAGCATTAATGCCATCGGATACAGTTATGGTGGCGACATATTGTTTCAGCTTGCCTTGCTTAATCCCGAACTTATTAAATCAATGATTACAGTTGGCTCCTGCGGCAGTTGGAACGCCAATGATTTTCCAAAATGGCTTGACTTCCTTTCCTATAAAAATATTGACAACCTTCCATGGATGCGAGAACAACAAACGAACGAGAAACAGATACAGACCATTCTGGAGCAAGTTCCTAATTACAATGTAAGAGTAAGCAAAGATGAATTGAGAAACATTCAGACCCAAGTATTGATTGTGGTTGGCGACAATGACGACTCCCTGCCCTTTGATGATGTGCTAAATGCAAAAAAAGAACTTCCGAATTCTTCCTTATGGATTGTGCCCAATACAGGACACGGAGCGCACCGAGATAATAACAAAACCGACTTCGTCAGAATTTCAAAACAGTTTATAAACCAATCTAAATTAAATCCTATGAACAACGATGCAACAATCAACATTGAATTGATTACAAAAGCGGTTCAGGGTGTCAACAACAGAGATTTTGCTTTTGTGCAATCCTGTTTCACCAACGATTTCAAAAGACATGACTTGGCGGGCGCATTTCCGGCAACAGGTTCAGGAAGCGAAGAACCCATTAATTTTCTTCAATTACTGATGAAAGCTTTCCCTGACCTGAAGATGAGTATTGAAGACATTTTTTCTAATGGTCCGCGTGCTACTGCACACTTTAAATTCACAGGCACCCATTCAGGAGAACTGTTTGGATTTAAACCGACAGGCAAGAATGTCAGTTTCAGCGGTATCAATCTGTATAGATTTGAAAATGGGAAAATTGCAGAAGTATGGAATCTTTGGGATTGGCTTGGAGTGATGCGACAGATAGAAGCATTCAATATTGACCAGTTAAGAAAGAAGTAAAACGGCCGCTAACAAGGGGCTTTCTGCTATGCTGGCTGAAGAATATATCCTCATCGATATATCGCTAATCATCTGTAGTCCGAGCTTGACGAATAAAGCCGAGCTACAGAATAACATCAACTGCAGTAACTTTACTCAGCAGCGGTTCGGGCTGACGAATCACGGAATATCAGTACAGCAGAAAGCCCTGAACGTTAGCTCCAATTTTAGGACGCCCCTGCAAGCCGACAATTTCGTCCGACTTTTCAACCATCTGACAAAAAATTGAAAATAAATTTGTGAAACCAAATAGTTGCACATATATTTGCAACTGATTAGTTTCACAAATAAAAAGACAGACAGATGAGACGAGACATTTTTCAAGCAATTGCAGACCCGACAAGGCGGGCAATTATTGCCTTAGTTGCATTTCAGGCAATGACTCCTAATGCTATTGCCGAAAACTTTAACACGACTCGACAGGCAGTATCAAAACATTTACGCATACTAACAGAATGTGAACTTGTAAAACAAGAATTTCAAGGAAGAGAAATTTACTACTCACTTGAAATTGACAAAATGAAAGAAATAGATAAATGGTTAGAACAATACCGAAAGATTTGGGAAAACCGATTTGATCAACTTGACAAAGTATTATCAACTATTAAAAAACAGAAAAAATGAAAAGTTTATTATTTGACTTTACCGTTGACAAATCAACAAAAACTGTGTTTATAAACAGACAATTTGATGCCGAACTTGATTTGGTTTGGGACGCATTTACGAAACAAGAAATACTAGACCAATGGTGGGCACCGAAACCTTGGGTATCCAAAACTAAAATTATGGACTTCAAAGTTGGTGGACGAAGATTTTATGCTATGGTAAGCCCCGAAGGACAAGAGCATTGGTCAATTCAGGAATTTACTGCCATTAGCCCTAAAACAAATTTCAAATACTTGAATGCTTTTGCAGACAAAAATGCAAATCCTAACCTACCCGGCTCTAATTGGGATTTGAATTTCAGCCAAGAAAACGGAATAACAAAAGTGAATATTTCTATTTACAATGAATCGCTTGAGCGTATGGAGCAAATGATTGAAATGGGCTTTCAGGGTGGATTTACAATGACCTTAAATGAACTTGACAAGTTATTATCAACCTTAAAAAAAACAGAACAATGAAAACACAAAAAATAATCCCGAATCTCTGGTTTGACGGCAACGCAAAAGAAGCCGCAGAATACTACTTGTCAATTTTCAAGGACGGGAAAATCATTAACACAACTTATTATCCTCTAACAGAAGCAGAAGGACTGGCTGACTTTCAGAAAGAATTTGCTGGCAAG
The DNA here is from genome assembly GCA_036676395.1 of Bdellovibrio sp. Taxonomy (GTDB): domain Bacteria; phylum Bdellovibrionota; class Bdellovibrionia; order Bdellovibrionales; family Bdellovibrionaceae; genus Pseudobdellovibrio. Next base: position 5,609 of record JAKFCY010000001.1, read on the forward strand.
GTGCTAACAGTAGAGTTTGAAATTTTAGGTATGCGATTTATTGGCATCAATGCAGGACCATTATTTAAGTTCACTGAAGCTATTTCGCTTATGATACCTTGCAAAGACCAAACAGAAATTGACTACTACTGGAATGCACTCACAACCAATGGTGGCGAAGAAAGTGTTTGCGGTTGGCTAAAGGACAAATATGGATTGAGCTGGCAAGTATGCCCTGACAATTGGGTAGAACTGTGTAAAAAACCAGGAGCATTCAAAAAAATGATGGGTATGAAAAAACTAATCATTGCTGACTTTTAAAGACAATCTATCTATGGCAAAAAACAATTCATTGAATAGAACATTTACTCACTGACTGATAAAGAAAAACCGGTGCAACAGCACCTACCCAAAAGTGGCGGTTCAGTGGTTAAATCAAGCTTTGTGCTTCGTATCAAGTTCAGTGCTGGCAGACAGTTTAATGCTTCGAAATCCCAACTTCTTATAGCCGCAAACCGTTGTGCCACATACTGACCAAAAACTTTGCAACTATGGAAACAAATGAAAAATTAAGAGAACAGATTTTTGAGATAATTAATAATCAACTTAGGGATAACTCCCCACCTGAGACTAAAACAACATTCGATAGATTACAAAAACAAGGATATGATGATTTTCAAACCAGACAAATGATTGGACAATGTTTAGCAGTTGAGTTGTTTGATGTTTTGAAACATGGAAAGCCTTATGACAATGAAAGATATGTTAAGAATTTAATAGCTTTACCTAAGGAACCATTTGATTAGATGAAATGGAAAAACTTTCCATAAAAAACTGAAAAGATAACAGTCTCTGACATAGAAATTAAGATTTGTAAATGAGAAAAACTCTGAAAAGAGAATACAGGCTTCGTTCAGGAAAGGATTGGATAAAAACTTATTCAGGAAACAATGTTGTTAAAGGGTATTCAAAAAAGTACTCCGTTGACAAATTATGTGCTGTCAAGGAATTAAGAATGATTGGAATTGAAATTTCAGAAGAGTACGAAAATCAGTTGCGTAAATCGTTGGAATCACTTAAACAACAAATACTTTCATTAAAGAAAAAGCAAGAGGATGAATTAAATACTTTATGCGGTTTTGAAAGTGATGAAAATTTCGCAATGATTCTTGGATATACAAGCGGGGGATTTCCATACGGAGTGACACATGAAGAGATGGAAGAAATAAAATAAGTCGATTAAGGACAGACAGTAAAGTAAAATAACAAATAGAATAAAACATTATGACAGCAATAGACAACACAACGCATTTTGCTCCCGAGCTGCACATTCCTAACGGGACGTTCAATATTGATTTTTACAAAAAATTCGGTGCAACTGAACATTTTTGTTTTCGGAACGATGACGAGAGCATTCACGTTGCTGAATTGGAAATCAACGGTGCAATTTTTCATGTGCATGAAACAATGCGTAACGCGCTTGAACCAGTAAGTGCAAAAGGGGTGACTTGTATTATTGGTTTGTTTGTTCCTAATGTGGACGAAGTAATGAAAAGCGCTATTGATGCTGGCGCAACAGAAATTAATCCTGCAACGGACTATGATTATGGTTACCGACAGGGAATGTTCAAGGATCCTTTTGGACACTATTGGCAGATACAAAAAAAAATCTAAATGGACCAACACTACACTACCGTAGGTTTAGTGCAACAAAAGCTATATGTAATGCGGGCTGCAGCGAGAAAATCAACCGCAGTTCTTCGTAGCCGCCAACGCCAATTCGTCTTTGACGACTTGGCTAAAAAAGAAAATATAAATAATCGAATTGGCTCAGTGACAGCCTGACAGTGAAGTGTTTCAAAGTCCCGCACTCCACATAACCAAACCGTTAGTGTCAAGCGTATAAAGCCAGTGTAAACATCAAACGACAGTAATAAATGGGCAAACAAAATTTACAAGACCGACAACAAAGAATTCTTGAACTAGGAAAAGAATTTTGTTCAAAGAAATTGGATGAAGAATATTTTGAACTCACGGAACGTCTGGTTAGGAAACTTGGACGCAAAAGAAATCCACCGTTTGAGACTGGACAACCGCAAGTATGGGCTGCCGCAATCATACACGCACTTGGGACAATAAATTTTTTATTTGACAAGTCATTTGAACCGTATGTTTCTATTGACGACATCAACTTATTTTTCGGGACAAGCAAATCCACGACTG
>JAKFCY010000002.1:0-2713131 GCA_036676395.1 Bdellovibrio sp.
GTAAATTTCATGGCTTCGAATTTAACAAAACAAGTTCGCGGTATCGTAAAAGTCGTAACTGCGGTTGCGAATGGCGATTTAAATCAAAAATTCGTATTAGAAGCAAAAGGTGAAGTTGCTGCCCTGGCAGAAACAATCAACTCAATGACAGATACCTTACGTACATTCGCTGATCAGGTAACTACGGTTGCTCGTGAGGTTGGTATCGAAGGTAAACTTGGCGGACAAGCAAAAGTACCGGGTGCATCTGGTACATGGAAAGATTTAACAGATAACGTAAATCAGTTAGCCGGAAATTTAACTTCTCAGGTACGTGCGATCGCAGAAGTTTCCACTGCGGTAACAAAAGGTGACTTAACTCGTTCAATCACGGTTGAAGCGCAAGGTGAGGTTGCTGCCTTAAAAGATAATTTAAATCAAATGATCGGAAACCTTAAAGATACGACCGAGAAAAACACTGAGCAAGATTGGTTAAAAACAAACTTAGCTAAGTTCTCAGGAATGATGCAAGGTCAACGCTCGATCACTTCAGTTGCTCAATTAATTATGTCTGAGTTAACTCCTCTGGTAGGTGGCCATCAAGGAACATTTTTCATGATGGAAAATGATTCAGAAAAAGATGAAGCAACATTAAACTTAATCGCAAGTTATGCGTTCACTGAGCGCAGAAATGTTTCTAACAAATACCGTTTAAAAGAAGGTCTTGTTGGACAATGTGCTTTTGAAAAGAAAAGAATCCTATTAACTCAACCGGATGACTACGTTGTGATTAGCTCTAGTTTAGTTGAAGAAAAACCGCGTAACGTAATAGTTCTTCCGGTACTGTTCGAGGAAGAATTAAAAGCCGTTATCGAATTAGCATCGACTAAACCATTTACTCAGAATTATATCAGCTTCTTAGATCAGTTAATGGATTCAGTAGGCGTTATCCTGAACATGATCTCATCTTCAATGAGAACAGAAGAATTATTACAAGAATTAAAACGTTCAAATGCAGAGCTAGAAGCTCAGGCAACAGAGCTAGAAGAAAAAGCAAAGCTACTAGAAGTAAAAAATCAAGAGGTAGAATTAGCTTCGGTAAGTCTAGAAGAAAAAGCCGAACAGCTTTCATTAATTTCGAAATACAAATCGGAATTCTTAGCCAACATGTCGCATGAGTTACGTACGCCGTTAAACAGCTTACTAATTCTTTCTAAAACGTTAGCAGAGAACCGCGATAAAAACTTAAGCGATGAACAAGTTAAGTTTGCAAGCACGGTCCACTCAGCAGGTCAGGATCTATTAGCGTTAATTAATGAAATCTTAGATCTTTCTAAAGTTGAGGCCGGCAAAATGCCAGTCACTCCTAAAGCGATCGAAATTATCGACGTACGCAGTTACTTAGAACAAACATTCCGTCCCGTAGCAGAACACAAAGGATTAGAATTTATCATTGAGTCAGGCGTAGATCTTCCGAAAACAATGTTTACGGATGAAAACCGCCTGCAACAAATCTTAAAAAATCTTTTATCTAATGCTTTTAAGTTCACAGATAAAGGCCAGGTAAAACTTGAAGTAAGTCTTGCGGATAAAGACCGTAAATTCCAAGTTGATACTTTAAATAAAGCCAAAGCTGCGATTGTATTCTCGGTATCAGATTCAGGTATTGGTATTCCGCAAGATAAACAAAAATTGATCTTTGAAGCCTTCCAGCAAGCTGATGGAACTACAAGCCGTAAATACGGTGGCACAGGATTAGGTTTGACCATCAGTCGTGAGATTGCTCGTTTGCTTGGTGGTATCATTGAAGTGGAAAGTGAGCCTGGCTACGGTAGTAAATTCACATTGATCTTACCGCAAAAATACACTGGTGCTGAAAATTTAATTGATGTGGCGTACATGGAAATCCAGCCGGCGCAACACATTCCGGATGGGGCAAGCTTTGATGGAAGCAAAATCTTAGTTATTGATGATGACGCCCGTAACGTTTTTGCTCTCTCAAGTATTCTAAAACAGCGTGGTATCCAAGTGATTTACGCAGAAAATGGGCGCCAAGGTATTTCTGTATTAAAAGAAAATCCAGACACAAATCTTGTGTTGATGGATACGATGATGCCAGAGATGGATGGCTTAGAGGCGACTCGCGAAATTCGTTTGTTGCCTGAGTTTGAAAAGCTTCCGATTATTTCTTTAACGGCGAAAGCCATGAAAGGTGATCGTGAAAAATGCTTAGCTGCAGGAGCATCGGATTACGTTACGAAACCAGTTGATGAAAACTACTTATTATCTGTGATTTACAAATGGATTAAGCCGGAAGTTAGCATCATTTTATGAAAACCACAGGCATCGTAGATATTTTAATTGTAGATGACCGTGAAGATGGGTTGATCGCTCTGGAAGCTGTATTATCACAGATTCCAGATGTTAATCTGGTTCGCGCGCGTTCGGGGGTTGAGGCGTTAGACTTGCTTCCGCACCATGATTTTGCAGTGATTTTATTAGATGTGCAAATGCCGATTCTTGATGGTTTTCAAACCGCAAAAATTATTCGCACTCGCCATGAAAATTATAAATACACCCCGATCATTTTTGTTACCGCTATTAATAAAGATGATCAGTATGTTTATAAAGGTTACGAAGCGGGAGCGGTGGATTATGTTTTTAAACCTTTCGAGCCGCAAATTTTACGCTCCAAAGTAAATGTGTTTCTTGATCTGTATCGCAAAACAAAGCTGTTAGTAATGCAGGGCGAACAAATCCGAATTAACGAACGCCGTGAACGCGTTTTAAAGTTGGCCGAGCAAGAATTAGATAGTTTAAAAAGATACCGCAATTTAGCTGATGCTATTCCGCATATCGTCTGGAGATCTAAAGTCGATGGCACTTTAGAATATTTTAATAAAGGCTGGACGAATTATACAGGTTTAACATTTGACCAGAGTGTTGGTTTGGGTTGGCAACGCAATATTCATAAAGAGGATTTAAATGCATTTTTAAAAGCATGGATTCAAGCCATGGCCATGAATCAGCCTTTTGAAGTAGAGGCCCGCATTAAAGACGCATCAGGTGAAATGAATTGGCACTGGGTTCATGCCGTGCCCGAAATGCACAATGGTGTCATCACAAGCTGGCTAGGAACTTGTACCAATATACATCAGCGTAAAATGAGTGAAGCAGCTTTAGCGCAAGCGCAAAAAGAAGCTGTGAAAGCTAATTTAGCAAAAACCCACTTTCTGGCAAATATGAGCCATGAAATTCGCACACCCATGGGAGCAATTTTAGGTTTTACAGAACTGATGCAGCAAATGGAGCAAACTGAAGAAGAGCGGGCCATTAGTATTTCAACAATTCATCGTAACGGAAAACAACTGTTATCTATCATCGACGAAATTTTAGATATCTCGAAAGTGGAAACTGGCAATCTGCATATCGAGCAGGTGGATTTTAATTTTATTAAAATGATCAGCGAGATCAAATCCTTATTATTAATTCAAACCGAAAATAAAGGTTTAAAATTTACATTTTCATTAAATTCACAAATTCCAGAAATGATTTGTACTGATCCGACACGTCTTCGCCAGATCATAATGAATGTCATCGGCAATGCGATTAAGTTCACGCAAAACGGAACTATCGCAGTGACTATTGATTGGCATTCTTCAGTCTTAGACTCGCACCTTGGATATTTTAATATTAGTGTAACCGACACTGGTGTAGGAATCGATCCACTTCATGTTGACCAATTATTCAAACCTTTTGCTCAGGGCGATAGTTCGACGACCAGACGTTTTGGTGGCACTGGATTAGGTTTAGCACTTTCGCGCCAATTGGCTAAAGCTTTAGGCGGTGATGTTAAATTACTAAAAACAGAAGCTGGGCGTGGAACTACCTTCAGAATTCAAATTACCGCTCGCGCCCAAGCTAAAACAAAATGGGTTGAGACCCTACAGTTTGAACATGATGATACGATAAAAAAAATGTCGACTAAAGACAAAAATATTTTACGTGATGTGAATGTGCTTTTAGTTGATGATGCTGCTGATAATCAAACATTGATTGGTCATTTTTTGGGTCTTGCGGGTGCAAATGTAGAATTTGCTGACAATGGCGCTGAAGGCGTCGAAAAAGCTATGGCTGGTGACTATAATGTCGTACTGATGGACATTCAAATGCCTCATGTGGATGGCTATGAAGCTACCCGTCGATTACGTACACAAGGGTATGACAAACCAATTATTGCCCTAACAGCACATGCACTTAAAGAAGAACGTGACCGTTGTTTAAAGGTTGGTTGCACCGATCATTTTACGAAACCTATAGGCCGCGAAAAATTAATTTCGTTAGTCGATAGAGTGACTCGTGGACTTCATTAGGAATGCTGTGTCTATGAAACGTGACGATTTACCCAAAGACGTTAAATATTTTCTTGAAACCAGTATTGATTCTATCGAGCAGCTGCAGGTATTAATTTTATTACATGCACATCCCGATAAAATTTGGACGAGCAATGAAATCGCTATTGAACTGCGAAGCGTAGATACGTCTATTCAAAAAAGGCTTCAGGATCTTTATCGAAGAAAAATCTTGTTAGTGTCAGAAAAAGAAAGTGAACATCAATTTTTACCAAGCTCTGCATCCATGAAAGCGATTATCGATATTTTAGTCGGTGAAAATCAATTGCGGCCTTATCAAGTTATTGATGCCATTTATGCTTCACCTGATAAATCAATTTTAGACTTTGCCAATGCATTTAAAATGCGAGGAGACAAATCATGATTTCATCCATCGTTTATCTATTATGCGCCTTCACAAGCATTGCGTGTACCACGCTGCTTTTTTTAAAATACCGCAGAAATCAGACCAAACTTTTATTTTGGTGTGCAATCTGTTTTTTCGGTTTGGCCCTGAATAATATCTTGCTGGTTGTTGATTTGGTTTTAACGCCACCGACATTTGATTTACTTACGGTGCGCTCCGTACCTGCTGCTTTGGGATTTGCCGCTTTAGTCACTGGCTTTGCATGGGATATGCCATGAACGCAATGGCATTTTTTCTATCAGGTTGTGCGATGCTGGGAGCATGGGTTGCGGGGGTTCACTTTTTTAGATTTTGGCTAAAAAGTCGTGATCGGTTGTTTTTTATGTTCGGTGTAAGTTTTTGGTTAATGTCTCTGGAAAGGCTGGTTTTGGCTTTCACGAGTCCATGGCGAGAAGAGTATTCCTATGTTTATATTATTCGGTTGATTGCCTTTTTGATTATTATTATAGCGGTGGTTGATAAAAATCGTAAGAACGTTTAATATTTATGTAATGGCTTCTGCATTTTCACATATCATTATACCTATAGCATTAAAACTTGCGGGTAGAAAAAATAGCATACCTTGGAGGCTTTTGTTTCTGGGAATGTTCTTATCTGTGGCTCCAGACTTTGATTCGATAGGCTTTACATTTGGAATTCCGTATGCGTCTCAGTGGGGTCATCGCGGATTTACTCATTCTCTAGTATTTGCGCTTGTTATAGCTTTATTGTGTATGCGTTGTAGTAAATTATTTTTATCAAGTTCGAAAACAGTATTTTTATTTTCATTTTTATCAATGGTTTCTCACAGCATGCTGGATGCGCTGACTAACGGCGGATTAGGGGTCGCCGTTTTTTGGCCTTTTGATTCTGAACGCTATTTTCTGCCGTGGCGAGTGATTGAAGTGTCTCCTATCAGTGTTTCAAGATTTTTTACTGAAAAAGGACTTTCAGTTTTGAGTTCAGAATTTATTTACATTTGGCTACCTTGTTTAAGTGTGGCCGGTTTATTGTTTTTATTGCGAGGCAGAAGCAATGCCCACTAGAAGTTATCGTTATAATTCAGAATGGATGCCGAAAAGTTTTCAGCATGATTTCGACGCACATATTTATTTTTCTGCAACGCAATTAGAATTTGTTAAATCATTACGCGAAAAGATTGGTGCTGCTTTTAACAATAGCGAAGTTTTTGTTGGTGATATAATCCCTGAACCGATTGGTCCGCATACGTTACCCATGTTAGAAGTTAATTTTTCGAAAGCTAAATACGAAGAATTTGTACCTTGGCTTGAACGAGAACGTGGTTCATTGAATATTTTAGTGCATCCACAAAGTGGCGATGACTACGATGACCACACGAATGGCGCAGTTTGGTTAGGAAAGCCTGTGGATATTAAACTGGAAGTGTTTAAATGATTAAAAATGAATTAGCTAAAGTTATCGCTCTCAGAAAAGAAAATAAACCTGAAGAAGCATTAGTGATTTTAGATTCTTTATTACAGATGCATCCAAACGATCCTGATGTGAATTATCAAATGGCTTGGACCTGTGATTTTATGGGCAAAGAATCTGCGGCAGTGCCATTTTATGAAAAAGCTATATCTAGTGGCCTTAAAGAAGATCGCGACGGCGCGATGCTTGGTTTAGGCAGTACGTATCGCTGTCTTGGTGAATATGAAAAATCACTTAAAATTTTTGATCAAGCCTTGGTTGAATTTCCTGAACATCGCGCGATTAAAGTATTTCGTGCACTAAGCTTATATAACTTAGGTAAAGCTGAAGAATCAGTTAGTCAGCTTTTAATTCAACTTTTAGATACAACAAATGATGATTCAGTAAAATCTTACGAGCGCGCTTTAAGATTTTATTCTGATAAATTGAATGAAACTTGGAAGGATTGACGGTGGATGAATCAGATTTCGAAGGCACTTTAGTTTTAGAGAAACTTGCAGCAATTAATAAAGTAGATGTCTTTATGGAAGCGGTTGATTCTGATGATTTTGATCGCGCTAAATTATTAATGAAAAAAGCTAAAGTTGACTCTGAAACCATCGCGATAGTTTTAAAAAAAATGCTCGCAGCTGAATAGCACGACTATTGCGCGGGTATTGCACGACTATTGCAACAGCTATCCTATTCAATTTACGAAAGGATATAGTTATGCAAGAAAGCACAACGCAGAATAGCCAAGGGACAAATCAGACCTTTAATGTAGAAAAATACCCTCTGGTTCAATTAACGCGAAAATTTGCCGCACCCGTTGAACGTGTCTGGAAAGCTTGGACTACGCCAGATCTTGTTAAACAGTGGTGGGGCCCAGAAACCTATTCATGTCCTGAAGCAAAAATTGATTTACGCAAAGGCGGAAAAATGCTTATGGCTATGAAAGGCCCGGATGAAAAAGTCATCTATAGCGGTGGAACAATTGAAGAACTTATTCCTGACACAAAGATTGTAACAACAGATCATTTTATGGATAAAGACGGCAATGTCATGTCTGCTAAAGATTACGGAATGCCCGGTGACTGGCCTGAAAATGGCAGTCGCATTACTGTTGAATTTAGCAGTTTAGGTGCTGACGAATCACAAATTCAGATTGTTCATGAAGGCATTCCTAAAGACATGCACGATGATTGTGTTGATGGCTGGTCTTCTTCAATTGATAAATTGCAAAGATTGGTTGAACCCTCGTAGTTTAGATATGTTAGCTATGTCAACGCGCTGTTAAAGATTTAACAAAATTTATGTTCTCAGATACGCTAAACCCTTCTGCTGGAGGGGTTTATGTCGTTTTTTATCGTGTTACTTCTTTCTGTTCCATCATGGGCGATTAGTCTTGATGAAGCCGTGCAATCGTCACTACAAAAAAATGAATTTGTTTCGCAAAGCAGATCACAAGTCAAACAATCTGAAGAAGCCGTTGATCAAATCCGGGGAAACATCTTTCCGACGATCTCATTGAATGCAACTTATTTACGTCAACCGCGTTTAGCTGATCCGATTGCTGCAGCTATTTTTCCTGAAGAGCAGACGACAACCAACATTGAGCTAACACAACCGCTATTTCGTGGTTTTCGTGAATTTGCAGCCCTTGATCGCCAAAAAGATCTGCGATCAGCGCAAAAAAATACTCATCTTGTTCAAATGATAGATATCTATCAACAAGTGGCCGCAAGTTATTTAGATGTGTTATCACTGCAGCAAGATATTCGTAATCTTGAAGCTCAGCAAAAAATTTATAAAGATCGTGTGCGTGATTTACAAGGCCGTGCCCGTCGCGGAGAATCAAGTTCTACAGAAACTTTAACCGCGCAATCGACAGCAGCTACTTTAGATGCTGAATACCAAATTCAAAATTCTAGATTGCGTGCCGCTCGCGAAAACTTTTCGTTACTTACGGGTTTGCCAGCTGAAACAGAAGTCACTGATCTTCCTGAAAATGAAACCAAACAATCGCTAAAATCTCTTGAAGATTATTTAGGCCGTATTGAAGACCGCCCTGATATGAAAGCTTCTAAAATGATGGCCTCAGCTGCTGATGAAGAAGTTTCGATTGCCAAAGGTGCACACTGGCCAACGATTGATTTGACCGGTAATTATTATTTTACGCGCCCTGAAGGTTTTAGTGAAGATCTTGATTGGGATGTGCAATTACGCGCGACTCTTCCACTTTTTGAAGGCGGAGTCACGCAATCTAAAGTGCGCATGGCTGTGTTACAGCGTTCAGAAAAAGACCTAGCGGCAAATCAAATGCGCCGTAAAGCAGAAGCCGAGATTAAATCATTGTTCGATGCGCTAAGAATGCGGGTTGATCAGTTGAAAGCCCTAAAACTTGCTTCTGATCTGTCAGAAAAAAATTATCAATTGTTACTTCGTGATTCGCGCCGTGGATTAGCCAGAAGCCTTGATGTGCAAATGGGTTTAACTGAATACCGTTTGGCCAAACGTAATTACGATCAGGCTCGCTATCAAACCCGCTTAGAGCGTATTCGTTTAGATTTAGCTTCGGCACAAATTCCATCTATTTTAAGTAAGGAAATGTAGTCATGACTCTTTCAGATTTATCGATTAAAAGACCGGTTTTTGCATGGATGTTGATGTTTGGTTTGATAGTCTTCGGGGCGATCAGCTTTACGCGTATGGGTGTCAGCGACATGCCCGATGTTGAATTTCCGATTATTGCCTTAACCGCTAGGTATGAAGGTGCTGCGCCTGAAGTTATTGAAGCGGATGTGGTTGATCCGTTAGAAGACGTGTTGATCAGTATTCAAGGCATTAAAAATATCACTTCTAAGTCACGCGTTGGCGTAGCTGAAATCACTTTAGAATTTGATTTAAACCGTGATATCGATGCCGCCTTTCAAGATGTGCAGGCAAAAATTTCGCAAGCGCAAGAAATGCTGCCACCGGCGATGGAACCGATTACGGCAATGAAAATTGCGATCTCTGAATTTCCGATCATGTGGATTTCAGTGACCAGCGATAAAATGAAATTAAATGATCTGATGGTGTTTGTTAAAAATGATATTCGTGACCGTATCACTACTGTACCTGGCGTAGGAAATTTGTGGATGCCAGGTTATTTAGAACCGAACTTGCGTGTTTGGGTTGATAACAAAGCACTCCAGCAATATGCCCTTTCAATTAATGATGTGGTTGCAAATATTCAAAATGAACACCGCGAACCGCCATCAGGGCGAACTGAATATAATAAAAAAGAATACAGTCTGCGCACGTTGGGCGAAGAAAAAGATGTCGCCAAATTTTCTAATATTTTACTGAATTCTCGTGGTGGTGGACCCAATTTTAATCCGGTTCCGCTTTCAAGGGTAGCGCGTGTCGAAGAAGGCACGGTCGATGTTTTACAATTTGCCCGCACCAACGGGGCACCCGCAGTGGGTTTGGGAGTTGTTAAACAGCGCGGAGCCAATGCGGTCACTGTGGCCAGAGGAGTCAAAGAACGTATTGCTGAAATTCAAAAAACACTGCCTGAAGGCACAAACATCGTGGTCAACTTTGACGGAACCAAATTCGTTGAAGAATCAGTTTTTGAATTAATATTAACTTTAATGTTAGCAGCACTTTTAACTTCACTGGTGTGTTGGGTATTTATCGGTTCGTGGTCTTCAACGATCAATGTCTTACTGGCTATTCCGACTTCAGTGCTTGGAAGTTTTATTATTCTTAATTATTTAAATTTCACTTTAAATATTTTTACACTTTTGGGTTTAAGTTTAGCGATTGGTATTGTCGTCGATGATGCGATCATGGTCTTAGAAAATATCATTCGTCACCGCGAAAAAGGTAAAGGGCGCAAAGAAGCTGCTATTTTCGGAGCGCGTGAAATTACTTTTGCTGCGGTTGCAGCCTCTGTGTCGTTAATCGCGATTTTTTTACCGATTGCTTTTATGGAAGGTATCGTCGGGCGTTTTTTATTTGAATTCGGCGTAACCCTAAGTGCTGCCGTAATGATTTCGTTACTTGAAGCTTTAACACTTACACCGATGCGGGCATCGCAGTTTAAAGGCAGTGTTGAGCGCACTTCAAAATTTGGCCATTTGTTTGAAGCCAAGTTTCTTCGTCTACGCGATTTTTATCATCGCACCTTAGAATATTCATTAAATCACCGCTGGAAAGTGATCGGCGGATCAGTTGTATTTTTTGTATTAAGCTTTGGATCAGCAGCATTTTTAAAAGGTGAATTTCAACCAGCACAAGATCAAAGCATGTTAATGATCCAAATCACAAACCCTCCGGGGTCAGCGATCACTTTAACCGACGAGCGCGCAAAATTGATCGAAGACTATCTTAAAAACAGAAGTGAAGTGAACTCGTACTTCGTTGCAGCCGGTGGCTTTACCGGTGGTGAAACCAATGCTGCGATTGTGTTTGTCGAATTAAAACCAAAAGGTCAGCGCGGTATTGATCCAGAAAAGAAAAAAGAATTAAGCCAACAAGAATTAATCGAAATCGTGCGCGAATATTTAGTTAAAGCATTACCTGATGCAAAACCACAGGTGCAAGATCCATCAACGCAAGGTTTTGGCGGCGGTGGCGGCAGCGGCTATCCGGTTGAATTTACAATTCAAGGGCCAAACTGGAATGAACTTGGTAAAATGGCTGAACAAATTATTAAAGAGGTCACTGATAAAAAAGTGATGACTGATGTAAATTCAGATTTATTAACGGGTGCTCCTGAAATGCATATTATACCAAATCGGCAAAAAGCCTCAGACCGCGGTGTTGCCGTAACGGCTGTGGGTATGGCGGTCAACGCTGGATTAGGTGGGGCTATCGCTGGATCAATTGAAAAAGCCGGGCATCGTTATGATATCAGAGTAAAACTTGAAGAAGACGGCAAGTCTCCGAAAGATCGCATTATGTCGTTGTATGTGCGAAATAATCGCGGCGAATTAGTTCCGATTTCATCTGTTGTCGACATCAAAGAAGAAACTGTGGCCTCTTCGATTTCTAGAAAAAACCGTGAACGCGCGATCACGATTTTTGGTAACGTCGGTACTGGCTTAAGTCAGCAAGAGACCCTAACTAAAGCTGAAGAGATCGCCAAAGCTGCGCTAAAAGAAGGTTACACATTTAACTTGAGTGGTTCGGCTGAAGAATTTATGAAAAGTTTTATCGGGTTAGTTGTCACACTGGTCTTAGGATTTCTAGTGGCCTACATGGTGTTAGCTTCGCAGTTTAATAGTTTTATTGATCCGATCACGGTATTTGTAGCCTTGCCGTTTAGCTTTTCAGGAGCATTCATCGCCTTACTCATGGGCGGGCAGACGCTGAACTTATTTAGTATGATCGGTTTTATTTTATTAATGGGTATCGTAAAAAAGAATTCGATTCTATTAGTGGATTTTACAAATCAAGCACGTGAAGGCGGCAGTGATGTCAGATCGGCATTGCTTGAAGCCTGTCCGAATCGTCTGCGTCCGATTTTAATGACATCCATTGCAACTATTGCCGGAGCAATTCCTGCAGCGATGAGTTTTGGCCCTGGTGCTGAAGCAAGGCAGCCGATGGCGATTGCAGTCATTGGCGGGGTATTGGTTTCAACGTTATTAACATTGTATGTGGTGCCGAGTGTTTATAGCGTGTTATCGCGTTTTAGTCATTCGCACCGTGAGCAGGAATAGAAAAAAAACTTAGCCGAGGGTTATAGCTCGGCGATAAGTAGACCTGAGAAGTTTTCACCGTGCACAAAGCGAGTTGTTTGTGACGAAGTCGGTTCTAAGCGAAAATAGTGTTCGCCATCAAAAAGCTCCTCCACATGGAGGATTTAAAACGACTTTAATTTTATTTCCTTTTTGCAAAGTTCCGTATACTAAAACTAGAGCTCTTCAGCAAAAACCTTCTCGGTGATTTTCCAGTACTTATCTTGTTTTCGGGCGATGACAAACGCCGGCAGGCGAAATAACTTTTGATATTTCACCACATCCATCGGGTTAGTGAATTCATCAGCTAGTTCTGGACGGCGCAAGTGCGAACGTAAAAAATTAATATTAAATTTCTTAAGCGAAGTCGGATTACTAAAAAAATGGGCTTCGCTGATGTATTGTGAATCCAGATCGTAATATCTGATTTCTAGATACGGATTAGAATTTTTATCTTTGCGTTCTTCAAACGAAATGCGATCTGGTGTAAGCACATGTGCGTTTTTAGAAAGCCTGGCTTGTTTTAATTTGGCATCAGCATCAATAAGTACAGCCTTACAGTTATCACAAGCTTTCGCGGTGATATCGTTTTCACCACCGCAGCTATGGCAAATTTTAGATCTGAATCTGTACCCACACGAAACAATCTGAAAGGTGTCGGGATCTTGTTTGGCGCCCCGGCATTTTCTGCCGAAGTGTTCATACACAATGCCATCATCATCTGCATAACCCCAAAAATCATTCACATGATCACACACCGGACAAGGCACTTGCACAGCAACGGTATCTTTAGCAGGGCGTTTATCGCTGATTTCAGGGGTAAAGATATCATGGCCCATGCCGGTGTAATCCAGAATGTAACAATCTTTTTTATCATCTGATAAGCGTAAACCACGGCCGACAATTTGTTGGTATAAACTATTTGATTCTGTCGGACGAAGAATCGCGATCACATCAACATGAGGCGCATCAAACCCTGTGGTTAACACTGATACATTGACTAGGTATTTAAATTTTTTCTTTTTAAAATCATTAATGATGTCGTTACGTTCGCTCATCTCGGTATCGCCGATCACCATGCGGGCATCCCCTTTAGGCAAATAGCTCATAATTTCTTCAGCATGTTTAATTGTGCTGCTAAAAATCATCACACCTTTACGGTTATATTTTTCAGTGATGTCGATAATGTTTTTAATAATCAATGGGGTCAGGCGTTTTTGGCTATTTAGAATTTCTTCGATTTCAGCTGTGGTGTACGAGCGATTTTTTTCGGTTAATTCAGAAAAATCATAACAAGTGACCGGAATATCCACTTTTACCGGTTGGGTCAGAAATTTATTTTTAATCATGTACGACAGCGGAAGCTCGAACACACACTGTTTAAAAAAGCGTTTTTTCTCGGTTTTAAGTTCACCTAAATTTGAATATTCGTAAATCCAGCCTACACCTAAGCGATATGGTGTGGCTGTGAGCCCTAAAATACAAAGTTCGGGGTTACGCTCTAGCAGTTTTGTAATCACGCTTTGATATTGCGTTGAGCCTTCTTCATCGACACGGTGACATTCATCTATGACTAATAACGAAAAATTATCAAAAAAATTATCTGGCGCGCGCGCGACCGATTGTACACTGCCAAAGATAGCTTTGTGATCCCAGTCTTTTTTGCCAAGACTTGCAGAAAAAATTCCGGCAGATAAGCCATAGCTTTTATATTTTTCATAGTTTTGTTCAACGAGCTCTTTAACGTGCGCTAAAACTAAAACGCGGCCTTTGGCAATCCGCGCTAGTTCTGCGATCACTAAACTTTTACCGGCGCCCGTAGGTAATACAATAACGGCAGGCACACGTTTTTTTTGAAAAAACTTAATCGTGTTATTTACAGCCTGTTGTTGGTAATCGCGCAGTTTATACATTTCAAGGCAAGTATAACCTTGATTAATTAAAATGGCACTTCGATTTTATAAACATAGGATTTTTTTGGCGGACCGTACGAGATAACAACGTCTTGAACGCCAGTATTAATAGCGCCGATTTTTTCCATCGCTTTTTGTGAGCGTTTATTGTTTAAACCCACTTGAAAGTAGGTGGTCTTCACAAATTGTAGAGCGTAGTTTACCACTAATTTTTTAAGCTCTTTATTGAAGTTTCCGCCCCAGTATTTTCTGCTTAGAAATGTATAACCAATAATCACTGAAGAATCTTCTTTTGAATAATCATAAAAGCGGGTCGTGCCGATAATTTCATTGGTCGCGCGATCTATAATAACTAGAGCACCTTTTGAAGCTAGGGCTTCATTAAAAAAAGGCTTAAACACTTCTGGTTTGTAGCGATCTGATTGCGGGTGTTGTTGCCAAATTAACGGGTCAGATGCAGCTTTTAATAAATTATCGTAGTCTGCTTGTTGAAGTGCACGCAGTTCAAGTCGTTCAGCTGTTAAAGTGGGTTGCAGATTCATAATTTTTTATCTTTCTTTAAAGATTGAATAATGCGGTCAAGCGTTGCTAAAAATTTTGACCGGGCTTGTTTATCCATCGGAGCCGGGCCGCCGCGAACTTCGCCCATGTGTCGAAGATTTTGCATCAGTTCTCGGCTAGCAACGGCAGACCCTATATTGTCTTCGGTGAATTCGTCACCTTTGTGCCCTAGCACTCGGGCTGATTTTTTTACGCAACGTTCAGCTAATAAAATATCAGCTGTTACCACAATATCAAAAGCTTGGCATTGCTCGACAATCCAGTCATCGGCAGCATCAAAATTACCTTTAACGACAATCATTTCTAAAAGTGGATTTAGTGGCAGGTTTAAGGGTTTATTGGCGACAAGCACAATGTTGAGCTGATAGCGCTCGGCCACGCGATAGACTTCTTCTTTCACGGGACAACCATCAGCATCTATAAATATTTTCGCCATGGGCTTATGCTACACTTAAGTGCATCAATAAATCAATGCGGATGCAGGCTTACTGCCGGCGACATTCGGGTTAGCGGGTGGCTGATCGAGGTTTGTAATGAATCACTGAGATAGATTTTACATTTAACGATATAGGTTTCGCTCATGCGCTCAAGTTCTGATCGCAGAAACAAGTTTTCAACTAGCGGAAAAATTTGGTGCTCTTCTTCATGAATATGGTTTTTAACAAGGTTTGCGACAACTTTTGCTTTGGCTTCGATTTCTTCGCTCCATGAATCGCGATAGCCCATCTCTAATAATTCGCGCTCCATGCGAAAAGCCACATCATGCTCATCTTGCGCAGAAAAACCAGCTAAGCGCGCGTCTTTATCAGCATGATCGCGAAGGGCGGGATATAAAACTTCTTCTTCGGCTTTGCCGTGCATTTCAAGTAATCTAAAAAAACGAAATAGATGATCTTGTTTTTCAATATCGCTGGCCATCTTATTCATAAGAACATCAATAGATTGTTCAATAAAGTCGTGATGTCTTTCCATAAGCGGAATAAATTCCATTTCATCAATAAGGGCTTCATCTAAGCCTAACTGCACATCTTCTAATGGCAGGGCTTCATGCGGAACAATAGATTTAAAAAAGTCTTCGATAACATTAGCCATAAAATTCTCCTTTTATGCGCGTGGCATCGTAGGTAATGGGTACCTAGAAGAATAAATGCAATCCATTCGCCACAGGGCAAATTGGTACTTAGCTGCTGCTTCTTAAGTATTTTTAACCACATCACCGATCGCATAGTAATTGCCGCCAGCGATGTGATGGATGCTTCTTAAATTTGGGTCTGCGGTTTCAAAATGCCAACGACCATCTTTGCAAACGCGTGTGTCGGCCCAAGCTGCGATAATTTCTACAACGAATAGATCATAAGCGTTTTGTATATGGGGTTCTGGAATCACTTTGCAGGCAAGCCATGCTGTACACCCTGCTACAAAGGGTAAATCAAAACCTTCGATATTAAATAATTCAACGCCGGCTTTTTTTAATTTGTCGGCATCATCAGCTAAACTATGACTGCCCACCGCCGTAGTCAGTTGAGCTTGTGCAACCGTAGGCACTTGAATACATAAGTAACCAGTTTTATCGACAAATTCGCGTGTCTTAGTTTCGCTATCAATAACCACAGTTAATTTCGGTGGGGTAAAATCTAATGCACAGGCCCAGGCTGCGGCCATTACGTTATCCACACCCTCAAAGCGTGAAGACACTAAAACGGTCGGGCCATGATTAATTAAACGGTAAGCTTTAGCTAGCTCGACTTCAGCCAGATATGGGTTCATGAAAACTCCTTGAGAAAACCAGATTTCTAGTCCAGCGTAGTCTGACTTTTTCATCAAGTCACTTGCCTATGATAGATCTCATCAAATAGACTTTCTTTCACACCATCTGTTTATATATAAACAAAAATTATTTTAGAGGAGTTCTAGATGAAAACATCATTCGTATTAGCATTAACAGTTTTGACACTTGGTCTTAATGTATCAGCTAAAGATAAAAAAGCTGCAACAGCAGCTCCAGCAGCCGCAGTAGAAACTTACAAAGTGGATACAGCAGCAAGCACTGTTAACTGGAAAGGCACTAAAAAATTAGGTAGCTTTCATGAAGGCACGATGGCTGTTCAAGGCGGATCATTCGCTGTTGAAAAAAACATGGTTAAATCAGGTGATGTAACTGTTGATATGACAGCATTAAAAAATACAGATATTAAAGATGCTGATAATAATAAAAAATTAGTTGGCCACTTATCTAGCCCTGATTTTTTCAATGTGGCTAAATACCCAACTTCGACTTTTAAAATCACTTCAGTTACCGCTGGCAAAGCTAAAAACGAAATGACAGTTAAAGGTGATTTCACAATGATTGGTCAAACACACCCCATTGAATTTCCTGCGGTTGTTACAATTGCCAATGGCCAAGCAACTGGTGATGCGACTGTAAAAATTGATCGCACTAAATGGGGTTTAAAATATAACTCTGGTAACATCATTAAAGATTTAGCCGCTGATAAAATTATCAACGATGAATTCGAATTAAAATTAAAGCTAGTTGCTAAAAAGTAATTAGAAATTAAATTTAGATTTCGCGAAAAAGCCCTACATTGTAGGGCTTTTTAATTTAAAACAACAGCTATTTTAAATGAGTTTTGAAAAAATCGACAGTGCGGGTCCAAGCTAGTTTTGCCGCCGTATCATCAAACCTTGGTGTCGTGTCGTTATGAAAGCCATGTTGAGCGCCTTCATACATATGATGCGTGAAATTTACTTTATTAGCTTTAAGTGCCGCTACATAAGCTGGAACACCTTTCACAATGCGTTCATCAAGTGAAGCATCATGAATTAATACCGCAGCTTTAATATTTTTTACTTCATCAACAGCAGGTTGTGATCCGTAAAATGGAACGGCTGCTTGTAATTTATCACCCATTCTGACAGCTAAAGTATTTGAAATTGCTCCGCCAAAACAAAAGCCGACAACACCCAGTTTTCCGGTCGAGTCGTTGCGATTTTTTAACCAAAGTGCCGAGGCGATAAAATCTTCTGTCATTTTTTCGCGATCAACGGTTTTAAATAAAGCTCCGCCTTTTTCGTCATCTCCGGGGTAGCCACCAACACTGGTTAAGCCATCTGGTGCAAAAGCGATGAAGCCTTCAGTGGCTAAGCGTCTGGCGACATCTTCAACATATGGATTTAAACCGCGATTTTCATGCACGACAAGCACTGCAGGGTATATGCCTTTTTTTGCAGGCATTGCTAAATGACCCTTGATCATTCCATGGCCAATGGCAGAAACAACAGTCACTGTTTCAGTTTTAATGCGTTTATCATTTTTTTGAACTTGAATGGCCAAAGCGTAGTTTGGTTTAATCAAATCAAACATCGCGTTGATCGTCATGCCAGCGATAGCAAACTTTGCCGCATGCATTAGAAAAGTTCGGCGATCCATTTCGCCGTGCACATAACGATCAAATAAAGACCAAAGCTCTTGCGGAAATTCGTCAGCAGATTTTCTTTTCATGGGCCCAAGCATAGCTAGGCTTTATTTTGAAGTGTATTGAAAATCAGTCTTGAAGCGGTGAGCCTATTTTTATCAATTAGTTTTTAATGGCGCATTTATTGCTCTCGCAAACGATATGGCAGAACTGAATCGTACCCTGGGTATTCCGATGTTAACGTTTTATGGAACCGGAATGATTCTTGGGGCGGGCATTTATTCAGTTATCGGCAAGGCCGCAGGTTTAACAGCTGAAAGCCTGTGGATAAGTTTTGTTCTGGCTTCGGTGGTCGCCATATTAACAGCTTTTTCTTATTCAGAATTGGCAGCGATGTTCCCCAAAGCCGGGGCAGAATATATTTATCTTGGTAAAGCTTTTAAAAAACAAAAATGGTTTGCAGAAACGGTCGGCTTTGCCATGGCTTTTTCTGGAGCTGCTACGGCCGCAACGGTGGCGCTGGCCTTTACGGGGTATTTAAATCAGTTCGTCGATGTTTCAAGTGCTATTGTTGCGCCCGCGCTATTAACTGCACTTACCGGAATTGCACTTATCGGTATTCGCACATCGGGGTGGACGAATATTATATTTACGTTAATTGAAATCGGCGGGCTGGGGTTAATTATTTATTTAGGCCTACAAAATGAAAAATTTGGTGAAGCTCTTTCGGCAACACCGCATATGGGAACACTTTCAGGAGCCGCGCTGATTATTTTTTCTTTTTTCGGTTTTGAAAATATTGTGAACCTTGCCGAAGAATCTAAAAAACCAGAAAAACATATTCCTAAAGCTATTTTTATCAGTGTCGGTATCGCGACAGTATTATATATCTTGGTCAGTTTTTCGGCGTTGGCACTTCTGCCGACTGAAAAGCTGGCGCAAAGTAGCGCAGCTTTAATGTCAGTCGCTGAAGCAAGTTCTGAAAAAGCCGGAAGAGTGTTAGGAGCGATTGCTCTTTTTTCAACAGCGAACACGGCATTGATTTCGATGATCGGCGCAAGTCGCATTCTTTACGGCATGGCTGGAGAGCATTCGTTGCCAGAAGTTATGGCTAAAGTGGCCTCAACAAAAAAAACACCTTGGGTGGCATCGTTAGTTGTTTTCATCACAGCTTTGGTTTTATTACCACTCGGAAAAGTTGAAACTGTAGCCAGTGTCTCGGCCTTAGCTACGCTATTTGCTTTTATCGCGGTCAATGTAACTTTGATTCGCTTGCGTTACATCGACGCCGATCGAGAAAGACCATTTCGTGTGCCGTTAAATTTTGGTCAATTGCCGATACTGCCCGTGTTAGGAATTTTATTATGCACAGCTTTTTTATTTCAATTTGAATCAACTGTGTATTTAGTTGGCGGATTATTTTTATCATTAAGCGCTGCTCTATTTGCGTGGCGCGGCCATCGCAAATAGAAAGCATCCTATTATGACTTTCTTGCGCGAATTTTTTTAACGGGTATACTAAAAATTATGAATGCATCAACGTTAGAAACAAAACTTCATACAGAAATTCCATTAAGCCAGTTTATGCAGGTTAAAGTGATTCACGCTGATGAAAAACAAATTGAATTACATTGCCCATTGGGGCCAAACCACAATCACGTGGGCACAGCGTTCGGTGGGTCTTTAGCAACGCTGATGGTGTTGGCAGCGTATTGTCAGCTATTTAAAATAATTCATGAAACAGGGCATGTTTTATTAAAAACATCGTCGATGAAATACATGCACCCGGTTGAAGAAACTCTGCGCGCAGTTTGCAAGGCACCTACTGAAGACCAGGTTAATAAGTTTAAAGAAGCTTTTGCTAAAAAAGGCAAAGGCCGCTTAACTTTATCAAGTCAGATTGTCTTAGCCGATGGCCGTATAGCTTGCGAAATGACCGGCGAATTCGTCGGAGTCGGTGACGATGTCTAAAGAAGAAATTGTAAAACTAGAACAAAGATTAAATGAAGCAGATGCCAGCAAAGAAATCGATACTCGTCATATTTTAGAAGAGCTGCTTGCGCCCACGGCATTGATCGTAGGCCCTAAAGGTGAACTGTATGATAAAGCGTTTATTTTAAATGCCCACGGGCCAAAGCGCGTGCCGTTTGAAGCTGTCATCGTTGATGAATTAAAAATTGATACTTATCCAGATACAGCGATCGTTTATAGTTTAACGACTTATAAAACAAAGGCAGAATCGTTTAAATTAAGATTTTTCAGAGTCTGGAAAAAGTTAGATAACAAGTGGCAAGTCGTTGGTGGCTCTACAACTATCGTGCCGTAGGCGCGTCAGTTTCATCGTGTCCTAGGTGGCGGAATAAGTTTCTTTTTGATTTGTTCTAAAACCTTTTCAGGGCTGCGCACGCGTAAGGTTACGCCATTTTCATTGTAGCTTTCGCTTAAGACACGAAGTTTAGATCTGATTTCGCCGATAACACCTTGAACTGTGTATGGAATAAAAATATCTTCATCAACCATATCAGTTTCAAAGTAACTCATGATTTTATCACGCATACGTTTTAAATCGTCTTTATCGCGCGTTGAAATCATAATTGCGTCTGGATATTCAACCATTAAGGTAGCAGCTTCATCTGCACTTAAGTTATCGCGCTTATTTAAAACTAACAGACTTGGAATTTCGTCAGCGCCAACTTCGCTTAAAGTACTTTTTGTCACTTCTAATTGCGAACGAAATGAAGCATCAGAACTATCTACAACGAACAGTAATAACGAAGCGTTTAAAGCTTCATCTAATGTTGATTTAAACGAAGCCACAAGGTCATGTGGAAGTTTTTTAATAAAACCAACAGTATCAGATAATAAAACTTTAGGACGTGTTTCAGGATAGATCGGGCGGATTGTCGTATCAAGTGTCGCAAATAACTTATCGGCCACGTAGATTTCACTGCCTGTCATTGCACGCATTAACGAAGATTTACCAGCATTCGTGTAACCAACTAAAGCCACGCTGATTTCTTGGTCGCGGCGATTGCGGCGAATCTGATGTTGATTGCCGATAGCTTCTAATTCAGTTCTTAATTCTTTAATACGATCACGAACTTTACGTTTATCTAATTCAATCGCACTTTCGCCGACACCTTTACCGCCACCACCTTCACGGTCTTCGCCGCCACCAGTTTCGCGTAATCTTGGTCCTAAATACGTTAAACGGGCGATCTCGACCTGAAGACGAGCTGTTTTAGTTTTTGCATGGCGCGAAAAAATTTCGATAATTACACCAGTGCGATCAAAAACAGTAACGCCAGTTGCGCTTTCTAAGTTTCTGATTTGTGAGGGTGACAATTCAGTATCAACGATAACAATCTGAGCTGAATTTCTTTTGTCTTCTGGAATTAAATTATTAGCTTCTTCGCTTTCAGGTTCTGAAGACTCAGTCTCAAGAGTCTCTTCAGATTCTTCAGGCTGTTCTTTATCATCTAACCATTTCTGTTTTGCTTTGCTGATTTTAACATCTACAACTGAAGCCACTACGCCGGTGCCGTTGGTCCATTGCGCTAATTCTTTTAATTTGCCATCACCTAAAACTGTCATCGTACGGTCGCTACTGCGCTTTTGCGTGACTTGTCCAACAACATTGTAACCAAGAGTTGTCACTAGACGTGTTAACTCCTGAAGAGAGGCTTCAAGTTCTGCTGTAGAAACTTTCGGTAACTGAATGCCGACTAAGACTGCGCTTTTGACTGGTTTATTCATGAACTACTTTTTTGCCGGATTGTAGGGTTTAGGTTTAAACTTCGGACGCTGAGATTTTGCACGTGGCGGAGCCGCAGGTTTTGCAGCTTTTGCCGCAGCAGAAGCTTTTGCACCAGCTACAGTTTTTTTACGTTTAATACGCTTAGGTTTACGCAACTCTTCGGCCACGTGTAAGCGTTTGCCGGTTTTATCTTTAAAGCGAGCTTTTAAATCTTTTGCTGATGCGCCTTTACCTTCAAGCTTAGCTATCAAGGCCAGATCACGTTCAGTCACTAAGTTTACAACTAAGCCCTGTCTGCCGGCACGAGCCGTACGACCTACGCGGTGAAGGTAATTAGTTAACTCTTCGGGTAAGTGATAATTAATAACGCGGCCTACGTAATCTAAATCTAAACCACGCGCAGCTAAATCAGTACAAACTAGAAGACTTACTTTGCCATCGCGAAAAGATTTAAGATTTTGGCGACGTTCGCTTTTATCCATCTCACCACGGTAAGAAAGACATTCGTAACCATGTTGAGTTAACTCATTCGTGATTTTATCAACTTGATCGCGAGTGTTGGCGAAAATAATTGTTCCACCTGCAGGTTTTTGCTTAATTAATTTTTCAAAAATCGGCCAACGAACACCATCGATCACAGTTTCGTTTTTAGTAGTTAAAGTTTTTACGACTTTACCAGCGCCGCTTGATTTGATCACTTCAGCTTTAGCAAAGATTGTATTAATTAAATCTTGAACGGTATGTGAAACCGTCGCCGAAAATAAAGCCAATGATGTATCAGAGCCACAAGAATTTACGATCATTTGTGATTCAGTTAAAAAACCGTCATCTAACATTTGATCGGCTTCATCAAACACGATCATACGAACATCAGAAAAATTGATTAAACGTTTTTCTACCAACTGAGCTAAACGACCAGGTGTAGCTAATAAAATTTCAAACGGAGCCGCAATGCTGCGACGACTTTGTTCGAAAGTGGTTCCGCCTAATACCGGACGAACACGTAAACGAGTATCATGGGTGTAGTTTTTAAAAACTTTTGAAACTTGTTCACCTAAATCACGCGAAGGCACTAAAACGATCGCGCGCGGTGATGCAGGTTCAGTAACAGGGTTACCGTCATTTTCTAAAGTCTTAGCCATATGCATGATGGGTAAAGCGTAAGTTAAAGTTTTACCGCTTCCTGTTTCAGAAACGCCAACAACTGATTGGCCTGACATCAACATCGGGATCGCATACTTTTGGATCTCGGTCGGAGTATAAATTTTATTTGCTTTTAATGTTTTCGTTAACGATGGCAATAAGCCAAATTCTGGAAATGTATTCATAGAGGCGGAGTGTATACGCGTAGCCCTCAATTTACCAAGCAAATAAGAGCTAACCTGTTAAAATTACCCGTAAATTTCATTAAGTTGAGGGTTGTGAAAGCTCCATTTTGGCTCTACCATTTTAAGTATGGATAAATCATATTACCACGCGCATGAATCGGCTTATCAGCAAATAAAATCAAACGGTTACGTCGGTTGGGGCAATGCCAAGACGCTGAATGATTTAGGTGACGACGTCACTAAACAGTACCTGCACGACACGGTTTTAAAGCACTTTCCGCAAACCGCGGGTAAAAAAGCTCTGGATATCGGCTGTGGCACAGGTACGACGGCATTTATGTTATCGCGTATGGGAATGGATGTAACGGGAATCGATATTTCTGAAACAGCCATCGCTATGGGCGAAGAACTTTCGCGCACGCAAGGTTTAAATATTAAATTTGTTGTCGGCGATGTGCTGCATTTAGAAAAGCTAAACCAGAAATTTGATTTAATTTATGATAGTCACTGCCTTCACTGCATCGTTTTTGATGAAGATCGCCAAAATGTTTTAACTGGGGCGAAGAAATCTTTGGTTGATGGCGGCATTTTTGTTTTAGACACGATGGTTATGCCTGAAGTTCCGCATGATCCAGCCTCGGCTTATGGCACTTTACGTTTTGATGAAGATTATATTCTTTGGCATAAAACGAAATCTACAAACATGAAGGGCGTAGTCGAAATCGACGGGCAGGCATGGTGTGCTCAACGCAGAATTTATCCAGCTCATGTGGTTATGGCAGAAGTTGCGAAAGCTGGTTTTGTTACCGTGTCGCATAGATTAGATGTGCAAGAGAACGAACCTTCGATGCTTCGTTTAATTTTGAGGTAATTTGCCCTAGCGCGGGGTTTGCACAATCATCTTTTTCTAACTAAGGGAGAGATGTATGCAATTACAAAAATTTATCGATAATGTTAATGGTCGCGTGGCAGTACCAATTATTATGTGGATGCTGGGTGCGCCGTTGGGGCTTGTGGTTTTACTTTGGTTTTTCTTCTTTCGTGGAAGATAAGCTTAGTACATAGCTCACTACTTATTACAGTAGTGAGCTAGATTTAACTTTTAATGTCTCATCTCTAATTCAGAATGCATCACTTTAGCTTCACCTAAGAATTTCACTAAAGCGTTGTTCACTTCATCTGCATGACTTGCCAATAATCCGTGTGGACCACCGTCGATTTCAACATACTGACAATTCGGCAACATTTCGCGAAGACGTCGTCCTGTCACATCGATCGGTGTGATTTTATCGCCGTTACCGTGAATGACTAAACTTGGGATTTTAATTTTTGCTAGATCACTTCTGAAATCTTCTAACCAGGCATCAATACAGTTTACCGTGGCAATCGCTGAAGCTTCCATAGCTAAATTCCAACTAAATTGAATTACGTCGTCGCTGACATCTTTTGTGCCTAGAACACCGTGGCTGTAGAAATCTTTTAAAAAATCTTTAATAAATGTTGGGCGATCGGCGATACATTTTCTAATCATGTCGTCGAAAACTTTTTTATCAACACCTGCCTGATTGCCTTCGGTTTTTAATAGTGCTGGCAAAATTCCTGAAATGAAAACGGCTTTTTCGATGCGTTCATCGCCATACATTGAAATGTATCTGGCGATTTCGCCGGTGCCCATAGAGAAGCCCACTAAAGTAATTTCTGATAAATTTAATTTCGCGATGATTTGATGTAAGTCATCAGCGAATGTGTCGTAGTTGTATCCCGTTGCGGGTTTACTTGATTCACCGAAACCGCGTCTTGCGTAGCTGATTACACGAAAGCCTTTTGCTAACAGTACGGCTTCTTGGTTTTCCCATGAGCGTTCGTTCAGTGGCCAACCGTGAAGCAAGACTACTGGCTTACCTGTGCCGTGATCTTGGTAATGTAGATCGATGGTTGCTGAATTTTCTTTGCCGACTTCAATGTAATGCATAAAGCTCTCCTAAGTTTAAAAACTTTAGGAGAGCTGCAAAAAGTATTCTTACATAATCGGGGAGTGTTGCCCCAGAAATTATTGTTTTAAGTAGTCTTCTAACTTATCAAACGATCCAGTCCAACCTTGAGTCATGCCGCCTCTTTCTTTAAGAAATGCTGCAAGTTCTTCAGCAGAACATTTGCCGACAACTTCCCATTCGACAGTCACGCGAGTTTGATTCGGGCCTTCTTCGTGAAAAGTTACAGTAGATTGCATAGTCTCTGGCCAAGTAGGTGCACCTGGGTGACGAGAAACATTTTCTTTTTCGTCGGCGAACTGCTGCGTGTACACAAGACGATTTGGGCTTGTGATTTCTTTGTACGCAAGGGTACCGTACATGGTGAAACCTTGGTCGTTCGACATTTTGTAGAAAGACTTTCCGCCTTCTTTGATTTCAGCGCGGATAAATTCCATGTTAAATCCAGTAGGTGCTAACCATTTTGAAAAATGATTTGGGTCGGTCCACATTTTAAACATGGTGTTCATATCAGTTTCAAAAGATCTGTTGATCACGAACACGTCTTTATTTTTTGTCTGTTTATCTAAGTATTCGCCTAAGCGATCCCAAGTTCCGTTTCCGCCGGCCGCCTTGATGAATTTTTTAGTTTCTCGTGCAACTTCTTCAGTTGCCAGCGCCATAGTGAAGTCTAATTTGGTTTTACCGCCTTTTTCCTCGATGAAATCCACAGTCACGCGAAATAAGGGCGGGCGATCATCGTTGCCGCCGTGATCGTAAACTAAACGAGAATATTTTTCGATCACGTGATAGATCGTTTTATTTTCCCAGTTTTTGCCGTCAGGTCCGTGCATGGTGTAGGCCCAGTGACCGCCGGGTTTAAAATCTTTTGAATGTGTCGTTAACCTAAATCCGCGGGGGCCCCACCACTGGGCTACTTGGTTGGGGTCGTTAAAGACTTCCCATACAGTTTTTACTGGCGCATCGTAGACGCGGGTTAAATAGATTTCATTGGGTTTATTTTTTGCGGCCATGGTTTTTTCCCTTCGCGGTTTTTTTCTTTTTTGTGGTTTCTTTTTCTTTTGCGGTCACTGTTTTTAAATATTCACCTAAACGATCTAAACTTGCTTCCCAGAATATGCGGTAGTGCTCCATCCAGTCGGTCGCATCTTTTAAGGGTGCGCCATTTAATTTGCAGGGGCGGTACTGGGCATCTCGGCTTTTTGTAACTAGCCCCGCATTTTCTAAAACTTTTAAATGCTTGGTAATAGCGGGTAGGCTCATCTCTTTTAGAAAAGGCTTTGCTAAGTCAGACACATTAGCTTCACCTAGCGAAAGCTTTGCCAACATCGCTCGGCGAGTTGGATCGGCTAGGGCTTGAAATGTTTGCGATAATTGATCGTGCATCTTATTATACCTTTTGGTTAATTAACCATTTAGTTAAATATCGGTCGTTTTTCTGCTAAAGTCAATAGCAGTTTTTATTTAAGCTGTAAGTGATTGAAATGATTGAATAGTTTTAGATGGCGAGTAAGATGGCTGTTATGAAAACTAACGACTTAATCCGACTTTTAAGCCTGGCTGCGATCTGGAGTGGATCATTTATTTTTATCAAAGTTTTAGCGCCTGTGCTTGGACCAGTGATGACCGCTTGCTTGCGCGTTTTAATTGCGGGAGCAGTTTTAAGTTTATATTTTTATTCTATTAAATTCGATGTCGAGTGGCGCAAATACTGGAAACATTATTTTATTATCGGCATCGTGAATTCATCGATTCCATTTTTATTGTATGCAATTGCCGCATTACATATTCCGGCATCACTTTCGGTGATCTTAAATTCAAGCACGCCGTTATTTTCTGCGATCTTTGCGGCCCTTTGGTTAAATGATAAATTAACACCGCGAAAAATCGCTGGATTGTTTTTAGGGATGACCGGTGTTGCATTTGTGGCCGTAAAAGAAGCGATCACGATCAGTGATTTTGGAATACTTGCAGCGCTGGCGTGTTTAGGAGCTGCGATTTGTTACGGTTTAGCAGGAATCTTCATTAAAAAATACACGCCATTTTTAAAACCACTAGCTATTGCCGGAGCTTCGCAGTTAGCTGCAGGGCTTGCGTTGGTTCCATTTATTTTTATCAGTCCAATTACCGGTGAAGTGAATTTATCGGTGATTTTAAATATGTTAGCTCTGGCACTTTTATGCAGTGGTGTCGCGTATATCTTATATTTTCGTTTAATTGCTGATGTAGGCCCGGTAAAAGCTGCGACGGTGCCAATGATTATGCCGGCGTTTGGATTAGTGTGGGGCGTAATTTTTTTAAAAGAGATTATCACTGTGCAGATGTTAGCTGGTTGCTTGTTGATTGTCGGCGGATTGATTTTAGTTCTGTTTAAAAAGAATAGCGAAAACCTAAAGCCAAGCCATCGCCCGTAGGTAACGCCGTAAATTCAGAATTGGATTGTTGGTTTTCTTTTTTGTTCTTATATCTTTGCGCCATACTAAACCCGTAACTTGCACCGATCGCAGCCCCGGCTAAGACATCATGAACATAATGACGATTATCATTCATGCGACTGTAGGCTACACCTGTGGCCATAATGTAAGCGGGGATTCCCCACCCTGAATCGTGCAGTTCATTTACGGTTGCAGCAAAAGCAAACGCGCGTGTGGCGTGCGCCGATGGAAAAGATTCTTTATCGCTGGGATCACCCGGTCGTGGTTCTTGCACCGAGTTTTTTAACACATCAGTTACAATACTTGAATAGAGAGTGGCTTTTAACATCACCTTGGCAAATTCATGGGCTTCGGGATCGTCTGCAAAAAAAGCATAGGCTTCCATGCCGGCCATATATAAAATGCTTGGATACATTTGTCCGGCCGTATCGCCGTATTTACAATAAGAACCCATGGGCCTATTTTTAACCGTTTCTTCTTGCAGCGGATAACTTGTCACATCGCGGGTAGCTACAAGGCCTGCCGAAAGCCCAAGGCCGCCGATAAGAATTTTTCTGCCTGTTAGATTAGTCCACGGTGCGATGAAATCATTTTTGACGTTGGCCCAGAAATTTTCTTCTTCGATTTGCGCAAAACTGTTCTGGCAAATAAAAAGCACAACTAAAATAATAGCGAAAATATTCTTGCGCATGAAAAATTAGTTTAACAAAGATGTTTTGAATTTTGGAATAAAAATGAAACAGGTCTGTGAAGTAAAGTTTATTTTCTAAATTAAAAATGATGTTGAAAAAAAAGAGCTAAACCATCATTGGTTGGAATCGGCATCCATTTTATTTCTGCCTGCGGGTTAATGTGCGTCAGATAACTTGCGCGCGCCCAGAACACGCCGAGCGTAATACCTGAAGTAATATCACTGATCCAGTGCGCACTTTCTTTGATGCGTGAAATCGAAATGCCGGTGGCCACAATATATGCGGGAAGCCCGGCTTGCCAGCCGTAAGCGTAAGCCAGCGATCCCGCAGTAGCAAAGGCTGACGAGGCATGGCCTGACGGGTACGAAGAGGGAAAAGGTAAATAATCACCGCGGCCATCAGGGCGTTCGCGTTGAAAAATATAAGCAAGGCTTACATGACTTAAAGTCGTGAGCGCTAAGGCTCGGGCATGCATTAAGCCGTTGGGTTGATCCCAAATAATTTGTGCCACTGCGATGCCAACACCGAAAACACCATTGCCAATTCTTGCAAAATCACTGGCCGTATTTGCATCTATTAAAAGTTCATGACCATTTTGATTGTGCTCAACCACTTTGCCATCGTATTGATGTGCAGCAATGGTGGTTAGCCCGCCAATGCCTAAAATTAGAATTCCACTTTGATCAAAACTATTTTGGATGGTGGGTTTAAATTGGTCTTCCCATAACCACGGAAAAAATGGCTTTCCTTGCGTCGGATCTTCATAGCTGAATCCAGATCGCGAAAAAATAATTAAGCCTATAAAAATAAAACGACTTAAATAAACCGTTTTACCTGCGCGAATTTTATTTATTAGAAAAAAAGCAAGCCAGGCTAAAATGATTCCTAAAATGGCTCCGACTATAACATCACTCGGGTAATGTACGCCGCAATAGACACGCGAATACGCTGTAAGGGTTGCGAGGATAAAAAATAACCAGCGTAATTTTGGAAAATAAAAACTTAAAAACGTGGCGATAAAAAATCCATCGACCGCATGTCCTGAAGGAAACGATAACCCACCTTGCGGGTCACCGCGAAAAATCACATCAAAAGGTAAGTTTTCAGTGATAAATGGCCGTGGCCGGCCAAACACAGGTTTTATGATTCGAACAAATTGATCAAGAACGGCCGTCATAATAACGGCACTGATGACAAGTGCTAAACCTTTACCGCGCGCTTTCCAATAGGTGTACATTAATAAAATCGGAGCTACGAGATACAAAAAAACCTGCAGTTTATGAAAGTTTGTCCAGATCGGAAAAAAAACATCAAACCAAGAATTCGCTAAGGTTGTATTGATCAGATAAAATATTGAGTGGTCTAACTCAAGTAATGTTTCAGTCATTAAAAAAGAAGTACTCCTATGGTAAATTGTAGGCTGTAGATCGTAGAATTATCATTCACTGCTTGGCTAGAAATCGCAATAGGATACTGGCCATCGATGGCGACGTCATCACGGTGTTTGATTTGCTGGGCGGTGCCGTTAAGTTCGATAAACCAAATTTTTTCGTTTTTAGTTTTTTTGGTCTTGCCAAATCCTAAACCCAGGGCAGGGCCATCCATATGCAGCCTGCGTGTATTTTTGTCGACCACAGGTTGGTCTTCGCCTAGCACGATAACTAAAACCCCAGCCCCCGCAAAGGCGCGAAAATAATAATCTTCGATGCGGTAGCGTAGCCCCAGAGTTAATAAAGTATCCCAGATTAAATCGCCATTAAGACGATTAAATTTTACACTGGCGCTGGATTCAAGGGCCCAGTCATGATGAAAGAACCAACCCACATCAGTTTTAAAATTACTGCCTAAGCCTAAATAATTTCTGCGGGTGTTAGAATGATAATTTGATGAATTTATTCCGGCTCCGATAAAAATATGCAAACCTTCGCTCCAATCATCAGTTAAAAATTCTTCTTCTGTATCAAAAAGCTGAGCACTAGCGATCAGTGGCAGCATAAAAATAAAAAGAAAAATTAATCTTTTCATTCGAATTCCCACTGCAACATAAGACTTATTTTATTTTGCCCGGGTAACACATAACCAAAAATCGTATTGGTCGCAGGCAGCAGCGGAAACGGATTTAAAATATAACCAGCAAGATCGCCAAGCCAAGTGTCAGTGTCATGCAGGTAGATTGATAATTTTTCAACACCGACACCTAAGGCGGTTCCAAATACCGGCGTTTGATACAGATCTTGATAACTGGGTCTTTCGGTAACAGTTTCAATCGTGAATTCAAAAGCAAATGATGAAAGCACTGACCAAAGAAAGGCATTTTGCCGGGTGTAATTTCTAGAGCGATAGAAAAGATAATAGTACTGACCCGCAATTGAATGGCGAATTAAATTGTATTCAAAGCTATCGCGATCGTAATGCGGATTAATCGAATTTTTGTGCCAGTTTTTAAACGAGCCGTATTTTTCGATCTCGTCGTCATGGGCTATTAAATAATATGTCCACTGCGCAGCATACACGACAGCAAAGTTAACTGCTTTTTCTTTGGAATGAATTCTGGCAGTACCCGATACCGCAGAGTCATTCTGGGCGCAGGTTAGGGCAGAATAGCAGGTCATTAGAATGAAAAGACACACGGCTTTTATCATATAAATTTTCGGTAAAGTTTTGGTAAAAGTGCAAAACAAGGTCCAACGTCAATTATTTTGACACCTAAAATAGGCCTAAACGCCTCATAATAGCCTGATCAGCTTGGTCTGCGTTTCGCTATACAAAAATCAATAGAATAACAAAGGTTGGATGTATGAAAAAATTGATGGCAATCGTATTAGGTTTGATGGCTTTTTCTCAAAGCACATTTGCAGCCCCTTATTATACAGGCATCGGTTGTAATGCTGAAGGCACGGCATGTGTTTTCGGAAAACCGTCAAAACGTGTTTTAAATTGGTCTAAAAAAGGAACGATCGCAGAGCTTGGTGCAAAGTGCGAAAAATTTTTAGAAAATATTGAAACCCGTAAAAATGTGATCGCGCAAAATCAACCAGTCGTTTTGCAATACAAAAATTTTCACTATTCTTGGTCTTCTGAATTAGAGCCAACTGGCCAAGCTAAAATTATTTGTAAAGTTGAAATTCATTCTGAATTAGAAAATGTAAAAATCGTTTCTAAAACTTATAAAAGTATGAACTGGGTTTGTGACAATGAACAACAAGCTGGAATCTGCAAACACTACATGCGTGAATGTGAAGCGGCTCGTGATCAAGCTTTACAAGATGGCCATGTTTTAGATGCGACGATTTATTTGGGTAGTTCGTTAGCACAAGGTCAAATTTGTTACGTAGCAGCAGCTACTTTTAAATAATGCCTAAAAATATCACCTAGACTTAGGTCTAGCTTATGGCTGGCCTAAGTTTTTCTAATTTCGTTTATCAACACATTTTTGTTAGCGTTTTAGCAACAGCTAAGTTCCACGGAAGGAATAAAAATGTTGAAAAACATCACCAGCGTTTTTCTGATCTTGTTATCGAGTTCTCTAGTTTACGGATGGGGATCTAAAGGTCATCAAATCGTCGCTTATGTGGGAGCTAATCTTACAACAGATGGCCAGGCTTTTTGGCAGGCAAATCTTGAACCACTTAGAAAATTAACAACTGTTCCTGATCGTGTATGGAAGGCTCCGGCGACCAAAGCTGGCGAAGCCAATACACATTGGTTTCAAGTCGATGCTTATTACCAGCCTGCCGATTACAATCAAATTATTCGTTTTCCAAGCAGTTATTCTGATGCCATCACTAAATATGGTGCAAGCATGATTGAACTTAATGGCGTAGCGCCGTGGCGTATTCGTCAGTTATACCAATTAGCTTTTTACAGTTTTTTGCAAGGTGATATGAAAAGTGCTTTAGAGTATGTCGGAGTCATGACCCATTATATTGGTGATCTATCACAACCTTTACATGTCACTGAAAATTATGACGGCCAACAAAGCGGCAACAAAGGAATTCATTCTTACTTTGAAACCACAGTTATTAAAGACGAAATAAAAGTGCGCGTGGATGTTGAAAAAAAGGCACAACGTCTACTGGCTGATGCCAGTTTTTTAAGTCAATTTAATGGCAATCTGATGGATGCGATTTTATTAGAAGTCGAAAGATCAGTTTCTTTTCGTGATCAAGTTCTGCAAAACGATGATAAGTACGGTCGCAGTAAAAATGGCGCAAGTATTCAATTAGAATTAGCTAAAGATCGCATGGCCGATGCGGCGGCAACGACAGCGATGATTTTAAATCAGTTATGGCGCGATACCGGTCTTGTGGCCCAGGCCACACCGATGACGATTCAAGATCCAAAATGGGTGAAGCCGGATTTTAATAATTTACCCGAAGAGCGCATGACACCAATTCATCAGAGATTTTTATCTGATGAATTGGATTGTTCACTTTAATTCGCAGGCTGAATCGTCGGCCCGATTTCACCTTCGGCGTGTTTTAGGCCGTCGTGTGAATGGGTAAAATGCCCTGAATACCAGAAGACTAAATTCTGCTCTGCTAAGATTTCTCCTCCTACAAAACTATTCAGCGCAGCGCGAGTTGAAGTGCGAATGCGGTTATCATCAATTTCATTAGACTTATAACGAAGTAACCAAGCATCAGCGACACCGTAATAGTCGGCTTGGCTGTCATGATCACCCGGAACAATATCATAAGCATCATTTTCTGCATTAGTGATGCGCCAGAATTGATTGTTCAGATTTTTTTTAAACATCACTTCTTGATTCACCGGTCTGAAAATTTCACCATCTGACACTTGCGCCGAATTGGGGATTCCGCCGATATCAAAATCAAAACGCCAATAGACATGATGGTGATGGGTGTAACAGACACAAGAGTTTCTGACTGCTGAAAATTGAAATACCGGCTTAATTTCGCCATTATTATAAAGTTCAAATTTACTGGCGTAGCGGTACCAGCCTGCCGAGATCTCTGTGACTAAAGTTACTTTTTCTTCGGTTTGGTAAATCGCGACGCCGCGAAAGTTACCGCGGTCATTGCCGGTATCAAAAATAGTGGTTGGCGGCTGATGGGTAATGCGAATTCCGGGAGCTTGATCACTGCCGAAAGCCGTAAAATAATTCTCAGCATAAGCCCAATCACGGTAAGGGCCACACATATTCCCCGAGTACTGCACATTTAAAATTGGAGTATGCGCACGAGTTAAAATTAATTTTCCTTTATAATAAACATTTTTGATTTCTAAACCTGAACCTTTGCTTCCTGACGAAGCCGACGGGCGAACCACGACGAAATTCCATAAAGGGCCCTCATCATTTGAAATATTAATTTCAGCAGAGCCCGCGCGGCCTTTACCTGTTACCGACTGACCGGCATTTGCTAAACCACAAACTGCTTCAGTAGCTAGCGAAGTCGGCGGAGCTTTTTCAGGAAAGCGCACCACAGTTAATGTGCTTAGGTTCACACCGACAATTTCATGAATCGTAGAATCTGTTTTTGAAGCGATACCAACCCCAATTACCCGCGGCCCACCAAAACCACGCAGCATTTCGACGGTAGGCACTGTGCTAGGCATGGGCTCATAAGTAAATAACTCTCTGCTGATTAAACCATTTGAGAATTCTGAATCCTGCAGTAATAAATTAACAGCTTCTTCGAATTCTTCAGGCGTAGCGGCCACGTCTTCAATGGTGGGTTGTATTTTGGGAGCAATTGTAAAATCAATGGGGCCAGTTAAGCGCAACATTGTTAAATCAGTGTAATTAAAGATACACACATCATAATCAAGCCCTGATGCTAAGGCCCGTTCGCTGAGTTCAGATGTAATTAGTCGATAATCTTTTTGATCGAGTATTTTTATGACGTCAGGATGAGCTAAAAGTTTTTCAACGACTTTTGAGCGGTCTTCATCGGTTGGTCCGATTTGCCTCGCAGTTATTTTTGTCGTGTCAGCATGAGAAAAAAATCCACAAAACAAAGCAGCAAAAAAATATTTAAACATGAATTATCCTTTGTGAGTTTGAAACGAACTAAAAAAAGCAAAGCCAGTGCCACTGATACGTTAGTGGTCTAAAGGATATTCAGCAGGAGGGTTGGTCAAACGTGCATGCCCATGTTTTTTCCAGAGATCCATCAGGGCGTGTTCATTTAAGGTTTCTGAAACTTGTAAGATTTTAACCGCTTCAATAATAAAGGTTTTATTTCGCGTTAAAGTCTCAGTGGCGCGCGAGAAACAATGATCTAGAATGGCACGCACTTCTTGGTCTACATCTGAAGCGGTGCGATCACTTAAAAGTTTTCCGCCAGCTTCATAAGGGTTTTGTAAATAAGGTGAACGTTTATTTTCTAAAGTGACCATGCCAATTTTTTCACTCATCCCAAATTGAGTAACCATAGCACGTGCTAAATCAGTAGCTTTGGCTAAATCATCACTGGCGCCAGTAGATATTTTTTCGCAAAAAATAGCTTCAGAACATCGGCCCCCTAAAAGAACTGCGATTTTATCAAATAGCTCGTCTTCATCTAACACATAACGATCTTCGGTAGGGCGCTGAATGGTGTAACCTAAAGCGCCCATGCCACGGGGAATAACGCTGACTTTGTGCACTTTATCTGTGGTGCTCAATGCTAATGCTACAGTCGCGTGACCCATTTCATGATAGGCAATGCGCCGTTTTTCTTTTTCGTTCATGACTTTGCCTTTTTTTTCTAATCCGGCAATCAAACGTTCTATGGCTTGGGTGAAATCATCTTCAACGACGAAGTCAGCATTTCTTCTGGTCGCAACGATAGCGGCTTCATTTACTAAATTAGCTAAATCTGCTCCTGAAAATCCAGAAGTGAGTGAAGCTATATGATTTAAATCAATATTTGGATCAAGAGTGATACGTTTGACATGCACTTTCAAAATTTGTAAACGCCCGACCTGATCAGGCGCACTTAATAAAATCTGGCGATCAAAACGACCGGCGCGCAGCAATGCAGGATCTAAAATTTCAGGGCGATTTGTGGCAGCAATCATAATCACACCTTCAGAACTATCAAAGCCATCCATCTCGGCTAAGAGCTGATTCAGTGTTTGTTCTTTTTCGTCGTTACCCCCGCCGCCGATCACGCCAAAAGCGCGCGATTTTCCTAAGGCATCAATTTCATCAATGAATAATAAACAGGGGGCTTGGGCGCGGGCTTGTTCAAATAAATCCCGTACCCGGGCAGCACCAAGGCCAACAAACATTTCGACAAATTCTGAACCGTTAATAGAAAAAAAAGTGACTTTAGCTTCACCTGCAACGGCGCGGGCTAATAAAGTTTTTCCAGTTCCTGGCGGGCCAACTAATAAAACCCCTTTGGGGGCACGGCCGCCCAAGCGACTGTAGCGTGATGGATCTTGTAAGAAATTAACGATTTCAGCTAATTCATCTTTGGCTTCATCAACGCCGGCCACATCAGAAAAAGTAGTCTTGACCCCTTTTTCCATATAAATTTTTGCGCGTGATTTGGTTAAAGATAAAATACCACTGGCTCCGCGGCCCATTCCGCGGGCAGCAATACTAAATAAAAAATAAATGAATAAAATGGGAATCAGCCACGCAAACGCGATTCGCCAAAATGGATCTTTGAATTCACTGCGAAAGGTTACATTATTATCATGCAGTCGCTGCACTAGGTTTTCATCTGGCGCTAAATTGGTTGTAAAAGTTTTTGCATTATTCGGATCGGCATTTTTAATTTCACCGCGCACCGAGGATTCGGTGATGACGATATTGTTAATTTCATTTTTATCTAAGAGCAGCAGAAATTCGCTGTAGGGGATAGTTTCTGCGCGTGAGCGGAAGAGATAACTATTAAAAACAATGATGGCCAGTAAAACCATGAACATTACGCCAAAATTCATTTTGTTATCGACTAATTTGTTGGGTTTTGGTTGGTCGTCTTGCATGCCGAAAAACTAAAGGTTCAAATTCTATTCCATCAGCGCAGGCGATAAGGGCCAATACATCCAGCAAGCGAGGCAACTTAGTTTAAACTAAACTAAGTCTTGAGACATTTTAAGACAAATAAAAATGCGTTTAGTTGACGAAACCCCCGTCGACGCGTGTAGGATTAGCCAGTGTCGTCAATTAATCATTATCCTACTTTTCACTATTCACAGCCCAGTGAATACCATTTCAGTCATGATTCGGTATTTTTGGCCCGCGAAGTTTATGAGCGTCATGGTGATCAATTAGCCAAAGACGGGATTAAGATTCTGGATCTGTGCGCCGGTTGCGGGGTTGTCGGTATGGATTTACTGTTTCATCAACTCAAAGAAAAGACTTTTGCCGGTGAAATTGATTTTTTAGAAATTCAATCTGTCTATGAATCTCACTGGGCAAAAAATAAAGAAATTATGCAGGGGTATTTTCCGGATAACCCGCTTAATTTTAATTTCATTCTACAAAATTATGCACAGGTAACTTCGCCTAAAAAATATGATTTCATTTTATCAAACCCACCGTATTTTCTAATCGGGCAGGGTGTAAAATCGCCGAGCGAGTTTAAAAATCGTTGCCGCTTTTTTATGGATGCTGATTGGCAGGCGATGTTGTGTTTTATGCAGGCTTCGCTAAAACCTGAAGGTCAGGCTTATTTTTTAGTACGCGACGAGCTTAAAGATATTATCAGCCGACAGCCGGCCAGTGAAGTGACTTTTCCTTTCAAAGTGCGCACCGCCTGGGTTGCACACATGAAAAAATTAACATCTATAGACTAAAAGCTTTTTTAACTTTTTTAGTCGGGCGTTTAAAGCCAGAGCGAAAATCTAAAATTTCATTTTGCATATGGTTAAAGTAATAACTTAATTGCACCATTGTTCCGAATTGTTCAGCCAACTCAAAATGGGTGATTTTAAATCCAGCTTTAAGTTTAGCAATGATGATGTCGTTGTTGGTGATAACATGACGACTGTAGATGCGCGTAAAACCTTTGGCTTTAATACGTTTCAGAGTCTCTTGCATTAAACAGGTGTATAAACCTTTTTTACGGTGGGTAGGTAAAATGGCAGAATTACACATATAGTAAACTGTGGCGCTTTCTTGAAAGCCCCAGCTCCAGCCGACAAATTTATTTTTATAATAAAGCCCCAGATTAAGTTTAAAAGCTTTGGGATTTTTAAAGTCAGCGCGCAACTTAGTCTGTCTGGTTAAATCGAGTTTGCTGAACACTTCTTTAGGCAGATAAAACATCGACACGTCGTTGAAAATTTTCTTAGCCGGGCGCGTCCACAAATTCCAGAATTGAGCGTCAGGAATTTCTCTAATTTCGTAGCCTACCGGAAGCTTGTATTTTAAACTCATTACAGAAGTATATATGAGTCAAAAAAGCGCCGTCAGTAAAATTAATAGTCGCGGAGCCTTATTGGTGTTTCCGATCAATAATAAAAAAGAACCAGCTTCTTTGTGGTCTGAGTTTTACCCAAAATCTAAAATGCGTTGGGAGTGGGATACCGACGGCGATGACCGTGTCGGTAAACTTTGGACGTTAATGAAAAAACTTTCGGATAGCCGTGAAGTCGTCTATTCAAAGTGGTATCAAGGCAGGGCTACGTTTTTTTCGCGTAAGCTGTTTACCGCGCTATTATGTAAGTCTTTACAGGATTTCGATGAGCCGCACCTGTCTCATACTGCAAAAAATCTATTAGACACTTTAGAAAGTGATTCGCCATTATCAACGAAACAATTAAAACAAATCACCGAGCTGCGTGGTAAAGATAATGAGCGTTTCTATAATCGGGGTATGAAAGAGTTATTCTCGAAATTTCTAATTGTCGCGTTTGGCGAAGTGGATGATGGAGCTTTTCCATCGTTAGCTGTAGGTGCGACAAAGAATTTGTATGAAGATTTATTAACTGATGCGCGTGTGATGCGTGTGACAGAAGCTGATAAGATCATTAACGAGTATTTACCTGAAGGTAATCTGTTTCGTAAACAATTGGATAAGAGAGTAAAATGAAAACTGCAGTAATTATTGGTTCAACAGGACTTGTCGGCACAGAACTTATTCATGCATTAGGCCGCCATTATGATAAAATATTCGTAATTACTCGTCGTCGGGTTGAATTTATTGATGCAAAAGTTGAACCCGTGGTTTTAGCCTTTGAACAATTAGAAGAACAAATGTTTCCTGCAGCTGCAGATTATTTTTGCGCGTTAGGAACCACAATCAAACAAGCGGGATCACAAGCTGAATTTCGTAAAGTTGATTACGACTATGTTTTAAGTTTTGCTAAAGTAGCAAAAAAATGTGCGGCGAATTCATTTCACATGGTTTCAGCATTGGGCGCTAGCACGACATCGACAAATTTTTATTCACGCACCAAAGGCGAAATCGAAAAAGCTGTCTCAGCTTTAGAATTAAAAAAACTTCGTATTTATCAGCCAAGTTTGTTAATCGGTAAACGAGATAAACTAGGTCAACCCACCAGATTAGGTGAAGAGATTGTTACGGCTCTTTATCACAAAGGCAAATTTTTATTTTCAGGTATATTACGAAAATATGAACCTATTACTGCGGAGAAAGTCGCTTCAGCTATGGTCAAGAATGCCATAGCTGATTCAGAAAAAGCGAAAATGATTATTTCAAATCAAGAAATGCACTAGTGATGTTGGTGTTCAGCTTCTGTTAACGAAATAAACGGCGCAGGTTTTGTGCTATCAGCAGCTTCTGCCCATTTAGTTTCACCTTTTTTGCAAGTTTGAATCACCGGAAAAGCTAATTTAGCTTCTTTAGTTTCTGGTAATTTAAGACTTAAACCAAATTCATCCATATGTTCATCTGGTAATACGCCACCAGACCAAGTCACTTCTGAAATCGTTTCAGTGATTTCTTTGCTGTGTGAAGTGATTGGTTTAGCTAGTTTTACTTTTTTAGTTGTGATCTTCCAGCCAGCGTGAACTTGTGGTTTTACTGACAAACTATTTTCAGGAATCATGACGGTGATTTTTGTGGTCGCTGAACCATCGCAACCATGGGGTACGCGAAAGGTCAATTTTGCGTAACCGCCAGCTGCTGCGGCTTTTGGCTCAACACCTACATGGGCTAAAGTATTAATCGAAAATAAGAATGAGATAAGTATTGTAAGATTTTTCATGAGTAATTTCATACGCCTATGTTGTGTTGGCCGCAAATAAAACATTAAGTCGAGGTCCACAAATGCCACATTACAACATAGAAACTATTATGCTAAAGTTTTAGCTCTCAGAAAGAGGATTTATGGCTAAAAAAATACTTTTAAGTCTTGTGGTCGTGATTGTTTTATTCTTAGGTTTTGTTTCAACTCGTAACGGTAAATTTAATTATGAAAGAAGTGTTGTGATCAATGCGCCTGCTGAAAAAATATATCCTTATTTGAGCAATTTTAAATTAGGCTCGCAGTGGAATCCTTTTGATCAAAAAGATCCAAATTTGAAACGCACTTTTTTAGGCAACGACGGCGAAGTTGGTTCTGCCATGAACTTTGAAGGTAACAACGAAGCAGGTAGCGGAAAATTAGAAATGTTAAGTTTGATTCCAAACACAGAAGCGCAGATCAAACTGACAATGACTAAGCCTTGGAAAGCTGAAAATTTAATTATTTATAAGCTAGCTCCAGAAGATGCGAGCACTCGTTTTACCTGGACGATGAGTGGTGATGGCGGTTTTATGGGTAAATTAATGATGACCCTAATAGATTGCGAAAAAATGGTGACCGATGAATTTGAAAAAGGCTTTCAAAATTTAAAATTTATTATTGAAAATAAAAAATAGGATTTACATATGAAATTAACAACCAATCAAGATTTAAAACAGTTTCCTGAATCACATTATGTATTTATTGAAAAAATTGGTCCGTTTCAAGAGACCGCAA
Source organism: Bdellovibrio sp. (assembly GCA_036676395.1). Lineage (GTDB taxonomy): Bacteria > Bdellovibrionota > Bdellovibrionia > Bdellovibrionales > Bdellovibrionaceae > Pseudobdellovibrio. Next base: position 39,922 of record JAKFCY010000002.1, read on the forward strand.
TGGCTGCTTGGCAAGAATTGCATAACCATCTAGAAACAATCGGATCTAATCACAAAATCACGGGTTATTTCAGCCAATATAAAGTTCAGCCGCAAATGATTTATCGTGCCGGTGTAGCCGTAGATCAAAAGCCTGTGGCATTACCAGAAGGATTTAAATACGAAAGATTCGACGGCGGCGTTTATCAGCGCTATACTTTAACTGGTGGATATCAAAATTTGCCAGAAGCTTGTGGTGTGGTGTTTGCGCTCGTCGAAAAAGAAAAAATACCGATGCGTCCTGATTGGTTTGTTGAAAATTATATTAATAGCCCCAAAGAAACCGCCGAAGAAAATTTAATCACCGAAATTTTAATTCCAACCACTTCAGAGATTAAACCTTTTACAATTAGTCGTGAGTTTAATGCGTCAAAAGATTTAATGTGGAAGTGCTGGACTGAGATGTCACATTTAGAAAAATGGTCTGGTCCAAAAGGTTCAAAGTTAAAACAATCAACCCACGACTTTAAAACGGGCGCGACAAATCATTACTGCATGACGACTCCTGATGGCCAAGAAACCTGGGGTATACAAGTATTTCGCGACATCGTAAAACCTGATCGTTATGTTTATATAAATAGCTTTGCAGATGCTAAGGGCAACAGTGCTCGTCACCCGATGAGTGCCACTTGGCCATTAGAAATGCTGACAACAATCACGTTAACGAGTTTCGGGACAAAGACTCAAGTGACGATTGAGTGGATGCCCATGGACGCTAACGCCGAAGAAATTAAAACTTTCAACGACGCTCATGAAGGTATGAAAATGGGTTGGGATGGTTCTTTAGATACTCTTGAAGAGTATCTAAAGACTTTAACTTAATTGCGCTTTAGGTTTTTTCACGACGATAATTAAACCAATTAAAGACGATATACACATGACCGCAGCGGTAGGAAGACTGCCGCTGACATTCAGCATGCCTACGCCAGCACTGGCCACAGAGCCAACCCCTAATTGTAAAAATCCTAACAGCGCTGAAGCTGCACCCGCATTTTTTTCAAACGGCGCCAGAGCTAAAGCTACGGCATTTGGATAAGTAAGCCCTGCACAAGTTAAAAGTAAAAATAAAATGATTACGGTGGGAATAAGGGTAAACCAGTTATTAAGTACGCCTGTAAAAAAAATTACACCCATGATCACTTGAAAAAATAAAGCTGTCTTAAAGATCTGAGGGCTTGTGAATTTTTTTGTTAATAATAAATTAATTTGGCCGCCGCCGATCATACCAACAGCAAGAATAGCAAAAATTATCCCGTACACTTGTGCGCTGACTTTAAAGCCTTCCATAAACATAGCCGGAGACCCGGCGATATAAACGAACAGACCTGCAAATGAAAAAGATCCTGCAAATGTGTATATAGAAAATTGCGGAACTTTTAAAATTTCTTTAAATCCGCGCAGAATAGATTTAAAATTTAATGACCTTGTCGCATAATCAGGAACAAATTTTTCTGGTAAGACAAAGTACGCTAACGCCAGATTCATAATACCAAGCCCGACTAGTGTGCCAAAAATCACGCGCCAACCCCAAGCGGTCACAACAAAGCCACCCACTGTCGGAGCCAGCAGCGGAGAAACACTTAACACCAGCATTAATAGTGAAAATACTTTGGCACTATCTTCGACAGGAAAAAAGTCACGCACCATAGACATCGCACCGACCGAGGCCACACAACCACCCATAGCTTGGATAAAACGAAGCACTAAAAATACTTCAATCGATTGGGTGTACATGATTCCGATTGTCGATAAAATATAAATAATTAAACCTGCATAAAGCGGTTTTTTGCGGCCGAAGTAATCCAACATCGGCCCATAAATAATCTGACCTAGAGCAAAACCAATAAAGTATGTAGAAATTGAAAATGAAACTTTAGCAGTAGTGGTTTGTAGATCGCTGGCAATTTGGGTAAATGCTGGTAAATACATATCAATCGAAAATGGAGTTAAAGCTTCAAGAGAGCCTAAAATCAGGATTAACAGGGCATTTTGTTTTTTCGTGCGCATCCACGCAGACTAATGTAATTTAAACCGTATGTCGACAAACTGGGAAAATATATTTGAAAACAAAATTTCGATTGTAGCTACAAGTGATGACCCCGCTCATTATTTAAATCATTTTAAACGGGTTGTAACCATGGCAAAAAAATTATGCTTACTTGAAAATGCCAACGCTGATGTCGTTATCCCGGCCGCCTGGTTGCATGACTTAGTCATTGTACCCAAAAATTCACCCCTGCGCAGTCAGGCCTCTAAAATGTCAGCTGAAAAAGCGATCGAATTTTTACGCGAAATAAATTATCCCGAACAATTTCACGACGCTATCGCGCACGCGATCGAAGGGCATAGCTTTAGTGCTAATATTGAAGTTAAAACCATCGAAGCTAAAATTGTGCAAGATGCAGATCGTTTAGATGGATTAGGCGCTATTGGTATTGCCCGCTGTTTTGCGACTGCGGGTTTAATGAAAAGATCTTTTTACCAAGCTGAAGATCCTTTTTGTGAAAACCGAAATCCTGATGATCAAAATTATACGATTGATCATTTTTATCAAAAACTATTTAAAACCGCAGACACTTTAAAAACTCAATCCGGAAAAATCGAAGCAGCAGCGCGTATTCAGTTTATGCAGCAGTATTTAAATATTTTAAGATCAGAAATTCTTTAGCTCTATTTTTGCAAAGCCTTTCAAGAATCAAATTATTGAAAGGATATTTATGCAAATCGGGGTAAATTGGAAAAATCTATTGGGCATTCTGGTGTTTGTTGCATCCCAACACGCCATGGCCAGTTACAAAGTCATTACAGATCGTAAACCCTTAGGCAAAGGCTGGGCTTATTCTTGGGCCGAGTTTTCTAAGCGAAAAAAGCCGCTAGCCTTGGGTTTATCAATTACCGGCAGTGCGATAAAAACGGCTCCTGATGAAATGCTGATGCTTCATTTAAAACCAAAGAAAAAACATTACATTCCGCCATTTAAACATTTTACCGTCGACTGGAATCCGCACGGGCATGAACCTATGGGAATTTATACGGTTCCGCATTATGATTTTCACTTTTTTACGATTCCGCAAGAAGTGGTTCATAACATCACCTGCCAGGGTGCAGACGCGCTAAACTGTATGCAAGCCGTTGCGGCTCCGCTATTACCGGCAAATTATGTTCCGACGCCTGAGGGTGTGCCGATGATGGGATGGCATTGGGTCGATGTCACTTCGCCAGAATTTAATAACCAACCTTTTTCAGCAACATTTATTTATGGCTATTACAAAGGTAAAACGGCATTTTTAGAACCGATGGTTGCACTTGATTATTTACAAACTAAGCCAAATTCAATATATCCTGTAAAACAGCAACCTGCGGTTTCTGAAGATGGTTATTATCCGCAAAATTACACTGTTAGCTATAATGCAGTGAAAGATGTGTATGATGTGGCTTTTGTGAATTTAAAGTACCGCACTACAGGCAGATAGGTATACAATGCTGAAATGTCAGTTGAATCTACTCATCTTAAAAATAAATTAGCTTTTGAAGTTAAAACTCGTGAATTTATGGTCAATTCTGATGTGAATGCGCAATTAGGCGGAGATAATTCTGCGCCTGATCCGCATCAATATATGGAAGTGGCTTTGGCCAGTTGCACGGCAATTACAGTGATGATGTATGCCAAAAGAAAAGCGATTCCATTAGAAGATATCAATGTCACAATCCATATCACTGCTGAAGGTGAAACCAATGCTATTTCACGCGGTATTAAATTAATCGGCAATCTAACTTCTGAACAAAAAGAAAGCCTTCTGGCGATCGCTGAAAAGTGCCCGATCCATAAGTTTCTTTCTCGCGGGGCAAAGATCGCTTCAACTCTGAAAGATTAATATATGCTTAAACATGATATTTTAATCAGCGGTAAGAAAAAAGATTTAGGCGGCTTTATGGTCAGCCGTACTTTGCCAAATATTAAACGTCGCCATGTGGGGCCCTTTGTTTTTTTAGATCATATGGGGCCATTGCAGGTTGATCACGAACATTTAATGAGTGTTCGCCCGCACCCGCACATCGGTTTATCGACGGTGACTTATTTATTTTCTGGACGGGGATTACACCGTGATAGTTTAGGATCAAAACAAGTTATTTCTCCCGGTGATCTGAATTGGATGACCGCAGGCCGGGGCATCGTACATTCAGAGCGCACACCGGTTGAAGATTTATCAGCGCATCCGAAACCAACACTGCATGGAATTCAGATCTGGGTAGCGCTGCCAACAGATCAAGAAGAATGCGAACCCAATTTTACCCATTACGAAAAAGAAACTTTACCAAAATTTACTTTAGCAGAAAATTTAACCGGTAAACTGCTTATTGGAAGCCATGGCGGTACGACTTCGCCAGTAAAAACGTATTCACCGACATTTTTTGCCGATATCACTGTGGAAAATTCTGTGAATAACATGATTTCAATTTCAGAAGAAGAACTAGGTGTATTTTTATTAGAAGGTGCAGCCACGATTAACGATCAGGAATTAACAACGGATGATTTATTGTTAGTGGCAAAACCTGAGCAAATTAAAATTAAAGCAAGCTCTGGTACAAGATTGATTTTTATTGGTGGTTCAACGTTTCCCGAACCCAGATATATTTGGTGGAACTTTGTTTCGTCTCGTCGTGAAAGAATCCGCGAAGCCGCCGGGCAGTGGGAAAAACAACTTTTCGGCACGGTGAGTGATGAGAATGATTTTATTCCACTGCCAACTGATCCATTACCTTAAAGGCGGCCCATTTTACCGCTTTCATAATCTTCGAACGCCTGGCGAATCTCGGCTTGGCTATTCATAACAAACGGGCCGTAGCCAACGATAGGTTCATTTAAGGGTTCACCACCTAAGAATAATAGTTTTGTGTCTTCTAAGGCGTCGATCTTAAATGTCTGGCCAGCATTTTCCATTAAAGCAATTTCTGCATCGCCGATGGTTTTGTCATCGTTAAGTTTAATGCCTCCGCTTAAAACAAAAACTGAAGCTGTATGACCTTCGGGCACAGTAAAAATATTTTCACTGCCTTTACCTAAGCGAATATCCCATAGATTTATATCTGAATGAGTTTTCGCCGGGCCAGTGGCTGCTAAATAATGACCTGCAATCACGCGAAGTTTACCCCCCTGAAGTAACACTTCAGGAATTTCTTCGTTACGAAGACCCTGATAACGTGGTTTATTCATTTTATCTTTTTTCGGTAGATTCACCCAAAGCTGAACCATTTCAAAAAGACCACCATTTTTAGCAAAGTCGACTCCATGTTTTTCTTCATGCACTAAACCTGAAGCGGCTGTCATCCATTGCACATCGCCAGATTTAATGACGCCGCCACCACCAGCAGAGTCACGATGTTCGACTTCGCCTGAATAGACAATCGTTACAGTTTCAAAACCACGATGTGGATGTTCGCCCACGCCACGGCGATGTTCTGAAGGAGTAAATTCAGCAGGGCCCGCATAGTCCATTAATAAAAAAGGTGATAAATGCTGGCCTAAATCAGTGTAAGAAAAAATCGTGCGTACCGGAAAGCCGTCTCCGACCCAGTGTGGAGTGTCGCTTCGTTGTGTGTGTAATATTTTTTTCATAATTACTCCCATGTCTTTGAATATATATTACGGCTATTGGAGGTCTTTGACTAGTCGGTACAATCTAATTTCATTGTTCTGTATATTGAACAATGAAATTTGGATAAAAAGAAAGGATAGACTGTAACTTCTATCCTTTCTAACTAAAATATTTGCCGCCTGTCGTTTGCAAAAATTATCTGCGGATCACTTCGATATCGATACGGCGGTTTTCGCTACGGCCGCTTTCGCTGCCATTGTCACCCACGGGTTGCACCGAGCCCATGCCGGCAGCTTCGATACGATCAGCAGCAATCCCTTGAGTAATCAAAGACTGGCGTAAGGCTTCAGCGCGATCCATAGAAAGTTGTTGGTTCGCACTTTCGACGCCAATATTATCAGTGTGACCGACAATACGAATGCGTGCTGTTGTATATTGATTTAATAGTGCAGCTAAAGCCGTGCTTGTGGCCGTAGCTTCAGTGCTCAGCACTGCTGATCCTGTCGGAAAGTTTAATTCTCGTAAAGAAAACGCGCGTGGTGCGACGGCGCCAGGATTAGCTAAAAATTGGGCGAGCTCATTCATTACAGTTTGATCAGTTGCTGCATAAGCTGTGGTACCGGTGGCAGCCGGAATGGATTCTGTATTAACTTGCGGGCTGGTGATGACAGGAGTTGTTTTTCTCCCCTGGCTCCACCAGATGATTCCAAGAACTACGGCTAATAAAATCCAGGGCCATACTTTTCTTGAAACACTCGGCTGTACTCCGGCTAATGGAACCGTGTTGGTTGCGAATTTTTGTGCCGATGCAGATAAGTCTGGCGTAAACCCACTTCCTTGCCCGAGCACATTGGCAAAAGCAGCAGGAGCTAAGGTTCCGCCTTTCATTTTTGATCCGATAAAAGTAAACACAGCCGCAGAAGCTGCACCTAATAATTTTGATCCCTGTGAAGTGTTCACGCCGGCTGCAGTTGTTACTTTTCCAAGTAAAGAATCTGTTTGGCCGCCCAGCACTTTTTGTAATAAATCTTGGCCTTTGTTAATTTGTGAGGTGATGTTTGAAGTGTCACTCGTTACGCTTGCAGGCTGATCAAATCCACTTTCATGAATGGCGCTGGCTACAGTTTGAATACCATCAGGGCTGCGAATTTTTTTTTGCAGCTCTGTAAAAACTGCTGGAATGGCGGTTAGCATAGTTGATTTAGTTTTTTCGACAGGAATTCCTAAAGTTTCGCTGATTTTATTAAAAAACCCAGTAGGTAAAACATTGGTAAATGAGTTTAAAGCATCGGCTGTAAGTTCCATAAAATACTCCTTTATTTTGAGGTAAAATGACTTCCATGTGCACTCGGTTATATTAATAAGCAAAGCTAGTGCCGCGGGTGCAAAAATAGGCTTTCCTTTACGGGGCAAACTGGGGTATGAATGGCGTATGGGAAAAATTGAAATTCTCAGATTGATGGCCGGCTTTAAAAAGTTTCGCGAAAAATATTTCGCCGGCGAACACCCACTGTATGGAAGACTTTCTAACAGCACTGGCGTGGGGCAAACACCAAAAACCTTAATCATTGGTTGCAGCGATTCACGTGTTGACCCGGCAATTATCACTTCAGCATCACCGGGTGAGTTATTTATCGTGCGCAATGTGGCTAATCTTGTGCCACCGTACGAAAAAGGCGGCGGCTTTCACGGGGTGAGTGCCGCGATCGAATTCGCTGTGGTGAATTTAAAAGTAGAAAATATAATCGTGCTTGGGCATCGCCAATGCGGTGGTATCAGAGCTTTAATGTTAAATCAAAATTCTGAACAAACCAGTTTCGTTGATCGTTGGGTTAACATTGCTCAAGACGCTAAAGAACGTGTGCTTGCGGCTCATGCGGGCGAAGATGACGACAGTCTTTGTCGTCATGGTGAATTAGAATCTATTGTAACATCATTAAATAATCTAAGAACATTTCCGTTTGTTAAATCCGCGATTGAAGAGCGCGGTCTAGCGTTAATGGGAATCTACTTCGATCTTGAGTTAGGCCACTTGCTTGAATTCGACGACGAAGCTCGTAACTTTCGTTCGATTGAAATGTAATTTTAAATACACATTTAGTGTGGAGCATGGTGTTCATCACTTTGTTTTTGCGTCAGGCGCTGGCGTTCGTATCTTCCGGTAATTTGAGCGGTTTTCAGAATATGGTTTTTCATGGTTTCATGAATTGTTTTAATATCTGCGCGCGCTGGTCCTAAGTTTTCAATATCTAATGCAAACAAGGTAAAAATATAACGATGGGCTAAATCTCCCGGAGGAGGCTTAGGGCCGTCATAACCCGTGCTGCCAAATGAATTTATGCCTTGATCAATGCGGAGTGGATCATGCAGTTCTTCTTTTTTTTCTAAGCCTTCATGCAGTGCCGAAATTGAGGGTGAAATATTATAAACAACCCAATGTGTGAAAGTGGGATCTTGCGGCGAATTTTTGGGTGCGTCGATATCTTCACACATTAACACTAAACTTTTACAGCCACTGGGGATATCTGACCATTCTAACGCAGGCGATAGATTGTCGCCATCAGCAGTGAATTGTTGTGGTATTTTGCCATAGTCGTCGAATGATGAACTGTTCAAATGCATAAGAAGCTCCTTCTAAATTTTAAATTTGAGTTTCAATTGATATTATTGAAAGTATTTGCAAAGCTTAAGCCATTAGAAGGAGTGTGTTATGGCGAAATATGTCGATGGATTTGTAATACCAATCGCAAAAAATAAAGTGGCCGCTTACCGAAAAATTGCAGCCAAGGCCGGAAAACTATGGATGAAGTATGGGGCTTTAGAATACTTTGAAACAGTCGGTGAAGATTTAAAAATGCCTTTTGGTATGCCATTTACTAAAATGGCCAAGCTTAAAAAGAATGAGACTGTTATTTTTTCTTGGATTGTTTATAAAAACAAAGCTCATCGCAATAAAGTGAACAAACTGATTATGCAAGATCCTTGGATGCAAACGATGGATCCAAATACGATGCCCTTTGATCATAAGAAAATGGCCGTGGGTGGTTTTAAAGTGCTTGTCGAAGAGTAGATTTACTTAATATGATATCTTAACAAGGGGATATCATCTATGAATCAAAAAATTAAATGTTTTATGCAACCTTACGTTTTACCGAAGTGTGCATCGACTGGGCTTCTAATTGTTCGTTTAGTTGTGGGTATTGCAATGATTATGCACGGCTGGGGAAAAATCCAATCGCCATTTTCATGGATGGGCGCTGATGCGCCAGTTCCGGGTGTTTTACAATTATTAGCTGCGATTTCAGAATTTGGCGGCGGCATTGCGCTTGTTCTTGGATTATTAACATCATTAGCGATGGTTGGAATGGCGATCACAATGGCGGTTGCTGTTTACACGCATGCGGTTGTTAAAGGCGATCCGTTCGTGGGTGGCTATGAATTAGCTGCAGTTTATATGGTGATTGCGTTGATGTTCATCGCAGTTGGCCCAGGTAAATATTCTGTAGATCATAAAATTTTCGGTGATAAGGCATAATAATTATGGCAAAAGCTGCAAAATATATCGATATCTGTATTCAACCGATTCCTAAGAAAAATTTAGCTGAATACACTAAAACGACTAAATTAATCGGCCAGATTTTAGTGAAACATGGAGCTCTTGCGAGCCGTGATTATGTTGGCGAAGATAAAAACGCAACTTCAATTTCTGCACCATTTGGTAAAAGCGTGAAATTGAAAAAAAATGAAGTCGTTATTTACGCCGTTGCTGAATTTAAATCAAAAAAACACCGTGAACAGGTTTTTGCTAAAATGATGAAAGATCCAAAGATGAAAGAGATTTCATTTATGATGGATGAAGACCGCATGGTCATGGGCGGTTTTGAACTTTTAGTGGCCGTCGACTAGTTTTGCCGATGCACAAAGGTCGTCTTGAAGCGTTTAGTGATGGTGTAATTGCCATCATTATTACGATCATGGTTTTAGAATTTAAAGTTCCGCATGAAACTGACTTATCTGCCTTATTAGGTCTGTGGCATATTTTTTTAAGTTACACTCTGAGTTTTATTTACGTCGGAATTTACTGGAACAATCACCACCATTTATTTCAGGCGACGAATAAAATTCATGGTGGGATTTTGTGGGCGAACTTACATTTATTATTTTGGTTGTCATTGATTCCGTTTTCTACGGCTTGGCTGGGTGAAAATAAATTTGCCGATGGACCAGTTGCAGTTTATGGCGTCGTTTTATTAATGGCTGCTGTGGCCTACACGGTTTTACAGAGTCTGTTAGTTAAACATCATGGTAACGATTCAACTTTAGCAAAAGCGATTGGTACTGATAATAAAGGTAAAATTTCTGTAGCGTGCTATGTAGCGGGTATTTTATTATCGCATATTATGCCGTGGGCATCATGCGCTCTGTATGTGTTTGTCGCGATGTTGTGGCTTGTTCCAGATCGTCGTATCGAACAAGCCATATAATTATTAGTTAATTAATTTTTTACGAATTTGCGTATAAGCCAGTGTGCATAACACTGCGCTTTGCACGATTAGAATTCCACCGTGAAATGCTAAAGCTTCAAGAATATCTTTATTCCAGAATAGAGCCTGGGCAATACGAACTCCATGAATTAACGGGAAAAAGTTGGCAATAAAACGAACGATATTATTCATTTGTTCGATCGGAAAAAAGATTCCTGATAAAAAATATAACGGGGCTATTAAAAATGAATACACCGTTTGAAATTGATTAATATTTTTTACCCACGCCGTCGCTAATAATCCCATCGCCCCGCAAGGTACTGCGACTAAACAGCCGACAATAGCCACGGCTGGGATTAACCATGGATTTACCATTAATCCACAAAGTGCAAGTACGACGGCCACACCAACCGCCATCAATGCGCCTTTAAGGCCAACCCAAATTAATTCGCCGAACACAACTTCTTTGACGCCGATCGGGGTTGTTAACATTGCTTTGAAAACATTTTCATAACTCATGCGAACATAAAAACCGTAGCTGCTTTCAAAAAACGAGGTGAAAAGTGCAGTAGCCACAGTTAAGCCCGGGGCTAAAAACTGCATATAGCTCATGCCTTCAACATTAGTTAAATAAGAACCCAGACCTAATCCAAGTGACACTAAAATTAATGCAGGATCTGCAACTGTTGGTGAAATATTTGATATGAAATCTTTTTTATACACAGTCCAATTGCGGAGTGTGATGTAAAAAAATAATTGAATGGTGTTAAGCATCGGCTGTAAGTTCCTGTCCAGTGACTTTTAAAAATACATCTTCTAGATTCGAAGGTCTGATCTGAAGCGGAGTTAAATTGTTTTTCGTGTGCAAGGTTGTTAATTCATCTAATGAATTTGTGCGCACGTATAATCCTGAAGTGTCTTCAGTTAAGGTGTATGAATTATTGCTGGCGACAATTTTTTGCACTTGTTCGCGATTTTCGATAGAAAAAATGCCAACATAGCCTGGGGTGTGCAGATTAATTAATTCTTTAGGGCTGCCTTGGCCCACAACTAAACCTTTATTCATGATCACTAGACGATTACATAAAACTTCGGCTTCGTGCATGTAATGTGTGGTTAAAACAATGGTTGTACCCTGATTGTGTAATTCTTTAACTTTACCCCATAATAAATGGCGAACTGCCGGATCTAATCCTGTTGTGGGTTCGTCTAGAATTAATAATTCAGGTTTTCCTAAAAGCGCACGCACAAACACTAAACGGCGTTTCATGCCGCCAGACAAAGCCATGATCGGCATATCTTTTTTGTGCATCAGATTCATGTATTCTAAAAGCTCTTCGACTCGTTTTTTACGTTCGTCTTTAGCTACGCCAATAAAAGCACAGTAGATCATCATGTTTTCAAGCACAGTTAATGATTCATCAAGGGCATTTTCTTGGGTGACCACGCCCATGCGTCTTTTAATATCACGGCTATGTGTTTTTGGATCATAACCAAAAACAGTTAAATCACCCGAGGTGCGCTGCACGCTTCCGTAAGTCATGCTGATGAAAGTGGATTTACCGGCGCCATTGGGGCCAAGTAAGCCAAAACATTCGCCCTTGTTGATTTGTAAATTTAATTCATCAACGGCTTTAAAATCGCCGAACTTTTTGACTAACGAAGAAGCTGTTATCATTTATTTTTTTTCCGCAGCTTGGTTGAACATCCAGTTCACACCAAACTTATCTGTCAACATACCAAATTTAATCGCCCAGAAGGTTTGCTGTAACGGCATTGTGATTTTTCCGCCAGCAGCTAATTTATTAAAAGCTTCAGCGGGATCAGTATTTTTATCATAATTAACCGATAATTGAATATTATTACCAATTGAAACATCGTTTCCAGAATGAGAATCTGACGCCAGCAATTCAGTGCCGCGAATTTTAAAAACTGTATGAATAATTTTGTTTTTTGATTCGTCGGCCACATCAGTCGGTGTGTCACCATAGCGTGTAGTAAATAACACTTCGCCGTTAAATGTTTGGCAATAAAATTTGACGGCCTCTTCGCAGTTGCCATTGAATAAAAGATAAGTTTGTAATCCTGCCATTGGGTGCTCCTTTGCGGGTTGTTTCAAAGATTGCCCATCTTAGCCCAAGATGCCAGACTATGAAAATGAAAATCACCGTGGCTGTGAAGCCTAACAGCAAAAAAGAATTGGTCGAACAAATGCCCGATGGCACATATACGGTTCGCGTTAACGTGCCTCCGGTAGAAGGTAAAGCCAATGAGCGGGTGATTGAACTGTTGTCTGAACACTTCAGACGGCCCAAGTCATTGATTACACTAGTTAGTGGGTTAAAAAGTAAAAAGAAAATATTTTCGATCGGGAGTAAATAAAACGATGAAAAAATTATTTGTTATTATCACTGGGTTATTTCTATTTGCAGGTTGCGCTTCGATTCGAACCGACTCGTCAAATCCCACCCTGCAAAGCCCGATCACGACCACTTCAGAAAAATTAGGTTTTAATTTAGAACTGGGTTCATCAGATCGAATTAAATTTACCGATGATGCCAGCGCAAGACCACCAACGATTGCTTTAGTGCATAGCCGCAGTAATGATGTGCGTGCGAATTTACTTTACGGTATTAATCAAAGTCTTGATATCAGTGCCGGTATCACCAGCAGTGCGGGGTTAAATTTAGCTTCGCGCCTGCGTTTAATGGGTGACCACGCCTCAACCTGGTCGATGGCCGGAACATTGTTTCTAAATTTTGATAATAGTTCAAAATCTGGTGATCAATTGGGTGAATTTGGCCCGGGTGGTTATAACTGGAAAGCTGATGCAAGTTCTACTTTAGCCGCTCTAGGCATTGCTGTCGGTTACCGTAGTTCAGAAAATTTATTATTCATTGCCAATGCCGGCGTTGGCCAAACCACAGCCAAGTTAGAAATTACGCAGGAGCCTGGAACCAGCGATCCTGGCGGAAGTTACAGCAGTGATACTAAAGCGCCATTACATAATTTAGGCGTAGGCGCCGTTTTTGGTCGTGATGGTTTAGTGACCTTAGGTGTGATGCACACGCGCAAACAGTGGCAAGATTCAAGCTTAGGTGATACATCTACGACACACGCCATTTTAAAATTAGAGACACATTAATATGAAATATTGGATATTTGATTTAGACGGAACCCTAGTAGATTCATTCGGTGGTTATTTTTCAACTGTCGAAAAAATTTTAAATAAAACAATGAGTACTGAAGAGCGCAAAGTTTGTGTAAGCCTGCATCCGACAGATTTATTTGCAATGCATTTGCCGCCAGAAAAAAGCAAAGAAGCTTTAATGGAGCTTCGTCGCATGGACCCCGCAGCTGTAGCTAATGTGGCAAAATTTTCTGCAATTGATAATTTGTTTCAGCATTTAAAAGCCAAGGGCTGTCATATCTCTATTTTTACCAGCCGCGATTTAACGTCAGCTAAGATGACTATTAAAGGTGCGGGCTTACATCAATATGTCGATCATTTAATTTCTGGCGACTGCGTGTCTGAGAAAAAACCAAATCCAGAAGGCCTACACCAGTTACAAAAACTATATAACTGTAAATACGAAGACATGGTCATGATCGGTGATCATGACTGTGATATGCAAGCTGGCACACAAGTTGGCGCTTATTCAGTGCGCGCCAGCTGGCATACGCACTGGGAGCACGAAAACTGCGAATTGGCGAATCAGCAATTTCATTCTGATGATCATTTCTTATCGTGGGTTAAAGAAACTATCTAAAGAATTTCGCTTAAAGCTTTTTGGCAAACGACGAATATTTTATCACTGACGATTTTTAATCGCGCTGATGAAGACATGGATATCGGTGACACCATTGAAACGGGAAAGCCCACGTTGCTCCATCCAGGTAAGACTCTAACTAATCTTTTTTGCTGGAGCTCTTGTTTTGCCAGATAACTCGGTACCAGCGCCACGCCGCCACCGGCAATAGCTACTTGCAGTAAACTTGTCATTTGATTGCTTTCAGTTTTAACGTTGATTGCAACCTTTGCAGATTCTTTTTTATTTTTTAAATCCCAACGTTGTGACACTGATAAACCTGCAATACTTAAACAATCGTGTTTTGCCAAATCCTGGGGTGAATTTATTTTTTCGCGTTTTTCTAAATACTGCGGCGATGCGACCGGTATCAAATTCACTTCACCGATGCGTTTGGCTTTTAAGCCGCTTTGTTTAAGCGCACCGATGCGAATCGCAAAATCAAAACCATCTTTCACTAAATCAATCACTTGGTTGGTGTAATACAATTCAAAAGAAAGCTTGTCATAAATTTGCGATAGTTCACCGATCATCGGGGCAATAACATGCGTGCCTAAATCTTCTGGAGCGGTGATTCTGATTTTTCCGGCAACGATAGCATCTTGGCCAAATAGGGATTTTTGGGCGTCTTCTAAAATTTGTAGTGGTTCTAAACAGGTCTCATAAAAGGCGCGACCAGAAGCTGTTAAGGTTTGGCTGCGCGTGGTGCGGATTAAAAGTTTTGTGCCGGTTTCGCGCTCTAAGCGAGAGATCGCTTTACTGACCGTAGATTTAGGAATTTTCAATGAATCCGCAGCCTTAGAGAAGCTGCCGTGCTGAATGACTTTGACAAAAATGCGGGTCAGTTCAATTCCTATTGTTTCCATATAGAAACAATGTAATTCAATCAGACCATCTAATCAACAATCGAAAACTAGGCGATAATGTTTGCATACAGTCATTCATCAAACAAAAGGAGTTTATATGAAAAAAGATTTAATATTAGTGGTTGGGGCATCAGGCACCGTGGGTTCTGAAATCGTTCGTCAGTTAAAAGCAGAAGGTTATGCTGTTCGTGCAACCACCAGTAAACCAGTTAGCGAAAATACTTCAGAATTAGTTCATGTGAATATGGCTACTGGCGAAGGCATCAAAGCAGCCTTTGAAAATGTCGATAAGGCATTTTTACTATCGCCTCCGGGTTACGCCGATCAGTACGCGATGTTATCGCCCTTAGTTCAAGAAGCTAAACGCCGGGCTTTAAAAAAAGTAGTGTTAATGACAGCTATGGGAGCCAATGCTAATGAAGCTGCCCCATTTCGTAAAGTAGAAATCGAATTAGAAAAATCGGGTTTAAATTATAACATCATCCGCCCGAATTGGTTTATGCAAAATTTTAACTCGTTCTGGTTGCAAGGTATTCGCGAACAGAAAAAAATTCTATTACCAGCCGGTAAAGCTAAAGTAAGTTTTATTGATGCCCGCGATATTTCAACAGTGGCGACTAAATTATTAATCAGTGATGAATTTAATAATAAAGATTTTGATTTAACTGGTCCACAAGCTGTCGATCATGATTATGTAGCCGCACAGATCAGTACAGCTACTGAAGATACAATTACTTATAAAGAAACTACACCAGAAGAATTTCGTCAGGGTTTAACCGCTGCAGGTCTACCCAATGATTATGTCGATTTTATGGTAATGATTATGGGATTTTTACGTGAAGGTTACAGCGCCGCTGTAAATGATAATGTTAAAAAAATCACTGGCCGCGAAGCCATTGCCGTTTCGCAATATGCGCAAGATTATAAAAATTCTTGGAAGTAGCTGAATGTAGATTAGGGAAATTCGCCACTGTGGCGGGTGAAAAGGCTACGTCGACGTTCCCATTATATCCTATTGACCTTCTGCGCTTGGCGACTTTTTTGCACAAATTGCCCAATGCAGAGGGGTGTATTTATGAAGACAGATAAACATTTTATATTTTTGGTTGAAGATAATGCCGATGATGAAGCGTTAACATTACGCGCCCTGAAGAAAAATAACATCAGCAATCAAGTCATTGTGGCTCGTGATGGAGCAGAGGCTTTAGAATTTTTGTTTGCCGAAGGCAAATACGCCGACCGTGACATGACGGTACAGCCGCAAGTGATGTTGCTTGATTTAAACCTGCCAAAAATTGATGGATTAAACGTTTTAAAAAAAATGCGCAGTGACGAGCGCACGAAACTGATTCCAGTGGTGATCTTAACATCGTCAAAAGAAGACCAAGATATTATTGAAGGTTATAGTTTAGGCGCCAACAGTTATGTGCGTAAACCTGTGGATTTCAACGATTTCAGCGAAGCTATTCGTCAACTTGGACTTTATTGGTTAATACTAAATGAAGTCGCAAAAGCTCCGCAGACAGATCAGATGGCGCAAATTAATCGTGCACCGGCAGAAAATAAATCATTCACTCATCACTAGCTTCGGGAGCCCAGCGTGAAACTTTTTTTTCTGGTCATGATAATTTCTATTTCTGTTTCTGCGGCAGAAACTAAAACCGCAGATGGTAACGCTATTGAAGATATCGAACAGCGAATTATCGAATTAGAACAACGTCAAAAAGACATTAACATCTGGTACGAAAATTTTTATCTTTTAGGAAAAGGCAGAGTAGCGCCATTTTTAGGAGAAAGCATGTCGATTGGCGGTTTTTTTGAAACTGCGGTGACTCATCTTTACGGACCAGATATGGCAACGCAAACTTCAGGAAATATTCATACTTTAGGTTTAAATTTAGCTGCGCAGTTTAATGAAAAAACTAAATTTGTAACTCAGACTGTGACTCGATTAGTAATTCCGCTCAGAAATTTAAATAACAATCCTAATTTAACCCCACCACAGCGTGGTTTTGTGGGTTATAACTTTTTTTCAATCGTAGCTCAGGGTTATCTTGAATATCGAATCTCAGATTTTGTTACTGTGCAGTCTGGTCTTGGTTATACGCCCTTCGGAATTGCTTCGCAGCAACGCGAACCGCAGTTGTTTCGCCTGCGGGGTGGTTCACAAATCATTGCCTATGACGACGGAGACACCATAGGAATTTTATCTCCGCTATGGACAGGTTTGCATTTTTACGGTGTTGTACCAGTGAATCGCAATCTTGGTTATAATGTGTATACATTTACTCCGGTGACTAAAGTTTCAACCTTGGGAATCGGTGGCAGACTTTGGTATAAAGCCAGCGAAAATGTGATGATCGGAACCTCAGCACAGTCGGGTGAACAGGCTAAAGGGCATTTTTTTTCACACGGATTTGATGTGGATTTAAAATACAATGAGTATGGTTTTGTGTCTGAATATGGACATGCAACTAATTCTGGTAATGTGCTTGATGCAGAGTTTTATTATTTTGAACCCTACGTGAAATTTGCAAAAGATCGATGGATGTTTTTTTTAAACGCTGAATATATTGATACTCTCGAGCGTACCGATGTTTTTACTCACCTTCCAGATCCGGTTAAAAAATGGCAATACGGTGGGGGACTCAATTGGCTGCCGATACCGAATGCGCGTTTGCGTTTAACTTATTTGTATCATGATTATATTGATGAAACTAATACGATCAGTGGGCAAGAGCGTGATTACAACGTCATTGATTTTTCAACGGCAGTAGCCTTTTAGGTATAAGATGCGGTTGATAATTGCTGTAACTATTTTTTCTTTAACTTTAATCGCACAAGCTAGCTTGGCCTCAGAAAAAATTGCCGAGCTTCAACAGCGTTTGCACGATCTCGAAATGCAGCAAAAAGAAATAGAAGACTGGTACACTAATTTTTATTTTTTAGGTAAAGACCGTGTGAGTTCGTTCTTGGATAATAAAATTTTTTTGGGTGGATATTTTGAAACTAGTATTTCTAATATTAGTGGCCCAGATATGCCAACCCAAACATCTTCACAAAACCAGGCTTTAGGCATTAGTGTTACGGCGGAACTGAATGAAAACATTCGATTAGTTACCCAGACGTTAACAGCCGGTGGTATTCCTTTGCGCAATCAACATAACAACCCAAATTTGACGCCAACACGCCGTGAGTATTCAGGTTATGTTTTTGGCTCTCTGCTGGCTCAGGGGTATTTAGAATACAGGCCAGGCAATTTTTTTAATTTACAAGCGGGATTAGGCTATATTCCCTTTGGAATAGCTTATCAACAGCGCGAACCAGTTTTATTTAAGAAGCGTGGGGGGCCACAAATGCTGCTTAATGATGATGGAACTGGCGTGGGTATCGCTTCAGCGCTTTGGATGGGATTGCATGTTTATGGATTGCTTCCTCTTGAGAAAAAAAGCTTAGGCTACAATTTGTATACAGTTCCTCCAGCAAGTAAAGTGAATATGATTGGAGCGGGCGGCAGACTTTGGTGGGCCGTGAATGAAAATTTAAAAACCGGCGTCTCTTTTCAATATGGAGAAAAAGTTCAGAACAGTTATTTGAGTCAAGGTGTAGACATCGATTTCAAACATGGCAACTATGGATTTTTAAGTGAATATGCGGTCGTTGATTATTCGGGAAATAATTTAAGCGCAAAAAGTTATTATTTTGAACCCTACTATAAACTTTTCGAAGGCCGATGGATTGTTTTTGTAAACATAGACTATATAAAATTACCTACTCGGGTTGATGCAGCTACGCAAACGCCTGATCCTATCGAAAAACGGTTTTATGGGGCCGGAGTTAATTGGTTGCCACTGCCTACAGTTCGGCTTCGGTTGAATTATTTAAAACACGATTACATTAAAGAAACTGATAGTATCGACGGGCAGAAACGTGACTATGCCCAAGTCGAATTTTCAATGGCCGTGGCCTTTTAGGAAAAAAAATGACTCTGCGAAATTACATAATCATTATTACGATCATGTTAGCTTTGCAAATAGCATTGGCACAATCTGATGATGTCGTGTTTATTGTCAATGCCGAAAATCCGGCCGAGAAAATAACTGTTACAGAAATTCGCGATTTCTATTTTAAACGTAAACGCCGCTGGAACAACGGCGAAAGTATTCGCTTTATGGATAGAACTAATGGGCCCCTGCGCGAAAAATTTTTAAAAAAGTACATTAATAAAACAACCTCTGATGTTGAACTTTTCTGGATCGGCCAAAAACTTTATTCGGGAGACAGCGCACCCTTAAAAGAAGCCTCTGATTCTACCACGATGCGTTTCGTGGGTTCGCTTAAAGGAGCGATCGGCTATGTCTCAGAAGCTACGGTTTTACGTAAAAATGTAAAAGTGATTAAAGTAGAAAGTGTAGAGGAATAGTCTATCAATACACTGAAGCAGACCAAATCTATTACTAGAAGTTTAACGGTAACCATTGCGGTTATTTCGTTATTACTTTTATTAGAAGTCATTGGTATCGGTCTTGCCAGTCGTAATACTTTAGAGGGTTTGACCGATTTACACCGAACGATTCAGGTGATTAATCAGGTGCGCAATTTGCGTCAGGTCGTTGCAACCCGCACTCAATTTTTAAAAGATTTTGCACGTGATAATAAAGCAAGTGCCGAAGAAGCTGTTATTTTAGATAATATTGAAAAACAAACCGATGATTTATTCGTCGTTTGTTTGCAATTAAGTACCGCACATAAAGACGTTAACAGCTTAATTGCTGAAGCTCAAAAGGGCTTATTAGAAGAGCGAGTTCTTTCGCGTAAAATGCTGTCTGATCCTAACAGCATTTTTGAATCAACTGTTGTCGATCAAATTATTCTTGAAGCGCAAGATTCTTTGGGAAAAGTTCAGCTCGTTCTATCAAAAGATTCTGATGCGTTGTTTGAGCGAATTTTTAATTCGCGCTTTATACCTTTGATCGTGGCTGTTGTTCTGGCTTTAATTTTTTTAGTTTTTGCTCTGTTCATGGGGTATCGATTAAAACGCCAAATAGATTTACCGATTAAAAATCTAATTCAAAGTACAAAACAACTGGCTGAAGGAAATCTTCGCGCTCGCGCCACTATTTATGATGTGGATGAACTCGGATTATTAGCTCATGCCTTTAATGCGATGGCCGGAACTCTTGAGCAAAGCACGGTGTCACGCGGCTATATCGAAAGTATTTTAGAATCAATGTTCAACTGTGTATTGGTGTTAGATAACAAAGGCACAATTTTGACCGTAAATCGGTTAACCGTGCAAACGTTCGGTTATTCAAAAACAGAATTAATTGGCTTATCAATGAAAGCCATTTTGCATGAGGATGTTGAATTACTAGATCCTAATTCGAATATAGAGACTGATGCCTACACTCGCTCGGGCCGAAAATTTCCCGTTTTAGTTTCGGTAGCTGATTTAGACGAGCAGGCAAAGATGCCCTCGAATTTAAGAGTTTGCGTCATTCAGGACATTTCTGAAAGTAAAAGATTAGAAAGCGAAATTAAAGAACGTAACTTAGCATTAAACGCCGCAAATCAAGAACTTGAGGCCTTTAGTTATTCGGTATCTCATGATTTACGAGCTCCACTTCGAATTATCGACGGGTTTAGCCAAGCATTAGTTGAAGATGCAGGTGATCAGCTACAGGGTGAGGCTAAAGTTCATTTAGAACGTATTCGTGCGGGCGTGCAACGAATGGGACAACTTATCGACGCTGTTTTAAATTTATCGCGTCTAACCAGAGCCGCAATGACTGTCGTTGATTTAGATTTAACTGCGATGGCAAAAAGCATTATCGCAGAACTGCGCGGCCTTGAGCCAAATCGTAAAGCCGAAGTTATCATCCAAGAAGGAATGCATGCAAATGGCGATTTAGTGCTGATGAAAGTGACCTTAGAAAATTTAATCGGTAATGCTTGGAAATACACTTCTAAAAAAGAAGTCGCGCAAATCCAATTTGGTCAAACAACGAAAGATGGCCTTGAAGTTTTTTACATTCAAGATAACGGGGCTGGTTTTGATATGAATTACGCGAAAAAATTATTTACACCGTTTCAGCGTTTACACACACAAAATGAGTTTTCAGGAACAGGTATTGGTTTAGCCAGCGTAAAAAGAATTATTCATCGTCATGCAGGAACTATCTGGGTAGAAAGTGCTGTGGGTGAAGGTACAACATTTTATTTTACATTGGCGGCGGCGCCAACCTAGATTCAGGGTTTATCAGGTTACCATTACGATATTTAGCTAAACAATCGACGAGCTCGCGTTTTTTGATGGGCTTTGACAGAAAATCTGTAAAGCCCATTTTTAAACAGCGTTCGCGTTCGTCTTCGAAAGCATGTGCAGTGAAGGCTATGATCGGCTTTTTATAGCCGTGTTGACGTAAAGTCGAAGTGGCTGTGTATCCATCCATGATCGGCATTTGGATATCCATAATAACTAAATCATGCTCGCCTTCTTCGGCTTTTTTCATGCCTTCTTCACCATCAGCCGCTAAATCAACTTTTACGCCTTCCATTTCAAGAAAATTTTGCACAAGCAATTGGTTATCCAGCGAATCTTCGACCAGCAAAACTTTAAAATTATTCATGTTTGGTTTAGCTGCTACAGGTTTTTGCGCAGCTAAATCGACAGTGTCGACAGGCTCAGAGAGTAGGTTTGTAAAACTTGTAATCATTGGTGAGATAGAGATATCACCAGTTTTAATTTTTGCAATGAATGTGCTGCCTTGGCCTGGCGTGCTGGATTGTAATATCACATCTCCGCCTAAAGCTTGGGCTAATTGTTTGGCCAAAGTTAATCCCAGGCCGGTGCCGCCAAACCTGCGAGTCATTGAACTATCCACCTGAGTGAAAGGTTCAAAGAGATGTTTAATTTCATCTGACGACATGCCAATTCCGGTATCAATAACAATGAAGTGCAAGAGTGGCTCAGAATTTTCTTCGGCTAGTTTTACAATTAATTCGACTGTGCCTTGGTTGGTAAATTTGATCGCATTGCCTAATAAATTAAGCAGGATATGCTGAAGCTTCGATGGATCTGAATTGATTTTTTCAGGTATCGGACCTTCGGTCTCAAAATGCAAAGTCAGATTTTTTTCATTAGCTAGCGGTGATAAAATTGATTTCACTTGGGCAATGACATTAGGTACTGAAAATTTTGCAATTTTTAATTGTAGTTTACCGGCTTCAATTTTTGATAAATCTAAAATTTCATCAATGACTTTTTTAAGGTGTTCACTATTGCGAGTAATTTTTTTTAGCCACAGAATACGCTCTTTTTCGTCTTTATAGTCAGTTTGCAATAGTTCAGATAAGCCCATAATGGCATTTAATGGCGTACGAATTTCATGGCTCATATTAGCTAAAAATTGTGATTTGGCGTTGCTGGCATACTCTGCATCGCGCTTGGCATTTTTAAGGTCTTCTTCGTACATTTTACTTTCGCTGATATCAGTCATTAGACAAACATAACCACGTACTGTGCCGTTTTCAAATTCCGGGCTCACGGCCACATTAACAAATTGGGGTGAAGTTGACCCCAGCAAAACACTTTCAAAAGTAACCTGCTCACCGTGATCTAAACGCGGAATATTTTTTTTAATTTGAGTCGTAATTTCAAGGCCAAAAATTTTTTCGACTGGCTCATTAATCAGAGTTTTTTCAAACCACTCCGTGCTGACCTGATTTGAAAAACTAAATTTTAGGTCAGGTGTGATGTAGGTCAGCGATGCTGGTATAATATCAGTGATAACTTTAAGTTGTTTTTCATTTTGGCGAAGACGCTGTTCTACAATGACTTTTTCGTATTGCGATTTTGTCAGCTCTAAAGCATTTTTTATAGCTGAAGGCAGGCGTACAATTTTGTCTTTAATAACATAATCAACAGCGCCTTTTTTAAGACATTCAACAGCCATTTCATCAGATAAGGTTCCAGTAACAATAATTAGCGGCGTAAGTATTTTTTGTTCTTGCAGTATATCTAACGCAGAAAGAGCACCAAATTGCGGTATTGAATAATCACATAGAATTATATTTGGCTTAAAGTTTTCGAGCGCTTCTAAAAAAGCTGCTCGATTATCAACGGTTACAGACGAATAATTCAGATCAGACTTGCTTAAAGTGCGTTGCACTAGCAACTGGTCTAGCTCGTTGTCTTCGGCGATCAAAATTTTAAGACTTTTGTCCTGAACCTCGTCCATATCTAATGTTTATCACGACGATAACAGATCTTAAATACATAACTGAACTAAACAACTGGCGAGGAAAATTTGGACTAGTTGTTTTTTTATTTATACATAATAAAATTGGATTCGGTGCTTTTTTTGTTGCATGAGAAAATCCGAGTTTTATAGCACGACCGAAGTCCAATTTCGGTACATTTTAGCTCTGAAAAAGCCGATAGCGTATTTGTGAAAAACACCAATGCAGATCGTAAATGGATCATCCTAATTGGCCTTCTGCTGATAGCAGAAGTGCTATGGCTATTAGTTGATTTGCAGTGGATTAATGTTCCATTTTTTTCAAAAAAATCAAACACTTCAAATGCTGTTGATGCCGGATATATTATCTCGAGTAAAAAAGATTTAAAACGCCGCGGGGCAAATAGTCTCATCTGGGAAGACACCCAGCCTAAAGATACACTTTTTTACCATGATTCGGTTTTAACGCTTTCACAGAGTTCGGCTAAACTTTATTTAAAAGATCAGACTGATCTGGAGCTTTCAGAAAATACTTTAGTTACTCTTGAAGAACCAGAAGACAAAACTAAATCTGAAATTCGCTTACGTTTTTCGCGCGGTGATTTGCGCGCCCGTAATCCCTCATTTAAAACAAGCGTTGTGGGCGAAGACTGGGTCATCAATTTAGATAAAGGCTCAGACATCGTATTGCGTAAAGATCAAGGTTCATACGAGTTTGAAGTTGTTTCAGGCACCGCCACGCTGCAAACAAAAGATGGCGAAGAAAATTTAACTGAAGATAAAATTTTAAAATTAAATGATGATCACAAAGTTGAAAAAGTTGAAAAAAGTACTGATCTTCAGTGGAAAGA
The DNA here is from genome assembly GCA_036676395.1 of Bdellovibrio sp. Taxonomy (GTDB): domain Bacteria; phylum Bdellovibrionota; class Bdellovibrionia; order Bdellovibrionales; family Bdellovibrionaceae; genus Pseudobdellovibrio. The sequence continues at coordinate 63,807 of JAKFCY010000002.1, forward strand.
AAAAAAGCCAGTTAGAATTTACACGTTAGGCGAGAATGCAAATATTCCGCTCGAGTGGATGGGTGATGCCAAAGATCTTGTTATCAATAAAGCGGGCAGTGAAGAAAAAAATCAAAATTTAGAAACGCAAAAGCAAACATCATCGGTAAAACTTGCGCATGGCAGTTATAAAATCAGACTTAAAAATGCGTCAGGCTTATCAGAAGCAAAGACTGTTGAAGTTTGGAAAGCTCCACGCATCTATTTAAAAAAGCCTTTACCGCGTGATCGCTTAAAAACTAATGAGCCTTACGAATTTATTTGGACCACTGAAAAAGGTGTTAAAACGTACCGCGTTCAGTTTTCTTCTAATCAAGCACCATTGAAACAAGAAAAAGCCGACCAAAATTATACGACCATAAAGTTTGACCAAGAACAGGATTTAAAGTGGCAAGTGCAAGGCGAAGATGAAGAGGGCTTTGTTATTCCGCCGTTATATGACAATGAAATTTACTTGCGTGATGAACCCCTGGCTGCCCCTAAGCTTAAAGTTCCTGATGTAAAAAAAGGCGCATTTTATCAACCGAAGTGGCATTGGTTGTATGCAGCTATTTTTCAACAAGCGCAGGCCAAAGTTGATAATTATGAAATTGATTTCGCCTGGGAGCCCGTTGCCGGTGCCGATCAGTATATTTTAGAAGTTTCAACAACCCCGGATTTTCGCCAGCCTGAATTAATTAAAACATTATCAAGCACCACTTATGTGTGGAAAAAAGTAAAGTTTAAAAAGTATTACTGGCGCGTGGCTGCCGGAAGCGCCAAAGGCCGCATGGGATTATTTTCTGAGCCAATGGAATTACAATTAGACGAAATCAAAATTGTTAACATTCCAGCGCCAGAGCCACCAGCTGAAGCTAAAGTAGAAACCGAGCCAGCGATTGAACCAGTTGCCAGTGAAGAAAAAAAATCATTTTCAATTGAATTGCCAGAAATTCCGTCGGGGTGGGGAATTGCGTTAGCGCCAAGTTATAAGTATTCAAAAACCTCTGGTGAAAAAGAAACTCATATCGACTTACAGGGTATGGTGCCTTTTGGTGTCCAGTTAAGTTTTAAAACCGACTGGATTAATAATCATAATTATCATGTTAACTTTTGGACCAGCCATCAAACATGGAAGCCAACGCCTGAAGTTGAATTTCCATTTCAAGATAATTTAAAAGTTCGAGAATCGATATTAACATTCGATCGCGGAACTTTAAATGAACAAAATCGTCTGGGTCTGATTTTACATGAAAATTTTATAGCGAAAAGAAAAACCGAAGAATCAATAACGATTCAATCACAGATTTTATTCGGAATTCGCACTTCGTGGTTATTTAATCCTGACGAGCACTGGCAAAATACAGCTGGTCTTTCGCTTTTAACATCCGGCAAAGTTCATGAATTGATGTTTGATGTTCAAAGTAAAAGATACTTATCAAATAAAGACAGTAAATATAGATGGTCTGTAGGTGTTGGTGCAAATGCTGTACACCAAACGCACACTAATGATGGCGGCTTGCAAAGCGATCTTATTTTTTTACTGGGGCTTGAGCAGTTTTAGACTTTCGCAATCGCCAAGCTTGTATTAAGGGAATCAATAATAAAATAGAAATGAGCCATTGCATGTTTTGGGGTGGAATATTTTTAACTAAACCGCAACCGCCACTTTTAAATTCAAAATTTTCTTTCGAGCCAGGATCAAAATTAATATACACATCATCGACTATTGTTGGATTGGCATCATCTAAATTAGTCACATTAACGCGGTATCTGACGTAACGTTTTTTAGCGAGTGTTGAAATCGCTGCTGAATTTATCCAGCCCGAATCATCACTGATAAAGTCATCATCACTGCCGGCGACATCGAAAGTAATATCAGAACTTGCAGGATTAGCTGTGATCGAAGTGTAAGTCGCAAGAGTTGATTCAGTGTCATAACTTTTACTGACGGCAATTTGCGTTGTACCTGAAACAAAACCGACAATACCATCTAATAAAAGTGTGCTGCCTTGGGCTTCGCCAACGCCACCGGTAAAGTTACCATTACCAGCCATGTCCCAAATACGGCCGTCAGTGGCATCGCCACCGTCGCCCGGAAACGGAACGCTAGGGCTTCCGCCGATTCCAGCATAAGTGGTAATTACATTTCCAGAAACGCAGTGAATATTTGTCGGTGTAAAAATACTAATATTGCCGCCAGCACCGCCGCCACCGCCGCCACCAGAATCGGCTGCGCCACCATTGCCACCATTTGCCATAACTGCGCCAGTTAAAGAAATAGTCACATTACCAACGGCGCGAATAATGACTGTGCCGCCACCAGCACCGCCGCCACCACCGCCTTGAGTTGATGATCCTGATCCGCCGCCACCGCCGCCGCTGCCAGAAAGAATATCAAAGTTATGATCAAGCCCAGCTTTTCGCAAGCCCGCTGACCCGCCGGTGTTACCACCAGCAGATACGCCTGGCGAGCCATCGTTATTTGTGTAACCGGCACCACCGCCGCCACCAGCACCACTCACAGCACCAGTGAATATTCCAGCGCCGCCGCCTATAGATGTTCCGGCCAACGATAAACCACTGGTTCCAGAAGTTGCAGCAGCGCCGCCATTACCGCCAGCAAAACCTGCGCAGCGACCGATACCACCAGCACCACCAGTAGCGCCCACGGCAGGTGAGCCATCTTCGCCAGAACATTCGATCACACCGTTAATATCAACAGTCGATAAACTATGAATAATAAGCGGGCCATTGATACTTGATAAGGTGTAAGCAGAATCTAAATTAAAACGAGTTACTTTTAGAATTGGAAATTGATTCGCATCAATGGTGATGTGATTACCAACGATGGTGCCAAATTGTGAATATGTTGAAAGCTCAAAAGGCCCATGGCTGCCATCGCTGACCGAAAAAGTAGTTTGACTGGCAACGGCCTGAGTTGAATTTCTGTAATTATATATTTGTAATTGAGGGTGTAAATAACCTAATTCGAAGTTCCATACTAAAGTAGAACTCACTAACTGAGTTGTTGTATCAAAAGTTTCAGTGAAAACCCGAGCATTGGCGGTCATTGATGTTAATAAGATGAGCCAACTCAGCAGTTTCATTTATTTTATCCGGCCTTAGCCGTTTCATCAGTTATTTTTAGAGCCTGAAAAACTTTTTCGCGCAAAATATCTGAGCGAAAAGGTTTAATAATATAACTATCAATCGCATGTAGTTTTGCATTTGTAATTTTTAAGCGCTCTTGCGATTGCTGGCTAGTTATCATAATAAACGGTGTAGAATAGCGCAAATTATGCGCGCGCACAGCTTTAAGTAATGCTAAACCATTCGTTCGTGGCATTTCCCAGTCAGAAATAATTAAATCAATACGCTGAATGGTGTCCAGCACGTATCTATACGCTTCAGCTCCATCACGAGCTTCAATAAAAGTTCTAAAACCATACATGGTTAAATAATCTTTTATAATTCCTCGCACACCATCATCATCATCAACGATCATGATAGTCATGCGGCTGATGTTGATCTTAGTCATGAGCTCCCTCTTGTTTAATAGGAATTTTAATTGTCACCTCAACACCTTTTGAGGGGTGATTTGACAATGAAAATTCTCCTAGATGTTCTGCTTCAATGATTTCTTTGCAAATAGGTAAACCAAGGCCTGTGCCTTTGTTGCCTTTTGTCGTGTAAAATGGATTCATCACATAAGGTAATACATCTTTTGGGATTCCAGGGCCGTGATCACGAATTTTGATTTCAACCCATGAATCTGGAATTTGACCTTCTGGGCTGGCACATTTTGCTACCGAGATATCAATTTGTCCTGACGGAGACATAACGTGGGCCGCATTTGTAAATAAATTAATAAATACCTGTACTAATGAGTGGTGATTTGCATCAACTTCACATTGGTGATATTTGATTTTTGTAACTTTAATATTACGTTTGTTAAAATCATGCGCCATTAATTCTAAGGCTTCATCGACACTGGCATTTAATTTAATAGGCACTAATCCAGGTACTGATTCAACATTATTCATTTTTTTGAATTTCGATAAAACATTTGAAGCTGTTTCACCGGCCTTTAAAATTGTTGTTAAGGCCGTGCGCATTTGTGCTAAATCACCTTTCATTAAAGCGATTTCTGCATGACCTACGATATGCATTAATAAATTTCCGAATTCATGGGCCACACTGCGGCCAACAGCTGCTACAGTACTATTACGTTCATTAACACGTAATAGTTGTGAAGCTTCTGATAGCTGTTCTTCTTGTAATTTTTTTTGCTCTTTTAAATTCCATAGTGAAACGGCATTGCGGGCTTTTTGTAAAATCGCACCATCAGTAAATGGTTTATTCATGTAATCCCAGCGATCAGATTTATTTGGCCCTAAGATTTGATTGATCGAATCTACAGTGCGGTCATGGTAAGCGGTTACAAACACGGCATGAATTTTTGGGTCCATTAAATGAATTTGGCGAACTAATTCGATACCATCAATTTCACTTCCTAATAAAACATCAAAAAATCCCATCGCAAATGGCTTACCATTTAGAATTGATGACTTTATATGATGAAGTGCTTCAGTTGGATTTTTTGCCCAAACAACTTCAAATTGATCTTTTTGCGCTTCGCTCGGAGTGCCCGCAGTTTTACTTGGAGCCGCTGATCGGCTTGAGCGATTGATCGGTACCACTGAAGATGGGGCTGGCGAGATAATGGCTTTGATGCCCTCTGCAATGGCTGGTTCGTCTTCGACGATAAGCACGCGCCAATTGTATTCGTAGTCTTTTTTGGCTTGTGGCAGATCTAAAACATTTAGTTTTTTTGCAGTTTGACTCATGCGGCACCTTCTTCTTGTTTTTGTAACTTAATTGGTAAAATAATTTTAAAAGTTGTTTCTTTAAACGGAGTGGATGCGACAAATTCAATATCGCCCCCATGGGCGCGGATAAAACGGCGGCTAATGCCTAAGCCTAAGCCTGTGCCTTCATCTGCTGATTTAGTTGTAAACTGTTTTTGAAATAACATGGCCTGATGTTCATCAGAGATACCACTGCCGTTGTCGCTCATTAATATAATGACATTTTCATCAGTAATTTCAGTTGAAAGTTTTAGTTGGTATTTTTGTTTTTTATCTAACATCGCTTGCAACGAATTGCGCATTAAATTGGTCATCGCCTGAATAAACTCATCACGATCCAACGACACTTCGTCATTACCAACTGCATAGGTCTCTACAACATCGATATTTTGCTGCATAAATAAATCAGCCATAATATTTTTACAGTCGATCAGAAGTTTTTTTGCAGAATAAGTTTTAATATCAGAATTTAAACGGCTTAATTTTCTCATCCCGTCGACGATTTTTCCGATGCGGCGACTTTCGTTAATTAAAAACTGAATATCGGAATCGATAGTTTGAGTTAATTCGCCAAATGAAGCTTGTACCGAATCTAAATTATGCATGTCTTCTTGCCATAAACTCCAAGTCTGGTCGACTTGTGAAGGCTGTTGCCAGGCAGCTGCCAAGGCTTCAAAACCACCAGTATTATGGTCGTTTTTCCAACTGGCAAAAATGTCTTTCATTAAATTTAATTGCGGTTCAACCTGGTTTTTCACACGTTTTTCCACACCACTTAAACGGGCTAAAATTCCAGTCAGCGGATTTAAAACATCATGGGCCGCACGACCGGCTATTTCACCGGCAGATGCCAGACGAGTTGTTTTGAGTAAGGCTTCTTGAGCCTCTTTTACGGCCTGATTTTGAATCTCTAATTGATGAGTACGATCTTTTACTTTTTGATCTAATTCGCGATTGATTTCTTGTAATTCATCGCGGGATTGTTTTAGTTCGGTGATCATCTGATTAAACGATGTCGCTAACATGCGTGTTTCATCAGTGGTATTTACTTTGATTTGAGTCGATAAATCACCGGTAGCAACTTTTTCCATTCCACGAACTAAAATTGAAATGGGCTCTGTTAATGAACGCGATAATAAAAATGCGAATAGTAATGATAACGTAATTACAATCAGAGCAAATGATAATGAGCGTGAAACTAATTCGTAAACCGCAGAAAAGGCGTGGTCTTTAGAAACCTTTGAAAGAATAATGATTTGCCCTTGGTAAGTTTTCGCAAAAGCTCCTAAAAATTCTTTACCGTCATCTTTAGTTGCGGCCACGCTTAAATTAACTTTTGCTTCTTTGGCTTTTTGAAACAACGCAGTGTCGTTTAAGCTTTTGGCTTGTTTCATCCAGTCAAAATTTGAATGTAATAAAATTTTACCCTCGTGATCAATGACTGAAACTTCACTCAGTTTTACAACGTTTAAAATTTTTAAAATTTTATCGGCCTGAATGTAACCAACAACAGCCAAGTGATCAGTGGGAATTCCTTTGCTATTTTCGATCACAACGTTGCGGCCGTAGCCAATGAGCGGTGTGCCACCTTCGATAGAAGCATTCCAAAAGTATTCGCCATTTTTTAAAATTTCTGCAAATGGTATTGGGCGTGCGGCTAAAACCATTTTATCAAAAAAATCAGCATCTAAGCCGTACGTTTCAGCATACTTTTTATCACTGTAACTTTTGATCGCTAAGCTTTGTTCTTGGCGATATAGCGAAGCAAATACGACAGACGAATTTTCGCCAAAAACTTGTTCCGCATAGTTTTTTGTAGTTGAATTGGTTGATAGCGTTGCGAACAAACGAAATTTATCTGACACGCCTTTAAATTCAGTTTCGATCTCTGCTGCTAAATTCGAAACCATGCTGCGATTTAGATCAAACACAAGTTCAGTTTTATCGGTCTTGAAAACTTCGACGGCGATTAATAAATATACGACAAGGCAAGTTACAAGCAACGCGCTCATAACACCTAAGAATTTAAATCGTATTGAAAAAAAGCCCTTCATTTTCACTCCGTAAAAGACCATTACTTATCGGCCAAGCTAATGTATTTACTTAGAAAAAATGCGAACTTTCGAATTTTAAGAGAGTGAAACTAGACTAGCGTGGAGTTTTGAAAGCACTTTCGTCGCTGATCGCATTTTGGCCACCAGGGGTTGTCGATAAGGCTTTAACGCCATAAAGCGTATTAGGTGCTAATCCAGTGATCGTCATCGAATGCGTCTGGACTAAGGTCGCATCGACTGCGGTCGTTCCTGATACACCGGTGCCGATATTTTTATACCAGCTTTGGCTAGTTGATGGAATATTCGTGGTCCAGGTCAAGGTCGCGCGATCGCGTAAAACGTTAGAAATTGTAAAACTTATGATCGCTAGAGGTTCTTCGTCAGGCACACAAGGATTAACTTCTTGGTTAGGAAAATTGTAATTTGTATTTTCTAAAACTTTCCAATCGCGCGCGAGTAATTCATAAAAAGGAGCTTTAGCTTCAACTGGATCTTTTGTTGAATCAAAAAATAAACTATTTCCAGAGCTTCCGCAGTAGGGATCGTTAACTGCATTCGTATTGCTTACGCCATCCGGCCAAGGACGCCACATACTCACTAAAGAAATATGATATCTTGGGCCTTGATAATATTGCATGATCATCGGAATTTTTGTGTTGTGATCCAAATACACAGGCTCAGTCGCGCAAGCCATTTTAGTCGCATGTGTTCCGTCATTGTTAACGATCGTTTTATAACCACCATTGCCATCCGGAATTTTTAACAGCGCCCCATCATCCGCAAGCACGGCCAGTTGGTAATAGCCAGCAGACTGATCCGGAGCTAATTGTAATTGTGATTCTATATGCATACCAAAGTATTCATATAGAGTATTACCATTGGTATTAGTAACTAAAGTTCCTGACTGGGTGTAAAACCCGCGATCAAACGGGCGGGTCGGAATAAACAAACGATCTAAATAAATATTAGCTTCAGCAATGTGCGCATTGTCCATGAAATCTGCGATATTGTTATAACGGGGTTGATCATCAGATAAAAATAATAAATTACCAATTAATCCACGATCGCGCGCTTGTGGTGAATTTGTTTTAAAAGGGTCGCAGACAGTGCGTTCTGGATCAGACTGTGGAGTCGCATCAGGTTCTGAAACGACAGTGCTGCCACTTTCTGTTCCAGTTCCAGACTCAGTTAAACATCCAGAAATAAAAAAGGTTGATAGTATGATCAATAAAATTGCTGTTAAACCGCGTAACGTACCCATGTGATAATCTTAACAAAGGTGTAGAACTTGTGTGTAAAAATGCACGTCTTTCTCAACTTGGAACAATGGGGCGTTTCAAACCTAGAAATCCAGACCTGACATTGTCTGATTTTAGCATACAATAAGATTCATCATGAGAAAAGTTCTCGTCTTCCAGCATGTCGCCAATGAAATCTTAGGAACACTAAATCCTGCTTTGAAACAGCAGGGATTAAATATTCGCTATGTTAATTTTGAACGTGATCCAAATGCGGCTCCCTCAGTCGAAAAATATAATGGCCTTATTGTTTTAGGTGGCCACATGGGAGTATATGAAGCCGACCAATACACCCATATCAAAACTGAAATAAAACTGATCGAGCAGGCGTTGAAAAAAGATATTCCAATTTTAGGAATATGTTTAGGCGCGCAAATTTTAGCGCATGTCTTAGGTTCAGAAGTTCGTAAAAGCCCAGAAAAAGAAATGGGCTGGTATGATATCGAACTGACGACTGCGGGCGAAAACTCTCGGCTGTTATCGCATTTTAAAAAAACTGAAAAAATATTTCAAATGCATGGCGATACTTTTGATATTCCTAAATCTTGTGAGCATTTGGCGGTATCAAAAATTTGCCCAGCGCAGGCTTTTAGTTACGGTACTAAGGTGTTTGGGTTACAATTTCATTTAGAAGTTGATGAAGCGATGATTTTGCGGTGGTTAAATAATCCGAAGAATCAGCAAGATATTTTACAATCCCAAGGAAAAGTATCAGAAGCACAAATGCGTGCTGACACAGCTGTGTATTTGCAAAATTCGTTAAATTTAAGTCAGCAGACTTTCAATAAGTTTATTGAGTTATTTGCTCTGAAAGAGCGCCCCATCATCCTTAAATCAAAATAATTAATGCATGTTAATAACAACTTTAATGCAATCATCTTTTTGATCGTTAAACAGTTGATAGGCTTTGGGTGTGTCTTGTAAATTTATACGATGAGTGATCACAAATGATGGATCAATTTCACCCCGAATAATTTTATTTAACAAAAGCGGCATATATTTTTGAGTGTGGGTTTGTCCCATTTTAAAAGTCAGGCCTTTTCCGAAAGCTGCACCAAAAGGCATTTTATCTAAAACACCGCCATACACCCCAGGTATCGAAACTGTTCCACCTTTTTTACAAGCTTGAATGGCTTGGCGTAAAGCATCGGGTCTGTCAGTGGCCAATCCTACAGCCATTTTTGCACGGTCTAACGTAGCTGTGATCGAATGACCATGAGCTTCCATACCAACAGCATCAATGCATGAATCTGGCCCCCGGCCACCCGTCAGATAACTTAATTCATCAAGCACACTGTCTGTGTTTTCAAAATTAATTGTGTGAGCTTTACTTAGTTGGGCCATTTCAAGTCGTTTATCAAAATGATCAATGGCAATAACCCGCTCTGCACCTAACATGTATGCACTTCGAATAGCCATCTGAGCCACTGGGCCTGCTCCCCAAATAGCAACTGTATCACCGGGTTTAATATTGCAATTTTCTGCAGCCATATAACCCGTGGGTAAAATATCACTTAAAAATAAAACTTTTTCATCAGGAATACCGTCAGGGATCACTAATGAATTTGTATCGACAAAGGGTACGCGTATATATTCAGCTTGTCCGCCGGCATAACCGCCATACATATGTGAATAACCAAATAAAGCAGCACCTGAATGGCCATATAATTTATCTGCAAGATATGTATTTGGATTCGTGTTGTCGCAACTTGAGTACTCTTCAATTTCGCAATGATGGCAACTGCCACAGGCAATATCAAAAGGAATCACAATGCGATTACCTAGTTCAACTTTTTTAACTAACTTACCGATGGCGACAACTTCGCCCATGGTTTCATGACCGAGAATATCGCCTTTTTCCATTGTGGGAATCGTGCCATTATAAATATGCAAATCAGATCCACAAATGGCGGCACTGGTTACTTTAACGATGGCGTCGTGTGGATTAAGAATTTGCGGTTCTTTAACGTTACGTAAAGCGACTTCATGTTTTCCGAACCAGCATAATGCTTTCATATTAACTCCTAATGTTTTATTTCGGGTGCAAGGTCTTCTTCGCGACCAGATGGCTGGCCTTTGGTTGTCGGAACTTCGCCGGTTTCTAAATAAGCTTTTAAGCGGGTCAGATTTGTTAACATAATCGAGTCGGGATCTTCGCCGACTAATTGTGTAGCGATTTTTCCGATTTTTCCGGCAGGAATCGTATAAGCCATATGTAAACGAACAATTGTTCCGTATTCTTGGGGGGCTTTAGTAAACCAAATGGTTCCGGCTTGTTGCACTTCGGTTTTTCCGACAGTTTTCCAAGACAGCATTTCTGCATATTTTTCTTCGACGATTTCAGCATCCCATTCTACTATTGGTCCGTGTTCAAGCTGAACTACCCAATGAGACATCGATTCTGAATGCACGGTCAGAGAAACTAAATCTTTCATAAAATAAGGAAGATTTCCGAAATTACGAAAAAAAGTATAAATTTCAGCCGGCGATTTTTTAATCGTGATTGAACGATGAATTTTTTCTTCATCTTTTAATTTGCGCGCCATGAGTGCATTACTATCGTATTTGGTGCGCTCTGTTTTTAGCTGATTGGTGTTCTGCATGTTTAATCCTTTAAATAATTGGAACGTCAGTCACTCGTGGATATTGCTTTTCGACAGGAATAAAATCGGGCTCGATAAATTCGTCGCTATCTATTTTTTTAAGATCTTGTACGGCCGGTCCCTCTAAAACTTTGCCATAACAATCAAAGCGCGATCCATGGCAAGGGCAGTCCCACGATTTTTCGACGTTATTCCACGAGACAACGCCCCCCAGATGTGGACAAGCGGCTGACATGTAGTGCGCAACACCTGATTGATTTTTATAGACGGCTACCATACTCATGCCATCACGAAATACACTGCCTTCGTTTATACGCAAGTCATCTAGATCTGGTTTTGGACTAAATGAAAGCCATTTGCCGTATTGACCAGCCACATTTAAATTTTCTCTGAAGTAATTTGGCGTTGAAAGTAAACTAATTCGCGAAGGATTATATAAATCCTCCCACGGATTTTCTCGTTGCATGATTTGATCAGTGACAATCATCGCGCCAATAGTGCTATGGGTAATCCCGTTACCGGCATCGCCGGTGATAACATACACATTGTCGCGATCAAGCGGGTTGTGGCCTAAAAAGCCAATGCCATCAACCGGTTCCATGACTTGGCCCGACCAGCGATAAACCAAATTTACAATGGTTGAAAAGCGGGCGCGCGCCCATTCTTCAAGTTTTAAAAAGCTATGTTCGGGATGATTTTCTTGTCCGGTTTTGTGATCTTCGCCGCCAATAATTAATAAATCATATTTATCAGCTGGAATTTTTTCAAGCCGAATGTAACGATAAGGATCACTGGTATCCCAGTATAAACCTTTGGCCACGCTGTCTTTGATGACATGAAATCCGATAGCATAAGTGCGATAGGGAGCTTGTTTGGTGTGAATCGCAAATACATCATTCACCGGAGTATTAGTTGCGACTACAAGTGATGAACAAGTAACGATGGCGCCATTTTGAGTTTTAACAGCTGCAAAATCACGATTATGAAATTCAATAGCATGTGTGTGTGTAAAAATTCTACCACCGCCTTCAACAATCGCGTGTGCAAGGCCTGCTAAATATTTTGCGGGGTTAAATTGCAATTGGCGTGGAAACGATAAGCAATGACCGGTTTTAAAATTTGTCAGCGGTGCATTTTCTAACATTTTTGCATAAATTAAACCAGCTCTGCGAACAGCATGATGTTCGCGCATTAGTACATCGCTTTCTGAATCATCGCCTTGAAATAAATAACCGGTAAGACGTTCTAATTCACAGTCTATTTTTTCGCGGTTCACAATTTGCTCGATGCGATCAAGAGCGGCCGTGTGGCTTTGGGCGATTAGGCGTGTGCCTTCTTCGCTGTGATACATTTCTAAATCAAAATAGCGTGTGCCTAAGACACTTGACCCATGCGCAGTTGTTCGACCAGATTGGCCGCTACCAATTTCAAAACTTTCAAGCACGCAAACGGATTTTCCTTCTTTCATCAGCGAATACGCCGTTGTTAATCCGGCAAAGCCCCCCCCGACGATACAGACATCAACATTTATGTTTTCTTTGAGCAGCTCAAAGGTTGGCATCTCAACGGTGTCTAACCATACTGACAGGCTTTCGCCAGGATGTAACTGATTCATAAAATTCCTTTTTTATTCAAACATTATTTTTTTACGGCTTAGGCTAAGCTTTATCTGTAGTCTTTTTGCAAAACTTGTTGCAAAACTTGTTCCCGCGCAGATAAGGCTGCCACCGGGGAATTTTGCCTAGGAATATTTTTTGCTAAATAAGAAAGGGTTAATACTTTACGAAAGGCTTTTTATGAAAAATGAATTAAAAAAATCTCCGACCGAAGATCTGCGTATCATTGGCGAGATTATCGATAGCGCAGGCATTTGCATGTTGACCACACACAATCATGCCGGCGGGCTTTGTAGCCGGCCAATGTATACGCAAGAGCTTGATGAAAATGGCAACATCTGGTTTTTTACGTCTTCAGGTTCGCATCTTGTTTCAGAAATTCGAAATAATCACCAGGTTCATCTTACCTACACGGCCGGAAAAGAAAAATTTGTCGCAGCCTCTGCATTGGCTCACGAGGTTTTTGATCGCGCGCGCATGATTCAATTATGGACGCCAATGATGAAAGCTTGGTTTCCGCAAGGTATCGAAACACCAGATTTAGTTTTATTACGTTTAGAATTGCAAGATGTTGAATATTGGGATGCTCCAAGTTCGCCGGTGGTTAAAGTGGCGGGATTTTTTAAATCTATGGTCAGCAATGAACCGTACAAACCAGCCCACCACGAGAAAGTAAATTTACATCATTAGATATTACTGCGGCTTCGCCACAAGTTATGATGTTAGGTTTTGAATTTTTTCTTGAATAGGACGATCTATCATGAAATGCCCTTGCGTTTTGGCGCAATGGGCACTGCAGTAAAATTCGCCCTCAGCCTCAACGCCATGACCAATGATTAAAGTATTACAGCACGAACAATGTGGAGCTAGTTTTGAAATGGCGCATTCAAAACAATCAAATACGTGCTCTTCACCATTCATTTTAACCGTAAAAGCTTTGTCATAGTTGTTGCCGCATTTTTCACAAGTTTGCATTTCCATGGTATTCCTTTTTTATCTAACGGTTGATTTAATGACTCCGCAGGCAATGCGTGGAGCTGATTTTTTAGTTTTATCGTCAGGTCCGGCATGCACAATGATGGCCCGGTCAGTAATGCTATAAGTACCACTGACGGCGCCGCTAATTGATAATTGTGAAACTGAAAAGCTGCCTTCAGCCGTGCCAGTTCTATTACTGCTAATTTGTGGCAGATCACCGGCGTATAAATCCGGAAAATCCAATGAGGTGCCATGACCTTCGTGGCCAGGCAGCTTGGCATAGTGTGCACCGGCAGATTTGCCATCGACAGATGAACAATCTGGTTTTTCATGAATGTGTAAACCAAATTTTTTTTTGTTGGGTAAGTTTTTAATTTTATAAATAACGTTAAGCTTGTCTCGATCTTGAATAAAATCAATTTGTCCCGAGACTTGCGATCCATTTTTAGGTTGTAATTCAGCAGTCAATTTTTCGTTAATAGTTGGTGCGGCGAAAGCTAAAGTCGCGCCGAAACAGGCCGCAATAAAAGAAAACGCAGATGTTTTCATTGTTCTCCTGATAAAATAAAAAAGACCAGATACTAGACATCTCGTATCAGGCCTTTCGCGGTTACTATGAGTATCAGTCATTGTAGTCGCGATTGTCTCTGCGAGGCATTAATTGCATTATTTTCGACAAGCGAATTAATGAATTTCTGCCCTCCATGTCACATTGACGAAATTAGATAATGCAGGGGTTGTGCCAGCATCAGAAGAAATTTAAGCGAATTTCAAGTGGCTAAAAAAAGAAATCGCCCCGGGTGTAGGGGGCGATTTGATCACGCGAACTCAGAGATAGCTAAGTTGCCTTAGCTATCTCTGAAACTGCAGTGAATTAAAATTTAGATGGGTGCTGGTAATCGGCGACGCTGATTGCGCTCTTTAAGCTTATTAAAAAAATTAATATCGCCAGATAATAGTTTGCGTGTGTTCTCAACCAAAACATTGCGAACTTGCAAAGGTGATTTTTTGTTTTTCGTTTTGCGCGTAACAGCTTTTGCGCGACGTTTTAAAATATTTTGGGCCATTTTCTTCATAAGCTTTCTCCTTACTCAGTCGATGAGTTTGATAGTTTTTAAAAGGAGCAAACAATATGCCGCACGAGGGTTTTGTAATTCTTGTCCAGACTTCTAGCAAAAACAGTCCGTATCAAAAAATCTTAACCGAAAACAGCCTAAATAATAGGATGTTTAAATTATACGGGGAATAATTCTACTTTTTTCTTGGGGAAATTTTCTACGTATGTTACAGCTTCGCTATAAATAAGAGGGGATTTATAAGCATGAAAAAAGCAAAGATCTTAATGATTGATGATGATAAAGATATTCAAGAACTTATCTCTAGTTTTTTTAAAGTTCGTAACTACGATGTGATCTGTTACGACGACGCGCAAACAGCCTTAGAAGACATCAGCAGCGCCAAAGTTAAAGGTGACGTGATTATCACTGACTTAATGTTGCCAGGTATTTCAGGGATCGAATTCACACAGCGCCTAAAAGTTTTGGGTAGCGAAATACCGATTATTTTAATCACGGCTAACAAAAAAGTAGAAACTGCAGTTGAAGCCATCGCTGCCGGCGCTTATGACTTCGTTGTTAAGCCATTACATTTTCCACAATTATTAGTTTCAGTTGAAAGGGCCCTTTATTTAACACGTGTTGAAGAAGAAAACTCGACTCTTAAGTCTGTAGTGCAGTTGCAAGAAGGGCATAACAGTCTAGAGGGTATTATCGGTAAAAGTGCAGGTATCAAAAATGCGCTAGAGTTGGCTCGCCGGGTCTCGCAATCAAATGCCAATATTTTAATTACCGGCGAGAGCGGCGTTGGTAAAGAAGTCATCGCGAAAGCCATTCATAATATGGGTTCACGTAAAAAAGCTCCGTTCGTCGCAATCAATTGTTCGGCAATTCCTGAAAATCTTTTAGAGTCAGAGCTATTCGGACATTCTAAAGGGGCCTTCACCGGAGCGATCGATAAAAAAATGGGTTTATTTGAAGAAGCCGATGGCGGAACTTTATTCTTAGACGAGATCGGTGATTTAACGTTGCCATTACAGGCAAAAATTCTACGTGTTTTACAAGAAAAGAAAATTAAACGTATTGGTGAAAATCAATACCGCAACGTGAATGTTCGTATTTTGTCAGCAACCCATAAGAACTTACGCCAAGAGATTATTGATCGTAATTTTCGCGAAGATTTATTTTTTCGATTAAATGTGATTCCGATTTGGATTCCGCCTTTACGAGAACGTAAAGAAGATATCTTGCCACTTTCAGAATTTTTCTTACGTAAATATTCAGCGTTAAATAACACCAAGATCAAGCAGTTCAGCAAAGAGGCCCATGACTATTTGGCTACGAATGCTTGGCCGGGTAACGTGCGTGAACTTGAAAACACGATTGAGCGGGCGATTGTTCTTTCTAATTCGGCCTTAATTCGCTTAGAAGACGTGTGTTCTGCTGAAAACCGCAGTTCTGGCGAAAATAAAGAAGAGGCTGGTTTACGCTTTCCTGCCTTTGGTAATGCCAAGGTGCTAACTGTTGAGCAGTTAGTTAATAAGTACGTGCAGCATGTGTTAGATCTAAATAACGGCGCTAAAGAAAAGACCGCACGTGATCTGCAGATCGACCGTAAAACGCTCTACAGACGCCTACGCGAGATCGATAACCATCAGCTAGAGCACTAGGGTGGTTGCATAAAAAAGCCTTCTACAGTTTGGTAGAAGGCTTTTTTTTTACAAAAAATTATAAAATTAAACGTGGGCGTTTTGAATGGCTGTAGAAAATTTTTCGACCAGCTCTTTTAATTGCGTTAGGTCTTTGGCTTTTGCCGCTTGTTCCATAGCCACGGCTACACCTGTCAGTTCATCAAAGCCAAAAGTGACTGCATTACCCTTAATTTGATGACCAATGCGCTCTAAAAAACCAAAATCCTGCTTAGATACGGCTTCCTGACAAGCTGTTATATCTTGTTTGCGGCGATCTAAATATTTTTGGCGAGCCTCAATGGGAACTTGCATGGTATCTATCATAATTATCCTTGGCTTTTAAAGCAACTTTTCTGGCTGATATGTCTTTTGTTGAGTCATTAACGATGGTTAAGATTTGTTTTATAAGGGTGTCTTGGCTGACAGGTTTTGTTATTAAGCCTATGCATCCTGATTCAAGACTGCTTTTCTTTTCTGCTGATGAGGCATGGGCAGTCAGGGCTATAATTGGATTTTTAAATCCTTCAATACGCAAACGGCGAGTGGCCTCCAAGCCATCCATTTGCGGAAGCTGAATATCCATCAATATTAAGTCGTAGTCTTCTTCGCGCACGCGACGAATGGCAGAAATTCCATTATCAACAACATCGGGTATAGCTCCTACCGAGCGTAAGAAGAATTCAAAGATTTCCTGGTTATCCTCAGAGTCTTCCACAATGAGAATTCTTTTTCCGGCCAATTGGTTGTAATTCTGCAATTGGCTTGAAGCTTTCGCTTGCGCGATTTCTGTCATTACCGTTTCTGACCACTTTACATTTTCAATTTCACCGCAGGGTATTTTTAATTCAAAAGTTGAGCCCCGGCCAATACGGCTATCAATCAAAGTAACATCGCCGCCGAATTGCTGGGCCATTCGTTTCGAAACAACAAGTCCTAATCCTATGCCGCCAAAACGACGAGTACTTGAAACGTCGGCCTGTGAAAAAGATTGAAATAAATCAGCTTGATCCTGTTTAGAAATACCGATGCCAGTATCTTTCACGCGAATAGTGATAAATTTCTGTCCGGTCGGGCTTGATTCAATTTTAAAATGTACGCTGACGCCACCGTTTTCGGTAAATTTAACGGCATTGCCTAAAAGATTTGTCATGACTTGTTTAACGCGGGATTCAGCGGCGATAACGTATTCAGGTAAAGCCCCTTCGCTTGAAATATTAAATTTAATACTTTTAGCATCAGCGCGATTATTCATCGTGACCAAGACACCTTCAAATAATGATCTCAACGAAATATTTTGTGTCGTGATCATTATTTTACCAAATTCGATATTTGAAATATCTAAGATATTATCAATGATACCGGTTAAGTGAGAGCTGTTTTTTTGGATATTTTCGATAAGAACGTGACGCTCATTCTGATTTTCGGTTCGGCTTAATATTTCAGAATACCCAGTGATCGCGTTTAGCGGCGTGCGAATTTCGTGACTCATGTTCGCTAAAAATGCTGATTTCATGCGATTAGATTCTTCGAGTAACAGTTTTTCTTTAGCTTCATGGTGAATAGTGTTTTCAAATTGTTTAAAAAAGCTTAGCAGTAGCCCAATAACTAAGACTGTGGCTAAAGCCACAATATGGCCCAGATAGCGATCGCTGAGCGAAAGAAAGCCAGGCATGGCCACGGCGGTGATCTTCCAGCGTTTGCCATATAAATCAATTTCTTGAATTTTGTGAAATGATTCGCTGTTCACGCTCTGTGGAAAACGTGTGTAAGCTAAAGTCTCTTTCTGGGTTTCAGGATCAATCAAAGTTAACGAAAAATTCACATGCTCTTTATGGGGATTTGGCTGCCCCAGAATATTCGTAAATAGATCATCCATTGTTACCGGAATATATATTAAACCCAGTGATTTTTGCTGACGTTCTTTAATTGAGCCAGGTGTTTGCAATTGGCCAAAATACGGTAGCGTTAAAGTCATCGAGAATTTCTGGTAGTTATTTTTAGAGGTCTCTGTTTTGAACGGATAAGTTAAGGTAATAGAAGTTGCGTGGAGCGCATTTAAGATATCGGTTTTATGACTGTTGGGCAGTCGTTGCGCAAGTTTTTTTAATTGTGCACGTGATGAAAAGCCTAAACCAACTAGCTTATAGGTATCTGATTGCCCCTGTAAATTTTCACTGAAGCTACGAAAGTGTCTATGATCAGGTAGCTGAGCATGATGGGTATCAAGGTGGGCGCGGGTGTAAGCTAAAGAAAAAGCGTAAGTATTTAAACTGTTCGCTAAAGCCGACGTCATTGATTCAGTTTCAAACTCGAGGCGATGATTCACATCTTTTTGAATTGATTTGTGGATATGAGTCCAAGAGATAAAGCCAATGATAGTAAGACCGGCGATAAGCGCGGTGAAGATCTCCTTATCAAAGAAGACTGAAAATGTATTTTTAAGAAAAGACTTTGCCATACAGTTGTTTGGTTTTTTACACAGGGCAAAGGGGGGATTCAAAAAATTAATTTAATATAATTTTAATGGGGCAAATTTCACCAAAGCACCCAATTAAATCACTAAATTGGGCACTTTGTCGCAGTATTTGATTACAAAAATTACAAAGACTGCTCAAGGCGTAGCAAACGGTGCTCGATCATTCGAGTCATGGGTATGACATAGTCATGAAGAACTCGTTTTGAAAACTCTTTTATGCGTGTCGTGGCTGTAGAGGTCGTTGAACGATGGGTCGCTGTTTTTTTATCGTTACGTGTGTCTGCGCGATGATGTTTTTTTTGAGTTTTGGTCATAATTGCCTCCGTAGTTTGAAAAATAATATTGTAAGCGCTATTGCAATTTGAAAGCCGCGAAGCTGTTGGAAAGAATTTTGCTTAACTAAGTTTATTATGGTGAACAAACCCGCTTATGGACGTGATTTTGACCGCGATAAGAACCTAACCTATCGACCACAGGATGAATCCGGCGATTTGGAACATATTTCGCCGTTCTTTGCCCCAATGCCCAGACCAGATAGTGTAGTTAATATTATCATCCGACAGCATCAAGAATTACGTGAATACATTCATGTGTTTAAGATGGCCAATTCTACTCCTGCAGAAAAGCAGACTGCACTGCTTGATTTTGTAAATCTGTGGCTGGCTCATGCGCAAGCCGAAGAAAATACGCTTTATGAAGAGGTCACCTTTTCTTCTGAATTAAAACCACTTCTGGATGAAGCTTTTGAAGAACATGCGATCGCCCAAATTTTAATTGAAGAGCTCGAAGCCTTAAACTTTCGTTTAAACTGGAATTCTATGATTCAAATCAAAGCAAAGACTTTGGCTGAAGTTGTCGAACACCATCTTAAAAATGAAGAAGAAACCTATTTAAAATTAATTTTAGATTTACTTCCGCAAGAAGACCTGCAATTACTCGGGCGCGAGTTCGTACGCCAATTTGAAGCAATTGCAGCTCATAACAAAGTCTCGCTTAAACCTTCGCGCGTTTTATCTTAACCGCTATCTTAGTAGTGATGCTGCGAAGCCTTTGTTTGTAGATGGCGAGGCGCTACATTAGAACTAATTTTTTCTAACATTCTTTTAAAAAATATTTTTACTTTTTTACTAAAAGGATCGTTTTCAAACCAACCCCAATCAGCATTGTATTCAGGAGTGACTCCTCCTTCGTCTTCCCATTTTTCGAGTTGTAATTCTGTAGGTTCTGGATGCTGACGTTGTAAAAATTTATCGAACTGTGCTTCTGGATTGGCCGGTTTAAAGTATTTTTCATCTGGCACTTGGTGTGCGGGGTGAAGAGTTTTATCGTTGCCCATAAATGCTCCTTAGTTTTTCTTCGCACTAACTAGAAATATAATTGCAAACTTAAGGCCTGCGTCAGTTTGTGGAACTATGCCCTGTATCGCGTGGTTATTAAATTGCAGATTAAATGACAGATGCAGGAGTAAGCTTATGGAAAAAAATATAAATGGCTCAAATTCAGTATTTAATATTCAAGAAATTCGTCGTCATGCAATGACATCAATGAATCAAGGTGCGGTGACTGGTGATTATCCATTAGATATAGAAAAAGCCTGCCAAATTTTAAATGAAGCTTTAGCCACCGAAATTTTATGTGTGTTGCGATACCGCCATCATGCGATCGTAGCTAAAGGTATTAATTTTCCGCAAGTTGCGGCTGAATTTAAAAACCATGCGGCCAATGAAGACGAACATGTCTGGGCTTTGGCTGAACGTATTGATCAGCTGGGCGGTGATCCTGATATGAATCCTGCAACGATTGGGGCCCGATCAGCAACTGAGTACGGAAGCTCTGGCGATCTCTTAGAAATGATTCGCGAAGATTTAGTCGCCGAACGTATCGTGATTGAAGTTTATCGCCAAATGATTGATTGGTTTGGGCATAATGATCCAACGACAAGACGATTGCTTGAAAAAATATTGGCCGACGAAGAAGAGCACGCTAATGATTTGGCCGATTTGTTAGTCACTGCAAGCCGTAAAAATTTAAATTAATTTTTTTCTTTTGTAATATCTGGGTATTTTTCTTGGATTAAATATTTTATTCCAAGCATTATACCGTAATGACTGCCGGATTCATTTTGCTTTTCAGTGACAGATAATCCATAGCGAATATCTGAGACCACTGAATAACGATCACGCTGCCATAATTCAGTCTGTATTGAGATATCTAAACCATAATCAACCGTATCACGAGCCGAGGTATCAATGTTTTCGCCGACAGGAAATTCACTATGTATAATTTGTGGTTGATTAAGCGGGTAAGACGATGAAAAAGCTAAAGAGGCAGACCAAAGGGGACTTATCCAATAGCGGTAGCCCATGGTGATGTGCATAAGTTCAGTTTTTTCTGCAACGGTGATGTCATTGCTTTTGCGAATATAAACTTTCTGCATGTGAAACATGGCAATTTCCAGAGCGCCAATTTCATTAATATCACCCTGAACGATCAGGCCAAGATCGCCAAAAACCGGAGCTTTGGCACCAGTGGATGAAAAGGGATAATCAGTGCGTGAAACAAACGGGCCGAATATAGCCGTTACGTTACCTTCCTGAGGTTCGTACGCCAAACTTTCCAGGCAGAACATCAAAAATAACAGAAATAAAACTTTTACGTTTGTCATAAGGCAAGATTACGGTTGATGATATTAAAAGTACAATCAAAAAATTATGGGGATTTTTTTGCGCAAGTTATTCTTTCTATTGAGCTGTTTTGTCATGAGTTTGCCGGCGTACGCCGAAAAAAAACCTCAGGATGGCGAACGCTCTGAGTGGGAAGACATATTCATTCAAAGTAACAAAAATATTTCAACGTGGTTTGACGGTTTCACTGAAGGTATTGATTTATTTCTGGTCGGTAAGCGCGTCAGCAAAGAAAAAAATAAATCCAGCTTTCGCATTGATAACACCACTACAGTTACTGAGACTGAAAATTTTAATAATAATACAAGTCTTTCAATTAAACCGCGTTTGCAAAATCTTGAAGAATTTATGCAATTAAAATTTACTTCATATGATGAAAATGAAGAAACTCGCGGGGTCGAAAGTGGTTATTTGCGTAAAACGCAGCGTAAAAAAAATTACGGGGCCACGGTTGGATTTATTCGCAAATTAGGAAAAGTTCGTACTACATTTCAACCGCGCATCACCCTGCAAGATCCGCTAAAGGTAGCCCATTCTTTAGAGTTTGAAAGTGTTGCTGAACATAAAAAGTTTCAAACAAATCCAAAATTTGAATTATTTGCAGACCCTGATAAGGGAGCAGGAACCTTTCAGGCGGTCAATTTTCATTATGAGATTAATCCGGTGTATGCGCTAACATTTATTAATGAAGGCGAATACCAGGAAAAAATTCATAAACTGCTGGTGACTAACGGTATAATCCTTGGTCAGGAATATTCAGAGAAAACGGCTTTTTCCTATAGCTGGATTTTTAATTCACATAATCGCGAAAGATATCATTTAGATGCTCACAATGTTTCTGTAACTTGGCATCAAAATATTTATCGCAATATTTTAGATTTTCAATTAACCCCGCATATAAATTTTGAAAAAATTTATCGCTTTAAAGGGCGAACAGGATTAATTTTCAATATCAGCATCAATTACTAAAGTCGCACTAAGGCTGAAGCCCAGGTAAAACCAGCTCCAAACGCCACCATTGAAATAGTCATACCAGGTTTAAGTTTTCCGGCTCCAAAGGCATCCCACATGCCTAAAGGAATAGTCGCCGCCGTGGTGTTGCCGAATTTATGAATGGTCGTATGCACACGCTCTATCGGAATATTCATGTCTTCGCAGATTTTTTGATTGATGCGCGCATTGGCTTGATGAAAAAAGTGCATGTCGACATCTCTTAAGGCAAGACCCGTGGCGTTTAAAGATTCGTTTAAGACTTCAGGCATTTTTGTTACGGCATGACCAAACACCAAACGTCCGTTCATTTGCGGAAAGATCTGTCCGCTATCAATCATTTCATGGGTAATACGAGTTGGTCCAAATGCGCTTCCAGGAACGGGCATCCATAATTCAGAGGCCGAAGAGCCGTCAGCGTGCAATTTAGTGGTTAGCACATGTGGATCTTTAGATTCATCTTTAACATCAGTCTGCTGTAAAATCACAGCGCCTGCGCCATCAGCGAAAATAATTGTTACCCCTTTACCGTTCGGAGATTTGTCTAAGCCTTTAGATTGCACCTCGCAACCGATCACGACAGCGCATTTGTATTGGCCGCTTGAAATGTATACATTAGCTAGTGAAATTCCATAAATAAATCCAGAACAAGCTTGGCGAATATCAAAATATGGAATTCCGGGTAAGCCAAGTTTTGCCTGAACAAAAGCGGCACAGCCCGGAATGTCTGTATCTGGGCTCGAAGTTGCAACCACAATAAGATCAATATCTTTCACATCAATTTTGGCATTTTGGATCGCGATTTTTGCGGCTTCAACAGCTAAATCAGACGTTGATTGTTCGTCCAGAACCCAGCGGCGCTCAACAATACCTGTGCGTTGTTGAATCCATTCATCAGTGGTGTCTAACATTTTTTCAAGATCGGTATTTTTAATTACTCTTGAAGGAACATATCCACCGAAGCCGGTAATTTTTGCTGCTTTTTTCATACTTAATTTTAACGAGAATAGTTAAACTTTGGCTAGCTGAAATTTTTCAAATCTATTCAACTCGTCTTCAATGCGTTGTTTTGTCGTCACACTTTTATGTTTACCAATCCAAGTCCACTGTTGAATCAGCAATTCACGTTTTTCGCGATCAGTCTTTAAATCTATGACGGCCTTTATTTGGTTATCCACAAGAATTGGTAACGCAAAATATCCGAAAACTCGTTTAGTTTTTGGTAAATAGGCCTCAAAACGATGGGCGTAATTAAAGAAAAATTCTAAACGTTTGCGCTGAATAGTTAAGGGATCAAAGGGCGATAAAATATGCACTAAATTTGAAGGTTTTACTTTGTTTTCAAAAATTTCAGGTGTTGTGTATAAAACTGATTTTTCTTGTCCCTTTACAGCGACTTCAACCAATTGCTTTTTTTTGATTCTGTCTGCAATAAGCTTTTTAACTTCGTTTTTACGCTGTGCTTTTTCTAAGTGGCAAATGCTATCAATATTTACCAAAGCTTGCGAGCGCAAGGCGCGATCTAACATGTAATTACTGACTTCTAAGCTGGTGGCCGCTTTTGGTTTGGCCTTCCAGTTAAAATGCCGGGCTGATAATTCGTATTTTTTTAGCATGCCTAAGCGTTCGCTGATCGTCAGTTCGCCTGAGTGAAATCCCAGCTGCAAAGCTTTCTTTGAAGGTTTTTTGCTGCCCCAGGGATGTTTTTTTTCTACCAGAACTTCATCGTCAATATCACGAATAGATAGGGCGCCTTCGCGTTTGATGTTACTAAGCACTTTTTTAAATTCTTCAGGCGTCACAGTTGAAAACCATTGGCCGGGGTCGTCTTTGCGCCGTTTCATATCGCCCATAAAAAAACGATAGTCATTGGTTGGCACATAGGCCAAAGCGTGGGTCCAATATTCGAAGATTGATTTATCAAGTGTTTGGGCGCGATGAAGGTCGGGCACTTTGTAATTAGGGATTCGCGTGTATAAAATGTGGTGGTGACAGCGTTCGATGACGCTAATGGTATCAATTTGCACATAGCCTAAATGAGCCACGGCATTCGCGACAGCTTGCGGCCCTTTGCCAAACGGATTTGCAACGTTCAGACATTGGGCATCGAGCAATAAATCTTGGGCTTTTACCTGAGAAATAATTTGAATCATCACGTGTTTCTTTCTAAGATCAATTTATGAATTTAGCACTTTATTTAGCGTTAACTGCGTTTCCATATACAATACCAGTTGGTTTTTTTTCTTACAAAGGTAATGTCGTCACTGAAAATCTTCGTATTGCTGAAGTAGTTGATCACACGGTGCAGGCCGGTAAAGACCGTATTGCCGAATTACGTAAAGATAAATTTACCTGTATTCGCCAAAGCCAAGTTAAAACGATTTGTTCGAAAAACACAGGGCCTGTTGAAACACCTGAAGAATTTAAGCAAGCGGTCGCTAAAAAATTGCAAAATTTTACTTTCGATTTTTCTAAACCTGAAAATGAACCACAAAGTTACCAAGACATTTCACAATCGCACACTTATAATGTTTTTGCGCCAGTACGTTTAGGTGGAAAAACAATTTCAATGTATCAATTCGTGCATTACTACGAAACGGGAAAACAAGTTTTAGCTTTTCCAGTCAGTGAAGACCAGCCCATCGGTAATTTAGTTTGGGTCAACAATGAGTTAGGATTAACTTTAGTGGTTAGTCAAAAAGTCGGCGTGCAGACTTACGGATATATTTTAAAAGCTTATTACAGCAACTAAGACGGAGAATTTTATGAAATGTTACTGCCAATCAAACCTTGAATTTAGTGAATGCTGTGAGCCCTATTTAAAAGGCGAAAAATTGGCTCCTACCGCTGAAAAATTAATGCGTTCTCGTTATTCAGCTTACGCGACAGCTAATATTGATTATTTGAAAAAAACTTTGGCTCCTGAATCGCGCAGTGATTTTGATTCTGCGACGACAAAAAAATGGGCGCAAAGTGCGAAATGGAAAGGCCTTAAAATCATGTCTGTCGATAAAGGTACAGAAAATGATGTTAAAGGCACTGTTGAATTTACAGCAACTTACGAACAAGACGGTGAAGGTTTAGACCATCACGAAGTTTCAACATTTCGTAAGTCTGATACTGGTGAATGGTACTTTATTGATGGTGATGCGCACACTCATCGTGAAGGTGAAGACCATCATCACGCTAAGCCACAAACTGTGGTGCGTGAAGAAGCTAAAGTGGGGCGTAATGAACCATGCCCTTGTGGGAGTGGTAAAAAATATAAAAAATGCCACGGCAGTTTAGAAGCTGAATAGATTTAAAATGGCGCAGCAGATAGTAGTTATCCAAAGTCAGAGTGAATTAGAGCAGGTTTACCCGCTCATGAAAGAGCTGCGCCCTCATATCACTTTGCAAAATTTTTTAGATATTTATCAGCAATCTCATAAAACGACGGGCTATGAAATTGCAGCGTTAAAACAAGATAACCAGATCCTGGCGATTATGGGTTACCGCATATTATATGATTATGTGCATGGTAAACATTGTTATATTGATGATTTGGTTTCGTCAGAACAACAACGGTCAAAAGGTTACGGGGCAGAACTATTAAAGTACGCTGAAAAATTTGCTCAAGCTAATGGCTGTACTGGTTTGCGTTTATGTACGGGTATTGAAAATGAGCGTGGAAAAAAGTTCTACGAAAAAAATGGCTGGAATTTGCGGGCTATTGTTTACAAAAAGAAAGTCTGACAATAGCTAAAAGGACTCTGAATTCCTTATGGTGTATTTTTCTATTTACGAATATTGGTGGTTTTATTTAGGCTTTATCGCCTTTGTCGCTTTCGTGCTATCACTTGATCTTGGAATTTTTCATAAAAAAGCTCATGTAGTTTCAGTAAAAGAAGCCGCGGCATGGACTGGCGTGTGGGTTAGTTGCGCCATCGTATTTAATATTCTTTTTTACTATTATTGCCATTACGTACTTTCGCAGCGGGCTTCGTTGATGCAGTTGCCAGGGTTTGATCCAGAGCTGACGGCAAAAAATCTGGCCATGGAATTTACAACAGGCTTTTTAATCGAGAAAGCTCTGGCTATTGATAATATATTTATATTTGCGGTGGTTTTTTCTTATTTCGGTATTCCAAGAATATATCAGCACCGCGTTTTATTTTGGGGAATCTTCGGCGCACTTATTTTTCGAGGTATATTTATCGCCATTGGTGCTGAATTAATGCAATACCAAAATGTCGTTATCTTTTTTGGTATTCTGCTTATTGCTACCGGTATTCGTATGGTTGTCATACGCGAAAAAGAGCCCGATCTGAGTAAAAACTTTTTTTTGCGTCAAATGAATCGCTTTCTAAATATCGATCATCAGTTATCCGGCGATCATTTTTTTATTAAAAAAGATCGCAAATGGTTTGTAACCCCATTATTTGTCGCTTTAGTTTCGATTGAGTTATCAGATATTATTTTTGCCATTGATTCTGTACCAGCCATTTTTGCGATTACTAAAGAGCCACTGATTGTATTTACCAGTAATGTATTTGCGATTTTAGGTTTACGTTCGATGTATTTTTTATTATCCGGGGCAATTGATAAATTTAAATATATCAAATATGGATTAGCCGGTGTCCTGGTTTTTGTCGGTTTGAAAATGACCGTGCTAAATAATTATTATAAAGGGCATTTTCCAGTCTGGTTGTCTCTGGTAATAATTGTTTTAATTTTAACAATATCAATTATTGCTTCACTGGTCCTCGACAAAAAACCAATTACTTCGACTAAGGTCTTACGCTAAATAGCCAGAACATCTTGGATTTTGAATATCATTTTGATAGTCAAACTGACTCCCTATAGATTGAGAAAATGGGGATTCTTATATGAAATCATTACTGACTTTAGGTTTGCTTGTTTTTTCTCAATCTGTTTTTGCCGGAAATTCTTTAAGCACAAAAATTCACAATCAATATGTCTCATTGCGTGCATTGGGGATGGGTAATGCTTTCACAGCCGTAGCCGATGATTATACTTTAATTATGTATAATCCAGCGGGCTTTGCGAAAAAGAAAAATAACGAAATTCAATTCACGCTTTTGGGTGCTGGTGGCGCAAAAGAAACTATGGATTTTGCTAAAGATGTACAAGATGCCAGTGATACAGAAGGTTCAGACACTGACAAAGCGAACGCTATTTCTACAGTTATTGATAAATACGCCGGCGACACGATGGGTGGCCGCTTTCAGGCTGCAGAAATGTTTTGGATCAGAAAACACTGGGGTTTTGCTTTAATTCCGGTAGATCTTTCATTGGATGTCACTGTTGATAAACAACTTGGCCCAACAGTCGATTTAAATGTTATCAAAGATTCAACTTTAGCCATCGGTGGTGGTGGTGAAGTGAATAAAGAATTATCTTGGGGTTTAACTTTAAAAGGAATTCATCGTTTGCAAGTATCAGAAAAACTAGTGGCCTTACAGTTAGCGACAGAGCCTGATCTAGTTAGTGCAGATCGCGCAACAGAAGGTTTTGCATTAGATGCTGATGTCGGCTTTTTATATTCTCCGTCTTGGTTTAGTAAATCAGTAACAAAACGAGTTCCGGCACAAGCCTCTGCCACGGTAAAAGTTAAAAAAGCTAAGGCTCGTATAGAAGAAGCTAAAGTTCCAGAAACAGTAGGTGCTGATGGGTTAAGTTTAACCATTGATGGTGCTTCTGAAACAGTAAAAGTTGCGACTGAAACTGCTTCAGGTACTGTTGAAACAGTTTCGGGCACGGCTGAAGTAAAAGAAGAACCAAAAGAAGACAAAAAAGAATCAAAAATGGTCGATGTTGTGGAAGAAACTTATCCACTTACTTTTTCATTCGTAGCCAGAAACGTTTTAGCATCAAACTTCGCAAAGCAAAAATTAATTAATAAAGATGCTACTGAGGCTCCAGAAAAATTAGAGCGCGTATTTGATATTGGTTCACAATATGAATTCGCAACGTTTGGAAGTTTAACTTTACGTGCGATGCTTGATTTCAAAAATTTAAATCACCCGCAAGCTACAACAACAGCCAAAACCACACACGCTGGGTTAGAATTTGATTATTCACCAAGTGGCTGGTTTAAGGCGCAGTTCCGCGGTGGTATGAACCAAGGTTACTACACAGCGGGAACTACATTGCTTTTAGGATTTTTCAATATTGAAGCTGCGACGTATGGAGAAGAAGTCGGAACGGCTTCTAACAAGGTTGAAAACCGCATCTACGCCGCTAAGTTCGGAATGAATTTTTAATTAGGACAAGGTAAGCCGGGCCATGCAGCGGCACCTAATTTATATTTTAAACAAGTACCTACGTCCGCTGCTGAGTTTTCAGCTAAGGCTTCGCCTAATTCACCACAGAATTCTTGCAAAGCTTCGCCGCTGCCACTTTGGCCGGAACAGCTGCTTGTGTAAGTCGTTTGAACTAAATCGCCTAATACAGCTGCTGGAATTGAAGATACTGCAGTTGAAAAGTCAGCCGGAGTTACTGCTGATGGATCAATAGCTTTAGCTAATGTTGAAATCTGAACTAATGAACTTAACTGAGAATAAACAGCAATACCTGAGTCATTACAAACTTCAAAAGCTGCTGCTGATTGCACAGAATTGGAAAAGCTTAATTCAGAAATCATATTCATTGAGCTAGTGCCGCCTCCACTTTCAGCAGCTTCAATAGCGTCAATTAAAGCTGTCGGTGATCCAAATCCTTCTTCGATAAAGTAAGCGGCACACTTTAACTGCGATGCTTGTTCTGTATTAATAGCTGATAATTTTGAAACGCAACTCTGCGCCGTGGCTGTTGTCGCCGTATTTAAACACATCTGCGCATCTTTAATGGTGTCTAATTCACTCTCTTTGGTACAAGAAGTAAATGTTATAACAGTCATTAATGCAGTTACAGAAATAAGTATCGAAGTTTTTGTTGCAGTAGTTTTCATATTCATTGTCCTTTTAAGCTGCTGACTTTTCATCAGAAGTTTTGTCAATAAGGTCGTCATTGGCATCTTTGTTTTTATAAACTTTTTGTAATTCAAATAATGAAGCGAAGCTAATTGGTTCTGGTACTAATATTTTTGCACGGCGATCAAAGTTATTATAACGGCTGGCGTGTTTACTTAAGGCTTTACTAACCATAACCATGTCGTTAATTAAACGCACGATATTGATTTCGTTTTTGAAATCAGTGCCCATAAAATCACATTTATCTGTATCGACTGCAGCTACATGTGCAGCTTCAGAATTTTTGTCGACATTTGCTAAATCAATAAAGCTATTAATTTTTCTGCAGAGGTCGATGTAATCCTGAAAGTCTGAGTTTTTTTCGAAACTTAAATCTGACAATTGCGTTAAGGTAATGTCGATGGGCTCACCCGTAGCAATACTTGCTGGGTATGTGGCTCTGAAACGCTTGGCTTTCTTTTTCACACGGTTTTTTAGATTGATTCGAAAGGCTGCCATTTTGGCTTCAACTTTTGAAATTTCATCGCGCAATGTGCGCTTTTTCATGCTTCGTAAAACATGCAAGACGATAAAGGTTCCAAAACCCATAATCGTGATTTTAACTATTAAGCCGAGTAGAACTAATATGCCATCCACATCTAATTCATCGGTTTCTTAGAGGTGAATATTTAATGCAGAATTCTTAAAATCAGGGGCCCTGCCATTAAAGCTCACTTTGAAACAATTTTTGTACAGTGACGATAAGTTTGACAGTGTTTGGCTGCTCAGACCCTCTTAAAATGAGACGCTCATTTGGCTTAAGATGTGCTTTGTAGTTCCTCGTTGAAGTTTATTAAAACCAATTGAGGGATTAGATTATGAAAAAATTAAACGTTAAAGCAGCACTTGTTTTATCATTATTGGCTTTCTCTGCCTGTGATAAAGGTGGCGGTGGCTCAAGTACTCCACAAGTCGTGGGTGTGCCTGGTGTAACGCTTAGACAATATAATGTGGTTGCCGGTCAAAACTGTAATGTTAATGGCGACAATACTTATGTATGTACTGAAAACGGCCGCTCAATCGGTAATATTGGTTACAGCAGCTTACAAAATTTTTGTGAAGTCTTAATGAATGATCAAGCAAATGGATATGTGGCTCGTTACACGCGTCAAATGATGTATCAAGAGCAATGTTCTGGAGCGCAAAATAACGGTTTTTGTGGTGCTGGCGCAGTTATGCAAAATGGCGTTTGTGTGAATAACAACGGAAACTTTCCGGGCACAATTAATCCAGGCAACGGAACTATTATCAATGATCCAAATATGAAATCAGTATCTTGCCAACTGTATGTTAAAAAAGGCAATACGATGGGTGATACAGGTTTAATGAATGTACAAGTTATTCAAAATAACCAATCTGGAGTAAATATTTTTGCGTTTACTAACGCTCAGTACAAAAAGAAATTTTTGGGCTTCATTAATGTACAAGGTAATAAATTTTCTAATTCTGAAAAATTAGCTAACGTAAAAATGTATTACACTAAAGAAACCGGTAAAGCTGATATGATCAAACTAGAAGCTACTGGAGTTGATGGAGAGTTAAGCGCGTCAGTAACTGGTTTTGCTGGTTCTGAAACTAAACTTGAGATCGCACCGCAAGATGAATACAGCGATGCAACAACACTTGGAATTTCTTGTGTGGCTCAAGGAGCTACAACTGGTAATGCTCAAGCTTACAAAGCTTACCGTTGTAAAGGTGAAGAAAAAGATGGAACTAAAGTAACTAAAATTGATTATGCAAGCCCCTACAATGACGACATTATGAATCTGTCATTTGATTTAAGTAAGTCAGCAAAGTTACACACTGAAGGATCTCTTGCTACAGACGCAGGAACGGCAACGTTCGAGCAAATCGCACGTTACGGAATTGACTCTTCAGTTAGCACAAAATCAAACATCACCACGCCATCGTCTGTGAGTGTTCGTCGTGCAAATTACAAATTAAATGTTGAGTGTAAACCAGTTCAGTAGTTGTTAGTGGTCTGGTCTTTCGACCTAAAATTCGATGAAATTAAACAAAGGGTCTTAGCAATAAGACCCTTTTGTCGTCTTATTGCGTTAAATATCTGTATTGACCATAAAATTCTAAATTCCTAGACTTAAACGATAGCAACTAGATGACCGCTACGCCTGGGAAATATTTAATGGGATTATTTGATAAATTTGCAGACTACTTTTCTAACGATATCGCGATTGATTTAGGAACAGCGAACACGCTGGTTTATGTGAAAGGTCGCGGGATCATTTTAGATGAACCCTCTGTAGTAGCTGTACAAAAAAATTATCGCGGAATGCAAAACCGCGTACTTGCTGTGGGTAAGGAAGCTAAAGAAATGTTAGGCCGTACGCCTGGCAGTATCGTGGCTATTCGTCCGATCAAAGACGGCGTTATCGCTGACTTCGAGGTGACTTCAGCAATGCTTGGTTACTTTATTAAAAAATCTATTGGCGAGAAAAAATCTTTAGTTCGCCCAAGAATTATTATTTGTGTTCCTTACGGCATTACTCAAGTTGAAAAACGCGCGGTAAAAGAAGCAGCTCAATCAGCTGGTGCCCGTGAAGTTCACTTAATCGAAGAACCCATGGCAGCCGCTATTGGTGCGGGTCTTCCGATCACAGAACCTTCTGGGAACATGGTTGTTGATATGGGTGGTGGTACTACCGGTGTCGCAGTTATTTCTTTAGGTGGTATTGTTTATTGTAAATCTATTAAAGTTGCCGGCGATAAATTTGATGAAGCGATCGTTAATTACGTTCGTCGTCAGTTCAATTTATTAATCGGTGAAAGAACTGCTGAATCAATTAAGCTAAAAATTGGTAATGCGTTTCCATTTGAAGTTGAAAGAACAATGGAAGTTAAAGGTCGTGACTTAGTGGCTGGGGCTCCGAAAACTATCGAGATCACAAGCACACAAATCAATGATGCTTTAATGGACCCATTAGCTGAGGTTATCGACGCCGTTCGTACAGCCTTAGAAAAAACGCCACCTGAACTAGCTTCAGATATCGTGGATAATGGTATTGTTTTAACTGGCGGTGGAGCACTATTAGCTAACCTGGATATCTTAATCAGAGAAAGAACTGGACTACCAGTTTCTATCGCTGAAGACCCATTAACATGCGTTGTAATGGGGTCGGGTAAGGTCCTAGACCAAATTGACCTACTCAGCCAGCTAACTATTGATTAATATTGAAGAATGCCGATTGAATCCTTCAAAAAACTTTGGGTAAGTTGCCACTTACTTTATCCGAATCCATCGCAAGCGCGCGATATTTTCGGTTTGATTGTTGAATCAGGCATTGATCATAAAAGTTCTGCTTATGGCCAAGTTTTTCAGGGCCTTCAAAAATTATATAAAATTTATCGTCGTCGGATCCCGGTAAAATCGGGATCTAATAATTTTGAATTCACAATGACGCCAATGAATTATTGGAAGCGCGTCTTACAAAAATGCAATAAAGACGAAACCTTTATCGTGATGGTGATTCTTTTAGAATTAGCTACGTTTAAAGATATTTCGCGCATGACTCGTATTGCTGAAAGCAAAGTTAAATATTTATTTAATCAAAGTATTAAAAAAATGATTTCTTCGCCGGCCTTACGTTTCGAACAAAAAAAAGAAATTAAACTTAAAGAATACAACAGCCACGATATAACAGCTTTATTTGTTAGTGAATATTTGATTGAACACACCTTGGGTTTAACCGAAGGTTCTGTGGCTGAAAAAATGGAAGCTAAGCTTAAAGATAATAATCGCTATGCAGATTATCGTAGCGAAATTTTAAAATTTAAAGCCGAACTCGTTGATTTAACTGTCAGTCATCACTTTGATGAAGTGATGAAGATCTATGGTAATACAGCGCAGTTACAGAATTTAAAAAAATTAGAAGTTAAACAACAAAAAAGAATTTTTACAGGGCTCGTGTTTTTAATCATAATCGTCATCGGTTTGATTTTACGGCCATCATTTTTAAAAACTCCGATGAGCGAAATTAAAGCCACTAAAGTTGTTTTAGAAGAAATTGAAATTTCAAAAAAAGAGGCTCCTGAGGGCCAAGAAATATCAACTGCGGCAGCCACAACAAGTATGACAACCAGTGTTTCGATGCCTGTTGTGGTCAGCAACAAAGTGGCGGCCGTGATTTCGGCCCCAGTTGTAGCAAAAGCAAAACCAATCATTACCGCAGCCACCCAAAAGAATACGACGGCTTCGGCGCCGGGGAAAATGGTTGCGACGACCGGAGTCTACCGCGGTACTATTACTGTGACAGATTTCGAACAGGTCACATCTATTATTCGTGACCGTGTTATTGCTGTCGGTGGTAAAAAAGCCGGCGAAGTTGAGTTAGGTTGGATTAAAAATCAGAACATTAGTTATTTTCATTTTATTTTTCCGACTGAAAAACGTGAAGAAATCGTAACTTTTATTCAGCAGTACGGAAATTTAAAATATAAATTTGAGCCCCATCCGCGAGTGCTGCCGCTAGGTCAAAGTCGTTTTATTATCGAGGTACGTAAAGGTGAGTAAAAAGAAAACTTCAACTTTAGGTAAGAATTATCGCTCGTTAAGATCAATTTTAATTGTCTGGTTTACCTTGTTTTCGATTATTCCTTTATTGTTTGTTGGTTGGTATTCAGTTTTTAAATTCGAAAAAGCCTTTGACCAGGAAGTTTCTCAGCGTTTACAGGGTAATGGCCGCGAAATAGAATCGATCTTGGCTGATTATTATCGCGCAGTGCAAACACAAAAAGACCGTTATGCGATTGACCCCCAGGTGGCGGCATCGCTGGCTATGGCCGACCGGGGCTCATTAAATAGTATTTCTATTGATTGGATTAGCCGAAGCCCGATTACAGCGCTGTCTTTTTATGACCGCGACGGGCGTTTGATCACCACTTCGTATCGTGATGATAAGAATCAGATTCGCCATTTTGAATTGACGGCCGAAAAGATTTTATTAAATGAAAAATATTTATCAAATTTAAAAGACAAAACAGACATTGGCTTTGTTGATGAATCAAAAACCAAGGTGTCATTAATTTTATTTTCAAAAGTGATGAATGCTAATGGTAAACACGTTGGTTATTTTGAACAAATCATAGAATTAAAAGAATCATTTTTAACGCGTGTTCGCTCGCGTTTAAAAATCGAATCATTTTTAATTTCAGATAAAAAAGAAATGATCGCGGCATCACGTAATGAATTTCGTGGAATCAACTTAGTTGGCAGCAAAATTTCTGATGATAAGTTAGTTGATTATAATCTTTATAATCAAAATTACGGCTTTATTTTGTACCCCTTAAGCTGGGATAGATCAAAATTCTTTATCGGTCTTGGAACCTTAAAAAAAGATTCGCAAGCCATCTTAAAAAACGTAAACATCGCTTTCGTGACAGTCGTTTCAGTAGTTTCGGTGTTTCTGATTCTAACAATTTTAATCACTACGAACTGGTTCTTAAAACCGGTTGAACGTTTAATGAATGGATTTAAATCGTTTGATCGCAACGAACAGCTGACCCAGCTTCCGGTAAATAATAAAACCGAAATTGGTCTGTTAACCGAAGCTTTCAATGAAATGAGTTATAAAGTATTTCAGGCGCGAATGGATTTGCGCAAAAAAATCAAAGAGCTTGAAAAAACAAATTCTGAACTTGTTGAAGCCCAAACCAAACTCGTTCATTCGGCGAAAATGACAAGCTTAGGTCAGCTTGTGGCCGGTGTTGCGCATGAATTAAATAACCCGATAGGCTTTATTTACAGTAATATGACACATTTAAAAGAATACACGGATAACCTGTTTAATGTGATTGATTCAGTTAAAGATCAAGACCCAGAAGTTCGTAAAAAAATCTCTGATATGGATTACGAATTCGTCAAATCAGATCTGCCTAGGTTAATTAAGTCTTGCCAAGACGGTGCACAAAGAACCCGTGATATCGTGATTGGTCTGCGCAACTTCTCGCGTTTAGAAGAGGCCCAGCTTAAAGAAATCGATATTCAGGAATCTTTAGACACCACGCTTGAAATTTTACAAAGTGAAATTAAAAACCGGATTGTCGTGCATAAACAGTATGAGCCTATCCCAAAAGTATTGTGTTTTGCTTCGCAAATTAACCAGGTTTTCATGAATATTTTAGCTAATGCCTTGCAGGCGATTAAAGATAACGGCGAAATCTGGATTACGACGATCCCGTTAAAAGCTGGCCCTGATCAAATCGGCAGAGTGCAAATTTCTGTGCAGGATTCTGGATCTGGAATGGACGCGCAAACTTTAGAAAAAATCTTTGAACCATTCTTCACGACCAAAGGTGTAGGGCAAGGCACGGGGTTGGGATTAAGTATTTCATACGGAATTATCCAAAATCATGGCGGCGAGATTCAGGTGCGGTCACAAAAAGGGGTAGGCACTGAGTTCGTAATTATTATTCCGATCAACCCGCCAAAAAATTTGCGCGTTTGATTCAAACTGAGACAGGCCGCTAAACTATTTTAAGTTCATCCGGGTTTATGCCGATAAGCTAGACGTGCAAGGCATCAATAAATTTCTTAATTTAGTGATCATTTTAGGTTGTGTGGTAATCGGTTATTTTTTTTATCAAGCCAAAACTGAAAATGATAAATCAGTTCGAGCTCAGCAGCATTCTGCAGAGCAAAGTTCTGTGCGCCCTGCAATGGATCCGCAAGATTTAGCCAATAAATATCTGCAGCAAGCCCAGCAAAATTTAGCAGCTGATAAGATCAAGGCCGAGATCAACATTAAAAAAGCAATGATAGAATCTCAACAAGCACATAATCCAAAAGTCGTTGAAACCGATCCATCTAAGGTGCCAATTGATCAACAGATTTGGAAAGACCCAGTTGAGCAAAAGCCGCTTGATCAGCGCTATTCAGAACATTTAGCTCCTAAAAATGGTGAAATCGACAAACAAGAATACATTCGTCAATTTAAAGAAAATGCGCGCAAAAATGGTTACGAAATCACGGTGAACGACGATCTTGAAGTTACAAGCGTTACACCAATTCGTAAACCCCAAAATTCAAAAAACGACTATGATTCAAATGGTTCGTCTGAATCAGAATACTAGTTATCTGCTTTCAGCAGAATACTAAAACAGTTTAGCATCACTAAAACTAAAATACTTATCCTGCGTGTAAATCATGTGATCTAGGATGGGAATTTCTAATAACTTTGCACATCGTAATAGTTTTTTTGTAATGCGAACATCTTCAAGCGATGGTTCAACGCTTTGGCTGGTGTGATTATGCGCAATAATCATCGCATAGCAGTTTGCATGCACAGCTTCGCGAAACAAATCGCGCGGATGAATCTTGCACGAATTCAGTGTTCCCTTGTGCACCATGACGGTTTTTATGAGTTCCATCTGATGTGTTAAGTACACACCCCAGAATTCTTCGGCATGGGGGTTAAAGTTAGGTCGTAGCAGTTCAAATACTTTTTGAGCATTATCGATAATCTGATTAGGTTTGGCGCTGAAATCGTTATCGGTGGGGATCTTAGTCATAATGGCTTTTTAGCAACATAACGACCTAAGTGAGGCAAATTATATTGTTTGTCGCACTTGATTATCGTCCGGAAGATCGCTTCTCGTTTTCATTCGGATCGTCTATGATTATTAGCAAGAGGTACATCATGAAAACTTTTGTTCTACTTGTTATTGTTTCTTTATCTATTTTATCGTGCGGTCCGAAAGCGTTTGTAAAAGGCACTTACGAAGATCCACAAAAAGAAAATCTTTTAAATGACCAATGGTCTGAAACAGACATGCAAGTCATGGTGAAAGAACTTGTGGCTTCAATGTTAGCTCATCCAGTGATTGCTAACGCAAAAACTCCACCGGTTGTGATGTTCACTAAGCTTAAAAACGATACGAGCGATCATATCGATACACAAAGCATTATCGACATGATGGCGGTTGAGCTTGGTAACACAGGTAAAATCGTATTCGTAAATAAAGAAGCGCGTGATGACGTTGCAGACGAATATAACTATCAAAACTCGGGAATGGTTTCTGCTGAAACTAAAAAAGGGCCGGGCGGGCAAACTGGAGCAGATTACTTCATTGATGGACGTATCGCTTCGATCACTCAGCAAGTAGATAAAGATAAGACTGTGTATTACAAGCTTACTTTGAGTTTAACGAATCTTCAAAAGAACACGAAGGTTTGGTCTAATCATAAAGAGATTCGTAAGAAGTTTAAGAAGAAAACTATTGGTTTATAATTGATCAAGAAGGCTCTGACTCAGTCAGGGCTTTTTTTTTTACCTTTAAATCACAGCATTTTATCTGATTTTTAGCGCAAGAAAGATAAAGCGAAGTGGGAACTTCGTAAGATTCAGTTTTAGTTACAAAAAAGCCGGCTTTTGGCCGGCTTAGTAATTACTGATTAAAATTTTGATTGCTGCTAGTTGGAAGAGGAAGATTTGGTGTCTCTTCTTCTTGGCTCGAACCAGGAAGCACAGTCGCTTTTTCAGCTACAACTTTTGAAGTTGCGTCTGCCGTATTTAAACGGGCAGCTGAAGCTACGCGGTTTTCCAAGTTTTGCTTAATATCATCAGTTGATGCTCTTTCAACATTTACAGTTACAGCAGCTTGTTTAGTCATGTAGTCGATTGGGAATGCGCCCAATTTAGCTAAATAACTAGAAATGCTTCCGTTACCATGTTGAATGATTTCGCGTAATGTGAAAAGCGGAGCGTACTGAGAAGCTTTTTTCTCTGATTCAAAAATGATCTGAGTTAAAGTTGCTGCAGTAATATCATTTTTCGACTTATTGTCGATAACCATCACTTCTTCGTTAGAGCGAATCATCTTCGCGATATCATCCAGCGTTACGTAACAGCTTTGTTTAGTGTCATAAAGCTTACGATTTTGATAGCGCTTGATAATCTTAACTTTTGCGCTTGGTTTTGTGTTCAAACTATCCATTTGATTCATCACAACGGCCTCCATTTGCCCAGGCTAGTAACTTAATTTCAGACCTTAAAGAGCTAAACAAGATGAAGATTTCTAAAGCCTAAAACTGAAGCTTTTCGCCTATTTATTCGATGGCAAGTTAGCCCTGGCGCCACCCTATGTCAAGTAAGTCGACGGTTTATATAAGTGAATAGGTTAAATGACGGAGTATGCCTAAATGCCTTATAATTAAGGTCATTTTTACCCTACCCAAGATGAAATAAAACTTAGTCTTTTCAGACACTTAAGTATAAATAAAAAATGGTCTAGTTTTTTCTTAAATTTTTCTTAAAAGCCGTTGACTCAAATTTTGGGGTCTAGTTTTGCGAAATCATCACACATTCCAACGCTCTAGACTCGAGCATCTGAGCGGTTTCTGCCGATAAATCCCGTAATAGGAGTGTTCATGAAAACTCTCAAAATTTCGGGCGTACTAAGTTTGTTTTTTATTACAGCGTGTGTTTCGACACCGTACCCCTACTATGACTCGTCGATGAATGATCATAACCGTGCACCAGCGTCACTGGGTGTTCCGCAGAGTGCGTCAGAGATTGATGAAAGCAGTGTTGAAAAACAAGCGCAGGCAGACTTTTTATTTTTAAAAGCAGATTTAGAATCTTCAGATGGCGAACAGGCGTCATCGATTGAATATTTAAAATCGGCAATTCAAATTGATCCAGACTCTGTGGTTTTGATGCAGAAGCTTTCTGTCGAGTATTACAAAAAAGGGCAGGTCAGTGACGCGATCTATTGGATTTCAAAAGCTTTAGATAAAGATCCAAAAAGAAAAGATAACCTTTTGCTTTATGGTTCGATGTTAATGGCCAAAAAAGAGTTCGATAAAGCTGAAGTGGCATATAGTAAAATAATCAAGAATTACCCTAATGATGCAGAAGCTTATTTGTACTTAGGCGCATTACACTCTGAGAAAAACGATTTCACAAAAGCACATAAGTATTTTAGCAAAGTGATCACAATCGGCACTTATGAGCCAAAACATTTACCGTATTACTATCGTGCACGTTCAATTTTAGATTCTGGCAAAAAAGAATTATTTGGTTCGGCAAAAAAAGATTTAACTAAAGTATTTGAACAAAAACCGGATTTTTTAGAAGCGATTCAGATTTATTCAAGCATCGTTGAAAAAACCGAAGGCAAACAAGCGGTTTTTAAATTCTACATTGATTATCAAAAAAAATACGGTTCTGTGACTCGTTTAGCTGAAGTCTTATCGCAGTATTACATTGAAAAAGATCAATATGATAAAGCTTACGAACAACTAGAGTTCATCGAAGCTAACACTGATGATCCAATTCAAGTTAAATTAAAAATGGCTTTAATCCTAATCGATAAAAAGAATTATGGTAAGGCGATGACTAAACTTGAAGAGCTAAATGTGGTTGTGCCCGAGTCAGATAAAGTGAAATTCTATTTATCTGCTGTTTATGAAGAACTAAAACAACCAGAAAAAGCTATTCAAAGTTATTTGTCGATTCAGCCTACAAGCAATCATTATGATGATGCTCGTGTGCGTGCTGCGTTTTTACTTAAAAATACACAACAATTAGATAAAGCTTTAAAAACAATGAAAGACGCTGTAGCCAATAAAAAAGAAAATTTACAGCTTCATTTTATGTTGGCGCAGATCCAAGAAGACAGTACTCAGTATACTGACGCTGTTGTAACTTTAAAAAAAGCTGATGATCAGTTTCCAAAAAACACGCAAGTGCATTACTTTTTAGGAACATTATATGATCGTCTTGAGAAAAAAGATTTAATGCTTAAACATATGCGCCAAGCGGTAAGTTATGATGATAAAAATCATCAAGCTATGAATTACGTAGCGTATTCGATCACTGAAATGGGTGGCGATTTAGCTGAAGCTGAACAATTAGCTTTAAAAGCCTATGCTTTACAAAAAGATGATGCATTTATTATCGATACTTTAGGTTGGGTGTATTACAAAAAAGGCGAATACGTAAAAGCTTTAAATTATATCGAAAAAGCACATGAGCTTTCACCAGATGTTGGTGTCATTGCTGAGCACTTGGGTGATGTGTACTTAAAACTTCAAAAAGATGATAAAGCCCGTAACGCTTATTTAAGAGCGCGTAAAGAAGAAAAAGACACAGCTCGTCTGAAAACTTTAGACGGAAAAATCACTTCGCTTGAACAATTGGATTCGTCTTCGAAACGTAGCCCAGCTTCGTCTGATACTTCTTACCCATAATATGACTTAATACATAGGCTGCAACGATAGCGTAATCAACGCTAAGGAGTTGCAGCAATAATGTCGCGATCAGAAAAAACACCGTTAGTTTAAAAAAATAAAATTTACGAACTTTAATTTGCTGAATATTTTCTAGAAATATTGCGGTGATGTTTGCGTCTTTATTGTAATCCAGAAAAAATGAAATTCCGAATAACAAAACAGCAAAGGCCACGAGCAAATGCAATAACCCGGCAAAAATTAAAAGAAATAAGTTTAGTTCTTTCAGATAAATATTTGAAAATGATGCCACGGCACCCAGAAAAAAGAACATGGGTAATAAAGTTAATGAGTGAATCAAACAATCGATTTGCGATTTTTTGCTAAATTCGGTTTGCCACAGGTAAAGACCCATTTGTTGCCACAGGATAATCAATAATATTGATCCGCCGGGAATGTCGGCCAGCCACAACATAAGAAAACTCGCTGCGTATAAAGAATAATGTTTTAATTTTAATTCTCTCATCTACACTAGATAGTATATGCAAAAATATTCATTCACAAATCTTGTTTTGATGTTCGCGGTTCTGATTAGCTTTTTTATGGCAGGTTGTGCGGGCACGCAAGAAAAGCCACAAGCCGGTGATATTAAGTATGTTGAAAGTAAGGCGCTTATCGAAGATAAGACAAAAAACTCTTCGAATTCGGCCTCGATTGATTTGTTCTATTTGCAAGATAATGTCATTCGCATGGAAGTGACCGCTCTTTTGGGTTACCGCCTTGGTAGCTTGGTTATGAATTCACAAAAAGTAGCTTACGCTCTTCATCCGCAAAAAGCATTTGTTGAAGGCCCTTTTGCTGCACGCACGATGAAGCCGCTATTTCGCCAGGATTTAGACCCACGTTTGATTTGGGCCGTGGTGTTTGACCGCGATCTAAAAACCTTCGGCTTTAACTGCACTACCGTCGCAAAAACACAGACTTGTCTAGGAAGTTCGGCCACTGAAGGGGTATCGGTCACGCTTCAACATATGGGCGAAAGCGAAACCGGGCCATTAAAGAAAATCACCATAGAAAACGCCAAGTTAAAGTTTGTTTGGCTCTATAAAGCGATTAAGAAACATAATAAGTCTTATAACGAGACCTTTGTCCTGAATAAGCCAGAAGAATATCGTCTAATCACTATAAAATAATTTTACTTCGCTAACCGAAATAACAACGGGCATAATCTAAGTAAGAAGCTCTCGCTTTTATCTCAAAGCGAGGCACTTATGGAGGAGAACCACTATGTCGTCTTCTATTAATCTTCGCACCCTGGTTGAAAAGCATCAACAGGCCAGCAATAAGAAAACAGCCTCGCATTGGACGGGT
The DNA here is from genome assembly GCA_036676395.1 of Bdellovibrio sp. Classification (GTDB taxonomy): domain Bacteria; phylum Bdellovibrionota; class Bdellovibrionia; order Bdellovibrionales; family Bdellovibrionaceae; genus Pseudobdellovibrio. The sequence goes on from JAKFCY010000002.1 coordinate 105,710, forward strand.
ACTTTTAATGAGTATTTAGAGCTAGTGAAGAAAAATCCTAAGTTATCCAGAAACGCTTATCAGCGTATGTATGACATGATTATCGAAGCCGGTACTGAAGAGTACGTGGATTTCAAAAAACATGTTATTCGCTATAAATTTTTTGATGATAAACCAAATAACGGCAAAGACGCTATTTTTGGTTTAGATGTTCAGTTAATGAAATTCGTAAACATTCTTAAAGCGGCATCTTTAGGATACGGAACTGAAAAACGCGTGATCTTACTTCACGGACCAGTAGGTTCTGCAAAGTCTTCGATCTGCCGTGTACTAAAAAAAGGTTTAGAAGAATATTCGCACACAGACACGGGTGCGCTATTTACCTTTGAATGGGTGATTGAAGATGCGAAGCTTTCGCACTTACTTGGAAAAGACACAAAAGTTTTTCCAACGCCGATGAATGAAGAGCCTTTATGGTTAATTCCAGATGATATGCGCCAAACTGTGTGTGATGAAATCAATCGTTCGCAAGACGGTGATTACCGTGTGAAAATCACGGGCGAATTATGCCCGCCTTCACGTTTTATCTTTAAACATTTAATGGATCACTACGAAGGTGATCTGATGAAGGTTTTAAATCACGTGCGTGTAAAACGTATGTTTATCTCTGAAGCTGACCGCGTAGGTATTGGTACCTTTCAGCCGAAAGATGAAAAGAATCAGGATTCTACAGAATTAACCGGTGATATTAATTACCGTAAAATTGCTGAATACGGTTCAGATTCAGATCCACGTGCATTTAACTTTGATGGTGAGTTCAACGTTGCCAACCGCGGAATGATTGAATTCGTAGAAGTTCTGAAATTAGATGTGGCCTTTTTGTACGATTTATTAGGAGCTTCGCAAGAGCATAGAATTAAACCCAAAAAATTCGCGCAAACGTATATCGATGAAGTTATTATTGGTCACACCAATGAACCAGAGTACAGAAGACTTCAAGATAATGAATTTATGGAGGCCTTGCGTGATCGTACTGTTAAAGTCGACGTGCCGTATATCACTCGTTTAAAGCAAGAAGTGAATATCTATAAAAAAGATTTTAACTCGCAAAAATTGCGGGGAATTTCCATTGCGCCACATACGATCGAAATGGCTGCAATGTGGGCGATTTTAACCCGCTTAGAAAAACCGAAAAAAGCAAACTTAACAAGATTACAAAAACTAAAACTTTATAACGGTAAAACTTTAGCGAATTACACTGAAGATAACGTAAAAGAATTACGTAAAGAAACATTACGTGAAGGTTTAGACGGGATTTCTCCTCGATATATCCAGGATAAATTATCAAATGCACTTGTTATGGCCCAGCAGATGAATAAAGGTTCTGTGAATCCATTTATGGTGATGAATGAATTAGAGAGCGGTTTAAAAAATCACTCGTTAATTTCAGATGAAGAGAAAAAAACAGAATACCGTGAATTACTTGGTGTTGTAAAACAAGAGTACGAAGAAATCATTAAAGGTGAAGTTCAACGTGCGATCAGTGCGGATGACAGCGCATTACAACGTTTGTGTGCAAATTACATTGATAGTGTCAAAGCTTACACGCAAAAAGAAAAAGTTCGTAACCAGTTTACCGGACAGGATGATGATCCAGATGAAAGACTAATGCGCGCGATTGAGGAAAAAATCGAAATTCCTGAATCACGCAAAGATGACTTTCGTAGAGAGATCATGAACTACATCGGGGCCTTGTCATTAGATGGTAAAAAATTTAATTACAAAATGAACGAACGTCTTCATAAAGCTTTAGAATTAAAACTTTTCGAAGATCAAAAAGACAGTATCAAATTAACGTCTTTAGTAAGCTCAGTGACAGACAAAGACACGCAGGAAAAAATAGAAATCGTTAAATCCCGTCTGATTAAAGACTTTGGATACGACGAAATTTCTGCAACCGATGTTTTACATTACGTAGCCAGCATCTTCGCCCGCGGAGATGTGAAAAAGCAATAAAGGAAAGAAACCATGCCCATTCGCGAGGACCAAAACCGATTTAAAAGTATAGTTAAAGGGCGGGTCCGTGACGATTTTAAAAAATATGTCACGAATGGGGAGCTGATCGGCAAACGCGAAGACGAATTCGTAAAAATCCCGCTTCCGCGTATTGATATTCCTACTTTTCGTTATGGTCCTAAACAAGATCAACAAGGTGTTGGTCAAGGTGAAGGTGAAGGCGATCCGCAACAGGGTCAAGGCCAAGGCCAACCAGGCTCTGGCAAAGGTGAAGCCGGTGAAAATCCTGGCGAACACATGCTTGAAGTTGAAATTTCTTTAGAAGAATTAGCCGAAATTTTAGGTGAAAAGTTACAGCTTCCACGTATTTTACCCAAAGGCACTGCGAATTTAGTGACTGAAAAAACGCGTTACTCGGGCATTGCCCCAGTGGGGCCTGAAGGACTTCGAAAATTCAAACAAACTTATAAAAAAGCATTGTCCCGTTATATTTCTTCAGGAAATTATAACCCGGATGATCCGGTGATTATCCCGATTAGAAGTGATTACCAGTATCGCACGATGAAAAAAACGCAGAAACCGCATACGAAAGCTGTCGTGATCTACATGATGGACGTGTCGGGTTCAATGGGTGAGGAGCAAAAAGAGATCGTTAGATTGGAATCTTTTTGGATCAACACCTGGCTTAAAAAACATTACAAGGGTTTAGATACCCGCTTTATCATTCACGATGCAGCGGCAAAAGAAGTTGATGAAAACACTTTTTTTAAAACCAGTGAATCAGGCGGCACGCTAATTAGTTCGGCCTATAAACTTTGCCAACAAATTATCGATGCCGAATACCCAGCTGATGAATGGAATATTTATCCCTTTCACTTTTCAGATGGCGATAACTGGAGCGGCGAAGACACAAGATTATGTGTGCAGCTGATCAAAGAATATTTTCTACCTCGCGTGAATGTATTTTCTTACGGACAAGTTGAAAGTAAATACGGAAGTGGTCAGTTTTTAAAAGATCTGCAAAAAGAATTTGGCGATGATGACCAAGTTACTTTAAGCCAAATCGAATCACGCGATAAGATTTTAGATTCAATCAAAGATTTCTTAGGTAAAGGCAAATAGTATGGCAAATTTATCTCTTGAGTTAGAAGCAGAACGCAAAAAGATCAGCCAAGTCGCAAAAAATGTGGGTCTTGATTGTTTTGAAACTATTTTTGAAATGGTTAACTTTGATCAGATCTCTCAATTTGCCAGCTATGGCGGTTTTCCCGTGCGTTATCCACACTGGCGCTTTGGTATGGAGTACGAACAACTTTCGAAATCTTATGAATATGGTTTATCTAAAATCTATGAAATGGTGATCAACACTGATCCTTGTTATGCCTACTTGATGGAAGGCAATTCCATGATGGATCAAAAACTTGTGATGGCGCACGTTTACGGGCACTGTGACTTTTTTAAAAATAATATTTGGTTTTCTAAAACAAATCGCAAAATGATGGATCAAATGGCTAATCATGCCACCCGCATTCGTCAATACATAGATCGTCATGGTTATGAAGAGGTCGAAAAATTCATCGATCTTTGTTTAAGTTTAGAAAACTTAATTGATCGTTATTCGATCTTAAATGGTCCGACCCAGTTTACTGAGAAAAAACCGCAGGTGCGTGAATCTGATTTCGTGTTTCAGGTCGAAAAATCCTACATGAAAAATTACATCAATCCGCCAGATGTTGTGGCAGAGTTTAAAAAAGACCAAATGCAGAAGATGGCCGACAAGGCCCAGTTTCCAGCCGACCCAGTTCGCGACATCTTAACATTTCTGATACATTATGCGCCACTTGAAGAGTGGCAGCAGGATGTTTTGTCGATCATTAAAGATGAATCTTACTATTTTGCTCCGCAAGGAATGACTAAAACCATGAACGAAGGCTGGGCGTCGTACTGGCATTCGCACATTATGACTAAGCATATTTTAAATGATTCAGAGATTGTCGATTTCGCCGATCATCACGCAGGAGCCATGTTTATGAAAATTGGCGGGTATAATCCGTACAAAGTAGGCATTGAACTGATGCGCGAAATAGAAGAAAGATGGAATAAAGGAAAATTCGGTCGTGATTGGGAAGAGTGTGATGATGTTAATGAGCGTAAACACTGGGATAAAAAGTTAAATTTAGGGCTCGAGAAGATCTTTGAAGTTCGCAAGATTTATAATGACGTGACATTTATTGACGAGTTTTTAACAGAAGACTTTTGCATTCGAAACAAAATGTTCGTCTATAAAATGAATAAAGAAACCGGTCGTTTTGAAGTGGATACCCGTGACTTCAAGGCCATCAAGGCGCAGCTCTTGTTTCAATTAACGAATTTCGGACAGCCCATCATCAGAATAGAAAACGCGAATTTTGAAAATCGCGGCGAGCTTTTATTAAGACACGTTCATGAAGGTTTGGATCTACAGCCTAATTATATGGACGCCACAATGAAAAACTTAAACAAACTGTGGAAGCGTCCGGTAAATATGATTACGGTTATGGATAACGAGCCGCAGCTTTTCAGATTCGATGGTAAGGAATATACCAAACACAGCTTAACAGAAAATAACAATTCTCAGGCTGAGCCGTCTCACAAAGATTCAGAATAGAACTTTACAATTCTTAACAGATCTTTGTTGTCTCACTTCGACTCGGAAATGACGAATTTTCATTTTTTCGCATAGCTAATTTACAATTTAGTGTATGATTTATCTATTGGGCGAGAGTCCTCTGGCGGAAATGGAACGTAATCTGAATAATAAAAACCGCGTCTTAGTCTATAGCGATGATCCAAAAGATCAGGCGATAATGTCGGGTGACGGCGAAAGAAAAGCTTTCGAAGCCCAACAAAAAGCCCTCGTCGCTGAAAAGAAGTTTGTGATTGTTTTTCGAATCGAGAAGAACGGTCGCGGCGGCAAGACGGTGACGGTTTTAGATCAATTACCTGCGTACGATCCATTCCTGAAAGAATTAACTAAAGAATTGAAAGCTAAGTGCGGCGTCGGTGGAATGCATTTCATCGAAAATGGAAAAGGCTGCATTGAGATTCAAGGCGACAAGCGGGATGCGATTAAAAAGATATTGGATGTCAAAACCATGAAGTACAAAGGGGCCTAATAAATGAATAAAGTCGTCATCATTGATGATCTTGTTGATAGTTGCTCAGTGATCTCTGAAATTCTAAGTCCGTATTTTGAGTGTAAGACAACTTCTGAATCGTATTCAGCATTAGAGTTAATTTTAGAGTTCAAACCAAATATCGTTCTAATGGATTACCAAATGCCACGTTTAAACGGGGCCGAGTTATGCAAGAATTTAAAAGAGAACCCGCAAACTAAAGATATCCCGATTATTTTTATGTCTGGTGTGGCCACAGAAGACGAGCGCGTTGAAACTTTAGAATTAGGTGGCGATGATTTTATTGCTAAACCTTTTCATCCTAAAGAATTAATTCTTCGCCTGAAAAAGCGTATTCATGGTTACACAGTTAAACAGCCCGTGGATAATGGGGTTGTGATCGCAAATATCAATGCGGCTACATTAACTGTGGGTAATTTAAGAATGAATTTAAATTCACGTTTAGTGTATGTGAATGAACGGGAAATTACGTTAACTCCAAAACAGTTCGAAATTTTAAAGCTGTTGATTGAAAATCAGAACCATCTGGTATCCCGCAGCACGTTTATGGAAGAAGTCTGGGGCCATTTTGAAGTGACTCCGCGAAATGTGGATTCGCAGATTAATTACCTGAAAAAGAAAATCGAAGGATTTCAGGGAATTATCACTGCAGTTCCTAGTTTTGGTTACAGATTAGACCATAAAAATTAAAATTAGGTTCGGGGCGAAAATCTCCGAAGTGGATCAGGGATTGATCTTAGAGATAAAAGTTAGTTAAATGTAGCCATGAAAACTACAAAACTAATTTTATTTACTCTTACTTTTATTATTCTCAGTTGTAAAACTAGCCCTGAATCTGCAGGGATTAGTGAAGAAGAAATCAATGCGGAAGCCGCCAAAGCCTACGCTCAAGTTAAATCCAAAGCAAAAATTTCAACAAATCAAGAATGGACTGCGATGGTTAATCGCGTAGCTAAGCGTATCGCATTAGCTTCAGGTAAACCTTATAATTGGGAAGTGGTTCTTATCGATGACCCTCAGATCAATGCTTGGTGTATGCCTGGCGGAAAGATGGCGGTTTACACCGGTATATTGCCAGTTGTAAAAACTGAAGCAGCCTTGGCCGCAGTTATGGGCCATGAAGTGGCGCATGCAACATTAAAACATGGGCTTGCACATTACGCTCGCGCGAAACAAAGCAATATGATTGGTGCTGTTGTTGGTGTCGGAACGATCTTAGCTGGCGAACTTCTTTGTAAAACTGATTCGTGTAAAAAGTGGGCGCAAATAGGCGGCGTGGCCGGTGGGTTTGCGGTCGCTTTCTTTGATATGAAATTTTCGCGTGAAGATGAATCTTCAGCAGATAAAGAAGGTCAAATATTCATGGCAGATGCCGGCTATGAACCAAGTGAATCAATTAAACTTTGGGAGCGTATGGGCGCGGCAGCTGGTGCGGGAAAACCCCCAGAAATTTTATCGACACATCCGTCTGATTCAACTCGTCGTGGTAATTTAACAAATTGGTTACCTGTGGCTCAAGCCAGATATCAAGCGGCTCCGCAAAAATTTGGTTTAGGCGCCACGATCGTTAAGTAGATTTTTTTTCGAGACGTTTTTCTTTAAAAAATTTTTTTAATAAATGACTGCATTCATTTTGCATTAAGCCGCTTTCGGCAATGAAGCGGTGATTTAATTTTGCATGCGCTGATAAATTATCGAGTGAACCCATCGCTCCGGCTTTAGGATCATGGGTGGCAAATACGACTCGTTTAATTCGCGACTGAACAAGAGCGCCGGCGCACATAAAGCACGGTTCAAGAGTCACATACAAAGTGCAATCAATCAGGCGCCAAGATTTTTTCGTCCGGCACGCACGATGAAGCGCTAAAAGTTCGGCGTGGCCAAGCACGGTATTTATGGTTTCGCGGGTGTTTGCAGCCTTGGCGATGACTTTGCCTTCGCCATCAACAATGACAGCGCCAATGGGAACTTCGCCATTTTTTTCAGCTTGTTGCGCTAATTTAAAGGCGATTTTCATGAATTTATGGTCGGCTTGGGTAAATTGGTTCATCTCTAAGCTCAGTCTTAGTATAAAACCCTGATTATTTTAACTAAATGGTCTTGCCGCGCTAAGTCATACAGTGTAAATAGACACCTCGGTTGTTAATAATCTTGTTTGCTTATAAGTCATATCGAGAGGCAGGTGAATTCCAAATGGCATTAGTTAAAATCAGAGACGGTGAATCTTTTGAATCAGCATTCAGAAAATTTAAAAAGTCTTGTGAAAAAGCTGGTATCCTTTCAGAAGTTAAAAAACGCGAACACTTCGAAAAACCAAGCGTATCTGCTAAGAAAAAATCTATCGCTGCTCGCAAACGCGCTACGAAAAAAACTCGTGGTGGTTTCAGAGACCGCGACTAGTTTGTAAATTAAGTTTACAGCTTATAGAGCTCTTAGGGATTAATTTCTTAAGAGCTCTTTTTATTTTAAAAACATATTTCTCAAGGGAGTCGTCCATGGAATTTAAAGACCAATTAATGGCTGATATCAAAGCCGCAATGATTGCTAAAGATTCAGTAAAATTAAACACACTTCGTTTTTTACACGCGGCGATCAAGCAAAAAGAAATTGATTCACGTCCAGAACCATTAACTGCTGACGATGTTATGGCTGTTCTAAAAAAATTAGTTAAACAACGTAAAGAATCTATCGAACAATTCGGTGTTGCAGGTCGTACTGATTTAGTTGACCAAGAAACTGCTGAATTAAAAGTGATGGAAGTTTACTTGCCAGCGCAAATGTCTCGTGAACAAATTGAAAAAGTTGTTGCTGAAGTGATCGCTGAAACAGGCGCTACTACAGTTAAAGACATGGGCACAGTGATGAAAGCTGTTCAGGCAAAAACTGCTGGCACTGCAGACGGCAAAACAATTAGCGAAGTGATTAAGTCAAAACTGAACTAATTTGGGTTACAAGCAAGAATTCATCGAGAAGGTCATCGCCGCATCAAACCTTGTCGATATCATTTCACAGTACACAACGCTAAAACCCACTGGCCGCGGGCATATGGGGCGCTGTCCTTTTCCTGATCATCAGGAGAAGACGGCATCTTTTTCTGTTAGCGAATTCAAAGGTGTTTATCATTGTTTCGGTTGTAAAAAATCCGGCAATGTAACGACGTTCTTGCGTGATTTTAACGGCATGAGTTTTCCCGATTCAATTGCGTATTTAGCAGAACGTAACGGAATTCCAATTACTGATGATGCCTTTGAGAATAATCGCCCGGATTATTCAAATGAAGATAAAGATCAGAAAAAAACTTTGTTGCGTGCAAATAAAATTGCCGCTGATTTTTTTAAAGAAATGTTGAAACGTCAATCGACAGATTCACAAATTCGCCAATATGTTTTAAAAAGAAAATTAAATCCTGAAACGATTGAAGAATTTCAAATCGGTTATGCGCCGAATGAATGGGAAGCCTTAGGCCAACAGTTGAATCGCAGTTCGATTCCCGTAGAAGTAGCTGAAGAAGCACAGCTAGTGCGAAAACGTAAAGAAGGCCAAGGCTACTTCGATATGTTTCGTGACCGTCTAATGTTTCCGATTCATTCTCCGACTGGTGATGTGCTGGCCTTTGGTGGCCGTATCATCGAACAAGGTGAACCAAAATATTTAAATTCTCCTGAGACTCCGGTATTTCATAAAGGCAAAGTTCTTTATGGCTTAGCTCAAACCGCAAAACATATTCGTTCAGACGATTTAGTTTTAGTGGTTGAAGGTTACATGGATTTAGTTTCAATTTACCAAGCGGGATTAAAAAATGTTGTCGCCACTATGGGAACAGCATTAACCCCAGATCACGCTAAGCTTATTAAACGCTTAACAAATAATGTGGTTGTGCTTTTTGATGGTGATGACGCTGGTAAAATGGCCGCAGAACGCAGTCTTCCAATTCTGCTTTCTCAAGGATTATTTCCGCGCGGATTAACTTTAACTGAAGCCAAAGACCCCGATGAGTTTGTTATAAAATTTGGAACCGAAGCATTGAAAAAACAAATTGATTCAGCTCCTGATTTATTCAAAGTTGTTTTGAAATCGTGGATGAGTGACTACCGCGGTGAAGCTTCGGATAAAGTAAAACTGGTCGATAAAATCAAACCTGTGTTTGATGCCATGGCTGACCAGCGTCTAAAAGGGCTCTATGCTGATGACCTTTGCCAGATTATGGGAGTCAATAAAGACTGGCTTAGGAATTCTTTTCAGGGTAATACCGCAGGGCGCAACCAAGGTTATGGCCCTGCAGCGAGTACGAATTATCAAAAAAATTTAGTGACAGAAGAGCCGCAGCCTGTGCTTTCGGCAGAGGTAACTTCAGCGCAAATCGAAGAAAACCCGCAAATTAAAATTTCAGATGCCTCTAAAGTTGAGCTGATGTTATTGCAAAACACCCTCAAGAGTCGTGCCAATTTCGCTATTATGAGCGAGTTGCAAGAGCCTCTTTCATTCACGCAATTATTAAGCCAAATCAAACACTTAGGTGTAAAACAAATCCTCGAAATTGCCGAGCAAGATTATAGACAAGACGCAAATAAATTTGATAGGTTGGTCAGTCAGCTGATTGATAAAATTGATAAACCTGAGTTGCTTTTTCAAAACTCTAAACTCGACATCACCCAAATGGGTGAATTCGACGAAGAAAAAGAAAAAAAACTTATCGTGGATTTAATTTCTCGCATTCAGCAGGAGTTTATAAAAGATCAGGCAAAAAAATTATCGATAGACATTCGCTCAGACAAACTGAACCTGAATGATGAAGATAAACTTAGACAATTTTCTGAGTTGCAAAAAAGCCGTCTCGCCTTAAAAAGCGAATCTAAAAAATAAACTTAATGATTTTTGTTTTTTTAAATTTGATTTTTTTATTAGCCCCGTGAGGACAGATGACGAATAACCCAGAAAAAAACGAAATCAAAACTTTGACTGCTGCTGAACAAGAAGTGTTGGCAAAAGAAGAAGTTCAAAAATTGCTTAAGATGGCTAAAGATAAAGGCCGCTTAACAATCGAAGAGATCAATGAATCTCTTCCGCAAGAAATTATTGCGGCTAGCGTATTAGATGCATTGATGCAGACGCTTGAAGCTAACGGTGTGGTTATTACAGAACATACTGAAGCCGCTCGTGAAGACGACAAAGACGAATTCCTGTCTAAAGTTGACGAAGAAGAAGAAGACGAAGAAGAACTAAAAGAAGCCGAAGACGTAAAGGGTTCTGACCCAGTACGTTTATACTTACGTAAAATGGGATCTGTTTCATTACTTACACGTGAAGGTGAAGTTGAAATTGCCCGTCGTATTGAAAAGGGTGAGCGCGAGATCGTTCGTGCGATGTTAATGTCTCCGTTAGGAACATTCGAGATCATCAATTTAGGTAAACGTTTAGATCAAGGCCGTATCAAAGTTAAATCGATCTTTCGTGGTCTTGAAGATGAAGATACTCAGTACGACGAAAAAGAGTACATCGAAAAAATTCATCAATTAATCGGTATCGTTACAAAATACCAAAAAGACACAGAAAAAGCTTTCACCGCTTTACGCGATGAAAATATCAAACCTGATGTTAAAACTAAAATTTATGAAGAAACTCGCGTAATCAACGAAGCGTTGATGGCGAATTTCGAATCAATCAATTTCAACCGTAAAACGATCAACCGCGTTGTTATTAAGTTTAAAAATTTAGTCAACCGCATGGGCACTTTACGTCGTCGTATTAAAGACGGTATGGAAAAAACTTTCTCTAAAGACGTAGCGTCTTTAGTTGAACGTTTAAAAGTGATCGAGAATAACGAAAAAGAATTAACTAAAACTACTCGTGACACTGGCTTAAGCTACGGTCGTTTCCGTACATACGCTATCCAGGCACAAGAAGCTGAAGTTCGTTTAAAACGTCTTCATGAAGACACAGAAATGAACTTTCGCTGGATTCAAGAAACTTACACAGCAATTTGGAAAGGTGAGCGCGAAGCTGACCTTGCGAAATCTGAGTTAGTTGAAGCCAATCTTCGTCTAGTTGTTTCTATCGCTAAAAAATACACTAACAGAGGCTTACAATTCTTAGATTTAATCCAAGAAGGTAACATCGGTTTAATGAAAGCCGTTGATAAATTTGAATACCGTCGCGGTTACAAATTTTCGACTTATGCCACTTGGTGGATTCGTCAGGCGATCACGCGCGCCATTGCCGATCAGGCCCGTACAATCCGTATTCCAGTTCATATGATCGAGACGATTAATAAACTTGTGCGTACACAACGTTTATTAATCCAAGAGTTAGGCCGTGAAGCGACTCCTGAAGAAATCGCAGATCGTATGGATATGCCGGTAGATAAAGTTCGCAAAGTGTTAAAAATTGCGAAAGAGCCAATCAGCTTAGAAACTCCAGTGGGTGAAGAAGAAGATTCTCACTTAGGGGATTTTATCGAAGATAAAAAAGTGATCAATCCTGCAGAAGCGATTGTGAACTTAAACTTAGCTGAGCAAACTCGTCGTGTCTTATCAACATTAACTCCACGTGAAGAAAAAGTATTACGTATGCGTTTTGGTATCGGTGAAGAATCAGATCACACTCTTGAAGAGGTTGGTCAGGATTTCAACGTTACTCGTGAGCGTATCCGTCAGATTGAAGCAAAGGCGTTACGTAAATTACGTCACCCTTCTAGAAGCAATAAACTAAAAACGTTTGTTGATAGCTAGGTGCGGCCGGTCAGGCGCTAGAAAATCTAAATTAAGTTTACCAAATAGGAGATCATTGATCTCCTATTTTTTTGTCCTGAATAGTCCCGAAAAAGCTGGGTGTGAAATTGCAATTCTTGTACGTTATGGAGAACAACACCATGAAATACAAAGATATGATTTCTGAAGAAGATTTTTTTAATGCGCAAATTGCGCGGCGGTCTTCAAAGTCACCACAGAAAGATAGTCCGGGTGATTCTGCGGCCAATGCAAATGCTGAAGTGAGTTACGGCATTGAATACCAACCGGCAAAGCGAAAACGTAAAAAAGATATTCCGGCTTTTGATAATAAAGGCTAATTGCTTATCAAACATGAGCTTGTTAGGCTTTTAGCAGTGGAAATTTCGGCAATTCATGTCATCAATAACGATCAGCGAAACGCAAAATCTGTAAATTTTGGCCCGCATTTTTTAAATTTAAGCGGTAAAACGTATTTATACAGCAGTGTGCGGTTCGAAATCGGTGGCAATAATGATTCAATTCTATTTATTCATCTCAGTGATAAAGAATTGCTATACATCGCTTTAGATCGATCAATGAAAAAGCAACTGCTGGAAATTGAAACGATCAAATCTCAGTTGCTGCCTTTGTTTAAAGTCAGCGATAAAAACCTGCACATGGATTTAAGTTATATCGCTGTGATTATAGCGATTATTGCTTCGATGATTTATTTTCGCGGGCCCATCGCCGGAGCCTTTGCGACGTTGATTCCGGTAAGTATAGAGAAAAAAATCGGCGATAAAGTATTTAAAACTAGTGCTACTGACGAATTTAAAAGTGTTAACAATGCTGAACTTAAATTACAGGACTTGTTAAAGCGTATTAAAGGTTATGACCAGAAAAAAATCACAGTCCATATTTCATCAAAAAAAGAAATGAATGCTTACGCAACTATCGGCGGTCATTTATTTATTAACCGCGGGTTAATTGATGAACTTAAAAAACCAGAAGATCTACTGGGCGTCATCGGGCATGAGATGATTCATGCTGAAAAACGGCATGTGATCAAAAGCATTTTTCAAGGCGCGGGATTATTTTTATTAATTCAGACAATTTTGGGCGATGTTACTGGGTTAGCTGCGGTCTTGGCCGATAACGGCGATTCTTTATTACAATTATCGTATTCAAGAGACTTAGAAAAAGAAGCCGATCTTTTAGCGGTTAGAATGCTGTTGGATAGTCAGATAGATCCGACTGGCCTAAAGTCAGCATTGCAAGTTATCGAAGCTGATTACAATAAAACGCTTAAAGAAACCGTCGGCGGTGGTGCGATTGAAAAAATTTTGAATCAAAGTTTTTTACGCTCACATCCGCAAACTGAGCAGCGGTGTCTAGATATTCAGAATCAAATTGACGAGCTTCGTAAAACTCCTAAATATGAAAACGTTGAGTACATCAGTCTAGAGACAGAATGGACAGCTTTTAAAGCTGCAATGAAAGAGCTCTAGCCAGAAAGCAGGGGCTTATGAATGTTAAAGAAGTCGGATCATCCGCTTTTCAAATCTTAGAGTGTGAATTAAATCCAAATGAAATGATCACGGTCGAATCCGGAGCCATGGCCAGCCAAGATATTGGCTTAATGCCGACAACAGTTATGAATGGAACATTCTGGCAAGCCCTTGTGCTAAAACTTTTAGGCGGCGAAAGTTTTTTTATCAATCACTTTCAAAATGTTTCAAGTAAAACTCAAAAAATTCATATCAGTCAAAGTACCCCCGGTGATATTCAAAGTCGCCAGTTAAACGGCGAAGAAATCTTTATTGAGACAGGCTCGTTTATCGCGCGCACCGGAGATATTAAAATTAAAACTAAATGGGCCGGATTTAAAAATCTTATTGCCGGTGAAGGTTTATTTAAACTTTCGTTTAAAGGGACCGGCACAATTTGGTATGGCTGTTATGGTGCCGTCGTCGAAAAAGAAATCAATGGTACATACATTGTTGATTCAGGACATCTGTTGATGTGGCCCCCGACCGTTCAGCTAAAACTAAAACTTGCCGGTGGATTAATTGATAGTTTTCTAAGTAAAGAAGGCTTTGTCTTACAATTAGAGGGCCAGGGTAAAGTGCAGTTACAAACTCGAAGTGTTAAAGGCCTTGCGCAATGGTTAAATGCGCGTTTTTGGAGATAGCCATGAAATTTGAATTAAAATTCCAACCCTCATCAACGATTGCAATTTGTCACCTAGAGCCGCAAGAGACATTAGTTTCTGAAGGCGGAGCGATGATGGCTCTAAAAGGTGCGGTTTCAGTAAATACCACCACTCACCAAAAAGGTGGCGGCGGAGTATTATCTGGCGTTAAAAGGTTATTAACCGGTGAAAGCTTTTTTCTGAATCAGTACAAAGCCAGTCAACCAGCGCAAGTTTGGTTATGCGCTACTTTACCCGGTGATATGTTGGTAAAAAAATTGAACGGCGAAAATTTAGTGATCGCTGGCGGCGCTTTTGTTGCCTGTGATCATGACGTGCAAATTAATTTAGAATGGCAGGGTATGAAAAGTGTTTTTTCAGGAGAATCACTTTTTTGGATCAAGGCCAAAGGGCATGGCGAACTTTTGTTAAATAGTTTTGGTTTTATTTACCCTGTGCAAGTAGACGGTGAATACATCGTCGATACCGGACACATCGTTGCGTTTGAAGAAACGCTGCAATTTAATATTTCAAAAGCTTCAAAAAATTGGCTACAGGCTTTTATGAGCGGCGAAGGTTTTATTTGCAGATTTAGTGGTCAAGGTACTGTTTGGTGCCAGTCGCATAATCCAAGAAGTTATGGCCAAGAATTAACTCCTTATTTGAAAGCCCGTGGTTAATTATGAAATTTAATATTGAACATAGACCGGATTTTTCGTGGTTAACTGTTTCGGTTCCTAAAGATAAAACATTGTTTGTTGAAGCCAGCGCTATGGCCAGTATGTCGACAAACATGCAGATGACAACCAAATTTAAAGGTGGTTTGCGCCGTTTTGTTTCAGGAGAATCACTTTTTTTATCTGAATTTAAAGCTAAGGCAATGGATGGCGAAGTAACAATAGCACCAGGACCGTTTGGTGATATTTCACATTTTGAATTAAAAGGTGAAACAGTATTTCTTTCTTCTAGTTCATATGTGGCTCACACCGAAGGTTTGGTTTATGAAACTAAATTTCAAAATGTCACAAAGGGATTATTCTCTGGCGCAGGTTGGTTTTTAGTTAAGATGTCGGGCGCAGGGCATGTTTGGTATAACGGCTATGGTGCCTTAACTGAAATCAATGTCGAAGACGAAGTGTTGATTGATAATAATCACCTAGTCGCATTTACCACGGGCTTAGAATATGACATGGAAAAACTGGGTAATTATAAATCACTATTTTTCAGCGGTGAAGGTTTTGTCTGTCGGTTTCGCGGTAAAGGAAAAGTTTACGTGCAAACGAAGAAGCCTTCGGCCTTAGTAAGCTGGGCGCATATCTTTCGCCCAGTCAGAAAGAATAATTAGAAATTTATTTCATCAAACGGCGCAGAATAAAATAGTAGTGATGATACATTGGTTTGGCGCGGTTTGAATCACACATTAAAGAATGCTTAAGGCAAAATGATTCTGAAGTGATGGTTTCGTATTCATCACCAAGACCTAACATGTGACCGAATTCATGAGCGATAGTTGTCGCTGACCAATTACGACCCCAGTTCGTGTCATAAGGACCTCGGGTGTCATCCCATAAAATAACTGAGTAATGTGCTTCTTTTGGGTTTGCAACGACTTGAAATTGAAAACGATATTTAAAATCTAACGGTACCTGATTGGCGTTCCAGATTTGTTCTGCTTCGGCGAATTTCTTTTTAAAATTTTCTAAGTCTTGTTCTTTAGGGTTAAGAAAATTTACTTTTACACGTAAAGTGACATCTGTTGAATTCGGTGTGTAGATCAAATCATAGTTATATTTTTTAGGAAAAAATTCGACGTAAGTGATTTTACCCTGAATGTTTGGCTTTAAATTAAAATGATTACCGCTTAAATGACTTGGCGTTGGGTAATTTTCATAAGTGTCTTTTAAGTGCACATTAAATGACTTAAAGGCATGGTCAGGTTGAGCTGAACGGTCTTTGGCCGGCATCACCAATTCATAAAGCCAACGGTACTTTTCGGGGTTAACAGATTCGATCGTCTGTTCTGGGGCAGAGTTGGCAAAAGCTGGATTAAGTAAAAAGGCGACAAATAATGCAAAAAATTTAAGTGAACTCGTCATAGCTGCAAGTAAATCGCAAAAGAAGTGAGCCCTGCAAGCTTTTTATCAGCGTCGTGGATTGATCTCCTATTGGTGTTTTGCTAGGCTATAACTATCGTTTTAATCAAACATTCCGGTGGGGGTGTAGCTTAGTTGGTTAAAGCAATCGGCTCATAACCGATGGATCCGGGGTTCAAGTCCCTGCGCCCCTACCAAATTTCATCAGTCTCATTCTGAGATACACGTCAACCAACTCGAAGATGTTACCAAAAATTGTTACATCGGATTTACTGATTAGGTCATCACCCATATAAACACCTTAGCCGTAAATAAAGCGGTACAAAAATAGCAACTCCATTGAGATAGGCCTAAATTATTGGGTCTTGGTTAGGTGGAAATATGACAAAGACATACATGACACGAGTTTTAGCGTTCTTATTCATTTTTACGAATAACGCTGGTGTATTTGCGGCAAGCCGCCAAGAACCGACCTTAAAAAACGGCCTATCAAAGTATTTTACTCTGTCGCCTGAGATTATTGATGTTTTAACAGAACGCTACAATACAGTCGCTTCAAATATTCAAGATGGATCACCCAACATTCAAAATACAGACAAGCTGCTAACAGAAATATTAAACGGCGCAGATCAACAGAAGATAAGTGATTTGGTGATGCCAATTCTAACAAATGGCTCGTTAGACCCTAAGGCATTAGAGACCCAAATTCCACAATTGATTCAAAGAATTTCGCAAAATTTACCGGCAGAACAAATCAACAGATTAAGGGATCCTCAATTTGCAGAAACGATTAAGCAACAGCTTATTCAAACTGTAACTAAAGCTTTAGAAGATAAAGGCTTCACTTTAAATCAAACTTCTGGAAAGTACGGACTGACTTTCAATGGGTTTGAAATTAAAGGAATGAAGTTTTCATTAAGTGCAGACCGTCGATTTATTATCATTGATAATTTTAAGATCACACGCGGAGACACGACGATTACCTCAGACCGTGTAACTATTGATAGATCTCAATTACAAAACGGAAAAGTCGCCACTTTAGATGCCGTTAATTTAAATGTAAAAAATAAAGACAATAATATCAGTTTTGGTTGGTCTCAGCTAAGTGCTGGGCGTGATTCTCAGTCAAAAGTTTCAAGTTTAAAAGTGGTTTCTTCTCAGATCAATATCACTGAAAACGGTATGACGAAGTTCGCAACCAAAAAAGGTCCTACGGGGCTTGAGGCTATTCATACAAGTATCGAATTGCTGCCATCAAACGGTGTGAAGCTTAGTTTAAACACTGAAGTTGGGTTTGATTTTAATCGTAATCCTTTAGCTCCGCAAAAAGATCTTCGCGTTGAAACAATGGGTGGTTCATTATTGTCAGCCGAGTTGAATTTAAACTCTCAAGCAGCAAACGTGACTTACAAATTTCAAAACGAAAGTGATTTGAAAGTTTTTGATCCCATTCGTGGTCAGAATGTTGTTTTGGCAGGAAATTCTGAAATTAAGGCCATTGAAAATAGATCAACAACAAACGGCCAAACAATGACAATTGATTATGTACTTGAAACAGATCAAATACTGGTTGATAGCTACAAAAAAGGTGAAAAAATTGTTATTCAAGGTGCGAGCGTTAATATGCAAGACAACAAAATCGGTCAATTCACGCAAGGAAACGTAGCCATAGATTATGCCAGCAAAAAAAATAGTCTTAAAGAATATCAGATTTACAATGCTGTTTATCACTTTAAAGAAGACGCGACATTAAAGACTGAAAATCTAAAAAGTGATAAAGCCATTTATATCAGCGATAAAGGCACAATCCAAATCGCCGGAAACATAGCTTTTCAACAAACCACAAACAAAAAAAATGGCGAAAATGCTTCTTATTTATCTGGTGATAAAGTGACTTATTACAAAGAAGATAAATGGACTTCAGTTTTTTACAATGTGGAAGCAACCACGACAAAATACGCCGATAAAAGTGAAAAAAGTTATTTGACAGCTCATAATGGCGTTCTTAATAGCAACGATACTCAGGTTAAATTAAACGGTCTTACTCATCTTGTTAAAGAGACGACTGATAATAAGCAAACAACGAAGTACAGCTTAGTCAACGAATCGGTACTAAGCGGCGAACAAGATAAAAACGGTCATCGACAATTATTTTCTTTGGCTCATGCCGATATTCAATCTTTAGAAGCCAAAACTTCAAGCTCGAAAGCAACCCATTTTACATTAAAGGGTGATGATTTTTATTTTGAAGACCAAAGCAAAGGACAAACCATCACTTCAAAAAATATTTCAATTATTTCTAACAAAACAGAAACAACTGACGATACGACAGAGAATTATGCGGTTGAATTGGGTGAAACTTTATTAAAAGATTTAAATAAAGGAAAAAACGATTACGTTTTAATTTCTTCAACGGTTTTATATGAAAAATCGGCAAAGGCTCAGGAACAAAAAGGCAGTATCTTGGTTAAAGACTTAACCGGAGAAGTCGAAGGTTATAAACTTTCATTTAAAATTAATAAACCAGAAGATGCTTTGCAAGGAAAGACCGTAGATATTTATTTTAATAAAAGCAAACAGCTTGAGTACTATTCAATTAAGAATGAGCACGGGATTATCGCAGCCGAAAAAGATGGTAAAAAAATCGTTTGGACGGGCGGATCGATTGATGTTTACAAAGATGGTGAAGTGAAACTATCAAATATCACCGGAACAGAAATGATGGTTTCGGATGATAAATTTGCCGGACATATTAAAATCGGTCAAGCGTCGGCTTTAGAAACAGCTACCACTCAATCACTTAAAGCCGCGAATGTTTCAGTAGATGGAAAAAGCAATAAAGGTGAACTTGGAACAATTAGCTTTGGCGATCTTGAAATTTTAAAAGGATCTGGAATCCAAAACTTATCCGCAACGAAGTTTAGTGCACTTTTAAGTAAGCTTGATTCGAAAGATAATCAAAGTGTGGCCATCACCAGCGACGGGATCGAAGCTGCTCAAGTCGATGGCGTTTCGCGTGGTATGACGATTACGAATGGCGGAATCATTGGAACAGACAATAATAAAGGTCAAAACGTGAAACTTAACTTTTCGAATTTCGCCGGAAGCGAAAATATTGCGGATAAGTCAAAAGGCTTAACCATCGAACAAGCTAAAATCAGTTTCTCAGAACAATCATCGGCGCAGCAGCTGATCGGAGATCTTACTATCGGAAAAGTAGTTAGCTTTGCTAACAAAGAAAAAGACACTTCGATTATTGAAATCAGCGACATGAAGCTTTTAGTTGTCGATGCTAATAAAAATACCTCATTAAGCGGTAGTATTGGCTGGGCTAAAACATATCGTGATTCTGAAGTGAATTATCTTGAATTGAAAGATTTAAATCAAATCAAAGTCGACGATACGGCTAAGGCTCGCAGTTTACTTTTTAACGGAAAAAGAATTGCGCATTACAAAAACGAAAATGGCACTGATGTCGTGATCGTTGAACAAGCTCAAATTCAAGCGACAGATCCTAAAGGCACACTTCAAGTGGATGTAAAAGCTTTAGAATATTTTAGTAATAACAACACCGACTTAAAAGTCATTAAAGAAGCTGATATCAAGGGTCATGTTGTTTACGACGGGCAAAAAACTGATTTTCAATTGAATGCGAAAAACATTAAATTCGTTAATAATACCTCTACGGATGGTCAAACGACGGTTCGCTACTTCGGTATCGAGCCCACGGCTGACGACTCACATGTCGAATTAAAAATTGATCACAAGCCAATCACGATCGAATTAAAAGGAAAAAGTGTCGGCGTTCAATTGATCACCGATAAATCAATGGCAAGATATACTTTTATCGGTCAATCAAATGGTGGCGACAAATTTAAAATTAAAGCTGGTCCACTCGAAATAAATGGTAAAAATAGAAACGGAAATTCGCAAGTTCTGTTGAACATGACGGCGATTGGTACTCAGCACCAAGTTTTACTAGAACAAGTGGCTGGTCTAACCAATGAAATGCCGCTTACGAAGAATTTATCGTACAATAAAGAAGGTTTTTTAAAATTTCAAGTTTGGATCACAAAATCAACAGCGATCAAAGTGTCATACAGTGGTACGCTGCCAGGACAGGAATCTAGTAAATTCACTTACAATAATACTGCAAGCTCATTGATCTTATCAGTTGTTCGAAAAATGAAATCCGAAACAAGATACGGAATCGATTTCGGTCTTTTAGGTGCTTCAGCGGCCGAGATGACCGCAAACGATCGTTGTGCGATGAAACTGTACAATCAGTGTTTGGGTAATCGTATGTTGATCCCCATGACCGCATATGTGGGTATGAATCGCTGTAAAGTCAAAAACGGTAGAACAGTTTGTACAGATGTAGGCGCGACTTATGATCTAACAACTTCGATGATACAAGACGCCGCCAAAGATGCTCCGGGTCGCATGCAGGGTCGAACGGCCGGGGGAGCGAATCTTGTATTAGGTACTTCTTTCGTAACCAAGGGCGGAGTCGCGAACACACTTAGCATAACCGCGGGCGAGTTGAATGGATTTTTATATAAGCTTTATGTTCCGTTGAAGTAGGAGCCTGTAAATAAACCTGGCAGGCTAGCTTACATTTGTTGTAAGTCCAATTAAATATTAAGCCATCTGCCTACCATTTTTTAAATACGTAGTCTATACTTCTTAAATGCTACATATCGATAACTTATTAGCAAAATCATACGCCGATAAAGACTATTCTGATCAGGTTCAGTGGTTGGTCAATATTTTTACGTGGCTAAGATTACCACGAGATGTTGAAAATTTAAAAATTACCCGAGAGCGCGTTTATTCAATTCGTATTAAGTATTTACTGTTTTTGTTATCACGCAATCCAGAATGGCAAAGAAATTTTGTTTCAACCGTAACTGCTATCATGCAGACGATGTCATCAGTAAGTATCTTCACCGATGTAGGTATGTCTTTGAATTTCAGCTTTATTCAGGATTTCATTCGTCGTCTTGAAGAAAAAATTCTTCCGCAAAGTGCATTGACCGAAAACCTATCAAGCTTACTTTTGGAAGTTTTTCCGGATGAAGACGAAAGTCTTCTGGTTGATGGAATTGATGAAGAAGTTTTTGCAGCGTTATTGGCCTTGTTTCAAAATGAAGGGCGCTTAATTGGCCTTCTTAGAGATAATATTTTCTTATCTTTACATGTTCTGACGACTCAGTTGCTGTCGAATGCTTTTTCTGTTCAAAGAGAAATCGAAGGAGCTATCAAAGACAGTAAAGGCTTACCAGAAGCCAGACTACAGGAATTAGTATCGCAGAATAAAATTGAAGCTGTGCAGTCAGTGTTGCCAGAAATGTTTGCTTGCCTTGGTGCTAGTGAGAAGTTGCAGCAGCATTACTATAATTTAATGCAGGACAAAGGCATTAAAGTTGACTGCGTTTTTCTTCTCGAATCTCAGAGACGAAGAATAGACAGGATCAGAATTTTATTGAATCTTCTCAATACGACCCAGCCGGTGGCTAAGTCAGTGCGGTTATTTATTTCGACACTGATTTTGGATATTCATCATCAAAAAAGTTTACGATCATTTTTTGCAGAGAATATGAATCTTTTAACTCAAAGAATTGTCAGTCGCAATTCTGACGTGGGTGAACATTACGTCACTACAACGTGGAGCGAGTTTAGAAGAATGTACAATTCAGCCGTAGGTGGCGGAGCTGTTACATCGGCTACTGTGTTTTTAAAATTGGTTATTTCTTCAATCGGTATAGCGGGTTTTGCCAAGGGCTTGCTTGATAGTCTGAATTACTCTTTTAGTTTTCTTTTTATTCAAAGTCTTGGGTGCACACTGGCAACAAAACAACCTTCTGCTACGGCACCTTACTTAGCGCAGTCACTTAAACAATCGGTGTTAGAATCGCGAAAGGCTGTCATTGCCATTCTGCGCACACAGTTTATCGCTGTTCTTGGAAATTTAACTTTGGTTTTTCCGATTTGTTTTTTTGTATCCTGGATTTTTATGTATTTTGGAAGCCCGATAATGTCGGTTTCAGAGGGCATGGCTGCCATAAGTTCTACAGATATTCTAGGGCCGTCTCCGATTTTTGCGATATTCACAGGTTTTCTTTTATTTATATCAAGTCTAATTGCTGGCTGGGTTGATAATTGGATGGCGATTCATAATGTTCCAGAAAGAGTGGCAAATCATCAAGGTATGCTTGGCTTTCTTGGAAAAGTCAGAACTAAAAAGTTTTCTTTAGTTCTTAAAAATAGTACAAACCCGTACGCAGCCAGTATCAGTCTTGGGTTTTTACTGGGTTTAGCGCCGCAGTTTATTAAATTTATGGGACTACCTTTAGAGGCACGGCACATCACTTTATCGACAGGTAATTTTGCAGCCGGCCTGCCGGTGGTGTTAGGTCAGCTTGAGGGGTTTGCGCTTGTGAACTCTATATCTGGCTTGTTATTGATCGGTATACTGAATATCGGTGTTAGCTTTGGATTGGCGCTTATGTTGGCGGCGATTTCGTCTAAAGTTAGAATCTCACTTTTGCTTAATTTACTTAAGTGGGCGGTAAAACTTATTATCATTAAGCCCTGGCTGTTAATCGTTCCCGAAAAGCCTGATGGGCAGTAGGTCTTCCTACAAACCAATTATCTAAAGAACTTTATCTAAGATAAACAGGCCGCGCTTGAAATTGTTTTCGACGATTTTGATTTCAGCTTTTAAGTGGTATTGATTTATTTGCGAAGAATTTTTAATCAATTCAAGTAGGTTCATTTCGTCTCTGTGAGGACCAAGAATAAGACGGTCTGCGTTTAGAAAATTATTTTTTGCTAAACCATCTAATATTTTAAAAACAGTCGAGCCGCCGACGCCGGTAATACAAACGGTTCCGGTTACATTTAAATTGAGATCTTGTCCAGCAGCGCAAATGAAAGTGGCTTTCACTGCAGAATCAGCTTTAAAAACAGATTTATGAAATTGGATTTTTAGTCTTTCCATTATCTCGGGTACGCGATCGACAAAGTAAATATGGGTAAAGTTTGCATTTTTGTAGGCTGTTTTTCCGAGATAGCCATGATCGCAGCAGATATCCCAGACATCTTTTTCTGGAAGCAGATTTTCATACACGGTTGTTAAGCGCTCGGACAGTTTAATCATAGGATTTTGTTATCGTATTAGAGCGCGTTGTTATTGGCAATCAAGACCTGAGGTAAGATTTGCCACTGCCTTGAAGAGCAGAAATTGGGCCTGCGCTTTCATGATCATCGAGATGATTAATAACAGCTTTAACTCCCGGAACGCGCTTTACGCACTGAACGAGTTTATCAACTTCAGCACTAAGAATTGGACCACTTAAAGTTACTGCTCCATTATTTGCTTTCACCTTAACCGCTTTAGCATGGCGGATTTTTCGCCCAAACTCAGATCTGACTCGATTGATAAGTGTTTCATCATCAGCATCTTTGTTTTCTGTCAGGTGGGTGGCCTGGGCGATGATTCCTTTACCTCGATTTTTTAAATCTCGATAGAGTTTGCCTCCATAATAATTAGCTTGATTGGCTAAGTGTGTGCCCTTGTCGCGAACGAGGGATCTTCTATATCTTCCGCGAGAGGGATCTAAGAAATACGCGCAGACTCCGCCCATGGCGAATCCGGCTAGAAGCCATGTCCAAGGTTTTACATTTAAAAATTTTGAGTTTTGTTTTTCTTGTTTCATTGTTTGCTCTCACTAGAGGTTTCATCGTCAGTTTGGGTACGCTTACGATATTTATCGCAGCGTCATAAAATTCATAAAGCAGATGGCATGCCAAATTTAATTTTATTGGTGGTTTTAAAATTGCATAAATATTGTATTTTAATTTTTTAAAATTCTTAAGGAGGTTATTATGCAAGCGCAAACAAACTTTGAGGCTCTAACGAAAAATTTTGCAAAAACGTTTGGTGGATTCACTGAAGAAATTCAATCTTGCATTGATATTTGTCTTCTGTGTCACAAAGCATGCGAGGAAATTATTCCTTACTGTCTAGAAAAAGGCGGGTCACATGCGGAGCGCAAACATATCGAATTACTTTTGACCTGTTCAGATATATGTCGCACCTCTGCACACGCCATGATGTGGCATTCAGAATTTCACTCAAAGGTGTGTGAACTTTGTGCCAGTGTTTGCGCAAAATGCGCCGAAGATTGTGAAACGATGAGCGCAGATGAAGCCATGAGACTTTGTGCAGAAATATGTCGCGAGTGCGAACAAAGCTGCAGAAAAATGGCTACTAAACATTAGGCGATCCGCTTAATTTACGGATTTATTTTTCGCTCAGCAAAGTTAGCTAAAATATCAGAGTATTTATTTAACTCTAGAATTTCATCGTGGCTTCCACCTAGATCCGGGTGAAAAATTCGGGCTAATTTTTTCTTAGCTGTGCCTATGACTTCTGAATTTAGGCTATCTCTAAGTTCAAAGCCATTTTGTGAGAAATATTGTAAAGCTTTTTCAACTTCGCGTGGAAATTCGACTTCTTTAGGTTGTTCGCCTTTAAGTTTTTTATACTGATTTAGGCGCAGCTTTTGTTTTTGATATTGTATTTTGCGGTAAAGAGTTTGTTTTTCTTTGTAGGCTTCTTGGGCGGCTTCGCGTGCCTGTGATTGGGCGGTTGGTTTAGCTTTTTCTGCAGTTTTAGCAATAGCTTCGATTTTTTGTATTTCTGTTTTTTCTGCGAAAAAATCTGGATTTTTGAGTTCTGTAGCTAACAGCGCTGCCCAGATGTGTTTGCAGTATAAACCTTTTTTACCAGCAGGGCAGTTGCAATCAACAGTTAGCGTGTCACTAGATACTGACTTTGTTTTTAAAACGACTTTTAACGGGGACGATACGCGAATAAAGACGATAACTTCAGTATCAGAGGGTTGGGCCACCGAGGTTTTGCCTTGGCTAAATAGAGTGCGGCCGCTTGAACGGACTTCGGGTTTAAAAAAATGCTCCCAAATTTGAACTGACATGCCGGATACCTCTTAGGCAAAGATACAAAAAATTAGGCTTAAGAACAAGCTGTATGGCTAGAGCTTCGCTTTTCAGAGTCTCATAATGGGACGTGAACTTAGTAGTGTGACGAAAACTCCATCAAGAGTTTTAACAATATTACGATATCTGCATCATGATGTGTGACATTAATGCCGTATAGTTAAGTGTGCTCGTTAACTATCGCAAATCAGTTTGGTGTTCGTTTTTTATAGCAATGCTGCTGTGGTGTAACGATAGTGTTGCCAGACCACCTCAATTTTCAAATCCTATGGTTCACAGGTTTAATTACGGATTATTAGGTTTATTTGGCCAAGGACAAATGGGAAATGCAAAGGCAAATTCGCCGTATCGAAATATGGATTTTACAACTTATCAAGCTTTTCTGGGGTTTAGAAGTTCTAATTATAGATTTTCAGCTGCAGCTGAATACTCGTATGCAGCTCAGAAAACTAACGTGGAGGCCGTAGCCAACACGAATCTAACAGGACAAAGCTTCTCTTATGGTCCAAAAATCGAATATTATGATGGCAAAGAAAGCATTGGTTTTATCTACCGCCTAAGCAGTAACTTCAACTTGAACAAATTAGACGCGAATAATAATAAACAGTATTACGCTTCAAAAACAGGAATTAATATCCAATACACCCGCCGTATAAAAAATAATTTAGGAATTGTTATAGATTATGCGCGTGAAGAGTACGGCAAAAGTTTACCCGATAAAATTAAATGGGACCGGATAAGTATTGGATTCATTTTTTCTAATTTTGATAAATATCCGTTTCCATTACCTAATTGAAATCTTCGTTGATATTGAATTTCAGGCGTTCAGCATTGCAGTGAAACTCAATTTCACACGAGCGCAATGCAATCGCGTTTGTTTGAAAAGGTGATTTTGCGCCATACAGTGAATCTCCAAGTATGGGCGCCTGCATATGCGATAGCTGCGATCTAATCTGGTGGGTGCGGCCAGTCAGTAAATTAATTTTGGCCCAGCTTAGATTGGGCGAAATTTCTTTTTGCTCTAAAATTTCTAATTCGCAAATCGCCCAGCCTTCAATTGCCGTGTCTGATAATTTTTTAGGGCTTCCGGGCGCTGGATTCATATAATGTGTTAGCCGTGCTGCAAGCTTATTAGAGCTTTCGATTAAGGCCACGTATTTTTTACGAATGGTTCTTTCTTGCAGTTGAAGATTAAAACTTTTTGTAAACGATTGTTTTTTTGCATAGACGATTAAGCCCGAAGTTAAAGTATCAAGGCGATGGGTTACAAAAAGAGGAATTTTACGGGCAAGGCTTGTTTGGGTCAGCGAATTCTCAAGGGCATTATCGCTTGTCGGGTGGCTGGGGATACCTGAGGGTTTATTTAAGACTAAGCAAAAGTCATTTTCAAAAACGATTAAAGATTTCCAAAGGTAATTGCAATTGTATCTGCGCGGTTTCAAATGCACCCGCAAAGTCGATTTCTGAAAGACAAAGCCATCTTTGGTTTGTCGTTCGTTGTTCACGTAAATAGCGCCAAGGTCGATCAGCTTTTTGAAATCTGCCGAGGTTACAGAATATTCGTCGTAAAGAATTTCGCTTAATAAATTTGTGTGTTGAACATCGAAATGTCTAACGCCGTCATCAGGGTTGCTCATTGATTAATATTTAATTTTTAAAAATGCTTTTATCGTAATAATACTGTGGCTCGATATAAATATCGACGCAACATTCTTTAGAATACTGGACGCCGATTTCTTTATTATGAATTGTATCTTCGGGTTCTGGGTTGAACAGAACCATTTCAGATTCAAATTCAGGATTTGTGCAGTTTGGATCTAAAAAGGTAAAAAGCATAACCGGCACATTGCCAAGATCAGTCACTTCTTTGAAATAAAGCGGGCTATCAGTTTTTAATGTCAGATTTTCATCAAACGGAATATCATAAGCTACTGAATATTTGGTTTCAGCTTCTAATTCATCCCATGTAAGTACATCGGCTAAAACTGTCGTAGAAAATACAAAACTAAAAAGCAGTATAATTTTATTCATACAATGATCATAACCAAAGCTTAAATCTACATACAAGAATTTCTTTAGTGGCCTTTGGACTTAGTCTTGCTGTAAGCTGAAAGAATTATTGAAGAGGTGTTTATGAAATTAAAATACGTTATGGCGGCTTTGATCTCTGTTCTACTTATAGCGTCATGCCAAACGCCCCAAAACAGCGACAGTGTTGTGAATGCAAAGATTGATTCGGTAAATACGGCACTTGAAAAAATCAGCCCTGCAAATACTAATTTTTTGATTTTAATGATTGATGCGCGGTTGATGAATCTTGCTACTGCTGAGCTTGCAGAAAAAAAGGGAACAACTAAGGCAATCAAAGATTACGGTCGTCAAATGCTTATGGATCAAGAAATTCTTATAGAAGAAATTCGCAGTTTAGCTCAAATGAATAGCGTGGCACTACCCAACGAAATCAGTGATGAAAAAAAAGCTCAACTGAATGAGCTCAGTAAATTAACCGGGCGCAAATTTGATAAACGATTTCTGACGTTAAGTGCGCAAGATCATGAACGCGATATTAAAAGCTTTCGTGAAGTAAAAGCTAGCGCGGGCTATACGAACGATCCTGCACTAGAAATTTATGCCAAAACACGGCTGCCAATGATCGAAGGGCATTTATCGCAAGTTCATAGATTGCTAAAAAAACGCAATTATAGATAAACTTATCTGTATTTAAATTTTTATTCGAATTTATGAGGAATTTATGAAAATTGGGTTTTCAATTGTATTAGCGGCTTTAATTATATTTTCTTTCATGTTCGCAGAAGCGGCAGACACGGCATGGAAAATTAAAAAAACCACCTGGTCTGAAACAGATGAAAAATTATATTCAGAATTTGTTAATTTGATCGGCCAAGCGGTTGAAAAAAATGAATGTAAATCCTTTCAAGAATGCATTCAGCATCCGAATAATCCTTATCGCGGCAGTGACTCAGAGCAATTAGATATTCACGTCGACTGTGCGCGCTTATCTTACGCCTTACGTGCCTACTTCGCCTGGAAGAACGGTTTGCCTTTTTCGCACGTAAGCCAAGTTGTGCCGCGGGTTCCTTCTGACAATGATGGTGATAATTTGCGGTATACGAAAAATGGAAACGTTGTATATAGGCGTTTAAGTGTACTGGCTTCAAAAAATAAATTGCCTGATGGGCCTAGCTATATCACGCAAACTTTAATGAAATCTGTTTACACGGCGGTGTTTCGCATCGAAGATGAAATTGAAAATCGCCCAGGCTATGAATCTGATTATTACCCTTCTGATATTTCGCGTGGTGCAATTCGCCCAGGCACTGCAATTTATGATCCTGCAGGGCATGTGGCTATTGTTTATAAAATTACTGATGACGGTAAAATCTATTTTATCGATGCCCATCCTGATAACTCGTTAACATCAAGCATGTACGGAACAAAATACGTACGCAGCCGTCCGGCACAAGGCGCAGGATTTAAAAATTTCAGAAAGCAAGAACTTGTCGGTGCCAGCTTCGATACAGCCTTAGGATCTTATGTCGGTGGTAAAATTACAGTTAGTCCGGTCAGTGCCCACAAAGAATTTAGCATCGTGCAAAAGTACGGCACCGATAATACGCCTATTCCTAACTGGAAAGAAGGTCCGTTTATTTTAGCGGGCCTGAAAATGGATTATTATGATTATTTACGGGCGAAAATGTCTAAAGGGGTGCTGCGTATTAATCCGGTTGAAGAAGTTAAAGCCATTACCCTAGATCTTTGTGCGTCTGCTTTAGATCGCGTTGATTCGGTGCAAGTCGCGGTCTCTGAAAGAATTCATTTAAAAGAGCATCCAACAAGATTGCCTAATAATATTTATGGCACCAGCGGTGAATGGGAAACTTATTCGACACCATCACGTGATGCGCGTATTAAAATTTCGTTTAAAGAATTACGTGATAAAGTTGAAAGGATTTTTATCGCCTATCAAAAAGGCGATCCGCAAATTGATTATAGTGGCGCTGATATCAAAGCGGATATGTTAAAATCTTATTTACAAAATGCTCAAGGGTGCAAAATCAAATACAGCAAATCAAATGGCATAGCTGTCGAACTAAGTTTAGAAACTATTCGCCAAAGATTATTTGCTTTAAGTTTTGATCCCTATCATTGCCCAGAATTACGTTGGGGCGCAAATACCGAACAAGAATATGCTGGCTGTAAAGACGGATCAACCAAACGCGAATGGTATAAGCGTGAAGTGTGGTTAAGAAACCAACTTGAACGAACATATGATGTACATATGGGTTTTACTTTAGACGAGCTGACGGGGCCAAAACCTGGCGCTGGCGTAGCTAATCCTCCAGACATAGATATCGTAAAATACCTTTCGAATTAAGACCATAGTCTTATTTATTCGCTGTCTAAGGGGCTTTTGTATTATCTGAATCGTCGTTTGTTATGATAGTTCAATGAACTTAGACGACTACCGACGAAAAAAAGATGAACTTTTGGCCGAAGCCCCTAAATACAGAAATCTTTGCACCAAGTGCATTCAGCCTGATTTCGGTTGTTACTGTAAAAATATTCAGCCGATCGATTGTGCGATCAACTTTGTTATTCTAATTCACCCAATTGAAGCTAAGCGCAGAATTGCTACCGGCAGAATGTCGCATCTTTGTCTTAAAGGATCACATCTGATCAAAGGGCAAAATTATTCTAACAATGAGCAAATTAATTCGCTGATTGCTGATCCCAAGTATCATTCAGTTATTTTATATCCGGGACAACAATCAACAAACCTATCGTTAATGTCAGCCACTGAACGCCAAGAGCAGTTTTTAGCGAATAAAAAATTACGCATATTTGTCATTGATGGAACATGGGCCACTGCGGGACGTATGGTGCATCAAAGTGAAAACTTAAAACAGCTTCCGCGAATTAGTTTTGTTCCAACCAGCCCTTCAAATTTTAGAGTGCGAAAACAACCTGAATCTTATTGTTATTCAACGATCGAAGCGATTCACCACACAATTGATTTATTTGCGAATTTGCAAAATACAAAACCGCATGATCATCTGCTGGAAGTTTTTAACAGTATGGTTGAAAAACAGCTGAGTTTTATCAGTGAAGTGAAATTAAATTTACGTGAGGCCAGTTATCGCCGAGAAGGCCAATTAGCCCGCGTGAAAGTAAGCTAACTAAGGCTTATTTTAGGCTATAGATTTATTTAAAGGCCTGTGTTATTCTTGATCCATGAGCAATTAATCTCAAAGAAGATGAATATCTTCTTTATCTGCATTTTATTTCGTTAAAAAATCATTAAATTTTATTTCTATTTATTATTGGGAGTCTGCCATGAGCACAAACCTCTGCATCCGTTCAATCCGTTTGATCAATCCTCTTTATCGCAGCAGGTTTTATGAAGATAACTTTTATATTTATTTCTACATTTTTAACATGGGTCGCATTCGATCATAATCTATATCGCAGGCGTCGCGAAACGTATTCACTAGATAGCGTTGAACTTTCTATATCTGAGGGCCAAGCAACGGCACCGCAAAAGAAAAAGGTGGCGCTTAAGCGCTTAGATGTGATGCCACCGCATTTGCGTAAGCGTGCGGTCAAATTGCGTACTAAGTGCAGCTATCGCAGTACAAAATCGCGTGATTCTAGAGATTCTAACCAGCGCAGTATTCGGCGAAAGTTTAATAATATGTGATTAGTGCAGTGATCGTAAAGCTTTGGCGATTTCTCGGTGTAAGGCTAACTCTTGTGATTGTGTTTTTTTAATTAAAAATACAGGCTGTAGGCGCTCTTTTTGATTTACCGGAATGGTCAGTTCAATCAGACGATATTCGGGTAAAACTTTTTCATTATGTAAACGCGCAATAAATTCTGGCAAGTAAGCAACGGCGTGACCTTCGCGACAAAGCTCCATGGCTGATTCCATCATGGTTACACGATACTTAATATGGCGTTGAAATTTGTGTTCAGGCCAGCCATCAAGACCTAATACTTTTGAGGGCGTACCTTCGGATGGACTAAGCGGAACAACGAAAGGTAAATCATTGACTACAGTATTTTTAAATTTTTTTAAACCAAAAGCACCCATTTTAATTTTAGTGGCTTCGATAAAATCGATTCCAGCTTTAGGAATTGGTGTATAGGTAATGCCGACATCAACATGTCCATCACTGACAGCTTGTTCTAAACGGCCCGGGCCGTATTCATGCAATTCTAAAGATTCAAGTTCAGTATGCTTTGTTAATACCGACAAAAAATAAGTTGTAAAAACCTCAAATGAACCGATGCGGGTAGGCGTTGTGGCCGTTCCTTGACGCATTTTTTCTGGCACTTGCGACCATGCAGCTAATAGAGGTGCTGTTTCAGTTTTAAAGATATGCCCTTGTTCGGTTAAACGCAGGCCGCGGCCTTCAGCTTCAATAAGCGAGACGCCGACCTCTTGTTCGAGAAGGCGAAGTGCTTTAGACAAGGCAGGCTGCGAGATATGTAAGATTTCAGAGGCTTTGACCAGTGAACCAGTTTCGGCAAAGGTGTGAAAATAACGAACTCGATCTATATCCATAAGTTAATTATATATAACTTAAACGAACTATTTTTCAAGTGTTTCCTGCGCTATCTATTAGCACTAGGAGATTGTATGAAAAACTTCCAAAATTTAAGGGCTTTTATGAAGGCACCTCTGCATTTGATGACTGAACTTGAACAAGGTCAGAAATTTGTGCGTACCCGCTTAGGGCCGAAGAGTTTTGTTTTTGTGTATGATGCAGCTTATGCGCGTGAAATTTTAGTTCAGGCAAGTCAGAAGTTTCCACAAAATCGTATGGTGTTTGATCGTATTCAGCCGTTAACGGGCCGCAAAGGTTTAGTGCAGATGGAAGGCGAAGAATCTAAAAACACGCGCATGCAGATGCGAACACTTTTCAGCAAAGCTCCACTGGCAGATGCACAAGCCATCACTGAAAAATACACGGATGATTTAATCGCTGAACTTAAAAAGAACCCAGCCGTTGATATTGCACAAGCCATGCATAATTTAATTTTACGTACGGCTTTAAAAATATTTTTAGATGTGGATGATCCGAAAATGGCCAGTAACATTGGGCATATGTTTGTCGAGTTAAATGAACTATGTGGCCATCGTATGCGTGCATTGCTACCGGTTCCGTTATTTATTCCGACCAAACAAACATTACGCATAAAAAAATTACGTGCAGAAATCAGAAGTCAGATTCTAAATCATTTAGAAAAAAGAACTAAAACCATGCATGGGCAGTTAGTTGATGTTTTTGCTGATGACCCTAATTTGTTAGATCACTGCATGACTTTTATCTTTGCAGGGCATGAAACTACGGCTTCATCACTGGCCTTTACATTCTTATTATTGGCTAAATACCCTGAATACCAAAAACTGATTCAGCAAGATCCAAAAATGGCTACTTTAGTGTATAAAGAAAGTTTACGCCTGTATCCGCCGGCTTACATGCTTGCTAGGCAAGCTAACGTCGATACAGATTTTGGCGATTTTAAAATTAAAAAATCAGAACAAGTTATTATTGCGCTGGCGAGCATTCAGCAAAGCGAAAAATACTTTCAAGAGGCTAAACAGTTTAAGCCAGAACGTTTTGAACAAAAGTTCGAACAACCCGCAGCGTTTTTTCCATTCGGTGCAGGTGGTAAATCCTGCATCGGTGAAAGGCTTGCATATGTTGAAGCTGATGTGGTGATTAATAAAATCTGCACTCAGTTCGTAATCACCGGCAGCGCAGAAAAAATTATAGCTGATCCAATGATTACGTTAAATGCTCGTAGCGGTCAGACGTTGGTGTTCAATGTTAGATAGTTTAATTGCAGATTTTCGTGAAATTTGTCCACACCGATCAAGTGCATTGTTTCGTGAATTTTTACCTGTGGGTTATCGCCTGACAACATTATCTTCAGTGCCACAGGAATACCGCGAAATCGTGATACAGGCTAAGATTCGTTTGGGTATGCTGATCACGCTTTATGATGATTTGGCAGATCATCCAGATTATTTGAACCCTGTGCTGTTAAAAAAATTATATCGCCTAAATTTAGACTCTGATTTTACGCTGACGTTATCAATCAGCAAAGAAAATAAAATTTATCAGTTAGCACGTAAACTTTTTTCTGAACTGCGTGATCTGTTATCAGGTTTGCCGAATTACGAACAGTTAAAAGCTATTCTTGAATTTGATATTGAGCAGTTTTATTGCTGTAACCGGTTATCAAGTTTGGCTACCGAGACGCCTGGAATTTTAAACCTGGCCGAATCGCAAACTTTGGGGCCGCATAATATGGGAATCATAGCTGCTGGCACGATTGATTTAATGTCGGTGACAGATTTAAACGTACGTGAAATTGCCATTTGCCGCGAAATTTTTATTTTAGGTCAGCGTATGGGTCGAATCAGTAATGTTGTTTACACTTTTGAACGTGAGCAGTTAGAAGGTGATCAGACTAATGAAATTTTTGTGCAACAAAGATTATTCGGTGGAACTCATCAATCCATTAAGGCGCAGTTAATCCAAGAACTTCATGAGTGTAGCATAGCTATTAAAAAATTCTGTGCGCCGGCATTTAGCGCTAATCAGTACGCCCAGGGTTTTCTGGAGTTGCATCAATTGCATGCCCGCTTAGAGAGTCAAATATGAAGGCTGTGGTTATCGGTGGTGGTATTGCAGGGCTTGCAGCTGCGCGAGTGTTAGCCGCTCATTATACTTCAGTTGTGGTGTGCGAGAAGGATTCACGAATTGGATCAGCTGATATTCGCACCGGTGCACCCCAAGGGGCTCACCTACATGTATTATTAAAAAATGGCCAGACCATTTTGCGTGAGCTGATGCCGGATGTTTATGAGCAAATTAAAAATGGCCGCTGTAAAACCATCGATTGGGCTCAAGATACAGTTTGGGAAAATAAATTCGGCCGATTACCGCGTTATCAATCGAAAGCTAAAACTTTTTCTTTTAGTCGTGGTCTATTAGAATCCAAACTATTTGCCAGTGTGAGTAAGCTTCAAAATGTTTCAGTTATATATTCGCAAGTTTTAGAATTTACAAAATTTGCTGACAAAATTCATAGTGTTAAATTAGACAACGGACAAACCATTGAAGCCGATCTATTTGTCTTTGCCGCTGGTGCCCAGTCAATGTTATCCGGCCTATTAGGGCAGCCGTTAGTATATGAGATGACAGGAATAGATATAACCTACTATTCAGCGCGCTTTAAAACCGAAACGGTAAATTTGCCAGATTGTATGCAATATTATTATCAAGCAGATCCGGGTATTGAATCTATCGGTGGAGTGATTTCGCCCATTGAAAATAATCAAACTATTGCAACACTCATCGAATTTGGCCAAAAACCCGCGCGCATACTTGATCAGCCAGGATTTTTAGCCAAATCTATGCAATTGCCAAATTTAGATTTTTTTTGTTCAGTGATGAAAGCTGAAATGCAGGGGGCGGTACATTGTTTTCATAAAAAAACGATGTCTAGGATTACACCGGCAGCCTATAAAAGTTTACCAGATAATCTTATTCTGATCGGTGATTCGCTACTTTCTCTAAATCCTGTTTTTGGGCAAGGAATGACGAGCGCTTTTTTGCAAATTCGTGAATTAAAAACTCAGCTTGAAAAGAAAAGGCATGTAAACACCAAATCTTTTCATAAAAAGGTTTTGAAAATTACGCAGACAGCTTTTGCGATGTCAAAAGCGGGGTCAATGGATCATCGTCATTATATAAAGCGCTACTTAGATGGGTTTTTACAATTAGCCAGCAAATCACAATTACACCACCGACGATTTTTACAAGTATTGCATTTAGAACGCGGGCCACTATCTTTATTTAGTGCGCAGGTAGCTATTAAGGCGATGAGGCGTTTATGATTTACCTGCATCAGTATCCACAGGCTTGGGGATTATCGAGTTTAAGTCCATTTTGTATTAAGGTTGAAGCATTTCTGCGACAAAGTAATTTGGAGTACGAAGTCATTGTCGAGCGTAATCCGCGTCGTGGGCCTAAGGGTAAAATGCCATTTATTGTGGATAAAGGTGTGAGTATCGCAGATTCTGGTTTTATTATTTCGTCATTGATTCGCAATTATAATTTAGACAGCTATTATCCATTTAATTCTGCACAAAAAGCCGCAGCTCATGCCTTTGAAAAGATGATTGAAGAAAATTTTTATTTTATATTGTTGTATGCACGTTGGGTCGATTCAGAAAGCCGGGTAAAAACTGTATCTGAATTTACAAAGCTATTTCCACCCATCATTGGGCCGCTTTTTTTAAAACTGATTCGTAAGAATTTAACCAAACAAGCTTACTTGCAGGGAATTGGCCGGCATACGGCTTCTGAGGTGTATATAAAAGCGGAACAAGATCTTCGGGCGATCAGTGATTATATCCAAAATGAAAATTATTTTCTGGGATCTGCGTGGTCACCCGTAGATGCCAGCCTGTTCGCTTTTTTAATTACTATCTTGCGCCAGCCCGTAGCGCCGCGCTTAAAAGAGCTGGTTGAACGATTCCCCAACTTAGTGGCTTACGCTGAGCGCGAAGCCCAGAGATTATCATTGTAGCTTAGAATAGCTTGCGTAGAATTACCTTTGTTTGTGGAGGTCTTATGATGTTAGTTATTGGTAATAAACGTTATTCGAGCTGGTCATTGCGCCCATGGGTGTTGATGAAACATTTTGATATCCCTTTCGAAGAAAAACTAATCGCCCTTGATCAGCCAGACACCGAACAAAAGATTTTAAAATATTCTCCCTCGAAAAAAGTGCCTGCTCTTGTTGATGTCGATATCACAGTATGGGAATCGATGGCCATTATGGAATACTTAAATGAAAAATACCCACAAAAACAAATGTGGCCAGCCGATACAAAAAAACGTGCCCTCGCACGTTCGGTGGCAAATGAAATGCATTCTGGTTTTTCAGCGATGCGAAATATAATGTCGCATGATTTGCAAAAAACTGTTCCAGGATTCGATTATTCGGCGGCGCTGACTGATGTAAATCGCGTGATGGATATTTGGCGTGAATGTTTACAGCAATCGGGTGGGCCTTTTTTATTTGGTTCATTTAGTATTGCCGATGCGATGTATGCGCCGGTAGTGAATCGTTTTATTACTTATGATGTGAAGGTTGATACAGATTGCGCAAAGTACATTATAGCCATGCGTGAACTGCCAGCGCATAAAGCATGGATCGAGGCAGGATTAGCTGAAAAGCTAGTCGCGCCCCTGCATATTTAATTATCTTGGTCTTTATCTTGATCTTTATCCTGCGATTGATCTTGATCCTGATCTACACGGGGCGTGCCATTTAACGTGTTCACATATATGATTGCATCAACGGCATCGCACGGTGCTGCCGATGCATATTGGCAATCTGAAATATTAAAGCGAAAAGCATCTGCCAGCTTTGTTTCGCGGTTTATGTGTAGAGTGATCGTGTTAAATAAATGCTCTTGGCCATTAATGGCCTGCATATTCTGGCGATCAGGACTAACTAAAGTAAATAACAATTTAAAATTTGAATAAAACTCCCAGTGCCCGGTCGCAGTTTCAAGTATTTGATCAACCGAAGCTAAAAGCTTTGTGCGTTCGCTGTATTCTGGATATACGTGTCCGATTTTAAAATCGATAACAGTTGAAGAATTGACGATTTGTTTAGTGGAAGTGGCTTCAACAATTCTTTCTGAAATAGGGCTATGTTCAAAGCGGCTTTGACTACATGAAAAAACTAAAGTTGCGCCAAGTGCAGTAAGTATCGATAGTTTCATAAATCCTCCTATGAATTATTTTGCATGAGAGGATTTACAGCAACGCTTATGCCATGGGGTGATGGTCCCCGCGTTATAAATTACTGAATTGCAATAATGTCGTACTCGAGTGTACGTGCAGGACTTTCAACGACAGCCACATCATCGACATGAAGCCCCAATAAACTTTCGCCAAGCGGTGAGCTACTTGCCACGACCTGGATATTAAGACCTTCAAATGCCACAGTCATTCCGCCGCCTTTAGGTACGAGAAAGATGTGTAGAGTTTTATGACCGTGTGTAGCTTCAATGATCGCAGAAAGCTGAATAGAGTCATCTGAGGTGAGAGTTCTTAATTTCAAAAAATTATACATAGCAAAAATCTCTTCGATTTCTGCTAAACGTTTTCCCTGGGCTCCGGCAAGGTAAGAAGCTTCGAGCCCGCGGGTATCGTATTCATTTTCTGGTTTTGATTCTTCGTGAGTCGCATCTTCGTAGGTAGCTAAAGCAGCCGCTTTTAATATTTCAAAAGACTCTTGTAAGTCGGCTTTGATTTTTTGAACTAAGGCTGCTTTATCGATTTTTTTCATAGGCCAATTAGACCATATTTAAAAATTATTTTGTACCGCAAAAATTATTAATGATCCTTTTTGATCGGCACTGCTGGAATAACTGCCATTGTTGCCTTTCATATTGAAAAGCTGTGTATGGTTTAGCTGTAACTTAAGGTTCTGTTTAGAGTAAAAATAATTCACCCCTACACTGGCTGCCGTGCTCGTTAGCTGGTTTGCAATATTTGGTTTAAGCGAATCGTAACGAGCGGCTAATTGCCACTGATCAGAAAGCTTGTAACCAGCATCAAGCATATAAGCCGTGCTTCGCACCGAACTGATATTACCATTAACATATTCTCCGCGCAGGCTAAGATGAGTATTTGCCCAACCTAAATTGACGCCATAGCGGTTTGGATCATAACAGATTGCATCTTTGCAAAGAGCAAATGCTCCAACAGAAAATCCCCAAGGAAGAGTGGCTTCGATTCGACCTGAATAATCTTTGCGATCATTTTTTTCATCCACATTCGGACCCTGGCCATTTGACATCACCATGGATGCTTTCATGCTTTCATATTTATACGTAAGCATTGCGCCCGGATCTCTGCGCTCGCCATAGGTTCTTGTTAGCAGTGACCTTTCTGCAAACAAAAGATCAGTTGTCGGCTGCATACTTTCTGCAGTCGTCGGCAATTTGAACTGGCCCAGTGTAAGTTCGAGATCAGGTGCTAATTTAAAAGCAATACCCATATCTTGTAATATTTTATTATCACCAGTGGTGTTAATATCATTGATTGTGGTTTTTGTTGTTCCTGAAGTCACAACAGAAGTTGCATTTGTTGACAGACCTTTGGCAAAGTCAGCCACTAAAAACCATCTTGTGTTTTCAGCACTTGAGCCAGTCAATTTAAATTCGGCTCGGCGCACGCGAAAATTTGTATCTGCGGCAACGGCTGATTTGGTTTGATCTTCTAAATACCAAAATTGAATTAAGGCGTTGTTTTTCCATGTCGGAACAAATGCAGGCTTTACTTCTACTGGCACAGGCGGCGGGGGAGTTGCAACAATCTCTGATGCTGCCGAAACGACAGTAGTCGTTGAAACACTCACTGGTGCAGACACGACCGCGATGGCTACTGGTTCGACTGATTTTTTTTCTTCTGCCGCGACTGCACGCTCAGTTTTTTTTTCAGAAAACTGAACTTCGCCTGCGACATCCCAAATCGAACTGTTTTTTCCGACAAAACGTTTTAAGCTTGTTTTGAAAACCCATTTTTCACTTTCAATTGTTGCAGTGGCTTTATCGCCGCTGCAATGAATTGTTGGTTTTTTATTGGGTGCTGTCATAGCGCAATTTTTTAAACTAAAATCAACACGTAAATTTTTACAGGAATCGCCGGTGGCATAAGCCACCGCACAATTTTTTTGTGGTTTAGCAGCTACGGGTAAAGCAATCGCTAAGCCTAAGAATGTTAAAGTGATTAG
The DNA here is from genome assembly GCA_036676395.1 of Bdellovibrio sp. GTDB lineage: Bacteria > Bdellovibrionota > Bdellovibrionia > Bdellovibrionales > Bdellovibrionaceae > Pseudobdellovibrio. Next base: position 144,750 of record JAKFCY010000002.1, read on the forward strand.
CGATTTCATAGTTTAGTCATCACCGCTGACTTTTAAGTCATGATATGACGGTACATCTAGCTTGCTTTTTTTATGTTTAAAGCTAACTACTTTATTTGTTGAAGGCTTAAAATTTTCAGTCTTGCGAGGTGAATAACTTGCATGTGGCGGTGCTTGTGTACTTAAACCATAGACGATAATTTGCATCTCATTAACTAACGTTGTTAACGATTCAGATTGCGCAGCTAATTCAACCGAAGCTGATGCTGAGTTTTGTGAAATCGAAGCATTTTGTTGCGTTACAGTGTCCATTTGTGACATAGCTTTCGTGATTTCTTGAATTCCGATAGATTGTTCTTTTGAAGAGCTTGAAATCTCGATGACCATTGAACTTACATCGGCCGCTTCGGCAACGATTTGCTCTAAAATTTCACCACATTGAGTGGCGATCGTGTGACCACGCTCAACTTTTTCTTTACCGATTAAAATTAAACCCTCAACACGTTCTTTAGTTTGTACTACGATGTGATTTACTTTTTTGATACTTTCTTCAAGAGTGCTAGAAATTTCTTGGGCGGCGTTGCCGCTCATTTGTGCCAGATTTCCAACTTCTTCTGCAACCACAGAGAATCCTTTTCCGTGTTCACCAGCGCGCGCTGCTTCAACCGAAGCATTGAATGATAATAATTTAGTTTGGAATACGATATCTTTGATGACCGTAGTTTTCGCACCAATATCCATAATGACACGAGTAATTTCAGCGATATTTTTATTTGATTCTTCAACCGCGCTCATGATTTGGCTATTACTTTCATTGATATCTGAAATCGCTGTCATCATTTCACTAACAACGCTACGGCCTTTCTGGGCAACTTGTTGACTAGTCACTGCTTTATCACGTGATTTTTCAGCGTTGTCTGAATTTTTCGAAACCATCGCCGACAATTCTTCAACCGCTGATGAAGTTTGTTGAACGGCAGCGGCTTGTTCAGATGAAGAGCTTGATAAGCTTTCACTTGAAGTCGCAATTTCAGTAGCTGCTGAATTTACCTGAGTTGCTCCGTCAACTAGATTTTTAGAAACTGAAACTAGTTGGTTTGAAAGACTACGAGCAAATAAAATTCCCATCGTTAAAGATAAGATAAAGCCAAATCCGACTAGTGCCATTGCTAAAATCGACTGAGCTTTACTAGTTTCTTCTACATCTTTTTTCCATTTAGCAGCTTCAGCCTGATGAAATTTGAAAAGCACTCCGATTTTATCATAAAAATCGTTGCGAATTTTACTGAAATCACCACGGTATGAGTTAGCGAATTCCATGCGGTCTGCCGGAGAACCTGACATTAAAAGAGGGATAGATTCATCAACTTTCTTTATCATGCTCTGGTAGCTTTCTATGTAAGTATCATAGAGTTCTTTTTCTCCTTCGGTAAATTCGATGGCCTCATAAGCAGTTCTGGCTGTGGCAAATCTTTGTTTTTCTTCCTCAAGACGCGCAACTAATCTTTTTTGTTCTTTTTCGTCATTACCGGGCAAAGTCATTTGTGTTAATAAGCGCAAGACTGAAACACCAGAAAAGCGCATGGTTGCTAGGCTTACAGCGTTGGGAAAATTTACTTTTACGATGTGATTATAATGCTCACTTGTGATTTTGAGGGCGTTTATGCCAACAGCGCCAACAACTAGAAGTAGAATAGAACTTATCGCAGACATAGCGATTAGTTTTGTTTTCAGACCAAATTTTTGAAACATACGTGCTCCTTTAGAGTTTTCCTATTAGTATTAGTTATCGGTTAAAATTTTTGTTAAATAGTTAAGAGATTGTGAACCAGAGTCTAGGCGGTCTTATTAAAGGCCTCGACCATTTTGACTTGCAAGGTTTGCATACTAAACGGTTTGACCACATAGGCAGATACGCCGACAGTTAAAGCTTCTAACACCTGAGATTTTTCTGATTCAGCAGTCACTAACATAAATGGTAATTTAGCAAAGCGGGTGTCCGTGCGAACTTTTTTTAATAAATCTAAACCTGATCCATTCGGCATATTCCAGTCTGAAATAACTAAACCATAGTCAGCATCAGGTGCGTTGATGGCTTCCCATCCCTTTACACCGTCTTCACTTTCAGTGATATTTTCAAAACCTAAGTCTTTTAAAGATTTAGCTACAATCTTTCGCATTGTTTTCATGTCATCGATAATAAGAATCTTAGTACTAGTACTGAACATTGGTTCTCCTTTAAATACATTATTTTTTTGGATCAAATGATATTTCGACTCGAAACATACCGAATTGTGTTTTGAACGGTAGCATGATCACTTTTTGGTATGTCGTCTGACGAATTTTAATTTTTTCGCCAGATAGAATTGTTGGCAGAGCCGACTCCAACTTAAAACCGCATTGTTCATTGAGTTTTGTTTTAGCGCTGCCATAAATAATATTTAATAATTCACCGGCAGCGTCTTCGATTTCTTCATTAATTTTATCAACGACTTCGCCAAACATTGCTTCATAGATTTTAAGAAATACAACCTCTGGGAATGCCAAAGTGATCGAGCCGTTAAATTGTTCAGTCGTTAAAGAAATGACTCCCGCAATTGAAATATCATCAGATCTGGATTTTTCGTCGATATGAATAAGCTGCGGCTTTTGCGCTTCGCATTTGGTGTTAGCCATTTGTTCGAGTGTTATCAATGTGGCTTCTAAAAATGGATTAATCATTTGCACATCAAGACCAGGTTTTTTTTGGCTTACTTTAGGCAGATAACTTTCTAGATCGGCACTTACATTTAAGGCGTCAGATATGCCTGCTAATTTGAATTGTTGGCCTAATTCTAAACTTAGATTATGACTTACAATTTGTTTTCCGGATTTGCGCATATGTTGTGATACTGTTATCAGGGCACGGTATGTCGATTGTTTGCAATGAGTCGTCTTTTGAAAATTAAAGGCGTACAGTTCAATCGTCGTCACGGCTAGCCAGTCTTTGGCATTAACTAATAATAGATCAGAAAATTCGCTATCCAGAGTTTCTGGAAGTTCGATAGTCATGACCGGACCATTTGTCAAAATATTCATTTTACATGCGCCTCGAAGGTTTCATAATTTTCAATAACACTTCGGTTACTATTTATTTATAGAATCAAAGATCTTTTCCTAAGTTGCTGAAAACAGGGGTAAAATCTAAATTATTAAGAAATTGTGAACTTAAAATATTAAATGAATGTTAAAGAAGGACTGGGGCTGTTTAACTTTTACGAAGACCCGTCGATCAAGTACATATATGTATGACAATGAAATAAAAATTGGGTTTCTGGAAGAAGGCGAACAAGTCATTGAAGAAATGGAGACATTGCTTCTTGATCTTGAACACACTGCTGATAAAAAAGAAACATTCGACGGTATTTTTCGCGCAGTTCACAATGTAAAAGGCAGCGCTAAGGCTGTCGGCTTTGATCAACTGGGTGCTTACTGCCATGATTTAGAAACTTATCTATTAGTTTATAAAAACGGTGAAAAACCATTAACAAAAGATGTGATTAACTATTTGTTGAATTCACGTGATGTTATTGCTGCGGCTTTTGCGACCTATAAAAAAGATTTAAACGCTGTTTTTGATTTTAATGTCGGTTCTGACAACGATGAATGCAGCGATGAAGAAAATTCGCACATTGAAATGAATACGACAGGGCTCGTTGTTGCTAAAAAAGCTACGAATAGCAATGACACTTCAGTGCGTGTAAATTTGCAACGTGTTGATAAATTAATTAATGCAGTTGGTGAACTGGTGGTGCTGGATTCAGTCTTACGCCAACAATGTCTGAGCTCGATGGATCAAGCTATTTTAAAAACTGTTGAACAGGCCGGAAAAATTATCAGAGAAGTTCAGGATTTATCTATGAGCTTGCGCATGGTGCCTGTGAAACCACTTGTGCAAAAATTGCAACGCATCAGCCGTGATACTTCATCATCTGTAGAGAAAAGTGTCGATTTTCGCGTTGTTGGGGAAGATATCGAAATTGATAAAACTATTCTAGATAGTATCAGTGATCCATTGGTTCATATTATCAGAAATGCAATTGATCACGGTATCGAAGCGCCCGAAGAACGTGTCGTACAGGGAAAACCCGCAGCCGGCTTTTTAGAATTAAGTTTTTCGCAAGAAGGTGGAAAACTGGTTTTGCGTATTAAAGATGATGGTAAAGGTTTAGATCAACAGCGCATCATCGCCAAAGCCATTGAAAAAGATATTATCACTAGTGGTGATAATATGAATGAATCACAAATTTTTGAACTTATTTTTGCGCCTGGATTTTCTACCAAAGCGGCTGTAACAGAAGTTTCAGGTCGTGGCGTTGGTATGGATGTGGTTCGTACCAGTGTTGAATCATTAGGCGGGCAAATTGAAATCACTTCAGAATTACACAAAGGCACAGAGTTTACGATTGCGTTACCGTTAACGGTAGCCATTATCGAAGGTATGGTGGTTAAAACCACTCAAGATAATTTTATTATTCCATTTACGCAAGTTACTGAAACCGTAAAAATCACTGATGAAAATTTAACAAAGGGTTCTGAATCAGGAACTTTATTAAACCTGCGCGGTCGCTATTTGCCAGTTTATTCATTACGTGAACTATTAGGTGATAAAAAAACTGATAAAAAAAATGGTATTGGCATTATCGCCAAATCGGCACGAGTTAATTTTGTTGTCTTAGTTGATGATGTGGTTGGCCAGCAACAGATTGTTGTGAAGCAGTTAGGTGCAGAGCTTTCAGGGTTTAAACGTTTTATCGGAAGTGGTGTCTTGGGCGATGGCAAACCAGCTTTAATTTTAGATTTAGCCCAATTAGCAGATGAAGAATTAAAAAGAGTAAAGGATGTCGGATGAAAATCACACAAAAGTTTTTAAGTTTTATAGTCGGAGCCGAAAGTTTTGCAGTCCCTTTGTTAAAGGTGCGCGAAGTAATCGGAATGCCAGAAGTTACTGCGATACCACAAGCCCCTGCACATGTGGTGGGAATCATTAATTTACGCGGGCAAATTATTACAATATTTGATCTGCGCTCGCGCTTGAATTCAAGCACGAAGGGTGAACAACCTACGGTCATTATTTGCGAAATGCCCTTTGGGCAAATGGGTATCATTGTTGATATGGTATCAAGCGTACTTTCAGCCGATTCAGAACAAATTTCTGAAGTTCCACCTGGATCGCGTGCGGCAAATCATGATTTTATCACTAGCATTTATTCAAATGAAGATGTGCTAATTTTAATGTTAGATGTTGAAAAAGTGATCGGCCGCGATATGAGAGTAGCTCAAGCAACGAGTGCCGCTTAATGAAAAATAACATGTCAGCGATCATGTCTTTAGCCTCAGAGGTTTCAGAGGTTTCTGGCGTTCAGCTGGGTGAAAAGCAGCAAGACATGGTGATTCAGCGTTTACGCCGGCGCATGACGTTGTTAGGCTTAAAATCAGAAGCTGAATATATCGATTATTACCGAAAAAACCGCACCGAAGAATTTCGCGAGCTGATTTCGTTGTTTACAACGCATCATACGTATTTTTTTCGCGAATTTAAACATTTTGAAATTTTGCGGCAGCACACTTTGCCGCAGTTGATTCCCTTAGTGCGCAAACGTGCTGATAAAACGATTCATTTATGGTCGGCAGCCTGTAGTCGCGGCCACGAAGTTTATTCGTTAGCTATTTTTTTAGAACAGTGTTTAAAAGATTTAGCACCAGATCTGAATTTTCGCCTGCATGGAACAGATATCGACGCCATTTCAGTCGAATTTGCCAAAAATGGAGTATTCACTAAAAAAGAAGTGGATACTATTCCGCTGGCCTACCAGACCGGAACTTTTATTCGTGGTCGTGGTGAATATGCTGATTTTACCCGTGTACATCAGCGTTTACATGAACGCTGTTCATTTGACGTCGCTAATTTAGTTGATGTTAAAACTTGGCCTAAGCAAAACTTTGATATTATTTTTTGTCGCAATGTTTTTATTTATTTTTCGGCCAGCGATATGGAAAAAACCGCCCGAAATTTTCAAAAAAGATTAAACGATAGTGGATATTTATTTTTAGGACTGACTGAAACTCTGAACGGGTTAGATGTAAAATTAAAAAATGCAGGGCCATCGGTTTATATGCAAGCTAAAGAAAAAGCTTCGCCATTAGCGTTGGTGCCAAATCAACCAGTCATGCAAGCTCAGCCGACAGTGCAAATCAAACAGCAACCTTTAATACGCAGGGTTTTATGCGTGGATGATTCACCCACGATTTTAAGTTTACTAAAACAAACCTTTACCCGTGCCGATGGATTTGAAGTGGCCGATACAGCAAATAATGGTAAAGAAGCTTTAGATAAAATTGCAAAAAATAAATATGACCTGATTACTTTAGATATTCATATGCCGATTATGAACGGTTTAGAGTTTTTAAAAAATAGCCAAAATCTAAATCGCCCGCCGGTGATAGTGATTAGTTCAGTCGATAGACAAGAGCAATCATTAGCTTTAGAAGCCCTGCGTTTAGGAGCGAAAGACTATGTTGAAAAACCAAGTCTTAAAACTTTTGATGCAAGTCGTGAAGAGATTTTATTTAAAGCGCGCACACTGGCAGTGGATAATAAAGTCAGCGATTTTAACAATTCATTAGATAAAACTTTTGGTGGAAAAGAAATAGCAGCCAATGCCTATGGTCAAATTGCAGTTTTACATACTCCGCTAGATTTAGCTCGCGCTAAAAACTATCAAGCCAGCTGTACCACTCCGGCTCTTAAAAATACATTGCTGGAATTTCAGGGATTTATGCTGCCATTTGAAATAAAATCCTGTGACGCTGTTGTCATCTTAAGTGAGTTTCCAGTGCATGTCTTAGAGCAGGTTAAAAAATTAGGTAAAAAAGTTTATTTATTAGAAGATGCCTATCGGCAGTTAAAACCTCAATTGATCAAAGATTTTGAGTTGTATCCACTGGCCAGTCTTAGTTACGCCGTAAGCCGGTTTGTAAGAGAGCAAAATGATAAAAAGTAAAATCAGAACTTTGATTGTCGATGATTCTGTAACGATTCGAAAAGTGATTCGTCATTTATTAGAATCAGATGCGCGTTTTGAAGTTGTTGGTGAAGCTGCCACACCCAGTGAAGCACTTAAAGAAATCCGCTTGCGTAATATTGATTTAATCACGATGGATTTACATTTACCGCAAAAAACCGGTGCCGATCTTATTAAGGAATATATGGCGATTCGTCCGATTCCCACGGTAGTGATTAGTTCACTCAGACCCGAAGAATCACATTTAGTTTTAGAAAGTCTAGAAAATGGAGCTGTTGATTACATTCAAAAGCCCGATCAAAAAACAATTCTAGCTAACCGGGTTGAAATATTAGATCGCTTATTTCAAGCTGCCCAAGCAAAGCTAGTGATTAATAATAAACACACAAAACAAGAATCGCTTTTGTCACAGACTGGCAATGGACTTTTAGTTATCGGTGCCTCGACTGGTGGAACCGAAGCAATTAAAACTTTACTAGCCCAGTTGGGATCAAAAATTCCTCCAACGCTTATTGTGCAACATATCCCGCCCTTCTTCAGTGAAGCGTTTGCAACGCGCTTAAATAAACTTTTTCCTTTCGAGGTTAAAGAAGCCAAAAATGGGGATAAAGTTCAGGAAAACCGTGCGCTGATTGCTCCTGGTGGCATGCAGATGAAGCTGGCCAAAAAAGGCCAAGATTTTTTTGTCGTTATCGAAGATAGCCCTCCGGTGAATCGTCATAAACCTTCGGTAGATTTTTTATTTGATTCAGTTAAGCGTGAATATGCCGGCCCCAAAGTTGCGGTGTTACTTACGGGTATGGGTGCGGATGGTGCAGAAGGAATGTTGAAGCTCAGATCGGTAGGCACTTACACCATTGCGCAGGACGAACAAACTTGTGTTGTGTTCGGAATGCCGCGCGAAGCAATTAAACGAAATGCTGCAATAAAGGTGTGTGGTCTGCATGAAATGGGAACCGCTATTCACAATGCTTTTACGAGTTTACTGAGTCCAAAAAAAGGCCAGGCAAGTTGACCAAATTTAGAAAGCTTCACATAATTAGTCTCAATGAATAAAAAAAAGCTTTTAATATTAGACGACGATATCAGAATCTGTGAAGTTTTAGCGCAAGGGTTAAGTGGTGAATTCGAAATCACAACAACTCATGATGCTGACATCGCCTATCGTATTATTACAAAAAATTCGCCAGATATTATATTACTCGATATTCATTTAGGTACTGGCTGTGGTATCAGTCTGTGTAAAAAACTTAGAGCTAACCAGCTTATTAAAAATATTCCAATTTTGATTATGACTGGGCATGGAACCACAGATAAAATGTTACAATCATTTGACGTCGGTGCTGATGATTACATTGAAAAGCCAGTTGATCTGGTCGTTATTAAAGCCAGATTGAATGCGCGCTTAAGACGGGTGCAAGAGCTTTCACACACAGGGGTGTGTTTTGGTAATTTAAAACTATACTCTGAGCGTTTTGAAATTGAGCTGGATGGTCGCTGTGAACGTTTAAGCGAAATAGAATTTAACATGCTTAAAATTTTTCTATCGAATCCTAATAAAAAAATATCACGTATGGATATTTTAAAAACAATTTGGGATGATACGCGCGTAGAAGAGCGCACGGTTGACGTGCACATCAGTTCGTTGCGCCGTAAATTAAAAGACTTCAATCATCATATTAAAGCTTTGTACGGCAGTGGTTATATTCTGCGCCCCAGCGAAAAAAAAAGCCTATTTAAATCTTTTGAAGCGTAGAGTAATTTCTGTGCCGTGATTAACTTTGGAATCTATGTGAACGGTTGCGCCATAAACAGCTAAAAAATCGCGAACAATCAATAACCCATTACCAGTGCCTATTTCACCACTTGTTCCAACCTGGCTAACAATGGCATCTTCATCAAATAAGCGATCTAAAACTTGGTGTGGGATACCAATACCTTCATCTTTAATTTTAAGTTCGACGTCCGAATGATTTATTGCCACTGCGGTAATAATAATGGTTTTACCGTTGTGAGAAAATTTACAAGCATTGCTTATAAGATTTGAAAGTACCTGATGAGATAAGCTGGTTTTCTCGGCCAATACTAACAATTTTTCTTCAGGAAAGTTAATCTGCACAGTTAGATTTTTCTTTTTTATGTCGGACTGATACATTTCGACAACTTCGGTGATACATTTTTTAAGATCAACAGAGTTGATATTTAAAAAATGTTGGCCGCGCACTAGAAAATTATTTTTGGCATTTTCTATAATTTCTGCTTGTTCTTGAGTGGCATATAAAATGCGATCTATGTTTTTTTCAGCATTTTCAGATTTTGGATTTTCTTTTAAAATTTGCGCACTCGTTTTTACAAGTTGTGTGGTGTTAGATAAGTCGTGCGACAATGTGCGAAGTAAAGTTTTTACGACTTTACCTTCTTCGCTTTGGGCCTGAGCAAAACCGACTTTTAAAGTTAACTTTTGTAATTTTTGAAAAATAACAATATTTAGAATCAGGCCTTCTAGCGTTCGACCTAATATCGCGTAATAACCAAAGAGCCAGAAACCTTGAATATGGCCAGCACGGTAAGCCGCCCAGATTAAGTTACAAACAATCGCTACACCCCAGGCAATAGCGACTGATTCAGCCCATAGACGTTTTTGGGCGATAAAATAAATTAACGTCGCACCGGTTAAAAGCATTGATAATGAGATTGCTGGTGATAGTGATTTCCAAACAAAAATTTTTGTTTCGGGAAAAAAACTTAAGAACACTAAAGCAACGATCACTGTTAAAAATACGGTATACACTTTATTCAGTACAGGATGTCTTTTTGGTATTTCAAAGAAAACTCGCATAAAAAGTAAATCGAAAAAGACGGTCATAATCAAGACTGGAAAAAGTAAAGTCGTACCGGTAAATAGAACAGTATCTGTGCGGTAAGCATCCCAAATACCTCTGTTAATTGTTATCGAAGCTAAAAGGTTAAGGTAGAAAAGGCCATAAATTAAAAAACTGGGTTCTTTTAATGAACTAAAAAAAATTAATGCCAAAAGTGCTACAACCAGATAAATGCCAGAGGATACTCCAATAAAATGCACTAAAAATACAGTCACTTTATTAAAATAGGTTCTTTTCATGAAATAAAATTCATTATTGATGCCACTAGCTCCCGGAACTATCCGCAAATAATAAATACGGTTCTTGAATTGGCTTTTACTGACGGGAAAAGCATACTGCCGTGTAGGTGTGTGGCAGATTGCAGAATTTATTTCTACATCACACATTCCCCAATTTTCGACGCCCTTTTCGTGGCTAATATAACCTTGCATCGACAGTGCCGTTTCATTTGAACCAGTAAAAAGAACGGCATCTTGATTCCAAGAATCTAACTTTTCAGGAATTAAAATTTTTAACCAAATAGCGGTGGCTGTAGGCGGAATGGTTTTTTTGTTCGACGGCAAAAAATTTTGTTGAGTGATACTTTCAATGGTTTGGTCGCCCTTGATGTCTAAAAAGTATTGCACATTATCAATGCGAAAATAGCTGTCTGTAGAGATTTCTGCGAATAAAAAACTGCATACGGTAACAAGTAATGTCCAAAGCACCGGATAAAACCAACGCATTACTTATCCTCGTTCTGGCTGTTGATCCCGAAAGATTGGCGCAGGATAGCCATGGAATCCATCGATTGTCGTATCTGTTTTTGGGTGATTTTTTTTTGTTGGTCGCTAAGAACCTGCATTAATTCACGCAAGCGGTAAGTTGTTTTGCTTAAAAGTTCACTGGCTTGTTGCGGTGATATTTTTTCATGTCGTAATAATTCTATTAATAAATCCAAAGACTGCAAGGGCGTGTTTGTTAGATCACGTAAAGCTAAGGCAACTTCAGCAAAATCGCGAAGATTTTTTTCTTTAGCTTGCGATTCAATTAGTGTGGCATGTAATTTTAAAGTGCCTAACTTGTGGTGCAGTACTAAAAATGCAGCTAAGGCATAGCACATGGTGATCCAAGGCTCATATAGCCTTGGCACTTGCATGACTTCACGTGAAAGCACAAGCACTTGCAAAGGCGGAATGAATAAACATAAACCTAATGAAATGTAACCCACAAAATGCGGAAAAGGCGCAAGCATCGCAATAACAACGGCGGTGATTTTGTAAGTTTCGAAATAAGTGATCTGCAAATTTTTTTCTGCACTGATGTCAGCGGTTTCACTGCTTGGTAATAAAGTGCAAATGATTATACACATCATCAGGATTGAAGAATATTTAACTGGCATGCGCGAATATTTATTTGAAATAAAAAATGTCAGCGCAGCGACAGCTAAGCTAAAATACCATAATGCCGTCACTGGTAAACCAGCATTAATACGAATAATCAGCGACAGCGGCAATATGCATAAGGCCACTATGGCGTAAGTACGCGTAGATCTTGAAGCTAATTGTTTATCATCAAGAGCAAATGGATTGTTTATCATAAAGTGCCAATGATTTGTATTAAGTCTTGCGCTGGAACGGGTTTACGTAACACTTGGGCTTCATCAAAAATAAGAGCTTCGCGAGTCTCTTCTGAATCAGCAGTGTGCCCGGTCAGAAAATAAACTGGTTTATTATAACCTAAACTTCGCAGCCAGCGGTAAGCTTGAACGCCAGAAGGTTGATGGCTTCCAAGATTGATGTCTAAAAAAGCCATATCACTTTTAAGAATGTCGTCTTCTTTTGAAAACATTTCATCAAAGCTTGAGGCCAAGATAACTTGACAGACACAGCTGGTTTCAGCAAAAACCTTCATAACTTCAAGAAGTTCTTGGCTATCATCCAAAAAGAATATGGTCTTCATTGTGAGCCCCTTCGAAGCAGGTATTTAAGCAATGGAACAACGTGATTGCAAACTATTGCAATCCATCTTTGAATTTGGGTCTTTTTTTTTGGGCGTGATTTGAATAATTTTAACTAAATTTTAACAGGATTTTTACAGCTAATTCGTGACTTTGGCATTCTGCTTTAGATAAGCTCAGAATTAATCATGAAAACAAAGATAATTTTATTTATTTTCTCATTATTCGCGGTTTCTGCGCTAGTCGCTAAAAGCCCGTCGCCGCTTCAGCAAATGGAACAAATTGCTTTTGCTCCAAAGACTGAAACAGATTCGCTATTACTTTATGCAGACGGTGAACTTCTTTTCGAACGTTATGAAAATGGTTACACCGCAGATAATAAACATATCGCGTGGTCGACTTCGAAAAGTATTTCAAGCGCGATTATCGGTGCTTTGGTTTACCAAAAACATTTAGATATTCAAAAATCGATCTGTCATTATGTGCCTGCGGCCAAAGAATTTAAGCACTGCGATCTGCGTGCAACTGATTTTTTAAGCTGGTCATCAGGTCTAACCTGGAATGAAGCTTATGAAGACCCAAGTGGCGATCGTGAACAATCATCAGTGGCACAGCTTCTTTACGGCGATGCGATTGCTGACACCACGCAATTTATGATTTCTCATCCTTCAAAAAATACGGGTAAAAAAGAGTGGAACTATTCAACGGGTGATTCAACTTTTTTAATGGGTATTGCCAAAGCTGCGGTTCCTAAAGACGAACAACAAACTTTTCCGTGGAAGTATTTATTTGATCCATTGGGAATAGACGTTACTTTCGGACAAGATCAATCCGGCACCTTTGGTGGGGGGTCTTCGATTTATATTCGCCCTCGTGATTTAGCAGTCATTGGTGATTTGTATTTAAAACGTGGTTTATGGAACGGCAAACGTATTTTTTCTGAAGCGTGGGTTGATTACACCAATTCACGTCCTGAAACTTTTGATTTTTTTAACTCTGAAGAAATCACCTTTCATTCAAAGCGCAGTTGGTGGACCATTAATCCCAAGATAGCAGCAGCGAAAAAAATCCCAGACAGTCTGATTGCAAATGGTCACTGGGGGCAATATTTAGTGATTATACCATCATTAAATATGGTGCTTGTGCGAATGGGAAATAACCAAGCTATCGATTCTGATTTTGACTTAATCGCTTTAATTGAAAAAGCCGTACGTGCTGTTGAACAACATCAAGGTGGTAAAAAATGAAATTATTTTTAATTATGATCACGATGATATGTGCCGCTACGGTCAATGCAGGCGTTCTTCCTTATAAAACCAAGCTTCCTTTTTTAGCCACACGTTACCGTGCCTTTCACACCTGCAATTGCCTGTACGTGATGAAAATGAACCAGACTTACTGCGAGAATTTCAGTAAAGTAGATCCGCCAATTTTTACTTTGGTTATTGATGCTGCCAATAAATCGGTGTCGTCGGGCATTTCGGGAATGGATTTTAAACCCGCTGTGGCAAAATTTGTGAATGATCGCACAGGTTGCCACATCATTAACGATTAATTGACAGGCACCATTTTTGCGATAACTCCTGCTGAACTAGTTCATCAGGAGGACTTATGCATCCCATCAGAGGAAAACGAATCGCTATTTTGGCAACAGATGGCGTTGAATTTTCAGAATTAACAAAACCCAAAGAATTTTTAGAAAACTACGAAGCTTTAACAGAAGTCATTTCTTTAAAAGCAGGTTCTATTAAATCATGGAAAGACAAAAACTGGGGCGAAGAAATTCCAGTCGATAACATCGTTACGCAAGTCGATGCTGAAGACTACGATGCCTTGTTATTGCCTGGTGGGGTAATGAATCCAGATAGCTTACGCATGAATGAAGCTGCGGTTCATTTTGTCAGTCAGTTTGTCGATACCGGAAAACCAATCGGAGCCATTTGTCATGGCCCATGGGTATTAGTTGAAACTAATATTTTAGAAGGCCGAGTTGTCACTTCGTGGCCATCGCTACAAACAGATTTATTAAATGCCGGAGCTAAATGGGTGGATCAAGAAGTAGTTTCTGATCAAGGATTAGTAACAAGCCGAAAACCCGCAGATATTCCGGCCTTCTGTAAGAAATTTATGGAAGAAATTGCTGAAGGCCCACATCGTCGCACCATTGGTGAGCTGTCACCAAAAGCAGAACACATGCAGAGAAATCATTAACGATTGATTTGCATGATCATGATTCCAGGACCTGATTCAGGAGCTGGAATTGAATATGAGGCAGGAGATAAATCAGTTAATGCTCCAGTGCTTTTATTTACTGAAAATGCACTGATAGACGGTGAATCAAGTGTATTACAAGTGTAGGCATAATTTCCCGTAGTATCGATGCGTATATCATTAGGCCCGCCTGCAGTCGTAACTTCTGATGCTCGAGAAAGTCCGCCGGTGGATGGGTTGATTGAATAAACAATTACGCGCTTTCCATTAGGATCAGTGCGAGAAAAAGCTGTACCATAAAGAAATAGACCATCTGCAGAGACTGTTGAAGCAGAACCACCGTCGTCGGGAATCGTTGGAGATCCATTATCAATCGGAGCTTCGATCGGTGTAAGTGCTCCGGTAGTTTGGTTAATTTGCCAACCTGCTATTTTACCTTGAGCATATAAACCCATATATAACCATTGGCCATTTGGGTGAATGGAAATACCATCGCCACGGTTGTGTGTAATTCCACCACCGAGAGTGTTTCTAAATGGCGAACCTTCAACGACTGATAATGATCCGGTAGATTGATCGACTGTGAATGCAACCACGCCGCTACTAACAGCATTTGAAGATCCCGCAGCTGCAAATAAAAAACGACCATCAGATGAGCCAACTAAGCCATTAATACGAGCCGCACCAGAAGTTGAAAAAGGACTGCCTGTTAATCGTGTTAATGAACCATCGGTCCCAACGGCATATCCCGAAACATCATTTCCATAATAGTTCGAAACATATAAGTAAGATCCGCTAGGATGGGCGAATAATCCGTTAGGGCCTTTTAATCCTGTTGAATCAGAATTTACTACGGCGCCTGAGGTTAGACGACCTGTTAGCGGGTTAATTGAGAAGGTTGAAATTGTGCTCGAAGCAAAATCGGCTGCATATAAGTATTTATTATTAATACTCATGGCAACGCCGTAAGTTCCATTACCGCCGGTAGTGAAAGGACTGCCAGACACAGAAAGTAAAGCGCCAGTCGTCGGATGTTGCGCGTATCCATAAACCTGGCCGGGAGAGTTTTGTACACCTAAATATAAAAAAGAAGCATAAGAAAATTGCACTGTTGTTGCTGAAACGCCCGCACCGATTGTGCTGTATTGATTATCGATATTTTTTACTGAAATATCGTAGACGCCATTTTGCCCTGGGCCGACGTTGCAATCAATTGTTGTGAAATCATCTGATATTGCGACATCTTCACATTCATAGCTGCCAATAAAAACACGGGCCTTTTTATAAAAATTGGTTCCGGTAATTTGAATCGGGCAACCGCCAGAAATACTGCAGTAAAGATCGCCACCGCCATTCGCTACGATGCCATCGATAGTTGCTTGTGGCAAATCGCCAGGAGCGAAGCTTTCAACTTCTTGAATTTTACTACAATTTGCAAGAGTGAGTATTGTTGCAAGCGATATGATTGAGATAAAAATTAATTTATTAAACATTAATTTCGCCCGCTTTTAAAATTAGATAACACTAAGCCCACTGAAAATCGATTCATTGTAACATCTGCATCGGATAGGCTTTCATTGTAAGTTGTAGCCGAATAATCCACGACTAAACCGATTTCTTTGCGCAATTGCGCGGTAACTTGAACGCCGTAAGCAAAATTACTTTTGTAAGCAGAACTTTCGCCGTTGCCGGTGGTTTTGGTGAGTTTAAAGTCATTGCTTGGTTTTAAGATGATTCCGCCGCTGTATTTGCCGTTGAAGTACTCGATACGAAGGCCTGCGTTAGTTTCTTTGCCTGTTAGATTTGTAAAATTCACTTCAGAGGGGCTCGTAGTTTGATTCACGATAACGTATTCGTAATTTAAACCAAACCTAAGTTTTTTGTAGTTATAACCAAAAAAAGCAGCGATCGGAAAATACTCCATCGTGCGATCTGGAGCTAAATTATTTAAATCGCCATTTCCCATATTTCCAGATCCGAACATCGCCATGATTCCATATGAATAGTTACCACTTCGCTGCGCGAGCGAAAAAGACGGCATAGCCAGAACTAGTATGAGTAAAATCCTTTTAAAACTGCACACTTGGTTATCAGTATAAATCTAAATTGGTTACATCACAAATTTGGTCTCTATTTGAGAACGAGCGCCTGCACCAAAGGCCAGGGATAAAGATACCCGAACGCTTAAAGATGTACTTAAATAGTGGGGTAAAGACTTACAACAGGATGTTTAATGGAAAAGATCAAAATTTTTTTTGGTAATTTGTTCGCGCTTATCTTCGGAAATATCAATTATACTAAACCAGTCTGGCTGCAAAAAATATTTGATCTGGCAAAAGTAAATCCCCAAAAAACAAAAAAGTTTTTTATCACTTTGGGCGCGGTTGTTGTAACTGCAGTCGGAGCCATCTTAGATAAAAACTATTACGACAATTTACCTAAACCAAACGCAGTCTCGTTTCGCGTAGGGCAGATCTATTCTTACAATCACATCCAGCCTGAACCACGCTCTTTGTATATTACATTCAATAAATCAGCGGCGTCAGTTGACATGATTGGTAAACCAATTGCCAATGCTGAGGGTAATGGTATTAAATTAAAACCAGAGATCAAAGGTCAGTGGGTTTGGGCTTCAGATAAAGAATTAAAATTTACGCCGATCATGGAAAAAGGCAAAAGCGAATGGCCCATCGGGCAAAAATTTAGCGGAACGATTTCGAAAAAAATTCTTGGACCAAATATCATTTTACAGGATTATGATTTTAAATTTGAAATCGAGCCATTAAAGGCAAATAGCAGCAGCAGCGGTTTTCATCAAGATCCACGCTTTGCTGAAAATAAAAAAGTAATCACAACATTTCATTTTAATTATCCTGTTGATCCTGAATCTGTGAAAAAGCGCCTGAGCTTAATGGAAAAAACCGATAATGGTATCGAAGGACGTTCAAATTTAGAATTTTCAGTTTCATTTGATGAATACAAAACTAATATGTATGTGCAATCGGCGAATCTTAAGATTGGCAACAGCAACATGGTTTATCGTTATGTGATTGCAAAAGGTTTTACTTCGCCATTAGGTGGTCAATCAGTGGCTGAAGCTGATGCGTCGATTCGAGTGCCATCGCTGTATGATTATTTTAAAATTACGAATGCTACAATTGTAATTGCCCGAAATGAAAAATTTGAATCTGAACAGATTTTGCGTTTTGAAAACGTGGCTGAAATTGCTTCTGAAGAATTATTTAAATCGATCGAGGTTTTTGAACTGCCATTTTTACTGGATAAAAATGAAAAAAAGAGCACCGCTTACCCCTGGGAGAGCGTTTCTGAAGTGACTGAAGAAGTCATAAAAAGATCAAAAAAATTGGTTTTAACGACAATTCCATCAGAGCAGTTAGTTTCATTAGAACATTCTTATAAATTTAATTCTCAACCGGGTAGATCGCTATATGTGCGTATTCCACGCGAAACAGTTTCATTTGGCGGCTTTAAATTAAAAGATGATTTTGAAAAAGTGATTTTGGTTCCGCAATACCCATCAGATTTACAAATCATGGGTAAGGGCTCGTTATTGCCGTTAACAGGCAGTAAGCAGCTTTCTTTAGTTTCTCGTAATTTAAATAAAATCACTTATCAAATTCACCAAGTGCGCCCAGAACATGTGAATCATTTGATTCCATCATTAGTGTATGAATTTTCTAAACCTGATATTTATGATATTCGCCCGGATCGCATTGCTGAACGTTTTAGTGGTGATATCCCGTTAATTAATAAAAATCCGCAAAAAACGCAGTTTAGCTCGATTGATTTAGGGGCTTATTTAACCGGAAACAAAAAAGGCTTATTTTTAATTTCACTTCAATCTAAAGATTCGGCGGCCTATGTTGATGATCGCCGTTTTGTGATTTTATCTGATTTAGGTTTGATCGTGAAAAAAACCGTAGCCGGTGGTTATGAAGTGTTTGTGCAAAACGTAAGTACGGGCTTACCGGTTGTCGGAGCTAAAGTAAGTGTTTTAGGTCAAAATGGCATTAGCGTTTTAACAGTAGATACCGAAGCGAATGGCTCTGCAGAATTTCCGAATTTAAAAGATTTTAAATATGATAAAGAGCCAATTGCTTTCACCGCGCAGCAGGGTGATAGCATTTCGTTTGTACCGTTTAATTCATATTCACGTGAAATTGATTTAACTTCATTTGATATCGGCGGCGCCCGTGATTCATCTGAATCAGATCAGTTAAATGCTTATATGTTCTCGGATCGCGGTATTTATCGCCCCGGCGAAAAAGCCGATTTTGGTATTATCGTTAGATCTAAAAATTGGGGAAAAGTTTTTTCACAAATTCCTGTAGATATCGTCATTACGAATCCAACGGGGCAAGAAGTTTTTAAACAAACTTTAAAAGTCAGTTCAAACGAAATTGAAAGCGTAAATTTTAAAACAGAAGATTATTTCGAAACCGGAAGCTATTCAATCATGGCTTATATCAAGCAACCCGATAAATCTGTAGTGATGATCGGAAGTACAGCTTTTCAAGTCGAAGAATTTTTACCTGATCAAATCAAAGTGCGCACAACTTTATCGCAAACAGAAATAGATGGTTGGGTAAAACCTAAAGATTTAAAATTGAACTTAACGGCTTTTAATCTTTATGGAAAACCAGCCAGTGAAAGAACGGCGCGATCAAAAATTCGCATCAAAGCCACCGATGTGTATTTCAAAAAATGGAAAGATTATTACTTTAATGTGCCCAAGCCTTCGCAAATTGAAATCAACGATAGTCTGCCAGATGTAAAAACTAATGAAAACGGTGAAGCTGAATGGAAGCTTAGCTTTGAGCAGTTAGAAAGATCTTTATACCGTTTACATATCGATTCTGAAGTGTTTGAAACCGAAGGCGGTAAAAGTGTTAAATCCCAATTAAGCCAGTTGATTTCGGATCAAGATTATTTACTGGGATACCGCTCTGATTTATTAGACCTATCATTCATTAAAAAAGACACTGCAGCTCAAATTGACATATTAACAGTGGATTCTAAGTTAAACCCGGTAGCGGTAAGTAATATCGTCGTTGAACTGATCGAGAAAAAGCCGACGTCGGTGTTAATGAAACTGCCGAATGAAACTTATGCCTACCAAACAGTGTATAAACAGACAGTTCTGAAAACCTATAAACTAGCAACAGCTGCAAAAGCGACCAAGTTTAAACTTGAAACCGCGCAAGTGGGTGAATATGTCTTAGTTTTTAAAGATGATCAAAAAACCGAGTTAAATCGCCTGGCTTTTAACATCGTTGGAACCGCCGACATTGAACGTGGTTTAGAAAAATCATCTATTTTAAAATTAGGTTTAAATAAAAAAGATTATAAACAAAATGAAGAAATCGAAGTTCAGATTAAATCACCTTATGTAGGTGCTGGTTTAATTACAATTGAGCGCGATAAAGTTTATGCCCGCAAATGGTTTAAAACGACCAGTAAAAGTACGGTTGAAAAAATTCAGATACCCGCAGGCTTAGAAGGCCAAGCTTATATCGTCGTGACGATGCTTCGTGATGCCAAGTCTGAAGAAATCTACACTTCGCCATTGGCCTACGGGGCAGCTACTTTTGCTATTGATTTAGAAGCTCGCCGTTCAAAAATTGAAATCACAGCTCCTGACGTTGTAAAACCTGGTGAAACATTAAGTTTTAAAGTAAAAGCCGAACATAATACAAAAGCCGCAATCTATTTAGTGGATGAAGGTATTTTGCAAGTTGCCAATTACAAATTACCAACGCCATTGAATTACTTTTTTCAGAAAAAAGCCTTACAGGTTAATACGTATCAGATTTTAGATTTAGTAATGCCTGATTTTAATCAAGTGTTGCCAAAAGCAGCCGGCGGCGATGAAGGCTCAAATCTAGGGCGCAGTCTTAATCCGTTTAAACGTAAAAACCTACCTCCGGTGGCTCACTGGGTAGGTGTTGTCGAATTAACTGATAAATGGGCGGGCTTTCAGTATAAAGTGCCTGATCATTTTAACGGGAATCTAAAAGTCATGGTCGTAGCCGCTGATGATAAAAAACTAGGGTCAGACAGTGTCGATGTAAATGTGCGCGGCGATTTTATCATCAATGCCACAGCAACTACATTTACCGCACCAGAAGATGAATTCGAAGTTAACTTGATTATCGCAAACCAACTAAAAGGCAGTGGTGCCGAGGCTCAAGTTGAAATGAATGTTGAAAGCGCTGAAGGCTTTACGATTGTGGATAAAGGTGCGGATAAAATTCCGATTCCTGAAAATAAAGAAAAAAGTTTTAATATCCGTGCAAAAGCTACAGATAAATTAGGCTCATTTCCAATTACAGTAACAGCTGGAATCGGGACAAAAAAAGCCAAGGTAGAAATCCAAGTTTCAAATCGACCAGCAGTTCCTTACCAGCAGACTTTGCAATGGATGATTGTGCAGGATAAACCGGTTGAAATTACCGTCTTAAATGATAAAAAGCCAGAATTCAGAAAAAACTATGTTCAGCTGCACACTT
Source organism: Bdellovibrio sp. (assembly GCA_036676395.1). Classification (GTDB taxonomy): domain Bacteria; phylum Bdellovibrionota; class Bdellovibrionia; order Bdellovibrionales; family Bdellovibrionaceae; genus Pseudobdellovibrio. The sequence goes on from JAKFCY010000002.1 coordinate 165,355, forward strand.
CAATTAATGATCTAGTAAAACCATTCACGGCTTTCTATGAAGTGAATGATTATTTATGTTCAGAACAAATTGCCAGCCAATTAGTGGCCCTTGTGCAAAAAAGCGATAAAACAAAAGATGAAACGCAAAAAATCAATAAGTTCGTCGCACTTCTGCGTGCGCGCCAACATACATCTGGAGCATTTGCTTTGTATCCAGGTGAAGGCCCAGCAAACTTAGATGTGTCATTACACTTAGGGATGATCTTTTTATATATGCAGGAAAAAGGTGAACCCATTCCTGAAGACATGTGGAAGCGCTATATCCAGAGCTTAAAATCTGATTACAACGAAACCCAATCAAAAATGGATTTATTTCGTAAAACAAAAGCTATCTATTTATTGGTGCGTTCGCAGTATATTCCAAAAGAAGATCTTAAAAATATGGCCACATTGTTAAAAGACAAAATGGCAAAAAAAGATTTCTCTGAAACTGCGGCACAATACTTAGCGGCCAGTTATAAAATGGCGATGCAAGATGATTTAAGCCAAAAAGCATTTACTCTGAGCCAGGAAAATAAAGCCGTGAGCTTAGAAAACAGTTATATTTTTCCACAGTCAGAGGTATTTGAAAATTTCGCTTTAGCGATTAAACATTTTCCGAATAAGGCTAATGATGTTTTCACATCAAAAGCTTTTTTCAGCGTGATCGAAGCTGCAAACCGCGGACAAATGAATACATATTCTGCCAGCTACTTGTTAATGAGCTTAGACACATTAATGAAATCTGGATCTGCAGCAGCTAATATCGAAAAGATCAAATTTACAGCTATCGATAGCGATGATAAAAAATCTGACCTTAAATCGACTAAAAAAATCGATCTGCTAGAAACTTATAAAAAACTAGTCATCGAAAATGCTGGTAGCCCGGTTCTCTTAACTTATGTAAACGGTGGTTTTACAAAAAGTGAAGCGATGAAGCAAAACTACCAAGGTATCGAGATCTCGCGCACCTTTGAATATGCGGATGGTAAAGTCGCAACCACTACTGCATTAGGCGAAGAAATCACAGTTAAAATCAGAACTCGTGTCACCCGTGATGATATGTCGTCAGTGGTGATCATGGATTTATTGCCAGCGGGATTTGAAGTCGTGATGGATTCAATCAGAAAACCAATTGATTCATACTCACCAGGTGATGAAGGCGGCGAAGATGAAGCGCCATCAGAATATGAAGAAGGTGAGGGCGAAGGAGAAGGTGCATCAAATTGGCCGATGCAATTATTACTGAATAAAGCCTATGCGCAAACTTCATCGATTTCGCCAATGAACACACAACTTGTAGATGTGCGTGAAGATCGCGTAAATATTTATGCGATGATTGGTAAAGATATGGTCGAATACTCATACAAAATTAAAGCCGTATCAAAAGGCCATTTTAAAGTTCCGGGTATTTATGCTAAAGGTTTATACCGCACAGACTTAATCGGCCAGGGCGATTCGGGGCAGATTGAAGTTAAGTAAAAAGTTTTTCTATTTAGGTTTAGTGGTAGTGATAGGATTAGCCCTGTCACTGCCATATTTTTTTTCGGGCGATTTGCTAGCCGAAAAAACTTGGTCGCAGCAGTTTTACGACCGCAATGGCAAATTACTGCGCCTGACTTTATCAGGTGATGAAAAATATCGTTTTTATACTGATTACAAAGAAATAAATCTGAAATTAGTCGAAGCATTCCTGAATAAAGAAGATCAGTTCTTCTATTATCATCCCGGCGTAAATCCTTTTGCCTTAAGTCGCGCATTTTATAAGACCTTTTTAGCCGGTGGTAAAAAACAAGGGGCTTCGACGATCACCATGCAAGTGGTTAGACTTTTATACCCTGAAACAACTAAATCTATTTCAGGTAAGTTTTTACAAATTTTTCAGGCCATCAAATTAGAAACACTTTATAGCAAAGATGAAATTCTATTAGCTTATTTGAACTGGGCTCCTTTTGGATCAAACTTAGAAGGCGTTGGAGCCGCTTGTTTTTTTTATTTTAAAAATTCATGCGAAAAACTAACTCAGGAGCAAATTGAATTTTTAGTGCAAGTTCCGCAAAATCCAACAAAGTTCACAAGTTTAGCCAATGAAAAAAAACAAAAGCTGGCCTTTACTGCGCCTCATTTCATTGAGTATCTAAAACAAAAGGGTATCGAAGATAAAGCCGTCACTACGACTCTTGATAGTATGCTCCAAAAAAATATAGAAACTTTGGCTGAATCTTATTTTAAAACTATCGCGCGCACCGGCGTCAAAAATTATTCACTGGTGATTGTTGATACAGCTAAAAATGAAATTGTTTCTTATATCGGTTCACGTGATTACTTTAACGCCGACATCAAAGGGCAAATTGATGCCAATCGTTCGTTAAAACCACCGGGATCAACCCTTAAACCTTTTATTTATGCTCTGGCATTACAACAAGGACTTATTCATGAAAAAACTTTATTAAAAGATACACGTATGACCTTTGCCGGTTTGAACCCAGAAAATTTCGATGAACAATTTTTGGGGCCGATGAGTGCAGATCAAGCTTTAATCTTAAGTCGGAACTTACCAGCGGTAGATTTAGCGCGAAAGCTTAATAACCCTAGCTTTTATGATTTTATGAAAGGCAAAAGTTCTCTTAGATTTAAAGACGAAAAATTTTATGGGCTTTCTTTGCCACTTGGCGGTGTTGAGATGAGTTTGTTAGATTTAATGAAGCTTTACACTTCGCTAGCTCATCAAGGTCAGTATGCGGATTTAAACGTGACAGTAAAAAAACAAAAGTCTTTATACCAGCAGATTTTAACTGCAGAGTCTGTGTATATTGTATTGCAAATGCTTAAGAAGAATCCGCGCAGTGAAAGTGCGACATTGCATGAATTAACTCATACAGCGATGCCACTCGCTTGGAAGACCGGAACTTCAAAGTCTTATAAAGACGCTTGGACTTTAGGGTTAATCGGTAATTATGTCGTAGGCATTTGGTTTGGTGATAATGATCGCGAGATGAATCCGGCCTTAGTCGGACGAAATATGGCAGCGCCGCTCTATTTTCAGATCTATGATTATCTTCGCAATAAGCCGCAGTATTTACGCGGCCACGAAAACCCCATTTGGGATTCTCGGGTGGGTCTTAATATTAAGCCAGTGCACATCTGCAGTGTTTCTAAAAAATTAGTGACTGAAAACTGTGGGCATAAAACTGAGGCTAGTCTTTTTATACCTGCAGTTTCATCCATTGAAACCTGCAGTATCCACCGTAAAGTTTATGTTGATTCCAATACCCAGAAAATATCGTGCAAGGCCGGTGCCTTTTTAAAGGCGCAAAGCCGCGTGGTTGAAGTTTGGCCGGATGATTTGTTGGCTGTTTACAAAGAAGCAGGATTAAAAAAAATCACGCTGTCAGACAAAAAATTTTCATGTGATGAAAGTGGCAGTCGTCTTGGGCAAATCAGCATAACCAGCCCACAAGAAAATATTGAATACCTGATTCAAACACAGCAAGGGCGGCTGAAAAAGCCAAAAATCCAGCTGCGTGCAATTTCAGAATCAGACAGTCAATATCTAGATTGGTTTGTAAATAAAAATTATGTGGGCCGTTCTTATAAAAGTGACCCCGTATTCTTTGAAACCGACCTTCCAGGCCGATATTCGGTGTCAGTGAGCGACAATTTAGGTCGTTCCCAAAGCAGTTATTTTAGTGTTAAAGTCATAAGCCAGTAGAGGTTTATATGGATAATAAAGAAATAGTTTTTAAATACTCAATTTTAACTGTGGTTTATATTTCTTTTGCCTTATTGTTCTGGCCTTTTAAAACAGCGCTACTATTAGCTGCACTTTTTGCGATGGCGATGACGCCGTTATTGAATCGCTGGCTGAATAAAATCGACCGCGAAAAACTTTTGATCTTTTTTATGGTCACTGGGTTAATTCTAATTGTTATTGCACCTCTGACAGCGATTGTAACTAAAGGGATTTTAAATTTAGCGCAGTTACAACAAGACGCGATTGCACAATTACCTTTATATAAAAATGTAGAGGCTACCGTGAGCAAAATCTGGGGTTTTGCCAATGACATATCGTCGCGTTTTAATTTTGATTTAAATGAAACTTTTGATGTGCAATCACTTTTGCCGAAAGCCTTACAACTTGTGATTCCTTGGTTGACGGCCTTGATCACTAATTTTCCTGAATTTCTATTACAACTTTTCGTTTTCGTGTCGAGCTTGTATTTTTTCTTATTAAAGCGCCGTGAGTTTTTATCATGGTTTAAAGATAGAGGACTGTTGTCTGCTGATTCTTTATCAAGACTGATTAGCGTATTACAACGAGTTTGTTACACAGTGGTTTTTTCAACGCTTATTGTGGCCTCTGTGCAAGCAACGATAGTGACTGCTGCGGCTTCTATTTCAGGTTTTGATAATTTAATGATTATTTTCATTCTGACATTTTTTATGTCGTTTTTACCGGTTGTTGGATCGGTGCCAGTATCCGGAGCTTTAGCTTTGTTCAGCTTTTTGCAAGGTGAAACCGGGCACGGTATAGTGATGTTGATCGCTTTAGGCTTTGCTGGCGGAATTGACAATGTTATTCGCGCTTATATCTTAAGTGCTGAAGAAGAAATTCATCCTCTGGTTTCGTTATTAACTTTAATCGGTGCTTTAGCCATGTTTGGAATTTCGGGATTATTTTTAGGCCCGATTATCGCAGAGCTTACTTTTGCAATTGGCAATATTATGAATGGGTCTGATCAGCCGACGGAAGTGCCAGCGATTGTTTCTTCGGAAGACGAATCAGCGCCACAACGTTCCCGATAATGCAAAAAACTGCGCCTAAAGCTAAATACAGGCTCCAATTTAAATCTTCGATATAAGTCGAAACGATCAGGGCAATGATCGGCGAAGCGATACTGGTAAAGCCAGCTTTAGCTGGTCCGATATTTTCGATCAATTTAAAATACGCCCAAAAAGAAATAACTGTTCCGAAAATTGAAAGATAGAAAAATGAAATTATAAAAGGTGAAGTGATTTCAACGTGCAGTGATTTTCCGAATAATAAACAGACTAATAATGAAAAACCTGCACCATATAACATAGCCCACGAATTATTCGCCGAAACAGGAATGTTATCTTTCTTATTTAAATACGAAACTATGTTTCCGGCTGAAGCTGAAAGCGTAGATAATAGACCGATTAAAAATCCCCACAGCGAATTGGGGTGTAAGCCGATATTTAAATATTCATTCCACGCAATAAAAGCCATACCGAACAGGCACAAGATGCCACCCCACACGACTTTTTTTTCAAAAGGTATATTTAAAAATATACGCCCACCGAACATGTTTAAAAAAATGATCGAAGTAAAAGCTAAGGCAATCAATGCCGAGGTGGCCATTGAAGTGGCCCAGTAAGTTAAAAGGTAATTTAAACAAAAGATAAATAAACCCTGGGTCGCAAAACGAAAGTGTTGCGAGCGGGTAAATTTAAAGAGTGAAATCTTTGTGAAGTAGCAGGTGATAAACATCACGCAGCTTGAAAAGATAAAACGGTAAAAAACTGCGGCGCTGCCATCAACGTAGGGAAGTTGGTATTTAATCGCAATCCAAGTTAATCCCCAGATGATGGCGCAGGTTAAGAAATAACTGGTATTATTCCTCATCGTCCTCAGAAGCTTCTTCGTCTTCATCATCGAAGTCGTCATCCTCATCATCTTCGTCGTCGTCTTCTTCGTCTTCATCATCATCGATTTCGCCAGCGACTTCGATGCGAACAAGCCAACCTTCTTCGTATGGATCTTCCATAAGAACAGCAGGATCATCGACAACTTGTTGATTGATTTCGATAATTGTTCCTTCGAACGGCGAAACGATATCAATTGTTCCGTCGTCAGATTCTACGCTTCCGAAAGCAGTGTCTGCTTCAACTTTTTCTTGTTCGGGAGGTAAATCAATCGTGTTGATTTCTGTGATGTCTTCAAGACCTTCATCATTAATACCAATTGTAATAATGCCGTCAGTTTCTGAATACCAAAGATTGTGATTAAAGTTTTTTATTTTTCCGGCCATATTTTTTCCTATTTATGCTCAAGATAAATCCATTTTAACTATTTTTTTCACGGGGTCAAATTTTGGCGAATTTTTAACAAAAGATATAATTCTTCTTAACGCAAATTTTAAAAATAGACTTTATCTAACTGTGTCTGTTACAACACACCAACTTTTAGAGAAAAGCTAATTTGAGTCACAAGTCAGAGGGGGATGAATGACGACAATGCGTTTTTTTATGATCGGTTCTTGGACCGAGGGGATGTTTCATTTTCAGAAACTAATGCCCTTTATAGTATCATATGAACCAGCAACAATTCAGGCAACAGCGTATCGTTTACCGGTGGGATTTCCAGTTATCACTGAAGAAAAAGCCGCCACAATTCATGGTCAAATCATTGAATTAAATGCGGATGCAACTCTGTTGGCGTTAATGGACACTTTGCACGGAGTAAAAGCAGCAGATCCTACTAAGGGTTTGCACTATCGCACGCAAGCGCAAGTCACCAAAAATTCGGGTCAGACTGACACAGCCGAAGTTTATTTTTATAATCCAAAAAAATTGACAGCAAAAGCAGCAGTTATTGCTGGCGGTTTATGGAAGCAGTCTTTAGAAGAGCAGCAGCCATTGCCATTACAATTAACTGAAAAGCAAAAAACCTATGTGCTTAAATTAGGTGCTGTTAAAGGCCGCGATATTATTCCGATCAATGATCTTACTTTATATCGTGAATTGATGAAATTAGAGTTGATCGTTGATAAAGGCCGCCGTTTAGCATTGAGTTCTTTAGGCAAAGAAGTTTATAACCATCTTGTTTAATGGACCATTTAAAACCGATCGATCCACTTTTTAGAATTGTTATTGTTGAGCCGGAAATTCCACAAAATACCGGTAATATAGGTCGCACCTGTGTTGGTGCGACTTGTGAACTTCACCTCATTAAACCCATGAGTTTTGAAATCACTGATTCGCAAGTCAAACGTGCGGGCCTTGATTATTGGCCACATCTTTCTTGGAAAATTCATGAAAATTTTAACGACTGGTATAATTCAGTCGAAGATAAAAGCCGCATTTTTTATATTGAAAACAAAGTAGAGCAAACCATCTATCAAGCGAACTTTAAAAGAGGCGATTGGTTAGTTTTTGGAAAAGAGACAAAAGGTTTGGACCCTGATTTGCTTATGTCAAATCTGGATCGTGCCTATATGATACCACAAACAGGGCCAGTTCGCAGTTTGAACTTGGCCACAGCTGTGGCGATCACGATCTATGAAGGTTTTAGACAGGTGAATGTGTGAAAAAAATATTGTTAATTTTATTGGCGTTAACTGCATTTTCAAATATCGCTGAAGCAAAACGCCCGTTAGTTTTATGGTTACATGGGTGTTTGCAATCGCCAGAAAGTTTTATCACTCAATCTAAAATCGAAGAATTAACTCAAGAACTAAATCCTGTGATTTTAGCGCCTGAACAAAATATTTTTGCAAATCCTGTTAAATGCTGGAATTGGTTTTTACCAAGTTTACAAGACCGCAAAGCATTTATGGCTTCAGTGGTCTCTGATATTACGGCATTAGTTGATTCAGGTGTTGTTGATGCCAACAGAATTTATGTGGGTGGGTTTTCTGCAGGTGCGGTTTTATCGACGCATTTTGCGTTATGTTATCCAGAAATTTTTAAAGGAGCACTTTTACATTCAGGGGCTCCGTTTAAATTTGTGCAAAGTTTATTCGGTGCGGGTAATGACGATGATTTAGCATACGCTGGTTACGAGTGTGCAGACCATATTTTACCTGCGAAATTAAATACGGTGACGATTTTTTCTGGCACTAATGATTTAATTTCAACAGAGCGTGATAATAAATTAGTCTTAGAACAGTTTTTAGGTTTTTACGATTTATCAGATGATCAATTGTTAAATGATTCTTCAGTTGCAGCTGTTACAGTATCAACTACTGATCGTAAAGGCGATAAAATCACTGATTATGTGATGCACTCAGGGTCACATGTGCGTTTTGTTTCAATCAAAGGTCTGCGCCACCAATTTAGCGGTGGTGATGAAAACAGTTTAGCCACTTCGCCTGAAACTCTATCTGCAGTCGGCGCTTTTTTGAAGTGGACCAAGAATTTTACCAATTAATAATTCATTTCAGGGTTAAAGACTTGTAAAGAGATGCGTAAAATAACGTTATAATGGATCTCTGGCTAGACTGTCTCAAGTTGAGACTAAAATGTAAAAATCGTCAAAAAAAAGCACAATATTTTTAAGAATTTACCGATAAGTTAACAGTGAAGAACGTATGCAGGACACTTAGCAGATGGCTATTTATTTTTGTAAGTATTTTTATGCTTGCACCGAGCGTGTTTTCTGCAAACTACACCACATATCAAGCTAAAATTGTTAAGCCCGATGGTTATCCATTAGAATCAAATAACGTCAATTTTAAATTTACAATTTTAGAACCAACCGGCAGTTGCATTTTGTATGCTGAAACTTACAGTTCAGTGAACATGGCAAACACTGGCGGGTTGATTTCTTTTTCGCTTGGTTCTGGGGTTAAAACTTATCCGGTCAGTAGTCCGACATTTGTTGATATTTTTAATAATGCGGTTGCATCGCATTCGTGTGATGCAGGCGGGCCCGTAAGTTATTCACCGAACTCTGATGATACCAGAAAAATCGTGATGCAATTTCATGACGGTAACGGTTGGCAAACGCTGCCAGCGATGACGATCAATGCCGTGCCCTATGCGATGTATGCCAACGATTCGCAACAATTAGGTGGCGTAGCTGCTGCAAATTATGTTCGTCATAGCACGATTCCGACTTGTACGGCATCGCAAGCACTTCAGTATACTGGGGCAAGTTTTAATTGTGTGGCATTGCCAGACGCAGGTGTGTTCAGTGCAGCTGATGTAGCAACAGCTTTAAGTTATACACCAGCAAATGCAGTGAGCGTAACTTCGTTAAGTAGCGAAATTGGCAATGTGTCGTCAACGGTGTATGCGGTTTCGTCGACAGTAAATAGTTTAACTTCAAATTTTTCAAGTTTACAAAACAGTGTTGCTGTTTCATTAGCTGCCATCACAAGTTCACAATGGGTAACGTCAGGAACAACTCTTTTTTATAATTCAGGCAATGTTGTAGTTTCTGGTGGTTTACGCATCAGTATGGATGTTGCGGTCTGTTCAATAAATTTAGCAGGTGCCTTACGCTATAATTCAGGCGCTGTTGAATATTGTAACGGAACAACCTGGACAGCCTTTGGAGTTTCTGGAGCCGGCTTGCAGGGGTTAAATGGTTCAACTTCAGGAACACAAACTTTTGCGATCGGAACAGCCGGCACGGCACCAACATTTGTAACAAATAATGGTGTGCACACTTTAAATATTCCGTTAGCCAGCGCTGGATCAGTAACTGGTGGGTTATTATCTAACGCTGATTATTCAACATTTATGAATAAGATCACATCAAGTGCCGCAAGCATTGCGCAGGTGTTAGGTTTTACTCCGGCAAATAATGCAACGCTTGCCAATTATGCCGTACGTTCAAATAATTTAAGTGATTTAACTTCAAGTGCAACAGCACGCGCTAATTTGGGCGTTGGCTATATCGGTACTTTAACAAGTGTAGATTTAAGTTCAGCCGATGTCAGCGGAACACTGGCGATTGCAAGAACGCCTTCTTATATAGGTGATGTCACAAAAGCTGCAGCAAGTAATGCATTAGTGTTATCAAACACAGGTGTTGTGGCTGGTACGTATAATAAAGTTACTGTCGATGCAAAAGGCCGTGTCACTTCAAGTTCTGCCTTAACGGCCAGTGATGTAAATACCGCTCTTACTTATACAGCTGCAAATAGTGCTACGGTAGCATCGTTAAATTCAAGCGTCATAGCTTCATTTACTTCGGTGGCAAATTCTTTGGCGACAATATCTGGTACTTTAAGTTCAACTGTAAGTTCACAGTGGACAACTTCTGGCGCGGCTATTTTTTATAATTCGAGTGTAGGCGTGGGCACTGAGGCACCAGCGGCCAAACTGCATATCTGGCGTTCAGGCGGAACAACTATTGGTGGGTCTTCATCAAGCACGGCTAATGCTGGTTTGCTGATTGAAGGCGGCGCCGCAGGAGTTCTGACTTTTGATGGAAATGAAATTCAACAATTCGGAGATACTTTATTTTTGCGTGGTGAAAACGGAATCAACTTTGCTATTGGCGATGGCGCTGATGGTAACAGCAGTACGCCGATGGTGCTTAACTCTAACGGCCGACTAGGCGTTGGTACGACGAATCCATTGGTGCAAAATCACTTTCATAAAGCAACGACTATTGGAACAGTTGGAGCCTTAAATATTAATTCTGCTGTTCTTCGTATTTCAGAAGCCGCAAGCGCGACACTAAATTTCGATGGTAATACTATTGTAGCTGAAGATGATTTATATCTTGGTACAAAAGGTTCAGGTGTATTTCAATTAATCAGCAGCGATACGGTTCGTGTTAATATTGCAAATACCGGTAACATAGGTGTGGGCGCAAACTTTACACCAACAGCCCGGTTACATTTAGTTTCAGGCACGGCAGCCGCAAATTCAGCTCCCTTAAAATTTACTTCAGGAACTTTAATGACAGCGGCACAAGCTGGCGCGATGGAGTATGATGGTTCTGGATTTTATTTAACAGATGGTGCAGGAACACGCCGAGTGATTGCCACAGCGACTATGCCGGGCTCATTAGATAATGCTTCAATTATTAATTCGACCGGCAACATGAATTTGGTTCCGGTGGGATCAGTTATTGTATCAGCGACAACTCAATCTACGAATTCACAAACTGGTGCGCTAGTTGTTAAAGGCGGATTAGGTGTTGCCGGAAATATTTTTGCATCAGGCACAATTATCACCTCATCAAATATTCAAGGCGCTTCAATCACAGCAACTAACGGCATGATTGCGCCGTACATTGCAGGCAGTATTGTATCTAGTGGTAGTTTAACTTTAGATTCAACGACTCATGCAACTAAAGGTAAAATTTTATTAGCGCCAAACGGGGGCTATGTCGGAGTAGGTACAGTCGTGCCAACAGAAAAATTTCACGTGGCAGGCAATGGTCTTTACAGGTCAAATGATACGATCTTAAAAGTTCAGGAATCAAATCATGCCTTAGGTTCGGCCCAGATACAGGTCGGCCAAAGTGATTGGTATGGATTTTTGAATTACGACACCGCTACCGATGTATTTACTATCGATACAGCGTTAAATGGTGTCACGACTGGTACGGGCGGTATTCATATTAAACACACAAGTGGAAATGTCGGAATCGGAACAAGCGCGCCAACCGAAGCCCTGCAAGTGAGTGGAGCGATCAGAGCTAATGCAGTTTTAAATTCGGCAAATGAAATCTTTGAAATAAATGCGGGCATAACTCTTACGGATTCTACAAATCCTGCGTTAGAACTTAGAACGACAGCTGCAGTCAGTGATGCGGGCGCTGTTCGTCTAACGATGGGTGAAACAGCTACATCTTTCATATCATTTGGAAAAGAAGTTGGTGGAGCTGCTAAATCCGATTACTTATATATAAACAATACGGGCAGCGTCGGCATTGGCACCGCTTCGCCTACACAGTCGCTTGATGTTATTGGTACAATTAAATTCGGTGCTGATACGTTGCGCGCTGGTCATTTAAAATCTGTTGGCAGCGGCTTGTCGCCAAATCCAGGATCTTCAGCTTTCGGTGCGATCGTTGAAGGTGCAAGTGAAGGTCATTTAGTTTTAGATTTAAAAAATAATCAAACAAATGATGCTATCGCTTTTCGTTATTCGGCAGCACAGAATATGGTGGTCGACACTGTTGGTTTGGTGATGAATGGTTCTGGTGAAGTCGGTATTGGAACAACAGCTCCAAGTTCAAAACTAGAAGTTGTAGTTGATAGCAGTGCTATTACTCCTGGATCAGGCAATGCCATCAAAATTTCAAATGCAGATCCGACCATTAACAATATGGCGGGTCTTATTTTTAATGCTTCTGTCGCTGGTTCATCTGGTGCCGGTATGTATACGGCATTTGAAGAACAGGACGCTTCCCCTGCTGCCAATCTTCGTTTTTACACCAACTCGGGTTCGGCCTTTACTGAAAGGATGAGAATTTCAAAAGAAGGTAATGTTGGTCTAGGCACAAGTGCGCCAGCTTCACGATTAGATATAATGTCTGCAGATACAGTTCCGTTACTGATCAGAAATACTAATCCCGCTGGATACAGCGGATTAAATGTCTACGATAATACAAACACGCTGGTGGGAACAGTTCATTACTCTAATCCTAGTGCGGGTATTAATCCTGATACATTTTGGATCGGCAGTCGTAAAACTGGAGTTCCGTTGATATTTACTACGGGTGGTTCTGCAGAGCGTATGCGCATTGATGACACAGGTTATGTCGGTATTGGTACTAGCAACCCAGCAACGGTGTTAAACATTGTCGGTACCGGCGGAGCTAACGATGATCTATTGGTCGATTCGTACGGGAACTCGGGCGAGAGTACCGTGATGATAAGACGGGCGCGTGGAACAATTGCTTCAGCAACCCAATTGTTGGCTAATGATCGTATCGGTTTTTTAACTTTCCGGGGTTATGATGGCTCTGCATTTTTAGATTTATCGCGTATCCAGGCATCAACAGAAGCAAATCTCAGTGTCAGTGCTTCATCAAATCTTCAATTTTTTACAACCTATGATGGTTCAAACACAGAAAAAATGCGAATTACCGCTTCGGGCGCGGTTGGGGTTGGTACTTCGGCTCCGACTGCTGGATATAGAATGGATGTTTTCGGTGATCTGCAAGTCGGTAACGGCGGTGCTTCGCAAACCATTCGATTCAGAACCGTAAATACAGACAGTGGTTTTATCAGATTTAATTCAACTGCAGACTCTGCAGGAAATTCGTCATTAGAAATTGGTACAATGGATAATAACGATGAGCCGATTATTTTCACACAATCAGGTCTTGAAAGAATGCGTATTCACTCAAATACATATGTGGGTATTGGAACGGCAACGCCAACTACACACCTTGCGGTAAATTCAAGTGCAGGTTATACGATTATCTCAAATAAAAATTCTGCGGCCGGTGGCCAAGAATGGCGCTGGTATTCATCATCAACAGGTGCGCCACTTGGATCAGACTCAATGTGTTTCGGTCTTGGCGCGTGTATCTTAAGTATTTATTCGAGTGGTAACGCTACATTGGCAGGAACTCTTACACAAAGTTCTGATGTGCGCTTAAAACGCGAAATCAGTTCGATTCCGTATGCGCTTGATGCAGTCACAAAACTTGAAGGTGTGACTTACTACTGGAAAGATTCAACAAAAGATGCATCGAAACAAATTGGTCTCATCGCTCAAGACGTGGAAAAAGTTTTTCCTGAAGCCGTGAAAACCAATGCCCAAGGATTTAAATCAGTGGCTTACCAAAACTTAATCGCTCCGCTGATCAATGCGTTGCGCGAAGTTCGTGAGTGGATGTTTGCAACTGATGAACGCGTTTCAGCTCTAGAAAAAGATAATGCTAAAATTAAAGCAGAAAATCAGATGCTTAAAGAATATCTTTGCGAAAAAGATCCATCAGCAAAAATCTGTAAGTAACAATTTTTACAATCTCAGTGACGTTAAATGTTTTTATTGAAGACTTGCTCTAGCGTGAGCATGACGTAAAATCCAGTACAGCTGAGAAAAACTCTGGCCTCAATATTGTAAATGCATTTCCACGACGATTATTTTTTCGAAAGTTGTGGGGGGCCATGAAACTTTTATTACTAACAGCCATTATTCTAGGATTTCATTCACTGTCTCAGGCGAATCAAATCACCGCATCTATTGTCACTAAACACAATGATCAGTTGGTGATGGTTTCTGAATCTGATCTTGAGTGGAGTTTAAACCAGGTTCCATTTAATTCTTTAAAAAATTTGCAAATTAAAGGAACATTTATGAGCGCAGAGCGCGCTATTCTGGTTTTTGATATCAATGAAACTGTTTCAAGCCCTGAAACTGTAGCTGCCCAGCAGATTCATGTGTTAACAGCTCAAGAAAGGCTAGTGGCCGCTGAAATTGATCCAGCTACTGATATGGTTAAGGTTCTAGTTTCAGAATCAGGTGAAGTTTCAACTACAAACGCTGAATTAATAGGCATAATCAATCAAATAGATGCTGCATACACAGGCAAGCAGCTTCTTTGGGCTGCTGACGGCCAGGTTTTTACAACTGACGGACACAAAATTGGTCGCGTAACGATTGATGGAGTAGTCGTTACGATGGTCACGGATTTGAACAAAAAAATTGCGACCTTAACTGGTTCTGGCTCTGAAATCGTGATCACGGGCGAGAAAAAAGAATTCTTAGCCTCGATCGATGAGCTTCAAGATCTCAACGCACAACAAAAAGAAAATCCTGAATGGGTACCGGTCACTGATTTAAAAATTTCAAATCTAAGTTCTGTTTTGCAGATTGAATTCAGAAACAGCACTGAAGAAGAATCATTTACTGTCTTTAAATTGGTTTCTCCTCTGGTGGTAAGCCAGATTAAAGAGAACCAAGCTAAAAATTAAGGCCTTTTTAAGTATTGAGCCAGACTTAAATCTGGTTCGCGAAAACACAATCATTCCCTGATGGTTTTCAGCCCCCATAGAGATTGGCTCTATGGGGGTATTTTTTTATGGACCATTGGTGTATCGTGCCTTGCCCCAGGCCTGAATCAGCTCTAAGCTTATTTATTGTAAAACCCAGCAGGCTTAAGGCGGCATACATGTTTCAAAAGATAGCAGCAAAATTGTTCGGCACTCACCACGATCGCGAGATGAAAAAGATCCAACCTACGGTGGATAAAATCAATTCTTACGAAGATGCGATGAAAAAATTGTCGGATGACGAATTAAAAAATAAAACTAACGAATTCAAAGCACGCTTAGAAAAAGGCGAAACAGTTTTTGATATTTTACCAGAAGCTTTCGCCGTTTGTCGTGAAGCTTCAATTCGTGTTTTAGGCATGCGCCACTACGATGTGCAAATGATCGGTGGAGTCGTTTTAAATCGCGGCGGTATCGCCGAGATGAGAACCGGTGAAGGTAAAACACTCGTGGCAACACTTCCGGTTTATTTAAATGCTCTTTCTGGTAAAGGTGTTCACGTTGTATCAGTAAATGATTACTTAGTTCAACGTGACTGCGAAGAGATGGGAAGATTATATAACTGGTTAGGTCTGACAACTGGTGTAATCGTTCATGGTCTTAACGATGAACAACGCCGCAAAAATTATTTAGCTGATATCACATATTGCACAAACAATGAAATCGGTTTCGATTATCTTCGTGATAATATGAAATTTGATTTAAATGATTACGTGCAACGTAAGCCACACTTTGCCATCGTGGATGAGTGCGATTCGATCTTAATCGATGAGGCGCGTACACCGCTTATCATATCAGGCCCTGCAGAAGCATCGACTGATAAGTACTACACGATTGATAAAATTATCCCGTTCTTGAAAAAAGATTTACACTTCACGATCGAAGAAAAATCAAAATCTGCTTCATTAACTGAAGAGGGTAATCAAGAAGTTGAAAAATTATTAAAATTAGATAACTTATACGATCCGCAAAATATTGAAATTCTTCACCATGTAAACCAAGCTTTACGAGCACATAACTTATACCGTTTAGATGTTGAGTACATGATTAAAGACGGCGAAATCGTGATCGTCGATGAATTTACAGGACGTTTAATGCCGGGCCGTCGTTGGTCTGATGGTTTACATCAGGCGATCGAAGCCAAAGAAAAAGTTGAAGTTAAAAATGAAAATCAAACTTTAGCGACAATCACTTTTCAAAATTACTTTCGTATGTACGATAAACTTTCTGGTATGACAGGTACGGCAGATACAGAAGCTGTCGAGTTCAGAAAAATCTACAACTTAAGTGTAAATGTTATTCCGACGAACAAACCAATTCGCCGTGAAGACAAAGAAGATATCGTTTTCAAAACTGAAAATGCTAAATACAAAGCGATCGTAAACGATATTCGTGAACGTCACGCTAAAGGCCAGCCGGTATTAGTGGGTACGGCATCGATTGAAAAATCAGAGGCGATTTCAAGATTCTTAAAAAACGAAGGTATCCGTCATGACGTTTTAAATGCGAAACATCACGAACGCGAAGCCGAAATTATCGCCCTTGCAGGCCGTAAAGGTTCAATCACTATCGCTACAAATATGGCCGGTCGTGGAACTGATATCCGCTTAGGTGGTAATCCTGAAGTTCTGGCTAAAAAAGCAGTCGACGATGAATCAACTCCAGAATACACAGAAGCTTTAAAAAAATATAAAGCACAAGTTGAAGCTGAAAAACAAGAAGTGTTAGCAGCTGGTGGTTTATACATTGTAGGTACTGAGCGCCATGAATCACGTCGTATTGATAATCAATTACGTGGTCGTGCCGGTCGTCAAGGTGACCCCGGCGAATCAATGTTTTACTTATCGTTAGAAGATAATTTAATGCGTATCTTTAATGGTGAGCGTATTCAAAAAATCATGACGATGTTAAATATTCCGGAAGATGAACCAATTGTTCATAAGATGGTAACGAACGCTATCGAAGGGGCACAAAGAAAAGTCGAAGGTCACAACTTTGATATTCGTAAGCATTTACTTGATTACGATGATGTGATGAACCAACAAAGAAATGCGATCTACAAATTACGTCGTAAAATCCTTGAAGGTACAGATTTAGAACGCACAATCTTAGATTACTTGGGTGATGTTGTTTCTAATATCTTAGATAGTTTTATTGCTTCAGATGCAAAACCAAGTGATTGGAATTTAGAGGGTTTAAACAACGCTTTAATGCAACAATTTGGATTCCGCGTAGCAACCGAGGGTAGAAAAGCCGCTGAAATTGAGACTGAAATCACAGATAATGTTAAAAAAATCTATGATATGCAGAAAAAATCGATGGGTCCTTTTTACGAGCAAATAGCTAAGATGATTTTATTAAATGCGATTGATCAAAAATGGAAAGAGCATTTATACACGATCGATAAAGTTAAAGAAGGTATTAACCTTCGTGCTTACGGCCAAAAAGATCCGTTAATTGAATACAAAAAAGAAGCCTTCCAAGCTTTTGAAAATTTAAATCATGTGATTAAAGCTGAATCTGTTGAAAAAATTATGCGCGTGCAATTAATGGGTGAAGGTTTGCAAGAAGCCATTGAAAGAATGCGCCCTGAAGAGGCGGATATGGATGAATTAAATTTTTCGGCTCCGGATGAAAATGCTGCATTTTCTGCTCCGTCTGCATCTGGTCTGGACACTGTTCCAGAAGCTTCCACAAAACGTAAAATTGTAACTGGTCCGCCACGTGGTGATGATCGACCAACGAATCGTGCGGATCGCCGGAAGAAAAAATAATGCAATGTCCGAGCTGTCAAAAAGAAGTCAGCGTTCAAGATAAAGATGTGGGGGCGCTGTTTACTTGCCCTCAGTGTCGAAGCGTTTACTTTATTAATTTTGATGGCACCCCTGAATACGGCGATGTTGATCAGCCTTCGGCTGAAGAGTTAGAGAAACTACAAAACCAATCGATACCTGAGAAAAAAAAGAAAAAGAAAAAAAGTAAATCAGATGAAACTGAGGCCGAAGAGTTAGAGGCGCAGGCTGCAGGTTTTGAAATGGAAGTTCCGGCAATGGAGATGGCACCAGTCGATACGCCTGCATTTGAAATACAATCAGAACCCGCTCCATTTGAAATACAATCAGAACCCGCTCCATTTACTTTAGAAGAGCAATCTGCTGACACATTTCAAATAGAGCCTGAGTCAGAGCCGATACCGTTTGAAGCGTTGCCAACAGAGATACCTTCAATCGAAAATATATCTTACGAAGCCCCGCAAGCCACGGGCGCACAAGATTTTTCATCGATTGCCTCTGAAATTGAGACTTTTGGTAATCAACACACTGCTGTTGCAGGCATTAGTTACGATCTTGAAATCACGGGTCTTGATACGAAACAATCGCAAGAGCTTTTGCGTGAAGCTATTGATGATGCCCGGTTTGGCTGGCACCCTGAAGATATCGTTCGTGAAATCAGAACGGGCACTTGTCATTTAAAAAATTTAACTCCGGTGCAGGCTTTTGTAATCGCGCGCCGAATTCAATTTATTGATGTGCAAATGAAATGGAAACAACATGTATTGGCTTAAGCGTCTAACCCTAGTTGTAACAACTGTATGTCTAACTGAAGCCTTTGCCAGTGATAAACCGGCAGAGGGGGATAAAGCAAAAATAGCTGCGAAAGACATGGCTTATTCGGGAACACAAAGCGAAGAATGGTCGAAAATTCAAAAAGACGTTCAAACTGCAAAAATTAAATTTGAAAACGATAAAAAAGCTCTCGAAGATTTAAAACACTCAGCCGAGATGCAAGAAAACCTGTCAAAAGACTCTTTAGCGAAAATTAATGAAGCTAAGAAGACGATGAAAGCTTCGCAAGCTAATTACTTACGTTTTTTAAATCAGTATAATTTGCGTTTTCCAGAAAAAGGCCTAGATGTTGGGCGAAAATATGAGCGCACAGATTCTGAGCGTGATGGCATCGAGACTGTGGATGAAAAGCCACAAGGTGTTGAAGCAAAGATCAGAAGATTAAACCGTAACATAAAACATCAGTACTTAAATGCTGAAGACCCTAAAAAAAAGCCAAAGAAAAAACAAAGTTCTGATGAAACCAGCGAAACTTTGCCGCAAACTCCGGCCGCAGATGTGACCGACGAAATCACGATCGAAAAATAGCTCATAAAATTCAAAACTGTTTTGCCTAATTGCTGCGCAACCAACTTTCATTTCGTTTTCAATCTTTAAATTGATCGAACTATCTAATTACTATATAAGTATTTAATATCCCTAAAAAAGATAAGACCTTCAGATCGTGAAAAGGAGTGGCCTTTCTATGTCATCACAAAAAGATTATCACAACAGCGGTGGACTTATTGCCTTACTTGGCTCAGTCGTTTTTGTTTTCGTTTTTTTCTATTATATCGTTTACATCAACAAAGGTGTTGATCTTGCAGAAAATGTAACTGAGCCAGCAAAGCCAGGCGAAGTACAATTTGATTTAGCATCTGTAAAAGAACCATGGGTGCCAAACGAACAAGTTCTTGCTGTCGGAGCAAAACTCTTCAAGCAAAACTGTGCTGTTTGTCACGGAGCTAAAGGTGATTTAGTCGGCGGTATTCCAAACTCTCGTAATCTAGTAGAAGGCGCATGGAAAGCTGGTGGCGGCATGATCGGTCACTATAAAGTTTTACAAAATGGTTTGCCTGGAACTCAGATGGTTTCGTTCAAAGCGACTCTTAAACCAAATGAACGTTGGGCTGTAGTTCAGTTTATTGAATCAATCACAAACAATAAATCAAAAGATAAACCAGAAGACGTAGCCACTTTCGCAGCGACTGCTGATTAATTAATTTAATGAAAAAACTTTTCGTGCTTTTCTTATTAATAGGTTTAAATTCTTGGGCGGACAACATGCCGATTCCAGGAACTTTGCCTACATATACAGGAACACAAAAAGAATCGAATTCGGCAAATGTTCCTGAAGAGCTTAAGGGTGTTGGTATCAAAGAACATTTGGGCGAATCTATTGATTTAAATTTACAAGTACGCAATGAAGCTGGCCAATTAGTGACGTTGGGTTCATTTTTTAAATCACATAAACCGGTGATGTTAAGCCCGGTGTATTTTAATTGTCCGGGACTTTGCAATTTTCACTTTAACGGCGTTATAGAAACACTTCAAAATATTGACTGGAGCCCGGGCGATAAATTTGAAGTGATTGCCTTTAGTTTTGATTCTAAAGAGGGTGCTGAGCTTGCGCAGGCTAAAAAAGCCAACTACATGAAAATGTATAACCGCGCAGGCACCGAAGGCGGCTTTCATTTCTTATCAGCTGACGAAGCCACGATTAAAAAATTAACGGCTTCTTTAGGTTTTGAATATCGCTGGAATGCGCAAGCTAATGAATGGTCACATGCATCTGCTGCTATCGTAATTACTCCAGAGGGAAAAATCTCTAGATATTTACATGGTATTGCGTTCGAACCGAAAGATATGAAGCTGGCGTTGAACGAAGCTTCAAATGGTAAAATCGGTAACTTGATAGATTCAGTTGTTTTATTTTGTTTCAAGTATGATGAACATAAATCCAAGTATGGCCTTGAGGTCTTTCGAGTTGTACAACTCGGAGGCGCTTTGATGGTTCTGATCTTGGCCTTTTGGTTAACGCCTACGTTAATCAAAGCGGGAAGGGAGAAAGTGTAGCCATGATGTGGTTATTTAGTCTAATAAACAGGGCAAATGCCCAGACATTTATGCCGACCGAGGGTTCGGATATCGCAACGAGAGTTGATAACTTGTATGCATTTTTAATTGCTACTAGCTTTATCTCTTGCGCGATTTTAATCGGTGGCATGGTTTACTTTGCGGTTAAATATAAACGCAAAAGTGATAACGATAAAGTAGCGTACATTACTCATGACACTCGTTTAGAAATTATATGGTCAGTGATTCCATTGATTATTTTCTTAGTGGTGTTTGCATGGGGATGGATCATTTACCACGACATGCGCAAGATGCCAGAAAACGCTTTAGAAATTCATGTGACTGGCCGCCAATGGGCTTGGATGACTGAATATAAAAATGGTGTGAAATCGCCGAATATCGTTGTGCCAGTAGGCCGCGACATCAAAATCGTGTTGTCTGCCGAAGATGTACTTCACTCGCTATACATTCCTAGTTTTCGTGTAAAACAAGATGCGGTGCCAGGTCGTTACACGGCTTTATGGTTTAAAGCCGATAAAATGGGTGAATTCCATGTATTTTGTACTGAGTTCTGCGGAACTGCGCATTCAGGCATGATCACTAAATTAAGAGTAGTATCTCAAGAAGAATTTGATAAATGGCTCATTGAAGAATCTGAAGTTTCGTTACTTCCAATGGCTCAACGTGGTGCTAAGGTTTTCCAAACGCGCGCTTGTGCTTCTTGTCATAATGTAGATAACGCAGCAGTAAAAATTGGTCCTTCTCTTCATCAGGCTTTTGGCGCTGACAGAGATTTAGAAGATGGCGAAAAAGTAGCGGTAGATGATAACTATCTTCGCGAATCTATTCTTAACTCGAATGCTAAAATCGTAAAAGGTTTTGGTCCGCGTTCAGCAATGCCGGCCTTTCAAGGTCAGCTATCTGAAGCCGAAGTGACAGCCTTAATCGAGTATATCAAAACTTTAAGTAAGTAATTAGGAGAGCAAATGGGAAACGCAGCTCACGGCAGTAATTATATAAATGCAGAAAAAGGTCTGATGTCATGGCTTACATCATTAGATCATAAACGAATTGGTATTCTTTATTTTGTAACAATTTTATTTTTCTTTTTAGTGGGTGGTACATTCGCATTATTATTAAGACTTGAATTGTTTGCGCCGAATGTGAATGCCGCAGGCCAAGCAGTTGCTGGAGCAATTTTCAAAACTGGTGACACGTACAATCAGGCATTAACTTATCATGGTGCCATCATGGTTTTCATGGTGATCGTTCCAGGGATTCCGGCGATCTTTGGTAACTTCTTTTTACCGTTACAAATCGGCGCAAAAGACGTGGCCTTTCCAAAATTGAACTTAGCCAGTTGGTACATGTTGATGATCGGCGCGACAATGGCCATTGCAACAATGTTTTTAAATAAAGTTGATACAGGTTGGACATTCTATACACCTTATTCAATTCGTACGAGCGGTTCAGTATCATTAATGATAGCAGCGGTTTTCATCATGGGGATGTCATCTGTTTTTACCGGCTTAAATATGATTGCGACAATTCACAAATTGCGCGCTCCTGGAATGACTTTTCATAGAATGCCATTATTTTGCTGGGCGATTTACTCAACTTCAATTCTTCAAGTCTTGGCGACTCCGATTTTAGCGATTACATTATTATTATTAATTATGGAACGCGCTTTCGGTGTAGGTATCTTTGATCCGAAACTTGGCGGTGACCCGGTATTGTTCCAGCATTTCTTCTGGTTTTATTCGCATCCTGCGGTTTACATCATGATCTTACCGGCCATGGGAGTCATTTCTGAGTTGTTAACGACTTACTCTAAAAAAACGATCTTCGGTTACACAGCGATTGCCTACTCTTCATTAGGTATCGCAGGCGTTTCGTTCTTCGTTTGGGGACATCACATGTATGTTTCTGGGCAATCTGAATTAGCCGGCGTGATCTTTTCATTCTTAACAATGTTAGTAGGGGTTCCGACAGCGATTAAGATGTTCAACTGGATTGCGACTCTTTATAAAGGTTCAATCGAATTCACAGCATCGATGTTATACGCGATGGGATTCATGTTCTTATTCGTAATCGGTGGCGTGACTGGGATTATGTTAGCGGTTTTACCAATCGACGTTCATTTTCATGACACTTATTTCGTAGTAGCGCATTTCCATTACGTTATGGTGGGTGGAACATTAATGGCGTTAATGGGCGCGATCTATCACTGGTTTCCAAAAATGTTCGGTAAGATGTACAGCGAAGCATTAGCTCGCGCTTCTTTCGTGTTTGTATTCATCGGTTTCAACGTAACGTTCTTTCCTCAATTTATTTTAGGTGGAATGGGTATGCCTCGTCGTTACTTCGATTACATCCCGGCTTACGAGCAATTAAATAAAATTTCTACTGTAGGTTCTTGGTTAATCGGCATCGGATTCTTAATCGGTCTGGTTTCAATTATTCAAGCCTTACGTTCTGGCGCAAAAGCTCCTGCAAATCCTTGGGGATCTAAAACGTTAGAGTGGCACACTGAATCTCCACCAATCACACATAACTTTTCACATGAACCGCACGTTACAGAGGGGCCATATGAGTACAAGTAAGATGATTAATGGTGTTCCTGTTCAGGAGCACTTTAAAAACGCTCACCATCAGTTCGATACAGCCAAAATGGGAATCTGGTTATTCATGGCCACTGAGATTCTAATGTTCGGTGGTCTTTTTGTTGGATACGCTATTTTTCACATGATGTACCCTGAGATGTTCGCTGAAGGCGCACGTTTCTTAGATTGGAAATTAGGTTTCGTAAATACGTTAGTACTTATCTTTTCATCGTTAACGATGGCTTTAGGTATTCACTTCATTCAAATGAATCAAATCAAAAAAGCTGTTTGGGCTTTAGCGATCACGATTGTTTGTGGTGCGATTTTCATGGTTATTAAGTACTTTGAATACACGCATAAATTTCACATGGGAATTTTTCCAGGAAACTTATTAGACATCGCTAAGTTAAACGAGCATTTAACGGCGCAAGGATTAGACACTGTTAAGTCGACTAATCTTGGTATGTACTTTGGTTTTTACTTTTGTATGTCAGGTCTTCACGGGATCCACGTAATAATAGGTATGGGATTAATCACTTGGTGTTTAATTCGTGCAGTTCGTGGTGACTTTAACCCGAATTATTATACGGCTGTAGAAGGTGTTGGTATCTTCTGGCATATCGTCGATTTAGTTTGGATCTTTTTATTTCCACTACTTTACTTGGTTGGATAGGAGAGCAACATGGGACACAGTCACGGACACAAAGAAATTTTACCAGATGAACATCACATAACTCCGTTTTCAGTTTACATGAAAGTGGCGTTAGCCTTATTTGCTTTAACGTTTTTAACAATTGCAGCCCATTCAGTACGTCAGTATTTAGGACCTGTAGCTCCGTTAGTTGCTTTCGCAATTGCCGGTGTAAAAGCGTTTCTGGTTATGGCTTGGTTCATGCATTTGAAATACGAAAGCATGGAAAATAGAATCGTATTTGCTTTAGGTTTTATTTTCTTAGTCGTGTTATTCGGAATTTCGATCACTGATATTTTATCTCGTCAGTTAATCAGCGGAGTTCTTTAAAACCCCTGTGTTTAAGATATATTCCCAGCTTACAAAATTTGGAATAGTCATATTCGTACTTTTAGCCGGTTTAGCAGGATATGCGACCGGCTATTTTGTTGAAACTCCTTTTTCTTGGCCACATCTTTTAACATTCGTTGGCGGATTATATTTTTTAAGTTCAGGATCATTAGCCCTTAACCAAGTGCAAGAAATCGAACTTGATCGCTCAATGCCAAGAACCCAATCGCGTCCACTAGTTACGGGTGCATTAAAACCTGCAGCCGCTTTAATTATAGCAATCACTCTGATAATCCTTGGCATCGCCATGCTATTTTCATTAACAGCGATGGCTGGTTGGGTAGGGATTGTGTCAGTTGTGTTATACAACGGTTTATACACTTACATCTGGAAGCCAAAATGGGTGTTTGGCGCGGTTCCTGGAGCCGTTCCTGGGGCTTTACCGATCACGATTGGTTATGCCGCCTGTAATCCAGATATTTTTACTTTAGATTCGCTTTATTTATTTTTAATTATGTTCTTATGGCAAATGCCACACTTCTGGTTATTGGCGATAAAATATAAAAAAGATTACAAGATGGGTGGAATTCCGACTTTACCTGTAGCCTTAGGTGATCAAAAAACTTTATTTCATATTGGGCTTTATACTTTTTGTTATGTCGGAGTCGCAATTGCTTCGCCGTTTTTCTTACAAACCAGCTGGTTATATATTTTATTAATTTTTCCGTTCGCTTTTTTCTTAATGAAAGAATTCTTTCGTCTTTACCGCTCTAATGGCCAAGAACGCTGGTTTGCTTTCTTTATGTGGGTCAACTTTTCAATGCTGGTCTTTGTTTTTGTGCCGGTAATTGATAAGTGGAGCTTTCTTTTCTTACACCGCGTCTAATTCCTGGCTTGTGCTAAATTAGTCCTCGTAGCTAATCTCTTGGTAACAAGGGGATTTGCCATGAAAGCATTCTTATTAACGGTATTAATTTCTGTTTCAGTATTTGCAGATACGATCACTTTTAAACCAGCTGACGGAAAAACCGAATTTTTAGCCGTCGGAAAACCCGCCATGATCAAAATTAACGGCGAAGGCCAGGGCGTTGAAGGCACCCTAACAGTCTTGAAAACAGCAGTCAGTGGCACCCTAACTATGGATTTAAATACTTTAACTACCAAAATTGATCTGCGCGATGATCATATGAAAAATAAATATTTAGAAGTTTCTAAGTACCCAAAAGCTACATTGGAATTTTCAAATCTTGAATTACCTGTTGAGGTGACAAAATTAACAGATACAGAAATAGCACTTCCCTTTAAGGGAAAATTTACTTTTCATGGTAAAACCAGCGAAGTCATAGGCACTGCGAAAGTTAGCAAAAAGACGAATGATTTATTAGGTAGCGCTGAATTCACATTTAAAATCACCGACCATTTAGATACTTTACCAGGCTGGTTAGGTGTGAAAGTTGCAGAAACTGTAACTGTAAAAACGCAAATCAAAGGATTAATTAAATGAAATTGATTTTTGTACTTTCATTACTAGCTGTTCAAAGCCTTTGGGCTTTTCCTGAAATGATTAAACATGGTTACGTGAATTGCACAGCCTGCCATATATCTCCGAGTGGTGGTGGCGTGTTGAACCCATACGGTCGTAACTTATCAGCAGAACTCATCAGCACCTGGTCTTATAAAGGCGAAGAAGGCCTTTTTCACGGAGCTGTTGATACATCTGCAGTTGATGAATGGTTAGCTATTGGCGGTGAATACCGTGGTGTGCAAGTGCATACGGATTACACGCAAAAATCAACGGGTGTGACGAATGTTGATGGTCGTTATATCAATATGCAAATCGGCTTTGAGTTGGGGATTATCCAGCCAAAATGGGCGTTGGTAGGATTTCTGGGGCAGTATAGCTTTAATGAACCAGCTCATTACAACCGTGTTAAAGCCGATGTGAGCCGCATCTATGGTCTGTTCAAGGCAACTGATGAATTAACTTTTAAAGTGGGCCGTTTTCAACCTAACTTTGGTATCAATCTTCCGGATCATAATTTATCAACACGCACGCGTTTGGAAATGAGTTCACTTTCATACCGTGGTGGGCAAATTTCAATCGAAGACAAAAATACCGTTGAAGTTTTTTGGCTGGGTGAAGAGTACAACTTTTCATTAGCCGGTTACCGCATTCGTAAAGACTTAACAGATGATGGTGACAAAGGTTTTGCTTATACCGGCAGTAAAGTTTTTGCTGAGCGTTTTAAATTAGGCATTCAGGGTTTGCGTGAAAAAAGTGACGTGCGTGAAAAGAAAATTTTTGGTTTTACCGGTCATTTAGGTTGGAACGAAAAGTGGTCTACCTTGGCTGAAGTTGATCGCGTGACTACTGAACCTGTCGGTGGTTCTGAAATCAAGGGAATCGCTGCTGTACAGCGCACCGGTTACGAAGCTTTTAAGGGCTTTCAAGTGTTGGTACTGAATGATTATTACCAGTCGAATGTCGATAATGGGGCTACGAAAGTTTACCGTTATGGACCAGGCATTATCTGGTACCCAAGACCACACTTTGACTTTCAGTTTTTCTTTACTAAAGAACAGCGCTCTACACTTAAGCCAGAAGGCGATTATGCTTGGCTAATGACGCATTATTATTTTTAAAGTCCTTTTAAAGTTTCAAGCATGAATTGAATTAAATTTTTTCTGTCGCTGGTTTGAAATTTTGATTCGTGCACGATAAGGCATAAATCAAAATTCACCAGCTCTTGGCCAATCTGTTCTAGATTGTAGGCTTCAGCAATAGGGCTTGGCAGTATGCCGTAGCAAGAATCTGCAGCAATGCTTGCTGCTATCACTTCATAATTTTGTACCGGAACTAATTTATACTGGTGTGACAGTTTTGAAATAATTTTTGGCGCTAAGTACATATCTGGATTGTACATCAGCAGCACATGATTCTTTTTTTTCTTATAGATAGCCACGTGTTCGGCTCTAACTTTTTTAGGGATTAGATTTGGGTTTTTAATAGGATTAATCACGAAGCCTAAATCCAGATCCAAGCGATTTACTTTTTGCGTGATTTCGGTCGAAGTACCAAACACCGAGGTCAGTTCAAATTCGATATTTTGTTGGTAAAGCGCAGGGGCAAGCACTGGTAAAACCGTGCGTGCGATGACCGGGTGATAACCAATCGTTAAACGCTGTTGCCAGATGGCTAATGATTTTGATTGGTTTTGGGTTTTAAGCCATTCATTTTCTAAATGTTCGATCACTTCTTTAAGGTGGGCACCTGACGCCGTTAGCTTTAACCCCCGTGAAGTTCGTTCAAAGAGTTTAGCTTTTTGTCCGTGTTCTAATTGCAGAATAATTTTAGACATGGCTGATTGACCCAAACCGTGGATTTCTGCCGCCTTACTGAGGTTTAAAGTCGCGCAGCAGGTTTTAAAGTATTGATATTCTTTTTTAAACGGGGTTTCTTTTGTCATTCCATATAAGAATACCACATATTCCAAATAGTAAATAACTAAATTAAACCAGAAGTGCGATATGTAATTTAACCCAAGCGGGTAGGAGATTATTTATGAAATTATTAATCATGAGTTTAGTGTTAGTTATCAGTTCTTATTCAATGGCTGGGGTGTTGCCACTTCAGGCTCAGCAAAGTTTAGATGGTATTGATACTGATATGGTGTTAGTGGATGCTAAAGGTATGTCACTTTACATCTTCACTCCTGACACACCAGATGTTTCTAACTGTAAAGGTAACTGTCTAAAGGCATGGCCAGCGGCTAGTTTGACACCAGAAGAAGTTGAAAAAGTAAAAGCTTCAAAAACTTTTGGTGTTATTACCAGAGACGACGGTACAAAGCAGCTCACGCTTGATCGCCGCCCGTTATACTATTATGTGGGCGATGAAAATCCTGGTGATCGCGTAGGTCAAGGCATCGGTGGCGTGTGGTTTTTGTTAAAGGCTAACTTTTCTTTAAAGGAGTGATGATGAAAAACATTTTATTATTAGTAACAGCATTTGCTCTTTTTTCTTGTGATTATAGCCGCACCAGCGGTGATGTCGATGAAGCATTACCACAAACAGGTTTAACTGATCCTAAGCCAGGTGAAGAGCCAGCAGTTCGTTTTGCCGATGTTCGCACTGCGGTGTTTGAAAGTTCGTGTGCCGGCTGTCATCAAAATAGAGGGTTAGATTTAAGTTTTGCTGATTACACAAATACTAAAACTTTTGCTGCTAAAATTTTTGTGCGTGTTTTTGAAGATCGCGACATGCCACCGAAGACAAAGCTAACTGCTTTACAAGAACAAGTTTTAAGATCTTGGTTAGATAACGGTTCACCGGAATAAATTTTGCTTTATGGGGTTAAAACGATCTGCAAACCAAAATATGGAATGCAGATCGTCTATTCGGGGTTAATCACCCCACCAAGGAGCCCCAGATGAAACCGGCGTGGATACTTTTGTTCTCATTACTGTTTATATTCTCCTGCCAAAAAGAAAAAGCAGAAACGGTGACACCTATCCCGGCGCCGCCACCGGCACAGGATAAAAACGACGTTTGTGAAAAAATCAAATTAAGCGAAAATTATATTGAATCTGCCGGTATCATCGGTGGCAGTCGAGTCTTAGCGACAGATGCTGATTCTAAATCTACAGCCATGATTATTGCGACCGAAAAAAGCACGGGCAATTCATTTGTTTGTACAGCTACGCCAATCACTTCACGCACCTTAATCACGGCAGCCCATTGTTTAGACCGTGCGGCTAAAGTCACAGCCGTTTTTTATGCCGACCTCACGTGCGCCAGTGGCTTTAGATTTAGCCGCGATACCATTCGTGCCACAGATTTTAAATATCATCCAGACTATAATCCCAACACCATGAATAGTGCTAATCCTGATATTGGTTTAGTGCATTTAGCTTCAGAGATTAAGCCGGGTTATCCCATCTATGAAATTAATCATGCGCCTGAAACTTTAAATTCAGAATTACTTTTATACGGGTACGGAATTACCGGTTCAAATAATAGCGATAGTACCGTATTACGTAAGGTGACTCTTGCGCGGGCCGAGTATGGTTTTGAACTTAGCTCGATTGTGATTGAAAATAATGGTATGCGCGGAATATGCCTTGGCGACTCTGGGGGGCCAGGGCTTGTGCGTGTCGCAGACAAATTGCAAATTGCCAGCGTAAATTCATTTGGCTATGGCCCACGTAATGATGTGTGCGGCGGGCGCAGCAGTTTGATTTTGATTCATCCGTTTATGCCGTGGATTCGTGAAACCTTAAATAAATGGGGCGAAGCCTTGCAAGAACCCCAGATTCCAGCCTTGCCGCCAGGGCCGCCAGCAGTTAATTAGTGCGCAACTCAACCGGCGTATCGATTTGGCAAAATGGATGCGCTTTTTTGAAAGCTTCAAGATTATTGCAGTGATTTACAATTTTAGCGATCAACTGAAAATTCTCTAACGGAACCTTAAATCTGTTGGCCGTAAAAATTTGCGGCACTAAGAATAAATCAGCTGCAGTGATTTCATCACCAAAGCAAAAAAGACCAGAATGTTTTTCTAACATTTTTTCACAAGCTGCAAGACCTGCAATGGTCCATGAGTGAATCCACTTTGTTTTTTGTTCTTCGGTCGCCGAAAAGTTTTTTTCTAAATATTGTATTGTGCGTAAATTACCATAAGCGTGGGTATCGGCATTGATGTTTTCGCAAAACTGTTTGATCAAGGCTTTTTTATACGGGTCTTTTGAAAACAGTTGATAGCTTTGGGGAAAAGCATCGTCTAAATATTCAACGATCGCGATTGATTGACCAATCACATTTTTTTCATGAACTAAGGTTGGTACGCCGCCCATGGGGTTTAAGGCGCGGTATTCTGCAGAATGCTGTTCGCCGCCGTTATTCAGTAAATGCACGGGCTTATATTCGTAAGATAGTTTTTTAACTTCTAAAGCTAGGCGCACACGGTACGATGTAGAACTTCGAAAATAATTGAAAAGCACTAATTTATCCATAAGGCCCTTAGTTTGATTGGGTGTGGCTAAAACTCCAACAGATGTCGCAGGTCGCCAATGTGTTGCTCGACTCGAGACCAATGGTTTTTGCGTGCAGCTCGCCGATGACAGGAGTAAGCTGAGCCTAATCGGAGGAACTATGTTCAAAAATTTATTAACAACAGTGTCTATGATCTTAATGGCTTCGGTAGCCCATGCTGAAATTGCATACTCTATGCCAGCCCTTGAAGTGGGTTTCAAATTAAACACTATGGATGCCGACACTTCGACATCGAACAAACAGTCCAACGCATTTCAGGGCGGTGGTTCGATTGTTTTTGATTTTGGTGACAGCGGTTTTGGCTTAAAAACAGGTTTGATGTATTCAGAACGTACTTTTAAAAATGAATTTAACATTGGTCTTACCACGCAAGAGGGTAAAATCACTTATTTCGATATTCCGTTACAAGTGATGTTTAAATTTGAAGATTATGCTGGCATCTATTTTGGCCCATCATTTTCAACTAAATTAGGCGATGAGTGCAAAACGAACACGGGCTCTTGCACTTTAACGAATATTAAATCATCAATTATGCCAATGACTTTTGGTGCGCAATTTAAAATGGCTGCTAATCTTGGCTTAAGTTTATTTTTTGAAACATTTTCTGGAGAAGTGGCGCAAGGGCTTAAAGCTTCTCGCGGCGTCGGTGCCAATTTATTATTCGTATTTGACTAGTAAAATATTCGTCTTCGACAAAATGTTTATATAAAAGGAATTCAGGACTCATGAAATTAGCAACACTTAAAACTAAAAATTCTAAAGATGGTGAATTGGTTATTGTTAGCCGCGATGGCAGAAATTTTGTTTCGGCTAAAGACATTTCGCCTAATTTATTACAAGCTATGGATAACTGGTCAGTTGTTGAACCCCAATTAAAACAACGTTACGACCAGTTAAATAGCGGAAGTGTTGCGGGCCAACAGCCAGTTTCTAGTCCTACCCTTTTTGCCTCAGCGTTGCCACGCACATGGCTTTTTGCTGATGGATCAGCCTTTATTCATCATATTAAACTTGTGCGTAAGGCGCGTAATGCGGCCTTACCAGAAACTTTGTTAACTGTTCCTTTAATGTACCAAGCTGAAAGCGGAAAATTCTTAGATCCTATCGAAGATATTCCCCAGCGCGACTTTGCTCACGGTACGGATTTTGAAGCTGAAGTGGGTGTGATCGTAGACCATGTTCCGATGGGAGTGACCCCCGAACAGGCCCTTAATCACATTAAGTTACTCGTTTTGATTAACGATGTTTCCCTGCGCGGCTTGATTCCAGAGGAGTTAGCGCAGGGGTTTGGTTTTTTTCAAAGTAAACCTAATAGCGCGTTATCTCCATTAGCACTTACAATTGATGAATTAGGTTCGGCGTGGAAAGACGGCCGTGTGCAGTTACCATTAAACGTAACATATAACGGAAAATTTTTCGGTAAAGCTAATGCTAAAGAAATGCATTTTCACTTTGGACAATTAATCGCTCACGCGGCAAAAACTCGTGATCTTGCAGCGGGCTCGTTAATCGGCAGCGGTACTGTAGCTAACGAAGATATAACTATGGGTTCAAGTTGCTTGGCTGAAAAGCGCACGTTAGAAACAATCAATAATGGTAAAGCAGAAACTCCATTTATGAAAGTCGGCGATACCATTGAAATTGAAATGTTCAATGACAAAGGTGAAAGTCTATTTGGCCGTATTTCGCAAAAAGTTGCTCAAAGATAGATGAAGCACTTTTCGGTCCATAAGAATTTTTTTCCAGAAGCTAAAAAACTTCGTTCTGAATTTGATCAGAATTTTTCTAACCCACGCACAACAGATAATAAACGTTTTGTGTGGGATTACTGGTACTTCGAAGATCAGTACCATTTAATTAGAACCCCAGCTTTTTATTATTTCACAAAAAAGATTTATCAAAATTTTCACTCGCAACTTGTACAGTGGGGTCGTGAAAATTTAGGCTGTCATGATATCTCGCCTCCGTGGATGAGTTATTATGTCGATGGCTGTTACCAGAATTTACATTCTGATGTTCCGCATGGCCCGTGGGCTTTTGTGTATTCATTAACGATTGATCCTAAAGCTTTTCGCGGTGGTGAAACGTTAATCATGAAGCCAGATGTTTTAGATTACTGGCCAGGTTTTCAAGATCAGCAAGATCGCGAATACCAAAGTTTTGTTGATCGTGTGCCGGCTAATTTTAATCAGTTAGTTGTCTTTGATCCACGTTTTCCACACGGGGTAACCGA
This sequence comes from Bdellovibrio sp., assembly GCA_036676395.1. Classification (GTDB taxonomy): domain Bacteria; phylum Bdellovibrionota; class Bdellovibrionia; order Bdellovibrionales; family Bdellovibrionaceae; genus Pseudobdellovibrio. Next base: position 197,682 of record JAKFCY010000002.1, read on the forward strand.
AGTTAAAGGCACGCGTGATCCACAAAAGGCGCGTTTAGTGATTCATGGTTGGTTCGTCGAGCCGCGCCCCTATGTGGTCGGCGGATTAACAACCGCGCAGGTGCAAAAGCCGTTATCAGAAGCGATGTTTGTGTTCTCGGAAGAAATCGCTAAACTTAATCCTTCGCACGGAACAGTGTCGCTGCGCTTAGAAATTTCTACAGCCGGAAACGTTGTGAACTATCAAGAAGTAACAAATACGTTAATTTCATTAGTGCATGAAGAAAAAGAAATTCTTCACACTAAAAAATTGATGAAGAGTCTTTTTACGCAAATGCAGTTTCCGAAATCTAAGAAAAAGTCGTTTTTAACGATTCCAATTTTATTTAAATAGAAGGTTCTTATGACTCTGACCCAATTAAGTTATGTTGTAGCTGTTGATAAATATAAAAACTTTGGCCAAGCCGCTGAAAGTTGTTCGATCACCCAGCCAACATTATCAATGCAGATTCAAAAGTTAGAAGAAGAACTGGGTGTACAAATTTTTGATCGCAGTCACCAGCCTGTGAAAACGACAAAAATCGGGGCAGCCTTAGTTATTCAGGCGCGAGTGATTTTAACAGAGAGCCAACATTTTCATGAAATTATTCAAGACAGCAACGGCGAAGTTAAAGGTGAGGTAACGATTGGTGTAATTCCGACGTTAGCGCCATACTTATTGCCATTATTCTTAAAAAAATTCAGTGTTAAGCACCCGAATTTACAAATCCATGTTGAAGAGCTGCAAACTGAACAGATCATCGAACGTCTTAAAGCAAGTTCTTTAGACGTAGGGTTATTAGTTACGCCGATTGAAGATGTACACCTTGAATCAGTTCCTCTTTTTTATGAACCGTTTATGGTTTATGCTTCTGAAAAAAGTGCTTTAATGAGTAAAGCTAAAGTTCAGCAGACTGATTTAAACTCGAATGATTTATGGTTATTAACTGAAGGCCATTGTTTTCGTGATCAATCGCTAACGATTTGTCGTAACCGCAAAAAAACTACAGATATCAATCGCAATATTAAATTAGAATCAGGAAGTCTTGAAACTTTACGTCGTATGGTTGATCAAGAAACTGGTTTTACATTGTTACCGTATTTAGCGGCCCAAGATGTCGATAATAAAAAGCAACTTAAAGAATTTGCCTCGCCAATTCCAACACGTGAAGTAAGTTTGATCTATAATGTCCACTTTAAACGTAATGCTTTTAAAGAATCTTTGATTGAAACCATTCAAAAAACATTACCTAAAGAAATTCATGTGACGCCGGCTAAAAACACTCAGATCGTGGATTTGCCGATGGGTAATAAATAATTTCTAAACAAATAAAATTTCAACAGGAACTTGCACGTCAGGGTGTAATGATTTTTTCACCGGGCACATGTCTGCAATTTCAGGAATTCTTTTTTTGAATTCTTCTGGTATTGTATTCGGAAACTTACATATTGTTTTTAACGACGCTATTCTTCTTGGTGGCGGAGTCATTATTTTTTCTGTGTACGAAGTGGCGCCTACGATAGAGATATTTTCTTTTTCGGCATGAATAGCCACTGTCGTTAAAATACATGTTCCAAGCGCTGTAGCTACTAGGTCAGTCGGTGAAAACGTTTCGCCTAACCCGTTATTATCTTTTGGGGCGTCAGTTTGAATTTGAGAATTTGAGGGGCCGTGCGTGGCTTCGCAATGTTTTTGCCCTGTGTATTTTGAACTGATGTTTACCATATGCATGTACCTCTTGCTTTTGTTGTATATTCAGGTATCTGTTAAGTCATGAATTTACGTACGTTGTTATCTTTATTGGCAGTGGTTTTCGTGGTTTCTGGCTGTACTCAATCTAAAGAATTAGGCAGTAAGAAAAATCCGTTTAAGTTTTATATTGTTCCGGCCCAAGATGTTGTGGCTTTAAAAGAACAAGGGCAAAAATTAGCGTCTTTTTTAGAAAAAGAAACGGGCATGTTCGTTCAAATCGAACTTCCGATTAACTATATTGCTTTAGTGGAAGCATTTGGTTCTAAGCGCGCTGATGCGGCAATAATTAATACTTTCGGATATATCTTGGCTAACGAAAAATACGGTGTTCAGGCACGACTGAAGCTGATGAATCGTGGCCGCGATGAATATTACGGGCAAATTATTGCTCGCGTAGACGGGCCTAAATCTATTAAAGAATTAAACGGCAAAAAATTTGCTTTTGTTGATCCAGCGTCAACTTCTGGTTATTTGTTACCGCTGCGGTTATTTAAACAAGAAAACGTAAAACTTAAAGAATTTATGTTTGCCGGCAAGCATGACACGGTTGTGCGCGCGGTTTATCAAAAACAAGTTGATGCCGGTGCTACATTTTATACGCCACCTGATGATGACGGCACACCCAAAGATGCGCGTTGGATTTTACGTACTGAGTATCCTGATGTTTATGAAAAGATTAAAATTTTAAAATTAACTGGACCGATTCCGAATGATCCGGTGATTTTTAGAAAAGATATTCCTGAAGAAGTAAAACAGAAATTCGCTGATGCTTTGATTAAATATATTAAAACTGACGAAGGTAAGAATGTTTTATTAGGTATGTATCATATTACTGATTTCAAAGCGGCATCTGATAAAGACTACGATCTTGTACGCAGTTACCTAAAAGACTTAGGACAAACTGCGCAAGGCTTTATAAAATAATTAGTATTTACGAAGAAGAGCTTTAACTAAACCTTTGATATCAACTTGTTGTGGCGCATACCACATTGAAGTTAAACGAGGGTTAGCTGGGCGTAATTCAATCGCTTTAGTGCTTGTTGAAATCTCTGGATTCTTTTTCATGTAAAAGCGCTTAACAGTAGCGCCTTCTTCGATGCCTGCAACAACAAGATCGCCATCTTTGGCATTCTTTTGTGAAAGCACGACAAGAAAGTCTCCATCAAAGATACCTTCATCGATCATTGAATCACCTTCAACTTTTAAAGCGAAGTAATCACCAGGTGATTTCATAAAATTCACCGGCACATCGATGAATTCACCTTCGTGAATACGTTCGATCGGTGAGCCGGCAGCTACGCGGCCTAAGAAAGGGATAGGAAGAACCTTCGAATCTTGTCCGTGGAGACTTTGGGAAGACTGACCAGCGAAGGAGCTCTTCGAAGGTTCTTTCACTAAATTAAGATTAGGCTGACCCAAACGACTTGCTAAATCTTTTTGAAAGTCTTCAGCAGAGTGCAAGATTTGGATCGCGCGTTTTTGATTCTGAGGAATTAGCAAATATCCTTTTGTGCTCAGCTGCTTTAAATAATTTTGAACTGAGTTAAAAGATGCAAAGCCAAAGTGATCACAGATCTCTTGATAAGACGGTGATACGCCTTTAGAGATCAGTTCCTGCTCAATAAATTGCAGGACTGATTTCTCTTTGGCAGTTAACGGTGGGAGGGGCGAGTTTGCATGTTTCTTCATACACATAACTTACAGTGTAAGAAATATGTAAGTCAACAGCTTATTTTTATAATTTTTCTTTAGGACCATGGCCTGGTTGATCTGGCAGGCTGGCCGGTTTTTTCTCGCCAGAAGGCTCAGGGGCATTCACGGTGTGCTTCGGCGCGGAAGAACAGTTCTGATAGAACAATAAAACAAACGGATTCGCGATGAATAACAGGGCTAACATTAAACTACTCTTTTTCGCCATTAACATATCTCCTTAAACTAAAGTCTGGTCTCGGCATAAATTACCTATCGGAGTGTGCGAGAAAAAACCTGAGGACTTTTTTGCACAGATATGGTCATATTTTGAGAATGCAATTCTTCAGTCTCATTTTGATCACAGTAAACTTATTTTCGATGAATGCCGGGGCGCAAGTTTCTCAGACCGAAACTGTTTCTGGTGCGGTTGTGCAAGACGCGCAAACATTATCGCAGTGGTGTATTGAATCTTTAGGTAAATACAAAAATTATAAAGCTCAGTCTAATCTTGAGAAATCTTGTGAAAAGATTTTGCAAAAACAAGGTTGCGCTTCTGTCGATGGCAAACCCATTTTTCACCTCGATCAAAAAGGTAAAAATAACAAAGCCAAAAATATTTTAGTGATCAGTGTTATTCACGGTGATGAAATCGGTGCCGGGTCGCTAGGCCGTTATTGGTTTGAACGCGTGCAAGAAATTGATCCGCGTAATAACTGGCGTATTATTCCTATCGCAAATCCTGATGGTGCACTTAAAAAGACTCGCACCAATGCAGCTGGTGTTGATTTGAATCGTAATTTTCCAACGGCTGACTGGGAAGCCGAAGCCACGAAATTCTGGAAAAATAAATCTCAGGGTTCAGTACGTAAATTTCCTGGTGAAAAACCAGCAAGTGAACCAGAAGTGAATTGCTTAATGGATCATATTCAGGAATTCAAGCCACAGTTTGTAATTTCAGTACATACACCACTGAATGTTTTAGATTATGATGGGCCGAAGGTGCCAGCACCGAATTACAGTTATTTACCTTGGCGTCGTTTAGGAAATTTTCCGGGCAGTCTTGGAAGATATCTTTGGGTCGAACAAAAAATTCCGGTATTAACAGCTGAATTAAAACCTAATTTACCTGTAGGCAGCAAGGTGTTTGATCAGTTGCAAGATGTGATCGGTCAGCTTGTACAAACCGATTTAAAATAATTAAAACTAAATTTTGATATCAAGAGCCCAGATAACAAACTTGGCTGAATGCATGGCCATTGTAGGCACGAGGGTGATGGCAAAAAAGATCAAGGTCTTCATTTGCTGCGAAACACTTCGTTCATCGCTTAATGAAAGAATACTTCCAGTAATAAATACCGTAAGAAAAATAATCACCGTCATAATATTCAAAGTGAGCGTGCTGGCAGGGCTTGCAGCCCCAAAGCTTAAAAATTCAAACAATAAAACTAAGGGATATGCCACGTAGGTTAAAAGTAAACCTACGCCTGACATTTGCTGGTTTAACGAAAAAATTCGTATTGAACGGTTTTTAGATTTCATAATACTCTATCGGCTTAAAATTTAGTGAACTTGTGTATTTTCGCAGGCCTGTTGAATCGCATTTAAGCGATCTTGTGGGCTTTCGACTTCGTCTTGAATTTCAGAAAGACGACCCAGCATGGCCTCTGTAGCTGCAGTAATCGCGTCATAAATATCATGACCGAAACCTTCAGCTTCAATGGTAGCTTCATTTTCTTTTAAGACGATGGCTATACGATAGGGGTAATGATTATCACTAGAGTCATAGTCTTGCGAGATCACGTGATCTTCATCGGCATATGCATCTTCTGGGTTACGAGCTAATACGATGACATTCGTTTCTGGTGTCACGTATTGGGTAAACTCGTTAATTTGTTGATAGATAAATGACTTCACTTCCGGATCTGTCTCAATCAGATGCAGTGTGTCCGTAAGGGCCGCTTTTCCTTGGAGGTTGGTTTTATTTTTCTTAGCTGCCTGTTTCTTGTTAAGCATTTTTCGAGCCATAGTGTCCTCCCATATCTGTTCTTTAATTTTAACATTGTGTTCTCGATTACAGAAGTCTAAGTCCTCAAAAAAACTATTTATTTTCTTAGCTGCAGTAAATTAACGCTCGTGTCTCGACCTAAGTCATTGTATCAATTTGGTATATGGTAAACATAAAACTTTCTGATAGCTGGCATAATCAATTACAATCCGAGTTCCAATCTGACTACATGAAAGCTCTTTCTAAGTTTCTGCAAAAAGAATACGAGAGCGGTAAAGTTATTTATCCTGATGCGAAAAAATATTTTAACGCACTAGATTTAGTTGAACTAAAAAATGTGAAAGTAGTTATTCTGGGGCAAGATCCCTATCACGGTGCAGGACAAGCGCACGGGCTAAGTTTTTCAGTGCCTGAAGGCGTGCGACTTCCGCCGTCTTTAAAAAATATTTTTAAAGAATTAAAAGATGACTTAGGAAAAGAAATTCCAACAACCGGAAATTTAGAACGCTGGGCTAAACAAGGGGTACTTTTATTAAATGCAGTTCTGACAGTTGAAGAAAGTAAAGCGGCGGCTCACCAAAAAAAAGGGTGGGAGCAATTCACAGATAAAATTATCGAAGTGGTGAATCGCGAATGCGATCATGTCGTGTTTATTTTATGGGGTGCCTATGCGCAGAAGAAAGCCGCGTTCGTTGATCGTGAAAAGCATCTGGTGCTAGAGAGTGTGCATCCATCGCCGTTATCCTCACACCGTGGATTTTTCGGTTCTAAGCCATTTTCGCAGGCGAATAAATGGCTTAAGGCTAAAGGGCTAGCTCCTATAGACTGGTAGGCTGATAGCGCCTAAACTAAAAGCATGAAAAAAATATTTTTAGTTTTAGCGTCGTTAGGCTTTAGTTTACAAACTTTTGCAGACCCTTGTGGTGCGAAATCAATTAAAGTCGGCAGTGATAAATTAGAGCTTATTAAAATCACGGATAAACCAGAAAAAACTATGCAAGGCCAACCAATTAAAGGCGCTGATGAAGTTTTAATTTCTGGAATTTATATGTTTGTTCGCAATGGCCAGACATGGAATATCTACCGCTGTGCCGATGATACTAACAGCCTAAATTTAAATAACTGCGTTGTTAAAAATGATTTCGAATTCGGAAATCTTGTTAAACGCTACGGATCTTCCGGAATTACAGTGCGAAAAACTGATTCAAATAGATTGCAAGTCAGATTGAATGTCGCTGGTAATGAAGAGTTAGATTATTACGATGTGCGCGCTACTGAAAAAGGTATGGAAGTTATTCAAAACCAGTACAAAGAAAATAAAGTGCAAAGACATTTAAGTCAGCACGAACAAGTTTCATTAGGTGTTTGTTCAAAAGCTGAATCATCGAACGCGCCGAATGGAAAGCCTGCAAAAAAATCTTCGCCAGTTGATGTTAATCGTTAAAATTTAGGTCTTTAAAATGCAAAAAGCGAAATGAGCTTACGCCATTTCGCTTTTACAAGATATTCAGGCTTCATTCCGAAGAAAGGAGCCGAATATCGGAACTTATATATCCACGTATATAACTTTTCGGAATAATAAGCGAAAACTTAAGTATTACCTCTGGCTAGTTTTATGTCTTCTCGAAGTCATAAAGCGTATCTTAGACTTAATACGATAGAGTCAGTTTGTTAGAGGATTCTTTCTAGATCACCGTCTGCGTACATTGATCATCGGAAGAAGTTTCGGGTAAATTGGAAAAGTCACTGCGTGACTGCGCAGAGACCTAATTCGGAATGGCGTTAAGCTCACTTACTTACTAAGTGAGCGAGCTCTTGTTTTTTAATCTCTAAATTTTCCATGTGATTCATCAAAGCTTCTTCCATGTTTTCAGTCTCAGTGTTTAAAGCTGCGGCCTGTTTGGCTAATTCTTGCGCCTGTTGGCCTTGAGCGGTGATCAGAGTCGAAGTTAATTCAGTTTGTTTTTCAGCTTGGCGAAATAATAACTCTTCGGTTTTAAGAATTTTTCGCTCTAATTCTTTAATTTCAGAATTTAAACGTTTGGTTTCTTCTTTATAGTTAAACTTTTTCTCTGAAGATTCAGAGTTAGTCACAACTTTTTCCACCACGATTGGCGTATCAACGCGTTCGCTTAAGATGCCCTTTTCTAAACTCCATAAGTATTCGTCATATGACCCTAAGTATTTTTCGATCGTGCCGTTTCTGACTTCGACAATTTGTGTAGTCACTTGTTTTAGAAAAGTACGATCATGGCTGACTAAGATCACTGTGCCGTTAAACTCAGAAAGCGCTACAGCTAGGGCATTCACGGTATCAAAATCTAAGTGATTCGTTGGCTCATCCAGAAGTAAGAGTGGATTTTTTTGTAATAACACTTGGCCTAAGGCCACGCGTGTTTTTTCGCCGCCAGAAAGCACTTTGATTTTTTTATAAATGCTATCGCCAGAAAACAACAAAGAGCCTGCCATATTTAAAATGTCTTGAGCCATATTGTCTTTATGAGCTTTTCGTTGAAGCGCGTCTAAGACGGTATCGTTATCTAATAAATCATCGGCTAAGTGCTGGGCAAAATAAGAATGGCGCACTTGATGGCCCCATTTAAGTTCGCCTGTGATTAACGGAATTTTTTCAGCAATAGATTTTAATAACGTCGATTTACCGGCGCCGTTAAAACCAACAATACCAATTTTTTGACCGCGCTCGATCGTGACGTTCACATTTTTAAGAATAACTTTATCTGCACTATAACCAAGATTGGCATTTGTCAGAGATAAAATTTCTTTTCCGGTCGGTGTAGCTACGGGTAAGTTAATAATCGCCCGCGGCGGTAATTTCTTGATTTCGACTTGTTCTAAGCGATCTAAACTTTTCAAGCGACTTTGCGCTTGTTTGGCTTTGGTGGCTTTAGCTCTGAATTTATCGACGAAATCTTGAATGTGCTTACGTTTGTTTTCGATTTGCACAGCTTTGGCTTCTAATAAACGCTTTAATTCAGCCTTTTGTTCGAAGTAATCATCAATATGACCCGGAAATTTCACAATATCACCAGCTTCGACTTCTAAAGTGTATTCAGTCGTGCGACGTAAAAATTCGCGGTCATGCGAGATCAATAAAAACGCCTGTTTATGATTTTGCAAAAAGTTTTCTAAAGTTAGAATGCTTTCTAAATCTAAAAAGTTGGTCGGCTCATCCAAAAGCATGATGTCTGGCTCTAGCCCGATCAGGTAAAGAAGCTTCATGCGCATACGATAGCCGCCTGAAAGCTGTGTCAATTTTCCGGCAAAGTGACTCTCTTGTAAGCCAAGCCCAAGGCCGATTTGCTTTAATTCCCAAATGGGCTTGATGCAATTGTCTTTAAGGTAGTCTTCAGAGTTCACATCGACTGTCCAATCGGACTCTTGCTCGAGGTAGCCGATGCGTAAACCATTAGCTTTTGTGACTTCGCCGTTATCTAAATGCTCTATACCCACGATAATTTTGAATAGAGTGGATTTGCCAGCTCCATTGGGGCCGATCACGCCAACGTGTTCGCCTTGATTAATGGAAAAGCCGGCGTTATCAAAAAGGATTTTTGAGCCATATTGCTTAGATGCATTGTAGAGTTGAAGCAGATTCATTTCTGTGCCACATTACTAGAGTTTTCATAATGTTTAAAGGGGAGATTTTAATGAAAAAGGTATTTTTAGCCGCATTGTTATTGCCGTTGTTCGCACAAGCTGCAGACAACTTCATTTTTTGTACAGAAGGAAGTCCGTCTTCTTTCAATCCACAAATCGTAACTGACGGAACAAGCATGAATGCTTCTTCACAAGCGATTTTCAATCGTTTAGTTGAGTTTAAACCAGGCACAACTGAAGTTATGCCAAGCTTAGCCGAATCTTGGACACTTTCTAAAGACCGTAAAACATACACTTTCAAATTGCGTAAAGGTGTAAAGTTTCATGCAAACGCAGCGTTCACGCCGACACGCGAATTTAACGCTAACGATGTAGTTTACACTTTCAAAACTCAGTTAGATCCAAAACATCCATTATCAATTCCGGCAGCTTCTTATGATTACTTCAAAGCTATGGAATTAGATGCTTTAATTTCTGATGTTAAAAAAACTGACGACTACACAGTGGTGTTTGAATTAAAACGTCCTGAATCTCCATTCTTGGCTAATTTAGGAATGGATTTCGCTTCTGTTCTTTCTGAAGAGTACGCGCAATCTTTAATTAAATCTGGCAAAGGTTTAAAAACTTTAGAAACAGCTCCAATCGGAACTGGTCCATTTGTTTTTAAATCTTACCAAAAAGATTCAACAATCAAGTACACAGCTAATCCAACTTACTGGAAAGGCAAACCGAAAATCGAAAACTTAATTTTCGTGATCGTTGCTGATTCAACAGTGCGTACACAAAAAATGAAATCTGGCGAATGTCACATCATGAGTGAAGTGCAACCGCAAGATATCGAAGCGTTATCTAAAAACCCTGCTGTTAAAATTCAAAACGCAGCTGGTCTTAACGTGTCTTACATCGCGTTTAACACCGAGAAAAAACCTTTCGACAACTTAAAAGTTCGTGAAGCGATTTCTTTAGCTTTAAATAAAAAGTCTTACCTTGATGTGATTTACAAAGCACAAGGTATGGCTGCGAAAAATCCAATTCCACCGACAATGTGGTCTTATAATAACAAAACAGCTGATTCATCTTACGATGTTGAAAAAGCGAAAAAGTTATTAGCTGAAGCAGGACATCCGAATGGTTTTGAAACTGAATTATGGACAATGCCAGTCGCTCGTCCGTACTTACCAAACGGTAAAAAATTAGGTGAGTTAGTTCAGGCTGACTTGGCTAAAATCGGTGTGAAAGTTAAATTAGTAACTTTTGACTGGCCTACATACTTAGAGAAATCTAAAAAAGGTGACCACGCGATGATTCAGTTCGGTTGGACTGGCGATAATGGTGACCCCGATAACTTTATGAACGTTATGTTAGGCTGCGCTGCCGTTAAAGCAGGTTCTAATTATGCGCGTTGGTGTCATAAAGAATTCGACAACTTATTACAACAAGCTAAAGAAGAATCAGCGGTTGCAAAACGTACTTCACTTTACATGAAGGCACAGGAAATTTTTGCTAAAGAAAAACCATGGTACCCAGTAGCTCACTCAAAACAAAACAAAGTGATGTCTGCTAAAGTGCAAGGCTACAAAATCAGTCCACTTGGTAACGAAAACTTTGAAGCGGTTTCATTGTCGAAATAATGGCGATACTTAAAGGTCTTTTAAAAGTTACAGGTTATTTTCTTTTTATCAGCTTGATGAGTTTTTCAATCATCAGGCTGATTCCCGGAGATCCCGCTCTACATATTATTGGTGAGCGCGGAGCCAGCGAAGAACGCGTGGCTGAAATCAGAAAAAATTTGGGATTGGATCAACCACTTCCAATTCAGTTTTTGAAATTTTCAGCTAATGCTCTTGTCGGTAATTTCGGTGAATCTACCGTTTCGAAACAACCCGTACTTAGTGAATTTAAAGTGTTATGGCCTGCGACGGTTGAATTAGCCTTCGTGGCTTTGCTTTGGTCTTCGCTTGTCGGTCTTGGTTTAGGAATGTTAGCTGCTGTGAAAAGAAATTCGTTTTGGGATTACGGTGCAGTTAGTTTATCGACATTGGGTTTTGCCATGCCGATTTTCTGGTGGGGCTTAATCGTTATTTTCTTTTTCTCGGTTAAACTTGGCCTTTTTCCGGTTTCTGGCCGTATTGATGTGATGTTTGATATTCCTTATAAGACAGGATTTTATTTTCTCGACACGTTATTATCAGGTCAATGGGATGCGTTCGTATCAGCTTGTAAATACGTGGTGTTGCCGGCATTCGTGTTAGGAACTGTTCCCCTGGCTTTAATCGTTCGCGTCAGTCGTGCATCGATTATCGATGTTGCTGAAGAAGATTACGTACGTACAGCCAGATCTAAAGGTCTTCCATATAAACAGATTTTATTTAAACATATTTTTAAAAATGCACTGCCACAGATTTTAACTTCGATTGGGCTCGCTATGGGTCAGTTATTAACTGGCGCGATCTTAACTGAAACGTTATTTTCATGGCCGGGCATGGGCCGCTGGATTATTAAATCTATTGAAGCTCGTGATTACCCAGTCGTGCAAGCAGGCGTGTTCTATTCAATGTTAATTGTTATTATCGTCAATTGGATCACCGATGAATCGGTAAAAATTGTAAGTCCTAAAATGCGCGATCAACAAAGGGGTGGCTAATGGCAGTCACTGCTACACAAAAACTATTCAGAAATAAAAACGTACTTTACGGAACGGTTTTGTTCGCGTTTTTCGTTTTAGTTTTTATTGTTTCTTTTTTATGGACCCCATTTGCTTATAACGAAGTGTTTGATGGCATGTCTTTACAGCCAGTCGGCGGAAAATTCTTTTTAGGCACGGATGATTTAGGTCGTGATTTGCTTTCACGTTTAATGGTTGGCGCACAGTTTTCTTTAGGCATTGGTTTAGTCGTCGGTGGAATTGCAGTCGTGATTGGCGCTGGCTTAGGTTTATTTGCGGCTTATTATGGTAAGCGCGTAGACCAAGTGTTGAATCAATCAATGAATGCGTTACAGGCGATGCCAAGTTTATTATTGGCTTTGTTTGTGGTGGCGATCTTGGGGCCAAGTGTAACAAACACGATTATTTCAGTAACTTTGGTTTCTATTCCTACGATGTTTCGTTTGGTGCGTTCACAAGCCCAGGTTGAAATGGCTAAAGAATACATCCAATCTGCGAAGGCGCTGGGTGCAGGTGATGCGCGAATCATGTTACGTCATTTATTGCCAAACTGTGTAACACCGATTCTGGTGCAATCAGCGGTTTGTTGTTCTGAGGCGATTTTAAACACAGCCGCTTTAGGTTTCTTAGGGTTAGGAATTCCAGCACCATTCCCTGAATGGGGTACCATGCTTGCGGATTCAAAAAATTTAATGGAGACCGCTCCGCACTTGATGTGGATTCCTGGACTTTGTTTGTTATTATTAATCCTATCTACGCAATTGATTAGCGATGGTTTAAGAGATCATTTAAGCTAAGTTAATGAATATGCCCGCGGTATTTTTAGATCACAGAAAACGAAATTTAATTCTATGGCTAACGGATATGACGATGGCCATAGTTTCTTATTTTTACGTGACTGATCCGTTTTATTTTCAAAGCGTGATGGATCGGATTGATTTTGCCACTCTGCGCCCGGATATGGATCCTGCGATGTTTCAATCGCCAGTGTTTTTCGAATTTATGTTTCAGGTTATGTCGGTTGTGTCAGTTCTTACGATCGGGATTATCGTCTTATTTCATACCTTGGCTTTTTATCGCTGCTACCTTCGTAAACCTGTAGCTATTGCTTACGTGAAAATTTATTCGTTCTTAGCGGCTGTTTCATTGCTATTATGGTTCATCTATAACATTGAATTAAAGAATATTTTAATTTTAGTTCCTGCGACGATTTACACTTTGGTGTTCTTTGCTGAAAGGCAAAAGCCGTCGGCACTTCCTATTTTTAATTCAGTCATTAACGAGAAATCAGAGCCATAAACTGCACACCTAAAAAGTACAGACCATTCTTTTCAAGTGTGTGCACTGAATATCCGGCCATTTTTACGAAGTCTGATTTATCATTCGGGTAGATCAAGGCGATCTGTCTTTTGGGCGCGACGATTTTTTCAATGCGCAAAAGGCATCCCATTTGCGAATAATCCACGAAATACGCTTTGATTAAGCGCGAATCCGTTTCGATCAGACAAAATGTATTCGAAGGGTAGCGTGAAAACTGTCGTAAATTATTTGGCATAAAGTTTAACAAAGCAAAGACTGTGCTTGATCTATATCACCGTGATGCGCTTGGGCTCTTCAAGTAGCTACAAGTTCGACAGCTGTGTGTAATGTTAGACGATAGCCCAGACACAGCAGTCTTAAGTACAGAAGCAGAGTGGTCTAGTATCATATTTAATAAGCTAAATTTATTATGGTGTAATGAGAAAAATATTATTAATTTCAATGACTTTTGTGCTTGGCCTAGTTTGGTTCTTATCAGCAAGTGGGCAGGAAAAAGATCGTCCAATCGAATATGCATTGAATGCTGATCAACGTTGGATCGAAGATTTTGAATCTTCGGCACTACGTTCAGGTTATAAAGTTTATAAATTAGAAAAAGATCCGCGCATTGTTCTGACGCTAGGAATTGAAACTGTCAGCATGAAGTCTGAATTTTCAAAAGCAGAAATCAATGCCTATGCTAATAAATTGATGGATGCGAAAAATTTCATCGATGATGCTTTTAATACTCCATTAGCGAAGTTAACTAAAGCAAGCACATGCCATAAAGATGGTGTTCCGTGTTTAAGCCTTGAGATGGAAAAAGATTTTAAGGCTGGCACATTCAAATTGATTGATAAATATTTTATGGCTGATGATCGTACGGTTCTAGCAACGATCAAATGGCCAAAGTCTGCTGATTCAGATGTCATCAAATCGGCCTATAACGATTATCAGAATATCCAGATCGTGAAGGTTAAATAATATGGCCTTCTTTAACAACTTAATAAAAATCAGTGTTTTTAGTTTTTTAATAATTGCTGGTTTTCAGGCCGAAGCTGCTGACAAATGTGCGAGCGCTGATAAAGCAAAATATTTAAAGGCGGGAAGTTTTGAATCTGCTCCTGGCCAAAGAATTATTCGCTTCAAACAATTACGAGATGATTTAAAGGGTGCATTAGAAAAAGGTGAAGCCGATCGTTCACAATGTTTGTATGATCTTTATGATAAATCCGCGCAAGACGAAGCCGGATTTTGGCAAGCTAAAGCAGCTGCAGAAGGTTGCGATTTAGAAAATCCTAAAGAATGTCCGGATCCAGAGACGCCGCGCAGTTTAAAATTTTTAGAGAACATCCATAAAGAACTTGAAGCTGATTTAAAAGAAGACATCGCAAAAATTCCAGCAACAGAAGCAGCAGCTGCGGCTGAATGTAATGATTGCGAAGTGAATACAGATTTAGAAGATCAAGCCGCACTTGCAGATTACTTAAAGCATGATCAATGCTGCGGATCTAAGGATGCTAAAACGGATGGAGAAATGGGCATCGTGCGTGAGCGATACGCTGGTATTTCTTACAATCAATGTTTAGCTAAAACAGATAAGAATGCTAAAGCGAGCGGACTACAAACGGCAGGCTCTTGTATCGCTGGTTTAGTGATGAGCGTATTTAAAGGTATGTTTGATGGCGTAGTTGGCTTTTTCAAATTACCCGGTGAACTTATCGCAGCCCGTGCTCAAATTTGGGCGATCATTACAGATTCAGATGAGCGTGCGAAATTTTTTGAACACATTAAAAATTCGCTCTTAGAGTTTATCGGTGTGCAAAGTGGTGATTTAACAAACTGTTTAAATGCTGAAGCGAAAACGAAAATGTACTGTGAAAATGCCGGCGAGGTTATCGGCTTCTTAGCATCACCTGCACTTATCGGAAATATTTTTAAAATCGCTAAACTTGGCGTTAAGGCTGCAGCTGCAGCAATGAAGACGAGCTTAGCTTCGACTGCAAAAGGTGCGAAAATGCTAGCGAAGATGAGCAAGGCCGTAAAAGCAGCTGAAACCGTCGGCGGTAAAACTAAAGCCATCGCAAGCAAAGTCGGAAAAAGTGCTAAACTAGTCGGTATGACAGTGCAGACTTCAAAAATTGCAAAATTTATCGTGAAAGCCGGCTCGCCGTTCACTCGAGGGGCTGCTAGCGTTTACAATACTCTGGCTCCGGTTGTCAGAGTGGGTGGTAAAATTATTGCATTACCAAGTAACGTTACTAATAAAGCGATTATTGCCGGCTTCAATGCTGGTCAAAAAGTTGTTGCCAATATCGCAGCTAAAAAAGCGGCACAAGTCATTACAGCAAGCGCAGTAGCAGCACCTGCTGTTGCGAGTTCAGTGGATGATGTAGCTGCTGCGGCGGCAAAAGCTACGACGACAGCTCCACAACTGGCAGGAATGCAGCCTTCGGGAGTACAAGTTTTACCACGAGTTCAATCAACGACAGCAAATCCAACAGGTAATCCATATGCAGGAACTCCGGCGCGTAATTTAAGAGTGAACTTATCAGGTACGAATTCACAAATTGCACGTATTGAAACACAGTTAGCAGCTAATCCAACAGATGCAGTACTTCTGCAAAAACAAAGTGATCTATTAGCAAAAAAATCAATGCTTGATGAAGCTCTGGCTCCTAAGCCAGCAGCTCCGACTCCGGTTGATAAAGTTAAAGATGGTTCTGTTAAATTATTTCAAGGCACTCCGAAAGAAGTAGCTACGGCGCCACAAGTAAAAGCTGCTGAAAGAAATATTCAAACGCGTTCAAAAAGAGGCGGACAGACTGAAGTTAAAACTTACGTCGCTGGTGAAAGAAAACGCTTGAATGGTTTACTTTCTAAGTACGACCAAGAATTAAATGCTGTTAAAGGTGAAGCTGCGGCAGCTCGCCCTGCGAAAGAAAAAGTGATTCAAGATAAAATGAGAGATGCTCGTCAGCGCTTAGATGCTTTAGAGAAAGCTGAAAGAAATCTTCAATACCGCCAGTGGGAAAATCAAGAAGCTGGATAGATTTTTAAGTGTTCTGCTATAGGGGCAAAATGAAACAATTAACTTTATTGATTATTATCATTTTGACCTCTTTTTTTACGAACACTTATGTATCCGCTAAAGAAAATAAAAAAGAAAAATTAAAATACAGATATGAAGGCAATGATAAAATACTAAAATATAACGGATTTATCTTTCGTGCTGATAAATCTGTTTCTGACTTAGTTATTTTACGGTCGCACGCAATCATCGATGCAATGCTCGCAAATGATGAATATATGCAAGACAGCTAACTGAAATGGATTTTCAGATTAATTTTACACCATCAGGTGGAAAAATAACGGATGTCGATAACTATGCTGAATTCAAAGGTAAAAAAGTAAAGTTTAAGACTTTACCATCGGGCAGCGGGAATTTTGAAGATCAGGTTGCTGGCCTAGCTGAATTTCATCAACTGATCGTTCCTGAAGATGATCTAGGCGGGATAGGTAAAGGGCGGATCATGGTGCATGAGTTTGCGCATGCTATTCATTTTTACATGCCCCAAGATGAACAACGACAAATTAGTAAAGCTTTTGAAAACGCCCGACGTAAGAGGTTGTATGCACCGAATTTGTATATCAATGAGAATTCATTCGAGTATTGGGCCGAATCTACGACAGCTTGGTTTAATGTACAATGGAAGTCTCGTTCAGATGGGATTAATACGCGCAAAGCTCTAGAGGACCACGATCCAGAGATTTCAAAAATATTAAAAAAAATCTATGGTGATTCAAAGTTTCCGTAAGGGCGCCAAAAATGCAAAAAGCTGCAGGTGGATAACCTAACAGCTTTTTAGTGATACCAGACTTCCGAACTTACGGAAGGAGGTCCGATATGCGTAAACCCAATTATTTACGTTATCGTCGCCTTTTAAATGTTTCTAAAGAGATTTTAAGAATAATTATGATGATTCTAGTGATTGTCATAACGATTAAAAGTATTTAGCAATCTAGATTCTGTACGTTAATTGCTAGATTTTGATTTGTGATCAAGACCAAGGTCGGACTTAAAATCCCGGGAATTTGGTGAACATGGAATCGTTGTTAGGTCTATCCACACTCTTAAAAATAAAAAACCCACATTTTTTAGATGTGGGTTTTGAAGTTGGAACGCTGCTCCCGAAAAAGGGACGGCCTACCTATAGAGTCATAGCTTTTTTAAGATTAGAATCGATTTTATCTAAGAATGGCTCTGTGTTCATGTACTTATCAGTAGGAACTTTATCGCCGTAGATGCAAACCGCTAAATCTTTTGTCATGAAACCAGCTTCAACTGTTTCAACACATACTTTTTCTAAAGTTTGTGCGAATTTTGCTAAAGGTGGATTGTTATCAAGTTTAGCTCTGTGCTCAAGACCACGAGTCCAAGCAAAAATTGATGCGATTGGATTTGTAGAAGTTGGTTTGCCTTGTTGGTGCATACGGTAATGACGAGTCACTGTGCCGTGAGCGGCTTCTGATTCCATTGTTTTACCATCTGGAGTAATTAATACAGAAGTCATTAAACCTAGTGAACCAAAACCTTGTGCAACAGTATCAGATTGAACGTCGCCATCGTAGTTCTTACAAGCCCATACGAAGTTACCATTCCATTTAAGAGCTGAAGCAACCATATCATCGATTAAACGATGTTCATACGTGATACCAGCAGCATCAAATTGAGTTTTGAATTCAGTTTGGTAAATGTTTTCAAAGATATCTTTGAAACGACCATCGTATTTTTTAAGGATCGTGTTTTTTGTCGATAAGTATAAAGGCCATTTTTTAGTTAATGCTTGGTTAAAGCAAGAACGTGCAAAACCTGTGATTGACTCATCAGTGTTGTACATAGCCATTGCAATACCATCACCTTTGAAGTTGTAAACTTCGTGAGTAATTGTGTCGCCGCCACCTTCAGGCTGAAAAGTAATTGTTAATTTACCTTTACCTTTTGTTACGAAATCAGTTGCGCGGTATTGATCACCGAACGCATGACGACCGATACAAATTGGCGCTGTCCAGTTAGGAACTAAACGAGGCACATTAGCGCAAAGGATTGGTTCGCGAAACACTGTACCATCAAGGATGTTACGGATTGTTCCGTTAGGTGATTTCCACATTTGTTTTAATTTAAATTCAGTTACGCGTTGTTCATCAGGCGTGATTGTCGCGCACTTGATACCAACGTTGTACTTTTTGATCGCTTCAGCAGCGTCAACAGTGACTTGATCGTTAGTTTGGTCACGGTATTCCATGCCTAAGTCATAATATTTAATGTCGATATCTAAGTAAGGTAGGATTAATTTATCTTTGATAAATTTCCAGATGATTCTTGTCATTTCATCGCCATCTAGCTCAACCACTGGGTTAGCCACTTTGATCTTTTGCATGTGAACTCCTATTTAATTTTTAATGCGGGTTTTAATATAGGATTTCTTTCGCGTTTAGGCACGTCCTAATGCTATGTTCATAGAGTGAAAAAAGACACTTCTTTACTTAAAGTTTCAGGACTTCCTAAATTAGCGCAGGTCTCGCACCCAGAGCGCCAATCGGTTGTGGTTTTTGACCGTATTTTGCTAAAAAACCCGGCTTTTAAAAAATGGATTGCCCAATTTAAGCTCGCTCTGCCAGTTCAGGCCGGCGAGTCGCTAAAAACCGTGCAACAGTATGCTAAGGTTTTGAATCAGCTGCAGAAGTGGCAAAAACAAAATTTAATGACCCAAAAGCTACAGTTCGTAGCCATCGGCGGGGGATCAGTCGGGGATTTTACGGGATTCTTAGCTTCGACTTATCAGCGTGGGTGCCCGTTAGTGCAAATCCCATCAACTTGGTTGTCAGCCGTTGACTCAGCCCATGGGGGTAAAAACGGATTAAATCTTAACGACACGAAAAACCAGATCGGCACTATATACCCAGCCGATAAAATTATTCTTTCGAAAGCCATCTTGTTAAATCAGCCAGCTGACCGCTTGGTCGAAGCTTTTGGTGAGATTATTAAAATCTGTCTGATTAATCGCCCGATGTTAATAGCAAAAATTCAGTTCACAGAAAATTATGTCTGGCAAAATTTAGAAAAATTTATCGAAGCTAAAATGCAAGTCGTGGCTAAAGACCCTTTTGAAAAAAGTGGGTATCGCCATATTTTAAATCTTGGTCATACAATGGGCCATGTGTATGAATCAGCTTTAGGAATCTCGCATGGTAAAGCCATTTTAATGGGATTAGTTTTTTCAGTGCGCTGGAGCTTTCACTTAGGCTATATGGATAAGAACTGTTTTTTGCATGTTTCACAACTCATTACTTCTTTAGATGAAAAACTGGATTTTTCAAAAGCTGGTAAACTTTCAAATAAAGTAGTTACTGAAATCTTAATGCAGGATAAAAAATCAGTATCAGCTAAAGAAAAGTCATTACGTTTTGTTTTTGTTAAACGACCCGGAACAGTTTTAATTGAAAATAAAAAAGTTTTAGAGATTGTGGCTGAATTTGAACGTCAAAGGTTTTACGCATGAGTTTTTCATTTACCGGATGTCTGGACATTTCAAAATCCTGGATGAATCGTGCTCTTATTCTTAGATCATACCAGCCAGAATTAGAAATTATCGGAAGCTCTAAAGCCGATGACGTTCTACTTTTAGAAAAATGTTTAGCAGATTTAAAAGCCGGAAAAAAAGAATTCTATGTTGGCCTTGGTGGCACGACTTTTCGTTTTTTCGCTTTACGCGTATCGCGCGAAATCGGCTATTTCATTATTCGTGGTGAAAAGAAATTATTTTCGCGTCCGCAAGATGAATTAATCACCATTTTAAAACAAGTGGGCGTTACAGCGTCGTTCAATGCCGAAAAAACTGAATTTCATATCGAAAGTAAAGGCTGGCGTTCAGATGAAGACCTTTTGACTTTGTCTGTTGATTCAAGCGAATCAAGTCAGTTTCTAACTTCGGTGCTGTTAAATTCAGTGCATTTGCCGTTTGATTTGCAAATTGAAACATCAAAAGTAACTTCAGAAAGTTATTTTAATTACACGCAAAAAATGATGGCAAGTTACGGCTTTGCGATCGATGATTTATTTATTTCTAGAACGCAAAAACTTCGACCGCAAACGATTCAAGGCGAAGTTGATGTCAGTTCATTTGCAAGCCTTGCAGCGGCCGCAGTCTTAGGCGGAAAAGTTCATTTAACGAACTGGAATAAGTTTTCAGTGCAACCTGATATGGAATTTGTCGCTTTTTTTAAACGTATGGCGATCAAATTTATCACTGAAGAAAATAATTTTTATATTTCTGAACAAAGACAATGGTCATCGTTAAAAGCAAATTTTGAACGCTGCCCAGATTTATTTCCGGTGATGGCCGTGTTATGCGCTTTCGCTGAAGGCAGCAGTCATTTATTTGGCGCGCATCAGTTAGTGCATAAAGAATCAAACCGTTTAGAAAAAACTTTTGAATTATTACAACGCTGTGGTTTTGCCGTCGAGAAATTAGAAGACGGTTTAAAAATTCATGGCAATCCCGTCGCTAAGTACCGTCATAAAGATTTAATTCAATTTAATCCAGATCATGATCATCGTATGGCTTTTGCCGCAAGACTTCTGCAGTTAAAAGGTTTTCCGGTGCAAATCACTGATCCTGACGTTATTAACAAGAGTTATCCGCAGTTTTACCAACATACGGGATTAGAAATATGAAGCGAATTTTTATCGGTCACCGTGGCGTGGGTAAATCATCGTTATTAGAACGCCATGAAGAGTATTTTCCCGAAACTCCGTGCAAAGATTTAGATGCCGTCATCACTGAAAAAGAAAACCAAGCGGTGAGCGGTATTTTTAGTTCTCGCGGTGAAGCGGCCTTTCGCGAATTAGAAAAAAAATACTTTCTTGAGTTGATTGCGAGCCAAAATTACTGCATTTCTGTGGGTGCAGGTTTTAATACAGAACTATTGCCTACAGATGCAGAAATTGTTTATGTCAGCCGTAGAACTGATTCTGACGGCCGCATTTTTTTAAATCGTCCACGTCTTAATCCAGAAGTCTCAGCTTTAGCAGAATCTATTCAGCGCTATCAGACTCGCGAACCAAATTATAGAAAAGTGGCGTCATGGGTTTATCATTTGCCTGAGGGTTTGTGTGAAAGTGATGAATTTGAAGAAGCGATTTTTAAAAAAGATTTTAAAATCGAGCACGCTTATTACACATTAGCTAACGAACAAGAAATTAAACTTTGGCCTAATTTAGATAAATTTGAATTACGTACTGATGTTTTTAAAATCGAAGATATCAAACGTATGACTGAAAGTTATACGGATAAGCGCTTTATAGTTTCAGTGCGATCACAAGTTACGGCGTTAGAGCTTCGTGGCTTAAAAGTAGATTGGGCTCTGGAATGTGGACCGATACCCGCCAATGTGAATGCGCAGATTATTTCACTTCATGAGGGTGATTTTGTTCAGGCGCTGACTTTGATGCAGCAACAACCTGAAGATAAACATTTAAAATTTTGTCCGGTTATTAACTCTTGGGATGAATTAATCATCGGTTATCAATGGCAACAAGATGATCCTAAAAATCGCAGTTTTTTACCACGTTCACCTGAAGGTGTAAAAAGCCGGTGGCGTTGGTTTAGAAATCTATCTTGGACAAAACAAAAGATTAACTTTGTTCAGGGCATAAAAGATTTTGATGATCAGCCAAGTATTTATGAATATTTATTAAGTCAGAATCCGAATAAACATTTTGGCGCCGTTCTTGGTGATCCGATTCATCATTCACGAACACCGACAACCCAGGGCCCGAATATGCAAGATTACGGAATGATTTTAGCCGTGCCATTAAATGAAGAAGAATTCATTCAAGGAATTTCATTCTTGCAAGAGCTGGGTTTACAATTTGCAGCCGTGACATCTCCACTAAAATTAAAAGCCGCAGAATTAATCGGCGCAGGCCAAGCTGCAATGGGCATTAACTCACTGTATTTTCAACATTTACACTGGGCAGGTATTTCAAGTGATGCCGATGGTTTTGAAACCATGGTCGAAGAATCTGATATTCCTGATTTAAAAAAATTAAATATAGCCATCTGGGGTGGCGGCGGCGTGATTAGTGCTTTAAAAGAAGTGCTGCCACAAGCCGTTGAATATTCAGCGCGCACAGGCGAGCGGCGCGACAAAAAAAATGATCCAGCATTTGTACCAGATGTAGTGATCTGGGCCGCGCCAAGAGCTGAGGGTGTGCAATTGCCACCGAAAGATTGGCAGCCGAAATATATTTTAGATTTAAATTACGTCGAAAATTCAATGGGGCTTGAATATGCACAACAAGAAGCAAAAGCTGTGTATTTTTCAGGTTTAGAAATGTTTTATGCCCAGGCGACAAAACAATTTAAGTTTTGGGCTAAATACTTAGCTGAACATTTATAAATGGAAGGGTAAACTTTCAATGTCTGCAAATACTTTTGGTCAACGTTTTCAAATGATGTCTTTTGGCGAAAGCCACGGTTCAGCCTACGGGGTAGTGATTGATGGTATGCCTGCCGGGATTAAATACGACGAAGCCTTGTTATTAAAAAATTTAAGTCGTCGTAAACCAGGTTCTAGTGCTTTTGTAACAGCTCGTAATGAATCTGATCAGCCAGAAATTTTAAGCGGATTTTTTGAAGGTAAATCACTAGGAACCCCGATTGCCGTTGTTGTCAGAAACGAAAATCAAAAATCAGCTGATTACGATAAAATTCAAAATGAATCCCGCATCGGTCACGCTGACGACACTTGGAAAAATAAATTCGGTCACAGTGATCATCGTGGTGGCGGAAGGTCTTCGGGCCGCGAAACATTAAACCGTGTGATTGCGGGAAGTTTTGCGCAAATGCTGATGGCTCAAGTATCTGCAAATATTCAAGTGATGGCTTACGCTAAAAAAATCGGAAACATCGATATCAAAGAAGCCTCACACGAATTACCCAAAGAGATTCAAACGATGTTAGAAAAAGCAAAAAACGAAGGTGAAAGTTACGGTGGTGTTGTTGAGTGCTGTATCTCTCAACCACCTGCTAACTTAGGCCAACCTGTGTTTCATAAGTTTAAAGCTGATCTTGCTTCTGCGATGATGTCATTAGGTGCAACGACGGGTTTTGAATTAGGCGCAGGCTTTGACGGTACAGAACTTAAAGGCACTGAGTTTCATGAAAAAATGCTTTCGCAAAATTACGGTGGCATTCGCGGTGGTATCACGACAGGTGAAGACATCGTGTTCAGAGTAGGATTTAAACCCACGTCTTCAATAAAAGACGTGGCTAAAAAAGGTCGTCATGATCCGTGTATTATTCCGCGAGCGATTCCGGTAATTGAAGCCATCTGCTGGCATTTATTAGCTGATCACTGGTTGTGGAATCGTACAGATAGGGTCTAACTGTCAGTAAATAATTAAAGCCCCTTTGTCTGCAAATTGGCGAAGGTCGTAATTATCAAAGCCTGTAGAACGCACGCTGATGTAAGATTTAACAGAAGCCTTATCAATAAAACTGCGAATATCGTATGAATCAAAGGGTTGGCCGACAATAACACGCGCACCCTTTTCAATGAATGAACGTGTATCGTAACTATCAAAACCATCAGTATCTACAGTTACGCGGTCGTGACCTCTGTCGATAAAACTTCGAATGTCATACGTGTCAAATTTTTTGCCCACAGTAATCGAACCGCCACGATCTAGAATTTGTCGAATATCGTAAGCGTCTAATTCGTCTTGATCGTAAATAACGCTGGCGCCTTTTTCCTGAAAACTGCGAAGATCATAAGAATCAAACCCTTTACCGATGACGGTAACGTAAGATTTAATTTTGGCTTTATCGATGAGGCTGCGAATGTCATAAGTATCAAAGGGCTTGCCGGTAATCACGCGAGCACCACGTTCAATAAAGCCTCGCGAATCATAAGTGTCAAATCCAACAGTACGAACAGTGACACGATCATGCCCGATATCTATAAAACTTCTGATGTCGTAGGTATCAAACTCGTGACCGACTTCAACTGATTCACCACGCTTAAGCATCTGTCTGATGTCATAAGCATCTACCGCGAATGCAGAAATGCTAGCAAATAAAGCGATAATTAAAATAAATAGATATTTTGACACTGAAATCCCCTTTTACTGATGTGCTATTAAGAAATAGCAAGTCGGGGGCCAACGTTGCCGAACTACTTAACAGTACCCTTGTAGATGTATGCAATGCCGAAGCTAACTGGCGTGTAAGACATTTCAGAGAAGCTGCCAGATTTTTTCATTAAATCAATGAACTGCTCTTTACACGGAAATGCCGCTGATGATTTTTGTAAGTATTCATAAGCATCAGCTTGGCCAGTAACGAAACCGCCGATTTTAGGTAATACTTTTTCTGAATAGAAATTATATAAGCCAGAAACAATTGGAAAATCCATTTGTCCGAATTCAAGAATCATAACCTGGCCACCAGGTTTAACCACACGAGCTAACTCTTGTAAGGCTTTAACCGGATCATTCACATTACGAATACCGAATGAAATAGAAGAGACATCAAATTTATTATCTTCAAATTGCAATTTTGTGACATCAGCTAATTCAAAATGGATATCAAGATTTTGTGCTTTAGCTTTTGCCGGAGCCGGATCTAACATTTCTTTACAGAAATCAGTTCCGACAACTTCGCCTGTTGAACCAACAGTTTTTTTAAATTCGATCGCTAGATCACCAGTGCCAGTAGCGCAGTCTAAAACTTTCATTCCAGGTTTAGCGCCGCTTAATGAAACTAATTTTTTTCTCCATAAGTGGTGAATGCCTACTGATAAAACTGAATTTGCTTTATCGTACTTAGCCGCTACTTTGGAAAACATTGAACGAATTTTTTCTGGATCGGGAGATTGACGAGTTTGGTTTTGCATAAAAAATTAAACCTTTTAGCTGTTAAGCTCTTTGAAGTCGACGATCAAACGCCGCAAGTACACGCTCTAACTGCTTCATCGTTGTATCAAAAGTCTCAAGCGTTAGGGCCTGCGGACCATCAGATAAAGCTTCTTTAGGATTTGGATGTGATTCGATAATTAAACCATCAGCACCTGCTGCCGCAGAAGCGTAGCAAAGTTGTGGAATCATATCGGCGATGCCAACAGCGTGTGAAGGATCAACGATCACCGGTAATTGAGTATGTTTTTTTGCATACACAACAGCGTTAAGATCTAACGTATTGCGAGTTGCAGTTTCAAAAGTACGAATGCCACGTTCGCATAAAATAACGTTTTCATTGCCGCCTGAAATTACGTAATCAGCGGCTTTGATCCATTCGTCGATAAAGGCCGAAAAGCCACGTTTTAATAAAACTGGTTTTGGTTGGCGGCCTAATTCTTTTAATAACGAATAATTATGCATATTGCGCGCGCCAACTTGATAACCGTCAACAAGATGAGCGATCTCTTCGATTTGACGAATATCAGTTACTTCAGAAACTAAGCCAAGCCCTGTTGCGGCTTTTACTTTTTTAATAATATCAAAAGCTTCAGTGCCTAAACCTTGAAAAGCTTTTGCCGAGGTACGCATTTTCCAGATCCCGCCACGTAACATGCAAGCGCCTGAGTTTTTAACAGCAAGAGCGGTTTTCATGAACTGTTGTTCTGACTCAATAGAACATGGACCTGCGATTACAGTAAATTGCGGACCACCGATTTGAATATTACCAACTTGTACGACCATGAATGCCTTTGCTATGCTAATGCCAGTGTGGATATGGACCTTAACATAAACGATTTAACTAGTTCAAACTTTTTAACTGCTGGAGGCCTACTTCAGACAGGCTCAGATCAATTTATATTGCTTCTGGGAGCGAGAAAGCCTGTTTTTGATGCTAGGGCAGACGATTCCCATCAGCTTTTCGTTTACAACCCACAGTTTTGGGATTTTTTACAGGCGGCCTCACAGTCAAATAGGGGTCTTTTTCACGTCGAAAAAACTCTCAAAATGACTCGTGAAGAGCTTAAGAATTATCTAGAAAAATTTGTATTAGCAAAAACATCGGCGTTAACGTTAGTTGATAATCATCAAAGTGATTTTGAAGCGCAATTTGCGTGGTCACAAAAAAAATTCCAAGAAAAATTATTACAGAAAACTGTTCCCGCAACAAAATTTGAATTTTCGATTAATGAAAAATTTAATTTTGCTTACCACTTGTTTTTATCATTACAAAAAAATCGTCCGGGATTTATTTATGGTTTATGGGATGAAGCGGGCGGATTTTTAGGTTTAACTCCTGAAACATTAGCCGCTTGGGACGGAAAAAAACTTTCAACGATGGCGCTTGCCGGAACTTGGAGTAACGATCAGTCTTTTGACCAGGTCTCTGATATAGATATGAAAACTCGCGAAGAACATGAATTTGTTATTAATGATATTCGTGAGCGCTTAGGTCAAATCTCGGTCGGAAACACTGAAATACTGACGCTTCCAACCTTAAGCCATTTAAAAACTGAAATTGCGCAAGAGTGTTTGTCCCGGGCTGAATTTATTTCTGCTGTTGAAAAATTGCATCCAACTGCTGCGTTAGGAATTTACCCGCGTAAACCCGAATTAGCCCACGAATTCTCAAAGTTTAACCTTCAACAGCAACGCGGATTTTTCGGAGCTCCTTTTGGAGTGATCGGCGAGAATTTTGCCCAGGTCGTTGTCGGAATTCGTGGTCTTATCTGGACCGCCAATCGAGTGAATTTGTATGTGGGTTGCGGCGTAACTGCGCAAAGTGATCAATCTAGCGAATGGCAAGAGCTACAGACGAAAAAGAAGGCCATCTGCGAAGCTTTTTCGTTGCAGATTTTGTAAAATCAAGTTGAATAGAATTGTTCATGACAAACGCCGAATTAGTTTCTCATTTTTATCAGATTTTAATTAATCTCGAAGTCTCCGAGGTTATCGTTTGTGCTGGTGCTCGCAATGCTCCTTTAGTCGTTGGGCTTGAAAGTCGTTCGTTTAAAGTAAAATCATTTTTTGAAGAACGTTCTGCAGGATTTTACGCTTTAGGTAAAATCAAAGCCAGCGGTAAACCTGTAGCGATTATGACAACCTCTGGAACTGCGGTGGCTGAATTATTACCAGCGGTGGTTGAAGCTTACTATCAAGGTTTGCCTTTAATCGTTGTCAGTGCTGATCGCCCGAAAAATTATCGCGGTTCAGGGGCTCCACAAGCTATTGATCAGGCGGGTATTTTTAATTCTTATGTGCACAAATGTTATGATTGGGATGTGACACAAGCAGATTTAAAAATAGAATTCGCTGCAAAAAAACCATTACATTTTAACTTATGTTTTGATGAACCACTTATTGATGGCGATTTTTCTATTATGACAAATAAATTTGTCGAAGTGAACAAGATCGAATCTTTCAAAGCAAAAGATTTTGACGCTAAATACGGCGAAGAAGCGAAATTATTTAAAAATCCATTGGTGATTTTAAGCCAGCTTTCACTTGTTGAAAAAGAACAAGTGAAAGACATTTTGCAAAAATATCAGATTTATCATTATGCTGAATCTCTTTCTGGTTTGCTTGGTGATGCTGGCTTAGCTCCTTTACAATTAAATAACTGCGAACCTTTGCTGGGTTCTTTTTTAGAAAAAGATTTATTTTCGTCAGTTATTCGTGTGGGCGGGGTTCCGACTTTACGCTTGTGGCGTGACCTAGAAAAAAAATACGCGCATGTTCCTGTATTATCGATTTCTGAATTACCTTTTTCTGGTTTAGCCCGTAAGTCATTACAAACTGGTTTTGAAAATTTAGAGGTCTTATTAAATGCAGCTGAATATCGTAAAATCGATTATACAAATTTAAATCAACAGATTCAGGCCAAAAAAGTTACGGCCCTGACTGAGTTTAGAAATTCAGAACAAAATTTTATTTTTTTATTAAGCCAGCTTATTAAATTTCAGCCAGTTTATATCGGCAATTCATTGCCCATCCGCGAATGGGACCAGTTTTCGCAAGGGGCCTTTCCAGACACTTACGGTAACCGTGGCGCAAACGGGATAGACGGCCAGATTTCAACCTACCTAGGCTGGTCAAATCAGTTTAATATCTCTTGGGCCATCATTGGTGATCTAACGGCGATGTATGACCTTGCAGCTTTAGCAATTAATCGCGATGATAATAAGGCCTCGTGCAAATGTTTAGTGGTGATTAATAACCAAGGTGGGCAGATCTTCAAAAAGGTCTTTGGCCATCAAAAAGAGAGTGCAAAGTTTTTAAATCCTCACGATATTCAATTTCAGGGGTGGGCGCAGATGTTTGGTTGGAATTACCTCCAAATAGCTGATGTCGCTGATCTTCAGCAAGTAGAACAACTGATCGCAAAAAAAGAACAGAAAAATTTTGTGATTGAAATTCAAACAGACCAACTGCAATCGAATGCCGTTTGGAAATTTATGGAAGAAACATGCAAAACCGTCAAATATTAGCATTACATGGGTTTTTAGGTAGAGGCCGCGACTGGTACAAAGTACAAACTTTAACTCCGCGCCACGAATGGATTACACCAGAATTATTCGCTCCGAAATCGCCGATTGGTGATATTGATTTAGCCTCGTTTAATGTTCTAGCTGACCGCTTAGTTTCTTTCATACCTGAAAAAACCCAACCGATTTTTGTGGGCTATTCACTAGGAGCGCGCATTGGTTTATACCTTTTAGAGCGTCATCCAGATCGTTTTAAAAAGTTTATTTTTTTAAGTGCTCACCCAGGGTTATCGTCTGCGGCAGAAAAACAAGCGCGTAAGCTGAACGATTTAGAATGGAAAGATAAATTGGCCACAATGCCTTGGGCTGATTTTTGGAATGAGTGGAATTCACAAGACGTATTTAAGCGTGATAATGACCGCGAACTTATGCGTGATGCCCGTGATGTTGATGTTAAAAAATTAGAGCTAGGCTTTACAGCATTGTCATTAGCTGCCCAAGAAAACAAAGAAGCTGTGCTGCAAAAGCACGCTGACAAAGTGATTTGGGCTGTTGGCGATCAGGATCAAAAATTCACTAGCTTTGCTGAGGATTTAAAACGAAAAAAAATCCTTTCAGGTTATGAAAGGATTTTTAATTCAGGACATCGTGTTCTTTTTGATCAGCCTTCCGCGGTGGCTGACTTAATTGATTCTATTAATTAGCCTTGGCTACAGTGCCTTGATCAGCAACTGGTGTATTTACTTGTTCAATGGCTAAAGCGATCCAGTCAAGTTGACCAGCAACGCCTGTGTAGATCGCGCCTTCGTTACAGTTACCCAGTAAGTTAGTGCCACGACTAGTAACACCAACTTGGATGTAAGAACCGTCTTCTAGTTTTAATAAAGCAGGCCCACCTGAATCTCCGTGGCAAGCCCCCCTTAAATTTTTTTGATCAAATGAGATTTCTTTTTGGTCAGCTGTAATACCAGTCACAGCGATATTAGAAACTCTTCTTAAAGTGCCAGAACCGCGACCTGGAAGTTCGATCGTTGCTGGTTGGCCATTTTTACCGATAACTACGTTACCGTTTTTATCTTTAAGAACTTTGCGGATAACAGCGTTTGTGATGCCGTAGCCAGCTAAAGTTAATTTAGAACCTTTAACTAATTGTTTAATCGTTTCATCAGTAGGTAACACAGCTAATTTGAAATCAGCTGGCGCTTCTTTTTCTAATTTAACAATCGCGATATCATTCCAAACTTTTGTTTTATCATCAGTAGGTAAAAAATCTGGGTGAACCGCGCCGTTCGTAGCGTAGATCACTTGCTCTTCAGTCACTTTACGATCGTCTAATGAAAACAAGACAGCAATACCACGTAAACCTTCGTCCGCAATACAATGGGCCGCTGTTAACACGATATCACGGGCAATAAGGCTGCCTGTGCATGTCGACGTGCCCATGTCGCTGATGATTTTTAATTGAACGATACCATTAGCTTTTTGAAAATTAGAGTCTGCTAAAAGACCGCCAAGAATATTTGAATTTTGGATCTCGTTACCAGCGTCTAGATATGAAGGAGTAGCGCTTTGGCTTTGCGGTGCACATGATGTGAATAACGCGGTAGCCGTGATCGCTAGAACTGCAGCAGTCTTTTTCATCATTTCTTTTTTCATATCTTCCTCCTTGGAACGATTTACGAATTTAAGATCCTCCTGGATGCCCCTCACCCTAGAGGACCCAAATTCGTAGGTGCAATAAAACCCATTCTGGAACCAGAGTCACAACATTAAAGATTATGTCGTCTATAAGCTTTGTTTATGGTTTGGTGACGCCCCAAATTTTGGGCAAAAAAAATCCCTTCAAGACTTATGAAAGGATTCTTTTTCGAGACATTTATGTGTTTAGATTTTTATTTCTTATTAACTTGTGCGACAGCTTTATTAATAAAGTCTTGATGGCCAAGTACGCCCGTGTAGATAACGCCTTCATTGCAATTTCCTAATTTGTTCGTACCACGACTAGTAACTCCAACTTGAATGTCAGTGCCGTCTTGTAATTGTAATAAAGCAGGCCCGCCTGAATCTCCGTGGCAAGCCCCCTTCAAATTTCTTTGATCTAATGAGATTTCTTTTTGATCAGATGTAAGATGAGTTACAACCATATCAGCAACTAGTCTTAAAGTGCCAGAGCCTTGGCTCGGAAACTCAACAACCTGAGGTTGTCCGTTTTTATCAAGTACAGGTTGACCATTTTTATCTTTTTTAAAGTCGCGAACTATTGCATTCGTGATACCGTAGCCAGCAAAAGTTAATTTTGAACCAACAAGTAACTGTTCAATAGTTTTAGCTGATGGTAACACAGCTAGTTTAAAATCAGCAGGTGCAGCAGCTGATAATTTAACGATCGCGATGTCATTCTGAATAGCTGTATCGTCGTCAGCTTCAGGATTTTGAACATAAGCAGGATTGATAATCCAGTCTTTAGCTGCGATCGAAGTAGCTTTTACATTTGTTAAGCCGAAAAGCACATCTACTTTATCAGCTGATGTTTTACTAGACACACAGTGAGCTGCAGTTAAAACGATATCACGAGTGATAAGGCTTCCTGTGCAAATTGATTCTGAAAGAGTAATTGTCTTACCTAAAAATTTAAGAACTTTTTTTACTCTTAACTGAACGATACCGTGAGATTTTTGGTAATTAGAATCAGCTAATTGGCCGCCCACGATATTTGAATTTTCAACTTCGTTACCAGCGTCTAGATATGATGGCGATGCGCTCTGAGATTGTGGCGCACATGATGCGAATAGTGCAGAAGCTGTTAAAGCTAAAACTGCGGCAGTTTGTTTCATCATTTCTTTTTTCATATCTTTCCCCTTTGTGGAACTAAGTGCGCAATAAAACCCATTGTGGAACCAGAGTCACAACATTAAAACCTATGGGTGCTATAAGAAATGCTTATACCCGATCTGTAGCGGCCACTAGGGCGGCTTTGATGCCAGGTTCGCCAGCAGCGTGGCCTGCATCTTGGATAATTTCTAGGCGAGCTTCGGGCCAAGCGGTGTGGAGGTCCCAAGCGCTTCTTGCGGGGCAAACCACGTCGTAGCGGCCTTGCACGATATCGCAGGGAATATACTTAATTTTTGCAATATTTTCCAAAATCCAGTTGTTGGTTTTGAAGAATGAATTATTGATAAAGTAATGACACTCAATACGGGCGAATTGCAGAGCGTAAGTAGGATCATCAAAATCATCGATGGCTTTTACATCTACGAATAATTTTGAAGTGGCGGCTTCCCACTTACTCCATACCTTGGCTGCAGCTAAACGCACATCTGCATTTTCGTGAGTTAAACGTTTGTAATAAGCTTTGACGAAATCACCGCGTTCATCAGCCGGGATGTGGTTGTAATAACTTTCCCACACATCTGGGTAAATTTCTGAAGCACCATGCTGATAGAACCAGTGAATTTCAGAAGGACGGCATAAGAAAATTCCGCGTAAAATTAAATGCTGAACTTTTTCCGGATGAGAGATTGCGTAAGTTAACGCTAAAGTTGAGCCCCAGCTGCCACCGAACACCACCCATTTTTGGATGCCTAAGTGTTCACGAATTTTTTCGATGTCAGCAACCAGATCCCAAGTTGTATTTTCTTTTAATTCAGCTGCGGGCGTCGATTTGCCGGCACCCCGTTGATCAAATAAAACGATGCGAAATTTTTTCGGGTCAAAAAATCTGCGGTGGTCTTCGCTGATGCCGCCGCCTGGTCCGCCGTGTAAAAATACGACGGGAATGCCTTCTGGGTTTCCGGCCTGTTCGACATACAACGTGTGAAGGTCAGACACTTTGAACATTTCAGTTTTATAGGCGGCAATTTCTGGATAAAAGCTCATTTGTGGTCCTCGGTAAAATCTTTTATGATAAGGGGTACAAGATACCTGTAAGCAAAGATTAAAAAGCCTAAGGCTAATAAAATTAAAAATATTCGACCAAAAAGCTTTTCGCTCTTTTCTTTTTTTACTTTCGCTTGATTAATTTTTGTAAAATAATCGACAAGTTTGAAATGGTGCTCTGGGCAGTACCCATCTTGCAATGCCATATAACTGCAAGCGGGGCAAAAAAGTTCGTTATCAGGTAAATATGTTTCGTTATTTTGTGCAAGCATTCCAAGATCATTAAGATACTTTTTTAAAGCCAGAAATGATTCGTTGTTAACATCAATATAAAAAAATTCACCTAGCGGTTCAGCCGTTTTCGGTGAACTGGTATCATAGTAACTTTTCGATGAAATTTTTTCTTGATACTGTTTAACAAGATCCTGATCAATTTCGATTTTGTAAGTATATCCAAGCGGCTCAAGCTTTTCTTTGATTTGGTTAATTTGTGCTTCAGAAAAAGGCCCAAGTTTAATCATGTTCATTGTCAATTGCCTTTAAACGCTGCGGTTTTTTCCGCCAGCGGAATAAAACTTTTCTTAAAAGCGATTTCATTACAATGAGTGAATTCTTTTAAACCAAAACCTTGGTGTTCTTGCGCGATCACATATTCATCTGTTAAAACTGAGGCAAACATGCCTGGGTCATCAGAATTTAATGTTAATGGAACTCCCGCATCGTAAAGTTTTTTTAGCGGATGATCTTTATAACTGGCAAAAGCTTGCGTTAAATAATTACTATGCGGGCAAACTTCTAAAGGAATATCTTTTTCGATAAGCATTTTCATCACATCAGGATGGTGAATGGCTTGCACACCATGGCCGATACGTTCAGCACCTAAAATTTCGATAGAATCTTTGATCCAGTTACCTGCGTCTGGAGATGGTGATTCGCCAGAGTGAACAGTAATGTGAAGCCCTGCTTTTTTGGCGCGTTCAAAATCTTTAGCAAATTTTCTGGGTTCAGAACCTGCTTCGTTATCCGCAAGATCAAGGGCAATGAAAGTGTCTTTGTTTTCAATCGCAAAATCGGTGACTGAAGCTACTTTTTCTAAAGGTAAGATGCGCTGTAAAATACAAATTAAGCCTGTGGCGATTTGCATTTGTTTTTTTGCGCGGTTTAATCCACGCACAAATGCTTGATGAATTTTTTCATATGATAAAGAACTGTGGCCATCAGCAATAAAAGTCGGGGCGTAACGCATTTCGCAAATTCTTACGCCGTCGTTAAACGCATCTTCGCAAGCTTCAAAAGCTAAACGCTCCAAGATTTCTTCAGAAGCTAAAACCTTTTGCGCGATTAAAAATTTGGATAAAACAGCGTTTAAATCCTTCATTGGCTCAGTCACCAGAAAGTATGAACGTTGCTGCGCTGAGTTTTTTGGAATTTCGATCTTTAAAGTTGTCGCAATTTCAAGCAAAGTGCTCCATCTCATTGAGCAATCCATATGGCGATGCAAGTCAATTTTCGGAAGTGAGCGGAGTTCTTGAATAGATAGTTTTGATGACATAAAAAAGATGTATGACACAAATTAAGCCTCTACAAGTCAAAACTCACTTAGCCAAACATTCTCAATCAAAACCGCAATTTTCTGTCGACGCAAAACTAGCTGACGGAAAAACCGTGGCTCTTGCTGATCCAAATGCGACCCGCGCTCTTGTTGCCTTAATGGACATGAATGCCGTGCTTGGCGGAGCGGCTTCACATTACGGTGGGCCTGCAGCTTTAGCTGAACTTTGGAGCGCGTTGCATGGTTATGTTTTTGCAGAATCTGATAAGCAGAAAAAAGATTGGTTTGATCTGTTTCATGTGATCAATGATGCCGGCCACTGTGAAAATGGTTTGTACGCTTTAAAAGCCAACTACAAAATGGCGGGTCTTGATTTAAATTCATTAAAAAAGTTCCGTTCAATTGAATCTAACTTAACTGGCCACGGTGAAGCGCATTTATTTCCTGAAGGCGTGTACATGAGCAATGGCCCATTAGGTTCTGCTTTTCCACAATCACAAGGGTTAGCCTTAGCTGAAAAATTAGCTGGCACAAACCGCACGACGATTTGCACACTTTCTGATGGTGCAGCGATGGAAGGCGAAGCGAAAGAAGCTATGGCTGCTGTTGCAGGATTAGCGGCTAAAGGCAAAGCGGCTCCATTTGTGTTAATTATCAGCGATAACAATACAAAATTATCTGGCCGTATTGATGCGGATGCGTTTTCAATGAATCCAACGTTTCAATCTTTAGAGGCTTTAGGTTGGAAATTAATTAAGTTAGAAAAAGGTAATGATTTACAAGCGTGTTTAACAACAATTGAAGACGCCGTTGCTCTTGCGCAAAAAAATCCGAACCAACCAGTAGCTATCTGGGCAAAAACTGTAAAAGGGATTGGTACTAAAAAAACGGCAGAATCTGCAAGTGGTGGACATGGTTTTCCATGCAAATCGCCAACTGAACTGCCTGCTTTCTTAGAAGAAATTTATGCAGGTCAATCATACCCAGAAGTTTTTAAAACTTGGATGGCTGAATTAAATGAAACTGAAAAACAAATTAAAGCTAATGCTGTACCTGACACGGGTGAAAAAATCCAAAAAGGGATCGCTAAAGCGATGATCAATTGTTTTAAAAAAGGTTTACCGGTTATTTCTGTAACTTCAGATTTACCAGGATCAACTGGCGTAGCAGATTTCAGAAAAGAATTTCCGGCAGCTTCAGTTGATGTCGGTGTTGCTGAAAGTAACATGGTTTCTACGGCTGCGGGTTTATCAAAACTTGGTTACATTCCGGTTGTTGATACATTTGCACAATTTGGTGTAACTAAAGGTGCCTTACCAATTACGATGGCAATGTTATCTGAAGCGCCATTGATCGGTGTGTTTTCACACACGGGTTTTCAAGATGCGGCAGACGGCGCGTCTCACCAAGCTTTAAGTTATATGTCGATGTTAGCGACGATTCCGGGAGTTGATTTATACAACTTATCAACAAGTGAAGAAGCTGATGCGATCATGACTGAAGTGATCGAGACTTTTGCTAAGACTGTTGAAGCCGGTAAAACTCCGCACACCAGCATTTTCTTTTTAGGCCGCGAAAATTTTCCGAAATCTTATTCAACAGAAACAAATAAATTATCTTACAAGGCCGCAGAACCACAAATCGTGCGTCAGCATATGGTTGGCGCTAAAAACACGATGATCGTGACTTCTGGATCTTTAGTGGGCGAGGCTATTAAGGCTTCACAAGAGCTAGAGAAAAAAGGCGTTGGCTCTATTGTGGTAAATTTAAACTCGTTAAACCGTTTAAATGTTTCAGCGCTTAAACCACTTGTGAAAAAATGTGAAGGTCGCATTGTGACTGTTGAAGATCATCAAGTGCTTTTAGGTTTAGGTTCTTTTGTAAGTCATCAGTTGGTGCAGTCCGGTGAATTTATCACGATGAAATCACTAGGCGTGCGCGGTGAATTCGGACAATCGGCTTACAATGCGATTGATCTGTATCGTAAGCACGGTATGGACAGCTCTGCGATTGCAAAAGCTGCCACTGAATTATTAGGATAATAGCGGGGCAGCTTGCCCTGTGTTTTAGATTCAAATTAAATACATGCGAGATCATTATGGTGCAGTGCTTGCACCAGAGTTTACTTCGAAAAATCAACATTCGGAGGTTCGCATGAATTCTTTAAAAAAAACCACATTAATAATCGCACTTTTATTTCTGGCAGGATGTGCAACAAGTTTAAACCCTGTTGAATTTGCTGCTGATGCTGATCCAAATAACGAGATCAGCCGTTTAGAGCAAGACATCCGTTCTGCTCGCAGTGAGCAAACTGATATGGCTTCGCCGAAATCGTTTAAGATGGCTGAAAAATATTTAGCCGACGCTCAGAAAAGTCGCGCGAAAAATAATTCGTCTCGCGATATCTTAAAAGAAGTTGGCTATGGAAGGGCTGCATTAAATCAGGCGCAAACTGCGCAAAACTTAACTGAAAATGAGTTCTCTGATATTTCGCAGGCTCGTGATGCGGCTATTGCGGCAGGCGCTGCAGACTTTCAAGAGCGTGGTCTTAAAAAAGCCGATGCTGATTTTAAAGATATAACTGAAGATTTTGAAAGTGAAGCGATCAAACAATCTGCGCAAAGTAAAACGCCAATATCATTTTCGCAAGTTTCGTTAAATAAACGTGAAGCTTTAAAAAGAAATTACGCAAAATTAGAATTAGAATCGCTAACGAATAAACATTTAGGTCGTGCACAAGGTATGATTGAAATGGCTGAAAAAAATCAGGCTTCAAGCTATGCACCTAAAACTTTGAATTCAGCCCGAACTAAATATAGAGATGCACAAATGGTGATTTCAAATAACCGCCAGGATATTGCGGCGATTGAAGCGGCTGCGCGCGAAGCTAACATGGAGGCTGAAAAACTATTACGTGTAACCAATACCGCCAGATCTGCAAAAGGTTTAAGTACTGAAGATTTAGCTTTGGATATCGAAGAAAAAAAAGAGGCCTTATCAGAAGCAGAGATGACAGCTGAAGAACGTGCGCAGATGATTAAAGATCGTAATGCGCAATTAGCTGGGGCTTTAAATGAAAATCAAGAGTATCGCCGTAAAGCTGAATTCGATGAAACATTAGCTAAAGCGCAAAAAACGTTTTCTAAAGATGAAGCCGACGTTTATCGCGAAGGTGATAAAATTTTAATCCGTTTAAAATCAGCAAACTTTGTTTCGGGCAGAGCGGATGTCAGCCAAAAGGCTTATCCTGTTTTAGGTAAAGTAAAAGATCTTTTAAGTGAAGTCGCCGCAGAAGATATCGTGATCGAGGGCCACACTGATGTGACAGGTTCGAAAGATATTAATATGAAATTATCAAAAGACCGCGCCGATGCCGTAGCGGCCTATTTAATGAATAATACGGATATTAAACCAGATCAAATTACGACTGAAGGTTTAGGTTTTGATAGACCATTAGCTCCGAATAATACCAAACAAGGCCGCGCGCAAAATCGGCGCGTAGATATTATCGTAACACCCTCGGTGGTTCGTTAATTGTGAGTTGGAGTTGTTTTTACAGAGGGAGCCTGATCGTCTTCAGGCTCTTCAGACAAATCTTCTGAAGAGTCAAAACGACGGTCTTCGCGCGGACGGTAAAGAACTTCTTCTTTTTCTCGCATCCAGAATACAAAATCTTGTGCCGTTAGTTCACCAGACATTAACCCTAATTTAAGAGCTAAATCAAAGTGATGATTGGCCAGAAGTGCACG
The DNA here is from genome assembly GCA_036676395.1 of Bdellovibrio sp. Classification (GTDB taxonomy): domain Bacteria; phylum Bdellovibrionota; class Bdellovibrionia; order Bdellovibrionales; family Bdellovibrionaceae; genus Pseudobdellovibrio. Next base: position 235,416 of record JAKFCY010000002.1, read on the forward strand.
TTTACGGCGTTCACCTTTTTTCAGGTATTGATCGTGTTTTGTTAAAGCGTGAATCAGCTGCATTGATAATTCAATAGCGATTAATTCAGCTTTGAACACACCTAGTTCATCTTTGCAAAAAATTTGAAAACTTTGTTTTTCTGAAACTTCGTTGATATTAAAATTATAACCGTATTCAGCGATTAAAAAGGCATATAGCACAGCTCCGAAAAGTTCGATCGGATCATGCATGTTGATATCAACGACTTCTAAGCGGCGTAATAAACTTAAAAACTCTTCAACTTTAGCAGGATCAGTAAATAACGTTTCAAAACCTGGAATTACGGCTTTAAAAACGCCAAGGTCATGCATTTCCCATAAGGCTAATTCAGGATTGTAGAGTCTGAAAAATTTCAGCCATTCTTCGCGGCGACGAGGCAGAACTGTTTTTTTAAGCTCTTCAATGTTTTCTAAAATTGATTTGCGAAGTTCAGTTTCGATTTTGAAACTTAATTTTTGCGACAAACGAATCGCGCGTAAAATACGAATTGGGTCTTCTTTAAGACGCACATGCGGGTCTCCGATCACACGTAGTGTGCGAGACGCGATGTCATCAAGGCCTCCGCAGTAATCGACGAGGTCTTCTGATAACGGATCATAAAATAAAGCGTTCACTGTGAAATCGCGGCGAAAAGAATCTTCTTTTAAGTTTCCGAAAAAATTATCTGCTGTCATTGAAGCTACTGATTCAGTGTCGACAGAATTTAATTCATCTTGGGTGGCTTCACGGCGATATGTAGCCACTTCAAAAATTTTTTCGCCACGTTTTGCGTGCACTAATTTGAAACGACGACCGATGATAAAGCAGTAAGGAACTTTGCGTTTTACTTCATTAGGTAAGGCGTTCGTTGCGATATCAAAGTCTTTTGGTTTTAAGCCAACTAACAAATCGCGCACTCCGCCGCCAACTAAGTAACCGTCAAACTTGTTATCTTTTAGCTTTTTGATAATGCCGATCGCTTGCGGATCAATGTCCGAATAGGCTTTTCTTAAAATATCTTTAAATTTTTGGATCGACATATATCAGATTATTTTTTAATTGAGGAAAGGGTTACAGTCGAGTACTTACTTTAACTAAATGAGCTTTTTATCTAACTTTAATTACGCAATCCTGGGCACGAACACGCAAGAACGTGTGGTTTTCATTCACGGTTTGATGGCCTTTGCAGCAAATTGGAGAAAGATCGCGAATCGTTTAGAAGATGATTTTCAGTGCTTGATTTATGACCAACGTGGCCATGGACGCTCATTCAAACCAGAAACTGGCTACAGCCCTGAGATCTTCGCTGAAGATTTAGACAAAATAACGACTGAACTTGGCTGGGATAGCTTTCATTTAGTTGGGCATTCAATGGGTGGCCGTAATGCCATGGTTTTTGCCAACCTGTACCCTGAAAAAGTAAGAACTTTAACCATCGAAGACATGGGCCCTGATTCAGATCCAATGATGCGTGGCTATTATGAAAATATGTTGGGGCATATTCCGACGCCATTTGCTGATAAAGCGGCCGTTAAATATTTTTTTGATCATGAATTTAAAAAAGCATTTGCGTCTAAAGAGCCTCCGGCAGTGCTTTCAACTTTTTTGCAGGCGAACTTAGAAGAAAAAACGGATGGCAGTTATGATTGGCGCTTTTCTAAACACGCCGTGTTTGAAATTACACGCGAGGGCCATTTAAAAGACCGTTGGCTTGAAGTCAGTAGCTTTAAGATGCCTGTGCTTTTAATTCGTGGTGAAAATTCGCACATTCTTAAACAAGAAACCTATGAGAAAATGCTGGCTGTGAATCCCAATATTCAGGGGATTGAGCTTGCTGGCGCGGGGCACTGGGTGCACTACGAAAAATTCGAAGAATTTGTTCAAGCCTTTCGTAAATTTGTGAATGAGAGCAACGCGTAACAATAAGCGTGACTACGCCCCTCTAAAGACTTACAAAAAAGGCTGAATGAAATACGTAGACCTAAATCTGGACAGCCGCTTACAAACTAACATCTCTAATCTTGGATACGTTGATGCAACGCCAATCCAAGTCCAAGCCTTCGAACCGATTATTTCGGGTAAAGATGTGGCGGGTCTTGCGCAAACTGGAACTGGAAAAACGGCAGCGTTTTTAATTCCAATTATTGAACGCATTTTAAAAGCAGAGACTAACCCTGAAAGCGAACGTGCTTTCGTGGATTGGAAAGCCTTCAATCAAGTTTTGATTTTAGTTCCAACGCGCGAACTAGCTGATCAAATTCATGAAAATATTTTAAAATTAACTGCCGGCACTGGTTTAAAATCAGCAACGTTTTACGGTGGCACTGGTTACGACAAACAAAAAGAAGCGTTATCTGGTAATTTACAATTCATGGTTTCAACACCAGGCCGCTTAATTGATCTGTATAAAGAGCACCATGTTGATTTCAAAAAAGTAAAAGCGATTATCTTTGATGAAGCAGATCGTATGTTTGATATGGGTTTTAAAGATGATATGAAATACATCTTAAGCCGTATCGAGCGCACTCGCCAGTTTTTAGTGTTTTCTGCAACTTTAAATTTTGATGTATTAAATACTGCGTATCAATTTGGTTCTGAGCCTGTTGAAATTAATATTTCAAAAGATGTGGCTAAAGCTGAAAATGTAAAAGATATGATTTATCACGTTGGTAATGCTGAAAAACCTCAGTATTTGCTTTCGATTTTTAAAAAAGAAAAACCTACGCAAACAATTATTTTTACAAATTTCAAAAATAACGTCGATCGCGTAGCGCATTTTTTAACAGACAACCAAATTCCTGCTATGGGAATTTCAAGTTTGATGTCACAGGCACAACGCACGCAAGTGATCTCAAAATTCAAAGAATCAAATAATCAAAACGTATTAGTAGCTACTGATGTGGCTGCGCGCGGTTTAGATATTTCTGATGTGGATTTAGTTGTGAATTACGAATTACCCCAGGATTGTGAATCATATGTTCACCGTATCGGTCGTACTGGTCGCGCGGGTAAAGAAGGTAAAGCATTTTCATTAGTAAGTGATCGCGATGTTGAGTCGTTATATCGCATCGAAGAATTCACTAAAAAGAAAATTGAAGCTGGTTATCTGGAAGACGTTGAATTAGTTAAAGACTTTAAAGCTTTAACTGATCATGAACCTAAATTTAAAAAATCATTTGATCGTAAACCACAAGGTGGCGGCAGATCAGGTGGCCGCCCAGAACGTGGTGGTAAACCAGGTTTCAACAGAGATCATGATGGTAAAGCTCACGCGGGTCCTCGTCATGATGGTCCAAGAAAACCGCATCACCGCGACGAACGTCCTCGGGATGAACGTCCTAAGCACGATAAAAAACCAATGCACGCTAAGCATGAAGGTGTAAAACACGATGTTCATGGTAAGGGAAAACCTAAACATGATCATAAGCGCCCGCACCCTAAAGCAAATGGCGTAACGCCAGGTCACTTGGTGCATAAGCGCACGGGATCGCATCGTAAACCTGTACCTCAGGCCGGTCTAGTTAACTCTGTGAAATCGTTTTTCAAGAAGTTATTTACTTAAATTTTATTTACACTAAAGGTGTATGAAAAAAAGTATTCTGACCATTTTGTTAATGGCGGCTTTGCCGTCATTCGTTTTTGCCCAAGAAGACCCTATTCAGACGATGAAGTTAACTTCAAATTACATTGTTCGTAATTTGAATGGTGATCAAGTCTGTAACTTACCAAAAGGTGCTGTTGTCGGTGTTGTTGGCGTAGCGCCAGATGGCCAGCGTTTAAAAATTATGGCCTTAACGGGTCCATGTGCTGGAGTAATGAATGGTTTTGTCTATGTGAACTATCTTCGTCCAGCTTCAAAAGACGTGAATAAATACACAGAAACAGCGATGGTTGAAACTGCTGGCTTAAGTTTACGTAAAGAGCCAAGTGTTGAAGATGGAACACATTCTTGCAGTTTACCTGCGAACACGAAATTAAATATTATCGGTGAAGTGCAAAAACGCAGTCGTTGGGTGCAAGTTGAAATTCCTAATCCTCCGAAAGGTTGTCCAACGACCGGTTGGGTTTCAGCCAGTTATTTAAAACCTGATTTCGATTTAAAAACTCTGCCGGTAATTAAAGGTCAGGCCTTAACTGAAGCTCGCACTCCAAAAGATTGCACTGATTGCGAACAAGGTGAAACTTCTGGCGGTAAAAAATCAGAAGTTAAAAAAACTGTCGAAACGGCTCAGCAGATTGAAAAATTTGTAAATCAACCCCCAGAGCTTGCGGCTGGAGTTCCTAGTCCGTTTACCGAGTTTGCTAAAGAATTACAGCGTACAAAAAAATGTCCGAATCCCAAACAATCTGATTACAAATGTAACCGTGGTTTAATGCAAATGCCTGCCGAAGGCAATGCTGGTTTCTGCGGAACTCATCACTATACTCCAGATCGTCCGCCTGGAGTTGATACGCATGCAGCTCCGCATACAGCTTGTTCGTTATTAGCTGTCGCGCAAGAATGGAAAAAGACGGCGTGCCCGAATGACAATGCCGGATGCAAAATCGCTTGGGGAGACATCTCGCATACAACGCGCCCTTTGTTTAACAAACACAAAGAACACACGCGTGGTGAGTGTATTGATATTCGCCCATTTAATACGGGATCGTTTCGTGATGCTGGTCGTACGGTGACTGCAAGTGATTATGACCGGGCAAAGACTACAGAATTTTTAAAACTAGCAAAAAAGCATGGCGCAGATATTCGTTACAGTGATCGTAAGCTAATGAATGCAAACAAAGATCTGGGTATTGCGTGGGGCGGATCAGCGCATGCCAATCACATGCATATCTGTTTTGAAGCTTCTAATTCAAAAGTGCAGGCAGCCTGCAATAACTTAACGGTGGATCCAAGAGTATGTTCAGAAGTTCAGTAATTTTAGCGTCATTAAGTTTAGTGTTACATGCGCACTCAGCAATGGCTGCGACTTGTGGTAATTATGTTCAGGCTTACAGCGAATACACACAAAAAGTAGATGGTAAAATCGTAAAAAAACATTCTATTTTTGAAATGACAGATTGGGCTCGTAACAGCCGTTTTCAAGGTTTAGTTTTGACTGAAAAAGCTCCGGCCAATGCTGAAGTTATTTTAGAATCTAAATTAAGTAAGAAAGCTAAAACGGTTACAACTAAAGCTTCGAAAATTACTCCGTTTATCCGGGATGAAAAATATCGCGTGGTAGAGATAGATTTAAATAAACAATTAGGTTCTGCCCCCACGCAAGAGGGCAGTTACACTGTGAAAGTCTTAGCTGATGGCAAAGAAGTTTGTTCAGAGAAGAAGTTAATCTACGACGACGGCGATTAAATCTCATCGGGAAAAATAATTATTATTCATAATAATAGCTTAAATTAAAACACTCTGTATTTCGGTTTACAGTTTATTCATTTAAAAAGTGTAAACCGAAATACAGAGCGAAAAAAAGAGTGCGCAGAAATAAAAAAAGGAGCTTGGTTGAAGCTCCTTTTTTCTTTTTTTAAAAGCACGTCTTATTTAACGTGTTTTTTCATTTTTGCTGCTAAGTCAGATTTCTCTTCAGCAGTTAAAGGAAGCGGGTATAAACGAGAAACCCATTGTGGGGCGTACACTCTGTAGTAGTTGCCTTGAGAGTAATTTTCACCGCGGAAGCCACGATCGCCTGATGAGCCCATCCACCAACGTGAATGATACGGAAGATCTTCACGCGGGATAGTCATTAATTCGCCGTTGTAGTCAGAAGCTTGAGTTCCTAAGGCTTGCGCGATTGTTTTGATCGCGGCATTGTCGGCTTCAGCTGAACTTAAATTATCTAACATGACAATTTGCACACCTGATAATTTTAAGCTTTCAACAACCGCTTTAGCTACCGGGCCTACAGCAACAACAGCTTTGATATCTGATCTGCCAGCTACGGTTTGATAAATGCGTTTGTAAGTTTCAGTCATCTCAGGTTTAGTTACCCCTGCGATTAAATCAGCAGGATTAAGTCCTAAGGTATCAACCGGTAGTGAACGTTGGATAAAGTAATTTAAGCCAACACCCGTTTTAGATAACATCGCTTGTAATTTTTGACCTTCAGCGCCAGTTACTGCGCGGGCAGAGAAGAAGTCATCGTGTGAAGTTTGATCTATCACAACATAAACTTGAGCGTCACGACCACGGCCACGGTATGTTCCTGTGTAACCGAAAGAATCATGACTTACGTAATTGATTCCTAATTGTTTCATATTCGGCCAAGATACTAAAGCTTCTGATAAAGCACATGCCCCTTGATCGTAACGTAAATATCCGCAAGGGCCGTAATCGAAATCAGGCTTATCAGCAGACCAAGTTTTTGCATTATAACGAGGAGATTCGTAAGGTAAATCACGAGGTCCCATGCCGATTAATGCGGTTTTCTTAGCGTTCATTCCAGAATCTAAATCTGCTGGTTTGTATGGAAATTGCGAATTTTTATCATTGTACGCGCCCGCATCAGAATAAACCTGGATCGAGTTTGCGCCCCAACGATTAGACGTTGTGCCTTCAGAACCCATTCTCCAGTTTGTGTTGAAAGCAAAGTCACGGAAAGGAATCGGCGCATAACCTTTATAAGTGTAACCAGCTTGTAAGCGCGCTACTAATTCTTCAGGAGTTGCTTTTTCATCGATATCTTGCGGTAACCAGTTTTTGTTAGCTACTTTGTAAGAAGCTACACGTTGAGCCGCACCAGAGAAACCGGCTTTAATGTTTTCCATTGCAGCGTCGCCACCAAGATTTGGATTAGCGCCACCTGGATGTGGAACTCCGATAGCTAAGATATCATTTTTAACTTCGATATCCATATTTTCTTTAAACCATTTTTTCATTCCACGCGTATCACAGTTTTTCATTTCATAAGAAACAGAACATTTACCACCACGAGCATTAACCCATGTTGCCAAAGAGGCTTTACCACCAGAACCGACGCCCATGAATAAAGAAACAGTCTGAGAGTTCGTCGCCATCATGTTATCGAATAATTTATGACGGTATTCTACGATCGGAGATTCTTCGCCTTGTTCGATCCATTTAAAACGAGGATCGTCTTCAAGTTGTCCGTTAATTGTGTAAACGAAAGTATTTAAGAATAAATAACTGCGATGAATTCCTAAGTGATTTAAAAATCTTTGTGTACGTGTTCCGGTTGACCCCGTAAATGCGCGGTTAGAAACGTTTTCATCCTGAGCGCCTTCTTGGCCCACGACGAAAACTTTTACGCTCTCAGGAGTCAAACGACCGCGATACCACATCGGACCAAATTCCCAACGAAATTTTTCATCTGTTTTTGCAGTTCCACCTAAAGCTTCGACACCGATTGAACGGTAATTCGGAGTTGAACCAAAAAGTTCTACCCATTTAGAATCTGCAGGAGCTCCTGCATCGTATTCTGCTGGTGAACCACGACGGGCATCAAAGGGTAATGCTACGTTAATTGATTGCGGGTCACGTTGTTGTGTTGTGAACGGGGCGTGTGTGCACGACGCGATAGTCATCACACCAGCTAATAACAACGCTGTTGGTTTGAATTGCATAAAAGGGTCTCCTTAATTGTGTTAATACAACCCTTTTAGTTTATGGAATTTCGTGATTTTTTCATAGGCCTGAAACATAACCCTTAAAGACCTTGGTCTAGTGAAATGTTTCAAGATTTGGTTAGGACTATTTTTCTATTAATTTAACCGTTCTAACTGTTCAGCAAGCTTATCAAAGCTTTTGCTGTCGGTCGACTTTGCCGGAGTTTGTGCAGACCACTCTTTTGAAAAAAGATTCTTAATAACGCTTTTGTAGTTCTCGTCGTTACACGATGTTAACGAGTCTAGTTGTGGAAACACAGATTTCAAATTTGCCACTAGTTCAGATAACTTAAGCGGTGAATTCATCACCTTTTGTTCGCTGTATTTAGCACAAGCTAAGTTGTTTTGCGTTTGTTCGGCGCCAACGATTGAATCAGTGTTGTTTTCGGCGTCAGCTAATTTGCCTTGAGCGATTTTTAATTCTCCACCCACCATAACAAATTGAATTTCAGAGGCTTGAGCAGTTACGATTTGTGTGTACGGGTTTGAATTACGTGATTTTAAACGAATTGCTACGATATCAGCTAAATAGCCTTCTTCAAGGCGGCCTAAGCGATCGGCTAATCTTAGCGCTTTCGCCGGATTGATCGTCATCATTTCAAAAAGTTTTTTATCAGTTAATGATTTCATCGCTTTTGATTGGCCGTAACGACGCGCGATTTTAACTTCGTCTAATAGATTTTTTGTTCCTGATGGAGTCCAATCAGAACCTAAAGTGATATTTACATTTTGTTTTAAAGCTAATTCAGCATTTAAGGTATCGCCATAGAGAACTAAATTTGAAAACGGAGACCATACCAGTGAAATATCTTTTTTCGCAGCATCTGCTAAATCTTTTTCATCCATACCTACGCCGTGAATGATCACTAAACCTTTTTCAGCCAGGCCTATTTTTTTTGCGAATTTATATTCTAATTTATTGTAAGTGTCTTTTGCACTGCCTTCAGATAAATGCACGATCAGGCTTCTGATTTCACCTGTTGTCACAATGCGGGTAAGGTAGCTGATATATTTTGTAACGCCTTCTAAGAATTGCGTTTGACGGGAATTCACTGCACCTTCAGTCGCTTGCAGTGAAGTCGTCACTTCAGAGATTGATTTATTTTCTGAAATCACGGTGGGTAAAATTTTATCTTGGTAGAGTAAAGCACCTTCTTGATTTACGATTTCCATGCTAGAGCGCGCATCTGAAGCAATGCCATAATCGCTTTCGATTTCTACGTTGCGGGCCAAGATGCCTTTTGTACAAGTGTCGTCTTGTCCGATACCCTGAACACTGGTTACACCACCTGCTAAGGCTTTGATTTCAGCGTACTGGTAAGTTTGGCAATATAAAGAATCTTTGTCGCTGGCTGTGCCCAGAACAGGGTTATTGAGCGGGCCAGTTACATTTTTTTTGTAACCAGGAAGTCCGCGCCAATTAAAGCGATTACCAAACTGACCATGAGCTTCTGACCATAATGGAATCACGTTATATTTTAAGTGACCGTGTAAATCGATAAATCCTGAAGATAGGATTACGCGACCGATGTCGGCTTCAAGAATTTTTTTAATATCGCGTGAAACTTCAAATGGGGTCGTTGATTTTTTAGTGATTTTGCCATCTTCGATTAATAAATAGATTTTGCGCGAACGTAACTCAGGTTTAGCTGGATCTGGTTCGTAACCTTCGATGTAAGTGCCAGCGGCCATCGCTGTACTGGTTAAGGCAAATGTGGTGATCAGTGCAGAAAGAACATTAAAAAATGGTTTTTTCATAGTGTCAAACTTCTGGCCACAGGCCATTATTTGGCTGTTTGAGCGTAAGTCAAAGCAACCACATTTGTCTTGTTAACGTTTGTGTATCCGCAATGGATTAAATGCAAAAACAGAGCTGAGATTTGTCATGGACGTGTTAGCGAGTAAGTGACTGAATCACAGCCTGTGTAGCCTTAGGAAGTTTACTTGACGCGGGTATGGCTAAGTAGAGATTTTTTTTGCGAGTAGCAATATCTTGAGAGTGAAATTTACGTTTTTCTAAGAGGGGAGTTTTCGGAACAATGGCGATTCCCACACCTTTTTCAACAAGATCATAAATCTGATAAATAGAACTGACACGAATAAATTTCTGATTCTTTTTTGAACCAGAAACTTGCTTCAATAAATCTCCCGAATCACCGTAAATCCAACGGTGTTCAGGTATTTTATCGAGCGCTATTTTTTGCTTCGAAATTAATGCAAAACTTTCTGAAGCTAAAGACAGGTAATTGATCTGTGCTGATTCTTCTTTGCGATTGACCACCGCCATGTCGATATTTCCTTGCAGCAACAACTCTAAAGCTTGGGTGGATGTCTTTTCCACAATATCTAAGTCGACCGATTCAATAAGGGAAGGGCTGAGCTTCGGCCAGAAATAGTGTTCTAGAGCTGCTGTTAGACCTGCAATGCGCACAAGGCTTCGCCCTTGAGCCGTGGTCCAACGTTCTAAAGGTTCAGAAAGATTTACAATCTCTTGTCCTTTTTCAGTCAGGATGACCTTGCGATTATTCCGTATAAATAAGGGCTCACCGACTGATTCTTCAAACAACTGAATCTGGCGAGTTACAGCGGAAGGGGCAATAGCCAGCTTCGTAGCGGTTTTAGCGAAATTCAGGCTGTGAGCGGCCTCTATGAATACTTTCAAATAGCGATAATCCATTAATTGATATTCTAATAATTAGAATATTGTGTTGTAAACATTCTAATTTAGTTTTTATGCGAAGCGGCCTATAAACTAGACCTACAGGAGAAATGAAGTATGAAAAATTTAATGATTATGACTTTTATGGTTTTAGCAACAGTCACAGTTTCTGCTCAGGAATTAACTTTTAAAGATATGATGAATGTGCTGCCTAATATGGAGCGCGCAGGAACTGAAGGTAAAGACTATAAGTGTTCAGTTAAAACTGAATGGTTAGCTAATGGTGATTTAAAAGTCGTAGCAACTCAGCAGTACAAAGACTGGGATCCATCAGCTATGGAAATCGTTTTAACTGCGGCAAAAGATGCTGAAGTGTCTATGGATAAATATGATGACACGATTGAATACAACATCAGCCAGTCGACGTTGTTAAAAGAAGAAGATGATTACCGCGTCGATTTATATGAATCGTTTAGCTTTAATGTTGAGAATGATGTGATTACTGGTTTTCGGGTTCAGATCGCAGAAGTGGACCACGAGAGTGATCCACATGAAGATACGATTTATTGTAATCTAACGAAGTAATTATTTTTTAGCAACTTCTTGGATCGAGTTTTCATCAAATGGCACGAACGCTTGTGGCTTGTAGTTATCTAAAGGATCTTTACCACCGTTATTTTTGATGATGCTCGCTAAGAAGTTACGAATGCTTGTGTAGTCTTTAGTTGAAGATGTCGCGTGAAAGAAAACTACGCCGTCATTCGTTAAAGCGGCTCCAGCTAGCGAAACTGACTGAGAGATCGTTCCAGTTTTTGCTAATAAAGAATCATCTGTGTTATTTGTTAAGTAGATGTTACTTACCGTTGAATTACCATCTGAACGAGAATCAGCACCAGCTACCGGCAATACGTAACGTAAGCCTTTACCTTGTTTAGCAGCAATTTGCGTTAAACGTTTCATTACTTCAACAACTGTACGGCAACTAGCAGAGTTATAAACTTTGCGGCCATCAACATACTCTGGGTAACCAGAACCATTGTAAAATGAAAATTCTTTTTCACCAGCACCAACTACTTTAGTTAAGTATGAGCTGAATTTCTCAGTTCTTTGTAAACGTTCAAATACTTTATCCGCTGCAAAGTTATGTGAGTTACGGTTTAACTCTTTTAAAGTGCGGTGTAATTCAGAAGAACGCATCATGAAAGTTGAAGTCGCGTTAGCTGGGTTAAATACTTTCATAGATTGAGCTGCGATATTTTTAACTGAAAGGCTAACTGATTTAGGTAAAGTCATTTTAACTAAAGGTTGAGTTTTAGCTAAGTAAGCTGAATAACGTGATTTGATACCTGTAACATCCGCGCGTAATTCACGCATGATTTCAGTTTCAGATTGTTCTCCGCTAGAGTGAACTAAGTCACCTTTTGTTCTAACAACAGAAGCATACTCAAAGTTTTCATCGTAAGTTAATTCATTGATGGCTTTAACACCGCGTTTATTTAATTCACCGATTAAAAAGTAGAACATCACGCGGTCAAAGTAAGGAAACGCCGATCCACGCAAATGCACGTTGGCCGTGCCATCGTTTTGTTTTGTAATATAAACTTGAGTTGGAAAGCGGTAATCTAAACCTAAACGCTCAGCGGCCCATAATGAAGTGAACACTTTAGATACTGAAGCGATCGGCATGCTTGTGTTAGCGTTGCTTGAACCTTTAAGGCCGCCATTATAGCCTTCTTCTGAACAGCTAGTGATTAGGCGGGCTTGTGCAGTCGTTGTAGCTAAGATAACAAGACCTGCGATTAAAGTTTTAAGTACTGGCGCTTTCATAACGTCGTCCTTCCAAAAAGGGTTGGGCTTGGGGTTGGACGAAGAATAAATGAAAGAGTATGGAACCGATAGACGCAAACTTTGTCACTACTTTTTTACTCGAAAGTAGTTACAAGTTCGACAATGTCGAACTTGTTTTCTCAGAGACAGTTTCTGTCACTTTTGACTATTGTTTTGCTATTTTTCGAGTGTGCGCCAGTTATAATTGTTTATAAGCTGGTTACACATATTTGCAGTCATCGAAAAGTAATCTGCTTTATCGATGCAACTGGCGATCGTGATTTTTTCATCGGCGGCCAAAAAGATTTGGCGTGATTGGGTCAGTTTATTTTTTTGCATTAAATCGATAACCACGGCCGGAATATTATTAATTTTAATCGAACGGCTTGAAAGCACTTCAAAGCCATACTGATTATAATCACGTAAATACTTTTTGGCATAAGACTCAAGATTTACTTTACCGCGGTAAGTTTCGGTTTTTAGGCTTAAGCGGGCTGATTCAGATAAAGTTTTAAAGCCCATATCGATCTGTTGATTGGCAGGCAGGCGGTTTTGCGAAGGGTTTTCTAAAAACACCCATTCATCCGAGACTAACTTAAAAGAAAATCCCATTTGCGAAAAAGCCGTATTCCATTTCGGAGAATTCACGGCTGATGAGCCCGTCGTCGGAAGCGGGGCTGCGTTTGCAAATACTGGAAATAAGATAGCAAGGATAATTGATCTCATAGAATAAGCTTACCTTGATTTTTCCATATGGCTTAAGATTTTTTTCATTAAGCTTGTGGGATTCACTTTAGAGATATCTGAGCGCTTAGCCCAAAGTCCAGTCGAAGGCTGGCCTTTAACAAGTCCAGCTTTACCTGTTGGTTTACTGGATTTAAGAGTTACGAAGATTTCGTATTTGGTGACTGCATGTTTAAAATGAAACTCTTTGGGTTTTTTAGTAACTAACTTCGCTTTTGACGGAGGGAGCATGAGTTTTTTCAAAAACGGGGTTTCTTCGTTGGTTTCTAAATAGATCTGTTCATTTTTTTCTGAAACGTTAAACGTCCATTCCCAGATTTGGAATTTTTCTTTTTCTTTTTTGCGGGGAATAAGCTGGATAAGATCTTTTTTATTACTGACGCAGTCTTTTTTCCAGGGGCATAGCATGCACATGACTTTTTTAGGCGTACATACGGTGGCGCCTAATTCCATGAGGCCCTGATTGAGTTCAGAATTAAATTCAGTTTTTGCCATGATATCGGCGATGTCTTGTAATTTTTGGCGCTCTTTGGTTTCCCACCAATTTGATTGGATGCCGTACTTGCGACTTAACACACGAATGACATTGCCATCTAAGACGCCAACTTTTTCGCCGAAGGCAAGACTTGCGATCGCACGTGAAGTGTAAGGCCCAAGCCCTGGGTATTCGATAAGTTCTGCGGCGGTTTTTGGAAAACCCGTTTCGGCAAATTGAAGTGCTGCTTTATGTAAGTTGCGTGCTCGCGAATAATAACCAAGGCCTGCCCAGTATTCGTAAACATCTTCAATAGTAGCGCCAGCTAAATCTTTAACCGTCGGAAAACGGTTCATAAATTTTTCGTAGAAAGGAATCACTGCAGTCACAGTTGTTTGTTGCAGCATGACTTCAGAAATCCAAATACGATAGGGGTCTTTTGACCCTCGCGAACCTGTTGGATTGCGCCACGGTAAAACGCGTTTATTTTCGTTATACCAGGCGATCAGGTTATCGCGATCTTTTTCAAATTGCTTTGTCATGGTGTTGTTATATACGATATTCCTCTATGGCAAAAGCACAAAAACCGACGAAAAAATCAGCCGCAAAAACAACACCTAAAACTTCAGCAGCTCCAGCGCCTCAGCCGGCCGCGCCAAATCGCTATAAACCACTGAGTGGGCGCGAGTTTCCGCGCTTTTCAGCGATTAAAACATTTTTTCGCTTACCGGTAGCCGATCTTAACGAAGATTTCGACGTCGCTTTATTTGGAACGCCGTATGACGGTGGCGTCAGTTACCGCCCTGGAGCACGATTTGCGCCGACGCTCGTTCGCGAGTGTTCAAGCTTAGGCCGTGGTTTTCACATGACGCGCGCGATGAGTTTATTTGAAAAATTAAAATTCGCAGATATCGGTGACTGCCCGATTGTGCCGATTGATCAAAAACAAACGTATAAAAACATTGAAAAATTTTCTGCAGATATTTTAAAGCACGGTAAAAAATTTATTTCTATCGGCGGAGACCATTCAACAACGCTTCCGTTGTTACGCTCGATGCATAAAAAATACGGAAAATTAAATTTTATTCATTTCGATGCCCATTTAGACACTTATCCTGCAGCTTGGGGATGTGAGTATCATCACGGGGCTTTTGCCCGTCACGCGGTTGAAGAAGGCTTAGTGAATCCGAAAAACATGTTACAAATCGGTATTCGTGGTCCGTTAGCAGCGATTGATGATTTAGATTTTATTAAAAAACATAAAATCAAAGTTTTAACGGTCGATGATATTAAACAAAAACCATTAGCCGAAGTTTTAAAAGCATTACCGAAATTCACAGGGCCAACATACATCAGTTTTGATATTGATTGTTTAGATCCTGCATATGCGCCAGGAACTGGAACTCCGGTGCCGGGTGGTTTGACGACTTATGAAACTCAACAAATCTTACGTGCCTTACAAATTGATAACTTAGTGGGTGCAGATATCGTTGAAGTATCGCCTCCATTTGATAGTTCACAGATCACGGGGCTTGCGGCAGTAGATACCATGTTTGAATTAATGTGCTTAATGGGCGGAGGCCGCTAATGGGACGCGAGATTGCTGTTATCGCTGCTGGATGTTTCTGGGGAGTTGAAGAATTACTACGTGAATTAGACGGCGTACTTGAAACTGAAGTGGGTTATTGTAATGGTGATGGTGAAAATCCAGTTTATACTTTGGTTAAAACAGGAACAACAGGCCACGCCGAAGCGGTAAAAATCACTTTTGACCCAGATAAGATTTCATATGCAGATTTAATTCATAAGTTTTATAAACTGCATGATCCAACGACGAAGAATCAACAGGGTAACGACGTCGGTACTCAATATCGTTCGGCGATTTTCTATGTTTCTGACGCGCAAAAAGCGACGGCTGAAGAAGTGACTAAAGAAGTCGAAGCCAGCGGTATTTGGAAAAAACCAATCGTGACTGAAATCGTGTTATTAAAAAAATTCTGGAGTGCTGAAGATTACCATCAGGATTATTTGCAAAAAAATCCTGATGGATACATGTGCCACTTCTGGCGCTAATTTCACGCTCAGGGTTTTAGCTAGCAAATGCTAGCTGAACTCCCGAGCGATTTTAATGCGTTAATCTTTTAACAGATAATTGAAAAAAGCAACGATCCCTAATACGCCTGCAGCGATGTAGCCGATCACGCTAAATGCCGGCATATCAGCGATCAACCACATTCCAGGAATGTTTCCAGACATAGCGTAGATCATCGAGCTAGCCAGAATTAACGACGCGATAATTACGCCTAAAAATAATAAGTGAAATGAATTCGAAATCGTTTTTTGTAAATGCGGTAAACCATCAAGCTGGATTTTCGTGTGATAATCCGGCGAATTCATTTTTCTCATGATTAAATTAAGCTGTCTTGGAAGCGCGCTTAAAAATGTTTTTGATTCGCGAAACAGAAGACTTGCTTCATTGGCCATTTTCACAGGTTGAAAGAAGCTTTGGGCCACTTCGCCCACTTGTGAAAGCGTAAAGGCTAAGAAATCAAAGTCTTTAGAAATTTTAGAACCTAAACCTTCAATTGAAATGATAGATTTAAAAAACAACATCATTTCAGTCGGTACAACTAACCCCTGAGAAGCGGCGATGCCTGCTGAAGCCATTAAGATCTTACCCGCATTTACATTCTTAAGAGTTAGTCCGTAGTAAGGTGCAATAACTGCCTGTAGATCTTTAGCAAACAGATCGACGTTCACATTTTCAGAGAACGGTGCAAGATCAACATATTCGTAGGCCAGGCGCGTGTAGTCTTCTTTTGAAAGAGCTAAAAGCATATTTACAATTGCTGACTGGGTTTTTGAATTTAAACGGCCAACGACGCCGAAATCGATCAAGCCGATTTTATCATCAGGCATGATAAAGAAGTTTCCGGCGTGCAGATCGCCGTGAAAGAAGCCGTCGATAAAAACCATCTTTAAATAAGCTTTTAAACCCTTTTTGATCACATCATCAGGATTAATGCCTAAGGCTTGCAGAGATTCAACTTTACTTAAGGGTTTACCTTTAAGTTCTTCCATCACTAACACGCGCTCGGTGGTCATCTCGAAATAAACTTTCGGAATCACCATGGTCGCATCATCTTTAAAGTTTTCTTTGATGCGGCGAATGTTATTAGCTTCAACCACGAAATTAGTTTCAAGTTCTAAGGTTTTAAAATATTCATCCACCATCGCCACAGGATTAAAAGAGCGGGTTTCGGGAATATATTTTTCTAAAAGCTCAGCAATAAAATAAAGAACATTTAAATCATCATTAATTTTTTGCACAATGCCGGGGCGTTGGATCTTTAAGACGACGTGATCGCCGTTAATCATTGTGGCTTTGTGAACTTGCGCGATACTAGCTGCGCCAATTGGTTTTTCGTCGACAGATTGGAATTTAGTTTTCCAGTGCGCACCGAATTCTTCAACTAATACGCTTTCGATGGTTTTAAAATCTAATTCTTGCACTTGATCATGCAATAAAGACATCTCTTGAATGTAATCATCAGGAACCAAATCAGGACGTGTTGCTAAAAGCTGGCCGAATTTAACAAATGTAGGCCCCAATTCTTCAAAACTTAAACGTAAACGTTGTGGAATCGTCAGAAGCTCTTTTTCTTCTGACGATTTGTTGTTTGATGAAAGGAAGCTATCTAGATTTAGCTTTTCTACCAGGTTTCGTAGGCCGTGCTTTGCGAACACCCCGAGAATCGTCCGAAGACGAGTCACGTTTTTTAGAGTCTTGCCTATTTGAAGAGAACTTATCGCCAGACTTTGCTTTGGCCGGTCCGTTCTTCTTGTGTGATGAGTGGTTGTCATCTTTGTTGCTTCCTTTTTTTGCCATTTGATCTAGGTAATCAGATAAATTTGCATATCTCGGGCGAATCACTTGTTGGCCACCTGGTGTAGCTGGTTTTTCACCACGATCATCAGCCGGAGCTGATGGTTTAAAACGAGTTTCGTGTTTTTGAATCGCCTGCATTTTTTGAGACTTCGCTGGTTGATGGCCAGAGCTTCGCCCTGGTCTGAAATCATCGCCGCGTTTTCCTGCAGCAGGTTTTTCTTTTTGAAAGCTCGGAAATTTTTTATCTGTTTTAGCAAAACGATCGCCGCCTTTTTCAGGACGACCAGATCTGTCAGGCCTGTCTGACTTTTCAGAGCGGTCATTGCGTCCGCCTCTATGGCCAGATTTTTTAAAGTCGTCTTTACCGCGAGCATATTTCGAATTGTTTTTTCTGCCCGTAGCTTTAGACTCGGTAGCGCCTTCTAAAAGAAAGTTAACTTGGCCACTTTCGATATCTGTTGAACTAACGGTAACACGTACGCGATCACCTAAGTTGTAACTTGCGCCTGAACGTTTAGCGACCAAGCGAAGATTTTCTTCGTCGAATTCCCAGTTGTCTCCACCTAGATCATCAAGGCGAATTAAACCATCAATATTATATTCGCGAAGTAATACGAATACGCCAAACTTAGTGACTGAACTGATCATGCCATCAAAAGTTTGTCCGACTAAACGTTTCATAAAGCGGGCTTTTTTGATGGCTTGAATCTGGCGTTCAGCTTTTGCCGAACGTTGTTCGCAGGCAGATAGCCAAGTTCCAGCAGTTTGAATATCTTCATCGGCCATTAAACGATATCCGCCCGGAGCACCGATAATGTTTTTAAGCAGTCGGTGAACGATTAAATCCGGATAACGACGAATTGGTGAAGTAAAGTGAGTGTAGAAATCAAACCCTAAACCGAAGTGACCAATATTTTCTAAAGTGTAACGGGCTTGGCTCATCGAACGTAAAGTTAACATATGAATCACTTGGGCTTGCGCTTCGTTTGTAAACTCATGCAAAGCTTTCGTTAATTTTTTTTGTAAACGATCGCCTGATAAATGAGTTTGTGCGCCGAAACTGTTCATGAACTTTTCAAGCATGGCAATTTTTAATGGATCGGGTGGTTCATGCGTTCTAAAGATCGCTGGAATATCTTTTTTGCCAAATTCTTTTGCCACAGCCACGTTGGCCGCTAACATCATTTCTTCAATCAAACGATGTGCAAATAAACGTTCTGATTTAATCACATCAACTGGTTCGCCCGTGCCATCAATCACTAATTCAGTTTCAGGCACTTCTAAATCAAGTGAACCTTCTTTAAAACGTTTAGCCATTAAGACTTTAGCTAAATCTGCACAGCGCATGATGTTTTCTTTTACGTGCGCAAACTTTTTATGAGTTTCGCTATCGCCTTCAGGGTTATCGACAATTTCTTGCGCCTGACCGTAAGTCACACGCGCTTTACTTTCAATCACACCTTCGTAGAACGAAGACTCTGTCATCACGCCGGTAAAATCAAAGTGCATGTCGGCGACTAAAGCTAGGCGCGGAACATGAGGGTTTAGCGAACATAATCCGTTTGATAAAGCTTCTGGTAACATCGGAATCACGAAATTCGGAAAATAACATGAAGTTCCGCGCTCGTAAGCATCTTTATCCATAGAAGTGCCAGGTTTTACGTAATGACTGACATCGGCGATCGCTACGATTAAATGAAATCCACGCCCATCCATATCCACATGAACAGCATCATCGAAATCTTTTGCGGTAGCTCCATCTATAGTAATGATATTGATATTGCGAATATCTTTACGGCCTTCGAAATCTTTTTCAGTAGGATTTGTAGAATACTTTTTGGCTTCTTCTAAAGTTGCAGGTGCGAACTCTTCAGGAATGTTTTGCGCTATTACAACACGTTTAATATCGTTTAAGGCATCTTGGATATCGCCGATGATTTCAACGACTTCGCCCATGAATTCACCTTTATCAGGGTATTCAGTGATACGGGCTACAACTAATTCGCCCTTTTTAGCTTTTAAAGACTTATCTAGGGGTATTTTTAGATCTTTTCCCCAGCCTTTGCCTTCATCTTTAATCATTCCGAAACGTTCGTTCCAGATGGTAAACGCTCCGGCGATTTTTTTCTGAGAGCGATCATTGATATTCATGATTTCACCGCGAAAACGGCCATCACGTTCTTTTTCAGCCGTGATTGAAACTTTATCGTTGGTCATTGCGGTTTTCATAGCTTGGGCAGGAATAAAAACATCGGGATGTTCTACATCTTCTGGAATAAAGAAGCCAAAGCCGTCGGGGTGTCGTTTGATTGTACCGTGCAGAAGACGGGGAACACTTTTGTTTTTCATTATATTGTTAATACTCGCTTTCAGCTAAATAAAGTCTAACGCCTATATATAGACAGCTCCAACAAAAAACCTGAACCCCTCAGAGGCAAGCAAAACATAAAAAATGAAGATAAAAGAATATTTCTGGGGCGTAGAAAGCCCATCGCAATTTGGCGAGCACCGTGTAAAAGCCAAATTCAGAAAGAATTCCTAGACCATTGTCCTGAAAATAACACAGCGCAATCGCCGCAGCACAAAAAAGTCAGATTGAAACATAATCATTGTTTCGTTACGTGAAAAAAATCGCCCGAATAAAGAGCAATTGCTCTACAACAAAAATTATTGATTAAACAAGATTTTCAGAGACAAAAGTCTGTGTCTATTGTGAAAAAATCGAACAGTAAAAACTAGGCATTTTAGCAAAAAATTTTTTTTGACCCACGGATTACAATTGATGCAACAAAACCACAAAGCGCGAGATTTTAAACACCTTTATCTACGCTAGACTTTGATCTCAAAACTTTTCCCGTTGCGCAGGACCAACGACCTTATTACGATTACCTTATAAGTTTAGAAAAAAATTAGCGTTTTATAACGAAACGATATTAACGAAAGGGACAACAACAATGAAACAACTATTAGTAATAGCAATTGCTTTAGCTTCAACTAACGCATTCGCATCTCGCGCGAGAGTTCAATCTTTAGGAAACTCTGCACACATCACAGATACACAATCGGTATACTCGAACCCAGCAAAAATGTTTTTAATGGGCGACTTTGTTAACCTAGAATCAGGTGCACAAACTACGACTACTCAAAATGCAAATGCTGAAGGTTTATTAGTGCGCTCTATGGGCGATGCTAAAGCTGGTCTTTCTTTAGGCCACAAATCTGAAAATGCTTCTGCTTTCGGTTTAAGAGCTTTATTAGTTGGTGGTGCTGGTGCTCCATTAGCAACTATGAACGTATTAGTTGAACAACAAAATCCATTAGAATTATCTTACGGTATGAAATCTGGCGATATGACTTGGGCTGGAACTTTTGTTTACTCTAACTATAATGATAAAGTTACTGATGCAAAAGAAAACTCTATGGGCGTTCGCTTAGGTGCTTTAACTGGCGCTTGGGATTTCTCTTTAGGTTTAGGTTTATTAAATACTGTTAAAGGTAAATCTGCTGTGACTATCGCTCCAGCTGGTGTAACTACTGGTGACGAAATCGAATTCAAAGGAACAATTGGCGTTTCTGCTTTCGCAGGTTACACAATGGGTTCTCTTTACACATTCGGTGAAGTTGTTTTAGCTGGTGCTAAAATGGAAAACACAACTACAGCTACTGAAATGGCTAAAGTTGATTCAACTCAAATCACTATCGGTGCTGTTGAATCTGTTAAAAAAGACGGAAACGAATTTTTCTACGGTGTTAGCTTAGTTAGCTCTGATCTTAAAAACAAAACTGCTGACGAGAAAACTACTTCTTTATCTTTACCAGTTATCGTTGGTTTAGAAGCAGAAGCTACTTCTTGGATGGTTTTACGTGGTTCATTAACTCAAACAGTATTAATCAACAACTCTAAAGAGACTGATACTACTGGAACTACTGCTGAAACTTCTCCCGGCTTAAACAATACAGTTGCTGCAATCGGCGCTGGTTTAAAATTCAACAAAGTAACTGTTGATGGTTCATTACAAGGTTTAACTGGCACTGCAGCTAACCAACAATTAGATGGTAACGATTTATTAACTACTGTGGGATTAACTTACGTATTCTAATCGAATACGTAATTTTAAAAGGATATAAACACATGAAATCATTATTAACATTAGCGATCGTATTAGCTTCAACTTCGGCTTTCGCAACTCGCGCAAGAACTGTTGCTTTAGGTAATGCTGCTCACTTAGTAGATTCATCTACAGTTTTCGCAAAACCTGCTGACATCTTTGCAGTATCTGATTCTTTAACTATCGAATCAGGTCGCCAAGATTTAACTTTAGGTACTCATGCAGCTACTCAAGGTTCTGAAGCATTAATGATCCGCTCTGCGGGTGATGCTAAATGGGCTTTAGCTTTAGGTCACGATGATGCAAGATCTTTTGCATTACGTACTGATGCTGACAACGGAGCTGTTGGTTTAATCGGCCAACAAAATCCATTAGAGTTAACTTACGGCATGAAAACAGGCGATATGGCTTGGGCTGGTACTTTAGTTTACTCTAACTACAACGATAAAATTGCTGAAGTTAAAGAGAACACTACTTCTTTAAAATTTGGTGCTGCAACTTCTACTTGGGATGCAACTATCGATTTAGGCTTAGCTGACAAGTGGGAAGATAGCGTAAACAATGATGAATTCAAAGGTAAATCTAACGTAGCAGTACGTGCAGGTTTTTGGGTTTCTTCAGATATGTACACTTATGCTGATGTAAGCATGACTGGTTATGAAAGAACTGATGCTGGTACAGTAGACAAAGAAATCAAAGCTACTGATATCACTGTTGGAGCTATCAACACGATGAAAAATGAAGGCAACGAATTTTTCTGGGGTGCTGGTTTAACTTCTTCAACTTCAAAAGACAGCAAAGCAGTAGCTCCTACTGTTGAGAAGTCTTCTTCTTTATCTTTACCATTCATCATTGGTATGGAAGCTAACGCTGCTTCTTGGTTAACATTACGTGGATCTGTAACTCAACACGTACTTATCCAAAATGAAAAATCTGAGTCTTCAGCTGCAACTTTAACTGAAACTTCTCCTGGTTTAAACAGCACAACTTTCGCAGCTGGCGCTGGTTTAAAACTTGGCAAATTAGCTTTAGATGCTTCTTTATTAAAAGATGCTACTACTGGTCTTAATACACAAAATGTAAACACAACTGACCTTTTAGGTACAGTTGGTATGACTTACGTATTCTAATTATTAATTAGAAATGTAATTCACGAAAGGGCTCGGTTTATACCGGGCCTTTTTTTTGTCCAAAATCAAAATCAGATTTCGCGCTAATCGTCTCACTGGGTGATTTTTTATTCCAGACAGCAGTAAGTGCTCGGCACGCGAAGATCGCTTCATCGCAAGCCTGCTAAGACCAAAAAAATCCCCGATAGACATATCTACCAGGGATTTTAATTTTCGTACTAAGTCTTAAGAATTATTTCGCCATTTTCTTTTCGTCTTCTGCTTTTACATCGTAGTAGTCAGGCATTACGAAATCAGGAGTGAACGGGTATTTGTAACTCTTGTAAGCTTTCACTTCAGGAGCACCTGCTTCTAAGTAAATCTTATCCCAGAAAGAAGCTAACAAGATTGCCGCCCTGGCCATTTGTTCGATTTGTAATTTTTCGAACTTCTTAAACCCAACTTCTGGTGGTTGGCGTTTGGCTGCTGATTTTAAGCTGATTCCTTTTTCAACCTTGTAAGTTGAAGGAGCCGTCATCGGATCAAGTTTGAAAACTGTTTTTACTTCTTTAAAAGAAAGTTCAGATAGTGCCTTCATTCTTTCAACAACAGATAACTTATCTTTCATGAAACTTGCGCTTTTCATTGTTTGCGCTTTTTTCACGATACGATCTTGCATGTCTGGCCCAAAGAATGCCACTGTCGCTTCTTCGTAATAACCATGAATACCACCGTGATTACCTTCGTAACCATCGTAATCAGACGTTGAGTGAAATGGTTGAGCGTTGTCGCCAACGAAGTGACCCATTAAACCCATGTTCACGATCATTGAATAAAACGCTTTATTAAAAGGTAGTTCGTCGTTTTGTTCTTCTTTGCTTGAAGCAGGTGCTGGTTGCATTGCTACTTCTTCGGCTTGTGCTAAAGCTAAACGGTAAAATTGATCGGCTCTCCACCAGTTAGATCCAAGGTCTTTAGGCACACTTTGAATGCGCGTGTTGCGTTTGTGCATGTTTTCTTTGCCAGTGTATTTTTCAACGATGGCTTTGTAATCTGTCGGAACATCTTTAACTGCGATTCCTAAAATTTCGACGTCGATAAAGTGACCTGGATCACCGTGTTTACGTTCATCAGCAGATAATGATTTCCAGTAAGTATCTGGAATGTTGCAAAGGTGACCCATCACTTGCGGTTTATTTAATAAATAATCTTTAAGTGGTTTTGATTGCACTAAGTGAACTGCAGATTCACAGATTTGGTGGTGACCGCGGCCACCCCAGGCCATAGCGTTTTGCGCACTGAACGCGAAACCTACAACGGCTAACGAAGTAAAAAGTTTAAATGACATAAAAAAGGCTCCCTTTGCTAATTTTAAGCAGGCCTAGTTTTGCTTTGGCGCTTGGCGCTCATCAAGTTATTTCTTTGTTAGTGCTTACGTGTTGCGCATGGCCGCGTTTTCTTCTATATAAACGGGTGTGACCGATACCCCTACAACCTTCACATTCAAACCTATTGGCTTTATTAAAAGCTGCTACCCCGATAAATTCGGGGTGCCGAGGCAATCAGGCTTAGTGAAGCAAACGATTTCTGAATTAGCGATCATGCCTGAATGGCAGCCTGAATTTGCTCTGCAAGGTTTAGAAGAGTACTCGCATGTGTGGGTGACTTGGGTTTTTCACTTAAATTCGAATACTAAATATCATCCGAAAGTTCATCCACCTAGATTAAAAGGTGAAACGATTGGCGTGTTTGCAACACGTTCTCCGCACAGACCAAATCCTTTGGGATTATCTTTAGCTACGGTTGAAAAAATTGAAGGCGGGAAGATTTATCTCGGCGGTTTGGATTTAGTGGATGGGACGCCGATTCTTGATATTAAACCGTATCTTCCGCAGTTTGAATCTTTGTCTGAATCTCGCGGTGGTTGGGCTACGAAAGATGAACATCAGGTTAATAAAATACAAGTGAGCTTTACTGATGATGCGCGTGGTGTTTTGCAATCGTGGTCTTCGCGTTTAGAAAAATCAGAGTTAGAATCTGTGATTGTTGGTGTTATCAAGCAAGATCCGCGTCCTGTGATTTATCGTGGTTTTGAAGGTTCAGCGGATTCTCCGTACCGTAATGAACACGCTTTTAGACTATATGATGGAGATATCCATTTCCGCTTTACTGCTCCTGATGCGGCCGAAGTATTCTCGATTAAGATCGTCTAATTCGAGTTTTACCTGCAGGATTAAGAAAGTAAATTCAAAAACTCAGCAGAGTATAAATTATTAATATGAGAAACATGGCAAAATCTTGGCCAAGTATTTTAGGCGCGTAAACAAATTTTTTTGATAAATCTCATTTTGTGTCTAAAGGTTTTTATATTTACTTCCGCTAAATATACTATCGTCCAACGGAACGTCGATAGGGGAAGAGATGAAGCTGATTCAGGTTGCTATTGTATTGTGCTTTTTTACATTATTAGGTTGTACAGTAGGCAGTGGCGGAGGATTCAGCGCCATGTTCACAGAAAAAGAACCAGAAGCTAAGGAAGCTCGAAAGCAAATCGAAGATATTCAGTCCAACATTAATACAGATTCACGTTACGTCTTAAATTCAGACGAAGTTGTTTTTTTATCCGAACAAGGTGTTGTTACTGATGAAGTAGAATTAAAAGGCTGGGTGAAATAATGAGAACACCAAGCTTATTTATTATATCCATCCTGTTCTTAGTTTCCCCCTTTGTAAGCGCAAGTAGTTTTCAAGGAAAAGCTCCAGAAAGTGGAATAATAATATCTATAAATCCGGAAAAAATTCCTTCTAAATCAGGCGAAAGTATACTGATTAACGGGACTATTAAGTATGTCAAAAAGTCTCAATCTAAACCAAAGGATGATGTGTCTAATGGAAGTGATAAGAAAAATGGTCTACTTGAAGAATTTAAAGCTCAGGGTATAGACATTGTAGGGGCATTTCCAAGCTCTGCAGTGGATATTTCAAGTGAATTGACTCTTGAAAGTTCATCAGACAACGAAATTCGATTCAGCTATCAAAGTAAAAATATTATTGCAGATGATCTTAATCAATTTTCATTAAAAGTTTATAATAATCATACTAATAAGAGCGCACTTAAAAAGTTATCTATCATTCAAGGAAAAATAGAAAAGCGCATACAGCTTTTGACCAAATTAAAAAACAAATTTGAAAGTGGTAAAGCTAAAAAGGAAGCTATCGCAGTTATTGAGAAAGAAATTGCCAAGCTTACTGCAATTTCCAGCAAAATCGCGAATAAGCTAAATACCAATGGAAATCTAATGGCAGAAAATACGTATGCTATTCAGGTTGATAATTTAACTGCAAATTTCAGTAAAATTTCGACTGTTATGAATGATTTTCGCTTTGTCATTGATTCAAATATCGGCAGTGTTATTCAGGGCATGAGTGTGAATTTTAAAGCAAAAATAGTAAGTCTTTCTCATGCTAATGAAAACAGTGACTCTACTGAAGGCGGTGACGGTTATTTGGCTGAGTTTTATTTTAATGACCAAAAAGTATCTTCGCAAAAAGTTATTGAACCGCGAAAAAATTTAAATATAGTTTTTGATTATGCAACAGCATCATTACAGTCAGCTGATCAAAATGTTTTCTCAATAGCATTGTATCATCTTGATGATGCTGGTCAAAAAGGTCGAAAAATAGGAAGTTTAAATTATAAAATTCCTGTTATTACTGATTCTGTTAAACCAACTTGGTTAAGTGGCGCTGTGCCAAATCATCAAGATCGCTACGTTCAGCTATTAAGAACTATTAATCTTAAAACACAAGATAGCTTTGGTCGAATTGATCCACAGAGCTTTAAATTATTAGTGAATCGTCAGGGAGCGATCACGAATTTAAGTCATCTGATTTCCACAACAAAATTTGATGATGGGTCACGGTATGAATTTACTGGTGATATAAATCCTCTGGAAGAGGGAGAATATAGTCTTTCAGCTAAAGTTTCAGATTTTGCGGGAAATGCTGCAGATACTTATAATGTGATGATTCATATTGATCGAACAGTGCCTGTTGTTAATACCACGTTAGTCAATAATACATTAACTAACCAGACCAGCATTGAAGTCCCAATTACTGTAAATGATCTAAGCCCGACGGCTACAGATATTTATGTAAATAATGAACTTACCATGACCAGCGGACTTAAGGTTTTTTCAGCGAGTGCGACATTAACCATAGAAGGTAATAATATTGTTCGTATTGAAAGCCGTGACGCTGCGGGAAATGTCGCTCTCGTAAGAGAAATAGTTGTGGTGCGGGATACAACGCCACCAGTATTAAGTAATATATTACCTATCACAAATTCAACCATCGACACAATTCAGTTCCCTGTGTCCGCAAATTCAAATGAAAAATTAGGATTCGTAAAAATAAATGACATGGCTGTTGCATTGACTGGCGAAAAAGTATCTTTTAGTGCAACTTATGCAGCAAAAAGCGAAGGTAATTTGTTGCTTAATATTACTTATGCTGATGAAGCTGGAAATGAAGGTTCAGATTCTTATACGGTAAATATTAAAAGTAAGCTTTTAAATATCGATTTAGTGAATATCGGTA
This sequence comes from Bdellovibrio sp., assembly GCA_036676395.1. Lineage (GTDB taxonomy): Bacteria > Bdellovibrionota > Bdellovibrionia > Bdellovibrionales > Bdellovibrionaceae > Pseudobdellovibrio. The sequence continues at coordinate 262,460 of JAKFCY010000002.1, forward strand.
CTTATGAAGATACTAAACTTTTAGTCACTGGTTTAGAGTACGCTACAAGACCAGGCTCTAGAGTAGAAATTAGCACAGGATTTTTTGGATTTAATTCTGCCGAAATGGAATCCAATGAACATAATGGTTCATTTGCCCTAACAATGAATTATTTTGAGAGTGCTATTCTCAAAGTAACGGATCTAAGCACCGGGGAAACGGCGCAAGGCACTTTAAGCTTTGATACAACTAAAACGAAATTGTCTGGAATCGTAAAAGATTCGAATAATGTACCATTGCCTGGTGTAACTGTAAGAATAACGGGCTCTGTGAGTACTTATGTTACTGATGGTGCAGGAATGTTTTCAATTAATAATGCTCCATCGGGGGATCAAAGTTTATTAGTAGATGGTAGTACAGTTTCCACAGCTGTTGCTGGTCCGAATAATAAATTTTTTGCGACGAAAGTTTCGATAAATGTTGGACTTGGACAGAATAATGTTCTCGATAATCCTATTTATTTAACGCCTTTATATCTGGATGGCACGCAAACCGTTGTGCAAGCTGGTGTTGCAACAACGGTTAGTAGTGTGCATGCACCCGGTGTTGAGTTAAGAGTTCCAGCTAATATAGCAGTTTTTCCAAATGGGTCTAACATTGGAGCAATTAACGTTGTGAAGTTAAATGCAGATTTCGCTACAATTCCAGTTCCAGATTTTGCTGTACCCAACTTTGTATACGCTTTCGAGCCTTCGGGATTAACTTTTAAACAAAGAGTTGAACTAAAGCTACCTAATGAAAATGAACTGCCTCCAGGAATGGAACTTCTTATTTATTCTATGAATAGTGCCAAAGGTAAATGGGAGGTCGATGGTGCAGCGAAAGTTTCTGAGGACGGCTTGAGTGTCGTGTCGAAACCAGGCTTGGGGATATCACATTTTAGCCCACTATACGCAGTACCACTTGCCCCATTAATGTACGAAGTAAAAAATCCTAAATTGGCAGGAGTAGATGCATCGGAAGGAAGTCTTACGAAAAGTATTACGCTTCCAAGTTATAAATCTCTAGGTATCGACATTACGCCGTCCTTAACATATAAAAGTGCATGGGCTGCGCCTTCGACAATCGTTTCAAATATCTTGGGATTACCTGAAACAAAAGTAGAAATGAATGGTTCATTTATTGATTCGGTATTTCAAGCAAAAACTGTAAATAGACTTTACTGCACGTACGATGAGTCAAACGTACAAACTTGCACTACGATAGTAAGAAATTATTTAGATAGAATTGATAGCTCGTTTGTAGGTAATGTAAAAAGCTTTTACGAGCCGGAAGAAATTAAATCGCAATATTTTGTTGGAGGAATTGGAAACAGTTTAGCAAATGTCAATTTCACCAATTCAGTTTCTACACCTGTTCTGGGTGATTCCAAGTTCGCTGATAGTAATATAGTTTCTAAAGTTGGGACTTATCCGACCAAGCAGGAACGCAGGCCTCTTAAGTCCCAAGTTGGGTATTTTATCGAGTTAAAAAATCCTGAAAACGACGAATATTTGGAAACTGGAATTTATCCTAGTTTTGCAAGATACCAAATTACTTTCAAAAATATTCGTATTCTCACGGGCACCCAAGTTGTAACGGCGTATCGAAATGGAAAACGAATTGGAGCGATTCGAAGAACCTACGATAATCGAGTTGAGACTCAAGTTTTGGATCAGGCGATGCCAAAAGATGTTTTGGGATCGTTGCTTGTACAATCAAAAGTTAAATCTAGTTATGGGCGTGGCTGGGATTTAAACGGTGTTCAGCAGATTGTTAATCCAGAAGGAAGTCGAATTCTGATTGAGAATGAAGACAATAGTCTTGCCACTTATGTACTAAATAATACGATTGAAAATGTATTCAATGCGAATGGAACTGAATTTGATCTTACGACAGCAGTAGATCTTTCACATTGGCCAAATGCTTTGTTACAGAAAACGAGTGGTAGCACTAACTCAGTCATTAAATACAACTTATCGACTGGAAGTTGGAGTTCGGTCGGTTTAATCGATAGATATAATGGGACAATTGGATCAGAAGGTTTAGATCAATGTCAGGCTCAATATACTGGTCCAACTTGTAGCGGTAGATATGGTCAATGTGGAGCTAGTTATAATGAACTAAAGCAGCTGTCTTACATGCCAGTAGCATATAAATATGGCGTAAAACCTAATCTTTCTGGTGTAATTCAAGGGCAAGATGGGAACTATTACGGTTTAGATTCGAAAAGCCATATGCTTTTTAAGTTACAGCAAGGAACAATTTCGAAGATGGCTGGTAACAGGTCGTCAGTATATGACTTTGTGAAAAGCAACACTGGCCTTTGGCGGTTGGAAATGAATCAAAACCAGATGTCTCAGCTTTGTCAGAATATTTTTGGCAAAGACTGTCCGTTTCAGCGCTACGAAACCGAATGGAAGTGGAAATGTGCGGATATGTCTGGATCCACTTTTTCTCCCGCTATATTCAGAAATGGTAAGAGCGTGTATTATAGGGGTAATTATCGTTTTTGTCCTACCTTCAATCAAATGGTTGAGAGTGGAGATTATTATGTGAATAATATCGAAGGTATCCAAGCGGTATATGATATTGAATCAAGTTGCGTGTCCCGAGGCGGTCAAAATGGTTATCATCCAAACCTTATTGCTCCGTTAGCTAATTTTACTGGTGATGTGGGCATCAGCGGATTTGCAGATGGTAATATTGCTAATCCGGACGTGATTGGTTTGAATAATCCCCGTTCAATGTTAACTGATTTCGCTGGCAATATTATTTTTGCCGATTATGGTAATAATCGGGTGCGAAGAGTTAATTTAGCTGGGAATACAATTCAAACAATCGCAGGAAATGGTGCTACTAGCGACTCCGGAGATGGCGGTTCTGCTACATCTGCATCAATCTACCATCCGACAGGCTTAGCTATTGATGGTTTGGGTCAAATTTATATAGCTACAGAAAATGGTTACATTCGTAAAATTGATGTGAATGGCAATATTTCAACAGTTGCTGGGCGACCATTTGCTCATGGTGGATTATTAGCAAGTGAAGGAATAGCTACTGAGATGGTTTTGAATAATCCATCTGGACTCGTAGTCGATAGTGACAATTCACTTTTATATATTGCTGATACAGGCAATAATAGGATTTTGCGTGTTGATCTTGTGACTAATGCCGCTATTACTGTTGCTGGAACTGGGAATTGCGATCTGTCTGGGCTTGGAAACAATACACCAGCATTGTCTGCATCACTTTGTGCGCCGTCGAATATCGGTTTAGATACCAACAAAAACTTGATCGTAGTAGATTCTGGCCACAAGATGATTCGCCGTGTGGTGCTACATAGTGGTGCCGATCAACTTACGTATCTTCCGTCTAATAAGGATTTATCAAAATTAGTTAAAAGTTCAGATGGCACGTGGACTCGTCATTACAGAAATGGATCTAAAGCTTATTTCAATGCAAGTGGTGCGCAGACTTCGATTGCAGATCGGGCAGGTCGTACAATCTCATTTAATTACGATGCTGATGGCTTATTAGTGCAAATTAAAAATAATGTCACGAATCAGACTACTATTTTGGATTACAATTCAAATAATCAGCTTAAGAGTTTTAGGGATCCTGCGCTTCGTACAACAAAATTTTCCTATAGTGGAGAAATGTTAGAGCGGGTGGAATTTCCAGACACCTCTTCAAGATCTTATGCATATGACCTCAAAGGATTAATGCTCAGCGAATTTGACCAGCTGTCTGCAGAAACTAAATTTGAATTTAACAAGTTCAACAGAGTTTCGAAAGTTATATTCCCGAATCTAACCGAGACAAATGTAACTGATCAAGAAAGTGCGTCACTTTTGGCTGCAGACTTGGGTGACTTAAAAAGCTTCGGTTCCTCTCAAGATAACGTTAAAAGCCAAGTTATTGATTTAAGAGGCGTGAAAACTGAGTTTGTTAAAGGTTTTGATGGATTAGTAACTGAGGTATCAGATAGTAATGGAGTAGTTTCAAAAATTTACCACGATTTAGATGGTCGCATTATAAAAACTATTGATCCCGAGGATAAAGAACTTCAAATGAAGTATGATCCGAATAGTGGTGATCTAATTCAAGCTATTGATGTTGAAAATGATATAAAAACTTCTTTTACATACAATGTGTTCGGTCAGCCTGTTTCTGCAACTGATGGTTTGGGTACGATTGCATATGCTGAATATGATCCAGTCAGCGGGTTTTTATCTAAAACTAAATCAAGCGTTCCAGGTGTTGAAACAGAATATTTTTATAATCCCAATGGAACACTTTCTTTAAAAATAAGAAAAAAAGATAACGAGAGTTTCAATACATCTTATGTATATGATTCCCTAGGAAATCTTAAAGAAGTTACTGATGCCGATAATAAAAAAGTAACATATCTATACGATGATGCCGGTAATGTCGTGAAATCAATTCGACAGATTAGTGGATCTGTATCATCAGAAGTGAATTATGAATACGATGAAATGAATCGTCTGAATAAAGTAACTTCATCTAAAGGCGAGATTACTACATATAATTACTATCCGTCAGGCAAATTACATAAAGTAACAGATCCAAAAAGCAAAATATCGACATATGTTTACAACAACATGGGACAGCTGCTTAGCAAACAACGATCTTCTGGCGAAGTGCAAACATTTGCATATGATCCTCATGGACAGTGGATTCACGAAACTGATCCAAATGGAGTTGTAAAGAAATACAACTACAATGGGATCAATCGACTATCTAGAGTTGAGCTTCCAGACGATCTAATTACTTATACATATAATTTAAACGGGGAATTAAAAACAGCCGCTAATAAAAATTCCAAAGTTTCATATGATAGGGATTCAATGGGAAGGTTGGCTGGTGATTATTTTGAGGGACAAGGGACCTTTGAAAATTTAGAGCCGCTTGCTATTACTTATGAGTATGATAAAAATAGCAATAGAACGAAGACTACGTTAAATGGCATTCAATCATATAATTATGCTTATGACGGATTAAATCGTTTGACACAAATTTCAAATCCATATGGTGATGTTTTTACATATGAGTATGATTCTTTAAATAGAGTTACTCGTCTAGCGCGCCCAAATGGTGAAACGAAATATTCATACAAAGCTAATCACTTAATATCTGAGATTCAGCATAAGCTTAATGGTTTAGTGAAGAGTCAGTATCAATATGATTACGATTTGCGAAATTTTATTACTCAAAAAAGGGATCTCGCATCTACTCAATCTTATTCATATGATTTAAATGGTCAACTATCTGGCGTACAAGGGGCAGAATCAGAGGCGTTCACTTATGATTCAGTTGGTAACCGCATATCCGATCAGGATGGGACCTACTCATATGATGCCACAACTGATAGGCTCATAGAGGATTATAAATATAGTTACATCTACGATAACAACGGTAATTTAATTGCTAAGAATCCTAAGAATCAGTCTGAAAAAGCATATCGTTATGAATATTCATCAACCAATCAGTTAAAACAAGTCTCTAGGTTTTCTGGACCTTTTGGAGCGGTCGAACAACAAGTAAAATTTGAATACGATGTCTTCGGAAGAAGAATGAAAAAGGAAATTGTAGATTCGACAACAACTTCAAAAAATAACTACGCTGTGTATCGGTATGACGGTGATAACGTTATTAGAGAACTGAAATATACTTCTCAACGTTCTTCACTTGATGTAGTTGCTAACTACACTTATTCGATGGGTACTGATGACGTGCTGGCAGTTAATATTCCGACAACAGGTGAAATAAATAAAAAAGCAAAACAAGCAGGTAATTATTATTTCTTAAAAGACCATCTTGGCAGTATCGTAGCTGTTTCGGATGTTCAAGGAGAGATTAAACAGCAGTATTCGTATTCTAGCTATGGAAATATTGTACAAGTAAAAGATGGTGCTGGAGTGGACATTTTATCAGATCCATTCATTGATAATCAATTTACATATGCCGGACGTGAGTTTGATTCAGAACTAAATCTGTATTACAATCGTGCAAGATATTACGATTCTGCAATTGGTCGTTTCCTACAACAAGATCCTTTTCCAGGTAAGATTGGCATACCAAACTCAGTTGTAAACTCATACATATATGGATTAAATAACCCAACAATGTTCAGAGATCCATCTGGAAAATTTCCAGCTTTACTTGTTGCATTTGCTGTTGGGGCAATACTGGGTGGTTTCATGGCCGCATACCAACCTGGTGCAACATTCGGATCAGTTGTTGCGGGTGCATTGACTGGAGGAGCGCTTGCCGCTGCGGGAACGGCAATTGTTACACTGGGCGCACTTGGTGGGGCGGGGATAGCTGCAAAATTAGGTGCGACTGCGGGCTCAGCTGGCATGTTTTTAGGTGGAGCAATTGGTGGTGGTCTCGCAAACGTAGCATGGGGAATGTTTTTAGGTGTTCCCAAGGAATTACTTGCGTTATATGCTATTCAGGGATTTATCGGTGGCGGGATGCTTGCGCAAAGTAATTTCGGAGGCGCCTTTACAGGTAACAGAGTGGAAAATGTAGCTGAAGGTGTATCGACTGCAAATCAAAGTGCTGTTGGTGTTGCTACAGAGACTACGAATCCGATGCAAACGATTGAACTTAAAGTTACAGAACAAATAGATAACTGGGTTCAACCAGATGTAAAAGTTAATGTTCTGCCATAAGGAGCTGAATGCTAGAAATCTCCCCTGAAATTTATGCTCCTTCATATCCAGATTTTTTATGGCGGCGGCTATTTTCTGGCGCCGCCTTTACTTTTACCTCAGCCATGAAATATTACTTAATTTGTGTTGGCGCATTTTTTTTTCTTTTAACGATAAGTCCTTATGAGGTCGCAGCTAAGGGCATTGCTGAAAGAGTAATATTTTCTTTAATTGGTACTTTTGTGTTCTTATCTATATTGATTGTAGCAATTGCGATTCCTTTTTATTTTTTGATTTGGAAGAAAAAATGGCTTTATGGTTCGGACGAAGTAATCATAGTTTCCAAATCATCAAGTTCAACTCTTTCATATCAGAAACTTCAGAAAATAGTTTTAGATACTCCACGTTCTGCGACATTAGTTTTTGGAGATCCTAATTCAACATTTGTGGTAAATACTTTTTGGTATGGTAATGGCGAAAAAGATTGGCTAGAGTTTATCAAATTTATTACGGCAAAACTTCCTTCTGTTGAAGAAAAGATTAGGGTACAGACTGGAAATGGTTTTCCTCCAGAAGAAATTCAGCTTCCTCCTTTAGAAGCTTACAGGACGATTGTAAGTCGGCTTAAACCTGTCTAACCCCTATACACCCCTGAAAAATCGTCATATTCGTGCTTAACACGTCGCCATTCTCTAGAGATTCTGCTCAAATTGTGGTTTATTGGTCAGGTTTAGAAAAACATAAGGTTAGGGGAGTCTCATGCAACAGCAGGATAAAAACGCCGACAATAAAGCTCAAGCGACGTTACGTAAAGTTCCAACATTAAGCCTTGGTAGCTACACTCGTGGCTCTGAAGCTGACAAAGTTAAGTTCATCGAACAACTTTTTACTGGAATCAAAGATTACGGCTTTATCGTATTAAAAGACCATGATGTTGATCCTGCTCTTCTTAAACAAGCTTACGAAGTTTTAGAAAAATTCTATGCATTACCTGATGCAACTAAGCGTTCTTACATTTCTGAAAAAGGTGGCGGTCAACGCGGCTACACAGCTTTCGGAACAGAGCATGCTAAAGGCGCTGAAGTAAAAGATTTAAAAGAATTCTGGCATGTCGGTCGTGAAGTTCCAGACGATCACCAGTTTTCTAAATACTATCCAAAAAATATTTGGCCAGATGATAATGTTGGTGAATTTCGTCCAGTGTTCGAGAAATTATTTTCTCAGTTAGAAACTGCCGGCATTCAAATGATGGAAGCTTTAACTTATCCATTAGAAGTTGAAAAAACTTATTTCAAAAATATGGTGCAAGAAGGTAATTCGATCTTACGTTTACTTCATTACCCACCGATTCCTGAAGGCACTGATCCTCGTTGTATCCGAGCTGCAGCTCACGAAGATATTAATTTTATCACGATCTTACCTGCGGCCACGCAATCAGGTCTGCAATTAAAAGATCGCGATGGCACTTGGTTAGATATCGAATCTGATTTCGGTACGTTAATCGTTGATGCTGGTGACATGTTAGCGCGTATTACGAATGAAGTGATTCCTTCGACTACACACCGTGTGATTAACCCGCAAGATGGTACGAATAAATCGCGCTACTCAATGCCGTTCTTCATGCATCCACATCCTGAAAGCTTATTATCTTGTTTGCCTTCATGCCGCGGTACTGGGGCTAAATACCCAGACATCACAGGTCACGAGTTCTTAATGCAAAGACTTCGTGAAATCGGCTTAATCAAATAGTTTTAATTGTTACTCAAGCAAAAAAAATAACGCAGGGTCTAGTAAGGCTTCTGCGTTTTTTGCTTTTGGCCACCAGTAATGGTTTGATTAAGGCATGAAGACATTTCTTTTAATTTTATTATCATTAATATCAATTACTCAAAACTCTGTAGCTGCTGACGAGCCAGCTTACTGTGATCCAGAAACTTTTTTTCAAAAAGAAATTGAGACACAAGCTGGAATTTGGCGCCATCACACCTTTAGATTTGGCGATGTGATTTTATTAGGCGGAGCCATTGGCTATAGTAATCCATTAAAGGTCACAGGCTTTGCCGAAGAAAATTCGACAGCAACATCAGCAGAGAAGTACTGCACTTGGTATTACAACGACGGAAATGATTTTGCTTCTACGTTGTTTAATCATCATTACGTTACTAATCCGCAAAAAGTGACAGAAGTCACTGGCCCGCAAGAATATCGCGAAGTTTTAAAAGATCAGTTTGCAAAAGCTAACATGAGTTTTTTATCGTGTTTAGAAAATCATAAATATCTGGCGATGGGCTGCAATGGCCAAATGCACCGCGGACCTACAGTTTTTGGAATGTTGTTAAGCTTTTCAGGCTGTAGCTCGAAAAATTCTTTAGCTATCGTGAATAAGTTGTGGGGTAAGAACGGCGTTAAGCCAGAAGTTCGCCAAGCCATTATCGAAGAAGGTTACAAGCTAGGAAACGACGACCCACAGGCTCGTCTAAGAATGCAAAAAGTTCTGGGCTATTAGTTCAAAGGCTAGTTTTCTAGCCTAAGGTCTGCTGAATTTACGCGACTTTCATACCGATAGGATAGGGATTCAATAACCCTAACCATCGGATGTGTGATGAAAGCATTTCTATTAATTTTATTATCTGTAGTTACTTTAGCCCAGGTCGTCGCTGCTTCAGAGCCGGCTTATTGTGAACCTGAAAACTTTTTTAAGAAAGAATTTGATCCACACGAAAATATTTGGCGCGATCATGCGTTTAAGTTCGGTGATGTTGTTTTATTAGGTGGAGCGATCGGCTACAGTAACTCGCGCAAAGTGGCTGAATTTGCAGAAGAAAATTCAACAGCTTCGGCAGCCGAAAAATACTGTACTTGGTACTACAACGAAGGCAATGACAATGCGGCGGGGTTATTTAACCATCATTTCGTTTCGAATCCTAAAAAAGTCACGACGGTTACAGGCCCTAAAGAGTATCGCGCAGTTTTAAAAGATCAGTTTGCAAAATCAAAGAACAGTTTTTTATCGTGTTTAGAAAAACATAAAATTCTAGTGATGGGCTGCAATGGCCAAATGCACCGCGGCCCAACCGTGTTCGGAATGTTATTGGGTTTTTCGGGCTGTAGCTCAAAAAATGCGTTAACGATCGTGAATAAGCTTTGGGGTAAAAATGGTGTTAAACCAGAAGTTCGCCAGGCGATTATCGAAGAAGGCTACAAGTTAGGAAACGAAGATCCAAAGGCCCGCCTAAGAATGCAAAAGGCTTTAGGTTACTAAGAGCAGGTAGTCTAGGGTTGTTCGTAAAGTAAAATAAGAGTAATCTTACTTGCATGAGAAAAGATCTATTATTAGGAATTGGAGCCACGTTATTAGCGATGGCTCTTTTTTATTTCGCGGATAATCCAACTGCAAAATTAAATATCGGAAAAAATAAAATTGATTCTGATTCTGATTATGGCGTGCCGGCCAATAAAAAAATATTAAATGACGAAGTCGTGCAAGCGCAGGAGATTATAGCTGCACGTTCGGCAGTTTCTGCACCTTCGGAGGCTTTAAAAGCCGGTACGGCTCGTGATATCATTTCAAAAAATTTCGTAGAGCATTTAAAAACTATCGGCACCTGTTTAAAAATTAATCCTGCGATTGATAACCCAACAATCGAACCCACATACGATAACCTATTGATTAGCCTTCGCCCGGCCATTGGTGAGCTTGTGGTGCAAATGGATGATTGGACGCAGATGGATCTACAAAGTCCCGATGGCAGCCGTAAGCGCATTCGTACAGAGGTAAATTACGAAAATCCGAATGCTCCGGTTAAGTACGTGCAGCTTTATCATATCAACGATCAGGGCTTTCCTGAAATGCAGCCAGTTGACGCTGAAAAAGCGCGTAACCCATCAGATGATTATATTAATTATTTACGTGGTGGTGCTGATTTAATGTTAAATGAACGCGGAAGCCGCGTGTATTTTCAAGAGGGCGAAGAGATCGTACTTGTTGAAAGATCTGGTGTGATCGAATCTTTTTCATTAAGCAAAAACGGAAAAACAGTCAGTTGCACTGGCTTAGACGCCATCAATTCAAACTGTCAGTGTGTTCAGTAGCGTGTTTGCAACACAACAATAACGTGATCGCTTAAGCGATCACGATGTGAGTTACGATAAGAGCAGCAAGTACAACCATTAATGACATATTTAAGTTATTCATAGGATTATTCCCCTTTCTTGGATCTATACATAGAACTATTTTTACGACATTTCCACTGTCATAATCCTGACAGGCATTAACTTCATGAAGTGACAAATATCGAAAATTAGATGTCATCTGATTAGACGATTGGCTTTCTATGCCCGTTAAAATTAAGCTCACTCTGGCCAGTAAACTGCTTTAATCCTTGCGGAACCTTAAAAGGGCTGAAGGACGTATTTGTGAAAAAGCTTGGAATTTATCTATTTTTAGCGATTTTATTGCAGAGTTTTACTGCCTCAGCAGATCTTTGGACTGTGACCCAACAGTGGTCGCCAGAGCTTGAAACTCAGTATCAAGAGTGGGTAAAAACACATGCAAAAGTCGACATGTTTTCGCGTGAATTTTTAGATACAAAAAAGACTGTTAAAAATCCTTATTACGGCATGACAACTGACTGTGCTGATACGGTTTATGCTTTGCGGGTGATTTTTTCTTTCGAAAATGGCCTTCCGTGGGCCATTAGAAATCCAGCAAATCCCAGAAAAGTTATCGCACAATCGATGACACGTTTTGATAGTTACCCAGAGGGTGTTGCGCGCTTGCGTGCTTTTTTTAATATGCTATTTGATATCGTAAGCACAACAAGTTTACAGCACGACACGTATCCTGTTTCGATTAATAAAATTCACCCAGGTGTGATTATCTTAACTGCGAAAATCAATCATCACTCATGGACAATTGCAGGCATCGACGCTAAAGGAAATCCCCGTTTAGTGTATAATTCGGTTGTTGGTAAGGCGTCAGGTTCTAAATTACAACAGCGTTCAAGCTGGCCAAACCCGTTCTGGGTTTTCCAGCCAGATGAAAAGTTAACTGATCCAAATGATCCATTGTCGGCAAAATTTAAAGTTCCGGTCTATGTACCTGACAGTTACGCGGGATTTCGCTACTGGATCCCGGTTGATAAATTAACAACTGACATGCGCTTACTTCCTGAATACAGCAATGATCAGTACGAGCTAGATTTAAAATCGTGGAAACAAACTATTCAAACTAAATTAGCGACTAAAAAAGAATCTCTACAAGAAGTGGTAGAACGTCTACTAAAAGATGCTTGTGACGATGTTAAGCAGCGTATCACAGCAGTTGAAGAAGCTGATCACTATAGAAAATTATTAAAACAAGCCCAAGAAAAAGAAGCTAGTTTAATTCTAGCCAAAGCTAGCATGCTGCCGATTACCGAAAATGATCAAGACTTATTAGATATTTTAAAAGAATACAATGCTGATAAAAATACTCTGGCTAATCCGCAGTGTTTAACAGCAAAACAATACGACCAGCTTTCTACGCCAAGCCGTGATAAACGTTTATTTGATGCGGTGATGTTAGCGCGCGCTTACTTTGTACACGCAATGGAAGCCGGTGGCACAAAAGCATTCAGCGTTATTCGGTTAAAACAGTTTAAAAGAATTTTTGCTCATCATGATAAACCTGCACGCGTTGAATCCGATTTAGCAACAGCTCCGATCGCCGCCGGTGAACTTTCAATTTGTCGTGTAAAAATCGGTAAAGAAACTTTAGACATGGCTGAAATTAAACGCCGCTTATTTAAAAGTTACCTTTCTTCGAATCCGAATGAAGATTTACTTGGCCGCTGGGGCGGTCGCGCAGATAAGCCATCAGAACTAGCGGCTAGCTGTTCGACTTACGGCGAAGTTTATAAGGCGTATGATTTAGATCAGGCCGAAGTTGAAGCACAGCATGAAATTCAAACTTTTAAAGGTATGAACTAAAGTCCAGATTAAAGATGTAACCTCTGGGGAAATTCTCATGACTTCGATAAACTAGAGGTCATGAAGTATTTATTATTTTACACGATGGTTTTACTTTCGACTGCGGTCAAAGCTGAGATCGTCGAATTCAAATTACAAACTGAAAATCAAGCCTGCAAAGGTCTTTCACAAGTTGTCATCACTCAGGATAAAGTGGTGTTGTATCAACTTGAAGTTCCAATGTATGGAACGGGCCAAATCCACTTACTCACTGGCAACTACCAAATCGATGTGATCAATAAAGCAGGTTGCACTTATCAGAACATCATTCAAATTTCTGATCTGCCAAATAAATTAATCGACGTAAAATTAGAAATGCAACCGCGTAAGCCTGCAATGACTTTAGAAGCTTCGGGCGGCATGGGTCAGGGCTTTAATCCGATGAGCTATAATTTATGGCCGTCACCCTGGTGGGGTGGTTGGGGTTATAACCAATTCAACACGCCATTTTATTCTCCGTGTGGTTGGAGCATGTATGGCTGTAGTGGCAACTCTTACCCGCACAGTGGCAATATCGCTATGGGAAAACCAAATATTTATTTTAGTGGAAAAGATGAAGGTAAATTTAAATTAAAATTTACCGACGATAATTTTAACTTTTTAGCCACAGTGCCTTCATTTAAGGGAAAAGAAATTGGTGGCGAACTTCGTAAAGGCAGTATCTATTCAGAAAACACCTGGTATCCGTATTTATTTTACGATGCCCGTATTAGCGATGACCACTTACAAAATAACCAAGGTTTTTGCGGAACCCGCAAAGAAATCTTTCAATTTATGATGGAAGGTTTAAAAAAATATGAGTTTCCAAACGAAGCCAGAACCGATTTTGCCGAATACTGGTCAGTAAAAATTCCTGAAGCCCTACGCTACTGCGTTTTTCCACAAGCCAGTGCACAGTTAGATAAAGCGGCGCCACTAGAAATTACTTTTGATGATAAATCACAAGTGCGCACTGAACGATTATTCTATTTGGTGATTCCCCAAGATTACAAAGGTAAACGAATTCCTGCTAAGTCGAACAAATTCTCTGATAAACCAAAAAATCAATGGAAGCACTATTCGCGCACCGTGATTCCAAAGGTCGCTTACATCTATGAATGGGGAGTCGGTTTTATTTTCGAATAGTGCCAGGCCGTCTTTCTGGTCGCAGAGCAACAAGAAAGACGGCCTGGCACCTTTTTTTACTGAAAGCGGGTTAAAGCTTCTTTAAGTGAAACTGCCTGAACTTTTGATTGCGCCAACAATAATCTGTCAGCCGCAATTACATCTTCATCAGCATTAGCTACAAACTTCTCGTTGGATAATTTGTTCGTAAGTAAGTTGATGTCTTTATCAAGCTTTTCGATGGTTTTTTGAATACGTTTTAGCTCTTCATCAAAATCGACTAAACCTTCAAGCGGGATAATCACTTTCACTTGTGTGTCTTTTACCGATACCGAAGTTACGGCACATTTCATTAAATCGCCATCAGCGCCGATATCTAAAGTTTCTAAACGACCGATCGTCATTAGCGCGGTACGGTTTTCGCTTAACGTTTTTTGAACAGCCTCATCAGTTACGCCCAGACGAACTTTAAGTTTAATAGCCGGGCTAATGCGGTTTTCACCGCGAATATTACGCATTGCTGTGATTACTTCTTTAACGATATCAATTTCGTGCTCTGCTTTTTTACTGCCGAACGCTAAGAATTCACGATCATTAGCCGGTGTTGGGTAATTATCAATAATGCAGGCTTCTGCTTTTAACGGAAGTTTGGCATAGATCTCTTCAGTGATAAACGGGCAGAACGGGTGCAGAAGTCTTACGATGCGATTTAAAACATGCGCCATCACTAATTGCGTCGCTTGTTTTTGTTCGGCGTTTTGGCCAGCCATAATTGGCTTTGAAAATTCAATGTACCAATCACAGAATTGATTCCAGATAAATTGATAAAGTTCTAAAGCGGCTTCAGAGAACTTTTCGCCCTCTAAGGCTTCTTGCACTTTTTTCTCGGTATCGCCTAGTTTTGAAATAATCCATTGGTCAAATACGCTGATATTCGCTTTAGCTGGCATAGCTTTAAGGCCTTCAGCTGGAATCTGCATATCAGAAATGTTTGATAAGACAAAACGAGACGCATTCCAAACTTTATTCATAAAGTTACGGTAGCCCTCTAAACGTTGTTCAGAGAATTTAAAATCTTTACCGCTAAATAAATGCGCTAAGAAACTAAAACGTAAAGCATCAGCTCCGTATTTATCGATCATTTCAATTGGATCAATCGAGTTACCTAAAGATTTAGACATCTTACGGCCTTGAGCATCGCGAACTAATCCGTGAACATAAACTGTTCTAAACGGAACATCTTTTTTAAACTCAACGCCCATGACAATCATTCTAGCCACCCAGAAGAAAATAATGTCGTGCCCCGTAACTAAGTAATTTGTTGGGTAAAACGTTTTTTGTGTTTCAACAGAGTGTTGATCTTCATTTGGCCAACCCATTGTTGAAAATGGCCAAAGGGCAGATGAAAACCAAGTGTCCAACACATCTTCTTCCTGAGAAATTTTTGTGCTGTTGCAGTGATCGCAGTGAGTCGGCGTAGTTTCAGCAACCGTGTGCTTTTCGCAATCATGGCAGTGCCACGCGGGAATACGATGTCCCCACCATAATTGGCGTGAGATACACCAGTCTTCAATAATATTCATCCAGTGAAGATAAACTTTTGTCCACGATTCTGGTTCAAAACGGATAGTGCCAGATTCAACCACACGTTTTGCAGGAACAGCGAGCTCTTCCATTTTAAGAAACCATTGCTCAGACATAAATGGTTCAACGATAGCGTCTGTACGCGAACAGTGACCCACTGAATGCATGTGTGGTTCTTCTTTAACTAATAGGCCTTGTGCTTTTAAGTCTTCACAAACTTTTTTGCGAGCTTCTATAACTTTTAAACCCTGGTAAGGACCAGCGTTTTCATTCAATAGAGTTTTTTTAGTTAAAATATTAATAAATTCTAATTTGTGAGTTTTACCGATTTTGTAATCGTTAAAATCATGGGCTGGAGTAATTTTCACCACACCTGAACCAAACGCAAGATCTACATAAGTGTCAGCGATGATTTTAATTTTACGATTGATCAACGGAACAGTTACAGTTTTTCCGATCAAGTGTTGGTAACGAGTATCGTCCGGGTGAACACATAATGCTGTATCACCTAACATGGTTTCTGGACGAGTCGTAGCTACAGTTAACATTTCACCAGTGCTATCAACAGGATAGTTGATGTGGTAAAGAGTACCTTTAACTTGTTTGTGTTCAACTTCTAGATCAGAAATTGCAGACTCTAACGGGCCTGACCAATTGACTAAACGTTGACCTTTGTAGATTAAATTCTTTTTATATAAAGAAACAAAAGTTTTACGAACGGCTTTTGAAACGCCTTCATCTAATGTGAAAGTTGCGCGTTCCCAATCACATGAATCACCTAAACGACGCATTTGATTGTAAATACGATCGCCGTATTCATGTTTCCATTGCCAAACTTTTTCTACGAATTTTTCGCGGCCTAAATCATGACGGGTAACGCCGCCGTTTTTCTTTAATTCTTTTTCAACTACGGTTTGCGTAGCAATCCCTGCGTGATCTGTTCCTGGTAACCACATGGCATTGAAGCCAGACATACGCTTCCAGCGGATTAACAAATCTTGAATGGTGTGATCAAGTGCATGGCCTAAATGTAAAAAGCCAGTGACGTTTGGAGGAGGTAAAATAATAGAAAACGGAGGTTTTGTTGATTGATCTTGGGCTTTGAAATAGCCTTTGTCTTCCCACTGTTTGTAAACAGTAGCTTCAACGTCTTGTGGATTATATCTATCGGCCAATGTAGTTGGATTTGTCATAGCTATCTAAGATAGCAATTTAGCCTCGGTCAGTCACCATTTGCTGATAACCGCCATCAATTAGATAGACGTTTGTATAACCTTTTTTTTCTAAACTATTCGCGATGCGCTCAGATTGCTTGCCATCAGGGCATAATAATAAAAGGGCAAAGTCTTTGGGGATCTTGCGGTCGTCTAATTCTTGCTGGAGCTGGCTTTCGGTAGTCATGACCTGCCAAGCTTCGACATGCATTTTTTGAATCGAAGAATACCAAGGGGCAATATCGGTTCCAAAATTAAAGAACATAAAGGGAACGCGGTTTTCGATCAGATTATTTAATTGGTAATAGCCGATTTTATTAAAACTCATACGTTTACCTTTTTCGCATGATCTGGAAGATCTTTAAAAATCATAAAAATAATCGTTAATGCAAATAACGTGAAAGCACCAGCCAATAAAAATGGAGATCCTTTGAACGCGCTTTGTAGCAAAAAGCCGCCAATCGGTGGCCCAATGACTCGGCCTAACGCCGATAAACTTTGCGTGGTTCCCATAGCTAAGCCTTGTTCTTCTGGCGGAACAAGAAGTGAAACACTTCCCATAAAGGCAGGGTTTGTTAAGCCGTGACCTAACGATAACAGCGTCATCGTAATACCCATCGCCGGAATACTTGGTGCAAATGCAATTCCTGCAAGCCCTAAACCTAATAAAAGTAACCCCAGGCAAAGAACTTTCTTTTCGCCCACTTTAGGTAAAAGACGGCGCACTAAAAAGCCTTGCGTGAAAACAATGATTACGCCGATATAAGCAAATCCAAAACTGACTTCTTTGATGTTCCAGTTAAAAATTTCTTTCATGTACAGCACCAAAGAAGATTCCATTAAAGCCATCGCCAGTGTTGCTAGCGCAAAGCAGGTCATCAGGGGGCCAACAGTTTTGGTTTTAAAATAACGAGCTAAGTGTGATAGCTTTTTTTGTTTTTCAGCGCTGTTCTTAGCGCGTGTTTCTGGGCTGATAGATTCTTTTAAATTAAAGTAAGCAAAAATAAATGTAAATAAACACAATAAAGCTACGCCGAAAGAAGAAAAGCCTGCGATAAAGCCCATGTCTGTAGACATTGTCTCGGCCCAAATAGTTAAGCCGCCACCGATCGCTGGTCCGAATAAAAATCCTAAACCAAAAGCAACGCCGATCACGGCCATACCTTTAGATCTATTTTCTGGAGTCGTCACATCTGAAACATAAGCCGATGCGGTTGAGATTGAAGCTCCGAAAAAACCGGTTAAAATACGCGCAACAAAAAGCATTTCTATTGAACGCGAATAGGCCAGTACCAAATAAGAAATCATTTCGCCCAAAAGGCAGTACATTAAAATAGGTCTGCGGCCGTAGCGATCTGATAGTTTTCCCCAAAACGGAGCAAAGATAAATTGCATCAATGAGTAAGACGCCATTAGTAAGCCCGCGATCCAAGGGGTTGCGCCGTAGTGAACACTTAAAAGCGGAATCACTGGAATGATCATTCCAAAACCTAAAAGGTAAATGAAAACTGTGAAAAATATTACGATAAGTGGTTTTGAATTTGGGTTGCTCATATTAGCCGATCTAGACCTTTGTCTTCTGCTTTTCATATATAAACTCGGTTACACTGGTGTGGCTATGAAAAAAACATCAAATACACTGCGTTCTAAGATTAATTTTGTCGTCTTAACGATGACACTTTTTTCAACTGCTCAAAGCTGGGCGTTTTTTGATCCCTATCAGGTGTATCGCCAGCAAAGATTCGATTTGGCCGTAGATGCCCAATTTTATAAAACCACAGCCAATTTTGATTCAGGTGGTGAAAAAATCGACTTACCTTTTGAAAATAGCTTTCAAATTATCGATGTGAATCCCCAATTACGCTGGGGGATGTTTCGTGACCTTGGGGTTCGTTTAGGCACTAACATTGGTTCTTCTGAATCCGTTGACCCAATTAATACACGCAATAATTCTACCGTAAATCGTGTCGATGTCGGTGCCGATTACCAATTATTAAATTATGAATCTTTCCAAACGATCGTCGATTTTGAATATTCTCATCCTATGGAAAAAGTCGACGTCGCTACTGATTCTTCATTAAACAGTAACGGGGCTTCTGAAATTAAACCAACGCTGATCATGAGAATGGATTTAGGAAGTTTTTATCCGTACGCTTATTTGGGCGCAAACATTCGCAATGAAGGCTTATCAACATTATTAACTTATGGTGTGGGCGGGGAATTTCGCTTTTCAGAATTAGGATTAGGCGCCGTTGTTGAAGGTTTTAGTTCTGTTAAAGATGATGAATTCACTAATTCAGCTTCACGCCGTGATTTAATCACGACACGAGTGAATGGTGGCAGTAAAAAGTTTTATTCAATTAATCCAAATGCATTAGCCGCAGAAGTATTTTTAAATTTTGCGATGACAGAATGGATTAAGTTTAAAGCTTACGGTGGAGCGGATGTAACAGGGTCAAATACCTCACAAGGATTTTTTGTCGGTGGTGCGCTGACATTGACTCTTGATTATGGCAATGGCAGTGATGATCTTGAAGAACAACGTGTGATTCGTCGTTCGCAGCGCCCGGCAAAGAAAGTAAAAAAACCAGTCGATAACGGTTTCAAAGAAAGCACTGATGATGGCGTAGATCAAAATTATTTTAAATCTGTAGATCCAAGTAATGATGATTACGTGCAACCCATTGAAGAAGAAGAACAGCAGGCAGTACCCCAAAATGGAACCAGTTCTAGTGTTAATCCAAGTACACAAGGCGATTTGGATCAACTCGGTTACCAAATCAAATTAAAGAAACTTAAAAAGAAAAAGAAAAATCAGTAGGACGCTTCGTGGCTATTTGCCACAGTAGCCTTTCTTATTACAATCATAACAAAATAAATAATGACAAGTTTTATAAGCCTTGATAGCTTGTCTCTATTCTATTGAAAGGAGAATCACATGATTACAAATATTAATACGCACGCCTTAGAGCAAACATTAGCCGTCGAAATGTCCGATTCTCCTATGGCACATCAATTCTAGCAGTCTTGCCAGAATACAAAAGAGAATCCAAACAAATTTAAAGAATGAATCGCGATAATTAACATTATCGTCAAAGCTCATTGTGGCTTTTTCATTCTAAAATTTCAAAAAAACAGATCAATTATTTTTATTTAACCGCACTCGGAAACGAGGGCAAAAAGGATATTTTATGAAAAATGCTAAAAATTATTTAGCAGTGTACGAAAATTGGGAAAACTCAAACGCGGAGGAGCTTTGGCGCCTTTGGAAAAGCGTTCTAAAGTGTATTAGCCTGATCGCTTACTCATTTCACGCTATCGTGAAACTAGCGATCGGGTTTTTATTAAATTCTAATTATTTAGTTAAGCACAACGAATTCGGAAAACTACCAGAAGAAATTTCTGGTAGTTTTTCTAACAATCAGAACTGGTATCGTAACTAATACCAGTTCTGATTTCTTTTTTTATGTCGGACAAGGGAGGGACGATGAAGTATGTATTTTATTTTTGTAAGAACTATTCCAGATCCATGTTTTGCATGCGCATTTTCGGCATGTAAGTTTCAGCTTGTTCTAATAATGACAAGTGGGCCTGAGCCATGGCTTTAAGATTGGCTTCGAATTGCATTCTTGATTTTTTAAGATCAGAAATTTCAGTGTAGATTTTACGTAAAGAATCTTTTGCATCACAAGTGATTGTTTCTGCCTTTTGTTGGGCCTCAGCAATGACTAATTTGCATTCGTGTTCTGCTTCTTGTTTCATTTGATCTGATAACTTAGTCGCTTGCGTGATAGCGCTGCGTAAGACATTATCGCGATCACGAAATTCGTGAAGCTGTAATTCTTTTTCTTTAAGTTCTTCAGTTAGTGTTTGAATTTGTTGTGCAAGATTTTCAGTTTGCGCAGCAATAATCGTCAGAAAATTCACAACTTGTTCAGGATCAAAGCCCATCATCTTGCGATCAAAGGTCTTATTGATAATCTCAGTTGGGTAAAATTTCATTTAATTCCTCCATGAATCAAATTACGAACCCGTTGGTCTCTATTTAAGTATAGGCAATCCTTGCCCTAAAAAAAAGTCGAGTCCAAGGATGTGGTCATATCCTGTACTTTAGGAGGAGGGCCAAAAGTCGTGCTGAATTGTGTCGTTTAAACTTAGCTTAGACCTAAGTCTGTCTGGCGTGAGATTTCGCGTGAGCGAAGGGCGGCTTTTTCAAAGCTGATGCGTAAAGCACGTTCGATCTCTAATTCGCGCATTGAATTTAAACCAGCTGCTGTAACCCCTTTTTTAGAAGTCACTCGCTGTTGTAATTCTTCGATATCTACACTTGAAGATTGCGCCGCTAATAGTGATGCACCAACAAACGTTTCGATCGTCATTACTTTGGCCTGTTCAGGTGTAAAGCCATGTTCAATGATCCAATCCTGCCAGTACATCATCATTTCAAAAACAAAACCTGTACCGCTAGAGCAAGAAATCATTAAAGCATCAAATTGGTCTTCAGTGTCTAATTCTAAAATTACGCCTAACCCTGAAAACAGATCTTTCGTGATTTCAATAACAGCAACATCTTTTTTGTGCGCCAGTAATCCTAAAACACCGCGACCGATTAATGATGGCGTGTTTGGCATAAGTCGAACAAGGCGACCTTGGGGAATTAATTTTTCTAAGGAGTGCATCGGAATGCCAGCAGCTAATGAAATGATGATTTGATTTTCATCGAAAGCAGAAACTAAATTTGCCATCGCTGCAGGTAAGTCTTGCGGTTTCATCGCTAAAATCACGATGTCACATTCTTCGACGATCTGTTCGTTATGTTCACGAATTTCGATTTGATATAATTCTTTAAGCTTAAGTGGTTTACCCGGAGTGCGGTTCGAGACAAAAATCTGATCAGGTCTCATGAGCTTTGACTCAATCATTCCTTTAATGAGGGCCTGAGCCATGTGTCCTGCGCCGATGAAACCAATTTTGTAAGACCGAAGTAAAGGGTGAGTCATACTCGTTAGGCTACTGTACTTTTTGCCGTTCGCCAAATAAAACCGTGCCGATTCTGATCCATGTCGCACCTTCTTTGAGGGCGACTTGATAATCGTGGCTTGTGCCCATTGAAAGTTCTTTGACTTGTAAGCGATCCGCCAAGTTTTTTAATTTTTTAAAATGAACTTGATTGTCTGCAGCGACGTTTTGCAACGGCGGCATGGTCATTAATCCCACAATTCTAACATTTGAAAGTTTTGTCAGTTTTTCCCATGCGGCAATAACGCTGGCTTCGTCAAAACCCGCCTTAGTAGCCTCGTTCGCAAGGTTGACCTGAATAAAAATCTTTTGCACATGGTTGATTTCTGAAGCCTTTTTTGAAACTAATTCGGCTAACTCGAGCGAGTCTATGGCATGTAAATAGGCAAAATGATTTTTTAAAAATTTTATTTTGTTTTTTTGGATCGGGCCGATCAAGTGCCATTCTAAATTTAAATCTTTCAAGGCTTCGATTTTTTCTAACGCCTCTTGAATATAGTTTTCGCCGAAAGCGCGCTGACCTTGGCTGGCTAAATCGCGAATTTTTTCGATCGGCTGAAGTTTGCTGACCGCGAGCAAATTCTGACCAGAAGAAAGCTGAGCTTTGATTTGCGCCAAAGGTGATTTTTCAAAAGTCCAATTTTTACCAGCAAATAATTTTTCTAAAGCTGTCAAAGGCAAGCCCACAACGTTGTTGTAGTCACCCACAAATTTTTCCACAAATTTTCCGCCCAAACCTTGGATGGCGTAAGAGCCCGCTTTATCCATCGGTTCGCCGGTTTTGATGTAATCCCAGATGTCTTGATCAGTTAAATTTTTAAAATAAACCTGCGATGTCTCAATATGAGAAATAATATGACCATTACTTTGGTCCAGAAGGATGATCGCGGTTTTTACTTCGTGCATTTTGCCTGAAAGTTTTTTCAAAGTATCAAACGCATCCTGTTCGTTTTCAGGTTTTCCGATCGCTAAATTTTCTAAACAAACCATCGTGTCTGAAGCCAAAATAATACCGCCTGGATTTTTGTCAGGACATTGGTCTAGGCAAGCCAACGCTTTTCTTTTTGCGATGTCGATTATTTGCTCGTCTAAGCTTAGGTTTTCATTCGGGATTTCCGATATAAAGACTGGGAATGAGACAAAATAATATCCGGCTTTTTTTAAGATTTCAGCGCGGCGTGGAGATTGCGAAGCTAGGACAATTTTTTTCATTCAAATTAAATTTAAACCAAAAGAGGATCTATGGGTAGTGCTGAACTCATGTTATTTACCGGGCTCATCTTAGCGGGTGTGTCGGTTTATCTTTTCATGACGTCGATTCTGGCGGGTAAACCCGGCGAAGCTCAATTGCAATGGGCCAGCGGCACTGAACCAGTTAAATCTAAAAATGGAATCATCAATCTTTGTCGTCCGATGGTGCATCAGTTCACTCTGCAGCATGCGGCAAAATTTAAATCAGAACAGTATCGTAAAAAAATTCGCCATTTGATCAAAACCGGCGGCATGTCATCAGAGATGAACGAAGATGAATTTATTGGTTACCAATTGTTTTTAGGAATCGCGTTTCCGATTTTTATTAACATCATGAATTTTTCTTTGGATCTTGGTTTTTCGCCATTGGTTTTATGTATGCTTGGTGTGGTGGGCTGGTTCATGCCACAAATGCACTGTAAGGCGCAAAAAAATGCCCGCACAATGAGTGTACAGGCCGATATGCCGTTTTTTATTGATCTATTAGCCTTGTCAGTCGAAGCCGGTCTTGATTTTTTCGGAGCCATTCAAAAAATCGTCGATAAAGTCGCTGATCCAAATTCAGTTTTGGCTGATGAATTAAAAACCGTTTTGAAAGATATTAAAGTCGGTTCGTCAAAAACAGATGCATTAAAAGAAATGGCAGCCCGTTTAGATATGCCCGAAATCACCAGTTTCGTGGCGGTGTTAATCGATGCTGAAGCCACCGGTGCAAGTATCGCGCAAGTGTTAAAAGATCAATCAGTGCAAATGCGTTTAGAACGGTTTGTGCGCGCAGAAAAAGCCGGAGCACGCGCTTCGCAATTAATTTTATTACCATTAATGGGTTTTATTTTACCAGCGGTATTTATCATGGTGTTTGGCCCAGTGGTATTAGGATTTATTTACGGAAAATAGGAAAATAAGAACTATGGCAAAACTTTATAAAATACAACACGGCGATAAAGCTGAGCTTTTGATTGAAAATCTAGAGCTGGCCGAATCATTTTTTGCCCGTGGTAAAGGTTTGTTAGGCAGAAAATCTTTAGCGGTTAACAACGCGCTTTGGATCAAACCCTGCAACAACATTCATACCTGTTTTATGAATTTTGCTATTGATTGTATTTTCGTAAATAAAAAAATGGAAATTGAAAAAATCGTATCAGGTGTAAAGCCCTATAAGATTGTAGGTCCATATTGGAAGTCGGCTTCAGTTTTTGAAACTGCAGCAGGATGTGCGCAAAAATGGAACCTTCAGGTAGGAGATCAGTTATATGTGGTCAGTTAGAGTCTTATCCGGTCCACAAACCGGACAAATCTTTGATTTAAAAATGGGTAAAAATCTACTGGGTCGGGGAATGAACTGTGATTTCAAAATCACTTCGGGTGGTATTTCTAAAGATCACTGCGAGATTCATGTTTATAAAGATAAAGTGATCGTGGTTGATTTAAAATCAAGCAACGGAACCTTCGTCAATGGCGTAAAAATTCAAAATTCAATTATTAAACTGGGTGATAAAGTCAGCGTATTCGATGTGATTATGGATGTGATTCCGTCTCCGGATATTCGTCCAAAACCAGCCGCACCCCGTCCGGTCGCATTGCGTCCGCGGCCAGCAGCGCAACAACGCCAAATGCCTCCACAAATGTACAACCAGCAACCTCCGGCGTATCCAATGCAAGGCGGAGCGGCGATGCAAGCGCAAATGTATCAACAACCACTGAATGGAGTTCCACCACAGCAAAATAATTTTGGTGCGGCTATTGAAGTGCCAAAAACCTTTGGCGAGCGCATTGATGATTATATGGAAAACGTGGTGATGCCGGTATTTTATAAAATGTCGGTGGTGTTTCCATTTAAACAAGTTTTATTGGGCATGATGATTTTATTTGTCGTGTTCGTGACGATAGCTTCGATGTTTCCTTTAACAACAATTTTGCGCGAATCTAATTTTAATGAAGCCGCTAAACGAGCAAAAAGTGTAGCGCGTGCTATGGCGCGTATTAATGAACAGGCCTTATTATCAGGACAAATTAATAACTTAAATGTGAGTGAAGCTTTAAAAGAAGATGGCATTAAAGAAGCTATCATTATTATGCAATCAGATGGTTCGGTTGTTGCTCCGACTGAAAAAGTCGGTCGTGATATGTCGAAATCTTTTGTGATTCAAGCGCGCAAAGAACCGCGTGCGATGGCGGCTCCCGTTGATGATAATACCATCGGGGCAAGTCATCCGATCGCAGCTTATGATCCACTATCAGGTGAAACGACTGTTAAATACGTAGCGATTGTTTTTTATGATATCAGCTCATTAAATGTGGATGATGGCCGTGTGGTCAGTTTATTTATGCAGACGTTAGTCATCTCGGCGTTATTTGGTATTGGATTGTATTTATTGTTTTCGCGTTTAATTGAATTTCCAATTCGTCAGCTGAACAAACAAATCGATACGGCCTTGCGCGAAAAATCTGATCGCACTGAAGTTGCCTTTGATTACCCAGAATTACAAAAAGCTGTAGCCAATGTGAATCTGCTTTTAAATCGTATGTGGAATGGTTTAAATGATTCTGAAACCATTAAACCAAGTCAAAATCGTGATGTCGAATTTTCACAAATGGTGAATATGCTAACTCAGCCTGCTGCTGTCATTTCTGCAAATGGATCAATTACTTCGTGTAATCATCAATTTGCAACCTTAGTGCAAACTGTACCCGAAGCTCTGGTGGCGCAAAGTTATATGACAATTACTGATCAGGCGATGGTACAGAATTTAGAAAGTTTAATGAGCCGAGCGCGTGAATTAGTTTATGAAACGCATCGAGATAAAATTCCGTTTTCTCAATTTGAATGTGAAATATTTTTACAGGCATTTTTAGACAGTGCCGGCGCACCAGAATACTTTTTTGTAAGTTTAACCAAGGTGAATGAGGAGTAAAGCACTAGATGTCGACGGCTGAAAAGCTTAACCCCGCAGTTCAAATTAAATTGAAAGTGCTGAAAGGACCGCACGAAGGGCAGTCTTTTCACCTTGCAAAGAGCTCGTTTACTTTAGGACGTGGTCCTGAGAACGAGGTCGTGTTAATTAATGATCCGCAGATCAGTCGTCAGCATGCGCGTTTACAAGTGGTTGGCCAAGATATCGAAATTATTAATCTCAGCAAAAAAAATAAAGTGATGGTGGGATCAGAAGAAATTCAGAAATGGAAACTGATCAATGATTCTACTTTTGTTATAGGTGATACTGAACTTCAAATTGCTTTTGAAATTGAAAAAATCACGCCCGTAGCGCCGTTGCCGCAATTAGTGCCTATAAGCAATTTACCAGCGTTGCCAACTCCGCCAGTTGAAAGTGGAGCACCTTCTTCTCCAGCTCCGGGCGGTGCAAGTGGGCCGCAGGCAAACGCACCAAAAATAAAACAACAACCAGCTCAGCGAAAGCCAATGTCTGCGCCAGCAATGCGCCAACAAGCGCCGGCGCAAAGACAACAGCAAATGCAACAACGCGGTCCGATGGTTGCGGGTCGGCCGATGCAACAACAAATGCAGCGACCGATGCAGCAGCAACAAAATGCACAGGTAAATTTAGGGTATGCAAAACCTCAACAAGCCAGTGGTGGATTTTTTGCAAATCCAAAAGTTCGATTTTATTTAATCGTCGGCATAGCGGTCTTTAGTCTAGTTTATTGGCTGAATATGGAAGAGCCCAAAAAAGCTCAATCTACAGAGATTAAGTCGACTTTAAAATATGAAGATGAATATCTTCTTAAACAAAATTCGGTCACTGAAAAAGAGCTGGACCTAAAACGTAAAAACCAATTGGAGCAAAAGAACTCGCCGACCAATTTACGTATCCAAGAGAACTTTCAAAAAGGGATGCGTGATTTTCAGTTAGGCAATTACACGCGCTCCCTAGACTTTTTTCAGGTTGTTCTGAACTTAGATTCAAGCCACGTCATGGCCCGTAGGCATTTATATTTAGCAAAAATCCGCTTCGATGAAATCGTAAAAGCGAAATTAGCACTTGGAGAAAGTTATTATCAGAAGCATAATTTTAAAATGTGCCTGGCTAATTACCAGCAAGTTTTGACTATGCTTCAGGGTAAAAACAACGACCAAAGTTACCAAACAGCCCAAAGCATGTCAGAAAAGTGTCAACTGGCAGCTGAGGGAATTCGTTAAATATGTCGAGACTGAAAGTTATATTAAGGGGAGCACAGATCAGTGACTTAAACCTTAGCCCCGAGCGTGAATACGTCGGTGGCCGTAAGGAAAGTTGTGATATCCGTTTGCAACCTGAAAAAGGAATCTCGCGCGAACATTTCAAATTAAAATTTGAAGAAGGCCGCTGGATATTAACGTCACTCTCACGTTTTGGCGAAATCTTTTCTTTAGGGCAAAGAGTTGAATCAACACCGCTCGAGCATGGCCAGGTTTTTC
This sequence comes from Bdellovibrio sp., assembly GCA_036676395.1. Taxonomy (GTDB): domain Bacteria; phylum Bdellovibrionota; class Bdellovibrionia; order Bdellovibrionales; family Bdellovibrionaceae; genus Pseudobdellovibrio. Next base: position 289,756 of record JAKFCY010000002.1, read on the forward strand.
AAATTCCACCGTATGAATTTACGTTAAGCGATATACCAGATTCACAAAGTGATAGCGTTAATGCCAATGAGATGCCAGAGGCCGGCGAAAATGAACGAACGGTTATTGGCGTAGCCCAGCAAGTACCTTATATCAAAATGATGTCGTCAGACGGAGCCGTTCGCGAAATGCTTCGTTTAGAAGTGGGCGATGTTTGGGCTGCGGGGCGCGATCCTTCGTGCCAAATTATTATTCCTGATCAGCGTGTAAGTCGTCGGCAATTTGAAGTTAGAAAAATTAATGGTATTTACACGATCATTGATTTAACGAGCGTGAACGGAACTTTCTTAAATGGTTCACCTATTTCAAGCACTGATCCGCAACCCTTAAAATCTGGCGATGCGATCACCGTACTTGATAACACCATGTACTTCGAACTTCATGATCCAAACTTTCAATACCGTATGGAGCGTATTGAAGTTCCTCCATTGCAAATGGCAGGTGCTGCCGGTATTGATGATCTTGAAGAAATTGGTCTTGATGAAATTCCACTAGAAGAAGAACAATACGATCCGAATCAGGATATGAATTACCCGCAAGAAATTGATCAAGGTTATTACCAAGATCAGTTAAATCCGGATGGCAGCCCGTTTACCGGAATGCCACAAGAACAAATGCAGGGTGATTACTACAATATGCAACAGGGTGAACAAGCTCCTGAGCAACAAGGCCCACCGCCGACACCCATTGTTCAGGCCTGGAACAGATTTAAAAATAACAAACCCGTTTTCTTTTCAGTGATCGCTTTGTTTTTGGTCGGCATGTATTTTTTAAGTGATATGATGAATTCGCCAGCGCCGCAAAAGAGCGGTCAGCAACAGGCTTTTAATCCGGATGATCCATTGTCTCGCTTAAAACCAGAAGAGCGCGAAAATGTTAATCTTTGGTATAACAATGCTGAAAAAGCCCTTCGTCAACAGGCGTTCACTATAGCCAAAGAAAATTTAGATAATATTCATAAACTAATGCCATTGGGATATAAAGATTCAAAACTTTATGAAGCTGAAGCTTTAAATGGTGAACAAACTTTATTAACTCAGCAAGAAACAGAACGTCGTGAAAAAGAACAGGCTGAATTACAGACCCTGATCAAGGCCACATTAGAAAAATGTGAAAAGGCCATTGTACCAGAAACGACTCCGGAAGGTTTGCAAGATTGCTTAGCGCCAGTGACAATCAATGATCCGACAAATGCCGAGGCCGAAAGAATGTTAATGCAGGTTAGAAAAACAATTTCTGACCGCTTAGCTAAAGAAGAAGCAGAACGTGTGGCAAAAAATCAGCGAGAAGAATTGAAAGAAATTTTTGAACGCGCAGAAAAAGTTCATGAAACTGGTTTTCCGAAAAAAGCCATTAAAGCTTATCGCGAAGTTATTGATAGTGATCTTCCGGATCCAGATGGATTAAAAGACACGGCGGCACTGCGAATTAAATTTATACAAAAAAAGTTAGAAGAACGTAATGCTAATAATATTTCAAGTGCTGAGCTTTATTTAAAAGACGGTAAATTTAAAGAAGGCATCATGGCTTTACGAGCGGCTTTGCAATTTGATCCCGATAATCAAACGATCAAAGATAAAATCGAGCGTTACTCAAATGATTTGCGCAATCAGGTGAAGGTGATGTACCAAGAGTCGATCATCGATGAAAATTTTGGTTATGTAGATGGTTCTGATACCCGCCCGGGTGCAAAAGATAAATGGAAAAAAATTATCGATATCGATTTAGAGGACGGCGATTATTACCGTAAGGCCTTCATTAAGTTAAAACGTTATGGAGTATTATAATCGTGAAATCAAAAATTAACTCACATAACGGCGACCAAAAGTTTCCTCAAACCAGATTACACAGTTTGTTAAATGATAATTTACTGGTGTGCATTCGTTTGTGGAGTGGACCTGAGGCTGAACAAAAAGCCGTGGATGAAATTTCAAGATATCTTTCTGCGGCAGATGCAGATTTAGAAGTGACGACGCCCTTCGACTATATTGAAAGCCTATCTTCATTATCAAATAAAGTGCGGGTAGCTTTGTTGTTGGCTAACGAAGCCATTTATTTAGATAATAAAGAAAGATATACCCAAGGCTATGAAATCGCGATTTGTTACAAGCATAACAAAGAAATCAGTATTGGATCAGTGGGCCGTTTTGCATTTACTGCAGAAAAAAAAGATAAACACTTTACGATATTTGAATCAGGCGCATTTTTAGATGATTTGGTTTTATTACCTACAGATTTATTGGGCATCGAACGCGAAGTAGATATTAAATGCACTTCGGTTTCTACGCGTGATTTAGAAGCCATTCAAATTAGCTCAACGTTTGACGAAAACACTTATTGGCAAGCGCACCTTAATCAATTTGACTGATTAATTGCCAATTCTTCGAATTGAGTTATAGTACAAAAGCCGGATCGATAAAAATCAATGGGTGATACCAAACTTTATTGGGCTGATATAAACCCCACATGTTTTCTAAAGCCAGATTCCAAATCGCGATTTTAATTTCTTCAAAATATTTTTTACGACTTAACTCATAAGTTAGCTTTGCTTTTTCAGAGCTTAAATCAAATAGACTTGCGTGTTTAAACTTTAAATAATCGACGAATAAACTATCATGACAAGATTTTAGCTGTGAAAGGCTTGTCGGTGGTTTGCTGATCAGATTTAAACACCCCGAATAGGCCATATCCAGTTTTGTCAGATCTAATTTATCGATTTGTTTATTTTTAAGCTGTTGATTTAACCAGTACAGATAAAGCGGATGGTTTTCAGAAATTTTTAACGAGAAAAATTCAGCAGCAGGTAAAGTGTTTTTTAAATAATCCCGGGCGATCACCGAGCCATTATCTTCAATGGGAGTAATGCTTGTCATAAATAAACGACGAATGCTTGGAATATCCTGCTCCGCATTTTTTTTGTTATTAAGGTTAACAACTTCAAAGCGATCGGTCGCTAAATTAAAAATTTCGGTTTCATCTTTGCGATCTATAACTAATAATGTCGGGCTGATAATCGCAAAGTTCAATTGTAGGGGTGATTTGATCCATGTATTAGAGGCTTCAACCAACAGCTGGCGAGTGCCGGCGATGCTGTCAGAGGCTTCACTGTAAAATTGACTGAGGTTCAACACTGGAAATCCATCAAGTGTTGAGGGTTCGTCTGACGCGAAGAAATTCTTAAGAGTATACCCTATGTCGGCCAGACTTATAGGAATGTCGTTCTTCCACGAAATGCCTTCATCGCCTTGCATGCGTGGAGGTTTGATTAAAAGTGACACAAGCGTATTTTCAGAGTGTAAATTTAAAAAAGCAGTTTCATTTAGGCGGTTATAATTATTGCTGCCGCGCAAACCGACAACGTAAACGTAAGTTTTATCCCAAATGCCGCGATCTTTTAGTTCAGTGATAAAGTTAAAGAGTTTTTCGTCTAATCTTTCAAGGTTAGTCGATGTTGTATCAAGCTCATTTAAAGCCTCGATTTCAGAATTGGTAATCACCGCAAAAAAGGGAGTCGAGTCTTCTTGTTGCCAATCTAAAAAGCTTTCTGAAGTGGTTTTGAAATCTTTGATAATTTGGTTTGAATATTGAGCGGCTGCTGAATCATCGAAGGTATCAAAGTATTTCGATAAGCCAGTCTTTTTAAGTACATGCGGGTTGCCAGCGAAAAACCCAGTGCGATAACCTTTGTGGTATGCAGCCTCTTGTGCGGTTTTAACTTGCGAGTTTAATTGATCAAAACTGCGATGCACGCCGTGAACCAGCGGATACTGGCCAGTTAATATTGATCCCATCGCGGCAGCAGGTTGTAAGGATGTGGTGTAAGCATGAGTAAAGCGCATGAACTCTTTACAAATCAGAGCGATACCCGAATTGTCGTCGTTTTTTTCTTCAGAACAGTTCAGACGTTCATTGTCGAGTTGGTCAAATGCCAGAATTAACACAGATTTTTTTGTTTCACTTTGGCAAGAGGTCTGGAAAAGAAACAACATAATAAACAAAACAGTGACAAAAATCGGTCGTGCCCAGACTTTGGTATATTGAGTAAAATTGAGTTTTTTTGACCGGCTCATGAACTAACATCATAATGACTAAGTAATAAATGTAAAGACTAAAGGAGCCATCCATGTTCACAGAAAAAATATTCGCCGTAGCTCATTACGCAGATCAATTCGTATTATTGGTTTTAGTATTAATGAGTGTGATTTCAATCGCTATGATTTTTGAAAGATTTATGACTTTAAAAAAAGTCGCATCAGAAAGTGAACGTGTGCGTGCCCGCGTACGTATGGCTTTGCAAACGGGTTCAGTCAGTGATTATGAAGATATCGCAAAAGATCCAACTTCAATCGAAGGCCGAGCTGCAGGACAAGCGTTAAAACATTTTAAACAAAATGGTGAGCCGGGTTTTACTGAAGTATTTAACACTTTTATTTTAACTGAAAAACCAGATCTGGAAAAATTTCTTCCGGTATTGGCTACGATTGCATCGAATGCTCCGTTTATCGGGTTATTCGGTACGGTATTAGGTATCATGAAAGCATTTAATGATTTAGCAATGGCCCCAGAAGCTGGACAACAAACAGTTATGGCCGGTATCTCGGTAGCTTTAGTTGCCACAGCAGCGGGTCTATTCGTGGCGATTCCAGCCGGTATGTTTTTCAATTATTTCACGCGCAAAGTTCGTACGATTATCAACAGTGTTGAGTCGGTTAAAGAACTTGGTATCGCATACACTAAAAAAACGAAATAGGTGAGTTATGGCTTTTAAAGCTGACCAAGATGAAATTATGTCAGAAATTAACGTCGTCCCATTGGTCGACGTTATTCTGGTTGTATTGATTATTTTTATGGTGACGGCGCCAATGATTATGAAGCCGTCAATTAATGTTAACCTTCCGAAAGCAGCTTCTGGCGAAGCGACGACACCTTCAAAATTAAATATTACGATCAGCAACGATGGTAAATTAAATTTAGATGGCGAAATCGTTGAAGACGCCCAGGTGCAGGCGAAAGCTTTAGAAGAAGTCGGTAAAAATCCGGATATCCAGGCGATTATTGCGGCAGATAAAGATGTTCCGCATGGCCGTGTGGTTTCGGTTTTAGATATCGTTAAAGGTGCGGGCGTAAAAAAATTCGCGATCAGTATCGATAAAAAATAATTTTGAATTAAAAATGAAAATAAAAAGGGTGATCGGCTAGATCACCCTTTTTATTTCGAATTTATTTTTTTTGTTAGTACCAGTATTTCACAGCGCCATTTACGGTTAATGAGTCGTTTTCCAAGTCTCCTTGTTCTTCAACAAAGTTGTACCGGGCATTTGCGCCAAGCGTGATATAGTCTTTATCCATATCACTGACTGGAATATCGAATCCAACCATTGGAGCGGCTACACCTAAAGTATCGTCTTCGTTGATAAGTGCACCGATACCTAAAGCGACCCAGCTATGTTTAATGAACGTTGTGTCACCACCGAATGCGTAACCGGCTTTAAGTAAAGCAGTATGCACATCTTCTTCGGCATCACCTGATCCAACTTGCGAAAAACCATATTCAAGCCCTAGCGTGAAATTTTCTTTCGTAGGAACATAGCCGATATCAAGACCGATATTAGCTTCATCATCACCATCGCTATCCTCGGGCATCACGGCACCAGCAAGAAGACCTACATGCGGTTTATATTCTGAAGTAAACATATTAGGTTTTCTCATGCTTAGGTAACCGGAATCGTCTTCGGCTGCTACAGCGGATAAACTAAAACAAGTACATGACGCTACAATAACTAATAACTTAGTAACTAAACTAGACATTCTATTTTTCATAAACTCCTCCTTGTAGTTAACCCACTTATAATGAGCAAATCGAAGTACCGAGTCATTTGTCCCAGATTGGGCCGTTTTTATTCTAATTTTGTTTTATATTGAGACACTGTGACGACATATGCCGAGAACTATTCCTCAATTGCGTTCAATTTCACCAGACCAAATCCGATAAGAACATGTGATCAAAAACTTACGACGCCGACACAAAAGTATAATCATAGCTGTGCTGTGCTTGATGGTAACATCAGGTGTAAGCGGTTATTATATTTTTAAGCCTGCGCCACGCCTGCAAAACTTTTCGGGCCGTTCACCGGCCTCGATTCAGCCGCTCGAAGCTGTTCAGGATGAGCCCGCATTTTTTGCTGGGGATGAAATTAAAAAACCAACTCCGTTTGAAACAACGTTGGCCTTAGATTGCCAAGAGCTGTTTGCTGAGAATTCTAAAATCAGTTCAGCGAGTGTTTCTTCAGGTCATGTTATTTTAAAACTCTCACACTGCGCGAAACAAATCGATTCAGTGAAAAATATTGAGCTGATTAACAAAACGAATGGCTATAATGCGCAATTATTTAAGCTGAGTAAGACGCAGTTTAATTCAGATTTTATTCAATTGGATAAAGGGGATAATCACCTCGAATTCGAAATCAGCCTAAACGACGGGCAAAAAAAACTGCAAATATTTAAAATTCAGCGAATTCAATAGGCTAAATAGCCGATTTGACCGCTTTTTGGGTGACAGGAACGCTGGCTTTACATAATTTTATGCGGCGTGAATGACACTCAAGGTTCTCAAAATTTAAACAGTCTGGCTGGCGATTTAAAAAAGCGCTCCGATGTTCATATTGCCCGTAAAATCTGGCATATGACCGGTGTAAGTATTTTCTTTATTGGCTGGTCGCTCTTACCTCATTGGTTAAGCATGAGTTTATTGATTCTAGGTTGGTTCGCATTCGTGCCGCCAGATTTAATTCGTTTATATAACCCAAATTTAAATCGTATTCTAACCCGTTGGTTTCGTCCCATCATGCGTAAGAACGAACTCGATCGTCCGGCGGGAACAACTTACTTACTGACCGGTGTTATTTTTATCGGGTTTATTTTTCCACCAGAAATCGTAGGCTTAAGCTTATTGTTTTTAGCGTTTGCTGACCCAATTGCAAGTTATATAGGAATCCGTTATGGCAAAGATAAAATATTTGGCCATAAATCAGTGCAGGGATTTCTGGCTGCGTTTGTCGTTTGTTTTTTAGCGACATTTATTTACTTATACTTAAAAAATATCAGTGATTATATTTTGATCGTAAGTCTTATTGCAGGCCTAATCGGCGCTTTAGCTGAGTTAGTGCCGATTGCAAAAATTGATGATAATTTTACGATGCCAGTATTAAGCAGCGTCGGTTTGTACTTTATTTTTACTTTTTTTAATATTTTCCAGCACTTAAAATAACAACATAGGATTTATTATGGTTGATCAATTCGATGAACTTGAAGAAAAAACAACATCTGGCAAACGCTTGGGCATGTATGTTTACATTTTGCCAAATCTTGTAACGATTGGAAATTTATTCTGCGGCTTTTTTTCAATTATCAAAACTTTTGAAAAAGACTATAAAGTGGCAGCGATTGCAATCGTGATTGCTGCGATTTTTGACCAGTTAGATGGCCGTCTTGCAAGGTTAACTCGTGCAACTTCTCAGTTCGGTGCTGAACTTGATTCATTATGTGATGCGGTCAGCTTTGGTGTGGCACCCGGAATGTTAATGTATTTCTGGGCCTTGCAGCCATTCGGACGTTTAGGTTACATGGCGGGCTTTTTATTTGCAGCTTGCGGGGTTTTACGTTTAGCGCGCTTCAATGTTCAAGTTGGAGTGGTCGAGAAAAACTACTTTCAAGGCTTACCAATTCCAATGGCAGGCGGAATTATCGCATCTGCAGTTCTAGCTTTTGAAGATATGGGTTGGGTTGCAGAAGGTAATGTCGGTTTACTAGTTGTAACAATGTTATTAGCATTCGTGATGGTTTCAAATTTTAGATATCGTTCATTTAAAGATATTGATTTAAAACAACGTCTGCCATTTAAATATTTAATTGCCGGCGTGATAGTTTTATTTGTTGTGGCACTTCGTCCTGAGATGATGCTGTTTGTCTTGTTCTTTGGTTACGCAGCATTGGGTGCTGTTTTCGGAGTTTTTCGTTGGGGTAAGAACCGCAAACAATTACCAGCCAGCGTTTACGCTCCGGCACAAACGAACGAAAAAGATTTACAAGAAGAGGTCGACTAATGAAACCTTGGAAAAAGGCTTTAAAAGTTGGTTTAGTTGGAGCTACTGGCGTTGTCGGTGAAACTTTCATTAACATGTTAGAAGAATACGCCTTACCGATCGAAGAACTGCGTCCGTTTGCTTCACAAAATTCATTGGGCATCAAGCTTGAGCTAGCAGGTAAAGAGTGGGCTTGTCAGGTTTTAAAACAAGGCTGTTTTGATGGCCTTGATATGGTGTTCTTTTCTTCAGGTGATGACATTTCAAAAGAATGGGCGCCTCACGCTGTAAAAGCTGGAGCATTCGCGATTGATAATTCAAACGCGTTTCGTATGGATGAAGGCATTAATCTTGTTGTTCCAGAAGTAAATGGCAATTTGCTTGATCAAAATTCTAAACCACAAATTATCGCTAATCCAAATTGTTCAACAATTCAGTTAGTTGTAGCCCTTAAACCATTACAAGATAAATTCGGTATCACTGATGTAACAGTTTCTAGTTACCAGGCGGTGAGTGGTGCAGGTCTTCCGGGTTTTGATGAATTACTTGATCAAACTAAAAATTTTCAAACTCCTGATCACGAACCAAAGATTTTTCCTAAACAAATTCTTTTTAACTGTATTCCGCAAATTGGGGGCTTCGGCGCAGATGGTTTCTGCACTGAAGAAACTAAGATCATGAATGAAACTGTTAAAATCATGGGTGATAAAGACATTAAAGTGTCGGCATTTACGGTGCGTATTCCGGCTTTGAATTCTCATTCTGAAGCCGTGTGGGTGACTTTAAAAAAATCAGCGACAAAAGACGAAGTGGTCAACGCTTTAGGTTCTTTTGAAGGTTTAGCAGTGATGCAAGATGATTACCCGACTGCATTAGACGTTTCTGGAGAAGAACCGGTTTTTGTTGGGCGTATTCACCAAGACCGCCACAATCCAAATCGTTGGTTAATGTGGGTTGTTTCAGACAATCTTAAAAAAGGTGCGGCGTTAAACGGCTTACAAATCGCAGAACGCATTTTTTCCTAGCAAAGCCTAGTCTCCTATGCTGCAATATTTAAAGTGATGTTGCAGCGTAGTTTAATCCTTACATTTTTCTTATTAGTTCAAAATTTGCACGCAGCAACTTTTGAGATCATCAATGCAACGGGCGGAAGTTACACTGAAACCGATAGCAGTGGTAACGTCACTTTGTACGGCGGCTTAGCCGGAACTTGCGCAAGCCCTTCATCAACATCAACTTGTAATACTTGTACAGACACCTCAGTGCCGCCAGTAGCCTGTAACCCGACGGCTATTAATGGCACTTTAAATATTGGCATTACCGTTCGCACTGGCACAGCGATTCCAGTTGCGGGAGCTAAAGTTCGTGTTTACACCGAAACTTCTAGTGCTAACCGCGTTCAGATTGGTCTTGATGGCACAATTCCGGCGACAGCAGCAAGTTCGACGGTAACGATTCCTGTGACTTTTAACTGGGGCAACATTTGCCAAAATGACTCTCGCTTTTCAAATACAACTTGTGTGGTGGCTTCGCCAGGTCCAAGTAATGGAACTGCTTTTGAAACTGCTCGAAAAATTGTGATCGGTATCGACGAAAATGGTGATGGCGATATCGATGAAGATGATGAAATTGAAACAATGCCTGTGAAATATCATTATCTTGATTCGACTCAAGCGTCGGTTTCACAGCAATCAGTATGTACTGCGACAGATAATTCAAAGTTAGGCGCTTGCGGATTTGCATTAGATGTTGGCGGCGACGAAAAACTATTTATGCGTGATGTGATTTTATCTTCATCAACGCCTTTAGTTCCTGCCGATGCGCCTGAGTGGTACGGGGTTGCGTTCTTTTATCAAGATCAAACAGGCCAGGCTTTAACTCCAGGCAACGTTTCAACCGGTACAAATCCACCGATCATTAAAACTTACGATACAACTGATTATAGTATCGATGCGACGTTAAACGGTTTTACCAATTACCACGATTATTGTTTAATCATGGGTAATATTAATAAGTCTCAAAATATTTTTTATTTAACCACTGGTGGAGTTTCCGCGGATAACTGCGGAACTCCTTCAGAGGTCGTAGGTCTGTTAGATGATAAAAGCTGTTTCATTTCAACAGCAGCTTTTGGTTCAGACATGGCGTTAGAGGTTGAAACGTTTAGACAATTTCGTAATCATTATTTGATTCCGTATGATTTTGGCCGTGATTTTATCAAAGCGTATTATGAATTTAGTCCACCAGCGGCTAATTTTATTGCCCAGTCTGAAGTGTTAAGGTTTGCGGCTCGCGTACTGCTGTATCCTTTTTATTTTTTTTCGGTGTTAAGTCTTAAATTCGGCTTTTTATTCGCTCTATTGTCAGTGGTGATGACTTTACTGTTTGTTCGTCAATTGAAATTATTTATGCAGATCTGGAAAAGTTTTGGTTTAAGTAACCGTTCACGCTTAAAAATCTGGATTCTTTTATTTTCATTAGCGTTTATTGCGCAATCACGTTCATACGCACAGATTTTTCCTAACGAAAAAAAGGTGCAAAAGCCAGGTGCCGAAGCGGATGGCTTGGTTAAAATTGATAAAGACGGCGTTTATATCTATAAGCCTGAGCTGCAAAATGCAAAACACTCAAGTCATGTGCGTTTCGGCATGGTTTCAAATCCAGATGTTGAGTCTGAAATCTGCGATGAAAATGATTCAAACTGCCAGACGATTTCTTTTGATGATATCTACAGTGGTGCTTCAGGAGTGGGTTTTGAATATGTGTATGAGTACTTCTTTTTTACTGATAGCGGGACTAACTTCGGTAAACTAGGCGGCCAACTTGGTATTTCAGCAAGTTATGCCCAGGGCCAAGGGCGCTTAGTTTCAAATTTAAATGCTGAATCTGTCGAATCATTTACTTTTTTAACGGTTCCGATGTTTGCCGGTGCTGTTTATCGTTTTGAATATCGCGATCGCCAAGTTTTGGTTCCGTATGCAGGCGGCGGCGGTGTTTACACGGTCTTAGCCGAAAAGCGTGAGGATCGTTCAGACATTAAAGGGATCGGTGCTCCGGGCTTTTATGCGATTGGGGGCGGTTTACTAAATATCTCGGCCTTAGATCGTGATTTAGGGGCAGATTTCGAAGCGGAATATGATATTAAAAATTTATGGTTAAGTGCTGAATTCAAATTTATCAGCGTTAGCTCTGAAGCTTTTTCATTAGAAAATGGCTACGTCCAGGCCGGAATGGGTTTTGACTTCTAGTCGATAGACTTCGCACCACAACTATATTAAAAGTTCTTCATGCCTAGAATTAAATTTATCGTAAGCTATGACGGAACTGACTATTGTGGTTGGCAACGGCAAACGGCAACTCATGAAAACAACACCAAGCCCAGCGTTAGCCAGACGATCTCTAAAGCTTTAGAAAAAATATTTAAACACGATATTAATTTAAATGCCTCGGGCCGAACTGATGCAGGCGTGCATGCACTTAATCAGGTTTGTCACTTCGATACAACTCGTCCAGAAGAGAAAATGATTGGCTGGGATTTAGGTTGGGCCCTGCAATCAAAACTTCCTGAATCTATAGTTATTAAAAAAGCGTGGATCGCGCCCCCTGAATTTCACGCAACAATTTCGGCCGATAAAAAAACTTACCGCTACTTAGTCTTAAATACTCACACTCCGAGCGCGATCAATGCGCGCAACATGGGGTGGATGCGTAAGCCTATGAATTTGAATTATTTTAATGAGTGCACTAAATATATAATCGGTGAGCATGACTTCAAAAGCTTCCAATCTGTAGGCACTGTGGTGCCTCATACGGTGCGTACGGTGCACGAAGCTAAGTGGGAATGGCGCAATGAAAAAGTTGCCCAATTTACGATCACAGGCTCGGGATTTTTAAAACAAATGGTCAGAAATATCGTGGGAACGCAATTACTGGCATTTCGCAAGGACTGGAAGCCAGAAACTATGCAAGAAATCCTGATGGCGCAGGACCGCCGCAAAGCCGGTCCCCCAGCCGAAGCCCGGGGTCTTTATTTATTGCGAGTTTATTATCCCCAAGACCTTGACAATAGGTGCCGTCAACTTTAAAACACTCATTCTATCTTTGGAGATATAAATGAAAACTTGGAACGCAAAAACTGAAGAAACAGACAGACAGTGGTACGTTGTAGACGCTTCTGGCTTAAGATTAGGTCGCTTAGCGACACACGTAGCAAATGTTTTACGTGGCAAAAATTTACCTACATTCACACCTAATGCTGACGCTGGTGGTTTTGTTGTTGTTATCAACTCTGACAAAATTGAAATGACTGGTAATAAATGGAACACAAAAAAGTACTACAGACATTCTCGCTTTTTTGGATCATTAAAAGAAAAAACAGCTGAGATCATGAGAGCAGAAAATTCTGCATTCATTATCGAAGATGCAGTAAAAGGTATGTTACCAGTTAACAAACTTTCTAAAACATTAATTACAAAACTTAAAGTATACCCTGGTGCTGAGCATCCTCATGCTGCTCAAAAACCTCAAGCGCTTACAATCAAAGTTAAGACTACGAAATAAGAAGGTAAATGAATATGGCAGCAGCAGCAGAAAAATTATTTTATGCAACTGGTAGAAGAAAAACGAGCTCAGCTCGTGTTTACTTAAAACCAGGTAAAGGCAAAGTAACTATCAATGGTAAAGAATCAGATAGCTATTTAACTCGTTTACAATCTCGCATGGTGATCATGCAACCTATCGAACTATTAGGCCAAGCTGGTAAATTTGATTTACGAGTTATGGTTGCTGGTGGTGGTGAGTCAGGCCAAGCCGGAGCTATCCGTCACGGTGTTACTCGCGCTTTAATTTTATTCAATCCTGAGTTCAAAGGTGAACTTAAAAAAGCTGGATTTGTTACGCGTGACCCTCGTATGGTTGAACGTAAAAAATACGGTATCCGTGGTGCTCGTCGTCGCGGTCAATACTCAAAACGTTAATCGTTTTGTCCAGCTACGCTGGCAATACAAAAAATCATTCCAAAGATGGTTTACGAAAAACCCAATCGAAAGATTGGGTTTTTTTTTGTTTAAAATAGGAAGCTTCATTCGAAGAGTTTCATTCTCCGTTCTCTTGTTAGTTTAGTTTTTCATTTTAAATTTTGTGGTTCGAACGGGTAAATGGAATTGCTGTGCAATTCCATTTATTGTTTGGGGAAGTTAATTTTTCTTCATGGATACTTGGGTGGGTTTGTTGGTTGATTGGTAAAAATCCTTGTCTCATTGCGAGAGTTTACTCGTCGTTGGTCCAGTTTTGCCGTAATCGGCTGGCTGTTTCCGGCAAGATTGCGAAAAATTCGGGGTGCGGTAAGTTTGCGGAATTAGTGGGCATTTCAAAAGCCGAGGTTTAAATAAGATTGTGTGTAGAAAACTTAACAGCTTTTTGACAATATTGCTTTATTAAATCAAGTCCTGTTGCTAAACTGTATTCAAGTAACCGGTTAAACCTCAGAAATATTCTATAAGTGAGGTTTTATTTATAGGAATGGTTACTTGAAGGAGCACAAATGTTAACAACACAGACAACAAACCAGATAGAGATCCTTGCTAAGTTCTTGAAAGAAAAACGTGTACAATCAGGTTTATCACAAAAAGACGTTGCAGAACGCTTAGGTTATTCAACTTCTCAATTCATTTCGAACTGGGAAAGAGGTATTTCTCACCCACCATTAAATACGTTGAGAAGTTTATCTCAGCTTTACAAAATCAACCCAGAAGAGATGTTTGAAGTCTTATTAAAGGCGACAGTAGCTCAGGTTGAAGTAGATCTGAAAAAGAAATTCTATGCTGCTGCAACAACAGCTGCACCAGAAGCTGCGCACGGTTCTTAGTACCTGAATTAAAAAGAGGCCGGACTTACGTCCGGACTCTAAATAGCAAAAATTCTCTATCACATTTTGACTCTCTCTAAAAATGGTTATAACCAGATTTCGAGAGAGTTTTTTTATGTAAATAAAAAAACATCTATATGCTATTCAGCAACGTCCTATTAGTGCCGATATATTTTTTATGAAGATTAAATACATTTTTCTATCGGTAATCGTGCTGCTGTCCTTTTATCAGAACTGTTCACAGAAGCGGAATAATGAGAATGAAAATCGGCGAAGTCTAGGTGATCTTCAGATTGAAAAAGTAAGATTACATGATCAGGATCCGACAGAATTAATAAAAGGTTCAGCTGTCCCGGCCTTAATGAGTATGAATCAATATTTGTTAGATTCAGCTACGGGTGTTCTTGTTGAGTACAATGGATCGGGTGATAAAGTTGCCACATATTGTTTAACGCAGGATCTGTTAACTGAAGCTCGCAATATTCTTTCAAAGTCAGAAGTGTGCAAGCCACTTCCGATGCCTCCTGAGACAGTGTGCGCAGCAGTTGTTATTCCTCCTTGGGCAGAACTAGTTACTCAAGACGAAGAAGTTATCAAACTAGGTTATGGTGGCTGTGATGGGGCTCTAAACCTTTGTGATGGCCAAGCGGTCGTTTTTAAGCAATGGATATATGATGTTCGAATGCGGCTACCCCAACTGGTTTGTGGCCCATAGTTGCACTGAATTTTAACTAAAATTTTCACCTTTTTATCATTTAGAAACGTCTCATTTATGCCGATAGTCTATTGAGACGAACTGGATCATGAAAAGGGGCATTAAAATGAAAATTAAATCCATCATATTTTTAGTTGTCGTTTTATTTTTCTCATACCAAAACTGTTCGCAAAAACAATTTGCTGACGAAACTTCACAAAAATCACAAAACGTTGTCAGCAGTCAGAAATTATCTGATCTGCAAGTGCAGAACTTAAAGTTTTTTACTGAAAAAGATTCTGAAATTCAAAAGGGTGACCATAAGTTTTACGTTAAAACTAAAACGTTATATTCTTTAGATACTGAATCTGGGGTTTTAGCCGAGCATGATCAGGCGGCTGATACTTTAAATACGTTTTGTTTAAATACTGAATTACTCAATGAAATTCGTTCTTTAATTTCGAGTTCATCGATTTGTCGTAGTGGCCCGTCAACGGCTGAAGCGTGTGCGCAAGTGATTACCGATCCTTACGCTGAGTTGGTTACAGCAGGCGATCTGATTCAATTGGGCTCAGCTTCAGATGCATGTGGATCAAATAAAATCGACCTTTGTGATGATCAATCCAGCGTTTTAAAAGGCTGGATTGAATCTGTTCATTCACAATTACCGCAATTAGGTTGCGGTATATAATTTAAAAATTAGTCGCAGTGAGGAACTCCGGCTAAGCCATTATTATATTTATCTAAATCCGTAGCTAAGTTTGTCATTATCATTCCTGCAGGTGATGCCGGTGCAACAAAAGCTGCTCCCACTGGTGGAATCAGCAAAGCTCCAATGGCTGTGTCTGCATTTGCGATTGTTGTAAGTATCGGAGCACTGCTTGCATTCGCCAAAATATTAGCTTTTGCTGCAATTAACTGATGTGCCAAAATTAACAAAGCATTTCCAGCCGCAGGTGCATCAAGAATGCTATCTAACTGCACGGCTGTGTAAGCGTTCGCTCCTAAAGCTAAAGTTGCTGGCGCTGGTATTAATGCTTTAAGTAAAGCTTGTCCTTGCGGACTGCTTCCCCAAAAACCTTGGGTGCGTGTGCAGCCAAGATCAGTATCAGTTCTGCGTCTGTTGCCGAAGACGATCATCTCGCTTGAATCTTTTGAGGTTATTTCGTACTCGACACACTGCGGAGTTGTTGGAACCCATGGCGTGTTCAGAGGCAGAACCTCGCAGACAATATAATTTTGAAACGGAAGATTCGTAAAAAGATAGCGGCCCTGGGCATCGGTAATATCACTATCAGCATAAGGAATTCCGCCAACATTTTGGATAACGATCTGAATGCCGGGTATACGGGGTTCGGCATTGTCTACACCATTGCCATTTAGATCATTAAATTTATGTCCGTGAATTGTGCCCCAGGGAGCTGCATGAGCAACAGTGGTAGCGAAAATTAAAAGAAAAACAGTAATGATTTTGTTAACGAAAGATTGCATGTGATTTTTTTCCCTTCAGTGCAAAGAATTTTTTTATAAACTCTTTGCACTGCCAGCTTTATGCCAAGGAAGATAAAGATCACACGCCTATGTTGCTGGGCGCGAAGGGGAATTAAGTCCTAAGAAATTCCCAATTTCGTTTGCACAACCTTGTTAGCTTCATTGATTTTGGTGCGATCAGGTACAGCACCTTGAGCAAAATCTGGTCTGCCGCCACCTTTACCGCCAAGCACTTGCGCGAAATCTTTTAATAATGTTCCGGCTTGAAACTGAGACGTTAAATCTTTACTTACACTTATAATCACAGGATGAGTGGCTTCGCCTGAACCCATCACGATAACTACGCCTTTTTGAATTTTATTTTTCAATTGATCTGTGATTTGTGCTAACACATCACGATCATCTAAACCCACATCCGCAAATACGTATTTTGCATCGCCCGCAAATGTTTGAGCGGTTTTTGCAATTTCATCGACGTTGATTTGGCCAGACTGAGCTTTTTTGATTTGTTTTTGTAAATCTTTAACTTCGTCTTTTTTAGCTTCGATCCATTCAACGATTGATTTATCTGAAGCTAAGCCTGTCGCTAAGCGAGCTTGTTTTACTTCTTCAGTGTTTTTCATAAAGAATTCAATCACCGCATCACCAGTGATAGCTTCGATACGACGAACGCCGGCGCTAACGCCAGATTCAGAGATCACTTTGAAAGCTCTGATTTCAGCTGTGTTATGCACGTGGGTTCCACCGCATAATTCGATCGAGAAGGGTTTTTCATTCGCAGATAGAACTGGTTGGCCCATTGTTAATACACGAACTTCATCGCCGTATTTTTCACCGAATAAGGCCATGGCGCCTTTATCGATCGCTGCTTTGTGCGACAGCGTTTCAACTTGCACCGTATGAGCATGTGAAATTTCAGTGTTTACTAATTCTTCGATTTTTTTAATTTCTTCAGAAGTTAGGGGTTTGTTATGAGTAAAATCGAAACGAGTTTTTGAGCTATCAACTAAAGAACCCGCTTGAGTCACATGTGTGCCTAGCACTAAACGTAATGCCGAGTGCATAAGATGTGTTGCCGAGTGATTGCTCGCTGTTTGGCGGCGTTCTTTTGATTCAACGTGCGCATTAACAGAGTCTTGGGCTTTAAGTTCGCCAGTCAGCACTTCAATTTGGTGTAAAAATACGGATCCTTGCTTGATACAGTCGTGAATTTTAGCATCAACATTCGGTGATAATAATAAACCATGGTCACCAGCTTGGCCGCCGCCTTCAGCGTAAAACGGAGTTTGATCTAAAATAGCATAACCAGTTTCGCCAGCTTTTAGCGAAGTCACTTCTTTTGAACCGTTTGATAAGGCTAAAACTTTTGATTTAGAAACTAAATGATCATAACCAATAAATTTTGTCGGGTTTTTTGAATGCGTTTGGCCGAATTCGATCACATGCTTTTCATCAGCTTGTAATGATTTAGCTTTCCAAGATGATTTTGCTTTTTCTTTGGCAGCTTGCATGACTTTTTCAAAGCCTGCTTCATCAACAGCAAAGCCTTGTTCGGCAGCCATAAGCGCTGTTAAATCGACCGGAAATCCGTAAGTGTCATAAAGTTTAAAAATTGTTTCGCCAGAGATAGACGTTTGTTTACTGGCTTTTAATTTTTTGATTTCTTCCTGAAAAATCACTGTGCCGTTATCAAGAGTTTGTAAGAAGCGGGCTTCTTCGTCTCTGATTGTTGATAAAATATGATCTTTGCGAGATTTTAATTCTGGATAAAAATCTGACATCGCCACAATTAAGGCTTCAGACATTGGCATCAATAACGATTTGTCAGTCGAAATTTTTCTGCCGTAACGAATTGCACGACGCATGATACGACGTAAGACGTAACCACGGCCTTCGTTTGAGGGAAGAGCACCATCTGCTAGTAAAAATGAAGTCGATCTGCAGTGATCAGCTAATACACGAACTGCGGTTAGTTCTTCAAACTTTTGTTTTTGTTCTTCAGACAATTTTGCATCTGAATTTAAAGTTTTAATATTAGCGCGTTCCCATTTGATCATGTCGGCGTAATTCAATTTTGAACCGGCTTTAGTTAGGCCTGTCGTAATAATTTCTTGAAATAAATCTGTGTTGTAATTGTTCCAGCAATCTTGAACTGCTGCCGTTAAACGTTCAAAACCAGAACCCGTATCTACAGATGGTTTTGGCAGCGGATTCATTACACCTGGTGCTGTTTCTTCGAATTGCATGAATACTAAATTCCAGATTTCAACATAGCGGTCTTCACCGGCTTTGATTGATTCGAAAGGATCAGCGATTTTTCCAAAGTCTGGGCCGTGATCATAGAAAATTTCAGAACATGGCCCACATGGGCCGACATCGCCCATTCTCCAGAAGTTATCTTTTTCGCCTAAACGAAAAATGCGATCTTTAGGAACACCTTCTTGTTTGTGCCAGATATCTGCAGCTTCATCATCGTTTAAAAAAACTGTAACATATAATTTTTCTTTTGGAATTTTTAATTCAACCGTCAAAAACTCCCAAGCGTAATGGATCGCATCTTTTTTGAAGTAATCGCCGAAAGAGAAGTTTCCTAACATTTCAAAAAATGTGTGATGGCGCGCTGTAAAACCTACGTTATCTAAATCGTTATGCTTACCGCCGGCACGAACACACTTTTGTGAAGTTACGGCTTTAACATAGTCGCGTTTTTCTAACCCTAAAAAACAGTTTTTAAACTGATTCATACCGGCGTTCGTGAAAAGTAAAGTCGGGTCATTCTCGGGGATCAAGCTTGAGCTTGAAACGGGGGTATGGCCATTTTTTTTGAAATAATTAATAAATGCACTTCTAACTTCAGTATTTTTCATAATAAATAACATACAAGGTTGGTCTGAAAGCTGCAATTAATTGATGTTATGCGAGGTGATTTTATGAAAGACACTCAACGTTTCATTTTGAGACAATCAGTGCTAGCTGTATTGCTTTTAAGCTCAACAGCCTACGGGCAGCTTGCTTGCGGCCAGTTGTTTGAGAACAATATTGCGCCTGCTGCACACGAACAAGTCAAAGTGGCGATCGGGTCTGATAAATTAACAAAATTAGCGCGCAGTAATGCCCCCCAGTCTTGGGCTTGGTTTAAAACTTATTCTGGCAAATACCTTTCAAAAGATATTCTAAAATTCGAAGGCATGATTGATGGTGATCCACATAATGGTAACTACGGCCCAACAACAGTTAACGGCAAAGTGAAATGGAAATCACTAGACTATGACGACGCGGGAACTGGCCCTTATATTTTGGATTATGCTAAATTTTTAATTTCAATTAAAGCTGTCGACAGCGTAAAAAAAGTAAAAGCCAGCGAATTGTGGGAGCATTACCAACGGGGTCTTGAAGGCAAAGATTATAAAGAAACTCCGGGGTTGATTTCAGAACTTTTAAGTATGTCAGCAAAAGATTTTCGTAATTTAGAAGTTAAAAAAGCCGCTAAATTTTCAACGGGCGATAAATTAATTAATGATGGTGAACGATCTACAAAAATCACTGATAAAAAAATGCATAATTTAATTTTAGAAGTCTTTCGCAGACATTTACCAGAAGGCACACAAGTCCTTGATGTTGGCGGCCGCGAAAAAGAAGGTGGCGGCTCAGGTTCAGTCAACGGTGAAGGCGGAGCTTTGCGTTTTGTCGCGTTAGTTAAAGGTGCTGACGGGCGCAATACATTATTTGAATTAAAACAAGATGCAGAATCAGGAATTCAAAATTACCAACCGCAAACAGTCACGTTGCAAGAAGTGTTAAATTTTCACGTGATCGATAAAGGCGGAAACGATAAAAACTACCAAGAAGTAAATGTGAATATTAACGGCGATAAACGGTTTGTGTTACGCCCAAAGCCAATTTATTTTTATGATTACGCAAATAAGGCTAAAACCATGAGCCAATTTGCAGAGTTCGAAGCCTTGAGTCTTTATAATGCATGGTACAAAGGAATGATGCACGGAAAGCAAGAAAACGGACAACAGTACCTGAAAGCTATTCAGGCAGACACAAACGGCGAAATTTTTGAAGGCTTAAAGAATGTGACTTGGGCGTACCTTGAGCATCTAGAAACCTTCTTGCCGAAGTAAGTTTTTAAACGCTAACATGGGCACACCTAAATTAAGGGGAGTGTTCATGTTAGAATCATTAAGTGTTACAACAATTATTATTGCGTTAGTTGTGTTGTCTGTAGTTGGTGGATTATTTGTAACCGTTAATCAGGGAACGATCAGTGTCGTTACCATGTTCGGTAAATACCGCCGTATCCTTTACCCAGGATTAAATTTGAAAATTCCGTTTATCGAAACAGTTTTTCGCAGAGTCTCTGTGCAAAATCAATCGATCGAATTACAATTCCAGGCGATCACGCTTGATCAAGCCAATGTAAATTTCAAAGCGATGTTATTATATTCTGTTATCGATCAACGCGAAGAAACTATCAAAGACGTAGCGTTCAAATTTATCGATTTCAGCTCTTTAATGCAGACGTTAAATCGCACTGTTGAAGGCAGCGTGCGTGGATTCGTTGCGACGAAAAAACAAAACGAAATTTTAGCTTTACGTAAAGACATCGTAAATGCTGTTAAAGAACAGCTTGATGAAGAATTAAGATCATGGGGTTATCACTTAATCGATATGCAGTTAAATGATATTACTTTTGATGAAACGATCATGGCATCAATGGCGCAAGTTGTGGCCTCAAGCAATTTACGTGCAGCTGCAGAAAATGAAGCGCTGGCTTTATTAATCAAAAAAACAAAAGCTGCTGAAGCTGATGGTATCGCGATTAAAATTTCTGCTGAAGCTGAAAAGTTAGCGGCAAAACTTCGCGGTGAAGGTATTGCCCTTTTCAGAGAAGAAGTGGCAAAAGGTATGGCTAAAGCTGCTGACGAAATGAAAAACGCGGGCCTTGATAGTTCGTTTATTTTATTTTCAATGTGGACTGATGCTCTTAAACATTTTGCTGAAACTGGCCAAGGAAATACGATTTTCTTAGACGGTTCTACTGAAGGTTTAGAAAAAACTATGAAACAAATGACTGTGCTTTCAAATCCAAAAACAGTAGGAAAAGCTTAATTTTCTACTTGGTCCGCGACTTGCTTTGATTTCTCTCTATAACATGACTAAGTGTCATACTGACTATAGAGGGGAATCTATGCTTAAGTTTTTTATCGTATCGGTGTTATCTTTATGTGCAAATTTCGCATTTGCTCAACAAAACTGTATGAACAGTTGTTCTACTGAGTGTGTTCGCGCAGCACAGCAGGTTTTAGTGAACTGCAGTGGAGCCACTCCACCACCAACCCAACCATCACAAAAAACAGCTCTTTATCATTCTGATTCTTGTAATGAAGGTGATTTAATTGCCAACTTAAGATCTGGTACAGATTGTTCCAGTCAAGCCATGACGTCAGCCCAACGCACGTGGGGCGTGAAAGTTCGTGGAACTTGTTATGATGTTTCTGATTTAGAAACTCCAACAGCTTGCGTGAAATATAAAGCTGCAGGCAATGCGAGCGCGACACTCTTTTATCATAGTGATTCTTGTCAGACATCAGAACTTATGGCCGCAGTTGATGAAACTACAGACTGTGAAGCTTTGGCAAAAGTATCGAGTGATCGCGTTTGGGGTGTAGTAACGGATGGTCAATGCATTGATATTTCGGATATGGATTTAAAAGAAGCTTGTTCGCGTTATAAAGATGCTTTTGTTTTTGAGAAGAAAAAATAGTTTTTATCTCTTCTTGTGGGCTGTCTTTCTGATGGCCCGCTCTTATAATCCTAATATATATAACCAGTATTTAAGTCCTTTAAGTTGTTTCAAAATTTCGCTTCTATATTTTACTTCGTAAGTAAGTTGTTCCATTTGTGTTATCTCCTTGTTGAAAACAAAGTAGCGCTATTTGATATTTTTTAAAATAGTGGCGATAAAGGTATCAATATATGATACCTTTTAGGGATAAAAGGAACGAATTATGAATTCTCGCAGTCAGACCTTACAAGATTCTTTAAAAGACGCCATTAAGTCAGTACTTAAACAGCAGAAGAAAACCTATGACGATTTAGCCGAAGAATTAGAAATCTCGGTACCCACGGTTAAAAGAATTCTTACTAAAGAAGAGATGGGCTTATCGCGCTTATTACAGATTTGTGATTATTTAAAAATATCTCTGACTGAATTAGAAAAAATCGCCAATCACAATAAAAATACAGCAACAAACAGGTTCACAGAAAAACAAGAAGAGTTTCTGGCGAAAAATCCAAATTACTTAACATTCTTGTTGATGATGTATTCCGACTTATCGCCGGAAGAAATTATGAAGCAAACTAAAATCGACGACAAAAGTTTAAAGCTCTATTTGTTACGTTTAGAAAAACTTGATTTAATTACTTATCGTAACGGTAAATATGCACTGCCCTTTGAGCTTTTTCCGAATTTGATTCCATACGGAAAAATTCATGAAGCTAACTTTAATAACATTATTGAGTCAGGCGCAAATTTCTTTAAGCGCTATAATAGGCAACGTATTTTAGCCAAAAATACAGAGCGCGATAAAGGATCTACGATGGGATTAACCATGTTAACTTTGAGTCGTGAAAGTTATCTTGAGTGGTTTGATAAAATTAAAAAGTTATATCAAGAGCTGCAGGATACTTCGATCGTCGAAGAAAAAATGCCGAAATTAAAAAATAAAAAAACAGTTGTGATTATGAGCTGTCACGGCGTTATCGAGTCTGATGACCCGGAAGTAGAGTTTTTGCAGAATTCATTTGGTGTGGTAAAGAATATTACCTAGAGAAAGAAAAAAATCGAGCCGGGCAGTCGTTGAAGTTTACTTGACCGCCCGCTCATGGAACTAAAAAAAGAACTATTGAGCTTTTGCTCCGCCTTTGTATCCGTAAGCAACTGTGCACCAAGTGTGTTTGATGAATAGTAAGCTTGAAGAGTGTTGGTCAATGTGTGAAACGATTGACATACCACCAGCTTTTGCAGCTTCAGCAACAGAAGCATCACCAGTAGCGTAAGCGCCTAACCAGCTAGTTGCACAAGCTTCACCACGCAAAGGACCTTTGGGTAAGTGAGTAGTTGCTACTGGACCGTGAACGTCAGAGTAGATAAATCCCCCAACAGGTTGAGTTGAAGCACAGCCAGCTAAAGTTACTAAAGCTAATACAGCGATTAAAATTTTCATTGAGAATCCCTTCGTTGAATAAATAATTTTGCAAAATTGCAAATAAACTTGAAACAGTATGATTTCTAATCACTTTTTCGTCCAGTCATGATGCCTCTGAGCTAGACCTTGGGCTTGGTTGTAAGCATAATAAATAACAGATGAGCAGTTACCAAGAATCAGAAAAAATAATTCTTTTTGAACTTCGGCGCGAGTTTTTAGAAATCGCGCGCACGCGCAAGCTGAAATTTCAGTTAGCGAATGTGCAATTATTTGATTCACAAAGTAAATGGGGCGAGTACGACCATTTAACCCGCGCAATTTCTATTTCACGTAAACTAGTGCAAAATTTTTCGTGGACGCATGTCGTGGGAGTACTGAAACATGAGATGGCTCATCAATGGGTTTATGAAAACTATTCAGACAGTGATGTTTCAGCGCACGGTAAAGAATTTCATCAGGCGTGTGAAAAATTAAAACTGCAAGCGATATACTGTTCAAGTAAAGTTGAGCTTGCGGCAGAAAATCCAAATTTTCATGTAGTTGATGAAATAAATCCGCTGATTGAAAAAGTTAAAAAATTAATGTCATTAGCCACTTCGACAAATGAACACGAAGCAAGTCTTGCAGCTACAAAAGTTCGCGAGTTGTATTTAAAATATAATCTTGAGCAAACTGATCTTGGTAAAACCAGTGAAGTTACCCATTTAATTATTTCTACGCGTAAAAAACGTCTTTCGCTGATCGAGAAAAAGATCATCGCGATGTTAGTTGAATTTTATTTTGTGCAAGTGATCGTGGTGCAAGAATTTGATTCAAAAACATTAGTGCATTACCAAGCTTTAGAAGTTATCGGTTTAAAAGAAAATACGCTTATGGCTGAATATGTGTATCAGTTTTTATATCGCGCAACTCAAAGTTATGCCGGGACTTCGATGAAGCTTGGTTTATTAGATGGTTTTGCACAAAAGCTTAAAGCTCCTGTCACAGCGAGCGCTTCAAATGAGAAAGCGTTAATGATTCGGGCTGAGGCTGCACTTGAAGATTATGTGCATGATTACTTTCCACGTTTGCGCAGCTTGCGTTCATCATCACGACAAATTTCAAGCAGTGATTACAATCATGGCGTAAGCCAAGGGCAAAAACTCAATTTAAATAAACCGATTTCTGAAAAGAATCGTGGCGCAACAAAACTTATAGGTTAATAATTCAGGTATGAAACAGAAAATAATAATCTTATTAGCCACTTTTTTTGGTTCGGGAAAACTGCCTAAATCTCCGGGCACATGGGGAACATTAGCGACAATTCCTTTATGGTATTTGTTGGCTTCGCAGCTTCATGCCGTGACTTATATGATCGTCACTTTAGTTTTATGTGTGGCTGCAATTTTAATTGCGCAGGCCTACGAAAACATGACCAACACGCATGATTCAAAAGAAATTGTGATTGATGAAGTGGTGGGGTTTTTAATCACGATGACGTGGCTACCGTTAACATGGCAAAGCTTGATCGCTGGTTTTATTTTATTTCGTATCGTCGATATCACGAAACCACCTCCAATTAGACAATTAGACCAAAAAGTAAAGGGCGGGGTCGGCGTAGTGATCGATGATATTGCTGCCGGATTAGTGTGCAATGTAGTTCTGCAGCTTGTTTATACCTACACGCCATGGCTTGGGGCGCAAACCCAGACTTTATAATAGATTAGTTAAAAAAAGCTCTTTACATATGTGTAAGTGATATGTAAGTTTATATGTAAGTTATATGAAAGTAATTACGGATTAAGCATGAAGACATTAAAAGTTGTGCAGTTAAATGTGCAAACTGAAGATCTGAATTCTCGAATGAAAACTGCTCTAAAAAGAGCGGTTCAGGTTGTTCGTGACAAGGATATGTTGGTGGGGTTTGCTGAGAGCTGTACCGGGGGACTTTTAGCAAGTTCGCTAACTCAACAATCAGGGGTCTCAGATATTTTCTGGGGCTCAGTTGTTTGTTATGCGAATGAAAGTAAGAGTACTTTTTTGGGTGTGCAAGAGTCTGTGTTTAAAGAATTCGGTGCTGTCAGCAACGAATGCGCAAAACAGATGGCTGAAGGATTGGCCGCACAAATCAAAAAAACAACATCGAAAGATGTCGTAACGGTTTCAGTGACCGGAATAGCAGGACCGAGCGGCGGAACACCAACAAAGCCAGTAGGAACTGTATTCATTGCGGTGGCTGGTACGAAGTTAGCAACTCAAGTATTTCATCACGAATTCGTAACTACAGTTAAAGATAAAGAACTTACTCGCGAAGAGGTTCAACAAGCAGCGGCCGTTGCAGCGTTAGAACATCTAAGTGAATTAATTTAATAAATTTTTTTATTATATAAATATATATAAGAGGAGCAAAAAACATGGCAAATCCACAAGAACAAAAAGCACAAGGCGAAAAACTAAAAGCATTAGAACTAGCAGTTTCTACTATCGAAAAACAATTCGGTAAAGGTTCGATCATGCGTTTAGGCAGCAACGATTCTTTACATAAAGACGTAGAAGTTATTTCTTCTGGTTCTTTATCATTAGACGTAGCACTTGGTATCGGTGGTCTTCCTAAAGGTCGTATCGTTGAAATCTTTGGCCCAGAATCTTCTGGTAAAACAACTTTAGCTCTTTCTACAATTGCACAAGCTCAGAAAAAAGGTGGCGTTGTTGCATTCGTAGATGCAGAACATGCATTAGATACAAATTACGCCCGTAAATTAGGTGTTAACGTTGCAGATCTTTTAATTTCACAACCAGACACTGGTGAACAAGCTTTAGAAATTGTTGAAACGTTAGTTCGTTCTGGCGCAGTAGATGTATTAGTTGTCGATTCAGTAGCGGCATTGGTTCCGCGCGCTGAGATCGAAGGTGAAATGGGTGATTCTCACATGGGTTTACAAGCTCGTTTGATGTCACAAGCCTTACGTAAATTAACGGCGGCGATTTCTCGTTCAAACACTTTAGTTATTTTCATCAATCAGATCCGCATGAAAATCGGTGTTATGTTCGGAAATCCAGAAACTACAACTGGTGGTAACGCTTTAAAATTCTACGCTTCAGTTCGTTTAGATGTACGTCGTGTTGGCGCCATCAAAAATGGTGAAGAAGTTACTGGTAACAGAACAGCTGTTAAAGTTGTGAAAAATAAAATGGCTTCTCCGTTTACAAAAGTTGAATTCGACTTAATGTATGGTGAAGGTATTTCTGAAGAAGGTGATATCTTAGATTTAGCTGTGACTGCGAACATGGTTGAAAAATCAGGTGCATGGTACTCTTACAAAGGTGAACGTTTAGGCCAAGGCCGCGACCAAGCTAAAGAATACTTAAAAGCAAATCCACAAGCTAAAACAGAATTAAGAGCTGCGATTCTAGCTAAAAACGGTATCGGTGCATTGTTGTTAACTAACGATATGAATGATGCTGTTACTGATGAAGATTCTGTTGAGATGGAAACTCCAAAAAAAGGTAAAAAAGCTAAAGCCGAAGCGACTCCGAAAGAAGCTAAAGCTGAGAAAGAAAAATTGAACTAATTGTTTGATTTGAAATTTTAGATATTTAAAAGCCTCGGTGATGAACCGGGGCTTTTTTTTTAACCACTGGCGTATCGAGTTGAGACAACGACTAAAGTCTATACTGTTTGTAGCCGATAAATTTGTGTGTGGGGTATGAATGTTATGAAATACATTTTATTTCTATTTTGCATTCTATTCTTTAATCTATCAGCCTTGGCCGAAGACGAAACTGCTTCAGCAGACAATATTCGAATCAATTTAGGAAATTACAAATCAAATTCAGGAACGGATTCTGATCCTTTCAGCCTGAATACACCGCCCGATTTTTCTTTCGCAAACACTAGTGGCACAATGAATTTTGGTGGGGCTTATTGTTCATCTCAAAATCTGAATGCATGTAAGACACAATATTTTTGCATGAAAGAGGGTGGTCATTGGGATTATTTGAGTGAAAGTTGTAAAAGAGCGAGCTGTCATTTCGGAACAACTGCGGATATGGCCGATCCAGAAAAATGCATTTGTAATGGTGAAACTTTCGCTTACGTAGAGCGCGGTAACTTTTTACAAAGCTGCCCGGTTCGCTGTCAGGCTTCAGAAAATAAATCATACGCATTTTTTTCGCGAAGTTGTGTATGTAACGATGGCTTTACGATGGCGACAAACGGGGCCTGTGTTGCCAACCGACCTGCACAAACAGCTCCGAATATCAGTGAATGCTGGCGTGAATTAGCTGAAAAAGCTACGGCTTGTGAAACTGCGGCAGACACAGCTGTGGCCGAGTGCGAACCCGGTGAAAATGATTCATTACAGGCCCTACAAGGGTTATTAGCTGGCACGAGTGGCAGCGCTATAGATAACTGCGAACGTGCAGCAACTGCAAGTACTTCGGGTTACCATCATGTAGAAGATACTCGTCGCGTCTGTGATGAGAAAATTAATTCATGTAAAACAGGCTGTGTTGATGCCACGGCTTTTCTTAATGCGAATAAAGCGCGTGTTTATAATGCTTGTCGTGAAAGGGCCTATCAGGCACAAATTCAGGCAGGGCCGCCACTGCCTCAGGATCGATTTAATCCCATGTGGGATAATGATAACAAAGCAAATTTGGATAGCCAGTTTCAAAGTTTACTCACAAAAATTGAGAGCTCTCGCGCAACATGTGAAACAGGCACAGCGGCTAAAAATCGTGAAGAATTATCGACAGCAATGAATGAAATGAATACGAGCTCAAGAAATGCTAACCAGTGTGTGTGTCAGTTAGGCTCAACAAGTGCAGATTGTGCTAAGTCTGTCGTGGGGCCAGCAGATTGTTCAGCTGATCCGTCGCGACCAGGTTGCACGGCGGTTGCAGACAATTGTTTCGACGCGAATAATGTTTCTTTAAAATGTATCTGTTTTAGAAATCCAGAAAGCGCTCAATGTAAGGGTTCAGCAAATCTGAACGTTAAGGCTAATGAAATGGATGCAAGTGGATTTGCCGCAAAGAAAAATAGCATCGACACCCGCAGTAATAATTCTGAAGTCAGTGGTATGGCGGCAGGTAAAGCTACCGAGGGCTTTAGCAACATAGATAATGCTGGTCAAAAACCTGAAATTTATGCTCAATCTGAATTAATTTCTGAAGCAGCCAGCGGATCAACGATAAGTTCTGCCGGAAACACTGGCGGCGAAAAATCAGCTGTGGCTGCTGCGAGTGCCAGCTCTGGTGGTGCCGGCAACGTTTCAAAAAGCGCTAATCCTTCGCCAGCAACAGCAAAAAACAACGTTAGTGTAGGCAGTAAATTGAGTGGATTTTTTAATACAGCAAAATCAGCTATTGGTGGAATTTTTAAAAAAGGTTCTGGCAATAAGGAATCGTCTGATGATTACCGTGATGGCAGTAATCCATCTTTTGATCAGAAAAAATTTCGACCACGTGGAATGGTTCGTGGAATTGCCAGTGTTGATGGGCTTGCTGGCAAACACGAAGACATCTGGAAAGTTATGAATAAACAATACAAAGTTCAAGACCAAAAAGACAATTTTATTTTCGAAAAATAGTCACTAAAGCGCGAAGCTATAAATTGTTGTTAGCTGACCTTTTACCGAGGCGTCTAATGAACATTGAGCATCACCGCAGGGGATGTCGTATCTAGCATTTGGTGGTCTGAAAATTTTATTCATTGCCGATTGTTCTAAAGCTTCGATAAGTGTTTTTGTTAGGGCTTGGCCTTCTGTTGTTGTTGGCGTTGCTTTAAGTAACTCGATCGCTTTTGCGAAAGCTACGTCAGACATAAAATCATTTTGTTTTAGATTTGAGAATGTAAAGCTGTAGCTATAGTGGGCGCAGCCGCCTGTAGTGAAAGCTAATTTTACTTTTCCTTTTTTTAGAACTGCTTTTTGTGTCAGAACTTTTTCTTTGTTATTACGCACTGGTTTTTTGATTGAGAGAAAGTCTTTTGATTTTTGATCTAACGCTGATTTTGCATTCGGAAAATCGTACGCGCACTGGTCTTGTGCTTGTGGAGCTTCAGCAAAAGCATTGGCTCCAGTTAGTAACGCTACACAAATTAGGGTGATTATTTTTTTCATACTATTTGCCGAGTGCTTTTTTAATGGTCTCGTTGATCGCAGCTGGCTCAGTGTTTGGCGCGAAACGCTCAATCACTTTACCGTCTTTGCCAACTAAGAATTTTGTGAAGTTCCATTTAACGGCTTCTGTACCTAAAATTCCCGGAGCTTCTGCTTTTAAATGCTTATAAACTTCTGCTGCTTCTCCGCCATTCACTGCAACTTTATCTAAAACGGGGAATGTTACGCCGTAGTTCATTTCGCAGAAAGATTGAATTTCGTCACTTGTGCCGGGTTCTTGTGAACCGAATTGGTTGCATGGAAAACCTAAGATCACTAGGCCATTATCTTTGTGTTCTTGATACAATGCTTCTAGGCCTTTGTATTGTGGAGTAAAGCCACATTTACTGGCTACATTCACGACCAAAACAACTTTGTCTTTATGTTGTGATAAGTCATAGTCTTTGGCCTGGGCATCTTTAACTGTAAAATCAAAAAAACTTTTTTTCATATCGGTCCTCTCGTGTGGATATTTTGCTTCTGATGGCACCTGATAGTTTGTTCCTATCGGTTGATCAAGTTATCGCAAACTCCTGCTTTGTATGTAGCCCACTATAACAGTTTTATTGTACGATAACATAGTACTTTCTAAAGGCTAAAACCTTTAGTTATAGATGAATAGAGAATAGCTATATGTCACTAAGCAACATACCACAGACCGTTTCTTTAACTCGTAATCCGAACTTGTCGGCACCGAAAGTTGATCGCACCTCAGCAAATGAAGTGCAGCAAAAATTTGGTGAGCGCTGGTGGACAGGTTTACATCCTGAAAAATGTACCGGCTTTGATCGCGAGAAAAAATACCTGGCGGCCTTGCCATTAATTAATTTAGAAATTTGCACGCGCCAAGATGTGATGGATTATTTCGACAACACTTGGACGCTGACTGAAATTTTGTTCGCTGGTCTTAAACATGAATCAACCTACATTCGTCCGCCGTATCATCAGCTGCGTCATCCGCTGATGTTTTATTACGGTCACCCGGCAGTTTTATTTTTAAATAAACTTCGTTTAGCTGGGGTTGTGGATAATCCTGTGGATTTGTACCTCGAGAAAGTCCTTGAAACCGGCGTGGATGAGATGTCTTGGGATGATATGGCTAAAAATGAAATGGAATGGCCAAATGTGGCAACCGTTCATGAGTATCGCCAAAAAATTTATAACTTAATTAAAAATGTAATTCAGACTCATCCAGATCTGGATTTAGCCGCACGCAAAGCGAAAAATATTCAAATAGGGCCGCAACATCCGCTGTGGTCGTTATTTATGGGTTTTGAACATGAAAAAATACATTTCGAAACTAGCAGCGTGTTGATGCGCGAACTTCCGATTGAATTAGTTGAAACTCCGAAATACTGGGCGCCACTTTATGATTCTAAATCTACAAAGACGGCAAAACCAGCAGCAGGAAAAGATTTTCCAGCGAACACTTGGAGTGCGCAAAAAGGATCTCTGGTTAGTTACGGAAAATCTGAAAACGCACCAAGTTTTGGTTGGGATAACGAATACGGTTACAGAAAATCTAAAACAAAAGATTTTCAGTTAACTGAACAACTTATCAGTAATGGTGAATATTTTGATTTCGTCGCAAGTGGCGCTTATCAAGAAGATAAATACTGGCAGGCTGAAGGTTTGATGTGGCGTAAGTTTCGCAATACCAAACGCCCGACGTTTTGGGTGGCTTACGGGCCAGAAGGTTTACACGAGTATAAATTAAGAACCATTTTTGAAATTATTGATATGCCTTGGGATTGGCCGGCAGAAGTAAATTTTCACGAAGCGCAAGCCTATTGCCGTTGGAAGCAAGAACAAGACAAGAGCACTCTTCACTATCGGTTAATCACCGAAGCTGAATTTGTTTCGTTGAAACTGAAATTACCAACTGATGAAGT
The DNA here is from genome assembly GCA_036676395.1 of Bdellovibrio sp. Classification (GTDB taxonomy): domain Bacteria; phylum Bdellovibrionota; class Bdellovibrionia; order Bdellovibrionales; family Bdellovibrionaceae; genus Pseudobdellovibrio. The sequence continues at coordinate 321,179 of JAKFCY010000002.1, forward strand.
TTTGCAAAACGCCGAATATAAAAAATCTGGTACGGTACATTCTGAAAAATTTAATTTTAATTTTCATCACGCATCACCGCGTCCAGTGAATACGGGCAGCGCTGATTCGGGTATCAGAGATTTAATGGGTAATGTGTGGCAATGGGCCGAAGATCAATTTAATCCGCTTGAAGGATTTAAAATTAATAAATTATACGATGATTTTTCAACGCCGTGTTTTGATGGTAAACATCAAATGATCTTAGGCGGAAGTTTTATCAGTTGTGGTCACGAAGCCAGCATCAATGCACGTTTTCACTTTCGCCCACATTTTTTTCAACATGCAGGGTTTCGTATAGCGGCCACTTTAGATGGGTCGCATGACAATGCGGCCATTCGATTAAAACACGACACACAATACGTGCACACCAAACGTGAAAACGTTTTAGATCAAATGCAAAAAGAGGATTGGTGGAAGTCAGTTCAACAGCCGATGGAGTTATCTGAAGAAGAAATTCAGAAAGCTTATGAAGCTGCCGAAAAATTTGTCAGAAATTTTGAACACAACCGTAAAGACGTGTCTCCGATGGGAACGGCTTTAGATCCATACACCAATGATATTAAAAAAGATTATCGCAGACCGTATCAGACGACAAAAAACTTTCCTGAAACTCCGGAAAGTTTTGAAAAGCTTGTGCAATTTATTGCCACTGACATTGCGCCATTAGGGCAGCAGCCTGGACATCCAGGTTATATGGCCTATGTGGCAGGGGCTGCCAATCCGTTAAGTGCTCCGGCGCAAGCGCTGGCGATGACGATGAATCAATTTACTGGGCATTTCAGTTTAGCACCAGGATTGGTGACTTTAGAAATGGAAGTCATTCGTTGGTTTACGACAATGATGAAATACTCTGAACAAACAGCCACTGGAATTTTAACCGGTGGTGGTAGCCAGGCAAATATGATGGCCTTAGTCGCAGCCAGAAATAAATTATTCTCGCAAAAATTAGAATTATCTAAAGCCAGATTTTATGCGTCGACACAGGTGCATCACTGCATTGGTAAAGCCATCGCATTTTTAGGGTTTCCGAAAGAGTGCCTACGGCTTATTGCCACTGATCAAAATTATTCAATGATCGCCAGTGAATTAGAAAAATCTATCACTGAAGATTTGAAAAATGGTTTAGTGCCAGTCGCTGTTGTTGGAACAGCCGGAACGACAAATACAGGCTCAGTTGACCCATTGGATGCGATCGCAGATATTTGTGAAAAAAATAAAATCTGGTTTCATGTCGATGGGGCCTACGGTGCTTTATTTATGTTAACCGACAAAGGGCAAAAAGTTTTATCTGGCATTGAACGATCACAGTCAGTAGCTCTTGATCCGCACAAGGCTTTGCAAATTCCGTACGGGGTAGGGTGTTTGTTAATTAAAAATAAAAGTGATCTTTCAACACAATATGCGGGCAACAGTTCTTACATGCCACCATCACCTGGGTTGCATGAAGAACAATTTAGTTTAATTGATTTTGCCGATATTTCGCCCGAGTTATCGCGTGATCCGCGCGGATTACGTGTATGGCTTCCGCTAAAAGCGTTTGGTGTTGGCCCGTTTAAATTAAATCTAGAAGAAAAAATTCAACTTTCTGATTATTTACATAGTGAACTTAAAAAAATCTCTTTAGTTAAAGTAGTTTCAGCGCCGCATTTAACTATTCAGTCGTTTAATTTAGGTAATACCGAAAAAACAAAAAAACTTTTAGCTTGGATCAACTCGCAGAATAAAATCTTTTTAAGTGGTTGTGAAATTGGTGGCTGTTTTTCAATTCGTGTGTGTTTGTTAGGTTACCGATTGCATTTTACCCAGGTGCAAGAACTCATTCAGTTGATTAAAGAGGGCTTGCATGCCTGATTTAGAGTTTTTTAAATCACAATTTAATAAAACTGAATTAGTTCATTTAAACAATGCAGGTCTTCAGCCAATCACCCGCGCGGCACGAGAAAAAATTGATTACTGGTCGCGCCGCTTTTGGGAAGAGGGCTATAACACAGATAAAGATTACGCAACCGATGTGACTCATGCCCGTAAAAGTTTAGCTACTATGATTGGTTGCGAAACCGGCGAAGTAGCTTTTTTTACTTCTACTGCGGGCGCGGTTAACCAAGTGGCTTTTGCTTGCGGATTAAAATCCGGTGACGAAGTGGTTATGTGGGATCAAGAGTACGGAAGCCACTTATACCCATGGAAAGCCGCTTGTGACCAAGCCGGTGCCAAACTTGTGATCGTCGAATCAGATGAAAACTTAGCAACACCAATGCAAAGATATTTAAAAGCCATTACGCCAAAAACCAAAATCATCGCTTTTAGTTGGGTGCAGTTTACGGCGGCAAGCCAAATGGAAGACATCAAGCACGTTATTCAAACAGCAAAGCAAAAAGGAATTTTAGTTTTCGTCGATATTATTCAGGGTTTTGGCTTACATCCTTGTGATATCTGGGCGTGGGGTGCTGATGCTGTCATGGGCGGAAGCCACAAATGGCTTTGTGCTCCGGTGGGCGTAGGTTTTTTAGCGCTACGAAAAAATTTAATTCCCCAATTTAAACCACATGTGATCGGTATGTACACTTACGGAACCTGTGATGACCCATCTGATTTTGCCTGCGAACCAAAACGTGATGCGACGAAATTTGAACCTGGTTCAAAACAAGTTTTAGAAATCACGGCTCTTGGTGCATCACTTGATGTGATTCAAAAAGTGGGTGTGAAGACAATCGAAACTGAAGCTTTAAGATTAGCAAAAATTTTACGTTCAGGAATTATCAATTTAGGTTATGAAGTTGTATCTCCTTATCAAGGCGAACAAGTGCATTCAACACCGTTTATTAATTTTAAACCAAAAGGCGCGATGAGCAAAAAAGAATTGTCTGATAAATTGAACGCGCAAAAGATTTTTCACGCAGTTCGCGGCCCGGGTTTACGTTTTACACCGACGGCCTTTAATAGCGAAACTGATCTTGAAAAAGCCCTTTTAGCTTTAAAATAATTGTTAAAACCTGCTATATCGCCTCTGCAAAAAGTCTTGTATTAAATTGAGACACTGACTCAAGTCTGTATCATTTATGACCGATAAGCTCCCATGAGGGAATGCATGAGCAAACTAGTTTTACTTATCAGTTTGATGATGAGCTTTATTGCCATTAAAGCTAATGCTTTATCAGGTGAGGATCAAATTAAAGCTGATTGTTATAAAAAAACAGGAAGCTACGGTGGATCTAATCCGAAGTCTCCGTACCAGTTATGTTTGCGTGCAAACGGTATTCTTAAAGTTGAAAGAAACGTCAGCGGCAGCGATGATAAATCGAAAGCAGATGCGCGTATCTGTAATGCCAGTAATCCACTTTGTAGTAAATGTATCGGTCTTTATGGTTCTGGTGATGCGAAAAGTGCCAGAACAAAAATTACAGAATGCGTTCAACGCGAAGAAAATAAACGAGCTTCAGCTGCAAAGCCAAAACCAAAAGAGCCAACCATTAATGGCGGACGACTACAAGAAGTCACAGTTACAGCGCGGGCTCCGTGTTCAAAAACAAATCCACGTAATTGCACAACGATGACGGCATGTGAAACAAACAATGGCGTATGGAGCGACCAAGCTCAAGCCTGTGCCGCGACGCCATGCCCGACAGGAACTACGCCTGATCCTCGCGATTCAAAATATTGTGTTTGTGATAGCGAAATGACCCCGTATTCAATTGAACGTGGTTCAGCACAGCAATGTCCGGCCATGTGTAAATCCGAAGATCATAAAGAGTATAATATCGTTGTTCGCGGTTGTATTTGCGCGTCCGGTTTCGAAGACCGCACCGGGGCAGGCACATGCGTAAGTAAAGTAGCCGCTCCTGCGTCGCAAGTGGCAGCTTGTATCCAAGAGTTACAAGATAAAATTACTGCCTGTAATACGGCCTCTACAGCGGCGGTCGAAAAATGTGATCCAAAACGTGAATCACGTGAGGGAGATTCTCTTGATGCTCTTCAAGGTTTATTCCAGGGTGCTGCCGTGGCCGGTGGTGCTGCCGGAAACTGTGGGCAGGCTGCCATTGCCGGTTCTACGGGTTATTATGCTATCGAAGAATTGCGCGGAGGCTGTGATAATGAAATTAGCGCCTGCAAAACAAGCTGCGGTGATGCTACGGCGTACATCAATGCAAATAAAGACCGTGTTTACCAAAAATGTCGTGCAAAAGCTTGGGATGATCATCAATGTTTAGCTCCTTCAGCTACGACTTATCGATCGTTTACTGAGGATGCATTCAATGTAGAATGGGACGGAGTAAATAGAGCTCCGTTCGAACAGCAAATTCAAGCCATGCAAACTAGTGTTACAGATTATAATTCAAGATGCGAAGCTGGCGGAACAGCTGACAGTAACCGTGATAAGATGACGGGTTTCATGGATGACATGAATTCAGCGTACAAAAGTGCAAAGCAGTGTGAATGTCAGTTAGGTTCTGGCGCTAATTGTGATAGCCAATCGGGCCCGGCAGAATGTGCAGGAAACCCTTCGCTTCCTGGTTGTGCGCTAGTTGGAGTTAACTGTTTAAGTGCCACAGACAATTCGCCTAAGTGTGTTTGTTTTAAAAATCCGAACAGTGATGAATGTAAAAACATTCAACAAACTAATAATAACTTAAAAGTAAACTCTACTGATGTAAGTGCATTTGCTGGCGTCGGCAGTGGCGTTGGTGGATCTGCTTCTGGTGGTGGCGATGTTGCTGGAAAAACCGATTCAGGTAATGTGAATGTTGGTGATTTAAGTGGTGTGGGTGCAGATGATGAAGCTATCGGCGCTAATGCCTCAGGTACTACAACTGTCGATGCAGGATCACCTTTTGGTGCGGCTGCAGGTGGCGGTAGTGGTGCTGGCGGCAGTTCAGGTGGCGGCGCAAATGGTGCAACAGCTGCTGAAGCAGACGGTGAAGAGGAAAGCACAGGTAAAAAACTCGGTGGCCTTTTTAATGTGGCAAAGTCTGCATTAGGAAATTTATTTAAAAAAGGCAAAGACGATAAAGGCACTTATGATCCTGTGACTGGAAAATATATTAATGAAAATGGTTTAGATTCTAAAAAATGGCGTCCTCGTGGCATGGTGCGCGGGCTAGCTGGTGATACAGAAATCGCCGGCAAGTTCGAAGACATCTGGAAAGTCATGAACCGACAATACAAAATCCAAGATCAGAAAGACACGTTTCTTTTTGGTGGGGAGAAGAAGTAATATGAAAAATATCATGATGTACTTATTTATTGTTTTCTCTTTGTTTGGCGTAAGCACAGTATTTGCTGAAGACTGTGAAACGGCGGGAGAAGTTAAACTTTCGCAGCTGAAGTTTGTCGGTGCAGATCTAAAACCATTACTTCGAAAAAATGGTGCTTGTACTGTCGTTAAAGCATCGAATGATACTGCAGGGCGAGCTGCCTGTGGAACAAAAAGAGCGGCTCTTAATCCTGGAAATCCTCAGTACACGGGCACAGAAAAGCATGGTAGCCAGACGAATAATAACTTAGGTTATTACTTCTGTGTGGGCATGAACAAACGAGCAATGTGTAACGATCGTATCAGTGAGCTTGGCAGCACAATGGATATTGTTTGGAAGCAAACCGGTAGCAACGAGCGTAATGATGGTGATTGTCTTTGTGGAAAAAAAGGCGATGGGTCGACAAAGATGATGGCATGCCCAGTAACCAAAGCGCAGGTTGATGCCTTTAAAGACGGAAAAACAACAGGCTGTTCTGTTCAGGGCTCTGAAGATGATGGTGATGGAAATTGCCGCTGTCTCGCCGGCGAGAAAAAAGGAACGGTTGTTCAAGCGGGTGGAACTTGTCCAAAAGATCCTACGCCGCCGGTGGCAACAACAACAGTAAGTCCTGATGACTTTGACGATTGTTTGGCTGAAGTGAAAGCTGCAAAAGATGGTTGTTCTGAAGATGGAAAAAAAGCTATTGCTAGTTGCAGTAAAGAAGCGCCTGAGGTTAATAAAAATATTTCTGAAGCCCAGCGGGTGTTGTCGATCGGATTAGACGCCGTTATTGCAAAAAATGCCGGAACTGGTGCTTTAGCCAGTTGTGCAAAAATGGGTGCTGCGGGAACTTCAGTTATTGAAGCCTTAAGTTTGCTGCGTGAAAGTTGCAAAAAAGAATTAAATAATTGTAAAAAAAGTTGCGAGCAAGCCGGTGTTTTTGGAAAAAAAACAGAAGAAGAATATATTGCTGAATGTAAAGCTGTGTTTTTAAGTAAAGAAAAAGAATGGACTGAAGAACATGAAAAAGCTTTTAAGCCAATGGTTGCAGAGTATACAAAATTAGCTGATAACTCAGAAAAATTTTGTAAAGGTGATGTGCAAAAATCTGATAATCAGCTAGATGGTTTTTTGCAAGAATTAGCCATGAGCGTACAAAAAGCTGATATCTGCAAATGTCAGCTAACAACATCAAGTGCAGGTAATGAAAATTGTGATAATGTGGCAGGTCCATTAACATGTATTCAAAATGTGAATCAACCAGGCTGTTCATTTAGTTCTGTAGGTTGTAGTCCAGGTTCAACGCTTCCGGGCTGTCGTAATCCAGTCAATATGACAAATCCAAATGGTTCAGGCATCGCGATGCCTGCTTCTGGCTTTGCAGGGCCTGGGTTTGCGTCAACAGGCGGCGGTAGCGGAAATTCTGGCAAAGTCGGATTAGGTAATGATGATTTTGATTTCTCTGATGAGACTCGTCCCTCAGGTTCAGGCACAGCCACGGCTGATGCAGGTTCGCCATTCGGCACTGCGGCTGGCGGTGGCAGTGGCGGCGCAGCAGGCGGTGGCGGCGGAGGCGGCGGCACTGGTGATGGCGGCGGCGCGGGCGGCGAAGAAAAAGAAAAAAGCGGCCTTTCTGGATTTTTTCAAAATGCAAAAGGTGGTATCGCAAGTTTATTTGGTGGTGGGGCTGATAACAAAAACGCAGCTGCGAAAAAACCAAATAACAAAGCTTATAAGAATGATGTTAACGGATTCAGGCCAAAAGCCGGAGTGCGCGGCATGGCTGGATCGAATGAATTTGGCAGTAAAAACCGTGACATTTGGAAGACTATGAACGAACGTTATAATGATCAATATCACACATTTATAACGGTGGAGAATCCACAAAAGTAAGTAGTTTAATATGTTAAAAAAAATCATCTTGAGTTTGCTGCTAGTTTCAAATTTTTCTTCATGCGTGACTTACCTTAAAAATGGAAGTCACGTTAACAGTCACGAATCTAAACCCACATTAACTGGGCAATACAAATCCGAAAAACTGAAAATCTATTTTGCGAACAACACTGAAGCCGATCTTCAAAACGTTGAGCTTTTTCGCGAGTTGATTCTTAATAAAAACATGTTCACAGAAGTTTTATTAGTTCGCAGTGAAAAGATTGAAACTTGCGAAGGCCATTGTGTTCTGTTCACTAATAAAAAAAGTGGTCTGTCAGTCGGTGAAAAGCTAAACATGGGAGCAACCTATTTAACTTTAGGAATTATTCCATCGCGTTTTACCAATGAATATGTTTTAAAAAACAAATTTGGCCAGGTTGAAGATGTTGAAATCGTTAACTGGGTTTCTGTATTTTTATTACTTTATGCGGGTAATGATTCTTTTGAAGAATCTGAAAAAGAACAGCTGGTTAAGTTACAAACGTTGTTAAACCAAGCCGATGCTAATTAGCATTGATTAAGCTGTGTAAGGCCTGAATCGTTTGGTCTTTGTGATTTTGCTCAACGACATAATTTAAACTCATTGCTGACTGGATGAAATAAGCCGGTTGAATATTGATTTCTGATAATTTCTTTGTCACAGCCACTAGAGTGTCATTTAAAGTTGAACCCGTGCAAGTTAAGCTCACTGAACATAGCTTATTGTTCACCACCTGCAGTTGCGGGTGCTTAGTAAAGTCCATCGCTTCAATGGCTGATAAAATTTCTGGCGGGGCTGTTAGCAGCACGTGCGTTTTTTTATTTTGCACAAACCCGTTTAAAATTTGCGGAACAGCAATATTTGATTTTTGAAAAGCTTGAAACAAAATATCAAAAGCTTGCGCCGGCGTATCTGTTTGGATAGATATTTCTAAAATTTTAGAGTGAGAATTAACGGCTAATGGTTTTGATGATTCAAACATGATATCCCCTTGAATAATAGTGCCTTCGCTGCCTTGGCCCTGTTGGTGATTATGAGCCGGGCCGACATAGAGCTTAACGTTTTTAACCTTGGCTAATTCAACTGAGCGGTAATGCAGAACCTTAGCACCCCAGTAAGTCATTTCTAATAAATGGTCATAATTTAATTGGGTAATTTGTTTTGCTTGCGGAACAAGTTTTGGATCAGCGGTAAAAATACTGCTGACATCTTTTAAAATTTCACAGCGATCAGCATTTAAAAATGCCGCCATCGCGACCGCTGAAGTGTCAGAGCCGCCACGCCCTAAGGTAGTGATCTCTTTAGTTACAGGTGAAACCCCTTGAAAACCCGCTAAAATCACAATTTTATTTTTTTCTAAAGCTTCTTGCACGCGGTGAGCTTTAACATCTTTAATCATCGCACCTAAGTGTGATTCATCGGTTAGAATTCCGGCTTGGCTTCCGGTAAAGCTAATCGCTTCATGACCTAAATCATTTAGCGCAATACTTACTAACGACATGCTGATGCGCTCGCCAACTGATAATAGCATGTCTAATTCACGTAGATTTGGCGAACGGCTTACATTCTGAGCCAGATCAATCAGCTGGTTGGTGGTTTGTCCCATAGCTGAAACAACGGCAACGATTTGGATATTTTTCTTTTTTAATTCAGAAATACGGTGGGCTGCAGATTTTATTTTCTCGGGATCAGCTAGGGTGGCGCCGCCATATTTTTGTACGATTAACATTCTATTAATCTAACGCAAATTTTTTGGTTTGATCACGAAAAAACTGTTGTGCCACGGTGAGTGAACCCACCGGCACCCGAATCCAATGCTGTTTCGATGTTTTTGGAATATAACCTAACACTAATTCAGCATTTAAATCTTTTAATGATTTACGAGTAACACTTAAATAATCGGCTAAAAGTTCAATATCAGTTCCGGCCGGTGCTTTAACAAACTCATAACTTAACGGAAATTCCGGATCTAAATTACGAAAGCCGTATAAGTTTGGGGCCTTCGCGATCATAAGGGCTGCTAAAATTTTTGGAACATAATCTTGGGTTTCCTGAGGTAGGGCCCCAAGGCGAACAAGCTCCCAGTAATCTTTGGTGCCGTATTTTTTTATTCTACTGCGCAAGCCGCCTTCACCCATGTTGTAGCTTGCGGCCACTAAATACCATGAACCAAATTCAGCATATAAATCCTGCATGTAACGAATCGCTGCTTTTGTACTTTTTTGTAAATCACGGCGTTCATCGATCCAGTATTGTTGCGATAAACCATATTGTTTTCCGGTTGAAGGAATAAACTGCCAAGGGCCGACCGCGCTGGCGGTGCTTACAGCCGTTGCTGAAAATCCACTTTCAATCATCACCATGTAACCTAAATCACCAGGTAATCCTGATTTTTTAAGTTCGGCTTGGATAAACGGCATGTATTTCGAAGATTTTTCTAACCAATTACGAAAAAAGTTTTTTCCGCGTGTTTGATAGAAAGAAATCCAATAGCTTACTTTGTGATTGTAGGTCACTGGCAGGTCGAAAATAAAATGCTCGGTTTTGCCATTTTGCTTTTTCTCTAAGATTTTTAATTTATCTTTCAGAGACAAAGTTTTTAATTTTTTATCTAACGGCTTCGTTGCGACAGCAGCATAGGCAGTAGGTAAGCCCACAGCCAGATTTAAAATAACGATTGCAACGAATAGATTTCTTAAAAGCATCATTTAATTATCTAGTGAACGAGCGAAAAGGTCGAGAGAGCATTTTTGACAGTCGAGGACAGTGGGGCTGACAAATTAATGACATCCTTTTCCTAGACTGGTTTTTCGTCGAGTCGAAGAACTTAGCTGTAATGTCATTGTAATGGCGCTGATAAAAGATTTTTTCGAAAGCCTAGACAAAAATATGAACAGTACCTTTTTGGCATTGGCGTTGCTCTTTCTATTAAGATGAGAATCCCTGTTAGCCGCAACTGGACTGAAGGAGCATAACAAATGAGTTTAAAAGGTGTTTATACAGCCCTAAGTGGGGCCATTGCCCAGACTCTAAAAATGGATACGATCGCCAATAATATTGCGAACGTGAACACGACTGGCTTTAAAAAAGACCAGCAAACGTTTAGTGAATATTTGACGGCGATGGAAAAAGAACAAGATGTCATGAAAGTTCCAAGAATGCCGGCGTCGATTGAAAGTTTTTATGAATTAAATGGCGGCGACAAAGCATTTGTTGATGCAGCCGGTACTTACACTAATTTTGAACAAGGCAGTTTAAAATCAACTGGCGGAAAACTAGACGTGGCTATTGAAGGCGCAGGTTTTTTCGAAGTTGGAACTCCAAACGGCGTAAAGTTAACTCGTGCTGGTAATTTCACAGTTGATGGCAATGGCCAATTAGTTACCAAAGATGGTTATCCTGTCTTAATGGAACCTGCTGAAGGTGCAGATGGTTTAGTTGCAGGTGAAAATTTTGAATCTCGCACAGTTCGTATCAGCGGTACAGCTGCCATTAATATTTCAGATGGTGGTGAAGTTTTCGAAGGCGAAACAAAAATTGGTAAACTTTCTGTAGTTAATGCTGCCAACACCGATGCTTTACAAAAAATCGGCAATAGCTATTACACGTTAAAAGAAAATATGAACGCCGAGATCTCTTCGATAAAGGCTCCAAGCCTTAAACAAGGCTTTTTAGAGACAAGTAACGTCAATATCATCAATGAAATGACAGATATGATTATGGCTCAGCGGGTATTTGAAGGTACACAAAAAGCGATCAGTGCCTATGACAACATGAGCGATAAACTAATTAATCAAGTCGGAAATACAAAAGGGTAGGATAATATATGTTTAAAAGTTTAAATACAGCAGCCACAGGAATGATCGCCCAACAAAGTAATATCGATGTTGTTGCAAATAATATTGCCAACGTTAATACCGCAGGATTTAAAAAATCGCGCGCCGAATTTGAAGACCTTATATATAGTAACCAAAAAGATCCAGGCCAAGCGTCAGGATTAAATTCAATTACTCCAACAGGAGTACAAACTGGCCTAGGGGTGCGTACTGCTTCTATTCAAAAAGATTTTGGAACAGGCCAAACTCAGGTCACGTCTAATCCATTAGATTTTCAAATCGAAGGAAATGGTTTTTTTCAAGTACGCACGCCAGATGGCGAAATTGCTTACACACGTGATGGCGCCTTTAAAAAAGATGCAACTGGTAAAATCGTTGATAAAAATGGTAACACATTGATTCCTGAATTAGTAATTCCAGAGACAGCAATGGTTATTGAAGCAACTCCGACAGGAGAAATTCGCGTGATTCATCATGCAGGTGCAGAGCCTGAAGTGATCGGCCAGATGGAGTTAGCTAATTTTATTAATCCAGCCGGTTTAAAAAGCATGGGTAAAAATTTATTTATGCCGACTGCGGCCAGCGGCCAACCAGCATCAAATCGCCCGGGCACACAAGGTGTGGGCTTTTTAGCGCAAAACCAATTAGAAACAAGTAACGTAAATATTGTTGATGAAATGATTAATATGATCACCGCACAACGTGCTTATGAAACAAATTCAAAAGTCGTGCAAACGTCTGATCAAATGCTTCAAACAGCAGTGAATGTTAAATAATGAAAAAATTAGTTCTACTTTCTTTACTAATGGTTTCGCAAATAGCATTCGCTAAAAGTGAAATCACTTTATCGTCAGCGATCGAGGTATCACCGCGTGAAGTGATCACAGCTTATGATATCGTTGAAAGCCGCAATCTTAATGAATCAGCTTTATCTGATTTAAAAGATATCGAATTAGGTAACGCACAAACTAAAACAATCACTAAACTTGAGATCATTAAAAAATTTCGTGGTTTAGAAGCTAATTTTAGATTGCCTGCTGAAGTTAAAATTTTACGTTCAAAATCAAACGTGTCACGTTTAGAGATCGAACGCAAAATCATGAATCACTTACTGGCAAAATGCGGAACCTGCGAATACCGTATACAAATTAATTCAGTGCCGCAAAATCTATTAACCGACTGGGAATTAGACATGAATGTTGATTTTAATAAATCAACGGTGATGATTCCGGCATTTTCTACTTCAACACCAGATAAAAAAGGCTGGGTTGTTGTCGAGTTAAAAAAATATGCTGTTGTGCCAGTGCTAACTCGCCCGTTAAAAATCGGTGATGTTATTACAGAAGATGCAGTCACAACTGAAATGCGTTTAATGCAAAATTATCAAGACACGATGATGGATGTTAAAGCTGTTGTCGGCATGCAAGCAGCACGCTTTTTAACTACGGGGCAAATGTTAGCTTCGCGTGATTTAAAACGCGAACAGATTTTAAAAAAAGGCCAAATGGTTAAAGCCATTTTTGGTGCAAATGCTTTAGAAATTTCAATCAGTGCGCAGGCCGAAGAAGGTGGCGCAGTGGGTGATGTGATCAAGGTTAAAAATCTTGATTCACAAAAAATGTTCGCGGCCAAAATTATTGATCGCGGCGTTGTTAAAATTGAGTAGTACTTAGTTAATAGTTTTAGTTAGGGAGATTTCACGGATGAAATACTTATTAGTTTTACCTTTATTCTTTACCGGTTGTGCCACAATGTACGATTTTTTTGGCTTCGATGGTCCTAAGCAAGAAGTTATCGTTAAAGAAGAAGTGGTGAAAGAGCCATTAACAAAATATTCTGATATTAATAATTTTGCGCCTGCCTCTGACCGCAACTATAAGCGCATGACCAAAGAACGTTTTGAAGAAGACGCAGAATTGCACGCAGGTGCAGGTTCATTATGGGTGATGGAAGGCCAAACAAGTTATTTATTTGCACAAAATAAAAAACGCCGTGAAGGTGACCCTTCGACATTATTAGTGCAAGGTATGGCATTAAAAGATGTGCAAATGAAAGCTTTGGCGATTAAAGATTTATTAATCGATTTAGAAAATCAGAAAAAAGAAGCTGAAGCCAAAAAGAAAAAAGAAGACGACAAAGTTCAGCGGTTAGCAGAAATCGAAAAAGAGAAAAAATCTATCTTAGCTAAAAGTGAAGCTGATAACGAAGATGCGGCAGCGGTGTTAGCTGAACAGCGTATTGATGCCAGAAAACCTGCATCAGTGGCGGTTGCTGAAGCTCCTAAAGATCCAGAATTAGAAAAAATTGATTTCAAAGAAATCGAGCAAGTGCCTATTAAAATCACTGAACGTTTACCGGATAACCAATACCGCGTGGCGGGTCAGCAATTTCTAACGATCAGAAACCGTCCTTATAAATTAATCGTTAACGGCACAATTCGTGGTGATGATTTTTCAGATCAAAATTTCAGTTCAGACAAAATGTTTGACGGTAATTTTGAGTTAGTCCACTTAAAGAAAGCTGAGTAATTAGAATGAAAAAATTAGCTTTAGTTATTTTATTATTATCATTAAATGCAGCCGCAGCCCGTTTAAAAGACGTGGCCAGCATTCGTGGAGTACGTGAAAATCAACTGATCGGGTACGGTTTAGTTGTAGGTCTTAAAGGCACAGGCGACACGCAAGCTGAATTTACCAGTAAATCATTTGCACGTTTAATTGAAAAATTAGGTGTGCAATTAGATAAAAAAGATATTGTTTCTAAAAACGTAGCGGCCGTAATTATCACGGCCTCACTTCCGCCATTTGCAAAAGCGGGTAATCCATTAGATATCACGGTCAGTGCTGTGGGAGATTCAAGTTCATTAGTGGGTGGTACATTACTGCAAGCTCCGTTACGCGCAGGCAACGACGAAATTTTTGCTGTAGCTCAGGGGGCCATCTCGGTTCTAGGTGATGGTAAAGATGTGCACACGACAGTTGGAAGAATTCCAAACGGCGCCATGATCGAACGTGATATCCAAGCAGATTTCGCTAATCGTAAAATGTATCGTATGACTTTACATAACCCTGATTTTACAACAGCTGCCCGCACTATTCTTACAATCAATAAAGAATTAGGTGGCCAATATGCTTCAGCAAAAGATGCCGGAACAATTGATATCATCACGCCATCATCTTACGAAAATAAAGGTGTTGAGCTAATGGCAACAATTGAAGCCATTGAAATTAATCCAGATCAAAAAGCACGTGTGATCATTAACGAAAAAACCGGAACAATTGTTATCGGTGAAAAAGTTAAAATTTCACGAGTAGGTTTAAGTCACGGTAATATCACTTTAAAAGTGGTTGATGAAAAAACTAAAAAATTAACTCCGATTGATGACAAGGTGGCCTTATTAGACACTGGTGCAAACGTTGGTGATTTAGTACAAGCCTTAAATAAATTAGGTGTAACACCGAAAGATTTGATTTCGATTTTGCAGTCAATTAAGGCTGCTGGAGCCCTTCACGGAGAACTGGAGACTTTCTAATGTCTGATATTTCCAAATTAAGTTCAGCACGCTTAGCGGGTGCTGTGCAAAAAAATGAAGGAAAAGAAGGCGACGCGAAGATTCGCGAAGTGGCAGACATGTATGAAAAGTATTTCATGAAAGAAATGATGCGCAACATGCGTTCAACAATCCAAGAAGGTGGTTTTTTAAAAACCAACAACGCAGAAAAAATCTTTCAAGAACAATTAGACGATGAATATTCAACACAAGGAAATCAGCGCGGTGGTTTTGGTGTTTCAGATATGATTTACCAACAATTAACCGAAAAATTCGGCGCACAATTAGGACTGCCCGGTAAGGTTGATAAACCTAACGGGCCGATTCCTATAGATAAAAAAATTAAATTAGAAGAGTTAATGAATACGCCTCAGCAAAAAACTTACCTAATGCACCCAGAACAAGCCAGTAATGGTGCAGATAAGAATGTGAATGTGCAAACCCCATGGGCGGGTGTTTTGCAGAATAAGAATAGACATGAAGGTGATAAAACTTCTTACGCCATTAAACACGACAATGGCCTAGAAAGTCTCATTATGACACACGGAGCTCCTTCAGCTGAAACCCGTAATTTGTCTCCCGGAGACAAATTAGAGGCGGGCCAGTCCTTAGGTCTGGCAAGTGCGGGCAGCCCTTTAGTATGGAACGTTAAAAAATCTGTCTCAGAATGATTTGGTTGAGACGTGCAATTATGATACACTATGAGAATATACCCTTGGAGGTTTTAGATGAAAATTACACATAACAAAGTCGGCCAAAATCTGAATTTAACTGATTCGTCTCGTGCTGATAAATCTAAAAAATCTGAAGCAGCCAATTCATCATCAGCAACATCGCAAACTGAAAAAGCAAATGGTTTACCTTTTGCTGCAAATACAGATTCAGCAAAAGTAGATCTTTCAGCTCGCGCTAAAGATATCGCTCGTGCCAAAGAAATCGCGATGGCTTCTCCGGATATGGATCAGGCTAAAATTGAAAAATTTCAAAAATTAATTGATGAAGGTAAATACAAAGTGGATTCAAAAGCCATCGCAGAACGCATGGTCGAAGAGCACTTAATGACCGGAAAAACTTCAGAGTAACGGATTACAAAAAGAAATAGGTAGACAATGGACACTGTCTCTTTAAGAAAATTAGCTTACGAAAAAATGATCGCAAATCTTGATGATATGTTGAAAAACTATCGTCAGTTGTTAGATCTTGTTCGTAAAGAAAAAGATCTTTTGATCACTTCAAATATTGATCAGTTGAATGAAAATAATAATACCAAAGAGCAAGTGATTATTAAAATCAAAGCCCTTGATGCTACTCGTATTAATTATGCAGCTGAGCTGGCTCATTTTGCTCAGGCAGATACGGCTCAGCCAAGATTGCTTGAAATCGCCCAAAAAATGGGTGGCGCAGAAGGCGAAAAACTACGCACCATGCACGCAGCACTTGAAATGGTGATTAAACGTTTAAGCGAAATCAACAAAGGCAATGTGATCTTTGCTGAATCGGCACTTAAGACAGTGAACTCAGCTTTAGAAAATTTTAAAGAGGCTTTAACGCCGCAAAAAACTTACCAAAAAAAGGGAAAGTACCAGCAAGGTTCTCAAACAGGACACATGGTAAAACGCGAAGCTTAGTCATAAAGACTAAGTTAATTAACCCAGACAACGGATTGTCAGGGTTTAAAAGGGGCAACGGATGGCCAAAATTCATGGAATGATGGATATAGGACGAAGAGCGATGGCGCTGAATCAATCAGCGATCCAAACGACTTCGCACAATATCACTAATAAATCCACTGAAGGTTATTCTCGTCAAAAAGTTGATTTCCAAACTAATCCGTCGGTTGGTGAAGGTCGTTATCAAATCGGTACCGGTGTTCGTATGGCGAATATTTCGCGTGTGAACAATCCTTGGATTGAAAAACAATTAGAAACAGAAAATTCAAATTTTAGCCGTTTAGACCAAAAAGCTCAGGCTCTTGCGCGTTTAGAATCAACGATGAACGAACAAAGCGTTAAAGGAATGAACGATTCAATCAGTAATTTCTTTAACTCGTTTCGTGAACTAGCAAATACGCCTGAATCGGCAGTTGCGCGTACGCAAGTGCGTGAAGCTGGAATGGGTTTAGTTAAACAGTTTCAAGATGCTCATCGCCAAATTGCGGATGTTAAAGTCGATATGAATAAAAATATCGAGTTTGCAATTGCGCAGGTAAATTCGCTAGCTAAAGAGATTTCTGGAACAAATGAAAAAATCCAGCAAATTGAGATTAATGGATCAGATACGGCCAATGATGAGCGTGATCATCGTGATATGTTACTGAAAAAAATGTCAGAATTAGTTAATATTTCTTACGCTGAAGATAAAAAAACCGGAATGGTGAATGTGACTGCCGGTAAAGCTGCGGTGTTAGTTGCGGGAACAACGCACTCACAATTAAAAACAGCTTCAGCGCCAAGTGGCCAGATGTTAATTTTACATGAGTTAAGCCCTGGTGGAAGCCAATTAGATATCACAGACCGTTTTACCCAAGGCAAAGTGGGCGCCGCACTTGAAGTTCGCGATCAAACAACTCAAGGCATGTTAGATAACTTAAATGATTTAGCTTATAATATCGCAAATGAAGTGAATCGTGCCCACCGTGAAGGTTACGATCGTCAAAACATTGCGGGTTCAAACTTTTTTGAATTAGCTAATCCAGCAGAGCCTTTCTCTGTCGAGAATTTAAAACTCTCTTCTGAAATCGTAAAAGATGTTAGCCGTATCGCTGCAGCTGCAAAACCAAATGCTCCGGGCGATAACACGGTAGCCAATTTGATTCATAATTTACAAGGTCGTCGCATGATGGAAGACGGCAAATACAGTTACGATGATTTTTACAATTCAAAAGTGAGCGAAATCGGTATTTTAGCCCAACGTTCAACAAGCGAATTGGATAGCCAGCGTAATACGTTAGAGCAATTAACTAATATCCGTGAATCTATCAGTGGTGTAAGCCTTGATGAAGAAGCGGCTAAACTGATCGAATATCAAAAATCATTCGAAGCTTCAGCACGTTTAGTGACTACAGCTGATGAGATGTTTGATACGATCCTAAACTTAAAGAGACTGTAGGAGTTAAACTATGAGAGTCTCTGATAAGATGCAACAAGCCCAAGTATTGAATAACTTAAATAAAAATCGTACTGAGCTGTCTAATTTACAAAACCAGGCTTCAAGCTTAAAAAAAGTGACAAAACCTTCGGATGATCCGATAGGAGTTTCTCGCATTTTGCAAAGTCGAACTGATTCATCGAACATGACCCAGTTCGATAAGAATATTTTCTTAGGAAAATCTTTTTTAGAAACCACTGAAACTGTATTAAGCCAAATGGGTGATGTGATTGTTCGTGCCAAAGAGTTAGCTCTGCAGGCAGCCAATGACACCAATGCCGGTATGCCGCGAGAGATGATCGCCTCTGAAGTTGAACAAATTTATAATTCGATTGTTGAATTAAGTAACCGCCGTTTCGGTGAAAGATATATCTTTGCCGGCCATAAAACGACAGAAGCTCCATTTACCAAAGAGGGTAAGTACACTGGTGATAATGGCCAAATCCAAATTCAAAATTTAGAAGGCCAATTCATGCCAATTAATCTTGTGGGTTCACAAGTGTTCTTAGGTGAAGATCTATCTTACGGCGGAAATGTATCGCGTGAACAAAATATTCCGTTAACAGTTGAAGACTTGCAAAAATTTAAAATCGATCAAATAGAAGCTGAATTTCAAAAAGAAGAAGCGCAAGAGCACCAGTTGGAAACACGCGGGCCTGCCAATGTCGGTTCAGTGCAAAGAATCAGTGAGCGTGACCCAGTAACGAATGCTCGTGGCGTGAATGTTTTCCAGACAATCATGGGCCTGGAAGCCGCTCTACGCGCGAATGACAAGCTGGGTATCCAAGAGTCTTTAGATACTTTAGATCAAGCCATGAATCAGGTAAATCTAGCGCGTGCCGAAGTGGGCGGGCGTACAAATCAATTAATTGCTACAAGTGAAAGCATCCAACGCGGTATCGTCGATAATAAAGCGTATAACTCGCAAATCGAAGATGCAGATGTATTTCAGGTTATGACAGAAATCAATAAATCCAATCAGACCTTAGAGGCTACGCTCTCAACTTCACAGAAGTTCATGAGCCAAAGCTTACTTGACTTCTTACGCTAGTCACATTAACTAGACTTCCGCTGAGTTATGTTTACAGAGATATGAGCCGATAGGTTCGTATCAGTATGATGTTTTGTCTATAAGAGACAATTCAGTGGAAGGAACAAGGAGTTCTATTTATGCTAGTACTTACAAGGAAGTTAGGCGAGAGCATTGCGATTGATGATCACATCAAGATCCGCGTAGTTCAAATCAAAGGTAAACAAGTTCGTTTAGGTATTGAAGCTCCGAAGGACACTAAGATCCATCGCGAGGAAGTTTACTTGGCTATTCAAGATCAAAATCAACAGTCAGTTCAAGTCAGTTCAGATAGAGTTAAAAACATCTCTAAGCTACTTAAACCTGAATAGTTCCTTGATCGCTTTTTATTCATAGTTCTCTATTTCTCCCTTTTTAAGGAAATTTAATAACTTACGGCGTTAAACGCATAAAAAAATTGATGCCCCACGGTTTTAAGGCCAGTATTGATTAACCGGTTAAGGATGATCGAGTGTCTTAAAAATTAAGCATGGGGGGATCGTGATAATTAATACGACTCGTTTCGGTCAAGTGAATCTACAACAAGAAGACATTATTACCTTTCCAGAAGGTCTTCTAGGTTTTCAAGATCTAAGAAATTTTGTTTTACTCGATGATCCAAATGACGACATTTTCGCGTGGTTACAATCATGTGAATTACCGTCAATCGCATTTCCTGTATTAGAGCCTGAAATTTTTGGCCAATACTACTCAGTTAATCTTACTAAAAATGAATTAGAACTTTTAAAGATCAAAGGTGATCAAAAGCCGACATTCATGAACATCATCACTATTCCAGATGATCCAACACAAATGACAGCGAACGTGAAAGCGCCAATCGTTATCAATCCAGAAGCTCGTATTGCTCGTCAATGCGTTCTTCAAGATAACAACTTAGCTATCCGTGAGCCAATCTTTGTAAAGCTTCAAAGCCGTGTGGTGCAAAACCCAAACGTATCCATTAAAGCCTTATCACAAGGGCTTTCTTGCGCAGTGAAACTAAACAACAAGTCAGAGATTGACCAGTCTTTATAAAAGCTGACATTCTCGTCAGATGCCATTTCGAAAGCTTATATTTTCTCAAGCCTCTGGGTTAATCAACCTTGGGGCTAAACGTATTGTTGATGTTAAGGATAAGCTAGAGCTTCCTGAGCTTCTCAGCGCCTATAATCCTGATATCGACAAAGCCGATATCGATTGGTCGACAAACAAAACTCTTTATAAAAGTTTATTTCGCAACAATAAATCTATTCTGTTTAAGTCAGTTTCGTTTCAAGTTGTTGCCAGTTTATTTTCTTTTGCGACGCCGGTTTTAATTCATAATTTCATCTCAGGTTTGCAAGTCGGCGATTGGTCGCAAGACCATGTCTTGGTATTAATGGCCTATGCGATAGGTTTTGGTTTGTGTGGTGCCGGTAATGGTATTGCGATTCAACATTACTTTTTCCACACGCTAAACTTTTTTCAAGTCACAACCAACATTGTGAATAAAAAAATCTTTACGCATGCTTTAAAACTTTCATCGCGTGCAAAACAAAAATATCAAGTGGGCGATATCGTGAACTTTATGAGTTCAGACACTGATGCCCTTGGTGATGCAGCGATTGTAACGATCGATTTGTCGAATGCGGTTTTATTATTAGTGGGTTGTTCGGCTTTATTATTTTATTATATCGGCTGGTCAGCGATTGGCGCGGTAGCTGTGATGGCGGTCTTGATTCCGTTAACTCAGCGTTTAGCTAAAAAATTCGTCCACATGGAAGAAGAAATGATGGCTCAGCGGGATAGCCGCATGACCTTAATGACTCAGATTCTAAATTCAATCCGCGTTGTGAAGTATTTCTCTTGGGAAAAAAGCGTCCAAGACGAAGTCACCGAAGTTCGTAATAAAGAAATCAGCGCGCGTTTTAAATTAGCCAAATCTGAAATCCTTTGGGGATTAATCTACGCTTCAATTTCAACAGTGGTGTTGTTTGTCGCTTTAACAATTCATCACTTTCGCGGTCAAACTATTGATTTAGCTTTAGTGCTGACATGCATTTCTATTTTTTCATTAATGGAAGATCACTTCGGTGGATTATCTCGTTTTATCAGTCGTTTGATGAATGTGTTTGTCAGCGGCCGTCGTATTACAGAATTTGTAAAATCAGAAACTGTAGATTCTTTTGCGCCGACTGCAGAAAACCCAGAACTAGCCGGCGAACACGTCGTGGTTAAAGATTTACATTTTGGTTATGATGTTAAAACGACATTATTTAATAATTTGTCATTCACGTTAAAACAAGGTGAATCATTAGCCATTATCGGCGCCGTAGGTTCAGGCAAATCTACGATCTTACAATTATTTTTAAAAGAAATCGCACCCACTTCGGGAATAATTCATTTATCGAATAAATATCGCAGAGCCTATATTCCGCAAGAAGCTTACATTGTTAATTCTACCCTAAAAGAAAACCTATTTTTTGGTGAAGACCAAGATCAAGCCGTATTAGACCGTGCGATTCAATTATCGTGCTTGCGGGCTGATATCAATTTATTACCTAAAGGCACTGATACCGAAATCGGCGAAAAGGGCGTAAATCTATCTGGCGGGCAAAAACAACGCGTAAGTCTTGCGCGCGCCGTGATTGCAAAGCCTGATGTGATTTTATTAGATGATCCATTGTCTGCCGTTGATCCACACACTGAAAAATTATTGTGTGATCAGCTTATTTTTGGCGAATGGAAAAATAAAACTCGCATCATGGCGACTCATCGAATTTCTCAGTTAGAGCGTTTTGATAAAATTTTATTTTTGATCGATGGCCATTACCAGATCGGCACGTATCAAGAACTTATCGAAAAATCGCCAGAGTTTAAAAAATACTTAGAAATTGAAAAACAAAACCAAAAACACGAAATCGAAATTCAAAAATCAACGCAAGTTACCGAAGTGTCAGCGCCAAATGCTGATAGCGATGGTCGCATGACGGTAGATGAAGACCGAGAAATCGGTTCGGTTAAAGCTGACATTTATATGACATATATTAAGTCATTAGGTGGTGATAGCCCTCGTCGTAATATCTTTATTGGCTTATTGTTTTTAGGGGCGATCGTGCATGTGAGTGCACCGATGATGCAAAGAGCGTGGCTTACGCAAATGAGCGGCAAAGTCGACGCTTTAATGCTGGTGATGGGCTACGGAGCATTTGGATTATTCACGATGTTACTAACATTTATGAATAACTATCAATGGACTTACCGCGGGGTTTCAGCTGGAAGACTAATGCATGATAAAATGCTTAAATCGATTTTAAAAAGTCAGATTCGCTTTTTTGATAGCACGCCGATTGGCCGCATTTTACAGCGTTTCTCGCGTGATGTTGAATCGGTCGATATCCATTTACAGTGGACTTTTGATAATGCGATTCATTCGCTTTTCAATGTGTTGTCAGCGTTCATTTTAATCGTGATCGCGCTTCCGGTAAGTCTTTTTGTTTTAACCCCGGTGTTTTTTATTTATTATTCGATTCAACATCGCTACCGCCGTGTCGCCCGCGAAGTAAAACGTTTAGATTCAACAGCCCGCTCACCACGTTACGCTCACTTTAAAGAAACCTTACAGGGTTTAACAGTGATTCGTTCGTTTAATTCACAAGAATGGTTCACGAAAGAATTTTTACAAAAATTAAATTTCTCGACTGAAATGTTTTACACCCACTATATGGTGAATCGCTGGTTCTCATCACGCTTACCATTAATTGGTGCTACCATTTCGATGACAACGGCAATGGCCGTGATTTATGCAAGCTCTAAGGGGTGGTTAACCGCTGGCCTTGCCGGTCTTGTAACGTTATATGCTTTAGAATTCTGGCGCCATTTGAATTGGGGAGTAAGAATTTTTTCTGATTTAGAATCACGTATGACTTCAGTTGAACGTTTAGAATTTTACACGAACTTGCCCGCAGAAAAAGATGAAGTGAACTTAATCGACTTTCAAAGAATTCATCCAAAGTGGCCAAGTTCAGGAACTTTAGAATTCAAAAATGTTTTTGTGAAATACGCAGATCATTTACCAAACGTTTTAAAAGGCGTTACCTTTACCATTCAATCAGGCGCTCGCGCTGGTGTTGTGGGTCGTACGGGTTCAGGTAAGTCGACTTTATTTCAAACGGTGTATCGCTTTGTCGGTTATTACAAAGGTGAAATTTTAATTGATGGGCTAGCGATTGATAAAGTTCCACTTGAAATGCTTCGCCAAAATTTAGCCGTGATCCCACAAGATCCATCGTTATTTATGGGAAGCCTTCGTTCAAACATTGATCGCTATAGCCAGGCAACAGATGTCGATGTCTGGGCCGTGTTAGACAAAGTGGGCTTAAAACCTTTTGTGCAAACCTTACCAGGGCAGCTGACTCACCATGTGACTGAAAATGGCTCTAATCTTTCACAAGGGCAGCGTCAGTTGACTTGTTTAGCCAGAGCGCTACTGATGAAAGTAAAAATTATTTTCTTAGATGAAGCTACAGCAAGTGTGGATTTAGAAACCGATGCACTTATTCAGCAAGTGATTCGTACTTCATTGGATGGCATTACTCTTGTTACTATTGCCCACAGGCTTTCTACACTTAAAGATTACGATCAGATCATCGAATTACAAAACGGCCAAGTTGTTAGATCCGGCGCCATCCGTAACACGGATTTGTAAATCATTTATATTTAGAATTATTCGCACAGCCTCTTTGCTTAGGAACTTTCCTGAAACCAAACAAAGAGGTGAAAAAATGAAACATAAAACTTGGATCAGTTATTTAGCATTAGCGGTTGTGATGACCGGCTGCCTTAAAGTGCAAAATAAAAATGAAGTCGCGGCTAAGGCTGCGCCGAAAGCCAAACAACCACTAGTGCAAGCTCAAGCACAAATCACCCGGGCCTTGCGCTTGGATGACGTATTTGTCGAGCCAGTGGGTTTGAATCAACC
The DNA here is from genome assembly GCA_036676395.1 of Bdellovibrio sp. Taxonomy (GTDB): domain Bacteria; phylum Bdellovibrionota; class Bdellovibrionia; order Bdellovibrionales; family Bdellovibrionaceae; genus Pseudobdellovibrio. The sequence continues at coordinate 344,930 of JAKFCY010000002.1, forward strand.
AAATATCTATGATTTAAATTTTTCTTGGCCTCAAACGAAAGACCGTCTTCGTTTAACAGCGAATAGCAAAGTGTTAACGGTTATTGATACCAAAGAAACTTTTCAGTGGACGATGTCACGTTTGCAAGGTGGGGCAAAATTTGAATTGCTCATCGAAATTCTTGATGGCGAAGGTCACATTATAACTTCTGAAGTTCGTCAGATTGAAATTCCAAAAGATTATGTGTTTCCGAAATCATTACGTTTAACAAATCATATGAAAATTCAAAACCATCGGGTTTTTATGAGTGATTCGGTGATAACGACTGAAAATTTCAATTTAGAAATCCAGTCAAGCCAATTGATTGTTTTAAACAAATCTTACATTCAAAGTTATGCAAATGAGACGAAAGCTAAAATTGGTTCTGCGGGTCGAAGTGCAGGTTCAATTCGTATCGAAGCCAACGTTGCAGAAGGTGATTTAGATATCACCATGAATTCTGAAGCGGGCGGCGATGGCTTAAAAGGTTACGAATCTCCACAGTGTGGTTTTGATGCAGGAATTGGTTGTAACATCGGAAAAATTCATTGCCCTCAAGGTGGTCTTGGGTATCCTGCGGGCAATAACGGAAATTTATTTGTTAAAATTAAAGATATCGCAAATTTCAAATTATATTCGCAAGAACAATTAAGTTTAGGCGGTCGCAACGGCCCATCTATGGATGAAAGCACGCCTGCTGATTATCCAGTGGTGACTTCGCAATTTATCAATAAGAACACTTACACTTGCACTCCTCGCCAAGGGGCACCACCGCGTGGGACAGATGCGGTTCCAGGAAAAATCTGTTTAATGTTTTCTGGTTCAGTGCCAGAACACGGCTGCGAATAATTAATCTAACGGAGCCGGTAATGATTTATCGGCTTTCGCGCCAAGTTCTTTTAGTTTTTCAACTTGTGAGATTAAATTTCCACGGCCTGAATTCATTTTTCCCATAATTTCAGTGTGAATTTTTTGAGTCGAATTCAAACGCTCACCCATAGTATCTAAATCTTTTACGATCGCTGCAAATTTGTCATACAACTCGCCACCGCGTTTAGCGATTTCGAGAGCATTTCTTTGCTGTTTATCCTGTTTCCATAAAGCAGCTACTGTACGAAGTGTTGCTAACAACGTTGTAGGGCTTACGATCGCTACGTTTTTTGTCCAGGCTTGTTCGAATAATTCTGGTTTTAATTTAAACGCTAATGCAAATGCAGGTTCAAGCGGCATAAATAACATCACAAAATCTGGTGATACGATTTCGTTAGCTAAGTGATATTTTTTTTCTGATAAACCATTGATATGACGTTTTAAAGATTCAACATGCAGATCAGCGTGTTTCTGACGAATTACTTCATCTTCAGCCGAGCTATAGCCTTCGTATGCTGAAAGCGTCACTTTAGAATCGATGATTAAGTGTTTTCCGTCGGGAAGTCTTACGATCACGTCTGGGCGCAGGATTTCGCCTTCAGAGCCGCGTACGGTTTCTTGCACAAAATACTCTTCACCTTTTCTAAGACCAGAACGCTCTAAAATATTTTCTAAAATCATCTCGCCCCAATTACCTTGGGTTTTGTTTTCACCTTTAAGGGCGGTCACAAGATTTTGCGCGTCTTTTGACATGGTCGTGTTCAATTCAATCAATTTACCGATTTCGCCGCGTAAATGGCCGCGTTCGGCTCTTTCTTGTGAATAAGTATCTTCGACTTTTTTCTCGAAATCTTTAATGCGTTCTTTTAAGGGATCTAACAAAGTTGATAATTGTTTATGATTTTGATCAGAGAGTTTACCAGATTTATCTTCAAAGATTTTTTGCGCTAAGTTTTCAAATTGCATGGTCATGCGATTTTGCATTTCTTGCGTCGTGGTTTTTTGTTGTTCAGTTAATGTCTTTTGTTGTTCAGAAAGGGCTTTTTCAACATCAAACTTATTGCGCCAGATTTCAGCTTGAATGCGCATCTTTGAATACACAGCAAAACCGATAATTGCACCACCAGCGATAAATGCAGCTATTGCGATAATGTAGTTCATTTTAACCCCTTACAAGCCTGTTGGCCCTGCTGTGACAATATAAGTTATTTCATTGATAAAAAGCTGCAATTTTCTTAAGTTTCGCTATAAGTTAAGCTATGAATTTAAAAAAATTAGCTCTTGGTGTTATTGCGATCGTTGCTCTCTTAATTTTAGGGTACTTTATGCAGCAAAACAAATCAAATACGCGCAAAATTTGTACACCTGTCGCCGACAAAGTGGTCTGTCAGGAATGCTCTTGCCCGATGGGTCAACCGATTCCTTCAAACACTCCTCCTGTTCCAGGGATGAATAGCTCAGTAGCTTGTCCCGATGGCGCAACCCCAACTTGTAAACAACTGGAGAACTAGGCCATGGCACAATCAACTTTTCAATCTTGGGTGTTAGCAGCTCGTCCGAAAACTTTATCTGCGGCTGTGGTTCCGGTTTTAGCAACGATTGGTTTAGTGAATAGTTTAAAATTACCAATTCAATGGTGGATCATCGCCTTTGCTTTACTTTCTAGTTTCTGTATTCAAATCGGAACTAATTTTGTGAATGATGCCATGGATTTTAAAAAAGGTGCGGATAACGAAAAACGTTTAGGCCCTATGCGCGTCACGCAGCAAAAGATTTTTACATTTAAACAAGTGATGATGATGGCCACAGGATTTTTTGTTCTTGCGATGGCCTTTGGCATACCATTAGTGATTCATGGTGGCTGGCCGATTGTAGTTATCGGATTATTGTCAGTGTTAATGGGTTATGCCTATACTTCTGGGCCAGTGCCGTTGGCGTATTTTGGTTTAGGTGACCTGTTTGTAATTATCTTTTTTGGTTTAGTGGCTGTGGGTGGTTTGTTTTTTCTGCAAACTGGCACTTACACGTTGGATGCGTTTGTTCTTGGATTACAGATCGGCTTTTTAAGCACGATTTTAATCGCCATTAATAATTTACGCGATATTCACACAGATAAAGAAGTGAATAAAAAAACTCTGGCAGTGCGCTTAGGTGTTACTGGCGCTAAAATCTGGATCATATTTTTAGTGGTAGCTCCGTTCTTGCTGGGTTATTACTGGCTAAATCAACAAAAGTATTGGCTTTATATTTTGCCAACAATGTCGTTACCACTGGGATTATCAGTGGTGAAAAAAATTATCAGCACGGCACCTTCAGCTGAATATAATCGATTTTTAGCTAAGTCTGCAGCTTACGGGATGATCTTTAGCTTAGGCTTTATGATTGGATCATTTGTTTAATGAAACGCAATGACCAGAGCCTGCAGATTTGGATTCATTATTATACGCTTAAGCGTAAAATGAAACCTAATGCGGCGACTTCGGCTCTCGTTCAAGAGGGCGCATTAATTAAAATTCAAGATGAGTTTGGCAATGACGGATTTTCTGATCTTTGCCCGTGGCCAAGTTTAGGAGATGCTCCGCTTGGTGAAGAGCTGGCTTCGCAAGGACCACTTTATCAGCGGGCCATTGAATTAGCGCTTTTAGATTTACAGGCTCGCAAAGATAAAAAAGTTTTAGTGACCAGTGATAAAGTTAAGAATAATATTTTAATTGCTGATTTTCGTGAGCTTGAAAGGGATTTTGATTTTTCTAAAGTCACAGTAAAAATCAAGGGCAGCGAGCACATTTATGAATTTGCTCAAGTATTAGTTGAAAATGTTCAGCGCTTTAAAACAATTCGTATAGATTTTAATAACTGTATCAGTGAATTTCAATTTTCAGAGTTTTTGAATTTATTAAGCAATGAAGTCTTACAAAAAATTGAATACATCGAAGATCCATTCTTTTTTCATCGTGACCAATGGAACCAATATTCAGCCACAGTCAAACTAGCTTTAGACTGGAAACAAGCCGAAGGGCAAAGCTGGAGTCATCGTATCTGGAAGCCTTCACGCGAAGAAAAAATGAATTGTCAGGATTTTTCGATCACTTCAAGTATGGAACATCCGGTAGGAGTAGTTCACGGATTACATTTTGCCCAAAAGTACCCTGAAAAAACCCATGGATTTTTAACTTTACCGCTGTATGAAGACACTGAGTTTTCGCGGTATTTTACTATCGACCAAGATCATTTAACTTATCAAGCTGACGGTTATGGTATTGGTTTTACGACAGTATTAAACAAACTCAATTGGATGCCAGCTTTTGACGGGGATAATTTTTTACTTTGTAATCACCGTGCCAGTGTTCAGGAAAAAAGTGATCTCTTTAAAATTAAAAAACTTTTTAGCGAAAAAACCGCCGCTGCTGATTTTGTTTTAATTCCCAGCAGTGGTTCTACGCAAAACTCACAAGAATCAATCAAAGTTGTCGCTCTAAGTGAGCAGGCTTTGATTAATTCAGCCAAACGGGTAAATAATATTTTTAATGTGAATGAAAGTTCGATTTGGGGCTGCGTTCTGCCGATGTTTCATGTCGGTGGTTTGGGAATTTTAATGCGGGCCTATGCCGCAGGATCGATAATACGTTACACGTCCTGGGAACAGTTTAATCCAGATTGGATTAACGAAAATCGCATAACTCATATTTCGCTTGTGCCGACCCAAATTTTTGAAATCGTGCAAAAAAAATGGCGAGCTCCGGCTTTTGTGCAGACAGTTTTTGTCGGCGGTGCAGAACTTAATTTAGATTTAGCCACACAGGCAAAAGCTTTAGGTTGGCCGATCGTGCAAACATTTGGCATGACTGAAACAGCTTCAATGATTGCCGTTAAAAAAAATATTAATAACGAATACTTTGAAACCTTACCTAACGTTGAAATTAGTTCTGATAACGGCCGTTTAAAAATTAAATCTGATTCAAATGCCAGTTATATTTTAAAATTAAATTTAAATACCCAGGATTTGATCTGTGAAAAAATACCTGAATGGATTACGACCCAGGATCAGGTCGAAATTTCAGGAAACAAGTTTAAATTTTTACAGCGCGAATCTGATTTTGTTAAAATCAAAGGCGAAGGTGTCTCGTTAGCAGAACTTCGTCAAACCTTGCTCAAACTAAATATTAGTCCTAATCATGCTACAATCTGTGATCTGCCCGATGCGCGTGATGGCGCAAGTCTGGTGTTAGTCGTGACACAAGAGCAAAACGTAAATGAAATCTTGTCAAAATATAATGCGCTAGCTCGCCCGTATGAAAAAATCTATAGCTATATCGAGGTTACTGAATTTCCTGTGACTGATTTAGGTAAAATCAAATACACTTTATTAAAAGAAGCGATAAAGGATCAACATGTTAAAAAATTACAATCCTAAATTTACCAAAGGCAGTCTGTTTATCTGTACAAAATGTGGTAAGGATTTTTCTGATCCAAAACCAGAACGCGCTGAAAAATTAAAATCTGAATTGCGTTCTGATTTAAAAGAATTCGATGCTCACAAAAAAATTCGCGTAATGACCAGTGGTTGTTTGGGTTTGTGTGAAAAAGACGAACAAACTTTTGCGTACTATCCAAATTACGGCGAAATGGAAATGTTATCGACGTCTGACGATTTCAAAACAGCTAAGAACGATATTTTAAATTTTATCAAAACTAAGGTTTAAGAGATTTAAGTACCGAATCGTGATGCGTTTTCAGCATCTTCAGCAGCAATAGTTTCGATCTCTTCTTTGCTCCACAATTTACCCTTACCAACGCCGGGGCAGAACGAAGCCACTTCGCCTTTCCAAGCTTTTGGTGTCATTACTTCTGGCCAAAAAGGCCATGTGCGGCACTGAGTAGGGCGTGCTTCATAGGTTGAGCAGCGCTTGTTTTTTAGGAACATGCAATCGGGCTGTTTTGGGTCTTCTTTAAGATGCCAAACGCCATCTTTCATATCGCAGTACTGACGGGTAAAAGCTGCGGTAGAAATGTTCAGATGTTTTGCAAATCGTCTTCGATCTTCTAAAGTTAAAAAGACAAAACCGAATTCGCCATGGGATGTGCAGCAGTTGCCTGATCCCTGACATTCGAACTTCAAACCATCTTCATAAAAAGGGCGTTTTATTGACATGAATCTAGTCTATGTCTATACCGTTCATTTGAATATATGAATTTGAAAATTTTCAGTCCAAAAGACTTTCCAGCTTATTTGCCTAAATTGAACTCGCTTTACGATGACCTGTTTGCAGGTGGTAAAGGGTTTAGGTCAAAACTTGTGCAAATGGTCAGTAATCCACTGGTTCTACCTGCTGAAACACAGCAACTTTTATGTCAGACGATCGAGTTCGTTCATAATGCCTCGCTTTTGCATGATGATTTGATTGATCGCTCGCAATTACGCCGCGGAAAACCTGCCGCATGGGCTAAATACACTCCTGAATACGCTGTTCTTGCTGGCGATTATTTATTAGCGCGCGTGATGGTGAACTTGTCTTCTTTTGGCAATATCAAGTTGGTTCAATTTACCTCTGAAACAATTTCAGATTTATTAGAAGGTGAATGGTTACAAGATTCTGTTGTCGGAGATTTTTTTGTTTCATTAGAACAATTAGACCGTATTCATAATTTAAAAACGGCTTCGTTATTTAAGTGGTGCTTGCGGGCTCCATTTATGGCGGCGGGTAATAACGACGAAGAATTGCATCGTACCCTTGATGAAATGGGCACCATCTTGGGCCAATTGTTTCAGCGCAGTGATGATTTATTAGATTACGATATTCGTAACGATGAAGGTAAAGCAATTTTGGGAGACCTTAAATCAGGTTACTTAAATTCATTCGGGGCTTTCGTTACGCGCGATATGACGCGTGCACAAATTGATCAAATGGTGAAATCATCAGATCTTAATGAGTACTATCAATGTTTTGCCGGCGGCGAAAAAGAATTTCAAAGCTACGTGCAAAAATTCGATGCGGTAAATGAAAAGATGATTCAGCTTTATGATCATCATCTTATTCAATTAGAAAAGAAAATTCAAAAACCTGAACTGATTAAATCTTTAAAACCGTTAACCGAAATTTTATACTGGCGCAGAAAGCCTAAAGCGTGAGTACGTTCATTACCTTAAAGAAAAAAGATTCTGATTTTCAAAACTATCTTTGGGGTAAGTTTTCTAAAACTCAAATAGCGCTTCCGATGGCAACGATGAATTTAGATTCACCGGAAGAAACGGTGACTTTTGAAATCGTCGATAAGTCTTTAGTTAAAAGACCCTCAGGTTTTAAAATTTTTTTAAGCCTGATTAAATTTCAAAATTTATTTTTAATTTTATTACCCCTTTTTTACGTTTTGGTTAAAAACTATGTTGATAATCGTTTTCGTGACCCGCAAACATGTTTAATTGCCACCTTTGCGATGTTATTTATTTTTGCAGCGTTAAATATTCGTAACGATGTGAATGATCATGTTTCGGGTTATGACCGCGTGAATATCTCACCTTCGGAAAAGCCAATTAATAAAGGCTGGATTACAGCGGCGCAGGCCTCGGCTATGAGTTGGCTGCTCACGCTCATCGCCATGATTATTTCGCTTCCGGTGATGTTGCGTCAGCCTGAAGAAGCCCGCGTGATTGCCGTTGTGATAGTATTAATTTTTGCTGGCAGATTGCTTTCAAAAAATTCTTATAAAAACCAACGCTGGGGAGAAGTGATATTTTTTATCCTTGCGGGGCCAGGAGTGGTTTCAGGATACCAAGTGGCTTTAGGAGCAGGAGTTGATACTGAAGTTTTAGCTTTTGGTATCTTATGGGCTTGGGGCATTCAATTTCTAGTTCATTTAAATAATTTCAATCACATTCTAACCAGTTCACAAGCTGGTATTAAAAACACCATGACCAATGCGGGTTTTGATAAAGCCAAAAAGATTTTAATCGGCTGGTGGTGTGCATTTATCGTTTTATGGGTGTTGTACCACTATTTTTACGCTAGCACTTTTTGGTCTTATTTAACGACTGTAGTTTTGATTTTCTGGTCGATTCCTACGTTTATTAAAGTTTCTGAAATTCAATCACCTTTAGGTTCAGATTTGACCGATGCAAAACGCGTGGGTTATCGCAATTTTTTATTAATGTGTGTATTGATTGTCATCGAATTCTATTGGTACCTGGGAAATAAAAACGACTGGTTTGTTGTTTAAATGGTGCAATTTGTTTTTGCCAATCAGGATTTAGAAACTAAGTTTGGTCATTGGCAGTCATTTATTGATGAAAATTTTAAATCTGCTGAAACCTATAAAGTCCAATTCGATGGCGAAATTCCGACGATTTACGATAATGACGGCCGAAAATTCAAAATTGATTTTTTAGGTGATAATCTAAATTACAATAAAGTTAAAAGCTCGATCAATAAAGAGCCACTAGCGAAAGCGCTTGGCAGTGGTAATAAAGGTTATAGATTATTAGATTTATCAGCAGGTCTTGGTGTGGACTCGGTATTTTTACTGCAGCTTGGTTTTAAGGTAACGGCCATTGAAAGAAACCCTTTGGTGTATATGGCTTTAAAAATTGCCTCTGAGCATTTGCCTGAAATTGACTTTATTTATTCTGACTCACTAAAATACTTAGATATAGTGGTGCCTGATCAATTTGATGTGGCTTATTTTGATCCGATGTTTCCAGAAAAGAAAAAATCAGCACTGCCTAAGCAAGAGATGGTGTTTTTTAAAAACCTGGTCGGGCATGATGAAGATGCTGGTCGCATTGTTAATTTAGCTGTTGAAAAAAAGTTATTTAAACGTTTTGTCGTTAAACGGCCACTTTCTGCTGAATCATTTAAAAAGCCAGCAGGCAGTATTGAAGGAAAGATTATTCGCTATGATATCTATGGTCTTTGAACAATTAAAATTAACTCTAAAAAGTTTTTCGATTTTAAAAAACCAACATCAGGCTTTAGTGACCATGGATTTTGATAAAAGCCAGCGTTGTGAAGCTTTAATGCGTTTATGTTTTTCACCACTGGCCGCGTGGCCACTGTTATTAGTGCTTTTATTTTTTATCATTAATCCCCTTCGTTATCATTTTTCTTTAAGCCAAACCCTGGGGATGGATAATATTTTCGTGCAAACCCTGTTTGGTATGGATTGGCTTTACGCGGCTATTTTGGCCATCGTTGTTTTTGCGGTTAGCTATGTAAGCCGTAAAGAATTTATCGTTATCGCCATAGTGGGTTTTTTAATATCACAAGGGGATATGCATTTATTATTAGGCATTATTTTATTAGCCTGTATTGTTCTTGCGCGTATTTTTTTAAATTTACGCTGGGTGCGCTCATTAGAAAGTTATTCGAAAGGCACTTGGTTAGTTACGGGTTTATTAAGTTTTGTGTCGTGGGCCTTGGCCGTGCATTTATCATTTGAGTTTTATAATTACTTATTACAAGCGGGGTATTTTACGCAGTCGATGTATGCTAACCGCTTAGAAGTCTTTATTTTGACGGTGTGTATGTATTATGGCTTAGAGCTTGTGGTTCTGTCGGTGTGGGGGCATTTCTACACGAAAAAAAATCCCGAGCCATCAGATTTTGCAATTAAGTACTCAAGCAGCGTTCTTTTGAAAAAGCTGACACTAGGTAAAGCGTTTAAAGAGGACTTACGTGACCAAGTCATCGTGATTAAGAATAATCAACGCGTGTATGCAAATGCCGATCTAGACCTTTTGCCTAAACGTTTAGTCGATCTGCATCGAAAAGAAGAATCTTTTTTGACTACAGCATTATCCTCTCTAACATAGAGGAATGTCTGACGAAATTGCCCGTTTAAAGGGTATCATTCACATGAAGGATCAAGAGCTTTTGTTGTATAAACAAGAGTTGTTGAAATTTTCGCATCAGTTAGACAATGTCATGATCCAGATTTCGGGTGATGTCGATTTATTAAAAAAAATCCAAAAAGTTTTAACTCCTACTGAAATTCCTAATATTCCGGGTTTTGAATTTAGTCGTAAGTTCGTCTATGGGTCACGCTACGGTGGTGATTACTTCGACATTTTTGAACATGAAGACAAATTGAAGTTCGGTATTTTATTATCGTCATCATCAGGGTATGCGATGTCGGCTTTGTTTTTATCTTTGATTCTAAAAGTAACCCATTTGATGGAAGCTAAAAAAGGTTTGGCGCCAGAGAAGGTTTTGGAACAGATTGGTGCAGAGCTTAAATCGACAGCAAAAACGACTGATGAAACTCAGGCCTTTTACGGGGTGATTGATCGTCGTGATTTAACTTTAAATTTTTGTGCAGTTGGCCGAATCAAAGGCTTTTTGCAGTCACCGGGTAAACCGTTGCAAATGATCTCGTCGGATTCGGCAGCATTGGGTTCAATGACTTCGCCTGTTTTTAAATCAGCGAGTGTTGAATTAGAACCAAAGTCTAGAGTGGTGCTACTGAGTGATGGTATTTTAGAGGTTTTGTCGACGGATCAAATTAGTCAATGTTTGCAAGCTCTGGGTAATTCGTCACAGGTTCATGATGTGCGTAATGAAATCTTATTGAAATGCCAGCTGGTGTCTGGTCTTGATACTCCGCTACGAGATCAGACTGTCGTCGTGATCGAAGTTAAAGACAGAGTGATAAAACTAGCCAAGTAATTCGATATTTGGTAATTCTAATACGTTACATTCAATCAATGAAGAAGAGGGCATTATGGCTGATATTACTATTTACGAAGGCGCTTTAGATAAAGGTTTAGAAGGCGTTGTTGCTTGTACAACAGCGGTTTCATTTATCGTTGGAAATACTTTAAACTATCGTGGTTACACGATTGAAGATTTATCGGCTCATTCAACTTTTGAAGAAGTGATCTATTTACTTTGGAATAATAAATTACCAAATAAATCTGAACTTGCAGCTATCTCTGAAGACTTAAATAAAAATATGACTTTAGATCCTGCCTACATTGCAGTTCTAAAAACATTACCAACTAACGTTCACCCAATGGCGTGGTTACGTACTGCAGTTTCTTTGATGTCTCACTGGGACACTGATGCAAACGATAACTCTGTTGATGCAAATGCGCGTAAAGCGGTTCGTTTGACAGCTAAAATGGGTTCAATCGTTGCAGCATTCGAAGCGATTCGTAACAAACGTGAAATCGTTCAGCCTAAATCAGGCAAGTCTATCGCATGGAATTTCATGTACATGTTAAAAGGTTCTGAGCCAGATGCAGAATTAGTAAAAGTAATGGATACAGCGTTGATCTTACACGCGGATCACGAATTAAACTGTTCAGCTTTCGCCACTCGCGTAACAGCTTCTTCATTATCTGACATGCACTCAGCCATCGTTTCTGCTATTGGTGCTTTAAAAGGGCCTTTACATGGCGGCGCGAACGAACAAGTTATGGTGATGTTAGCTAAAATCGGCACCATGGAAAAAGCACAACAATTCGTGAAAGATGCGTTAGCTGCTAAAGAAAAAGTAATGGGCATCGGTCACCGTGTTTACAAAGACGGCGATCCTCGTGCCGCTATTTTGAGAAAGATCTCTCAACAGTTAACTAAAAAAATCGGCAAACCTGAATTGTACGAAATGTCGACTTTGATCGACGATACAATGAATAAAGAAAAAGGTTTAATGCCAAACGTAGATTTCTACTCGGCAACTGTTTACCACTCAATGGGAATTCCGACAGATATCTTCACACCTATCTTCGCAGTTTCTCGCGTAGCTGGTTGGATTGCACATGCTAACGAGCAGTACGAAAAAAATCGTATTTACCGTCCGCGTGGTAAATGGCAAGGAAAAGAAGGCTTAAGCTGGAAGCCAGTAGACGCTCGCTAAATCATGAACGTCTTAGCTGTCAACGTAGGTAAACCGCAAAAGTATACCTTAGATGATGTGAGCATTGTAACTTCAATGATCCGTCATCCGGTGGCGGAGATTCAAATCAACAAATTACGCGTTGAAGGGGATGAGTTCGCAAATCCTGAACTTCACGGAACCTTCGACGCTGTTGTTTACGCCTTGTCTGCAGATCGCTACCCTGAATGGGAAAAGTTTTTAAAAAAACCATTTTCTCTTGGTAACTTAGGCGAAAATTTATCAATCGACATTTTACGTGAAGAAGACTTTTACTTAGGTGATGAGTACCAAGTTGGTACAGCCTTACTTCGTGCCACAGGCCCTCGTTACCCCTGCAATAAATTAAACTACTCATCAGGCGATAAACGTCTACAGCGCGAGTTTGAAGCGCGTGACTGGTGTGGTATTTATTTTGAAGTTATCACAGAGGGTAAAGTGAAAGCGGGCGATAAGCTGAAGCTTGTTAAACGTGTACAAGATAAAATAACCGTTCTAGATTTGTATCAAGCTATGCGTGCTAAGAAAAAAGGCCAAAGAGACGATGCCAAATCAGAGCTTATCTTGGCTTGCACAGAGCTTGATGAAAAATATAGAAAAAGAATTTAGGGAGCAACTATGGCTACAGTATTCACAAAAATTATTAACGGCGAATTACCTTCATATAAAATTCATGAAGATGAATTAACGTTGTCATTTTTAGCTTTAGACCAAGTTAACCCAGGCCATGTGTTAGTGATCCCGAAACAAGAAGTAAATCACTGGTTTGATGTACCTCCTGAAATCTATAATCGTGTTGGCCACAATGCCCAGATGATTGCAAAAGCCATTAAAGTAGCTACCGGTTGTCCGCGTGTTGGTGTGATGGTGGCGGGGTTTGAAGTGCCGCACTATCATATGCATTTGATTCCAGCGAACAGCATTCCTGAATTAGATTTTAAACGCGCCCAAAAACTGCCGCCTGAACAAATGCAGGCGATTCAAAAAAAGATCATTGAAGCTTTAAATTATAAATAAATTGGCAAACTACGCACCTTCGTCGGGCAAATAAATAAACAGTGAAATATTTTTCGGTTTAATTCGAGAAATTAGGTCAATAATTCTAAACTTTTTTGTCTCAGAAAGCGCATAAGTTCTTGTTATGGAACACCTAAATTTTTTGATTTTGTGAAATCGTTACACCTTTAGTATTCTTTACTTAACCGTTCTAACGGTTCGAAGGGAGGTGGTCTTATGGTTAAACAACAAGACATAACTAAGGCGGAGGTGTCGGCACCTTAGAGAAATCTAAAGTATCGAAACTTAGTGACCTATGGTCGCTGAGGCCTAGCGTAAGCTAAACCTCCGCCGTAGAAATTGTCATTCGAATCTTAAACAAAATTTATGATTCAAACGGCTGGTAAGAATAAGATCTACCAGCCGTTCCTTTTTTGGGGTATCACATTAGCCATGGATATTCTGAACTTTATCGATGGCGACTTCGCCAAACCTGTACAGCCCGCAACGTTCACGCAAGAGCGTCCATTTAACGATAAAACTATCTTAGTCGCCAATAGTTCAGCTCTCGATTTGGTAAAAGCCATCCAAGGCTCGCACACCGCATTTAATACCTGGAAAGAATCGACGATTGAAGACCGCGTTGTCTTAGTCGATAAAATCTTACACTACCTTCAAGACCATAAAAATCAATTTGCAGAACAGGAAGCCTGGAATCAGGGTTTAAACTTAGCGTTTTCATTATCGGTAAATATTGATGTGGCCATAGCTAAGCTAAAAAACTTAAAAATCGAATTACACAAGGGTATTCCCGAAGGCTACGGCGTATTACCTGTGGGCGTGGTCGGCGTAGTTTTATCATGGAACTTATCAACAAGACTATTTGTTGAAAAAGTGCTTCCTGCGATTTTAGCCGGAAACTCTGTGATTGTTAAAATTTCAAGTTATTCACCAGTCACAGCCAAACTTTGGGGAGAGTTATTTCAATCAGTTGGAATGACTGCAGGTCTGGTTCAGATGCTGCATAGCCAAGATGCTGGGTTTAAAAAATTATTCATCACGCATCCAGGAATTAAAGCCTTGTTAGTCACTGGCACTTTAGAAAATACCAGCGAAATCATAAAAACTGTAGCGCAAATGACGACACAACAGTTTAAGAAAATTCAAATTCACTCGGGATCTAAAAATACTGCAGCAGCACTAAATGAACCTGTTGAGAAAGAAATGAATGAAATTTTAAATTCTTTTCTTTTTGGCCAAGGACAACTGGCGTGGAATTCATCAAGATTATTTATTTTAGAAAAACACGAACAGCAGTGGACTGAATTTGTAGCTCATAAGCTACATGATTTAAAGCCGAGCACTGATATTCATGATTGGTCACCGTGGACACCGCTCATGAAAATGAAATCGGTGGATCAGTTCGCTTCGTTAGTTCAACAAGCTAAGACAGATCAGGCAAAAATTATATCGGCAGATGGGGCATTGCCCTCAAATAAATATGTAAAACCATTTTTTACTAAAGACATGTCGAACTGTTCGGTGCTGCAACAAGATCAGGTATTGGGGCCAGCATTTATTTTATCAACGGTGAAATACGCCTTCGATATTCCGAAATATAGTAATGTTTCTTATTATGGGCATTCTGCCACAGTGTGGACAGAGGCCGGCAAAAACCAAAAGACCATCCAGCAATTGGATGTTGGTCTAGTTAGTCTTAATCGCTGGAGTATTTATCAAGATTCAGCCATTGAAGGTGTCAAACAATCATCGTTTGGAAATATGAATAGCCAGATATTTGGCGACTTTTATTGTAACGTCAAAAAGCTGACGACTTAAGTCGGGCGTATGGCTATTGAATCGTATGACTTTTTGAGCGCATGCGGATATTGCATTGCGGGCAGAAGGCTTCTTCTTTAATTTCGCCATTAGCTTCAGTGGTTGTTACTTTAAGTTCTAATGATGTCGCGCACAACACACAGTTGCATTGAAGGGCGATAAACGCTTTTTGAAACGTGTTTTCAGTTTTCTCGTAACGGGGAAGATCAGATAATTTTAAATGGCTGTTGGCCGTATCTTGAGATCTCATATTGCTCCTCCTGAGCTAAATTCTTTAACGTCTTTCGAGAGCCAATTCACATCCTATGAAATGACTGTCTTGTGTAAATACAATCTCACTGCAAAAACCGTTCACAGACCAACGTCAAGTCTATGAGAGTGAGATACTTATTCTTCGCTTTTTAATACGACAGAATAAATTACAATTTCGGTTACGATCTAAAGTCCAAATTTAAACTGTTTTCAAAATCATTTTTATCAAACGCTAACTGAATTAATTTTGTAATCAAATCGCTGTAACCCACGCCTTTGGCTTCCCACATCATTGGGTACATCGAAATTTTAGTAAAACCCGGCAGCGTGTTAATTTCATTAACCGTTAACGAGCCATCTTTTTTCATAAAGAAATCAACGCGAGTTAATCCATCGCAGTATAAAGCTTGATATGTTTTAACAGCTAAACTTCTGATCTGTTCAGTTTGTTCAGCTGTAACTTTAGCCGGAATGATAATTTCTGCCCCATTAGGATCAAGGTATTTTGCCTCATAAGAATAAAATTCGTGTTTAACTACTAATTCACCGGGCATAGCGGCTTCTGGTTTTTGATTTAAACCCATCACTGAACATTCAACTTCTCGGCCGTCGATAAATTCTTCAGCTAATACTTTATGATCGTATTTAAAAGAATCTTTTAATTTAGCAGCAAACTCATCTTTAGATTTAATCTTATGCACGCCCACTGAAGAGCCCGCATTTGCAGGTTTAATAAAAAATGGAAGGCCCAAGTTTTTGACCAAACCGTCAAAATCCGGAGTTTCATAACTTTTTAAAACCGCATATTTAGAATTCGGAATTCCTGCAGCCGTCATGATGATTTTCATCACTTCTTTATCCATCGCAATAGCTGAAGACATCACGCCACAGCCTACAAACGGAAGGCCTAAGATTTTAAGATGTCCTTGCATAGTGCCGTCTTCGCCGTTGGTTCCATGAATGATCGCAAAAGCGCAATCTAATTCTTGGCGTTGTTGGTTTTGCAAATTAAGAGCAAAAACTTTTGATTGCGCACGAATTAAAGTGATCGTTTGTTCTTGCGCCATTTTGTTATCGTTGATGGCTTCTAAGGTTTCAAAATCTTTTTCATTGATTGCATACCAAGTTCCTTGCTTAGAAACGCCGATAAGCACCGGAGAAAACTTTGTTTTATCCATAGCTTTAAAAATATTACGAGCAGAGTTAATTGAAACTTCGTGTTCAGAAGAATGGCCACCAAAAATAACTGCAATTTTTTTCATACACAGATAGCTTATGTTAGCTAGGCCATCTCGACAAGTTCTTTGGTTAGGCCCCGGATGCCAGTGAACACTTGAAATGGTGTGGCATCATTCATGTAGGCCGGTGTAGTGATAACTTTTGTATCGCGACAAGTGATGTAATCATCCGACGGACATTCTTCAACAGTCACTTTCCAACTTTCAACGATGTTTTTTTCAGAAAAATCCTCGCCTAAAGTAATGTTTGGATTGTGTTTAGCTAAAACTTTAGCCACAACGATCGGCGCCATACAAATTGCTCCGATGGGTTTGCTTTGTTCGTAAAACCGCTGAATAATTTTTTCCACCGTCGGATTGACCGTCATTTTAATTTTGTCTGTTTTCCAAGTTGAAATGTGAGTCGCATTACCAGCACCACCTGGCAAAACTAAAGCATCAAATTCATTTGGATTTAATTGCTCAAGCGGGTGTAATTCGTGGTGATTTAATGCGGTCTGAGTATCGAACGCAAAAATTTTAAATTGCGCTTTAAACTCAGAAAGTGAAATTAATAAACTAATTGTTTCAGTGATTTCAGATTGGCCGGGGCCAAAACCCACAGCCAAGATAGCGATTTTTTTCATGCGTCTACTCTAAACTAAAAGGGCCTAGTCGCCTACTGAAAATCCGTTAACCCCGATGCAGTCTTCAGCTAAAACCTTGCGATTTTCCATCTGCACAAGACCGCGAACGCAATATTGCAAAACTTTTGAAAAGAAAGGCAGTGAGCTCGACATCATAAATGTGTAATGCGTGCGCGCTGGCTGACCATCAGTTTGAATATCATTGTTATCAACCAAATCGTACTCAACTTTACGAATCGGGATTTTACAATGTAGAGTGTCGCTGCAAATGCGCGGGTCGGCTAAATCAGGCGATAACGCCATTTGGCTATCGACAACGCTAAGATTATGACAAGTCACTTTGTCTTCACGGCAGGCAAAAGCTGCCATCACAATAAATGCACGGTACATAAAAAACGGCACTTTATCAGCAGCTTTAACGGATAAGTCAGAACGCGTTTTAATGCTTTGAGATTCTACTGTGTTGTTTGATATGTCGTTTGAATGGCCAAAATCTAAGTTGTAAGCAAGATTATTAAAAGATTGATTCGAATTTAAATAATCAACCTTCGAATAATCTAAAGCAAAGCGGGTCACTGTCGCCCCGCTGACTACAACATCAGTGATTGAATTTACAATGATGGCTTGGCTAAATAGTTTCACAGACTGTGAATCTTCATAAGTCGTGACCGCAGTCACGTTACTTGACTCGTTACGATTAATATCAGCAGGATCAAGTCCGCCAATACCTTCGGCCATTTTAGATTCGACCTCATCGGCGTCAACAATGGGTCCTAAATTAGCATCTTCAAGGTTTTGTTTTTTTAAGCAAGACGTTTGCGTGAATACGACGAACAAGGCCGTAAGCACGATGATTGATTGTTTTAATTTCATATAGAATCCCAACCCCAAACCCATAGCGGAAGCGGTAATAATGTATTTAAAATTTCGCGCGTTTCCGGTTTAATAAATGTCATTTCATCGATCGTTGTCGGGCCAAATAAGATTTTTGCTAAATCAGCTTCTTCGTCTAAGGTGTAAAGATCCTGGCCGTAACCAAATACGATTTGACCGTGTTGTTTTTCTAAAACGATTTGATCAAAACCTTCAGTGCGAAAAGCTCTTTTTACTTTCATCGCCACGGCTTCAAAGTTATGAATGCGTAACATCGCCAAAAAACCGCGATGACAGTATACTTCTAAATCATCTAAGACTTTGCGCAGATTAGTCGAATGCTGCGGAACCATAAGATGATAATTTTTATTTTCAGTTTTAACCATGTGGCTAACTAGATCGATAAGTGCGTCGACGTTTCCGCCCCATTCGTGAATAAAAGTTTGCAAATCAGCACCTTTGCCATCAACAGCATAAGCTAAAAGTTGATTGCTGCTGCTCCAAGCGGTGTAAAGATTTGCATTCGGAATTTTTAAATACTGTTGGATATCATCGATAGAACGCATCGATCCCACGCTATGTTGAGAATAAAGTTTTAAGATAGCTTGGGGATCAACCTGAGTGCCTTTTACGATACGAATGTTTTCGCAGCGCGGGGCCAGTGGTTTATCAAATACATAGGTGTTTTCGCTGCCGGCTAATTCAAAGCCAAATTTTTGATAAAATTCTGTTTTATCAGTCCACAAAATCACTAAATCACAATCTTGCGCCGTGGCTTTTGCTAAACAATTTTGCATATTCAAGGTGCTTAAACCCTGCTGACGATGAGATGGGTCTGTGACCACCGAGCCAATAGCGCCTATTTTGTAGATAGCATAAGGCGTTTTTGTTATAATAGGCTTAATTAGTGCGTGTGATAAAATGGAACCATCTTCTTCGGTAATAATGCTCATGTTGTGCATATTCGAAGGAGTCAATGCTGTCGGATATTCACTGTTAATGGGCCAAGTTGATTCGGCTCTTAATTGATGATTAAGAAATTCGACAACATGATCAAATTCATGCTGTTCTGGAGATCTGGGCTTTAACATAAAAATAATACTCCTATGATAGAAATATTATAGCTGTGAATGCCCTGTCTGTGATGGCCAGTTCTATGAATTTGACTTAAGCCCAGATATTCCATAGATTGCAGTACTGTAAAGGAGCTCAAATGGCTGATCTGGGTCAAAAATGGAAAGAAAATAAAGACGGCAAAATTTTCGTCGATCAATCTTGTATTGCATGTGATGCCTGTGTTTTAACGGCTCCAAAAAACTTTACGATGCACGAAGAAGACGGTCATGCATTTGTAACTAAACAACCAGACACTCCTGAAGAAGAAGCGGCTGTTAAAGAAGCGATGGAAGGCTGTCCTGTTGAAGCCATCGGCGATTTCGGTGACCAAGGTTAAGGTCACCAAACCAAAGTCTGGCGCACTCGACGTTAGTTGGTGCCTGAACCTTCTTAAGAAAAATTATCCTGATGCACACTGTGCACTAATTTTTTCAAATCCGTTTCAATTATTAATCGCGACTATATTATCCGCGCAATGCACTGATGAACGGGTCAATATCGTCACCAAAGATCTTTTTAAAAAATATAAAAAACCCAGTGATTTAGCAGAAGAAAACGTTGAAGTGATCGAGCAATACATTCGCTCTGCAGGTTTTTATAAAAACAAAGCTAAAAATATCAAAGCCTGCTGCCAGATTTTAAAAGATAAACATGGTAATCAGGTGCCAAAAACTTTAGACGAATTAGTAGAGCTACCAGGGGTAGGGCGAAAAACCGCCAATGTGGTTTTAGGTAATGCTTTTGCTATCGCTACCGGCGTTGTGGTCGACACGCATGTAACTCGACTAGCGAATCGTTTTGGTTGGGTCAAAATTGTCGACGCTGTAAAGATTGAACAGAAACTTAATGTTATGTTCGAGCAATCTGAATGGATCCTGCTTTCGCATTATTTGATTTCACATGGTCGGGCGATTTGCAAAGCTAGATCTCCGGACTGCGAGTCATGTTTTTTAGCTACCCGCTGTCCACGTAAAGGTCTAAGCTAGTACACATGCTACAAGCTTATTTTGAAAGTCTAAAATATGTGGGGCATCTGCTTCCCATTTCTTTTCTAAGAATTTTTTTAGGATATTTTTATTTGCAACAAGCCTTTAAAGATTGGCAAGTTCACGTCATAGGTAATTCGATGGTCAGTGATTTGCTTGTCGAAGCTTTAAATAAAACGCAAATGCCTTTTTGGTATCGCTTTTTTCTGACTGAGCACTTAATGAGTCACTGGCCTTTTTATGCTTTTGTTCTTGTGGGAATACAGGCCATCATCGGAATTTCATATTTAATTGGTTACGTGGTTCGTCCCGCTTCAATTCTGGGATTAATTCTTTGTTTAAATTATTTGGCCGTGGCAAGTTCGAGCCAAGAATTTTTCTTTAAATTAATGATCGCTTCACATGTGTTATTAGCATGGGTGGGTGCCGGCCGTTGTTTAGGATTAGATTATTATTTTTATAAACGTTATCGCGGAATTTGGTGGTAGTTTTTAATGAAGCATTTTTTAGCTTTTGTCGCAGTTGTTTTTTCATGTTTAACAGTTTTTTACTTTTACCGTGACGATGGGCAAAACAGCGCTGATTACACAAGTCTTAAAGTTTATGGTTCAGGGTCATTTATTGGTTCATGGGGGCCAGGCCCAAAACTAAAAGAAATATTCGAAAAACAAACGGGCATTAAAGTAACCTATCTTGAAATGTCTGATCCAGCTTTAGTGTTTCAAAAAATTTCATTCGAAGGGGCGCAAGCTGTCGGTGATGTGATTTTAAGTTTAGATCAATATGATTTAGCACGTGCCGCAGATAAATTAACTTGGAAAGCTATTGAAGCAAAGACGTCTTTTAATTTGCCTGATACTTTAAAAGAGCTTGAAAAAATGGAACAGTTTAAAGCTTATGACTGGGCACCGATTGCTTTTGTGGCTCGTGATGATTTAAAAATAACAATTGAAAAGTTAGATGATTTACTAAATCCAGAACTTAAGGGTCGCATTGCTTTAGAAGATCCAAGAACAAGTTCACCAGGTTTAAATTTTTTAGCCTGGATTTATAAAACTAAATCTGAAGCAGATGCTGATCAGTTTGTTAAACAATTAATGGCGCAGGCGCATAGCTTTTCACCTAGTTGGTCAGCGGCTTACGGATTATTTAAAAACAAACAGGCTGATATCGTTTTATCGTACGCTACTTCTCCGGTGTATCATTTAGTCGAAGAAAAAGATTCGCACTTTACAGCTTTAGAATTCAAAGACGGTCACCCTGTTCAGGTTGAATTCGCCGGAGTTCCTGAATCTTGTATTAACTGTGATGCTGGAATTCGTTTTGTTCAGTTTTTACAAACTCCCGAAGCACAAAAAATTATTATGGAAAAGAACTATATGTTTCCGATGATTAAAGCTGTGCAAGAAGGAACAGCTTTTGATGGTGTGAAAAACTTTAAATTATTGCCATTCAAGCTTGAAGTTAAAGAGCAATTGCAAAAATGGTTAGGCACTTGGACCGAGCTAAGAAAAAATGAAGGCTAAAGCTATAAAGCTGGTTTTAGCTTTATTTTTTTTATTTCCGTTTTTTATTCTTTTTTACTATTTCAGATTAAATTTAGATTACGACATTCAAGAAATTCTCTGGGCCCTGCGAAACTCTTTAGTGCAAAGCTTATCGACGGCAGCATTGGCAGTATTTTTTGGTTTTTTCGGGGCGTTAGGGCTTATGCAGCTTTCGGGTGGTAAACAGCGCATCTTAAAGTTTTTAGCGTTAGTGCCTGTATTTATGCCGTCATTATTTTCGTTGTTAATCGGTATTTCGATCATAAATTTTTTTCCGCTAGGTTCATTGGGAGTTATTTATTTTTTAACTCTTATTTATATTGGTTTTGTTGCCTTTATTTTGTGTGAAGAGATGACATCACAGCTTGGCCAATTCGGTTTTGTCGGTGAAGTTTACGGGGTATCTAAAAAATCTTTTTTATTAAAAGTCTTATGGCCTTTGATGCAAAAATCAGTAGGCTTTGTTTTTATCACAGTTTTTGTGAATGCGATGATGGCCTTTACGATTCCGTTATTAGTAGGTGCCGGTCGTGGAACTAATTTTGAAGTTTTAATCTATGAAAAAATTTTTATCGAACAAAATTGGTCGGTGGCGTTAGGGCTAAGTTTAATACAACTAGCGTTAGTTGCGGTCTTTGCCTTTTTATTACAGGCACGGCCTGCAGTCAGTGTCAGCGAGTTTAAAAAAAGTTCTTTGATTGGGTCACACATTGGTTTGGGCGGTTTAGTTTTATATTTAACGCTGTATTTTTGGGGTTATATAAAACAATTCGGCAGCAGTTTGCAGGTCTATTATATCGCTGAAATTTTTAATGCTGATTTTTATGCATCGATTTCACAGTCTCTTCTGCTGTTTTTATTCTGCTTTATGATCTTTTTTATTCTATTGCTGGCAGTTTTATATTTAAAGTATTCTCAGGCTAAAATCCGATTTTTGAACTTTTTCTTAAGCCCCTCGTCGGTGTTAGTTGGTTTTGGCTTTTACTTATTATTACCATCACATAATTTATTTTTTTCATTATTAAAACTTTCGCTCGTTATTGCGGCTGTGGGCTTTGTTAGTTTTATGAAATCTGTTTTTGAAAATCAATTGCAACTTTTTGAAACACAAATAAAAGTGGCCAGATCATTCGGGATTGGTTTTTTTGTTTTTGTATTTAAAATTTACTTTCCACAGATTAAAAAGCGTCTGCATTTTGCGATGTCATTATTATTTATTTTTACTATTTCTGAGTTTGGCTTAGTAAAGGCTTCTGGTGCAGAAGTTAAAACTTTAGGCACCGAGATGGCCAGTTATTTAGGAAGCTATCGTATCGAAGGGGCTTTTGTGATCAGTACTGTAATTTTATCTATTTGGCTTATAACCGCACTCATTTCAGGAGCAGCACTTGGCGTACATAAAAAATCTTAATTATAAATTCGATAACTTTATTTTAGATATTCCGTCGCTTGAGATTAAAGAAAATGAAGTGACTGTGCTTATGGGGCCATCAGGTGCAGGTAAAACCACGCTCTTTAATTTAATTACAGGCTTTGTTCCCTATCAGGATTGGCAATTTGAAATCGCCGGTATTGATTTAGCAAAAAAAGAAATCTCAGAGCGTGAATTAGGTGTGGTTTTTCAAAGTTTTGAATTGTTTCCGCATTTGACAGCTAAAGAAAATATAGAATTAGTGATGCAGTCGCGCAAGAACACAAGCAGCCAGGCTTTTGCAGAATTAGAAAAATACAAAAACATTTTAAAATTAGAAAATTGCTGGAACACCAAAGCTCAAGTGTTGTCGGGCGGAGAAAAGCAACGAGTGGCGTTGCTTCGCGCGGTGATGGCAAAGCCTCGCATGTTATTATTAGATGAGCCGTTTTCTGCGTTAGACGAAGCGACTAAAGAAGAAGCGCGTAAGCTTGTTAAAAGCGTATTGCAAGACATTAAGGTAACCACTTTGATGATCAGTCATGATTCTAAAGATGCGCAGTATTTTGGATCTAATTTAATTTTAATTGATAACGGTCAAATTAAAAAATCCTAAGCTTTTAAGGCTTAGGATTTAGTTTTTAAATTGTTTTAATAATTATCTTTTTTCGCAGTTTAATTCGTCGTCAACTTTGAATTTATCTTCTAAGTTGTGAATTTCGATAGTTGCAAGGCTAGGCTGAAAAGTAATTGAAGGCATTTTCGAGAAGGCTCTTAAATCGAAGTCAGCTAGCGGAAGCTGCTTGTAGATCGCGCCATCAGCTAAGTTCACACCCATGCTGTTTCCTGTCGGCTGGGTTTGGACAGTTACGTTTTTAAATGTACGATCATTCAATTTTAAAATATTAAAAAAGTATACGCCATTCGAACCAGCGATTTCGATTTCGCTTGTAGTGCTTTTGCAAGAGTAAAACGTTCTGCCTGTTTTTACAGTTGCGGATTGTAAACATGAAGCGCTGTCAGAAAACAAACATCCTACAAGTTTGCGTGAGTTTACAGAATCAGTTACTGGCCCTAGTTGAGAAGCATTTTTACGAACCAAGAAATACCAAGCTTCGTGCATCATGCCGGCTGCGATATCTGTGTTTGATTTTAATTTATTAAAATGTTTGTCATCAATCACTAACTTTTGTTTTAAACGATCAAAGAACATCATGCCAACAAGAGTGCAGCCAGATTTTTTATAATTTGAATTGGCATCACGAGGTGGTTCTAGTTCGATTCCAGCTTTAAGTGAAATTTTTGCGTTAAAAAGTTTCAGAGCAATCGCCGTTAATTCACCAGGAAGTGAAGAATCAATCGCTGCCAGCTTATTAGCCGCATGGTTAAATTGAGTCATTACATCTGCATCTGAGCGAGTGATTGATAAATCGTAGAGGACTTCGGCTTCCCATAGATCTAAGAGTTCGGTTTTGCCATCAGCGCATTTAAGCGCGCCGCCTCCGCCAGAGTCTACGCCGCCAGATTCGCTATCGGCAAAGCTTGCGTGAGCAGTTAATGAAATCATCAGGGCTAAGATAAGGTTTAGAGCTTTTTTCATATAGGGTTCCTCATGTAAAGACTTTGCGACATTTGCGCCAAGCCTGGGGTTAATAGTTTGGTTATGGGTTCTAAGAGACCGTCTACCGTCTTTACATGCGCGCCATGTTTGTTCAGTTAACGACTTCTCAGTGGGTTGTGAGCCCAATTTAACGCAGCAAGCCATTTAGCTCTATTGTTTAATATTTATAAATCAATGAATTTTATATACAATCAGTTATAAATATTAACTAACTATAGGTAATTATGAGAATTTTTGAATTTAACGATTATCGTGATTTTTTGAAAAAACACATTCATTCGCTGCCAAAGCAGGGGCGCGGTGAGATATCTAAAATGGCTGAAGCTCTTCAAGTTGCACAACCCCTGATGAGTCAAATTACAACTGGAGTGAAGAACCTTAACTTGGAACAAGCTGACTTATTGTCTGAATATCTGCATTTTACCGATAAAGAAAAAGCTTATCTGTTTGTGCTCGTGCAAATTGAGCGTGCCGGAAGGCAAACTTTAAAAAAACATTTTATTACTGAACGTGAGCGTTTAAAAAAAGACGCCTTAGACGTTCGAACTGTCATTGCTGCGGATAAAAAATTAACTGATGTAGAGAAATCGATTTTTTATTCGAGCTGGCTTTATCAAGCGGTGCGCTTGTTAACTTCAATGGAAAAACACGAATATTCTAGTGTTGAACAAATTAGTGTAAAGCTTGGTTATGATCGCACAAAGGTGAGCGAGATTATGTCTTTTTTGTTACAGACAGGTTTGTGCGTGCAAGAGAAGAATCATATTGTTATGGGGCCGTTAAGCACTCACTTAGAGCACACCTCGCCGCAGCTTGCTCGTCATCATACAAACTGGCGCCATAAAGCGATTCAAAAATTTGACCAGATTTCTGAAGCTGAATTAGTATTTACTGCGCCGATGACTGTAAGCCGGGCTGATTTTCAAAAAATTCGCGAAGAAATACTGCAGCTTATAAAATCGATGTATAGCACCGTAAAGGCCTCTCCAGGAGAAGAATTAGCCTGTCTGAATATCGATTTTTTTAAAATTTAGCTCTATGTTTGTCCATAAATTTGACAATCAGGTAACTAGGTAAAAAAATAGCGTTAAATTCACCTTTTCAGAGAGAAATCTGCTATAAAAAGCCAGAATGAAAAAGCTTATTTCGGCTCTTCTTATTATGAATATGTTGCTGCTAGTTGGCTGTGCCGGTGATGAGCCCTCATCTAGTAAAAAAACACGCACTGCGCGTAAGGCGAAAAAGGTACTGAGCGAATCTGAAAAAGCTAAATTTATTACACCAACAATTTATTACGTTGCTGATTATTCTGCAGAAACACAATGTTCTGATACAGCTGAACTTAACTTAAGAAAATCTAAAAATAATATCGTTAAAATTTCAGTCTGTCGTAAAGTTTTAAAAGGCTGCACAACGCAGGGAAGTTGTTACATCCAGCTCAGCGGTAAAAAAACGATGCTTAACTATCATAAAAAAGTGAATGGTATGGTTCAGTTTATGTTAGTCGATCGCTCTGTGTGTAAATATGGATTAGGGGATTCAAGTGATGCTAAGCAATCATTTAAAATAATGTGCTTAGACCCATTTTATTCAGTGGCCGCAGATACGGCGATTCATCCGCTGGGTACAGTTATTTACATACCGGCTGTGCGGGGCGCTGCTTTACCCGATGGATCAACTCATGATGGTTATTTTATTGTGCGTGATTCGGGTGGCAATATTGATGGTCGCGGGCGTTTTGACTTCTTTACAGGCGACGTTGGTCTTAACGCAAGCAACCCGTTTTCAAACCTTGGTCTGGGTGGTGAGTCGAATTTTGATTATCAAGTTGTCTCAAATAGCGATGCGCAGGGTGTGCGTGAGCGTCGAAAATTTCCGTATTTAAAGTAGTCTTAAAAATAAATAAAATTCTACTTAGTCCTGCTCGATATGCAGAATTCTGCATAACCCACAAGACTGGACGTCTTAGTCGCAATTACGGCTTAATATTATTTGAATTTAAGCCGAAAAAAGTAATGTGCATTTAGATCCAATGTCGCAAATCTTTTTATATATTCTTGGTTTAGCCCTGTTTACTTGGGTGGCTAAGTATTTTTTCGTTCTGTATTACTATCGTAAAAGAAAAGAAGACATCAATAAACTTGAAGCACGTACTGCGGTTTTACGTATGCTGTTAAAGGCAAAATTAAAACGTAAAGGTTCGCAAATGCAGGATCAGTACAAAGATGAAAAAGAATTCATGGCCTCGATCATCTCTAAGCTAGATTTGTTAACTACATTTAATTTTAACCGCACTTCAGATTATGAAGATGTGTTAGAAATTTTGGGTTCGATTTCTGAGGCGATCGATATGCACACTGTGCAGAAAAATCCTGCCTTGTATGTGGCTCAGCAAGAAAAGATCGTACAAGATCGTGAAAAGTTATTCCAGACTTCAGGGGTTGAAGTCGCTAAAAAAGATGAAAATGGTGATGCCAAATCAGCTGATGAGATTGAATCAAAAAAGAAATCAGTCGTGAATTTACAAGTGCCACAATATGAGCGTTGGTCGCAATTACTGAAGTACGATAAAGGTAATTTATATATTATTAAAGAGATCATCGAGACGACTGAAGATTTAAAAACTAAAGTTGATAGCTATAATATCGAGCAAAATGAAAAAGAATTACAGTTACGTGTTCCAGAATTAATTGAAATTGATAGTTTTGAAGGTTTGCGTTCAATCGTTGATCGTGATCAGGAGCAAGCCAAAGCCGGAAAAGCTGCTAAAAAACAGAATAAGCAAAAAAGCCCTCAGGAAGATCCAGATCTATTGGCTCTTGAGGCGGCGACTAAGCCATCATCATCTGATTCGGGTGGCGGGCAAGACGACGCCGCTTAATACAGATGGTTGCGGCGCCATCTAAACAAACTCCCATGCATTTAAATACAATATAGACGTCTCAAGCTGTGACAAGTTCGCGGCTTTTTCGCGTTTTCGTCTAACTAAATACTAAAATAACCCATATATATTAAAGTTTTAACGCAGCATGTCGATAATACGTGTGACTATCGAACTGGACTTAAGGCTTGTCTCGGGTTGGCCCATTGAGCAGTTCCATTTAAAAAAGGAACACACGTATGTCGCTTCGGATAAACACGAACGTGGCCTCGTTCGGCGTGCAAAACGCCATGGCCAAGTCTCAAAGACAAATCGAAAGCTCAATGAAGAGCTTATCTACAGGATCGCGCTTTGCCGAGATCAGCACTGATCCCGCATCAAAAGCCATATCCGAAGACTTGAAAAGTGATATTTCAGGAATGGATGTTGCTCGAAGAAATGCCGAGCAAGCCGGAAGTTTCGCCGCTATCGCTGAAGGTGGTATGAGCGAACAGTCTAATTTAATTATTCGAATGCGCGAGCTTGCTGTGCAAGCTGCTTCAGATACTTACTCAGATAATGAACGCGCGTTTATGCAAAATGAATTTTCAAAACTTCAGGAAGAGGTTGAACGTATTGCACAAACCAGTGCCTTTGGTTCGCGAAAACTCCTCGATGGAACCTCTACAGATATCGACATTCAAGTCGGAACGAAAGGGGATGTGAATTCGCGTATCACGTTTAATGCCGACACCGACACGACTCTGTCGGGATTAGGAGTGAGTGGAATTACGGTCGATGATAAATCTGCAGCCAGAGATGCGCTTGAATCGCTGGATGGCGGCTTAGATAAAATCTCGATGCAAAGATCTAAGTACGGTGCCCTGCAATCACGATTGGAATCCGTGCAGAGTTTCTTAGCTTCTTCGATTGAAAATGTGTCGCAAGCTAACTCTAAGTTAGCAGATACAGACTTAGCGAAAGAAGTTTCAAACTTACGTAAAAATCAGATCTTGCAGCAGTATCAAAGCGCATTGCTGCAGACTGCAAATGATCAAATGAACAATGCTTTGCGCCTAATCGCGTAAGATTGTGATCGCCTTTAGCAGAGTGTTTTTAATCAAATCGGGCTTTGGTCTAGGCGAAACTAGACCAAAAGCCAGTCCTTCTCAAAAAAAAGTTTAATTAAATTCAGTAGTTATCTCGCTGACTTGATGTGTCGCGTCAAATAAAAGCTAGACCAAGGGCTAAAGTCTACTAGACCATGGTCCGAAATAGTTGTTGTACGGAATGGTGATCTAGAAGCGAAGCGAGAAAGTCCAGTTCGATAGTCAAAACTAACGGGCCTTTCAAAAAATCCTCTAGAGAACTTAAGAAGGAAAACCCTGGCAGTCACCATGGGCCCCTTCTTAAGTTCACAACCTAACAAATACATTTGAATAAGTTTTTTTATTTTTGGTGGGTTTAACCAAAATATTTAACAACAAACTATTTAGGGAAATAGGGGGATATCAGTATGGGTTTAAGAATATCAACAAACATGGCGTCGATCTCAGCACAAAGAGCAATGGGAATGCAAACTAAGCGATTAGAAAAAGCATCTCAATCTTTAGCTTCAGGTAATCGTATTACTAAGTCCGCAGATGATTCAGCAGGTTTAGCTATCGCAGAGAACATGAGAATGGAAATTCGCGGTACCGTGCAAGCGCGTTCGAATGCATTTAATGCCATCTCGACAATTCAAGTTGCAGAGGGTGGTTTATCGGAGCAAGCAAACTTAATCGCTCGTCTACGTGAGTTAGGTGTACAAGCTGCATCTGATACAGTGGGTGAAAAAGAGCGTTTCTACTTACAACAAGAAGCCGTTTCGATCACAGATGAGATCGAGCGTATTTCTAAAACAACAAAATTCGGTGATAAATTTTTACTAGATGGATCAAATCCTTCATACGATTTCCATGTAGGTTCTGATGCTGCAAAAGAAAATGTGATCACATTCACATCTGAAGCAGACGGAACAATCGATGGTTTAGGTTTAACAGGAGTGGATATCTCTGAAAAAGATGGTGCCCGTGACATGTTAAGTACACTGGATGGCGCTCTGGAAAAAGTTTCTAGAATGCGTTCAGGATTCGGTGCTGTACAGTCTCGTTTAGAATCTACTGTTAACGGTTTAGATGTTAAACAAGAAAACTTACAGTCAGCTCGTTCACGCTTAATGGATGCGGACGTTGCCAAAGAATCTGCGGATTTAGCGTCGGCTTCAATGTTACAACAAGCTTCTATCAGCGTGTTGTCACAAGCCAACCAACAACCGTACCAAGCCATGAAATTGTTAGGTTAATTTTAAGTTGAGAAGTGGGGCGCATGAAAGTGCGCCGCCATGAACTTAGACCATTACAGGTTTTAAGTTTTAAGGCCAGCCCGAGGGCACCGCCCCCGAGCTAGTCTTATAAGTTAAAAGTTTAAATTTAATAGAGTTTTGAGGCTATCGCCCTATTGATAGTTTCTTAAACCCGGGCTCTGGCGGTTGTTCGTCAGAGCTTTTTTTTTGCCTTTTTTAGAAATCTAGTTCATCTGGTGCGATCAAATATTCTCCTGGTTTCACTTCAACGACCTTCTCTTTTTTAGGTTTTTCAGCAGGTTTTGCTTCACCTTTAATATCAGCCATAGCTTCATCTTGATGTTGAACTTCTGCTTTTTTAGGCGGGGCTTTTTTAGCTTTAATTTCTACGTTTACTTCTGCTTGCGGAGTTTCGACAACTTCTGCTTCTTCTAATGGAGGCTCTTCCGCATATGCATTTTGTATTAATGGATTTTCGTTGCGGGCCGTAGGGCAAGGTTTCACTACGCGGGCTAAAGTGTAACCGGTCATATTTTGTAAAAGGTCATAAGCACACATGCCTGGTTTCATACGGTCAGAAACTAAAACTAAAGAAGCGGTATATCTGCGGTCGCAGGCATCAACGATTAAATCATAGCCTTGAAGAGCGGCGATATTTTTTTGGCGAAAAACACATTGATTGTTCTGTAAAATATCCGATGGGTTTTTAAGGGTGCGGCCCGGTTCAGCCTGAATTTGTGCCTGCGCCATAAAAGAAAATACCAGGGCAAAAGAGAAGAATAAAATGTTTTTCATAACACGCTCCATTGGTCAAAAGCCAAAAAGTGTAACCCTGTCGAATACACAGACACCGCCATAGCATTTTCTACCGCTATTACGTATCTGAGGGCACCGCCCGCCGACATATCTTCTACTTGCGAAGATCCTGCCAAATACACCCTTCGGCGCCATTTCCGAGCTTCGTCATTTAAATCATTCAGGGCACCGCCCCGCAGATCACGCTTAATTGCACTCGAACGAAGCTATGAATCAACTTACCTTCTTTAAAAGCAAAAATTCAAAAGCTCATGGCGGGGATCCTTCAATAGGAAGAAGACGTTCGAAGAGAGTGCTAATATTGAAGCGTCCGATGCATGTGACTTTACGTTCTGAATTCGCGTATTCGGGGCGGTGCCTGCTGCGACATCAGAAAATGATTAATAAAGTTATAAGTAGAGCGGCAAATCGGTTTCGTATTTCTGTTTATGAAAAAGCGATTTGTGGAAATCATCTTCATTTATTAGTGCGAGGTAGAACGCGCTTTGAAATTCAGAACTTTTTTCGTGTTGTCGCCGGTCATATTGCGCAGAACATTCTAGAGAGTTTTCCAATTCGGGAAAATGAAAAACCTAAGTGGGGCGGTGCCTCGCGGTTGAGAAAAAATACGTGTCAGCATCCCAAGAACCAGCGAAAGTTTTGGGATGCGCTGATTTATTCGCGAGTGCTTTCGGGATGGGGCCGTGAGTTCCGTACAGTGAAAAACTATATCGTGCAAAATACGCTGGAAGCTATGGGTGTTATTCCTTATCAGAAGCGTAAAAGTCGCTACGTAACCTATGGCGGGGCGGTGCCCTCGGGGTGAGTAAGTTTCTCCTCTGAAATTAAATAAAATTTATTTAAATATTTTACTCGACGAATAGGCCTCAGACTAAAAGCTACAGACTAGATAGCTATTTAGTCTATGAAGACCCAAGTCTGTCATTTATTAGTCCTGCACAGACTAGCTGAGACCATCAGCGGACCAGGAAAATCCTAGACCAAGGTTGGGAAAATCGCTGGCAAGAGGTCTATTTTTCAAAACCAAAGTCCAGAACACCTCCGCCGAAGGTCTAGATTTACACGACGAGACTAAAGAGCATCACAGACTCGCCGAAAGGTATATTAAGCAAACGACTCAGACTCGACTGGATGGGCTGGAGATACTTGGTGTTGTGACTGACAACAGGTGTTGACGAAGGACCGTAACGGCAGGGTGTAGGTCACCAAAACGTACAAAACCGGACTATATATTGTAGTCCGGTTTAAAAAACAAAAAGAGGTCTAACATGGGATTAAGAATTTCAACAAACGTAGCAGCGATCAATGCACAAAGAACAATGAGTACAAATACTCGTGAGATGCAAAAATCGATGGCTCAATTATCAACTGGTTCACGTATCACTAAAGCGGGCGATGATGCTGCAGGTTTAGCGATTTCTGAGAACTTAAAATCTACGATTCGTTCATACGGTCAAGCATCAAGAAATGCTAATGACGGTATCTCAATGATTCAAACTGCTGAGCAATCAATGGGTGAAATTTCTAACGTGTTAACTCGCGTACGTGAGTTAGGTATCCAAGCTTCTTCTGATACTATCGGTGATCAAGAACGTAACTTCATCCAATCTGAGGTTAATGCTCTTAAATCTGAAGTACAACGTGTTGCTGAATCTACAACTTTCGGTTCTCGTAAATTATTAGATGGTTCTGGCGGCGTATATGACATTCACGTAGGTACTTCTGCAAATGCAGCTACTGACTGGATTGGTTATGATGCAACTTCTACTAACGTGTCTATCAGCAACTTAGGTATCGAAAATCTAGATTTTACTTCTAAAGAGGGTGCTCGTGAAGGCTTAGGCGCTTTAGATCAAGCTCAATTATCTGTGAACGGTTCTCGCGCTAATTTAGGTGCTTTACAAAATCGTTTAACTTCAACTGTGGATGTAATCGGAACTATGTCTGAGTCGATGAGTGCAGCAAATTCACGTCTACGTGATGCTGACATCGCTTCAACAACTTCTGAGTTAGCTCGTAACTCTGTATTATTGCAAGGTACGACTTCTGTGTTAGCTCAAGCTAACCAATCGCCGCAAATGGCTTTAAAATTGATCGGTTAATTAGTTCATATTTGATTAAATTGTTTGGGCGGGGTGCGACCTCGCCCTGCTCAAAAATTTAAATATTGCTTAAGCGGGCTTGGGAATCACCAAGTTCGCTTTTTTTGTTTCAAATCCCTTTCATTTACCAGTTTACAGAGGCAATACCTTGTTGCCGCAAGGCAAAAGTGGCTATGGTGGCCATTCTCTTGGAACTGAAAGGAATCATCATGTTCAAAAAAAGTTTATTATTATTTGCCGTCTTAGCTACTGGCCTATCGGCTTTAGCCGCAGAAACAGCTGCCCCAAAAGCAGCAGAAACAAAGCCTACAGAAAAAGAGCTAGTTATTTACTCAGCTCGTAAAGAAGAATTGATTAAACCACTTTTAGATCAATTTACTCAAAAAACAGGTATTCCTGTAAAAATGTTATCTGATGATGCGCCAAAATTATTGGCTCGTATCGAATCAGAAGGAGCAGCATCTCCGGCTGATGTATTAATCACTGTTGATGTGGCGAACTTAAGCATCGCTAAAGACAAAGGTTTATTTGCAAAACTAAACTCGAAAACTTTAAACAAAAATGTTCCGGCTTTATACCGTGACAAAGACAGCGAGTGGTTTGGTTTAAGCAAACGTGTGCGCGCGGTTTTCTACAATAAAGAAAAAGTTAAACCAGAAGAATTATCTACTTATGAAGATTTAGCGGATGCAAAATGGAAAGGTAACATTTTAGCACGCTCTTCGGCTCACCCATACAATCAATCATTATTTGCTCATATCATTAAAGTTCACGGTGATAAATATGCATCTGACTGGGCAAAAGGTTTTGTTACTAATTTGGCTCGTCCTCCACAGGGTGGCGATTCTGATCAATTACGTGCTGTTGCCGCTGGCGAAGCTAAATTGGCAATCTCAAACAGTTACTATTACGGTAAAATGTTAACTTCAGAACTTCCTGAAGATAAATTAGTGGCGCAAAAAGTTGGAATCTTTTTCCCGAATCAAAAATCGGCAAAAGGCCAATTAAACGGCGTGCACGTGAATATCAGTGGTGGCGCTGTTCTTAAGACAAGTAAAAATGCGAAAAACGCACAAAAGCTTTTAGAATTTTTAAGCTCTGCTGAAGCGCAAGATTTATATGCAAGCTTGAATAAAGAATTTCCGGTATTAACAACTGCTAAATCTGATTCAGTCTTAGCTTCTTGGGGGCCGTTCAAAGAAGATAAAACTTTATTGCACTCTTGGGCACCTCATTCAAAACAAGCGACGTTAATTTCTGACCAAGTGGGTTGGAAGTAATTTCGTGCTTCGAGGAGCAGCGTTACTTTTTGCTGCTTTATGTATAGCGCCGCTTCTGGTGATAGCTACTGCTTGGTTAATTGCAGTTTCTCCAGAAACGGCTGAAGCTTGGCAACATGTCGTTAAGTATCTTTTAACAAGTTACATTATTGATACGCTGTTGTTAGGTTTCGGAGTTGCTTTCACGGCGGTGGTCGTAGGCGTATCAACAGCGTGGGTGAGCTCACGCTTTTCTTTTTTTGGTCAATCTATTTTACAATTCGCGATGATCTTACCGTTGGCCGTACCGGCGTATGTTTCTGCGTATTCTTATGGTTGGCTGTTTGAATATGCGGGCCCATTGCAAACTCTGTTGCGCGACTTTACCGGCTGGGAAAAAGGCGATTATTATTTTCCGCAATTTAGAAATCTTGGTGGAGCGATTATTGTCATTGGTTTTTCGACAGTGCCATACGTTTATTTATTAGCTCGCACGGCGTTTCTAACTCAGCCTTTAGAATGGTGGCAGGCCGCAAGTTCTATGGGATCTTATCCGCGCCATTTTTTCTGGCGTGTGGCGCTGCCTGCAGCCCGCCCATTTGTTTTTGCTGGTGGGTTATTGGCTTTAATGGAAGCTTTGGCTGACATCGGTACCGTGTCTATTATGGGCGTGCAAAGTTTCGGTGCTGGCATCTATCGAAGTTGGTTTTACCTAGGTGAACCCCTAGTTGCCGCGCGATTAGCAGCAGTACTTTTAATTTTTGTTTTTCTATTAATGTCGGTTGAAGCTTTTAATCGGCGCAAACAACGCTACAGTGCAATTATTCAAAATAATGAAATTAAAAAAATACCACTTACTTTCGGCAAAAGTATTTTCGCTTTTCTATTATGTCTTTTACCCGTGCTTGTCGGGTTTGTAATTCCGATATTAGTATTGTTGCGCTTATTAAGTTATAACAAAGTATTTTCAATGGCACTGTTAGACGGTGAATATGTTTGGCAAACTCTGCGTTTAGGTGGTCTTAGCGGTTTATTAGTTGCTGTAGTTGCCTTGGTTATGGCTTTAGCTGAACGTTTTTATCCTAAAGGTTGGCTTCGCTATTTTACCGCTTTAGCGAATGTAGGGTATGCGATTCCCGGTGCGATTTTAGCAGTGGGATTAATGCTATTGTTTGGCTGGACGCAAAAATACTTTTCTGCAGATAGTTTTATGACAGCGACAATTGCTGCGTTACTCATTGCCTATGTTGTTCGTTTTGTGGCGACCGCTTATCAGCCCTTACGAAGTGGATTTACGCGCATACCCCAGGAATATGATCAGGCTTCGGCAGCTTTAGGAAAAAATAAATTAGTTACTTTTTTTCGCGTGCAATTACCTTTGTTATGGCTTCCGCTATCTGTAGCTTTTTTAGTCGTGTTCTTAGATACAGTGAAAGAACTTTCGGCGACTTTAATTTTACGTCCTTTTGATGTAAAAAACTTAGCGATCGTGGCCTTTGAGTTTGCCAGCGATGATCGTCATGTTGAAGCCTCTCCGTATGCCTTAATTTTAATTGCGTTAAGCACAGTAGCTGTAATTATTTTATTTAAATTATACGATAAACTAAAGGTGTACCGATGAGTGTAAGACTAACGAATGTCACTTATAATTATCCGGCCGCAAATCGCGGTGTTAAAGATGTCTCATTCATTTTAGAGAGTGGTAAGATTGCCTGCTTGCTTGGCCCATCCGGAGCTGGCAAGTCGACGCTGTTAAAAATTATTGCAGGGTTTGTGACTCCAGATCGGGGTGATGTTTTTATCCATGAACAAAAAGTAGCTACATCCGAAAAGATTATAATTCCTATTCAGAAACGTGAAATTGGGATTGTGTTTCAGCAACATGCACTTTTTCCGCATATGACCGTAGCAGATAATATTTTATACGGCTGTCGCAGAAAAAAAGCTGAACGCACAGATTTTTTAAATCAATTACTGCAAGAATTTAAAATTGAAATACATAAAAATAAGTTTCCTCATGAAATCTCGGGCGGTGAAGCCCAGCGTGTGGCCGTAGCCCGCGCGATAGCCTCTGAACCCAGAGTGCTTTTAATGGATGAGCCTTTTTCAAGTTTAGATCAAAGTTTACGTTCACAAGTCGAACAGCAATGTTTAGCTATTATCCGTGAACGTAATCTAACAGCGCTGATTGTTACTCATGACGAAGCCAGCGCAAAAAACATGGGTGATTTGATTATTCGTATCGACCAAGGTAGTGAGTAAAGGTTTTACATATTATTCCGATAAGTAGGTATGAATGTAAAAAATCTGGCGGGTAACGCCATTATTAATTCATTACCGGCTACTAAGGGGGCGAACGCCTCTGAAAAAACTATTAAGTCAGAAATGACTCATGATCGCGATGCCAATGGCCAGGCGATGTATCAAAAAAATAAGAAAAAAGAAAAGATGAGCCGCGAACAAGCTGAAAAGGCGATCGCTACTTTAAATGCAAAAACTTTCATGACCGATATGAAATGGATTGCAGTTCTTGTTGATGATGATGGATTTTTCTATGCTGAAGTGAAAGATCAAGAAGACAGTGTCATTCGTAAAATCGCAGAATTTGATCTATGGGAAGTCTTCGATACTCCAGCGGCGGAGCACACGCAAAAAGGTAACTTACTTAAGCGTACTGCTTAGGGAAAAAAGAAATAAATGGCTTTGCCATTTATTTTCTACCGCGAATTCCTAAATTAGAAATAATTAATTTTTCATACTCTTTCATCAGAAAGTTAAACAACTGACGTTCAGGAATATCATATAATTTCATAAGCTTTTTTAAGATGTCCCATGGAGGCGAGCATTTACCACGCTCCCAGTTAGAAACGAATTGCGACTTGCACTGGCAGGCCCGGGCAACGTCAATTTGGGTGAGATTTTGACTCTCGCGTTTGTCTTTTAGGTATTCGCCTAACTTACCAAAGTGCTGTTTTAGCGCATTTTTATTTTCCATAAGGTCTAGAGAGTACGCGCTAAACGCTTTCTTCGTCTAGCTTTGCCGCTCCAAATCCAGAGCAAAGTCTAAGGGACATTTTTGCCCACTAAACCGATGTCCAAAGTTGGTCTAAAGACAAACCTTTGACTCACGTTGATATAAGAAAATCTGCCATACTGATTCAAGAGTTATTGTTTTTCATGGAGGAAATACAGTGTCTATTCGCATTAGCGGCTTATCAGGTGGAGGGTTACCCCCAAATCTGGTCGATCAAGTGATCGAAGCAGAGCGCATGCCGTTAAAAAAGATGGAAGCTGACAAAGCTAAAATCGAAGACAAAGTAAAACTTGTTACCGAATTCGAAACAAAAATTAACGAAATTTTAAAAAACTTAAATTCAATCGTTGGCGCCCGCGGCTTTAGCGATATGAAATTCATGTCGGGATTTCCTGATATTATCGACGGACAAGTGGATCCGGCGTTAGCAGAATCGGGCGATTGGACTTTCGAAGTTCTGCAATTAGCAACTAAGCCGTCTATCGCTTCAAACGGTGCACCTGATAAAGATACCTCTTCAATCGGTGTGGGTTATATCAAATTTGATACTCCAGAAGGCACACAAGAAGTTTATATTGATGCAGAAAATTCAACTTTAGAAAAAGTAGCGGCAAAAATTAATGAAGCCGATGTGGGCGTAAAAGCTAACGTCATTAATGATAGAAAAGATAAAGTTGATAGCTTCAGATTGCAATTAACAGGCGCTAAAACCGGTGATGACAATGCCGTTGAATTTCCGACAGTGTATATGGTCGACGGGGATTTCGACTTTGAATTTGATCAAACCCTACAAGCTAAGAATGCTAAATATAAATTAAACGGCCAAGAATTCGAATCAGCAGAAAATAAAATCACGGATGCTATTCCGGGTGTAATTTTAGATTTAAAACAAGCACGCGAAGGCACGCCAGTTAAATTATCTGTCAGTGAAAACTATGATGCTATCGGTGAAAAGATGAAAAATTTCGTCGATGCTTACAATGGCGCTTTAGGTTTTATCCAGGGACAAAACAAATTAACGCAAACCAAAGAAGGCGCCCAGCGCCTAGGGCCTTTAGGTGGCGACAGTATGTTGCGTATGACTGAAGGTCGCTTGCGCAGAATTATTCAAGATGTGCAAGACACGAACAGTTCGTACGAGCGTATTTTAGAATTAGGTGTCGAATTTAACCGTAACGGAACTCTGGATTATAAAGCTGACACCTTTAAAAAAGCCGTCGCAGAAGATCCGCGCGATGTGATCGAGTTTTTACGCGGAAATTTACAGAACACGGGATTTGTTACGAACATGCGTACACGCATTCGTGAAATCACAGATCCAACTGTTGGTGCTGTTGGAAACCGTAAAACCAGCATGCAGCGCCAAGTAACAGGTATAGATCAAAAAATTGATAGAAAAGAAAAATCGCTCGAAAAGCGGGAAGAGTCTTTACGTCGCCAATTCGCAAAAATGGAAGAAGCAATGTCTAAGATGAATTCGCAGGGCGCAGCAATAGGAAAGGGGTAATAGAAGTTTATGGCAGCAAATCCATATCAAAAGTACAAACAGACATCAATAACGAGTGCTTCACGTGAGCAGATCTTATTAATGTTATATGAGGGCGCGATCAAGTTCACAAAACTTGCCATCCAGGCCGCAGAACAAAAAAAGGTGGCAGACCGCGGAACAAATTTAATGCGCGCGTATGACATCATCATGGAACTCCAAGTGTCGCTGGACCACAAAGTTGGGGGCGATATCGCGAAACAACTCGATCAGTTGTATACGTTTGTTTTGGACCAATACACCAAGGCTAATATTTCTGGTGAAATTGAACCATTGAAGGCCGCATTAAAAGTAATCGAAAATCTATACGAAGGCTGGAAAGTCGCCGTCGAAAAATATAAAAAAGATATGGAAGAAAAAGGGGGAACCGCATGATCCGCATAGTTCAATTAATGACAGAGAAAAATCACTTCCTTGAGAAGTTCTACACGTTGAATGAGCAGCAGATCATTAAACTTGAGAGTGGTAACTATGAAGATATCGAACCGTTTTATAATAAACGTGAAGATATGATCAATATTTTAAAATATATTGATTCAGAAATTAACAAAGCTCATTTGCAGCACAAAGACATCAATGGTGTATTTGCTGAAACTGATAAACGGGCTTTGCGCGAGTGCATGCGTACTAAAGAATTGTTTGTAGGTAAAATTCTTGATCAGGATATGCAAGTTCTTGCCCTGATCGATGAAGCTAAATCTAAGATCATTCGCGAGTTACAAGACGTTCGGTTAGCAAAAAAAGCTATGCACGGGTACAAGTCAGCCTAGTGGCTGATTTGAAGAAGTTGCACAGCAACTTCTTCCTAGCCTTTTGTTGGCCAAGTCAATTTACTGACTTGGTCGTCATGAAAAATATAACTTTAAAATAAAACGGGAGCATTGGCTCCCGTTTTATTTGTTTAAAGGCTCTGGCACTCGCCTTGCTTTACTAAAAAGTACGATCACTGTGAAAACCGCTCAGGACGAGACGGTCCAGGATATATATGCTTTTGGAGGCAAGGAATGCTACATACGAACAGCCAGTTTAAAACGGCTCAAGATCTTTTCAAAACCGGACAATATAAAAAATCGTTTTTAAACCTGATCACAATTTCTACCGAATTTTCAAACGAACCAGATTTTTTAAGACTGCTGTCACAGGTACAGATGTCGTTAAAAGATTTCACAGGTCAGATCAAAACACTTCAGGTGTTGTCGCGCAAAAGCGAAGATATCCAGGATAAAGTAAAATACATGATGGCTTTGTTAGCTCAAGGTCAACGTAACGAATCGTTAGATGAGGCACTTAAGTTATTAAGTATGCCGCTAGCAACGGCCGAAAAAGTTTTTGTTTTTAAGGCATTGATAAAAATCTATTCAGTAGAAAATGATTTTGAAGGTTTAGAAGATGTCTGCCGTGAATTAGGAGCCTTGGGTTTAAGTGATGCTGATGTTAGTTATTCGCACGCGCTCATTGAAGCTTCTAAAGGTGATTTAGATCAGGCGATCGAACATTTACGTCAGGCTGTTGTGGATAATCCTTCTTTTGACACCGGCTGGGCGGCTTTAGGTTTATATCACTATAAAAAAGGTGATATCGAATTAGCAAAAGCTAATTTAGAAAAAGCGTTAGACTTAAACCCATCAAACACAACGGCCTTAAAACATATCGCTAATTGGGTTGATGACACACAACCAGATGAATTGAATGCCACTTTAGAAAAAGTAAATTATTATTTGCAGAAATATAATTTCGACGAAGAAATTTCTGAATGCCATGCAAAACTTTTGATAAAAAAGGGTCATGTGGATTTGGCGCAATTAGAAATCGCTAAATTGACTTATTATTTTGGAAATTGATTAAGTTCATGCTAGCCTTTTTAGGTGAACGTATATGTACAAAACCAATACTTAGAGCAAGTTAAACAAAGCGTTTTAGGCTTAGGTGGCCCACTGCTTAGTGTTGGTTTGTCAGATAATCTTGAAAAAATGGCTGATTTGGCTGTTTTTGATTTACGCCACGTACCGAATGCAAATCAGCTATCTCATTTTAAAGAAAAAGTTTTAATTGTCGATCAAGAGCAAGTCGATTTTCAGACTTTAAAACAAATCAATCCGCGCTTAATAGTTAATACGAATCAATTAAATGAGCTTGCCGCATTGATCCAGTCGATCACGACACAAAAGTCAGTATCACTTTTTAAACAGGCTCAGCTTTTACCTGTTGATGAGTCTGAACAGATAGAAAGCCTGCAAAAAGAACTTAAAGAAAAATCAGAATCATTAAAATATTTTGTTAATGAAGAAAATTTAAAAAAACAAAAAGAAAAAAAGCTTCTTTATTTTTTAGATTTTTTGAATGCTGAGCAGGATACACCTGAGTTTATCGAAAATCTTTGCGAACTACTATGGATAGATCTAAAAAAATTAGGTTCATTTCATATGTTGGGTTTCGTTGTCACGCTTTCAAAACAAGATAATGCTTTTGTATTGTATGATGGCAAACAGGCAAAGTTTAATTATAATATTCGTTTTTCTGGACAAGATGAAAAACAATATGCCGTGCAATTGGCAGATATCTTACAGCGCCCAATAGCTGCCACCAAGTTTTGGGCCAG
Source organism: Bdellovibrio sp. (assembly GCA_036676395.1). Lineage (GTDB taxonomy): Bacteria > Bdellovibrionota > Bdellovibrionia > Bdellovibrionales > Bdellovibrionaceae > Pseudobdellovibrio. Next base: position 385,753 of record JAKFCY010000002.1, read on the forward strand.
TGAAAAAAACCAGCTGAAAAGTTTTTTCTTTTTAGAAAATCGTGGCTCGCTAGTTTCGCCTGAAAGTTTAGATTCTTATATTTCTGAACGTATTGATTTGATGGTCTTAATGATCCAACGTCATATTTCGCAATTACAAACCAGCTATCTTTTGAATAAATGGAATGTGTTTGGTAAAGCCTACCAGCAACCGATGCATGTGATCGATTCTCAATATACGTTAGTTCAGTCAAATTATTTTGATCAGACTCAAACTGTAAAGTGCTATAATAAATTAGCCGGCAGAACTGCGCCGTGTGAAAATTGTCCTGTATTGGTGCAAAAAAATGTAAGTCCTGTCGCTATACAGGGCCGTAAATTCAAATCGTATGCGACTAAATTTTCAACTGATAGAGATTACTTTTTCGTATTCTATGAAAATCAAACCGAAGCCGATCTGGTTAAATCGAATTTGATTCAGAATGAAAAAATGAATGTCATCGGGCAATTGGCCAATCACTTGGCGCATGAATTAAATAATCCCCTGACGGGTTTAAAACTAGCTACTGAATTTATTTTACAGCAACCGCAATTAGAAACTTCGGTTAAAAATGATTTTACCGAAGTTTTAAAAGGTATTGATCGCTGCAAAAATATTATTACAGACTTATTAGAGTTCAGCTCTGATCAAAGCCCAATTTTGACAATAGGCACAGTGGATGAAGTGATTAAAAAAACGATGCCACTGTTAAAATCAATCACTCGTATGTTTAATGTTTTCATCGACGTTAAAAATGTGCCGGTGCGAATGAATGCCGGGCATTTGCAGCAAATAATTTTTAATCTGGTGAAGAACTCTTGTCAGGCAATGCCCGCGAAAGGTTCAATCAAAATTTATGATATCGATACGCCAAATCACTACGACGTGATCTTTGAAGATAATGGCAGCGGCTTGCCAGATAGTATTAAAAAGCATTTGTTTGAACCCTTTGCCACCACCAAGACGATCGGTGAAGGCACTGGTTTAGGTTTGTATATTTCAAAAAGTTTAGTGAAGCGAATGTTCGCGGATCTTTTGTATGATGCCAATTATAAAAATGGCACTCGTTTTATTTTAAGGTTTTTTAAATGAAGTTATTAATCTGTGATGATGAAGATCTAATCCGTAAGTCTTTGGCCAGAGCCTTTCGTGCCCAAGGTCATGAGGTGATCGAAGCCGAAAACGGAGCGGTGGCTTTAGAGCTTTTAAAAGCAAATGACATCGACTTATTGGTCTTAGATTTGTTAATGCCAGAAAAAAATGGGTTTGATGTGCTGGCAGAAATGACCGTAGTGAAGCCTGTGATCATCATTTCGGCCTTCTCGGGTCAACAGCAGGGCCATTTTCATGCTGATGATTACCCGCAAGTAGTGGGTTTTATTAAAAAACCTTTTGACCACCTGAGTGTTGTGATAGAAGAAATGATTAAGATTTATGAGAATTATATCAGGAAAATTTAAAGGCAGAACATTAGTCAGCTTCAAAGCCGACCACATTAGACCGACCATGGATCGAGTCAAAGAGACTCTATTCAATAAATGGATGGGCTATGTTGAAGATGCGAAGACCCTGGATTTGTTCGCAGGAACCGGAAACTTAGGCCTAGAGGCCCTTTCGCGCGGAGCAAAGCACGTTACTTTTGTGGAAAAGAGTGCGAAATCTGTGGATATCATCCGAAAAAACATCGAACTTCTTAAAATCGCTAAAGACGAGCAGGTGGTGCTCACTAAGGATGTTTTCTCGTTTCTTAAGTCTTACCAAGGCGAGGGCTTCGATATTATCTTTATCGACCCTCCATTTACCGAAAAGCTGGCTGACGATGTGATGACAGCCCTGGCAAGTAGCCAATGTTTTCATCAAAACACCTTGATTGCCATCGAGGCCATCAAACAAGAAAAGATCGGTTCTGAGTACGGTGATTTGATATGCTATGACAAACAAGATTATGGCGATAAAAGTCTTTCCTTGTTTTCAAAAAAGGCGATAGATTAGACCTCGGTTTGCGAGGGAGTTTATCCAGTGTCACAAATAGCCGTATATCCCGGAAGTTTTGATCCAATCACATCTGGCCATGTGGATATTATCCATCGGTTGTCAGAAATCTTTGACCAAGTCATTGTGTTGGTGGCTCAAAGCGGAGATAAAGCCTACATGTTCACCGCTGAAGAGCGCGCTGAGTTCGTACGAAAACAATTCTCACATAAAAAAAATATTCAGATAGATATCTTTCAAGGTCTTACTGTGGATTACATGAAGAAAAAAGGTGCCAAAGTTATCGTGCGTGGGTTGCGTGCAGTCGCAGATTTTGAATACGAAGGCACCCTGGCTAATATCAACAAAAAATTAGCGCCAGAAATTGAAACTTTCATGATTTTCTCAAAACCAGAATTTTATTTTATTTCTTCACGCGGAGTTAAAGAGCTCGCAAAAAATGGCGGCGCTTTAACTGGCTTAGTTCCAGATATCGTGATTCCAGAATTAGTTAAAAAATTAAATAAAGGATAGATCAATGTTATCAAAAAAAGCAGCCAGCATTAAATCTTCTCCGACCCTTGCTCTTGTGGCTAAAGCCAAAGAGCTTCAAGCCCAAGGGCACAACGTAATTTCTTTAACAGTAGGTGAGCCTGACTGGCCAACATACAAAGTGGCTGCTGACGCTGGTATTAACGCTATTCAAACTGGTTTTACAAAATACACGGCAGCAAATGGTACGATCGAGTTACGTAAAGCGATTGCAGCACGTACTGAGGCTGATCTTGGTTTTACTTATAATCCCGCAAAAGAAATCGCTGTAACCAGTGGTGCGAAATACGCCATCTACACAGCGCTACAGTGTTTATGTGATCCGGGTGATGAAGTCATTATTCATTCACCGTACTGGGTCAGTTATCCAGCGATGGCTGAACTTGCAGATGCGGTTCCTAAAATCGTTGATTGCCGTTTAGAACATAATTTTAAATTATCAGCTGAGCGTTTAGAACAAGCGATCACACCAAAAACTAAAGTGTTTTTGTTTTGTTCGCCATCGAATCCAACCGGATTCATTTATACAAAAGCAGAATTAAAAGCGATGGCTGATGTTCTAAAAAAACATCCTCGTGTCGCGATTATTTCTGATGATATGTATAATCGCTTAATGTTAGACGGCACACATATTGCGCCACACTTATTACAAGAGGCTCCAGAATTACGTGAACGTACTATTCTAATCAATGGTGGTTCAAAAGCCTACTCAATGACAGGCTGGAGAATCGGTTGGGCTATGGGCCCTGAAAAAGTAATTAAAGCGATTGGTGACTTTGCTTCACAATCAACAGGGGCACCTTCTTCGATTGCCCAAGCTGCTGCTGAGAAAGCTTTATTGCACACTGAAGGTGATATTAAAAACACTGTAGAACTTCTTAAAATGCGCCTAGAAGCTGCGATTAAACGGATGGGTGCTATCAATGGACTAGAAGTTTATCGTCCAGACGGGGCCTTTTATTTGTGGATTAATATTCAAAAATTATTAGGTCGTAAATACAAAGGCGAAGTCGTGCAGTCTTCGGCCCAATTCGGAAAAATCTATTTAGAAGATTTTTTTGTCGCGACTGTGCCTGGCGAAGAATTCGGTGAGCCAGGTTACATGCGTTTAAGCTTCGCTACAGAAACTGAAAAGTTTATCGAAGCTATGGATAGAATGCAGAAGTTTATCGATCAGATGACTTAGTAGACCGTCGCCAGAGGCCAGTAATATTGGATTAAAAATTGCTTTTAAAGTTGGTATGATAAAACTCCAGCTTCCCAAAGTAGCCTTATTGTTTTCTTTTGTCATATCGTTGACATCTGTTAGGCCAATTATGGCAGCTGATAAATGCTCTGATTTTTTTAATCCTGCTATGTCTCATTCTGAAACGGTTGCGTCCATCAAAATTGTTAATCTTGGTGGGCCAAACATTAGATCTGATAGGAAGCCTTTTCTGCTAGATTATTACTCAGAAGCTATCGGCAAAGTTCAAAGTTTTATTTTAGACAGAACAAATTTAGTGTTTCCGACAATGCCTGTAAAAATACGAATTCATCCAGTATTTAATCATCCGGGGTCTGCTGCTTGCCTAAATACAAGACGAGATCTTTTAGATATTACTATTCCCTATCGATGGAAGGGTGAAATTAAAGTGGAAGATACTTGGAAAATGGTGAAATCAGAACCTTCAGAAACTTTACCGATGTTTTACCATGAATATGGTCATGCGGTTTTCCGATCTAATGTAGAAGTAGTAAACTCAGAACTTGGTAATTTCTATCGCAAAGATGCACGACTTGATCAAATAACCCGGGAATCACTAGCGCTTTTAAAAATTTATGATGCAACCAAGGATAAGTCTCTAAAAAAACAATATGAAGAACAGCTTGAGCTTTTTTATAAAGAATTTAATAGCCTTGATATAGAAGTTAATACGAAGAATAAAAAAAGACACATCCTTGTAGGTGTAGATGAACTTTTTGCTGATTTAATTGCAGTACTTGTTAGTCAAAAAAATACAGCCATGTCTGACTCGGTAACAATCAATACACAGTATGGAACCTCAATTCACCGCGACGCCCATTATAGAGATTTTAGCAATCCTAGTAATGATTTAAAATCTTGGGAAGAAAGCTGGAGCGTTCACAATGTTTTTTCACCAACACGATATTATTTGTATAATAAATATTTAAAACATTCTGAATATCTAGCAGGTCCGCGTTCGGGTAATTTTTTACAACAAATACTTTTAGCTCTGCACAGTTTTTCTAATGATCCGAGGCTAAATGATCCTTCGATTTCGCCAACAGAAGTAAATAAAGTTTTAATTGAACACTTGGTAGACATTAAGTAACACTTGTTTTCTAGATGAGGCCCGTTCGCCGCGATTTTTTGATTTCTTTTTTGATCTGTAAGAAAAGTTTTTCTTCAAGTTCTTCGATTAAGTTATTAAGATTTCTCTTATGAAGCCCTAGGTTTTTGCGAACAGGGTCACTCATAACCGCAGCCAGCAGACTAAAAGCGGTTAACAAAACACCTACACCAAGCGTAATCAGATAGACCTGAGTCTTAGTCGGCTCAGGAGGAAAAGCATTATAAAATGCCGACCCTAATTGCTCGCCAAAGACAAATCCGGAAGCAGCTTTATCATGCGCCATTTTTCGCGCTATACGATTTCCTATTCCGAAGACTCCTAAAGTTTTATCGCCAAAATAATACCATCCAATCAGAAGGGTCATTACTGAACCGCTTAGATCTGTAATTAAAGTTTGGCTTGAAGAATATTTATCAATCTCTTTGCGGATCTCGGCTTCAATGTGTTTTTCATTCAGTACGAGCCCCTGTTTGCGTAATTCTAAAATTAAAGCGTTGTGATCAAGAAGTTCTGTAGCTATTAATTTTTCGATTCTTTTTTGATAACCGGTTTTTATTCCTGAAGGAATTTTTTCAATAGTCGGTGTAAGTTTGGCCCATCCCAGTTTATCCAGCGTCTCTATAAATTTTTTTAAAGAAAGGTAAGGAATCGACCACAGGACGTTTAAAGGATTTAGAAATAAATCTATCGAAAATGTTTTTTTTTGAATTTCAATAGTCTGTTGAATAGAAAAATGACGGTCAATAAAGTTGTCGACACGTTGTTTTCGATCTTCGGTGTATTTTTCGATGCATTGATCAATAGCGCCAAGAATGGCTGCCAGATTTTGTTCTTCCATGACGTATAAGACTCCTGACTTTTAGATTATAAGAAGTTTTTCATGAAGTCTTATGGTTCGAGCTATGATCTCGTTTTAGCCCGATAGCGATTATTAATTTAAATTTTTTTGTATAATATATTGTCAATAAAAGGGCTCTTGGTAAAACCCTTTGTCTAAGTGGATTTTACAATTCGTTTAAATTCAAACGGCCTCACGATTTTACCATCGGGAGTCGTTGTCGTGCCGTTATCAGAAAAAGTTTGCGGCATCTGTTGAATCGTTTTTTTAAATTCTGTTGTTAATGTTGTTTGCGCGTTCAGGTCTTGTTTAACTGAATCAAACGCAGTTTCTGTGATCGTGTTATTTAACTTAGCTGTCGAATATAACGAGTTTTGATTCGTTAAGGCTTGGGCAAAGTCATTTAGTTCAGCCATTGCTGATTGATTGCCGCCACCGGTAGCTTGGGTCGTAGTTCCCTGAGCCCAAGCGGGTAATTGGTCTTCAGCAAACTGAAGATTGTCTTTATTTACTTTGATGATCATTTGAACTTCAGCCGGAGTTAATTCAACCTGCGCTAAGATTTGTTCCATATTGTAACCTTGGTGAGCCATTTTCGCTGCAGTTACGTAAAGATTCGTCTTTTGGCGGTTTTGCATTTCACCTTGTGGAATTTGTTCATGAAATATTTTAGAAATCTCTAGACCTTTGTTCAGCATGGTTTCGATCTGTTGGATTTGTTCATCACTGGCAGCCATCACTTGGCGAACTTCGCCGGTCTTCTGATCTAAGATATGAATTAATTTTCTAACCTGCTGGTCAGTCTTATCTGATAAGTCTTCTAAAATAGAAATTTTATTTTGTAAAAGCTGAAGGCCTTTTGTTAAACGTTGGTCTTCTTTTTTCTCTCTCACACGTAAGAACAAGCTGAATGAAAGTCCGGCTAATAAAACGATGTTAAAAAAGGTTAATAATAAAAGCCAAATATTCACGTAAGACTCCTTAGTTCGACTGTTTCAGTTTATGTCTCGGATTGAGCCGTCACAAGGTGGTCCAGATCAGTTCTAGACTACAATGACTCATAATTTCACATTTTGGACCTTGGGCGTATTACTAAAATACAATTTATGACCTATTATGAAACTTGGGGAGACACTGCGTATGAAACAAAAATTATTGGGTGTGGTTGCGTCTATCGCGTTATTAGGGATAGTGGCCTGTGCACCGGTGAAGTTTACAAAATCAGATAATCAAAAACTTGATATTGATGATGGTGTAACCGGAACTGCAATCGGATGTGATCCTAGAATTTCCCCAAATTCAATGACTTACACATATGCAGCTACAGGCAACCCAACTTTACTTTCACGTTGTACGCAAACAGGTTTAAATTATGAATGGGTTATCAAACGCTCTGACTCTTCAGTAGTAAACGTTTCAATCTCAAATCTTTCTGGTGCCAACCCTGCAAATATTGACTTACGCACATTAGGTGAAGGCACATATTACATTTTTTTAACAGCACGTGATCCAAATGGCGGAATAGCTCCATACACAGCGACAACTCCTTTAGAATTAGTTGTTCCAGGTGCAGGCACAGGAAATTCTTTAACGTGTGATCCGAAATTAAATAACAATTCAACTGCTGTAACTTTAAATTCTGCAGATAACAATCCAACGATCACCGCAAATTGTACACCGGCAGCTGGTTCATATATTTGGTCAGTCACTAAAGATGGATCTGTAGTAACGATTGCGGGATTAAGTGGTGCAAGTTCAACACCAAACATTAAAGGTTATGGCGCTGGCGTTTATCGTATATCTTTATATGCAACAGCAACTGGTTCAGCCCACTGGCAAAGTTCAGTGCCTTTAACAGTGACTGTGAATGCAGTAGCTCCTCCAATGACGCAAATTCAGTGTAATCCGAAAATTAATGGATCACTAAATTCATTAACAGTTACAAGCACGACAAATAATCCATTAATTGCAGCAAATTGTTCACCAAGTGATGTGAATTATGCTTGGACTGTAACTAAAAATGGCCAAAACATTAATGTGCCGGCATTAAATGATGCCAATTCAAATCCGGATTTTTCAGCTTTAGGTAACGGAACTTATTTAGTTTATCTGACAGCGACAAAATCAAATCACTTGAACTACAACACAACAACGCCATTAACTATTACTGTTAATAATTCGGGTGCACCGAATTTAACTATAGATTGTTCGCCTCGTATTAATACTGATTCAACAGCGGTAACAATCACGAGTGTTATCGGAAACCCAACAGTGAATGCGAACTGTGTTCCTAATACTGTGGTCTACACTTGGTCAGTTTATAAAGACGGTGTGCCAGTAACAATTTCAGGTCTTGGTGGCGCAAATTCTACTCCGAACTTTTTAGCTGCTGGACTTGGAACATATTATGTCTATTTAAATGCGGCCCAAGCGAATTACAACGCGTACTCAATTCCAACTCCGCTTGAAGTGACTGTGGCCAATGCGCCATCACTAACTCGTCGGGTGACATTATCTAAGAATGTCTTAGTCACTGATAATAAAGTAGATATCGTTCTTATCGTGGATGATTCAAACTCGATGTTAGCTGATAATCGTAAGCTTGCCGAGCGTTTACAAGGTTTTGTAAATAACCTGACGGCTGCAAGCATTGACTGGCAAATGTGTGCCACGGTAACTCGTTCGCAAGCGATTAATAATATTTATTATTGGGGAGCTTCGCGCAACTGGTTTGATTATGTGGGCTCGCCGAAATGGATCTTAAAAGCAGGCGCTGCTGACCCGTATGCGATCTTTACTAAAACCATCGATGCGATCGGTGCAGGTTGGGAAGGCACAGATGACGAACGCGGTATTAAAGCGGCTTTCTGGCATGCTGAATACACTACAAGTAATAAATGTTACAGAAGTGATGCTTCATTATCTGTAATTATGATTTCTGATGAAGATGTGCGTTCAGTCGGTGGTGATCAAGCGCAAGTTTACTACGGCGGAGAATTAAAACCACTTGAAGCGGATGATCTGCCGCAAAGTTATGTCAGCAAAGTGAAACAAAAATTTGGTATGGATAAACGTTTTACGGTGAATTCAATTATCGTTAAACCAGGTGATTCAGCTTGTATGACGGCTCAAGACAGCGGTGGCGCAAAATCGCATTACGGCTATTATTATGATGAACTAGCAAGATTAACGAATGGTTTTAGCTCAAGCATTTGTGCCAACGACTATTCATCAAACTTGAATTACTTTCGTGACCGTATCGTGAGTTCATTAGCTTCGATTCCGTTAGAGTGTGCTCCGGTAGGATCAATCGATGTGACAGTGACTCCAGCAGTTGCAGGCATGTCGACACGTATTGAGAACAACGTCTTAATCTTTGCTCCAGCAGTGCCAGCGGGACATCATATCGATATCGGTTACAACTGCCCACGCAATTAATCGCTCGGTAGAATCAAATTTAGACATAAAAAAAGGGTTTTAGTTCATCACTAAAACCCTTTTTAATTTTTAAGCATATTTTAAATTAGCGCGCAGAATCTTTAATGAATAAGGTCATGTAATGGCGAACTAAGAATTGCGGTTTAAATGATTGGCCTTTGTATGACCATAACACCTCTTCAAACGCGCCCCATTTAGCTTCAAACATTTCTTCATCCATAACGATCGTTACGTTTTCTTTAGCCTGAGGTTGCGGAATAGCCGTGTTACCCACGTAGTGAAAACGCATGCTGATCACACCAGCGGCTTTGATCGAAAAAATCATTTTATAGCCATTACGAAAAAGCATAAAATCAGCGTGTGTTTTTGCAATACCGTAAACTTTAATGCGACCTAAAACCGAAGGTTTTAATTCGTTAAAAGAAGCCGCAGCTTCGGCGAAATCATTTTTCAAACGTAATAAAAATTGAATCGATTCATTTACTAAAATTCTTTGTGTATCTAAACCTAGGTTCATGTCGATCATCACAGATTTTTCAAGCTGTTCATCGGCAGAGACTAATTCACGAATCCAGCTGTTTTGATTAGTCTGGCTTTGGGCGTGAGCTGCACCAGCATGACTGGTGCCAGAACCAGTAGACTGGTTTGAACTCATTTCAGGCATTCTGTTGTTTTTAAAAATATCCATTTGCACACTCCATCTTCATTTTTCTAGGACACCCTAGACCTTGTCAATGGTTAATGTCGCATTTACGGCGACTGGCGCCCTGGGATTCCTCCACCTAATTGCAGGCTAAATCCAAATTGAGCGTCGTCTTCAGCATATTGGGGTGAAAGTGGACGGTAATAACCAAGTATAAAATTTACAGGAAGCAAGTAACCCAAAGTTGTTTCTAAACGAAGTTCAGCACCAGCGCTCCAGAATGAACGGCTCATATTTTCAGCTTTTAAAACATCATCTTTATCAAAAGCTCCGCCATAAACGCTAAGGCCATCAACAACCAAGGCGCCATTCACACGTTTTAAATAGTACATGTAGGTGCCAGAGCCTTTATTTAAAGTCTGTAACGGAAAGCGGTATTCGGTGTTCAGTGAAACCATACGCGAACCGAAAAATTGCCCTGCGCCGTAACCACGTAAAACAAAATCAGGAGCCGTGCTATCTGCTAATGTCGGTAAAACCGCATTACTAGTACCAAAGCGGGTAGAAACTTTTTGTACGGTGTGAAGAAAATTAAATTTAGCGTACATCGTATGATCTTCTGGAAGCCAAAGCGAATTGTAACCTAAAAGTGATCCGGTGATTTGATCGTAATCGCCTAATAATTTCGGAACATCACGGTCTGTGGATTTTTGATTTTCAAGTTGAATGAAAGTTCCCCAGCCGCTGGTTGGATAAATATCAAAGGCCGTTTGATTAATACTTTTATATGAAACTTGTAAATAAGGGCCTGAATGTTCTGTGCGCAAATCAGATTGATCAACTTCAGAAAACTGCATACCCGCATTCATTAAAAGTTTTGGGCTAATTTTAAAAGTGTCTGGAATAAAACCTAAAGAGGCATTACTCCGCTCGATGAAAATTTCTGTGTTGCCAATCGGGCTAAAAGTTCTTTGCGCCATTAAAGTAAAGGGCCAAGTGAAAGCTGAATTTATATAATCAAAATGATAACCCGCTTTTTTAATAAACGTGTCGTAATCAACGGATAAATTATAACGATGAATAAGTAATGGATCCTGGCCGGCTGTAAGAATTTGAAAATACGAGCTGTTATTGGCACTCGATGTCGAAAAGAACGGAATCCAATAGTGTGGGTAAAGATATTTTAAACTTTTTGCGTCTTCTTGTGTGGCTTCAAATTCAGGTACTGGTCGGTCGACATATTCATAGCGGTCACGAAAGCGATTTGAAATTTTTGGCAGGTTTTTGTAAGTCTGTAAATCAAAAGAATGAACGGCAAAGCCATTGGCTGTGTGAAGGGTAGCCACGGCTAAATTGTTTTTATTCACGTCGAAATCAAGGGTACCAGTTAATAAATGACTGACAGGAATTTCTTCATCCTGATTTTTATAGTAAATATTTGTTACTCCATTTTTAACTGAAGTAAAATAAACTTTTCCAAAACGATATTTTAAATGTTCAACTTCCGGCGCGGTAATTTTTAAATCAGTTAACTTATGGGTCGTTAAATTAAAAAGTTTAGGTTTGATGTTTCCTTTGACGTCTTTTATGCCAACAAAAAGTTCATCTTCATTGTATAGTGAAATTTCATGTAAACGTTCAGCATAGCTAAGTTCTAATAACTGATCTGTGCTTTCGGTTGAGACGTTGAAGGCTTTTAACTGGGTTTTGCCGTTAAAAGTTGAAATGTAATAAAGAATTGTTCCCTGATTGTTCCAGATCGGATTCTTAGCCCGTGCTGATTTTGTAATTTGTGTTTCTTTATCCTCATCTAAATTAAAAATATAAAGATCAGAAAAAGAACGCTTGATATCAACTAAATCCATTTTAGCAAAAACAATTTTATTTTGGTAAGGATGAAATTCGAAACTTGAAATATCTCCGTTCGGAGCTTTTTTGAATTTCAGTTTGTTCCACTTTTTAGTTTCATCGTCTAAATTGTAAAAAGAAATTTTTTTACCTTTTTTCTCGAGTGAAATTAGGCCCAGCTTGGTTCCGTCAGCATTAAATCTTGGGTGTCGCCCAGAAATAAGTTTAGGGTCAACGGCTGTGGTTGTTGTCGCTGAAACGGTGTTGAGCTGTTTCAATTGTTCTTCGGCTTGGCGCTGATAAGAATCTAACGTTAATAAATAATGGCTTTCATAATTATTGCCAAATAATTGTTCGTGAGTGTGTTCGACGCTCCAGTAAGGAAGTGTAGATGCGTGTCCCAAAGTCAGATCATTAATGGCTTTACCTTGATTTTTGCTGCCGATGTCTCCCATTAGCATTGAGCCAAACAAATAAGGACGACCACCGTAAGGCCATGTTGGTAACACCTCATTAGCTTCAGCTAAAGTGTAAGTAAAAAGTTTATTTTCTAAAACTAAAGCGCGAATGCCCGCATCCTGAAAATAAGAACGTGTTCGCCCCTGATGGGTGAAGCGACTTTCGATTTCTACAGCCATGCCTTCTTTCCACCAGAGTGGCAGAAGTAAATTTGGCGCTACGATTGAGCCTAAAATAGGCTTAAAAATTTTGAAATAGCTTTCTGCGGGATACAATTGCATCACATGGGCTAATTCGTGAATAAAAAGTTCTTTCGCCCATTCTGCTGATTCAGACAGCGCATCATCGCGGCCAGCCTGCACGGGATAGATCATGATATAGGGATAAGGTAAAAGTGTAGTGAAACCATTAGGAGCATCGGTTGAATCATTTAAGATCACCACGATCTTTTCGGTGGGAGCGACTGTGAAAATTGTCATAATTTCGGCATATGACAGCTCGGCAATGCGCGAATAATACAGACCTAGGTCTTGATGCTCAGCAGAATAAAAGATCTCAAAATGGGGGGTAGTTAGTATGTGCCATTTTTCTCGTGAATCTCCAATGCGTTGTGCAAAGATCGGAGTAGAAAACGAGACAAGCAAAACAAAAATTAGGTATAATCTTGAGATAAATTTGATCATGGTTGATTGTTCAATGCCTATCAAGGTTTGACAAGGTTTTACAATGGTCTAAATTGAAATATGAAATACACATCCTTGGAGGAATCGATGAATCAAAAAATGAAAAAATCACTTACAACACTAACTGCTGCTTTAGTTTTAGCGTCAATGGTAACGGGCTGTTCTTTATTCAGAAAAAAAAGTGGTGACGGTTCATCAGGCGATGGTTCAAACATTCGCAGTGAAACTACAGCTTCTGGATCTTCTGAAACGTTAGATAACTCACCAATCAATTTAGGTGCAACGGGCTCTGACAGCGGATCTATCGAGGGTTTGAAAACTATTTTCTTTCCTTACGATTCTTCAACTTTATCAGAAACTGAATCAGCTAAATTAATGGGTAACATTGAGTGGATGAAGAAAAACCCTAATTCTAAATTAACTATTGAAGGTCACTGTGACCAACGTGGTTCGGCTGAATACAACTTAGCATTAGGTGAGCGTCGTGCAAATGCAGTTCGCCAAGTGTTTGTTTCTAACGGCATTGCTGGTAACCGCGTAACTACAGTTAGCTTTGGTAAAGAAAAATTATTAGCTAACGGTGATTCTGATGAAGCGATGGCTAAAAATCGTCGTGCTAACTTTGTTCCGGTACAATAATGATTAGAGTTCTATTAGCGACTTTGTATTTTTGTTTTGTTGTGGGGTGTGTGACAATACCCCCTCCAAATGAAGAGTACACTCTTGCTAAGACTGCGATTGAAGCAGCAAAGGCCGTGCAAGCGGCCCGCTATTCGCCAGGTTTTTGGCACCAGGCCGAAGAATTCTACCGCCAAGCTAAGATTCTTTATAATGAGCGCGAGTACGAAGAAGCCAAATATTTATTTTTAAGCGCAAAAAATTCTGCTGAAAAAGCAGAAAACTCGGCGCGCTTATTACGCCAAAAAAGTGGGGATGTTTTATGAATAAAGTTAATTTAGTACTTTCAGTTATGGCGGTTTTGTTTTTAAGTTCATGTTTAAAAACTCGCTCTGAATTAGGTGAAGGCTATCAATCTCAAGTTTATTCAAAAAAACAAGCCGACAATCAAAAACACGCGGCGAATGAACCTTCTGAAGTTGTTAAAGTTGATGAAAAAGACGAATTAATCCGTACTTTGAATGGTCGTGTTGAATCTTTAGAAAATCAAATTTCACAAATTCAAAAAGCTAACCAAGAAAATCCAGACGCACAAAAAATCCAGTTACTGCAAGAATCTCTGGTGAAAATGGAAGCCCAATTAGCAAAACTTGAAACTGAAGCTGCGTTAGCTAAAACAGTTACTCCGCAAGCCGCTCATGCAAATACGCCGGCCGCAAATTCTTCAGATGCTAAAGTTCCTCCGGTTAAGGGCGGACCACAAACTAATGGTAAAAATGCAGCCTTTGAAGTGGCTCAGGATTTTTTCGCGAAAAAAGATTTTAAAAACGCGATCTTAGAATATCAAAAATTTGTAGATGCGAATGCTAAATCAAAAAACAAATTAGTACCTGAGGCGAAATACAAAATCGGACTATGCTTTGAAGCGATGGGCTTAAAAGATGAAGCTCAGTCTTTTTACGAAGAAGTAGCTGCACAACACGGCGCTACTGAATTTGGCAAAAAAGCCAAAGCCAAAGTTACTAAAGTGACTAAAACAAAAAAATAAGAAATAAGGCTGTTGATGTTTCGACAAATTTTATCAGTTGAAACCAGTTGTGACGACACATCAGTAGCTATCGTGAATGCTGAGGGCTTTGTTTTAGGCCAATGTTCAGCAAGTCAGGATTTACAACATGCTCCGTTCGGTGGGGTTGTGCCCGAAGTGGCCAGCCGCAACCACACGATCGCGCTTCTTCCACTGATCGAAGAAACTTTGAACAAAGCTAATATGACAATGAATGATTTAGATGGCTATACGGTAACAAATCGCCCGGGCCTGATTGGATCATTGATTGTTGGATTAATGACCGTCAAAGCTTTATCACAAGCGCATAACAAGCCTTTCATTGGTGTTAATCATCTTGAAGGTCATTTGCTTGCGCCATTTTTAAAAGATAATGAATATGCACCTCCTGCAGATTTTAACTACCCGTATATCGCGCTTGCGGTAAGTGGTGGGCATAGTTCTTTGTATTGGGTAGAAGCTTTTAATAAATACACTATCATCGGAACCACAAAAGACGATGCTGCCGGCGAAGCGTTTGATAAATTCGCGAAAATGTTAGGTCTGCCATTTCCGGGTGGAGTAAATGTCGATCGTTTAGCAAAAACGGGTGATCGTAAAAAATATGATTTTCCGCGTGGTTTATTGCATGAAAAAAGTTTGATGATGAGTTTTAGCGGCTTAAAGTCTGCAGCTCACAGGCTTTTAACAAAAATGTCTGCTGATGAAATGAAAGCTGAAGCTCCAGATTTATGTGCTTCATTTCAAGAAGCTGTGGTTGAAACGTTAATTGCAAAAATGACGTTAGCCGCAGCTTTATTTAAAACTAAAAAAATCGTGATTACGGGCGGAGTGAGTGCCAACTCACGCCTACGTGAAAAAGCTAACGAGATGACGGCTAAAGGCTATCAAATCGTCATCCCGCCGATTCGTTATTGTACTGATAATGCAGCGATGATTGGTTATGCCGGAATTTTACGTTTGAATGCCGGTGAACGTTCAAGCTTAGATCAGGGACCAGCATCAAGTTCTTATGAAAATGATTTTACTGTGAAATTGCGAGAACAAATATGAGTCTTCCATTAGCTAAAGACCGCTTACAAAAACGTATGCAAGAGCTTTCGCATTACACGAAAAAAGCCTTAGGCCAGAACTTTTTAGTTTCAGATGTAGTCATTGGTCGAATCATTCAAGCTGTTGAAGATGAAAAACCAGAAAAGTTATTAGAGATCGGTCCGGGGCTTGGTGCTTTGACAGATTTATTGATTGAAAAATTTGGTCGTTATCAACTGATCGAACTTGATTCTAGTTTAGTAAAATTTTGGCTAAGCCAAGACATGCCAGTCATTGAAGCCGATGCGCTTCAAGTTGACTGGAGTAAAATTGATTACGATGTTTTAGTTAGTAATCTTCCGTATCAAATTTCTTCATCAATCGTGATTGATCGTTGTATCGACAGTAATCCTCCACGCGCGATGATTTTGATGTTTCAAAAAGAAGTTGCGCAAAGAATTCGTGCGCGTCACAACACCGATGAGTACGGCTTATTAACTGTGATTGCCCAGGAATTTTGGGACATCAGCACGGTTTCTGAAGCTGGGCCTAGGGATTTTAATCCCGCTCCAAAGGTTGCAAGCCGCGTTTTAAAGTTTAAACGCAAAGAAAGTCCGGTTACTGATAAAAAAGGCTATTTGAGTTTTGTTAAAACTTGCTTTAAACAGCGTCGTCGCATATTAAAATCTAGTCTTGAATCCGCGATGCATGCTCCTTTTTTGGCTTGGGTTGAAAAGCAAAAGCTTTCAGAAAAAGTGCGCACCGAAGAATTAAGTATCGTTCAGATTCGTGATTTGTATTTTCATCTTAAAGGGGGGTAGTGTTTTGAGTATTTTAATCATTCAAGAAAACAAACAAGCCCGCTTTGATTATTTTATCACAGATACTTATGAAGCCGGTCTTTCGTTAACGGGCAGTGAAGTTAAGTCACTACGTTTAAAAAATATTACTTTTAAAGATTCGTATATTTCATTTATTAAAGATGAAGCTTATTTACAGAATGCTCATATCTCTGAATACCGTGCAAGCTCGTACAATAACCATGTGCCCGAGCGCTTACGTAAATTGTTATTACACCGTGCTGAACTTGATAAAATTTTCGGAGCGATCCGCGAAAAAGGATTAACCTGTATCCCGCTTAAAATTTACTTTAAAGAGGGACGGGTTAAGCTTGAGATTGGTTTAGCTAAGGGTAAAAAAACGCATGATAAGCGCGAATCCATTAAGAAACGTGACGTTGACCAGCAGCTTCGTCAGGCGAAAGCTCGATCACGTTAGCGTATTCTAAAGCTTCACGGGTTAATACCCGCGAAAACAGCACGAAATTCACAACTCCGGTCATAACAGTACAAACTCCAAATAACAAAACGATCCAATTGCGTTCTGATTCTAAATAAGTTCTTAAATTGTATGACAGAGGAATATTATTTTCGAAAAAGCTGTAATTTTGCAAAGACCAATAAAGCAATGGAGATAGAACAATCGCCTGCAACGCTAGACCTATTAAAGCATATTTAAGCGTTGCCCCATGGCGGTGCTTTAAGCTTTGATGCTTTTCTAAAAAGAAGTTCCAGCGTGGTTTTCGTTTACCGAAATGAAGTCCTATCTGCATACCTAACAGTTTAAATTAAAAGTGATTGTCTTCTAGTCCATGATTTATCAGAATTGATATATGAAACAATTACTTAACATTCTATTCCTTGGTTGTGTCATTTTGGGTTGCCAAATTAAAACAGAGCGCGGCGATGGTCCAGATGAAGCCTCGACTTTGAACGCAGAATCCAGTGCGCGCGATAAATTAAAAAAAGACCCACGCCAAGATGAACGTTACAGTTTGGTTGAAGACCGCACTAAGTTTGACGAGTTACGCAAAGACATTCCGGTCGAAACTAAGATTCGTAATGACGAGCGGGCTTTGTACATGGAGTGGATGGCTGAATACCAACGCGATCCATCTGATATTCGCAGTAAGTTTTCAACGCTGGTGATGAAAAAGCGTGAAAACTTTAATAAAGACATGAATAAGATTCGTGATCAGTACAACAAAGAAGAGACTAAGAAAAAAGATGTCTTTAATAAGTCTTTGGCTGAAGAGCGTAATGAAATTAAAGATCAAAAAGTAACTCGCGAGAAACGCACTGAAATGTATTCTGAAATTGATGGCAAAAGAAAAGATTTTTATGCTCAATTGCGTGAAGATCGTGATTCTTTTGAAACTGATTACCGCCAGAAGCGTAAAGACTTTGAAGAATATATCAAAGAGAAGAGCGATGTTTTTTACGCTGAGTTAAAAGAATATACTGTTAAGTTTAATGAACTGAAAAAACAGAAGAAGTAATTAAGCTTCTTCTGCGTCTTTGCCGCGCGCGATACGATCAACCTGAATTAGAGTTTGATGTAACGTAGATAACAATGCTGGCTCGATGAAGCCAAATTTAATACCGACGACTTGTGTGTTGATCTCTTGGTAGAATTTAGTAAACGCTACAGTCGCATCCACTGTTACTCCGCCAAATTCTAATAACTGCACCCAGATACGAATATCTGATTCAATCGGCAGATCAATTTCACTCGTAGTTTTGATGCCGACTTTGCACCCGCCAAGGCTGATATCTTGTAATTCATATTTAAATCGGGGATGGTCTAAGATTTTGAATTCGTGTGATAAGTTCATCGGCACTGAAAATCTGAAATTTGTACGACGTTGAATTTTATAAATCTTTTCTGGATATTTTACTAAATAGTAATTATCAGATGTCGTCATTTTGGCGCGAAAGAAATGTGGTTCACCGCCGCATGTGAAGGTACAAAAAATACTTGTCGTTTCGTAGTCGTAAGGAAATTTTTTAAAAATTGCAAGATCAGAACCATCAACTTTTACGAATGAGGACTTGGTGTGGATGTCATAAACTTTGAAAGTTACTTCAACGTTATTTTCAGTAATATAGCTAACGATATCTTTATGCGCCGAACTATCTAGCGGCGTAAAGTAGTTCACCATATTGTTTTCCATTAGTTCTCCTGCTTAATCCAAGTCACTTCGTTCTTGTTGTGATAAAGTCTGACTACTTTAGAATCAGGTATTTTTAGAAATTTATCAATAATTTCGAAGTCGCAGTCACCTTTGAATTTGATGGTGCAGACAAAGTTTTTCACTCGACCATGGGCCAGCCAAAACTGAACTGTTTCGTAAATTTTTTCAGGGGTGCAGATTAAATCAGAGAAGAGCCAACTGCAGTCACTAAACTCATCCGGATCGATCTTAAATGCATCGCCTTTAACGTGGGCGATGTTCTTAATTTTTTTTACTTTCGGATCAAGATCTGCTCGGTCGAAAGTATAGACTTTTTCAAAGTGCTGACTCAAAACCCAACTCCAACCCCCGGGGGCTGCTCCGATTTCGATGGCGCAGTCTTCAGGTTTGATTTTTAAATCCAATGTCGCAAAGACTTCCCAGAGTTTTAAGTAAGCCCTGTTGGGTGGAAAGTCTTTATCTTCGTCGAACTCATGCCAGCCGGCCGGGTAGTTTTTCAAAGGCGATAGTGAATAAATCACAACATCTTCGTATGTCGTCCAAATGTAATATTTAAAGTTAAATTTTTTCTTAACTGGAAACTTAATCCGTTTTTCAGGAATGCTTTTTAGGCGGCCAAACAAGCTTTCGATGGCTTTGTTTTTTTCAGTTTTATAGTGGTAAGCCAACAGAGGCAGTGCTTTAAGCTTTAGTTGTAGCTCTTTGTCAGGCAGAGCTGCATGGCAATCGCGCCAATGATCTTGTGCCCAAATAATGGTTTCATCAGTGGGTTCAATAATAAATAATTTTTCAGTTTTAATAAAAACTTTGATATTTTTAACCAAGAGCTCTTTTTCAAGCTCTTGGTTAAATTTAAGAAATGGAATTAGAACTTCAAAACTAAGCTGCGACTTTTTGAGCTGGTGATAATAATCCATGTTGATTTAATGCGTTTGTAGCAAGCTCCCAAAAGTTTTCTTTTAATACGATCTCTTTAGCATTGTATTTCAATTTTGGAAAAGTTGCGGCATAAAAATGATTACAAAAATCATTTTCGTTCGTGCGGGCAAACTTCATTAGCATATTAAAGTGAACATCAGTGAAAGGGCCTGAAATTAACATTTTACGTAATGCACTCTCAGGGGTGTTAATTAAAAAACTGTGTAATAAACCGCCGTCGTAAATCATGCTCATGGAAGATCTCCTTGTTAAATCTAGATAAGCTATCGGCCTAAAGTCCGGGTGAATTGAGTTATATTTTAAATTCAGTTTAATTGAGGCCTATCAAGCACTTAGACCGTCTCAAAAAGTGACAATACCCGTAACACCAGTGAACTTTCTTCATGAAACCTCCCTGTAAGAAACACAATTTTTGCCTCTGAAAGCGGCGGTGTTTTCCTTTAGGCCACGCTTGGTGTAAAAGCTTAGCCTATGGCAACAGACAATCAAAATACCGGTGTTAATAACGAGGGCCTCGTTGGTCCGCATATCGAGATCGAAAACCGTTCACAGGAATTACACCGTGAACTGAGTTTAAGCGAAATCACGACTATTGCGCTTCGCAATTGGCCGCTATTTTTAGTTTTGTTCGTAGTCACGACAGCTGTTGGGCTTTCTTTCTACAAATGGAAAAACCCGTATATTGCTAAAACCACAATCATCATCAACGACAATCAAAATTCACAGTTACAGTCTTTCAGCATGGCTTTGGCGGGTAATGCTAAAACCAACGAAGCTAAAAAAGCCAATTCAATGGCGCAAAAAAATCTAGAGTATTTCAAAACGACAGATTTCTTACAAAAAGTTTTAAACGCAGCTAATAACCCGCTTTTGAACACTGAATTAACTCTTTCAGAAAAAGCCGGGCAAAATATTTTCTTCAAACAGGTTTTGAATGATAAAACAGCTTTAACTGAAGATGAAAAATTAAAAGCTTACCAAAAATTAGATAAAATGCTTTCAATCAAAGTTAAAAGCGATTTCGAAGTTGAGATCGCAGCAGCCAACGACCAACAAGAACTGGCTCTATATGTTTCAAATTTAACGACAAGCGTAGCTTTCGAGAGCTTAAAGCAAAGAGATGCTTTCGAGATTCAAGAAATCAACGATTACGTGACTAAAGAAAAAACTGCAGTTGATCTTGAGCTGGCTGATTTAAATGCCAAAATGGCCAAATTCAGCGCAAGGCCTGAAAATTTAATCGCTACGACTTCTATTGATAGCATCGGGCAATATTTATCGACTTTGAAATTTCAAAAAAATGAAATCTCGATGAAGCTTGCTGAAAATAATAAATTAATCCAAACGCTAAGCTCTGGTATGGATCAGCGTCGTGAAAGCCAACTGTATGGCAACAACGGCCGTATTCAAGCATTAAAAATGGAGAACGAACAATTGCGTGCAAAGCTTGGTAATTTACAAGCTGCCTTTGATCGTACTTCAAGCGAAGCTAAAGGTATGCCTTACGCAGCGCAAATGTATGAAGAGTTAAAAAAACGTTCCGAGATGCAATTAGAAAAATACAAAGCTCTATCAGCTGATATTTCTAAAGTTGAAGCGTTAAAGATTGCCGCTGCGAACAAATATGAAATCTTTGAAAAATCTCGCATCGACAAAGTTGTGCCTGCGGTTTCAATGACGATCATTTTATTTTTATCAGTCCTTATTTCGCAAGTCTTAGGAAGTTTAATCATCTACTTACGCGCGATCTGGAATTCAAACATCGTAACAGCAGAATCAACTCGCAATGTTGTGGTGCTTGATAGCCATTCTTTAGATCCGCGTGTGATTATCGAAAATTCAAAAATCCGTTTCAGATTACGTCATTCGACCATCGAAGATGTCGATCAAGAAAATGGCCAGACTAAAAAGCTAGGTTTTAATTTTAAATCTAAAGATCAAAACGGGTAGTCAAAAAATAAAATGGCTTATGTAGATAAAGACCGCCCATCCACCTGGAAAAAATATGATAAAGACTTCTGCATTTCGTGCAGAGCTAACTGCTGTTGCATGCCCGTAGAAGTTAAAGTCGATGATTTAATCCGCTTAGGTGTGACTGATATCGATGAGGTCACAAATTCAATTAAAAAAACTGCCAAGCGCCTTAAAAAAGAAGGCATCATCATGAGCTACCGTGAAGGCACCGAGTCCTTTATGTTGCAGCAAAAAGCCAATAGTGAATGTATCTTTATGGATTCAAAAACACGCTTCTGCACAGTGTATGAGAAGCGTCCTGAAACTTGCCGTGATTTCCCTGCTAAAATGGGAACGCGAGTTGGTTATTGTCCGGCTGAGAAAAAGTAAACGCGCGCCCGACGCCAATCGAAGCGCGCGCTGGGAAAACTATTTTACGTATTCAATAAGGGCGTTGTGTGCATTTCGCACTTTCTTCATCGCTTGAAATCCATCTTCAACGTGACGATAGCCCAAAGCCACAGACACAACCGATTTCCAGCCCGTACCTTCAAGACCTAAGATTTTATCGTAGGCCTCGGGGTCAAAACCTTCCATCGGTGTGGCATCGACTTTCAACAAGGCTGCAGTTTCTAAGACGAATCCTAAAGCAATGTAAGTTTGGCGTTTAGCCCATTGACGTGTTTTTTCTTCTGGAGCTTTGACGATATTTTCAATCATCATATTTTTGTATCCATCTAAAGCTTCAAGCGGTGCGCCGCGAACTTCGGCAACACGCTCAACATATTTTTGAATGAATTTTTCATCGACAGAGTCTTTAGCTAAAAAGACAACGTAGTGACTGGCCTCAGTGACTTGAGTTTGCCCCCAAGAGACCGGTTTTAGTTTTTCTCGGACTGCGGGGTTTTCGATCACTAGAAATTTCCAAGGCTGTAACCCGTACGAGGAAGGGGCGAGGGCTAAAGATTCGGTTAATGTTTTCCAGTCTTGTGCAGAGATTTTTTTATTTGCGTCGAATTTTTTCGTAGCGTAGCGCCATTCTAAGGCTTCTTGGATCGTTGAGTGTTGCATGTTTGAAACTCCTGTTAATATTTTAAATGTAACTGTTATGGTTACAATATGAACTTGATTAGGTTTAAATGCAACAATAAAAGTTACATTATAGATTTTGCCCGTAAAAACGTCTTAAAACGCGTTAAATGTGCTTATTATTGTTTCTTTTTGAGTTATGGGTTATTCTTTTTACATGTTAGATCAACGCTTTGCCGCTTCGGTGCATATTATGACTTTGTTAGCTGCTCATTCAGAAGAGCTGCAGACGTCAGATGTTTTAGCTGGATACATTCGCACAAACCCCACGGTGGTTCGTCGGTTATTAGCTAAAATGGTTGAGGCGAAATTGATTGATTCTTTCAAGGGTAAAGCGGGTGGAGTTCGCTTAGCCAAAACCCCGAATCAAATCACTCTTAAAGATATTTACAAAGCAGTAAGTGATGATAAAAATTTATTAAACTGCCGTGATGTTGAAGCCCCGAAAGCCTGTAAAGTCAGTTGCTCGATGAAAGAAATTTTCGAAGGCGTGGCCAGTGGCCTAGAAGCCAATTCTATGGCTTATCTGGCAAAAATTAAGCTCTCTGATATTCTTGCTAAAGTTTAACCTTTTTTTAAAAAATCAAAATCACGATCTAAAACTGTTTTGCGCCCCTCAGCACGTGCCTGATCTATGGCGCGATCACATAGAACACGTATGTGATCAGATAAAACATCCATAACTGCTGCCGAAGTATTAAATTCAGAGCGGGCTTGAATATATTCTTTAAGTCGAGAGGCAATAATTAAAACTTCTTGCGGAGTTTGTGATTTGTTTGCAGAAGCAACAGCTGAAACCGTAGATGGCGGACGAACTAAAACTCTAGAAGAGGCATCGGCAGATTTGGGAGCCATTTTCTCAATGGCACCAGCATCGCGGTGTCTGGCCCCAGGTAAATGAGCATCAAAACAAGGAACGCTACAAAACGCAAAACCCGTACGTTCTCCTGTGCAGGTTGAAACGCTACACACGTAATACCGAGCACCGAATGAAATATTTTTTTTACAGATCGTGCACTTTTTCCAGGTTGTTGTGTCAGTGGTGTTCATTCACAAAGGATATCCAGCGTCTCACTCTGAGACAACTGTAAAATCACTCTACATAAGTGCATACCCAAAAACGTCATTTTAACTCTGTGTCTAAGAATGACATGCCTATGGCCATCGTATGCGCCTACAGCGTGCCAACTTGGTTTCATAACTGCATTACTAACTCGTATAACGAAGGAGCAATTATGAACTTATCATTCACAAAACAAGAAAAGCTGGCTTTAGCAGGTTTACTGGTTTGCTGTATTGGTCTTGCTTCTTTCATCACTAACTTTCAAATCGTTTCAAAAACTACTGAAGTCGTTGAATCGGTAATCAATTACAAAATGGGTAAAGCAACTGAAGAGATTTCGAAGTACTCTTTAGCAGGTCGTGAAATCGATCGCACCGTGATTAAAGCTGAAGAAGGTTTTGTAGCTAAAGTGGCTCGTAAGATTTCACAGGTTATCGCAAAAGTAACGACTAAAAAAGACGCTAAAAAAACTGATGCTAAAAAAGCTACTGTTGCAGCTAAGAAATTACCTAACCGTGACTTTGCTAAAGTCGCACCAGCGGCTCCTAAAGTAAGACCAGCTGCTCCTGTTAAAGATGAATCTGAAGTTGCTATTGATAACTTCAATAACTCTGGCTACAGCGTTGGAGCTCCGACACAGGCACAAACTGAAATTCAACCTACAGCTGAAACTCCTAAAAAAGTTAAAAAGACTTTAGAGCAAATCAAAGCTGAATTTATAGCGGCTCCATCTAAAGAAGCAATGATGGCTTTAGTGGCTTCATATAAGAAAAATGAAGTTAACGCTGCTGACTTTTACCAATTTCAGTCTGAGTTATTAGAATCACAAAATGAATCATTAGTAGGATTCGCATTGTACGGTATGCGCTTAACTCCATCTATTGAAAGCTTCAGCATGATGACTCAATACCAACCCTCTGCGACTCTGGCTTATCAAACTTATATTGACGAAGCATTGCTAAGCTATAACCAAACTTCTCAAATCCCTGTTTTAAAAACAGTGATTGGTTCTGGTGATAAAGTGGTTGTAATGAAAGCTTTAAAAGTAGTTGAAGCAGGTATCAACAGCATTAAAAACGGTACCGTATCACAATTAGTTGATAGCCGTGGTCGTCGTGAATCAACATTCTCTAACTTTAGCCTACAAAGTTATTTAACGTTATTACCAGTGATCACTCAAGCTTTAGCAAATTCACAGGATAACGAATTGTCAGCTTCTTTAGAATTGATTAAAAACTTAATCAATGACAACAACACACAAGTTGCTGCAAATCCTTAAGTCTTAGATTTAGCGATGATGTTGGTGGTAGATTTACCATCAACGAATTGCAAAGATTTAACTTCGCCGCCGTAACTTTCAACGAAATCCCAACCCACGATTTGATCTTTCTTCCAGTCGCCACCTTTGACTAAAATATCAGGCTTAACTTTTTTGATCAGGTTGATCGGCGTTTCTTCGCCGAACAGAACTGTGTGATCGACAGCTTTTAATGAAGCTAAGATTTCGGCGCGGTCGTTTTCGTTTTGAATTGGGCGCGTAGGGCCTTTTAAAACCTGCACTGAAGCATCGGTGTTAATACCGACGATTAATACATCACCTAAAGACTTTGCTTGTTCTAAATAACGAACATGGCCGATGTGTAATAAATCAAAACAGCCATTGGTAAATACGATTTTTTTATTAGCTTTTTTTAAGTCCGCGATGGCCTGTTCAAGAGTTTGACCTGAAAGTACTTTTGGTAACGCGGACATGATAATTATGTTTTCTGTCTTTGAATTTGAGTGCCGGTAACAGCAGCTAAAACATCAAAACGTACGATTAATGAAATGATCGTCATTAATACAAAACCTGTAGCTACGTTAATCACTGAACGGGCAGCTACACGTAAAACATATGTTGAACTTGCTTGTTGTAATTCGTTACCACAACGTTGATCAAACGCCCACTCGCCTGGTGTGCAGCCTAAAAATGCACGGCAAGAAACATAGTAAATAATTTGAATCGCGCCTAATAAGCTAACTGTTGCCCAGTAAATTAAATACTGAGGATCAGGCTGTGAAAGATTGGCGATAAGATCAACTTTAGTTATCGCAAGCATGGCAATTAAACTTAATAAAAAGAACGCCGAAATTAACATCGTATCTAAAAAGCCTGCAGAGACTGAAGGAACAGCGGCTTTCCATTCAGGACGACGTGTATTGCGCGCTAGTGCTTCTTCTTGTTGTTTTTTTTGGTTTAAGTTTTTTAAAATTTCATTCACAGCCGTTTGTGCTTTAGTGATTGAATCATCTTCAATCGTTGGCACATGGATCGATTTACGTTGCTGATGCGCATTTGGAGAGGTGTGAGTTGGCGTTGCGCGCGGTAATGGAGAATTTAAATTAAAACCCAGCGGGGCCGCCGAGGCAGAAGTCGTTGTCGCCGGTGTTTCAAACGTTAAGTGAGAACTTTTAAAGTCCACTTTTGGAGTCATCGCTTGAGTTTGATTTTTTGATGTCGTTGAATCCTTGTGAAAACCTAAGCCTGCTGTTAAAGGCTTGAATTCAAATTCATCAAATGGGTCATTTGCAGTATCAGTCTTCTTTGACATAAAGTTTCTCTCTCCGTGTCGCAGCTGATTACTTCATCAGCCCGAATTCATACTTTAGGACAGCGACCAAGGTCAGGCAAGCCGTTTCCACTCGTAAAATTTGTGTTCCTAGGGTCACTGGATGAAGGCCCAGTTTGTGCATTTGTTCGGCCTCGGTTGTGGAAAAACCACCTTCTGACCCCACTATAATCCAAATATTTTCAGGTAATTGGCTATTAGGTGACAGATATTGTTCGCGTAACGTTTTTATTTCATCAGCAATAGGTTTAATTGACTGACCCTCATAAGCAAAAAGACACCAATTTTGGGCGTTTGGGTTAATCGTTTGCAGCATATTCTGCCAGTTGGTGACTTCGTGGATTTTCATTAATTCGCCGCGGCCGCACTGTTGGGTCGCCGAAACGATGATTTTTTGCCAGCGTTCTTGTTTACCTGCAGGCAATTCTTTTTCTTTGCGAATAAAACTGTATTGCGAAACGAAAGGCAAAATTGAACTCACACCCATTTCGGTAGCACGTTCAATCGTTGAATCCATCACATTGTATCTTGGAATTGATAAAGCTACATGAATATGCGGCTTTGGTAGCGCTTTGATGATTCGCTCTTCAATAATTTCAGCTACGGCATCTTTTTTAGTTACAGATTTAACTTCAACTAAGAAAGCTTTTGAGTCTTCAGTGATCACTTCAAAGTGGTGGCCCACTTCTTGTCTGCACACATCAAAGATATGATGGTGCTGATCACCCTTAAAAGTGACTTGGTTGTTATAAATTTGATTTTTTTCAATCCAATAACGGCGCATGGATTAGTTTACTCTTTGCACCCAGTAACCAACCCATTCATCTTTTTGAATGCGTTTAATTACTTTAATTTCAGGTGTAGCTTCAATAAATTTCTCAAAAAATAAATTATCACGTTCTTGCAAAACACCCGTTAAGAATAAATAGCCACCGGGCTTTACAACACGTATTAAGTCTTTACGTAATTTAATTAATACACCATCAATAATATTTGCGATAACCACATCGAATTGTTCGCGCACTTCTTCTAAAAGTTGATCGGTGATAACACAATCTTTGGTTTCATTAAGCTCTAAATTTTCGCGGGCTTTTCTGCGGGCTTCAGGATCAATTTCGATTCCAGTAATCATCCCGTAACCGACGCGCTCTGCAAGAACAGCCAAGATCGCCGTGCCGGTTCCGACATCAAGCACTGTCCAATTTTTAACGACGTCAGGATTTTCTTGCGCTAGCTTGTGAACAAAATAAGAAGCCATCTTAGTTGTTGCGTGAGTGCCAGTACCAAACGCCATGCCAGGATCAATACGAACTTGTAATTGTACTTCTGGAGGTTTTTCTAACCATGAAGGAACAACCCAAACAGGGCCCACAAGTTTAAAAGGAACAAATCCTTTTTTCCATTCTTCTAACCAATCTTTTTGGTCTTCAGTGATGGTCTCGATTTGAATTAAAGGATTTAGGCCTTTAACACTATCAAAGAATTTTTGTTCTGGATTTGCTTCAAAGAAAACATCCACATCTAAAAATCGTTTTGGAATTAACGATGGGTCGTAGGTTAAGTCGGGTTGAGTAAAACTCAAAGCTTCAGAAAGACCTAAAGCGCCATTGCCAAAAGCAATAACAGATAATTCATCTTCTTGCGAACGGGGGATATTTGTAAGGCGGATTCGGTAGTATTGAGCAGTCTCTGACATAGGCGGCTAATGTGCCACGGGCAGAGGTAAAAGGTCACTATTTTTTCTTATTATCGATGAAGCTTCCGTCTATGTCGATCTGGTCGCCGATCATAATACCAGTTTGCTCAAGCATTGGCTGATCTTCTCGAGGGGTAAGCTCAAATAAACGGGCAACGGCTACGCCACCCTCAACCTGAATTATTTTCAATAAGCCCACAGTAGTTTTAAAAGTGCCAATAACCTTTTGTCCTTGGTTTTTAACCGTGATTTTGCGGGTGGCTTTAACAATGAGGTTCTTTTTTAAGGCCGAGTTTTCAGCGGCATTGAGATAGAAATCTTTATATACCGGATCTGTATCGGCCATTTGGATATTTCGTCTAACATCGACAACTTCAATTTCTGAAGCAGCAAACGCGCGCGAAGAAAATACGCCGAAAATTACATACGAAACCGCAAATAAATTTAAAATTTGTATCTTACGCATGTTAACTGTATCGGATTGATTCAGTTAGAACTGTGCAGGACCTTAGGTTTATTAAAGTCCAGTTAATGACACGTCTTCATTCTGACGATAGGTCAATATGATTAAAAATATTATTTTACTAATTAGTGGCTTATCAATTTTTGGTTGTACTTTTTTATCTAAGCGCCAGCCGCAGAACGAAGTATCACGCTGGCATTTTGATAAAACTTTGTATGACGTTAAACATCCTTACTTAGCGAATCCCTTAGTACGTGATGTGCATTTACGTACTGGTTATTACACCGAATCTGTAAAGGTGCCGTTCAAGGGCTGTGTGATGTACCTTGAAGGTTTGGCGGATTCAGTCGCAAATCAACAACCTTTGTTTCATCATTTAAGCGAGAATGGTTATCGTGTCGTGTTTTTTGATTACATGGGCCAAGGCGGTTCAGAAGGTTCAATGAATGATTCGCGCGTGATTGATCCAATTAACAATTCATTACAAATTTCGACGCAAGCGCAGTTTGTCTGGAAGCAATATTCGCCAGGCTGTGGCAATAGCAAAAAAATCGTGATCGGGTGGTCTACGGGTGGGCTGGTTAGTTATAAGCTGGCGCATGAGACTTGGGCTGATGCTGTGATTTTGATTGCACCGGGCATTCACGCGAAAAAATTTGTCGGAGAAGCTGCAGCAGCGCCGTCAACATTAGTGACGTTTAAGCAAGTGATCAGCGAACGCACATTGACTCGTAATTCGTTTAGTAACGGGCAAAACCCGCATGTCGATCCGATCAAACCAGATTCGCCAACAAAGGTTCCGCTATTTGCTGCGAACTTACTTGGCTCATCTATAATTTCGCAAAGCTGGAAGGTTAATGCAAAAGTACAAGGCTTAGTATTTTTATCGGGTGTTGAAGACACTTATGTCGACCGTGATGCGACCATTAAGACATTAGCGAAAAATGCACCACACTTTCATGTGGTTAGCTATGATGGTGCTTTGCATGAGATTCAAAACGAAATTCCAGAAGTGGCTTTTGATATGTATCAAAAAACCACTCAGTTTTTAGATCAGATTACTTACTCAGAGAAGTAAGTCTTTTTAGAAAGCTTTTGCGGCTTCCAGATTCAGTTTTCTTTTTAGAAGGATTACGAACATCGCGACGAGCGTGAACTTCAGTTGGAAGATCAGGCATAAAAATACGGTCGCGAGCCGCTTCATTGATGAATTGATATTCGCCAGTTTCAAGCGAACCTAGGCGTAATTTACCAATCGCCACACGTTGTAGTTTCATGACATCAAAGCCGATTTTTTTGAACATTTCACGAACTTGATGATTTTTACCTTCAGTGATGACGATTTTGAACCAGTCATATTTGTCTGAAGTTTTAGTTGTTTTAGATTTTGTCATTTTCAATTTTTCGATGTGTTTGGCGCGCACGCGACCATCTGGAATAGAAACACCTGACAATAGTTTTGCAATTTTATCCGGAGCCGGCTGGCCGTTTACTTTAACATGGTAAGTTTTAGTAACTTCTTTTTTCGGATGCATAACTTCGTTGGCGAAATCACCATCGTTAGTCACTAATAATAAACCTTCAGAGTCCCAGTCAAGACGACCAATCGGGAATACGCGACCTGGAACATCAGCTACATAATCAGCTACAGTCGGGCGGTCTAAGGGATCAAACATTGAAGTGATCACATTTTTTGGTTTATTAAACATGATGTAAAAAATTTGGTTTTTAGAACGGAGTGGTTTTCCGTCGACGATAATTTTATCTTGGTGCTCATCAACTTTAACGCCAAGCTCGTACACTTTTTTACCGTTAACAGTCACAAGACCTTCGGCAATTAGTTTATCGGCGCCTCGGCGTGAGGCTAAGCCACGCTCTGCTAATAGTTTATTTAATCTGATTTGGTGTTTTTGATTTGTCTGAATAGTATCTGACATAGGAACTCTCTTTCTGCGCGTCTCCCGACGGGCAAAGTTACGTATCTCACGACAGGTAACATAAGTTAT
Organism: Bdellovibrio sp.; assembly: GCA_036676395.1. Taxonomy (GTDB): domain Bacteria; phylum Bdellovibrionota; class Bdellovibrionia; order Bdellovibrionales; family Bdellovibrionaceae; genus Pseudobdellovibrio. The sequence goes on from JAKFCY010000002.1 coordinate 416,129, forward strand.
ATAACATTCGTCGGCGACGAAATTCTATTCAAGAGCTTTAAGCACTTTTGGCTTTAAATCTTCCCAATCTAAAAATTGGGTAAAGGTTAACTCTGAAAGAATGTCCCCACTTTTATTGATAAATATGACTGTTGGCAAGCCTTTGATTTTATACTTTTCAAGAATTTGTTTAACTTCAGGGATATCCTCGGTAGCGTCGATTTTAACGAGTTTGAATTGCTTAGATAGCTCAATAAATTCAGGATTCGTGTAAGTTTTTTCCTCTAGTTCATGGCAGGCGGCACACCATTCGGCGAAAAAGTCTAAAATGACGGGCTGGTTGTCAGCCTTTGCCTGGGCTATCACCGCCTCAGAATAAGGGGTCCATTTGATTAATAACTCGGTCACATCTTCGGCTTTGTTGTTAAAAACGGGGCTAACATATTCACGTTTAAAAATCGATAAAAGCGTCAGTGTCAGTGAAGCCACAAACACGATAATAAACAAACCCTGGCGATAAGGGTGTTTTCGTTGAAAGTGAAAAGCCCCTTGCCAGATCGAAATTGTTAAAAATGTTAAACCTAAAACCATGATCCAATATTCCATCGGGATAACAAATTTTAGATAATACAGAGCTACTAAAATCATTAATAAGCCTAAAGCGAATTTGATAAATTCCATCCACGGTCCAGAGCGTGGCAGCTTTTTTAACAGCTGGCTTGAAGCACCGATGGCAATAAAAATTAAACCTAAGCCTAAAGCGTAAGTAAAAAGTAAGGTAAAACCTAACACCGCATTTTGCGTTGTTGATACAAAACTTAAAATTGAAACCAGCACAGGGCCTACGCATGGACTTGCCACGATACCTGCGACCATTCCCATAAAAAAAGCACCTGCATAGCCACGGCTTTTTCCTGTGCCGAAACGATTTCTGATAAAGGCGGGCACTTGTAATTCAAAGGCTCCCCACATACTTAAAGCCATTAAAACAAATAAGCCAACCATAGATAATACTACCCATTTATTAGCTAGGGCGTGGCCAAAGATCGCTCCGGTCAAAGCCGCCAGCACTCCTAATGAAGAGTACGTAACAGCGATTCCTAAAACATAAAATATCGAGCGTAAGATATTTTGCAGGCGAGATTTTTCGTGAGCCTCATTGCCCAAAATGGAAAGGGTGATCGGAATCATCGGAAAAATACACGGCGTGAAACTTGTTAAGATACCAGCTAAGAATACTAATAAAAAAGTTAAGTAGAAATTTTTTGAAAGTTGATTTTCAATTGTGCCTGCAGAAAACATCGACATTGAAGTGTTTTCTGTCGCTTCTTTCATTTGCACAAAATTCACATCAATTGCGATTGTCTGTGTTTTTGGAAGAAAACAAACTTGGTCGCTGCAAATTTGATATTTTAAATCAAACATCAGCTTTTCCATTTTGCTGCTTACTTTTTCAGGTGATTCAATTTGTAATTCGATTTCGCCGGTTTCAAAAAGACCTTTGCGATTTTTTTTCGTGTATTTATCGTAGAATTCAACTTCTGGTTTTAGTTTTAATTGTCCAACCTGAAAGCTGTTTGGCTGAATATTTGAAATTTTAAATTGATCCGCGTAGGCGTGAAAATTTTTAGGCAGAGTCATCGTGATGCGCGCTGACTTTATCTGGCCTTCTTGCAAAGTGAGGGGCTGAGTTACGACTTGAAATTGGGCTTCGCCAGTCTGAGCGGTGGCGGCAGTCCAGGAAAAAAGCGAAATAAATGTGAAAATTGCCAAGATGTTGGTCATAGTTACCCTTCGGAAGGTCATGGTCTTTAATTTACCACTAAACCTTACTAAAGACATTCGAAAAACCCAGACCTTTTTCCAGTTTCGCCAGGCGTGTATTAACTTTGGTCACCAGTGTACCGATTAAAGATTGTAGAAAAAGAGGTCTCAATGGGATTTGTAGGTATATTAGTCGTTTTCGCCATGGTATTTGGTGGATATGCGTTAGCAGGCGGTAGCTTCGGCGTCATCATTAGTTCTGCGCCTATTGAAATGATGATTATCGGTGGAGCAGCTTTAGGTGCATACATCATTGGTAATCCGATGAAAGTTATCAAAGCGGGTTTCAAATTATCGATTGCTGCTATGACATCAAAAGGTCCACAGAAAAAAGACTATTTAGATTTGTTACAAATGTTATTCCAATTATTTCAGGTATTTCGTAAAGAAGGCCCACAAGGGGTCGAGAAACATATCGAACAACCTGATCAAAGTGATATTTTCAAAGCGTATCCGTCAGTGATGAAAAATCATCATGCGGTTCACTTTTTATGTGACACGATGAAAGTTATTTTATCTACAGATTTATCTCAGTACGACATCGATGACTTAATGGATAACGATTTAAAAGCCATTCATGCTGAAGAACATTTAGCACAACATGCGGTGCAAATGGTGGCCGATGGATTCCCTGGTTTAGGGATCGTTGCTGCCGTTCTAGGTATCGTTAAAACTATGGGACATTTAACTGAAGGTAATGAAAAGATCGGTCAGTTAGTTGCCGGCGCTCTAGTAGGAACAATGTTAGGGGTTTTCGGTGCTTACGGTCTTATTGGTCCGACAGCTACGAAAATGGCTTCTGATATTGAAGCTGAAGGTCGTTTTTTAAATTGTATTAAAGCAGCAGTTGTTGCGCTTCAACGTGGATCGCCTCCGTTAGTGTGTGTTGAGTACGCCCGTCGTACGATCATGCCTGAAGAGCGTCCGACATTTGATGAACTAGATAAAGCTACAAAAGATATTAAAAAAGCAGCGGCTTAATCGCACGGACGGAAATAGATTATGGCTAAGAAACAACAAATCGTTATCAAGAAAATCATCGTACAGGGCGGCGGACACCATGGCGGATCATGGAAGGTTGCTCTTGCGGATTTTATGACCGCGATGATGGCGTTCTTCTTAGTTATGTGGTTAATGAGTCAATCTGATCAAACTAAAAAAGCGATATCTGATTATTTTTCGACACCATCTGTGATCGAATACAATTTTCAAAACTTCGGTGCAGAAATTACTTTAGAAAAATTGTTCTTAGATTTCGTAAATGAACCATTAAAAGCGATGCAAAGTTTTATGGAGCCTTCAACAAAAAGCCCGAATGTGTTAGACATGGGCTCTGAAAAAGTCGTAGCCGCTTACATGGCTGATAAAATGACTGATATCGCAAAGAATGTTGAAATTTCACAGGATGGTTTTGATTTTGATATTCCAGATGTTTATTTATTCGAACGTGGTACCTCGCAACCAAAGGTAAACTTTGTTGATGTAATGGATAAATTAACTGCGGTAACTGCGGGATTAAAAGATGCAGAAATTAAAATTACTTCAGCGCTTTTTATACAGCTAGTTGCAGATCAAACGGTAAAAACAGCTGATAAAGTAGCATTAGAGCGTTTAGCGTTAATCACAAATAAAGTGAATGCTTCATTTGATGGTACAACGAACACTGTAATCGGTGCGACGAATATCAAAGATAAAAAAGGTGATTACGATCCAGATCGTTTGATGGGATTTGTTCGTATCAACATTCGTCAAAAAGAAAGCACCGATGGTAAAAAACGTCGTAAGCTTGAGACTTTATTTGGTGGAAAAAAACAAAGTCGCTTAGAACTTGTGCCGCAAGATAAAGCCAAAGCAAAACCTGCTCAAGGCCTTGATCCTAATATTATTAATCCGGTTGATATCGAAGTGATGAAGCTAGAGCAGGAATTTAATCCTGGCAGCGGTCTTAACGAGTAAATAATTAATACGTCAAAGACATTGCTAAAAAATAACCTAAACGTGAGCGGTTGCCAAACTGTGAAGTGTTAGTCGGCAAAGTCATGCCGGCCTCAAGTTTTCCATTCGGAAAAGCGTTGTAATAGGCCGTGCCGAACATATCAATGTAATTGCTATATCGCTGTGAATATTCCATCGTGTAACCAGCACCTAATTCTAAGCCGGTTTTTTCAGTATACTTTTTATTGAACTTAACACGTGTATAATAGGCCGAAGAGGCTGTACCTTCGTAATTGTTTTGCCACTCCAAAAGTCCAGTGAAGCGGCCGTAATCTAACTTAAAGCCATAACGAATGCCGTTCAGTGACTGGGTTTTATAATAGTGATCATCGTGAACGTAAAACACAAACTTAGAATTTGTTTGAAAATCGACATAAACTTCAGCCATGTACTTGATCCAAAGATTATCATCGTCATTACCTAATTTTGAAATATTAGAACCCCAAAAGCCAAATTTTAGTTGGCTTCCTAGGTTAACTAAAAATGCAGCATTCATGGCAAAACCGCCATTACTCATAGACAGTCCGCGATCAATAAAATTTGAAGTTAAACGTGCATAGCCAGAGACATCATAGCTGGGTTGTGCTCCTGTTTCGTCTTTCTTTTTATCTTTATCGCCAGGGCCCGCAGAAAAAGTGGGGGCTGCCATCGCAAACTGAGCAGTCAGCGTGAAAACAAAAAACAGTAGTACCATATGGCGCAAAAGGATCATTTATTTATTGTCAGAACTATTGGACAAATAAGCAATCAAAGCTAGAATATACATACTAAAGTTGGAGTATATGAGCCTATTTAACGAAGTTTCCCTGTGGTCTGATTATCCGATTGTGGCATTTGACACTGAGACCAGTGGTCCATATGCACTGGAGTCAGAAATTGTCGAGCTTGGCGCAGTTAAGTGGCACCAAGGAAAGATCATCGGTCAGTTTCAAACTTTATTAAAACCCGCTAAGCCGATGACTCAAGATAATATAAATATTCACGGTATTACTAATGAGATGGTAGCTGATGCGCCATTAATAAAAGATCAAATTTTACCTTTCTGTGAATTTATTCAGGATTCATTGTTAATTGCACATCATGCACCGTTTGATTTAGGTTTTGTGGCGCCTGAAATTGAAAAAGCCGGGTTGGCTTTTCCGAATAATGTGCATTTTTGTTCGAGCTTAATTTCACGGGCTTTACTGCATACGACAAATCACAAACTACAAACTTTGGTGAAAGAATTGAATTTAGTCGGTGGCGACGCACATCGCGCCTATGATGATGCTTACGCTTGCCTGCAAGTGTTTTTTAAAGCTACAGAAAAATTAGATTTTGCTTCACTTGAAAAGTTAAAGTCAGTGCAAGCTAAAAAATTGTCGTGGAGTGACTATTCACTTTTTAATAAAACCACTGAAAAAATTAAATCTATAGTTGATGCCATTCAAAAAGAAAAAACCATTCAGATAGTTTATGAAGGCGGGCAAAGTAAAAATAAATTGCGCCCCATCACACCAAAAGGAATCGTAAGAAATCCTGATGGTGATTATGTGCACGCAATTTGCGGTTTAGATAACGAGCGTAAACGTTTCTATCTGTCTAAGATTTCAGATATCGAATTAGTTTAATCGTCTTTTTTGATTTCGATAATACGGGCTTTGATTTTTTCAGCTAAAATTTCAAGATGACGAAAGTCATCGCCGGCACGAAGCTGTAAAGCCTTTTTCTCTTCCTCTAAGCCCTTGCCATCAAGGGCTGCACTTAAAAAACGCTCAAAAGCATACACAGGGCCTGCAATTCGGTGCGAGATAAATTTTGCGACGGCAAAGAGCGAAATTGAAAATGCCAAAACCATTATACCAAATGAGACTAAAAAGGCTTTTGTGTATTCAGCATGATCATCGTAAACACCCAGTTCTTTGAGCGCCAGCTTGAAATAAGTGTACGAAAAAACCATGCAGATTAATGAAATTAATACGCCTGAAGTAATAAAAATAAAAGCATACTTTAATTGAAATTTTCTATTGATCCAAAATTTATTTCTGTAATCTTGATCTGGCCATAACTCTTTACCATCTTTAAATAAAGAAAATATTAATAAACCGTAACCAACCCATTGAATCATATCAGCAAGATTCCAGATCGGAGTATGAAAAGTGCCAAATTGCAGACTGATAAAATCAACAACGAAACCATAGTAAGTGCGGTCTAAGACATTACCTAAAATTCCACCGACTAATAAGGATAGTCCAAGTCTTAAGCGAAGAACTTTAACGGGCACTAAAAACTGTAAAAACGCATATAAGCTTAAAATAAAAAAGCCGCTCGTAGATAGTGTAACAACGCGAAGAAATGCAGGTAATTTAGAAAATAGGCCAAGCATAGCGCCATCATTTTGAACCAGAATCAAATGCAGTGGGCCGATCCAGCGCTCGGGTTGTTCCCACGCCCAATTTTTCGAGGCTTGGTCGACAATTATTGCTAAAAACAGTGTTGCAACGACCAAAAGCCAATCTTTAGTTTTCATATTCTTATTTTGCCGATACAGTTGATAAAATGAACTACATATTGCGATTATTAATTTTACTCAACTATTGTCTAGCGATCCTGGGATCGACTTGTCTAGCGTCTCAGGCTTTCGCACAATCACTCCAGTCAGAAGTTAAAGAAATTCTAATCAAAAACAAGATTAACCCAGATCATGTTGGTTTAGTAATTTCTTTAAAAGATCAAAACATCTACGAGAACAATCCGAAGAAATTATATATTCCGGCTTCAATTTCTAAATTATTAACTTCGTATTCAGTTTTAAAAAACATTGATCTCACACAAAAATTTAAAACTGAGTTGTATTTTGATGGTAAAAACCTATATCTCAAAGGCGGCGGAGACCCAAGTTTTGTATCTGAAAATCTTTGGTATTTAGTCAACGAATTCACACGTCAAAAAATCGGAGTGATCAATGGCGATATCATCGTTGATGACTATTATTTTGATGATGTGCGCTTTGATGGCTCACGTGAATCAGTACGAGTTGATCGTTCTTATGATGCCCCAGTCGGCGCTATGAGTTTCAACTGGAATTCTGTTAATATTTTTGTTAAACCCGGAGAAATAACAGATGGAAAAGCGCAAGTAGTACTTGATCCACAAAATTTATATTTCACTTTAGTTAATCAGACGACGACCCGGACAAAAAAGCTCACACGTGAATTAATCATTGATGTAAATCAAAAAACCCGCACGATCACCGTAACTGGTGATGTGTTAAAAGGCGGGATTGAAAAAGCCTACTATAAAAACGTGGCTGATCCAGAAATGTGGGCTGGCGAAAATCTAAAAGCCTTTTTAGCTCAAAGAAATATCGAAGTTAAAGGTAAAATTAGGCATGGTAAAACTCCGGGCAGCGCCGATAAACTGGTGACTTTCGAAAGTAAAAGTTTATCGATGATTCTTGCTGATATGAATAAATTTTCGAATAACTATGTCGCCGAGATGTTAACAAAAAATTTGGCTGCATTATCCGGTGAAACTCCTGCCACCTTATCAACTGGTGTTAAAGTTATTCAAAAAAACTTAAAAGAATTGGGCTTAGCCAAAGATGATTTTACCATGTTAAATCCCTCAGGCTTAACTCGTGATAATAAATTATCGGCGCAAGGCATGAATGTAGTCTTAAAAGCGATGCAAAATGACTTTCGCTACTTTCCGACCTTATTAGATTCACTGCCAATTTCAGCGATTGATGGCACTCTAAAAAAACGCATGAAAAATACTGTAGCCGCAGGATTTGTGCGCGCAAAAACCGGGTATTTAGACGGCGTTGTCACTTTAGCTGGCTATGCTGGACATAAGGATGGCGATATATACCGCTTCGCGTTTCTATACAATGGTCCACAAGATGAGGCCCGCGTGCGTGAAGCTTTTGATCAAATATTGATTTCCCTATTAAAATAGATAGGTGAGATATTTATTATTTATTATAGCGTGTCTAATTGGATTAAGTGCTCAAGCTTTGGTGACTCCTTGGAGTTCATCTTTGCCAAAAAAATCTAAATTTAAAGCCAATGCGGATTTGCGCGGTCGCGTAGATTTTTGGAAAAAAATTTATTCTGAAGTTTCTGAAAATGCCGGCTTATTTCATGACCCGGATTTTCCTGAATTTACTTTTGGTGAAATCAGCTGGGAACATATTAAAAACGACAGAAGTTTAACGGCTGCTGAAAAAAAGAAAAAGATTAATGCTCTGATTCAGTATGAGCGCATTCGTTTGGCAGCTAAGCACAAAATTAAAGATTTAAAACGGTTACGCTTACAAACCGGTTTAAAAGAACGCATGCAAAAAGCGTTGTTTCTATCAGGTCAATATTTACCTATGATGGAAGAAGTTTTTCGTAAGAAAAAGCTGCCGATCGAATTATCGCGTCTGCCGTTTGTTGAAAGTTCATTTAATGTGAACGCACAATCGAAAGTGGGTGCGAGTGGCTTATGGCAAATTATGCCATTCGTGGCGCGCCCTGAAGGCTATATCAAACGTTATTATGATAAACGCAATCATCCGTATTACGCGACATTATTAGCCGCTGATATGTTAGGTGATAACTATCGCGCCTTAAAAAAATGGCCACTGGCAATTTCAGCTTACAATCATGGTTTAGGCGGAATCAAAAAAATGGTGCGCGTAAGCCAGTCAAATTATTTGCCAGATTTGATCGGTTCTGAAGACAGAACAAAAAGTTGGGGATTTGCCTCTGAAAATTTTTACGCCTGCTTTTTAGCCGCATTAGAAGTGGAAAGAGAAGCTAAGTCTTTATTTGGCGATGATATCTTAAAGGCCCAACCGATGGCGATGAATCGTGTGGTCACGAAAAAAGCAACTCCTAAAAAAGAAGCGTTAAAATATTTCAATGGTAGTCTTGTCAAGATGAAGAAATACAACCCGCATTTAAATATGTCTGCTTTTAAAAAGACGAAAATGATTCCGTCGGGGGTGCCTTTAATCTTACCAAAAAAAGCCAGCACCAAATTCTTTAAAACCGCTGGGCGATAAAATTAAAGTAAAGTTGCGCAGTTTGATTTTAAATAGCGTCCTTTTTCAGGAAAACGAAAAAGTTTCGCCATTTTTTCACAGGTCGCTTTTTTCATGCTCGCTTCAAATTGCGAGTAGCAGTTAAATAAAGCAGCATCATGATTTTCTGCATCGGTGAATAAACGTGCTTTGCCGACACAAGAATTTAAATTCGGAAATTCTGAAATATGATAAAAACAGTAAGAGCGTACATTTTCTTTAAGGTAGTTTGATTTAATGGCCTTAGCCTGGTCAAAGCAGCTGGCAAGAGTCATGTGTTTTGATGTCTTGCCTAAACACGCCTGAATCTCGTTAGGCTGATCATCTAGACACTTTTCTAAAGAAGTGATGCTAGCAAACCCTGTCGTTAATAACATGACTGTGGTCAGGATAACGGTTGATAGGGCGGTCTTAATATTACGGTAATTCATTACGTCCAACATACTTTGGGATTTTGCATGAAACGTTCCATGTTGAAACAGCATTAGTTGCTTATGGGCGTTTTAACCGTAGTAGGGCTTTAGACAGTGGCCAAGAATTGTCAGTCACAGTGTTAAATATTTACGCCAAATCAAATATATTAGATTTAGCTGTGAATGTGCCTATTTTTTGAGTATTACAGAGGCATGAGCACAGTTGTTAGAAGCCTTTTGGCGTTATTTACCATTTCATTTCTTATGATCTCGTTGGCTGAAGCCAAAGGGGAAAAATCCACGCTTTCGTTGCTGGCAAGAACTTCTTCTGAGGCATTTCAGAACTTTGAAAAAGACGGCCTCAATAATTCGCAAGTCGCTTTAGATTATTTATTTTTAAAACTTGAGAAAAAACAAAACTTTCAATTACTAACCGACAAAGAATTAGAAATACTGCAGTTCGATGTCATCACTCAAAAAGTTTTATCTTTTTTAAATCGTTCGAATTTAGCATTTAATCTTCCGATCAATTATAAACTGCGTAAACAAATGCAGTTTGAATTCTATGGTTTAAGCCAGGCGATCAAAAAAGCTAATGAATTAAATCTAACAGTGCAATCAGAGCACTTTGATAAATTGCACGATATGTTAATGGGACAAAGTTCTGGTCTTTTTTATACGTCGGCTAAAGATAAGAAAAAAACCGATTTATTTTTAACAGCTTATTATTTGCACGAACTTGAATATCCCATGGATATGACAGCTCGCCATTTAGAGGCTTTAAAGAAAACCTCTAAATGGAATTTTAATACGAAGTTATATGCTTCAAAAATTGCGCGTTTGTCTTTACAAGGAGGAGTGCAGTTAAATAAGTTAACTTCAAAGCAAACTGATAGCCTGTACGAAGCAAGTCTTTTGACTCCGTTAGGCGAAGCAGCCAAGCTGAACATCCAAAAAATTTACTTAAAACAACTGCAAATGATCGGTGACCAAGAAAAAATTCTACAAGTGAAACGCGAGCTAGCATCATCAATTCTATGGCAAGAAGCTAGAAATGTGTTCTCGCATCCAACAGGCATTTTTAAATTTATTCAGTTTTGTGTAGGATATGTATTTATCGCTTGGCCGCTGGAAGTGATTATGATTTTAGTTTCACTTGTGATTTTTGGATTTCAGGCTTCGACGGTATTGTCACCTGAAGAAAAAGTAAAAAAGAACTTCGGAAAAAAATTATGGTTAGTGTTTCAGAAAGCGTATCTTGGAAGTAACGTGCCCTTTTTTACTAAACTTGCGGCATCGTTGATTTTATTCGGAGTAGGTCTCTACTTCAATTCTGCGAAGAATTTCGTAGAGACCATGATAACAAATTTTTAAGGAGTCGGCGTTGGGCTAATGGGCCCGATGCTTACAGCAATAGTACGGTATGGGTTATCTGCATAGTCTAATAAGTATAAGCAAGGCTCAACATTCTTGTTAAATACCGGTTGAATCACTCCTGCTCCTGGATAGAACCCGCCGCCACCAAAGCCTCCTGAGTTTGCAGAAGGATCTAATTCAAATGTGAATGCGAAAATCTTGTGTTCGCCGTAAGCCCAATCAGTAGTATCGCCGCTGGCGATATAAAGATCAGAAGCTTGTTGTGGTGCGTACTTGTTCCATTCAGCCATTTTTTTGGCCATCGTTTCATGAACTTTTAAATCATTACCCGTTTCGATGCTGTCATATTTGTGACCCCATGGATAAAGAATCAACTGCGAATACGTATGAAACGAAAGTAAGATTGAAATGTTCGTGTGAGCTTCAACGTAATTTTTAATATTCAGAGTTTCTGGCTCAGAGAATGGTTTTGTTCCCATATAGGTGTCGTTGTTCGGATTCGTTGAAGAACCGCCAGTGCCCCATTTAAAACTATAATTACGATTTAAATCTGTACCGAAAGTTCCGTTAGCATTCTTTGAACGGTTTTTTCTCCACATCTTGTAGCTGCCATCCTGAATGTCGTATTCAGCACCATCCGGATTTACCATAGGAACGATATGGATATCACGGTTATTCATTAAGCCAACAATACGCTCGTTGCCAGCTTTATATTGAGCTACCAAATACTGCGCTAACATCAATGGCATTTCCATTGATAAATGTTCGCGGGCATGATGTCCACCCATGTAGATGACTGCTGGCTTTTCTGAGGCGTGTGATTGGTCAGCGCCTAAGCGCAGAACCCATGTTTCGCGGCCTTCAGTTGATTTACCAATTGAACTCATTGTAACTAATGTTGGATTTTCATTAGCCAGTTTAGTTAGTTCAGCCGTCATCTCAGTGTAGTTATGATAAGCTGAATCTTTTTGCGGAAAATCTTTTCCACCAAAGCGTACTTCATCGGCTAAGTTTGAATAAGAAATTAACCAGCCTAGTTTTTGAATTTTCTTTAAATCATCGTCGTTACCAAAAGCTACGACATAATCGTCTTTCGCATTTTCGATGCCGACGATGTTAGCGATGACCGAGCGCTCGAATTTATCTTTAGCGCGGATTTTCATCCAGTAACGTTGGTTTGAAGTTGATTGCGCGAATTGCACAACAGAAACTGCGATTAAAATCACAGCGGCTAACAACGCCGATTTTTTGATGTTGAACTTGACTGACATTATGATCCCTTCCGTGGGTGATAATAGTTAGTTTGTTTATAAACTTAACTATTACGGTAGCACGAAAGTCCTGCCTGTCTAGTAAACATTAGTTTGATTGGTTAGAAAAAAGAATATGCGTCAGTTTATCCTGAAGTTCTTCACGCTTTAAAAACGTGACGCCAACACCTAGACCTTTGGCCCAGATGACCTCACAGTCCACAACATGAACTCTATTTAAACTGCGTAAATTAATTGTGACGCGAGCAATGTCGCCTTTTTTCACGACGAAATTTGGGCTTAATACCTCGAAAAAGGCGCCAGAAGCAGAAAGGTTTCCCATCTTAGTAAAGATTTTTCCACCCTTACCATAGATTTCTATGTGAGCTAATTCTTGTGTGACAAAGCGGCGGGCGACTTGTTGATTTGTATTTTGATTATTCATAACTGCTCCCAATGACCGAATACGTATATAGTTTAAATCGGTTTTTCTAAGAGCAATATTTAATTTTTTTTATTGTAACAATCGTCAATTATTTCGACGTTTTTTGCCAAATTTCATAAGCTAGACCGGGATGAACCTCAGACATTTGGCGATTTCGCAAAGAAAACCCTTCATTAAAATTATCAGGATAAAACGTATCACCCTCAAACTGGCCTGGGATGCGCGTTACATAGAGCAGGTCGCATTGTGTGCGTGTTTGCTTATAGATCTCGGCGCCGCCAACAACCATGACTTCTTCGGGGTATTCGCCTATTTTAGTTTTAGCAAATTCGATGGCTTCTTCAATCGTCTGTACGAAATGAACATTCGGAAATTCAGATTTAAGCGGAGTGCGTGAAATCACAATGTGAAATCTTTTTGGCAGTGGTTTACCCAATGAATCGTAAGTTTTACGACCCATGATCATGATTTTACCCAAGGTTTGAGCCTTGAAGTATTTTAAATCTTCAGGAAAGTGCCACAGAAGCTTGTTGTCTTTACCAATGGCAAAGTTTTCAGATGTGGCAACGATTTGCGATAAGATCATTAAATGGCAACCTCGCCCTTAATAGCAGGGTGTGGATCATAGCCAACGATTTCGATGTCTTCGTATTTAAAATCAAAAATACTTTTTACATTAGGATTTAATTTTAATTTCGGAAGCGGTCTGCATTCGCGCGACAATTGTAATTTCACCTGGTCTAAATGATTTGAATAAATATGAGCATCACCTAAAGTGTGAATAAATTCTCCCACTTCAAGATTACAAACTTGCGCCACCATATGAACTAAAAGCGCGTAACTTGCGATATTGAACGGAACACCTAAAAAGATATCTGCACTTCGTTGGTAAAGCTGACAAGAAAGTTTTCCGTCGGCCACATAAAATTGAAAAAAGGCATGGCAAGGTGGTAAAGCCATTTTGTTAATATCAGCAGGGTTGAATGCCACAACTAACAAACGGCGAGAATCCGGATTTTTTTTGATTTCTTCAATTACATTACTGAATTGATCAATTGTTGTTCCGTCAGCGCCTTCCCATGAACGCCATTGTTTGCCGTACACGGGGCCTAGATCGCCGTTTTCGTCAGCCCATTCATCCCAGATAGAAACTTTGTTGTCTTTTAAGTATTTGATATTTGTTTCGCCTTTGATGAACCATAATAGTTCATGAAAGATCGAACGGGTGTGAAGTTTTTTAGTGGTTAAAAGAGGAAAACCTTTTTGCAGGTCGAAACGCATTTGGTAACCAAACACACTAATAGTGCCTGTGCCTGTGCGGTCTGATTTTACTGTGCCTTCAGTTAAGACGTGACGTAGAAGATCGTGGTATTGTTTCATCGGGATAACCTCTCTTGTATGAAATTATCCGTGAAAACTAGCGCTGCTGTCGAGAAGACCGCAACGCACTATTAAAAAAAATTACTTATTTTTTTTATCTTTCTTTTTAAGCTTTTTCGCACGGACTGCGGCTTTGCTGACCGCTGCTGTTTGCTCAGTCGTAGGTTTTACGATTGTGCCTTTAATATCTTCAACTTTTTCCTTAACTTCTTCGTTCGGTTGTTGAGGAGCTGTAGCCACAGGCGGATCAACAGCTAAAGCGGATACGGAAAATGCTAAAACAAGAGCTGATATAAATAATTTCATACGGATCTCCTATTGAAAATTTTGAACTTGAGCAATGTATGGAAGATTACGGTAGTAACCTTGGTAATCTAAACCGTAACCAACAACGAATTCGTTCGTGATTTGGAAGCCAACGTAATCAAGTTTACATGGAACTTTTAAGGCTTCAGGTTTTTCTAGTAAAGTCACTGTCGTCACAGAAGCTGGGTTACGTGATTCGATAGATTTTTTTAAGTAATTCATTGTTAGACCCGTATCAACGATGTCTTCAACTAAAATCACGTGTACGCCTTCGATCGGGCTTGAAAGATCTAAAGTCACTTTCACTTCGCCAGAAGAAGTCGTTCCGCCGTGGTAGCTTGATACCCCGAAAAATTCACACGTGATATCAGTGTTAATTTGACGAATTAAATCAGAGTAAAATAAAAATGAACCTTTTAGAACACAAACTGCGACAACTTTTTGGCCTTTAAACTTCGCCGTTAATTGTTCGCCGATTTGTTTTACTTTCTCTTGGATTTTTTCTTCAGAGATATAAGATTTTAGATTTAAGCTCTTTGGATTCATGCGCAGTCCTCACACAAAAGAATTATTTAATAACTCACCAAGGCCACCGGCCCCAGGAATAATGTATTGCTTGTCATTCAACCCTTTTTCTTGGCCCCAGTAAAGGCCTAAAGGTGATTTTAAGACGTGCGCCGGGGATAAACCGCGGTCTACGCGCAGAGCAAAAACCTGCAATGGGGCTTTAATAGATTGAATTCTTTTTAAGTACTCAGGAGTCACAATCAAGTGCAGGGCGATAAAGCTTTTAGCCGGACCTTGCACTTCATTGCGGTAGTACTCGATAGCCGTTTCGATAGTTCCACCGGTAGCTCCCATCGGATCCGGAAATAACACATAACTGTTTTCAATGCTCCCGCCGATTTTAAAGCTACCTAGGTTCGTTCCTGTCACGGTTTGGCTAGAGTCAGTAGTGCGGGCCGCAAAGATATGATCTTGTCTTACGTTTTCAGCATTTAAGAACCAATGTAGATATTCATAGCAAATATGACTTGGGTAAGTGCCGGCACGGGCTAAATTTACCGTTACAGCTTTTGTATCAGAAGCCAACGTTTCAGCCGTTAGAGTTTCACCCATACGGGTTTTAACTTCGGCTTTAGTTTTTGGAAATAGTGCGTTGGCCGTATGTACAATTAAACCGTTATAGATCAGTTGCACTAAACGATTAATTTGCGGCTGCGCGGTTTTGGCTTGGCAAAGTTCAGTCAATAAAGTTTGTAAAAATGGGTCATCGATTAAATGAAAATTGGGGCCATAGTGATGTTCTTGCATGTAAATTAATTACTGCAGTTCAACGATGATGGCAAAAGTTGTTTTTTGATTACGGTAGTCAGGCGATTTTAGAATTCTGAACGGAGACATATTAGCTAAATCGTTTTCGAATTCAAAATAGGTTAACAGGGGATGCCCTGCGATATATAAACGCTCACCTTTGCGCAAAGTGAATTCCAGCGGAATTTGCAAACTGTCGTTGGGATGAATTTTGTTCAGTTGCAAGCGTATTGAATAGGTATTTTCATTGATTGCGATAAGGGTCATGCTGATATTGAAACCGCGGTTAGCTGTGCCGTAGTTTTTTCTGGCGATTTGGTTAAGTTCAAGCAACATGCTATCTGCAGATGCTTTTTGCGCTGGCGAATCAGCAGAGGCCGGTTCAATAAAAATTTTAATTTCACTATCTTGAATGATTGAATTGGCTGCGAAAGCTTTTTGCATCACCGAATTAATGTAATCATTATCAGATTCAGTCATTTGTACGGCGACCGAAACATTCTGTGTTGCTGAAACAGGAATTAATCCTTGTGTCGTCGGCGAAGCTGGTGCCGTAGCAGTAGCTTCGGTCGGGGTGGGATCTGCTTCGCCTGTTCGGGCGGCCCAAGTGTTGGCGGCGGCAGGGGGAGCTTCAAAATCTGCAGCGTCTTTTGCTATTCCAGCTTCAGTGTTTTGTGCCGTCGTCGTTGGTTGTGTGTTTGGAATCACCGAAGCAAAACGATTAATCCGTTGAATCCACTGTTGCGGTCGATCAGTGCGGATTACAAACCACGTTACGCCAACGCCTAAAATAATAACCATGATGAATTGAAACAACCCGCTTTTTGCTAATTTAGTTAAGATTGGTTCTTCTTTGGGTTTAAACGCAAGCATATCCACACCGCAACTGGCGCAGTATTGATCTTGGGGTTGTCTAAAATGGCAGCGTGGACATTCTACAAGCACGCCATAGTTTAATGTATTCTGTCTTGACCGACAAATAAGCGAATTTTACACTCAGGCCCAAAGTCTGGGTAAAGGGGTTATTTTGCATCATCATGTGCCGGTTTTAGCAGAAGAAGTGATTGCGGCGTTCGATTCATTGAAATCGAAGAATGATCTATCGTATTTTGATGGCACATTCGGGCGTGGTGGACATTACAAATTATTAAAAGATAACTATAACATTTCAAAAGCCGTTGCCACCGATCAGGATTTGCAAGCCATCGCTTTTGCTAAAGAAAATTTTCCTGAAGTGATAATTCACCATACCAATTTTAATACCTTCGCAGAAACCAATACCGAAAAATTCGACATGATGTTAGCCGATCTTGGTGTAAGTTCGCCGCAACTTGATCAGGCCGATCGCGGATTTAGTTTTAATAAAGATGGTCCGCTAGATATGCGCATGAATCAAAATCAAAACATGACAGCCGCGCGAATCATCAATGAATTCACTGAAGATGATTTATTTAAACTTTTTCGCGAGTTCGGCGAAATTCAAAATCCCGCACGCGTGATTAGGGCTATCGTCGAGGATAGAAAAACAACGCCTTTCACAACTACGATGCAACTATCTGGATTGATTGAAAGAGTTGATGGCTGGCATAAGAAGGGCTTCAATCCGGCCACTCAATATTTCATGGCCTTAAGACTAGTGGTGAATCAGGAATTACATGTTGTTGAAGAAGGCATTAAGCAGTTGATGCTGCAGTTAACTGACGGCGGTCGCTTAGCTGTAATTTCTTTTCACTCGCTTGAAGATCGCATAATTAAAAACTTATTTAAGGACTCAGATCTAGGTTTTTCTGTGAACAAAAAAGTCATTGTTCCCTCTGAAGAAGAGTGCAAAACTAATCCTAGGGCGCGGAGCGCCAAATTGCGGATCTTTCAAAAAGGTCCACAGCCGGAGAAGCCGGACAAGTTTGCGTTACGCAGAATGCAACGCGAACAGAACGACAACTAGATTTGCATAAAGAGGTCAAGGATGAGCTCAGAGCATGTAAGGCAGTTAAAGCCTTTTTTAAGCGTGTTTTTTGTTATTTCAACATTGTTCACAGTAGTTTTCTTAAAAATGGAAGAGCGACGTATGTCTTACGTTGTTTTGAAAAACACCCGCGAATTCAAAAAAAATAAAGAAATGAAAAAGCAAAAAGAAATTCAACTGGCGAAGTTGACGCGCCCGCAGTTAGTTGAAAATACCGCGAAACAAAGGCTTACGTTAAAACGCGCCACACAAGCTCAGATCATTCATTTAAATCCATCAGTATCACTAAGCTATTTAAATAAAGAGGGGCGTCCTTGAAATCGAAAATAATCACTCTGTTTATTTTTATCTGCGTTCTTTGGTCGGCGTTAATATTTCGTGCGGCCTATTTACAGTTTGTTCCGCACGAAAAATTAAATGCCCTCCAAGAAAAACAATTTCAAACAGTAGTTTCGCTTCCATCTCGCCGCGGCAGTATTGTTGATCGCAATGGTAAAGATTTAGCGATGTCGTCACCGACGTATTCAATTTACGCTGATCCTAAAATTATCGAAGACCGTAAAGCCACGGCAAAATTATTAGCTAAAATTTTAAAAGAAAATTCAAACGTAGTTTACGCAAAAATTAAAGATAAATCTAAACGTTTTGTCTGGATTGAAAGATTAGTTTCAGTTTCACAAGTTGAAGAAATTAAAACTTTTAAAATTCGCGGGCTTGGTTTTGTCGAAGAGTGGAAGCGAGTTTATCCAAATGATCAGTTGTTGGCGACGACATTAGGTTTTGTGGGTAAAGAGGGACAGGGCTTAGAAGGCCTAGAGCTTTTTTATGACGAACAATTAAAAGGTGAAAGTAAAAAAGTTTCTATGCGTAAAGATGCGCGTGGGCGCCCGTTAATTCAAGACGGAATGCTATTTACAGAAACTCCGCAAGGTAAAGAAATTAAATTAACGATTGATTCTGATTTACAGTACTTTGTTGAAACAGAATTAAAACAAGCCCTAATTAAACATGATGCTGAGGGTGCTTATGCTGTAGTCCTGGATGCAAAAACTTCGGCGATTCGTGCTATAGCAAGTCTACCGTCATTTGATTCAAACAATCCGGCGAAAGCAACGCCAGGATTACGCCGTAATCGTTCAGTGACTGACACGTACGAGCCAGGATCAACTCTTAAAACTTTTGTCATTGCACAAGCTCTAGAAGAAAAAGTTTATCAGGCGAATTCTAAAATCTGGTGCGAAAACGGGGCGTTTAGAATTGGTAAACGTGTTATCCGCGAAGCTGAAGCGAATCATTCGCAGGGTTTAATTTCGGTGAGCGAAGTTTTAGCATACTCTTCAAATATTGGAACCAGTAAAATCGCTTTAAAATTAGGTGATGAAAAACTTCGTCAAGGTTTAATGAAGTTCGGTTTCGGTCAAAAAGCCGGAACTGATCTTCCAGGTGAAGCTAAAGGTATTATCTTAAACCTTCCTTGGCGCGATCACTTGTTAGCCAATGTTTCTTTCGGTCAGGGGATGACCGCTTCACCATTACAAATGGCCAACGCTTATGCGGCTATTGCCAATGGCGGAGTGCTAAATGCACCTCATATCGTTGAATCAATCACTGATTTAGAGACGAACAAAACAACTACGACAGAAACAAAACAAATTCGCCGTGTGATTTCAGAAGAAACTGCTCAGCAAATGCGTTTAATGTTAGCCAGTGTAACTTCAGGAAGAGGTTCTGGGGTATCAGCCCGCGTTGAAGGTTATATCGTAGGCGGTAAAACTGGAACCGCCCAGAAGGTGAAATCAGAAGGCCGCGGTTATATTAAAGGCGGCTATATCGGAAGTTTTACTGGATTTATTCCGGCAAATGACCCGCAATATGTGATTTATGTAGCCCTAGATTACCCGAAAAAAGGCTACTATGGGTCACAAGTTGCTGGTCCACTTTTTTCTAGTATCGCATCATATGCCGTTCGCCGCGAAGGTGTTGCTCCTGAAGTTTTAGGCGAGAAAAATATTTCGTCGGTTCCTGTAGCACAAAGCGAAAAGACTGAAAAAGAAGTAGAACAATTTGCGTATGCAGACTTAAATAATACTACAGCAACGCTTACGACAGTTCCTGATTTTAAAGACTTATCAATTCGCGAGGTTTTGCAAAAAACCGCTAATCAAAATATCAAACTTAAAATGATTGGCCGTGGAAAAGTCGAACAAACTCAGCCTGCAGCAGGCGAAGCTTTTGGTGATGATCGCACAATGACTCTAATACTTAAGGAGTAGTAGATGAAAATTATCCTAGCTAGCTTATTGGCTTTTTCTTGTTCATTCTCAATGGCCGATACTATGCCGGCACTTATTAAAGTCGGAAGTTTTTCTGAAAAAAACATCGATCCTAATATCATGAATATTAATTTGCAAATCTGGGCTAAAGCAGCAACGGCTTCGCAGGCTCAAGAGATGTCTAATAAACATGTAAAGCGTATTAAAGAATTAATTGAAAAATTCAAAGTTAAAAAAGAAGACGTGCAAACTGATTATTACAGCGTAACTCCCGAATATGCTTACGAGCACAAAACAGGGATCAGCCGCATTCAAGGTTACAGTGCAATGCATTCTATGACGGTCACATTTAAAAATTTAGATCAAGCCGGTCAATTTATTGATCAAGCAGCCCGTGGTGATAAAAACGATAAAGAAAAATCTGGTGTAACTATTGGTAACATCGGTTGGGATTCAGATAAAAAAGGCGAAGCCGAAGCAGAATGTATTACTAAAGCGGTAAAACAGGCTCGTGGCCGTGCAGATGATTTAGCAAAAGCTGCTGGGGTTAAAATCAAGGGCGTTTACATGATCACGAATCAACAGGTTTACGCAAACTATGAATCAGCGCCGATGACTGGTGGCTCTCGTGCAAGTAAAATGGAGATGGCTGCAGATGTTGCAAGCCCTACAGAGCTTAGCCCGGGTAAAATTAAAATCCGCGCCGATGTCAGCATCGATTATTTAATTCAGAATTAACTGCACTAAGCGGAGCGGGATGAATTGTCGCCGTAGACAATCTTTTGCAACCGGCGCACAGCTAAATCGGTTTGATTTACTTCGTGAGTTGCAATATCTGCTGTTTGCGAACATTCGGTAGCGCTTTTTGAGCTGACAGCTGCGCTAGCGTCGACTTTTTGCATGGCTGTATCGATTTCGCGAATTCCGATAGATTGTTCTTGTGCAGCTTCACTGATTTGGCGTGTAAGACCTGCAATGTGTTCAACTGTCGAAGACAACTGTTCAAAAAGCGATACGCAGCTATTAGCAATTCGCTGTCCATTTGCTGTTTTCTCGACGCTTTGGCTGGTCATGTTTTTAACCGAAGATAAAGTCTGGGTAATGATTTCAGAAACTCGAGAATCACTTTGCTGTAAAATGCTTTCGATTTCGCGCGCCGCATTTCCGCTGGAAACTGCAAGGTTTGAAACTTCTTCGGCGACGACAGCAAAACCTTTTCCGGCCTCACCGGCACGAGCCGCTTCTACGCTGGCATTGAATGATAAAAGTTTAGTTTGAAAAACGATATCATTGATTGCAGCTGTTTTTAATTTAATATCGTTCATGAGCATCACAATTTCGCTCAGGCCTTCGGTATTTTCTTGGATTTGCTCTGTCAAATCAGCATTCGATTCTTTAATGGTCTCAAAAGCTCCCAGCATGTCTCGTAAGGCGTTTTTGCCTTCTTGTGACAGCTGTAAACCGGTTTCGACTAATTTAGTGTTTTGTGATGCATTGTCAGAAGTTCTTGCGATCATTGATGTAATTTCAGATGTGGCGGCAACAGTTTGTGCTATGGCGGTAGCTTGTTCGTGTGATGCTGCACTTAGATTGTTGCTAGATTCACGTAAGCGCTCAGACTGGTCTTTTACAGATTGCGAACTGTTCATCAAATTCGTTGAAATGTCGACCAGATCCACGGTAATTTTTTTCGCTAAATACCACGCTAAAAATAATCCGCCAAAAACCAACGCTACACATAAAGTCATAGTGAATAGTTTTGATTTTTGCTGAACGGCTAGGGCTTCTTTACTCCACAGTTCGCCTAGTGCCACGATAATATCATCTAATTCTAATAATGTTTTTTGATGAGTAGCGACTTTGTTATTCAAATCATTAATAACTTCAGTCGGTAGTCGTTTGGTTTTGTCTTTCTCTAACCCAGTCAATAAGGTACGAGCGATATTTGCAACTTCATTCCAGTGTTTTTCAGTACGGTCATAAGTTGCTTTTTCGTCGCTCGTGCTAAAGCCACGGCTAGCATACTCTTTTGCAATTTCTTCGTACCGATTGACAGCCTTATTTAAGCTAGCGACATTTTTATCGCGGTTTTTCTCATCCATGCCATCTAAATTTAAAACTAAAATTTCGGTATGGGTTTGACGGCCACGATTTCTTAATCCAGATAGATCACCCAATTTAGGAACAATTTGTGAAATTAATAAATTGTACTTTTTTGCAATGGTATTGAATCCATAAATAGTCGCTGTAGAGCTGATTCCAATACCGAATACTAAAACTAAAAAAGTTAATAAGAGTCTGTGCTTTAACGACATAATTCCCTCGATGATGACAGTGTTTCGGAATTAGTTATGTTGAAATTTAGTCGAAAGAATGGTCGCTTTAAAATCTGGACTCAATTGTGAAGACATTGTTAAATGTTTATATAATTAACTACTGGCGCTGGAATAAAAGCGCATACAAAACTTCCAGTACCAATTCATAAAAGTTAAAAGTAAAATGGGCATGACAAGTGCCCAAGCGATAAACCCTAACTGAATAGGTTCTAATAAGAATCTTGTAGGGATTGACGCCACCATCGCAAATGGCAACACGAACAATAGAACATATCGCAAAAACCCTTTGTAAATTGCATCAGGGCGTAAACCTAAACGAAAAATACTATACCAAACATATTGCAAAAAATCGGCGCGCGAAAAGATAATCGCGGTCGAGTTTAAAGCCAGTCGGCCCACAAAAATAACACTTAATCCTGAAGGGATTAATAGAAATAACCAAAACAGGCGATACCAACTAAAATCAGGAATTGCTTGCAGGGCCCAGATTAAACCTGCGCCAGTAAATACTAAACACGGTAAATGGGAAATTGAAACCTTTTGTGAACTGATCATAAACATCGAATTCACAGGTTTAGTTAACAATAAATCCAGATTTCCTTTTCTGACTTCATCGTTAAATTTAGAAAAATTTGGATCCCATAAAATCATGTAAATTGAATCGACAAACAACGCTAAAAATACGAATACGCGCATTTGCTCCAGAGTCCAATCGCCGATGATGTTCGTGTGGCGATAAATTACTTCATATAATAAAAGCTGGGTGCCGTACCAAATACATTCACCAGCCACTAATAAAAGAAAGTTTAAACGAAACTCAAGATCTGCCACTAAACTGGCTTTAAAAAAAGCGCGGTATAAACCTAAATATTTTAAAAGGTTTTGTATCATTAGGCACCGGTCCCGGTGTAGGATTGCAAACCTTTGCGCCAAAGGACGGCACCAATGATGACAGCTACAACCATAGAAATCGTTACGGAGATAAAGCTTTGTAAAACTAAATCAGAATCTGCACGGCCCGTGATATATGCCACCGGAGTATAAACACCGGCTGGAAAAGGCGACAATAATAAAATTTTAGCAATCGCAGGAGGCATTAAATCAATAGGCACAAGTTCACCGGCCAGTAGCCACAGGGTTAAGTTTTTTACTAAGGTCAGAGAGCGAACGCGGGTCATGTAAAAGGCGAAAGTTGAAATTACAAAACTCAACGTGTGCACTAAAAATAAATAATAGAAAACTAATGCAATCGCCATCGGCAGACGTGAATAATGAACCGGTAAATCGAAAAATAAAGATACGGCTAGTGGGGCAATCATTGAAATCAACGTGGTTGTGACTTTATAACCCATTAATTGTGATAGGTAATATTCATAAAAACTAATTGGGCGGGTAAGAATCACATTAATTGAACCGCTGGCGACTTCTTCGACCATCATTGATTCATACATCCAACTGACGGCAATGCGGCCTAAAAATGGCGCCCATACTCCATAAGCTAAATAATTATCACGGCCAAAGCCACCGATTTGAACCGCATTGGCGGTTTCAAAGATGGCAAACCACATTAGTAGTTCGATCCCTACCGTAATTAACGGTTGAACGAACGCATCAATGAAAAAATTGAAGCGGTATTCTAAATTTGAAACGATAGCAAGCTCGCTAAATGCGAGATTCCTTCGCCAAAAAGCGATGAATAACTTCTTCAAAATCAACCTCTTCGATTTTTAGATTAACAACTTCACCAGACTTGACCACTTCGTTCAGTTTTTCTGATAGTTCTGAGTCCTGAAAAATCAGCTCACGTTCCTGTAGGTCATTTTTATAACGATAAATTAGTTTTTTGCTGGTCTCTGTGGTTTGCGAAAAGCGCTTCACAGTGCCGTCATAAACCATCTCACCTTTAGAAATTAATAATAAACGATCAGCAAGCTGGGCAATATCATCCATATAGTGAGATGTTAAAATCACTACTGGTTTATAATCTCGAACATACGATGCCAGAAAATCACGAATCGCACTTTGGGCGACGATATCTAAACCAATGGTTGGTTCATCTAAGAATAAAACTTTTGGATTATGCAGTAACGAGCCGATGATTTCCATTTTCATACGTTCACCAAGGCTTAGGCGGCGTAACTGGGTATCAAGTACATGTTGGCAAGAAAGCATATCAGCTAAATCACTGACGCGTTTTTTTGCGGTATTAACATCGATGTCATAAATTTTTGTTAATAACGAATAACTATCACGCGCAGAAATATCCCACCACAGTTGATTTTTTTGTCCGAGTAACAAACTCATTTGACGTAAAAATTCAGTTTCACGCTTCCACGGTTCGAAGCCTAAAACTTTCACCGAACCTTGTGTTGGGTAAATAAGGCCCGATAAGATTTTTAAAAGCGTAGTTTTGCCAGCGCCGTTAGAACCAACAAGGCCTATGATTTGGCCGCCTTCGATTTCAAGGTTTACATTTTTTAAGGCAGGTTTTGCCGTGTATTCACGATTCCAAAAACCTTTAATCGAATTTAAGACACCTTCTTTTTTTTGGTAGGTCTTATATTCGCGTCCTAAGTTTTGCGTTTCGATCACGAAGCTCATATTAATCCGTTAATGTATTGGCTAATGCCGTTTAAAACTTTCGGGGGAATTTCATGGCCACCAGAAAAGCTGACAAATTGAGTTTCTAAACCTTTTTGTTTACAAAGGTTTAATAATTTTTGCGTGCCTTTAGCGGGCAGCACTTGATCATTTTCGCCGTGAGATAAAAAGATTTTAGCCCCTTTGCGGTTTTCTAGTTTTTGTGTCCATTCGGTCTGACGAATTAAACTTCCAGACATGCTAACTAAGCCCAATGGAGTTTCAGGTGCTTGTAAATAAATTTCTGTGGCCAACATTGCTCCTTGAGAAAATCCACCTAAAATAATTTTATTCCAAGGAATTTTTAAATCAGTGATCATTTTCATAATCGCTGGAATTAAAGCATCCATTGACTCAGGAGTGTAATCACTCCAGTCGCTTGGAAGCGAACTTAAAGTTAATGGCCACCAGGCGCGGCCTGTCCAGCCAGGGCCAATCGGAACTTCAAATACACCATTTGGAAAACGGTAATTTACTGCACCCTTTAAATGAATATGCTCTTTTAAACTTTCAAGATCATGGGCATCAGCCCCGAAGCCATGAAAGAAGATTATCCACGGACAGTCCGCAGCGTCAGTCGGGTGGTCAAAATACTGTATACGTTTGAAGTTCATAAGAAAGTATCCTATGCTTTTTGCAATGAAACTGCAGCAGTTATTATCGATCGATACAGCACAGAATGTTAGAACAGATCTAGAGCAAATCCTGCAAACCGAAGTGAGCGGCCTTTATTTTGATGCTCGCCAGGTTCAACAAGGCTCTGTTTTCGTAGCTATTAAGGGTAATCAAACCGATGGCCACCAATATATTGGCGATGCGATAAAAGCTGGTGCGATTGCCGTCGTTGTTGAAGATGAAACTTTTGTGCCTAAAGATTATAACGGGTATGTATACCCCGTGCCAGATACACGTCAGATGCTGGATTTGCTGGCAGCACGATTTTATGATTACCCGTCGCAAAAACTTTTTTGTTTCGGCGTGACAGGCACAAACGGAAAAACCTCAATTACTTATCTTCTTGAACATATTTTAAATGCTAAAAATAAAACCACTGGTGTGATCGGTACTGTCAATCACCGGGTCGGAAATAAAACTTGGGAAAACCAAGGCACAACGCCAGATCCCGTTACCTTGCAAAGTCGTCTGCATGATTTTGTTAAAGAAGGTGCAGTGGCGGCTGCTTTAGAAGTGACGTCACATGCCCTGGATCAACGCCGTGCTGATAGCGTGCATTTTAATACGGTGATCTTTACGAATTTGACTCACGATCATTTAGATTATCACAAAGATATGAAGCATTATTTTGAATCAAAACAAAAATTGTTCACTGATTTAATGTGGTCTTCGTTAAAGCGTCCGTTATTCGCCGTGATTAACATCGATGATGAATACGGCAGAAAATTAAAATTAGCAGAACCTGTGTTAGGTTGGACGTACGGGCAACAAGAATCTGATTTTCAATTTAAAATTTTAAAAATGGATTTCGCTGAAACTGAATTCGAATTAAAAACGCCTCTTGAAATTTTAACAGTAAAAGTGCCGCTGACTGGTGTTCACACGATTTACAATGTTGTGGCAAGTCTGGCAGCTGGGCTTACAAGCGGAATTACCTTAGAGCAAGGCATTAAAGCGCTCATGGATTTTCAAGGCATACCCGGCCGTTTACAAAAAGTGGTGCATGCTTCGGATAAAATAGTTTTTATTGATTACGCCCATACGCCGGATGCGCTTGAAAATTCGTTAAAATCTTTATTAAAAGTAAAAACTGACGCCAAACTTTCAAACCAAATCATCACGGTATTCGGATGTGGTGGTGATCGCGATAAAACAAAACGTCCAAAGATGGCTGAGATCGCTGCGCGTTTAAGTGATTACGTGTTTTTAACTTCAGATAATCCGCGCAGCGAAGACCCAAATGCAATTTTAGCAGACGCAGAACTGGGTTTTCCCCCAGGTTTTAAAAACTATACTAAAGAAGTAGATCGTGAAATCGCGATTCAGCAAGCAATCAACATGGCAAAAACTGGCGATGTGGTTCTGATCGCTGGCAAGGGTCACGAAGACTATCAAATCATCGGTACGACAAAAACTCATTTCAGTGATTACGAAAAAGCTGAGAAATATTTGGGATAATTATGGCGCCAACATGGACTTTTGAGCAAATTGCTCAATGGACAAACGGAAAAATTCTATCAATGCATCAGACATCTTTTTCGGAAGTCGGTACCGATACCCGTAAAGATATGACGAAGCAGGTGTTCGTTGCTCTTAAAGGAGATAATTACGATGCCCATGATTATCTGGATAAAGCTGTTGAAAAAGGTGCAGGCTTACTTTTAGTTCACCGCTTAGATGCAAAATTTGAAAATCTGAAAGATAAAGTCAGCATTATTCTGGTTGATGACACACTTAAAGGTTTACAAAATTTCAGTCATGGTTATCGTGGCACTTTAACGACTAAAATTATTGGTATCACTGGATCAAACGGTAAAACTACAACTAAAGAATTTACTGCAGCAATTTTAAATCAATATAAAAAAACCCACTTTAATCAAGGAAGCTTTAATAACCATTGGGGTGTGCCGTTGACCTTATTGCAAATTCCTACAGATGCAGCTTTTGCTATTGTTGAAATGGGAATGAATCATGCCGGAGAAATCAGAGAACTGGTGAAGATCGCAGACCCGGATGTGGTAGTTTGTACGATGGTCGGCCGAGCCCACATGGAGTACTTTGGCACTCAGAAAAAAATCGCTGAAGCTAAAGCTGAAATTTACATGGATTCGCGTGAAGACGCCATTCGTGTATTTAACCAAGACCAAGATTTAACTTTTGATATGATGTACCCCATTGCCAAGAAATATCCGGCAAGCCGCATGTTAAGTTTTTCTGAATTAAATAAAGATGCTGATGTATTTTTTAAAGTCGATGAAATTTCAGCAAGTGGTTTAAAAATTTCGGGCAATATTGCAGCCAACTGGGGATCAGCAACAGTTCCTGTTTTTGGTAAACACAATTTAACAAATTTATTAGCTGCTGCCAATTTAGCTTTCGCTGTGGGAATGCCTGCAGAAAAAATCTGGCAGGCCTTGCCGGCGTGTAAATCGACTTGGGGAAGAAATCAATTTGTTGAATCAGCTATTGGTGTGAAAATCCTATTTGATGGTTACAACGCCAACCCTGATAGCATGAAAGCACTTTTAGAAAACATGTTGCTACTAAAAACCGAAGGGCAAAAAATTGGCGTTTTCGGGCAAATGAAAGAGCTTGGCGCCGAAGCTCCAGAAATGCATCGTGAGCTGGCGATTGCAGCTTCGATGAGCGGATATGATTTTATTTATTTCATCGGCGAAAACTTTCATGATTTTGAAGCCGGTTTAAAACACACTGATTTTAAAAACTATAAAGTGGATGCGGATTTGACTGAATCTATGGGGCAGCATTTTGTGACCCATATTCGCTCAGGTGATTTGATCACCATCAAAGGCTCGCGTGGCGCTAAAACTGAGCGCTTTGTCGAATTGTGTGATCCAATTAACTGGGAAAAGAAGTAATCTAGACTAATCCTTAGTCTTAAAGACAAAACGGTTGTTTATTTTAGTAAACAAAAACGCCGATCTGAATGGGGTAAAAACCACGGAGTCGGCTCATGTCACAATCAAGAAGAGATTTTCTTAAACAAACAGGAATTATTTCGGCAGGGTTATTAGTGCTGCCAGTTGCAGGACAAGCGCAAGCTGATTTGTTTGCCGCCACTGCAAGTGGAACTTTTGCTATTCATCAGGGGTTAACTTTAGAAGATCTAACTTATATTAGTGTGCTTAGACAAATCGCTGACGAAATCAGTTTTGAAGTCGTTGATAGTCGCAACCGCCTCCAAAAATTTTTACTTTTAAGTGAACACCGCATGGAAGGTTCAAATTTACAACTAGACAAATTAAAGGTGATTAACCTGCGTTTAGGCGAGACCTATCGTTTTCGTATTTTAGACAGTAAAAAACGGGTGCTTGATGAGCGTTTTTTTAAAGCTTTAGATACAAATAAAAAAATGCCAAAAATTGTTGTCGCTAGTTGTATGAATGAGTTTTTTAAATCGGCGTGTGTTAAAATGTGGGCCTCATTGAAAGAGGCTAATCCAGACGTAGTTTTTTTAATCGGAGACACTTGTTATGCTGATCTAAAAAATGATGGTACGCCGCTGGGTTACTGGCAGCGCTACACTAAAGTCAGGAATAGCATTGGTATTTTTCGTCATAAAAATTTAACACCGATTTTAGCTGCATGGGATGATCATGATTATGCCGTAGACGGTGCTGATGGATCTTTTCTGCAAAAACAGTTTACGCTGGAATTATTTTCTACATTTTGGCTGCATCCTGAAGAAAGAAACTATCGGCGCGGCTTAGGCGTATCGCAAGATATCACTTTATTCGGGCAAAAATTTTATTTAACAGATTGCCGTTACTACCGCAGTGACGATTCGCATTTCGGTGACGAACAAGAAGAAAAGCTCATTGCTGATTTGCAAAACGACACAAAACCAATTTGGTTAATGAATGGCAGTCAGTTTTTTGGCGGCTATTTAAAAGAAGATGCTTTCGAATACAAACAGCCCAAAAATTTTAAAGAGTTTTGCAAAAAATTAAAATCTGTGGATGCGCCCGTGTGTTTTGTATCCGGAGATATTCATTATTCAGAATTAATGGAAATTGATCCAGAAGTTTTAGGATATAAAACTTTTGAAATTACATCGAGCTCGATTCACAGCTTAACGTTTCTACAGCTGCATAATTTCAAAAAAAATCCTCGCCGCATAAAAAAATGCGCCACAAGTAAACATAATTTTAATGTGATCACTATTGATAACAGCAGTGATCAATTTAAATTCAATGTGTCATGTCAGGGCGACGAAAGAAAACCGTATTATCAGAAATCTTTAGAAATTGTACGTTAACAATTAGTAGACCTTGCTTAAATCACAAGAGTATTTTCCAGGTGCGTAGTTAAACATACGTGTCTGGCGCAGCTCTTTAAAATGCGAATCAGAATTCGAAGCCGAAGCATAAGGAAAGATCGCAATGCCGCCCCGCGGAGTAAATTCACCAATCACTTCGACGTATTTTGGTTTCATTAATTTAACTAAGTCATTGCAAATTGTTTGAATGCAGTCTTCATGAAAATCACCGTGATTGCGAAAGCTAAAAAGATAAAGTTTCAAAGATTTACTTTCGACCATTTTTTTATCGGCGATATAATTAATAAAAACTTTGGCAAAATCAGGTTGGCCAGTTTTAGGACACAAAGAAGTAAATTCCGTACATACAAAAGTTGTCCATGCGATATCTTTGGGGTTTTTATTATCAAAAGCTTCTAGAAGTTTCGGCGAATATTCAAAATTGTACTGAGTGTTGTTTTCGCCCAGTTTAAAATTTTTCAGTTCTGCAGGCGTTCTTCCAGATTTATTTTTTTTCATGTGCTCTACATAGCTGATTTTATGACTAAATGCTAATGATTTCCTCAATTGGGTGGTTTCTTCAGGATCTTTAGAAATTTTAAAAACATTAGTATTTTCAAATAGTTATAAACTTTTTCTTGCTATTGATTCCGAAGGTGTGCTAGTTATGTAAAAATGTTTTATCAATGGTTATATTCACTTGCAGAGCAGCATTCAATTTTCAACGTTTTTCGTTACATCACAGTTAGAACTTTTATCTCGTTATTCACGGGTTTTTTCTTGTGTCTAATCTGGGGCCCTTATTTTATCGAAAGTTTAAAGAAAAAACATTTCGGTCAGTCTATCCGCGATGACGGTCCGCAAACGCATAAGAAAAAAGCGGGTACACCAACAATGGGCGGCTGGTTAATTTTATTAAGTTCATTGGTGTCGTTAGTGTTATGGGTCGATGTTTTTAATCCACTCGTAATTGCAACAGTTGTAATCACTTGGGGTTTTGGGCTTATCGGTTATGCCGATGACTATTTAAAAGTTTCTAAGAAAAACACCAAAGGTTTGTCAGGCAAGCTTCGCTTAGCCGGAGAATTTTTAATTTCCGGAATCGCGATCTTCATATTAATTAAGTATTACAATTTCAACACGGCCTTGTCGTTACCATTTGTTAAAAACATCTCTGTTGATCTGGGCTATTTCTATGTCGTATTCGGAGCCCTAGTGATTACTGGAACTGCCAACGCGGTAAATTTAACTGATGGCTTAGACGGTTTAGCTATCGTGCCGGTGATTATTTCAGCTACGACTTTGGCGATTTTTGCTTATGTTTCAGGGCATGCTTCGATTGCTAATTATTTACAAATCCCGCACATCTCTGGGGCGGGTGAATTGGCTCCACTAGCTGCCGCGATGGTTGCCGGAAGCTTAGGCTTTTTATGGTTTAACTCTTACCCGGCACAAGTATTTATGGGCGATGTCGGGAGCTTAAGCTTGGGTGGTTTTTTAGGAACCATGGCTGTGATTACAAAAAATGAACTTTTGATGGTTGTTTTGGGCGGAGTATTTGTGGTTGAAGCCTTATCGGTGATCACGC
Source organism: Bdellovibrio sp. (assembly GCA_036676395.1). Taxonomy (GTDB): domain Bacteria; phylum Bdellovibrionota; class Bdellovibrionia; order Bdellovibrionales; family Bdellovibrionaceae; genus Pseudobdellovibrio. The sequence continues at coordinate 447,219 of JAKFCY010000002.1, forward strand.
AAGTAGCTTCATTTAAATTAACCGGAAAAAGAGTTTTTAAAATGGCTCCGCTACATCACCATTATGAACTTGGTGGTTTAACAGAGACTAAGATTATTGTGCGTTTTTGGATTATTTCAATTTTATTAGCAGCGCTAAGTTTAGCGACGCTAAAATTAAGATAGGATTACGATATGTGGACAGAACTTTCAGAACTTAAAGATAAAAAAATTCTTGTTGTGGGTCTTGGTAAAACAGGTGTTTCTTTAGCTAAGTTTTTAACTAAATACGAAGCCAATGTGACAATCACTGATCATAAATCTAAGCCTGAATTATCAGCGCAATTAGACCAGCTTGAAGGTTACACTAACATCAAGTTCGAATTAGGATCACACTCACCAAAAACATTCTTATCGCAAGATTTAGTGATTTTATCTCCGGGTGTAGCATCGCATTTAAAAATCTTTGAATACGCACGCCAACAAGGTGTAAAAATCACTGGTGAATTCGAATTCGCTGTGGGCTTTATCAAAGAGCCAGTCGCTGCCGTTACCGGAACAAATGGTAAAACTACAATCGCTCGTTTAGCTGAAGCTATGCTTAAAGAAAGCGGTATCGAAGTTTGGGTCGGTGGTTCAAACGAAAATCCAATTACAAATTACTTATTAGAAGAGAAAAAAGCTAAACTAGTTATTGCTGAAGTTTCAGGTTTTATGCTTGAGCATTGCGTAAATTTCAATCCAGCAAATGTTGTATTTTGTAACTTAGCTGAAAATCACTTAGATCGTTATCGTTCAATGGAAGAATACGTTAATGCAAAACGTAAAGTGTTTAAAAACACAAACCAAGCTACGACTTCGATTTTAAATGCTGATGATAACGCGGTTGTTGAATTAGCCCGTGATCCTTCGGTTCAGCGCGGCCGCATTTTTTACTTCTCTAGAAAACCAGCTTTAGAACCACAAATCATGAATATCGGCGGAGCGGTTAATATCGGTGACGAAATCAAGGTTCGCACTGGTCCAGATATCGAATCTTTCAGCGTCAAAGGCATTAAAATGAAAGGTAAACATTCTGTTGAAAACGTAATGGCTGCCTTACTTTTAGCCCGTGAATACGGCGCAACACATGATCCGATTCAACGTGCGATCGATAATTTCGCAGGCCTTAAGCACCGTTTGGAGTACGTTCGCAAAGTGGGCGGAGTTTTATTCTACAACGACTCAAAAGCCACTAACGTGCACGCTGTATTACGTTCATTAGACTGTTTTGATGAAAACGTAATTTTGATTGCTGGTGGTAAAGACACTAATCTTAACTACGAACCTTTACGTAACATGATCAAACGTAAGGTAAAATGTTTAATTCTAGTGGGTGAGGCCAAAGAGCGCATCAACCGTGATTTAGGTGATTTTACTGAAACTTACCTGATCGGGACGTTTGAAGAGGCAGTTTTGATCGCTTATCAAAAATCTCGTATCGCTGACATCGTTCTACTTTCTCCGGCTTGCTCAAGCTTTGATATGTTTGACAGTTACGAAGAGAGAGGCGACTATTTTAAAGAGATCGTCAAAAAATTCAGATAAGTTAACTTCGGTTTGCTCCGTCTGGATTCATAATCTTTCGACGGAGTAGACTTTGAAAAACATCAAGCTTCAGACAAAATTTTTATCTTCTAGTCTTTTTCTATCTATTTTTGCGCTTTTGGGCGTGGGATTAGTTCAGGTTTACAGTTCAAGTTACATTTTCGCGATCGAATCTTACGGCGATGGCCTTTACTTTTTTAAACGCCAAGCGATTTTTACAGTTCTAGGTATTATCGCTTTAGTTATAGCTGTGCAAATTCCTTTCGAAAAAATTCGCAAATGGGGTTGGGCTTTGTGGGTCGCAGCTGCAGTGTTATTGTTTGCGACATTTATCCCGGGTCTTGGGGTTCGCGTGGGTGGAGCTCTTCGTTGGATACAGTTACCTTTGGGTTTTCGTTTTGAGCCTTCTGAGTTATTAAAAATTGCTTTTAGTTTTTTGGTGGCAAGTATTGTGTGTAAACACCAAAACTCTTTACGCAATGTAAAAGCTGGCTGGCTTGGATTAATTTTATTGGTTCCGATTTTAATTTTATTGAAACAACCAGATTTTGGAAGTTTTGCAATTATCATAGCGGTGGGTGTTGCGCTGTTATTTACTTTTGGTTTGTCGATTAAATATTTATTCGCAGGCGGACTAGCTGCAATTCCGGCATTTTACTTTCTGGTATGGAACGTAGCTTATCGTAAAGCGCGTGTTCAGGCCTTTATAGACCCGTGGTCAGATCCTGCAAAAAAAGGATTTCAGGTTATTCAAAGTATGTTGGCAATCCATTCAGGTGGTTTGACTGGAGAAGGCTTAGGGCAAAGTCAGGGTAAATTATTTTTCTTACCCGAAGCTCACACTGATTTTACCATGGCCATTTTAGGTGAAGAAAATGGTTTCTTGGGAATCTGTGCTGTCTTAATCTTATTTGGGTTTGTAGTGTTTCGTGGGTTTCGCATCGCCATCAAAACAGAAGATTTATTTAAAAAAACTTTAGCCCTTGGTTTAACAATCACTTTTGCGCTTTCGGTGTTTATTAATATGGGTGTAGTAATGGGGTTATTGCCAACTAAAGGTTTAACGATGCCATTTTTAAGTTACGGCGGTAGTTCGCTTGTGATTATTTGTTTTATGTTCGGCATTTTACTGAATATCGAAGCTTCAGAAAATTATCGGTAAGAATCTATGTCAGCGAAACAAAATAAAATTATCATTGCAGGTGGGGGAACCGGTGGACACATCTATCCGGCGATTTCAATTGCTGAGGCCATCTTAAAAAAAGATGCCACTGCTGATATTTTATTTGTGGGCACGCCCCAGGGTATGGAATCCCGTATTATTCCTAAAGCCGGATACAAATTAAAATTAATCCAAAGCGGAAAATTAAACATGAAGGGTCAGTTTTTTACTAAGCTAAGTACTTTAGTGAAAATCCCTTTCGGTATTTTGCAATCGTTCTGGATTATTTTAACTTATCGTCCGCAGTTTGTTCTGGGTGTTGGCGGTTATGCTTCTGCGCCCATGTTACTGGCGGCAATGCTTTGTGGTCGTAAGACAGCACTTTGGGAAGCCAATGCGCATCCCGGAATGGCCAATCGTTTATTATCTAAATTTATTTCTAAAGCTTACTTGGTTTTCGATGCAGCTAAAAAAGGAATGTCTTCAAAGCAAATTAGTGTTTGGGGTATGCCTTTACGTTCTGAAATTGAAAGAATTTGCGAAACCAAATCTATCAAGGCAAATTCGACATTCACCATCATTTGTACAGGCGGAAGCCAAGGCAGTATGTTTTTGAATGATCGGCTAAGTGATTTAATTCTGCAAAACCCGCAATGGCATAACCAAATTAAAGTTTTTCATCAGACTGGGGTTCTGGATTTTAATCGCATTAAAGCTAAATACGCAGGTTTAGCCTGTGTTGAAGTGATGGATTACATTTACGATATGCCAAGCTATTACCAGCAAGCTGATATGCATTTTTGCCGGGGCGGGGCCGGGTCGATTACAGAAACAGCAGCTTTTGGCGTTGTTCCGGTGGTTGTACCTCTTCCTGCAGCCGATAATCACCAGCAGCATAATGCTGAAGCGTTAGTGCGTGCCGAAGCAGGTTACATGTTATTACAAAAGCAATTTGATCAAGAGCAATTTAAAAAAATTATCACTGAATTAATGCAAAATTCTTTACTTAAAAGTAAAATGTCAAAAAATCTAAAGCAATTGGTTCCACTAAAAGCCTCTCATAAAATTGCGAATGATATTTTAGAAAGTATTCAACTATGAAAATAGAAAAAGCCAAGTTTCATTTTATCGGTATCGGCGGCATCGGCATGTGCGGGTTAGCCGAATTACTTCACAATTCTGGAGCCGTAGTTACTGGGTCTGATGCCGGTGAAAATGCAAATACAGAACGCCTAAAAAACCTGGGTGTTAAAGTTTACAAAGGTCATCAGGCTGAAAATATTGTTGATATTGATGTGGTTGTTTATTCAAGTGCGATTCCATTTACGAATCCTGAAATTCGCGAAGCTAAAGCCAGATCAATTCCGTTAATTCCTCGGGCTGAAGCTTTAGCTGAAATCATGCGTATTCGCCGCGGTATTGCGGTTGCTGGAACACACGGTAAAACTACAACGACATCTATGATTTCTTCAATCTTTCTTGAAGCCGGTCAAAGCCCTACAATTGTTGTGGGTGGTCGTTTTGAAAGAATTAAATCTACAGCTATTTTAGGTAAAGGTGATTGGTTAATCGCTGAAGCCGATGAATCAGACGGAAGTTTTAATAAACTTTCTCCCGAAATTTCAATTATCACAAATATTGATTCAGACCATATGGATCATTACAAAACTTTTGAAAATCTTAAAAAAGCGTTTTTAGAGTTTGCTTACCGTGTTCCGTTTTACGGCGCAGTAGTTGTATTTGGTGATGATCCCATCACGCGTCAGTTGTTTGATAATTTTAATAAAAGAATTTTATTCTACGGTTTTAATGAAAATAATGACTACGTTCTAAAAGGCGAAAAAGGTAATTACACTTTATCTAAAGCCGGAAAACTTTTAGGCAGCTTTAAAATTCAATTGCCGGGGTTACATAATGCTTTAAATGCAACAGCTTCAATTGTTGCTGCGATGGCTGCGGGAATTGATTTTGAATCTTGCGCTAAAGGTATTGAGCAATTTGAAGGTGTCGATCGTCGGTTTCACTTTAAAGGCGAAACTCACGGTATTAAAGTTTACGATGATTACGGTCATCATCCTACAGAAGTTCGTGCAACGCTGCAGGCTTTCAAAGAAAAATTCGATAAAAATAGGCTTGTGGTTTACTTTCAACCACATCGTTATTCGCGCACCCAACACTGTTGGCAAGATTTTAAAACCTGTTTCGTGCAAACGGATGTTTTATTATTAGGTGATGTCTACGCCGCCGGCGAAGCACCAATTCCAGGAATTTCTTCTGAAAAACTTATTGAAGAGATGAATCAAAAAAATACTGTTCATGCTCCTAAGGCTGATCAGTTGCAAATGATCTTAAAAGAACTGCGTACAGGTGATGTGTTTTTAACTCTGGGTGCCGGCGATGGCTGGAAATTAGGTTTAGATGTCCTTGAAAATCTCGCAAAACGTTAAGCTTGCTGAATACACATCATGGATGGTCGGTGGTAACGCCGATCATTTTTGTTTGCCACAAACTCTTGAAGAGTTAAAAGAGGCGATCAGCTATGCTAAAGAAAATAATTTGGCGATCACCATCCTAGGCGGCGGCACTAATGTTTTAGTTTCTGACGATGGCGTAGCTGGGTTAACCATTTGTTTACGTAGGCTTTCTAAAATCGCTTCGGTTGAAAAAGATGGTAAACTCCATATCGAAGCTTTATCTGGTACGGCAAAATCTGAGTTATTAAAAACTTTTTTAAAACAGAAACTAGCCCCAGCACTATTTTTAGCCGGTCTTCCGGGCGATGTCGGTGGTGGCGTGGTGATGAATGCAGGCGTTGCTGAAGCATTTGTACCGCGTGAATTTATGGATTTTGTCGACTGGGTTGAAGTAATGACTTTAGATTTAGAAACTATTCGTCTTGAAAAAAATCAGCTCAACATTAAATACCGTCACACCGATGGCTGGCAGCCGCATATTATCGTGAATGTCGGCATGAGCTGGCCTCTTGAAACAGATCCTACGATCTTAGATAAAGTGCGCGAGGCAAATAAAATTCGTCTGAGTAAGCAGCCTTTAGATATGCCTAGCTGCGGTTCGGTTTTTAAAAATCCCGAAGGTCATAAGGCCGCACAGCTTATCGATAGCACGGGCCTAAAGGGGTTTCGTGTGGGAGATGCGCAGGTTTCTCTAAAACATGCAAATTTCATCGTGAATCTTGAAAACGCTACCGCAAAGAACATCTCTGATGTGATTGCTCATGTGCAAAAGACTGTTGAAAAAGACAAAGGCGTAAAGCTCACCACAGAAGTCGTTCGTTTGGGCCGCTGGTCGTAAGCGCAAACCATCACACTAACGCAAAATTTAGCCGCGTCATTTGATTATAGTGCAATCGCACTATGGATATTCGTTTCATCATGAGACATTTTTAATAATAATTTTTCACTTCTTAACTCAACGTTGGTCGAGTTCGCGCCGATAAATAAGTAACTCAAAGGAGACGCTCTATGAAGTCGAACTATACGTTCAAACATCTCGATTACTCTGAATCCCTGGTCAACTACACTAACGAGAAATTGGACGAAATCGGTAAATTCTTGCTTAAAGAAGGACGTTGTACAGTTTATTACTGGAAGGACCATCACGAATTTCATTGTGAAGTGTCGATCAACTCTAAAGAAAAATTTTTTAAAGCTCATGGAACAGCTACCGACGTTTATGTCGCAGTTGATTTAATGATCGATAAAATGGAAAGACAATTCTTAAAAGTAAAAGAGATCTATCAAGATCATAAGAAATTTGATCTATCTAAAGAAGGTCGTATGAAAGAGATCAACGATCAAATGGAATACTTACCCAAAGGCCGCAAGGTCGCTTAGGTCTAAATTGCAGAAACCAAAACCCAGCCCCGTCGGACCTAAAGCGAACGGGGCTTTTTTTTAACCCAGGCTACGGGAATTTTCATGCATATTAAGAATATAATTCTGACAAGTTTAATCGTTATAACAGCCACAGTTTCGTATGCCACCGATACGCGCGATATCGGCGAACAAGAAGGTGAGTTTGTTGTTGAATTGCGCCAACGGTCTGTAGAAGATATGGCCGAATCAACGGATAAGACTCAAAAATACATTCTTATTGTCGGTCAAAATAAAGATCTGACTAAAGATGATCTTATAGCAATTAAAGACTGTGTACTAGAAGTCCCGGCCACTGAAAAAAATAAACTGCTTCAGATGTTTGATGCCGAAGGTTCAACGGTTAGTGCACTTGCAGATAATCTTCAGGCGCTTGCTTGCCAGAATTTCACCGCAGAACGTGAAAAAAAGGATCAGGTCGCATCAGTAACAACACCAAATTTCACCGGACTAAATGACTTTATCTCAGAACATATGTTTAAATGCATTGCCGATCAGGTTGATAAATCTAATTGGACAAAAGTTGAAGATCGCGGTTTTAAAATTCCCAATTCATATTCGTTAGAAACAATTAAAAGATATTGTCCCAAGGGTTCATAGCCTGAACTCGTCTTTATATCTACGGGGGCTTTTTTTGTCTCACTCTGAGATATTTAGCGCTCTTATTCACACAACATAATTATTGTAATGAAACATCGACTTGTTATTCGCTTGTCGCGACCAAAGGCCTAGTATTCTGTTATCAAGTTGCAGAGTGATCTGCATCAGAGAAGAATTAAGGTATTCACGAAGGAGTGTTACATGAAAAATTTAATTATGATTTGTTCTTTAGTATTAGTTGGTCAAATTGCAAATGCTGGTGGGTTTGTTGAGCCGTATATTGGTTATGCTAACAGCAAGCTTGAAGGTACATTCATTCCAGCTCTCGGTGGCACAAGTACTGAGTCAAAAGTTAAAGGACCTGTTTTAGGTTTACGTGCTGGTTATCAATTCGTATTGCCTTGGGTTGCATTAGAGGTCTCTCAATTTAACGGCGAAGATGATAGCAGTCCATCGAACGATGTAAAAGGTACTGATATCGGCGTAACGGCTGGATTAAGCTTACCAATCGTACGCCCGTATGCAGGCTATGTTTTTTCATCTAAAACTGAAGTTGGGTCTACTGAGTATACAGGTACAGCTATGAAAGTTGGCGTTGGTTTCGGATTCTTGCCATTAGTTCACTTAAATGTTGAGCTTATCAACACTGAGTTCAAAGAAATTAATGGTAATGATATTGGCGTATTCTTTTCAGATCTTAAATCTAAAACGACAGCTTTCACAATCAGTTACGTATTCTAATCTAAATTTGATTGCGAATTTAAAAACAAAAAAGCCAGGCTCAACACCTGGCTTTTTTTATTCCTAAAATCGAATTTCAAGAAACTATTTAAAAATACAAGATAACGTGCGCTCATCACCAGCGATGTATTCAACGAAAGTAAGTTGTACTGAATCTTTAGAATTCTTCTCAATCTTAACATCTTGGTAGCTGTCAGAAAAATCCTGTTTAATTGTAATACCTTTTTCAGTTTCACTAACGTTGAATAAGATATCGCTTACGTATTCTTCAAAAATTAAGGCTTGAGCATATTCATCAGCTGATGATTTCATCGAAAGCTCTTCTTCGCCGGTTTTAGTGTTAATTGCCAATTCGCAGGCATTACCTTCGGTAGACACGCCCTGTTGGATACCTTCAGGTAGGCCACCTTCACGTAATAGCTGCATGAGTTGGCTTTTGTTCAATAATTTATCGCTTGGAGTTGCATCTGCTGCAAAAGAAACAGAATTTACTCCATAAACTAAAGTTAAACTTACGGTAAGCGTTTTAAGCGTTTGGGCTAATATTTTCACTCGAGAACTCCTTTGGGGTTAAGGTATTAAACACTGCCAAGATACTATGCAAAAACGGTTTTGGGTGGGAATACTGCAACCCTTGAAGAAAAGTTAGAACTGTCCAAACCTTAGACATTGATTCCGCTCTAAAAATGCAGTAATTTTCAATAGTTTTTAACGAAGTATAAGGAATAGAAAAAGATGAAAAATTATATTTTTACTAGCGAGTCAGTTTCTGAAGGTCACCCAGATAAAATGGCGGATCAAATCAGTGATTCAATTCTTGATGCTATCTTAGCGCAAGATCCGAAAGGCCGCGTTGCCTGTGAAACATTATTAACAACTGGTCTTATTGTTGTTGGCGGCGAAATTTCGACTTCTGCAAAAATTAATTTTACAGATATCGCCCGTGATGCTGTTAGACGCATTGGTTATGATCACTCTGATAAAGGTTTTGATTACAAAACTTGTGCGGTGATGATTGCTGTTGGTCAACAGTCTCCAGATATCGCTCAGGGTGTTAAAGACACTGGTTCTGATGAACAAGGTGCTGGCGATCAAGGTTTAATGTTTGGTTATGCAACGAATGAAACTCCTGAGTTCATGCCGTTATCTTTATCTTTATCTCACAAATTAGTTAAAGACTTAGCAGCGCTTCGTAAAGAAGGTCGCGTTAACTGGTTACGTCCTGATGCTAAATCTCAAGTTTCTATTCAGTATGAAAATGGAGTTGCTAAGCGTATTGATACAATCGTTTTATCTACTCAGCATGCTGATTCAGTTTCAAATGCTGATCTTAAAGCTTTCATCATGGAAGAACTTGTTCAAAAATCTATTCCATCTAAATGGGTTGATAGCAAAACTAAATTTCACATCAATCCAACTGGCCGTTTCGTAACGGGTGGTCCGATGGGTGATGCAGGTCTTACAGGTCGTAAGATCATCGTAGATACTTACGGTGGTCACGGTGCCCACGGTGGTGGTGCATTCTCTGGTAAAGATCCTTCTAAAGTAGATCGTTCAGCGGCATATGCTGCTCGTCACGTAGCTAAAAATATCGTAGCTGCTGGCTTAGCTGAGAAATGTTTAGTTCAGGTATCATATGCAATTGGTGTTGCTGAACCAGTTTCTATCGCCGTAAATGATTACGGAACTTCAGTTGTTGGATCTGAAAGATTAGCTGAAGCGGTTAAAAAAGTTTGGGATCTACGCCCATCTCGTATTGTAAAAGAATTTGATTTATTAAAACCAATTTATGTTCCGACAGCGGCTTATGGTCACTTCGGTCGCGAAGAAAACTTAGATAAAGGTTTCTTCTCTTGGGAAAAAGTAAACAAAATCGAACAACTAAAAGAAGCTGTAAAGTCTTAATGAGTATTGAGCCGGAGGCTTATTTTGAGTACAGATCCTAAGTACATTAGAAATTTTTCGATCATCGCCCACATCGACCACGGTAAATCTACTTTGGCCGATGCGCTGCTATCGTATACGGGTTCATTATCTGACCGTGAACAGAAAGATCAATTTCTAGATAATATGGATCTTGAGCGCGAGCGCGGAATCACGATTAAGGCGCAAACTGTGTGCCTAAGTTACCGTTCAACGGTTGATAAACAATTGTATCAATTAAATTTAATCGATACGCCGGGGCACGTGGATTTCTCGTACGAAGTTTCTCGTTCTTTGGCAGCTTGTGAAGGCGCAATTCTAGTCGTTGATGCCGCACAAGGTGTTGAAGCGCAAACATTGGCTAACGTTTATTTAGCGTTAGAAAATAATTTAGAAATTATTCCTGTTTTAAATAAAGTCGATCTTCCTACCGCTGATCCGGTGGGCGTAGCTAAACAAATCGAAGACACTGTTGGTCTTGATTGTACTGACATCGTGCACGCGTCGGCGAAAGAAAAGATCGGTATTGCTGAAATTCTTGAAGCGGTGATTGCAAAAGTTCCACCTCCTAAAGAAAATCGTTCTTCAATTTTACGCGGCTTAATTTTCGATTCATGGTTCGATGCTTATCAAGGCGTTGTAATCCTGGTGCGCGTAATGGAAGGCATGATCAAAAAAGGCGATAAAATTAAATTCATGGCCACTGATCGTGATTATGAAGTTTTACGTATGGGTAAATACACTCCATTTCCAGATTTCGTTGATAATCTAGATTCAGGCGAAGTGGGCTTTATCATTTGCGGTATTAAAGATATTCGCGATGTTAAAGTGGGCGATACTGTGACATCGGCTAAAAATGGCGCGACTGAACAATTGCCTGGTTTCCAAAAAGTTAAACCGATGGTTTTCGCAGGTATTTTTCCTGTCGTAGCCAGCGAATATCAAAACTTAAAAGATGCATTAGATAAATTATGTCTTAACGATTCTTCATTATCATTCGAAGTCGAAAAATCATTAGCTCTTGGTTTTGGATACCGTTGCGGCTTCTTAGGTCTTCTGCATATGGAGATCGTGCAAGAACGCTTAGAGCGCGAATTTAACTTAAATTTAATCACGACTGCTCCAACGGTTGTTTATCGTATTACTAAAAACGACGGCACTGTTTTAATGTTAGAAAATCCATCAGGAATGCCTGATGAAACGCAGATTCAGTTAATGGAAGAGCCTTATGTTAAAGTCACTCTCCATACGCCAACTGATTACATCGGAAGTCTTATCAAACTTTGTGAAGATAAGCGCGGTATTCAGCAAAGAATGGAATACGTAAACGAGAAAAAAGTGATCATTGAATATCATCTGCCGATGAATGAAATGGTTATGGATTTCTATGATCGTTTAAAATCAATTACTAAAGGTTATGCCTCATTAGAGTATGAATTTTTAGATTTCCGTGAAGCTGATCTGGTTAAGATGGATATCTTAATCAATAGCGAACCGGTTGATGCTTTATCTATTATTATTCACCGCTCTAAAGCTGTGACGCGTGGTCGTCAGCTAGCTGAAAAGATGAAAGAGCTTATCCCTCGTCAACAATACCAAGTGAATATTCAAGCTTCATTAGGAGCTAAGATTATTGCACGCGAGACATTAGGGGCCATCAGAAAAGACGTGACGGCGAAATGTTATGGTGGTGACATATCTAGGAAGCGTAAATTATTAGAAAAACAAAAAGAGGGTAAAAAACGCATGAAGCAAATCGGCTCTGTCGATGTGCCTCAGGAAGCCTTCTTAGCAATTCTAAAAATCGAAGACTAGGGGCTACTACGCCCGGGATTTTTATGTCTGAAAAAAGCAAAGCCGAAAAGTATAATGGCTGGGATTTCACAAATAAACTTTTTTGGACCGAAGGTTGGGGCTCAATGGCTCTGGCCATCTTGGCCGCTTTAACAATTCGTTGGTTATTATTAGAAGCGTATGTGATTCCATCAGGTTCAATGCTTCCCACACTATTAGTTAATGATCATATTTTCGTAAACAAAATCACTTATGGTGTGCGTGTACCTTTTAGCGAAAACTGGTTAGTGAAATTTCGCGAACCAGAACGTGGCGAAATCGTAGTTTTTAAATATCCCGTAGATCCAAGCACATTTTTCATTAAACGAATTGTTGGTTTATCTGGTGATCGTATTAAGTTTGATAACGGTGCTTTATTTATTAACGGTGAATTACAAGAAAAAATCGTTCCAAAAACGAATTGGAATTTCGACTGGCTTCGTGAAGAGGATTTTTCAAGTAGCGATGGCATGTATAAAGATTCAAAATCAAATTACATCCATTTTTTCGAAGAACTTAACGACGGAAAAAGCGGTAAAATCGAACACAGTATTCTGATGAAAAAATCGCAAGTGATGGGTTTTTCAGGTGATGGTGAATGGGTTGTGCCTGAAGATAGTTTATTTGTGATGGGTGATAACCGTTACAATTCTCATGATTCACGTTTTTGGGGTTATATGCCTAAGAAAAACATCTTAGGCCGTGCAAGTTTTGTTTGGTTAAGCTGCGACGAAATGGTGCCGTTCATTCCAGTTATTTGTAATCCTTTAACAATCCGTTGGCGCAGATTCTTCCATAATGTCACTCATTAGGCCTAAAAAAGGCCAGCAAGGTCGCTGGCCCAATGCGCTTTTACTGTTCTTTTTACCTCTGATTTTATTTTTTTCATTTCGTTGGCTCGTGCTTGAGACGTTTGTAATTCCGTCTGAAAGCATGGTGCCGAATTTATTAATTCATGATCACATTTTGGTGCAAAAGTATGTTTACGGTTTAAAGCCCCTCATGGGCGATGGCTGGCTGATTAATTGGTCAGAACCTAAACGTGGTGAAGTCGTGGTTTTTCGCTATCCAGATAATCGGGATGTCTTTTTTATTAAACGCTTAGTGGGTTTACCGGGTGATAAAATCGAAATTAACGGTATGAATGTCAAAGTTAACGGCGAACTTTTAGATCTAAAAACTGTCGATAAACCTGAAAAAGAAATTACTTTTCGCGTCGCTTTCCAGCCTCCGGCAGAATATTACCGCGAAACTTTAGACGATCATACTCACTTTGTGCGTTTTGAAGGTGAAGCCGCTTCCGCTATAGAATTACAGCCGAAAACTTTCGAAGTCGGTAAAGATAGCTATTTTGTGATGGGCGATAATCGTTACAATTCGCAAGATTCTCGTTTTTGGGGCAATTTACCTAAAGATTTGTTGGTGGGGCGTGCGCGCTATATCTGGTTTAGCTGCGAAAAGATGTTAGAAGCGGCACCTTATATTTGTGATCCGTTAAGCTTGCGTCTTGAGCGATTATTCAAGACAATAAATTAAATGAATAAAAAAATGTCGACTTTTTCATGGATCATCGGGGCTATCATTTTAGCTATCTTTTTGCGTGTGGTTTTCATCGGTGTTTTCAAAGTTCCAACAATCACGATGGCGCCGACCTTGTTAGCTGGTGATTTTATTATTTCAAATAAGTTAGCTTACGGTATAAAAGAAAAAAAACCTGAACGTGGTGACGTGATTGTTTTTACCCGTACTGAAAAGCTTGGGCAGTATTTTATTAAACGGGTTGTGGGTATACCGGGAGATGTAGTTTCCATTGGAGCCGGCGAACTTTCGGTAAACGGCGAAAAGTGTAGTTATACGTCTGAACAAAAGATCGAAAACTTCGAAATTTTCAAAGAAACTTGTTTAAATTCTGAGCGTCGTATTTTGCGAGCCCTCACTGGCCAGTTAAAAACTCCCGATATGGCGACGGTTACCTTAAAAGAGGGTGAATTTTTTGTTTTGGGTGATAATCGCGATGCCAGCGAAGACTCTAGAGATTGGGGGCCGATCGGCTCTGATCAAGTTTCTGGCAAGGCTCAGTTGATCTGGCTTTCGGTGGGTTCAACGCAAGACTCCATTTCTCAAGAAAAAGGGCTTAGACTCAGTCGTTTTTTGACAACGATTCACTAAATTTGTTACCGTAAATTTCAATGTCTACGAGCTCGCCAAAAAACATTATCCGCTCTGTCATTGATCTGAAGTCAGCAACATCCACTGAAATTTACTCTCTATTTGAATCAGCCATGAAATTGAAAAACGATTTCTCGGCAGTCAAAGATATTCCGCAAAAAGGAATTGCTGCACTTTTATTTTTTGAACCCAGCACGCGCACAAGGTTCAGCTTCGAAGCGGCTTGTGCAAGATCCGGTGTTTACCCGTTGGTCTTAAGCGGCTCTGTGGGTACCAGTCTTGAAAAAGACGAAACACTAGAAGACACGGTTTTGAATATAGAGGCTATGAAGCCTCTTTTTTTTGTAATCCGCGCTCCTGACAGTTTAGATCTTCGCCAGATGGCCGAAAACATCCACACGCCGATTATCAATGCTGGTTGGGGTAAGCAAGGTCATCCGACTCAGTCTTTGCTTGATATGTTAACGGTTTATGAAAACTTCAAAGGCGTCGAAGGTAAAAAAATTCTTTTCGTCGGAGATGTTAAGCATTCTCGCGTAGTTAGCTCGCACCTAGAACTTGCAAAAATTCTGGGTTATAAAATTGGTTATGCTTGCCCAGCAAGCTTTCTACCCGAATCTTTAGATCGCGAAGTCATGTACTTTAGCCAACTTAAAGACGGTATGCAGTGGGCAGATGCGGTTGTTGCCCTAAGAGTTCAAAAAGAACGTCATCAGAACACTAAATTTTCAGTTGAAGAATACAGAAAACAATTCAGCATTAATAACTCTACGCTTGAGTATTTTCGAGCAGATGGTTTATTAATGCATCCAGGACCCATCAATTACGGTATTGAATTGGAAAAAGAAGTGTTACAAGATTCACGTTCGCAAGTATTAAAATTAGTTGAAAATGGAGCCTTCATCCGTGAAGCGCTTATTCGTCAAGTTTTACAGAGGATTTCATAATGCTAAACAGATATTTAGTTTTAGAAGATGGAAAAGTTTTCAGCGGTGAAGCCTTAGCTGCACAAAAAGAATTCCCTGAAATGGCAGGAGAAGTTGTTTTCAATACCACTCACTCAGGTTACGAAGAAATTGCGACAGATCCATCCTACATGAATCAAATCATCGTCATGACTGCACCTATGCAAGGGAACTACGGGGTTGATGACACGGTTTGGGAATCTAAAAAAATCTGGATCAAAGGTTTTGTTTGCCTACAAATGCAATATAGCAAGGGCAATTCATCTTGGGCGCAACGCCTGATGGATCATCAAGTTCCAATCTTAACTGAAGTTGATACCAGAAAATTAGTGATCGAATTACGCCAGCAAGGCACTCCTTGGGGAGCACTTGTGCAAGCGGCTAATGAATCAGCGGCTCGTGAGCGCGCCAACACTTTAATTACAAAAGCTAAACAAGTCGATAATGACTGGGTTTGGGAAGCTTCTCGTAAAGAAGCGCAAGAAATTATCGGCGATAATTTAAATGGTCCGCGTGTAGCGGTTTTAGATTTCGGAGCCAAAGAAAATATTTTACGTGAATTAAAAAAGCGCTGCAGCCACTTAAAAGTTTTTCCATCACGCGCTGATGCTAAAACGATTGAAGCTTATAAGCCAGATGGCCTTATGTTAACGAATGGTCCGGGTGATCCAGCAGAAGTAAAACAAGCACCAGAAACAATTCGCCATTTTATCGGAAAACTTCCGGTGTTTGGAATTTGCATGGGGCACCAAGTTTTATCTATCGCTTTGGGAGCAAAAACTTACAAACTTAAATTCGGGCATCGCGGGGCTAATCATCCAATTCAAGATCGCATTTTAGATTCAATCTACATGTCGAGCCAAAATCACGGTTACGCCGTCGACATGAAAACTCTTCCAGAACATGTTTTAGTAACACATGTAAATTTAAACGATCAAACAGTCGCCGGATTTTTCTCAGAAAAACAAAATTGTCTTGGTATTCAATATCATCCAGAAAGTCATCCCGGCCCACATGATGCCGTTAAGTTATTTGATTTCTTTGTGAATAAAATGATCCAAAAAAAGGAAAAATCCACCCATGCTCACCATTGAACTATTTGAGAGCTCATACAATAAATTAGTCGGGCAATTTGCTTCTGCTAAATTCCAAGACGAGCTCAACATGGCTCGTAAAGAGTTTTTTGAAAATGCCGGCACGTTGGATGAAAATAAACCCAACTACAGTTTAAGAATGAATCAGTTTTATGACTGGTACTTTTTAACTCGGCCGCTAAAGGGCCATATGCAAACTCCGCTTATGGTTTGCAGCATTCAGCGTGAACTGCGCTTAACTGAAGAAGACGAACAAGTGATCGAGATTCTTAAAAAAGCCCGCCATTCATTATTTGAAATTGTTAAAGTAAAAAAAGATGAAATCACTTTAAAAGATTTATTCAAAAACGAAAAAGTGACGGTGAATGCCGACCAACATATTTTTGAATTCGACGAAAAAGAAATTTTTGAAGCCCGCATTGTTGAAATTGGCGGAAAAAAATTTTTCTTAAAAGGTTTCTGCTTTCACCCAGAATCAGCACAAAAATTTATTTTGTCTGAAGTGAAGGTGTACCAAAAAAATCCAGATTTAGATCCGTCTGATTTTATGCTTCGTTTGGTTAAAATGCGTTACAAGTTTGAACAGTACCGTCATGTAAAACCAGACATGATTTACACGAACGATAACAAATTAGGATTGTAAGCAAATTATGCGTGTCATAGACACGACAGGAGTTAACGGTGCCTCGTTTAGAAAAGTTTAAAAGAGTTTTGATCATCGGTAGCGGTCCAATTAAAATTGGCCAAGCTTGTGAGTTCGATTATTCAGGAACTCAAGCCTGTAAAGCTTTAATGGCTGAAGGTTTAGAAGTCATTCTGGTAAACTCGAATCCAGCAACAATCATGACCGACCCAGATATTGCTACTCGCACTTACGTTGAACCTCTTGAGCCTGAATTCTTAGAAAAAATTCTCGCCATCGAAAAACCAGACGCAGTTATTCCAACACTAGGTGGCCAAACAGCTCTGAATTTAGCACTGGCTTTAGATAAAATGGGAATTCTAAAGAAGCATAACGTTCAGCTTCTAGGTGCAACTCCAGAAGTGATCGAAGCTGCCGAAGATCGCGAAAAATTTCGTGCGATCCTTGATGAAGTGGGCGCAAAATACCCAAAATCTGAAATGGTTAAAAATTTCGAACAGGGTTTAGCAGCAGCTGATGTTTTAGGTTACCCTTTAATTCTTCGTCCAAATTACACTTTAGGCGGCGGTGGCGGCGGGGTCGCGTATTCGCCAGAAGAGTACAAACAAATGTTAGTGCAAGCTCTTCATGAAAGTCCAACCTCAGAAGTTTTGGTTGAAGAATCAATCTTAGGCTGGAAAGAATTCGAATTAGAAGTGATGCGCGATTCAAACGGCACTTTCGTTGTCGTCTGTTCAATTGAAAATATAGACCCTTGCGGAGTCCACACGGGTGATTCAATCACCGTGGCCCCGCAACAAACTTTATCTGATCGCGAATACCAAGCGATGCGTGACGAAGCCTGCAAGATTATTAACAGAGTTGGTATTCAAACCGGCGGCGCCAATGTTCAGTTTGCAACACACCCAAAAACTGGTGAGCGCGTAGTTATTGAAATGAATCCACGCGTATCGCGCTCTTCAGCTTTAGCCAGCAAAGCGACAGGCTTTCCGATCGCAAAAATTGCAGCCTTGCTTGCAATTGGTTACCAATTACACGAATTAAAAAATGATATCACACAAGTAACACCAACATGTTACGAACCAGCGTTAGATTACGTTGTAACTAAAATTCCACGTTTTGCTTTCGAAAAGTTTCAGGGTTCAAAAGATATTCTAACGACACAAATGAAATCTGTCGGCGAAGTGATGGCCATCGGCCGCACTTTCCAAGAATCATTTATGAAAGCCTTAGCCGCGTTAGAAAAAAATAACGAAGCCATTCCAGATGTAGCTTTTGATTTAGAAAAAGTTTCGTACCCGAACTCTCAAAGAATCTGGCATATCTTTCAAGGATTTCGCCATAATTTAGGCTTAAATATGATCTGGGAGCTCACTCAAATTACACCATGGTTTTTAGAGCAAATTGAAACCATCGTTAAATTTGAAGCTACTTTTAAAAACTCAGAATTATCGACAGAGCTTTTATTAAAAGCCAAACGTTTAGGTTTTACAGATGCACGTTTAGCAAAACTAAAAGATTTCTCTACTGCAAACTTAAAAAATATTCGTCATAAATTCGGGATTCGCCCAGCATTTTTCCAGGTCGATACTTGTGCCGGTGAATTTGCTTCATCAACTCCATATTACTATTCAACCTACTGGAGTAAACCCGAAGGCAGCATCGCTTTACCTAAAACGATAGCTGTGATTGGCAGCGGTCCAAATCGCATTGGCCAAGGCATCGAATTTGATTATTCATGTGTGCGCGGGGTAAAAGCCTTACAAAAATTAGGCTATAAAGTGGCTATGCTTAATTCAAATCCTGAAACCGTATCAACAGATTACGACACTTCAGATTTATTATTTTTTGAACCATTAACTTTAGAACACTTAACCGAAGTGTTTAATGTGATTAAGCCTGAAGGCTTCATCGCGCAATTAGGTGGACAAACTCCGATTAACTTAGCGCGCCCTTTAACTGAAGAAGGTTTTAAATTATTAGGCTCTTCGTTAACTTCGATTGATTTAGCTGAAGACCGCAAAAAATTCGCTGAAGCCTGCCGTGAATTAAATTTATCAATTCCAAATTCAGCCATGGCTGGAAACATCGGCGAAGCTTTACAAAAAGAAGCTGAAGTCGGTTACCCAATGATTTGCCGTCCAAGTTACGTCATCGGTGGCCGCCGTATGGAGGTTATCGAAAGCCGTTCTGAATTAGAATCTTACTTTGAACGTCATAAAGATTTCATCGGCGGAAAAAATCCATGTTTAATGGATCAATTCTTATCAGGAGCCCTAGAAGTCGACGTTGATTTAGTGCGTGGTAAAAACTGGATCTTAAGTGGCGGTATCATCGAACATATCGAACAAGCTGGGGTTCACTCAGGCGACAGTATGGGTGTTGTCCCTCCACAACGTTTAAAAGAAGAAACATTAGAAAAAATCGAAAAGTTAAGTTTTCAGTTAGCGCATAAATTAAATGTTGAAGGACACTTAAACTTACAATTAGCGATTAAAAACGATGTGATTTATGTTCTGGAAGCTAATCCAAGAAGCTCGCGTTCGGTTCCATTCTTAGCTAAGGCTACAGGTATTCCACTTGTTGATTTAGGTATGAAAGGCCAACTTGGCTTAGAATTAACTCCTCAAGAGCAAGCTTACGACTGGAAAAAGATCAAACAGGTCTGCGTAAAGGGCGTTGTGTTTCCGTTTAAAAAATTCCAAGAATCAGATTCAGTGCTTGGCCCTGAAATGAAATCAACGGGCGAATCAATGGGCAGAGCTGATACTTATCCTGAAGCACTAGTAAAAGCTTTCGTATCAAGTTCACTGGCATTGCCAAAATCGGGCGAAGTGTTCTTGTCATTACGTGATAAAGACAAAGAGCCAATGCTTCCGCTTTTAAGTAATTTGCAAAAAATGGGATTTACTTTTTCTGGAACACGCGGAACTTCTGAATTTTTAAAAGAAAACGGCGTTCACTGTTTAAGTTTAAATAAAGTTCACGAGGGTCGTCCACACTGTGTCGATCGCATTCGTTCTGGTCAGGTGCACTTTGTTATTAATACAACGGCAGGTCGTCATGCTCTTGAAGCCAGTTTTGCGATTCGCCGCGCATGTACTGATTACAGTATCCCATGTTTGACGGAAAGCGATGCGGCCGAGGCTTTTGTCCTAGCCCTAGAAAAAGCAAAGACTGGACGATTCGAGGTTAGTCATTTAAGCTTTTAGGCTAGATGACTACATTTAAAAGTTTAGTTTTATTTTCTATATTATTTTGCCAGTTATTTCTCGGTGCTTCGGTTTTTGCCGCCGAGGCAGCGCCTAAATCTATCACGCTTGGTTTAATTCCAGGCGGGCATCCCGAAGCAATTAAAACCGAATCTAAAATCATTGCCGAACAGCTGCAAAAAAAGTTTAATGTTCCAGTTAATATCTATATCTCTAAAAATTACGCAGGCCTTGCGACCGCTTTAAAAAATAAAAAAGTCGATTACGCTTTTTTATCGGCATTAAGCTTAGTTGAAGCTGAAAAACAAGTGCCCGTAAAAGTACTACTTAAAAAAACCTACAATGGACCATATTATTTTTCGGGTTTAGTCGTGCGTGCCGATAGTAAAATCAAATCAATCAAAGACTTAAAAGATAAATCGATTATCTACGTTGATCCGCAATCTACTTCTGGCTATTTATACCCACAGGTTTATTTACGTAAGAACAATATCACCGATGCAAATTTTAAATCCGTTAGTTTTTCTGGAAGCCATAAGGCTTCTGTCGAAAAACTAGAAAACAAAGAAGCTGATATTGCGGCCGTATTTGTGGATGACGAAAAAACGAACGACGGAGCTTGGGAAAGATTCAAAAAAAATCCAAAAACTAAATTTCGTCTGCTATGGGTGAGTGATCCGATTCCGAATGATCCGATCGTCGTCCGTCAGGATTTTTATGATCAATACCCGAAATTAACCCATGAATTAATGTATGAATTAATTGAAATGCAAAGCGATGCAGGCACAAAAAAGCTGATCTCTGAAGTGATGGGTAAGGGTGAGCTCATGCCAGCTACTTCAAAACAGTACGACCCCGTTCGCGAAGTTAATAAGGTGTTTAATAAATAATATGAATATTATTAAAGTCAGTGGCATTCAGAAATCATTTCAGCCAGATTTCTACAAAAAACCAACCCAGGTTTTAAAGAATGTGTCGTTTACCATTCCTAAAGGTAAATTTGTGGGCCTGATCGGTCCTAATGGCGCCGGTAAAACCACATCGATTAAGTGTTTATTGCAGTTTATTTTTCCCGATAGCGGAACGATTGAATTCGGCGAAAATCAAAGCTTTTTAGAATTTAAAAAGCTAATTGGTTATTTGCCTGAGCGCCCATTTTTTCAAGAATTTTTATCAGGCGAAGAATTTTTAAGACTTCACTGGGATTTATCCGGCACTAAAAAAGATAATTTCAAGCATCGCGCCGCCGAAGTTCTAGAATTAGTAAAACTTACGCATGCTAAAGATAAAAAATTAAAAGATTATTCAAAAGGAATGTTACAACGGATCGGGATTGCGCAAGCTCTGATCGCGTTTCCTGAATTTTTAATTTTGGATGAGCCCATGTCAGGTTTAGACCCTGATGGCCGTATTTTAATTAAAGATATTCTTAAAGATTTAAAAAAAACCAACATCACTGTATTAATGAGTAGCCATTTATTGGAAGATATCGATGAACTGTGCGAAGAGCTTATTGTTATTCATGAAGGTGAATGTTTTTACAATGCATCGACAGCAGAATTTAAAAAGAACTACAGTACCTTACAAGAGGCCTACAAGGCTTTTAAAGGTCAATTTCAGGCGAATTACAACGTATGATCAGATTAATATGGGTCAACACGCAAGAGTGGTTTCGTCTTAAGTTTTTCCAGATTGTGTTATTTTTATCATTTTTATTTGTTTGTTTTAGTCAGCTTCTGGGGTCACTTAGTTTTACCGAACAACAGCGTTTAGTCGTCGATTTTGGTTTAGCCGGAATCGAAATCGCACTTATTTTCATTGCCTGTTTTTTCTCAACTCATTCCTTGGCCAAAGAAATTGAGCGTAAAACTATTCTCGTGGTGTTGGCGCGTCCTATTCAGCGTTGGAAAATTATCATCGGATTTTTTGGTAGCTTAGCTATTTTAAATTTAATCGCGGCGATTGTTTTAAGTGCGACGTTATATATGTTTATTAAAAGCACCGGCCCTATGTTTATGATTAATTACATTTTAGCTATTGGCTTTATTTATTTAAAGTCATTAGTGATTGGCTCTATTGGTCTTTGTATCAGCGTGATCGCACGTCCAATGTTTGCTTTCGTATTAACATTCACAATGTGGCTAATGAGTTATTCAATCATCGAAGTGCAATTTTTTATGGAAAAAGCCCAGATTGAAAACAGCAAACAAATTTTCACTGTTCTAAGCACTATATTTCCACAATTTTATAAATTTAACTGGAAAAGTTATGGTTTTTTAAGAGCTATTGTTAATCCATATGATGTGAGCTGGGCATTACTACATAGTGCCGGTTGGATTTTGCTCTGTCTGTATATAGCGGCGATGCTATTTAGAAAGAAAGAAATTGTCTGATTTAATGCCTTTTTTCTATTTCGTAGTGTTTTTGTTCGGAGCTTGTTTTGGCAGCTTCGGTAACGTTCTGATTTATCGCATGCCTACAGGTGAAAAAATCACCGGACGCAGCCACTGCAAAGAGTGTGGTAAAACAGTTGCCTGGTATCACAACATTCCAATGCTTTCTTATTTTTTATTAAAAGGCCAATGTGCCAATTGCAAAGCTAAATTCTCAATTCGTTATCCGTTCGTAGAATTTTTGATGGCCACGTTATGGTTAGTTGTTTTTCATCTTTATGGTGTTAGCTGGTTAACGTTAGAATACTTTATTTTAGTTTTCGGCTTAGTTGTTGGCAGTTTTATTGATTTAGATCATATGATTTTACCTGATGAAATCACTTTGGGCGGCTGTGCTTTGGCACTTATCGGGGCAGCTATTAATCCCGAGAGAGACTTTTTGGAATCTTTTTTAGGATTTTTATTCGGCGGCGGCGTTTTATGGTTAGTCGCTTATGTTTATTTTGTTTTCACCGGGCGCGAAGGCTTAGGCGGCGGCGACATAAAACTTTTAGCCTGGATTGGCGCTCTATTGGGATGGCGTGCGATTCCATTTGTGATTTTGTCTTCATCAATTACCGGCAGTATTATTGGTCTTTATGTTTCACGCCACAGTGAAGATAAATTAAAAGCTGTTATCCCATTCGGCCCATTCATCGCCTTAGGGGCAATATTATATATTTTAGGACTTAAGTCGGTGGGTAATTGGTATATAGATTTGTTTTTCCCACAGTTTTAATAATAACTAACACTGCAGAAAACACCTAGACCCGACCTCTAGAACGTGTTCAAACTTTGACAAGACTCAACCATAGAACTGATAATTTAGGTTGGGAGTCTGGCAGCATGTTATTTTCATCAAAAAAAGTGATTGGATTAGATCTAGGATCAAGTTCAATCAAAATGGCCGAATTAAAACTCAACGGTAACTCCGCTGAGCTTGAAAACTTTGCATCGGTGCAAACACCGCCGCAAGCCATGACCAATGGTGAAATCACAGATTCTTTCTTACTTGGCGAAGCCATTAAATCCTTACATAAAGAACAACGTTTTACCCGTAATGTAGTCAACGTTGGTATGTGGGGAAACTCAGCGATCGTTAAAAAAATCTCACTTCCAAAGCGCGATCCAAAAGAATTGCGTGAACAGATTAAATTCGAAGCGCAGCAGTACCTCCCATTTGATATTTCACAAGTGACGTTAGAGCATCACATTCTGCCATTTTCCACGACTCCGGATATGATGGATGTATTAATCATCGCAGCTCAAAATGACTTCATCGGCAAGTACGTTGAGGTAACAACTTTTTCTGGCTTAAAATGTAAAATCATCGATGTCGCAAGTTTAGCGTTAGCCAATATTTTTGAATTCAACTACGGCAGATTCAATGAGCCTGTGGCGTTATTTAACTTCGGTGCGAACTCGACACAATTTCTGGTGATTCTTCAGGGCGAAGTTTTGTTCGTGCGTGATATTCCCGTTGGCGGATTTCACTTTACCAATGAGATCAGTAAAAACATGGGTATCACCCTTGAAGAGGCCGAAGTTTTAAAGCTGACTCAGCAAGATCAAACCGAGCAACCCGAGAACACTAAAACATTCATGAATATCGCGCTTGATTACGTGACTGAAGAAATCCGTAACAGTATTGATTTCTATTCGGCATCGGGCGGCGATTTGCAAATTACTAAAGCTTACTTTACCGGCGGAGCAAGTTTAACTGAAGGTATGATAGATCATTTGCAAGATGTTCTAAAAATCCCGTTTGAACAGTTAAACCCACTACTTCGTATTAAGCCCGCGAATAAAAAATTAACTCCAGCTTATCTGAATCAAATCACGCCATTTTTATCGACGACGTTAGGTTTAGCGTTACGCCAAGTGGGTGACTCGTGATTAAGGTAAATCTCCTTAAGTCATATTCACAGGTAGAGGCTGATTTTTCTACAGAGTTTGATGACTTTAAACAGGTCAGAATAGACTTTGCAAAAAGAGTTATGATGTTTTTAATCGGGCCTTTAGGTCTTATTGGTTATGAGATGTATAATATTCCTGAGCTGGACGGGCAAAAGATGGCCTTAGCTTCGGATCTGGCAACGTTAACTGAGTTTAACCAACGTAAAGAAGCCATTGCTGCCGAGATCTCTAAATATGAAGAAGATAAAAAACGTTTAAATCGTCAAACGCAATTCTTAGAACGTATATCACGAGAACGCTTATTCCCTTTAGAATTAGTGAATCGTCTTAAAGACGCCATTCCGGCAGGCGTTTGGCTAACGAGTTTAAACACAGTAGGTAATCGTTTAGAGTTTGCGGGCGGCGGAGACACTGAAAAAGCAATTTCTGACTTTGAAGGCCGGCTAACAAGCACGCAGATTTTAAAAAATGTTAAATTACAAAGTATTGATGTAATGCCAACACCAGAACTTAAATCCAGTGATTTAAGAATTCGTTCATTCATGATCTCGGCTGAATACGCAACTAACGAAGGAGCCAAAAGTGAATGACTTAGTGGCTAAGGTATCAACCCTATCGGTGAATCGTATTGCGTTTTTTGGATTGTTGTTGACGATGTTTTATTACTTTATGGGTTACAACAATGGTGACGCCATCGTTGCAGAAATTACCAGCTTAAATGCTCAAATTGCAGAAGAGACGACTAAAAAAGTCGAAACTGAACGTGTTCTTAAAAAAGAAGAAGAAATGCGTGCTGACGTAGCTTCGCTGGCTAAAACTTATGAAGCCGTAAAATCAAAAATCCCGATTGATTTTGAAACTTCAGAATTGCGCATTATTGTAGAACAAATTAGTGCGGCTACAGATTTAAAAATCGCTAAACTAAGTAACTCCGACATGCAGCAAGTGAATAGCCCAGAGGCTACTGAAAATGCTGAAGAAGCCAATCTTGTGCAAAAGGTCGCGATTAACTATGTTTTTCAGGGCAATTTTGCGCAGATTCAAACTTTTATGACTCAGATCGCAGCCGTTGAAAAAGTTATTAAAGTCTCTGAGTTAAAAATCAAAACAGAAGATTCACAAAATCCTGGGCCAAGTAAATATTTAACAGTCGAAGCCGTGTTAGTTGGGTATCGTCAGGCGGCAGTTGCCGCAGCGAAAACTCCAGCTATTCCGATAGCCCCAAAAGAGGAAGTGCAATAATGAAAAACATTATCTCACTTATCAAAAACTCTTCATTATACTTGGTGGCGATGGTGACGGCATTGGCTGCAACTTATTATTTAGGTTTAGCTCCACTATTGCATGCTCAAGCTGATTTTCCTGATATGCCCGCATTTCCTGAAGTGAAACCAACTGCACCACCAGCCAACGTAAACACGCCTCCGCCTGCAGAAAAACCTGCAGATGTTCCTGAGTTACCGGCGCAGAGTGATATGCCGCCGACACCTCCACCAGCAAAAGCGCCGGCACCACCAGTCAGTCGTCCAAGTATTTCTCCGGCATCTGGAATTTTATTTAAACACACTAAATCTTATGTCGGCGAATTAAGTAACCCGGATCGCGATCCATTTCGTAAGCCTTTGTATATTTTAGAATTAGAAGAAAAAAGTTTAAAACCACAAAAAACTGAAGAAATTCGTATTGATGATAAAATCGAAGCGATCCGCCGCTGGCCACTGCGTGATTACCGCCTAGTAGGTGTTATTTGGGATGTTCGTAATCCTAAGGCGATGATCGTAGACCCTTCAAACACAATGCATTTATTAAAAAGAAATTATCGAATCGGTGATAAAGATGGAATTATATCAGCGATTTCAGAGGGAACAATCACTGTCATCCAAGACAACATTCCGGTGGTGATTGATATCTCAGGTAGTAGTAGCAATAGTAATAATTAGTTCGATTAGGAGGATTGAATGATTAAAAAACGACTGACCTCAATGGTGTTAGTTTTGAGTCTTATATCGTTTTCTTGTTCAACAAAGAAAAAAGTCGTAGATGATGATTTCGGTGTCGAAGATGAAACTGGCACAGAGCTATCGCTAGATGATACAGCTGAAAGCGCAAGCGATCCTAATGCTAAAGATGAATTTGCTGAATTTGATAAACCAGTTCAGGACGAAGCACCTCCAGAACAAGTGGCTGAAGCAACTCCTCCGCCGGAAGAAACTATCGAAGTTCCTCCGCAACCCCAAGAGGTCGCGGCAGAGCCTCCTCCAATTGATCAGCCAACAGCAAAAATCAGTGATGTTAAATTTTTGGGTAATAGCAATGGCGGCACTTTAGTTATTAATGCGGATTATCCTCTGCAGTACAAAACACGCATGAATTCAAACACCAATCAATTAGTGGTTGAAGTTCAAAATGCTATCGTACCGGATCGTTTAAAAAGAGCCTTAAACACTAAAGATATGACTTCTAATATCGGTAGCATTGATATTTACCAAAACGCGAATTCAAACGTAGCTCGTTTTGTTGTGCAATTACGTTCTGGGGCGCAAGAGCCTCTAGTGCAACCTGAAGGTAACACTTTATTGATTGTTGGCAGCCCAAGCGGAATTACCGATAAAACTCCAGAGGCTATGGCCGCAGCAGAAGGCGGCGAATCAGACGATGCTGCAAGTCTTGGTATTATGAACTCTGAAAGTATTGAAGAATTCTTAGCGAATAATAATAAGTTTTATGGCCGTAAGATCTCAATTGAAACTACGGATATGGATGTTCGCGATGTTTTAAAATTTATCTCTGAAGAGTCAGGGATAAATATGATTTTCGACGATAATATTGCAGGTCGCGTAAGTTTAAAACTTCGCAAAGTCCCTTGGGATCAGGCTTTAGTTACGATTTTAAAGTCAAAAAAGTTAGCTTACCGTCGCCAAGGCCAAGTTTTACGTATCGGTCCTGTCGAAGCATTGGCTAAAGAAGAAGAAGACGCGATCCGTCTGAAAGAGGCTAAACTTAAGACTGAATCTTTAGTCGTAAGAAATTTCTCAATTAACTATGCCGACGTGGCAGCTCTTGAAGCCAAGATTAAAGACTTTATCGCTGACGGAGCAGGGGCGGCAGCAACAACGCGCGGAAAAGTAACAGTTGATACAAGAACAAATTCACTGATTGTAACTGAGACAAATACAAAGCTGGCTCAAGTTGAAAAACTAATCTTGCTTCTGGACTCTCAGCCACAACAGGTTCTTATCGAAGGCCGCGTGGTTGAAGCCTCTGAAACTTACGCTCGTACAATTGGTGTAAACTTTGGTTTTAATTTACCGCAAACAGGGGATGCGAACTTAGTGATCCCAGGTCGTGACCGTGTTTCTACGGGTAGTTTAAGTCGGTTTTACAGTCCATCAGCAACATTTAATCCCGCAGCAACAGGTTCATTCACCGGCTCATTGTGGGTAGGCCAATTCGGCGCTTTCGGGGATTTGTCAACTCGCTTAGCTCTGGATGAAGTCGAGGAAAAAGTTAAGATCTTATCTTCGCCTCGCATCGCGGTTTTACATAATAGCCAAGCTACTATTAAGCAGGGTTCAATCATCCAGGTTCCATCTACAGAGACTCAAACGGCCGGAACCACGACGGTTACGCAAACGTTTAAAGAAGTTGAAGTGGGCGTGAATTTAGACGTGAAACCCCTAATTTCAAGCATTGGGACTGTAAATTTAGATCTAAAAATCGAGCGTTCAGCAACAACAGCTACTGGCGGAAGAACTCAGCGTGAAATCAAAACCAATATCATCGTAAAAAGCGGTGAAACAGCGGTTATCGGCGGGGTATTTACTTCAGATGTGACAAATCGTCGTACGGGAATCCCAGGATTAAAAGATATTCCTATCTTAGGAACATTATTTAGAACTGATTCTAATTCGAGCCAAAAAACAGAGTTAATGTTTTTTATCTCTCCAAGAATTCTTAAGACGCTACAAGCTCCTACATTCAAGGCGGATAGCCAAGATTTAGAAGCAGGTGGCAGCACGAGTGAGCAATAGCCCGAACAGTAACTCTGAGAAGTAGAACTCTCAGAGTGGATGATCCAAAAAAACCAGAATTTAATTATAATAGAACAGAGAAATAAAAAAGGGGCAGAAAAGCCGCCGAGAGTTGAAGGGGGCTGAAAAGCCCCTTTAGATTTTTTGCGCTGAGAACATCGTGCTGTCCTCGTTTTTAATGTTACTAAATGAGTAGGCCGTATTCGCCGGCATTTCTAATTTATCGCCGGCACGCAATACAAATTGAGTACCTGATAGGTTAAAAATAAGTTCACCTTCAGCGATTTGAATAATTTCATTTAAATGAGTTCTCTGGTTCGCTAAGCGCGAGCCAGACTTGATTTGAAAAGGTCTTGGTTCAAGTCCTTCAGCTTCAAAAAGCTTAATAATGATGTCTTTGTTTACTGGAATTTCTGCAGTCCAACGAGTAATTTTCATAATAAACCTAATATTTCACACAGATTCTTAATTTGATACAAAAATATTTTAAAGACTCACTCTCATTAGGACGATAAAAAAAATGATATAGAGCGCTAGATAAGTACCGGCAATATTGTGGAGGCCACCTTGAAGAAGCCAAATGAGAGTGTAAGTTCTAACAACAACATGAATGAGATTATTAATTTTTTAGAAAACACTCGCTATGTGAAATTTGAATTCGATCAAACTTCACTGCGCGTAACACAGAATGAAGATCAAAAAGCTATTAGCTTTAGATTTGCTGACGTTGAAAAAGTATTAGCTCGCACAGACTTCGATGGTTCACAATTCATTCAGATTAATTTTCATAATAAGACTAAGATTTTAATTACAAAAAACTTAATCGGCTTCAAACCACTTGAATTAGTGGGCTTTGATGCTGGCAAAATTCCAAAAGTAGTGACGACAGTAGATCTAAATAGCGTTTTCAAGGCGATTGAAGATCTTACAGATGGTGAAGACACGTACCAAACAGCCACGGAATTGGAAGTTTTGAAAAAAGTATATCAAAGTATTATGATGGGAGCCGAGCAAGTCGGCTTTGAGATGAAGGCCGAGAAACTATGGTTTTCAGCATTTCTGCTGAATCCACTCGCAGCGACTGCTTAAACACTTTGCTGTCACGCCTAAAAAAATAACAACTAGTTTGAAAAAACCAGCTTTTTAACTTTTTTTTAAAAAAAGTATTGCAAACCCGTTTGGTATAAGCGACAAACGTCGAACAGCAAAAGACGTCGGGGGCATAGCTCAGCTGGGAGAGCATCTGATTTGCATTCAGAAGGTCGCAGGTTCGATCCCTGTTGCCTCCACCAAATCAAGACTTTAGATATTTTATTTAAAAATAAAATAAAAAAAGTATTGACGAGGGTAACTCAACTGAATTACAACTGACGTCCTTGTAGAAATGAAAACGCTTAGCGAAAGCGAAGCAAATGTTAATGATCGGTTCTTTGAAAACTGAATAGCTAAAAGATTTTGGAACTAATAGAACAGCTACTTTAATGTAGCATCTAACGTAACCTTGGTTGCTTAGAGTAATATTATTAATTTCTAGGTTTCTTTATATATAAATGAAATCATTTAAAAACTAACGTTTTTATCTCAATGATTGTCATCTTCGGATGGCAATACAAAAATGAACAGATTTTTAAACTTTTTTAGTTTTTTTTAAACTGGAGAGTTTGATTCTGGCTCAGAACAAACGCTGGCGGCGTGCCTAATACATGCAAGTCGAACGGGTAGCAATACCAGTGGCGCACGGGTGAGGAATACATAGATAATCTGCCTTCGAGTCGGGGATAACCAGTCGAAAGACTGGCTAATACCGGATAAGACCACAGGAGCTGCGGCTCTAGGGGTTAAAGGTTTTTCGCTTGAAGATGAGTCTATGCGAGATTAGCTAGTTGGTGAGGTAATGGCTCACCAAGGCGACGATCTCTAACTGGTCTTAGAGGATGATCAGTCACACTGGAACTGAGACACGGTCCAGACTCCTACGGGAGGCAGCAGTAGGGAATATTGCGCAATGGGGGAAACCCTGACGCAGCGACGCCGCGTGAGTGATGAAGGCCTTCGGGTCGTAAAGCTCTGTCGTATGGGAATAACACAATGAATGTACCATGCAAGAAAGGATCGGCTAACTTCGTGCCAGCAGCCGCGGTAAGACGAGGGATCCTAGCGTTGTTCGGAATCATTGGGCGTAAAGCGGGTGTAGGTGGGCTTCTAAGTCAGATGTGAAATCCCAGGGCTCAACCCTGGAAGTGCATTTGATACTGGAAGTCTTGAGTGTGGTAGAGGTTACTGGAATTGTTGGTGTAGTGGTGAAATACGTAGATATCAACAGGAATACCGGAGGCGAAGGCGAGTAACTGGGCCAACACTGACACTGAGACCCGAAAGCGTGGGGATCAAACAGGATTAGATACCCTGGTAGTCCACGCCATAAACGATGGATACTTGATGTTAGAGGTATTGACCCCTCTAGTGTCGTAGCTAACGCGTTAAGTATCCCGCCTGGGGAGTACGGTCGCAAGATTAAAACTCAAAGAAATTGACGGGGGCCCGCACAAGCGGTGGAGCATGTGGTTTAATTCGATGCAACGCGAAGAACCTTACCTAGGCTTGACATGTACTGGAAGACTGGCAGAAATGTCGTCGCCCGCAAGGGTCGGTACACAGGTGCTGCATGGCTGTCGTCAGCTCGTGTCGTGAGATGTTGGGTTAAGTCCCGCAACGAGCGCAACCCTTACCTTTAGTTGTCAGCATTTAGTTGGACACTCTAGAGGGACTGCCTGCGTTAAGCAGGAGGAAGGTGGGGATGACGTCAAGTCCTCATGGCCCTTATGCCTAGGGCTACACACGTGCTACAATGGTGGTCACAGAGCGAAGCAAAGCCGCGAGGTGGAGCAAATCGCTTAAAAGCCATCTAAGTTCAGATTGTAGTCTGCAACTCGACTACATGAAGTTGGAATCGCTAGTAATCGCGGATCAGAATGCCGCGGTGAATACGTTCCCGGGCCTTGTACACACCGCCCGTCACACCATGAAAGTTGGTTTTACCAGAAGTCGCTGTGCTAACCGCAAGGAGGTAGGCGCCCAAGGTAAGGTCGATGATTGGGGTGAAGTCGTAACAAGGTAGCCGTAGGGGAACCTGCGGCTGGATCACCTCCTTTCTAAGGATTTCGTGATCAGCACTTTGAATTTATTCAAAGAAAGCAATCACTTCTCTTAGGTCAAACCAAAATCTTTTAATAGCTATTCAGTTTTGATGGAACTACTGGTCATGGGCCTGTAGCTCAGTTGGTTAGAGCACACGCTTGATAAGCGTGGGGTCGGATGTTCAAGTCATCCCAGGCCCACCAACTAAGAAATTTTTCGTTCTTTGACAATTGAATATGTAAACTAAGAAGTTTCGAACAAATATTTTCGGGAATTAAACCTAAAATATCGAAATGAAGTATAGAGTTTTTATTTGTATTAATTTTTTACTAAAAATGATCGCAAGATATTTTTGAGTAAAACAATTATTTAATTTACGAATAGTTCATTGAACTAATTCAGTAGATTGTATTAATTGATTTTTAGCGAGGTTAGATTCATATATAATATAATTTTAAAGCTACTAAGGGTATACAGGTGAATGCCTTGGCACTGTTAGGCGATGAAAGACGTGGTAAGCTGCGATAAGCTTCGGGGAGTGGCACACACACTTTGATCCGGAGATCTCTGAATGGGGAAACCCTCCTTAAATGGAATTTGCAACTGAATTCATAGGTTGCAAAAGCAAACGACGGGAAGTGAAACATCTCAGTACCGTCAGGAAAATAAATCAAACGAGATTACCCGAGTAGTGGCGAGCGAAAGGGTAATAGCCCAAACCAGGTTCATTTTTGAATCTGGGGTTGTAGGACTTCGATGTGAGACTCGTTAACTTTAGATGAACACTCTGGAAAGTGTGGCAATACAAGGTGATAGCCCTGTAATCGAAAAAGTTAACAGCTCTAGAAGTATCCTGAGTACCATCGGACACGTGAAATCCGTTGGGAATCTGGGGGGACCACCCTCCAAGGCTAAATACTAAACAGTGACCGATAGAGGACAAGTACCGTGAGGGAAAGGTGAAAAGAACCCCGAGAGGGGAGTGAAATAGAACCTGAAACCGTATATCTACAAGCAGTAGAAGACTCTTAAGTGGTCGACTGCGTACCTTTTGCATAATGAGTCAGCGAGTTATTTTTGCAGGCAAGGTTAAGCCGTTGAAGGTGGAGCCGTAGCGAAAGCGAGTCTGAATAGGGCGTTAGTCTGTAGGAATAGACCCGAAACC
This sequence comes from Bdellovibrio sp., assembly GCA_036676395.1. Taxonomy (GTDB): domain Bacteria; phylum Bdellovibrionota; class Bdellovibrionia; order Bdellovibrionales; family Bdellovibrionaceae; genus Pseudobdellovibrio. The sequence continues at coordinate 479,702 of JAKFCY010000002.1, forward strand.
CAGTGATCTAATCATGGCCAGGCTGAAGCGAGGGTAACACCTCGTGGAGGGCCGAACTAGTTGGTGTTGAAAAACCTTTGGATGAGCTGTGATTAGGGGTGAAAGGCCAATCAAACTGGGTGATAGCTGGTTCTCCCCGAAATATATTTAGGTATAGCTTCAGGTAAATTGTATCACGGAGGTAGAGCACTGAATGGGCTAGGGGTCTTTACCAGATTACCAAACCCAAATAAACTCCGAATGCCGTTGATATGTACCCTGGAAGGCAGACGTGGGGTGATAAGGTCACACGTCGAGAGGGAAAGAGCCCAGACCATCAGCTAAGGTCCCTAAATGCATGCTAAGTGGAAAACGTTGTAGAGTTACTGTGACAACTAGGAGGTTGGCTTAGAAGCAGCAATCCTTTAAAGAAAGCGTAATAGCTCACTAGTCTAGTGACTCCGCGCGGAAGATATAACGGGGCTAAGCATGCTACCGAAGCTATGGCTTTGTAGCAATACAAGGGGTAGGGGAGCGTTCGAGTGTAGGCTGAAGGTTGACCGTGAGGACAGCTGGACGAACTCGAAGTGATCATGCTGACATAAGTAGCGTTGAACTCAGGTGAAAAACCTGGGCGCCGTAAACTCAAGGGTTCCTGGGCAAGGATAATCCTCCCAGGGTTAGTCGGGACCTAAGTCGAGGCCAATTGGCGTAGACGATGGACATACGGTTAATATTCCGTAACTAAAATATGATTGGTATAGCAATGACAGTGTAGGTACATACGGCCTCTTATTGGATTGAGGTGTAAGCGTGTAGGAGGTCAGACAGTTAAGTACGTCTGGCTTAACTCTGAGACGTGAATGCGAGGGATTTATCCCGGAAGCGTATCGAGCCATGCATTCAAGAAAAGTTGCGATATTTTAATATTTTACCCGTACCGTAAACCGACTCAGGTGAGTGGGATGAATAATCTAAGGCGATGAGGTGAATCTTGGTTAAGGAACTCGGCAACTTAATACCGTAACTTCGGGAAAAGGTATGCCCCAGAATGTGTAGCGATTTACTCGTGAAGCTATTTGGGGTCGCAGAGAGTTGGGAGTAGCGACTGTTTATCAAAAACACAGGTATGTGCAAAGTCTCAAGACGAAGTATACGTACTGACGCCTGCCCGGTGCTGGAAGGTTAAGAGGATTTGTCAGCGTAAGCGAAGCAGAGAATCGAAGCCCCAGTAAACGGCGGCCGTAACTATAACGGTCCTAAGGTAGCGAAATTCCTTGTCGGGTAAGTTCCGACCTGCACGAATGGCGTAACGACTTCTCCGGTGTCTCAACCAAGGGCCTCGCGAAATTGAATTCTCGGTGAAAATGCCGGGTACCCGCAGAAAGACGGAAAGACCCCGTGAACCTTTACTGTAGCTTGACAGTGATTTTAGAGTTTTTATGTGTAGGATAGGTGGGAGCCTTTGAAGCCAGGTCGCTAGACCTGGTGGAGGCGTCCTTGAAATACCACCCTTGAAAACTTTGAAATCTAACCTGCCCCTCTCATCGAGGGGAGGGACACTGTCTGGTGGGCAGTTTGACTGGGGCGGTCGCCTCCTAAAAAGTAACGGAGGCGCGCGATGGTCCCCTCAGCCTGATTGGAAACCAGGCGTCGAGTGCATTGGCATAAGGGGGCTTGACTGCGAGACTTACAAGTCGAGCAGGTGCGAAAGCAGGCCAAAGTGATCCGGTGGTCCCGCGTGGAAGGGCCATCGCTCAACGGATAAAAGGTACTCCGGGGATAACAGGCTTATTCCATCCAAGAGTCCATATCGACGATGGAGTTTGGCACCTCGATGTCGGCTCATCACATCCTGGGGCTGGAGCAGGTCCCAAGGGTTTGGCTGTTCGCCAATTAAAGTGGTACGCGAGCTGGGTTCAGAACGTCGTGAGACAGTTTGGTCCTTATCTTCTGTGGGCGAAAGAAATTTGAGTAGACCTGTCCTTAGTACGAGAGGACCGGGATGGACGTACCTCTGGTGTTCCTGTTGTTCTGCCAAGAGCAATGCAGGGTAGCTATGTACGGAATAGATAACCGCTGAAAGCATCTAAGCGGGAAGCTAACTACAAGATAAGATTTCTCTGGGGCTTCGGCCCCCTAAAGACCCCTCGGAGACTACGAGGTTGATAGGAATAAAGTGTAATTACAGTAATGTATTCAGCTTATATTTACTAATAGGTCGTGAGGCTTTTTTAAAATAATTCTCGGTCGCAAGACCAAATTTCGAATCTAACGTAATCGCTAAAAATCAATTAATACAATTTGCTGGTGTCTATAGCAGAGAGGTCACACCTGATCCCATTCCGAACTCAGAAGTTAAGCTCTCTTGCGGCGATGGTATTGCACGGGTAACTGTGTGAGAGAGTAGCACGATGCCAGCTCTATTTTAGTAAACCCCGAGTACGCAAGTATTCGGGGTTTTTTTTTGCCCAAAATCAATTGGGTTTCGTTTCTTTTCCTGCGCATTTTGAGCCTATGTCAATTCGTTAGACAGCTCGAATTAAGCTAACCCATTTATATTTCATTTTAGTAAATTTTTGACGGGCACTTTTATTGTAACAAGTCAGGTAGAGGTGTTCTATGAAACTGAAACAACTTTACTATGCTCACGTCTTTTTGCTTTCCGCATTGGGCTCAGTCATAGCTTGTTCGCCAACTAAGTTTACTCCGGCAGTTGCTGTAAATGCAGACTGTACTACTGGGTGCGTGGTTAATCCTGATGGAACTAAAAAATGGGATGAAACACACAAAGTTGGAACGGGTAAGGTTGATATCTTATTTGTTAATGATAATTCGGCTTCAATGTCAGTGGTTCAACATCGTTTAGCTCAAGCTTTTGGTGGATTTATCGAAAGACTTGATTCTCGCGAAATCGATTATAAAATTGCAATGACAACAACTGATGCAACTAAGCTTTCTTCGACTCCATTATTATCTTTTGGCAATGGAACTACATTTTTAACCAAAGCTGATTCTAATCGTGTTGCTCTTTTTAATGGTTCAATCGTTAGAACTGAAACTACAAATTGCGAAAATGTGATTAAATCTTTCTATAATACATATGGTCCTAGTTTTCAAACTCGCAATGACTATGTTGCTGCTTACAATAATGCTTGTGCTTCAGGCGATGAACGTGGAATTTTAGCAGCTAACCATATTTTGAAAAATAATTCTGGTAGTTTTGTACGTGCAGATGCTCATTTAAATATTATTGTGATTTCAAATGAAGATGTTCGCAGTGGAAATACTGGATCTTTTACAACGGAAGATCGCGCGTCAAATTTAACTGCTACTGTTAACTCTGCTTTTGCGAGCAAATACTGGGAATTTAATTCAATTATTACTAAAGATGCGGTTTGTGCTCAGACGCAAAAATCACAATTTAGAACTGCATCTGGCCAAGAAATCAAAGATCAGAACGGTAACTATGTAATTGGTGCTAACCCAGGTATAGAATACGCAGCTTTATCTGCATCTGCATCACAAGATATTGATGGTAATGCACAACCTCGCGGTCAAATTATTGATATTTGCCAAACGAACTACTCAGCTCACTTTAACAATATGGCAACCAAGGTTGCGGACTCTGCTCGTATGTTCAATTTAAAATGTAATCCTGCAGTAGCGCCAATAGTTGAAATCGTTGGTAACCCAGCGGCGACAGTTCCGCACACTTGGAATGGAAATCACATCGTGTTCAACCGTGGCTCTGAAGGTATTAATGTTCGCGTAAAATACAACTGTCCACAAACAGGTGGAGTTCAGTAAGAAACAGCATAATGGATAAAGTTATCCATTGAGTCATCGCAAAATTATTCTAAGTTCGATCAAAGAGCGTCTTAAGTTGAGACGCTCTTTTTATTTTTGCTAATTACTCTCGTAAAATTCATAAAAAATTCAATTTTACGAATTCAACAACCGATCATTTGTCATATGGCAATGGTAGACAGATACAAAAAATCAGGTGGCTTCATTCAACTATTACAAGTTATTGAAACTTGTGGTCCTAAAAAGCGTGAGCAATTTATGAAAATCATAAATGAGGAAACTCCAAGATGGGGAGAAGCGATCGTAGCTAAAATGCTAAGCTTTGAAAAAATTCTTTCGTGGAAGCCAGAAGCCATCATGGAAATTACAGCACAAATGAATCCATTAGCTTTTGGTACAGCTTTAAAATCGTTACCTCAAGAGAAGTTCGATGAGTTTGCGGCGAAGCTTGGTCCTCAAGAGCGTCGTAAGTTCGAACAACTTTATAAAGAAGGTACTCCTGCGCCGAATGAAATTTCTGCGTGCTTAGTGAAAGTGATTAATGAAACTCGTTTGTTATTCGCAGCAGGTACATTAAAATTTGATAAGATTGATCCTGATCTAACTATTCCTGACGAAATCGAAAGTAAATTAGAAAAAGGCAGCTTAGGAAGCGGTCCATCTTCTGGTGGTAATCGTACGGCTGAAGATGTAGTTAAAGAAGCTTCCGCTTCTTCAGGTATCCAATTAGGTAACCCGAATGAGGTCGATTCTTTACGTCGGAAAATTGTTGAGCTCAATAACGTGGTGATGGCTCTTAAAAAAGACAACACCTCGATGAAAGATAAGCTCGATAAAATCAAAAAGATCGCTTAAATAGCTTTATTTTGTAGCAACGTTAAAGAGAGGCGCCTAGCCTCTCTTTTGCTTTTTGAGGGCTTGAAGAGCCATTTATGGAGCTTCTAGAGGCTAAAAGCTTGGCAAATCAGCTAACCCGACGAATTCAAACTTAAAATTGGGTGGAATTTTAGCTTTTGCTGCGAATTATTTGACAACACAAGCCTGTCAGGATTAATTTGTTTCTTCTTACGAAGTCGTCGGGGCGTAGCGCAGTCTGGTAGCGCATCTGGTTTGGGACCAGAGGGTCGTAGGTTCGAATCCTATCGCCCCGACCAATTATTAAAAATCCCAAAAAAATCAATAGCTTAAAAATCCCAGATCCATTTACCCTGCTTTACCCCTGCCGCTTTTTATTTTTCCCTAAAGATTTAACAACATTATCAAATGTAGATCGATCTCGTTGAGCATTTACCATTTTTGTTTTCACACTTGAGTTACAAGATGTTGCTGTGAAATAGTTAAGTCGCCAGTCATATTTAAAATCTCTTTAGTGCCTCCGTGACGTAAGATATGCGTGCCGGTGTAGTCGAAGCCAGCTTTCTTATATGCAGTCGTGTAGATGTTGTAGGCCACTTTGTATTTCAAAGTGTTTCTTATGTGATGACCTAAGAATTAATCGTCCACCAGTGGAATCCGAATTTCAATATTAGTTCCAACGCCTATTTTGGATTGGATCGCCAAAGTCCCGCCGGCACTTTCTAAAGTTTTTCGTGCATGAAAGATGCCGAGACCATTACCTGCAGCTTTTGAGTCTTGCTTTCCGAAGCTAATTTCGCGAGACCCAAGTACTTCTAAGATATGATCAGGAATTCCTATTCCATTATCCATAATTGAAATGAGAGCAAGCTTATCAAAATATCTCAGGTTAACTCTAACTTCACCGACTGACTCAATGGATTCAATAGCGTTGTTTAAAATGTTGGACAAAATTCGACCGATATCTCCATCGTTAATATTTGTCGAAACAAGTTTGGCGTCTAGGTCCAAGCTTAGCTGGATTTTGTTCCCAACTAAGCCTTGCGCTTCTTTTTCTTTAGCTATGTTACTAATGATTTGATCGAGCTGTGAGTGTCCGTTGGCTTGAGTACTTTGATAACGCTCACTTCGCGATTTTGCATTGTTTAGCAAATCATCTGCAATTTGATTAATTCTATTAACAGAGTTTTCTATAAGTTCTTTTTGTTCGTGCGGCAGACTGTTATCTAAAGTGCTCAATACGACATTTAATGTAGAGAGTGGAGATCGAATATCATGTGCCACTTGCTTACTTAAAGAAACGATTGCCTTATCTTTTTCTACAGCGATTGCTTGTTGTTGGTAAGCTTTAAAACGATCTGCCATCTCCCAAGCTAAAGCCCAAGCGGCAGAAAAATTTAACGATAATGGATGTGGAATATTCGCTGTGGAAAATAGTTTTTTAAAAGACAGAACCATTTCGGAGCTTAAGTATCTTAAAACTATTATCGAAATAAAAATTATACCTACAAAACAAAGTGAAACGACTTTTAAAAAATCCCAGGGTATCGGATTTGGTCTGCAAAAATCTATGTCGAACTCAAAATACTGCTGAGTAACACACTGTCCGTCGGCTTGAAGTTTTTTATTTCCGCTTACGAATCTATCGGGATTGTTTAGCTCAGAAATAGCTACATAATATTCTTCATCCTTAAGTGATATCTTTTGAGTGAAGTCTCGTTTGTTTGTGCTTTTTAAGTAATGTCCATTCCCTTCTAAAATTAGACGGAACTCATAGTTAACTAGATCTTTATTTTTTTGATTAGTAATAGAGATGATACCGAAAACAGTGATGGCAAAAAGTATGATAGCTGTGGAGATGATGACACCCGAAATTAATTCAGGATTTACGCGAGTTAGGCGAGAGGATGAGGCCATGAATTTATTCCTTTAATAGATTGAGTGCCCCAAGTTAATTTATCCCAAGCAGGATTTGATGCGTATGCAACGGCAGGAAAATTTTGTGCTGGGGTCAATAAATTGATACTTATTTTATCTAGATTAAACAACTTTACTGGTGCTTTTGTAAAATCACCCTTTATTAAAAACTGAAAGGCTTCTAAATTTGCAGGTACCGAATAAAACTGTCTGTGGTCTTCAGGAATACCAACTGATGGCAATTTGACTGAGTCGACAATTTTTTGAAAATAAGAATTTTTCGCTAAAGAGATTAACAGTTTTTCTTCAGCGAGGTCGTTAAGAAAGCATGAATCAAAAATTGCTCCTAATTGTTTATGAATTATGAAACAAGTTAATACGTTGCCGGCACTGGAACTGACTTCGAACATGTAGGTTTTCCAACCATTTAAAGCCAAGCCAACACACAAAAGCTTATTTTTAAAACGTTGTACTTTAACTTTTTTCCAACCCGTTTTTTGCTGCCATGCTTGAATCAAGACGGCACGCTCTATAAGTTCTTCTCTAGATTTTTCTTGAGCCATAGAGTTAGTAGCACCAGCAGCAAATCCATTTGAGTTTTCCACTTGTGAAAAAGCAGGATTGCTACTATTTAAATGCTTTAACCACAGTCTTTCCCAAGCTTCTGCAAAAGCTTTTTGCATGGCTTTTAAATTAGATCGGTCAACACTATGGCCGATAGCTGTTTGATTAAATCCGCTAATTGTACATTCGTAAAAGTTAAAAGGAAAAAGGCCACCTGTATATTGGGCAAACTCCCAAACGATGGGAACCGTAAAACCATTTGAATCCTTCAATAAAGAAGTTTTGGACATCAGAAAATCTAGATCCCCAGGCCAGGTGAAATTATTTTCGGCGTAGGTCATAAATACGAATTCGAGCGTCAAATTGATTCCAGTTAGAGGCATCGATATTTTCGCTTAACAAATATCGTTGTGTTCCAGTCATAAAAGGAATGGCGATAATTTTTCTCAGAATCGTTTCATGAAGGTTTAGCAGATGTTGTTGTCGATTTTTTAGATCAACAGCATTAAATACTTGATCGTATTCTTTTTGAAAATTTACGCTCCAGGTGCTGAGTTGTCCAAACGGAGGGCTAGCTAAAAATGACCACGAGCCAGAAGCATCCTGTTGATTGCCTAAAAAAGAATAAACTCCTGCAAATTCATCATTATTAAAGGTCAAGCGATCTGTGTATTCAAACTCAGCCTTGATGTCATGATCTAAAAAAATCTGCTGCATTTTTTCTGTTAATTTTGGCATTTCTTTAAAGTTTGCACCTAATCTTATTTTGATAATCAAAGTTGAAATGGCTTTTAATGGCTTTACATTCGGAGTGACATTTAAGCGCCCGTTGAAGCCCTTAGGGATCATCTGATCTTCCAGGAATAGTGAATTATCAGGATCCGTTAACACCGAGACATAATCTCTGATTTCTTTTATAGCAGAAGCAAAAATTTGTCTGTTATTAATATCAAGGGCTTGTTTGTCTTGAGAATTAAAGTGGAAAAATGTAATACTCATGGGATGCGATGACCAGATCTGTCTTGCGTTTGGTAAAACCATTTTTGTGTTTTTTAGGCTTGCTGCTGCGACGATAGGAACAACATCGAAATGAATAGTTTTAAAAATCTGATTTCTTAAAGAAGGGTCCTTTAATTGTGTTAAAACAGCACTCATCGGCATTTCATCATTAAAGAGTGGGGAAAGTTTATTTGCAGAAAGCAATAGGGCACGTTCTGCATAGTTCCATGACTCAACAAAGTATGGTCCGACCGTTTTTGACCAACCAACCGTTTTATAATTAGAAGGGAACAAGCCTGAGTCTGCTAAAGAAAGCTCGTGAAGAATAGTAGTATCCATTTCAATTGGAAAATGAATTTTTAAAACACGCTCAGCTTCTAAAAACGTCACCTTATCAGCTAAGCTTAAATATTTAATATGCCTTTTGCTTCCAGTTCGAAGTGATTCTATCCATCCTAAAATTTCTTCTGAAGTAACAGGGGTCCCATCAGACCATTTTCTTTGTGGCAAATGAAACACCCAAGTTTTTGGATCTTCTTGATAAAACCGATCAGCAAGACACCCTTCATAACCTGTCGCTGAAAACTTAGAATCTCGCACCAGTCCACAAGAAATATTTTCAAGTAAGTAATATTCCCAAATAGTTTCTGTATTATCGGGATCAAGGAGAGCTGGGGTTTCCTTTAGAAGCACAACTGGGAATAAAATTTTTATTGATGGCTTAGACATAATTTCCTTTTTAACAAAGATAGCAAAAAAAAATGCTATAGTTAAAAAAAAACTGCTAAAGATGATTTTAGCCTAGGAGTTTTAATCATTTTTTTTAATCGCTGTACAGTCCGTCGGTCCACAGTTTACGAGCGCACTATTTTCTTTCAAGTCTTTAATATCTATTTTTTTAATGTCGTTAACCTGATTTTTTTTATGTTCAGTTTTTAAGTCTTGGTTAATTGGACCAATTTGCAATTTAAATGCAGATGCTGTTCCAGCAAACATCACAATCGAACCAAGTAAAGATAAAAGCATTTTCATAAATAGCCCCTTTTTTGTCAAAAAATACCACGCTGTTGCCAGATTTTCCATATTCATTTCGTTAGTAAGTCTTAAAATAGAAAACTATTTACTTTTTACAATTAAATCCGGTTATCGGATTTATGTATGAGTAATTTTGTTGTGGCAGCCGCTATAAAAGACTGTCTATAAGGATTGAGTCAGAGTTTGCTCATCTCAATCAGGATCCAAACAACTTAAGTACTAACTAGCTGACTTTACTTGTTATTTATTCTCAAAATAGGACTTTACTTAGGTGTACACCAAGTGGTACTATCTAAATTAGAGGTATTTATATGCAAAATACAAATCCAAAACAATTTCGTGCTGAAATGAAAGATTACCTAGAGCTTGCAGCTAAGGAACCTATCCGCATTCAGCGTCGTGCCGGTGATTCTTATATCTTAGTTAAAGAAGAAGCTTATCAAGAAATGCAGAACGAGATTTTATCTCTGCAAAGACGCTTACTTGGTATGTCACAGGCTGTTTCTGGACAGACTCAAGAATATAAAATTGGTGATCGATCTAGATTAAAAAGACTTACACGAAAGTAATCTGTGACCAAATTTATTTTAACAGACCAGTACAATAGCTCACTTGAGCGTATTGAAGACCATATTCTTACAACAGCAGATATTTCTCATGTAGAAAAGTTCTTAGATGAACACGATCGCTTATTAAAGTTTATCGAACAAAACCCTGCAACTGCCGCAGTTCATCCACTCACAGGAGACCAAACTTGGGTCTTTGCTAGTGGGCGATATCGCGTATTTTATAAAGCTGTTGATATTAGTGCCACGCTAACAATCTTCATGACCGATATTATCGACAATCGTGAATTAAATAAGAAAATCTATCCTGCGAATAGTATTCCGACTTACGATGAAGATTAGAAATTTTTAAAAGCGCAGTGAGTTGATAAAACTCATTTACCCCTGCCGAACATGCACCTCGATAGATTTTAGTGGATTTTCGTGGACCTCGACATCTTCTAAGTTGTTGATGACACTGAAATCCGTAATCTTTTTAAGAGCTTGAAACAGGGGTGTAAGAGCCTATCGCCCCGACCAATTATCTAAAATATTTCATTTTACAAACTACATAAAAGCCTAAGTCGCAAAATTTATAGCTAAATTTTTGTTATATTCGATAGCTAAAACTCGAGAGCTGATTCAATAAAATTATTGTAAACGTAGTTTCTTACGAAAATACCAAATCAATAAATTCTTTGAATAGTTTTGATCTAAGTTTTTTTCTGACAACGCATTAGAACTTTCAGCCACACGTAATGAAATCATAAATGAGATCGTAAGATTTAATAGGCCAGTTACGACAACTCCAAGTAAGGCCAAATAAATCGCTGGCTCAGAAAAAATTCCAAAGCCTAACGTATAAATGGCTGCAGCAAGTGTTCCCGAGGATAGCGTAACATGGCGAACATCTATTGGCAGACCTAAAAATTCTCCCATGATTGGAACAATTCCAAGTGTAAAACCAAGAGCCGCATTTCCACAAAGTGCGCCAAAATTATTTTTTATAAAATTCACCCAGGCTGCTTTTTTTACATGCGACAGAAATGGAAATATTTTTGGTGAGTTCATAATGATTTCATCAAACTTGTAAACCTTAAAAAAGTTATCTGCAGCTCCCGTGATGAAAGTTGAAAACCATAAAATATAACCCGTAAGGAAAGCATAAAATGGTGTAAAACTAAAAATAGACATGGAGGCGATTTGCGCCTGAGCTTTTTCAGCACTCATAAAGCTCTGACTAAATACAATTTGGGATAGGAACGAAATGAGTAATACTGTAGGTATAACAATTCCTACATTGCCCAGCACAGCCAAGAACTGAGATTTAAATACGGAATCAATTTCAGCTAAAATCTCTTTTTTCGATAATTTATCCCATTGATAATTTAAATGCGCCGCGATTGCTGCCGGTTGTTTGGTGGCTAAAGTAAAACCTAATAAGTAAATAACGATAAAACTTAAGGCGTAATTTAAACTGTAAATAAAGCCCAGCAGAAATGGCGCTACATGCAAATACGATGAAAGGGTTTTTAATAAAACAGTGAATCCAGTGATAAAGCCGCCACCACAAGCGCTGGTAAAAAGTTTGGTGATCGCCTGACGTGAACGGCCGACATAATAGTCACCTTTTTCTGCGCTGGTGAGCGATACGACCTCAATAAGTTGGCTGCTGTAATGAAAAAATTGAAATTTAAGAGAATAGAAGTTTTTTCGTTCAATAAGAATAGCGGCCAAATATTTAAAACTAAAACCGTCATAAAGTTTTATTAAATTTTGGAGTCTAATTAGCCGTGATTTTACTTTTTTAATTCGAAATAGTGAATTTAGCTGGACACCAGTTTCGCGAAAATCATCAACGATTGAATCGATGCCCTTCAAATTGTTTGCAGTTAACTGGATAAGTAATTCTGTATCTCTGATCTCTGTGAGGCTAATAACTTGCAGTGTTTTTACAAAGTCTGAATTAAATTTACCAGAGGATGTCATTTTAAAGACCGATGAATAAATGTCGGACATGTTTTTGTTAGCCAGAATATAAATGGCCCGTATTAAAGACTGTCTGATTTCATTTTTTAAATAAATGATTTTATCAGGCGGGAAGTAGCTAAGAATTTTGTTAAGTTGAGATTGGTCTACATTTAAAGATTCATCAAAGTGAAAATCCAGCTGTAACGCCTCATCAACTAAATGCGAAATTTCACAGTCATTCGATGGAACAGTTATAAATTTTTGACAAAACGCCCAAATCACTTCGTGAATAAATGAGTCTGATTCGCCACTGAAGGTATGCACCAGCAGCGAATCAAATTGTATGTTCTCAATAAAAACCAGCCATTGCTGGACAAAAACCTCTCGAAACAATGGGTCTTTTTCAAGTAAATTATTGAGGTCATCAATTCTTTGATTAAGAGTAGTTTTACCATTGGTGTTTAATAACCAAGTGGCAAACATAATGTACCAATTCCAATCCCACTCTTTGCCCTGATGTGTTCCGAACGAAAGTAATTCAGGCAGGCTTATTTTTTGAGACATACTTATTCCACCATTAAAGCTAAAGACTATAAGTTATTGTTAAGTACCTGCCACATCGGCTTTGTTGACGGGACCATGTCTTGCATGAAGTACCACCAAAAATATCCTCCGATAAAACGGTCTTGCGAAATATTCATTCTATAATAACGTTCAATCATATCTGTTTTCGCGGCTTGTGATTTAATTGTTCCGATTTCGCCAAAACCAATTTTAGAATTTGGAAACATTTGTGCAAGTTTTGCAAATACATCTTCCCAGTTAGGACGTAAGCCGTTGCAATCATCTTCGTAGTAACTGACAAACACATATTCAAGACCTGACTTCATTCTTGCGGGAACATTTTTACCGGCCCATGTAAACATCTCTTCGCTTGGATACATCCAGCAGGCTTCGTTATAGTATAAAGTGAGGGCTGTGGTTTTACCTTTTGATTTAATAAAATCATAGGCGCTCGTCATTTTCTGCGCGACTTCAGCGGCGTTACCTAGCCATTCTCCGTTAATTTCATTACCGATTTCCCAGATATCAACATAGGCATTAAGTGCGTTGTAATACTCTTCTGTGCGGGCTAAGTACTGCGCCGGTGTCACGTTTTTTACGTAGAAAGAATCTAACAATTCACCCATGACATAACTTACGCCGTGAATTTTTTGTGTAGGACTTACGTAGTACGAAGCACTCATACCTTCATCAAACACAATTCGTGTGGTGGGTTTTTGTGACAGAGTTTTTAATGAGTTAACCGTATCATTGATATTTGCGACAGAATCAATGGTTACTCCATACATTTTTGTTGAGGGTGTTGGGTTAGGAGTTGGCGTTTGCGAAACCGGTGGGGTTTGTGAAACTGTAGGTGTTCCGGAAGTTATAGGTGTTGTTGGATCTTCAGGAGTTGAATCTGCGGTCTGGTTATTTGAACCAGACGAGCTTGTAGAATCTTTTTTGCAAGAAAAAGACGTTAAGGTTAAGATTAATAATAGAGAAATGACTATATTTTTTTTTGTTTTATTTCTTTTTTGCATAGTCCTGCGAGAATAAGGAACATGCGTGCTGATTAAAACCTTAGCGAGCTAAACAAAGACGAAAACTAATCATTGGTCTGGGAGAAAAAAACTCCCTGAAATTTAATCGGCTCGTTTAAAACGCGTAAAGGTTTATTCGAAAACATTGCGCTTGAAAAATTTGATAGTGAAAGATTTGATGGGTATCGCGGATATTAATATGCCAAGTGATGTGTCAGGTTTGAATTTAATGGCCACGATTATTTGGCAGCTACGATTTCGCTGAGCTCTAAACTAACTTGTTTAAATTCTTGATCTAATGACTGCGCGATGGGTTTTGCCTGAGTTAAATCTTTAGCTTGTCCCATTTTTTCTAATTGCAGACAAAGTTGTGAAAGTCGCAAAGCGCCCATATTGCCAGAGCTTGATTTTAAGCTATGAGCTTTGTCTTGAACGCCAAGGGCATCGCCTGCAGCGATCGCATTATGAAGATCAGTTATAATTGTTTCGCTGGTTGAAATGAAAACGGTGTGTAGTTCTGCTAATAATTCCAAGCCACCTAAAGCTTTTAGATTTTCAATGACATCTGCATCCACACTTTTTACCTGATTCATGAGAATATTAAAGCCTAAGTCTGCAAAAGCGTCATTAGTTTTTTTGTTTTGTCTGCCTTGCTGGACGAGCTCATTATAATTTTATTTAATTTGGAGATTTCTTGAAATTATTAAATATTTCGTCACAATAATTACAGGATGTCGAAACTAGATGATGCAATAGCAAATGCCGTAGCAAAGATGCCAAGACCATTGTTGGTGTTTCTCGTATTAGCGGGAGCCTTAGGTTTTATTATTTCGCAAAATCCTTTATCTGATGGTTGTGAAGTTGAAGTGAGTAATTTTGGCCGTGAAGTCGCTGGAATTATCACACGTGTAAAGAACAGTAAAAAGCTGGAGCAATACCCTAAACTTGATTATGCCCGCGAGCAGTGTAAAGAAGGCAATAGCCAAGGCAGTTGCGAAGATTATTTTAAAGCCGTGAAGCGTGTTGCCGATGCAACGCGAGTCGTATCACCAAAGTGTTACATCAAGCTTAAAGAAGAATATAAAAGTTTAACTAATGTCTTGGCGACCGGAATAAAAATCATGGCGCTTGCTGCCTGGGGTGAGAAGCCACCCGAAGGCATTGGCCAACGTATGGGTTGGCTAACAGAAGGCGATATTTACGGTTTTTGCCGCGCTAAAAACGGTTTAGTGCTGTTGACCAGTCTTGAGGAATACAAAGTTTTACGAGCTGCGGTCTATCGTGAGTTTCCTGACCGCTGGCCCGAGACGTTACCCCTGGAAAAGCGTGCGGAGATACCTCGTCCAAGAGCCCTGCAGTCGTTAGCGAACGTAACAGGCTCTTTAAAAGAGAGCGATGTCTATGAGCGCAGTTTGTTTTCGCTTCGTTGTGATTTGTACCAGTAGTCATTATAAACCTGCCACTTGAATAAAGCGCCATTGATTACTGTTCTTGTCTTGAACTTCTCCGATAAAGTAAAAATCCTCTGCTGTAATGCTCTGAATAACAAAGCGTGATTTGGATTTTTTGACCACGCGCCAGTCAACTGGTTGAAGGCCGAACTCGCGTAGACCTAATTGTAAACTTACTAACTGTGTGTTTGCCGATAAAAACTTTAACATTTGTTCCCCCTAATTTTTGTTTGCGTGCCTTCAGCACATCTTGTTGCTTGAGGTCTATTGCAAGACGAGGTGACAAGTTTAAAGTACTGGCTTTACGATATATTGAAGTTGGCCTTAGGAGGACTCCATGGTTTCGGAAAAGTTCCAAAAAATAGGATTGTTAAGAGTTTTGAAACAAGTATTTACAATAGAATTATTGGTTCTGTTGCTTTGGATTCCTTGTGTAATTTTTATATTTAAATTTATTCAAGATCGAAAGATTGCAGGGCTTGTTGCGGGAGCTGGTTTTTTGCTGATTCCAGTGTTTAATATTTTTCGTGAGCGAAAAAGCACAGCGAGTTCGTCATCACGTTTAGCGCGTGTTTTTGCGAGTGGCGCTTTTTTTCTTTTATCAGCGATGCCGATTTTTTTATTTCGTGTATTTAACTGGGAGAAAAGTTTAGAAGAGATTTCAATCTTCGGGGCGCTATCAGGCCGTGAGCTTCATAGCTTATCGAATATCTTATATGTCGTGATGATTGCAGTGTATTTTTTGACGAATATCTTAGACGCAAAAAAAACGGCGCCGTTTAAAGCGCCGTAAGGGATCACAACAACAAGTTGTAACGTCTTATTAGTATATCAGATTAGTACTCAAAAGGAACTGCGCTGATAAGTTCTGGACGTGAACTTGTATCATAAGCATCTGTACCATTAGGTAATAAGCCTAGTGTACGAGCCTTTTTTACTGCTCCAGCTACTTTCTTTTGTTGAGAAAGACTTAGCTTAGAGATACGAGCTGGAGTGATCTTACCCGCATCGGCAATAAAGCGGCTTAATGAAGCTGGGTCTTTATAGTCAAAAACGTGATCGCCAGTGTATTCTGTGCGGTATTTGTTGCGAACTGATTTGCGGTTTTCTTTACCGTTATTTTCTTTTTCCATTTAAACCTCTTGCCAATTGAAGAATATCTGAATATACCAGATATCTCGGTTTTGGAAGTACTATTTGTACTTGTGATGTAAATAATTAGGAGTAATAAATGAGCCGTTGTGAATTATCAGGCAAATCGCCTGTTGTTAAAAATTTAGTGAGCCACTCGAATATCAAAACTAAATCGACGGCTATGCCAAATGTGCAAAGAAAACGCATATTTAGCAAGACTTTGAACCAGATGGTGCGCCTTTATATGGCAACTAGCACTATTAGAGATATGGAACACACTGGTGGTTTTGATAAATTTATCATCAATCAAGATGATAAAGTTTTATCTCAACGCGCTTTAGACGTTAAAGCCCGTATCCGTCGTAAAATGAACAAAGCTAAAAAAGCGTAATTAGGGACTATATATGTTAAAATTAAAAATCAAAAAAGGCGACAAAGTACAAGTTATTGCTGGCGCTGATAAAGGTAAAAAAGGTTCTGTATTAGAAGTTAGCCCGACAGCGATGAAAGTCAAAGTTGAAGGCGTTAAAGTACAAACTCACTACGATAAAAAAGACGGTCTTCTTAAAAAAGAAGGTTTCATCGATTACTCAAACGTTAAGTTAGTTGAAGCGAAAGCTAAAGCTGCTAAAGCGACTGAGAAAAAAGCGACTAAAAAAGCTTCTGCTAAAGCAAAGTAATTAAAGTCTAGAGAACGTTAAGTTCTTTAATATGAAAGGCAATTTGTTGATTCAAATTGCCTTTTGTCGTTTAGGCCTAATATTCCTAAATCGAATACGGTCTGGGAAGCTCCTTCCCAGACTTGATCTGACAAAGATTCGGTAATTGTCCAGTCGGACTTCTGCTTAGTGACCAATCAAAAATAACCACCGAAACTAATCCATATGCGTCATGCTATTATAATTATCAGCTTATGGTTGGGTTCAGTTCAAACACTGGCCGCAGACAAAAACAATATGTTCGTTTTCTGCGAACGCCAGCGCGATGTTCGTTGGATTCGGGTCTTTTCATCAAGTGATGGCAAGTGTAAAACCGTTTATTCTAAAGATGGCTACTCACAAGTCGTGAGCTCTGCAACATTCTATTCGTCGTGCGAGGCGGTACTGCTTAATGTGAAGAGGAATGTTGAAGGCGGCGGCTTTAAATGTCGTGAGGCTGTTTTAGCAAACTTTGTCGAAATCGAATAAGAATGAAAATCACTCTGCTTCAGTTAAACTCATCAGATGATATCTCTAAAAATTTAGAGCGAATTATTACTCTGATGGAGTCACATTTGGCGGAGCAAGCGACACAAGCTCTTAAGAGATCTCGCCTATTTGTACTTCCGGAAAACAGCTTGTATTTTCGCATTATCGAAGGTGAATCTTTAAAAGCGTTAACTTTAGATTCTGTCGAAATTCAAACCTTACAAAAACTATGCGACACGCATAAAGTAGATTTGCATTTTACAACAGCGATGTCAGACCAAGGTAAAGTTTGGAATGCGTCGGTGCTGATTAGTCCGAATGAACCCGCGAAAATAATTTATAAAAAAATTCATCTTTTCGATATTCAGCTCGAGGGGCAAAAGGCCATTCGGGAATCAGATTTTTTCACTCACGGTGAAGAGGTCACAGGTTTTGAAGTAGAGGGCCTAAGATTTGGCTCGTCGATTTGTTATGACATACGATTTTCTGAGCTCTATCACCAATTGGCCAAAAACCAAGTGGATGTGATTTTAGTGCCTGCGGCCTTTTTGGTAAAAACTGGGCAAGCCCATTGGGAGACTCTTTTGCGAGCCCGTGCGATTGAATCGCAGGCCTACGTTTTAGCTCCGGCTCAGGTTGGTGAGCATCAAAGTACCCAAGCTGGCAAAACTGCAGCACGCTTTACTTATGGGCATTCCATGGCCATCGATCCGTGGGGCCAAGTGGTTGAGTGTAGAGCTGAAGGTGTGGGCTGTTTAGATATAGAAATCAGTTTAGATCTTGTTCGATCGGTGCGTCGACAAATCCCCATGATCAATCACAGACGCCTTAAGTGATTTCTCCTTTATTTTTCATTTAGAAATATATAAAGTTGAGAGATGAAAAAATCTTCTTCTATCTCTAAGAAAAAGCCCGTTATGCGTGCAGTTCTATTTATTTGTTTATCATTGTTTGTTTTAGGTTTGGTGATGACGATTCATCAAGCCGCACAAGCCGCAGATCGTGGCATAGCTGCGTCTGGTGATAGTACAGAGTTTCAACTGTTAGATATGTACCGTGAGAAAAAATACAAAGGCGCTTTGGATGAAGAGGAGTTAAAAGTTTTAACAGATCTTCAAACATCAGATTCAAAAAAGAAAAAATCGCAAGAATCTGAAGAGGGGTTTTAGATGGTTCATGATCATTTACCTGAAGGTGTGACTAGAGACACTATGGAAGTTGACGTTCTTATCGTGGGTGGCGGTGCTGCCGGACTTTCTTGTGCTTATAAAATTGCAACTGATATTGAAAAACATAATCAAGCTATCGCTGATGGCAAACTTAATGCTGAACCGATTCCGGAACAAATGATTGTTGTTCTTGAGAAAGCCACAGAAATCGGTGCGCACAGTTTTTCTGGTGCGGTATTAAAGCCAACAGCTTTAAAAGAATTAATTCCGAACTACTTGGAACTTGGTTGCCCGTTAGATTCAGAAGTTAAAAAAGATGCGGTTTATTATTTAAGTAATAATTCAGCAATTAAACTTCCGATCACTCCGCCGCCATTTCATAATGTCGGTAATTATATTGTTTCACTATCTAAACTTAATCGTTGGTTAGCTGGGCAGTGTGAAGCTAAAGGGATTAATATTTTTCCAGGTTTTGCTGCTGTAGAAGCTCTTTATGAAGGCGATCGCATCGTTGGTGTTCGCACTGGCGATAAAGGCCGTGATAAAGAAGGTAACCCAAAAGCAAACTTTGAACCGGGTTTAATCTTAAAAGCAAAAACAACTGTGTTTGCTGAAGGAACGCGTGGAAGTTTATTTAAACAAGTTTCTAAAAAATTAGATCTTCGCGCAGGAAAAAATCCTGAAGTGTTCGAAGAAGGTGTTAAAGAAGTTATTCAAATGCCTGCGGGCACTGTTGAGCCTGGACAAGTCATTCATACGATGGGGTTTCCGTTAAAGAAATCTATCGGTGGAACTTTTATTTACACGATTCCTGGAGATAAAATTATCTTAGGGTTAGTGGCGTACTTAGACACTAAAGATCCATTACTTGATCCACATAAAGAATTACAAAAATTAAAAACTCATCCATTTATTGCCAACATGATCAAGGGCGGAAAAGTTTTAGCTTACGGTGGTAAGACTCTTCCTGCCGGTGGTTGGTATTCGATGCCAAAACTTTATGGTGATGGTTGGATGGTGTGTGGTGATTCTGCCAGCATGGTGGATGTGCAAAAATTAAAAGGAATTCATTTGGCGATGAAATCGGGAATGGCTGCTGCAGAAGCTGCTTTTACCGCGATTCAAAAACAGGATTCGTCGCATGAAGTATTAAAAGCTTATGAAGATAAAGTGCATGCTTCATATGTAAAATCTGAATTATACAGAGTCAGAAACTTTCACCAAACTTTATCATTAGGTTTTGTGAAATCATTACCGTTAATCGCACTGCAAGAAATCACGGGTGGCCGTGGCTTAGTTGATAATATGAAAAGCCACGAGGATGCCGATGTCACAGCTTCGGTAAAAGAAGTTTGGGGTACGGATGATGCCCTAACTTCGACGCCTGAAAACAGGCTGCCGAAGCCTGATGGCGTATTGATGTTTGATAAATTAGGAAGCGTTTACTTAACGGGGACCATGCATGACGAGGATTCGCCAAATCACCTTTTATTAGGGGATGCGAGTATCTGTCGTAATGTTTGTGAGCCTAAGTATAAGTCTCCTTGTGTGCAGTTCTGCCCAGCTAGCGTATATGAGATGCTACCGTCACAAGTTGAAGCCGGTAAGTACGATTTACAAATTAATTATACGAACTGTATTCACTGTAAGACCTGTGATATTAAATGCCCAACAAAGAACATTGATTGGACAGTTCCCGAAGGCGGGGGCGGTCCGAAATACACAGAAACCTAAAAGTCTTTGCGTATTTAAAGGCGTAGAAGTAGTCTGCGCCTTCATTAAAAACAAAGAGTATTCACAAGCGGAAGTGAACGCTCTAACGGATAAAGGGAGAACCAGATGGCTCGTTTTTTTGCGTCATGTCCAATCGGCATGGTCGATCTAGTAGAACAAGAATTAAAAGACTTAGGATTAAAAACCGGTGATAAAACTATCGGCGGCGTTTTATTTGAATCGAACTGGGAAGGTTGTTACAAAGCCAATCTTCATTCTCGTTACGCAAGTCGTATTTTAAAACCACTTTTAGATTTTAACGCTTACAGCGGCGAAGAACTTTATAACAACGTTCGTAAGCACGATTTCACAAAATACATTTCTGCGGATCAAACTATGACAATCGATGCAGTTGTTAAAGAATGTTCGATTCCAGATCAACGCTTTTTAGCTATGAAGACTAAAGATGCGATTGTAGATCAATTTCGCGATAAATTCGGTAAACGCCCAGACGTTGCGAAAGATAATCCATCAATGCGTATTCATATCAAAGGTTATAAAAATAAATACCACATGGCTTTAGACACTTCAGGTAGTTCGCTGTTCATGCGTGGCTATCGCACGATGACTGGTGAAGCTCCATTAAAAGAAAACTTAGCAGCGGGTCTTTTAGGCTTAACTGAATGGGATCGCAAGTCTCCGTTAGTGGATCTATTTTGCGGTTCGGGAACAATCTTGATTGAAGCGGCGATGATGGCGGCAAACATGGCGCCTGGAATTCACCGTAATCATTTCGGATTTATGAACTTAGCAGACTACAACGAAGACACTTGGTTAAAAGTGATCAACGAAGCAGAGTCTCAGGAAAAAGACACTTTAGATTTTAAATTATACGGTTATGACCATGATAAAAAAGTTCTTCAATTTGCAAAAGACAATGCCCGCAATGCAGGTGTCAGCAAATTTATCGAATTTAAAGGAACTTCAATTGCTGTAGCAGCTCCGCCAGTGACTGGCGAAGATAATACTGAAGTTAAGGGAACAGTTATTTGTAATCCTCCGTACGGCGCTCGTATCGGTGATGAAGATAACTTAAAAGACGTTTACCGTGATTTAGGTTTCACTTTAAAAAATCGCTTTCAAGGTTGGGATGCTTGGTTATTATCAGGCAGTAAAGACTTATTGGGCGAGATGAAATTAAAATCAACGCGTAAGTATTATTTAATGAACGGAAACATCGAATGCCGTTTCTTAAAATATGAAATGTACACTGGTTCTAAGCGCACACCGAAAGCGGTTGTTGCGACGACGACAGAGCAGTAATTGCGTTTGAGTCTTAAGCCGGAAGTTTGCCGTCGTCGGGCGGTGTCATTTTCACAAAACAAAAAAAGGCAGAGTTAATAACTCTGCCTTTTTTGTTTTGCTACATATTGGTGGATCGTTAATTACATACGGTCTTGATCAAGAGCGATGTTAAGTTTTTCTAAACCTAAGTTAACTCCGAAACCTTTTGTAAATTGTAATGATAAGTTCACAGTTAAAGCTGGGATATCAGTGTGAGCTGCAGCTAAAACACCTACGCCACGGATTACAGAAGCTTGTCCTTGAACTAATAAGTAGTTACCTAATAGATCTTTTGGGTTGTTAGTAAATAAAGCGATGTTAGCTGCGGTGCCTACGAATGCCATTTTACCGAAAGCCACTTGTGGTCCGATGAAGTGAGACTTCGCTTTTAAAGTGATTGGGTAAGACTCTGTAACACCAGATGCGCTAATGCAACGTAAGCTGCCTTTTGCTTCTAATTTGTATTTACCTACGATAACTTTTAAGCCTGACGCTTGACCTTTAAAAGTCATGTTACAAGCCCATGCAGGGATATCTGCTTTTGCTTGAGTTGTAAGACCTAATCCGAACACCATTGCCATTGCTACTAATACTGATTTCATTAAAACCTCCTAAGGTTTGTTATTTGTTGTTGAAACCAGAGATAAATACTTTTTGGTCTGCCGTCTAGAGGGGGTCAGTGTCTTCCTGTTCCGATATTTTAAATCGGGACACTATGTCCCGATTAGCTTGCGTTTTTTACACACTAGAGTTATAGATCTAGTTATGAAAATGACAATTAAGAGCTTTCTTTTGCTGGAGTTAACAAAACGTCAGACGCGTAACTCGGCGTATTCATTACGTGCGTTCGCTCGTGATTTGGGTATTGGCGTGACTACATTATCAGATGTATTAGCTGACAAGCGCAGCCTATCTAAAACGAATTTAGAAAAAGTGTCGATTAAGCTGATGTTGTCGCCGATGGAGCTTGAGCAAGTTTGGCAAGAGTACAAACAGAACTATCAAAAAGATTTAGAAATTGATGAACATGCCTTAGTTGATGAAGACACTTTTCGTCTTATTGGTGATTGGAAGCATTTAGCCATTTTAAATTTAGCAAAGATTCCTGCAAATCAGGCGGGAAAGCCCAGTTGGATTGCGAGGCGTTTAGGGACAACTACTGAAGAAGCAGCAGCTACACTAGAGCGTTTACTCAGACTTAAACTTGTTAAAAAACAAGAAAGTAAACTGGTGAGAACATCTAAGCCCATTGTAACGTCTAATAACATTCCGTCGATGGCAATTCGTAAATATCACGCTGAAAATCTTTGGTTAGCCGAAAAAACTTTACACGAAGAGGACGTTTCTCGGCGCCAATTTGTCTCGACAACTTTGGCGATTAACCCTGAAAATTTGCCACGTGCGACTGAATTAATGATTAAGACTCGAAATAAAATCGAAGCGATGCTAGAAGAGGGGCCAGTCACAGAAGTATATACGGTTTCTTTTCAAATGTTTCCGCTCACTAAACTTCAAGCGACTAAAGGAGATAAAAAATGAAAACAACTTTAACTAAATTAGTAGTTCTTTTCACAGTTCTTTCAACTCAATCTGTTTTTGCTGGTGGCGACCGTGTTAATAACGGCGGCGGCTTAGCAGAAAAAAATGTGATGTACGCTTACGAGAAATTAGGAAGCTATATTAAGCTTTGCCTAGATTCAGATACATGTAAGTTGAATTCAACTCAGTATTATATCTTACAGAAAATCTATAACGGATTACCTACAGATAAAAATTCAAACCAATTGTCTTTTTCTTCTGAGCAGGCAAATCCAGGAAGATTTATTATCGATGGAAATGTTCGTGTTGCTAAAACGGGAAGTCTGCCTGGTAGCGCGATCATGATTAATACAGATCTATTATATAATAAGAATCAAAGCGGCGTTTATGAGGCGATGAGCATCCCTGAGGCTGTGGCAGTACTGGTGCATGAGTTCGGTCATCACTACGGTAACAACAGCCATGAAGAGTTAGACTTAATTGGCGTGCGTATTTCTTTATTGCTACAATCAAAAGTAATCACAACGCCGTTAGTGCCATGGAGATCTGATATCGCAATGACGGTCTTGAATCAGGATGCGACAGGTTCGTTTCCTGAGGTTATCTTGTACGTAGGCAATGACATTATCGATATCAGCCATTTCTACAAAGCTGAAATTGAATGTACAGGATTTAAAATTCCGATTCCTTTATTGCCTGTTCCGGATATCAACATTAACGGCAAAACTCCAAAAGCTTCAATTTTTCATAACCTTCACTGGGATAAAATCAAAGATAAAGACACATCTTTAGAAGTGCAGATTACGGGTAATGTGTCGAATCGTTGTAAAGTACAGAGCGATACTGAAATTCGTAGCAATTCATCTCAGTTATCAATTAAATTTAAAATGAATAAAGGTATAGACACTTGGGTTTATGACAAATCGTCACTAAGCCTGAAACAGTTTGAAGACCAATGGTGGAAAATCATTAAACTTCCGAACTAAGAAGAAATAAAAAAAGGCAGAGTGAAGACTCTGCCTTTTTAGTTTTTAGGATATTTTTAATTTTCTTACGACGGTTTATATACGCCAAAGTAAGCTGCGGTGATAAAGATTGCCATTAATAAGAAATACATAGGCCAGCCAAGTTGGCCTTTTCTTTTTAATAACGAGATGATTCCGCCCATGATTAACCAGATCACTAGTTTTACGTAGATCCAAGAAGGCAAGCCACTACTGTGCATGAAGCCCATGCGCGCTAATAAACCGAAACCACTGACTAACATAAATAATAAACCCACGCCGTGAGTGACGAAGGCGAAAATTTTTACTTTGCCAGCGATTTGGTGGCCTGACCAAGCAAGCACTAACATTCCCACTAACCCTGACGTCAGCAAGAAGATTCCTGTTAAGTGAAGCATTTTATAAATTTCGTATGGCATGGTGTTAGTCTCCTTCGTTGAGTCCTAAGTGTTTTAGAATTTTCGCAACTTGTTTACGTATTTTTGGTAAACTTTGTTGCGACATCATAATCTTTAAATTTTCTTTGTGATCTATTTGCGGGTAACCGCCGTAGACGCCTGATTTTTCGATCGAGCTGACTACGCCAGTGCGTCCAGTTAGAATTACATTATCGGCTACAGTTAAGTGGCCTAGAACGCCAACGCTTCCGGCTGCGGTGACTTGGCGGCCGATTTTTGTAGAGCCTGCCACGATAAACCCAGCGGCGATGAGAGCGTTTTCGCCGATGTCGCAGTTATGTGCGATGTGAATAAAGTTATCAAACTTTGAACCTTTGCGGATACGGGTTTCGGTCATCGTTGCGCGATCAACCGCACATTGAGCGCCGAATTCACAATTGTCTTCGATGATCACTTGGCCGATTTGGGCAATCTTATGATGAGTGCCTTGTTTATCAGTTACGAAACCAAAACCGTCAGAGCCAAAAACATTTTGTGGGCCGATCACACAGTTTTTGCCGATATGACAGTTGAAACCCAGAAAAACTTGGGCTGATAATTTTGTGTTGTCGCCAATTGTAGAATCATTTTCTAAAATAGTTTGGGCGCCGATAATACAATTATCGCCGATCACCACGTTTTTTCCGATTACGGCAAAAGGTTCGATGGTGACGTTTTTTCCAACACGAGCGGTGGGGTCAACAAAAGCTTGCGGGTGGATTCCGGAATTAACTGGTTTGTAGCCGTTAAAATTTTTTAACACTTCAGCCATTGCGGTGTGCACATTTGCGGTTGTCCAAACGGATTTACTTTTATCGATAACGTTTTGAACGAGTGGGAGTAGTTTTTCAGGAATGATATAACCTAGAGCATTTTGTTTAATGGCAATTTGTAAAAGCTCATCTGTGTTGGCGAAAACTAAACTAGTGGCATTCGCCTGTGCCGGGGGCGCCACTTGAGTAAATAAGCTGCTTTGCGATTGGACGAGTTTAAGTGAAGGGCAAGCTGCTGTAAGGGTCTCTGAAGAGACTGACGTCATAAGAGGTCTTTGATTCGCTTGTAAATTCATGCTGTTAGAGTAATGCTTTGCAACAGAAAAGACAGCATTTTACTTGTCCGAGACATGGCGCAGGATATACATAAATAGTTGATTAGATAAATAAGACATTATTTCACGGAGATGATAATGGCTAAAAAAGCAACTGCATCAAAAAAAGCAACTAAACCTGTAGCTAAACCTGCAGCCAAAGCTGCAGCAAAAAAACCGGAAGCTAAAAAAGCGGCTCCGGCGGTAAAGGCATCAGCTAAACCAATAGCTAAGCCTGCACCTGCAAAAGCGAAAGCAGCTGCCCCTAAAGTCGCAAAACCTGCAGCAAAACCAACAAAAGCCACTCCAGTTTCTAAAAGTGAAGCAGTTAAACCTGCTTTGATGACTAAAAAAGGTAAAGCTGAAGAGGTTGTAGAGCCAAAAGATCAGGGCGATCTGCTTATTGAAAAAGCCAAAGAAGAAATGGCGAACATCAACAGCGCGAAAAATGCCGCTGAAAAAAACGCTAAAGTTAAACCAATTAAAATTGAACGTGGAAATGCTGCTGATGAAAAAGCTAAATGGCAGGAGCTGTTTAAACGTCACGGAAAAGACAAAGCGAACTCTTATAAAATGACAGATAGTTTTGACGCTATGAAGCCTCTACAGCATAAAGTATTGGGTTGGGGATTTATTTTAAGCAATGAAAATAACCGCCTAGAAGTTCTGTTTGAAAACGGAATAAAAATGTTGATTAGTAACTACAAGCCCTCTTAATATATTCGTGCATGTCAAAAGATGATTTAGTTACTTTAGATGGAAAAGTGGTGGATGCTCTTGCTGGAGGCCTGTACAAGGTAGAGTTAGAGTCAAACAAAGTTGTGGTGAGTGCCAAACTTTGCGGAAAAATGCGCCGATTTAATATCCGAATCGTCGTTGGAGATCGTGTGAGTGTCGGAGTTTCTCCGTACGATCCAACCCACGGCCTCATCATGTACCGTCATAAATAATATAACTAAGAAATTTCTCGTCACAGCCCCACAACACAGATAAAATTATCAAAAACATAAAAGAGTCACAGAGGTTTTATGGATCAAATGTTAGGTCAGTATTTAACTCGTTTTGTAACTTCAGTTCCGTTAAAATCGGCGGCTGCAGTATTAGAACTAGCAGCAGAAGGCGGTACAGTTCCGTTTATCGCCCGTTACCGTAAAGAAAAAACAGGTAACTTGGATGAAGTGCAAATTCGCGCAGTTATCGAAGCAGCAGAAACTTTTGCTGAAGTTGTAAAGCGTAAAGCTTTCTTAGTAAAAGAGATCGGCGAGCAAAAGAATTTAACGCCGGAAATCGAAAAGCGTATTACTCTTTCTTGGGATCTTAATGAACTTGAAGAGATCTATAAACCATTCAAGAAAAAGAAAAAAACCAAAGCTACAGTAGCCCGCGATGCTGGTTTAGAACCCCTTGCGAACTGGATTTGGGATATGGGTCACGCAACTATTAAAGATCCTGCGACGATGGAAATCAAAGCAAAGTCTTTCTTAAACCCAGATCAAAAAATCGTAACTTACGAAGATGCTCTTAAAGGCGCTCAGGATATTATCGTTGAGAGAATTGCCAATGAGCCTTCATTGCGTGAAAAAGTTGTACAAAATTATTTTGAAAAAGGAAAAGTGGGCGCAAAAGCTGCGAAAGGCTTTAAACCAAATTCGAAATACGAAATGTACGCTAAAGACTACAGCGATTCTGTTAAAAATTTATTAGAAGAAAAAGCATCGCACAGATACATGGCGATGAAACGTGGTTGGGAAGAAGAAGAGTTAACTGTAGAGATTTCTGCAGAAGACGACATCTTGTTAATGATGTACGAAAAATTCGCGACATCGACTCCAGAAAATGCTTTTGGAACTTATTTAAAAGAATCAGCTCGTTTAGCGATGAACGTTTATGTTGTTCCTTCGGTTAAAAATGAAGTGCATGCAAAACTTAAAGAAAAATCTGATGAACATGCGATTAAAGTTTTCGCTGAAAACGTTCGCCGTGTATTATTAGGTTCTCCGTTCGGGCCACGTTGTGTACTTGGAGTCGATCCAGGTTTACGTACAGGTTGTAAGATTGCACTTATTGATAAAGGCGGAAACTTTGTGTCTCACACTGTGATGTACACATTAGGTGATAACGCTGAGCAAGCAGCTAAAACTTTGGTTAACGAGGTGACTAAGCAAATTAAAATTGAAGCGATCGCAGTCGGTAACGGTACAGGCGGACGCGAAACTGAAATTTTCTTGAAAAAAGTTTTAAAAGATATCGGTAAAGCTGAAATTCCAGTTGTTATGGTGAATGAATCAGGCGCTTCAGTGTATTCAGCTTCTGATGTGGCTCGTACGGAATTTCCGGATTTAGATATTACGGTAAGAGGCGCGATCTCGATTGCTCGTCGTTTACAAGATCCTTTAGCTGAGCTTGTGAAAATTGATCCGAAATCTATCGGTGTTGGCCAGTACCAACATGACGTTAATCAAACTCAACTAAAAAAAGGCCTGGAAGGCGTTGTTGAAAGTTGTGTGAATAACGTAGGTGTTGATGTGAATACAGCATCATCTTCATTATTAGCTCATGTTTCTGGTATCGGCCCAGGATTAGCTACTGCCATCGTTGAACACAGAAAGAAAAACGGTTTATTCACTGAACGTTCTGAATTATCTAAAGTTCCAAGATTTACGCCTAAAGTTTTTGAACAAGCTGCGGGTTTTTTAAGAATTTTAAATGGTAAAGTATTTCTAGATTCTACAGGCATTCATCCTGAGCGTTACTCTGCTGTTCGTGATATGGCTCAAGATTTAAATGTAAATTTAAATGAATTAGTCGGCGAAGGCGCAAAAAAACTTGTAGCAACAAGAACTAAATGGGCAAAAATCGTTGGTGAATTCACGTTCGATGATATTTATAAAGAATTAGAAAAACCAGGTCGTGATCCACGTGACCCATATAAAGTTTTCCAATTTAAAGATGATATTTTTGAAGTAAAAGATCTTAAAGAAGGAATGATTTGTCCGGGTATCGTGACAAATGTTACTAACTTTGGAGCTTTCGTTGATATCGGCGTTCACCAAGATGGTTTAGTGCATATCTCTGAACTTGCACACAAGTTCGTTGAAGATCCACGTAAAGTTGTTAATCCGGGTGATCAAGTGACTATTCGCGTATTAAAAGTTGATTTAGCGAAAAACCAAATTGCTTTATCGATGAAACTCGAAGCTGCTCCAGATCATAAATCTTTCAGAGATATGAAAGAAGGGAATCCACGTCCTCAAGGCGATCGCCCACAAAATCGTGATGGCGGGCGCCCTCAAGGTGACCGTGGCGGGCAAAGACCGGGTGGTTTTGGTGGCGGTAACCGTGATCAACAACCTCGCGGCGGACAAGGCGGCAACGGGTTTACAAATAATCCATTTGCGGCGTTGTTAACGAACAAAAAGTAATTTTAAATAGAAGTATATAAATAAGACCGGGATAAACCGGTCTAAAATAAAGGAAGACACCATGGCATTAAAAGTTGGCGGAAAAAGCAAAACTAAGAAAAATAAATCAGCTCGTCACAAAGCTAAAAGAATCACTAAGAAAAAACGTATGATCAAAGCTAATAAAAAGTAGTTTTGAACTGTCGATTTTGAAAACTAAGAATCTTTTTCTTATTCGACATGGTGAAACGGATTGGAATCGTGCTAAACGGTTCCAAGGCCGCACCGATATCCCCTTAAATGATGAGGGGCGTGTACAAGCTCTTGGCTTGTGTTCACGTATGATAGAACTAAAAATTGATTTGGTTGTATCTAGTTCTTTGTCGCGGGCTTATGAAACCGCTTTAATCGCGATCCAAGATGTTAAACTTCCGATCCAAAAAGATGATCGTCTGCAAGAAACCAATATTGGTGAAGCCGAAGGTCTTACGCATGAAGAAATTTCTGAAAAATTTGGCATTGGCCATATCGAACGTTGGCGTTCGTATGAAGAACGTGATTTGGATTTTAGATACCCTAGCGGGGAGTCGAAAAGACAGATGATGGTCCGTGTGCGTGAGGCTGTTTTGGACATTGCGCAAAACAATTCACACCAAAATATAGCGGTGTTTGCTCATGGAATGGTTATGCGCGCTTTAACCTTCGCTTTTCACCAAGGTGTTGCATGGGATTTGTCGCAATTTCACAATGGCTGTATTCACCATTTTGTGTGGGACGACAAAAGGCCAGAACACATGAAATACATTGGTAAAGTAAATTAATCGTTTAAAATATCAGCAGGAGAATCTATGCCTGCGTACTTTAAAAAAGTCTTTCTTAATTCAACCGGATCATTTTTACCAGGACCTGCCGTCAATAATGACGAAATGGATTCTTACATCGGTTCAATCAATACCCAGTCTAACCGAATCAAGCGCCGTATCTTAGCTGAAAATGGAATTAAATCACGTCACTACGGCATCGATAAAGAAGGCCGTACTATGTTTTCTTCTGCTGATATGGCAATCAAAGCGATCGAACATACTTTAGAAAATACCGGCGTAAAAATGGATGACGTTCAATTTTTAAGTACTGGCACCGTTGGTGCTGATATGGCCGCACCGGGTTTTGCGAATCTTGTGCAAGGGCAGTTGCGTGCAGCTCCAATGCAAACGATGAGTTTTCAAGGGATTTGTGCTTCGGGCGTAGCCGCTATGAAAGCTGCAGCTTCAGTTGTTGAGCTTGGTGAATTTGATAGATCAATGGCGGTAGCGACAGAGTTTCCGTCACGTTTATTTAAAGCATCTCGTTTTCAACAAGTTGAAGAAAACTTAGATTTTGATTCTCACTTTTTACGTTGGATGTTGTCTGATGGATCAGGTGCAGTGCTCATGGAAAATAAGCCGCGTGAGACGGGTATTTCATTAAAGCTAGATTGGATTCATTTAAAATCTTTCAGTGGTGATTACCCAACCTGTATGCAAATCGGTGCTCCATGGGGCAGTGGCAATAATAAAAGTTATTTAGATTATTCGTCATTAGCTGAAGCTGAAAAAGCTGGTTCATTTTTACTTCGCCAGGATATTCGCTTATTACCAAATTTATTTGATGTGGGTATCAGTGAATTTATTGATTTAGTTTTAAAAAATGAAATTCAACCAAATGAAGTGGATCATTTCTTATGTCATTACTCTTCAGAGAGATTTTCTGGTGTTGTAAATACTTTGATGGATAAAGCGGGTCTTCGCATTCCGCCAGAAAAATGGTTTAGCAACTTAACCAGTAAAGGCAATACAGGAGCTGCTTCAATTTTTATTATGCTTGATGAATTTATGAAGACTAAAAAGCCTAAAATTGGTGAAAAGATTCTTTGTTTTATTCCTGAGTCTGGCCGCTTTACTGTTTCATTTATGTTGTTTGAAGTTATGGAAGACGGAAAGTCTAAAAAAATTGAAAGACAAAAGCCAGAACGCAAATTAGTGGAAAACTTATTGTTAGAGCTAGGCAGTGTTTGGCACAGCTACCGCTCTAGTGTATTTCGCACAGAATTTGCGAATAAGATTTTTAATAATAATTTTTCTGTCGAAGATTACCAACAGTGGATGGAAAACTGGATTCCGCAGGTGCGCGAAGGTAGTATTTGGATGCGCACAGCGATTAAGAATTTATCGAATAAGTTTGAAGGCATTCAAGAATTAATTGAAGAGCATGCCGGCGAAGAGCAATTCGATTTTAAAGTATTATATGCCGATTACCAAAATTCAGGCGGAAAAAAAGATATTGACGATTTAAAGCGTAACCCAGGTGGCGAGGCTTTAAATAAATATATGTACGAGCGCGCTAATGGCGTAAACCCGCTAGGGTTATTAGGTGGTATCTTTATCATTGAAGGAACAGGCCAAAAGATTATTCCGACGATGTTACCGTTCTTGAAAAAGAGCTTAAATTTGCAAATGAATGTCTTTAAGTTCTTAGAGTATCACGGTGAAAATGACGTGAAACATTTAGAACGTTGGGCAAATGCGGTTGAATTGGCTTTAACACTAGAGCCAGAAGCTTATCATGACATCTTAGCTACCGCTAAAGAAGTAGCTAGGCTTTACCACGCACAATGGGAGCAAGTACTATGATAGAAACGAATGACATGTTTGCGAATATGCAGCATGACCCGGATGATCCAAGTCCGTGGCAGGCCATGTATTTAGATCAAAGCACGCCACTTCGTCCGTCTTCAAAAACAATGTGGCTGATCAATTCGAGTTCGAATTCGCGCCAGTTTGTTCTGCCATTCGCAAGATTTATTGCGAAAATTATGATTATTACTTTTCAGATTATTAAAGCGTTATCGCCGATTGATTGGCGTGCTTCACGTTTGTTGCATCAATTAATTTATTGGGGCTTAAAATATTTTGTTAAAAAAGAAGCGAACTATCTTATTTTACGACATTTTCATGCTGGCTCTGAGCTTTTAGGATTTATCGCAGGCAATGTGCCTGGTGCAAATATTCCGATGAATCCTTTAAAGCCTAAAAATTTAGAAGCCCTTAAAGATAATTTATTTTTAACCCATGATCTGAATTTATATAATTTTGTGATTAATTTAAATCGCGAACTTAGAGAGAAAAATTTAAAAATTAAACCGATTGCTTCACCGAATTTTTCAATGGTCACTGAAGGTGAATTTGATATCGAGATGCCTAAAGAAGGTTTATTTAATTTTATTGATTTAGAAACGGCGATTGAAATTTATACTCCGGTGTATCAGTTCTTTTTAACGGATAATGATTTTTGGCGTGCCACAAATTCATTGCAACTAGATGAAACGATCGGCCTTTATGGTTCGACGATTTTAGGTTCGGATAAACATTTGTTATTGGTAAATAATAAACATCCGTTAGTGTCGCTGATCACCTTAAGTGCTGGATTTCGATTAGTGCTACATGGTTTATCAACTGAGATGGGGCATTGGCTATTAGTATCGAAAAAACTTGAACAGCGCGAAAAAGAGAAAACGGCTTAGATCATGAATTTAGAACAATTTGTTTTACAACTGAATCACTGGCAATTTTTTTTAGTCAGCTTTATTGGCTTTTCAGTACTGTATTTTTCATTTTGTTCGATTTCATACTATCTATTTTGCGTAAAAAGAATCTGGCCACGAGTTCAGGATAAAGAATTTCGTTCTGGACAAATTAAGACTGAAATTAAGAGATCGTTTTTGTCGATATTTATGTTTTCGTTACTGGCGATTTGGATGTGTGAGGGATTAAGACGGGGAGTTTACCGCTATGATTTTAATTTTTCGTTAAACACATTTTTAATTGAAGTTGTTGTGCTTTTTTTCTGGAATGAAATTTACTTTTACAGTTTTCACAGATTGTTTCATTTAAAATCATTATACAAATATCACGTCGATCATCATTATTCGTTCGTGCCGTCTCCTTTTTCAGCTTACAGTTTTCATTGGAGCGAAGGGGTTATCTTAGGAGCAGTCATGCCAGTGGTCATGCTGTTTCACGACTTTCAGTTTTACGCAATTATGGTACTGCCGGCGATGAGTATTTCAATGAACGTGTTAGGGCATTCTAACATCGATTTTTTCCCGAAATCTGGTCAGGGCAGTTTGTTAAGTTTTTCGAAACGCCATAGTCTGCATCATAAAATTCCCCATTCAAATTTTGGATTTTTCTTACCCTGGTTTGACCAGGTTTTTGGGACCGTGGCCAAAGACTAATGTTAGCCATTCTAGGCTCGGTGTAGATAACTTTGACAGTGTATTAGACTACGTAGCTGACGGGGTTGGAACGGCTTTAGCTATATAAAGCTTTATGAAAAAACAACGCTCATTATCAATCGTATTAGCCGGTACTTTAGCTGTCTCATTTTTAGCTCCATTTTCTGCCAAGGCCCAAGTGGCTGCTGCTGAAGTTCAAGCGGCTGGCGAAGGTGTTATTACCAGCGAATTATTGGGTATTGAGATTCGGCAGTTTTCGAATCTTTTAGGGGTCGATGCAGAACTGGTTCAAACCGTTTTTAAAACTATTTCAATTGATACAAAATTAAAATTAAAAGAAATGGTCGCGATCTGGGCGTCACAAGGTTTATTGTTCAATCCAAGCTCACAATTAGGAATTGTTAAGACTGGTGATAAATCTGAAATCTTTGATGTAGCTGAAAAGGATCTTTCACAAGTTGAAAATGACATTTTAGATTTATTGATCTCGCTTCATGGTGATAGTAAATTGGTGCCGTTTATTTCTTCTTTGATCGAAATCTTAAAACAAGATCCAAAGTATGGTCCAACGGTAAGTGCAGTAACTCCAGATCAAAAATTAATGATCTTATCAATGTTAGATCAAACTATTTCTTCGACGGGTGCTTTGCGCAAATTTTCGCCTCAGACCTGGACGCAACTATCTGAGCAGTTGGAAACTAAACTAAATCGCTTTGAGAAAAATCAAAAATCACAAACCAGACTTTCAAATCCGGTATTCTTAACAGAATTGTATGATGCAGCTAATTCAAAGTATTACGCCACTCAGAACTCTAAATTATTAATCGATGGCCCAGCTTCTTTTGCTTTACGTGATCAAAAAATGAGTGAAGCTAAGCAAACGATCAATATGCTTACTTGGGCTGTGATCGATGATAAAACAGGTCAAGAGTTAGCTGATTTACTTATTGCTAAAGCTAAGAAAAATGTAAAAGTTCGTCTTATCGTAGATGGTCAGGTAAGTTATAAACCGCACTACAATCGTGAAGTTAAACGTATGGAAGAAAACGGCGTGCAGGTTATTCGCTGGATGAATCCAAAAGCTTCATTTATGGGTCAGCACCGTAAAATGTTAGTTATTGATGATAAGTTTGCAGTCATGGGCGGAATGAATCCAGGCGATACTTACAGCCATAAAGCCGGTGCAGGTAAAGACTTATGGCGTGACACCGATGTGGCATTCGAAGGAACAGCTGCAGAGCAAGCGCAACGTTTATTCATGAAAATCTGGAATAAACAAATTTCTGACCGCAAGCTACCACTTAAACAAATCACAATTGTAAACTATTTTACAACGGGAACTAATGACGGAAAAGCGATGCTTGTAGAGCATCAACCCATGTCTGCAGGTGATCAGCATAATATTTTGTTAACGATAATGAAATCAATCCGTGGTGCGGAAAAAACTGTGGATATCGAGAATGCATATGTTATTACGTTTCCGTCATTAACATATGAAATTAAAGAAGCCGTTGAGCGTGGTGTTAAAGTTAGAATTTTAACGAATTCAACAAACAGTGTGGATGAAAAAGTTGTGGCACTTCCAATCGTACGCAGTGCTAAAAAGCTTTTAGATGTAGGTGCAGAAGTTTACTTAAAAACAGGCAGCACATTACATTCTAAGTTTATGATTGTAGATCAACGTTTATTTTTAATCGGAAGTTATAACTTACACCCGAGATCTGAAAAGATGGAAGGTGAGACGATTGTTGTCTTTGATAATACAAAACTTGCATTAGAAGCAACAGCTGCTTTTGAAAATGATATCCAGGCTGATAAAGCCATTAAAATGGATCCAGCTCAGGAAGTTATTATTCCGGTAACGGGTGAAACACTTTTACCATTGCGTATGTTTTACGATCAGTTGTAAAAAAAAGGACATTGCTGTGAATGATGTTTTAATTTTTTTAGCCATTTTAGCTTTCGGAACTTTTAAATACGGTACTCTGATGGGTATTCCGTACTACATTTTTTGGAAAGTAAAACCAGCATGGTTAAATAATTTTAAAAAAATTCAAGTGCAAGAGCGGGCAAAACCGCAAGTCGCCTTAGAGATGAAATATTCAAGCTATACACTAGTTATTCAGGCGATCTTTTTTTTCGGCATTTATAAATTGAACCAGCTTGGCTTTGTGCAGATCGTGGCTGAGCAGCCGTTATGGAAAGATTTAGTCGCGCTGGGCATTTACGTCTTGATCTATGATCCATTCTTCTATGTGCTTCATCACATCATGCATAAGAATAAGTGGTTATATCGCAATATTCACGTTGTGCATCACCGCTCACTTAATCCAACACCTTGGGCGACTTATTCGTTTCATCCCATTGAAGCAGCTGCAAACTTGTTATATTTTATTCCGTTTTTCTTTTTAACGAGTGTCAGTGTGCCAATGCTTTTGTTTATTTTGATCGTCACTGACTCGGCAAATTTAGCCGGCCATTTGGGATATGAAGTTTTCTCAGAGAAAGTGCAAAACAGCTGGTGGGGACGTTGGATCACGACGCCGACTCATCATAATATTCATCATCAGGTATCTAATTCGAATTTTGGCTTGTATTTCAATGGCTGGGATCTTTGGTTCAAGACCTTAAATGCAAAAGATAAGCGTAAAACTTAGTTAATATAAGTGATTAGGGTTTGGAAGCCCAACGTTGCTTTGGCCATCACTGTGTCTTGCTCTGCGGCAAGCTGCTTCACTAAGTAAACTACAGTAAATGCGCCAACGTAAAATAAGAATAGTCTTTTTCTAAATTCAATCATGGAGCGAAGATACCGCATTTTTGCCTATCGGAGAGAAAAATCTGAGGCTTGGTGAAAAGAATAAAAGGTTGTCAAAAATCTAGACAGGGCAGACAATACGTCTATGTCATCAGTCGTCGAAATCAAGAATATATCAAAGAGTTATAAATTAGGGGAAACCCATGTGGACGCCATCAAGGATTTGTCTTTAGTTGTGACTAAAGGGGAGTTTACGGCGCTTATCGGGGCATCGGGATCGGGCAAAACTACGCTTTTAAATTTAATTGGGTGTTTAGACAGTGTCGATCGCGGTGAGATTTTAATTGATGGCATGAACGTGAAGCGGCTTAACGAAAACCAAAAAAGCCAGCTGCGTAATGAAAAAATTGGTTTTATTTTTCAATCGTTTAATTTAATCCCTGTGTTAAATATTTATGAAAATGTTGAATTGCCATTAACCGTGCGTAAAGACATTCAAGCTGCAGAACGTAAAGCAAAAGTTGAAGCGGCTTTAAAAGATGTAGGCCTTTTAGAATTTGCGCATCATCGTCCAGACCAACTATCAGGTGGACAACGTCAGCGCGTGGCCATAGCCAGAGCCTTGGTGACATCACCGGCCCTGATCTTAGCGGATGAGCCAACGGCAAACTTAGATTCAAAAACTGCCAATTTAATTATCGATTTAATGTTAGAATTAAATAAAACAAAACATGTGACTTTTTTCTTTTGCACCCATGATGAAAAATTAATGAGCCGTGTTCAAAAAATTGTAAAAATTAAAGATGGTCAGATCGAAGCATGATTTGGAAATTTGCTTACAGAAATTTATTGCGCAATAAACGCCGATCATTATCGACCGGCGTAGCTATTTGCGTAGGCTTTGTAGGATTAAACTTACTAGGTGCTTATATTTACCGCGCTAAGATGGCCTTAGATACAACATCAATTTATTCGGCACAAAAAGGTCATGTCAGTATTTATAAAAAAGATTCTATTGAACAGTATCAAATTAAACCTAAAAAATATATTTTTAGCACCGAAGAGCAAAAGAAAATTGATCAGGTCTTAACAGAATTCACTTCTGAAGTTGAATATGTCGGAAAACAAATTTCTGTTCCGGGATTACTTTCAAATGGAACTAAATCTCATCCCGTAGTTATTTATGGTTTTGATCCTGTAGCCTTTAAAAAATCTTTAACTCAGCCAGCGCTATTAGAATGGGCTAAAGATTGGGTACTGCCTTCACAGCTTGAAGATGCCGACTTATTTTTAAAAAATCCTGAGACACTTTCGATCACGCCAAAAATTGCCGAGCTCTTATCTTTTAAATATCCGTTAAAGAGCAATGAACCCGTGCAAATTGCAGCGCGCACTTTAGAAGGGGATTTAAACGCGATCAATGCAGATCTTGGTGCGGAACACACAACGGGCATGCAATTTCTTGAAGATACTATTGTATTGATTCCAATAGCTAAGGTTCAGGAGTTGTTGGCCACGGATGCGGTGGAAACAATTTCAGTTTATTTAAAACACGATGTTTCGGTGGATCGATTTATAAGCGAATTGAAAAGTAAGACAACGGCATTAGGCTTCGATACTGATATTTATAGATTTGATGACCCTATCATTAATGCCATTCATTCGGGATCGATGGGTTTTTTATACGTTATGGGCGGATTTTTTCTATTTTTAATCTGCACGGCGGTGAGCCTTACGATTATTAATTCTCTGACGATGGGGATTATTGAACGTACACGCGAAATTGGAACTTTGCGGGCCGTAGGATTTAAAAGTTTAGATGTCGTACAATTGTTTGTGCGCGAAAGTGTTTTGCTATCAGTGATCAGCATGTTTTTTGGAGTTTTGATTTCGTTTTTAGTTTCAAGTGCGATTAATGCTGCAAATATTCGGTTTTTTCCGCCTGGCGCCAGCACCATGATTCAATTTGTCTTAAAGTGGAATTTATATATTGCCGGGTTTGTTTTTATTTTGCTTTTTGTTATTGCCACAGTTTCATCATTTTTTGTGATTAAGAGTAAATTGCGCACTAAATTAATTGCCTTACTTAATGACACATCAACTTTCGATGATGATAGCGAAGAAGAGGAATCACCATGAAATTATTAATCTTATTATTAGCCATCCCGTTTTATGCTAATGCTGATTTAGCGACGGACTTGTTAAAAGCTTCAGATCGCGCCCGTGGCAGTGTAAAAGATGGCGTTCAGTGGAATGCTGTGATTGAAACCCAAGAAAACGGCGAAAGCAGTACACGTGAATTTAATATTAAAGCCAAAGGCGACGATGCTTATGTGGAATCGACAAAGCCTGCAAAAAACAAAGGCGAGATTTATATTTTTAATGATCGTAACATGTGGTTTTTTAAACCCTCACTTAAAAAGCCAATTTCAATTTCAGCCCGCCAAAAGCTAACAGGGCAAGCGGCTAACGGAGATATCGCTTCGACTCACTATGCACGCGATTACGCTGCTGTTATTGAAAAAACTGAGCTGTTAAATGGCGATAAAATGCACGTCTTATTATTAACAGCGAAATCTAAAAGTTTAACCTATGATAAAATCAGATACTGGATCAGTGATAAAACTAAATTAGCCATGAAGGCCGAATTTTTAACTTTGCAAGGTAAGCCCTTTAAAGTGGGACTCTTAAAGTACGGTAACACTTTAACTGCTGGCGGAGAAACCTTTCCGTTTATCAGTGAGCTAGTGATTGTGGATGCGAAGTTTGGCAATAACAAGAGCACGATCAATTACAAAACTCCTAAAGTGGTTCAGCTATCAAATTCGATTTTTAATGTGAATAACCTAACGAGATAATTTAATGATTCTAAAGATCGCTCTTCGCAACACTATAAAAAACTGGCGCCACTCGATTTCGGCGTTATTAAGCTTATCGGCTTCGTTTGTGTCGCTTGTGCTATTTGATGGTTATATGGACGATGTTAAAGCCATGTATATTGATAATTTTACTCACCGTCAGATGTTGGGTGATATTATTATTGAACACAAAGACCAGTATTCAAAAGAAGGCATTAGTTCTCCGTGGGAATTTTGGATCAGCAAAGAAGATCAAATTTACATTCAGCAAAAAGTAACTGCTAAGCCGATTAAGGCTGAAATCGTTATTCGCAATTTAAATTTTCAAGGAATGATCACTAACGGCATTCAATCGCAGATTTTATTAGGACGTGGTTATGATCCTCTTGAAGGTGAAAAAATGCGCGGTAAAAATTGGTCATGGAATGTGACCTATGGAACACCACTGGATCGCCAAGAAAGTGCGTTCACGGGAGCTTTAGGACAAGGTTTGGCCAGAAAGCTTGCCTGCACATGGACAAAAGATCCTAACGTTATGACTTTTTACGGTGGTTATGAACAAGTTGCTAAACCATTTGAGTGTCTGACCAAAGATTTACAAATTTCATCAACAACGGTGGATGGTCAATTAAATGCAATTGATATTACAGCGGTTGCGCTAATGGATGCGGGTTATAAGGACGTTGATGATCGCTATATTCAGACATCTCTTGAAGCTGCGCAAACTTTAATGAACACTGATAAGGTGAGTTTTATTTCAATTTCAACGGCAGGTCGGTCTGTGGATGAAGCGATTGATTACCTGAACACTGATGTTTTTAAAGATAAAAAGTATTTACAGGCCCAGCGTTGGCAAAATCACCGTCTAGGTGAGATGTACACGAAGACGATGGATTTTTTATCGATCTTTAGAAATTTTGTGGTCGTTGTCATTGTGTTGGTTTCAACATTATCGGTGTTAAACACGATGGTGAAGCTTGTGAAAGAACGCACACGTGAAATCGGAACTATGCGAAGCATTGGTTTTTTACCACAGCAAGTGGTGAAGATGTTCTTTCTGGAAAGCGTATTTTTATCAGTAATGGGAACAGCTGTCGGAGCAGTGATAGCGCTAGGGCTTACGTTCATTTTTAATTCAGTTAAAATAATGTATAAAGCAGGGCTTCTGTCAGAGCCAGTAGCATTTCGAATCGCATTTTATCCCGATGCTTATATAGCTGCTTTTATTCTATTAGTATCTGTAGGAACAGTGGCAACTTATTTTGCTACAAGACAAATTATTAAAAGTAAGATTATTGATAACTTAACGTATGTGTAAATGGTTAGTCTTCTTATCATTACAGCTTCCATTAATAGCAAGTGCGCAAAATTTTGAGTTTGCGTTCAGTTATGAAGCGTATTTATTTGGTGAGCAGCGTGATTATGCAGATTCAGTTTTAAATCTGGGAAATGAAGTTTTAAATGTGCCTGAAACAGCAGGTTTTTTAGATCAGCGCGCTGAATTTAAGTGGTTAATTAATGATGCAAAGATTATTCTTCGTCCAAGAATAGTTTCGTACCAGCAAAATTATAAAACTGAACAGACGTTAAAGGAAGAATCGCAAAGTGACACGGAGATTAATTTAGCCGATGCATTTTACGAACAGTATATCACTGACCGTATTTTTACCACTGTAGGTTTGCAGGTTTACCAATGGGGACCAGCTGAAGTTTTAAATCCGTCAAATCCATTTTTTCATTTTAACACTAATCAGCGAAGTCTTGTGTACAAAGAAAAAGGCAAAGCACTGCTGCGATTAAATTGGAATGCCAAAGTCGATAACAACTTTGTTTTTATGGTAGAACCAGTTTCAAATAACGAAACCCACTGGATTGCAGAAGAAAAATTTAAACCGCAGGTTGCAGCAAAATTTGAAACGGCATGGACAGGTACGAGAAATTTCTTAGGCTTTGTGGCTGGAATTCCTGATAATGCTGATTTTTTTATCGGCGAATATTTTCAATATGAATTTACCGAAGGTTTTAGTATTTACGCTGACGCTAAACACGGTGTGAATACCTTTTTCTATGAGCCACAAACGCAAGGTTTGTTTCAACGAATGTTGCCGAGCAATCAAGACGGAACAGTGAGTACGTTAGCGGTAGGTGGACTTCGTTATGAAGATACTTTTGATGCACGTTTAGAATATATTTACAATTCAGCAGGATACGATCAAAAAACTTTTGATAGCGCATTGATCGGAAGTTCTCAGCTTTCGCCTTTTTTAGTTGATAACATTAAACGCTTTCAATTCTCTGGATTGGAACTGTTTAGCCAAAACTACGTTTATTTTTCGGTTAGAAAAACGGATCCCTTTGATATTAAAGATTTGAGTTTATTTTTTAGATCTTTGACATCATTAATGGATAGTTCGGGTGTTGAACAATTTGAATTCGATAAATCAGTTTTAGACTGGGCAAATATCTTTGGCCAATACTCTGCTTATCGCGGGGAGCAAGATAGCGAATTTAAATTAGTTGATGATTGGAAAGTCTCTGCTGGTGTAAAAGTTATTTATTAGAAATAATTTTTTCTACGATTTCGCAAAAGCCATGGCCTGATTCAGCGGGCGAAACGTAAGCTGGAAGATGTTTCATTTGCGTGGAAAAATTACGAACGTTCGCTACGCCAAACGTGTGATGAAAATTTTCAAACAAAGGTTCATCATTGGGTGAATCGCCGACATAAGCACACTGTTCTAAAATTTGAGTTTCAGTTAAGCCGAATTCTTTTTGTAATAAAAGTTTTGCGGTAGTGACCTTATTAAAATCACCAAACCAGCCATTCACATGAATTGAACTTACTTTAGCAGTGGCCCCATGGGCGTGAAAGACATCAACGATTTGTTTTATTTCGCTATCTGTTAGACGAGGAATGTCTTCGCAGAAGTCTATGGCTAGATCGTAAATGCGGCAAAATTGATCTGCTGAAATTGCAGCATTAGGAATTTTCTGTTTAATTTCGGCTGCAATGATTTGCAATTTTTTTTGATTTTCGCTTAAAGTTTTTTCATCGGAAAAATTCCAGCGCTGCATTTTTTTATTGAGATAACGATAATACAGGCCGCCATTTTCGCCGATCACTGCATCAATTGGCCAAAAGCGGGCGATCATGTCGCACCAACCAGCCGGACGTCCAGTCACAGGAATCACAGTGATACCGTGCTGCTTCAATTTGCTTATTGCAGAGTAAGATTCGCTGCTCAGCTGGCCGTTCGTCGTGATCGTATCATCGATATCGGTAAGCAAAAATTTGATTTTATGCGCGAATTCAGCAAGGGGCTTCATTAACGTCCTTAAGAAAGCAGTTGTTTTTTATATGTAGTCACTACATATAATATAGACACTCTATCATAAAGGATACAACACACAATGGCTAAAAAAGCTGCAGCATCGGGTGATTCAAGTTCCGGGATTAAGTTAGTTATCGTTGAGTCACCGACGAAGGCCAAAACAATTCGTAAATTTTTAGGCAAAGATTATATCGTTGAATCTTGCATGGGCCACGTTCGCGATCTGCCACAATCTTCAAAAGATATTCCTGAAAAAGTTAAAAAAGAAAAATGGGCGCAGTTAGGTGTGAACGTCGATAAAAATTTCGAGCCGTTGTATTGCATTCCGAAAGATAAAGTAAAAGTAATAAAAAATTTAAAAGATAAACTTGAAGATGCAGATATGCTGTATCTAGCAACCGATGAAGACCGCGAAGGTGAATCGATCAGCTGGCATTTACAAGAAGTTTTAAAACCACGTGTGCCAACAAAACGCATGGTGTTTCATGAGA
Source organism: Bdellovibrio sp. (assembly GCA_036676395.1). Lineage (GTDB taxonomy): Bacteria > Bdellovibrionota > Bdellovibrionia > Bdellovibrionales > Bdellovibrionaceae > Pseudobdellovibrio. The sequence goes on from JAKFCY010000002.1 coordinate 522,141, forward strand.
TCACGAAAGAAGCGATTAATAAGTCGTTAAATGAAACTAGAGAGATTGATTATAACTTAGTGCGCGCACAAGAAGCCCGCCGTATTTTAGATCGTTTGGTGGGTTACACAATTTCGCCGTTACTTTGGAAAAAAGTTGCTTACGGATTATCTGCAGGACGCGTGCAATCAGTAGCCGTAAAGCTTATCGTAGATCGCGAAAAAGAGCGCATCCGTTTTAAAAAATCAAATTACTATGGATTAACGGCTTACTTAGATAAAGCTGGCGAAGGTTTTGAAGCAAAACTTTTAACCGTTGATCAAAAGCGTGTAGCGACAGGTAAAGACTTCGATGGCTTAACGGGCCAGTTAAATGCCGGAAAAGATGTCTTAGTTCTTGATGCAAAAGCATCGCAAGCTTTAGCTTCAAAAGTACAGGCAGCCGCATGGAAAGTAACTGAAGTTGAAGAAAAACCAGTGCACCGCAAGCCTTACGCTCCGTTTATCACTTCGACTTTACAGCAAGAGGCCAATCGTAAACTTGGAATGAGTTCGCGTGAAGCGATGCAAGTGGCGCAAAAACTTTACGAGCAAGGTTTCATTACTTATATGCGTACAGATTCTACGTCATTATCACAAGAAGCGATTAAGGCTGCTCGTGAAGCGATCGTTGATAAATACGGTAAAGATTATTTGCCGGCAGAACCTCGCATTTATAGCGGTAAAAAAGTAAAGGGTGCGCAAGAGGCCCATGAGTGTATTCGTCCGGCGGGAACACAATTTCAAGATCCAGATGCAACTGGCTTGATTGGTCCGCAATTAAAACTTTATGATTTAATCTGGAAACGCACGATGGCTTCGCAAATGACTGACTCACGTCAAAAGCAAGTGTCAGCAAAATTATCTGCAGAGAACACGATCTTTAATGCTACGGGCACAACGATTGAGTTTCCGGGATTTTTACGTGCCTACGTTGAAGGTTCGGATGATCCAGAAGCAGATTTAGAATCTCGCGAAGTGCGTTTACCGCAATTAAAACAAAATGATTCTGTTAAGGCGCAAAAAATGGAACCAACTGCACATGAAACAAAACCACCAGCGCGTTTTACAGAGGCGTCATTAGTTCAAACGATGGAAAAAGAAGGCATTGGCCGTCCATCAACTTATGCAAGCGTTATCGGTACAATCGTAGATCGTGGTTACGTTAAAAAAGTGGGGAATGCTTTAATTCCGACTTTTACAGCAATGGTTGTTTCAAAACTTTTAACAAATCATTTAACTCAGTATGTGGATTTAGGATTTACTTCAGCGATGGAGTTATCACTGGATAATATCGCCGAAGGTGATTTAAACTGGGAAAAATATTTGAATAGTGTTTACCACGGTGATACAGGGCTTCGTGCTTTAGTTTCTAGAGAAGAAGGAAACATTGATCCGGAAACTGCGCGTACAATTAAACTTGATGGTTTAGAAAAATACGAATTTCATGTTGGTAAATACGGTGCTTATGTAAAAACAAAAAGAGGCGAAGAATCTTTCAGCGCTTCAATTCCAGATGCAGAAGCTCCGGCTGATGTGACTTCTGAATCAATTGAAAAATTAATCGAGCAAAAATTAAAAGGTGCCGATTCGTTAGGTGTTGATCCAAAAACCGGTAAAAAGATTTACGTCCTGAATGGCCGTTATGGCGCTTACGTGCAGTTAGGTGAGAATGATGATGAAGAAATCAAACGTTCAACATTGCCTCCGGGTATGGATCCGATTGCAGTCACTTACGAAATGGCTTTAGAAATTTTAGCATTACCTAAATCACTAGGATTAAATCCTGGTAACGGCAAAGACATCAAAGCTGGTGTTGGTCGTTTCGGGCCATACGTAGTTTGTGATGGCGATTACCGTTCGATTCCAAAAACAGAATCAGTTTTCACAATGAATTTAGAAAAGGCGTTAGCCTTATTTGCGATTCCTAAAAAGGGCCGTGGTAAAGCAGCTGCACTTAAAGAATTTGGTAAACATCCAAATTTTGACGTTGAAGTGAGTTTATTTAATGGACCTTACGGCCCATACTTAAAAGCCGGTAAAACAAATGTTGGCTTACCTGAAGATGTGACTGCTGATAACATCACTAAAGAGAAGGCTTTTGAGCTAATGAATGAGAAGTTAGCTGAAGCTGCCCCGAGTAAAGGTGCAGGTAAAGGCAAAAAAGCAAAGGGTGCAAAAAAACCGGCTAAAACCGTTAAAAAAGCACCAGCTTCTACCGAAAAAGCTGAAGCACCTGCAGCCAAGAAGAAAGTGATCACTAAAAAGAAGAAATAAATATGTCTGACGAAAATAAAAAAGGCCAGCTCGAGCTGGGACAAACAAGATCAAAAGAGCCCGATAGAAATCTTCATCGCGGCGGTCGAAGTTTTTATTTTTTCGACTTCGATGATAACATTGCTTTTTTAACTACGCCTTTAGTTTTATTTCATAAAGAAACAAAAGAAGAATTACATTTATCCAGCGCTGAATGGGCCGTGCAGCATTCAAGCATTGGCAAATCAGGCCCCTACGAGCATTACGATATTAATTGGGATGATGTGAGCGGAACCTTCAGATGTTTTCGTGACGTACAAATCGAAGAGATGGAGCGTTTACAAGGTAAAAAACAAACTTTCGTGCAAGATGTGATGTTAGCCCTGGGGCATCCAGACGGACAATGGAAAGGCCCTTCGTGGGATTGTTTTTACCATGCAGTATTTAATCAACGTCCGATTTCAGTGATCACAGCACGTGGCCATTCATCAGCGACTTTACGTGCGGGTATTTATGAATTCGTAAAAAATGGTCACTTACCTTTAGAGCCAAATTATTTAAGTTTATTCGCCTGCAGTAATAAACAAGTACGCCAAAGCTTTGGTGATATTGAATTAAAATTGACTACCGCAGAGTTAAAACAAAAGGCCATTCGTGCATCAGTTGAACGCGCGATTGAAGTTTATGGTTATAGTCCACATCACCGTTTTGGTATGAGTGATGATGATCCACGAAATATCCAATTGATCGTGGAAGAAATGACTCGACTAAAGTCGCAATACCCAGAGATGTCGTTTTTCATGATCGAGACTCATGGTGGGGATTTCGTGAAACACGAGATTTCGCAGCACGGCTTATTAACGCCACTCGTAAATGATGGTCTAGAGCAACTAGATTTATTTGATCAGCTCTCTAAACGAAAATAGTTTATTTAAACAAACTGATTCGGATTAAGACACTTTATAAAAATCACTTAACATAATACTTGTTTACAGGTTCAGACGAAGGGCATAACTGCCAATATTGTCTGCACTCTTATCAAGAGTAGGTCTATAATAACCGTTAGTATATTGTAGTACTAAACAGTTAAGGAAGCACTTACCTATGAAATCACAAAAGTATTTATTGGCGGCCGCAGCAGCAGTTCTGGCATTGTCTTATGCACAACCAGAAGCGCAAGCGCAGATCTTTGATTTTAATAAAACATTAGATTGTAACTGGGTAGACCCCATTCAATCAGCGTATTTAGCAAATCACTTAACTTATAAAAGCGAAGATGCAGAATTGCAAAAGCGTGTAGTTGAGCAATACATCAAACGCCAAGACCCGGCTAAAATTTATTTAGTTCAAAGCGATGTTGATCAAATCAAAGGAACTTTGAAAAATCTTTTTGAATCTTTAAAAAAGAAAGATTGTAAATTTATCGCTTCGATTCAAGACACCGTGTTAAAACGCGCTGGTGAAAGAGTTGAATTCGTTAAAACTTACTTAGGAAAAGATTTTAAATTTAATAAAGACACTGAGTTTGTTTATGATCCAGATAAAAAGGATTACCCAAAAACTCAAAAAGAAGCTGAAGAATTTTTAGCTAAATATGTGCAGTTTCAAGTAGCCAACTACTTAGCAACTGATATCAAACTTGATGAAGCTAAAACGCGCGTAATTAAAAACTACGAAAGAAATTTAAAACGTCTAAAAGAAATCAAATACGATGATTTAGTAGCTAATTACTTAAATTCATTCGCATTGGCTTTAGATCCGCATTCATCTTTTTTCAGCAAAGATTACTATGAAGATTTTAATATCGACATGAAATTAAAATTAGAAGGTATCGGAGCCACGTTATCTCAGGATGATGGTTTTACAACTATTGAAGCTTTAGTCACTGGTGGAGCTGCGGCGAAATCTGGTCAATTAGAGCCAAAAGATAAAATCGTTGCCGTGAGTAAAGGTAACAAAATGGAAAACGTTGTCGATATGGAATTAAAAGATGTCGTGAAACTTATCCGCGGACCTAAAGGCACAAAAGTAAAATTATCTATTTTACGCAAAGAAGCTTCGGGTAATAAAAAATTCGAAGTTGAATTAACTCGTGAAGTTATCGCTTTAGAAGACAACGCGATCACAATTTATTACCAAGATAAAGTGATCAACGGCGAAACTAAAAAAATCGGTATTATTAACTTTCCATCTTTCTATGCTGACTCTGGTAAAGGCGGAAAAACATCTTCTGCTGATATGAGAAAAGTTTTAGCTGATGCTAGAGCTAAAAAAGCAGACGGGATCGTGATCGATCTTTCGAACAACGGTGGTGGATCATTGGATGACGCTGTCAAAATCGGTGGTATGTTTATCAAAACCGGTAACATCGTAAAACAATCTTCACGTCGTGGCGCTGAAACTCCGTTAGCTGACACAGATGAAAAAGTTGACTGGGATGGACCTGTAGTTGTGTTAACATCACGTGTATCGGCTTCAGCTTCTGAAATTTTATCAGGTGCTTTAAAAGATTATAACCGCGCAGTCATTGTTGGTGGAGATCACACTTACGGTAAAGGTTCGATCCAAACAGTTCTTCCGATTCCGGGTGAACTTGGAGCTTTAAAAGTAACTATCGGTATGTTTTTTATTCCGGGTGGATATTCAACACAACATAAAGGTGTTGATGCAGATATCGTTTTCCCGTCTCCGTACCATGTGGATGATATCGGTGAAAAATCAATGGATTATTCATTGCCTCCGAAAAAGATCGACCAGTTTGTTTCTAAAGAAGCGGCAGTTGGTAAAGGCGAAGGCCAATGGAACACGATTAAGCCTGAATGGATTAAGTCTTTAAAACAACGCGCTGATGAGCGCATTGGTAAAAATGACGAATTCAAAAAAATTACTGAAGAGTTAGAAAAAACTAAAAAACTAGGTAAAACAATTAAAGTGGCTGAAATCGTAAAAGAAAAAGATAAAACTGAAAAAGAAAAAGCCAAAGCTAAAAAGGCAAACAAGTACGCTGCTAAAGCCGAAAAAGAAAAAGAATACTTAAAACGCCCTGAAGTTCAGGAAGCGGCTAACATCTTAGGGGATTTAATCATCCTTGAAGAAGGCAAAGTTAAGGATTTAACTAAGCTTACAAACGCAGTTAACTAAAAGGTAGGGCATGCAGCCCGCACCGTCCCTTTTTGGGGAGCGGCGTATAAATTTAGATTCTTGAAAAGGAGAGTGTAATAACTCTCCTTTTTTTATAGGATTTAGTAATGTATCGAATTCATATTTTAGGCGCATCAGGTTCTGGGGTTTCTACGTTAGGTGAAAGTATTGGGCGTCGTCTCGATATTTCTGTATTTGATTGTGATTCGTATTACTGGGAAAAAACCAACCCGCCGTTTTTAAAAGCTACGCCTATTCCTGATCGACAGAAAACATTGCTTACGGATCTAACGTCACACGAATCATGGGTATGTACAGGTTCTATGGATTCTTGGAGTGAGCCGTTTGAAAGTCTTTTTACTCATATTGTATTTTTGTATGTTCCAAGCGAAGTTCGAGTTAGTCGCCTTCGCGCGCGTGAAAAAAAGCTTTGGGGTGCACGAATCTCTGAAGGTGGAGATATGCATGTTGAACATGAAAAATTCATGGCTTGGGCCGCTCAGTATGATGAGGGGTTGAAGAATGGACGAAGCCTTCCGCGACATGAAGCATGGCTTGCGAAACAGCGTGCGCCAATCCTTCATATTGAGGGAGAATTAGGTTTTGAAGAGGCTCTTAATCGAGTTCTAAATTTTATTTAGTTTTTATATGTGTGCTTTAAGCCGGAAGTTGATCGTCGTCAGTGTGCAACAATTTAATCGACGATGAAGAGCTTAGCTCCGGCAGTCGTTGAAGATTTATGGGCCTCTGCGTCCGTTGCAACTTGATAACTCACTCCAGGAGTCATCGTGAATTTTCGGCCGTCTTTCAGTTCGGTGACGAGTTCACCTTCCATAACTAGTAAGACATGTCCGCGCGAGCACCAATGATCAGCGACATAGTTTGCTGTGTATTCGACCATTCTGACCCGGATATTGCCGACCTCAATAGTTTTCCAAATGGCCATTCCTGTTTCACCTTTATGTTCGGTGCGCGGAACTTTGCTCCAGTCTGTTGTCATAAACGGAACATCTTGAATTTTCATAAATGTCCTTTCAGTTTTAAAGGTTTTACTGATTCGAAAACTTTTTCAGATATTTCTTTTCCAGCAAGTCTTTCAATCATCCAAAGGGCTAAACGATCTCCAGATAAACACCGCGCTCCCGTGGCGATGTTTCCTTCAGCAACAAAAGGCTCTTGAACGGCATTCACACCCATACTCGCGAGAAGATCATGAGCCGTTGGGTATGTTGTGGCCTTTTTATTTTGAAGTAAACCGAGAGCTGCCAAAAGCAGTGCGCCTGAGTCGACAGCTGCGATAACTTGCTTGGTTTCATCGAGTTTAAAGTTGGCAAGAAATTTTTTGTCTTGGATGAGCTCTCTAGATTCATAACCGCTGCAGAAAAAGACGGCGTCACATTCATTTGCAAAACTGTAGAATTTTGTCGGCTGAAGATCGAGGCCTGCAGCTGATTTAATTTTGGAATCATCACCAAGAATTTCAACCTGCCAGTTTTCCTGTAGGCCCATAAGACGAACTCTGTTGAGAAGATCCCACGGTAAATAGAAATCTAAGTCGGTGAATTTATTAAAAATAACAATGCCGATTTTCATATTTTTTCAGTTCTCTTGTAAATATCGTTGTTTTTAATTTCTAACCAATTTTGTGGGGCCTTTGTCACTTCGAAGCCGAATTTTTGATAAAGTTCGTGTGCATCTTTTGTGGCTAAACAAATGCGGCGTAAGCTTTGGAGCGCAGGATGGGCCATCACGCAGTTCATAAGCCACTTTGCAAGGCCAAGTTTGCGAAAATCGTTTTCGATATACACATCACAAATCCAAGCAAAGCTTGCATAGTCAGTAACGATGCGGGCAAAGCCAATTTGTTCTTTGTTGTTGCCGTATATTTGATAAACTCCAAAACATAATGAATTTTCAATTCCGCATGTGACGATGTCTAGCGGAATGCCTGGTGACCAATAAGAATCTACAGAGAGAAAATTGTGGATCTTGGGGATTTGTAAAAATGATTTATCAGTGCTGATCAGGAAATTGTCTTTTTCCCAACTTTGAATTTCGGTTTTCATGTTTTCGATTCTACAATAATAAACACATAGTTTTCACTGTTCCTTTTATGATTTACTGTGCCATACTTCACCTTATGCAAAAAAAGATTCTGATTCTACAAGGCCATCCAGACAAGCAAAGTTTTAACCACGCTCTACATACCGCTTATAAACAAGGGGCGTTAAAGGCGGGCGCCCAAGTTGAAGAGATTTTTGTTGGAGATTTAGATTTTAAATTAAATTTACAATATGGTTATCGCCAGCGTACAGAACTCGAGCCTTGTTTGATCGAGGCTCAGAAAAAAATTACTTGGGCTGATCATATCGTCGTGATTTATCCAGTTTGGTGGGGAGCAGTTCCTGCGGTTTTAAAAGGTTTTTTTGACCGCGTGATGCTGCCTGGGTTTGCTTTTCAAAAAAGAGAGAACTCGGTGTGGTGGGATAAACTATTAACGGGAAAAACAGCGCGCATTATTTCAACGATGGATCAGCCGCCCTGGTATTACTTTTTAGTGTATGGTTCGCCCACACATCGCGCGGTGAAAAAACTGACTTTAGAATTTTGTGGGGTAAAGCCTGTGAAGATAACTTCGATTGGACCGGTTCGTCTTTCGAAAGAAGAGTTTCGAACAAACTGGCTGAGAAAAGTTGAAGAGATAGGGTTCACACAAAAATAATTTAGATAAAAAAAAGGAGAGTGAAAACTCTCCTTTTTTTATGACTTGCTGTGACCAGAAAGAGGGCCTGGCACCGATTAGCTAGCTTGTAATTTAGCGATACGTTGGGCTAATGGCGGATGTGTTCTTAACAGATCGACCAATTTTGCTTTACGATCTGAAATTTGGAACGTAGCAAGTGGTTGCTCTTCAGGAATAGGCGCTGTTTCGTTTTGCAAACGTTGAAGCGCTCTGATCATTTTATCTTTACCGCCAAGGCGGGCTCCGCCGGCATCGGCGCGAAATTCACGGTAGCGTGAGAACGCAGATACAACAAACATACCTAAGATATTAAATACGATATCTAAAATTAAAGTCGCTACCCAGCGAACTGTGTGCGCGCTTTTTTCTTCGACTTGTGTTGATAATAAATGACCAATTACACGTGCTAAGAACATACCGAATGCATTCACTACGCCTTGAACAAGTGTCATGGTGACCATGTCACCGTTGGCAACGTGGGCGATTTCGTGGGCGATAACGCCTTCGACTTCGTCTTTGTTCATTTTATTCATTAAGCCTGTTGATACAGCGACTAGTGAATTTGAACGGCTTGGGCCTGTGGCGAAAGCGTTCATTTCGGGGCTGTCAAAGACGCCGACTTCAGGCATTTTTGCTAATTCGGCATTTCTAGCCAAACGGTAGACCGTTTGAATAAGCCATTGTGCTTCTGGTTCGCGAGCATCTGCGGGAATAATTTTTACTCCCATCATCTTTTTTGCCATGAATTTCGACAACAATAGAGAAATAAAAGCACCACCAAAACCCCAAACTAAACAGAATGCGGCAAGTGAGGCGTAATTAATGCCATAAGCTTGTAAGTAAGGCTGAACGCCAAGAACATTAAGGATAATGTTAATAGTGATCATGATCAGGACGTTAACAATAATTATCATCCCAAAACGCTTTAAAAAGTTCATTTGAGTCTCCTGCGTGCACTCAGCACGACTTAAATTACTTACCTAAAGGTGAGTTGTTATAGTTTAGAGTCAAGTCGGGGAATGCGCAAATGCAAACGAACTGAGCAAGCGGGTGCATTACTTTGGGATGGTTCCAAACTGGTGCTGGATCGCCTAAATACGCTTTTAATTGTGGTAACTGCCTAGGGGATTTGTTATATTTTTTTCGCATGAAAAAAACGTCAGTTTCATCTTCGAAAAAGTCTGCATCAGCAAACAAAGCCTTGCTGATGAAAAATAAACCCACAGAAAAAGTTAAACCTGCGGCCAAAATTAATTTTGGCGGTTTAAGTAAAGAACTTTTATTAACTATGCATTCAAACATGGTTAAGACACGTGTTCTTGAAGAGCGTTTAATTAAAATCTATCGCGCCGGAGAATCATTTTTCTGGATCGGTGGGCCTGGTGAAGAAGCTTGGGGAGTTCCATTGGGAATGTTGGCTAAAAAAGGCCAAGGCCCTGAGTATGATTATTTACATTTACACTACCGCTGTTCGCCGACACTTATCGCGATGGGTTTAGATATGGTTGATTCGATTCGTTTAATGATGAATCGCGTGACTGACCCCAATACCGGCGGAAGAAATTTCTCGAATCACTTTGCGATTTCAAAATGGAATATTGCACCGGTGACGTCGCCGTTAGAAGTGCAATACCCAATTGCTTGCGGAACAGCTCACGTGCAAAAACGCACAGGCAAAAAAGCCATCACGATCGTAACTGGTGGTGATGCGGGAACTGCAGAGGGTGACTTCGCATCAAGCTTAATTTTAGCTTCGCGTAAAGGCCAAGAGCTTCCGATGTTAATCACAGTACAAAATAACAAATGGGGAATTTCGACTTGTTACGATGGTCAACATGGCGAAAATTTTATCGCTGATCGCGCACGTGCATTTAATATTAAATCACAAGTGATCAACGGCAATGATCCCGTTGAAGTTTACTTAACGGTAAAAGAAGATATGGAATACATTCGTAAAACAGGAAAGCCTGCCTTTATCGAAGCGATGGTTTCACGTCTTTATGGACACTCATCTGCGTCGGGTGCAAATCCAATTCAGAACGAAGTTGATCCGGTAAAAGATTTCGAGAAAAAATTATTACAAGCTGGGCTTTTAAAAGAATCTGAAGTTAAAGAACTTTGGGCTAACTTTGAAGCTGAAGGCGTGCGTGCAACTGAAATCGCACGTTCTGAAGGTGTACCAAGTGCAGATAGCATCTGGGAAAACACATACGTGAATAGTGAAAATGCAGATTGGAGAAAATTCTAATGGCAAATATGGCTCAAGCCATTCGATTGGCTCTTCATTACGCTGAAAATAATTACGATTTAAAAGATGTTTTCGGACAAGATGTGGGCGCTCCATTAGGAGGCGTTTTCACAGCCACCCAAGGTGTTAAATGCGCTTGGAATTCTCCGTTAGATGAACGTGGAATTATCGGCATGGCCATGGGTATTGCTATGACCGGAGACCGTTGTGTCGCTGAAATTCAATTCGTCGATTATATTTTCAATACAATCGATTTATTAAAAATCGCCGGCAATACTTTATGGTGCACGAACGGTCAGTTTAACTTACCAATGACGGTCATGAGCCCGGTAGGTGCCGGTATTCGTGGATCTGTGTACCATTCGCATTCATTCGATGCTTGGGCTTCGCGCTTAGCTGGATGGAAAGTGGTGATGCCGTCTAATCCTCTGGATGCTTACGGTTTATTATTATCATGTATTTTGGATCCGAACCCGACGATGTTTTTAAAGCCTAAAGCTTTAATGCGTGTTCGTGGTGAAGAATTAATTCCTGGTGAACCATCGGATGAAAAAGAATTAAAAAATATGATCGATGCTCCAATCGGAGATCGTTCAACTTGGAAAGCCAACTGGCCTAAAATTCAAGAATATCTTGTTCCTTTCGGAGTAGGTAAAATCACTCGCACGGGATCACAGATCACTGTGGTTTCTTACGGCCGGCATTTATTACTTTGTAATGAAGTGGCTGATCAATTAGCGGCTGAAGGTTATTCAGTGGAAGTGATCGATTTACGTTCGATTTATCCGTATGACTGGCAGATGATAAAGTCTTCTGTGCAAAAAACTGGTCGCGTATTATTTGTGAATGAAGACACTGAAGTAACGAACTTTGGTGAGCATTTAGCTTACCGTGTAACACAGGAATTATTCTATGAATTACAAGCTCGTCCTCGCGTAGTAGCAGGAAAACATGTTCCGGGAATTGGTTTGCATCCAAATCTTGAAGATGCAAGCGTTCCACAAAAACATGAAATCGCTGAAGCAATTCGCGAAATTTGCGGCGAAGTCCCGTAGAAAGATATTAGATATATGGCAAGGACGACAACTCAGAAAAAACCTCGTGTACGTAAGCTTCCTTTTGATAAGTATGATCTTTATTTAAATGCTGTGCAGTCTCCGGATGGAGATGTTCAGTTTTACCGCGAGCGCTACAAAGAATTTTTTGGCGCTCCGAAAAAAGGTTTAACTTTACGTGAAGATTTTTGCGCCGGTGGTGCGATTAGCTGTGAGTGGGTTAAACTTCATAAAGATAATACCTCTTGTGGTTTAGATCTTGATGATGAGCCAATGAATTACGGCCGTCAAAATTATATTTCAAAACTTACACCTGAACAGCAAAAGCGTGTCGTGCTTATTAATAAAAATGTATTGCACCCGGGGCTTCCGAAAGCTGATATCGCGGCAGCTACAAATTTTTCGTATTATATTTTCAGAGACCGTAAAACGTTAACTGCCTATTTTAAAAACGTTTATTCTTCGATTCAGAAAAAAGGTCTATTCATCGTTGATATGTTCGGCGGTACGGCTTGTACTGATGCTTCTCAGGATCGCATTCCAATCAGAAGCGGATTTACTTACTATTGGGAACAAAAAGATTTTGATCCGGTAACTAACTACGCTAATTTTGGAATTCATTTTCGTTACAAAGGTAAAATGTATAAAAATGTTTTTACCTATGAGTGGCGTATGTGGACCATTGCTGAAATCAGAGAAATGATGATTGAAGCAGGTTTTGACGATGCGGTTGTATACTGGGAAGGCTCTAAGCGTGATGGTTCTGGAAACGGTGTATTCACACGTGTAACTGAAGGCGAAGCTTGTTTAAGCTGGATTGCCTACGTTATCGGGGTCAAAAAATAATGAAGCAAACCCTAAGAATTAATTCTTATGAAGTTTGGATGAGTTTGGGTGTCACTAAAGACGAACAAACTAATCTTCAGCCCGTGCATTTTGATATTACTTTGCAATTTGATAAACCGGTAAAAGGGTCGGCAAGCGACAATTTAGATGATGCGATTAACTATGTTGATCTTGCATATCATGTAAAAAAAGTCGCAACGACCAGGCCTTTTAATTTGATTGAGAACGTTTGTTTTATTACTCATCAACATTTGACTGAGTATTTAAAAACACATGGCTTTGCCGGCGAATTAACCACTGAAGCTACGAAAGTGCGCGTTCCGGTGGCCTCATTGCTTGGTGGAGTCAAATTTACATGTCAAAGCACAGTGTAGTTTTAGGTCTTGGGTCTAATATTGAACCGATTAAACATTTACGTTCAGCTCTAGCTGAAATTAAGCGCTTATCTGGAGTCACTGTAGTTAATGTTGCCAGTATTTATGAATCCGATGCGCTATTACCTGAAAATGCACCCAACACCTGGAATAAAAAATATTTAAACTCTGCTGTTGAAATAGAAGTCGTAAACTTTGAGCCGTTAAAGTTATTAAAAGATATTAAAGTTATCGAACAAAAACTAGGGCGTGCCGGAACAGATCGCTGGGCTCCTCGTAATATCGATATTGATATCTTATGGGTACAGGATTTTACATTTAACAATGAAGCTTTAAACATCCCGCATGCGCAGATTTTAAATCGTCCGTTTGCTTTACTTCCGTTATTAGAATTACGTCCGGATTTTCCGTTTAATGAGCCCGATTGGATGTGGCAAAATCCGAAGCCTTTTCACACGGCGATTTCTAAAAAGTATGTTTGGCCAAAGTTCGCCGGAATTTTAAATATCACCGATGATTCTTTCTCGGGTGATGGGGTAATGACATCGGTCACCCAGCGCTTAGGTGAGCTTCTTGATGCAGGGGCTGAGATTATCGATATCGGAGCCGAATCAACGCGCCCCGGGGCTTTGGTGATTGATCCTGATGTTGAGATCAGACGTTTGATATTTACCTTAGATACGATTAATAAATATAAAACAGATTACAATCGTCAGTTTGAAATTTCGATTGATTCGCGTAAGCCAGAAGTGATGCAAAAAATTGTGAATAACTATCACATAGATTACATCAATGATGTCGAAGGCTTTCGCCAACCACAGATGCGTGAATTATTAAAGCTAACTTCGGCGAAAGCGATTTGTATGCACTCGTTTTCTGTGCCACCAATTAAAACCGAAACGATTTCTGAAAACGAAGATGTTTGGATTTATTTAACCCAGTGGTGGGAAAACCAAAAAGAATTATTTTCGAAAGATAATATCGCGCTTGATCGGATGATTTTTGATCCCGGCATTGGTTTTGGCAAAACGCCCCAGCAGAGCGTAGATATCCTGAATTACCTGGAAGGTTTTAGCAGTATTCGCGAAGAAATTTATCTGGGCTATTCGCGTAAATCATTTTTAAGTCTAATGACCGATAAGCCAGCTGCTGAGCGCGACCCTGAAACAGCCTTGGTGACGGAGGCGATTAACCAAGCCTATGCGCAGTACTTACGAGTGCACGATGTGGCACAGAATAAGCAAGCCCTTACAGTAAGGACACTGTTATGAAAGAATTAACATTTAATGCTGCTGTCGCAGAGCTTGAAGCTTTAAGCATTATGCCAAAGTCGATGCCTGGTTTGGATAAACTAAACCAAGCCTTGCAACATAAGACTTGGTTTCAAGATTTGCCCGCAGAAAAAATTATCACGGTAGCGGGAACCAATGGCAAAGGCACGACCTGTGCTGCGTTGCAGACGTTATTGTTATCTGCAGGTAAAAAAATAGGATTATACACTTCGCCGCATTTAATTTCGACCACCGAAAGAATTCGTGTCAATGGTGAGCCGGTTTCAGAAGCCCAATTTATTCAGCTCTACCAAGAAAATAAGCATTTAATCGCCCAGTATGAGTTAACGCATTTTGAAAGTTTAACTTTAATGGCTGCAGATTGTTTTTTTTCAAAGAACAATCTGGATTACGTGATTTTTGAAGTGGGCCTTGGCGGTACTTATGACGCTACTAATGTGTTTCCTAATCGCTATTCAATAATTACCGCCCTGGCGATGGATCATCAAAATATTTTAGGTAATACGGTGTTAGAGATTGCTCAGAATAAGTTTGGTATTATTAAATCAAATTCAAAAGTAATTCATCATCCATTGCCTCCAGAAGTGTTTGCTTTATTTTCTGAAGTTTTAAGTAAAACTAATTCGCAGGCTATTGCGGCAGTGCCTGGCACCGTGACATGTGAAAAATCTTTTGAGCCCTATTGGTTTTTACAAACTCCTTGGGGAAAAACCATGATTAATCTTCCCGGGCAGCGGGCTTGCGATAATATCATGACCGCGCTGACCGTGTTTGAAGAATTAGGCTTTGAACCACAAGATCATTTGCATAGTTTAGAAAATATCCCGTGGCAGGGTCGTATGCAAAAAATCAAATGGCCACATATTCCGGCTCCGGTTTATTTATCGGGTGATCACAATATTCAAGGCGTGCAAAGCTTAGCGCATATCCTGCACTATTTTGAATGGAATGAATTGCATCTGGTTGTGGGCATTGGCCAGGATAAAGCTGCTGAAGAAATGTTACGTATTTTATTTGCGCTACCGCGCATGAAGCTGCATTTAACGATGACGCCATTTAAAGGTCGCACCGTGATGGATTATCCGGAAGAACTTCGTACAAAAGCGGCGAGTGAAAATGATGACGTGATCAAGTTATTGAATTCATTATCTGTAACTAAAAATGACTTAGTCGTGGTGACTGGCTCGCTTTACTTAGTTGGCCAAGTGTTGAGCGAGCTTTCAGTAAATTCTTAGATAAATCCAGAATTCGCAATAGCAATAAGTGAACTGATCGAAGTTAAATCGCGATCAGCGTAGCGGGTTTTTTCACGTTGGGAGAGGCGCGCAAATTCATTTACTAGTTCATTTAAGCGATCATAAAAAGCAGTTTTTGATTTTTCACTTAAGCGTAAATACGACAACCGATGCAAATGATCAGCGCTGTTTTTGTGGTTTAAAACTTTTTTCAAAGTGTTTTCTGACCATTCGTGGTTTAGCTTCTTAACTAAAGGCCCATCGCTGGCCCAGCGAAATAAACCTTTGTGCACTGATACAACCCGTTGGTTTTTTCCGATCTTGATCAGATCTAGGTTTTCTAATTTCATCAAATTACGTTGCAGTTGTTCGTTAGTTAGCTTTTCAGATTTTTTAATCACGTCTAAGGTTTTTTCTTCGACGGCTAAAAACCAATACACCCTAAAAAGCAGGTTGTTTTCAAACAACGCGTTTTCTTGTTTTGGACTTAAGCGCACATTTTTTACTTCGGATTCATCCGCGATTTGAAACAAATCAGCCAGGGAGAGGCCTATTAATCTTGTGATTTGTTCCACGCGGGTTAGCGAAATATCTTTGCTTGTTAAAAGTTTTTTTACGCCGGATTCGCTCATCGCTAATTCATCGGCCAGCATTTTATAGGTGATTTTTTTCACCTTTAAAACCTTCTTTAACGTTTCGACCACACTGTTTTTAGCCATTACCATTACCTGTTTTCTGGCCTTTTCCGGGCCTAAAGTACCTTAATACGGTACCTTTTAAACAAATATATAAGAAAAAGTTCAGAGTTGTTAAGATAAAAGTATAGGTTGGAGGTAAAAATGAGTCGAAAGTCTAGTTTGATCAAAAATTCTGAACACATAAAAGCCATGCGCAAAGCTTGTGGTATCTCATCACAGCTGCACACGTTATCCATGACAGGAGTGGTTTCGGGGTTATCTGAAAAAAATCTCGCAGATAAGCTTGTAAGATTTTATAACACCACTGAAGCTGCAAGTTGGGCGTATCCAATGTTAGTCGGCAGCGGAAAACGCACGACGATTATTCACGCAAGTCCTACGCAAAAGAAAATACAATCTGGCGAATTAGTTCTGATTGATATGGGAGTTAAGATTGATGGCTTTGCTTCAGATATCACACGCACTTGGCCAGTTGATAAAAAATTTACGCGTGAACAGAAAATGATTTATCAAATTGTGTTAAATGCGCAGATGGCTGTGATCAAAGCTGCTAAGCCTGGTGAAACATTAACTGGCTTACATGAATTATCTCGTCAATATTTGTTAGACGGATTATTACGTCATAAAATTATTGGCAAAGATGAATTGAGTGAGGTTTTTCCACATAAGACATCACATTGGATCGGACGTTTAGTTCACGATGCTTGCCCATACTTTAATGAAGATCAAACCGCAGTGAAGTTAGTTGCGGGAATGGTTTTTACGGTAGAGCCAGGATTATATTTAAAAGATAATTATGGAAAATACAGCAAGATAGGAATTCGCATCGAAGATGTGGTGCTGGTCACTGAAGATGGTTGTGAAGTCATCTCCAGTGTAGCCAAAGAAATTGAAGAGATCGAAGAGCTTAGAGCTTATTAAAGCCTTCAAGTTTAACAGCAACAGTGTCTAAGGCCTTTATCCAAAACTTTTTATCAGTGATATCTTCACCTAAATGTTTTTGGACAAGGTCTTCGGCTGTCATTAAACCAGTGTCACGTAAGATCGCAGTGTATTTAGCGCTGAAATCTTTGCCCCATTCGTCTTTGCGGGCGTACAGACTTAAGCTGAATAAATAGCCGAACGTGTACGGGAAGTTGTAGAAGCTTAATCCAGCCATTGAAAAGTGCAGTTTTGTGGCCCAGAACATTGGATCAGGCTGCGATAATGAATCACCGTACCATTTTGTGTAAGCATCTTTCATCAATCCAGTTAATTCATCCGGATTAACATACCCAGCTTTACGTTTTTCGTAAAAATTCTTTTCGTATTCAAAACGAGTCGGAATATTTAATAGTAATGAAACCGCACCTTCAGCGATTGACCAGTAGACATCTAAAACTTCGTCTTTAGTTTTTGCTGAAGAGATTTGGTAATCAAATAATGTTTGTTCAGCGAAAATACTTGCAGTTTCTGCCAATGACATTGTGTACATCGTGCTGATCTTAGTCATATCACGCATAGCCCAGTTATGGTAAGCGTGACCTAATTCATGCGCTAGCGTTGAAGTGTTTTGTGAAGAGCCTGAGAAAGTCATAAACACGCGTGGGCTGCGGCTTTTTGAAAAACCACCGCAGTATGCGCCGTTACGTTTGTTCGGCCGTACACTCATGTCGATCCAGTTTTTATCTAACATCATTTGCGCAAACTCACCGAATGCCGGATCCATGTGTGTAAATGCGTCTTTCACTTGTTTGAATGATTCTTTAAACGTTAACTCTGTTTCAGATTTAACCGGAGCAGGAGCTACTAAATCCCAAGGATCTAATTGTTTTTTACCGTAGTACTTAGCCATCGTCTTTGCAGCGGCTTGGATTTTTGGACGGTAGTCGCTACATGCATCGATCATCGCTTGCAGGGTTTCAGCTTTGATCCGATTACTGTGTAATGGTTCGTCTAAGAAATCTAATTTCTTTGTAGGCGTTGAGCGTAAGTTATTTATGTCGTGTCTCCAGCCGGCTAAAGCATTTACGATCGCTGCGGCTGTTTGTTGATGTTCTTTCCAGGTATTTTGAATACCTTCCCAGCTGGCTTTACGTAAAGATTCATCGCTGCCTTGTGTGTTACCGAAAGCGACGGCGATACTTGTTGGCTCAGGATATGACGGGTGATCGATTTTCACTCGAGCGCTACTTGAAATAGAACTGTAGAGGTTACCCCAAGAGGTATGGCCATCTTTTCTTAAAGTCGATATGATCTCTTCTTCTTTTTCAGAAAGAAGATGATCTTTTTTCATTCTGGAACGCGAATAGTAAAAGGCATAATCTTTAATTTTTTCGGCTTTAAAAAACTTAGCAAAGTTTTCGTCGCTGGTTTTCGATAAAAATAAATTTAGCGGAGTCATGGCAATTTCAAATTGCGAAAACATATCTTTATATAAGTAAGAATACATTTTCTCGGCTTCAACATTCTTTGAATCTAAGGAAAATTCGAATGAAGCATATGATGATAAGTTGTAAAGTAACAACATCGCTTCAGAAGAAATGAAAAGAGTTTCTTGCATGCCTTCTAAAGCTTGCGGTGGAAGCGGTTCTTGTGGATTCGTTAATTGCGGACCGAAGTTTTTCAAATTAGCCGTAATCTTTGCGATCGCAGCTTTAACTTCGTTGATATCAGTATTCCACTCTTTAGAAGTAAATGATGGATACTCGGTGGTGTTATCCCAGCGTGGTAAAATTTCATTCATAAAAATCCTTTCGATTAATGCGTTGCTCCCCAAAAAGGGACGGCCTACCTATTTCGGAAAATCTGTTCTTACAAATAAGCTTTTTACTTGTAGGTCGATAGCTTTTAATTTTTCGATAGCATCAATGCCACCGCGGTTGATCACACATAACACGGTGTTGATGTTCGCTTTTACGGATCTAAGATCTGCGGTGCTTAAAATAACTTGGCCACCAGAAGTGATGACATCTTCGATAATGCACACGCGTTTATTTTCAATCACAGCACCTTCGGCGAATAAACATGTTCCGTAATCTTTGGCTGTTTTTCTGACGAAGCAAACTGGAATGCCTGTCTCGAGCGAGATTGCGGTTGCGACTGGGATGCCGCCCATTTCAAGGCCTGCTAAGACTTCTGTGTCTTTTGGAACGAGCTGTGCCATCTGGCGAGCAATTTCGCGCAATAGTTCTGGCTGCGCTTCGAAACGGTATTTATCAAAGTACTCGTGAGAAATTTGCCCAGAGCGAAGTTTGAATTCTCCGGTTAAGTGAGCGACATCGAAAAGTTTTTTAGCCAGTTCAGAGTGAGTCATGCAGTTTCCTTTAGACACTAAATTGTTCGAAAAAGTTTGGCTTAGATTATGCTTTCTATTCATAAGTTGGAAGTCATGGTGCTATGTATGAAAAAGCAATTTAGCTTATGGATTGAACAGTTAGGGGAGCAATTGATTAGTCGAGGTAAAGCCTCAGACTTTCAAACCCTTCGTCTTTTCGCTATCTTAGCAGGCCTGACTCTGGTTTTTGTCGTCATGCTGACAGTCGTGCAGTTCTCTCCAACTGCTCCAAATCACAGCGAAATTAAGCCGATGCAAGACTTAAGTACTGAAGCCAAGCTGGCTCCATAATCTGTCTTAGATAAAACAAACTATTATTTTCGGTGCTGTTTTTTACGTTGATGCCATTGTTCCATGGCGTACTTGCGCATGTCTTCGATGTTGTCGAATTCATCCATGATTTCAACGCCCAGTAGGGTTTCTACGGCGTCTTCAAGAGTCACCAAGCCGGTGGTTACGCCGTATTCATCGTTAACAATAGCTAAGTGGGATTTTTCTTTAATGAAAAAATCAAGTACATGAGAAACAGTCATACGCTCGGTCACATTTGAAATGGGCATAATTAATTCTGAGATTTTTTTGTGATGTTGATCCGCAGATAAGGCCTCTAAGATTTTATAACGGTGGGTGATTCCGATAATGCGATCTAAAGAATCTTGATAAACAGGAATGCGAGAAAAGCGAATGGGCTTAAATTTTTTCGAAACCTCGTGAACACTCATCTCGCCGTCAAGAGCCATAAAAACTGATCGTGGTGTCATGATGTCAGAGACAAAAACGTTATCTAACTTCATTAAATTTTTAATAATTGTAGATTCTTTGGCTTTTAAAGTGCCTTCTTCGACGCCGATTTCGGCATTCTTAATCATTTCATCACGAGTGATGTCTGGCTCTTCAGTGTTTGAAGCTAAAATGTGAGAAATTAAATCTGACATTTTTACAAACGGATACACCGATATAGTCATGATCTGTACGCAGTAAGCGCAGAAAAAAGAAAATGATTTAGGATTGTTTTTACCGATAGTTTTCGGAACGATCTCAGAAAAAACTAAAATCATGAAAGTTAAAAATACAGAAAATAAAGTGACGTAGCTATCGCCGAATTCATTGTGAACAGCGTAGGCGATCCATGCTGAACCTAAAGTGTTTGAAATTGTATTTAAAGTTAAGATGGCAGAAATCGAACGGTCCATACGATCGACGACATGTTTTAAAACTTTTCCAGATTTTGGCCGTTGATCGACGGCGACTTCTACGAATGCCGGCGATAGTGAAAGTAAAACAGCTTCACAAAGCGAGCAGATAAAAGAAATCGAAAGAATCAAAACAAAAGCGAGAAGAATTAAAGCCATAGAAGTCGATATCCTATCATTGATTTGGAAGCAAAAGCTAAGAGCAACTCGACTTTTGGCGCGGAATAATTGGCCACTATGCTTAAGTTTGATGCAAAAAAACAGCAGTGTTGTTTCCAGTGCAGCGTTGGTTTTCTGAGGGTAACTGGCGAACGTTCATTAGTTTAGATTTGTCTTTTGCGAACCATTTTGTAGTCGCTTTTTTTGAAGCTATTATAAAATTAAAATAAATACATCAATGTCGCGCTAGGGTACGTGTCTTTAACTGTTCTGATTTCAGACAGTGAACTAGTTGTATCACTTTTATAAACAGTGGTGCGATCAGAGACTTGAAAACCAATATGAAATTGTCCGCCGATATGTTCTAGATAACCAAAATCAATTTGTTGGCCTTCGCCATTTGTCCAAGTGCCGACTTGGGCTAAGATATCGTAATGGCCTAAAATAAACCAGCCACGCTGCCAGTAATAACCTACAGATGGTCCGTAAGCTTTGCCAGCTTCACTGCCTGCTTCATTGCGTGATTCGATTAAATAACGAAATCCAAAAGTAGGTCCGCCGCGAACAAAGTACAATAAATTCATATCGACTTTATTTGTGTACACCGAGTTTTGAAAACTATCTTGAGACTGGCGATAAGTGAGTCCGCCTTGAACGATAATTGAATACATGCGTGGGGCCAACGCTGCCGAGCAATTCAAAGATAGAAAAAAAATAAAAAAGATCCAGCAATAGTGACGCATATTTTCATTTCCATTTTAGGACATGTAAAAACAAATTGTATATCAAATTTCACAAATCTTAGGGCATTTTAAGCCTAAGTTTTCGATATTTACCGCTTAGTATGCATTTGAAAGTGGTCTAAGTATTGAAAAGTCTAATTGTTCTAAAATTTTTTAAAGGAGATAAAAATGTCGAAACTGTTAACTGCGCCGTTATGCGCCTTAATTTTAGTAATTGGACTTTCAGGTTGTAATGATTCGGATGACGAAATTTCTGAAAGCCTTGGTTCATCATCTGATTTGACAATGCAACAAATCGGCGAAGCCATGGTGTCGATTGATGAATCCAGTGGTAATTCAAGCGGAACCGTCACACGTTCAAGTTTTCTTGAAGCGTCATGTAGCGGTGTAAGTTTTGGGGCTTGCGGTGCCAGCGTTTCAAGTACGACCGTTAAAGATTTTGGCGGCTGCACGATTGCCGGTGGTCTTGTTTCGGTTTCGGGAACTGTTTCATTGGCTTTTGCCGGAACAGGATCAGGAACCTGCACGATTCCAACAAACGGAGATAGCGTAAGTCGAGTACCTGCATTTACCGCCACACTAGTCGGAGGAGTCACTTTCACAACCAGTACAGTAACTGCGTCAGGACAAGTTTTAACTCGCCTCGGGGCGAGTAGCTTCGCTTTAAATAATACCGGCGTTCATCAAGTGTATACCTCAGCCGATGGAGATGTTTTGGCTGATATAACAACGCTGACAACATCTGATATTACCATTTCAGGAACTACCAGAGCAAATCGCGTCGTAAACGGCGGAGCTTTGCAAATCACAAATAATTTAACTGCCCAAGTTTGTACGGTCAGCCCGAATGATGTGACGTGGGCATCGTCAAGTTGTAATTGTCCGACGTCTGGCACATGGACAGGATCATGTTCAACCGGAGAAACGTTATCCATGACCTTTACATCGACGTGCGGAAGTGTAGACACTATGTTCGGCACGGCTTCAAAAACATTAACAATTGATCGTTGTAATTAAAATTAGAAAAATATCAAAAAAAAAGCCCCGGTATTTCTACCAGGGCTTTTTTTATTTTAACTTTTCATTAAAACTTATTATTTATTTTCTGCAGCACGTTTTGCAGCGTACTTCTTAGCAAGTTCTTCTTGAACGTTACGAGGAGCAGGTTGGTATTTTGCAAATTCCATAGAGAATTCGCCTTTACCTTTAGTGCTTGAACGTAAGTCAGTCGAATAACCGAACATTTCAGTTAACGGAACTTCCGCCTCAATCGTTACAGTGCCTTCGATCGTTGTTGTGCCAACGATAACGCCACGACGTTGATTGATTTGGCCAGATGCCGGACCTTGATATTCTTCAGGAACAGTTGTTTCAAGCTTCATGATCGGCTCAAGAACTGTTGGTTTAGCTTTTTGATAAACTTCACGCATTGCTGCCATCGCCGCAATTTTGAACGCCATGTAAGATGAATCGACATCATGGTAAGCGCCGTCAGTTAAATCAACTTCAACACCAACGATTGGGAAACCAATCATAGGTCCTTTTTTACATTGCTCAGCGAAACCTTCTTCAACAGCTGGGATGAATTCTTTAGGAATACGACCACCCACAACTTTGTTTTGGAATTTGAATACTGCGCCATCTTCTTGTGCTTCTAAAGGACGGATAGCCCCAGAGATTTTCGCGAATTGACCAGAACCACCTGTTTGTTTTTTATGAGTGTAATCGTAATCAGCTGCTGCACCGATAGTTTCACGGTAAGCAACTTGCGGTTGACCCACAGTTACTTCACAGTTGAATTCACGTTTCATACGTTCAACGTAGATTTCTAAGTGAAGCTCGCCCATTCCAGAGATGATCGTTTCATTTGATTCTTCATCACGGTGAACGCGGAAAGTAGGATCTTCTTTACGAAACTTTTGTAAAGCTTTAGTAAAGTTATTAGTACCTTCTTTAGTTTTAGGAGCGATAGCTAATGAGATAACTGAATCAGCGATATGCATAGATTGCATAGAAGCATTGATTCTGTCGTCACAGAAAGTATCACCAGACGCGCAATCGATACCGAACATAGCTACGATGTCACCAGCGTAAGCAACGTCAGTGTCTTCCATTTTATCAGAGTGCATGCGAACAACGCGCGGTACTTTAACCGATTTTTTGTTCGTTTGATTGATAATGAAGTCACCTTTTTTAAGAGTACCTTGGTAGATACGCATGTAAGTTAACTGACCGAATTGTGTTTCTTGTAATTTGAAGGCAAGAGCAACAAGTGGCATGTCGTTATCTGTTTTTAAAGGAAATTTTTCTTCGCCTTTGTTTAAGTCTAACGCCATTTCAGTTTTTTCAGTTGGATTTGGTAAGTAATAAGTTACGCCATCAAGTAAATGCTGAACGTTTTTATTTTTGAACGCAGATCCGCAGAATACTGGAACTAATTTTAATGAGATAACGCCTTTACGAACAGCAGCTTTCATTTCTTCTACTGTTGGCATTTCTTCCATTAAGAATTTTTCAGCAATACCATCATCGAAATCAGCAAGTTTACCGATTAATTCTTGTTGGTATTTTTTAGCGTCGTCAGCTAATTCAGCTGGCATTGGGATTTCAACGATATTTTCGCCGTCTTCACCTTGATTTTGGAAAGCTTTCATTGTGATTAAATCAACGATACCAACGTGTTTATCTTCTAAACCGATTGGAATGTTAATCATTACTGCATTTAATTTTAATTTATCAACTAAAGCATCTTTAACACGGAAAGGGTTTGCACCTTGACGGTCAAGTTTGTTGATAAATGCTAAACGAGGAACGCTGTAACGTTTCATC
The DNA here is from genome assembly GCA_036676395.1 of Bdellovibrio sp. Taxonomy (GTDB): domain Bacteria; phylum Bdellovibrionota; class Bdellovibrionia; order Bdellovibrionales; family Bdellovibrionaceae; genus Pseudobdellovibrio. The sequence goes on from JAKFCY010000002.1 coordinate 546,286, forward strand.
TGACGATCAACAGTGATTGACTGTGACTGTACGCCAGAAACGCCGCAAAGTACTAGGATCGCTCCATCTAATACGCGAAGTGAACGTTCAACTTCTACTGTGAAGTCAACGTGCCCCGGTGTATCGATTAAGTTAATTGTATAATCTTTCCACTGAACTTGAGTTGCAGCAGATTGAATTGTGATCCCTTTTTCTCTTTCAAGATCCATAGAATCCATAGTCGCGCCAACGCCGTCTTTACCTTTTACTTCATGGATTTCGTGAATACGACCACCGTAGAAAAGGATACGCTCAGATAAAGTAGTTTTTCCTGAGTCGATATGCGCTGAGATACCGATATTGCGGACTTTGTTAATGTCCCAAGGAGCTTTTGCCATTTTTAACCTCATGGTTGGGGTTTATGTTGTTGTTTTTACTTATTAAATTTTTATGTAAAGATAAGGGTCTATCAGAGTTTTTTCACAGTGGCAAACGCTATGGCAGGCGCCCAAAATAAGAGCAAGTGTGGAGCCGGCTTTGCAAAGTCTAAAAGCAGCTATGTTTTTGTACGTAAGTTGGCGCTCAAATCTATTATATTTGCTTACAGCACTAGATGTGTCGGTAGTTTCGACAGCGGGCCTGCTTTCGTCAGTCATTACAAGGAGAAAATCCCAATGATATTACGAATTGTTTTATTTTTGCTCTTAGCCTCATCACAGGTCTGGGCTCAAGGTCAATGTCAGAACCTATTTGCAGATCATCAACTTCTGTTAGACCGCAAAAGTCTGGTTGAACAGGATTTGATTCAAATCTATGAGGTCGAAGTTGCTGGAAAAACAGCTGCAGAAGTTGCGGCCATGAATCTTAAAACGATCGAAAGCATTCACGAAGAAATTCCTTTCAGAAGCACTTCAAATCGAGGTGTATGGATCAATGAAACCGTAGCGAATAGACTTGTCGATTTAACTTATGAAAACCCTGTGGTGAATCCAGGACTAAAAAAATACGATCCTAAGCGTAACATTGGTTTTTGTTTTGGGCGTGCGACATTTATTCACTTGATGCTTTTAAAAATGGGATTACAAAAAAATTCGATCCGTAAAATCTGGGCGATCGGCCCTATGAATACCGGCGAAATCACTTGGCGTTACCATGTTGCAACGATGGCTTATACCAAAACAAAAGGTTGGCTTGTGCTTGATACAAATCACGGCCAGGCGGTATCAGCCCAAGAATGGATTGCGACTTATTCGAAAATGAGTACCGACGGTAAGCTTCGCTTTTATACCAGTGACGCCAGTAAGCTTTCATTTATGATTGGAAAGTATTCGCGCCTGCAACTAGGTATGGATATTAATCAGGAGCGTGATTATTACCGTGGCTACTTTAAAGACATGATGGAATGGGTGCGTAAAAGAAAATTATCACAAGATGGGATTGTTTCTGTGGATAAAGAGCCAAACACGACGATGTCGGATATGTGGAGTTCCGTCGTTGAGTTTTTGAGATAAATTCTTTACTATCATCTGGTGCAAGATATATTACAAAAACATTTTGGCTTTAATCAATTTCGTGGCGCTCAAAAAGAAGTGATCGAGCGCCTTTTGGCGGGGCATTCGACTTTAGCATTAATGCCCACAGGTACCGGAAAAAGTTTATGCTACCAATATATCGCGCACGTGCAAAAGCCTGGTGAACTGGTTTTAGTGGTTTCTCCGCTGATAGCCTTAATGCAAGACCAAACACAAAAAGCGAATGAAGTGGGCTTGCGTGCTTCATTTGTCAATTCATCTATTTCTGCCGATGAAAAAGAAAAACGTCTGCGCCAATTAGCGGATGGCCTGTTTAATATTTTCTTTGTCACACCTGAACGTTTTAAAAAAGCTGATTTTTTAGAAGTTATATTAAAACAAAAAATTTCATTATTTGTTGTTGATGAAGCTCATTGTGTCAGTCTTTGGGGGCATGATTTTAGACCTGATTATGCAAAGCTTGGCCCGGTGATTGATAAATTAGGAAAGCCTACGGTATTAGGATTGACCGCAACGGCGACAATTCCGGTACAAAAAGAAATTTGCATTTCACTAGGTCTTGAAACTGAAAAAGGGATTGTTACAAGTGGGATTGAACGCCCTGAATTAGCTTTACGAGTTGAAGAAATTTACGGCGAAGAAGAAAAATTTCAGACGATGTATGATTTAATGTCTAAACATCCTGATCAGTCAGGGATTGTGTATTTTTCTCTTATAGCTACGTTAGAAAACTTCGGTCGTTTTTTGCAGAGACAGAAATTTCCATTTTTAAAATACAATGGCGATATGTCACCAGGACAGCGCCGGCAAAATCAAAACGCATTTATTAAAAACTCGTCACGTTTAGAAAATAAGTGGATGTTAGCGACTCCGGCTTTTGGTTTAGGGGTTGATAAACCTGATGTGCGTTTTGTTTTTCATAGCGAAATTCCATCAACATTAGAATCATACTATCAAGAAGTGGGGCGTGGCGGTCGTGATGGCAAACCGGCGCAAGCCATTTTGTTTTACGATGAAGACGATGTTTCGATTCAAATGCAATTTTTAGACTGGGCTTATCCAGAAAAAAACTTTATTACTAAAGTGTATTTTTTAATTCAGGATAATTTTGAACGTGTATCACAACAGGGTTTTGATTTTTTACGCGAACAAATGCTGTTTAAAACTAAAAAAGATTACCGGGTGCAATCAGCAGTCAGTATTTTAACTCGCTGGGGTTGTTTAGAAGAAGTAGATACCTTGTTCGGTTATCGCGCCGTACAACCTCCTGAAGATTCGTTATTCACTGAAGAAAACCAAGATCTTTTAAAAAAAGAACATCAAAAAAAATTACTCACGATTTTACAATGGGTTAAAAACACTGATGAATGCCGAATGAAGCGCATCTATTTATATTTCGGTCACTATATCGAAAAGCCTTGCGGTGTGTGTGATGTCTGCACACAGTAATGTTCTTAACGATTTTCCAGATCCACACACGACCGAGATCCTTGAAGATGTGATAGCTGTAGGCGGGATTTTAGACGCTCCCAATTTACAGCTTGCTTACAGTATGGGGATTTTTCCGTGGCCGCATGAGGGGTATCCGCTGTTGTGGTTTTGTCCTGAAGAGCGCGGCATTCTAGAGTTTTCTGAACTTTATGTAAACCGCAGTCTGGATAAGTGGATCCGTAAAAATGCTCCCAGTATTACAGTCACAGTAAATAAGGACTTTGCGCAGGTGATTTATGAATGCCAGCAGCAAGTTCGCCAAGGGCAAGTTGGTACGTGGATCACTTCTGAAATCATCGAAGCGTACACGCAGTTGCACAAGCTTGGGGGCGCGATTTCAGTTGAATGCTGGGAAGATGATGTGATGATATCTGGAATTTACGGTGTGAAGTGTGACAACTATTTTAGCTGTGAAAGTATGTTCTTTAAAAAATCAAACGCTTCTAAATATGCTTTTTTAAAATTAGTCGAGCATTTAGAAACACTGGGGCTTGATTGGATGGATTTACAGATGGTCACTGATGTATCGGGTTCATTCGGCGGAAAATACATTTCACGCGAAGAATTTTTAGAGCGAATTTAAATTGTTAATATTTCTGGCATAGGTTTACGCTTTTCAAGTTTCCGGATTGCTTTGTAAATCCAAGTTTTATGAAAGTCTAAATTTAAATACATGCTTTCGCCGTAACAACTATTATACGTATTTGTCAGGTCTTCATCTTTTACTTTAAAAGTTGCAATAGCAATACCTTGTAAATACAACTCATCATCTCGCACAGCAAATAACGGAGCACCAGAATCGCCGGTACAAACTCCAGAAGAAAATCTTTGACTGCGGCTGATTACCTGTTGCGAAAAATCTGTAATATTTAAAGTCAGCTGTGCTTTCATCAGGGTACCATTCAGAGGTGGTGAGTTATCGTCGAAGCTTTTTTCCTGAAAGCGCGGGTCATCGGTAAGTCTGTTGTATTCGCTGATGCGGCCATAACCGGCAACAAAAGCTTCTGCTGTCAGTTTGATGTCTTTACTTTGAGTCATATGAATAACTGAGTCTTTATCTTGAAAATAAGAGTTCGAATATTTTGCGCCAGCTATTGGGCGGCTTAATTTTAAAACGGCAAGATCATAGAAGTTAGAACGGTTTTGCGGGCCTGGTGCAATCGATTTTTTTATTTCACGCAAGCGTGCTTCCTGATATTCGCCAGGAAATTCGTAATTAGCAATTTTATAGATTTGGTCTGGTGTTATCGCTTGGTTCGCGTCATCTGTAAAAATCACGCGCGATTCTTTAATATTTTCAGTGCAATGGGCTGCCGTCAGAACGTAATACTGGTCGATGATTACGCCGCTGCACAAACCGAATTTACGAAATAACGAAGGTGAACTCAGATCGAAAGAAAAGTTTTTCGCAATGTAAACAGTGCGCCCCAAAATTTGGTCACCGGGCCCTACAGCCGTACCACGTAAAATGCTGCCATCGATTTTGGTTTTATCCATGAAATTACCATCACCGCAGGCGGTAAACAGAAAACTTAGAAATAGCGTAGCCAGAAGACGTAAAGTCATAGCTATAAGCATTTCAAGAATTGTGCACGCTAGATCGAATTACGGTGGATTTGGCGACACCCAAAGCGTCGAACTTAAAAGCGGTTGTTAAAGAAGTAACAGTCGTCGCAAAAGCTACAAAATCGAAGTGTCTCAAAATGAGATTTGTTTGACAGGTGGCTTATAAGCTACAGATACAGGTTGATTAAGACTAACCAACTTAAAATCGAAAAAAACATTAATGTCAGATAGAAAAAGTGATCACTTAATTTTTTATCATCAGTTGTGATGTTGTACTTTTTGGTATCTACCTTTTGCGCTAGACCTTGAACCAGGTTGATGCGCTGTAAACGGTCTAACTTATAAAAATGCACAGCCACTTCGTTTGAATAGCTATCGTCTGGGGCAATACGAATAACAATGGCATAACAGGCCATTGTTTCAGATCCCGGTACTGCAAATTGAATTTTGATAATTTCGCCAAGCTGCGGTGACAGGTCACTGGCGCAAATGAAAGACAAGCCCGTCAACGAAACATTTCTGAGTTCAGTTTTTTCTTCCCACGGTAAACGCTCTGCGCCTGAAAAGCGAATCAGATTATTATCCTGGGTATCCAGAATGTATCGCGGAGATCGAGCATGGTAACGAGCTAAAGAGCCAGACATATTACCTAACTTATCGGCTAGTCGGGTAATGACCTAAAGACAGGAACAGACAGTATCTTGACTTGAACCTAACAATCTTCAGTCTTAAACTGAGACACTCATGAGCGCTGCAGAAAAAAAAGTCAGAAAAAAAAGAAAAGTTAAATCGATAGAGCACACCAAGTCCTCTACCGAGATGTTTACTAACCGCGAATTAGGTTGGTTGCAGTTTAATATGCGCGTTCTGCATGAAGCTCAAGATAAGAAAAATCCTCTTTTAGAACGTTTAAAATTCTTATCGATTTCTAGCTCAAATTTAGACGAATTTTTTATGAAACGCGTCGGCGGTTTAAAACGGCAAATCGCCTATGGTTTGACGCCGAAATCTTCTGACGGGCAAACGCCGAAAAAACAATTGCAGATGATTGCGAAAGTCTTAAGCCCGATGCTGACGCAGCAGTCGCTATTGATGGATCAAATTCGTATTGAGCTTGCGCACAAAGGCTGCGAAATCGTAACCTATGAAAAATTAAAACCTGCAGACCGTAAATTTTTAAAAGAATATTTTTTAAAACAAATTTTTCCGATTCTTACACCGTTATCAGTTGATCCGGGGCATCCGTTTCCGTTTATTTCAAATTTATCAGTGTCTTTAGGTGTATCACTGGCGCAAACAAACTCAGTTGATGAAGATAAAATATTTGCGCGCGTGAAAATTCCGAAACTAGTTGATCAGTGGATTCAAATTGATGAATCGACCCGTTATATTCACGCCATCGAAGTGGTGAAGGCCCATATTGCAGAGCTTTTTCCACAAATGAAAGTCAAAGGAACCACAGTTTTTAAAGTCACTAGAAACGCCGATTCAGACCGTGAAGATGAAGACACTGAAGATTTATTATCAATGATTGAAGAAGAGCTTCGTCAGCGCCGTTTTGCTGAAATTGTGCGGCTTGAATTTTCAAACTGCACAGACCCTTGGCTTAAAACATTTTTGGTGCGTGAATTAGAACTTAAAGAAGAAGATGTCTATGACATGCCTGCAGAATTTGACTTGGTGGATTTGCCATTATTAGTGAATGTGCTGACTTGGCCCAAAGAAAAATTCAACGCGTGGTCGCCAGTTGTGCCAGCTGTTTTATCAGAGCAAACTTCAATTTTTGATCAGATTAAAAAGCACGATATTTTATTTCACCATCCATTTGAATCTTTTGGGGCTACGGTTGAACGTTTTATCACTGAAGCCGCCCGTGATCCGCAGGTGTTAGCAATTAAAATGACGTTGTATCGTACGGGTGAAAACAGTGCTTTTATCAGATCGTTGATCGAAGCTGCTGCTGCGGGTAAGCAAGTGGTTTGTCTGATCGAATTAAAAGCCCGCTTTGATGAACACCGTAATATTATCTGGGCGCAAGAGCTTGAAAGTGCTGGAGTGCACGTGGTGTACGGCGTTGTTGGCCTTAAAACGCATGCCAAAACTTCGCTGGTGGTGCGTAAAGAAGAAAAAGGTATTCGCACTTATGCGCATATCGGGACGGGTAATTACAACGAATCAACTTCTAGATTTTACACCGATGTTGGCGTGTTAACTGCTGATGAGCGCATTACTTCTGAATTGATCGAATTATTTAATTACTTAACTGGCAAATCGATGAAAAATGATTACCAGCATTTGTTGCTGGCGCCGGTAAATATGTTTAATAAATTTAAAGAACTTATTTTACGTGAAGCCGATCACGCTAAACATAAACGCCCAACGCACATCATGGCAAAATTTAATAATATGGAAGAAAACGATATTTCGTTAGCTCTGTATGAAGCCTCGCAAGCGGGTGTTTCGGTGCAACTGATCGTGCGGGGTTTTTGCTGTTTAAAGCCCGGTGTTAAAAAAATGAGTGATAAAGTCGAAGTGCAATCTACGATCGGAAGATTTTTAGAACACTCGCGCATTTTCTATTTCAGAAACGGTAAAGAAGACCCCGTCGACGGAGATTTTTACTTAGGTTCTGCCGATTGGATGTATCGTAATCTACACGCCCGTGTCGAAGCGATTACGCCAATTTACGATCGTCACGCTAAAGAAAAACTTTGGGATATTCTGCAATCTTATTGGAATGACCAAGCACAAAGCTGGGTGATGAAATCAGATGGCACATATGATAAAAAGCAGGTCACTGATCATAAGCTTATAGCTGGTGTGCAAGCTGAAATGATGACGAAAGCTCTGCAAAAAATCACTCTGACCGAAGATGATTTAGTTCAAGAAGAGCATGACGATTAATTTACTTTAGTAAATCGTGAATTGAGCCTTCTTTGAGTCCAGTCATTGGAATTTTGATTTTGGTAATTTCAAAACGTTTGATGATCATCAGAATTAAATCCATCGCTAAATCTAAAACATCAATACGGTCAGGTCGTAAACCTAACGCTAATTTTTTCTCATAACTAAGTTTTTGCCAAAGCGCTTGGATTTTTAAAAGCTCCGCTTTTTCTAAATGTGTTTGTGGAGCTTTTTTAAGAAGTAAAAGTTTTAAACGTGCGACGGCATCAAAATTACCGCCGGTTCCTACAGCTACCGAAAAACGATGACGTCCATTTTTAATTTTACTTAAATGGCCTTCGCAGAATTCTTTCACATCTTTGTTTTTATTTTTGATCGAAAGCAGGCGAACCACACCTAATGGGTAACTTTTTGAAAAAAGAATTTTATCCTGGTGTAAACCTGTTAATTCGGCGCTGCCACCGCCGATATCGATTAACAAAGCATCGGCAAAATTATTTGATTTTGATTTCAAAATGGCGTTGCGAATTAAACGGGCTTCATCTTGGCCCGAGATAATTTTAAGGCTTACTTTACTGGTCTTTTTGATCAGGGCCACAACAGTTTTGTTGTTTTTCGCATCACGCATGGCACTGGTGGCTAAGGCGATGATTTTTTGCACTTTGTATTTCTTGTTCAGTTTTGCGATTTTTTTAAAGACTTCGACAAGCTCTGCCACAGTCTCGGGAAGTAAAGCTTTGTGTTCAAACACGTCAGTTCCCAGGCGCAAAGGGGCTCTAAACTTCTTTATTTGTTCCCATTGGCCGTTTTCATGAATTTCGATAATGACGAGGCGTATAGCATTCGAGCCCACATCTATAGAACTGACGCGCATAAAATTCCCTTTAAATTATCCTAAATTGACCTCTCACAGATTGCAAGATGTGTAAAAACAAGCTCTAATACCTGCTATGGAAAGAACTATAGACGCCCAACTTGAAGATCTTAAGAAAACAATCCTCGAAATGGGAGGCTTTGTAGAAAAAGCCTTAGCAACCGCTATTGATGGGTTTATGAAAAAAGATCTTTCTTTGTTGGCGACTGTTCACGAAATCGAAAAAAACGTGAACGAACTGCAAATCAAAATCGACAATCTTTGTTTGAATATTTTAGCTAAACAGGGCCCCGTGGCTAAAGACTTACGTTTAATTTTATCAGTCATTAAAATTAACACTGATCTTGAGCGTATGGGTGATCAGTGCGTGAATATCGCCTACCTTGGTAAAGACATTATTAAACGTCCACCACAAAGTATTCCAATAAATGAAATTGAACGTATGGGCGGAACTGTGCGCGCTATGGTTAAAGGATCTTTAGACTCGTTTGTGCGTATGGATGCGGTGGCTGCTGAAAAAATCCTTAAAATGGACGATGAAGTTGATACTTTAAAGAACGAAGTGACTGCGTCGAACATCAAAATGATCAAAGGCGATGCAAGCCTAACAGAAACTTGTCTCGACATTATTCAGGTCGCGCGTAATCTAGAGAGATTAGGCGATCACTCAACGAACATTGCTGAAGATGTGATCTTTGCCTTTACAGGAAAAGACATACGCCATGGTACCAACTAGCTCAAAGCCGCAAATTCTAATTATCGAAGACGAACCAGCGATTGCAGAACTTATTGCTTTAACGATCAAAGAAGTTGATGCAGTTATTGAAAAAACGTTCTCGGCTGAACAAGCGATCTTCTTATTACAAAATAAATCTTATGATCTGATTTTAGCTGACTGGATGTTACCAGGCTTACAAGGTATTGATCTGGTGGCTGCTGTTAAAAGTAAAAATCCAGAACAATTAATTTTAATGATTACCGCGAAAGCCGATTCAGAATCTATCGTGCGTGGCCTTGAAGCGGGTGCTGATGACTACGTATCAAAACCTTTTGATCCGCGAGTACTTGCAGCCAGAGTTAAAAACCTACTTCGTCGTAAGCAGGCCGAAGCCCAAGCGCAAGTGCTGGGGTCGACCGAGGTGTTTGAACTGAACGGCTTAAAGTTTGATTACGGTCGTGTAGAAGTTACACTTAAACAAAATCCGATCCATTTAACGCCTTCTGAATTTAAACTGTTAGGTTTTCTTTTAAAATCGCAGGGGCGCGTTTTAACGCGTGATCAGCTGATAGATTTGATCCAAGGCGAAGATGTCACCGTAACTGGCCGAACCATCGACACGCATGTGTTTGCTCTACGTAAAAAACTTTTAGACTGGTCTGAACATATTGAAACAATTAGAGGAGTTGGGTATAGAGTTAACTACTCTATATGACTCTGATTTATATCTTGTGCTTCTCATTAGGTTTACTTATCGCGTGGCTTGTGTCCTACGCCGTATTCAGTCGCAAAATCAGAACCCAAACCCGTAAAATGGTAAAATTAATGAAGGCTGACGAGCTTAAGCTTGATAGCCCAGATGATGCTTATGACGACGATGACGGTCATTTTTTCTCTGACCTAGAGCGCGCCTCATACACTCTGCGCCGCAAGTATTTACGTCTTAAAAAGAACTCTTCAGATGAACGTGCGGTTTTTGAAACAATATTTTCTGGATTAACCGAAGCGGTTGTAACGATTGATCGTCACTTAAGAATTATTTCTTTTAATGCGGCTTTCATGCAGCAGTTTAAATGGGCTCCGGCAAACGCAAATTCAAGTTACTATCTGCAAGACGTGATTCGTGAACCTGAAATCTTAGAAGCCTTTAAAAAAGTATTCGCCGGTGGCGAAGCTAAACGAAAAAATATTGGTGAGTACCAGTTGTTCGCAAGTATTTTACCTTCTATTGAAGATCATAAGACCTGGGCGCTGGGTGTTTTTTACGATATGTCTGAAATCCAAAAAACCGAAAAAATTCGAGTGGATTTCGTAGCCAATGCATCGCATGAATTACGTACTCCACTGACGGTGATTCGCGGTTACGCTGATTTATTAAATGCCAATTTACAAAAAGAAGCTTCAGCGCACGCCGAACTTTCGCGTCCAATCGTTGAAAGTGCACATCACATGACTTTGCTTTTAAATGATTTATTAAATCTTTCGCGATTAGATAATTTAAATAAAATTGAAAAAGTAAAAATCAGCACCAAAGAAGTCACTGCCGATATTTTAAGTGAGCTTGAACCGATCATTGCGATGAATAATAAAAAAGTAATTTGTTATTTTAACGAAGAATATGTGTTTGCGGATTATTCAAGTCTTACTCAAGTGCTGCGTAATTTAATCGTCAATGCCATTCGCTATTCAGGAACTGACCGTGATGCTGAGGTGATCGAAGTGCGTTGGACCAGTCACGGGGTTGCAACTCAATTAGTGGTGAAAGACCACGGGCCAGGTATTGGTAAAGAACATCAAAGCCGAATATTCGAACGCTTCTACCGTGTTGATAAAGGCCGTAACCGCAATCAAGGTGGTTCGGGTCTTGGTTTAGCTTTAGTTAAACATCACACGCAAATTCACGGCGGGCAGATTTCGTTACAATCAGATATCGGTGAAGGCTGTCAATTCACATGTGAGTTTCCTAACGGTTTATAGTCATGAAATTACATAATGAAAAGTTTGAAGCTTATTTTTCCTCTGTGTATGGCGATCGCTGGCCGGCTTTGTCGCAAGCGCTAGAAGTTAGCGAAACCCAAGTCTTACGTAAAAACTTATTTGCCGATTATGAAGCTAAAGACTTCTCTGCGGTTAGTTTCAATAATTGTTTTCAAGTAAACCCAGAAATCAACGTGCATAACTTGCGCGATGCTAATGATGTGCAAGTGTTTTACAAAATGGATCCTGCCAGCGTATTAGTCGCGACAGCACTTGATGTGCAACCTGAAGACTTGGTCTTAGATATGTGCGCAGCCCCTGGTGGTAAAACCTTAATCTTAGCTGAAAAACTGAATGGCACTGGTCAATTAGTTTCAAACGAGTATTCGAATGCCCGTCGTGAGCGTCTAGTTCGCGTGGTGCGTGAATATTTACCGCACGAAATGCGCCAGAATGTGTTTGTACAGGGTAAAGACGGCAATGCTTATGGCCGAGATAAGGTCGATGTCTTTGATCGTGTGTTAGCCGATGTGCCGTGTTCGGGTGAACGTCATCTTTTAGAAAATCCACAAGAGTTTTCTGAATGGACAAAACGTCGCAGCGAAAATTTAGCGATTCGTCAGTATTCGTTATTATCATCTGCTTATTTAGCTTGTCGGGTAGGTGGACAAATCGTTTATTCGACGTGTTCGATTTCGCCTTTAGAAAATGATGATGTTGTTAAAAAATTAAAGAAAAAACGTTCAGTAGAGTTTTTAGAATTTAAAAATATGGATAAGTATCCGTTTATAGAAAAAACTGAATTTGGTTATCAGATTTTACCGGATCGTTCCGGTGGTTATGGCCCAATGTATTTTTCGATTATTCGTAAACTTGCAGATTCGTAATTGTGGTTTTTTAATGTTACACTCTTAAGCCGAAAGTTGACCGTCGTCAGAGTGCGTCGACGCGATCTAAGTTATCACGAATAATGGTTGTCTATTTGATAAGTGTTTTTGTCCTATTTATCGCAAAATTTGTCGAGACTATTTGATCTTCAGGAGCATTACGCTGAATCCGAAGTTTCATGGCTTCTTCAAAGCAAAGTAGTGCCTCTGAAAATCTACTCTGGTCGAATAAGTTTTTTCCTGCATGTTGAAGTGCAAAGTCTAAATATAAATTAGCCTCAGAGTTTATTCTGCAAGCAGAAATAATTTTGTTAAAAAGAAAATCGCTTTCATTATATCTTTTTTGCCATTGTAACACATGGGCTAATCGAATGTTTTGTTGAACTTCCAATTTAATACCTAAATGATTATTTTTTGTAAGCTCTAAGGCTTCTAAAAGATAATTTTGTGCACTCACTAGGTCATTAAGACTTCTTAGGTAAGTGCCAAGTTCACCTAGTGTGCGAACTCGTTCAATGGGTGTTATTGAGCTTTTTAATTTTTGTCTTAATTCGTTAGTGTATTCTTTAAGACCATTTGGATCACATGGTATATCCCATAAATTCTCGTCAAATTTTATCTCAAGTCTTTTATCCATCTAGTACGAGTATGTAACAGAAATAAGTTTTGGTCATCTGACTAATCTTATCCGTTAGAGTATCCATCAACGCGCTCTGACGACGGTCAACTTCCGGCTCAAGGCACTCACACAAAAAAAAGCCCCGGTATTTCTACCGAGGCTCGTTATTTAATCTTTAATTTCAGATTAGAAATGTTTTAAGTACTCAATCAGAGCATCTTGTTCAGCAGGTGTGAAGCCCACTTTACTACGAGAGTATTTTGTACCGAAGTAGTGACCGCGGTTAACTGTTGTATCAGCACATTTGCTGGCGTCAACTAAGTCTTTGGCCGCTAATTCCATGAAGCGGTCACGCGCCACTTCGCCTTTTAAGCCTTTGAATTGAATTTCAAAGCTTGCACGAGTTAAAGATACAACCGCGTCGATTAATTGGTATTGCGCTTCCAGTACTGTTTTAGGAGCGAAAATCACATCCATTTTAAGACCTGCGTAAGTTAAGTCTAAGTTTGAAAGTAAGTTGATCGGAACACCTGCAGGCAGAGGTCCGATTTTAAGAGACTTGCCGACGTTTGCTTCGTTGACGATGGCATTATCAATCGGCGCATCATACTGAGCGACTTTACGCTTATCTTTGTCTTTTTTGAAGACTTCGTTGGCTGCTACAACTGGCTTTTCTAAAGCTTCTTTAGAATAATTAACAACAAATTCGCCATCAACTTCTTCAAATGATCCGCCATTAGCTAAGATCGTTTTGAAAACCGCTGATTTAAGTAAGAAGGGTACAAACTTAATCGGGATTTTGATGTAGCTGTCTGCTGTAAGTACATCGACTAGGCCTGGCACTTTATCGCCGTAGATTGAAGTGTACTGAACTTTAACTTCACCTGCGCGCTGAGGTTCGCCGCGTAAATCCGGATTTAATAATTTTCTGATAGAATCATCAAACGACGCCATACGGCCTTCGACAGTTCCGCGATCATCAAATTTACCTAAAGAGTTATTTTGAAAGAATGGGGCTGTTGACCATAAGCTGATAAGTGATGGTGCACGTAAGTAACCGCGGCCACCAGCTGGCACAGCTTTATCTTCAGACGTTAAAATTACGCCCATGTTATTACCTGATCTCATTGTTGACGGGTAATTAATACGAAACGTACCCACTGAAGGTAAAGCTTTGTAAGAGCTAGAAGCGAAGTTATCCCAGATATTATCTTTGATCGCATTCGTTGCAATCGAGCTGCAAAGGTTAGTATCAATGGCTGTCATCGGAATACGGATATCAGTCGATAAGTAGTTATTATCTAAGAAATCTTTTTGGTTAACGATGCCTTCGATTTGTGTGTGGTATTCAGCAGTTTTTGTGTATTCAACATAGTTTGACCAGCACTTCATGTAGCCAGCGCCAACACATTCAGGACGGTTAAAGATGCCGTAAACTTTTTCTGGAAGTTTAGACGAGTGACAAGAGGCGCAGTTATTGGCAAATAATTTTTTACCAAGTTTGACTTGTTCGCTTTCAATATCTTTTAAGTATTTAGTTCCTTCTGGAGCTTGGGCTAAACCATCTTTACGTGAGGCAACCATTAAGAACATCGCAAGATCAGTAGTCTGGATGACGTTAGCTTGCCAGTAACCTGAATTTGCCGCAGCTTTTTTAATTTGAAACGGCGTAATGTGTGCGCCGCCAATTACCGGTACAAAGTTTTCTAACCAGTGTTCAGAGAATAAACCGATGTTAACATACACGCGGTTTAAAGCTCCTAATACACCCACAGAATCGGCGCCATCTTTTAATACGCGAGGAGAAAGTGCAGAAGTATTGCCATTTTTCGTGAAACCCAACAGCGGAGAATTTTTTGGCATTCCCGGCATCATCGAAAATTGGGTATTTAATAATTCGCCATCTTTTAAGTTTTCCCAGTTACCGAATTTAGCAGCTGCGTGCATACGTGCACCCAGTTCATAAACGGCATTCATCGTGCGTGGGTTATTGATTTGATCTGAAGAAACTAATGAAGTATCTAAAGCTCCAGGGCGGGCCGTGTGAGCTAATTGGTAAATAAAATTGTCTACGCTTTTTTTGTAGTTAAAGTTAAATACGCGATCAAACCAGAAGTATTGCGCACCTACATTAGAATTTAAGTTTGCCCATTTTGGATTGTTAAAGTCTGCCGGCGGATTAACTGGATTTGGTCCAACGTGACAAAATGCGCAGCTCATGCCTACGCGGTAAGGTTTAACTAATGTCGGGTCGTTGTAATAAGCAGGGTCGTTGTAATAACGAACCGGATCCCAGCGATTTGCAGCCGCTTGATCAAACTTTGGGTTTGTAAATAAACGAAGACCGATGACTCCAGTTGGAACTCCGTAGAAAGAACCCACTTCTAAATGTTTTTGTTGGCCTTTGTAAGTTAATGTTTTTCCGCGTGCGCCGATTTTGGCGCCAGGATATTTTTTAGCATCTGAAAATGGTTCTGGAGGACATTCTGCAGAGACCACGCGTTTATCAAGTCTTAAACCCCAACGCTCAGGAAGTGGTTCTTTGTTGTTCACATAACAAGGTTCATTCACTAAACCGATTTGTTGCCAACGGTTCGCACGCGAATAAGGCTGGTTTGGATCATTGGAAATTAATTTTACGAAATCTAAATTACCGAAAGTATGGTCACTTAAAAAATCCCAGAATTTATCATTACCGCCACTCCATGCAATCCAGTTGTTACGGCCTTTGACGAAAGCTTTCACGGCATCGGCTTTTGTGATTCCCGGAACATAAGGTGATAAGGCTTTATGGATTTGATCTTGGTTTTCTGGACGGCTTAAAGCGTAGTCCATATCCATGTAGTAATCATCAGCCGAACCTTGTTTCATTTTGGCGATCATATCTTTGCTATTTTCGGCAAGCATGGCTTCATCTTTTTTGTCGAGGTATTTGCCGACAAACGGAAGTTTTTGGCCAAATTTAATGATTTGGGCGTTTGCTGAAAAGGCGATGAATGTGAACGATAATATGAGAGCGATTTTTGGCATAGAAAAACATCCTTGTCTTATATATGTATGACCTCTAAATCTTAACATATATTCGGCAAAAACAGTTACCCGGCTAGGTAAGCAATCTGGATGTTGGTCTAGCTGATGGTCTCATTTGTTGTGTTATTTTTTTGGAGCAGCGCTACACGATAACTTTGCAGGCTATAGTGGCCGTAAGTTTTAATGCGGTAAAGGTCTAAGACCTCTTGTTGCACTTCTTCAATCACTTCGACGTCAAGGCCCAGTGGGGCATACATTTTCAGATGCTGAAATTCTTCGACGAAAAGTTGCGTCACTCGCTCAACGAATTGGTCAGCAGTCTCAGAAATGTTGTGAGTAGACTTAATCTCTTCTTCAATAATTTGCAGAATCATTTTTTTCATATATAGATTTTTTCGGATAGTTAAGCTAAAACCTAAACTGTGAAATCGCCTAGTTTTTCAGAATTTCAGACAATTATCCAATATCTGCACGACGAGCTGATCGGAAGTCAGTTGCAAGAGGTGATCTCGACGGAAGACGGCCTGGTGCTTGGCTTTTACCGCTTCGTTCATGAGCCTAAAGCCGTGTGGTTGGTGTTAGATTTAGATACACAGTTTCCTTTCGTCGGGCTTTACCCGCAAAACCCGTGGCTTAAAATTAAAAAAACTAAGCCTGTGGCCCTGTTTTTAAATTCGCATTTTAAAAATACGCATTTAAAAGACGTGCAAGTCTTAGAAAACTTTGGTCGCGTCGCGGATTTTGATTTTAGTCTTCCCGACAAAAAGTTAGTCTTGCAGGTGCGCCTGATTCCTAGACAGCCGAATGTGATTGTCACAGCTGAAGGTAAAAGCGTTTCCTGGGATAAACCCCGCGATTTAGCCGTGGCCACAAGAGATGAAAATTTTGAGTCTGAAAATCGTTCGATTCCTTTTTTATTTAAACAGTGGTTTGAGCGTCGTGCGAAAACTAAAGTGAATGAATCAGCTGCCGGTGGCGGACAATCTCCGTATGAAAAATGGATGCAACAACGAAAAAAAGACCTGCAGAAAAAACAAAAAGCGTTGTTGCAAATTGATGAACAAAAAAATGAATTAAAAAAAGTTCCCTGGGCTGAAATCGGTAATTTTTTAAAAACCAATGGTTTTAAAGATCTTCCGCATGAATGGTCGCAGTATGTCGATTTTAAACAAAAACCTTCGGTCAGTATTGAAAAAGCTTTTGAAAAATCCAAACAAGTGGCGCACAAACTTTTAGGCGCCGATGAGCGCAAAAAACAAATCGCCTTAGAAATTGATTTGGCCGCCGATGTATCTGAAAAGCGGTTTCAGCAACATTTAAATGAATTGGCTGTTAAACAAGCAAAACAAGGACTGCGTAAAGCCACCGAAGGTCATTTTCGCAAACTAAACATCGACGGTGAAAACCCAGTAAGTGTTTTGATGGGTAAAAACGCCGGTGAAAACTTAAAACTACTGCGCCAAGCCAAAGCTTGGGATCTTTGGATACACCTTAAAGATTATCCAAGTGCCTATGCTATTATACAAAAACCTAAGGATAAAAATGTCTCGGATCAGGTTTTGATCCAAGCAAGCCAGTGGTTAGTCAAAGAATCCATTAAAAACAAAAAACACATGGATGGTGCAAAGCTTTCTGTGGTGATTGTTGAATGTCGTCACGTGAAACCGATCAAAGGGGATAAGATTGGGCGTGTGACTTATCATCACCCTCGGGAAATGTTGATTACCGTATAAAATTTTGCTCTAATTTACAGTTATGATAGAAGTGTATAATCTCTGTAAGAATTACGGTGAACGTAAAGCCATTCAAGATATCAATTTTAGAATTTCACCCGGCGATGTGGTGGGGTTACTTGGGCCAAATGGGGCCGGTAAATCAACGACCATGAAAATCATCACAGGTTTTATGGCACCAACATCTGGGGTCGCAAAAATTTGTGGAATCGATGTTTTTGAAAATCCTATCGAAGTGAAAAAACGAATTGGTTATTTGCCAGAAGCTCCGCCGGTTTACTTAGATATGACGGTGCAAGATTATTTAAATTTTGTGGCTGATCTGAAATTAGTAGAGAGTTCTAAGAAAAAAGGTTTAATTGAAAAAGCCCTGCAAAAAACCCAGTTATTAGATGTAAGGTTTCGATTAATTAAAAACTTATCCAAAGGGTTTCGCCAACGTGTGGGGATCGCTCAGGCGTTAGTGTCTGATCCGGATGTGTTAGTGTTAGATGAGCCAACAGTGGGCTTAGATCCAAAACAAGTGGCCGAAGTTCGTGATCTGATCAAAGAATTAAAAGGCCAGCACACGATTATTTTGTCAACTCATATATTACCTGAAGTGCAAGCCACGTGTAACCGTGTGATTATTATTCATAACGGTCAAATCGTGGCTGAAGATTCAATCGATAATATAGAAAAACTGAATCAAGGTTTGATTACCGTGAATGTAAAAACTAAAAAAGACCTGATGTTGATCTCAGAATTTCAAAAAATATCTGGAGTCCATCATGTTGAACAAATGGGTTCAGCGTCTTACCGTATTCAAATCAAAGACGAAGATGTGCTAGATCTGATCGCCCAGCAAATTATCAAATCCGGCGCTGGCCTGCGGGAATTGACGCCAGCGACGCAAAATCTTGAAGATGTGTTTTTAAAACTGACTTATGGTCAAAAGGAGCAGATATGAAACAAATATTTACTCTGTTTAAAAAAGAATTTAAAGCCATGTTTTTTTCGCCGCTGTTTTACGTGATCGCATTTTTGACGACAGTGTTGCTGGGAATCACCTTTTCGATTTCGATTTTAAATTTCGCCAATCAGATTTCAAATGCCATGATGGCCATGGGATTAGGCAGTTCGCAACAACAAAATATTCACTATGTGGTGTTTTTACCGCACCTCTCATTATTAAACTTAATTTTAATGTTTATGGTGCCGGCCTTAGCCATGCGTTTAATTTCAGAAGAAAAGAAAAATCGCACTTTTGATTTGTTATTAACTTCGCCGATTTCTTCAGTGCAAATCGTGGTCGGAAAGTACTTATCATTATTAGCAGTCGTCTTAGGTTTATCAGCAATTGCATTTATTTATATATTAGTGGCTCGTAAGATGTTTGATTTTTCTTGGGCTCCGGCGATTCTGGCTTTAACGGGAATTTTTCTGGTCGGTGCCGTTTACAGCGCCTTAAGCATGTTTGCTTCAAGTTTAACTGAAAATACGATGATCGCCTTTTTTGTCGGGATCGTATTTAATATTTCAGTTTGGATTTTAGGTGGTTTTGCTGAATTAGTCGAAAGCACGGCGATGAAAGCGGTTTTTGATCAAATTTCGTTAAACCAGCATTTACAAAGTTTAGTCGAAGGTGTGCTGCGTTTAAATGGTGTCGTGTTTTTTGTCAGTGTTATTTTTCTATTTTGTTTTTTGACCGAACGGGTAGTCGAATCTGCCCGCTGGAGATCTTAATATGAGTAAAAAGGGACGCCTACTTTTAGGTATAGCTTGTATTTTATTTTTATCATTCGGCGGCTTGTATTTTGCCATTCAAACCTGGATGCCGTTTATGTGGTTTATCTTAGGCCCTGCAGTGCTGTCAGTGGTGGCCTGGGTTTATCAGGACCGTAAATTGTTATATGAACTGATGACCATGAAGACCACAAAACACGGCTTAAACATGGGCGCTTTAGTTTTGATCGCGGTTGTTTTTTTAGTGGGTTTAAATATTCTTTCAAGTAAGAAGAATAAAAGTTTTGATTTTACCCAAGTGGGCTTACACACTTTGTCACCGCTATCAGTTCAGATTTTGAACAGCCTTGAAGGGGATTTAAGCGTTAAATTCTTTTATAAAGAAGGCGCTGAAAACGTAGAAGCCAATCGTAAAGCTTTTGCGCAAACGGCAAGAATGTACTCTGAAGCTTCAGATAAAGTAAAAATTGACTATATCGAAATGAATTCGAATCCGAAAACTACGGCAGATTTTGGGGCCAATCGCCCAGTGGGCGAAGTTTTTATTGATTATAAAGGTCAAAAAAACCGAATCGAATCGCAATTTTTAGGAAGCCAAGGGCAAAAATTTAACGAACAAGATTTTACCAATGCGATCATCAAAGTGACCCGCAAAGAAAAAAAGATCATCTATATTGTTGAAGGTGATGAAGAGCGTAATATTGAAGACGAAAAAAATCAGCGTGGTGTTTCTTCGTTTGTACAGTTGTTAGAAAAAAATTCTTACCTGGTTAAAAAGATAAATTTAGTTAAGGCCACGGCGATTCCTGAAGAAGCGAATGCTTTAGTTATTCTTGGGCCGCAAAGTGCCTTAGAAAAATTTCAAATCGATGCGATCACTAAGTATTTATCAATCGGTGGGTCATTATTTTTAACGTTAGATGATAAAAATACGGCAGGTCTTTCTGGTTTGTTAAATACGTTCGGTCTTAAATTAGAACAGCAATATATTTTTAATGTGATTAATTCTCCGATGGGGCAAGTGGTAAATTCAAACGAGCCTACAGTGGCTGTTGATTATTCGCCGGTAAATCCGATCACTAAAGTATTTACCAGCAATCAAAAAGCTATTTTTATTGCGCCAAATTCTTTAGCGCTGGTGCCGGTCAGCCCAGATATTAAAAATGAAATCATTGTGCGCACGCCAGAGGCTTCTGTCGCTTTACTTAAAATGGATAGCGCCAATTACGAAGGTCAACCAAGATCTTTTAATCTAATTGCTGAAGTGAATGGTAAACTTGATAAAGCGACGAAACCTTTTAAAGCTGTTGTCGCAGCCGACACAGATTTTTTATCTAACGGAGCTATTTTTCAGAACGTAAATCGTGATCTGGCACTGAATTCGATGTCGTATTTATTAGGCGACAGCGATTTAATTTCAATTGCTCCAAAAGAAGTATCAATCACGCAAATGTTAATGTCGCCTCCTGAATTTAGTCAGTTTTACAAGTTTGTGGTTATGGGAATATTTTTACCATTACCATTTTTATTTTTGGGTATAAGTATCGTGTTATGGCTTAGACGCCGTCACGCATAAGGAATAAGTTCATATGAAGTTTTACAAAACAGTAATTTTGGCAGTACTGGCCGTGGCTTTCTCGGGCGGAATCTATTATTTTACCGTCGTGCGTGAAGCGCAAAATGCAGAGCAGGATAGTACTCAGATTGTTTACTTAAAAAAAGAACAAATTAATTATCTTGAGATGCAGAACAAAAATACTAAATACGTTTTTCAAAAAAATGATCAAGGCTGGAAAATTGAAGAACCGATCACAGATATTGCAGACGATCAGCGTTTAGAAGATGTATTAACTCAGCTGACCAATGAAAAACAAACGGCCATCGCTAAAGAAGGACCCGGCATTAACTGGGCCGAGTTCGGTTTAGACACTCCAGAAGCTTTTATGGTGATCAAAAATAATCTTGGCCAATCACAAAAAATATTCATAAGTGCCACAAAAAATTTCGAAGGTAATCATTACGCGCGTATTGATAATGTTGAAAAAATTTTGGTGGTTAGTCCGGCTTGGTTTAATTTTACGACAGAAAAATTAACTTATTTTCGCGAGAAAAGTCTTTACCGAGGTCAAATCGCAGCCATTAAAAAAATTACGGTTCGTTCATTAAATGATAATTTCAGTTTAGTCAGTGGCGATAAGGGATGGTATTCTCCGGTTTTTGAAGACTACATCTTAGATCAAAGTAAAATTCGTTCAATGATTAAAGCCATCGCTGAAAACACCATTCAAGAATATATCAGTGAGGGTGACCCCTCAGATATGGAGCGCAAGGAAAAAGGCTTAAATAAAGATTATTCTGAAGTCATTTTTGAAACTGAAAATGATCGTTGGGCCGTGGTCGTTAACTTGCACGAAAAAGATAAAGCTCTTTATGCTTTAACAGAAAAGCCAACTTACTTAGTAAAACTTGATTTATCGCAATGGGAGCTATTTGGAAATTTAAATTTAGATGCCCTTCGCGATCGTAAAACTATGATGACATTCGATGTAAAGATGGTGAATCGCGTGTTTGTCAGAAGTGGTGCTAAAAGTTTACAGCTGGTTAAAGAAGATTCTAAATGGCGTCCAGAGGCTGCAGATCTTGCTGAAAAAATAAAAATTAATAATGATGATATGGCTGATTTAATCAATCAGGTGCACGATCTTGAGATCACTTACTTTTTACATGAAGAAGAGGGTAAAGATTTCGTCGGTAACGACATGATCATTTTAAAAACCTCTGAAGATCAGTTGTTGTTTCAGGTCAACTGGGGGCCGCTGCGCAAAGATTACTTCTTAGCGCGCACCCAGACGAGTGATAATATTTTTGGTCTCAAAAAATCATACATTGATCAACTTCCATTAGAGAAAATTTTAAAAGACCAGGTAGCTCACGTCGAAGTGTTACCTGAAAGCAAAGCGAGAAAAAAATGATAACTGTTAAATCACCAACCCGCGTAGACCTTGCCGGTGGTACTTTAGATCTTTGGCCTTTATATAATTTTGTAGATACTGCACGCACGGTAAATCTTGCCATTGATATTTGGACTAAAGTTAATTTAGAAGCGCGCACAGATCAATCCATCGAAGTGCATTCGTTAGATTTAAAACAAAAATGGACTTTCAAAAATTACAGCCAATTTATTGAAGCACTAGATCCGAAGTTACACCTCTATCAAAGTGTGATTTCAAAGTTTCATAAGAAAGCACCAGGCCCAGTTGAAAAAGGTTTTGCAATTTCGACGCAATCTGAAAGCCCCATTGGTGGTGGTCTTGGTGGCAGCAGTAGCTTGATCATTTCAATGATGAAAGCATTTTCGCAGCTGACAGACATTAAATTTTCTTCAAGCCATGAAATGGTTCATTGGGCGCATAACCTAGAAGCTGAAATTTTAAATACGCCAACCGGCACGCAAGATTATTACCCAGCGATTACTGGGGGTTTAAATTATTTAAACTATGACACATTCGGCATTACCCAAAATATCACTGACCCCAAAGGCACACCTTTGCATGATAATTTTTTATTAGTTTACACGGGCCGCAGTCATCATAGTGGTTTAAACAATTTTGAAGTTTTAAAAGCAGCTATCGCGCGCGATGCGAAAGTGATGGCCGCACTGAAAAAAATTAAACTTATCGCCGATGATTTATGGCAAGCCATTCAAGACAATGCCTGGGAGAAGCTTCCAGAGTTATTTCGCGAAGAATATGACGCACGTATCCAGTTAACTCCGGCATTCACCAGTCCTGAAATCGAAAGACTGCATCAAATCGGCTTATCAAACGGAGCGCTCGCTGTTAAAATATGTGGAGCCGGCGGTGGTGGATGTGTCCTGGTTTGGGTTAGTCCTGAGCATCGTCAGAAAGTGATCAGCGCATGCGAAAACGAAAAGTTTCAGTGTCTAAACGCAAGGCCAGTAAGCCCGCTGGTAAATCCGTTGTCAAACAACACGCTTTAACTTCTCCGGCAGCAAGTAATGTTATTCGTTTTATCGGAGTCTCTTTAGCCGGAGGCAAATCTGATAAAGCCTGCGTTGCTGTTTTAGAATACTATCCAGAAAATAAAAAAATATTTTTATCGAGATTATTTGAAAAAATTAAATCTGACGAAACCATTTCGGGAGATTTAAAAATCCATGAATTAATTTTACAAAATGCCGACACCCTAAAGTATGTGGCGTTTGATACCCCATGGAATCTACCCAACTGTTTACGTTGTGAATTAAAATGCCCAGGATATGAAAACTGCCATCAACCTCATGTTGAATGGATGTGGAAGCATCAAGAAGACCGTTTAAAGAAAAAACGCCCGAAAAAATTATTCACACCCTACACTCAGCGGGCTGTAGAAATGTATTTTTCAACAGAACTTGAAGAAGTTTTTCACCTGCACCACGCGATGGGGGCAAACACCGCGCCGTTATTAGCACGGGCTAATTTTATTCGTAAAAGGCTAACAGTAGATTGCATCGAAGCTTTTCCAAAACTTACGCTATGGCGTATGGGTAAAGCGCTAAACATGATGAAATCACAAATCAGTGATCATCGCGCAGCTTTTGGCGGCGATGAAGCGCGCGCTCAGTTTATCCAAGCACTCAACGACAACAATATTGCATTCATCTACCACCAAGATGCAAAGCACATGGTTGAAAACAATCATGCCTTTGAAGCTTTTATGTGTGGCATGACTGCTTTTTTAAAATTTAAAAATTTAACCGAAAAAAGACCGAAAGGTTTTCCAGCAGAAGAAGATTGGATCGATTTTCCGATTGATGGTTTAAAGATTAAGGATTTCGCATGATTATTCAAACTCACATTTTACAAAAAGCCTTAGACGCAGCTTTATCTACAGGAGCAGACTTTGCTGATATCTTTGTTGAAGACACTTATTCATCAAATTTAACGGTGATGAATTCTAGGCCAGATAAGGCGATCGTTGGCCAGCTTTACGGCGCAGGCATTCGCGTGGTGTTCGGCACAGAAGTGGTTTATGTCACCACAAGTGATCTTTCAGAAAAAGGCTTGGTGCGGGCAGCAATGATTGCAGCCAACAGCCAAACTGGTGACACTTCAAAAATTATTAAACCGATTCATTTAAATAATCCAAATCAGTTCGATTCAATTCATACCTTCGGCGATAAACCGTGGGAAATTAACCGTGACAAAAAAATGGCTTGGCTCAATTCAGCGGATCAGCATGCACGCAGCCTAAGTACACATGTCACACAAGTAGAGGCAGGTCTAAATGAAAAATTCCAAAAAGTACAAATCGTTAATTCTCGTGGCGTTTCAGTATATGATGAGCGCGCTTATTCACGCTTTAATGTTGAAACTTTCGTTGAAACTAACGGTACTAAAGAAAGTTCTGGCGAGAACCATGGTCATATGGGCACTTCAGAAATTTTTGATCGCTTTGATCTCAAAGCGATGACCAAAGACACTGTTGATCGCGCGCTGTTATTAACCAAATCAGGTTTTGCACCGGCGGGTGAAATGCCCGTGGTGTTAGCGAATGGCTTCGGCGGGGTCATCTTACACGAAGCTTGCGGTCACGGCTTAGAAACAACATCCGTGCAAACTGGGGATTCAGTGTTTGCTGATAAGATGGGTCAAAAAATTGGTAATGAATGTTTAACAGCAGTTGATGATGGCACCATTAAAAATGAATGGGGTTCATTAAATTTTGATGATGAAGGAATGCCTACGAAAAAAACCACGCTGATTGAAAACGGTGTGGTGAAGTCATTTTTAGTCGATCAGGTTGGCGCTTTGAAAACTGGTTTTGAAGCCACAGGCAGCGGTCGTAAGCAGTCTTACAAGTTTGCTCCGGCTTCACGTATGCGTAATACTTTCATCGCTCCCGGAAAAGATACATTCGAAGATATGATCAAAGATGTTGATTACGGTTTATTTGCTAAACGCATGGGTGGTGGATCAGTAAATACCAGTACGGGTGATTACAACTTTCAGGTGCGCGAAGCTTATGTGATTAGAAAAGGTCGCATCGAAGAAGCCGTTAAAGGTGCATGTCTTATCGGACGTGGTATCGAAACATTAGGTAAAATCACTAAAGTCGGCAGCGAAATGAAAATGGCCACTGGAATGTGTGGTTCTGTGAGCGGCAGTATCCCAGCTGGTGTGGGTCAGCCTGAAGTCTTAGTTTCAAGTTTAATGGTTGGCGGAAAGGCGGGTAAATAATATGGATCAAATCAAAGATAACTTTCTTAAAATTCAAAAATTGGCCGAAGATAAAAAAGCTCAGGTCGAATTACTCTATTCTGAAACTGAAAAATTAAATTTAGGTTATAAGCAAAAAAAATTAGATAAATTCGAATCCATTCAAAGTCAAATTGCGGGCCTGCGTGTAATCATTGGCTCATCGCAAGGTTATGCTTACACAGAAAACTTATCGGAAGCCTCATTGTTAAATACCTTTAACGAAGCCTATAATAACGCTCAGGCAAATTCGCAAACGGCTGATAAGAATAATAAGCCACTTAATTTAGTAAAACCGACGTCGCTTAAAATCACAGACCCTAAATTTAGTGAAATTCCGATCGCTGAAAAAAAAGCTGTGGCTGAAAAGTTAGAATCGCAGTGTTTAAGCCAAGATAAAATTCAATCTGTCCCGTGGGCAGGCTTTTCTGAGAGCCAGGGCGCGGTTCGTGTATTAAATTCTGCAGGTGTAGATTGTAAATATAAATTTCAATATTATTCAGCCTACGCTTACCCCTTAGCTAAAGACGGTGAATCGTCTAAAATGGGCGGTGAATCGATGATCTCGCGTGATTTTAAAGATATTGATGTGAATCACATCACATCAGAGGCTGTTAAAAGAGCCAAAGAAAAATTAAATGCTAAAACTTTAAAAACAGGTAATTACGCAACGATCATCACCAGTGATGAATTCGTGACGATGATTAATATGTTTGAAAGTTATTTTTCGGCAAAACAAGTGTTCGAAGGCAAATCACTGTTAAAAGGAAAGATCGGTTCAATCATTGCAAGTCCACTTTTCACATTGGTTGATAACCCTTTAGAAGAAACCCTTCCAGGGTATCGTCCATTTGATTCTGAAGGGGCGACTTCATTAACAACAACACTGATTGATCAGGGTGAATTTAAAACTTTTATTACAAATTTAGAATACTCTGAAAAAATGAATCTACCGCACACAGCCCATGCGGCACGTTCGCCAGCAGGCACGATGTCAATTGGCTGCAGCAACTTAATTGTTCCGGCAGGAAAAGATTCATTGGATCAGCTTATCGCAAAAAACAAAACCACTGTGGTGATCACTGAATTTACCGGCGGCTTACACGCAGGTTACAACGAAACAACGGGCGAATTCTCGATGCCAGCAGAAGGTTTACTATACGAAGATGGTAAACTAGTTGGCCCAGTAGATCAGTTCGTGGTTTCAGGAAACATTTTAGAAACACTAAAAAAAATCACAGCCCTAAGTAACAAATTAAACAGCGGCTCAAGCGGTCGCATGTGCCCAGATGTTCTGATCTCAGAACTCAGTTTTGCCGGAGCTTAGGTGCCAGGCCGTCTTTCTGGTTGCAGCGTGTTGCAAATATTACCTTAGCGCAGAAAAGGCCTAAGCCGTAAAGTGGCAGGCCTTTTTGTGTTTTAAGACCATAAGAGCGTACAAAGTTTAGTCAGATAGAATTTACCGCAGTCAGAATCATAACGGATTATATTTCTGTTAAAGCCTAGTTAAACTACGGCCTATGAAAACACAAAAGCTTGTAAGCCTATTTCTAGTCGCGCAATTTATCACTGCTTCTGCCTTCTCGGCTGAAGTTCTAAGATACAAACAGGGCTGCTCTGCCGGAGACGACATTCGTATCGTTGGCGTAGGTGATTTACTTATGCATGATCGCTTACAAATTCAAGCGTCACAGCATAAATTAGGTTTTAAAAGTTTATGGTCATCATTACTTCCGATTTTTGCTGAGGCTGATATAGCTTATGCAAATCTTGAAGGTACAACGGCTGAAAGTGTTGTCAAAGGCGGTAAAATTCAGATCGATCCAGGTTTTGTTTTCGATAAAGAAGTTTACAGCGGTTACCCAGCATTTAATTATCATAAGAGTTTAATCACAGACATTAAAGAGTCAGGCTTTGATGTTGTGTCGACTGCGAATAATCATTCTTTCGACCGTGAATCAGTGGGCGTTGATAAAACGATCGCCGAATTAATCGCTGTCGGCCTTTCATACACAGGCACAAAAACTAAAGCGTTTGGTGCTAACGAAACATGGCACACCATCACTGAAGTTAAAAATCGCCGTATCGCATGGCTTGCATGTACTTATGAAACCAATGGCCGTCGTGATAAATTAAAACAAGTGCTAACATGTTTTGACCAAAAAGAATTGTTACTAAAAACAATTCGCGACTTATCAAATGATCCATCAATCGATGCTGTGATTGTTACTCCGCACTGGGGAGGGGAGTATCAATTACAGCACAATTCTCAACAAACAAAACTAGGCCGTGAAATCTTAGAAGCCGGCGCTGTAGCTGTAATCGGAACGCACCCGCATGTGGTGCAACCTTGGGAGAAGTACACGACAAAATCTGGACGCGAAGGTTTTATCGCTTATTCAACAGGTAACTTCGTTGCAGGCCAATCACCAATCGAAAAACGCACTTCATTGATGGTGAGCCTTTCGTTAACCGCGCGTGCAGGTGAAAAATTAGAACTTCGCGGAGTTGAGTATGTTCCGTTATTAATTCACCGTGGGTCAATTATCCAAAGTAAAGATATGCGCGTGGCTTTATCGACAACTGCAGAAAAAGTTGCTTCGAGTGCTGTAAAAATCTGGAATGATAACTACGCCCAAGAAAATATGATGAAAGCCACTCGGGCTGAGTCATTAGAATCTATGTGTAATTTATCAAAGTAAGACACGGCCGTTATGGCCCTTTGATTGCCAGTAACAATGAGTGATCTTAATAACTTGTTACTAGAGGTGTTTTATGGGCTTTTTAGGTAAAAATAGCAGCCTTTTGCGTCCATTGTTGGCTAGTGTTTTGACAGTCCTTTTTTTGGGCTGTCAGCCTCCTAAAAAAGACGACAAACCAGCTCAAACCAGCCCTTTTAAAGGTGTCTCAAATCTTTCTGAAAAAGCCACCACATGCGAAAATAAAATTCGTGGTATGATGACCTCAAAAAGCATGAATTTCGAGAATGTCGAAGAGCTTTCGGCACAGGTCAGTTTTGCCAATGCATCTTTGCAACACCAAGCTAAAGCTGAGTATTCACTAACGCAAACTAAAGAAAATACCAAATCAGTCGCGATAGAATATATTACGCAATCTCAAGATCATAAGCAAAGTTTAGAATACGAGTTATCTTTGAACAGTAAAGATTCAAAAGACCCGATGAATGTAACTTTGAAGTACGCGTTAAACACCAGCAGGACGGCTTCAGAGTTAGAACAACGGTATTTAATTAATGAAAATTGCGAGCTTAGAAAATCGCAAACATCATTTCGCGCGATCAAAAAGAAAGATGAACTTAATTACACTTATTCTAAAGCTAACTATTATGTCGGCGGCGAATCAGATAATAATTCAGAAAATTTCAGCATCCCCGAGGGCGCAAAGTTAGATTCATTCCTTGAAGATGATGAAAACGTAGCGACGCTAAATAACTCCTATTCTTATTCTGACGGTATAGGGTTAATGCAGGCTCGAATTATTGAAACATCTCAAGTTCAGAAGAAGAAATTTGGTTTAGATTTAAACTTTACCTTAACAAAAGCTTCTCTTGGGAGTGCTACTTTCAATTTAGATATTGAGATCGCTGTCGACGAAAAAGCCGGTGTGAAATATTCTTCAGCTGCTGGACAAGAAACTTGGACTGTTACGCAAGCTATTTGGCAACAACAAGCTTTAGGAAGCAGCAAAGAGATTACTCAAGTTGTTGCGGTTAAGTTGCCCGAAAAATATTTTAGTTTAAATAACACGATCGTATTATCAGGAAAAAAATTACCAGCCTACGACAACTTTGGGGCTTACTGGACAAAATCAAATCAAACGACAACACCTGAGGGTATGAAATCAGTGACCTTAACTGAAAAAACAATTCCAACAATCAGCGGAACAAGTACAGCTGCAGATTTAGTTTCAAATTCGACGATTCAAACCGAGTTACCGGCGATTCAAAAAGTGGCGCAAGATATTTTAATCAAAGAGCCAACTAATCGTGAAGCTCAGGCGCAATTGATTTTAAAGTATCTATCAGAAAACTATATTTATGACATGAGCATGGTTGAAAACAACGTGGTTCGCCCATTAACGACCGAAGAAGCTTTAACCCGTGGCAAAGGCGTTTGTCAGCACTATGCAGTGATTTTTACAGCAATCGCGCGCGCAATGAAAATACCAACTCGTATTGTTGTGGGCTTTCATTTATCTGAACAATCTGCTGGCGGTCATGCCTGGAATGAATTCGAAATTCGCAAAGGGGTTTGGCAAGTTGTTGAACCACAGGGTAAAACTTTAGAAAGTACAAACACACGTTTTTATCTGCCATTAATACGCGGTGCTTTTTTAGAAGACAAAGATCTTAAACAAACTGACTGGATCATGGAATATCTTGGTGCTGATTACAGTATTACGATGCCAACGATGCACTAAACCTGCGGAAGTGGTTTAAACATCTCTTTAAGTTCGGGAATCTGCATCGGCACTTTTTCTAAAGCACTGATCCAGGTTTCTGGGGTTTCCATACAGAAAAATGCATTCCATTTTTCACTTTTAGATTTCAAACGTTTGAATACGAAAGATAACATTTCACCACGCAAAGTCGCATCATATCTTAACTTGTTTCCTTCAGACGGAAACATCTCTGCACCCACAACTAAAGACTGCACCCCAAAACGATCGCGCATCATATGGCGTTGTTCAGGCTGGTAGCGTAAAGTGCCAATTGAAATGATTTGCACTTCTTCAGGCGTAAATGTCGAAGTGATTTCATCAACCAGAAAACCGTAGTTTTCTTTCCATTTAGGGTGATAGATCATCGGATCAATATGAAAAGCTAATTTGTAACCTTGATCACGGCATTTTTTTGCCGCTTCAATGCGTTCATGAAAACGGGCGGTGCCGTGCTCTTCGCGATCAATAATGTATGGCGGATTAATCGACCAGCTTACGGTGATATTATTAGCACCAGGAATATCAATAAATTGATCTACTTTGTTTGATTTAGTTTTAAATTCTAAAACCCATTTCGGGTAAGGTTTAAAAAACTCAATCAGCTTACGCGAATACAAAGTAATTTCATCTAGACTTAATGAATCAATAATTTCGCCCGTGCCCACACGAAACGGGTGGTTTGGAAATTCATTAATCATCGCTTTTAATTCTTCTAACGCCTGATCAATATTAGTGTAGATTAAAGACATCTTGGTATTTAAATAACTTTGTAAATAACAGTAGCTGCAATTCATATTGCACTGACTACCTAAATTTAAAACATGGTAATTACAGCAAGTTAAAGTTTTCTTCTGCGTAGCACCCGGACAGCGTTTAAAAAACTGCCCCTTGAATTCAGTCAAAAGTAAGGTCTGCTTAGATAAGTTAAATTCTTCAGCCGTCATCGGGCCACGCTGAGCCGCTAAAAACCCTTCTTCGACCGTTTCGATGATTTCAGCAGGGTATAATGAACGCACACGTGCAGCGACTTCAGAATTTTCTGAACAACGATCGATGTAGATCTTTTTAAAAACAGGAAGCGAGCTATTCACTGATTTGCTCCTTCACACGTTCTAAAGAAGAAATCGCTTTAATTAAATCAGCTTCTGAAGTGATAAACATTTTTAATTCGATACCAGCACGATCACCGCGACGTTCAAATTTAGTTTTTGAACCGTACGGCCACGGAAGTTTTTCTAATTTATCTTTTAACTGATCATCACGCTGAGTAGTTGCTGGATATCTTAAAGCACGTAAGTGCGCAGACCATTTTGCAAAGTCATGTGATTGTTCAAATAATGTTTCTTGATGACCCATTAAAATTAGATCGCTGATCAATTCTAAATTTTTTAAAGAATCTGTGTACGAGGTGCGTGCTTCGATTAATTGCAGCAAAGCTTTAAATAACAATTGCCATTGCAGATCAGTTTTTAGGGGAGATAAAAACACTAGGTCTGCGCCTTTTACTTTTTTGGCTTCAATCCACGGTTCAACTGTGGCTGAAAACCCCAATTCTTTGGCTTTATGTAAAAATTGTTCTATACCCATGGTCTAGGTGCTAAATCATTTTCGGATTTTTGGCAATAAAGCCTTAAATCTACCCGAAAGATATTTTATACTGTTCACGAGGTGTTTTGAGTGAAAACCTGGAAAAATACGGCAGAAATCAACTTAGATGTGGTTTATTTCAACTACAGGCAAGGCTATGATTTTTCTCAGCATCAAGAAATTTATGTATGGGATCTGGATAAGACCTACTTAGATACCTCAATTGACTCTTTAAAAGGCCTTTTTAGAACTATTTTCGAAAAGTCGATGACTAAAAAAAATGTTCCCGGCGCTTCTGAATTACTAAAAAGTATCGCCCGCACCCGCAAAAAGCATTTCACTGAATCAGATTTTCCACTGTTTTTCGTATCTGCTTCGCCACCGCAGATGGAATCTAAAATCGCCGAGAAGTTCGCGCTTGATGAGATCGCGCCATTGGGAATGTTTTATAAAGATAACTTACGTAATTTAGCGCCATCGCGCTTATTATTTTTAAAAAAACAAATCGGTTACAAGCTTCAGGCTTTAATGCAGCTTCGTTGTCATTTAAACAACGACGTGCGCATGATTTGTTTTGGTGATGACTCAGAATCAGATGCGATCATTTATAATTTATTTTCAGATGTTTGTGCCAGACGTTACACACCACTTCACTTAGAAGAACTATTGCAAGATCTTGGAATCACGCGTGCGCAGATCGACGAGATTTTAAAATTACAGTCGCTAGTGCCGATTCAAGATCCCGTAGAAAAAATTTATATCAATTTAGCAACCGATACTGATCCTGATTATTACAATAAATTCGGACGCAGAACGCTAGCGACTTACGACACTTTTCAAGTGGCATTAGATCTGGTGCAAGATCAGCGTTTGTCTTTAGAAGAACTAGGTACAGTGATGTACAACCTAGAGAGTAAATACAGTTACTCAAACACCCAGTTAGTAAAAGGTTTTGAAGATTTAATTCGCCGTCGGGTGATCGGTTTATCGTCGTTTGAAATGATCAAGAATTATCTCATCGAAAAAAAGAAAGTCTCTTTATCGTGGGCACCAAAGTTTGAACCACTTAAAGAAAAGATCGTGCAAAACGGTCACGTGTATCAGTTAGATGGTCTTTTTGAACCTTGGGTAAAAACCAACGTTAATTATCTTAACGATTTTTTTTAAGTGCGAAGCACTTACAATTAATCAGTCAAATTTAAGAGGAAAAACCGTCGTAATCGACGCTCCAGAAAATTTCGGAAACACCGTGCGCGCTACAACTTCAGATAAACAGGCTTTAAAAGATTTATCCTGAATATCCGAGCGGTTGATATCAACTTTCGTCACTTTGCCAA
The DNA here is from genome assembly GCA_036676395.1 of Bdellovibrio sp. GTDB lineage: Bacteria > Bdellovibrionota > Bdellovibrionia > Bdellovibrionales > Bdellovibrionaceae > Pseudobdellovibrio. The sequence continues at coordinate 578,963 of JAKFCY010000002.1, forward strand.
TCGGTGAAATTTCAAATGAAATTAAAACTTGCCCGTGCGCTTGTTCTGTTTTTTGAATCAGCTGGCCATAACATCTGAAAAAATCTGATTTTTTTGAAGCTAAAATTTCTTCAATTTTAGATTGCGGTAAAACATCTTCGGGTTGAGCTGTTTTCATACCTTTTTGGCGCAACGATTCGGCATTTTTTTCATTTGATAAGGCGTAATCCATCGCGGTCAGTTGCCGACCTTCTTTACGTACCCAGAATGAAGGCTCTTTACCAAAGCGCTCGATAAACACATCACCTGAACGAACTGTGACAAGAGTTGTTTTATCATCGGTTTGTTCAACTAAGATTTCTGAATTTTCTAAAACGCGAACTTCGCCGCCAGTGATGGTAAAAGTGATGAGCACATCTGAAAGTGGAGCGGTCTTAATTAAATCAAGGTGACGAATTTTTAAACCCTTTTTTGCCGGGATGTCGTCGTACTGATCTAATCCGCGGGTGATGACACCCGTTGGATTATCAGAATTAATTTCTGTGATTTTGGCTAATTCTTTAGAGGCTAATAGATCAAGGCTTCGAGTCGGAATAATAACCGAAACCAAAATTAAAATTACTCCAATAATGATGAGACCGATGACAACTCGGTTTTTCATGAGTCTAAATGCAACTATTTAGTAGGTGCAGAAACTGCTGCAGCTGGAACTTCAGTTGTCGCAGAGGCTGGTAAAGCAGCTGCTGCGTTGGCTTCAGGCATTGAAGGAACTACTGAATCAACGACCGAACTTTGAGTGCGTGAAGATAACATCGCAAGACTGATACAAGTCACAACTAAGATACCAGAAACGATTTTAGTCATTGTAGAAGCCAATGTTGTAGCTCCGGTTGCGCCTAATACTGAAGTTGAAGAGCTAGATGCTGTAAATACGCCGCCACCTTTAGAATCTTGCACTAAAACTAAACCGATTAGGGCTAAACAAGATAGAATGTGAACTGTAGCTAAAAATGTGATCATGGCAGGGCTCCTTCAAAATTATCAGTCGAACAAACCGATAACTTATCTAATCCCCATAATTCAGTCCAGCAAGGGTTCATTTTACGCGGCGTTTAAAGGTGACAAAACCCCGTGTTTGGAGCATATCTAAGTGGATGTTTTTTGTGGTCTTTGAAGGTTTAGATGGTTCGGGTAAATCCTCTTTAATGAAGAGGCTTGAAAACCATTTAAAAAACCTGGGCAAAGATCTGATCATGACCCGCGAACCTGGCGGCACCACAGTTGGTGATGAAATCCGTGAAATCATTTTAAAAAAACAAGCAGAGCCTCCTTCTGCACGCACAGAATTACTTTTATACCAAGCCAGCCGCGCTCAACATGTTGATTTAGTGATTCGTCCGGCGTTAGCGCAAAACAAATGGGTGTTGTGTGATCGTTTCTCTGCAAGCTCGATTGCTTTTCAAGGCGGTGGTCGTGGAATCTCTTTAGACCAAGTTGAATGGCTAAATAATTTTGCCACAAATTTACTAAAACCGCATTTAACGGTATTATTAGATTTATCCGTGGATGAATCTAAAAAACGCAGATCAAATCGTGAAAGCTTAACGGCCGTTGCAGAAGACCGCATCGAAGCTGAAGCTGATTCTTTTCATGAAAAAGTTCGCAAAGGATTTTTAGATCAAGCCAAAGCTGACCCCAAAAATTGGTTAGTGTTAAATGCCGCCCACACGCCTGAAGAATTATATCAACAATTAGTTAAAGATTTAACGGAGCGCCAATGGCTTCGTTAATTTCTCAGGTTGTAGGCCATGAAGAACAAAAATACATGTTACAGGCAGCGATTGAAAATCAATCTTTGCCCCATGCGATGGTTTTCTCTGGGCCTTCGGGAATTGGCAAAACCAAATTAGCTATGGCGATCGCACAAAACTTAGTGTGCGAAGAGCCAGTGCAAAAAAAAGCCTGCGGTCATTGCGGTGCCTGTGTTCGTGTTGAAAAAAACCAATCTGAAAGTTTACGCCTGGTAGCCCCGCAAGGTTTGCACATTAAGATCGATCAGATTCGTGATATTTTATCTTATTTATCATTAGCCAGTGACGGACAAAAACGTGTGGTGATTATCGATCAGGCGAACACCATGAACGCGCAAGCTTCTAATTCATTATTAAAAACTTTAGAAGAACCACCACCAGATGTTTATTTTATTTTAGCGACAACAGATGTGCGTTTGTTAATGCCAACGATTCGTTCGCGTTCGCAAATTATTGCCTTTAAAGCGTTAAGCTTAGATAACTTACACCAAATTAATCCAGGCCTTTCTTCATGGATGTATAAATCAGCACGTGGGCAGGCAGGAAAGCTTGCCGATTTTTCTGCCGGTGAATCACTCGAGCGCAGAAATTCTGATTTAGGATTTTATGAACATTTTTGGTCTAACAAAAATTTTATTTTAGAAACCCAGATTAAAGAGTATGCCAAAGACCGCGCCGCTGCTTCTGCAGTGTTAAAAAACTGGTTTATCTTTACCCGCGATATGATCGTGTTGGCGCAAGGTGCGCGTGATCAGGTGTTGAACTCAGATCAAATCACGACTCTAATTAAATTAGATTTTATTCCAACACAAAAACTTTACGATTTTTCATCGGCGTTAATACAAGCTATTCAAGATATCGATAAATTAGATATGACTTTGTTATTCGAATCACTGTGGGTGAAACATGCAAGAGACTAATACAACTCCTGTTGAATGGATTGATATTCATACTCACTTAGATCGCTTAGAAGGCGGCGCTGAGTTCGCATTAAAACTAGCGAAAGAAAATGGCGTAACAAAATTAATTACGATTGGCACCGAGCCTGAAGATCTGCCGATTGTTTTAGAATTAGCGCAAAAGTATTATCCGGCTGTGTATTGCACCATCGGCGTTCATCCGCACGAAGGCACTAAATACACTGCAGAAGTGGGTAAATATTTACGCGACAATGCCCACAGACCTGAAGTCGTCGCGATTGGTGAGATTGGTTTAGATTATTACTACAACCAATCTCCTAAAGAAGAACAAATTTATGCCTTTCGTGAGCAATTAAAAATCGCGCAAGATATGGGATTACCTGTTGAAATCCATACTCGCGATGCCGAAGCAGACACTATCGAAATTCTTAAAGAATTTTACGGCAAAGTAAATGGTGTGATTCATTGTTTTACCGGAACTGAGTGGTTAGCACGCGAAGCTCTGGCTTTGGGATTTAATATTTCAATCTCAGGTGTTGTTACTTTTAAAAATGCGGATTCATTACGTGCCATTGTACGCGATGTGGTTCCGTTAGATCGTCTGCATGTTGAAACAGATGCGCCGTTTTTAGCGCCTGTACCAATGCGTGGCAGACCAAATACCTCGGCTTATGTTGTTCACACGGCAAAGCTTGTGGCTGAATTAAAAAATATTTCTGTGGAAGAGCTAGCAAAAATCACCACAGAAAATGCTAAAAAATTATTTAAAAAATTAAAATAGGAGAGACAAATGTCTAAAGTAAAAGTTGGAATTAATGGTTTTGGTCGTATCGGTCGCGTATTTTTCAGAGCGGCTTTTGATAAAGTGGATATCGCAGGTATTAATTCATTAGATGATTTAGAAGGAATTGTTCACTTATTAAAATATGATTCATCTCACGGTATTTTTGATGCTGAAGTGTCTCATGATAATGAGTGTTTAATCGTCAACGGTAAAAAAATTCCGGTTTCTAAAACTAAAGACCCAGCACAAATTCCTTGGAAAGCTTGGGGCGTAGATTTAGTTATGGAATGTACTGGTGCTCTTAAAGGTAAAGAAGATTACCAAAAGCACATCACAGCCGGAGCTAAAAAAGTAATGATCTCTGCTCCTGCAGATGGCGTAGATATGACGGTAGTTTACGGTATCAATCATAAAGATTACGATGCTTCTAAACACACATTCATTTCAAATGCATCTTGCACGACAAACTGCTTAGCGCCGTTAGCAAAAGTTTTAGATGAAGCTTTTGGTATCGAATCAGGCACGATGATGACAATCCACTCGTATACAAACGATCAACGCATTTTAGATTCATCGCACAGTGATTTACGCCGTGCTCGTTCAGCAGCGGTATCAATGATTCCTACAACTACAGGCGCAGCCAAAGCTGTAGGTTTAGTTTTACCAAACTTAAAAGGTAAAATCGATGGTATGTCTATGCGTGTACCAACTCCGAATGTTTCGGTTGTTGATTTCACTTTCAACGCAAAAACTGCAATGTCAGTTGATGCCATCAACAACGCTCTTAGAAAAGCCGCAGCTGGTGATATGAAAGGTGTTTTAGCAGTTGAAGAAAAACCTTTAGTTAGCATTGATTTCAATGGCAACACTCACTCTTCAATCGTAGATGCTAAAACAACTATGGTTATCGCAGGCAGTGGCAACAAATTAGCTAAAGTTCTTTCTTGGTACGATAACGAAGTAGGCTTTTCAAACCGCATGGTTGATATGGCTATTTACATGATGTCGAAATAATCGCTTAAGAAAAAGGAATGTGATAGATGGCTTCTCAAGGTTTAAAAGGGATTAAAACAATCCGTGATTTCGAATTAGCAGGTCAGACGGTATTTTTGCGTCTGGATCTTAATGTACCGATGGATAAAGCAGGTAAAATCACAGACGAAAATCGTCTTCGAGCTGCACTTCCTACAATTAATTATGCTTTAGAAAAAGGCGCTAAGTTAGTTATCGCTTCTCACTTAGGTCGTCCAAAATCAAAAGACGACAGACAGTATTCAATGGAGCCTGTGGCTAAACGCTTAGGCGAACTATTGGATGTCGAAGTAGTTTTAATGGACGAGCCAGATTCAGAAGGCGTAAAGCATTTTTTATCTGCGCCGATGAAAAAACAAATCATCTGTTTAGAAAATTTACGTTTTGACGAGCGTGAGACAGAAAATAAAAATGAACTTGCTGTTCAATGGGCGTCATACACTGACATCTATATTAATGATGCCTTCGGGGCTTCACACCGTGCGCACGCAAGTATTCATGCTTTTCCTGAAATCATGCAGAAAAAAGGCATTGGTCTTTTAATCGAAAAAGAAATCAAAATGTTAGACGGTTTATTTGAAAATCCCAAAAAACCTTACATCGCTGTTCTTGGTGGTGCAAAAGTGTCTGATAAAATTCCGGTGATCGAAAAATTAATGAATATCGTTGATGGTTTTGTGATCGGTGGAGCTATGGCTTACACGTTCTTAAAAGCCCAAGGCATTCCAGTCGGTAAATCACTAGTTGAAGCCGATAAAGTCAAATACGCTAAAGAGATGATCCAGCGTATGGAAGCTCGTGGTAAAACTATGTTATTACCCGTAGATCACGTAACGACGACAAGTTTCGGCGATACCAATAATATTAAAGTGACGACAACAGCTGAAATTGATGAAGACCGCATGGCTTTAGATATCGGGCCACAAACTATCAGAAATTACCGTGCTTGTTTAGAAAAAGCTCAAACCGTTTTCTGGAATGGTCCGATGGGCGTTTTTGAAACTCCGGCTTTTGCTAAAGGCAGTTTTGCTGTAGCTGAAGTATTAGCAGCTAACCCAGGCCTAATTATTGTAGGCGGCGGGGATTCAGCAGCGGCAGCAGAAGCTTCGGGTTTTGCTGACAAAATGAGTCACATCTCTACAGGTGGCGGGGCAAGTTTGGAATACCTTCAAGGCGAAAGACTTCCTGGTTTAGAAGTGTTGCGTCCGCGCAAACAATCTGAGGTAATGTAGTTATATGAAAAAGATTTTTGCGGCTAACTGGAAATTACAAAAAACACCTGCGCAAGCTAAAGAGTTTTGTGAAACTTTTCGCGCACAACTTGTGGCTCATACTTATTTTTGGGATCACAAAGAGGTTTTCATTTTTCCGCAAAACTTTTCTTTAAATACCGTAATTGCTGCGACCAAAGATACTCCGGTGTTTGCAGGTCCACAAAATATTCATACTGAAAAATCTGGCGCATTCACTGGTGAAAATTCAGCAGCGTTTGCTAAAGACATGGGAGCAAAAACTATTTTATTGGGGCACAGCGAACGTCGTCAGTATTTTGCTGAAACTCACGAAGCCTTAAATAAAAAAGTAAAACTTTGCCAAGAGTTAGATTTACTTCCGGTGTTTTGTATCGGCGAAACTTTAGCCCAGCGTGAAGCGGGTGAAACAGAAAAAATTTGTTTCGAACAAATCACCAAAGCGTTGGCGGGTATTGATCAATCAAAACGCATCATCGTAGCTTACGAACCAGTCTGGGCCATCGGTACGGGTAAAGTGGCGACTGTGGCACAAGTTAAAGAAATTCACGAAAAGCTATATCATAAAATGGCTGACCTTAATTTTACAAATTTTCAGTTATTATACGGCGGCAGTGTTAAGCCAGATAATGCCCAAGAGCTTTTGCAAGTTCCGCATGTTGATGGTTTTCTAATTGGTGGTGCAGCCCTTGAAGTCGATAGCTTCATGAAAATTTGCTCGCACTAAGTCCTGAAAAAACCAGACCATAGTACAACTTTGTGTCTCAGAATTAAACTTTTTCTCATATTGTGACGTTAAGTAAACTGTGAACAAGTTTACTCTTATTTTTTTTAGCGTATTCGTAATCCTGGTTTTGCAAAGCTCATTCGCCTGGGCAAAGCAAAATAGTGTTACGGTATTTAATCAAAAAATAAAATCAGAAAGCCTTGTTCTAAATAAGGTCACAGAAAATTTAGCAAAAAATCTTGATTCAAAACTTTTTGCTGTTCAGGTGCAAACTGAAATTTCTCCGGTATCATTAGAAGTCCAAAAAGTTCATATCACTTTACAATTATCACAACAGTTAACACAAAATTACCGGGCGCAATTAACTAAGTGGATTAAACAATGGGTAGAATCTACTTATGGTGTGCGTGGGGATGCTAAAGTTGAGTGGATGCCGGTTGAAACGACTCAATCAGTTTCTGTATTTTGGTTTGATTTATTTTTATTAGGTTCTTTATTAGTCACGGCTATGGGTTTATTACTTCGCGCATTTATCAAAGCGCGGCCGCCGGTGCAATTAAGTTTTGGTTTTATCGAAGGCAAACTTAATAATGAATTAGAAGTCATAATAGCCGCGACTGAAGAAGTTTTCGCAATTCCAGCAGAACAATTAGCACTTATCGCTCAAACTGAAGAAAAAGCTATAGTGTCGTTAGTGCTTGAACCTTTAGTTTCAGTTGAGCCATTTATTGAAACTGAAGAAGAGGCTGTCGAAATCGTTTCTCCGTTCGTATTTGTTGAACAGATCGATAATGAAAAACTTAAAAGTTTATTTTCATTTTTTGATTTATCTCAGCAAGTGGCCTTTTTTATGAAAACTCCGCGTGCTAGCGTGCAGCGTTTAACAAGCGTCTTAGATAAAAAACTTGTGATGCAAATTTTAACTGAATCAGCTTTTCTTAAAGAAGCCAGCGATGAAGATTTAATTGCAGCTATGCAGTTATGGCAAGAGAGCCAGCAAACTAAAGCCGAAGTCATCGAAGTGGTGGATGTTAACGAAAAGTTTTTACGTCTTAAAGAAATTTGGCTAGAGCTATCAGTTAAAGACAAAGCTTTATTATTAGAAAATCTAAGTTCAGAAAACCCTGGATTAGAAGCTTTTTTCTTACAAGGCCAAGAACAAGTTAACTCGTTAAAAAATTGGTCTCCTGAAAAATTAAGAAAATTTTGCTTACAAATGAGAACTCGTGATTTAGCTGCGGCGATTACAGAACTACCGTTTTTAGCAGAGACTATTTTATCGGTGTGCCCAGAATCGATGAAAAAGGCTATCCTTTTTGAAGTCCAATCGATGGATGCAGTAAAAACCCAAGGCCATTTTGATTCCTTTGTATTTTCGTTTGAGCGCTATATTGCAAAAGCGACAGCGCCAAAGCCAGAAGCTAATCTTTTACAGATTAGAACCCAACTTCTGCAATAAAACCTTGTTCAAAAAATATCTAAATCTATTTAAACAACAGCTCGTGTGAGCCACGTCTTACATTGAGACACTGCCTTGCGATTTACGCTTTCGCGTCAAGTCATTGAGCATGCTAAAAAGTCTCTGCCTCAATTAGATTATCTTAAAGCAAGAAAACACCGGTCGAACATTTGCAGAACATAGCCTTAAGTCTAGACTAATAACTAAGCGAGGCCACCAATGTCGAAAACAAATAATAGCAATGTTCAAGAGACAGAGCACATTCACTTTAGAAGATGCCATATCTGTGGCACTTTTAATGAGCGCGCAAACTCGTTAGTTGATCGCTGCAGTAGTTGCAGTAAAGCGTTGGCTCCGTTTGTCTTCTTTGATGAGCAGCATGCCCTAGGGGTATCAGACGGACGTCCGTCAGAAGAGCCTTCTAAAAAATCCAGCACGATGAAAATAACCCGTCTAGCCACGCAAAGTATTTATCCACCTATTTGGGGTCTTACAGTATATTGGTAGCATGCGAGTTACCCTAGAAGACATCCAAAAAGCCCAAAGCACTATTGAATCACTAGTTAATTACACCCAATGTGATTATTCAAAATCACTGACGGATATTCTTGGTTCAGAAATGTTTCTTAAATTAGAAAATACCCAAAAAACCGGAAGCTTCAAAATTCGTGGAGCTTCTAATAAAATCACAAGTTTAACGGCTGATGAAAAAAAACGCGGCGTGATTGCCTGCTCTGCCGGTAACCACGCTCAAGGTGTAGCGTTAAGCTCAAAATTAAATAATGTAAGATCTATCATTGTTATGCCTGAGAATGCGTCTATCGCTAAAACTGAAGCTACAAGACGGTACGGTGCCGAAGTGATTTTGCATGGTTCAATGTTTGATGAAGCTAAAGAGCATGCGCTTAAGTTAGCTAAAGAGCATGGCTATGTGTTCGTGCATCCTTATGAAGACGAAAAGGTGATCGCTGGCCAAGGAACAATTGGTTTAGAAATTCTACAACAAATCCCTGACGTCGACACGGTCGTAATACCGATCGGTGGTGGCGGATTAATCGCTGGAATAGCATTGGCCATTAAAAGCCTAAATCCAAAAATTAAAATTATCGGTGTACAAACAGAGTCGGTTAGCACGATGGCGCAAATGTTTCACACGAAAAAATTTGTTCCCTTAACTAAACCGGTAGCGACATTGGCTGATGGTATTGCCGTAAAAACACCAAGTGAAGTTATGTTTAAGTCATTCATCGAAAAAAATGTCGATGAAGTTGTGACTGTGACCGAAGACGAAATCGCAGAAGCAATTGTGTTTTTATTAGAGCGTGCAAAAACCGTGGCCGAAGGTTCTGGGGCTGTGACTGTAGCGGCAGCTCTTTCGCATAAATTAAATTTAGGTAAAAAAACGTGTTTAGTAGTAAGTGGTGGTAATATCGATTTAAATATTGTTTCAGATGTTATCAATCGCGGCCAAATTCAGCGCGGAAGACTTTGTGAATTGTCTGTGATCGTGCCTGATGTACCTGGAAGTCTTAGCCATTTAACGCAAATCATTGCTGAGCACAAAGCTAATGTCTTAGAAGTGCATCACGATCGTATTCGTCATGGCTTAAACTTAAAAGAAACTCGCATTGAATTCGCTTTAGAGACGACTTCGCGCGAACATATCAAAAAAATCGTCGAAGCTTTAGAAAAAGCTGGAGCGAAAGTTTTAGTTTAAAGCTTCCAATGAATTGATAACTGGTCGTTTTCTTTTAATTGATGACGGCCAGACTTAATTGATTTCTGATTGATCTTAATGAAACGTTTATTGTGATCAAATTCTGAATATAAATAAAAAGTATCTAAAGTAAGTCCAGCACCTTTAACAACGTATTCACCGTGATAGCTGTTTTCTTTCATGGCCATTGTCGTGGGCTTAAAAAACTGAGTTAAATCTTCTAAAGCAAAACTTTCATCTAATAAAAAGCCAGCACGCACATTTGAATCAGCGATAAAGTTCAGTTGTGCTTCAGATTTTAAAGCAAATTTTTCACTTTTTTTATTGCTGCTGAGTTGCACCAATAGATGTTTTAACATCTGGCGAATAACGCCTTGTAATTCAAAGTTGTGTTCGCCGGTTGTGTGGGCTTTTGAAACCACAGATTTTGGCGGCATCATCAGCTTAATTTGATTTAAAATCGGCTGAGATAAAAATTGATGTAATTTATAATGGTAAACGAATTCTTGAATCATCGCACTTTCGATCACATGCGACGCCGCACACATTTTTTCTGCGAACTGCGTGTTTGAAAAATCAATCGTGATTGTGCGTGAATTTTGTTTTTCTTCGATACCTAAACCCATTTTAATCAGTTTATCATGGTATTTAAGACTAAGATCAGCTTGGCCCTGCGCACGCAAATCAAATTGGCGTTCGAATTCGTCTTTACAAGTTTTAAACCAAATCTGCTGAAAATCAGGTTCACTTAAAAAATCGAGATAAGGTGTTGCGCGAAAGCAGCTTGTGTAATGTTCGATTTGTTCGTCAAAAAACTGGGCCATCACTGCTTTTTGCGGATGCGGATCGATCATCGCTGACCACAACATTGAATTTTTCTTATGCGCTTCAACTAACGGAGACAATGGAATTTTAAATTGAATTTGGCTGATATCATCACTCCAAATCAAAAATAAGTTTTCAGTTAAAGCCGAAATAAAAAATACTTTAGAATAGCTGTAGCCACCATTTTCAGGATCGTTAGTGATAAAAATATCACCGGGATTAAGCTTTAAATACTTTTTAACGATTTGGTAGCTGACAAGCCGGCTAGTGGTTGTCGAGCATAATTCAGAATCACGCGAAAACATCAATTCGCCATTAAGGTTCACCAGAGATGCATTTTTGAAGTGATTCAAAAAACTTTGAAAGTAGTGATAATCCAAGTGGCCGTATGAAGCTAATTGTAAACTTTTATTATCAAACATCTAAATTCTCTTAAAAATTTCTGCAGTCCAAGAAAAAGGGCTAACGGCGTTATCAAGTTTTTTAAATAAAATATTTAAATGGCCTGTCCACTCAAGTTTTTCTTCTTTCACTTTGTGTAAAAGAATATCGTAGCCCAGTTTGTTGACGATAAAATCCTGAATGATCTTTAAATCAAAAGGCTCTTCATAATGGGCCTGGCCTTTTTCAAGAACTTTAAATTGCGATTCAATTTTACTGCACAAAGTGTTTTCGGCCAATTTCGGAAAAAGCTGAACTAAGTTTTCTTCTTTAGAAATCGTTTTATAAAAGGCATCCACAACTAAAGTTTTAACAGAGCGACCTGCTAACATTGGACCTGGCTCAATCGCTGCCGGAACTTTTGAAAACACTAAATGCCCTGATGAATGAATTTTAACTTCAGAAAACGGGTGAATACCGATCGCTTCAGATTCGATATGATCGTAATTCACATTCCCCCAGGGGCTTTTCCAAACGGGTGATGTTTTATCTTTCATCACGATCCAGCGTTCAAGATCTGTGTGAATCAGTAAATCTTTTTTATTTTTCTTAAAAGAGTGGTGTAAAAATTGATCGGCACTAAAATACAGATCAATATTTTCAAAATCTTTTTGAAATTGATTTTTAACCCAGAAATGAATTTCAGGCTCACCCAGGCAAGCTTTGATTTCACTGACGATTTCTTCTTTAGTGCCCTCAGAGCCTGCATTAATCAAAGTTCTGCGTAATGAATTTAAATTATCAGGTTCAGGGTTTTTAAATACAGAAAATTTATTTTCAATAAAGAAATTTTCAATCGAAGTTAATTGCTCTTCAGAAAATTGGCTTAAACTAATTACGACTTTGTTGGCTTCGGCATTAATTTTTTTAACTCGCTCTAACTCGGTTTTTAAATGCTCAAGCGTAAACGCTTTATTCAGCGGAATAATTAAAGCCGCTGCAGCTAACGATAAGCAGGTTGAATCTTCGAAAGTGTAATTGTTTTCTTGGTGTTCATTTAAAACCTGAATAACACTGCCACCTAGGCGAAATGATTTTAGACGGTCTAAATATTTTGTAACAATGTAAACCGATGAAATCGTGTGTTCAGCGGTTAAAGGCTTAATGTGCTGGTTTAAAATGGACTTCAATGATGTCTGCGGTAAGAAGAATGTTTTTTTCAACAAAATACTATTAGAGCCACTGCGGGCTTCGATTTCCGCGTAGGATTCTCCTAAATAAATTGCAAGTGAAGCATTGGACATATTAAGTTGGTCTATGTTAGAGATAGTTACATTAAGGGTCAATAACTATGAAAGTATCTGCAGAAATTTTAAGTCTAGTGCCGTACAAACCAGGTAAACCCATCAGCGAAGTTCAGCGCGAATATGGTTTAACTGAAGTTCATAAATTGGCCAGCAACGAAAACCCGTTGGGTCCAAGTCCTAAAGCAGTACAGGCGATTCAAAAAGCCCTAACTGAGCAGCATCGTTATCCAGATCCTTCTTGTTATGAATTGGTCCAAAAAATCTCAAAAAATTGGAACGTTCCTGCCACTCAAGTGGGAATCGGCAACGGTTCAAACGAGATCATTGATCTTTTAATTCGTATTTTTTGCGAACCAGGTGATTCAATATTAACAACTGAAGCCGCTTTCGTGGCTTATAAAGTGTGTGCACAGGCAGCACGTGTGAAAGTCAGAACTGTTCCTTTACGTCCTGATTTATCGATGGATTTAAAGGCTATGGCCGATGATTTTTATCGCAATCCAGCTTCAAAAACTCAATTGATTTTTATTCCTAATCCAAACAACCCAACGGGAACATCAGTGGGTGGCGCAGAGATGGACGAGTTTTTAACCCGCCTTGGAAACCGTGATGACGTGTTGTTAATTTTTGATGAAGCCTACACTGAATATGTGCGTGATCCGCAATTTAAAGCAGCTGCAAATTTCTACCAAAAATATACAAACGTAATTGTGATTAAAACCTTTTCTAAAGTTTACGGTTTAGCAGGGTTGCGCTTAGGCGCAATGCTTGCACCAGAATTTGTTTTAGAGCTTTATAATCGCGTAAGAAATCCATTTAACGTGAATGAATTAGCACAAGTGGCGGGTATTGCAGCACTTGATGATATTGAGTATATGCAAGCTTCACAAAAATCAGTGTGGGATGGTTTAGATTATTTTTATAAAGAACTAACCAGACTAAAACTTCCGTTCTTTAAATCAGAGGCGAATTTTGTGTTATTCGACACGCTTCGATCTGCTGATGTTTGCTTTAAAAACCTTCTGCAAAAAGGCATTATTTTACGCCCGGTGGGTAACTACGGTTTTCCGACCTATTTACGCATGACCGTTGGGCAAAAAGAAGAAAATCAAAAAGCCATAGCTGCAATCGAACAGATGTTAACTGAAGTTCCCAAGCTATAGTTTTTACCGTCTATAATCCTGACAGTGTTTAACCTAATGAAACTCTAGTAATATCCCCTGATTGTAAAATTAAGGGGATATAATGACGTTATTAAAGCGCCTGTCTTTAGTGATAATTGTTGGATTTGCGATATCTGCGTGTGCGCCTAAAGACGAAAAAACGACTATAGTTAAAGAACGTCAGGCTTCAGAAAACCTAGCTGAATCCATGCAGTTAACGGCTACAGATGAATCAACGTTAGTTCTTCAGAAAAGCGCTTTAGGAAAAGCCTTTTTAATGACCCCGTCGCTGGTATTATCAAAACGCACACCTGATTTTAATGATTTTAAACCGCAAATTATTTCTTTTGAACGCTCAGCCAGCCGTTTGGGAATGTTTCGTTTAAGTTCAAATAATCTTTACAGCTCTATTCCTACCGATAAATTACTTCAGACTTTTCGCATCGTTAAAGAAACGTCTGAGACATTAACAATTGATATTAGCGCAGGTTTTAGAAATTTAAGTTTCGAAGAGCATTTAAGCATCGTTGAAAGCGATACGCTTGAAATGCAGCAAACTGTCGGAGCGGGAGGGTTCGAAGTCACCGCTGATATTAAAGAGGCTTTAATTCGCAAATCAGAAATGACTGATAATACGATGTATATCGAACAAGCTGTGCGTTTTGGAAGTTTACCGATCGTGAAATCTGAAGAAGAAGAAGCGCAGGCTTCGCAAGCGTTCAGTCCATTTAAAGTGGCTTTGACAGCAAAAGTGATTATTGAAATTAAGCCCTACGTAATGAATCAACAATTTAAGTCGCAACTTTTTGATAAAGCTCAACGTGTGGGATTTTTCATAAATTTTGCAACGCTTGCAGAGCAAGAAGAAGTTCTGCCGCAAATCGTAAAATGGGACATCTCAGAAAAACGTGCTCCGATTGTTGTAGCTCTTGAAGAAAATATTCCGCCTGAAATTTCTGAGGCTGTCGCTGAAGGAGTTACTTATTGGAATAAGGTTATCGGGCGCGAAGTTTTAACAATTCGCAAAGGTTTTAAAGCTACAGATCGCGTGAATGATCGCATGATCATTATTCGTTGGGTACAGTGGGATTCTGCGGGCTTTGCTTACGCGTCTATGCAGGCAGATCCTATGACCGGCGAGATTTTACGCGCTCAGGTTTTTATGACTTCTTCGTGGCTTAAGATGCAACAAGAAGCTCTTGCTGTTCCAATTGCGGGTAAGGCTGCAAAAAATAAAACTGGTTTGTGCGTGCTGGAGCAAAGCCAAATGCAGGCAGCGCAAATGCTGACGAATTTATCAAACACGCATAAATTAAAATTCACTCAAGATACAATCAGAATGGTTGTGGCCCATGAAATGGGCCATGTGATGGGGCTTCGTCATAATTTTGCCGGATCGTTTAACCATGAAGGCAGTGATGAAGAGCTTTTAAAAGCGCAGACAGATTATTTAGCCAATGAAAATCACCCGGGTTTTCCATTTTCATCTACGGTTATGGATTACGAGCGCGGTATGCATACAGCCTTATTAGGAGCGCAGATTAAACATTCGGTGTTACCTTATGATGCTGCAGCGATCGGTTGGGGTTATAAAGATCAAAAAATCGAACTTGCAAAAAACACTTATTGCTCTGATGAACACATTGCTATCGCCAACCAAAATAATGCGGTCGTGTATGGTTGTGAAAGATTTGATGCGCTAAAAAATCCTACGCTGGGCGCACAGCAGTCTGTTCAGTCAGATCTTGAGAATGTGGTCAGTAAGAAGTTTCGCGAGTTATTGTCTATTCAAAATGACAACGACCCTTACAAAAAAACACAATCGGTTGAAGAGTCGATAGCTCTTTCAGTGCCTGCAGATCTAGGCGAGTTAGAAAATATTTTATTTGCGCCAAAAGATGAAACGACAGTAATTTCGATAGATACAGCTATTTCTTCATTTCAATCTAGTTATTCAATGAAGGGTGATTTGCAATCTGAGTTTTCTATCGAAAGTAAAATGTTTGACGATTTAAAATTAGTTGGCGGCCTAACAGGTTTAATTTCAAATACGTTAAAATTATCAAGTCTATCAAATGGCGCATTACAGATTTTTCAAAATCAAGTCACAGATTTTTTTGCAAAATTAGATCCGCTTCAATCGGGCTTCGAGCCAAATATGCTGATCACGATTTCAAGTAAAATGTTAGAGTCTGCTAAAAAAGAAGATGAAAAACTTCTATCAGCTTTAATGGTAAAATTTATTCCAGTGTATAAAGGGAGTTATAACTTCAAAACAATTGAAGAGTATAAAGATTCACAAAAAAATCCAGATAAATATCCAGCTCCGATTATGCGTTACCGCAGTAACATAAAATTAGGCGATGCCAAATTATTAATGAGCTTATTCAAAGAGGCTGTTCTTTCTGGAAAAGACGCTGCTAAAAAAGTAACTGTGAATGGCCAAGAATTAGAAATTCAATTGTTAGGCTATTCTAATTATAACCGTGACACTTTAATCAAAGCTTTCGTTTTAGAAAATTGGTCTACTGGATTACAAGGTGAAATTAGAACTCCACTTGTTGAACAGACGCAGCTGTTAAAAGAAGCGCTTGCGGCAAATACTTTAGCTGTTTTAAAGGCTTTGGGAAAACCAGTGCCTGCATTAACTAGTGCAGAACTTATTAAAGCTGTTAAAGAAATCACTTACTCGCAAATGACGGGAATTTACGCTTTTGAATTAGAACGTGAATTAGCAGTGCTTGAAAAACTGGAAAACGCTAAGCCCGAGTAGTTAATTGTTTACAATATTCCGGCCGTTAAGGTAGGTTACCTTCCCATGGGTTATGTGATCACAATCGATGGGCCAGCGGCTTCGGGCAAATCTTCGCTCAGTCGTGAACTCTCAAAAAAATTAGGCTGTCCGTGGGTTTCGACCGGTGCGTTCTACCGTGGCTTAGGCTATGCGGCGCTGCAGCTTAAAACTGATCTTGCTGACCCAGTGGCTTTATCAGAACTTTGTAACTCAAATATCTGGGAAGTCCGCTTAGCTTATGAGCGCACTCAAGTTTACTTTAATAATGAAAATGTAACTGACCAAATAGCTCAAGAAGCGGTTGGTAATGTGGCCAGTAAAATCAGCCATTATCCAGAAGTGCGCCAATCACTTTTGGATCATCAACGCAATTGCGCCCTTATCAATGACGGTTTAATTGCCGAAGGCCGCGACTGTGGCACTGTGGTATTTCCGCATGCCGAAGTTAAGCTTTATGTGACGGCAGACTCTGAAAACCGCGCCCAGAGAAGAGCACAAGAGTTAGGCATGGACGAGAAAACCCTCGTTCAGCAGCAACAGATTCGCGATAAACAGGATTCGACTCGTAAAATAGCTCCCTTATCGGTGCCGGCAGATGCCCTTGTGATCGACACGACAGCGATGGATTTAGACGCTGTTGTGGCCTATGCTGAAAAGCATATTCGCTCGAAAATCCCTCTCTAAAAACCGTCCCCAGACGTCCCAAAATTCTCCATTGACCAGCTAAATAAACTCCCGTAGAACGACTCTTCAACCTTAGAGTTCCTAGAGGACTCTTTGCGTGAAAAGGAAAAAAACAAAAACAATGAACAAAACGTTAAGCAAAAGCCAAAAAGAAAAACTATCAGTACTAGCAATGCTAGATGCTGAAGACTCAAAAATCCCGGAGAATCCAGGTATTCACGCGGGTAGTGACAAAAAAGGTGAATTCTCACAAATGTTCGAAGAATTTACGAAAGAACAAGATTTCAAAGTCGGTGACGTAGTTACTGGTTCTGTAGTTGAAGTTCAGTCAGATTACGTACTAGTTGATATCAACTACAAATCTGAAGGCTTAATCCCAATCAATGAATTCCGTGTAGTAGACGGCGTTCGCCAAGTTAAAGCTGGCGATAAAATTGAAGTATTAATCGACCGTATCGAAAACGAAAACGGCATGATTGCATTATCTAAAGATAAAGCTGACATGTTACGTGCTTGGTCTGATATTTCTAAAGCTGCTGAAAACGAAGAAATCATCGAAGGTTTAGTAGTTGCGAAAGTTAAAGGCGGATTATCTGTAGATATCGGCGTTAAAGCTTTCTTACCTGGTTCACAAATCGATTTACGTCCAGTACGTAACATGGATGTTTACTTAGGCAAAAAATATAAATTCAAAGTTATCAAGTTCAACAAAAAACGCGGCAACATCGTATTATCTCGCCGTGCAATTCTTGAACAAGAGCGCGATTCATTAAAAGCTCAAACAGCTGATCAAATGAAAGAAGGCGCTACTGTTGTCGGTCTTGTAAAAAATATCACTGATTACGGAGCATTCATCGATTTAGGTGGTTTAGACGGTCTATTACATATCACTGATATGTCATGGGGACGTATTAAACATCCTTCTGAAGTGATCAACGTAGGCGATGAAATCAAAGTTAAAATCTTAAAATACGACACTGAAAAAGAACGCGTATCTTTAGGTATGAAACAATTAACTGATGATCCATGGGCTAACGTTCAATCTCAATACTCAATCGGTTCTAAACACAAAGGTAAAGTAGTATCAGTAGCTGAGTACGGTGCGTTTGTTGAATTAGGCGAAGGTATCGAAGGTTTAATCCACGTATCTGAAATGTCTTGGACAAAACGTGTGAAACACGCGAACCAAATGGTTCAAGTAGATCAAACTGTTGATGTACAAGTATTAGCGATCGACACTGAAAATCGTCGTATCTCTTTAGGTATGAAACAACTTCAAGCTAACCCATGGTTAGAAATGAAAGAATCATACCCTCCAGGAACAATCATTGAAGGTGAAGTTAAATCTATCACTGACTTCGGTGTGTTCGTTGGAATCGAAGAGGGCATTGACGGTCTAGTTCATATTTCTGATTTCTCTTGGACTAAACGTGTAAATCACCCATCTGAAATGTTTGCTAAAGGTCAAAAAGTAAGAGCAGTTGTTCTTGGCGTTGACACTGAAAACGAAAGATTCTCTTTAGGTATTAAACAACTTGAAGGTGATCCTTGGGCACAAATCGAAACTAAGTACGGCATCGGTACTCAACACGATGTTAAAGTAACTAAAGTTGTAGATTTCGGTGCATTCGTTGAACTTGAATCAGACATCGAAGGTTTAATCCATATCTCTGAGTTAACAACTGATAAAGTTGGCAATGTTGAAGACGTTGTGAAACCAGGCGATAAAATTAAAGCTGAAGTGATCACGATTGATAAAGACGCACGTAAAGTGGGTTTATCAGCGAAACTTATTAAACTTCGCGAACAAAAAGGCGATGTTGAAGAGTACGTTAAAAAAGCTACAGCTACTTCAAAAACTAGCTTAGGCGATTTATTCGGCGATCAATTAAAAGGTCTTAAAAAAGACTAATTAGTTTTCGTAAAGATATATTCTTTGAGCCCGCATTCTTAACGGAATGCGGGTTTTTTTTTGAGTTTTTTGGTCGGGGTTTTTCGACTACGCGCTGAAGTGGCCGTTCTTTCAAACTAAACAATTTGGCAGCTTGTTGAACCGGGAATTGCTACGCAATTCCCGGCTTCCGTTTGAGGAAGGGGAGGAAATTTGAAGTTGTTCGTGTCGAAAACGGAGTGTGTTTAGCTCTGTCACAACTTTTCCTAATAACGCATTCTGACGATGGTCAACTTCCGCCTCTGAAGGCTTTCTTTTTTTTGCCGTTTGATTAGACTTAATAGATACGAGGTTCAATATGTCTATACGTAAAATGATCGTGCTTGGTGTGTTTATTGGTTTCGCGGTTTATTTAGGTTACCGCGGTTATAAAGTAGCTACGACTTCAATTGCTGATGTCGAAGACGCTCCTTTGAATTTAAGTAAAAATGAAATTCTGCATTTAGAAATTAATGGCGTTATTATGAACGGCAAAAAATTTCTTTCTAATTTGAAGAAATATGCTGACGAAGAAGCTGTGAAAGCGATCGTTATCGAAATTAATTCTCCGGGTGGGGCTGTTGGCCCATCGCAAGAATTGTTTCTTGAAATTAAGCGCGCCAAAGAAGAACACGGTAAGCCTGTGATTTGTGTATCGACAGGTTTGATTGCCAGTGGTGGTTATTATGCGGCGATGGCTTGTGATCAGTTGATCGTGGCTCCAGGCACGATGATTGGTTCTATCGGTGTGATTATGGAATTTGCTAATCTTGAAGACCTATATTCGTGGGCTAAAGTAAAACGTTACACAATCACGTCTGGTAAATTTAAAGATTCAGGTTCTGAATATCGTGCTATGCGCGATGATGAACGTAAATTATTTCAGGAAATGATTAACGAAGTTTACGAACAATTTCGTAATACAGTGGCCGAAGCACGTGGTTTAGAGATTCCGTTTGTGGCTCAGTATGCTGATGGCCGTGTAATGACTGGTGCAAAAGCTGTTGAGTTAAAATTTGCTGATTCTATCGGTACCTTTGAAGACGCCGTTCGTATGGCAGCTGCAAAAGTCGGATTAAAAGAAGATGAGTATCATGTATTACGCCCTCGTCGTGCGCGCCCTTCATTTTTATCTTTCTTTACTGATGATGAAGAAGGTGATGATTTAAATTCTATTTCTAAATCTGAATTGCAGGCGGCTATTAAAGGTGATCTTGCCTCTAAGTCTGTTGAACAGGCTTTAAAATCTGTTTTTAAATTGAAAACGCTTAATCAGCCAATGATGATTATGCCAGGATACTGGGAGTAACTGTTAGTGGCGAAATCAGCTAAAGAAAACAAATTAGCCCATGTAAAGATGAATAAAGAAATTTGGCCGATCGAGCGCGATATTTTTTATCGCCCGGGCAGAATGAAGTATGTGCGTAAAATTATTAAACCAAGCGGTTGTGTGTTTTGTACTTCGGCGACTAAAAAAGAAAGTATTCAGACACTTTGTGTTTATAAAACTCAGTACACTCAAGTTGTGGTGAATAAGTTTCCATATAATAACGGTCATCTTTTGGTTTTGCCACTTCGCCACACCGGTGATTTATTGTCGCTGACTGAAGCTGAATACACTGATTTACATGCGGTTTTACGTTTATCAATAGAAGCCATTAAAGCTATGTATAATCCGAATGGTTTAAATATAGGTATGAATCACGGGGCAACAAGTGGCGCGGGGATTCCGGATCATTTGCACTATCACATAGTGCCACGCTGGAACGGGGATCTTAATTTTTTTCCGTTGATTGCTGAAACAAAATTAGTGATCGAGAATCCGAAGCAGACCTATAGTAAACTTAAAAAATATTTTCAGAAAAACGGTTAGGCGGAAATTAATATGACATCTTTTTCTGTTGCTCCAATGTCACCGGTAGTAAAAAAATTATTAATCATCAACGCTTTTATTTGGGTTGTGGTGCAAATATTTCTAGATCGCGCATTTGATTTTCACCACTGGCGTTTATTAATATTAGTGCCTGAATTAGTGATTGAAAAATTTTATGTCTGGCAATTAGTGACATACCAATTTTTTCATGCGATTTCGCCGTTTCATTTATTCTTCAATATGTTGATGCTGTGGTTCTTCGGTTCTGAACTTGAACGCCGCTGGGGCAGTAAATTTTTTACATTTTACTATCTGGCAAGTGGCGCAGGAGCTGCGATTATCTATTGTATCGGCGTGGCTATTTACGCCGCGATGACTGGTTTTAGACCGGTCTTATTAACTCCAGTGCTCGGGGCTTCGGGCTCATTGTTCGGTTTACTATTGGCGTACGGGATTATTTATTCTGAGCGTGAAATGTACTTTATGGGGTTTTTTCCGATAAAAGCTAAATACTTTGTGATTATTGCAGGTGCTATGGATATGGCCTCTTTGGTAGGAACAGGCTTTGCTGGTGGCGAAGTGGCGTATTTAGCTCATTTAGGAGGCATCGCTTCGGGTTACATGATTCTGCGTGGTCATGTTCAATATAAGAACTATCAGGCAAAAACTAAGTTGAAGCGTAAGGCATCAAATCTGCGTTTAGTCGTCGACAACGAAAAGACCACTAAAGATTCGAATAACCCGAAATACTGGAATTAGTGACCGATTGACTGATCGGTAAGGTTGCTTTAAAACAGTTATTCGTTCTTGGAGGACCTATGTCATTAAATAAAGCTTTAGAAGATTTAAAATTTGATAAAAGATTAACTGAATTAAACATCCGTTTAGGCCGTATCACTCAAGAAGAAGTTGATAAACAAAATGCAGCTCTAGAAGACCTTGAATCACAAGTTGAAAAACTTGATCTTGATTCAGAAAAAGCTGAGATCAACTAGTTCGTACTCATCCTTATTTTATGGCTCAGCAACAACCAATAGATATTTACTGTATGGCTAATCAAGACCGCAGTGATCGCGTTCGTTGGCTGATTGAAGAGCTCGGTCTTGAATACCGTGATCATTATTTGAAAAGAAAAAATGGTGATCTGAATTCGCCACGCTATTTGGCACTCAATCCCACAGGCAGAGTTCCCACGATCGTAGATAATGGAAAAGTGATCTACGAATCAGGAGCGATTTGTCTTTTTTTAGCCGACAAGTATCGTTCTATTAAAGTATTAGCTCCGGCTTTTGATGCTGAAGAGCGTGCTGAGTATTTGCAGTGGATGGTGTGGTCGGTGGCAAGTCTTGAATGTGTTATTGCTCGAATGTTCACACACGTAAGTACAGACCGCGAAAAAGAAGAAACGCACGCCTTTGTAAAAAAACAATGTGAGATTTTTGAACGTGCTCTTAATCCCATTTTAGAAAAACAAGACTATATTTTAAAATCAGGATTTTCTGCAGCAGATATTATGTTGGCTGCAGTTATTCCGGGAGCTTGGGAGTACCTCGTAGAGCCAAATCCGGCAATAAAAGCTTATATGAATAGGCTGATGCAAAGAGCGGCTGCAGTGAAGACCTGCGTTTTTGAAGTTCCCGATATGTCAGGTCATTAATTATGCCTGCAGTTAAGAAAAAAGATAATCCAGCTGCCTTCAAACATTGGTTCAATGAAGCCTTAGTCACGCGCATTGCAAATAGTCTTAAAAAAGCCTATCCGGCGTTTAATGCGAAGAGCTTTTTAAAGGTCGTACCAAAGCTTGCAGCTTTAGAAATGAAGCCACGGGTGCATTTCATTCGCGATGCAATGTTTGCCGAGCTCCCGCAGGATTATCTTAAAGCGCTGAGTATTTTATTAAAATCTGCTGAAGTTGGAAACCTTAAAGGGTTTGAGTTATGGCCATATACAGAATTTATTCAACATCATGGTATCAAGCATGTCGATCAATCGCTTGAGGCTTTATATATTCTAACATCAAAATTTACCGCTGAATTCGCTGTGCGTCCTTTTTTGGTCGAACACCCGAAAAAAACTTTCGCCCGTTTAAAAAAATGGACCAGTGATGATAATGAACATATTCGTCGCTGGGCCAGTGAAGGTACGCGGCCGCGTTTGCCATGGGGCATGAAGCTGCACGCTTCGATTGTTGATCCTACAGCTGGTTTAGAAATCTTAGAAAAAATTAAATTCGATGATTCTCTATACGTTAGAAAAAGTATCGCCAATCACTTAAATGATATCACTAAAGATCATCCCGATCTGGTGATTTCGACATTACTTGCGTGGCAGAAAAAAGTGACAGCCAAAGATAAAGCCAAACTTGAGTGGATTCAAAAACAAGCCCTGCGCACATTAATCAAAAAAGGTTACAAGCCAGCTCTTGATGTGATGGGGTTTGGTGCTAAAGCTGAAATTAAGCTTGGCGAATTAAAACTGAATAAGAAAAAATTCAGTGAAAAAGATATTTTAGTTTTTGAATTAGATTTGATTTCAAAAAGTGTGAAACCTCAGGTTCTGGCCGTGGATTATATTATTCATTATCAAAAGGCGAACCAAAAAAGTTCACCCAAAGTATTTAAACTTAAAGTTTTTGAATTAAAGCCTAAAGAAGCTTTTACGTTAAAGAAGAATCATTCGTTAAAACCGGTGACGACGCGTAAGCACTATGCTGGCTTACATCGCTTAGAGATTCAGGTGAATGGTAAAGTGCTGGCTTCGGCAGACTGGCACTTGGCTTTATAAGGTGCTTTATAGCTTAGACCATTCTTCGCGTAAGATTTGCAGGTCATCGCCATTTTCAATCACATATAAAGTTTTGATACCTTTATCCTGATGTTTATCAGATGAATAGTTCTGCACGAATTTAATCAAGTATTGGTTTTTTGTGTGTAAGATACTGGGCTTAGAAAAATCAATCGTGATCGTTGTATAAATACTTTTAAGTTTTTCTTTGTGTTTAAGCCATGATTTTTTGTTAAAGCTAGGCGCCGAAAAATCATCAGAATACATTTTACTGTAATTTTCTAAATCCTGTTTTTGCCAATAGTCTTTCCAAGTTTTTAACCAAGCTACTACTTTGTTTTTCTTAGCGGTGTGAGCGCCGCTGTCAACCCAGTCGGTTTTAGCATTAATAATCAGATGACTTTTATTTAATGAAATTAAATCTGATAATTTTTGAATATTGTCATTTCGTAAAACAACACAACCTTTTGAGCCGCGGTTTAGCGGAACTTTATCTGGAACAGAATGTAACCAAATGCCATCACCGGTTTTGTTTTCAAATTTATCAAAGACGTTCGGGTAATCGGTAGTAAACGCAAGCGATCCGTACTGATCAAACGGAATTTCTGGTTGAGTCATCTTTTTTTGTAAAAGATAGATTCCTTCAGGTGTTTTTTTATCATTACGTTTGGTTTTTGGGCCGTCTTTTTTGCCGATATCGATTTCATAAGATAGGGGAGCTGTTAGTGTTTCTTCAGATTCAAAAAAGTATAACTTACGTTCGGTCTTATCAGCGATCATGATTGATGACTTGATTTCTGGGTCATCAGAGATCTGCAAAATTTCATTTGGAAGTTTAATTGTTTGCGAAGTTACAGCTTCTTGGGCAAAGGTGACAGCCGGCCTTACTAGAAGAAGTAAAACAAAGATCAAAGCGTTTAAAATTGGCGAAAAATTGCACATTTTCATTCGTAAAATTATTATCGTCCTAAACTGGTACATCTGACAACTCATGGGGTGTGGTATTAAGACTTAGGGTAACATTTTTTTAACAATTTTCAAATCTTTGGTCTTAAGACCTAGGTTTAGCTCTCCGATATAGTCAGTATGAAACAGAAGCTGCAACTTATTCTAAATAGTCTTTTAGTTATATTGAACATGTGTGGATTAGGAACGGGTGCCTATTGGGTTTATGCATCAACCTTAGGTTACGAATCACCATATATTGTTGAAGAGACTTTAAGAAAGCCTGCAAGCTTGCCAGAGATGGTTGAAAAGGGCATGAATGTCTACACGATGGATAAATTCTTAGTGAACTTATCAGGCCAGCCGCAACGCCAAATTTTATTACAAGTTAATCTGGATATGTTAAATGCACAGTCTTTTACAGAAATTATGGATTCAGATAAAACGGCTCGTGCCCGTGATAGTATTATTCGCTTATTAAATGACAAGTCGTATTCGGATATTGAAACAATTCAGGGTAAATTATTTTTAAAGGATAGAATCGTTGAAGAGGTCAACAAAGTCCTACGAGTAGGACTTGTTAAAGACGTTTACTTTACGGACTTTGTGGTAAGATAAATTTCACAGCTTTGTTATTAACAATTTCATAAACATCACCTGGGCCCAGGTAGGTTTCAATTTGAATTCCTACTTTTTTCTTTTCTTTAAGCTTCTCTGCGTGTTCACCAATGGCTTTTAAAACATAAATCGCCACACCAGTCTCTTTTATAGGAGTGGTTCCGGAAGCCGTTTTCTCTGTTGCAGTCACAGTCTCTTTAAGGTTTGACCACTGTGAAAGTTTTAATACAGTCCATTTTTTTTCATTTTGCAAAATAGCGACTGCATACTGATTTTTTGTGTCTGTACCCATTAACACGATGTCTTTTTTGCCATTGCCGTCTAGATCATCGATAAAAGCCATTGGAACCTGGTTGTCACCAAGATCTTTAAATAACTCAAGAACCGATTTAATGTAAGCATTGCGATTAAAAGGAATAAATTCTG
This sequence comes from Bdellovibrio sp., assembly GCA_036676395.1. Taxonomy (GTDB): domain Bacteria; phylum Bdellovibrionota; class Bdellovibrionia; order Bdellovibrionales; family Bdellovibrionaceae; genus Pseudobdellovibrio. The sequence goes on from JAKFCY010000002.1 coordinate 604,372, forward strand.
GATTCCATTGCATTAAAGCCTTGAGCGCAACAGTTGGCAATTTGATTTCAACGTCATCATTTTTAGTAATGATTTCTAAAGAATTAGTTTCAGACTTTACGACCGGTAAGGCATTAGCGAGCGTAGCAAATAAAAGGCAAGATACGATAATTTTGATCATCGTACGGATCCTCCGCTAGAAGATTTTTTGTGTTGTTGCGCACCTGTGTTAGCTGCTGCCGCACCTAATTGTCTTGGACAAGTATCACCGCGAGATACAGAAAAAACATGATTTCCGGCTCGGCCACATGAAGTCACACGGCGCGACCAACCTGGAGTAACTTTGCGTGGATTATAAAAGTAAAGAAGCCCATTAGCACCTTCATTAATGGCTGTATCAGCAGCGTCTCTACAGTCTTGAAGAGCCTGTATATCTTTGGGCTCTTTGGCGTTAATGTTGTTGCCGTAACTATCGGCTGTCCAACTAAATTGCGAAGGCTGGTAAACAACTCCACAGACGGTATCTGGAAATTCATTAGATTGAGCTCGCGATAAAACTGTTTTTGCAACCGCGATCATTCCTATTTTGGGCTCGCCTCTAGTTTCGTGATAACAATTGCAAACTAAGCAGTTATAAGACGATGAATTTGGTTTGCACGACATGGTTTCTGCAAATGCAGTTTGCGTTGCAAGCGATAAAAATAAGGTAATTAGTATTTTATTCATAAAGTAAATTTAATAGCTTTATTATTGTTAATTTCAAAAACTTCGGCAGAGCCCATAAAGTTTTCAATTTGAATGCCGGCTTTTTTCTTTTCTTTAAGCTTTTCAGCATGTTCGCCGATGGCTTTTAAAACATAGAAAGGAATTCCAGTTTCTGTTTGTGCAGCTCCTGAAACTGCGGCAAGTCCTGTTGGGATAACAGATTCTTTAATGTTTGCAATCGACCATTCAGAAACTTTGATCAGTGTCCATTTTTTATCTTTTTGCAAAATGGCCACGACATATTGTTTTTTTAGATCGTTGCCAAGTAACACGATGTCTTTTTTGTCGTTACCATCTAAATCATCGATAAATGCCATAGGCACTTGGTTATCTCCGAGATCTTTAAACAATTCTAAAACTGATTTACTGTAATCCGTTTGGTTGAAGAGTTTAAAATTTGGATTCCATTTTTCTAAAGCAAGAAGTGCTACAGTAGGTAATTGCACTTCGACATCATTATTTTTAGTGTTGATTTCTAAAGTATTTGCTTCAGATTTTACAATTGTTGCAGCTTGCGTGATAGCTGTGAATAAAAAACAGAAAGTGAAGATTTTAATCATCGAGTTCCTCCTTCAGATGAGCGTGGAGTTTCGTTTGGCTGGCTGCTGCGTGAAGCAGGGTTGCTGCCCAGGTTTTTAGGACAAGTTTTACCACGTGGTACTAAGAAAACATGGTGTCCGACTTTACCGCAAGAAGTAACACGTCTTGCCCAAGCCGGTGAAGCGACACGTGGGTTATAAAAGTAAATAAGACCATTGGCGCCTTCGTCGATCGCCGTATCTGCGGCATCTCTGCAGGCTTGAAGGCTTCGTCTGTCGATAGAGTTTCTAGTAGAAATACGATTGCTGTAGCGATCGCGTGTCCAACTGAATTGCCAAGGTTGGTAGACGACTTTACACACAGTATTAGGATAGGATCTTGATTGGGCGCGGGAAAGAACTGTTTTAGCTACAGCGATTTTGCCTTCTTGAGGTTCGCCGCGTGATTCGTGATAACAGTTGCAGACTAAACAATCGTAAGAAGACTGACGGGCATTACACGACATCGTTTCAGCGTGTGCGCTTAGGCCGAACAAACTGAAAAGTAGGACAAATAATGTCTTTTGCATCTTACTAGCCGTTTTTCTTTTGGTACATCTTGATACCAACATAAGCTAAAATGACCAATAAAAGTAATCCGCCGCCTAAGACCATTTCATTTTGTAATAAGCCTTTTTTGTCTTCGCCACCAGTGCCGTCATCATCAGCGGCTAATAGATCGCCTGGCATGGCTTGGCCGATACCAGCACCTAAAACTTCATTAGAACCACGAAGTGGTCCAAGACCCGGTTGCGATAATAAATCTTTAGTCGCGATAACGCGTAATGAACGCACTGTATCCATAAAGTGAGCTCTGTGTTTTGCGTAATACTTATTGTGAACTGAAAATGTGATTAAGATCGCAATTTGATCCTTAATAGTCGCTAAATAACGAGTGAAATAATTTTGCACTTCAGAATTTGCATGCAGACCGTCTAACCATTTTTGATCATTAATCATTTCTTCACGGGGCGGCATAGTCACTGTCGACTGTGCGGTTCCACCAGTGCGTAGGTTTAACATCATTGGTTTAGTCATGTGATCCATATAAATCGGAAAGTTATCTGTTGGGCCTTTTTCTTTAGCCGTTAAGATAATAACAGCTTCTTTAGATTCTTGCGGATCTTCGGCGCGGCACACCCATTCGGTTTGCTCTAATTTACATTTCCATGTGTCTAACATTTCAAAAGAGATATAAGCATTTTTAAAAGTTCTGGCTTCAGACATTGAACCGATCAGAAAAAAAACTAACGGTAGGAGTCTAAAAGTATATGATCTCATGTTGCCTCGCTTGTTGGATTCCATCTACAATAGTTGATGAGTTAATATTGTAACTAACTTTTGGTTAGCTATCAAATCGGTTCGGCATCGAACGGGGTAATTTATGTTAAATCTTTCGCAACTCCAGACCTTTGTCATGGTCGTATCTGAAGGCAGCATGACAGCTGCAGCAGACAAACTGTTTTTGACCCAGCCTGCGGTAAGTCAGCAGATGAAAAATCTAGAAGACGAACTAGGGGTTGAACTTGTTGTGCGCGGGTCAAAATCGATCAAAACTACGGCGCAAGGCGAAGTGCTTTATGAGCATGCTAAAAAAATCTTAAACTTGGTGCAAGCGGCCGAAATTTCGATCAAATCTGTCGGAGCGCAATTGCGTGGTCAATTACGCATCGGAACTCTGAATACGATCGGTCTACATTTAATGAGTCCGGTGGTTAGCCGACTTTTAAAATTTAATCCTGATTTTAAAATCAAAGTGGATTACGCCAAAGGCGAAGATTTAATCGCTGCCTATGAAAAAGGTGATCTAGATGTGGTTGTTTTGCCAGAGATGGAAAAAAACTACGGTAAAACTTTTAAAGACACGGCTTCACATGTTTTATTAAAAGAAGAGATGTGGTTAGTAGGTTCTGGTAAAGATGAATTTTACCCACCCACAGTAAGTATGAAAGATATTGCCAAAATTCCGTACGTGCATTTTGCCAATGAATTTCCGCACTTTGATAAGATGTTAGCCGAAAAAATAGGAACAGTGCCTGCAGTATTTGAATCATCAAATGTGGGTACACTTAAGCGCGTAATTGAAAATGGATTAGGAATTGGTTTTTTACCGGCCCATTCAGTCAAAAAACAAATCCGCGGTGGCCGTTTAAATAAAATTCAAACTTTAGATTTTGAATATAAAACTGAATTTATCTATTACCGCCGTGAAAAAGGCCCTTCGGCTAAAACGGCTGAGATTCTATTTCAAGCCATGACGGGTGATCAGGGACGCAGTTAATGGAATTTCAAAAGAATTTACTGATTTATCCAATGGCTTTTTACGCGTTTTATATGTTCGGTATCGCGGTTCATTTATTCAGAACGCGCGTAAGAGCATTGAAAAATCGCGAAGTTTCGATGAAGTATTATAAGGCCTACACTGATACGCCACCGCCTGAATATTCTCGAGTGGCTGAACGTCACTATGAAAATCAGTTTGAAGTGCCAACATTGTTTTTTCCAGTTGGAGTTATGCATTTTGCACTGGGAATGGCAAACCCACTAACTTTGGGATTAATGTGGCTGTTCGTAGTAGCTCGGTTGTTACATAGCTTTATTCACTTAGGCAGCAATAACGTTAAATTAAGAATGCCATTCTTTACTTTAAGTTGGTTTGCGATCTTAGCCTTATGGGCGCAAATGATTTATTTCGTGGTTTAATTTAATGAAACGGTTTTTGGTTATAGTCGGAATAGTACTTATATCGATAATTGCTTTATCTTTTGTCGGTCTTACTTTCATTTCATATCAATTACTTGATGAAGTCGCACCTCATAAAACTAATTCAAAAACTAAAAATAACACTGTTGCTATAATGAACAAAGAAGTTATTGGTGTCTCACAGTCTGAAGTAGTTTCTTCGTCGATTGTAGTAGTGCACAGCCAAGCTAAATCTTCGAAGGAAGATGATGAATCGGATGACGATTTTCCAAGTGTAGAGCAGTTTCTCTCAATCAACCGTCTTAAGGATGAGCTGCAAAATGTTGAAATGCCCGAATTGTGTAGCGTAATTTGTGAACCCACTAGGTTTGAATTTACGAAAGAAAAAAAACAGCCTATCTATGATGTTATTGATTACTACAACAAAGAAGGCGCTAGAGCGTTGAGTGATCCGAAGTTTAGAATTACTTATCATAGATCTATAATTATGGGACAAATTTTTTCGCCAACTATTATGGACTTGATTAAAGAAGCTGATGACCTTTCTAATGATGAAAACAGTAAAAATGAGGCTAAAAAACTCTGGCTTGCTTCGCGTATTGTGCCGACAATAATGTACGAATTGAATACGATGCAGCGAAAATTGAAAGATTCAAAACCGTTGATTGAATATTTCGATAAGGTTGAAAAGCTTGCAAAAAAATGTGCTGCAAATGGTCCAGAATTAACTATTAAAGACTGTCAGCAGTTAGCTGCAAAAGTTAATATAGAAAAACCTCAAAATTAAAATTTCACGAAGTGTTTCAAGCCGCAAGTTTACCGTTGGTACGGCGTGCCGACAGTCAACTTCCGGCTTAAGAGTGGTTCAAAGTTATCGATTAAGTAGTTGTTTTAAATCATCCGGGATTTCTAGCGGTTGAAAAATGCCGACATTCGATAAGCCGGTATTGCCTTTCGGCGCTTTCTTAAACCATGAGCCGGGAGCTGCTAATATCAGGCGGGGAATCTGACCTAAAATTTCAGATAAATTCCATGTCTTAAAGCCTAAACGAAACATCAATATATGAGTTAGTAAATGTGGGCCTGCGAAGTATTGCCCTAAGATATGAGCGCGGGCTAAATGTTTCCACGCCGTTTTAAAATCAGAAGATTTTTCTGCTAAGCGCGCTAAAGATAATTCTAAATTAAAATGTTCACGAATTAATGGAGACATGAATTAAAATAACACCGAATCAGGCAATCCCATGCGGGCTGCGATTAAGCGTACAATTTCACTGGCTGTTTCTTCTAACGCACGTTCGGTGACGTTGAAGACTGGCCAGCGTTTATTTTGTTTAAATAAATTTTCGGCGTATTCGATTTCTTTTAAAATCTGTTGTGAAGAGGCGTAGTCGCCGCCAGTGTCTTGGCCAAATTTTTCTAATCTATTTTTACGAATACGTTGTAGTGAATCAATATCGATAATTAAGCCAACGACTTTACGTTGATCAATTTCAAAAAGCTGTTTAGGAACCGGCGAGCCTGGCACCAGCGGAATGTTAGCTACTTTCCAACCTTTGTGGCTTAGAAAAATAGATAACGGTGTTTTACTGGTTCGACTAATGCCCACAAGTACGATGTCGGCTTTATCTAATTCGGTTGAAATTTTACCGTCGTCATTACGAACTGTGTATTCGATCGCTTCGATGCGTTTGTAATAATGATCGTTGGTTTGACGTAATAATCCTGTTTGGCTGGCTGAAGCTACCCCGAAAAAATCATCTAGAGTGACGATCAGCGGACCCAGTAAATCAACTGCGGGAATTGATTTTTCAATACAAGTTTCTGCAATCTTTTTTCTAATTAACGGCGAAGCAAAAGTGTAGGCAATCATGCCGCGCTTTTCGAAACAATCATCGATCACGCGTAAGATTTGCTCTTCAGTGCGCAGATTTTTACAGCGGATAATATTAATTTCTTGTTCGGCGTACTGAACTAAGGCTGCACGCACCATTGTTGCGGCTGTTTCGCCGGTACCATCAGATAAAATAAAAATCGTGTGGATGTTAGTTGTAGTCATGCACTATTAAGGCTTGTCTCAAACTTTCGCAACGCAGTTGTAACCACGGTTCTGCTTGTTTTGTCATAAGCACAATATAGCGATTTTCTTCGACTCTGATCAATAAACAAACCATGATCAAAGCATCGGGAAGATGGTTAAATCCGATTTTACGTAAAAATAACGAGGCGCGTGTTTTTAAAATATTAAACAAAGGCGCCTTCGGAAGTTTAAAATGAATTTTAGGTAATTTTTTATCAATGTTTTGGCCATAGAAAAACATTTTCTGAATGTCGTTACCTTCAATCAATAAACCCATTTCAAAAAATGCAGTTAAACGTGAAAAGAAAATTTCCCATTGTTTTTCTCCGGCGCAGAATTGAATTTGTTCCAACAATTGTTGGTTCGGTTCAATTTGAAAATCCGGTGTGTGGGGAAAGTTAATCGCATCAAAATGCTCTTCGTGATCTAGAAATTTTTCGATTTTTGAAATGAAACTATTGGCCATTCATTCATCTTGAATGAATAAGTTTAATTTGTTGAGCTACTAACTAGGTCGCAATGCTCTAATCTGGCTTTAAGGCTAGCCGAGGGTTCGAATGGCGCAAAACAACGTAAGTTTTTGATCTGCAGTTGTTCTACGATTTGTTCTAAATCTTGGCTTTTGAATTCTTTGGGATCGTGAATTAAAAATAACCAGTCAGCATCGAAATGATTTTTACAGCCAATCAATGTCCATGGTTTTTTTGCTTTTTCAGCAGGAGTGGGCCAACCGATTTCAGTCATTAAATGGGTAAGCTCGGTTGGTTTTATAGTTTTTCGGTGGCGGTGAATTTCTGATAATAAAAATCCAGAATTAAAATTTAATTTCCGCCACCACGCAGATGCAAGGTCCTCGTGAAGGACCCAAAGTTTACAAGCTGTCGCTGAAAGATTAGCTTCTTTCATTTCTGATCACCTGATCAACGATACCATTCACAAACGAAGCCGCATCTTGGGTTCCGTAAGTTTTTGCGATTTCGATAGCTTCATTCATCGCAATTTTTGGTTCAATTAAATCAGCAGTGTAAAAGATTTCGCAAACAGCAATACGAATAATATTACGGTCAACAGAAGCCATGCGATCAACTTTCCAGTGGCGTGAAGCTTCTTGGATTTTTGCGTCGATTTTTTCTTTGTTGGCTTGAACGGCTTTTACGATGTCGTAAGTGTATTTAAGAACGGCTTCATCAAAATTTTTATCGAAGACCGTAGCTAAATCAGAAAGAGACATCTGTGGGGCGAATTCAGTTTGGAATAGGATCTGGAGTGCGAGTTCCCTTGATTGTCTTCTCATCAGTAGCTTCTTTCGGTTTTTGTGTAGGTTGTAATTGAGTTGTTAAACTTAATTGCGGACCGCTTGTATCAATCATATCTATGAGTTCATCGCCTTCAAGTTTTTCTACGAAATCCTGGACGTCTTTGAAGGTCTTGTAAACACTGGCGAATCTAACGTAGGCCACGTCATCGAGTTGTTTTAATTCAGCCATCACACGGCGACCAATCACGCGCGCAGAAATTTCACCTTCACCACGAGTAATTACCCACGAAGCGATTCTTTCAACAATGGCATCAAGTGATGCGGTTGAAACAGGCCGTTTATTGCAGGCGTAAGATAGGCCACGCAATAGTTTTTCTTTATTAAAGGGCTCACGACGTCCGTCTTTTTTGATCACAAACGGGTAGCTCAAGATGACGGTTTCCAAAGTGGAATATCTAGATTTACACGATAAACATTCACGGCGACGGCGAATGCCATCGTCTTTCTGAACTCGTGTATCTAAAACTTTGTCTTCGGAATGTCCGCAAAAAGGGCATTTCATGGTTATAAGTCCTCGGCTGTTTGTAACCTAGGGGAGGCTGGTTAGTCGGTCAATAGGGCCGAAGAACTGGACCCAATTTCTGCAAGGCGTTACTGGTAAATAGTGGTCAAATTGTGAGCGTAAATTTATGCTGGATAATATGAGCAAACTTAACATAATACTTCTTAGTTTTAGCATCCTGATTTCAGCAAGTTTTGTACACGCCGCAGGCGCTCCCATCGTCGGCAGAAAAGCCGCTGCGAAATATTTTCAAGCTAAAGGCGATAACAGTTACGAGGCCGCTTCGGTGCCGCGTTTTCCATCTACAATTGAATCGTTAGGATCTGAAGATCACTATATGGCTTTGGGAATTTCTTCGTACACAAGTTCAAAAGCTTACAAGTGGGGCGTTAACAACGAAGAAGAAGTCGCTAAAACGGGTATTGATATGACCTATCGTTTGACTCAAGACTATGAACTTTTCGACGAAGTCATTCGTGTAAGTTACAACACTTACAAACCAGCCGGGCAAAAAGCTTCTAAAATGAGTTTTCTGTACGGGATGACCTTTCCGGATGCGACCTCTAAATTCCCACTATACTTCGGTTTTGCCGTCGGCCCGGGAATTTTTTTCAATCAAATCGATGGTGAATCGACGGTGGCTCTGGATTATCAGATGTTTTTAGGGCTTCGCCTGTTTAATTTATTCGAGAGAACTGGTTTTTTTGTCGAAGGTGGTATAAAAAACCATCTGCATTTAACAAGTGATGGCCAGTTAAACGGAACTTACGTTTCGGCCGGAGCTGTATTTACGTTCTAGTTCGCGGGGCTCCGCGAGGAGTTCCACATGAAATTACACTTTATCCTTTTAAAAAAAGTCGCAGAAGCACTACACGATATTTTTGAAAATAAAAAATACGCTGATAAAGTGATCGAAAAATTATTCAAAAGTAATCGTAAATTAGGTTCACGCGACCGCAAATTTATTGCTGAAACAATTTATGAAATCGTTCGTTACCACAGATTTTACCAAACGGTTGCCCAGTCAAATGAATCATATAATTTATTAGGTGTTCATTTAGTTAAAAATAATTTAGACACGCAAGAATTTCAAGATGAGTATCCAATTGATGTGGATCTGATCAAAGCTAACTTAAAAAAGAAATACCCCATCGCCGTTACAGAATCTTTTCCTGACTGGATGAACGAGATGGGTGAAAAAGAATTCGGTGCTGACGAATGGCAGTTGATCATGAAAGCCTTAAATAAGCAGGCTGATGTATATCTTCGCACTAACACTCTTCGTATTGAGCGCGAACAATTAATTAAAGAATTAGAAAAAGAAGAAATCTTCACTGAAAAAGTTCACGGTCTTCCAGACTGTTTACGTTTGATCGAGAGAAAAAATGTTTTTTCAACAGCTGCATTTAAAAATGGCTATTTTGAAGTTCAAGATGCAGCTTCGCAGTTTATTGCTCCGCTGTTAGATTTAAAACCAGGATTACGCGTTGTGGATGCTTGTGCCGGTGCAGGTGGTAAATCACTTCATATGGCCTCTTTGATGAAGAACAAAGGCAAGATTATTGCCATGGACATTCACGAGTGGAAGCTGGGTGAATTAAAAAAACGTGCCGCACGAAATCGTGTTGATATCATCGAGACAAAAGTCATTGATACAAGCAAAACTATTAAGCGTTTGGAAGGCTCTTTTGACAGAGTTTTGTTGGACGTTCCTTGTACAGGTTGGGGTGTGATTCGCCGTAATCCAGATACTAAGTGGAAGCTTAGCCCAGAGCAGATCGATAGTTTGATTAGCTTACAGCGCGAAATCATCACTGATTATGCAAAAATGTGTAAGGCTGGTGGGTTAATGGTTTATGCAACCTGCAGTATTTTAAACAAAGAAAACGAAGAGCAAGTAAAATGGTTTTTAGAGTCTCCAGAGGGGCAAAAATGGAACTTCAAAAAAGATATTCGTTTGTGGCCACACAAAGATAACTTTGATGGCTTCTATGCAGCTCTTTTAGAGAAGAAAACTTAAGTTTCTCTACGCGTTACCGTTCGATAAATTCTTTCAAAACTAGTGCGAATGTTCTAACCTTATCCTTTACTCAAAAAAAGGCAGGGTTAACGTGGTATCAGCCAATAATCTTATCGCAGGAAAATGGACCGAAGGTACGCTACAAGTGCATGCCATCCATTCTCCTTACGATGGAAAACAAATCGGAAATTTTTCTGTTCCGACAAAAGAACAAATCAATACAGCAATCAATGCGGCAGCCGAAGCACAAAAAGCGTGGGGTCGTTTGCCAATTAAAGAACGTAGTAAAGTATTATTTAACTTTCGTAATATCTTACTTCGCGACATTGATAAAATTGCAAAATTAAAAGGGGCCGAGTGCGGTAAAACTTTTGAAGAAGCTAAAGCTGGATTAATGAAAGGCGTAGAAGTTTTAGAATACGCACTTTCAATTCAAAATCTAGACACCGGCGGAAAAGCTGAAGTGTCGCGCGGTGTATCGTGTGAATTTCGTCGTGAAGCTTTAGGCGTTGTGGCGAATATTACTCCATTTAATTTTCCGGCGATGGTTCCGATGTGGACGATTCCTATCGCGATTGCTTTAGGAAATTCTTATGTGTGGAAACCTTCTGAGAAAACTCCGTTAACATCTTTTTTTATTGCTGAAGCTTTAAAAGAAGCGGGCTTACCAGATGGCGTGTTCACAGTCCTTCAAGGTGGCCACGAAACTGTTAATGCAATTATTGATCATCCAGCAGTTAAAGCGATTGGTTTTGTTGGATCTACAAAAGTAGCTAAGCTTGTTTACCAACGTGGTACGAACTTAGGAAAACGAGTTCTTTCTTTAGGTGGCGCAAAAAATCATATCGTCTTATTGCCTGATGCAAATATTGAACTAAGTGGCGTAGGGATTTCTGATTCTTTCACAGGCTGTGCCGGCCAACGTTGTATGGCAGCTTCGGTATTATTAGCTGTAGGTGATACTTCGGGTCACATCGAGCAAATCGTAAAACGGGCATCTTCGATGGAACTTGGTAAACAAATGGGTGCCATCATCACGAAAGAACAAGTTCAGTTTTTAACTAAATCAATTGAAGCCGCTTCAATCGCTGGAGCTAAGATTATTCTTGATGGCCGTAAAGCTAAAGCTCCCCCTGGTATGGAAGGTGGCAACTGGATCGGGCCAACGATTTTAGATAACGTTCAAGCCAATTCAGAGGCTTCGAAATTAGAATTATTCGGTCCGATTCTTTCGATCATTCGTTGTAAAGATATTTCGCAAGCCATGAGCATTGCTAATAGCAGTGAATATGGAAACGCGTGCAGTGTGTTTACTTCAAACGGTGCATTAGCAGAACGTGTAGCTAAAGAAGCACACGCTGGTATGGTCGGTGTAAATGTTGGCGTTCCTGTTCCGCGTGAGCCGTTCTCGTTCGGTGGAACAATGGAATCAAAATTTGGCCACGGTGATATCACAGGTGAGCAAAGTTTGAACTTCTGGTCGAATTATAAAAAAATCACTACTAAATGGGAAATGCAAAGCGACTCTAACTGGATGTCGTAAGGAATTGAAAATATGAATATACCTAATACAAAAAGATCGAATCACATTATTTTAGCTTCACACACGAATTTAAAATATAAAGAAACTCTTCCAGTTAACTGGGGCGAGACAACGGCAAAAGAACGTGGACCAATCGTAGCTTCTGTATCAAGTGCAAAAGCACGTAACGCCATCGGTTCGCATAGCGGAAGTTACACCGTTTACCGTGCGCTTTCAGTAGCGAGCGGAAAGTTTTCTCAAGATCACAGACCTGATCTTCATAACACTGAAGCTCCAACTCCAATTGGTCCATATCCACAATGGATTGACGGACAAAAAATCGTAACTCTTGACCCTTGGGGTTTAGATCCGATGAAACATTTTAAAGAGTATTTCGATCAAGGTTATGATATCAGACCTTCGATTGCGATGACGCAGGCCCATTTACAATTACCTGAAATTGCTGAAGCTATTAAAGCGGGTCGCTTAAAACCAGATGGTGTTATCATTAAAGAAAATGGCGATGTTAAAGTTACGAAAGTGGCTTTAGATCCAGTTTGGTATTTACCAGGCATCGCTCAGCGCTTAAATGTTTCTGAAGGCGAATTACGTCGTATTTTATTTCAAGAAACTGGCGGCATGTATCCGGAATTTATCACTCGTCGTGATTTAAAAGTTTGGTTACCACCAATCGGAAGCTCGACGGCGTACATTTTTGGTGATGCGACTCAGTTGGCAAATCCAAAAGTTGAATTAACTTGTCGTGTGCATGATGAATGTAATGGTTCAGATGTATTCGGTTCTGATATTTGTACTTGTCGTCCATACTTAATGTATGGAATTGAAGATGCAGCTCGTACCGCTCAACGTGGTGGTGTGGGTATCATCGTGTATTACCGTAAAGAAGGACGTGCACTAGGTGAAGTGACTAAGTTCTTAGTATACAATGCTCGTAAACGCCAAGAGGGCGGTGACACTGCGGCAACTTACTTTAAACGTACCGAGTGCGTTGCGGGTGTGGAAGATGCGCGTTTTCAAGAGTTCATGCCTGATGCATTACACTTTTTCGGGATCACTAAAATCCACAATCTTCATTCAATGAGTAATATGAAATATGATTCGATCGTGAAAAGCGGTATCGAAGTTGTAAATCGTATTTCGATTCCAGAGGGTTTAATTCCGGGTGATGCGCAAGTTGAGATGGAAGCTAAAAAAGCTGCCGGCTATTTTGCTCCAGAAGGCGCTAAAGATGTTGAAGGTCTTAAAAAAGTAAAAGGACGTAACATTGAGTAAGCAAGTCACACTGTCTAATGAACAGATAGATTATATTTTATCTCCGAAGGCTATTCGCGATAATGCTAAAAAAGTTTTTGATTACACCGTAGAAGGTAACGGCTATTTTGCATTTAACGCTGATAAAATGAAGCCTACGGTGGATTACGTTTTAACGGTCATTCAAAAAAATTATCCAGATTTAAATATTCCATTTCATTCTCGTTGGGGTCACTTTCGCGTCGGCGGAACAGATCGTTCAAAACAGTTTGAAACAACAGCTGATAAAATGGAATTAGCACGCACGAAATTAGATTTAGTCATCACTTCGGTGTTATTAGATGCTGGTGCAGGTGCTGCGTGGAAATACTTTGAAGAATCTTCGGGTAAATCTTTTAACCGCTCTGAAGGTTTAGGGGTTGCTTCGCTTTACATGTTTAAATCAGGAGTTATGTGCTCTGACAAAAAATCATGGAAAGCAGATGCTGCGGGTCTTCAATCGGTGACAGCTAGTGATCTTGAAAAACATTTTCAGGTGACGGCGGATAATCCATTAGTTGGAGTTCAAGGCCGCGTGCAATTATTAAATAATTTAGGTAAAGCTTGTGGGCGTAATCCAGTTTTTAAAAAAGATCACCGCCCGGGTAACATTATCGATCACTTAGCTGAAAAGTATGGAAATAAAATTCCTGCAACCGCGGTTCTGCGCGCAGTGCTTGATGGTCTTGGAGAAATTTGGCCAGGTCGTATTTCTGCAGGCAACGTCAATTTAGGTGATGTTTGGCAACATTCAAAATTAGATTTAGTGCCGATTCATAAATTATCACAATGGATGACGTATTCATTGTTAGAACCAATTATGGATGCAGGTTTTGAAGTGACTGGTGTTGAAGGCTTAACAGGCCTTGCTGAATACCGTAACGGCGGTTTATTTATCGATTCAGGATTGTTGACGATGAAAGATCAAGCCAACCTGGCAAAAGCCTGGACACCGGATTCTGATTTAATTATCGAATGGCGCTCGTTGACGGTTTATCTTTTAGATCAAGTCGGTGATGCGATTCAAAAATCTTTGCAGAAATCTCCCCAGGATTTTCCGTTAGCTAAAATTTTAGAAGGCGGAACTTGGTGGGCAGGCAGATTTTTGGCTCAAGAAAAACGTGCAGGTGGTAACCCACCATTAAATATCCAAAGTGATGGAACAGTGTTTTAAGGAATATATATGGAAAATAAAGTTACAGTATTAAATCATCCGCTTTTAATTCACAAATTAGGTTACCTTCGCGATAAAGAAACTGGTTCTGGCGAGTTTCGCGAATTAACAAAAGAAATCAGCCGTATTTTAGCTTTTGAAGTTATGCGCGACTGGACAGATATGAAATTGGTGGATATCGAAACACCAATCGCTAAAGCGCAAGTTCAACGTATTCATAACACGCCGGTGGTTGTTTCAATCATGCGTGCCGGTAACGGAATGTTAGATGCCGTGTTATCGATGATTCCATTTGCTTCAGCTGGATTTATCGGGATTTACCGTGATCGTTTTGTGAATAACACGGTTGAATATTATTTTAAAATGCCTGCCGAGATTAAAGGTAAGCTTGCGATTCTTTGTGATCCTTTAGTTGCTACCGCAGACACAATGATTGCAGCGATTGAGCGTTTGAAATCTTACGAAGTAAAACAAATTCGTATTCTTTCAATCTTGATCAGTGAATTGGCGATTCAAAGAATTCACTCTCTTCATCCAGATGTAGAAATCATGACTTTAAATATTGAAAAAGAAGTTAACGAACATGGTTATTTAGTACCTGGATTAGGAGATGCTGGTGACAGGCTTTTTCAAACGAAATAATCCAATTATTGTCGGAGTTGCTGGCGGAAGTGGTTCTGGAAAGACCTATTTCGCCAAAGACTTAATGATGAAGCTGGGAACGGATCTGGCTGAAATTGTCTATCAAGACAATTTCTACATCGATCAATCGCATAGATTTGACGGTGATGGTGGCTCAGTTAATTTTGATCATCCCGACAGTATTGATTTTTCGTTATTGGCCCAATGCCTTGGTCAGTTAAAAACTGGAAAAGACACGGATATCCCGATTTACGATTTTAAAACGCATACACGTGCTTCAAATAAATTAAAAATTCTGGCGAAGCCAATTATTGTTGTTGATGGAATTTTAATTTTTCATCCGCCAGAAGTGCGGGCGCAGTTTGATTACCTAGTTTTCTTTGATACTTCTGAAGATTTACGTTTCGAGCGTCGCTTACAGCGCGATGTTAAAGAACGCGGACGTACTCCTGAAGGAGTCAGAGCCCAGTTTCAAAGACAAGTAAAGCCAATGCATGATTTATTTGTTGAGCCTTCGAAACATCACGCTAACGTGGTTGTTAGCGATGATTGTAATTACGATGAAATTCTTGTGAATTGCTGTAACAGTTTACAAAGTCTTAAGCCAAGTTAAAACTTCATCGGCATTTTTATCTGGTGGAAACACCGGATAGAAAACTTTTTTGATTTTGCCATCTTCAATATACCAAGCCATACGTTTAATTAAACGCTCACCCGCGAATGTGAATGTTGGTAATTTCATAGCATCAGTCAGCTTGTAATCTTCATCACTTAAAATCGGAAACGGAATGTGATTTCGTTCTACGAATTCTTTTTGTACAGCAGGAGATTGCATGCTTAAGCCGTAAATATTTACGCCTAAGGTTTTGAATTCCTGATATAAATCACGGAAGCTGCAAGATTGCGGTGTGCAGCCACGAGCGCCGGGGATTGCATCCCAAAGCTCGGGATCAGTGTTGGGTTCTAATGGACTACCAGCGCGTGGATAGATAAATAAAACTGTGGGCTTACGAAAAATTTCAATAAGCGCCACATTTTCGCCAGTTGTCGCAGCTAAACTGATATTCGGAATAGCGTGACCACTTAGGTGGTTCGCCATTCCGTCATCAACGGGCTTTGGTAAATTTGCCGGTAAATCGTTTAGATTGCTTCGCATTAAACTAAAGACTTAAGAGCCGCTTCGTAGTTTGGTTCATCCACGATGTCAGTCACTAGTTCAGTGTGAAGAACTTTATCGTCTTCAGATAAAACCACAACCGCACGCGCATATAAACCAGATAAAACTGTATCTTGTAAAGTTAAACCCCAGTCAGCACCGAATGTGCTTTTGAAACCAGATAAACTTTCGCAATTTTTAATGCCTTCAGCACCGCAAAAGCGCGCTTGAGCAAAAGGTAAATCTAAAGAAACGTTTAACACCACAGTGTTATTCATGTCTGAAGCTAATTTGTTAAATTGGCGAACCGAAGCAGCGCATGTGCCTGTGTCAATTGAAGGAAAAATATTTAAAACTTTTCTTTTGCCAGCGTAAGAGGTGTTTGAAGCTTCAGATAAATCGCTCTTAATAAGCTTAGAGAAAGTTACTTTTTGGCCAACAGTTGGAAGTGAACCGATCGTGTTTGCAGGTGTGCCTTTGAATTTTAAAGTAGCCATGAAATCTCCTCTTTTTAGTGTGAGAATCCATAGTGAAGTAATGCGGGAAGAGGCGCTACTGTTAACGCATTGAAATATTTGTGTTATAAAATTTAAACAAATGACACGAACTAAAAATACAGCTGCAAAGTCACTTTTGAGCCTTCGCGGCTGATATTGCTTTCTACACCGTTTTTAATCGAGTTTTGCTGCTCTTTAAAGTACGAGCCCATCACGCGTAGTGACGCAAAGTCTATAAACAATCCTGTAGATTGAGTGTTGGCTTTGGTGTTGCCATAAAAGTCTTCAGAGATCTGAAAATACTGACGGTAATTTCCATAGATGCCGAAATATTTGAACAAATAAAGTTGCAGCGTCCCTGCTGCAAATTGCTGGTTCATGCGGTAAGCACCAACGCTATCAGTGCGCGTGCGCAAGCCGTAATGTACAGTCAAATGCGTTCCTTGCAGTGTGTGTCCGAATAAACGTAAATTTAACATTCCAGCTGTATCCTTGAAATGTTCTTCAGTGTTGTTCTGGTATTCTCCGGTTAAGCCCACTAGTGTTGCGTATGCGGAAAGCTCTCCTTCAAAAGCTCTGAACTTCTGTACCGGATTTACTCGATCATCCAATGAATACTGATTCATGTTAATCCCCAACATGAATTCGTACGGTGATGGAGTGTTCAGAGAAAGCCACATATCCATAACCTGATTGCGGTTTTTCTGCTCCAACCAATCGTATAAATTAAATCGTTTAGCTTCTCGGGCTGCAGAGCCGCGCGATAGTAACCACGGTCTGCTTGATCCGCCACTTGATTCTTGCGCGCCCGCGATTTCAGTAAAAAAATGAACCAAAGTGAGAAGCGATATTATCCAAACTAGCTGTTTCATACTTCTATTTTAGCACTTTCAAGGTTTGAAAACGAAAAATGCGAAGAGTGTTTCAGTCTGAGGCGCTACAGCGTGGCTTTTTAAGAACAGAATGTCTTAGGACAAGAATATCGAATTAATTGAATAACTATTAGTGTCATCTTGTTTAAATGTTGCTGCGCCTTAAAAACCGCGCAAGAATTTTCGCTACTACAACGAGGGGAAATTCATGAACACAGTAAAACAATTGATAGCTATCTTATTCGTAAGTGTTGCGGCCACATCGGCTTTTGCGGCTTTAAAATTTGATTCAGACGTACCTAAAAGCATTCAAACACAAATGGTTGAAGACCTTGCGTTCATGAACCAAGTGCAAGGATCAGCACAAACACCTTTTCATAAAGAGATCTTTACAGCTCTTGATGGCAAAGCTTACCAAACATTTTTTGAATCACGCATTTTTTCTGTCGGCGTAGATGCTTGCGGCGGCGGGGCAGCTGTTGCTTGCGTGCAACCTTTCTTTGACCCGAACAAAATGTGGTTAACTGAAAATTTCATCAATTTTTCTCACCCGCAAGTGGCTCGCGTAATGGTTGTGTATCATGAAGCACGTCACTCTGAGACTAAAAATGGTAATTGGATGCATGCTAACTGCCCAAGACCTTTTCTAGATGTTAACGGTAAAGATATGGTTTCTATCTGGACAGGCGCAAAACTTGAAGGCCAACCGGCTTGTGATGCTAAATACCAAGGATCATATGGTTCATCGACAATCATGTTAAAAAATATCAGCAAGTACTGCTCTAACTGTAACGACAAAGTTAAAATGGATGCTGATATCTATGCGATGGATCAGTTAAACCGTATTTCTAAACCGGCTGTTAAACAGTCAATGTTAGCTGACTTTGCAAACTAACAAAGTTTTCATAAGATTAACTCTAGGAGCTCTGCTAGTTGCAGGGCTCTTTTTCGTTGTGCGCTACTTTGATTCGACCGCTTCGAACGAACAACGCATATTGAAGCCTAGTCAGATTGATTTTACGAAAAGTAATGAAGTTCAAGAAAAACCTGCTCCAGTTGTTGGTTCCAATTTCGAAGGTGACGACATCATTGAAGCTCCCACTATATTGAATGAGCGTGAGCAAAAGTTATGGATAGCGGTTGAATCTATTTTAAAAACTAAGAATGACAATGATCCTGCAGTCAATGAGCTGAAGGGCCTAAGTGCTGATTTTCATAAAGCGCTTTTTGATAAATATAACTACTTAAAGATGGAAGACCGTAATGGGCGGGGATTTATTGTATTTTTAGTCGCAAAGAATTTGAGGTCATTTGAAGATTTAGAATTCTTGCAAAAAATTTATCAAGAAGCCCCATGTTTAAATTTAGAAAATTGTGCTGTCAGTGCAAATGATGATTCACACTCGGCTGGGGTTAATCAAACGACGACGATATATCCGCAACTTGTGGGTTTGTATCAGATCGAAAAACAATTGAATGCAAATCCTGATTTGTTGAAAGACGCGGCGATGCGCGCTGGAATTTTAGCAACCTTGAAGCAAGCTGAAGCTTTTCCGGTTCCTGCTATTCACGAATTCGCAGCAAAAATTCGCCAAAAATTTAATCTCTAAGCTGATTGTTTACGGCTTTCAGAATACTCTAAGAATAGATATTCTGATTTTTTATAAAAAGAATTGTAAGTTTTTAGTATTTCTTCTTGGCTTGAATATTCTTTAAGAGCTTCTTGTTTAAGTTTTAAATCAACCGTAATTTCAAAACCATAAAACTTACCGCGGGTAAATAGAAGATCAAAAAACATCGACATTATGAATCCCAGACGGTGGCCTTCTTCTGCCATTAATTTATAGCCTTGGATAATTCTATGTATGATAAATTTTTTATTTTTGAAGTTTAAAAAGTAAGTAAAACCTGGCTCTCTTTTTTGTAAAAGTTTTCGTTCGCTAAAAAAGCCAAAGCTATAATTATGATATTTACTGAATTCTTTGGTCGCTAAATAGACCTGTAAATGATGAGGATGTGGTTTTTCTCCGCCGTGAGGAGGGTGGGTGATGACAAAATCAAAACGGTACTTTGAAAAAATTTTGATAAAAGCCCGCTTTAATTCGCTTGGTCGAAGCAGCTTGTTTATGCCAGTGTCTTCGCAGTGGCCAAAAGCAACTTTAAGCCCATATTTATCTGCAACAGCCTGCAATTCTTTTCCGCGTTTAGAAACAGCGGCATAAGTCATACATAAAATTAAAACATCATTGCGTTCTTTTAGAAGTTGTATGGATTGAAAACACCATAGCGTTTCATCATCGGGATGAGCGACGATAATAAGAATTTTTTTGCGACAAATGTCTTGGAGGCTCTGCATAAGTTGAACCTTAGGTTGTCATTACTTTATATATAAGTAAAACTAATAAGTAATAACCAGACATAGGATTTAGTTATGATAAATATGAACCACTTAAGATCGTTTTACATTTGTGCCTTGCATAAAAATGTTACGAAAGCTGCAGAAGAACTTAAAGTTAGTCAGCCCTCAGTCAGCCAACAGCTTAAAGCCTTTGAAGAAGAGATTGGCTTTTCGTTGTTCTATCGTAATGGCCGCACGTTTGACCTTACTCCGCAAGGAAAGCGTCTATTCGAAAAGTCACAGACAATTTTTGATTCGTTAATTGGAATTCAGGATTTTATCGAACAACGCAGTGAAGTCTCGGGTGCGGTGCACCTGAGTGTTTCAGAAGAGATCGAAAGGCCATTTATTGCCAAGATTACTTCTGAATTAATCAGCAGCTCTATTTTTAGTGAAGCCCAGTTTTTTGTTCATTCTGTCGATGACAAAATGATTACTGAAAAGCAAAAAGTAAAAAATCAGTTAATACTTTCTCATAAGGCGATGTCACAAGGCCGGTTAATCCAAACTTTTGAATTTCCGGTAAAGCTAATCACAAAAAAGCAAAACATTGAAATCAATCAGGCCAAGCAGAGTAATGTAAATGCAGTGATAGCGGCATTAGGGCAAAAAATTATATTACCAGCGAAAACACATACGCTGCGCGCAGAGATCGAACAACATGTAAATATGGCTGAATTGCAAAATGCCGTTCTTATGGAAAGTAATATTATGGCCTGTTTGACAGAGGCCGTTCGTCAGGGTGCAGGCTGTAGTTTGTTACCGATTCAATACGTCTATGAAGATGTGAAAAAAAATAAGTTGTCGGTTTATGGTCCGGCTAACGGGTTTTGGAAATATAAAATTTATTTGTATGCAGGAATTGAAGCAGATGAATCCGTGGTTAAAGAGGTTCGTCATATTATTCAACGGTTCACAATAGAAAAGGGAGGCTAGATGGTTAGTATAATCATACCCACTTTAAATGAAGAAAAGCGCATAGCTGAAATTGTTCGTTTTTGTCTTAAATCAAAAGAAGTCGCCGAAGTGCTGGTCATTGATGATGGATCTATCGATAATACCCGCGAACTTGCGCAACAGGCAGGAGCAAAAGTTTTTTTTAGTTCAATGTTAGGAAAAGGAACTTCAATGCTTGATGGACTTTGGAAGGCCCAGACCGATACCGTGCTTTATCTAGACGGCGATATTTATAATTTTTCTGAAGATTTAATTTCTTTGATGACGGCTCCATTATTGGATAATCGCTGTGATTTCGTTAAAGGCCGATTTCACAGAACAGCAGGTCGTGTGACAGCATTAACGGCTAAGCCTTTAATAAAAGCTTTTTTTCCCGAGCTTGCAGAAATCGATCAACCACTGGGTGGAATAATTGCGGCGAAAAAAGATTTGCTTAAGAATATTAAATTTGAACCAGATTATGGTGTCGATATTGGTCTTCTGATCGATGTTTCTCAATTGGGTGCAAGAATCGAAGAGGTTGATATCGGCTCGCTTGAACATGATCATCAAACACTTGATCAACTTGGCAATATGTCGGGCCAAATTGTTCGTGTCATTTTAGAAAGAGCTAATCGCTATAAAAAACTAGATATCACGCATTTAAAAGACACTTATGAAATTCAGCGGGTTAACCAATTGCAGATGGAACCTATAATCAGTCGTATTGATCCGCAAAAGAAACTGGCTTTATTTGATATGGATGGAACCCTGGTCGAAGGACGTTATGTCGAACGCTTAGCCAAATATGTCGGTCGCGAAGAATTGCTTAAAAGATTATTGGATAATAAAAAATTAGATCCGATTTATCGCACCAAGATGATTGCTAAGGTGTTTTCTGGAGTTCAAAAAAGTATTTTCGAAAAAATTGCGCAAATTATTCCATTAGCCAGCAATGCGCAAAGTCTTGTGGTCGAGCTCAAAAAGCGTGGTTATACTGTAGGTATTGTCACTGACAGCTATTTCGTGGCGTCTGAAATTATTCGTAAAAGAGTATTCGCCGATTTTTCGGTAGCTCATCTTCTGGATTTTAAAAAAGGTGTTTTTTCAGGAGAAGTAAATATTTCGCCGTTATTTATCGGAGACGGATGTGCAAAACATGACTATTGTAAACTTAATCTGTTAGGGCATCTCGATCATTTTTATGACATGAAAAAATCACTTATTCACTATGCCGGTGACGGGCTAAACGATATCTGTATTATGGAAAAACTAAAAAACACTTGCGCCGTTCGACCAAAAGATCCGCTAGTTGAAGTGGCCGCGTCAGGAGTCGCTCAAGATCTAAAAGAGATTTTGGTGCGATGGAATTAGAGAAAAAATTTTTTGAAATTAGAAATCATTTTCTAAAGTTATTACCTTTTTGGCTAGCTGGTGCGATTACTGCTCTGGTTGCGACCAGCTACGCCAAAGTCTTTGCCTGGGCCGAACATTTATCGCTGCAGATTTATGAAAGAACGGGACTATGGTATTTATTAATTCCGCCAGTTTTTTTTGTCGCTTCTTGGCTTTTGGTTGAATTTTTTTCTTCCCGTGCAAATGGCAGCGGCATACCGCAACTCATGGTCGCTATCGAATTATCACAAAATAAAAAATATGAGTCGATTCCGAGTTTGCTGAGTTTAAGAATTATTATAGTAAAAATATTAAGTTCACTGTTGGGTGTTCTGGGGGGCGGCGCAATCGGGCGCGAGGGCCCAACATTACAAATTTCTGGCTCGATTTTTCAGATGTTTAATACTCGGTGGAGACTTTCTGAAATACAAAACCGGTCGGCCTTTCTTATGGCGGGTGCAGCTTCAGGATTAGCGTCAGCTTTTAATACGCCGCTCGGCGGAATCGTGTATGTCGTTGAAGAATTAGCTAAATCACATTTAAGTTCGTTTCGCACGGGCGTGCTTCATGCTGTTATTGTTGCCGGTATAATTTCGCAGATGATTATGGGGCCTTACCTATATTTTGGTTACCCCAAAATAGATTCTTTTAAGCTAGTCACGATACCTTATTACTTATTGGTGGCCTTATCTGCCGCAGTTATTGTTACGCTTTTTTCTGAAGCCTTAAAAACTATTGTCATTTTTCGAAGCCGTATTGTCAGCTTCAGAGGCAAGTTGATTTTAACTGCACTATGCGGATTTTTTTTCGCGTTGGTCACTATTTATGTTTCGGTCAATACCCTGGGGCCAGGCAAAGAGCTGTTAAATCGTCTGCTTTTTTCAAGTCAGTCGGCCCAGTTTACGGATGTGATTGTTCGCTTTTTCGGAACTCTATTAACATATGCCAACGGCGGTGCCGGCGGTATTTTTGCGCCGACTTTAACTCTTGGTGGTACAGCAGCTGGTGCGTTTAATAGTTTACTCCAGTTTGATCTGGGGCCATTGGCAATACTTATCGGAATGACAGCAGGCCTTTCGGCATTGACACATTCGCCACTGACTTCATTTATTTTAATTTTAGAGATGACTGACCGACAATCGGCTATCTTTCCGTTAATGTTAGCGGCAATTATAGGTCATGGCTTTTCGAAACTGGTATCAAAACAAGCCTTTTACGAATTCGTCTGCGAACGAATAACTAGTAATGCCAAGGAAATTTATTAAAGTCGCGATCACGCTTTTGTAAAAAAGCATCGCGGCCTTCTTGAGCCTCATTAGTGCCATAAGCTAAACGAGTCGCTTCGCCGGCAAATAATTGCTGACCCACAAGGCCATCATCCGGCAAATTAAAACCGTATTTCAACATACGCATCGCTGTCGGAGATTTCGTATTCATCTCGGCAGCCCATTCTAACGCTACTTTTTCAAGATCAGCGTGCGGTACAACTTCGTTGACCATTCCCATATTGAAAGCGGCTTCGGCGTTGTAATTACGGCCTAAGAAGAATATTTCGCGCGCTTTTTTCTGACCTACTTGGCGAGCCAGATACGCCGAGCCGTAACCGGAATCAAAACTAGCTACGTCAGCATCGGTTTGCTTAAAGATCGCATGCTCTTTAGAAGCCATCGTTAAATCACACACCACATGTAATGAGTGGCCGCCACCAACAGCCCAGCCAGGAACCACTGCCATGACAACCTTTGGCATAAAACGGATCATGCGCTGAACTTCTAAAATATGTAAACGGCCAAGCTTAGCTTGATTAACTTTATTCATTTCGCCAGTGCCGTTACTATCGTCACCTTCGAATTTGTAACCATCACGACCGCGAATGCGTTGATCGCCACCAGAACAGAATGCCCAGCCACCATCTTTTGCTGAAGGGCCATTTCCTGTAATTAAAACCACTCCCACATCTGCAGAAATGCGCGCGTGCTCTAATGCCGTTAAAAGTTCATCAACCGTTTTTGGGCGAAATGCATTGCGCACTTCGGGTCTATTAAAGGCAACACGAACAGTGCCTTGATTTTTTGCTTTATGGTAAGTGATGTCAGTGAAATCAAATCCAGCAACTTCGGTCCATTGAGTAGGGTCAAAAATATCAGAAACTTTTTTAGTGCTCATAGCAGATTTTGTAGCATTGACCGAGGCCAGTGTCTAATAGATGATAGCCCTATTCGAGGTAAAAAATATGGTTCATGATTTAAATCCATTTATATTTCGCATCACTGAAACCTTTGGCCCGCGCTGGTATGGTTTTTCTTACCTACTGGGTTTCTTATGTGCTTATTTGATTATCAGATGGCTTGTTGAAAGACAAAACACCGACTTTACAGCTGAAATGGTTTCTGACTTTGTCACCTACGCAGCTTTCGGAACTTTAATCGGTGGCCGTATTGGTTACTGTTTGTTCTACGACCAGTCGCTACTTTGGAGCTTTAGACCCTCGCTGCCTTTTTGGGGAGTGTTAGCCGTTAACGAAGGTGGGATGGCCAGTCACGGCGGTATCATCGGGATTATCGTTGCGTGTTTTTTATTTGCCAGAAAACATAATTTAAACCCGGTGTATTTGTTAGATGTGGTTTCAATCGTTGGGCCGATCGGTGTGTTATTTGGCCGTATCGCTAATTTCATCAACGGTGAATTAGTAGGCCGCGTGGCGCCGAAAGATTTTCCGTTAGGCGTGCGCTTTCCTTCAGATATTTTAAACTGGCCACAGTATGAGTACGATCGGTTGCCGACGTTAACTCCGGTGGTTGAAAAGTTGGGAATCAATCCAACACGTTGGTTAGAGATCGTTAAAGATTCTCAGGCCTCGAGTACAGCAAAAGATGAATTGTATAACACACTTTACACCATCATTAATAAAATCCAAAATGGCGATCATGCCTTACGTGATGTGATTGGTCCGATTTTAGATTACCGTTACCCATCACAATTATTCGCAGCAGCGAGTGAAGGTTTATTTACATTTCTAGTTTTATTTTTCTTAGCCCGTAAATCACGCCGTCCGGGTGTCATCGCCGGAAGTTTTATCGTGTGTTACGCGATCGTGCGTATTGTAAATGAAATGTTTCGTGAGCCAGATATCCAACTTGGCTATCAAGCGCTTGGCCTTACGCGCGGCCAATGGCTAAGCGTAGGCATGTTTGCCTTTGGTGTATTTATGCTATTTTACTGGAGCCGCACACAAACCCAGGTCATTCACGGCTGGATGCGCGGTGAAAACGTAAAACTCGGTTCAAGAAAGTAATTGGGTGCCAGGCCGTCTTTCTGGTTGCGCCGCAGCCAGAAAGACGGCCTGGCACCCAAAAAGGAAGCTGTATGAAATTATTCGCTTTGTTGTTGTTTCCGTTATCTGTATTTGCGGCTCAAGCGCCTTTGCAAATTGGTATCATTCAGGAATGGGATAATATTCATCCGGTCAGCTATCAAACAGCAGCGACTGAATCGATTTTGCAATTCATGTTTCGTGATGTGGTTTACCGCGATGCCAGTGGTAAGATTTTACCAAACCTTGCAGTGAGTATTCCTAAACTTAAAAATAAACAAGCGACATGGACTTTCAATGATCAGGCTAAATGGTCTGACGGCACTGCGATCACTTGTGCTGACTGGCATTTGGGTTGGCAAGTCGGCCTTAGTGATAATGTTTCTAAGACTGAGAAAAATATTTATTCAAAAATCGCTAACATCACTTGGGATGCTAAAACTCCTAAAAAATGTGTTGTGACATACACGACAGATGAGTGGACTTTTGATCGTGATCTTCCGCCGGTATTACCAAGCCATTTAGAAAAATCGATTTTTGAAACACAAAATACAAAAGTTGGTTCTTACGAACAAAGTTCTAATTACATTAAAAATCCTACTTTAAAAGGTTTATATTCAGGGCCTTACCAAGTTGTTGAGTACAAAATCGGAAGCCATATTATTTTTGAAGAAAATCCTTTTTTCTTTGGTAAAAAGCCGGCGATTAAAAAAATCATACTTAAACACGTATCAAGCACGAGCACTTTAAAAAGTTATTTATTATCTAAAGAGATCAATGGCATTTCAGCAGTGGGATTTCCACCAGATTTAGCTTTGGATTTTGCAGCAGATGCATCTTTAAAAGATTTTAACGTGCATTTTAACAACGGGCCGATTTTTCAAGGTTTGTTTTTAAATAACGAAGACGAACTTTTAAAAAATATTTATATTCGTGAAGCGCTTACGCATGCGATTAATAAAAAAGAATTAACGAAAGCATTTTTAGGCGGAAAATTAAATCCGGCAGAAACAATCATTTCTGAAAATGATTTAGCCTTCAAACAAAAGCCAGCAAGTTATGATCCGAAAAAAGCTGATGCTATCTTAGAAAAAAACGGCTGGGTTAAAGATGCTTCAGGAATTCGCAAAAAAGATGGCAGACCATTAGAAATCGAATTTAAAACTTCTGCAGGGATTAAACTTTACGAAACATTACAAGTTTCGATCTGTGACCACTTCAAGCGTGTCGGTATTCTTTGTAAAATCAAAAATGAACCACCACGTATTTTGTTAGGTGATTCAGTGCCTAAAGGAAATTTCCAAATCGCACTATTTGGTAACACCACTTACCCAGATACTTCTCTTAAAGGTTTATACCATTCACAAGATATTCCGTCTGATAAAAACGCTTGGGCAGGTGGAAACATTTTACGATTTAAATCAAAAGACATGGATGCGCTGTTAGAAAAATACGATAAAGAATGGTCGCAAGCAAAACGCGCGACCATGCTAATTAAGATCGACGAGATGTTAATTTCACAAAAAGCTGTGATTCCGATTTATCACCGCCGTGAAGCTTTAGTTTTACCAAAGGCCTTATCTGGTGTTGAGCAAAGTGCGACTGGCACTGGTATGGCTAAACCTGAAAACTGGAAATTATAACAGGTGCCAGGCCCTGTTTCTTGTTGCACTGTGACCAGAAAGACGGCCTGGCACCCTTTAAAGCTTTAAACACTCTTCAAAGCTAGCGGGTTTTTCTTCGCCGGTTTTGAAGTCTTTGATTTTGTACTCGATAGTTCCATCTTCTTGCTCAAACAATAAAACTGCTTTTTCAGTATTTAGCTTATTCGCACGTTCTAATTTCTTTTTGAAATTACCTGTCATAAATACTTCGCAATATTTGTTTCTAGCGCGTAATGAGCTTGCGATTTTTAATCCTGACATTAAAGCTTTATCGCCTAAAGTGATAATCGCAACCGGAGTCGGAGCAGGCATTTGCAGAGACTGCATTAATTCGCAAAGATCGGCTAAGCGATCTACGCCTGAAGCCCAACCAACACCCGGAGTTTTTTGTCCACCCAGAGTTTCTGCTAAACCATCGTATCTGCCACCGGCTAGAACTGCACCTTGAGCACCAAGTTCAGTCGTTACAAATTCAAAAACGGTGTGGCAGTAGTAATCAAGGCCACGCACTAATTTTGGATTGATTTGAAATGGAATTTTTAATTCAGCTAAACCATCAGTGACAGTTTGAAAAAACTTTTTTGAAGTCTCGCTTAGAAAAGCATCCATCTTCGGAGCACCGGCAACGATTTTTTTATCGCCTTCATCTTTAGAATCTAAAATGCGCATCGGGTTTTTTTCTAAACGCACTTTTGAATCTTCAGAGAGTTGATCTTTTAACGGAGTTAAATACTGAACTAAGGCTTCGCGGTAAGCTTTACGGTCTTCTTGATCACCTAGAGTATTAATTTCTAAGACAACTTTTCCGCCGATGCCGATATCATTTAAGATTCTCCATGCAAGATCTAATACTTCGACGTCGGCTTGGGGGTTTTCTAAACCTAAAACTTCAACGCCGAATTGGTAAAACTGACGGTAACGACCTTTTTGCGGGCGTTCGTATCTGAACATCGGGCCATAATAGTAAAGTTTGTTTGGGTTGTGCTGAGCTAAACCTTCTGACACATAAGCGCGAACTACTCCGGCAGTGCCTTCGGGGCGTAAAGTGATCGATTCGCCGCCGCGATCTGTGAAAGTGTAAGTCTCTTTGCTGACTGCATCTGAAGTTTCGCCTAAAGAGCGGTGAAAAACGTCAGAAAATTCAAAAATGGGAGTTTCAATCTCTTTAAAGCCATAATTTTGAGCAGCGCCGTAAGCTTTTGCTTCAATAGCTCTAAAGGTCTTTTTTAAAGCGGGTAATAAATCTCTCGTGCCGCGCACGCTTTGGTATTTACTCATAGATGTGATGAGCATATCTTAGTTGGCATTATGATGAAATGGATTTTAGCAGGAATTTTTGCATTTTCTTTAGCTGTCGGTGGCGCGTTGTACTTTATGGATCGTGGAGCCGGTGGTTCTGCCACTGAAGTTGACTGGCGTGCGCTTGATCAAATGGATTATGTGAACAAAAAAGCTCCCCCTGAACTTGAAAAGTTAAATAAAACGCGCGTAAAAATCCCAGGCTTTATGGTTCCGCTTGAAGATAACCAACGAGCGGTGACTGAATTCTTGTTAGTGCCAAGTCCGCAAGCGTGTATTCACGTGCCGGCACCTCCGCCAAATCAAATGGTGTATGTGAAAATGAAAAAAGGTGTACCTGCTGCCGATGGACCAATCTGGGTTTACGGAGATTTTGAAATTACTTTAAAACAATCGCAATACGGTGAAGCGTCTTTTGAGCTTACCGGAGATTTCATCGAACAATACAAGTAGGTCGTCACATGTCAGCAGTTATCGAAATTAAAGATTTGTCGTTTTCCTACGGCGAAAAACCGATTTTACAGGTTCCGCATTTAACTATCGCTAAAAATGAAACAGTTTTTCTGTTTGGCCCAAGCGGCAGCGGGAAAACCACGCTTTTAGAAATTTTAGCTGGCGTAATCACCGGTCAAAAGGGTGAAGTTGAAATGCTGGGGCAAAAAACTCAAACGATGAGTAGTCATGAGCGTGACCAGTTTCGTTCAAACCACATTGGTTATATCTTTCAGCAATTTAATTTGATCCCTTACTTAACAGTAAAAGAAAATATTTTATTGCCGTTTACATTCAGTGGTAAAAAATTAAATTCAGCTTTATTCGATAAAATTGTATCTGCCTTAGGTTTGACAGAATATTCAGACCAGCTAGCAAGCCAGTTATCAGTCGGTCAGCAGCAGCGTGTGGCGGCAGCGCGTGCGCTAATTATCGAGCCAGAAATTATTTTAGCCGATGAACCGACATCGGCTTTAGATTATGATCATCGCGAGAATTTTTTAAAAATTTTATTCGCATTAGTTAAAGAGCAGGGTTCGACTTTAATTTTTGTAAGTCATGATCGTTCGATTCAAAATCTTTTTGATCGTCAGTTAAGCCTATCTGACGTGAATGTGGTGAGATTTTAGTATGAATTTATTCAAGTTAGCTTTTAAATCAATTCGTCATAGATCTTTTGCAACTACGGCTACGCTATTTTCAGTGGTGTTAAGCTTATTATTACTTTTTACCGTAGAGCGCGTACGTAGATCTGTTGAAGATAGCTTTACCCAAACTGTTTCTGGTGTGGATTTGTTAGTCGGTGCCAGAACTGGATCGCTGCAGTTAGTGCTATTTTCAGTTTTTAACATCGGCCAAGTTACAAATAATGTGTCATATGACAGTTACGATAAAATTCATCATCATCCGGACGTGGATTGGACTATTCCAATTAGTTTAGGTGATGGTCATAAAGGTTACCGCGTTGTTGGTACAACGACAGAATTTTTTGAACACTATCAAGTTAGATCTAGCGAACATTTAAAAATTGTTAACGGGTCACTTTTTACTGAAGCCAACGAAGTTGTATTAGGTGCTGAAGTTGCCGAAGTTTTAAAATACAAATTAGGCGATAAAATCATCGTCGCTCATGGCAGTACGTCAGGTGAATCTTTTGAAGAGCATGCTGATCAGCCCTTAACTGTGGTTGGTATTTTAGGAGCAACAGGAACAGCGGTAGATCGTTCGCTTTACATCACGCTAGCGGCGATGGAACACATGCATGATGAGCATGAAGGCGAAACGCCTGAAGAGCATGCTCGGCACGAAGGTGCCAAACATGAAAAAGAAGAAGATCATGCGGGCCACGATCACCATAAACATCACGATGAAAAAGAACACGAAGGCGAAGAACATGATCACGAAGCCCACGATCATGAACATCATCCTGAACAAATCACATCGTTTTTTGTAAAATTAAAAAGCAAAACTAAAATTTTAGCGATGCAGCGTGAAATTACTGACAATAAAGGTGAAGCCTTATTAGCCGTTATTCCAGCGTCAGTATTAAGTGATCTTTGGAAAAGTCTTTCACAAATTGAATTCGTTTTAAAACTAATTTCAGCTTTAGTGATGGTTGTTGGCCTTATCGGCATGGTGATCGCGTTAATGACTAGTCTAAACGAACGTCGCCGTGAAATGGCGATCTTACGTTCGCTAGGTGCAGGCTTTTCGCATTTAGCAAAATTAGTTCTTTTAGAAGTGTTTTTAATTTTAGGTTTAGCCGTCATGACCAGTGCCGTGTTAAAAGTATTATTAGAAATTGCATTGACTGATTATGTGGCGAAAAAATTTGGATTATTCTTAACGGGTTCATATTTTTCAGCGATGGATGTATCAATGATGGTTGCTACGGTCGTTATTGGGTTAGTGTTTGCGCTGGGCCCGATTGTGATCTTTAAAAACAAATCATTAAAAGATGGTCTTGCAGTCAAATAATATGGATTTTTCGAAAAACTATATTACGCCGCAAGGCTTTGCAAAATTAAAAGCCGAATACCACGAGTTAATCGCCGTCGAGCGCCCCAAGGTCGTCGAAGTCGTCACTTGGGCTGCCAGCAATGGTGATCGCTCAGAAAATGCCGATTACCAGTACGGTAAACGTCGTTTGCGCCAGATTGATGGGCGACTTCATTTTTTACAAAAGCGTATGGAAGCCGCTGAAGTGATTGATCCTAAATCACTTAAATCAGATAAAGTCATTTTTGGAGCAAAGATCACCATTGAAAATGAAGACGGGGATCAGCACACCTATCAAATCGTTGGTGAAGACGAAATTGATATTAAATTAAATAAAATTTCATGGAAATCACCAGTCGCTAAAGCCCTATTGGGTAAAAAGCTTGATGATGAAGTCAAAATTCAAAAACCAGCAGGTGATGAACTTGTTGTGATCACAGATATTGTCTTTGAATAACACACCGCTATTTAATTGAGTCCGGCCAGTTACACGTTAGCATTAATACATGCGTAACCGTTTAGTCTTATATTTTGCCGGATTCATTGTAGCCATCATGTGCTTTCTGATGTTCGACTATACGGCTCGTCGCGATTATCTAGTTAAAACCAGCCAACCGCGCCAAATTGCAACCCCTGAAGCTATCGTCATTGAAGACGATGCGGATTCAGCAAATGGGATTGCTGCGCGCACAAGATTTTTAACACGCTTTAAAAATTTTGCGATTCGCATGAACGCTCTTTCTGATGATCCCGAACAAAGCGAAGAATTCTTACGCGATTTTTCACAAACAATTAAGCCCGAAGACATTATAGCTTTAAGTAATGTTTTGAATGACCGCAAAATTAGAAATGACGAAAGAACTTTAGCCTTAGAACTGATGGTGATGAATCAAGATTTCGCCAGTCATGATTTAATTAATAATTTTGTGCAAAATGAAAGTTTTACGACAAGAGATCATCAAGAATTTGAAATTTCGCTTCGCGCGCAGGCGATCGAAGGTTTAACTTTGTTTGCAGATAAAAAATTAGTGCGTAAAAATTTAGAAAATTTAAGAATTCGCACGCGCCATGCATTCTTGCACGACCGTGCCGAAAAAGCGATTCAATATTTGTCGAACACAAACTTAAATGTCCCAATTGAGAATGCCGATGCTGAAGCTTCGTCGCCATAAAAAAACTGAACACAGCTGCGATGGGCACGGCCATGATCACGGTCATGACCATAAACACGACCACGGCAATCATCATCACCATCATGTCGATATTCAAAGCGAAGCCGATATTTCGAAAGCTTTTATTATTGGTGGAGTGTTAAATTTTATTTTCGTGATTTTTGAATTCACGATTGGTGTTATCACCGGATCAGTTTCATTAATTGCCGATGCTGTTCATAATTTCTCTGATGTGATTTCGTTATTCTTATCGTGGATTGGTTTTAAATTAAACAAATCAAAACCTTCGGCGCAATTTACCTACGGCTTAAAAAAGATGTCATTGATGATCGCATTTTTTAATTCGATCACTTTGATTTTAAGTTTAATTTACATTATTTACGAAGCCTACCATCGTTTTATCGAGCCACAAGCTGTTGCCGAAGATAAAATTATATTAGTGGCTGGTCTTGGTATTGGGGTAAATTTTTTATCAGCATTTTTATTTAGAAAAAACCACAGTGATGTAAATATTAAAGGTGCTTATCTGCACTTAATGATGGATGCCTTTATTTCATTAGGTGTGGTGATTGCTGGCCTTGGTATTAAGTTTACCGGCTGGGCGGTTCTTGATCCGATTGCAGCCTGTTTAATCGTGATCTTTATCGCTAAAGGAACAGTGTCGTTATTGCGTGAGTCTTTTGTATTATTACTTGGAGGCGTGCCGTTAACAATCAATTCAGACCAAGTCAGAAAACAGATTTTATCTTGCAATGAAGTTTTAGAAATTCACGATTTGCATATCTGGTCATTAAGTTCATCTGAAGTGGCCCTGACAGCACATATTAAAATGAAAGATAAAAAGCATCCCGGTGATTTATTTTTAAAAAATTTAAATCAAATGCTGCGGGATAAATTTGCTATTTCGCATGTGACCATTCAAATTGAAATCGGTGATTTGGCAGATGCGGCCTGTGATCTTGATAATAAATGTTAAAAAAATAGGTCGATGATTTTTAGTCACCGCCCCATAGTATTATTCAGTGATTATATCGTAAATTGTATGAGTCGTTGTTCCTACAAGAAACGTAACTTTAAACTTAGAGTAAGAGTGAAATTTTAAAAATTCGAGTAAATTTTCACACAAGTTTCTATTAACAAAACTATACTTACTGCCTTTGCCTAGAATAATTAAAAAAGCAGGTATAGTTGGGTTATTGCCCGTGCCACAGTCGGCAGTGGCTGCTTGGGTCATATCGTCAGCTTTAGTTTGTAAATTAACTCGCTCGGGATAAGTCGTATTAAGCCGAGCCCAGGTATAAGTTTCAGATTTAAAGATATGACGATCACGACCACCAGTTAGTGCTAAATAATAAAAATCTTTTTCGGTTAAGCCAGTTGCCGTATATAAAGTACTGCTGAGTTCATAGTTTTTATCTAAACCTGGTTCGCTTAATCCTAAAATTTCATGAAACACGATCAAGGCTGATTTGTTTTCAGCAAGCCCTTGGCGTGATTCGCGACACCATTTTTGCGAAAGATAAATACGATTCGCTGCAGGCTCATTCATCGCAATATATTGATTGCCCTCGTAGTTAACCATTTCAGTTTGTACTTCGACGATTTCAGCAGTGTTTACTTTTTCTAAAAAGCGATCTGAATCAAATGCGATTCCATCAACAAGACTGTGAATAACTTTGCCGTAACTGATAAAGTGTTCAACACAAGTATTGCCGCCACCGCGCACGCCAAATGATCCTGAAGCTAATGTTTGTGCCGTAATTAAAGTAATAAGTAGAAAAACTAATTGTTTCATAAATTTCCTGAAGTGACTTTAAAGAGCTGAATTCCTAAAGTGTATACGCTGTTTTTAATTTTTGCTTCGTGTGATAAAGCCGTAATGCGGTTGAAACATTCTTCGATGATGCCTTCAGCTTCTTTAACCTGAGCTGAGTCAAGAATGATAGTTTCTGTTCCAACAATACGATCTTGCATTGGTAAATTGTCGATCGCCCATTTTGAACGATCTAACATCTGTTTGTAGAACGCGCGAATTGAAGTGCTTGGTGTTGCTGATTGTAAAAGGTGTGAGCAGTTTTCACTGCGCATGTATTTGTTGTCTGCAAATTTGATGAGTCCAGCTTGGCTTAAATTTGCTAAAATTTTATCCGCTTCGTCAGCTTCTAAGTTTAAAAGTTTAGTTAAACCGGCAGCGTTTATGCTTGAGTGTGCGCCAGACATTAACACCAGCGTAGAAATATGATTCAAATCTAAAATTTTATCGAAATTAATGCTGTCGACTTTTTTACGACGGTGAGAGTGCGCCAAGCCGTTAAGCTTTTTTTGAATTTTATCGATCTTTAAATTATCTGTTTCATGAGTAACCTGAATCATGCCCGTTAAATATTCGACTTCAGTTGCTGACAAGTCTAACCATTCAGCAACTTTTAAAGCGGTATCAACTGACAAATGTTTTTTCTTATTCATCACAGTTGATAAATAGGCTGGTGACAGATCCATTTTGTAAGCAACAGATCTTAGCGAAATTTTACGTGCGCTGTCTTCTTGTTTTTTAGAAATGGCATCGCGAACGTACACACGGTAATCGTCGTATTGAAAAATATTTGTCATAGTTGGCGCATAATATAAGAGCGGAAACCCTTGTCAATAGCGACAAGGCGGGGATTTTCATTACTGTTTACAAGGGTAAACTAAGGCGTTTTTGCTCTCACTTGGTTTTCATTTTACTGCTGGATGCTTGGATATTGGGCTCTTTCGGGCCGTAAATGATTCAAACCTCAGACACACTTTTTGTCTCAATTGAAGATAATACCAACTAAGAGCTTAAAAAAAACACTGCCACAAAGATCGAGTTGTCTCAATATAGCTCGATCTGGGCGATCTCGGTCGATTTGATTGCCGGACTCGAGTAAACAAATATAGCCTGCTTAGCCGCTGTCTCAGTAAACAGAAATAATTGAGCTACTATTCATTCGATCAATGTTTAATCCGATAAAGGTACTGTGAATACCAATCTGTTGTATGTTTATCTACTATTCAGTTCTCTTTTTGCAACATCAGCATTTGCCATTCCTGGATTAACGACTTATCAGGCTCGAATTATTCAACCAAATGGTGTGCCCTTAGAATCAAACGGCGTAAGTTTTCGTTTTACAATTTTAAATCCTGTAGAAAATTGCATTCTTTATGTCGAAGATCACAATGCGATTAACATGAATAACACCAGTGGGTTAGTTACGTTTTCGCTGGGAAGCGGAACAAAAATTTATCCAACTTCTGGCACACTTACTTTTCAAGATGTATTCAATAACTCATCTGCACCGTTAGCGTGTCAGGCGAGTGGAACTTACGGGCCTGGTGCAAACGATGTTCGTAAAATCGTGATGCAGTTTAACGATAGCAACGGTTGGCAAACATTACCAGCCATGAGTATCAATGCGGTTCCGTATGCGATGTTTGCGACAGATGCGCAAAAACTTGGAGGCGTGAGTGCCACAAGTTACGTTAATTACAGCGCGATTCCAACGTGTACAGCTTCGCAAGCGCTGCAATACACGGGTTCAGGTTTTCTTTGCATCACCGCAGGTGGTGGTAGTGCGTCGGGAACAATCACAGCCGGTGATATTACAACAGCGCTGGGTTACACCCCGGCAGATGCAGCCACATTATCAGCTTCATATACAACAGTCGCTGCGTCGTATTCGACAGTGACAGCTACAGTTTCTACTTTAAGTACAGAAGTTGCAAGTTTAGCGGCACTTGTTTCTGGCACTTCAAATTTTTCAAGTTTAGATTTAGGTTCGGTAAGTGCTACAGGTATTTTAGCTGAAGCGCGCTTACCAAGTTTTGCAAATGTAACAAGTGGATCACAATACACAAAAGTAACTGTCGATGGCAAAGGCCGCATAACAAGTGGCGCACAACTGTCAACGGCAGATGTAACGACAGCATTAGGTTACACTCCAGCAAGTGCATCAGCTTCTTCGCAATGGGCGACAAGTGGAACATCAATTAATTATATGACAGGCTATGTAGGTATCGGGACAGCTTCGCCTTTACAAAGTTTTTCTGTAAGTGGTATCGGCATAGTGACAGGTAATTATGGCAGCGGCGAAGATTTAGTTGTCAGCGGCGAAGGATCAAGAATGTTTTTCTATCCTAAAAAAGCTGCTTTTCGTGCAGGCTATGTCGGAAACGACGAATGGGATGATACTAATATCGGTGAATCCAGCGTAGCCATAGGTGATAGTTCGATCGCCACAGGCTATGGAGCTGTTGCTTTAGGTGCAGGAACCCTTGCGAGTGGTACCAATTCTGTAGCCCTAGGTAAATACAGCCAAGCGCTTGGAGATAGATCAACTGCTTTTGGTGAAGCACAAGCCGTCGGCGATTTAAGTACAGCTTTTGATAGCAGTTACGCCGAAGGAATGTATAGCATTGCCATGGGAAGCAGTAGTGCAAATGCTGATCGCGCTATAGCTATGGGATCATCAGCAAATGCAGATGGTGAATCAAGTGTTGCTATCGGCCAGTCAATTCATAGTAGAGCTTACAGATCTGTAGCGGTCGGCAGTTACAATGTCGGAGCGGGAAGCGGAACTGCATGGGTGGCGACAGATCCGATTTTTGAAGTTGGTAATAGTCAAAATGGATCTCCCCGCAGCAATGCAATGACCATTCTAAAAAATGGCAACATTGGTATTGGCATATTTGCACCAGTTACAAAATTAGAAGTCAGTGGCGGTGTAAAAATCAGTATGGAAGCTGCGGCGTGTGCTGTAAGTTACGCGGGTACTTTACGTTATAATTCAGGTAACGTTGAATATTGTAATGGCACTTCGTGGGCAGCGTTCAGTACAGGTGGTGCTGTAACAAGTGCATCCATTGCAGCAGCATTAAGTTATACTCCAGCTAATCAATCAACAGTAGCGACATCATTTACAACTCTAACGAATTCAGTGAATATCGCGGGAACTTCGATGACTACATTAACTAGTACAGTTAATAATTTATCAACTTCATTTACAAACTTAGCAGCTGCAGTTTCTGGAATCGCAACAGGTGCTAAAGTGGCGCGCGTTGCAACGACCGCCAATATCGTGCTGTCAGGTTTGCAAACGATTGATACGATTGTTACCTTAGTCGCCGGTGATCGCGTTTTAGTTAAGAACCAATCAGCCCAAGCTAATAATGGACTTTATATTGCCGCAGCCGGTGCATGGACCCGTGCTCCTGAACTTGATACTTGGCAAGAAGTGTTGGGTGCCGAAGTTTACGTTGCCGATGGTCTTTCAAACCAAGGTATAGCCTATATGGTGAATACCTCGGTCTTATCTGGTACATTGAATACAACGAGTATCCAATGGACTACGCGTGGAGCAAACTGGTTTAACGGTAACATTGGTTTTGGCTTGAGTGCACTTGCTAAAAATATTTCGGGTTTCGACAATGCGGCTTTCGGTAATTATTCTTTATCAGTAGCGACCACGGGGTCTGAAAATACCGGCGTCGGTAATTATACTTTTGAAGATTTAACAACTGGTGGCAAAAATACAGCTGTCGGTACTTCGGCGATGGGCGGCGTATCTTCAGGGTCTTTAAACACAGCACTTGGTTATAGAGCTCTAGCAAGCGTAGGAACCGGCGATGGTAATATCGGTATCGGTGCGAATGCCGGCTGGTTGATCACGACCGGATCTAACAATGTCGTCATCGGTTCAAATACCGGAGCAGCAATTGCGACATCATCAAATAATATTCTTTTAGCTGATGGCCAAGGTAATGAACGCATGCGCATTACTTCTAGCGGCGCCGTTGGTTTTGGAACAACAACACCTACAGCAGGATTAGAAGTTTCTGGTGGAGTTAAACTTAGCGGTACGATAGCTACATTAGATATTCCTTTAACGACATCAACTACCGGTTACATCACGATGAATAGTGAGCGGTTACTACATGCTTCTGAAGATTATAGTATTTTCTTAGGAAGAGGCGCCGGTAATCTTGCCGGTACGGGTGTACAGGATACAGGTATCGGTCATAAGGCACTTAAGAGCATAACTTTAGGGTATCAAAACGTGGCGGTCGGTGATTTTGCAATGGCTGATATGACCATCGGCGGAGAAAACACCGCCATCGGTTCAGAAGCTTTAACTAACTCGGTCAGTGGTAATGCCAATGTTGCAGTAGGTATTCAAGCTCTAATGAATAATACTAGTAACGAAAATACTGTTGTTGGGGCTTATGCTCTTAATAGAACTGGTAATGGTTCTAAAAATACTGGATCTGGTTATGCTGTCTTTAATATGCTGACGACAGGATCGAATAACGTTGCAGCCGGATGGATGGCGTTAAGAAACGTGACTACGGGAAGTTCTAATATCGGTATTGGTTATAATGCCGGTACAAATCTTACAACTGGTTCTGGTAATGTGGTTATCGGTGCGAACACAGGTGCAAGCTTTGCGACTGAATCAAATAATATTTCTTTTAATGATGGCGTTGGCAATGAAAGAATTCGTGTCGTTAGTTCAGGCTTAGTGGGTATCGGCCTCTCAACTCCAGTCACAAAATTAGATGTATCGGGTGCGATTCGTATCAGTATGGATTCGGCAACGTGTGCGACAAGTTATGCCGGAGCGATTCGCTACAATGCCGGAAATATGCAATTGTGTAACGGCACAACGTGGGCAAGTTTAGGCGGAGAAGTGACCAGCGCATCAGTGGTTTCGGCATTAGGCTACACGCCGGCCGCCAGTGGATCAGGGTCATCGCAGTGGACGACATCATCAACGACCATCAGTTATATGTCTGGTAATGTCGGTATCGGCATCGCTAATCCGACAAATCCATTACATGTTGTCGGCAATCAACTTTTAGAAGGTCATCTGTTATTAAGAACCGGCAATATCTATATGGATAATAACCATGGCATCCGGGCTAAAAATGCCGCCGGCACAGAAGACCGTGATATCTTGATTATGTCGTCTTCGAATCAATTACATCTTATGAATAACACCGATGGTGACGGTGGTGATATTATTTTTAATTCAAAAGCCGGTGGTGTCGAGTCAATGCGTATTACGCCTGCCGGTCATGTCGGTATCGGCACCGGATCACCGGCTGCGCGCTTAGCGATTGAAGGAACTGGCGCAGTTGGTTTACAAATTAAAACCACAGGCGCAGGCGCAGCCGATACTTTTAATCTGGTTAATGATATGGATGCGACTGGTAATTTCTGGTTCGCAAAAGGATCATCGAACACAGTTCCGACAAGTCCAAATCGTTTAATGAATATAACGAATTGGGGTAATGTAGAAATTTTCGGCCAAGAAGTAAATAACACGAATGATAATTCAGGAATATTATCTCTTAAAACTCAAGCTAGTGCAGATGGTGGCCAAAGAAATGAAGTGTCATTAGAATTTTATGGCGATCGTACAGATTTAAACACGCTGTCGGGGTATTTGGGCTATGAAAGTAACACGACATTTGATTTAACATTGATGAATAGTAAAAACGGAAAATTAATTCTTGGAACTTCAAATACCGCGGCCGTAACGATCACATCTGCGAGCGCTGTGGGTATAGGTACGACTACGCCAGACAGTGCGCTCACAATTAATTCGAATAACACTAAAACGACTTTGCATCTTACAGCAATGGGTGGTGGTGGATATCTTAGTGCTCGCGGCAATACCTCTCAGCTAGATGTGTTTGGTGGCTATGAATATGACTTAGCTGCAGCTAATTACAAGGCTCGTGCAACAGCCGCTGCCGGCGTAGAGTTCAATGCCGGCACTTTTCGCGCATACACCAATTCAGGTCTAACAAGTGGAAACACATTCACTCCTACTGAACGCCTGCGTATCGATACAAGCGGCAATGTCGGTATCGGCACGAGTTCTCCTGGCTATCTTTTGGATGTAAATGGAAATTCGGCATTGAGAGGAACGGTTTTAGGAAATGCCTATGGTATTTTAGCAGTGGGAACGGCTCCAAATAATGGGTTTTATTCGCCTGCCACAAATAGATTGGCATTCACCGCTAACGGCACTGAAGCGATGAGAATCGATTACACAGGTAACGTCGGTATTGGTACGGCAAGTCCTACTTATAAACTTCACGTGAATGGTACATTTTACTCTGGTGCAGCCACTGTCGAAAGTCTCACTTCCGCAGGGCAAATTAAAACAGCTCATTCAACAGCTACAATGACAGATTTTAATAATGCAGGAATTGTTTTCAATAATGGAAGCAGTAGTTACTCAGGAATTGGCTGGGCAGGAATTTCGGCATTCAATTCATTTTTAGGGCGTCGGGTTGGCGGAGACGACATTATTTTTGGTACATTAGCGGGCGGGCCTATCGTTGAACGAGTTCGATTTTCAATGGCAGGGCTGGATGTGACAGGAAGTATGACAGCTACTGGCAACGTCGGGATCGGTACAACCACGCCGCTAGCAAAATTGCATATTGATACTGGTATAAGTACGACGAGTTACACAGGTATTAAACTTCAAAATGCATTTAAAACTTGGACGATCGGTAATAATGTTCCAAACAATTATAATAATATTTTTTCTATTTTTGATGGAACTACATCACGGTTATGGATTGGCGACACGGGTAATGTGGGTATCGGTGTGATAAACCCATCTTACAGGCTTGATGTAAGTGGTACGATCAGAGGCTTCGGAATCACAGACTCATCTGATATTCGGTTGAAAAAAGATATTGAACCATTGGATTTGAGTTTAGAAAAGATATTAAAAGTTAAAGGTGTAAGTTATTACTGGATAGACAAATCAATGCCAAAAAAACAGATTGGTTTTGTCGCTCAGGATTTAGAAAAAATTTATCCAGAACTGGTTGAAACTGACAACAAAGGTATGAAGTCAGTGAACTATTCACATTTAGTGGCTCCTGTCGTTGAGGCTGTTAAATCGCTGTATGAAAAAGTTATGGTGCTATTTGACCGCAACGAACAGCTTGCGCGCGAAGTGGCCGCTGTTAAAGCCGAAAACGCTGAAAAAACAAAACAGTTAAATGATATTCGAGCTTATTTGTGTTCGAAAGATCCAAACGCGCCGATGTGTAAATAGTAAATAGTTAACAATCTGAAGAGTTCTCGATGACTTCTGAAACCGATAGAAGCTGTTGGTTAAGTCTGTAGACCTTTTTACCCGCGATGCTTTTTTCGTTAAATATTGCTACCATCTGACTGTTAAAATCTTGAATTAGTTCTTGAGCCTTTTGGAATTGTTCAGCAGACAGAGCCATGAATGCTGAATAGAGCTTTCTGTTTTCTGTTGGCCCGTGAATAGCCTCTTGGGCTTGTTTGAGTCCTTCTGCATGGAAAGTCCGGATATACGAGTTGCCAGGGCTGGAAGGAATTTTAAAAAACTCATTCTCTGTGTGATAGATAATGCGGCCGTCTTCTTTAACCTCTCCCGATACAAGCTTTTGCCAGAGCAGGCACTTCAAGGCGTTCTTAATTCGCTCCACCGAGCAGCAAAAATCTTGAGCCCATTTTTCTAAATCAGAAGAGGAGTCATCAAAACTCAGATAAGTAAACAGCTGAGGCACTAAAGGGTCGCTTAAAAAAGCTGAGATATCCTGGATCGCCGTTTCTTGTAGATTGCGAGACCAGCGACCATAGATTTCTCTTAAATATAACGCGCGCATTGAGTCTGTAGTCGCAATTTGGTAGTTCACCAATAGGGTTAGGTAGCTCACTTCGCCTTCACTTAGCTGTAAGCCTTTAATAAGGGCTGGGATAATCGAATGAGTTGGTGGCTTTTCGCCTAATACTAAATAGCGCAAATAAGAGCGACTTTTTATTCCCATTTCGCCGGCCCAAGTTTCATAAGAAAAATTCCCCTCCGTGCTCTTACGATACTTGTAAAGGGCTTTGAGGAATTCAGGAAGGTCGCGGTAGTCATAAACTTTTGGTTTTGGTGCTATCATATCTGCATCGTAGCAAGGTCATTTATTCTTGGGACGTCCAGTTTTTTGTTCTCTAAAAAAGAACGAGTGCTCAAATTTGCAGTTACTGTCTACGGGGTACACACAGAGTTCACATAGAATCAATACAGCGCCTCTTGCGAAGATGGCATGCCTAATGCAAAAGCATTTAATCAAATTAAACAATCGCTGCCAGATCGCTTCCTCTGGAAAAAACTAAGGAGACTCTCGTGAAAAAAGTTATTTTAAGTTCGCTGGTTATTCTGGTTGCTGCATCGGCTTTTGCTGGGGGTGGCACTGTTGGTTCTGACGCTGTTAAAGGATCAGCCCAGCATTTTTATTCCGATGAAAATTCGGATGCTATTACTGAACTCGCAAAAGACCTACATGATAAATATGGCCTATTCGTCGCAAATTTTAAACAACATAGTGAGACCTATGTGGGAGATTTTAATCTTAATAAGATGAAAAATAAAGGGGCTGATGTAGTGGCCTACAGTGACCTTACGTTTTCAAAATCCGGAGAAAGCTATAGACTGTATTACAATACCTATAAAACAAATAGACCCGTAATTATAACTCTGGATTCAAAATATAACTCAGCTATTGAGAAACTTTTTTTAGATATCAAGCAAGAGGCTAGCTTTGTAGAAATTGATGGTGCTACTGGCTATGGACGTGGAGGATCGCATCTTACTGCTAGAAACTTGTCTGATGTAAAAGAATTAACATTAACTTGCACAAGAATAATTCAGTCTGATCTAAGCGGAGGAAACAGATGTCAGACAAAAACTTCAGGAATCGATTTTGCAAAAAATGAAACTGAAGTCATAGTGCAAGGTGCACACGCTGAAGTTATGGTGCCAAAAAAATATTTAAGAACTTGGAGTGAAAATTATTGGAACGGGAAATTCTAAAATTG
Organism: Bdellovibrio sp.; assembly: GCA_036676395.1. GTDB lineage: Bacteria > Bdellovibrionota > Bdellovibrionia > Bdellovibrionales > Bdellovibrionaceae > Pseudobdellovibrio. The sequence goes on from JAKFCY010000002.1 coordinate 647,046, forward strand.
TTCGCAGATTATGAATTGAAAAGCTAAAAGAAGTGGCCACATCGTGGCCGCTTCTTATTTTATTCTGGTCTCCTCAAGAAACCTTGCTAAATCCTGCAGTCAGAAATTAAGCCTGTAAATTATTAAGCAATGTGCTCGTCGCCCACTTCATGGTCTTACCCATTTCAGCGCCGGTCTCACCGTATACATTGCGTAAATCACTCCATAAATTTGCATTAATTAAAGTAATAACTAAATGAACTCTTTGCTGTTCTTCTTTTGAAGTAGTTAACGGAATCTGAGCTTTGATTTTTTCCATGACTAGGGCGTTGAACTTGCGGCGAAATAAAACACGCGATTGCTGGCCGAAGTTTGTGTATAAATAAGCTAAGATTAAACTTTCGTATTGATCAAATACCTGAAATGAAAATTCAGCAAAATCTTCGACAGTCATGACTTGTAAATTGCCGGCCACTTGGGTGACGTAGGTTTCAAGATAAGTTTCTAATTCACGAGTTAAAGATTTTTTATCACCGAAAAAACGAAATAAGGTGCGTGTTGAAAGATCAGCGCGCACGGCTAATTCTTCTAAAGAAATTTCTTCGCCACGTTTTTCAACTAATAGAGAAACATAGTTTTCAATAATCTTCTGTCTATTGTTATTTGATTTTTCGGCGCGCGCAGAATTGTCGTATTTTCTGGGTTTCTTAATCTTTTTAGCTGTTTTCGTGTTTTTACGTTTCATAAGAGTAGTATAGAAATAAGACGCGCTGTGATCAAATTAAAATGACATTAACACAGCCTAATAAGGGCATAATAAATGAAAAAACCTTTATAAACAGTTAATTATTGACAAATAAAAAGATATTGTTAAAATCAAAAGGCAGCGTCGCTGTGATTTGTAAATCAAAATCTATTTAGCCGCGACCCAAAGCCTAACAGCGACTAAAATTAAGAATACAGAAAACATTCGGGTTAACGTGGCTGTTTGTAAGGTGATCGCAAATTTTGAACCTAAGTAGGTTCCGCCAAACATAACTGCAGCAATCACCAATCCGTATTTAATGTTATCCATCTGAATAAAGCCCGCACGGTAATAATTAATGATTCCTAAAATACCCACAGGTAATAATAAAGCGACCAAAGAAGTGGCCGTAGCGGTTTGCTGTTGGTATTTAAAAAGATACACTAGCATCGGCACAATAATCACTCCACCACCGATGCCAAATAACCCTGACGAGATTCCGGCAGTTAAACCAATAATTGCAGCATAAGCGATTTGTAGCGGTGACATGGGTATCTCCTATAAAGATGGGCGAATAACTTTTTTACGTAGAATTTCGGCGTCGTTTTCTGGGTGCGACACTTGAATGCTTTCAAGCCATTCAACTTTTGCTTTTTTATCGCGAATACCAAATTGCGCCGTCATTTTGCCAATTAAGCTATCGTCATCAACAAATGATGATTCGCGGTAAGGATGGTAATCAATTTTAAATAATTGCACCGGAATCTGATAATGCTGGGCAATTTCAAAGATGCCTTTTTTCCATAGCTTTTCTTCGTTTAAAGTTGTGGTGCCAGAAGGAAAAATCACTAACTGTGATTTGTTCGTAATGAGTTGTTCGCCGATGACTTTGCGCAATCTTTCGCGGTCATGTTTTGATTCGCGATCAACAAATAAAGTGCCAACACGAACTGCCGCCTGGCCTAAAATCGGCCAACGCTTAACTTCTTTTTTCGCTAAGAAAGCAATATGCGGATTTACCGCCATTAATAATAAAATATCTAAAAAGCTGACGTGATTGCCAACATAAATACGTGGGCCTTGCACAGAATATTCACCTTGATGGCTAATATCATAACCGATGTAATTTAAAACACTTTCGGCCCAGCGCTTTTTATAATGGGTGACCTTATGTGGTTTAATGTAACTAAGTGCCAGCCAATAGAAAGTAATTCCAAAGGATCCGAAAGACTTAATAAAATAAAAAGACTTAACCGTGTGTTTTAGCATCTACTTCAGTAAATCATGAGTGTAGGTAAAAGTCGCTGCCCATCCATCGTTGCGGTCACGCGCCAAAACGCCATTTTTATTTTTATCGCCTAAGACTTCAAAATGTTTAACGGTGATAACGGGGTTATTACGGTCTGATAAATCGTTAAAATGAAACCACACACCGTAAGATAGATTATTTAAGCCTTCTGAATCAGCTGCGCCGTAATAATATTCGTTATGGCGTTTATCGCCGTAACCTACAGTGACGATAAAATTCGGTTCAACCATTGAAGTTCGAAGGATGGTGTTTTGAAAAGTGAATAATTTAAGTTTGCCTGATAGTTCATAATAAAGACCATTATGAGCTTTTAAGTCTTTGTGAATACCGAAAACCCACTCTGAGATATAGTCTTCGTTATAGCCCGGAATGAAAAACTCTGCTCTATTTACCCACTCCCATGAGTTCTCACGATCTGGATAAATATCTTTAATACTGTCGTGTTTGGGAAAGATCGGATTATCACTGATCGCCTGAAAGCGCGTTCTTAAGCGCACTTTATCTTCATAGACAAAATCACGGTAGCTGACCGAGCTTGTTAAAAACTCGAAGCGGTCTTCAAACATAAAAACGGCAATGACGGGAACCAGTTGAAAGTCATTATATTGAATGACACCGCGAGACTCCCAGATCGAGAAAAACTTCGCGCCAGCTTTGACGCCGCTGACTGATTTCCATTTGTTAGTTGCTTGGTATTCAGCCAAAGCATTAAAAGAACTAAGCATTAATAAAACAGCAAAAAGTATTTTCATCATGAGTGAATTTAAACATCATTCATTGGGGGATGCTGCCTAAATTCACATTTTAGCACGGCGTTTCACAAACCCAATCTTGACAACAATTATGGTGAATTTACCAAAAAGAGTTGCTAGCTTTCTGGCGACAACTAGTTCGATTTTGTTTCCTAAATTGAGGGGGGATACATGTATTGGAATTTTTCAAAAACGATTGCTGCCGTTTGGTGCTTTACACTTTTAACCGCAGGTTTTGCTAATGCACACATCACTTCGAAATCAGACTATTACGGTAAAGAATTCTTAGGCCAGGTTCAATCAGGCCAATTAAAAAACGAACAACTATTAGATAAATTATTTCACGTTGTTTCAGACGCCCACATTAAAAATAAAAACGCCCAAGACACATTAATCACAAATTGCCAATCAGCTACCTTAGAACCAGGCCAAAACTGCATTCAACACACAGCCCTTGGTTATGATACTGCAAGAAAACACATGTTCGGTGCGATCCACTTAGAACAAACACCTGATGGCGTTTACTTTGTTAAAGACGTGTACTGTGAAAAAGATTTTACAGATGAAGATTTTGGCAGAAAAGGCAAAGGCCAAAACATCGGCCCAGGCATCATTCCGGGTGATGGTTCAATTTTAAATTGTGAACACACTTGGCCACAAAGTCGTTTCACAACTCGCTTTCCTAAAGAAACACAAAAATCTGATTTACATCACCTATACCCAACTGATTCTAGCATGAACAGCCACAGATCTGCTTTGCGCTTCGGCGAAGTCGAAAAAGACATGGAGAAATTAAAATGCCCACAAAATCGTTTAGGTCGTGGTGCAGGCAATGCGGGAACAGTATTCGAACCACCAGTTGCTCACCGTGGTAACGTGGCGCGCGCGATTTTCTACTTCGCCACTCGCTATAAAATGAAAGTCGGCGGTGCCGAAGAAGCAACTTTAAGAATCTGGAATCAAGAAGATCCGGTTGATGCTGACGAATTAAAAAGAAACGACCAGGTTGAAGACCTTCAAGGTAACCGCAACCCATTCGTCGATTACCCAGAATTAGTTGACCAAGTGAACATGTTTTCGTTCAGCACGACTAAGTAGATTTAAAAATTAATTCCTACAAATAAAAAAAGCTAACTCCGTTGAAGAGTTAGCTTTTTTTTACTCTGTAGTTTAGCTAACAATGTTAGCTAAAACCCTAATTACTTAGGTTGAACGCGTAACATTTTTTGGATTTCAGAAACATGCATTTCTTCATCCATAATCATTTGGCGAGCGTACTCTTCTAAGAATACTGAAGAGCCTTCAACTAGTTTTAATAAATTATGTAAGTTTTTAAGCTGAGCTAATTCGTGATCTAAGCTTTCTTTTAAAATATCGTTTAAATTATGTTTGTGAGTTTCTAAAAGAGTTCCGATTTTTAAAGACGGGTGGCCACCTAAAGTTGTGATGTGCTCACCAGCTTGCGAAGCATGTCCTAATGATTCAGTCGCTTGATCGCGAAACCATTTAATGATTGGAATTCTGTTGTGGCCGAAAACCATTAACGAGTAGTGCGTGTAACGAACAACTCCGGCAAGTTCAGCTTCCATGATTTTGTTTAGTGCATCGATTACTTTTTTCTCGTTCATAGCCATACTTAGCTCCTCTACAATGGTTCTGGGTAAAAATACCCTATAAATGAAAGCTAAATGAAAATGAACTGAAAGTCCAATAATAAGTTAAATCCATACCGTTGTAATACGGTAGGGCCTTTGGTATTGAACCGCCATGTCATTAAATCGTCGCCAATTCATTAAGTCGTCTTCATTCGCAAGTTTTGTTTTAGGCTATTCGCTACAGTCAAAAGCAACCACAGGTATTTTGATGGGGCAGTCTCCTACAGCTCCTATTAATGAAAATGCAAATGATAATCCAATTCAAAATGTTCCATACTCTGAATCATCAAGCCTTGATTTCAATGGCGATAATATCGATCGTCCGCACGATATCTTATGGAACATTGATGGCTACGTAGCTAAAAAAGGTGGAATCCCTGCCCCTTCAATTTGGAATAGTATCGTGATTGCCGGTGGTGGTATGTCAGGTCTATTAAGTGCGTATCACTTACAAGCGCACAAACCGATGTTGTTAGAACAAGATAACGTATTTGGCGGAAACTCTAAGGGCGAAAACTTTGATGGCTCTTATTATTCAATCGGTGCAGCTTACGTAACGATTCCGGATGAAGGTTCTGATGTTGAGACTTTCTTTAAAGACACAGGCATTGCTGACAAACTTAAATTAGAATCTGATACAGAAACTTCTGTAAACTTTAAAAATGCTTTAATGCGCGATTTCTGGAAAGGCGCAAGTGATCCAGAAAATGCAGAGCAATTTATTGCGGTTGAAGAAGAAATGCGCCGTATTTATAACGATGCGTACCCTGATATTCCATGGTTTGAAGATTCAGCAATTACTTTTGAAGAATTATGCCGCTTAGACAAAATGACTTTTGATAAATGGCTTGATGAAACTTTTGAAGTGGTGCATCCGCATGTGCGCGAATATTTTCAAGCTTATTGCTGGTCATCTTTTGGTGGTTCGATCGATGAATTGTCTGCAGCGCAAGTATTAAACTTTGTGACCGCAGAAGTTGATGGGGTATTAGCTTTACCTGGTGGTAATGCGTACATCACTCAGACCTTACATACACAATTAAAAGCAAATTTACCTGAAGGCCATGTGTTATCAGGTGCCTTTGTATTACGTATTCATGAGCAAGAATCTGGAAAAGTATGGGTTACATTTGAAAGCAAACAAGGCGAGTTAATCACGGTTGAATGTGATCAAGTGGTATGTGCGTTTCCAAAATTTGTTGCCGAGCGCGTGATCGTGAACATCGAACCTGAGCGTGTAAAAGCGATTCAAAGTTTAATGTGGCGTGGGTACATCGTGACTAATGTGATTTTAGACAGCGCTGTTAAATCACCTGGATTTGATATTTTTAATTTAAACGGCAAAATGCAACCGGCGCCGACTCCATTTAATCAGCCAAAAAATTTAACGACTGATGTTTGTTTTGGAACATGGGCACAAAATGATGAAGTAAATCATTCGGTAATGACAATGTATCGTCCGTTGCCGTTTGAGGGCGCGCGCCAATTTTTATTTAACCCTATGGCCCATCAAAAACATTTGATCGCTTCACAAAAAGAGATCGTTGAATTTGCTAAAACCGTAAATATCGATGTCGCTAAAATTAAGGGCTATCGTTTGACACGTTGGGGGCATTCTTTGCCTTTAGCTAGTGCTGGAACAATCAGTGACGGTACCGTACAAGCGTTAATTAAGCCTATTAATGACCGTATATTCTTCGTGAACCAAGATAACTGGGTAAATCCAGCTTTTGAGTGCGCATTTAGTGAAGCTTTGACAGTTGCACAAAAGATAGAATCTCTAAAAGCGTAGTGTTACGCTTTTAGAGATGGCTAAACTAAAACATCTCATTACCCATGCGGTAAAATTACTTCAGTATTACATAAATCGTGCTTGGTATTTGCCAATGTTATCGCTATTGGCTTTTTTAGATAATTTTTTAGTCGTTGTTCCGACTGATGGCATTTTAATTTCAAGTTCGATGTTAAAACCGCAGAAATGGTTTTCATTTAGTTTTTGCGTGGCTGCAGGTTCTGCAATTGGTGCGTTAGCGTTAGCGTTAGTTATCGAAGTTTATGGCATTCATGTTGTTGAATATTTTTTTCCGAATATTCAAACAAGTTCAGCCTGGATACGCACCCAGGGCTTTTTTGAAGATTATGGCTTATGGTTATTATTTGCTGTGGCGGTTACGCCCTTTACCCAACAGCCTGCCGTAATCTTAGCTGTTCTGGCCGGCGTGCCTGTTTTTCAGATTTTTGTGATTGGCTTTTTAGGGCGTTGGATTAAATTTTCATTAATGGCTTATGTTGGGTCACATGCACCACACTTAATTAAAAAGATCTGGGGCGTACAAGACGAGCTTCATGAAGTGGGTATCGATTGAAAAGTTTTTCTAAAGTGATCAACATTCTGATTCTAGCCGGAGTCGTATATATGTTCGCCACTAAAGTTCCTGGCATATATGCGCATTTTAAATCTGAAGGATCTAAAGTTTCAGATTTTTCAGTCTTACAGAATAACGGCGAAGAATTTAATTCACAAACTTTGGCTACGAAAAAAGTTATCGTGTTTTGGGCAACGTGGTGTCCGCCCTGTGAATTAGAACTTTCGCGCATCAACGATTTAGTTAAAGAAAAAAGAATTTCTGCAGACTCAGTTTTAGCGATTTCGATCAGCGAAGAAAAACAAACCGTTGATAAGGTCATTGCTGAGCGTGGTTATCAATTTCAGGTCGGTTATGATTTTGATGGCGCCGTTGCCAGCAAGTTTGCCGTCGCCGGAACTCCTACAGTTGTATTTTTAAATGCTGATAAAACGATTAACTGGATCACGACTGGTTTAAGTCCGTTTTTAAAATTACGTATAAATATGTTTTTGGATTAATTATGTGTGCACAATTTGGGTTGAAAGTAAGCGCTAGTGAATTGAGAGAATTGGGAATTTCTGTATCAAGTGCGCTTGAGGGTGTAGATGAAAGATTTCTTCCCTACACAAAAGTGCCGGTCATAGTTTTAACACCACAAGGACTAAAGCTTACGGCGATGAATTTTTCGCTGGTTCCAGCGTGGTCAAAAGAACCCAAAGTAAAATTTGCGACCCATAATGCCCGAATTGAAACCGTAATAGAAAAGCCTGCATGGCGTGAACCTTTTCAAAGCAAGCACTGTTTGTTGCCGATGACAAATTTTTTTGAATCAGCCTACGCGGGACCGCATGCGGGGCATATTATATCTTTTAATTCTGATTTAATGTTTGCCGCGGGTCTTTTTGATGTCTGGGTTAATCCAGAAACGAAAGAGCAATTGTTTTCATGCACGATATTAACAACCGAGCCATCGGCCTTTATCTTAGAAAATGGCCATGACCGTACGCCGATATTTTTAAATTTTGAAGATGGTAAGCAATGGCTTAGTTTGCGCGCGCCAGAAAAAGAAATGGTCGACTTCTTGCTATCTAAAAATGTTTACCCTGATTTGCAAGTCTCTCGTGACCGCGCGCTTAAATCTGGCTGGGAAAAACGGGCTTAAAGAAAGGCTATTTATGAAAGAAAAAGTAGTGATCCTTGGAGCTTCAGATAACCCTGATCGTTTTGCTCATAAAGCCATGCTGATGTTAGAACAGTACGGCCATCAGCCAATCCTTGTAAATCCCACATTAAGCGAAATTGCAGGGCACACCGTGATCGCAGATCTTGATCAGGTGCCAAGGCCAATCGACACCTTAACGATGTACGTAAACCCGCGTATCAGCATAAACCTAAAAGAAAAAATTATTGCGTTAAATCCAAAACGGGTGATCTTTAACCCCGGTACAGAAAATCCGGCAATTGAGTTCGCACTAAAAAAAACAGGCATAGATACGATCCATGCCTGTACGTTAGTTTTGTTGTCTACCGGTAAATACTAGATTGAAGCTTCGGGAGCTGGTGATCCAGCTTTTTTAAAGCCCATTGCTTTTGTTTCTTGAATATTGATGAATTCAAGAGGTAAAGAATTTTTTAAGGTTAAGAAAAATTCTTTATGCGAAGCCATTTCCATATTCCATTGTGTATTATCGATTTTCATCGCTGCATTAAATTGATCATGAGAAAATTCTAAACCTTCCCAGTTAAGATCATTGTATTGCGGAGAATAGCCTAATTCAGTTTCAACAGCATGAGCTGTATTATCGATGCGGTTAAACATCCATTGAAGAACGCGCATGTTATCGCCGTAACCTGGCCACATGAATTTACCCTGTTCGTTTTTACGAAACCAGTTCACGATAAAAATTTCTGGAGTCTTAGCAATACGGTTTGGCATTTTTAACCAGTGCTTGAAGTAATCACCAATATTGTAACCGCAGAACGGTAACATCGCCATTGGGTCACGACGAACAACACCCACTTTACCAGTTGCTGCTGCAGTTGTTTCAGAACCCACAGTGGCTGCGAAGTAAACGCCTGTGTTCCAGTCTTTAGCCTGAGAAACCAATGGGATGGTATCTGCACGACGGCCACCGAAGATAAAGGCATCAATTGGTACACCTGCTGGATTTTCCATTTCTGCATCTGCAGATGGGCATTGTGAAGCCGGAACAGTGAAACGTGCATTCGGGTGAGCCGCAAGTCTGCCGCAGCCTGGAGTCCACTCTTGGCCTTGCCAGTCAGTTAATTTTGCAGGCGGAGTATCAGTCATACCTTCCCACCAAACATCACCTTCAGGAGTTAAGGCTACATTCGTGAAAATTGTATTTTTCGCGATAGTTAACATCGCATTTGGATTTGTTTTAAAACTTGTTCCTGGGGCTACACCGAAAAATCCAGCTTCTGGATTGATTGCGCGTAACTGGCCATTAAGATCAGGTTTGATCCATGCGATATCATCACCAACAGTTGTGATCTTCCAGTCTTGAAATTCTTGTGGCGGAATTAACATTGCGAAATTTGTTTTTCCGCAGGCCGATGGAAATGCCGCTGCTACATATTTTTTTTCTTGTTTAGCATTTTCAACACCTAAGATTAACATGTGTTCAGCTAACCAGCCTTCTTCGCGACCTAAAGTTGAAGCGATACGAAGGGCGAAACATTTTTTTCCTAATAAGGCATTGCCGCCGTAACCAGAACCGAAAGACCAGATTGATTTTTGTTCTGGGTAATGAACGATGTATTTTGTGTCAGCGTTGCATGGCCATGTCACATCTTTTTGACCAGCTTGTAATGGCGCACCTACAGAGTGAACACATTTTACGTAGTCAGTGTTATCGTTTACTAAATTCATCACTTGCGCACCGATGCGAGTCATCACGCGCATGTTGATTACAACGTATGGAGAATCTGTAATTTCAAAACCGATTTTAGAAATTGGTGAACCTAAAGGGCCCATGCAAAAAGGAATCACGTACATCGTGCGGCCTTGCATACAACCGTCAAAAAGTTTTCCTAGAGTTTGTTGCATTTGTTCTGGAGCCATCCAGTTATTTGTTGGCCCTGCATCTTCTTGTTTTTCAGAACAGATAAAAGTTCTGTCTTCAACACGCGCAACGTCTGCTGGATTTGATAAAGCTAAGTATGAATTCGGGCGTAGTGTTTCATTTAATTTTTTTAATGTGCCTGAAGCGATCATTAAGTCGATCAGCTTTTGGTTTTCAGCCTCTGAGCCATCGCACCAGTGGATATTTGTTGGCTTTGTTAAAGCCGCGATTTCGTTAACCCAGTTTAATAAATCTTGATTTTGGATTTGCATGTCTGCTCCTATAAAATTTAGAATGACACGTTCTAAACTTTTATAGTTTTGCAGGCAAGAAATGGGTTTGTTTTGCAGCTTTTACAGGCATGATTAGAGGCTAAAAAGCCTCATTTATAGACTAAAAAGTTCGCGAATGGCCTCGGCCAATTTTTCACGTGGAATTACGCCTGCACTCATTGCTGGTTCTTCGCCAAGTGGAATAAAAAGCAGGGCAGGAATAGAGCGCACTTCGAACAGGGCTGCAAGCTCAGGAGACGCTTCAGTGTTGATTTTGTAAAAATTAACCCGGTCTTTAAAGATTTCTTCAGTATCTTGTAAAATAGGATTCAGTTGATGGCAGGGGCCACACCAATCGGCATAGAAATCAATGATAGCGGGCATTTTACCCCTAAAGGTCCATTCTTTATTTTCAGTGAAATCAAAAATTTTTTCTTTAAATGTCTCAATCGTCAGTGTTTCCATGACATTAAGTCTTATTAGAAAATGGCGCATTGTCAAAATGTAATAGTCACTTGCGAATTATAGATTTGAGCGAAATAATTTTATATTGAGGTTTATATGAAAATTCTAACTTTCGCCGGTTCGTTACGAAAAGATGCTTTAAGTAAAAAACTTTGCCATGTGGTTTCTGAAATCGTTCAAAAAAATAATTTAGGTGAGATTCATTTTGTTGATTTACAACCCTTGAACATTCCCGTTTATGATGGCGACTTTGAAACTTCACAGGGGATTCCTGCAGGAGTCATGAGTTTAGGAAAACAAATCACGGCAGCTGATGCATTGATTGTTTGTACACCTGAATACAATGGTTCGATTCCAGGTTCGTTAAAAAATGTAGTTGATTGGTTATCGCGTGAAAAGCCTGTGCCTTTAACAGGTAAACCGATGTTGCTATTAGGTTCTTCACCTGGAGCAATGGGCGGAATTCGTTCGCTATGGCATTCGCGTCAGCCTTTTGAGGTTTTAAATACGCAGCTCTATCCGGAAATGATGGCTGTAGGTAAAGCTCATGAAGTTATTTTAGAAAATCACACTTTGAGTGAACCTAAGTTACAGCAAAATCTTGAGCGTTTACTTAAAGATTTTACCACACACGTACAAAAATTTCTCTAATGGCTAGAACTATTTAATTTATCCAGCAGCAGAAGTTTTTGTTTTAAATTAAAATAATCAGCCCACGGGTCTTTTGCTGTTTTTAAAATTTTTAAAACTTTATCCACAGTAAAGTCTTTCGCAGATTTTACTTTCTTTAAGCTTTGCCAGGAAATCGGAAAAGCTACGGTGGCTTCACTTTGGGCACGCGCTGAATAGGGTGTAATAGCTGTGGCACCGTAACCGTTACGTAAATAATCTAAAAATATTTTTTTGTTGCGTTTGGATTTTGAAATTACCGTAGTGAAACTTTGCGGATATTCATGCACTAACTGATCACACACAGTTTTTGCAAAGTTTTTAACTTCGTCAAAGTTATATTTACGCTGAATCGGTACATGTAAATGTAATCCTTTACCGCCACTGACCAAAAGAAAACTTTTAAGCTTAAGCCGGTCGAGCAAGTCTTTAAGCGCAAAAGCGGCTTCTTTTACTTTTTCAAAAGTGACATTGGGTGCAGGATCTAAATCAAAAACGATGACATCGGGGTGGTCGACTTGATGAATTTTACATCCGCGCGAATGAATTTCAAGTGTACCTAACTGCACAAGCTCTAAAATTCCGGTGAGCGAATCGACATATAAAACTTCATCGGGTTTATTTTTTAATTCAGAATGTAATTTCATTGATTTTAGTCCAACGCCATTGATGTCTGTGTGTTTTTGAAAAAAACAAGTTTTACCAACGCCGTTCGGGCACCTTAGTAAGGCCAATGGGCGGTTTTCGACATAAGGTAAAATCCATTTTTGAATAGTTTTATAATAATCAGCTAACTCTCTTTTTGTAAGTTTTGCTTTTGCAAATAGGATTTTATCTGGATTACTAATAGGTACATCTTTTGGTTCTGGTGGCTCTTTAACTGGCGGGCCTTTTTTTGTTGGTGCTTTTTCTTTTTGGCTGATCAGAGTGTTTAATGTTTTTTCTTCAAGTGTCACGGTTTTTGCCTTTTTGTCATAACGTAATCCTTTATAGGCAGCATGTCTTAAAATTTTCTCATCTGTCCATGCACCGAATTCAATTTGCGCGACCAGAGCGGGCTTTACAAAGCTCATGCTGCGGCGGCGGTCATGGGCTGTCATTGCTGGAGAACCTTTTTTGAAATAGCTTTTTTCACTTTTTATTTTTTTTAGTTTTTCTAATAATTTTGTGCTTTCAGCAGAATTAAAACCAGTTCCTACACGGCCAATATATTGAAATTCATTTTGTGCATTATAGGCGCCCATTAAGAGTGCCCCCAGAGAATTATTTTTGTTTTGTAAAGTGTAACCGCCTATCACGAATTCCTGAACTTTAGAACATTTGCTTTTAATCCAGTTTTTCGTGCGTCCTGACTGGTAAATACTTTGAACTTCTTTTGAAACAATTCCTTCAAGGTTTAAATGGCAGGCTGATTTTAGAACGTTCTTGCCGTCGCCTCGCCAGTGGTCGCTGAAAAGTATTTTTTTTGAAGGAGTTTCTTTTAATAATTTTTTTAAAAGAGTTTTTCTCTCTAAGAGCGGGTAGTCCCGCAGATCTTGTCCGTTAAAGTGCAGTATATCGAACACGTAATAAAAAAGTTCATTGCTTCTATGATTGTCTAAAGAATTTTGCAGGCCCTGAAAGTGGCTAACTCCGTTGTCATCAACCCACACGATTTCTCCATCTAGCATCACAGAGGCAGCCGGGATTTTTTTACATTCTTGTTCAATAAACTTATACTTGCTTGTCCAATCTAATCCTGACCTGGTTAAAAGTTTAATGTTTGATTTTTTTTTGTGGCAAAGAGTCCGGTAGCCATCAAGTTTAATTTCATGAATCCAGTTTTCACCCTGAGGCGCAACTTCTGCTAAAAGCGCTAACTGCGGTGCTACGAATTCTGGCAGCGCTGTTTTTACGGCTTTTATCTTTTTAGGTTTGCGCACTGGTTTTTTTACCCGGGCCTCAAAGTTGTCGTCGGGAAGTTTTTTGCCAGAGATAACGCTTTTATCGTTTTCTAAGATATCCACATTATCTTCGGCAAACTGATCATGCCTTTTAATTAAAAGCCATTGGCTTTTTTTTGAATTTCCAATTTTTCGTGTCCGCACCAATAACCAGCGGCCGGATAGTTTTTCACCATGTAATTCAAACTCAAGGCGTCCACTTTCAAGAGCTTTAAGCGGATTTTTCGGCGGAATCCATTCGCCGCGATCCCACACAATCACATCACCACCACCATATTCTCCAAGCGGAATGCTTCCTTCAAAATAAGCGTAGTCCATAGGGTGATCTTCTACTTCTACGGCTAAGCGTTTATCTTCGGGATTTAAAGAAGGGCCTTTAGGAATAGCCCAGCTTTTTAAAACTCCATCTAATTCCAGACGAAAATCATAATGTAGATGCGAGGCCGCGTGTTTTTGAATGACGAAAATTTTTTTGTTTTTTGTTGAATACTTACGCCCCCGTGGTTCGAGAGTTTTTTTAAAATCACGTTTTGAATGGTATTCTTGTAAACCCATATATAATCCTAATGCAATCTATGCTGAGCTGTTGCTTTCGATTTTTTATGAGAGGCCGATTTTTTGCGCGCGGCTGACAATTGCGCTGCCGAAGCTTTTTCAGAACGTTTTGCCGCAGGTTTTCCCCGCGAAATACTTTTTTGCAGTAACGACATAAGATCGGCTGAATTTGTATTTGTGGCCTTGGGTGCTTCTTCGTACTCGGCAGCTTCTTTGGTATCTCCGGCTTTAATTTTATGGGTAATATATTTCTTAAGATCTTCCTGATATGTGTCGTGGTATTTTTCTGGTTTCCACTTTTCTGTCATTTCATCGACTAAAGTTTTTGCGGCCTTCATTTCACGGGGTGAAATTCTGACATGCGAGATATCATAGTCGTGAAGAAACTTTGCTTGTTTGACTTCGGTAACTTCATGGGCAAAACGCATAATTTCTAGTATTAAATATTCACCACGCGGAATAATAGTCACTAAATGCTGGCGGTTCCGAAGCACAAATTTAGCAACAGCAGCTTTCTTAGTTTCTTCTAAGATATTTCGCAGAAGCACATAACCTTTTTCGCCATTTTTGCCTGGCACCAGATAATACGGTTTTTCGAATAGTAAAAAATCAACCTCTTTTAGATTTACAAAGTCTTCGATATCTATAGTCTGTGTTGATTTTGGATTCGCTTTTTTCAGTTCTTCGTCCGTTACTGTGACAAACTGATTTTTTTCATATTCGAAAGCTTTAATAATATTTTTTCTATCGATTTCTTTACCAGTAGATTTTGTATATTGTTTGTAGCCAATCGGCGAGTAGTTGCGTTTATCGAGCATACGAAAACTAATTCGTTCGTCTTCTTTTGCACTCATGACTGAGACGGGAATGTTTAACAACCCAAAACTAATGGCTCCATTCCATATACCACGCGCCATAATACTCTCTCCTTTAGTTAAATCAGTTTTTCATTGTGCTGGCGGGCTTTATTTCGCGACTTGCGAGCATCTTCGCCAACCACATCATGAGCACCTTCATATTCGGTTGAATCTTTCATATCATTATCGTGCAATGTCGCTGAATTTTTATGAACACGAGTGACCTGACTTTTTTTATGCTTATTACTGCGTGAAGCCATTGTCATATAAACCTCCATTTATAGAATAAAGTGCAGCAAAGCGCTTGCCTATAGCAGCTTGAACCTGGAAGTTATAATTATTTTTTCAGGGTAATAATGGGACGTTTACCGAGGAACAGTTATTGCTGTTTAATGACGGTGATGAAAAAGTTCAGCCTAACTTTAGTTTTGATCTCGTTGTTCGCTTTTTCTTTACTGGGGCAAGTTATAGAAGGGCATTCGGCCTACAACGAAGAAAGAGTCAGCGAAAACAAGCTGCCTGCAGTTCAAATATCTGAGTACCTTAAAACAGGCCACTTTATCAGTGCGCTTTCTGAAAATATGGAATCTGAGTTTTTGCAAATGGCACTTTTTGTGGTTTTAACAGTTAATCTTTATCAAATCGGCTCTTCAGAATCGAATAAACTACCTTACCAAAAAACCAAAGATGATTTAAATACTGAAGCCGATGAAGAACTGTATTCTAGCGAACAAAAAAAGAAATATCCATTTTGGTGGCCAATATATGAAAGGTCACTGACTATTGCGCTTTTTTTAATTTTTGTCGGCTTTTTTCTAGTTCACGCTTACGGAAGTTTACTTTTAGTTAATGAAGAGCATTTGCGGTTAGATAAACCTTTACTTACCTTTTGGCAAATATTCAGCGAAAGCGAATTTTGGTTTGAATCTTTTCAAAACTGGCAAAGTGAATTTTTTTCGGTAGCGATGCTTTGCCTCTTAAGTATTTTCTTACGTCAAAAAGGTTCGGCACAGTCAAAAAAACTGCACCGATCGGTTTCTTACACTGGTGGTCACTAATTATTTATTGCGGAGGGCAAGTTTGCGTCATGGTTCACCTTGTGGTGAAAAACCATTTCGTCTGTCCAATCGGATAAGTCTATCCCTAAAGCAATCGTTAATACTTCGTTAATATGTTGTACCGTATGAATTTTCATCTGTGAACGAACCTCTTCAGGCACTTCAATTAAATCTTTTTCATTACGTTCTGACATAATCACTTCGTTAATTCCGGCGCGGTGTGCGGCAATGATTTTTTCTTTAATACCACCCACCGGTAAAACTTTTCCGCGCAAGCTGATTTCTCCGGTCATGGCTAATTTTGGATTTACCACACGACGAGAAATAAGGGAGGCCAGCGATGTTAAAAGCGTAATCCCTGCGGATGGCCCATCTTTTGGAATCCCTCCAGAAGGCACATGTAAGTGGATATCAAATTTACTAAAATCAAAGGTAGGAGCCAAAGTTTGCAATCTGGCTTTAATTAATGATTTCGCAATTTGTGCAGATTCTTTCATAACGTCACCTAATTGGCCAGTCACGATCAATTCGCCTTTACCAGGCACGAGGGCGGTTTCGATAAATAAGATATCACCGCCGACCGGCGTCCAAGCAAGGCCTGTGACCACACCTGCAGATGCGACAACATCTGCAACTTCGCTTTGGTAACGTTCTGGCCCTAGAATTTCTTCTAGTTTTGCCAGCTCGACTAAAATTTTTGTCTCGCCACGCAGAATTTTTTCGCTGGCGAATCTGGCCATTTCAGCAATTTTACGTTGCAGCTCACGCACCCCGGCTTCACGAGTGTAATGCGAGATGGTTTTAAACAGAGCTTCGTCACTGATTTCGATTTGTTCAGCGGTGAGGCCATGTTCTTTGATCTGTTTCGGAATCAGATGCGTTTTTGCAATATGAAATTTTTCTGCAATCGTGTACCCCGATAAATCAATCACTTCCATACGATCAAGCAAGGGCAGTGGAATACCTTCAAGGCTATTTGCCGTGGCAATAAAAAAGATATTCGACAAATCAAAAGCCGTATCAAGGTAGTGATCAGTGAACGTTGTATTTTGTTCTGGATCTAACACTTCAAGCATGGCTGAAGCGGGGTCTCCAGAAAAGCTGCGCGACATTTTATCGATTTCATCTAATACAAAGACAGCGTCGTTTTCTCCGGCCTTTTTAACAGCCGAAATAATTCGCCCCGGTAAAGAACCAATGTAGGTTCGTCTGTGTCCGCGAATTTCAGATTCATCCCGAACCCCACCCAGACTGATACGTTGATATTTTTTTCCTAAGGCGCGCGCAATACTTTGGCCAAGCGAGGTTTTACCCACTCCGGGAGGGCCGATAAATAATAAAATAGAGCCGCGTTTTTCTTTTTTAAGTTTTAGTACAGCCAAATGCTGCAAAATTCTTTTTTTAATTTTGTTTAAACCATAGTGATCTGCATGCAGAATGTTTTCGGCATCATCTAAGTTAAAATCTTTTTGATTCGAAGACTTTTTCCATGGCAAAGCCACCATCAAATCTAAATGTGATCTAATCATTTGATGCTCTGGCGATTGCTGGTTCGTAGACTCAAGCTTTTTAAGTTGTTGCAGAGCCAAATCATTGGCTTCTTGAGGCATATGAGCTGATTTGATTTTTTTACTATAATCATCCAGATTAGAAGTTTCTTCGCCTTCGCCGAGTTCTTCTTTAATGGTTTTTAACTGCTCACGCAAAATATGTTCGCGTTGCGTTTGTCCAAGTTTTGTTCCCAATTTTTGACGAATATCCTGACGAACTTGCAGATTATCTTTTTGCTGATTCATCAGGTTTAATAAATGCATAATACGTTCTTTGATCGACGTCATTTCTAAAAGATGCTGTCTTTCTTCGATAGTAATTTCGATATTAGCTGCGGCTAAATAAGATAATAAGCCCACATCTTCAATAGCTAAAACTAATTCCTGAGCTTGTTCCGTGTTGCCCGGAATTAATTGTAAAACTTCAATGCTGATCTGTCTTAAACTGTTTAACAAAGCACCTTCAGTAGCGGGGTCGACATCTAAATGATCATCGACGCGCTCAGTGTGGGCTTCGTAAATTTCGGTATCGGTTTTAAAAGAAGTGACTTTCATGCGATGGTAACCACGCAAGGTCACGAAGTAACCTTGTTCGTGGGTTCCCTTAATCGCTTCGATTTTGCTTAATGTTCCCCAATGAAATAAATCATCAGTGCTTTCAATTGATTTGTCAGGATGTCGCTGCGCAAGCGTGATAATCCAATTATCTTTAAGCATGGCTGCATCAACAGCTTTTAAACTGCGGTCGCGCCCTACGCGTAATGTTTGTGTGATACCGGGATAGAGCACTGTGTTTTTAAGTGGTAAAACGGGGATGGCTCCTATTGGCATTGACATATTTGTCTCCTGACCATTTATGGTCATAAAAAAACAAGGGGCACGGTTCGGCCCCTTGTATGCCTCAGATAGTTCTCTCGAAACTATTTATTTAACTGGGGCAGCGGTCTAACGTCCGTGTCGACGTCTGCGTGTGAAGTCCGCTTGTTAAGGCACAGAACGTTAAGTCTTATAATTTTCTTTAGCAGGCGCTTCCTTATTTGAAGTTTGTTCCTGTTTTTTTGTTCCTAAAAGTTTATCGAAGATGCCGCCTTTACCAGATTGAATTTCAATCTTTCTGGCTTGGGCCACTTCGGTTTTTGGTAAATATAATTCAAGTACGCCATCTTCATAACGTGCTTCAACCTTTTCCGCATCGATCGTGTTAGGTAATACGAAACTTCGCTTAAACGTACCGTATGTTTTTTCATAACGATGAACTTGGTTAGTTTCATTATGTTTTACATTTTTACGTTCACCCGAAATAGCTAAAGTACCATCAGCAACTTCGATTTTAATATCTTCTTTTTTCATACCGGGTAAATCAATACTTAGTAAATAGTGATTTTCTTCTTCCATTAATTCAGACGCCGGAGAAAATTCGCGTTCATCATAAACGGGCTGACCCGGGGGAGTAAAATGATCAAACATCCTATCCATCTCTCTCAATAAATCGGATGTTAGATTCCTACTCGTAAAAAACGGAGTTAGTGTTCTCATATATTTTTCCTCCTTTTAAGGTTAGAACATTTCTCTTTCTTAATTAAAAGTTGTAGCCGTGTAGATTTATGTCAAGGCGACCAAATCGTTAGATTGAAGTAATAGTTATGTCGCAAACAATAATTTATTATTGATAATATTTCTGTAAATGCGCCTTGACGGAAACATAATACGACTCATTTCAGCAAAAACAGTTTAACTTTTTGACAGTACCAACAAGATTAAAGTCTAGGTAATTGTTGCCCGATCATTTGGGTATGAAACAACATACAACAGCAATTTTATTCGCAGTAACATTAACGACATTATTAACTTTCAGCATGAATACAGCCAATGCAATGGGTCGCGGAAAACCAGTTGAGCAAGAACCAAAGCCAACACCTAAACCGCCAGTAGTCACTCCGGCGCCGACGCCGAAGCCACCAACTCCAGTTCCAGCTCCGCCACCAAAACCACCAACACCAGCACCTGGTGCTGATACTTCTGATGCAGTTCCGATGTGGGAAGCCAAAGTTTCTGGAAGCCGTGATTGGTCTAATCATTTATATTCAGAACTTGATCGTTTAGGTCAGGATTTATTAGATGTGATTCCTGCCGATGCCGCGACGTTTTGCCCGAATTATAAAAATCTAACTTATAACGAGCGTAAAAAATATTGGATCTATATGATTTCTGCGATGACAAGATTTGAAAGTTCTTTCAAAACAGATACAACGTATACAGAAGATTTCACAGATAGCTCTGGAAAAAAAGTCGTCAGCCGCGGTTTATTACAAATCTCGATTGAAAGTGCCAATGGTTATGATTGTGAACTAAGTAATGCGCAAGACTTACATAATCCACTTAAGAATTTAAGTTGTGGTGTAAGAATTCTTGATCGTTGGGTAGGCCGTGATGGTCGTATTGCTGGTAAAGTTGATTCTAAATGGCGCGGTGGTGCAAGATACTGGGCTGTAATGCGCGAAGGTGACAAGACATCTTATAAAACGATCTTAAGCTCGAGCAAAAATTTAAAAATGTGTAAGTAGTTCTTTCAGCTAGATTGGCTTAATCTGAGACAGTGATAAGCCAATCTAAAAAATTATTTTAATTTCACAGCCAATCATTCCGAAATATAATCATGGTTGAATCAGCTGTAGAAGATAAAAAAATATTTCTTGTCGTTACTGAAGATAAAGCAAAAATGCAATCTATCTCGGCAGTGATCCGTTCGCATACGAATAAGGCCGCAATTTTTGAGGCCAGCGAGTTGCATGCAGCTCTGTTTAAATTTCGTAATGCGGTTCCGCATGTGATTGTTCTAGATTTAGAGGTTTCTAAGTTTTCAACTATTCAGCTAGTGAGTGATCTTTTAAAAGGTGAACACAATCAATTTTCAGTGATTTTTACCAGTGAAATTCCGGAAAATGAGTTGTTCATTGATCAAGTGATCACTGGGCAAGTTCAGTTTTTAACTGACTACACTGATAAGGCTTGCTTTAGCCAATGTCTAACAAAAGCACTTAAACGTTTGCAGCAAGAAAAGAAATCTGAATTTATCTTGCGTCAGCTAGTGTCTGGTGAGCTGCTCTTTGAAGAGGGGCATCCGGGTGACAGTATATTTTTGGTTAAAAGCGGTGAACTTGTTGCCTGGAAACTGAAAAATGGTCAGCGTGTGGATTTAGGAACTATCGGTCCTGGTGAGTTTGTTGGTGAGATGGCGCATCTTAATCAAGAGCCGCGTTCGGCAACTGTTTCTGCCAGTCAAGCCAGTGAGCTTATCGAAATACCATTTGGCAGTCTGGATATGATTTTATTTTCGAAACCCTCGTGGTCGAAAGCCCTCTTTATGACGTTGTCAAAACGCCTTAAAATCACTAATGCAAAGCTATCAGCTTAACACTAGATACGTTAGTAAACCTGTGTTACACTAATTCTGTATGAAGAAGTGCATTTTTAGTCTATTAACAATAGTTGCAATCTCGTTATTAGTTTCAATAACCCAGGCGGCGCAATGCACTCTGGTGGGTGGTACTGATTTTTCGCTTTGCACAGCGATTAGTAAAAACAACTGTGGTTTAGCGGCGAAGGGCGAATTTATGAAATGCAAAGCCGTAACTGCAAAAAACTGCGGTTTAGCCGGTCAGGATTATTTCTTAACTTGTAAAGCGATGCTTGATCGTAATTGTGGTTTGGTTAAAGAACCTGGCTTCAGTCTTTGTTCAGCTGTAACCAAAGAGTAATTATTCGTGGCTAAAAAAATCCCCAGTAAATATCAACCAAAAGGGTTTCGCATCCTTCATGAAGACCGTGACGTGATTGTCGGTAATAAATCACCCGGCATTCTTACGGTGGGCGCTCTGTGGGAACAAGAAAACACTATTCATAACATTTTGAATCAGTATATTCGTAAGGGTAATTCCAGATCACGTGCCTGTGTGTTCGTTGTTCATCGTTTAGATCAGGCTACCTCTGGTGCTTTGATCTTTGCTAAGACCGAAGAAGTGCAGCAGTATTTAAAGAATAACTGGAAATCGACAGTTAAAACTTATTTTGCCATTGTGCACGGGCTGTTAACGAAGAAATCCGGCACTATCGAAAGTTACCTATCAGAAGATGAAGATTATCATGTGCATTCAAGCCAGGATGCAGGTTCAGGAAAGCTTGCACAAACGCAGTACGAAGTCTTAACTGAAGTGGCAGGATTTAGTTTAGTTAAAATTAATTTATTAACCGGTAAAAAAAATCAGATTCGCGTGCATATGGCTGAACTTGGTCACCCAGTGGTGGGTGACGGTAAATATGGTAAAGCCAATACAAAATTTAAAAACTTAGCCTTGCATTCGGCAAGTCTTGAATTTACCCATCCTTTTACTCAGAAAAGAATTTTAATTAAAGCCAGTGTGCCCGCATATTTTCACGATCTGATCCCTTTCGACTATAATAATATCAATTAGTTTTCAAGAAGGTGAGCCTACAAACTTAATATCAGTTCGTTTGCATTTTCACTGCGTTTGCAAATTTAAAAATAAAACGGCAAAGATTTGTTTTTTATTTGGTCTGGCACTAACCATAGGGCATGAAAAAAACAGGAAAAACCGCTCGCTTTAAATTACAACGTCGTCTTTTAACAGAACTTCCAGGTTTAGGAAAAGCCGGAGCGCTTGAACGTCGCCCATACCCACCAGGCCAACACGGTGGTAAACGTATTAAATATTCAGATTACCGTTTACAATTAGAAGAAAAACAAAAAGTTCGTGTGCATTATGGCATCCGCGAAGAACAATTGATCCGTTTAGTTCAATTAGCTAAAAAGAACAAATCCGGCGGCAAGTGGATCAATTCTTTAATTAACATTTTAGAAAAACGTATTGATAATATCGTATTTCGTGCTGGTTTTGTGCCAAGCATGCGTGCAGCTTCGCAAATGATTTCTCATGGCCAAGTTTTAGTGAATAACAAAAAAGTTACTATTCGTTCGCAAAAACTTAAAGTAGGCGATGTGGTTTCAATCACTGCAAAAGGCTTAACTAACCAAATCTTTTTACATTCAAAACAAAGTCCACGTTTAACTTTACCAGACTGGTTAGATAAAGATGTTTCTGACACTAAAGCCGCAGTGACGTTGAAAGATGAACCAAATTTAGGTTCTGTGCCATTTGCATTAGACGAAGCATTAGTCACATCGTACTACTCAAAGGCGTAATTTTTATGGCGACAAAATTAAATGATGGCGATTTAAATTGTTATGCGATTGATGATGACACGGCCGTGATTTCAGTTAAAGAACAAAAGTTTGTTGTTGATTATTCGACACTGATGGATTTTTTAACTGAACTTGCCGTTGTGGCCGCGCAAGTTGAAAATGCAACGATGAATGCAACTGCAGAACAAGAGCAATTAGAAACTTGTGCTTGTGTAAGATTGCATTAATTGCGTTTCATATTGAGACTTTTTTAATGAGTTCTTAACAACTGACACAAATATATTCTAAGGTGTTTGCTAAGTTGGGTTTTAGACCTCTAGTAGGTGTATGAAAATGCCGAAAAATAGAGGGTGGAACGTCGCTGTAACTACCGCTTAATATTACTATTTTTTGTACTATTTTTTTCAATAGTTGCATCGGCATCACCACAGGTTACGACTTACCAAGCCCGCATCGTAAAGCCTGATGGCTTACCTTTAGAAACTGCCAACGTTAATTTTAAATTTTCTGTTTTAAATCCTGCCGCGGATTGCGTTTTGTATGCTGAAACCTTTTCAGCGATCAATATGGCAAATTCTGCAGGTATTATTTCGTTCACGCTAGGGTCTGGTGTAAAAACTTTTCCCGCAAGTGCCACAACATTTGCGCAGGTTTTTAATAATTCAACGCCTGTGCTTTCTTGTGATGCGGGTGGCCCGCCAGATTATTCTCCGCTGTCTTTTGACGTTCGAAAAGTGGTCATGCAGTTCAACGATGGGGCTGGTTGGCAAACACTTCCGGCAATGTCGATCAATGCCGTTCCGTATTCGATCTATTCTGGTGATTCACTTCGTTTAGGTGGAGTCAGCGCAACTAACTATGTTCAATACTCAACAATTCCAACTTGTACTGCTTCGCAAGCTATTCGTTATGATGGTTCAAGTTTTTCTTGTGTAACATTAGCCAGTGGTGGTGGCGCATCCAGTACAATCACTTCCGGTGATGTGACAACAGCTCTAGGGTATACTCCGGCGAACACTTCAACTGTAGGAACTTCATTTTCCACGGTGACTGCGACGTTAAGTTCATTAACTAGTTCACAGACAACTTTAACTTCAACAATAAGTACTTTATCAGCATCATATTCAGCTTTGTCCGCTTCGATGACGACTTTTACAGATTCGCAATGGACGGCAAGTGCTACAGATATTTTTTATACTTTAGGAAATGTCGGTATCGGAACAAGTACGCCAGTTACTAAACTTGATGTGGCCGGCGGCATTCGTATTAGTATGGAACCAGCCACCTGTGCTGCAGGTCTTGCAGGAACATTACGTTATAACTTAGGCATTGTAGAATACTGTAACGGAACATCATGGACTGCATTTGGCGTTTCGGGTGCTGGAATTTTAGCTATAAACGGCTTAACTTCAGGCTCACAAACTTTTGCGATGGGTGCCACTGGCACTCAACCTAATGTGTCTTCAACGGGAACAGTGCACACAATTAATATTCCAAATGCAGCGTCAGCTGCGGTGACTGCAGGTCTTTTAGCAAATACAGATTATCAAATTTTTACAAATAAAATGAATGCCACTAGTGCCGCAGTGATTTCGGCATTAGGTTATACTCCGGCAAGTGTTACAGCTCATGTTATGGCAACTTACCAAGTGCGCGTCGCGACTAGTGGCAATATCGCTTTATCAGGAAATCAAACCATCGATGGCATAAGTGTTGTCGCTGGTGATCGTGTCTTAGTTAAAAATCAATCGGCACAGCAAGAAAATGGTGTGTATGTTGCAAATGCTGGTGCATGGACACGTGCAGCAGATATAAATACTTGGGAAAAAACTATCGGCTACAAAGCTCACGTTACAGAAGGTGCAGCTTGGGAAGGAATGACTTTTTCTTCAAACACATCAGTGGGCGGCACTCTTGATAGCACAGTTTTTGAGTGGAGTTCTGCAGGTAGTACAAACATCAGTTTAAATACAGCGCAGGGCTTTAGTGCACTTGGTGCAAATACGACAGGAACAACAAACGCTGCATATGGGCCAGGAACTCTGGCTTTAAATACAACCGGATCAGCGAATACAGCCAATGGATTTCGTGCTCTTTATTCAAATTCAACGGGATCGTATAATACTGCCAACGGAGCAATTTCACTTTTTAGCAATATCTCGGGATCATATAATACGGCCAACGGATATCGTAGTCTTTACTTTAATACCGGAAGTTACAATACGGCGACAGGTTATCGTTCTCTTTATTTAAATTCCACAGGAATTAATAATACAGCTAACGGCTATAATGCTCTGACAAATACGACGACCGGAAGTAATAATACAGGAGTTGGTTTTAGCGCGGGAAGCGCGATCACTACCGGAAGCAACAACGTCGTCATTGGTTCAAACACAGGTTCAAGTTTTGCGACAGATTCAAATAATATTTCAATCAGTGATGGGGCGGGTAACGAACGAATTCGCGTGGTCTCCAGCGGTAATGTGGGGATTGGAACGACAACACCGGTGACAGCGCTTCAAGTTTCAGGTGGTGTACGTATCAGCATGGAATCTGCTATTTGTGCCACAAGTTATGCGGGAACTTTACGTTATAATTCTGGCAACGTGGAATTTTGTAACGGTGCAAGCTGGTCGGCCTTCGGTGTAGCTGGAGCTGGAATAACAAATTTCAATGGTTCAACTTCCGGCTCGCAAACTTTTGCCAATGGTACGACAGGTACAGCTCCTTTATTTGTAACCACTAATGGCGTGCATACATTAAATATTCCACTTGCATCAGCAGGCTCTGTGACGGCGGGCCTTTTATCGAATGCGGATTACGCAACGTTCATGAATAAGATGACATCAAGTTCTGCAAGTATCGCACAAGCGTTAGGTTATACACCAGCAGCCAGTGGTGCGATCGCTATTGCTGATTTAACAGATGCACACACTAATTCTAACGACAGTATTTTTATCGGTGTCGGTACACCCCAATCGGGGACAACATCCAATAATACAGCGCTCGGAGTAAGTGCTTTAGCGTTGCTTACCGACGGTTCAGAAAACGTCGCGATCGGCAAAGAAGCTTTGTATAGTAACACCAGCGGTTATGCCAATACTGCAATCGGGTGGGAATCTTTATTTTCTAATACTACGGGTGGAAATAACACTTCTGTGGGTAATGAATCAATGGCGGCGAATACGACAGGTTATTCTAATAGTGCGCTCGGAAGTTGGGCTTTATATAGAAATACAACTGGTAGCTTCAACGTAGCTCTTGGTGAGGCAGCCATAGATTATAATACGAGTGGTAATTATAACATTGGTATTGGTATGACAGCGGGACGTTATAATACCAATGGCAATTACAATACGTTTCTTGGATCAAACGCTGGACGAGGTCAAGGAACTAATCTTTCAAATGTTTCAGGAAGCACTTTGGTTGGTTACAGTGCGGGATCAAATATTCTTACGGGCGCGAATGGCAATACACTTTTAGGTTATAAAGTGGGTGATAATATCACAACCGGATCTAAGAACATCGTCATCGGTTATGATATCGATGCCACAACAGCTACGGCTTCTAACACATTAAACATTGGAAATCTTATTTTTGGTACAGAAGTAAATGGTGTAGGTACGGCTATTTCTACAGGCAACGTCGGAATTGGCATCACTGACCCAAAAGCCATATTACATTTAAAAGCAGGAACCACAGCGGCCAATACGGCTCCTTTGAAATTTACCAGCGGAACATTACTTACCTCTCCAGAATCAGGGACTGTTGAATATGATGGAACTAATTTATATTTCACTGATAGTACAAATATCCGTAGAACGATAACTTCGACAGCCGGTGCAGGAACATACGATAGTGCTTCACTGATTTCAAATTCTGGTAATATCACGATGTATCCAAATAGCGGAGCGGGCAGCGTTATTGTATCTGCCACAACGGCTTCAACGTCATCAAACACGGGAGCTCTTGTTGTAAAAGGTGGTGTAGGTGTTACAGGAGATATTAATGTATCAGGTACAATCAGCGCGACAGTAGGCTTAGTTACGCCATTAGTTGTTGGAAGCAATGCCTCGAGCGGAAGTCTAACCTTAAATTCAACGACTCATGCTAATAAAGGAAATATTTATATTTCGCCGCAAGACGCCGGTAAAGTGGCGATCGGTAATGTCGATCCGTTGGTAGGATTGCATGTGCAAAAACCAGGTCCACTTAATTTAGTCGCGATATTTCAAGCCGGCGCAAGTTCGGGATCAATCGCTTTAGGAACCAATGCAACTTACCCAGCATCAGGTGGGCAAGTGCAAGGGTTAGATGGATCGGGTGCAGCCGGTTCATTAGTTTTAAATGCGATCGGTGGTTTTGTCGGAATCGGAACCGCGGCGCCATTGGCACCTCTTCATATAAGAAGACCATTTGGTTCTAGTCAGTCGTTACTCTTAGAAGGTGATTCTGCATCGACTGGAACTCCAAAACTTACATTTTTAGATACTAACGGTGGATCTACGCAAGGCCATATTGGGTTCGATGCCACAAATGGTTTTAGCATGATGGGTGGTAAAGTTGGAATCGGTACTGTGTCTCCAGCAGGTGTACTCGAAATCAATACTCCGGATGCAACGCCAAATATTTTATTAAGCCGTACAGCTATGGCAACCAAATGGGCTATTCGTAATTCAAATAATGGCGTGAGTGATACGTTGTTAATCGGAGATAATGCAAATAATCTATCAGGCATTTCTATTGAAGCATCGGGCCGCGTAGGAATTGGGTTAACAATACCGGTAACTCAATTAGATGTATCAGGTGCAATTCGCATCAGCGATGATCAAACCGCGTGTAGTTCTGCAAACAAAGGGGCGATGCGTTTTAATCAGTCGACAAATATTTTTCAAATGTGTGATGGGATTTCGTGGAATACCTCGGCCAGTGCCGATTTGATTCCTGCAAGTTCGGTTGTGCTGATGTCGTCGTGTCCAGTAGGTTGGACAAATAATGGACTAGCTTCGGCTGCTGGACAGGGGGCGGTAACATGTAGTGGTATTACTTGTAGTCTTTGTCAGGCGCCAAGTGCTTCACTCGTGCCAGCAAGTTCAAATATGTTAATGGAGTCTTGCCCGTCGGGTTGGACAACCATGAATAAAGCCGGAGGCCCGGGTCGTTCTGGTTATACCCTAAGCGGCAGCATTGTTGATTTTGTGACTTGTCAATCTCCGGCGATAAGTTCTGTTATGCCCAAAGGTAGTCGTGTCATAATGCAATTTTGTCCGGCGGCGTGGAATGATTTAGGTGATTCAGGACCAGGGCAAATTCTGGCAACTTGCGGAGCAATACCTTGTCGTGTGTGTGAAGTTCCAGGCGGCGTAGCAAATCCAAGAGTGCTTTACGGTGGTACCGCTAGTGGTTCTGCAGCTTTAGGGGCTGAAGTAAGTATTATCGGCGGGCGTGGTGGTTCAACATCTGGCCAAGGAGGCCAAGTAAATATTCGCGGTGGTATGGCGAACGATGGTTTGGGCGGATCAGTGTTTATTAATGCAGGAGCCGCATCAACAACTACGAACACTAGCTATGCAGGGGCATCTATTTATTTAGAAGCGGGTGATGGTGTTGTTAGTGGTATCGGAGGAGTAATCAGTTTAAAAGCTGGCAAATCAGTAGAGGGAATCTTCGAAGATATTCATTTGCAATCCACTGGTGGTCGTGTCGGCATCGGTACGACAAATCCCGAACAACGACTTCATGTTGCGGGTAATTCAGCACTGTTAGGTTCATTACAAACAAATATTTCAGCTTATGCCAGTGGTGGTATTCGCTTAACTGGCAATGGTGGAGCCTCGCAAGAAGCAATTTCTTTTTGGGGTGGTAATAGTGGCGGTGGTGCCGCGATTGCTTTTAGACGCGATGATAATTTAGGAAGTTATCTTGATTTTTACACAGATGATACCGGTTTCGGAAACATCACCCATGCAGCGACACTTAATAATTTAGGTAATTTTGGTATAGGAACAGCTTCGCCAACCACTAGATTGCATGTAGCAAACTCTTCAACAGTAACAAATGCAGTAGCGACTTTAGAATCGACCGGAGCTGGCGGCAGACCTTACATGAAATTTCGCGGCGACGGTGCAGATATGGGTTATGTCGGTTACGGCAGTACGGCTCAACCCAATTTAATTCTTATGAACTATGTTTCTGGCCCGACCTACTTAGGAACAAATTCAGTAATACGCATGAGCATTACATCTGCAGGCTCAGTCGGTATCGGCACGCAAACACCAGAAAATTTATTAGATGTCGCAGGCATTGCACAAGTAAATTACTTAAGGGTAGATGTTTCCGATGCCATCAGCGAGGGCGGAGAAATCCAGCTAATGGGTTCACCGACGTACACAAATCTTCAGTTAGATAATTTTCAGGGAAATTTTAGAATACACACTTTGGCTGCGGGTAAAAAGATGCAGGTTCTAGGTGGTACGATGTCAGTTGAAGGAGCTAGTGGCACGAATTATTTTGCGGCAGCCGTGGGTATTGGCAATCCTTCGCCAGCTGTGGCTCTTGATGTGACCGGTGACATCCGCGGAACAGGTACTGTGGCGACGTGGTCAGATTTGCGCACAAAGAAAAATATCAAAGTGATTCCTGATTCGCTAAATAAAATTTTACATCTTCGGGGTGTGGGTTTTGATTGGCGCACTGATGAATTTCCGGATAAAAAATTTAAAACGACCCCTGATATCGGGGTGATTGCTCAGGAAGTTGAAAAAGTATTTCCTGAAGTTGTTAAAACTTCATCTGATGGTTATAAATCTGTTGGATATGCGCAGTTAGTGGCCCCGTTAATTGAAGCGGTTAAAGAGCTTTATTATAAAATCACAGGTGTCGAGCGTAAGATTGATCGCACGGTAGCTGCAGTCGCAAGTATCGAAGCTAAAAAAGCGGATAAAACTGAAGTGGATGCTTTAAAAGCTGAAAATGCAGAGCTAAAATCTCGTTTAGACCGCTTAGAAAAAATGATGCTAAACCAGCAAAAATCGAAATAATTGTAAAGATCAGGATCATTCAATATCGTCAATCTCCCAATTAAGCTTAGGCTTTGGCTGTTTCGATTTATTATAGCCGTCTTCATATTCCGGATTCCCACCCACAAGTCTTCTCATTTCGTAATTACTGGGCACCGCCCCTGAACGTCGTGTTGCATTGGTTTACACGCATGCAACAAACATCTTTTTTAAGAACTCAGCGATTTTCTAAACTTCACGGCGGAGAACCTTCTATTGGGCGTCGGCGTGCGCGCAGGCCCCTGACGACGAAACTTCCGATTCATGTGACTTTACGCTCTGATTTTGCCTACGGCGGGCGGTGCCTTATGAAACACCACAAATTGATCTATGCTATTCTGCGCAAGGCCTCAAAACGATTTAATATTTCAATCTACGAGCGCGCGATTTGTGGTAATCATATTCATCTTTTAGTGCGTGGAAAAAAACGTATAGATTTACAGAATTTTTTTCGGGTGGTGGCTGGTCATATTGCTCAACAGATCTTGCTTCAGTTTCCGATCCGTCAAAACGAGCGATTAGCTACGAAATTACTGAATCGCCGTAAGCAGCGGGGCGGTGCCCCCCTAGTTCATGAAAATAAATGTAAGCACCCGAAAAATCAGTATAAATTTTGGCAGGCGTTGGTGTTTTCAAGACTACTTTCAGGATGGGGACGCGAGTATCAAAGCGTGAAAAAATATATCGTGCAGAATACATTAGAAGCGCTGAAGCTTATTCCTTATCAACAACGTAAACATCGCTACAATGTTCAATATAACCAAAAAGTGAATAATACTTCATAGTAAAAGAACGTAAAGAGCGTCAAAACTTTCGACACTGTTTGTAGTCAATAGGGTAAAACTTTTACGTGGACTGTTGGCCCTGCAATCGCATTCCTACAGATTGAAAAACACCTGTTAAAGTCTCAAGTTATGACATATGCAAATAAATTTTTAGCGGCATTCATTTTAACTTCAAGCTTATTAGCCGAGGCATCCCCTCGTACGGTAATGGTGCATTTATTTGAATGGAAATGGAATGATATCGCCTATGAATGCGAAACGTACTTGGGGCCAAATGGGTTTGCCGGTGTGCAAGTATCGCCGCCAAATGAACATGCCATTGTCGATGGCCAACCATGGTATCAACGTTATCAACCAGTGTCTTATATTTTAAACTCGCGTTCAGGAAATCGTGAAGAATTCGTCAACATGGTTAAAACTTGTAAAAAAGCAGGCGTGGATATTTACGTTGATGCCGTTATCAATCACATGACAGGTATTTTACCCCAAGACGAACAGCGCACAGGTTCTTCGGGGTCGCGTTTTGGCCATTTTAGTTATCCAGATTACAGTTATAATGATTTTCATCACTGTGGCCGCAACGGTAATGATCAAATTAATAATTATGGCGATCGATATGAAGTGCAAAACTGTGCACTTGTTGGCTTGGCTGATTTAAGTATCGAAAAAGATTACGTGCGTGATCGCATCGCGCAATACCTGAATGATTTAGTTGATATTGGTGTTGCAGGTTTTCGTATTGATGCTGCAAAACACATGTCGACCGATTCTTTAAATGAAATTTTAAAACGTGTAAAAGGTAATGCTTATATTTACCAAGAAGTGATTGATCAAGGCGGCGAAGCCATTTCTGCAAATGAATATTTTCAAAATGGGGATGTCACTGAATTTAAATACAGTCTTGATTTATCACGCGTCATGCAAGGTGGAAGATTACACTGGCTAAATGATAAAGCTCGGTTCGGCGAGGGCTGGGGCTACATGTCTAGCGAAAATGCTATCGTCTTTGTAGATAATCATGATAATCAGCGCGGTCACGGTGGTGGTGGCCACATTTTAAATTATCAAAACGGTCGCGACTATGAATTAGCCAGCGTATTAATGCTGGCTTGGCCTTACGGTTACCCGCAAGTGATGTCGAGTTTTGCTTTTACTAGCCCGAACACTTCGCCCCCGGCATTTGCTGATGGCAGCACAAAGTCAGTTGATTGTTTATCGCGTGCACAAGGACCGCAAGCTCAAGAAGGTTGGGTGTGTGAACACCGTTGGTCCATGATTCGTGAAATGGTGAACTTCAGAAATGTAACAAGCTCTAAATTTACTCTGAATAATTGGTGGAGCAATGGTAATAACCAAATCGCTTTTTCTAGAGGAGATTTAGGTTTTGTTGTGATTAACCATGAAAATCAAGAATTAAAACAAACCCTGCAAACTGGATTGTCGCAAGGTTTGTATTGTGATGTTTTAAGTCAAAATTGCGAGCGCAAAGTTGAAGTGCGCGCAAATGGTGAAGCTGAAATTACAGTGTCAGCCCAAAGTGCCGCTGCAATTCACGTCGGTCGCAAACTTTAATTAGCCATGGCGGTGAGAGCCTGAATGTTGTGAGGTATGTTTAGACTTCACAGCTTTTCCAGCTCCGCCGGTTTTTTTATTAACCGTAGCCCAGGCAATACGTTCACTGGCTTTTTCTGAGCGGCCTTGTTTTTTTTCGCTCTCTTCAATATGTTCGGCCATTCTTTTTTGTTTATCTGTGTATTTGGCTTTGCTTCCTTTTGCCATAAAAATCCTCCTAATTGATTGGTAATCCACCTGTGACGGGGATAATTGTTCCGGTGATATAACTTGAATCTGCATCTGATGCTAAAAACACATACAGCGGGGCAAGCTCTTCGGGTTGCGCCGGTCTTTCGATCGGCTGTTTTTTGCCGAAGGTTTTTATTTTTTCTTTTTTTGCACCTGCATCTGAGGGGTTAAGCGGTGTCCACACCGGACCGGGTGCCACCGCATTGACCCGAATACCTTTTTTAACCAGTGATTGTGCTAAAGATTTTGTGAAAGTATTAATAGCCCCTTTGGTGGCGGCATAGTCTGGTAAATCATGAGGGCCCATCGCTGCTGTTTGAGAACTTGTAACGATAATAGATGAACCTTGTTTTAAATATTTAAGTGCAGCTTTTGCTAAATGAAAATAAGCATAAATATTTACTTTAAAAGTAAGATCCCATTCTTTAGTTGTGACTTCGTCCAAAGAATCTTTTCGCATTTGGTGAGCTGCATTGCTGACCAGAATATCTAAGCCACCTAATTCTTTGGCAGCAGTTGTTACAGCTTTTTTACAAAATGCTTCTCGGCTTAAATCGCCTTCTATTAAAATGCAGCGCCGATTATAAAGTTCAACTAAGTGTTTTGTCAGCTCTGCATCTTTACGTTCACGGGCGGTATAAACGATAGCTACATCAGCACCTTCACGCGCATAAAGCACAGCAACGGCTCTGCCGATTCCACTATCACCTCCGGTAATTAAAGCTTTTTTATTTTCAAGCTTGTTGGCCGAACGATAAAGAGCGGCCTGCCACTGCGGTTGGTTTTTCATTTTATGTTCTAAGCCCGGAGATTTTTGTTTTGGTTCACGAAATGGAGGTTGCGGGCGGCTGAGCCTAGGTTGTTTTTTTATCTGAGGTTTTGTTGATTTTTCTGAGTGGGCAGTGCGCATAAATATCTTCTTTCGTTAAACACAAAAGTTTTTGCAAAACCAAGACCCGGTAAATAAGCGAGGCATTATAGTTCGATCCTGTAGCAGGGCAGTGTGGCAAAAAAGTTTGGAATAAAAGTTGAACTTAATTTCACAAACAGTTCTCAACAAAAAGGAGACGTTATGAAAAATGTTAAAAATGAAGCTCCGCTTTCAAAAAAAGTTGGTGATAAACTAGAACGTGTAGGTCAAAAAATTTCAAATTCTGGCGCCGAAAAAATCGGTTCTTTTGTCTCTAGAATGGGTGATAAGTTAGAACATTCTGGCGATGATAAACCAGATACTGAAGACACTTTTAGAAAAACAAATAAATAGTTAATTAGAAAAAATTTGATTTTAAAAAAGGCCGGCGTTTCACGAAGACGTCGGCCTTTTTTGTACCAAATTGTCTTATGCAGGGCAGATCGTTGAGGCATTTTTTTATATATACAAAAATTGGTCTTAGAGTTGCAACATTCGAAAAAAAAGATTTGATTCAGAAAAGTTTTTTGCGAATTAAAGCTAATAAAATAAATATAAGGAGTAATCGTGCAACAAACAAAAAGTGCCTCATCAAAAAGAGGAACTCACCCTACAACTAAACGTGCAGCAGCAAAGCGCTCATCAACAGCTTCATCAGGAAGGTCACGTTCTAACTTAAGAGAAGAAGATCAATATGAAAGATCAATGGGTACACGTGGTGAACGTGAAGGCTACGGACGCGACTCAGGCACCCGCGAATCAGGATTCGGTCGGGGCGACAGAACTGGTGACTATGGGCGCGAAGGCGTGCGCACAATCTCAGGCCGTTATTCTGATTTCGAAGACTACGGTGGAAGTTCCCGCAGCTGGCAAGATCGCGATGAGAGTGACAGAGGATTTGCGCGCGGTGGTCGTCGTGGAGAGTACTCTTCATCTAATGACCAAGATTTTTACGAAGGAAGTTCAGGACGCAGTCCATGGTGCGGAACCTACGATACAGACAGAAATGATACTTATCGTGGTTCTTCGCGCAGTCAGAATTATGGCGGGCAAGGCCGAGAATATTCTGAACATGAGTCTGATGACGACAGCCGAATGAATCCACGAGGTGGCCGCTACGGCAGTTACCGTGGATACAATGAAGGATCAGATTATTCTGATCGCGACCGTAACAGTGAGCGTGAAAGTCTTTACGGCTCGAGTCGCGGCGATCAATTTGGATCGTACAGAGATCGTGATGAAAGATGGATGAATAATTATGATAACCAAGATGAATCTGTTGAAGATGAATACGGTTATCGTCAACGTTACAACGAAAACCGCTATTAAATAGCACAACAAAGGAGAACACTATGAAAAAATCAACAGCCTCAAATCGTACGAGCAGAACAGCATCGAACTCTAGCTCGGGTTCTAGTTCGCGCAGAACTGGCTCACAATCCGGAAGTAATTCTGGAAGCAGTTCAGGCCGCGGCTCTGCAAACAGCTCACGTCAAGAACGCTAGTTTTTTTACTATCACAAATTTAAAGCCACTTGCCTTCGGGTAGGTGGCTTTTTTTATTTCCTATGCTAAAGCCGCGTAATTGCAGATGTTAGTCTGTATTTGCGTCTCATGCTGTTAAGTACTTCATCTTATTCAACGATAAAGTATTTACCAACATGTGAGGTCATTGTGAAAAAGCTAACCACTTTAATTCTGTTCTCGTTATTTACATTAAATGCTCAGGCAATTGATATGACAAAAATTCAGGTTCAATTAGGACAAATGAATTTTCAAAATAACAAAGGCTCGGGCGTTTTAAATAATCTATTACTTGAAACTGACGGTGGTCTTTCACAAAGTGCAGACTCTTCAGCAGCTGCAGTGGCCACAAAAATAGAACTTTCACGCCAAGGAAAAACTGTAAAAGTAAATACCGGGGCCATGAATATCGTCGTGAAGAATGCTAACGACATGCTGACCAAGATTCAAGAAATGCAAATTTCTAAATTAAGTGTGTCGATGGGGTCAAGCCAGCATCAATTCAGCGTAGCCTCGGCGCACTTAAGTCATGAGTCGACAGGTGAAATTATGGCCGAAGATTTAAATGTAGTCTGTACGTACAAAAGCATAGGCGCCTTAGATTTTTCAAAAGTTGTCGATCAGTGTTTAGTAAAATCTTCAATGCGCGCAGAGCGTTTAGAAGTTCCTGATATGAACAGCTTTTTTGAAGAATCATTGTTAGGAGTGCCCCTACAACCTGAAAGTGATGTTTTACAAACTGTTAAAGATCTTGAAATGGAAATCACGAAAGGTGATTTTGAAATGAGTCTAAAAATCAAAGGTATTCCGTTAGTGCGTTTAAAATCACTCGGCAATATTAAAGCAGACATGGTAAAAAAGCGCGCAACAATTCGTGTAGATAAAGTAAAGCTGGGTTTTATTGGCGTGACTGATATCGTTATGAATCAGCTTAAGAAAAAACTGCCGCCAGAAAATTTTCGTGTAGAGTCTCCGTATATTTTTGTGACGTGGTAATCGGATTATTATAAGCCCTTAGTCCAGATCTGCTGGACTAAGCTTAAGTCGTGATATTAGAGCTCCGATCCTAGACTTATCTAGGAGAACACCATATGACAAATCTTAATATCAAGCTCAACCTTACGACTTTCTTTTTCGCTTTAGCCTTAGCTCTGCAATTTTCAGCTGCGACGGCAGAAGCAAAAACAGTAGAAGATATTCCCAATTTATTTAAAATGAGCGACAACTTATACCGCGGTGGCCGCGTAACAGATGCGGGCATGAAGCAACTAAAAAAAATGGGCGTGACGACAATCCTTAATGTTGAAAACGATGAAGAAGCCATAGCCATTGATAAAAAATTCGCAGCTAAATATGGCTTACGTTATATTTCAGTGCCTTTCGAGACTTTTAAAAAGCCAAGTGATGCTAAAGTTGATCACGTGTTAAAACTATTACAAGATCGCAGTCTTGGGCCAATCTACTTACATTGCAAACATGGTCGTGACCGCACTGGAATGCTTATGGGTTTATACCGTGTAGAAGCTGACGGCTGGCACCCAAAAGCGGCTTATAAAGAAATGAAAGACCGCGGTTTCAGAACTCTTATCTGGACATTAGATAACTACTATAAAAAAAGATCTGGCTACTAAGATTTCTAGTGTAATGTTTTTGCGCTGTGCTGGTAGATATAATGAACGGTCGAAACAAGCTGACGAAAATTTAATGGTTTTGTGATATGTGCATCACAACCAGCGGCCTTAGTTTTTACCCGTTCCTCTAGCATGGCGTGCGCAGTCAGTGCGATAATTGGTTTACTAAAATTTTCAGAGCGTAACGTGCGCGTGACTTCATAGCCATCAAGTTCAGGCATTTGAATATCCATTAAGACAACATCAAATTCATTTTTGCGGGCTAATTCTAAAGCTTCAGCCCCATCACTGGCTACTGTAACCGAGGCGCCGTGATTTGCGAGCACATATTTAATCAGCTCTTGGCTATCTGGTGAATCTTCAGCCAATAAGATGCGCACATGATTCAAATTAATCGTTACCGGAGGGTGAGTGTTTTCTGGAATCTGGCAGCGGTTTTCTTCAGTTGTAATAAGGGCTGTGAATTCAAATGAAAAAGTAGAGCCTTCGCCTAAGCTAGTTTTGACGATTTGAATATCACCGCCCAAAGCCTGAGCTAAGCGTTTTGATAATGTTAAGCCAAGGCCCGTACCGCCGTATTTTCGGGTGGTGCTATTATCTGCCTGAGTGAACGGGCGAAACAATCGTTCGGCCTGCTCAGATGTTAGCCCGATACCTGTATCGCAAATGTTAATTTTAAATTTACACTGATCACCAGTTAACATTTCGCTGTGGATATCAATTGTTACGCCACCATCTTTTGTGAATTTAACGGCATTGCCGATCAAGTTAATTAAAATTTGGCGCACGCGGGTGGGATCAGATTTAATTCTGATCGGAACCTGACTGCCTAAGTTTAAATTCAGAAAAATATTTTTGTTTTTGGCTTTTTCGCGAAACATAGCCAGAACTTCAAAAAGTAAATGATCAAAGGCTGTTTCTATATTTTCGACTTCTAAATGACCGGATTCAACTTTGGACAAATCTAAGATGTCATCGATGATGCGCGAAAGACTACATCCATTTTTAATAATCATTTCTAAAAAACGGTCTTTATCTGTTTCAGTTAAAGTCTTTTCTTTTAGAACTTCGGCAAAACCCATGATCGATGCCAATGGTGTGCGAATCTCGTGCGACATGTTCGCTAAAAACGTGGTTTTTAAGTTATTCGCGCGTTCAGATTCATCTTTTGCGCGGATTAATTCTGATTGGGCTAATTTTTCAGTCGTGATATCACGGTAAAAAATAGCCAGGCCACCATCAGCTTTTGGGTAGACATTCATTGCGGCCCATAGTTGTAATGGCGCATAGAATTCTTCAAACTTTACACTCACTCGTTCTTTCATTACGCGTAAATAAGTTTCTACAAAAAGCGAACTTTGAAAAATGGGTTCTGAAAAAAATAAGTCTAAAAAATTCTGACCGATTTGTTTATGTCTTTTAATGCGGGCGATGCGCTCATGATAAGAATTTAATTGGGTGATTTTCCAGTCTTTATCGATAGCGATAAAACCCTCTTCAACATTCTCAATAATATCCACGATTTCATGTTGCGTTTGTTTGGTGTCATCAATATCGGTGCAGGTGCCGATCCATGAAATGATTTTACCTTCGTTATTAAAATTTGGAACTGCGCGTGTTAAAAACCAGCGGTAAACGCCATCAAAACGACGAAGCTGGTAGATGACTTCGTAGGTCTTTCCCGCAGCTATGGCGGCTTCCCAGATATCTAAGGTCATATTCAAATTATCAGGGTGGTGGGCTTGGCGCCAGCCATTCTGAAGCGATTGTTCTGCAGTTAAGCCTGTAAAGTCATACCACTGCTGGTTAAACCATAACAGATTACCTTGGGGGTCTGTAATCCATCCCAATTGCGGAGCCGTATTAGCAAGAGCTTTATAATGCTCTTGCGTAGTCGTGGTGTTAACCATCTGTTTCACAAAACCTCGTTTAGTCTTCATGAGATACGCCTCTCCTGATTGATTGTCCATAGGTTGTGTAAATATTTTTTTATCGAGTTAAAGAGCTGTCAAAGATTTGTAAAAAAATCCGGAATGGCCTTTGCAAAAAGCAGATTTAAAAACAATAATAGCGAAAGAATTTATGTTAGAAAAACACCTTGCACAATATTTTAACCTGTTAAATTTCAGACGAGGACAGCTCGAGATTATCTCTGCTGTTTTGGCTAAAAAAGATGCCCTGGCGGTTTTACCCACAGGCGGTGGTAAATCTTTGTGCTATCAATTTCCTGCAACCTATCAGCAAAAGCTAGTTGTTGTGGTATCTCCCCTCATTGCCTTGATGAAAGATCAGGTCATGTCGCT
This sequence comes from Bdellovibrio sp., assembly GCA_036676395.1. GTDB lineage: Bacteria > Bdellovibrionota > Bdellovibrionia > Bdellovibrionales > Bdellovibrionaceae > Pseudobdellovibrio. The sequence continues at coordinate 685,523 of JAKFCY010000002.1, forward strand.
GCAAAACCGCGGTGTTAAAGCCGGATGTTTATATTCGGGACAGACGGAATCCGAAAAACGACTAATTTTTTCACAGATCAACGAAGGCGGCTGTTACGTTCTGTATTTATCGCCGGAACGCGTGCAAAAACCAGGGTTTCAAGAATGGATTAAAAACCGCGACATCGCTTTGTTTGCTATTGATGAGGCACACTGTGTGTCACAGTGGGGGCACGATTTTCGTGAAGAGTATGCTGAATTAAAAATCTTAAAAAAAATTCGTCCTGATGTTCCAGTGTTAGCTTTAACAGCGTCGGCAACACCTACAGTATTAGATGACATCGCCAAAAATTTAGAATTAAAAAATCCAGAACGTATGGTGCATGGGTTTTACCGGCCAAATCTTTATTATCAAGTGGCTGCGTGCACGGATGATAAAGAAAAATCACAAATGCTTTTACAAAGTATTAAACAACATCCAACAGGTCGTGTGATCGTTTATTGTGGTACCCGTAAGATCACCGAAGAGCTTGCTGCCTTTTTACAAGAACGCGTAGAAAAAGTTGGCTTTTATCACGCCGGTTTAAGCCAAAACGAACGCACGCAAATGCAGACTAATTATGCCTCTGGAAAATTACGTATCCTTGTGGCCACGAATGCTTTTGGTATGGGGATCGATCAACCTGATGTAAGGCTTGTCGTGCATTTTCAAATGCCAGCTAACATTGATTCGCTTTATCAAGAGATGGGCAGAGCTGGGCGTGATGAGCAGCCATCAACGTGTTTGTTATTGTACGCCAAAAAAGACAAAGGTTTACAGTCATTTTTTATTACCAGTTCTCAGGCGACAAAACCGATTAAAGATTTACGTTGGCGAAATTTAAATGCATTAGTCAGTTATTGTGAGGTCGCCGAATGTCGTCACGCTGAAATTTTAACGTATTATAAAGATTCAACGCGATTAAAATCCTGCGGTCACTGCGATGCCTGTGACCCAAAATCTGCGCGGGCTATTGAAAAACTTGCGGTTGCGGTCATTGTAAAAAAATCTTCGGCTAAAAAAATTACTGAAAGCTCACTATCAGCGATCGAAGAGGCACGTTTTCAAATTTTGCGAAAATGGAGAAAAGCTAAAGCCGAAGAATTAGATATTCCGGCCTTTGTGGTGTTCGGCGATAAAACTCTTATCGATATCGCACAAAAAAATCCACAGAACTTAAATGAACTTAAAAACATTTACGGCATTGGCGAAGCCAAGTTAGAAAAATTTGGCTGGGATCTATTGGCACAATTAGGTGACAGCTAAGCCAGAAGTAGTTTGAATTTCACCTACCTCGGGCCAGATTCTTTAGAACTTTGGTCCTAAATTCGCGTTCCAAATTATGCTTAATTTATAAACATACCGATAATAGAGGTATGAAGACAAGATTACTACTATTAGCATCGTTTATCGTTTTATCTTTTAGTTCACATCAAGCCCTAGCGATGGGGCGTGGCAAGCCGGTCGAGCCGACACCAACGCCATCTTCTAAATATCAAGAAGGTGATATTATTTTTATTCAAAGCCAAACACAGCAAGCCGCCGCTCTTCGTGAATCGACAGAGTCAGTTTGGACACATGTTGGTTTAATGATTAAGAAAAGCTCTAAATGGTATGTTGCTGAAGCGGTCGGGCCGTTAAAAGAAACTCCGTTAGCAGATTTTATTGCGCGTTCAAAAAATAAATCATATCGCATCTATCGATATAAACATTTCGATGCAGCAACAATGACAAAAGCCTTAAAAGCCGCATTACCAAAATATAACAAACCTTATGATATCTATTTTGAATGGTCACAAGAACGTATCTACTGTTCAGAGTTAACTTATCATGTGATGAAAGATGTCACTGGTTTTGAATTAGGTCGTTTACAAAAAATGAAAGAGATGAGACTTGATGGTCCATACACACAAGCCTTAATCAAAAAACGTTATACAGATACGGGTAAAGAATTCGATCCCGAAGAGCTAATCATTACTCCAGTGAGTCAAGTCGAAGACGAAGACGTAACGCTGATCGAAGCAAAATAATTTTTTACATTCTAAATCAAATATAAAACTCACTGATGGATAAGCCACAGTGAGTTTTGTTTTTTGAAAATGGTGACACACTATTAACGCAACTCAAGTTGTAAATACTTTTCATTCGCTTCGCCTATGCTACGGTACTCGTATAAACAAAGGGGAATGTTATGAAACAGTTAATTATTCTTTCAATCATGGCTATGGCAGCGCTTCCTGTATTTTCTGCTGAACGTGCTTTAACTGGTTCTTGCACGGTAACAACAGCAACCACGCAAGAGACTTATAATTTTTCAGCGGCGCCCAATCAAAAATTTAGATTAGGAATCTCTGAAGAAGTAGCGCCACAAAGCTTTAAGCAATTTAAAGTTTCAGTGGTAAATAACATTGGTAATAAAGAAAGTGCACAGGCTTGGGGGCGCCGTGTATTGATCGCCGTATCTGTATTAGAGCGTGAATTCACAAACCCTCCAGTGCTTTGCCCAACTACTCCCTTAGACGCGCGCGAAGAGTGTTTGCGCCAGAATGAATTAAGTGGTTCAAACGGAACTCACTTCGATCGTTTTAGTGAACGTTATAATGATGGAATCAAAGATTGGGATGCTGATATCTTTGCTTTAAAAAGTTTAAAAAACGGCGCTAAGCTAAATACACCTACAATACGACTTACAGCAGCCACATCGGTACAGTGTAGCGCTACTTACGTGAAGTAACTGTTTCGTCTGGGTAAAGAAATAGTTACTTCTGTTGTTCGCTGAGCCCGGTGTGACCACAACGGCAGGATTCATTTTCTGCCGCCTTAATGGCCAAAAGATTCGTTAAAAAGTTAAATGCTTATTTGAAATAAAAATGTTAGTGTTTTTGTATGCAAACAAGTTGTCCAAAATGCCAATCTGAAAATATTTATCAAGACGGTAACCTATGGGTTTGCCCTGAATGTGCTAATGAATGGGTAGAAAAAGCTCAGGCCGCTACCGAAGAGGCTGCTGTTGATGATGGTCTTATTCGCGATGCGAATGGCAATGTCTTGGCTGACGGTGATTCGGTGATCGTTATGAAAGATTTAAAGATCAAAGGTTCATCAAGTGTGGTTAAAGGCGGAACAAAAGTCAGAAACATTCGTTTAACTGATATGGGTGATGGACATGATATCGCTTGTAAGATCGATGGCCTTGGGGCGATTAATTTAAAATCTTCTTTCGTTAAAAAAGCCTAGGTTAGCTGCTACGCCTTCGGCGTAGGTTACTTTTTACGTTTAGATTTTTTGCGCATAGATTCTTCTTGTTTAATTAACTCTTGAAAATTCATATCATGCATTGGTGGCATCACGATCATTTCGTAATTCTTTTTACTGACTTTAGTGACTTCGATTTTTTTACCTAATAGCTCTTCAATACTTTGTAAAAAGGGCATTTCTTCTGGCGCGCAAAATGAAACCGCAATGCCTTTGTTAAAACCACGGCCAGTACGGCCGATGCGATGAACATAGTTTTCATTTTTTTCTGGCAGATCGTAATTAATCACATGAGTCACATCTGGAATATCAATACCACGAGCCGACACGTCAGTGGCGATTAACACTTTGCACTCGCCGGCACGAAACGCTCGCATCACTTCAGTACGGTCAGTTTGGTCTTTTTCACCGTGTAAGGTTAAAGTAGTTACTTCTAATTTAGCTAAGGCCTTAGCAACGCGTTCAGCACGCACGCGTGTACGCACGAACACCACGAATTTACCGTCTGGGTTTTGTTTAAAGTATTCAGCTAAGAAGTAACGTTTGTCGTCCATATCAATAAACATCACCGAGTGAGTTACGTTTTTTGAAACTGGATCTTCCGGAGAAATCTGAATACGAATAGCAGAACTTCGAACTTGGTCGTACGCCATCTTTTTAATTTTTGAGTTGATAGTGGCCGAGAAAAACAGGGTTTGGTGGCCGCGCACTAATTTACGTTTGATAGATTCGATATCATTGATAAAGCCCAGATCAAGCATTTGATCGGCCTCATCTAAAACTAAAGTTTCGATATGGCTTACGTCCACATAACCTTGGGCGATAAGATCAAACATGCGTCCTGGAGTCGTGATTAAGATATCAATGCCATCGCCAAGTTTGCGGATTTGTTTGTCTTGTTCTACGCCGCCATAGAGCGCGAAAGATTTAACTTTCATATTTCTGCAAAGACCATTGAACACTTCACCGATTTGTTGCGCAAGTTCGCGCGTCGGTACCATCACTAAACAACGAATGCCTTCGTTACGTTTACTTTTTTTGCGGGAATGAATGTTTTCAATAATTGGAATCGCAAAAGCACCAGTTTTACCGGTACCAGTTTGCGCGATCGCTAAAACGTCTTCGCCTCTTAAGATCGACGGAATCGCTTTAAATTGGATGTCTGTAGTGCGGAAAAAACCTAAGTTGTTTAGATTGCGTAGTAAGTCTTCAGAGAGGTGGAATTTTTCGAATTTCATAGAAGCGAACTGTACCACTGCAGGGCCTGCGAATGAAGTTAAAAAGGGGGAGAGGCCCCGTTTATGGAGCCTCTTTTGTAATAACTACGGAGCTTCGAAAGTTGGGTTAGACGGGTTGTTACCGTGTTGGCCATTAGATCCAGTTGGAACCCAGCTAGGTACGCCGTACTCAGTTGGAGCTTGGTATTCATTTTCGTTAGATGGATTGTGTGATCCAGCTGGAACACCTTGTGATTCACGCTCTTTGTAAGTCACAGTTTCACATTGTTGGCCTGATTCGCCACGGTCACAAACAGTTACAGTTACATAACGATCAGCAAAAGCTGCTACAGACATCATAGTGATAGCTGCGATAATCATTGTTTTCATAGGGATCTCCTTTGGTTTTGTGAACCTTTTTGGATTCACAGTTTATTTAAAACACACGTTTGTTGTGCGCTTAGCTTCTCGCAAACTTGTGAAAAAAGAACAATACAAATTTCACAAAAATTATTTAAAAAGTTCACAAAAAATAATTGAAAATATATGAAAACACAGTAAAAACAACGGCTTATGATTTCAAATTATGAAAGATGCATTGCGTAATTGGTGAGGAAATTTGGAACAACAAAGCAATGTTTGACTTGGGGCAGGCTTTAATGATGAATGCCTCTTAAGACACGTTTTGTGAAAAAGATCCTCTAAAGGAGTGTTCATGGCTAAAGCCGTATTAACCACTGTATTTGCAATTTTAGCGACCGTTGCAGTTCATGCTGCTACCTACACCAGTCATGCTTATGAAAGTGTATTGAATGGTATTCCTTTAAATAATGCCTGTTTAACCAAAGACCATGTGCAAACCATTAAAGGTCTTACTGTTTGTGAAGAAAAAAAAGAAGTTGTGCTTAATGATGGCATTAACACCTCAACTGATTTTATCTGTGTGAAATGGTCGACGCAAAATCTTTCATACTCACGTAAATACATTTCTGAAGAGTGTACGCAGTTTGTAATTGGCGAAGGTGATATGTCGTGCAAAAAATATGAGAAAAAAACTAAATTACTCCCGCAAACTATTTTAGTGCGTACTTGGACAGAAAATGCCGATTACAACAACTATCCGGGTTCAGTTTCTAAATTTACGTTTCCGGCTTGTAAGTAAGGGTGTAAATGAACAGCCTTTCTCAAGCCACCTCAATTAAAGACTTTGTTAGCTTCGAGCTTCGTAAGACGCTTGAAAACGATGAGACTTTAAAAACATTGAGTGAAAAACTAAATCTAAAATCTCCGAGTTTGTTATCAATGATAGCTAACGGCAAGCGCTTACCTTCAGAGGCGGTTTTAGAAAAGCTTTTTAACGTTTGGAAAACCGGCGCAAAAGAGCGTAAATTTTTACGTCTGCAATTACAGCTGGAAAAAAAGCATCAAAAAGGAAAAGAAGCCTTAAGCTTGATGCAAGAAATTAAAAAGTTAAATCCACCAAGTGCATTTTATAAATTAAAACTAAAACAAATCGAATCAGTGCGCGACTGGCATGTGCTGGTGGTACGAGCCCTGGCTAACAACCCAGAATTTAAAGCTGATCCGCAATGGATTGCTGAGCGCTTAAGAAACAAAATTAGTCCGAAACAAGCTCGCGCAGCTTTAACTTTATTAATCGATCGTGGATTATTAGCTCAAGATGCAAAAACTGGAAAGATCACAGTTTGCCAGGATTACATTGAAACCACGCATGAGATTCCTTCAGAGGCTATTCGCCACCATCACCGTGGTATGCTTAATCGTGCCCTTGAAGCTTTAAACGAACAATCAGTTGCCGAGCGTTTATTTAATTCGATCACTTTAAATTTTAAACCTGAAGATCTGGAAGCTGCAAAAAAACGAATTGTCGAATTCAACCGTGCTTTTCACGATGAATTTGGCAATAACGAATCAGAAATGGTCTATCAGCTTAATATTCAGTTATTCAGTCACACTATTCCCCAGATAGGAAAAGTAAAATGAGAAACGCAAAAAATCTTTTAGCTGTATCTGTATTTTTATTGTCAGCAATCACTCAGGCGGGTGGAAGTTTTGTCGGCAACGGCGCAGGCCTTATGGAAAACCGTTTTCAATACGGTTATGCCTCGCTGAATAAAGTGTTGATGAATTGTTTAATCAATAATGATTGCGGTTTGACAGCGCAAGAAAAAATAATCGCTGAAAATGTGTCAGAAGTGTTGATGCAAAACATTTCTAATGCAGACAAGTTTGTTTTCGTGACTGATAAACAATTTTCTGATCTGACAACAATGCCGATGAATGAACCGCACCGTATTGCTATGACCGGCTTAACGCCGCAAGATCCGATCTATATCAATGTCGATCTTTTATATGATTTATCTGGCAAACCACAATTAGAGTACGGCGCTGTTGTTGCTCTTGTTTTTCATGAAGTGGGTCACCAAACGGGCGAAACTTCCCACCAATTACTGGATATTATCGGCAGCAAACTTCGTTTAAAACTTGAAGAAGAAACTTTGGTTTATAAGTTTGAATTGGTTAATTTAGATAAAATCGAAGTGGTTATGAGCAATTATTCATCGCCAAATAAATTTGCCGAAATTCGCATTAGCCGTAATCACAATGCTATGACTAGCGTTGGCGCAAATATTTCAAAAAGTTTTAAATGTAGCGATAAAAAAGCCAGAGTGACTGCGTACGAATATTTTAATGGTTATTTTACGCCGGTATTTAAGGGCTCAAAGGCGACATTTAATTTTATTGCTAACATTCACTGTGTAAAAATGAACGGCCAGTTAAATATCGAACGTAAGAATGTAAGCTTTGATATCCGCCAAGATAACTCAATCGACAGTTTGAAGATATCAGCGATTTTTTAATTGCGAATGACTCGCCAAAGTTTTGATAAAAATGACTTTGGCGGTAGCGCTTTATTAAGTAACTCGGTAATTTCTTGCTGCTGGTGTAATTCTGCCGCTTGCAGCGGCGTGAGATTGTCATACTCAGACAATAGAGCAGGATCAGCTCCATGTTGTAATAAATATTTTGCAATTGATATGTGGCCAGCGCTAATTGCTGCAACCAGCGGGGTGCAAAGAATTTCTGGGTGTTGGTAATTCGGATTTACACCGTTAGCGATATGGTATTGTACCAGCGCTAGATTGCCAGTGGATGCTGCATTATACATTTCTTTCCAGTCGCCGGCAGACATTACAGGTTATTCGCTTTCAAAATATAGAGCCAATTAGTCTTCATTCTTTTCATCCTTATCGTCTTTGTCGTCATCAAATTTCAGATCAAAGAAATCAGTCGATGGTTGCTCTACCCGAGGAATCTCTGGGGCTACGCGGTTTAAGATGCGATGTTGTCGTGAAGTAACATAAGCCGACGGGCGGTCAATGCGAAACCTGCGCGGGTTAGGCAGAACAGCGGCGATCAGTGAAGCTTGTGATGAATTGATTGTCTTCGCAGTTTTTTTAAAAAACTTATTTGAAGCGGCTTCGACACCGTATACCCCAGAACCAAGCTCTACCACGTTTAGATAAACTTCCATAATACGTTCTTTGGGCCACATCACTTCGATTAAAACAGTAAAGTAAGCCTCCATGCCTTTACGAAGCCAATCCCTGCGCGGCCATAAAAACACATTTTTTGCTGTTTGTTGGCTGATGGTGCTAGCGCCTTTTTTTCGCTTATGTGTTTGATTATACTTTATGGCTTTTTCGATCGCGTCGTAATCAAAACCATTGTGTTCAAAAAAACGATAGTCTTCAGATTTTAAAACAGCTTTTTGTACAGATGGCGCGATTTCTTCAATAGGCACCCAGGTTTTATTCATGCCGACAAATTTTTCTTCGGCCAAAGATTGCAGCGTTCTGATAAACATCAGCGGCGTAAAGTAAACAGGCACATAGCGATAAAAGAAAACGCTTCCGAACGTGCTTACGAAAAACAGCAGAATTAATTGCAGGGTGAGTTTTTTAAAGCGCGGCCAAAAGTTCTTTTGCATATAGCTGGTTTAATTATAGCGTTAACGGGCTAAAAGTCATTCACACTAAAGTAGGGAAATTTTGTTTATTGACCTGAAATGCCCATCTTTTAGAATGAAAAGATGGCTTTTCCTGTTTTACCGGCAAAATACTATCTGACGCATTTTCATGAATTCTTAGAATTCATTGAAGCGCACTATTTACCAGTCATGGAAGCAGAACATGTGCAGTTTATTAAAAGCTTTCAAAGCTTAAGCGAAGATGCACAATGCATTTATGTTCGCATGGTCAACCGCAAAGGAATTCTATTCGCTAAAGCAGGTTTTGTTAAATATGCTGAAATAAGCCAACACGAAAAAGCCTATGCAGAATTAAAGCAATTTGAATTTATAACAACTGTCAGCGATCATCATAAATTAGATTTAATTGGCTTTTTCAGTAAAAAAGAAAACCATCAATGGTTTAAAAAAAGTAATATCAAATTTAATAAAACAGATAGTGTCGATCAGCTGGAAGAGCTAGCGTTAGCAAATCTAGAACAACTCAGTATTGAACATTTAGCTGATTTAGATCAGTTAATTGTGCAGGCCTATCAAGAAGAGTTAAGTTATCTCCTGTTTTTATTTTTTGGCACTTTACAGACAAGCCTTAGTCTTTATACTTTACGCGACTTGGGAATCCGTCAGAAAAGTCAGTTCAAAGAAAAATTCAAACCTCGCTATGCAGATCTAACGATAGCACAAACCGAATACCAGCTATTAAAGGTTATAAATAATTTAGGCGAAGATAATTTAGATCAAGCTCTCGAGTTCGGGCTTTCAGTTAAAATTAATAAAAGCAGCACTCAAGCTTTAAAGAGTGAACTTTTATTAGAAATCGCCAGTTTATGTGAAGAGCAGCAGCCACAAAAGGCTATTGCCGCATTGAAAGAAGCAAAAAATTATCCGGCCAGGCAGAATTTAGCTAAACTTTACTATAAATTAGAACAAAAAGAAGACTGCAAAACAGTTTTAGAAGCTATTATTGACCAACCGGCAAATGATGAAGAAATTCTATTCGCCGAAGACTATCTGGATCGTAAATTTAATAAAAAGAAAATGGGCTATCTGACCCAAGCCCTGCGCTCTGCCAAAGAGATTTCTTTAAGCGAAGCTTATCTTAAAAATCCGGAAGCGGGTGTAAAAGACTATTTTGAAAAAAAGGGGATTCAGGCAACGTTTACTGAAAATTACCTTTGGTGCGCGTTGTTTGGTTTGTTTTTTTGGAACGAAATTTTTGAAGATGAGCAGTCAGCATTGCACAATGCTTTTGAAAGGTCTCCGGCAGATCTGGTGGGCGAAGAATTTTATTTAAATCATAAAAAACAAATCGAAGATAAGTTATTACTTCTGACAGACTATAAAAAAACTGAAAAATTAATTTTAAAAACAGTCACTGAAAAGCTTGGTAAGCTCAATGATATTTTTCAATGGCATCCAACAGTAGCCAAATTGGTGCTAAGTTTTTTAAAGGCTTCTACGCAAAAAGACGTTGCGCACATTCTTCGAATGATGAGTCAAAATTTTTCAAATTACCACAGCGGCTATCCTGATTTAATGCTTGAGACTGAAGAAGGCATTCAATTTGTAGAGGTTAAAGCTGAAGGTGATGTCTTAAAGGCGAAACAACTTTCAAAATTACATTTATTAAAAGAAGCCGGCTTTGAAGTGAGTGTCTTAAGAGTTAATTGGGTAACAGATCCGAATCAAGTGTATGTGGTTGTTGATATTGAAACGACCGGTGGGTCGGGAATTTTTCACAAGATCACTGAAATTGGCGCGGTCAAAATTCAAAACGGTAAAATTATCGAAGAGTTTCAAACTTTGCTTAACCCCGGCAGAGCCATACCGAAATACATTACGGGAATTACCGGGATTACCAATGAAATGGTTAAGGATGCTCCAAAGTTCAGTGATATTGCTGATCAATTTTTTGAATTCACAAAAGGGGCGATCTTTGTGGCTCATAATGTGCGTTTCGATTACGGCTTTATTCAAAAAGAATATCAACGTCTTGAAACATCCTATGTACGGCCGTTGTTATGTACAGTGCAAGGCATGCGCAAGCATTATCCGGGTTTATCATCATACAGTTTAAAAAATCTTTGTGTGAATTTTAATATTTCGCTAGAGCAACATCACCGTGCGATGTTTGATGCAAAAGCTGCCGCTGAATTGTTAAATTTGATTCATCTTAAGAAAACGCCTTCTCAGGCAGAAGACAGTGCGCAAGGTTTGCGTCAAGAATCTGTGGTCGACCGAAATTTTTTCGATTAATGAGGCATTTTGCCAAGCAAGCGACTAATCACCAGTTATGCAGTGTTCGCGTTGTTGATTGATACTCGTGGTCTAATTCAGTCTTTGATTATAACGATCAAGGAGAATTATGAAACAACTTATCTTAACTTTAATTGTTCTAACAACGACAGCTGTCTTCGCAGACACGATGCCTAAAGTCACTGCGACAGACAGTGGTCACGTCATGCACAGTAAAAAATCTATGAAGTGGGCAGCCGCGCCACCTTCATTACCCGCTGGTGCGCAGGCCGCCGTTATAGATGGTGATCCAACTAAGGCCGGTGAATTTACAATGCGACTGAAATTTCCAGCTAATTATAAAATTCCACCGCACACTCATCCGGTGGATGAACACATCACTGTTATTGAAGGCACATTTAGTATGGGATTAGGCGAAAAATTCGATGCTAAAACTGCTCATGCGATGAGTGCCGGAGATTATGCTCGCATGACTGCAGGTACCAAGCATTTCGCTATGACAAAATCGCCCACTGTGGTTCAGTTGCATGGTAATGGACCGTGGGGAATAACGTACGTTAACCCAGCCGATGATCCGCGCGAGGCGATTAAAAAATAAAATCATTTTAATTAAATTCGAAAACTACAATTTCACAACGTGTGAACCAACGCATGGGCGGGCCCCAATAGCCCGTGCCTTGGTGTGCGAAAACGCGAGTACCTTTAATTGTTTTAAAGCCGCTAACCACTGGCTGAACCATTCGTACGAATATTCCGAACGGAAAAATTTGACCACCATGAGTATGACCAGAAAGTAATAGATCACATTTTTCTTTATTTAGATCAAACACACTAGAAGGCTCGTGGGCCAATAATATTTTGTAATCAACTTTTTCAGAAGTTTTTAATGCTTGATCAGGATTTGATTCAAGTTTTTTGTGAAATCTATTTACGGCGCGATCGGGAACTCCGGCGATCAAAAGTTTTCCGTTATCGCGTACAATGATCTGGTGAGAGTTGTGTAAAACATCAAATCCTAAATCATGAAGTCTGGCTTCCCAATCGCCGCCACGAATGTATTCATGATTTCCTGTAACATAAAACTTGCGTGCTGTGATTTGTGCTAGTGGATCTATCAAGGGTGATGTTTCATCAAACGGGGCATCGACTAAATCACCAGTGACGACAACTAGATCAGCACGAGCTGCTTGAATGCGATCGACAACTTTTTGCAACCAAGCTTTACGTAATAACGGCATACCGATATGCAGATCTGAAATTTGTACGACTCGTAACCCGCGTAAAAATTCTGGGCCAGATAATTTGTGTGTAACGACTTGTGGGCCAAAAACGTTTAGGCGCAGCGACCAAAGCGAAATAATTCCCGTCGCGTATAACATCCATGAAGAATGTATCGGTAATGCCAGTAAAGAAAAAATCAGCTGAACAATAGCAAAGAAAAAAGCGATGGTAAATATACCCATCCAGATGAAGCCACCCATGATGACATGTCGTAAGCGCTCGCGAAATGGTGACATGCTAATAAGCAATGAACCCGGCATAAAAATCACACCGAACGTTAACAGAATAACCAGCCAGACTGGTGTCGAGACAAAGCTAAGAGCGGCCATGGTGTAGATAAACCAATGCAATAAGCCAAGCATGGTCGTAATAATAATTAAGGGTATCGCTATGCCTCTCATGAGCTGAGCTTCGGGGTGCCCATGTTCTTTTTAAGTTCAAGAACTTGCACAACTAACATTGGATCCTGGCTTTGGGCGATTTTAAGTTTACTTTTAAAATCAGGGTATAAATCAGATTCATCAAATAATGAATGCACTTCGGTTAAAACTGATCTGTGCAGGTCTTCTAAGATGGTTGTCTCATCGTCAAGGGATTCATCCATGCGAACCACAAGACTTGTGATTTTTCGTAGCCAGTCAAAATCTTCGTGTGACATCGATAAATGCAAAACATCATAAGGCGTTAAACTTTTTTCGTTTTGGGCTTCGTATTTTTCTTTTTGAAATTGTAACAAAGACTTGTGCACGCGCAAAAGTAGTTGTGAAACTTTAGTAAGATCTGCTTTGATATTTTTTCTGTTTTCTTCTGCGGACATATGCAATTCCTAGCTTTACATTGTAAAGTCTAGGAAGGGTTAGTTACCTTTGGCAACTGGTTTTTGGAGTTCTTCATTAACCACCAGCATTATTATACAGATCTACCTCAGTTTTAGGCGCTAAGATTCGAATCGAGCTACAGCCTTATTAAAAATTAAATGCAAGGACGACAGCCCATTCTCTGACGTATTCATGATAAACCGATAAACTGCCAGAGTTAAATTTAAAGCCCGCTCCAAACCAAACTTGGTCATCATGGGTTTCTGTTTCGTCATTCACATAGGTATCGTGCGAAACTGACAACGCTACATTTTGGCTTTGCACAAGCAAACCCGGTGTAACCATAATCACATCATCAGTTGTGGTTTCATTTTTGTGGGCTTTTTTGGAAGCGTCCAAAGAAAAAATAAAATTACTGGAAACGTATCCGTAACCCACACCGTAACTAGTGATATCGCTATCATCATCTTCAGCGTCGTAAAAATCAGCGACTAATCCTAATCGGTGACCTTGTCCTTTGCCGAACAGTATTCCCAGTGAATAATTATCTTCTTCGTGAAAACCAATTCCCAATGCAAAAGAACCTGTGCTAAATCCAGCAATGGCACCGGTTCTTCCTTCACAGTTATCGCAGTCATTTTTGTAGTGGCCAACGCCTAAGCCCACATCGCCACTGCCGACACCAAGCTCTACGCCGTAACCTTCGGCATTATTATTGTTATTATTACTTTCTTCATCTGTTTTGTCGTATTCCAGTGAAAGTTGAACACCGTTGTAATCGGCGGCCACAGCCGGATTAACATAGGTGAAACCGTGCGAATAATTAATCGGGGATGTGACCGCCGGGGTGCCGATACCTTGCGAGACGGCTAAAAATAGAGAATCATTTGTTTTTGCCTGCGATGTCGGACTAAAAAAAATAACTATGACGATGGCTAGAACCCATTTCATAAAGGCCTCCTTTGGGGAGATTACCTGTAGTTTACTCCTCTTTTTTTAAGGTGGAGTAAAAAATATGAAATTTGTATCAGTACGAGAGATAGTCTAAGAGATTGTCGATATTTGTAAAATTGGTGATTCCGGTACGATTCGAACGTACGACCCTCTCCTTAGAAGGGAGATGCTCTATCCAACTGAGCTACGGAACCACGGTCTGTGAACTGAAAGAAACTATCAAATTTGGAGCGGATTGTTAAGCGCTTTTAGTAGCACTTATGCAATTTATTTAACCACCTCTAGGGGCTGACCTAAGTTTAAAGCACAAAATGATCGGGTTTCGTGCGCTAAAAAGGGCTGCGAACTGTCTGTCAGAGGGGCTCCGTTCAAATCAGTGTAGCGGGTTAAGCTTGGGCCGCCGAATTGGATAGTTGTGCGTAAGTCCACTTGCTGGTTCCAGCGATCAAGCATCATACCTGTAAAAGGATCTTTCATGCGAATACTAAAGTCATATTTGGAATTATCTAGCTTTGTCACTTCAGCATAGAAAAACAATTCATGAATTTGTGGAGCCTGTGAAGCAAGATCAACAGTTGTTCTAAGAATTGTTACTTCGCCTCTTTTGGGGGTTGCGGAAACTGAAGTGTTAAATTGAAAATTCATTTCTGAATTATTGTTGTTAGGTACGGCGGTGCGATTGACGCTGATTTGGCATTCGGCAGATTTTACACTGGCTTGTAATTTAAAACTTAAAACATCTTTGATTTCTTTTTCAGTTAATAAAAATTCTTCGCCAAGATAAATTTGGTAAAGTCCAGAGGTGTTTTGCAGAATATTTGATGTTGCGCAGACCACAGTTTGATATTCGCCATCGCTTGTTTGTTCGAAAAGTAAAATTCCCTTCTGATTTACTGGAATATGTTCGCCGTTACAGTTTAGCCCATCTTGCCCTTGAATATCTAAATACACACTTTCAATGCCGCCGCGTAAAACTTTTTCGACGCGAACTCGCGCTTTGCCATTATAGATGGCTACGGTTTCAACTTTAGCGACAATCGTAGTTTTTCGTTGTGCTGCCTGCTGGGCATTGGCGAAACCCATGCAATCGCAGGCTTGTGATTGTGTAGAGAAGATAAATGCAGATAGCGAAATTAAAAGGCCAAAGCAGAAACGCATGAGTATGCTCCTTGTTTTGCGAACAACCTAGCAGAACGATGACAGATGCAAATACTTAATGCCTCTTGTTACCTGTTTACATTCATGACTACGCTCATCATCATTGTTAAATGCGTTTATTTCTTGTAACCGTTTTTTGGCTTGTGTTCGGCGTGAAGGCTTTGGCCTATCCGGATTTCATTGGTTACGGGTATCGTAGCTGTTTAGTTTGTCATGAATCGGGTAGCGGTGGTGGTGCTCTAACAGATTACGGTCGTGGCGTGTTCGCTTCTGAAATTGCAGCTAATCCGATCAAGCGCTGGATCAATGACGAAGAAGCTGCGCAAGTTTCAAATTTCTTAGGCCCCGTCGAATTTCCTTTTTGGTTGCGCATTGGTTTTAAATACCGGGCCTTAACTGTCGAACGCTCACCTGGTTCTGAGCAAAGCCGAATGTATCACTACAACATGCAAAATGATCTGAATTTGAATTTTTTTGCTAATGAAGCCCATACCATCGGATTAATCACGACTGTGGGGTATGTTGAAAATCCACTTTCATTATATCCAAATAAAACGATGAAAGATGATTCGTATTTATTTTACCGCGAATATTTTATTAAAGCTAACGTTGCTAAAGAATTTTGGATCTATGCCGGCATGATGGACAAAGTGTTTGGTATTAAAACCGTGAATCACACGTCTGTAAACCGCGCCCCTTTATCACTGGGGCAAAACGACCAGGTTCATGCTGGCCTTGTGCAATGGGCGCGTAAAGACGAAGATTTATTTTTTCAATACTGGGCGGGTAATTTGCATTTACCTAAAGCTGATCGCCGTTCTGGTGGAAGTTTTATGCTGGATAAAAAATGGGGCAGCATGCATGCGGCCGGGTTTAGTTTGTTAACTGAATCTAAAGAAGGCACTAAGCAAAATATTTTTTCACTGCACAACAAAATGGGTTTTCGTGACGGAAACTCACTGTTGATGGAAGGCGGTTACCGTGTTGAAACCACTGAACAGGCCGGCGTTTCAACCGACAGCAAAAGTTATTATATTTTTACGCAGAATAATTTAAATTTAACTCGCGGAGTATTTTTCTTGTCAGGTTTAGAAATTTCTAAAAATACCACCGAGTCGACAAATCCACAAAATCTGCGCTGGGATTTAGGTTTTTTAATTTTTCCGATTCAAAGAATGGAAGTTCGTTTTTCTGGAATTAACCAAAAAACATTAAGCGCTGAAGAGGCAGTTAAAGATCAATGGTCAATACAATCACAAATACATTTATCTTTATAATCTTATCGCTCGCGATTAATGGAGCGTTTGCCGCTGATGAAGCAAAAGAGCTCATCCAGCAGGTGAAGCAAGCCCCTGCGCAAGGAGCGCCGGCGGCACCATCACGTAAACTTTTAAAACGCGTTCGTCGTAAAAGACCAGTCGTTACTGAAGCTGAGCTGATGTCTAAGATAGGCTTTTCTGCAGGGGCAGTGGCTTGGGGCGAACAAATTCTTCTAAGAACAGCAGATGGACGTACTGAAAATATTTTGGTCGAATACACTGGCCTTGCGGTGGGGTTAGATTACACACTTACGGGTGATCTGGCGGGTTGGTACACTTCAGTAAAAACAATGCTTCTTCAAGGTCAGGCGCAGGCCGAAGGTCAATCTATCACTTATCAAAACAAAGTCGATGCAGTCACAGCAGTTTTTGCCACGACAGGCCTTAGGTTTTACCCACATGAAAAAGTGAACGTAACTTTAAGTGCAGGGGCTACGTATTACAAATTGCAGCTAGAGCCACCGACTTCGGTAGTGACCAGCTACGATTTTAAATACTCTGAAGACATACAGCCTGTGGCCCAGTTGCAACTTGGGTGGATGCTAAACGAGTCATTATTATTTCAACAGGAGATCTTTGCCGCTGCTAAAAACAATGTTTCTGCCGGCTGGATTGTATCACTTGGATACGTTTTTTAGATTCTGATAGACTTCGGGTGTCTAGGTAGTTTTCAAACGCAAAATTTCATAAATAAGTTCGACAGAGAAACGTCTTACGTAGATACGTTTTCGAAACTAGTCTATACAAATTAATTGTGTCCCCTCAAAATAGTAAGTGGGGGAACGAAAACTATGCGCTATAAACATTCACTGTTTATTTCTTTTGTTGCTATTGGTTTGATGACCACTCAGAATTCTGGGGCTGCGAGCAAACTTAACGACGTTGAAATTTTCAATCGTTGTTATTTAAAGCTATTTAAAATGGTTGTGCCACGCACAGCAAGCCTTGGCAAAACTTTGACTGACACTATTTACAGTAGAAAAATTACGGGTCCTGCGGCTTGTATGGTTTTACTTGAGCAGTCTGAGTTCATGGATAATGGTAAACTTCGTGCCGCGAAGTACACGAATTACCCTAAGTTAAGCGAACAAGAGACAAAAAAACTTATCGCTAACTTACATAATTTTCACAACACATGGTTTAGTAAAAAAGCTTTCGTTTTTTCAACGAATGGATCTGACACGTCAACATATGCTATTAAAGATAATGATGAACCATCATTATACTTTACCCGCGCATTGTTTGGCAGTGGAGTTCCAATTTCAACGGCTTTCACAGGCACAAAGACCTTACGTGGTTTACGTGAAACACCAGATAAGTCGGCCACAAAACGTTGGCAGTCTAAACCGATGAATATCTTAAATGAAGCTAACTTCGGTAATGCTGCGGGTTTTGTGATGGCTTCGGGCCCAGGTGCTACTGCGGCTTCGATTGTTGTCAAAGATGAAGATCTTGTGCCATTTGGTAAATTGTACGGTGTTGAAGAAGCTAAACCATTGATTGTTCCGAATGTTGTGATCAGCGGGCAAGGTAATGTTTCGGCAACAATTCGTACGCAGATCGCGCAGGCAATTGCTTTAAAAAATAAAGATGTAAATTTATTCGAGCACTTAGGTGGCGGTATTTTAGGTTCGCAAGTTTTCATTATGAAAAACACGAATTTAAGTGTGGCCCAAATTGCTCCGGGCGCAAACAACGATAAAGATGATGTGGTTGCCCGTCGTATTTCAAGTCGTGTTTTTGAAGATTTATTATGTCACCAAATGCCTACGCTGAGCGAAGCTGACGTGCGTGGTGATGTGATCGCGAATTCTCCGCATGGCTTTAGAATTAATTCTTCATGTATGGCTTGTCATACATCGTTAGATCCGATGGCGTATACAATGAGAAATTTTGCACCGTATAGAACTTCAAATAATGAAATGCCGCCGGCAACACCTGAAGGTAATGCCATTCGTGCTAAAGGAACTCCGGTTTTAGGTATTACAAGATTACCGGCAGTTGCAGGTTCAGGTCACTTTGCTTTACAAACGCCAATGGGGGCATTGAACTATCGTGACCACACAAATAAGTTAATTAAAATTCCGGTGAAAAATTTAAATGAATTAGGTGCAGCGATTGCTAACAGCGATGATTTCTACCGTTGCGTAGCAAAACGTTATTACAGCTATTTTACTGGTTATGATGTGAATTTAGCAGAGCGCAATGTTGCTGAAGCCAACAACACGAAAGAAGCTAAATTTCACCGCGCGAAAGTTTACTCGATCGCCGCAAATCTTAAGAAAAGTCAGAATATGGCATCAATGATTAAAGAAATTGTCAGCAGTGAGGCCTTTGTTTATCGCCAATATTCGCCTCCGTAAAACGGGATCAGTGAATAAGGGGTTGGCGAATAAATAATTTCAGGGGGAAAACAGAATGGGTAACGGACAAAGTCGTAGAAAGTTTTTAGAAAACGCAACAAAGAGCCTAGGTTTAGTAGGGATATCTCCTATGATGTCTAACTTTATTGTGCAGACTCTTTCTTCTCAGGTTCTTGCAGCTGGAACAACAAACAGCGGCGGTTCAGATAAAATTTATATCTTTTTTGCATTACCAGGTGGGCCACCACGTTGGTTTTTTGATTTACCATTAACTCCAAACGGAACTACAGCAAAACCTACTGATAATTTTTCGCATAATGGTGTTGCTACTTATGTGGGTATGGCAGGTGCCGGTGATCCACAAGCCATGTACAAACCATGGCGTGATCCAGTCAGTAAATACTGGTTACCACCAGTGTGGGGTTCAAATCCTTCAGGCGGAAGTTTTAAAAATTGTTTAGCCAACGCAGCTTTTATTCGCGGTGTTGATTTTGAAATTAACAACCATGATCTAGGAAGATTACGTAACCAATCACCAATTATCGGTGGTTTATCAATTGCCGGTCTATTAGCTGAAAAAACAAATTCGGCATTTCCGGCAGCTTCGGCAGGAAGTATCGGCGCAGCGTTCAAGGCTGGTAAGCCGATGTCTCCGGTGGGCTTAAATTATGCGGTATCTGCTACGACTAATCCAATTTCAACAACGATGCGTTACTTCGCAGGCCGCGCCCCGGTTGAAAATTTAGCGGTCAACCAAGCCTTAACTGAGTTTGATAAATATGCTGATAAAAATAATTTTATCCAAAAAGGTTTAACTGAATCAAAAGACAGATCTGATGCTTTGGTTCAGCAAGGTGTAAGCACTTTTACCAATAAGTGGCAGCCAACTTACGATAAATATTTGTTAAAAGTTAAAGAAGCGATGTCTATGAATAACACTTCACCGTTCATGGATACTAAACCTATTAGTCCGCCGAAGATGACCACTGCGGGAACACCAGACATTCGTTCGCGCCGCGGTGACGCTCAATTTATGGGTGATTTATCAGACTACCGCAATATGGTGAATGACCAAACGACGGTATCTAATTTAGCTGCGACATTTGCTACGGTTGAGATTTTAATCACGATGGGGTTAACCCAGGTTGTAACAACTGATTTGGGCGGTATCGCAAATCTAGTTTTTAACAACGCAAATGGCAAATTCAATTTAGCTAATGATCAACATTTTATCGGCACATTGGTATCAACGATTGCAACGACATTCATGTACCGCGCGATGATTAATTGCACTGAAGAATTAGTGTTAGCATTAAAAGAAAAAAATCTATTTGATAAAACTGTTATCCAGTTTGGTGCCGAGTTTAACCGTACAGCTAAAGCTGATGGTTCTGGTTCAGATCATGGTTTTAAAGGAAGTTCGGTTTTATTAATTTCAGGCATGATTAAAAAGACGGTAGTGCTTGGCAATGTTAAAGACGATGCCACAGGTACATATAAAGGAACGTGGGGGTTGGCGGCGCCACACCCGATCTTAGATAATAAATATCCCCTGCGCCTAAATGACGTGGCAAAAACAATCTGTGGTATGTTGGGGCTGAAAAACGTTTCTAACAATGGTGAATACATTTTAAATACTGATGGTTCTCAATGGGAAGCCTTCACAGGCGTGAAAGGCGAGGCTAAAAATGTTTAGATCAATGTATGCTCGTATTTCTTTAGTGATTGTTTCGTTATTTGTAATGGTGCATTTTCAAAACTGTGCGCCCGCTGCAAAAGAAGAATCAGTACTTGATTCAATGGGTAACGCTAACCTGATTGATCAAATTCATAAAGATAATGATCATAGTACTGATATTCCTGTGCAAGAAAAAATGGCTTTAGAGGTTTCAAAATCTTTGCTAGACCGCTCAATGATCTATTCATTGTTTGTAGATATTTTCGGTCCGGATGCAGCAGCAATTGCAGCTTTAAATCAATTGCGCGCCGAGCGGGCGGTGTTTGGTGGGCCGTGTTCAGTTTATGAAAATTTTAAATCAGTTCGTGCTGGCTTAAAAATGGATTCTGAAGCTGAAAGCTGTGCTAACTCTGAAACCGCAAATAACTTAGGTGCACCGGTAAATCCAGTAGCTAATGTCTTGCAGCAGGCTTTAATCAATGACGTTTGTCAGCAGGTGTTGCTGAACGCGAAAACTTATAACTATGCAATCGCTCAGATTAAAGAAAGTTCGACTGTCGCGATCCCGGCAAATACACCCGCGAATGTTTTAAAAGTTTTTCGTTTATTTTATCGCGGTAAACCTGATCCTGATGCTGGTTTAGTTAATAGCTTACAGGTTTTAGTGGGCGAGCCAGCTAGCGCGGATGGGTGGAAGGCCGCGATCTCAACGACTTGTGTTTCAAGTCACTGGCAGGCGTTGTAATGAAGTACTGGGGGATTTTAGTTTTATTAACCGCACAACTAACAATGGCAGACCAAGTCGTGCCATTGTTTCGTGATAATAGCATGACAACCTATGTGACAATGCCATTTCGCCTAGAAGCTACAGATGGATCAGCTGTTCCGATCATGAGTATTGAAGTCACAAGTTCGAAAGACAATTGCCAGGCGATGATTGATCCAATGATTTCGTCAAACTTTTTAGTCAAGTGCACAAAGACAGATTCATTAGAAGTCGCTGTGTATTTTAAACAAAGCGATGGGTCAATTGCCCGTATTAATTATGGACCGGTGGTAGTTGCAAAAATTTCTGACAGCGAGACGGTATTAACTCCAGTCATTGATAACACACTTAAATACAAAGCCGGCCGTGATTTATATGCAAGCCAGTGTTTAAGCTGTCATTTAAGTCCTTACGATAAACCGAATCGTTCACTGACTCAGATTAAATCGGCGATTGCAGGAATTACGCGTATGAAATCCATTAAACTAACTGATGCGCAAATTAAATCCATCAGCGATTATTTAAACAATTTAGATTAGAAGGAGGGATATATGATGAAACTTAAAAAAAGTACAAAAAAAATTATCCCACTTTTAGTTTTAATGGGATTATTAGTTTTTCAATTTCAAAATTGTGCCCCCAAAAAAGAATTCGCCTTTGAAGATGAAAGAGTCGAAGAGACGATGAGCTTTTTTGAATATCGGTATACCAAGGCCACGCCGATTTATTTTGAAATACAGGTGTTGCCAACGACTTCAGATGCCACTTATCAAAATTATGATATTTTAGGTTTTGCGACACCATCAGATGGAAGTGCAGACGCTATTGAATATAAAATCGATATTTATAATACCAGTCAGCAAAGTATATGTGCTCAGAAGACTGGGCTACTGACAGCAGGTGAAACATTAATTAGTGAATCCTGCGTGATTGCAAAAAATGTAAAAATTGGTTCAGCAGTAATACAAGTTAAAAAACAATCCGGAGGAGTTTGGGATGTCTACACAAAACAATACAACGAATAAACTTAATCTAATGGTCGCAGCCGTGCTGCTGACACTGTCGATGCAAGCTAACGCTGGCATGGTCGAAGCCCAAGTGGTGGTCAACCCAGTCGGTGATTTCGTCGCCGAATTTAAAGATATTGCAGGTAGCGCTTATGCGGATGGGGATTCTTATAAAGCTGATACGTTTGTGATTCCTTGGTCTAAATTAAGCACGGGCATGAGTGTTCGTGATAAGCATGCCAAAGATTATTTTAATGCATCCAAATACCCAAATATCGAAATTGCAACGGCCTTAGGTAAGGGCGGTAATGGGGTAGCGAAAGTAAAAATGAATAACGTTGAGAAGATCGTCAAAGGCAAGTACGTCAAAGACGGTAATAATCTAATTGCTGAATTTGAATTGAAATTAAGTCTATTTAATGTGAACAACATTAATTTCAAAGGCGCGGGCGTAGAAGACAAAGTCAAAGTTAAAGTCACCGTTCCAATTATAGCAAAAAAGTAAATCTTGATTTGAGACACATAGGGCCTTTTGCTGTCAAAAGGCCGGACAAATGTAGACGAATAGCATGACAGCGTCTTAAATTGCTCCGTTCAACTAACATAAATTGTCACTAACTAGGCACGGTATTCGCTTTATATCTCTTCGGGTGAGGGAAAAGATATGAAGCATATTTTATTTCTATGTTTAGTCCTTGCGGCATGTATTGCAAATGCACAAGTTTTTACAACCGAGATTGCCGACACGCCACCATTTCAGATCTCAATTCAAGATACGACAGATCCCAATTTAGAAATAAGATCTTCTGGGGCCGCTACAGAGGCTGCAGCCGTTGAAGATTGCGTTGGTTGTGTTGAGAGCACATCTAAGGCGCCACAGGCCTTAGCGAGCGTGCACGAGACTGGTCAGCACTTAGAACGAGTGATTGTCGAAGAAGGCTGGCAGAATTCATGTGATGGGTTTGTTAAAGATGGCAAAATCGGATTGTATGGCCAAATTGTTCGCGAAGAAATAATGAAACCCACAGCTTTAAAAAATATAAAAGCAGGCGATGATGATTTAAGCCGCCTGTGCCCGAATTACCCATCAATGAATACCAGCAGTAAAGCCAATGTGATTTTATTAATAATGACTTCAATGGCTTTTGAAGAGAGCTCTTGTAATAATAATAAGTCAGCCCGCGGGCCTAACGGCACGGCTAAAGGATTTTTTCAGTTACATTCGGGCCGCGAATCTAACTACAGTTCAGATTGTGCAAATTATGACAGCCGCACTCCACGTGGCAGCATCACATGTGCACTAAGTATGCTTGATAAACAAATGGGTGAGGGCAATTTATTTCGCCAAGACGAAAACTATTGGGATGTATTACGCCCTAAACGTTGGAGTAAAAAAACTAAAAGCTATTTTCCAAATCCTTCGTTTCGCGAGATTAGAAGTGCGATTTCAAGTTTTGAACCCTGCACCGGAAAACAACAGATTTCAGTTGCTGATAACTAAGCTTTACGAAAATACTTCTGTTGTAAGAAGGCGCATAACGATGCGCCTGATAAAACGATGCTCCAGACCACTAAAAGCCACAGCATAAAAATCGGAAACGATGCCAGTGAGCCGTAGATTTTGTTCTGTCTAAATACTTTTAACGAAATCCATAAAAATGAACTCTGAACCACAGCAATGCCTAAAGCAGCCAAAGCTGCACTGATTAAGCCTGCGCGCTTAGATACTTTTGTATCTGGCACAACGGTGTATAAAATCCATAAAGCTAAACCAATCACCAGACCAAATAAAAATTGCTGATGCACAGTTGATCCCAGTTTTTCGATGATTTTAACCGAACGCAAACCAATAAAACCTGCAAGTAATACCGGAAGACTGACTAAAACAATCGAGTGCAGCCACATACGCTTGATAAACGGCTTACGCGGTTTAATACGCCATAGATGATGAAAAGCCGTATCGATATTTCTAAATAAGCCAATCGTCGTAAATAAAAGAAAGATAACGCCCGTATAACCAAGTGTGCGCGATTGAATTTTAGTGACCGAGGTTTTTAAGTATTGTGTGACTGTGTTGCCAGTGGCTTCTTTTAAATAAGACATCAGTAAGCTTTCAACCTGTGGATAAAGCTTTTCTAACTCTCCTACCGATTGAAACACCGCTAAAATAACCACTAAAAAGGGTACCGTCGCAAATAAAGTCGAATAAGATAAACTGGCTGCAGCGAAACGAATTTCTGCGAACTCATCCGAGAGTTTACGCAGAAAAGTTTTAAAGTTTGCCAGTGCTGCTTTTACTCCAGCCAAAAGCGTTCCTTAACTTTAAAATCCGATTTATCGCTTTCAACAGTGGCGACATCGCAATAAGGATCATGTTCGAAAAATAAATACGTATTTTTTTCTAGCGATGATTTTAACAGAGCTGTTTTTTCTTCGATGACTTTTAGGGGGTGTAAATCATAACCCATCACCCAGGCCGCTCTAATATGCGATGCGGTTGGAATCACATCCCCGCAATAAATTAATTTCTGAGTTTCATCTTCAACAATAACAACCTGATGAGCTGTTGTGTGGCCATCAGAAACCCATACTGAAATATTCGGCAATAGGTTTTTAGTTTCACCATTCACTAAATTTAAAACACCGGCATCTAAAAGCGGCTGAAAATTCGGCGCAAGGTAACTGGCTTTTTCACGAACATTTGGAGTTTGAGCTGTTTTTAAATTTTCAGTTTGTACGTAATACTGCGCTTTAGGAAAAGTCGGTTTGATCATATTATCGATAGCACTTGTTGCGCCGCCGGCGTGATCGAAATGTAAATGTGTCAGGATAACATCAGTAATATCATTTGCGGTTAAGCCATGGGCTGCTAATGAACTTTTAAGGCTAGGGCCTGAAGCATCGACACTGTAAAGTTCGGCAAATTTCGCTCCTAATTTATCACCGTATTTGGCGATAAAGTCAGATCCATTGCCACAGTCAACTAACACATTACGATCAGCAGATTTTAATAATAAAGCGCGGGCTTCCATCGGGATGCGGTTATGTTCATCAGCTGGATTGGTTTTTTCCCATAACGCTTTTGGAACTGTGCCAAACATGGCGCCGCCATCCAGGCCAAATAAACCAGTCGGTAATGGGATAACTTCGTAGCCGCCAATGTTTAAATGAATTTTTGGATGATTAGTTTTCATCAGAACCTTCATCAGTGTTTTCGTCAGTGGTTAATTCTTGTAATGTTTTTTCACTGGTATCTTCAGTGTAATTCGCATCGGTTAAATCATCTGGCAAGATTGATGGATCAATGGTTTTAACCCAATTGATATAATTTTGATAAACCACTTCAATATTTGTAGGCTCTTGTACCGGGCCTATATGCACAGTAAGTTTACCGGGTCTGGCAAAGATCGCCCCTTTAGGCCAAAGTTTTAAATTGCCTTCGATATAAATAAATAAAATCGGCGTTTTTGTTTTTTCAGCAAAAATACTAATGCCGCGTTTGAATTCCTGTAGCTTTCCGTCTTTAGAGCGAGTCCCTTCCGGAAAAATAATCAGCCACATGCGGTCTAAATCTCTAAGCAGAGTCAGAATTAAATTTACCGCTTCGCCTTTACGGTCTTTACGGTCGATCGGAATCGCGCCTAAACAATTGGCCGAAAAAAAAGTAAATAGTGGATTTTTGAAAAAGTAGTCTTTTGCTGCTGCGATATAAAGATCAAACCAATGTTTGCGCGGAATACTTGCGGCAATCGATGTCGCATCTAAGTGTGAGGCATGATTTGAAATGATAATCAGTTTTTTATGTTTTTCGTAAAGTTCGTCAAAATTACCGCCCTTAACTGAAAGGCGGATGTACATGGTGTAAAACCATTTTTTTAAAATAATAAACCAGATAAAACGAACAACTTTACTTGTTAAATCATAGTGATGAGTAAAAAGCGGAAGATGTTTTAAATGGCCCGGAAGCTTTGTCCACTGATCGTTGTCATAGTTCCACTCACGCATAAGGTTATCCCAAAGCTTTCAGAGCTAACATGACAAAGTAAAAAATCGGAGCCACAAAAATTAAACGATCCATGCGTTGTAAAAAATCACCGCGGCCTAAAACAAACGGGCCCACGATTTTGACACCGGCATCTTTACGAAACACGGCCATCACTAGATCACCAACAACACCACCAAATGAAGCCACTAAGCCTGAAGCCAGCCAGTATTGTTCGCCACGATCTGGTAAGAGGTGGCGCATACCGTAAGCTAAGGCTACCGTCATTAAGATTGAAGTTGCTGTACTTAAAAACGTACGACGCTGTGAAAGTTCAGCAAAAATTTTATTGCCGCGAAAATATCCGCTGATCGCTAAATTCGTATTGTCACAGAATTCAGTTAAGATCACCAAATACATCAATTGGTAAATGCCGTTTTCGAAGTTAAGGAGCAAGGCTAAATGCATGAACGACCAGCCTAAGAAGATAAATCCGAGTAAAGTTAATGAAATGTACTGGATCATATTTTTGTATTCGCGCTTGATCAGCGGAACCAAACACAAAGCCCCCAAGACAATCATCGGCATAGAATTGTAAGTAACAAGATTATCGTAATACGAACAAGCGGCTAATCCTAGGATACCGCCGTAAGCAATGTACACGAAGGCACTCTTATGAAAAATACCCAAGATCTGAAAATAAGCCTTAGCGCCAAAGATTGCAAAAACAGTTAAAGCAATAAATGGGATTGGGTAGGGAAGCCCTAATACACCAAACATGATCGGAGCAAAGATCAACCAACTTTTAATCGAAGCCCAAGCCACCATCGAATATTGGTTGTTTTTGCGAAGTAAAAAGTTAACTATCCCGCCGGCAAAAATTACGGCAATAACGATCAAAGCTGTTTGTTGATAGATAGGGCTGTGCCAACCGATGAAATCTGATTGAAGGGGATTATTCATAAACTATTCCGTAATCTTTAATTTTTTTATACAAGCTTGATTTTGAAATCTGTAAAGATGTGCAAGCTTGGTCGATGTTATTATTTTGTTTTAAGAAAAGAGTGATAAACTTTTTCTCTTGAGCATTGATAAACTCTTCTAAACTTTGATCTAACTTAATGGTTTCGCTGTTTTCAGGCATGCCGCCAGAAAACAATAGACGATTTACATCTTCTTTAAGAACGACTGGTAACGGCGATGTTAATACAAGCTGTTCGCAGACACGCTTTAATTCGCGAATGTTGCCTGGCCAATCATAAGCCTGCAACGCTTCAAAAGCTTCTTGGTCGAATTGTTTGTTGCGCTTGGCTTTGTCTTTTTCAAGAAAAAATTTAGCGACATCAGGAATATCAGCTTTGCGTTCACGTAAACCCGGTAAACTGATTTTATGGGCTGAAATTCTAAAATATAAATCTTCACGAAATTTTTTCTCAGCAATAAGTTGTTTTAATGGCTGATTGCTGGCGGCGATTACGCGCACATCAACATGAAAAGATTCTTTAGAGCCAACTTTTTTAACTTCACCAGTTTCTAAGAAACGTAAAAGTTTAGCTTGCTGTCCTAAAGGGAGTGCTTCGATTTCATCTAAAAATAAATCTCCGCCATGAGCGGCTTCACAAAGACCGACTTTGTTTTGATCAGCGCCGGTGAATGAACCTTTAATGTGACCAAAGAATTCAGATTCAAATAGGTTTTCAGAAATTCCGGCACAGTTAATAGTTACGAAAGGTTTGGCCCCCTCTTGCTGGGCTAAAAGCCTAGCGATAACATCTTTACCGGTTCCGGTTTCGCCTTCGATAAGAACTGAACTGCGTTCACCTTTAAGCGAGGCAATCGTTTTTCTAACTTGTTCCATGATAGGTGATTGGCCTACAAGAGTCGTTTTTTTGTGATTTGAATATTCAACTTGGCGCAATTGCCAGTAAGCCATGATTTTTTCTAAAGTCATCGTCACTTCGGCAGCGATTAAGGGCTTAGCCAAAAAGCGGGCAGCGCCAGATTTAATCGCCATTTCCATGTTCTGACGGTTTAAATCACCAGACATCGAAACGATTTCAGTTTGCGGATTTTTTTTCAACAATTGAGCAATGATCGTAGGGCCATCGGGAGTTTCGCCAACCTTAGACAGAATATGCATGTCGACCATAGCCGCATGATAAAAGATGTGATCCGGAATCAAATCTGGCCTTAACGCGATAAAAACTTTAAAGCCCGCAGGAGCCATCAGCTTTACAGAATTAGCAAGCATTGCATCATCATCGACGATGAGTAAATTAAGTAAATCAGTAGACATTGCCTTATTCTATTCTAGAATAAATGCATGTCAAAAATTAAAATTTTACTTGCCGAAGGAATCCACCCCGTTGCCCAAGAAAAACTGCAGGCGGAAGGATATATTGTTGACTTAATAAAGCATGCTCCGGCTGAAGACGAGTATTTAAAATTACTTTCTCAATATCAAGCCTTAGGCATTCGTTCAAAATCAGAATTAACGGCTAAAATTTTAAAAAACAACCCGCATTTACTAGCGATTGGTGCATTCTGTATCGGCACAAATCAAATTGATTTGGCGACAGCCACTGAAGTGGGAATTCCAATTTTTAATGCTCCCCACAGTAACACACGTTCGGTGGCTGAATTAGTGATCGCCGAAATGATCTCACTTTCACGTCAGCTCTGTGATCGCAACACTATGGCTCATCGTGGTGAATGGGTTAAATCTGCTGATGGTTCACGCGAAGTCCGCGGTAAAACTTTAGGAATCGTCGGTTACGGCCATATCGGCAGCCAGCTAAGTGTTTTAGCTGAAGCCATGGGTATGAGAGTCGTATTTTACGACGTTGTTAAAAAATTACCTTTAGGCAATGCCCAGCCAAAAACCAAATTAGATGATTTATTGGCGTCAGCTGATTTCATCAGTTTGCACGTGCCAGAGACTCCTGAAACAAAAAATATGATTTCAAAAGATCAGCTTTTTAAAATGAAAAAAGGCAGTTTTTTAATCAATGCTTCACGCGGCACGGTCGTCAATATCGAAGATCTAGTTTTAGCCTTAAAAGAAAACCATATTGCCGGTTGTGCAATCGATGTATTTCCGATTGAACCGGCATCAAATAAAGAATCTTTTAAATCCAACTTACAAAATTTAAAAAATGTGATTCTGACTCCGCATATCGGTGGTAGCACTGAAGAGGCGCAATATTCGATTGGTCTTGAAGTGGCTGAAAGTTTTCGTAAGTTTTTACAGACGGGAACAACTGCGGGAGCTGTGAATTTTCCGAATGTTGAATTAGTACCTAAAACCAATGTCACGCGACTTATGAATGTTCATAAAAATGAGCCCGGTGTGCTTGGTGAAATCAACGGCTATATCTCTGAAGCCGGCGCCAATATCCAGGCTCAGTACCTATCAACTGATTCTAAAATTGGTTATCTGGTGGTTGATCTTGAAATGGATAAAGCCAAACTTTCAGCGGCGCAATTGATTGATAAAATTCAAAAATCTTCGCGCAATATTAAAACTCACCAGGTGTTTTAAAGCCGTCCGCAACGGCCCTAATCTTGTATCCAGAAAACCGTGATTTTAAGAATGACGGCAAATCTATTTAAAGGGCTATTCGGTCTGTGGCTTCTGCTATACCCATGTCTATCTTTTGGACAAGAGCGCCTAAATGTGGTTTTTGACCTAGATTGGACGCTTTTAAATTCAACCACTGAGGCCATGGTGCAGGCTGAACCTTCAGGAACTTTTAGCTTCGAGGGTAAATGGTACCGTATTGCCCATGGCACTGCTGAGTCGATTAAAAAACTGCATGAGCAAGGAATTGATGTGTCGCTTTTTAGTGGCGGCAGCAGTGAACGCAATGACTTTGCAGCAAAAATTATTCAACAACAAGTGAATGAGTTAATAGGAAGTAGCGAGTTTCAGTTTAAACAGGTCTTAGATTTACATGATTTATTAGTTGTAAGCACTGACCCCAATGCGCGCTTTGCCGAAAAATATAAAAAAGAATTATCGCGATTTTTTGATATCGAGCGCACCTTGATTGTCGATGATATGACGGCATTCAGCGTGAAAGGTCAGGAAAAAAACTTAGTCTGGTTAGGAAAAACCTATAACGACCGGCCCCGTTTTGAATTACAAAGTAGTGAAAGTGCTGAGAGTAAGGCTTATTCGGCTCCAAATTTTTTAGAATGGTTGCGCGATTATAATAAAATTATTATAGCTGTAGCTGACATTTTAAAAGCTAAAACGATCATGCAAAAAAGCAACATCAGCTTACCGGAAGCCTTCTATAAGGTTGATCCTTTTAAAAATAAATTTCCGATGTGCGGAAATTTATTCTGACCCGTAAAGACTAAAGTTTCCTACTTTGTGTGGAGACGGGTCTTTAAGAGCCACTTTTACCGATGTTACGCATTTTTGACAGACCACCTGATGGTCTGGATACAGAATGCCTCTTTTAAATTTAATTTTCTCTTTGCAGTGTGGACAGGCCACATGACCGTGATGAATTTCAAATTTAGCCTTTTCTGCTTTAAGGGCCTGATAAATACCGATCACAAAAAATAACGGCGTAAAGAAAACATCATAAACGGGTATAAAAAATGTGACAAAAGCCAAGCCCCAGAAAATAAGTAATTTTATAAGGATGTTTTTAACTATTTCGACTTTTAAGAAGCGGCGGACATACAAAGTGCCAGTTTGTTGTTCGTCACTGGGCGTATAAGCCCTAATGAGAATTTGTTCCATACTTGCCTCACCTTATTTATACTGTAGCAGATTTTAAAAAATAGTCAGTGTTTGATGCTTTTCATAATGAAGAATACAGCGATTAATCAGTACCGTGCTATGCAGAAATGCGGTGCTTCGTTGACATACAAAATTTAGATTAAGTTTAGACTAACACTGTAACTTGCGTTACGCAGCTCTGACAAATTTCTTTGTGGCCTTCGATAAAAACAGATTTTTTAATCGCGATGATTTTTTGACAGCGCGGGCAGGGAACTTGGCCATCTTGAATTTCGAACTGAGCTTTTTTAGCTTTTAAGGCCTGAAAAATGCCAAGAATAAAAAATAAGGGCACTGTAATAAAATGAAAGACCGGAATCAAAACTGTAAATAAAGCAATACCCCAGAATAGGCCTAATTTTTTTAAAACATTTATCATGATATCTTGTTTTGAAAAACGACGAATCTGCAATGTGCCGGTTTGTTCTGGATCACTCGGGGTATAAGCTTTAATTGCAATCTGTTCCATGGGTTAGTCGATAACTTTACCTGGGTTAATAATATTATCTGGATCAAAAACTTTTTTAATGCCTTTCATGATTTCAATCTCGGCATTAGATCGTGTGTAATTTAAAAATGATTTTTTTGATAAACCCACACCGTGTTCAGCAGAAATGCTGCCGTGCTGGCTTTTGACAGCTTGAAACACTAATTCATCAACCTTACGGCATTCTTTGACAAAAACTTCTTTGGTCATGCCTTCAGGTCGCAAAATATTAATATGTAAATTGCCATCACCGATATGGCCAAACCAAATCACTTCCCAAGTAGGGTAAGCTTTCGTTAAAACCTGATCTAACTCTTGCATAAAAGCCGGAACTTTTGAAATCGCAACGGCAATATCATTTTTATACGGAGAATATTTTGAAAGTGATTCACTGATATCTTCACGGTAACGCCAAAAAGTTTGCGCCTGCGCTTCAGACTGCGAAATAACACCATCAATGATCATGCCTTGTTCTAAACACGATTCAAAAACACTCATTACTTTTTCTTCGGCTTCTGCCGTTGGGCATTCAACCTCGCAAACCACATAAAAATCAGTCACTGTTTCAAACGGACGGTGCAGATCATCAGTTGAAGCTAAAACTTTTTGTAATGCCTTTTCAGAAAACATTTCATAGGCCTGCATGTGACAGTGTTTTTTAAATTCAGCATAGACTTTCATGACCGAAGCCATTTGATCCAGAGCTAAAACCAAGACTTTTAATTCTGGAGGTTTGGGCGCAAGTTTAATTAAAGCTTCAGTGATAAAACCTAAGATGCCTTCGCTGCCGATAAATAAATGTCTAAGATCAAGACCCGTGGCATTTTTAACAAGGCCATTGTTTAATTCTAAAATTTCGCCAGTGCCAGTAACTACTTTTAACCCAACAACCCAGTCACGTGTTAAACCGTAACGTACAACTTTAATGCCGCCGGCATTGGTTGCGATATTGCCGCCCATTTGCGAAGACCCGCTGGCGGCGAAATCTACAGGGTAGAATAAGCCTTTATCTACTGCATAGTTTTGTAATTCTTCGGTGATCATGCCTGGCTGAATACGAACAGTTGAATCAGTTTCGTTAAATTCTAAAACTTTATTCATACGTTCAAAACTAACAACAGCTTCGCCGTGAGTTGCACAAGCTGCGCCACTTAAGCCAGTACGGCCACCAGAAGGCACTAAGGCAATTTTATGTTTACGAGCCCAGTGAACAATTTCAACAACATCAGTTGTCGACTCAGGAAACAAAATAGCTGACGCTTTGATGTCGTAATACGTCGTCCAATCTTTACCGTAGTAAGATAGCGAGTCAGCATCGGTTTTGATTTGTTGGGGAGCTAAAGGTAATTCTTTAAGGTATGAATCCATACCTTAAACTATCGCAAAGTTCTGATGCGAAAGAAAGAATATATTGGGCATAGACCCCATCCGGCAGTGGCAAGACCGTACAGTCCAAGGGCGTAAAACCACAAAGGGCCGCCAGCCACAGCGTACGACAAGGCTAGAACAGAAAGTAAAAAACGAAAGGCCCTGTCCCACAGGGCCACATTACACAACATCGATTAATTTTTAATCAAGTCTTGTAGTTCGCCAGCTTGATACATTTCCATCATGATATCAGAACCACCAACTAACTTTTTATTAATGTAAAGTTGTGGGATTGTCGGCCAGTTGCCGTAGTCTTTGATGCCTTGGCGAATTTCTTCGTCTTCAAGAACATTTACATCTTTAAATTGAACGCCGATATCTTGTAAAATTGCAGTTGCACGAGCAGAAAAACCGCATTGTGGAAACTGTTGCGTGCCTTTCATGAATAAAACGATTTTGTTGTCGTTTAATAAACTATCGATTTTTGTTTTAGTGTCAGACATGTGTCCCCCTGATTATTTAGTTGCTGTTTTAATTGATAGAGCATGCACTTCGCCAGTTTTTAATTCTGGTGCGAAAGCTTTCATTACATGCTGGTGTTGTTCGATACGTGATAAGCCTTTAAAAGCCTGGCTTTTTACGGCGACTTCCCAGTGATCTGAAGTTCCTGTGAGGTCAAAAACCTGAATTTCAGAATTCGGGTCACAGTCGGGATAGTGTTCTTGCAATCTTTGTTTCATCTGATCTAATGTCATAGATATGAGTGATAACAAAAATCCGCAGTCGAATCAAGGTGCGAAGCCTCTGTCTTTAGCTAAACAAGTGCTGAAGTTCACTATATCGCTTTTAGCTCTGTATTTAGGAATCAGAATTCTGTTTTTAGGATGGAATTTTGTACAATTTCGTCAGTTTACGGCTAGCGAACTAGCACTTAGTTTTCTGCATGGCCTACGTTTCGACTTGGTTATTGTTGTACCGATTGTGTTTGTGACTGTACTTGCCTTACTTATTCCGAACAGACTTTTACGTTTTTTAGCTTTAAATGCGATCACTCTTGGGCATGCGGTTTTGATTTTTGGAAATTTTATCGATGTTGAATTAGTGAATTTTATGGGCCGCAGGTTTGCCAGATCAAGTTTGTATTTAGCAACTGAGGGGCAAAATACAAACATGCTTCAGTACGGCTATTTAGCTGCGCTGACATTCATTGGATTAAGTGTGTTTCTTATTCTTTGTTATAAAAGCTATTTTAAACTTAGACCTGAAATCGCGCCTCTTTCGCTTAAAGTTAAAAGCATTTTTGTTATTGCGATGATTCCGTTAGTGATTGTTTTTGGCCGTGGTGGTCTGCAGCTTAAGCCAATTAGTTATGTGGATGCTAAAATTTTACCGCATACTTACGCCCATCATTTGGTGTTAAACACAAGTTTTACCTTTTTAAAAAGTTTTGGAAAATCCGCTTTTCAAAGACAAAAATATTTTACCGAATCTGAGTTATTAAAGTATTTAAATCCTGCGCAAACGACGAAAAGATACGAGGCACAAAAAGCCAACGGGTATAACTTAGTCATTTTTATTATCGAGAGTTTATCGAAAGAATACCTTTCACCCAAACGCACGCCGTACTTAACTGAGCTGATCAAAAAAGGGGTTTATTTCGATAAATCTTATGCCAATGGCCGCAGATCAGTTGAAGGCATTGCTTCTATCTTGGCGGGAATTCCCGCATTGATGGAAGAGCCTTTTTTGAATTCAGAATTTGCGACGAATGAATTTATGGGGCTGGGGCAGTTGTTAAAAAAACAAAAATATAACACAAGCTTTTTTCACGGCGCTAAAAACGGAACCATGCGCTTTGATGTTTTCACCAAAGCCAGTGGATTTGATCGTTACTTCGGAAAAAACGAATACCCTGATTCTAGCCAAGACGATGGTTTTTGGGGTATTTACGACGAGCCCTTTTTGCAGTTTACCTGCGACAAAATGACCGAGATTAAACAGCCGTTTGCTTCGGTAGTCTTTACTTTATCTTCACATCAGCCTTTTAAAGTTCCAGAGGCTTTCGATAAAGCTTACCAAGGTGATGCGAATGAAATTCCGGTGTTAAAGTCGATCAGCTATGTTGATCATTCGATCAGAAGCTATATGGAGTGCGCAAAAAAACAAGCTTGGTTTGATAAAACTATTTTTGTATTTATGGCCGATCACACGGGCCCATCTATAGATCCGGCGACAGCAGATTTTGAACAGCTGTTTGAAATCCCGATTTTGTTTTATGCGAAAAATACTGAGATTTTACAAGGCTTAAACCCTAACCAGTATGCTCAGCAAATCGATTTGTTTCCGACGTTAAACGAGCTTTTTAACTTGGGTTATATTGCCACCAATCATTTGGCCAGATCGCTGTACAGCCAAGGCCCTAAGACGATTGCGCTCTATACAGATCAGCATTATCAGCTGGTGGGTGACACTGAAAAAACCGAGAATCATTTAAAGGCCATTAAACAGTATTTCAGTCAGGGTCTATACGATAATCGCTTGTATTTTCCGCGATAAAACATTAAAAAAATCCTATGTCAGATTACGGCGATTATTTTACTCCAGCCTCGGAGTCGCATCAAAAAATCGAAAAAGCCAAAGCCCGCGAAATGCGTAAGTCCGTATGGTGGAAACAAGTGCTTGGCAAAGGTAAATGTTATCATTGCGAAAAGCAGTTTAAAGCTGAACTTCTGACGATGGATCATTTAATTCCAATTGCCCGCGGCGGTAAGACTGATAAGAAAAATTGCGTGCCCAGCTGCAAAGACTGCAACACAAAAAAAGGCTATAAAACCAGAGCTGAAATCGCGATGGAAGAACTAGCTAAAAAAAATTCGGCTGAAGAGTAGCGCTATCTGAACGCGCGATGCAGTTTAGTTTTTGTCGTGCAAGATCTTGTTCCGTCCGGATGATCTACACATACTTTTTCTTCTTGGTAATCTGCTGATTGGCTATTGTATTGGCCATTTGATAAATCATTTAAATCACCACTCACGCCGCGAGCAGAACCCGCTTTTCCCGGTGGATTTGATACATGAAAAATAACCACTAAAACCAACGAAAAAACAAAGATCGCAGCGACTGGTAAAACATGGGTTTTAAAATTAAATTCTTTTGGTTTTAATAAATCGGAATATTGCGCATCAAGTGCCAACACTTCGCGTGAATTTTCTAGATTTGCAGGAGGTAAATTCTGTTTATGCGCTGGCACATTATAGCTTGGACGCGTCGGAAATTGTTCGCCTTTTTGGAACTGTGTGGCCAACTGATTTTTTGTTTTAGAATCTACTTTAGACATGGTTATTTATCGGTAGAGCAGCGCTTGGTCTTGAATGACTCATTTTGATGCATAATACGCGTAAAATATGCATAAAAGATTCATTGAGGATAGAGCTAGTTATGGTTAGATTACGGAATGCAAAATACACATCCAATTATTATTCAAGGTGGAATGGGAATCGCAGTCTCTGACTGGAGATTAGCAAAAACCGTAGCAGAAACAGGTCAGCTAGGTATCGTTTCTGGAACCGCAATTAATTCAGTATTAGTCAGACGTCTTCAAGATGGTGATTCACAAGGTGATACTCGTCGCGCATTAAAAGCTTTTCCTTCACAAGAGATCGCACAGAAAATTTTAGACAATTATTTTATCGAAGGTGGCCGTCCCAAAGATCAACCGTACAAACGCGCGCCGATGTTCAATATCAAATCTTCACAACTATTATTACAAACTACTGTTGCCGCTGCTTTCGTTGAAGTGTGGTTAGCGCGTGAAGGTCACACCGGAAAAGTGGGAATTAATTTATTAGAAAAAGTTCACTTACCAAATTTACCATGTCTTTACGGCGCTATGCTTGCCGGAGTTGATTACGTGATTATGGGTGCAGGCATTCCGCGTGAAATTCCAGGTTGCTTAGATTTATTAAGTGAAAATAAAACCGCAGCGATCAAAGTTCCTGTGGTTGGTCAGGATGAAGACTCGCTTACATATTTTAATCCTGTAGAAGTTATGGAAAACACGGCGTTAGTTCCTTTAAAACGTCCGTTCTTTTTTCCGATTGTTTCGTCTGCTGTTTTAGCTAAGAACTTAAAATTAAAATCTACAGGCCGTGTTGATGGTTTTATTGTAGAGGGCCCTTTAGCTGGTGGCCATAATGCGCCTCCGCGTGGACCAATGAAATTAAATGCATTAGGCGAACCAATCTATGGTGAGCGTGATGCTGTCGACCTTGCGGATATGAAAGCCTTAGAGCTTCCATTCTGGATGGCCGGTTATTATGCCACTCCTGAAAAATTAAAAGATGTTCAATCACAAGGTGCCCACGGTATTCAAGTCGGTACTTTATTCGCATTTTCTGATGAATCAGGTGTAGCTCTTGAACACCGTCAGTTTGCGATTGATCAAATTAAAAATAAACCTGCTCCTGAAGGAGGATGGATTTTCACTGATCCAAGATCATCTCCGACAAACTTTCCGTTTAAAGCGGCTCGTTTTCCTGGAACAATCTCTGAAGAAAAATTATATTTAGCCCGAACACGCATCTGTGATTTAGGTTATTTACGTCATGCTTACAAAAAAGAAGACGGAACCGTTGGTCAGCGTTGCCCTGCAGAGCCGGTCAAAGACTATCTTAAAAAAGGTGGCCTTGAAGAAGACACTGTCGGAAGAAAGTGTTTATGTAATGCTTTGATGGCTGATGTGGGCATGGGGCAAATCCAAGCTAACGGTGAACCGGAATTGCCATTATTAACTGCCGGCGATGATTTAAATAATATCGTTCGCATGATTAAACCGGGTAAAAACTCGTATTCGGCAAAAGACGTGATCGCTTATCTTCTAGCTTAAGTTATAATCTGGCAGGTCTGAAAATTACGGCATTGTGTTTAAAAATTAGGGTAAACATCAGATTTACGCTACGCACAAGGCACTTATTTAGCCCAAAGGCTTGCTTTTTTTACCCAAAAACCCCTTCAATAATGAATGATACCTTAAAATTCAGTATCGATTTATGTATTGAAAGGCCTTGTTTTGAGCAAAATTACGAAAAGTAGTACGGCAGAATATTTCGCAAAAAACCTTCAACAGGTAGGGTTTTCTTCACCTTTAAAAGCGGTTTTAACCACTCTTAAAGAGGCTGTTGATAACTCGCTTGATGCTTGCGAAGGTGCTGAAATTCTTCCGGAATTAGAAATTGAAGTTAAAAAAGTTGGTGTTGGATCGACAAAAAACACCGATTTAATCAGGATTGTAGTAGAAGATAACGGACCGGGAATCGATGGCGATGATTTAGCTAAGGTTTTCGGAGAGTATTTAGCCTCTTCTAAATTTGGCCGCGGACAATGTTCGCGCGGACAACAAGGTATTGGTATTTCTGCAGCGACGACATGGGCACAAATGACCAATGCAAAAGGGGTACAAGTTATCTCGAAAACGAAAAACATGCGCAAAGCAATTTCCGCGCAAGTTGACGTCGATATTAAGACAAATACCGGTATTTTACGTAATAAAGAGACCCTAGAATGGAAGAAAAACAACGGAACTCGCGTTGAATTCCTTATGGATGGCCGCATTCAAATGAATGGTGACGGTGGTCTTTTAACTTACATTGAAGGTACTGTTTTAGTTAATCCGCATTTAACAGTGACTTACAAATTAGGTGATACAGATAAAGGTAAAATCGAGCGCGTATCAAATGAAACTCCAGATATTCCAGAAGCTACATTACCGCATCCGCACACATTTAAACTGGGTGAATTTATCACGCATTCTCACTTGTACGGAAAAATCTCTTTATCTAAGTTTTTAAAGACAGGTTTTTCACGCATTTCTGATCAATCGATCAAAGATTTTGTAAAACACGGAATGCCAAAAGGCCTTGTTGATAAAAATCTTGGCTCTATGAGCGAAGAAGATTTCAAAAAAGCCTTCCAAGCTGTTCAAGCCACAGAATTAATGGCTCCTTCGACAAAATCGGTTTTAACAGTAGGTGAAGATGCACTTGCAAAATCGATTGAGCGTTTAGGGCAAGTGGATTTTTTATCAGTAGTGACAAGAAAACCAACGATTTGTGACTTTAAGCCCGTGGTTGTCGAAGTGGCGTTAGCACGTTTTATCGATCGCGGCTCTGAGGGCGAACCCGTTCAACTTTTACGTTTTGCTAACCGTGTTCCGTTACAATTTGATAAATCAGGTTGTGCGATCACTTGGGCAATTGAATCTGTGAACTGGAAATCTTACGGTTTAGGCCAGCCGAAAGAATCGTTACCACAAGGACCCTACGTTTTTGCGGTTTCAATTGTTTCTCCGTTTATTAAATTTAAAAATGCATCGAAAGAAACCATCGATGCTTCTGATGAATTAGTTGAAGAAATCCGTCGTGCCTTAATGCAAGCCGGACAAAAACTTTCACGGCATATCAAACATGAAATGAAAGAGGCTGATTTAGAAAGAAAACTAGCACATATCGAGCAATTTGGCCCGATTCTAGTAGAAAAACTGGTTACAATTTCTGGAGCAAATGCTTCGAGAAAGAAAAAAGCCGAAGAAGGATTACGTAAAATTTTAGGACGTGATTCTGACGAAGCTGTAAACCAATTAGAAGAAGCTCAAACTAAATTAGCTGCGCAAAAACAAAAAGAAGCTAAAAAAATGGGTTCAGCAGCTGATGAAGCTGGTAAAGGTAGTTAGTTAATGGCATTAATTAAAGTTCGTGAATTAAGACTAGATATCCCTAAAGAAGCTAAGAACTTAGCTGAAAGAATGCTTTCTGATTTAGAAAAATCAAAAAGACCTTACTTAGAAGCAGTAAAAACTTCTTTAGATAATTCAAATTACAATGCAAAAGTGGGTTATTTAACTCCCGGAGATAAAATTGTTCGCACAGAACTAAATGTTTCTTCGGTGCAAAAGTTAGCTCGAGTTGTTTTCATGTTAGAAATTTTACTGCGCAATTTAGATATCGGCGCAGTGAATACAAAAAGGGAATTATACTACATCTGTAAAGGTCTTATCAAAGGCGATGGCCGATATAAACCTTTGGATTTCGACGATCAGGATGAATCAGACAGCATCATCGATTTTATCGGTGATATGTTAGAAGTTTATCGTGAAGAATTAAATTGTTATGCCAATGACCGTGGTGGCCAAACTTATTCTCAGCAATTAGTTGTGACTGAAACATTACCAGACGGGGATAAAGCTAACGTTGATTTATCGACGCTTGGAACAACGCCGTTTCAGCCAAAAAACAGACCGCAATCTTTAAAACTTAAAGCTAAAAAGAAAATCGATTTCTGCTTAGTGGTAGAGTCTGAAGGTACCGCGGGCACCCTGCAATCAATGGGTTTCACGAAACGTAATAACTGTATTTTGATGGGTGCTCAAGGGGTTCCATCAAATGGTGTTCGCGGTTGGTGTAAACTGATTGAAAATCAATTAGATGTTCCGATGTATTTCTTCGGCGATCTGGATGCGTAC
The DNA here is from genome assembly GCA_036676395.1 of Bdellovibrio sp. Classification (GTDB taxonomy): domain Bacteria; phylum Bdellovibrionota; class Bdellovibrionia; order Bdellovibrionales; family Bdellovibrionaceae; genus Pseudobdellovibrio. The sequence goes on from JAKFCY010000002.1 coordinate 725,813, forward strand.
ACGATGCAAAATATCTTTCGTACGTTAAAAGCGGGATCTGCCGCTTCATTAATTCGTAACGGAGATTTCTCGGCACCGAACGTAAGATTCTTAGGAGTTTTACCGGGTGACGTGAAAAAATACGATCTTCCACATTATAAAGTTAAAGAATCTGATCCTGCAGAAGCAAGACAGCTTAAAAAAGCAAAAGATGCCTTAGAGAACGATCCATTCTTCCGTGATAAAAAGAATAAAGAGTTGTCAGACATCTTACGCTGGTTAATCAAAGAAAAAATTCGTTGCGAGCAGCAAAGTTATTTCTCGGTTGATCCAAAAGATCCGATCAAGACTGAAAAAATCATTCTCGAAAAGATTAAACGTGGAGACTACGTTTAAAATGAAAAAAGCCAGGGTGACCTGGCTTTTTTTTATTGGCTCCACAAAAAGGAACGGCCGCGGGCGGCCAGCCTACCTTTTACGGAACTTGTGTTGCTGGAACAATAAGTTTTCCATTTACTATACGGTGACCACGATCAGGAGCTGCTACGACTTTTGAATTTTTATCATAGCGAATCGTTACTAACTCATCTTTTAAGGGATCATAGTTCATATTACGATCTACCGGCACATGGCAGCTTAGTTTAGATGCTTCATCCATTTTAAAATGCTCAAGCATTTTATTACGGCGCTCTACCAGTTTTGCATGACCAAGAACAACTTCGGCCGAGCTTAAACCAGATGCCACTAAGGCACTTTTGATTTGCTCAGACGAGTATTGGCAGAGTTTGCGTAACATCCATTGAGCATCTGTTAATTTAATATTAGAAAATGCTTTAGCGTGCTCCAAATTACCTATTCCAGATAATTTATAAACTGAAGACACTTCCCATTCCATAGTATCGATGGATGAGCCTTTGCGTGAAACACCAGTAGCGTGACCCAAACCAGAACCAGCATCGCCAAAACCAAGACGTAATTGTTTTTTACCTTTGCCGTTGGGAACAGCCATTAAACGTAAATTATCTTTACGGATATCGTAATTACCAGTCCAAGCAGCTAAAACCATGATGCCACGGATCTCTTTAAAATCGCGGTAATTGAAATCATCAGGAATCCATGGACCAAGCTCGTCGCCGGTCACAGGATCATCTTTTAATGTTAACGATGAAGACCCAAATACAAATTGAGCAATTTGAGATTCAAAGTTTGCATCGATCATATCTGCAGTAATGTTTTCTTCGATAGGGCGGGTGATTAGACGCGCTTGTGCAGTTTTTGCGTCAACAAAAGTACCATCTTTTAGTTTCACACCTTTCATCCAAGAAAACGGATTGATAAATTCTTTTTTAACTTTTTTGTAAACCGGAATAGCAATTAAAGTTAATTTGAAAGACATAACTAAACGTTCATTGAATTCTAAGATAACCCGGCGATCATAATCTATGTTTAAAGTTTCATAATAGTTGATGTGCGGAGCAATGAATCCTAACGAGCGGTAAATGCGTGAATTAAGCGGGCCAGAGTACTCTTCGTTGCCGAATTTCATTTTATAAGAATTTTCGCCGCATTTAATATGAAAGCCAGCGTGAACGCCGTAGCCGCGTTTTGCTTTTTCATATTGGCAGCTGTTTTTAATATCTTTAAAATTGAAATCGTGTGCGAAATCAATCTTTGCAATATCTTTTTCTTGTACGATTTCATCACGCAAGAATTTCAAATCAGGATCTTGACCTTTGTAGTTTTCAGAAACACTTGGTGAAGATAAAAAGCGGGCTATGTGAACAGGAAAAGTAAAGAATTCGTATTTGCCTTTAACGGGCTCTGTGTACGTTAATTCGATAGCACGAGCGACCTGAGCGATTTGATATTTAACTTCTTCAAGGCCGATTTCACCTTTTCTACCGCGCTCAAATAATTCTTCAATATATTTAGCTGAATCTTTTAATGCGCCATCTGTAAAATCAAATTTGTTAAACGGCTTTTTAGTTTCACGGCCGGTGATGATTTGGTCCATTTCAATGTTTGCATCTTTACGACGTTTATATTCTTTTAAGAACGCCTGAGCGCCGCGCTCGATAGCTGCTAAGTCACTGGTATTATTTAGATCAAAGCGGCGAAATTTAACTTCTGGTTGATTGATCGTAGTTTCATCAAAGAAGTAAGCTTCGCCCAGTTTTGCTCTACCGTAGGTCGAACTCGGTTCGCGTTCAGACACCGGTTTAGAAGTACAGGCTGCGATTAGGGCGAAGATCGCCAATAAACATATAGATAATACTGTCTTAATATATTGCTTCATATGGGCCCAAATCGGCTGTTTGGGGCTGTGTCTTAACTGAACAACACGAAGTTTAGCTTTTGGCCTAGCTTTCTGTTTATAAATATGACATGTAATCGTTCCATGAAAGCCGCCAATAAAAGGGTTTCTGGGCTTTTGGCCAAAAAGGCACTGAAATCATTCGGTAAAATTGGCGCTTATCTTGTATATAAAGTCCTAATTGTTCGTTTGGGGGAAAAATGAAACTAGTTACCACTGCGCTTTTAACGTCTTTGCTTGTTTTGTCAGCTTGTACTCAGAGCCAAAATAGCAAATCTAAAATGATTCCGTTATTACAGGATTCACAAAATATCATCAGCACGCGTCCACAGAATCAAACGCACGTGATGGCTTTAGTTAAGCTTAAATCTCCTTCACTTCTTGAGACTTCGTCTAAAGAAGAAGGCGTGACGATCGTTAACAATGAACAAGCAGCTTCAATAGCGGCAGAGCAAGAAAAAGCTATCGCTGATATGAAAGCATTAGATGCTGAAGTTCAGGTTCTTTATAAATACAAATATGTTCTTAATGCAGTTTCTGTACTTGCTCCAATCGCAGTTTTAGAAAAATTAAAAGCTGTTGGCACGATCGCTTCTTGGGAAGGTATCGGAACATTTGCACGTCCAATCACTTTTAAAACTGATGGTTTAGCGGCAGCGACAAAATCATTAACTGAAAGAAACTCTTCTAAATTTATCGGAGCTGAAAAATTAAATCTTGCTGGTCTTACTGGTAAAGGTATTAAAGTCGGCGTGATCGATACAGGTATCGATTATACTCATGCGATGTTTAAAGGTGTTGGAACAGCTGAAGCTTACAAGGCCATTGATCCGGCAAAAGAAGCTTTAGGTTTTCCGAGTGAAAAAGTTCGTGGTGGTGTGGATTTAGTAGGTACTACTTACGATTCTGCTTCTCCAGATTTTTCTCACCGTGTACCTAAGCCAGATTTAAATCCACTTGATGAAGGCGGTCACGGAACTCACGTAGCAGGTACTGTTGCGGGTATCGGTGATAATGTAACATCATACAATGGTATGGCTCCAGATGCTGACCTCTATGCAATCAAAGTTTTCGGTGCTGACGGTTCAACTTCAGACATGGTTGTTATCGCTGCTCTTGAATACTCTGCTGATCCAAATGGTGATGGCGATTTACGTGACCAATTAGATATCGTGAATCTTTCATTAGGTTCTGGTTACGGTAATCCAAAAATTCTTTACGCTGAAGCGGTAAAAAACTTAGCCAAAGGCGGAACAGTATCTGTGATCTCTGCAGGTAACTCTGGCGCAAAAGATTATATCGTTGGTGCTCCGGGCACTTCGACAGAAGCTTTATCAGTTGCAGCAAGTATCGATGACGGTGATCATAACTGGCATTTCACAGCTTCTATCGTAAAAGCGGGTAGTGAAGAAATTTCTGTAGAAACAATCGAAGCAGCAACGACAAAAAAAGTTTCTGAATCAGATGTTACTGGTGATTTAGCTTTTATCGGAACAGCAGCTTCTGAATTAACTGAAGAGCAAATTGCAGCCGTAGTTGGTAAGGTTGCTTTAATCGACCGTGGTGCCGTTACTTTTAACGATAAAGTTAAACGTGCAGCAGCAGCTGGTGCTATCGGTGTTATCGTTGCGAACAATCAAGAAGGCGCTGCTTTCACGATGGGAACAACAGATAAATTCGATATTCCTGCAATTATGGTCACTAAAGAAGTTGGCACAAAATTAAAAGCAGCACTTGCTGCTGGCCAAGGAGCTTCAATCCAGTTTAAAACTGATAAAACAATCGAAAAACCAGAGTTAGTAGATACATTAACTGGTTTCAGTTCAAAAGGTCCGCGTTCAATTGATGGTTTCTTGAAACCAGAAATTTCAGCTCCAGGCAGCGATATTATTTCTGCTGACATGGGCGCAGGCGCTGGCGTTGTTAAACTTTCTGGTACGTCAATGGCTGCTCCTCATATGGCCGGCGTATTAGCTTTAGTTAAACAATCTTTTAAAAATCGTGAAATCGAAGTTTCGGCGTTAGACTTAAAACACGTTTCTATGGGTACAGCTAAAACAATCGGTGATACTGCCGGTCGTTATGCGGTCACTCGCCAAGGTTCTGGCCGTGTACAAGCTGATGTTGCAGCCTTATCTGAAATCATCGCTGAAGAGCCTTCTGTTTCTTTTGGTGAAATCAATATCGAAGCAAAAAAAGTTGTTAAATCTGTATTACATTTAAAAAATGTGGCTGCAGAAGACAAAGCGGTTAGCATTGAGTTCGTAGGTAACGAGTTCGTGCAATTAGCAAATGCTCAATCAGTCACTTTAAAAGCGGGTGAATCAACAGCTGTGAAATTAACTTTCACTCTTGATGCAACTAAAATGAAAGATGCTTACGTTCGTGAAATGGACGGTTGGGTATTAGTTAAAGCTGACGGTAAAGAATTATACCGTGTTCCAGTTTTAGCAGTAGCTCACAAATTAAGTGCTATTACTTCTAAAGGTTTAACAGTTTTATCTTCTGCAAATGATGCTGACGGTGCAGCTTCTGAATTAACTCTTAAAAACGAATCAGCAAATGCTGGTGAAGCATTATTATTTAATTTATTAGCAAAAGACGAACGTAAACCACTAGCGCCTTCATTTATGAACGCTGATTGTGATTTACAAGCAGTAGGTTACAGAATCGTTGAAAAAGAAACTGAAGAAGGCAAAGAACAATTTGTTGAATTCGGTGTTAAAGTTTACAAACCAATGACGACTTGGAATTCATGTGACGTATCGATCTTAGTTGATAGCGACAAAGATGGCGTTGTTGAACAAGAAATCTTAGGTGCAAACACGAAATCAATTCCTGGCGAAACTGCTGAAATTTTTGCTTCTACTTTAATTGACACAATTAAAGCCCGTGAAATCAGAAAAGCTTTCGAAGTTAAAGTTGAAGCAGCGAAAAACGATGCAGCCGCATTAGCTGCGTTAAAAGACCAAGAAAAATACACTGATGCATTTGTAGATCAAAATGATCTAACTATTTACAACAACTCAACTGTAGTTGTTGTGCAAGCGCGTATCAGTCAGTTAAAACTTGATTCTAAAAATCAATTAAACTTTAAAGTTGTAGTTACTCACAACGAACAAGCATCTGTACAAATGGATGATCACTTGGCGAACGAAAAAATGTTGTCAGTTTCTATGGAGGCTTCAGATCAGTCTTTTGTTGGTCTTGCTGAAACTCAAGCTGTAAACGCAGGAGCAACTTCAACTGTTGAATTAACTAAAGGTCGTGGCGCACAGTCATTATTAGTGTTATTGCCACAAAATAAAGTGTCGTTCTCTGATGCTTTAAGCGATCTTCAATTACTAATCTTAAAACCGGAATTTAAAGCTCCGTAGTAAAAAGTAAAAGGGAGTCCCTCCCTTTTTGAAACGCGACGCAAAAAAAGCCAGATCTATGATCTGGCTTTTTTATTTGGCTTTGTCGACTGTAAGATTTTTTTGCGATGAGCAGGGTCTAATTTTTCAATCGAGTAGCGCAGCATTGTGCGTGGCATTTTTTTGCCGAAGCGATCAATAAACTTTAAAAGTCTTGCGCGGTCTTTTTTGCCGGCTTCGCGAAGCATCCAGCCAGAAGCTTTATGCATCAGATCTTCAGTTTCAGCTAAGAATTTTTGCGCCAATTTAAATGTTAAATCCAGATCGTGATGTCTGATTAAAGCAAATGTTGCAACCATGGCCATACGTTTATCCCAATGAGCTTTTGATCGGCCTAGCTTTTCTAAAAGCGATATATCCTGAATCAAGTGACAGTAGTTACCCACGATTTTGTGGGCTGACATATCGACCAGATCCCAGTTGTTCACAGATTTTTTGTGCTTTAGGTATAAACTGACAATGGCTTTTTTTATTTTAAGATCTTTGGTGCGACGATAGTTCTCGGTTAAGATATGTAATCCTAAAGCGCGGTCTTCGTGAATAGGGCTTCGTAAAAGCTGTGAAATGTCGTTTACACTGCTATTTAAAAATTTTAAAGCGATCGAACGGTTAGTTGGAACATCAACGCCAATAAACTGGTCGCCTTCGCCGTATTGTCCGGAGCCAGTTTTGTAAAAATACATTAAAGCTTCTACACGCTTTGTTTTAGCTGCTTTGCGCAGTGCCAGTTGCGGAGCATTTAATTTTTTCATCTAGAATAATCCCTTACTTAGTTCGAATAGATTTGATGTAAATTCTTCGATCGATGGTTGGGTCGCTATACTTTTTCGTGAAATCAATTTAATTTCACGACTTATGGATGGCGAAAACAAACTGTATCCTTTTTTTGGAATATTTAAATGTTGGGCCATGCCTAAAGGAATAATTCCGTTACCAAAACCTTCTTTGACCATTTGTGAGATAGCCGCGAAAGATTCGACGAAAACAAAGTCTGAAGATTTAAGTTTTGAATTTTTTAAAAGTTTATCTTCAAGGTTACGCCAAGTTCCTGAATTTTTTTCGATGGTGATGACTTTAGTAGTTTCGCTGGCGGCCTCTTCATCAAATTTATTATAAATAAAAACTAGCGGTTCTTCAGTGATGCGTGCAGAAAATAAATTACTGCTGCTGGCGGATGAGGACGGGATACATAATCCTAAATCGTATCGCCCTAATTTGACATTTTCCTCGACCAGCGTACTTCGGTGAACGTGCAGATCAAATTCGATGTTTTTAATTTTACGCCCAGCTTGCTTGATTAATTTTGGCCCCCAAGTGGCTGCAATCGAATCTGACAGTGCAATTGAATAGCGCGTAATGCCATTTTCTGGTTTTAACTGCTTCAAACTTTTCAGTTCGGTGACAAGTGGCCGTGCGCGTAGAATGAACTCCTGTGCCTGAGGGGTCAGCTTTACTCGGCGCCCATCGGGTATTATGAGCTTAAAACTGACTTCATTTTGTAGGGCTTGTAGGCGTTTACTCACTGCTGATTGAGTTAGACGCAATTGCGCAGCAGCTTCGCTGATGGTTCCGGTTCTTTCTAGGGCAATAAGGGCTTCGATTCCTTCTAGCATAAAGTCATGTATTCCTTCTAAGACTACATTATATTCCTATTATTCTATTTTTTCAACTAAGCTTTTAGCCGAGAATGAAAACGTACTGAGAAACCACATTCAAGTCGTGCCTGAAAGCACGCAAAGGATCAGCGTATGGCTAAAATCGAAACATCACCAGAAATGGTCAAACAAGTTTACCAAACTACACGTGAAAAAACGGAAGTTATTCGTAAACGTTTAAACCGTTCATTAACTCTTGCTGAAAAAATTATTTACGGTCACTTAGATGATCCGCAAAACCAAGAAATCAACCGTGGCTCTTCATTCTTACTTTTACGACCAGACCGCGTAGCGATGCAAGATGCGACAGCGCAAATGGCGATCTTACAATTTATGTTAGCTGATAAACCAGAAGCTGCAGTTCCTTCAACTGTTCACTGCGATCACTTAATCCAAGCCTACCAAGGTAAAGAAAAAGATATGGCTGCTTCGAACACAACGAATAAAGAAGTTTTTGATTTCTTAGCGACAGCTTCTTCAAAATACAATATCGGTTTCTGGAAACCAGGTGCAGGTATTATTCACCAAGTAATTTTAGAAAATTACGCATTTCCGGGTGGATTAATGATCGGTACAGATTCACATACTCCAAACGCTGGTGGTTTAGGTATGTGTGCTGTAGGTGTCGGTGGATCTGATGCTTCAGATGTAATGGTTGGCCTTCCTTGGGAAGTTAAAAATCCAAAATTAATCGGTGTTCACTTAAAAGGTAAAATGAGCGGTTGGACTTCAGCAAAAGATGTCATCTTAAAACTTTGCGGAATGTTAACTGTAAAAGGTGGAACAGATAAAATCGTAGAATACTTTGGCGAAGGCGCAGACAACATTTCTTGTACTGGTAAAGCTACGATCACAAACATGGGCGCTGAATTAGGTGCGACATGTTCTGTATTTCCATACGATGCAAAAATGTCTGGGTATTTAAAAGCTACAGGTCGCGCTGATTTAGCAGCGATTGCGGATAGCAACAAAGATATCTTACGCGCGGATGATGATGTTATCGCTAATCCTAAAAACTATTTCGACGAAGTTTACGAAATCGATTTATCAGTTTTAGAACCACACTTAGTTGGTCCTCATACTCCAGATTTAGCTCGTCCGATTTCTAAAATCGCTGAAGAAGCTAAAGCTAACGGTTGGACTTTAAAATTATCATCTGCACTTATCGGTTCTTGCACGAATTCTTCATACGAAGATATCGGTAGATCTGCGAACCTAGCTGAACAGGCGATGAAAATCGGCGTTAAAATGGCTCAGCCATTTTTAGTTTCTCCGGGTTCAGCACAAGTTTACAACACAGTTTCTCGTGATGGCCAAATGGCAACGTTTGAAGCTGTAGGTGCAACAGTGTTAGCTAATGCCTGCGGACCTTGTATCGGTCAGTGGAAACGTGATGACATTAAACACGGTGAGAAAAATACAATTGTAACTTCATTCAATCGTAATTTTCGCGGCCGTAATGATGCCAACATGGAAACTTTAGCTTTCATCGGTTCACCAGAACTAGTTATGGCTTTAGGTTTGGCGGGTCGTTTAGATTTTAATCCGTTAACTGAAGAATTAGTGGGACCAAAAGGTAAAATTAAATTAACTCCGCCAGAAGCTCCAGAGCTTCCTGAAAATGGTTTTGTTCCTGATTTAGTCGGTTACCAAAAACCAGAAGGCGCAACGGCAAAAGTAGCTATTGCTCCGGATTCTCCTCGTTTACAATTCTTACAACCATTCACAAAATGGGATGGAAAAGATTTCGAAGGCCATTTATTATTAGCAAAAGCTAAAGGAAAATGTACAACAGATCATATCAGCCCAGGTGGTAAATGGTTAAACTTCCGTGGTCACTTAGATAAAATCTCTGACAACATGTTGTTAGGAGCTGACAACGCATTTTTACCAGGTGTTATCGGAAAAGGTAATAATCTGTTAGATGGTTCACAAAAAGAATTCGCGGCAGTTGCCCGTGATTACCAAGCTAAAGGTAAATCTTGGATGATTATCGGTGATGAAAATTACGGTGAAGGTTCTTCTCGTGAACACGCAGCAATGAGCCCAAGATACTTAGGTTGTACTGCGGTTATCACTAAATCTTTTGCCCGTATCCACGAAACAAATCTTAAAAAACAAGGTGTGTTAGCGGCTACTTTCGCAAATCCCGCTGATTACGAAAAAATCCAGGAAAAAGATACTTTATCAATCCGCGGCTTAAATGATTTAGCTCCAGGAAAAAACTTATTCCTAGAATTAAAACATCAAGACGGATCGACTGAGAAAATCGAAATTAAGCACACATACAACGCAGAGCAAATTAAATGGTTTAAAGCAGGTTCTGCCTTGAATCTAATCCGTTCTGGCGGCAAAGTTTAATAACTGATTGTTAATTCAATTCTCGAAAGGGCTCTCAAGCGTTGAGGGCCCTTTTTTTATTTATAGGGATCTATGGCAAAATTAAATTCCCAGCTTATTCAGCGTTTTCACGAGATTGTTAAAAAATCTTCTGAAGTGATTTTGGATAAAGAAGGCCAAATTATTAATACCGTCATCTGTATGATCGCGCGCGGGCATCTGTTAATCGAAGACGAACCTGGGGTTGGTAAGACAACTCTGGCTCAAACGATCGCAAAGCTTACGGGCTTACAGCAAAGCCGCATCCAGTTCACAAATGATTTACTGCCGGCCGATATTATCGGTCATATGGTCTTTAATAATGAAAAGCATGAGTTCTATTTTAAAGAAGGCCCCCTGTTTTCAGAACTAGTTCTGGCCGATGAATTAAACCGCGCTAATCCAAAAACCCAAAGTGCCTTGCTGCAGGCTATGGAAGAAAGTTCGGTCACCGTAGATCGCAAGACCTATGATTTATCTGAAAATTTCTTTCTCATAGCGACGCAAAATCCAAAAATGCAAATCGGAACCTACGCTTTACCTGAAAGTCAGGTTGACCGTTTTTTAATGTCGATTCATTTGGATTATATTTCGAAAAATTCAGAAGTGAAACTGATCTTGGGTGATAACCCCCGTAAACTGATTGAAGGGCTGCAGCCGATCATCAGTAAAGATGATTTATTACAAGCTCACAAAGAGTCGCAAAAAGTTCACATGGATACAAAACTTGCCGAGTTTATTGCTGACTTGTTACAGGTAAGCCGCACGCGACAGGACCAGTTTCAGTCTTTATCGACTCGAGCCGGGCTTGCTTTGGTGCAAACTAGTAAAGCGCGAGCTTTTTTGAATGGGCATGATTTTGTGGCTCCAGATGATTTATTATTGTCACTTAAACCCGTATTAGCGCATCGTTTGGCGGATCAACAAGGTTTACCTTTCGGAGAACAAAAAGTTGAAGAGCTTTTACAACTGGTTCAAATCCCTCAGTAAAATTCCGGTCAGGGTAAATACACCCAGACCGTATATTGTCCCGACGGGATTAGGGTTTAGCTATGGCGTTTTAGTTTTTGTTATTGTTATTGTCAGTGTGAACAACAGAAATAATCTGATTTTTCTTTTTGCTTTCTTTTTGTTTTCTGTGGGGCTTATCACGATGTTGATGAGCCATAAAAATTTTGAAAAAATTAAAATGAGTTTTTTACAGGCCTCTTTACTTTTTAAGAATGAAGCGGGTGTATTAACTTACACTATTGAAAACCCAAGGTCTAAAGATAGTTTTGTGATTTCAGTCGGTGATAAGACCGTAGATTCAATTCACGCCCATGAAAAGCGGGATGTGCAAATTAATTATTTGCCAGATCACTATGGGATTTATCAATTACCGGTGCAAAAACTTGAAAGTCGCTTTCCATTGCAGTTTTTGCGCGTCTGGAGGTATATCCAGCCCGAAGTGCGAATCACGGTTTTTCCAGAAAAGATTAATTATTTCGGTTTAAGTGCACTCATTTCAGAAACTGAAACTGGTGTACAAAAAAAACAACTTCTAGACAGCTTAGAAAAAGAAATATCACATTTTGACCGCTTTCAAGTCACAGACCCACCTCAGCACATCAATTGGAAGATTTTGGCAAAAACGAACGATTTATACGTTAACAAATATGAATCGTTGACGAGCGAACAACAGCAAGTGGTTCTTCGTTGGAAAGACACTGAACCCTTAGTTGATATTGAAAAGCGTAAGTCGCAGTTCGCTTACTGGATTGACGAAGTTTATAAATTAAAAAAATCATTTGTGGTTGAATTTGAAGAACAAAAGGTAGAAGTAGCTCAGAATGATTATAAACACTTGCTGAAAGCCTTAAGGCTATTACTATGAAAAAATATATCTTACCGGTAGTTCTATTTTTTCAAATGGTATTACTTTTTACCGAAGTTCCGAATTGGGTTATTCTCACGAGTGTACTGTTTTTAATTTTAAGCACTCTGTCTTGGGGTAAAAATTTGCCGCGCATCAAAACCATCACAGGAGTTTTTTCTGTCATTGTTGTTATGGTAGCCGTTCGGAAGTTTAGCTTTATTTTATCCAATGAATTAATTGCCAGCCTATTAATTATTTTAACCAGCATTCGTTTAATCGAACATCGTTTTGATCAGGCAGAGCCGCCGTACTTTTTATTTTTATTGGGGCTTTTTCTGGCCGTGGTTAAATTTGTCTTTCAAATCGATTTTATTTTTGGTGTCTATGCTTTTTTAGCGACAGTGTTTTATCTTTACCAGTTTTTTCCAGAAAGCTTTCAAAAAAATTACCCTAAAGAAAGTTTTAAAGTCTTAAGAACAATTATTTTGTATTCTGTTCCGATGACGGTTTTACTTTTTTTGGTGTTTCCGCAGTTTAAATTTGATGGCGGCAGACAGCGTAATTACGGCCTGTTTTCACAGATTGGTGCCAGCGGGTTTTCTGGTGAACTTCGACCGGGATCAATTTCAGAATTAGTAAATAATGAAAATATCGCATTTCGCGCTGAATTTACCGAATATGCGCCATCGCAAAGCGCTCTTTACTGGCGGGGACAAGTCTTAGACCGTTCGCAAGGATTATTATGGCGGCGCTCGAACCCATTAAACCATACGCCAGAAGTTGTCGAAGATGATGGCACAGTTTTTCGACCTAAATACAAAATTATCTTAGAGCCACACTACAAAGAGCAATTATTTACGCTGTATGAAACAGACTCTGTGAATTCGTCAGAAAAACTTTTATTATCTGATAAAAATAACACTTATTCATTACCTTCTGCTTTGAGCGAACGATTGGTGTATAACGGCGAAATTCAATTCAATCTAAAACAAAAATTAACTCAAGGCCGAGAAGAGTTTCTGCATTTAAATCGACGATCGGCTAAAGTTGAAGAGCTGCTAAAAACCTTAATTCCTGCATCATCACAAGAGGCGCAAACTGCCGAGCAAAAGGTAAATCGATTAGCAAAGTTTTTTGCAGAAAATAAATTTGAATACAGACTTTCTGGACAAGAATTAGCCGTGAACTCGTTAGAAGACTTTTTATTCAAAACTAAAGTAGGCTTTTGCGAACACTATGCTTCAGCAGCCGCATTGCTTTTACGCTATTGGGGGGTACCTTCACGGGTTGTGGTGGGTTACCAAGGCGGCGAACTAAACAAAGCCGGAAATTTTTGGACTATAAAACAACAAGATGCGCATGCTTGGGTTGAATATTTAGACGAAAATAATATCTGGGTGTTATATGATCCTATAACTGCTATCGCTCCGGATCGTATTGCTATCGGTGCCACTTTCTTAATGAATCCGACGGGACGCGGACAACTATGGAAGCAGTTAAGCAATAGATTTGAAATCTTTGATCAAATTTCTACTTTTTTAGAAACATCGAATTATCGTTGGACACTTTTCTTCGTTGAGTATTCCAGCTCAAATTTTCAACGCGAAATTCTTAAATTTTACGAAGACAACGAAGATGTACAATTAGCGGCCCGGTTAATCTTTCTTCTATTGTGTATTTTTGTTGTCTATCGCTTAACCAAAAAAATTATTTACCGCCGCCGACCTTTAAATGAGCGCTATTATTTAGAATTACACCGCTTTTTTGCCAAACGATTACCGCAAGAAAAGAATGAATCTTTTGAGAGCTGGAAGTCGCGGTTATTGGAAAAATATCCCGCCATGAGTGAGAGTGTCGAAGAGATTTTTTCGCTTTATCTTAGAAATAGATACGGCGCCCAAGCCAGTGCGTCTGAGTTTAAAAGGTTTAAGTCGCTTTTGAATAAAAATAGCTTCAGTTTCGAAAACTGATCTTCTTATTTTTTAGAATTATTTAGATTCTATTCTTAAAATCCGGACTCCGGATCCCTATTAAGCAATACAAGTCTACTACGCCTGATTAACTTTCGGAGTCAGGATTGCTTTAGTCCTTCTCGTGACTTTTAAAATTCTTGAGGAGGAATTATGAAGAAATTACAAATGGTACTAGTTTTAGCCCACACACTGACGAGCTTAAATGCGCATGCTGTTCAAATTAATGAGCCCGGTATTCATAAAGCAAAACTTATGATGAGTGAAAGTGAGCTTATACAAGCGGTTAAGAATGATCGCTCTACTCGAATGACTAGTCCTACAACTTTAGGATTTGGTGATGCGGCTTTAGAAGCTGAACAGTTGGAAGAATTATTACAATCACGTTTACGCGAAGTTGAAAGTTTAACCTTTTTTCGTGATCTACATTCATTAGATAATGCCCTTACTTTTTCAGCTTTAGCTTTCCAAGCTTGGAATCCTGAACTTCGCGCTATAGATATCAAAACACAGATCGTAAGAAACATCGTGAACTTCGGATTTATGGAAGGCTTTCTTTTGCCAACCATGAGCATTATTGATTTATCTTACGCCACAGGAAAACCCAATTTTGGAAATTTATTGAACTCAATGTTAGCTGAAATTACACCGAATTTCGGAAAAGGACTCAGTGAGCTATATTCTGTTCCCGTTGAAGTAGAGGGAAGAACTTTTTTGCAAATATCCCAGCAAGGTCGCGCTGGAATGTGGCAGGCACTTATCACAGAATTAGATTCTAGTTTTTTTGCAAATCATGTTCAGTTCAGCAAACAAGACTTAATAACTAGGGCTTTGCTAAATGATCTTGATCCTATGAACTCGCAAGATAAAACTATGAACCACTTTTTAAATAAAACACTTAGATCCGATAGTAGTTTCTTAAGTCATTATCTTAAACAAAATCAACACAATGCGAATTCAAATATAGGTAATATAAAGGAAAGAGATCAAAGCCTCAAAAAAGGAGTTTTTTCAAATGCGTCAGCTACCGATGCCAAAAGCTGCCAAGCTAGATGTAACGACGAAATTGTCAAACGTCTTAATGCGGTAGTCGTAACTAGTACTGCTATCGGTGGCGCAATCGGCAGTGGGCTTGGGGCTTATTTTGCTGGCCCGTTAGGTATAGTAATGGGAATTAAAAAGGGCGGAGCTATTGGAGCAGCTGCTGGTGTTGTTATTGGAGGTTCGTTCGCAACCTCAGCTGGTTTAGTCGAATGTCGTGCTTCAGTTCCTTGTGTTGAAGAAAAAAAGCAGGAGGAAAGCCAGAAGAAAAAGGAGCAAGAAATCGCATTAAAAAAGCAGAAGGAAGATAGAGAGCGCGACGAAAAAGCAAAAAAATTAGCTGCTGATAAAAAGAAAGCAGAAGATGCAAAAAAACAGCATGCTGAAGACGCAAAAAAAAGAATCCAAGAAGAAGCTCGTAAAGAAAAGACTATTAATGAGACCAAGCAAGCGGAGCTAGATAAAAAAACTAAAGAAAAGCAAACTGCCGAACAAAAAAGAGTAGAAGAAGTTAAAGAAAAACAAATTGCAGAAACCCAAAGATTAGTAGAAGAGCAAAGAGCAAAAGAAAGACAAATCGAAGCTGCGAAAAAGTCCGAAGACGCTAAAAAGAAACAGGACGAAGCAGATGCAAAAAAGAAAAAAGAAGATCAAGATAAAGAAGAAGATGAGGTAGTTCTGGGGCCTATGGGAAAAACTATGATTACCGAGGATGAAAGCTCAGGAGTATCTTTGGAAGAAGTTCAAAAAATGAAAAAAGACAGCATTAGTGCGCCAATGGCGCCAGAAATTGAAGGTTTACAAAAAACATTCACTCCTAGCAACATGGACATGATCATCAAAACAGTGGTTAAGGAAAAACACGCCAATCCGATTCGCGTAAATTCAATCTATCCGACTGATCCTAATCTTGGAGACTAACATGAATTTTTTAACTAAAAATAGCCTTAGAATGCCAAATTGGACTGCCATTCTATTAGTTACTGCAGCTCTTGTGGGTGAAGCACAATATATGAATGCGTTTATTATGTCCTTTTTTATGATGATCTTGCACTTTCAAGAGGATTTGAGTGCTGCACTGCCAAAATGGATTTTATGGTTTAACCGAGTATTATTTGTAACTTTGTCAGTATTTTTTGTTTTTGTAGATCAAACAAAGAAAATTTTAGAATTTATTTTTTAAATGTGGTTAATCGCGCAATTGTGCCGAATGGTGGAGAATATATGAATAAACCCAAAAAAGATCTCAAAGAAACGGTAACTGAGTTAAAAGAACTTTTTACTTATCAATTTCCATATTGGGCGACAATTCTTTTGATTTTTGCGGCTACCTCTAAAGATATTCCACGTTTAAAATTTGTTTTAATGTTAATAATTATTTTGGTAGGTCTTGAACAAAAATTTATGATAGGTCGCATACCTAAATGGATCATTTTAACACTACAAATCTTGCTTACGCCTCTTATGCTTCTGTTTTTTTTCGAAAATGAATTTCGAGCAATAGGTCAGTATTTTGGTTGGTAGCAGATTTACAAACTAATCTGCTCAATCACCCAGTCAGGAAACTGAAAACTGATATCGTGGCCTGCATCTGGGTGAATCACATGTTTGCAGCGCCATTTGTTTTCGATGTCTTTCGAACAATCAGCGCTGACGAAGCGATCTTTGCCGCCACTCATTAAGACAACTTCTGTGGGTGGTGTTTGCGGAAACGCATAAGTCGAAGCTGCTACTAGCTGACGAATAATGTTTTTTGGATGGGCAGAGTTAGTTTTACTAAAGCTTAGCATCGAATCAAAGGCGTGTTTGTAATCAGATAAAATTTGATCTTTTGTAAGTGTGGTTGTTACTTCTAGTGACGCCACTTCTTTATCTTCTGGCGCGTGCATAAAGCGCATACGTACACCTAATCTCATAGCATCAATACTTAAACGTTTAAATACATTCGAAAAGTTTGCAGCACTGGTATTTGAAATAAAAATCTTTTTGAAAAAATTAGGGCGTTGCTTCGCCCATTCGACCATAGCCATTGATCCTAGTGAAAGTGAATAGCCGTAAGTTGGTAGCGTGGAATTAAAGTTTTGCTTTTTTAATTGCCCATCGAATGATTCTATAAACTCAGACACTTTTAATGGGGTCGCCACTTTATTCATGTAACCATTGCCGGGAACATCGATGTAATAAATTTTATCGTTAGGAAAGGCCTGTTGCAGCTTTTCTGGAAACTGACCCCAGTGACCTGCACCTCGGGCTAAGCCGCGAATTAAGATCCAGTTTTTTACTTGAGGGTTTTGTGCTGTGGGTACCATTTTTCTAAGCCTTTGTTGTAATAGTCTAACAAGTCTAGATTTTTAAACTGTTCGCTCTGGCTGTAAAGCAAAAAGCGGATTAAAAAATCAATCAGAAGCTGGTGACGGCGTAAAGTGCGTTTAATGCGGTGTTTTTTGATCGGGTTGAATAAACCATCTAGTTTAAAAATCTGTAACGGATTTTTCTTAACCCAAATCCATGAGCCCAATTCTAAAGTTAACGGAATATAGTTTAGGTTTTTAATTCTTTCGTGAGCGATGTAATCCCATAGATCACCATGTGTGCAGTACACTTTGGATTGGGGCTCAATTTTATAAATATGAAACGGGTAGACCTTTTCAAAGTATTCCATCATCGCCGTAATAAAATCTAATTTTGGATATGGATTTTTACTAAATGCCCACGGAAACCAAATTTGATCTTTAAAGCCAAAGCCTGAATGAATGTCTAAAGATAAGGTAAATTTTGAGCGTAAAATTTCGCGCGTTACTTCATCGACCACGAATTGTGATTCAATTTGCATGGGCTCATTAATTTTTCCGCGATACCACGGAAGTAGATTTGTTAATCGATGACCGCCAGCCAGGGCGGGAACTTTTTCTTTGGCCTCAATAGGGGCGTTACGCATTAGATCGACACCATTGGCGTTTGATCGCGTGCGCTCTTGAATACCAACTGGGTTAATGAATGGAAAAAATATGAAGCGAATATCCTGTAATTTATTTTGAAAAACTAAATCCCAACTTGAAAGTTCAAAATATTTTTCAAGCAGTGATACGCAAAGCTGGCTTCCGATTTTTTCTAAACCATGCACGCCACCGGTTAGAATCAATGTGACTTTTTCTTCTGATTTTTTTTTTGAAGTTTTATCTTCGCAAATCACTTTCCACAGCGGGAAAGATGTTCCTTGGTGAATAACTTCTGACAGTGTTTGAAAAGTCCAATAGGGGTTCTTTTGTTCTCTTTGTTTTTTAAGAACTTGTTCAAACTGAAAATATTCGTGAAAGTTAGGCTGATTCAACATCAGCCCCTAGAGTAAAATTAAACGGCAATTTTTTCCAGACGTTTCTCATAACGCTGTGCTAAGTTTTCGACTTTTAAGCACGTTAAAAAATCCATGCAGTTCATATCAGCATCGTAAGCAGGCTCTCCCAGAATTTCAGCTCCCACCTTAAGATAGGTTTTTAATAACGATGGAATCAAGTCTTCAGCTTGCTTCATTTCTTCGTCTGAAAGCTTTGCTGGCATGGCGTGAAAGTAATCATCAAAAAATGGCACCTTAAACGACAAGTGGGGCTTAATTTTGTATTTGCAGTTTAGATGGCCAGTTTGTTCAAAGTATTTAGTCACAAGAGCAGCTTGTTTTGGCGTGATATTCTTAATACTTGAACAGCCAAATAATAAATTGGCTTTCACATGGCGCATGTAAAAATAAATGCCTTTCCATAATAATGAAATCACGGTGCCAGTACGATGGTTGGTGTCAATGCAAGCTCTGCCAAGTTCTACAAAGTTTGAATAAGGTAGAGCAAATGATTTTAAATCAAATTCAGATTGCGAATAGAAATCTTGAAGGCTTGATGAATTATTCATACGGTATGTGCCAACAACGGAATTTGATTTCTTATCCACGATAATTAAGTGATCACAAACTGAATCATAAACATCGATATCTAAGCGTTGACCGTCTTTTTTATCGTCGTTGTAAAACACATCATAACGCAGTTTAAAAGCTGATTTTAATTCCCGGGTTGTTGTTGCTGTTTTTAAAAGATAGTTACCTTGATCCATTTGAAATTCAACACGGGGCTCGTAAGCCACCATATCTAGATTTCTAAATTTCAAGTCTTGCTGAATTTGTTGGATAAATTGTAGCATGATTAACCCTTTCCTGAGCTATTTGTTGGATAAATTGTAAAGCGATTTCATAAGTTTCATTAATTTCTAATTCTGATTTGGCAAGACGGGGATTGATTTCAACCACATCTAAATTACGCAATTTGCCTGATAAAGAAATCATTTGCGCAAAAGCATTTAATTCAGAAATCTGCAGGCCGTTCTTTACCGGAACACCCGTGCATAAAGCGTAACTGGTATCTAAAGAATCAATATCGAAACTGACATGTACGCTTTCATAATTAGAAATTTTTTCAGTTAATTGGTGTAAACAAAAATCAAGACCACTCGTTCTTAGATCATGAATCGTAAAGTGCATAATGTTATTGGCTTCTAAATAATCGCGCTCGAATTGATCTAAATCGCGAATACCGACATAGACTATTTGCTGATGCGGTAAATGGGTTTTCATCCACGCTAATGAAGCCGGGCGATTTTCTGGCTTTTGCATTAAGTAATAAACTGGCATGCCATGTAAATTTCCGGATTGGCTTTCTTCGGCGCTGTTAAGATCTGCATGAGCATCAATCCAAATGACTAAGGTGTTTGGATTGATGCGAAGACTTGCTTCGACAGTGGCTAATGAAACACTATGATCACCGCCAAAGTTTAGATTCACTTTGTTTTTGCGAAGCCCAAGATAAGAAAGTGCAGCTAGGTATTTATAGTTTACAAAGGAGTGCGCATTTAAATCATCGGCACTGTAAAATTTTGCACGCTTGTTACTTAAATGCTGTTGCGCGCGCCCTATCATTTCTAAATCATAAGCAGGTATTAAAGAGTCTTTTTTATGATGATTAAAGTAGCTGAGAAAGCCATCTGATGACTCGGTAAGGCCTGTGTAGGTTTGACCGATCTCTATATCTGCTTGAACAAAAGACAGAGTTGTTAGTTGCATGGAAATATTTTCAATCGAAAGGCGATATAATGTCCCGTTAGGGTTTGGTTTGTAACAATTGGCGTCTTAACAAACTCCTGACAATACTTTGAGAATAAGAAAAACTAAAATCTGACTCATAAAAAACCAAGGAGCCCCTCTATGAAACTTTTAAGCCTAATTGCAACTTTAGCTTTCGCAGTCTCAGCCTTAGCTGCTGAACCAAAACTTATTAAAATCGATGGATCATCAACTGTGTATCCAATCACTGAAGCGATGGCTGAAGAATTTCAAGCCTCACAAAAAGGGGCTGTAAAAATCACGGCAGCATTTTCTGGCACGGGTGGTGGTTTTAAAAAATTCTGCCGTAACGAAATTGAAGTGACAGGAGCTTCTCGTCCAATTTCGCAATCTGAAGTTGAAAATTGTCGTACCGCTAAAGTTAAATTTTATGAGCTACCAGTGGCATTTGATGCAACAGTAGTTATTGTGCATCCATCTAATCCGTTGACTCAAATCACGGTTGAAGAACTTAAAAAGATGTGGGCCCCAGAAGCTCAGGGTAAAATTAAAACTTGGGCTGATATCAACCCAGCTTGGCCAAAAACTCCGTTGAAACTTTACGGTGCGGGCGCAGATTCTGGAACATTTGATTACTTTACTGAAGCTATCGTTGGAAAAGCAAAATCATCACGCGGTGATTATACAGCTTCTGAAGATGACAATATCTTAGTAAAAGGTGTATCTGGCGATAAAGGGGCATTAGGCTATGTGCCTTTGGCTTATTATTTAGAGAACAGTAAAAAAATTAAAGCATTAGCAATTGTGAACAAACAAGGTAAAGCGATTCTTCCAACAAAAGAAACTGTTGAAAATGCTGCTTATAACCCGCTATCGCGTCCTTTATTTATTTACGTAAATGCAGAAGCAGCAAAGCGTACAGAAGTTAAGGATTTCGTAATGATGTATATTAATTCTGCGAGCGAAATTGTTCCGCAAGTGAAGTATGTACCTCTTCCTAAAAAAGCGTATGACGCGGCGATTGAACACTTTAATAAAGGTAAATTAGGTACGGTGTTTAATGGCCATGCTGGTATCGGTATGACTATCGAAGAGCTTCTTAAAAAAGAATCTTCTTTATAGTGCCTTGAATTCTATACAACATAATACTTATTAAGCCCGCGTAAAAGCGGGCTTTTTTCGTTTTAAGAGCCATTATAATTGGCCTTGGTTTTGTATGTAGAGTCGTAGGGGGACAAAATGAAACTAAAAATCGCTATCTCTACATTGGTTTTACTGGGTGCATTTTCAGCAAATGCAGCAACTTTTGGTGCTTTAACAATCGCCGGTGCAGGCTGCGCCAATAAAACTTCTGACTTAAAAGTTATATCGCAAGAAGACTCGTTATACGCCCTTCCCTTAAATCTTTACGTAAAAAAAGAAGCTGGTACTTCACTTGATCGCAAAGCCTGTACCGCAAGCTTATTGGTAACATTAGCAAGTGATGAAAAACTTGTTGTCGAAAATGTTTCGCAAAAAGTAAATACACGTGTTCACGCGGGTGGAACAGCAAAAGCCCAACTTGAAGTGTTCTTAACCGGACAAAAAGGTGAAGTGTTAAAAGCTGAATCTGTAGCCGCTGATCAATACGTAAGTTCTCGTCATCATCTTTCACAAGATGGTGTTGTTGCTGAATCTAGCTGTGGTGGTGAAGTCATTGTTCGTGCAAATGCTTCTGGCGTTGCCATGGCTTCGGCTAAAGTCAGTATTTATCACGAAGACCTTAAGTTAAATCTTAAAGTCGTGAAATGCGCTCAGTAATTTAGTTTAACGGCCAGATATAAACAGTCTGCATCGTGTTTTTTTCTAACACTTCGTAGATCTCTAAAACGGGGCCTTTACGTTGTAAGTTCTGCTCTTTAACATATTCATCGGCTTTAGGGTAAACTTTCAATGGGCCTATGCCTGGAGCACCTGTGAACAGAGCCACTGCAGCTTTTGTTTCGGCATACACTTCAGTTTTAAAACCTTCGGGTAATTTATCTTTTAGCGTGGCAAAAAGTTTAGCTTCGTTTTCATCTTTTGGGTCAACCAAACAACCACCGCGAGCGCGCAGTCGACCTTCTTCAACTAAGGCTGGGTTATCTAAGTATTCGCCAAAACTTAAACGACATTTTAAACCTTGTGATCTGGTCCATTTTTCAACTTCTTCAATTGTTGAAACGATTTTGTGGTAAGCACCCGTATAGTCTTTGTAAATCAAAGTGTATGGACCGCGCTGATCAGTCGCTACAGTTACGCCTTTGAATGCGCCTGTGTATTGCATCAAGTATAAGAAAAAAACCACTAAACCAATCGTAACGGCGAATAATGTGTGCTTAACCATTTATTTTAGACTTTCCATTTAATAGAACAACCCATTGACGGGGTTTGGGGTTGTAGCGGGCGGTGATTTTTTAAATCAAGGGCCGCATCGTAAAGTTCACGTTTTGTGACTTTATCTTGGTCTTGCCAGTTATCATCAAGGCGGCCGCGAAATTGTAATTTCAATTGGCCATCGTACATAAAATAATCTGGGGTACAAACTGCGCCAAATTTTTTAGCTACTTCTTGTGATTCATCGTGAAGATAAAAAAAGCTGTATTCTTTTTCGAAAAAACGTTTACGTAAATTTTCAAAACTGTCTTCAGTGTACTTAGTGTCTGTGTTCGAACAAATCGCTACAACGTTAATATTCTGCGCTTTTAAATCTTTTCCTAATGTAATCAGGCGATCTTCAATGGCTTTTACATAAGGGCAGTGATTACAAATAAACATAACTACTAATGGATTGCCGTTTGAAAAATCTTTTAGCGAATAAGTTTTGCCATCCATGCCGGGTAAAGTGAACTCAGGGCAAGCTTGGCCGAACTCTGGCTTTTCTGGAGTATAAGTTAACGCCATAAATCCTCTTTTAAAGTTTTAAAATTAGAATATTTTGTGACCAGTTTTGGATGCATGTTAAAAACTGCTAACATTGAAGCTTGCATGGTTTCATCAGGCTCAAGATTGGCTTCTGGAATTAAAGCGCACACTTCAAATAATAAACGATCTAAAAATTTGATCCAATCTGAGCCCATCACACCTGGAAATTTATGTTTGCTCATTTCAGAAAATAAATCTGTCGCGATCGGAAGATCAGGATGAGCAAAAACATTTAATCCAAGGCCCACAATAATACGGTGTTGGTTGCCTTGAGTGACTGTTTCAACTAAAAGACCTGCGATTTTTTTATCGTCGATGTATAAATCATTCGGTGCTTTTAAATTCCAGTTTAAAAATGGCCATGTGGCACGGGCTGCGTGAAATAATCCAAGACCGATCATTGAAGTGATGTACGGGGTTGGAATAACCGGAGATTGAAAAGACCAGCTTGATAATAAACTAGAACCAACCGGAGGTGTGGCCCAGGTGTTGTTGCCACGCCCGCGGCCTTGAGTTTGTTCATCAGTCACATAGAGTTGAATAGCATCAAGCCCGTTGAAAGCATCTTCTTTAGCTAGGTCATTCGTGCTTTCAGTGCTTTTTGTATAGTCGCAAGAAATGTTATGCATTTCTGCCCATGACGCTGTAATTACGCCGATCTTGATATCGTTTAATGGTGATTCTTGTGTCATTGTTTATCCCCAGTCAAATAGAAGACTGACATCAGCACAAGGAGCCGAATGGGTCAAGGCGCCGACCGAAATGAAATCAATACCGATAGCGGCAACGCCGCCAACGCGCTCTAAATTCATATTGCCGCTGGCTTCGGTTTTTACGAAATCTGGCACAAGTTTACGCGCTTCGGTTAACATTTCATTATTCATATTATCTAATAAAATACGGTCTACACGAAGGCCTATGGCCTCTTTAACTTGCTCTAACGTTGAGGCTTCAACTTCAATCGGTAAGTTCGTGTGCTGACGGGTACGGGTCACGGCTTGCGTAATACCACCCATCAGGGTGATGTGATTATCTTTAATTAGAATTGCATCAGATAAATTAAAACGGTGATTCATTCCGCCACCATGAACTACGGCGCGTTTTTCTAATTCACGAAATAGGGGCGTCGTTTTACGAGTGTCTAAAATTTTACAGCGAGTGCCTTGCACAGCCATAACATATTTACGAGTTAAGGTGGCAATACCAGAAAGTAATCCTAAGAAATTTAAAGCTACGCGTTCGGCTTTTAAAACTTGTATTAAATCGCCTTCGATTGAACAAATTGTTTGGCCGCTATAAACCAAATCACCTTCTTCGAAAAGCCATTTGATTTTTACACTGGGTTCTAAAAATAAAAGTGTTTGTTCAAAAGCCGTTGAACCAGAAAGCACTAAGTCTGCCTTCGCTTTTAAAATGGCTTCGCCTTGTTTTGGTTTTACCGCTAAGGATTCGGTCGTGATATCGCCAAAAGGCATATCCTCTTTAAGGGCTTCTTTGATTAGATCATGGATTGTCATGTGTTATCCGTTTCAGTTATCTATGTAACTTCGTTACACTGATTTTTCAATATCGGTTAGGAGTTTTTTTAATTCTTCCCTGACAATTTTCTCTGTGATTTCGGGAATAATCTGCCAACAGATTTTCTCCGCCATCGAGCGCACTTCTTCGCGCACGAGCTGTTCATCAAAACGGGTTAAAGGTTTACCTTTACCGCCGTCGTTTGAATTTTGAATTTTATTTAACGCCACTGGTGAGTTTTCAAGATAGTTTTTCAACTGGCCTTGAATTTTTGTTTCCAGCTCGTCTTCTTTATCGCTTTTAACCAAAACCACTTCTTCAAATTCGCCGAAGTTTTCGGTTTCAATTTGAATATCGTTAGATGGATCATACTCTTCAGTGATGGTATGAACCGCAGGAGCCTTTTGTGTTTTAGCAGGCGTAGGTTTATTTTTAGTGGCCACCGGTTTTAAATCTAAAGGTTGGAAATCTTCAAGATCGTCATCGATCACTAACGAATCATTTTGGGCTTGGTTTTGTAAACGATGGCGAACCATAGTTTCAGATTCTTCGAAATCCGGAAGCGTTGGAAAATCTAATAAACCCTTTAATGGGTGAGTGTCAGTTTTTTTAACTAGGCGATTAACGACATCACGTAAACCTTCTGTATCAAAAGGTTTTTCTAAGCGACCATTAGCCCCAGCTTTTTGCGCCAATTTTTCGTCAAATTCCATAAAACTACTCCACATTAAAACCACGGGAATATTTTTTAACTGAGGATGGGCCTTGATATCGCCGCACACTTCGTAGCCGTTACGTTTTGTTAAAAGAATGTCAGCAAAGATAAGCTCTGGACGAAAATCTAGCGCCACTGAAATCACATCGATTCCAGAGGGAACACTTTTTACTTCGATACCGTAATCAGAAAGTGCTAGTTGCAGAACTTTCTTAATGGTCGAGCTTTCATCAGCTAATAAGACGCGTAAGGCCATGACTAAAGTACATATCACAATACCGCTTGAGTCAAGAGTAAGGCACAATAAAATATGTAACCAGATACGGGAAAAATATGAATCGTGTAGATCGCTATATTCTAAGTCTTTTTTGGGTATCCTTTGCCGCAGGTTTAGTGATTTTTGTGACTTTGTTTTTAGCAACAGATGTGATGAGCAATGTTTTGCGCTTCAAGTCTGTCGATACTGGGGTTTTTCTAAGCTACTACGGTTATTTTTTACCTGAAATTATTCATAAAATGTTACCGGTGGCCTCTGTCGTGGGGCTTGTATTAACAATTTCATCATTGAATAAAGGTTCAGAGCTCATTGCGTTATTTGCCTCGGGGTTAAGTTTATTTCGTATCTCACGTTGGATATTTATTTCGCTTTTAGTTGTCGGAATGATTGATTACGTGGCGAGTGATCGGTTGCTGCCGATGTTTACAAAACAGAAGAACTTCACTTTTTATAATTTCATTGAACAAAAGCCTTCGAAGTTTCAAACCATCAAAACAGATAAGATCTGGTACCGTTCACGCAACACGATTTTTAATATTAAAACTCTGAATGCTGAAGGAAATATAGCCCAAGGTTTAACACTTTATTTTTTTGATGAAGCTTGGAATTTGAAACAACTTTTAACCGCCGAATCTGTTGTCTTAGAAGGTTCAAAATGGCTCTTACGAAATGGTTCGATATCGGTTTTTAGTTCTGAATCAAGTTTTCCGCTGAATGATAAATTTGAGCAAAAAACAATCGTCATGGCCGAAGATGCTCAGGATTTGCGAAGTACGGGGCAAACTTCAGATCTTTTATCGCACAGTGAACTTTCGCGTTATATTTCAAAAAACAAAGAAGCCGGCCTTGATACAGTTAAATACGAAGTCGATTACTTTTCAAAACTAAGTTTTGCCTTAGCAGGCTTAGTGATGAGTCTATTGGCATTGCCATTTTGCGTAGGGCAGGCACGCGGTGGTGGTATGGCTAAAAATGCAGGTATCGTGCTTGGATTAGTGGTGGGCTATTGGATTGCTTATAGCTCAATGCAGACGATGGGATATCATGGCACGGTTCCGCCCTTTGTGGCTGCCTGGGGATCGAACATTGTGATGACCGGTTTTGGGGTCTTCTTTCTCTTGCGTCTGAAAAAATAATTTAATACTCTCTGCCTTGCTGAAAGCGAGCATTAACAGATGGCCAAACTTGAAATTTTAACATATCCAAATCCATTACTTCGCGAGGTTTCTAAACCCGTTGAGAAATTTACTCCAGAAGTTGTGACTAAACTTAAAAAGTTAGCTGAAGACATGCTTGAAACAATGTATGATGCCAATGGCATCGGTTTAGCGGCTCCACAAGTTGGTGAATTAGTTCGCATGCTTGTTATTGATTGCCGTCCAAAAAGCGATTCTGGCCGCTACGAAATCGGCGATATGACTGAGCTTGAGCAAGGTGTTACACAGCCGTTGGTTTTAATTAATCCTGTTATTGTTAAAGGTGAAGGCAAAACAACTTTTGATGAAGGTTGTTTATCTGTTCCAAGTTTTTTTGAAACGGTTGAACGTTTCGAAAAAGTCGAAGTGCAGGCTTTTGATGTTAACGGTAAAGAGGTTCGTTTTACCACAGATGGTTTATTAGCCATCGTTATTCAGCACGAGATGGATCATTTAGAAGGTACTCTTTTTATTGATCACATCAGTTTTACCAAAAGTAATAAAATCAAAAATACGATCAAAAAAAGTGGCTATCCGACAAAAGAAGAAATGGCTGAAGCGCGTGATCGTAAGAAAGAACCTGTTAAGTCATGAGCGTCGTCAGAGTTTGTTTTCTTGGCACGCCAGACTTTGCAGCCAAACATTTACAAACTTTATTAAATGATGATCACTATCTGGTGGTCGGCGTGGTCACTCAGCCTGACCGGCCAAGTGGCCGAAAAATGCAGTTAACGCCATCTCCGGTTAAAGAATTAGCTTTAAAAAATAATTTACCCGTACTTACTCCTGAAAATTTACGCAAAGAACCCGAAGTGTTTGAACAGATTAAATCTTGGCAAGCCGAAGTGGCTGTCGTGGTCGCCTTCGGACAAATTTTATCGCAAGATTTTTTAGACAGCTTTGCTTTTGGCGCCGTGAATGTACATGGCAGCTTGCTGCCTTTGTGGCGGGGGGCTGCTCCGATTCAGCGATCAATTGAAGCCGGAGACTCTGTCACAGGTGTGTGTTTGCAGCGTATGGTTAAACAATTAGATGCAGGCCCTGTGATCGGTGAACGTCGGATAAAATTAGATTCAGAAATCAATGCGACTCAGCTTTATGATCGATTAGCTGTTCTTGGTTGTGAGTTATTACATGTAGAATTAATGGATTATGTTCGTGGTAATTTGGTGCCTGTTCCACAAGATGAATCGTTAGTGACAATGGCGCCGAAAATTGCCAAAGAAGAAGCCCAGCTTGACCTGGTTCATAAATCAGCTGAGTGTTTACATAATAAAATTCGTGCTTTTACAATGGGCCCTGGAACATTTGTAAACTTTCAGGGTAAACGTTTAAAAATCCATAAAACCAAAGTTGAATCGCAAGCTTCTTCTGTTATGGCTGGTGAAGTGGCCGTAGTTAATGATCACGAACTGTTGATTCAAACCGCTCAAGGACAATTGTCTTTACTTGAAGTTCAGCCTGAATCAAAAAACCGGATGCCGATAACAGATTTTTTAAAATCGCACACTTTAGTTAAAGGACGGAAAATCAATGAGTAAAAAGCTAATCGCGCCGAGTTTGTTGTCTTCTGATTTTGCGGATTTAAAAACCGAGATCGCTAAAGTCACTGAGGCGGGTGCGCACTTACTTCATGTTGATGTGATGGATGGGCACTTTGTCCCGAATTTAACGATCGGCATGCCTGTCGTTAAAGCCATTAAAGGCGCGACTAAACTTCCGTTAGATGTGCATTTAATGATTGAGAGCCCCGAAAAATATATCGAAGAATTTGCCAAAGCGGGTTCTGATTATTTAACCATTCATGTTGAATCAACAGCGAAAGTTAAAGACTGTTTACTGCAAATTCGTAAACTGAAAATGAAACCCGGTATTACATTACGCCCAAAAACTAAATTAGACGAAATTAAGCCCTTTTTAGCACTGGTTGATTTAGTTTTGATTATGACCGTAGAGCCTGGTTTTGGCGGTCAAAGTTTTATGCATGACCAATTAGAAAAAGTGTCATGGTTAAAAAGTTACCGTGATAAAAACCATTTAAGTTATTTGATTGAAATTGATGGCGGCGTAAACGAACAAACGGCGCAACTTTGCTGGGAAGCAGGCGCTGATGTCTTAGTCGCTGGCAGCGCGGTTTTCACAGGTGAAAAGTCTGCAGATAACTACCGAACAAACATTCAAAAGCTTGTCTAGATAAATTATTAAGAGTTCTTAATTGGAGTGATCTTTGCTTTTACTATAAAGCATGAGATTGTTTGCAGCGAAATCGACTACAGTCATTGTGACACTAATTATGATGGCTATTGTAAGCCTTGGTGTTAGCGTAAATGCGCGGCCCAGTCTGCAGTGCGTGCAGTTGTTCGATTATGAGACACCTGAAGCCCGGTTTGAATTTATTCCTGAAAATGTAAGACTGACGCGCAAATCAGAGTCTATCTTTGTTGATTATGTTTTTAATGTTAACGGTTATCCGCGCTTAAAAACAACAGAACTTGCCACGGATTATTCAGAAGTAATCGATGCTAATTTACAGAGTGGGCGCGAGTTTTTGAACTCAATTTTGTCGAATAAAAAATTTCATAAACCTAACGGAAGCTACATCTTTATTGATGTGAATAATCTGGGTTGGGTGAATAAAAACTTTCATGACAAAACTCAGGCTGGCGATTCATATCTTTATAAGACTATTGATGCGATTCAGGCAGTGATTGGTGATAAAGGATTAGTTTTTCGTCTCGGTGGTGATGAATTTGGTATTGTCTTAGAAACCAAAGCGCCAGAAGAAGTGCAACACATTATGCAATCCTTGCAGCGTGAAATCCATGCTAAAGCGCATTCTGTCTTTTTGGCAGAAACTAAAAGACGGGTTACTGACTTTCGGGCGATTTACCAAAAGCGCAAAGACGACCAGATGAGCGAAGCCGAATATCAAGTGGCTCTTCAGGAATTCAGAACTTATACATCTTATTCGCAAGAAGGCGTTTCAATGGGAGCCGCTTATATTGACGGAAGCACGCCTGTCGAGATTCAAAATCGTGCAGAAAAAATGGCCGTTGAAATGAAAATTAAAATCAAGCAGGCTTTTAATCTCGATACGGCTAAATACACCGGTGGCTTAAATTTGTCAGATTCTACTAAAAAAATTAAAACAGGATTCAGACCGGAAATTCCGGCGATTATGCCGCGTTCAGAGTTTGATCAAGCTTACCCGCAAGCCTTTAAATCTGATACTTTGCGAGTTAAAGATCGCCCCGTGTGGTTTTCGACAACACCCCTGGTGCAATCGCAGAGAGCACAGGAAGTCTTTCGCCTGGGGCAACTGGGAATCGGTAAATATAAAAACGAACTTAAGTCTGAAGAGTATCGGTTAGAGTATTACAATGTTAGCGGAAAAAAAATTGAGCAGACCAGGCCCATCGAAGTAAATACAAATACGGGTTTTATGGATGCCAGATCACAAGGTGCTAAAATTGTAATTAATCATTTTCTGAAACGCACGGAGCGCCTTGATGCTAATAATGGAACAATTTGGGTCAGTTTATTAAATTTAGGAAAATTAAATTACTTTCATCGTAAAACCGAAACCGGTGATTTGGCTTTAGGCCTTGCTGCGAGAGCTATTGAAAAAGAACTTGTCGGCAATCATGTTGCATTTAAATATAATGGTTCAGATTTTTTCATTTTAGCTATGGGAATGTCTAAACAAGAAATCGCAGATTATAAAAAAGTTTTAGAATCAAAACTAAATTCAAATACCTTTGTAGACAAGATTTTCTTACAAGAAATTGAATACATCGAACGTACTGAAAGCGATTTCGAATTACGTAAAACCAAAATCGAAGAGATTAAAAAACTAATGGCGCAGAAATTTAAAGTTTTCTAAATTATTCTACGACGCGAAATAAAGTTTCCATTTCAACCGAAGTCATCTGATATTCATTTTCAAAAACTCTACTGATCACGTCAGGTGGATTTTTGCTTGTTTGGCGTAAGCAAATCAAAGATTGATTAATCAATTCTATGCGCGGTGTTGAATCGCTGAGCGGCGAACAAAAAACACCTTCAAAAGAGCTGCGCAAATGTGAATAAAGTTCTGTAGAATACTTTTTTGAAACAATATCTAACCACTGTGCATAAGAAAAGCTTTCGCCAGTGCGCTCCGGACGCAGTCCAATCGCTGAGTTCGAATAGTCATGTGAAGATTCACGCGCTGTTTGGTGATAAGTATTTTGGTAACGCGGGATGCGGTCATCACCGGCAATCATACTTAAGCCAGCATTCACTTCTTGAGTGATTACCGTTGCGTAATAAGGATAACTGCGGCTTTCGTTGACCGTTTTCGTGGTGCCGTCAGAAAGTTTTGTAACAACGGGCTCAGAGTAATGGTGGGTACGGTATTCTTTAAAACGATTTTCGTTAAACTGGTAATTACCAGTTGTTGTGAACTCTAAAGATTTTTTTGAGTTTTTGTCAAACCAGCCAGTTTTAACAAATTGTTCATTCGTGTTTTTATCTAAAGTTTGAATTAAAGCTACCGGCAGGGGAGTTTGAAACTGCTCTTTGGTAAGGATTGTAATGTCTTCGTAAAGCGGAGAATTAGCTTTAGCAATCGAAGCTTTTTGAGACGCGTAACTGCACCATTTGGCAATCAGCTGATTGTAAAAATAAGTTTTACTGGAAGTCGTGCTGCTTTTTTCTAAACAGAATTTTTTTGCATGAGTTTTGGCGTCGTTAAAAGCCAGGTCAAAAGTTTTACGGCGAGATTCTGGAAACAAAATTTTATATCTTTCAATTAAATATAAAACGCGTAAATGGCGCTGGCGTTGGTTAAGACTATAAACTTCAGAACGCAAAGTTTTATAGGCCTCATCGGCTTCTTCATTTTGTGTAAAGGCCACAGCTCCTGTCGGAAATAAGCCCCATGCATTTTCGCGCTCTATGGTTTTACGTAAAAGTTCTAAGCTTTCTTGGTTGTTGTTTGCCAGGCGGGCCATGCGCACGCGGATTAAAGTCTGATCAATAACCCCTTCACGAGCTTTTTTTAAGCCTACTTGGTAATCACTGTCTTTAGGATCTTTGATGACAAGTTCATCCATAATGACCAGAGCTTCATCAAAATTACGTTCGGCCATCAAATTTTGGGCTTTTTTAAACTGGGTCGTGCATGAAGTGGCTACAAATAGAACAAAGGTCAAAGCTGTTAGATTTTTCATCGAAATTCCTTATGCTAATAGGGTAATCGTTATGAGCTGAAAAGCGCAATTCTAATGCTTGGCATCCTGCGCCGAAGTGTGTGATTCGAGTCTCGACTCTACAGAGTCGTTTGGGTAATATTCTGCCTATGAAAAAATTTGTAATTGATGGAAAATCGATCACCCTAAATTCGTTGTATTCTATGGTTTATGAAGCCGGCACTTTTGAGCTATCAGCAGACGCCAAAGCTGAAATTAAAAAATCTCGCGACTACATCGAAGGCCGTATTCAAAAAGGTGAAGTGATGTACGGAGTGAACACAGGCTTTGGGGCTTTTTCTTCAATTCGAATTTCAGATTCGCAAATTGAACAACTTCAAGTAAATCTGATTCGCTCACACTCTGTCGGCATCGGCGAACCGTTTACTAAAGAACAATCTAAAGCAATGATGATCTTGCGCGCGAATACCTTAGCCCGTGGTTTCAGTGGTATCCGTCTTGAAACTGTAGAAAAGATTTTAGAATTTTTAAATAATGATTTAGTTCCTGTAATTCCATCACAAGGTTCAGTTGGAGCTAGCGGAGACTTGGCGCCGCTTTCGCATTTAGCTTTAGCTTTAATTGGTGAAGGCGAAATCTGGGGTGGAAGTTACAAAAACATTACTCCGTTGGTTTTAAAAGCTAAAGAAGGCTTGTCGTTAATCAACGGCTGCCAGGTGATGACCGCGGTTGGGATGTTAGCCCTATATGACGCGAAACAATTATTAAAAATTGCTGATATTTCTGGGGCCACTTCTTTAGAAGGCCTTCGCGGTTCGCGTAGGCCTTTTGATCCCCTAATAGCAGCGACTCGCCCACATTACGGCGAAGCGCCGACAGCGAAAAATTTATTACGCGTGATGGGTGAAAAATCTGAAATTTCTGAATCGCATGCTGAAAATGATCCACGCGTGCAGGATGCTTATTCGCTTCGTTGCATGCCAGCTGTTCATGGTGCAGCTAAAATGGCACTTGAATACTGTGAACGCGTATTAACGACCGAAGCCAATTCTGCAACCGATAATCCATTAGTATTTGCCGCTGCCGGTAAAATTTTATCGTGCGGTAATTTTCACGGCATGCCCGTTGCGCATGCGATGGATTTCGCAGCGATTGCGGTTTCGTCATTAGCCAGTATTTCACATGAACGCATTTCTAAATTTATCTCGACACAAATGTCAGAGCTTCCACCGTTCTTGGCTCCGAATGGTGGTTTGAATTCAGGCCATATGATTGTGCAAGTGGCATCAGCTAGCTTAGTCAGTGAAAATAAAGTATTGGCTCATCCAGCCAGTGTTGATTCAATGCCGACTTCAGCAGAAAAAGAAGACCATGTGTCTATGGGTACAATTGCGGCTCGTAAATTTGCTAAAGTCGTTGAAAATGCGCAAAATGTTTTTGCCATGGAATTCTTATCAGCGACGCAAGCCTTAGATATGCTTGCTCCGCTTAAGCCTGCTGAAGGCGTAAAAGTGGCTTTCGATACAATTCGTTCTGAAGTGCCTTTTGCCAGAGAAGATCGTATTTTTGCAAAAGATGTGGCTAAAATCAAAGCGATGATTATTTCTGGAAAAATCGTCAAAGCGGTAGAAGCTGAAATCGGAGAGCTGTCATGCTAAAATGGATTTTTGGTTTATCGATATTAGGACAAACTGTTGTTGCTAGCCCGATGAATGAGATTCTTACAGCTCAGTATTTAAAAAAGAAAAAATCATTTATCTATTCGCCATTAAGCCTAGATGTCGCGTTATCAATGACGGCTGAAGGTTCAGCCGGTGAAACGCGTAAACAATTTAAAAAGATTTTAAAATTACCGAATGCTGAAATTTATAAAAAACTTAATGTAAAAGCGGCTGAATATGATTTCGTATCAGCGCAAAAAGTTTGGGTTAAGGCTGATTATCCTTTACTTGCACCATTTGAAAAGAATTTAAAAGAAGATTACCAATCAACTATTGAAAGAGCTGACTTTGCAACAGATCCAGCGGCGACGGCAAAGGTGATCAAT
Organism: Bdellovibrio sp.; assembly: GCA_036676395.1. Classification (GTDB taxonomy): domain Bacteria; phylum Bdellovibrionota; class Bdellovibrionia; order Bdellovibrionales; family Bdellovibrionaceae; genus Pseudobdellovibrio. The sequence goes on from JAKFCY010000002.1 coordinate 759,417, forward strand.
AAGTGGGTTGAAGAAAAAACAAAAGATAAAATCAAAGACTTGGTTCCGGTCAGTGCTTTAACGTCGTTGACTCGATTGGTGTTAGTTAACGCAGTTTACTTCAAAGCAAAGTGGCTTTCTGAATTCGATGCGAATTCAACTCAAGAACAAGAATTTAAAACTACGACGAAGGCTAAAGTCAAAGTTGATATGATGTTCAAAAAATTTCAAAGTTTAGAATATTTTGAAGGCAAAGGCTTTTCTGCAATTAAACTTTCGTACCAGGGCGATGACATCAGTTTTGTAGTGTTTTTACCAAAAACAGTTGGTGGTGAATTTGATAAGAATTTCTTAAAGAATATTTTAGCTGTTAAAGATGCAGATTATCAACAGACGGCAGTGAATGTTTATTTACCAAAATTTAAATCAGAATTTTCTGCTGAAGTTGAAAAAGATTTACAAGCAGCTGGGTTAACTCTTCCGTTTGAAAAAGCTAAAGCAGATTTTTCATTAATGTCTCCTTTGGTAAAACAAAATCCGGAAGAAAACCTTTATATCAGCAAAATTTTTCATAAAGCTTTTATTGAAGTTGGTGAAAAAGGAACTGAAGCAGCCGCCGCCAGTGCCGTAGTGATGGCCGCGATGGGTGCGGCTATGCCAATCGATAAACCAAAAGAATTTAAAGCTGACCATCCATTTTTATATTTTATTAAACAAAAAGATCAAATTTTATTTGTTGGTTATTTTACCAAGTAGTCAGAGGAATCTTATGCATAAAAATATTCACGCTCCCACAGGAACAAAACTAAACTGTAAAGGTTGGTTGCAAGAGGCCGCTTATCGTATGATTCAAAATAACTTGGATCCAGCAGTGGCAGAAAATCCAGATCAGCTAGTGGTTTACGGTGGTATCGGAAAAGCTGCTCGTAACTGGGAATGTTATGATAAAATTTTAGAATCTTTAAAAGTCTTAGAAAATGATGAAACACTTTTAATTCAATCAGGAAAACCGATCGGTGTTTTAAAAACGCACGAAGATGCGCCGCGTGTATTATTAGCCAATTCAAACTTAGTTCCGAAATGGGCGACATGGGAGCACTTTCATGAATTAGACCGTAAAGGTTTAATGATGTACGGCCAAATGACGGCAGGGTCATGGATTTACATCGGTACTCAGGGAATCATTCAAGGCACTTACGAAACATTTGTTGAGGCTGGTCGCCAACATTTCGGTGGTGATTTAGCCGGTAGAATTATTTTAACTGCAGGCTTAGGCGGCATGGGCGGGGCGCAACCTTTAGCCGGTGTATTTGCCGGTGCTACTGTAATTTGCGTTGAAGTTGACCCGGTCAGTATCGAAAAACGTTTAAAATCAAAATATGTTGATGAAGTGGTCACTGATATAGATGAAGCTATTGCGCTGGCAAAAAAATACGCGGCGAACAAAGAAGCTAAATCAATCGCTCTTCAGGGAAATGCGGCCACTGTTTTAAAAGAAATGTTAAAGAAAAACTTCTTACCTGATCTTTTAACAGATCAAACTTCTGCGCATGATCCATTAAACGGGTACATTCCTGAAGGCTACACAGTGCAAACGGCAGCAGATTTCAGAATCCGCGATCAAAGCGCATATTTAGAAGCGGCTTATAAATCAATGGCAAGTCATGTTGAATCTATGCTTGAGATGAAAAAACGCGGCGCTATTGTATTTGATTACGGCAATAATATTCGTGCACGTGCATTTGATGCCGGAGTAAAAAATGCTTTTGATTTTCCAGGATTTGTTCCGGCTTACATCAGACCATTATTTTGTAAAGGCAGTGGACCGTTTAGATGGGTAGCCTTATCAGGTGATCCAAATGATATTAAAGTGACCGACGATGCGATGAGAGAATTATTTCCGCATAAAAAAGATCTATTAAAATGGTTAGACATGGCTGAAAAGCGTATTCAATTTCAAGGATTACCTGCGCGCATTTGCTGGCTTGAATACGGTGAACGTGAAAAAGCAGGTTTATTATTAAATGAATTAGTTCGTACTGGAAAAGTAAAAGCGCCAATCGTTATTGGTCGTGATCATTTAGATTGCGGTTCTGTTGCCAGTCCAAATCGTGAAACTGAAGCCATGAAAGATGGATCAGATGCGGTGAGCGACTGGCCGATGTTATCTGCGATGGCCTTAGTGGCCAGTGGCTCGACATGGGTAGCATTACATCATGGTGGTGGTGTAGGTATGGGGTATTCGCAGCATTCAGGACAAGTGATTGTAGCCGATGGAACAGACGCTGCAGCTAGAAGATTAAAGCGCGTATTAACAACAGATCCTGCTATGGGAATTTTTCGTCATTTAGATGCGGGTTATGAATTAGCGAAAAGCGTAGCTGTTGAGCGTGATGTCAACAGCTGCTGGTTATAGTTACTATTGCATATTCAAGCAAAGATTTTTGTCTGTCTCAACTTGAAATATTGAAGTGGCAATATCTTTACGAGTAAATCTGACGCAATTAAATCCACGCATCAGCGGAATTTTTTGTGATGAAGCACCATGAAGTACATCGTGCCGGTTTAATACACAGTTAGCCGGATCGGCACAGTCGAGTTCATATTTGTATAAACGAACTGGTTTAATACGTACACTGGCGCCATTGGCACCAACAGGTGGCAGGTTGTACATATACTGCGTAAAATTAGTCGGCTCAACGAGAGTGTTGAGTGGAGTAGTGATCGTGTAATTCCAGATGGCTGTATTTGATTTATCTTTAGGAATAGCTCCAGCCGAAATTTTTTGAATATCAACTATGGCTCCACTCTGTACAATTTTACCGATAAACACCGCTGGGCGCAGAGGTACTGTTGGCATGTAAGACGAACTATCGACTAAAACTAATTTGCCAAGATTGATCGGATTCATCAGAAGCGGGTTATTTAAGTCTTTTCCCGCGCTATCTTTAGCCATTAAATAGTTATTGTAGTTAAGACCGCGGTAGGTCAATGAGGCTGGCTGATAGATATTTGCAGGAGGTGGACCAACTTGGAAAAACGTAACTGCATCGGCAAATAATCCTTTTCCGCGCAAGTCATCAAAAGCCAAAAAGTACATAAAAGTGTTGCCACCTTTTTTAAGAGTAACTGTGCGTGATGGCGTGGTTTGACCGCGATAAAATGCTGTAGAGCGATCAGGTTCAAAATCATAAAAATTTAAATTGTTATCATCCCTAACCTTAAGGTTATTCATTGATGGCCCTGCCGCGCGCAGATCACGTAAAATTAATTTGTCTGCAAGGTTAGCCTCGATTTGGTCATCCATTTTCTGGCTAAACATTTTTTGCATGCTATTATTGTCATTTAAAACTTGAAAAACACCTAGGCCGACAATCGAACTTAATCCAATGGCAATTAAAAGTTCGGTAATCGTTACGCCTTTATTATTGTGAATGTGCATTAGTTTTTTCATGGTTATTTACTCACTAAAAATTCAAATTTTTTGATTTCTGAGCCCCAGTCGGTGTGGGTAAACCAAATTGTTACTAAGTACAGATCGCTGGTGGCCTCAGTGGCCGGAGTGATCACATAACCATATCGTCCGGGACAGTTTTTACACTCTGACAGAGGTTTGTCGTCTATATTAGACCAACCCATTTTTAAACTACTAACATTTAAAAGAGTGCTCGGGTCAGTGTATTGTAAAATCTGTGTCGTCGGTTGTTGTCTGATATTTTCAATAATTTCAGAAACGCGATCGTCTGCAGTAGATTTGGTTTCGTTGCTAATGGCAGTTTTATTTAATTGGTCAAAAGCGGTTAAACCGCCGACCACCACAAGCGAAAGCAGAGCTACGCCCACCATCACTTCTGTGATGGTGAATCCTTTTTTAGAAACAACTGATCTTAAAAAATTAAAGCCCATAAACTCTCTCTAGCTGAATCAAGTTAAAATTGCGAATACGTTTTAAACATGAGGTGTTTGTGCTGCTTCCGATACGACCGCAATCGGGATCAACAGATGTCCAGCGTGGTGGCCCTTTGCCTTGAAGTACAAAAGTCGAACTACAGCGAATGCGGTCAGACAGTATTTGTAAACCTGGATCAGGATGCCAGAAAGGCACGGTGCCATTATACAGCGATGAGCAGTTCGCATTATTAGCACGTCTCATAAGCGGTGGTGAGCCTGCTGATTTCATAGTGGCAACGGCAGTTTGGTTATGTATGCTTTGCCATGTTACCCCAGCTTTTAAGGCTGATTTATCTACGGTGAAATCTTTAAGAACCATAAATGTACCGATAATTTTTAGCGGCTGCGATCTTGGTTTAATGATTAAAGTTCGACAGACATAAAAACCATTAATGATGGTAGCACTTGGTTCGATGGTACAGGTGCCACGAATTGATCCTATGCCAAATGAAGAGTAAATATTTGTATCAAAAAGCTGGTCTGAATAAACAGTTTTGTCTGGGGCTGCAAAATGCCATGAATCTACTGCAACTGAAGTAAAATCAGCAGCAGCAAATGAAGCTGGCTTGAAAGCATCCTGATTTATCCCGCCGGCAGAGTCCATACATTGTTTAATTTTTTCTTCGTAGTTGATAGCTGGGTCAAGTGGTTTGTAAGTGCCTAAGTTAATTTCGTTAGCTTGATAATCAAGGCCACGGTCGCTAAATACTAATTCATCTGCAGCGTTTATTGAAAAATTATAATGAACATTGTTCATGTCAGCTAATTTTCCGGTATTGCCATCATTTGGATTATTGGTGACTTCGTTGTTCGGACTGCGTGGACGTTTTGAATAACCGCCTTTTTTTGCGCTAAAATCCATACCTTCAATCGAAAGGTCTTTAATCGCATTGTTAGACATGCCAGTGGTTTTATATAAATCATCACTTGATCCAGAAGTGTTGTAAATCCGGTTGGTCGGTGAAATCGAAGCGTACTTAAAATATTTACCGTTAATAATTTTGATGGTTACATTTCTAAATGCAGATTGGCGTTTGCTAAAACCATTTGAAGGCTTGGTGCTAACGATCTCTAGCTGCCCCGGATTTTCATAATATTCTTTACGTAAATTATATTCTGTTAATACCGGAGTATAGTCGTCATCGAAGTATTTTTGGTAATCTTCTTTAGCGTCATCAAATCTTTTCTGTGCCCAAGCTACAGAATCATCATTGAATCGATTATCTTTTAAATCTTCATACTCATCACGGTCAGACCAACTTGCATAAGCGCCACCCGAAGTAGGTTTTGTAGTTTCTAGTTGGGCCAAGCGAGCAGTTCTTGTGGTTAACGTTGCTGAAGTCGTACCTATTTTAGGTAGATGGGTACCGTTTAAAGTAGCTGATACTGCAGTCAAAGCATTTGCCGCCTGGTCGAATTGGTCTTTTGAATAAGCTGAAAAATTAATGGTTACGGCATGACCATCGCCCCCACTATTTTCTAAAATAGGAATTTTTAAAAAATCATCGTTACCAGGTTTAGGCCAAGTCATATTAGCCCACATTACAAGTTTAGTTCCTGAAGCTAAGTTATAAGCTGGTGCGATTGAATACCAAATATTGGATGCATCTTTGCCACCATTATCACTATACTTATTTGATATATTCATAAAAGGGGATCCCGAGAAACCAGAACAGTTAAGGCCCCCATCGCCAGAGTTTAAGCCATTGTAATTACAGTTAATGCCCCCATCGTTGTTGTTAATTTCTTGCGGCTCAAATAAATTAAGAGCATTGGGCATGGTTGAAAAAGAATAGCGAACCGTGGTTTCAGTTAAATTAGTTCCGACAGTGCCACTCATGGGAACACCGACTAAACGTGATTCTTTTGTTAAATTTAAATCACTTTGCGCGCGAAGCAGGTTAGTACAAAAAGTGATAATATCATTATTTAAAGTGGTTGAATCACTGACCCCATTAAGTACACTTAAGCCCACATCACCTTTACCGTCAGAATCAATTCCGCGCATAAAGCCGCCAAAAGTTTTTAAATCTGTCCAGTGACGTTTTACACCCAGGGCTTCGTTAATTTTAAAGTCTGCGCCATTGTGATCTTTGATTTTACCGTTACCAATAATAACCACATCGTTAAAAGTAGCCGGCGTGTAGCTACCAGAATTGTCCATAAAAATATTCTGGTTTACGAAAATAGGCGAATTGAAAACCATGCCTACATCACTTTTTGATCCTTTGGGAATTGCCATATCGCCGTGACCAGCAATAGGCGCTGTAGCTTCGCCTAAATAAATTGAACCAGGTAAAATAAGAGTAAATGTATTGAGTTCACGCGGGTTAGAAACAAAGCTAGATATTTCGCGTAAAAATTGTTTTCCGGTGGCTGTATTCTGCCCATCGGCACCAATGACTTCTAGACCGGTTCGTACCGGTTGGCCATCCCGGCCGGTAAATTCAGTAATGATTTGAATATAAACTTCGTCACCATTTACAGGTAAAGTCATATTGCTGATGCGTGAGACTTTGATGTTGACGCCTTTAACCAGTGGATTGCGTGTGTTTGTAAGAACACGATTTAACGGATGCGTCGCACCCATAGTTAAATTATTCAGATCCAGTGTAATGGAAAATGATTGTAACATAAAATCGACAGCATTTTTTCCGGCTAAAGTTGGAAAAAGGTTGGCGTTAGTGACCGGGTCTGTAGTTTTTCCTAAGTCTTCTAAAGTTTTCGCATATGATAACGGCATCATCAAGCGGGCGGTGCTAAATTGATTCGTAAAATTATTTACGCAGTTTTCAGGCAATTCAGGTAAAAGTTGGGCATCAAAACACCAACCTTTGCGAATGCCGTATTTGATATAATCCGTGATTGAGCGCAATGCTAAATTGGCGTGAATATCCTTACGTAGCTGTGATGAGAGCTTTCGTTCAGTGATAATTTTATTTGAGATAAAGTAAACTCCAGATGACACAATCCCCACGATGAACAAAGCCATCATTGTGGTATTTCCCCGGGAGTTGAACAAACGTATCCTCATATGGTACCCCTCAATATATTATTGTAGAACATCTAGCTGTAATACAGAAGAAAAAAGAAAACCCCCGCCTCAGAATAAGACGGGGGTTTATTGAAGGGATAGTAAATAAAATACTAGTTGGCTGTTAAAGCCGAAGTGTAAGGCTGAAACCAAACATCGACAATGTATGCATGTGGATGTTTTTTCGGATTCTTTAAGACGATCGTTGATTTCTCGCGGAACTCGACCTTTTCAGCCACAGAACGAACTTGAGATTCGTATTTCAAGTTAATCGACTTAAGCATAGAAGCTAAAGGCACTGTATCTTTTTTAGAGTAAACACCTTTACCTGATTTATCCTTCCAGAGAACAAGTTTTTTGAAAATCGGATCTTTACTGTCGATGATGCCATCTTTATTTAAATCGTGAACAGCTAGTTTTGCAAAACCATTTTTATGTTCACCTGATTCACCAAAAAGTTCTTGGCTTGAAAGCACTTTACCTTGTTGGTTTGGTAAAGCTAAAAAGTAACCGGCATGATTTTTTTCTGGCCAGTAAGTTCTTTGATTGGCACCCATGTTAAATTCAACAACATTATCAAATTTTGGGATTTCTTTGTCTAAGAACACCATTAACGGCGAGTGGTATCCACCGCAATAACCTTCTTGGCCAGGAAAGCCAGTTTCAATATCAAAGGTTTTGCCATCAGATGACTGATTGATATTAATCGCACTTGATGAAAGAAGACCCGTATAAGCATAGTAGGCACAGCTTCCGCCAAAACAATGCTCGCCGTTGTTGTTCTGGGGGCCAGCTTCTTGTTCAAATGTAACATTACTTACTTTAAAACGCTGTTGCGCTACATTGATTTCAGCCGTGACAGGGTTAACTGAATTGGTAACGGCACTTGGTATATTTAGAGTCACGGTATTACCTGAATAGGCCGCTCGTGATCCTGAAGGCAGTGTAAACCCTGATAGAGTACTTGTTTGCGTGGCCGCAGCCGAAGTACCCAAGACAGCTGATGCAGGAAAGCGAACCTTGAATGCTTGTTCTGCGCCATTATCAATGGTGATTTTACCATTCATGATAACAGTACTATTGGGTGCAATAGGATTTGCAACTCCACGCAAGTTAGTGCCAAAGCACGAAGCTCTGAAGCGAATCGTATAGTTATTTGTACTTGTTCTTTGTGTAGCTCCGGCAACAGACATATCGGCCAGTGGATTTACTGCACCTTCGCCACCATTAATGGTAAGGTCACTGCCTGCAGCTGATTGCGCTAGCCCTAAAGCTAAAACAAGCGATAATACATTGAGTTTTCCTGATAACATAATTCCCCCCAGTTATCTCACATACTTAAGTATAGCTGCGTTTTTCAGATTATTTACAAAAAAAAATAAAATTAGCATTTATTCAGTTTTTTCGTTTCATCATGAAACAGTACGAAAAATAGTTTGCAGCTGAGATCAAATATAAGACCTAGGTCCGATCATTGTTTTACTTCAATACGTCGATAAATATGGCGGATATATAAGGATGTAAAATGAATAAATGGTTTAATAGCAAATTCTACTTCGCATTTTGGATGTTCTTAGCATTAGTACCAATGAAACACGCTTTAGATGTTTCAGCGGAAATGGATCGCCAATCGCACAAAACAATTGTCGGCATGCAAGAACAGTCTTCAATGGCAAGTGAGCCAGTTGAAGATCTTTATTCATTTGATGAAAATCAAAGTGAATTAGCCAATGTCAGCGATGAACAGCTTTTGCAAGTTTTAGAGCTATCGACAGACGAGTATGAGCAGTCGGGTTCAGCTAACCCTTATGCTATTTCTCCGGCGCAATTAGATTCTTATGACCTGGCTTTACGTGAAAGCTCGGGCTTAAATAATAATTCACCTTTTGATTTTGCAACAATTGCCGGTGAAGAAGCTGCTGTAAATTATGAAGAAGTAGCAGTCTGCACCAGTAAAAATAAAAACCGTGGAAATATCGAAGCGGTTATTCTTAAAGCCGCTAAGCAAAGCTCTATGATGGCCAATGCTATCGCAGAACGCAGTCATGAAAGTAAAACTATCCCCCGTAAATGTATAACTCATGTTATGAATAAATTTAACCCAAGCCCTAAATCATTGGCTCGCTGTCCGGGTGGAATGGGAACAGGACCGGCGCGTGGTGGTGCTAAGCCATGTATTTCTAAAAATTTAGTGAATTTAACATATAACCATTTTACCGATGTGGCCGAGTGTTTAAATATCGAAGCCAAAGATCTGTTGCCAAAACTTTCAAATGAATCTGGAGTAATTATCAACACTCTAGGTGCTGGTTGGGATGCCGGAGTCGGGCAGTTAACTCAATCTGCAATTGAAGAAGTAAATAAACATTACGATCGCTATGTTGCAGAAATGGAAAAAGCGTCGATTAAAAAACCTTCTTGTATGCGTGTGATGCAGTATAAACCTTATTTAAAAAAGGCCAAAGATGCATTGGCAACACGTTGTTCATTTATCGTTCCGCCAGAAAATCCGATGAAAAATATCGTTTACATGGCTGTTTACAATAGAATGAATTTAGATCATTTATTAGGAATCAAATATATCGCCGGTGAATCATTTATTGATAACAATGGTCAAATGATTGCCTACACGGGCACACCTTCTGATCGTGTTATAAATGGTAAATTTGGTAATAACCAAATCCAGGAAAAATTCGCCCAGCTGGGTATTTCAGATGTGAATTTAGATAATTTAGCAACTATGGTGGCATTTAACGGTTATAATGCGGGGCCAAGTACTGCGTTTAATATGTTAAATGAATATTTAACTAAACGTATTTCTGCTAAAAAACCACTAACTGAGCGTGATTTCGATTTTCATACGCCAAAAACAGCAACTGATATTGATGGCAAAGTAAAATCTGTAACTGAAATAGCGCGGTTGAATGTGCGGTCTGCCTTTATTAAAAAGAATGATCCAGATGCAAAAATTAAAGTAAAGCGCGCAAAGGTTTTGCCAGAGAAAATCAGAAAATCACATTTGCTGACGTTTCCAGAATTTTTAATTTATAATCAAAATAACTTCGATTCTTCAATTTTAAATCCGGCAAATCTGGCAAAAGTAGAAGCTATTCAAGATGCAGCTGCAAAAGCTAAAGAACGTAATAAATACGAACGTTTTTCATCTTATGGTTCTCCGGGGTATTTATCATCTTTAGCGGCTAAAGATACAGCGCTTAGAGCAGCTTTTGAAAATTCAGGAGCGGATAAGTATTACTGTTCAAATCCGAATTTCTTAAAAATCAGAGATCATAAAGCTAAGCCACTGGAACCCGAGTTTGATGAACCGGTTCCGGCAGCGGTGCAGGATAATGTAAAGGTCGTTAGACCAAGAGTAGAAGCCGTTAATAAAATTAAAGCAGTTCCTAATAAAACTAAATAATTCTATTAACTTTGGCGCTGGCGTTTATCAACAGCTAGTGCCGCTTCGCGAATCACTTCAGACATGGTTGGATGCGAGTGAAAAGATCTTGCCAGGTCTTCACTTGATCCACCAAATTCCATAGCTACCGTAATTTCACCTAACATTTCAGATGCACCAGCGCCCACGATGTGGCCACCTAAGATGCGATCGGTGTGCTTGTCGGCGATGATTTTTACAAAGCCTTCAGTAGCGCCGCGCGCTTTAGCGCGACCATTAGCAGCGAACAAGAATTTACCCACATTAACTTCAAGACCCTTAGCTTGAGCTTCTTCGGCAGTCATGCCGACAGATGCAATCTCTGGGTGAGTGTAAACAACAGAAGGAACCGTGTTGTAATTCACATGTCCGTGTCCTGTCGCAATTAGTTCAGCTACGGCTACGCCTTCTTCTTCTGATTTATGAGCTAACATTGGGCCAACAATCACGTCACCTACAGCAAAAATATTTGCAACATTTGTTTGGTAGTGTGAATTTGTTATTACGCGGCCACGATCATCTTTTTCAATGCCTACAGTTTCAAGACCTAACCCATCTGTGAATGGTTTGCGTCCTGTAGAAACTAAAACCACATCGCCTTGGATTGTGCCTTTGTTGCCATCTGGCATTGTTTCAAAATCTAATTCAACACGGCCACCGGCAGAGCGTGAACCAGTCACTTTCGTTGAAGTCTTAAATGTTACGCCCATTTTCTTCATTGAACGTACTAATGTATTTACGCAATCAGTGTCCATCATTGATAAGATTTTATCAGCATATTCGATCACAGTTACTTTTGAACCTAAACGCGCCCAAACAGAACCTAATTCAAGGCCAATGACCCCGCCACCGACAACTAACATTTCTTTAGGGATTGAGTCTAAAGCCAGAGCGCCAGTTGATGAAACGATTTTTTTCTCGTCGTATTTTAAGAAAGGTAATTCAACAGGAACCGAACCCGTCGCGATACAAATATTTTTTGCATTTAATGTTTGTTTTGCGCCATCGTCAGAAGTGATTTCAACCGTATTAGCTGAAGTGATTTTTCCTTTACCAAGAATACGGGTGATTTTATTTTTCTTAAATAAAAACTCAATACCGCCGGTTAAATCACTAACGATTTTATTTTTACGAGACATCATCGCATCAAGATTCATTTTCACGTCAGTGAATAAAATCCCGTGTTTATCAAAGTCATGTAAGGCTTCGTGATAAAATTCAGAGCTTTGTAATAAGGCTTTCGAAGGGATACAACCCACGTTTAAACAGGTTCCACCTAAGGTTTTATCTTTTTCAACAACAGCTGTTTTAAGACCTAACTGGGCTGCGCGAATGGCTCCCGTGTATCCACCAGGTCCGCCACCGATAATAACTAAATCAAATTCTTCCATTTTAAATATCTTTCTCGTTCAAAAAAACTAAGTATTAAACTTCAATTAATAATCTTTCAGGATCTTCAATGCCTTCTTTAATTTTCACTAAGAAAGTGACGGCTTCTTTGCCATCAATAATTCTATGATCGTAGCTAAGTGCTAAGTACATCATTGAGCGAATTTCAACTTTGCCGTTAATCGCCATCGGACGCTCTTGGATTTTATGTAAACCTAAGATCGCAGATTGCGGCGCATTTAAAATCGGCGTCGATAATAATGAACCAAATACACCACCGTTAGTGATCGAGAATGTTCCGCCAGATAAATCATCTATAGAGATTTTTCCATCACGGCCCTTATTAGCTAAATCGCGAATAGCTAATTCAACACCAGCCACTGATAAGTTATCAGCATCTTTAACATTCGGAACCATTAAGCCGCGTTCAGTTGATACTGCAATACCGATATTGAAGTAATTGTGGTATTCGATCTCATCACCAACAATCGAAGCATTTACTGCAGGTAATGCTTTTAAAGCTTCAATTGCAGCTTTAACGAAGAATCCGTTGAAGCCTAAGTTCACGCCGTATTTTTCTTTGAATTTATCTTTATATTTATTTCTGATCTCGATCACTTTGGTCATATCAACTTCGTTGAAAGTTGTAAGGATCGCAGCCGTGTGTTGAGCCGCAACTAATTTTTCAGCGATTTTTTTACGGATGTTTGTCATTTTCACACGTTGAATGTCACCTTGCTTAGAAGGGCCGCGTGGAACCGGAGTTACCGTTGGCGCTGCTGGCGCTTTTGCTTGCGCAGGAGCTGCTGGAGCAGAAGTTGGAGCGTTTAGCACGTCACCTTTAGTAAGTCTGCCGCCAAGACCAGTGCCTTGTACGTTTGATGTATCTAAACCACGTTCGTTAACTACACGTTGAACTGCGGGGGATTGGTGAGCTTGCAATTCCGGATGAGTTGTTTTTCCGCCACCACCGCCAGAAGACGCACCTGCTGCAGCTTCAGCTTTTGGAGCTGATGACTGAGGCGTCGCCGCGCCTGCAGGAGCTTTTGCATCTGTATCGATCGAACCAACTGTTGCACCAATTTTTACGGTGTCGCCAGCTTGTGCATTAATAGTAAGTACACCATCTTTTTCTGCGACAACTTCAACTGATGCTTTATCTGTATCTAGCAGCATGATGACTTCATTCATTTTTACGAATTCGCCAGATTTTTTTGTCCAGCTTCCGATAACTGCTTCTGTAATTGATTCACCAACCGCAGGAACCTTTACTTCTAATTTCATTCTAAACCTCGTGTTTCTTTATTAAATCTAAACTTTAAATACTTTTTCAATAATTTCTGTTTGTTCAATCTTATGACGGTAGATTGAACCAGTTGCAGGACTTGCACGATCTGGGCGACCGACATAACCAAACTGAGCTTTTGAACCGATCTCAGTTAACAGTGTCGCAAACTTGAAATACACATAACTGAAAGCACCCATGTTTTGTGGCTCTTCTTGTGCCCAAATAACTTTTTTAGCATTCGGGTATGATTTCATGATCTTATTCACCTTCCAGTGAGGAAACGGAGAAATCTGTTCTAAGCGAACAAGTGCAGTTTTTGTGTCGTTCAATTTTTCGCGTTGTTCTAATAATTCGTAATATAATTTACCAGATACGAACACGACTTTTTCAACTTTAGAATTATCAGTTAACAGGGTGTCTGCTAATACTTCTTCGAAAGTGCCATTGGCGATTTCGCTGATCATGCTTGTCGCACGCGGGTGACGAAGTAAAGATTTCGGAGACATAACCACTAATGGTTTTCTGAAATCACGTTTCACTTGGCGGCGTAATGCGTGGAAAATTTGTGACGGCGTTGTTAAGTTCACAACTGTCATATTGTTTTGTGCAGACAATTGTAAAAAGCGCTCTAGTTTTGCAGAACTGTGTTCAGGGCCTTGGCCTTCATAACCGTGAGGTAATAAAAGAACTAAGCCTGACATTTGTTGCCATTTAGATTCGCCAGCCGCTAAAAATTGATCGATGATAATTTGGGCGCCGTTGGCGAAATCGCCGAACTGGGCTTCCCAGATCGTTAAGAAAGACGGGTCAGTGATTGAATTGCCGTATTCAAAACCCATGACGGCGTATTCAGATAAAATAGAATCATAAACGCAGAAATTTGTTTTTTCAGAATTTAATTGTTTTAACGGAAAGTAAGACTCATTTGTTTTTGTATCGTAAAAACCGGCATGACGGTGAGTGAATGTGCCGCGCACGCAATCTTGCCCCGTTAAGCGCACTGATTGGCCTTCGTTAATTAAACTTCCGTAAGCTAAAAGTTCTGCCATGCCCCAGTCGCAAGGTTCTTTGCCTGCGGCTTGTTGTTTACGTTGTTCAATAAGCTTAGGTAATTTCGGGTGAAGATTAAATCCAGCAGGAACAGTTGCGATTTGTTCGCCGACTTTTTGTAAAGTCGCAAGATCAACTGAAGTCTTTGTTGGTTTTTCCATGTCTTCGGTTAAACCTTTTTTTAGCCCAGCCCAAGCGCCTTCAAATTTAAAAGTTTTAACTTTCGGAGCTTGTTGTTTTGCAGAGTCGTAAATTTTTTGCAGATCGTTCATGCGATCAGTTAATAGAGAATCTGTAAAATTTTGATCGGCAACGTTTGTTGAGACTAATTGTTTCGCGTAGATCTCTCGTAATGTCGGATGTTTTTTGATGATATCGTACATTAGCGGCTGAGTGAATGCAGGTTCATCACCTTCATTGTGACCAAATCTACGGTAACACGTTAATGTGATCACGATATCGCGACCCCATTCTTGGCGGTAACGAACAGCGATATCCATTGCGCGAACACATGATTCAACATCATCACCATTACAGTGTAATACCGGAATCGCTAAAGCTTTAGCGACATCAGATGAATAATGGGCGGAACGTGCATTTTCAGGATTAGTGGTAAAGCCGACTTGATTGTCGATAATTAAATGAATTGATCCACCCACAGCGTAACCACGAACATGCGCCATTTGTAGAGATTCCATCACAACACCTTGGCCTGCAAAGGCAGCGTCACCGTGAATGATTAATGGAATTACTTTTTTGCGATCTTTAGTGTCTAGGCGTTTTCTTTGTGAAGCACGAGCCATACCAAGCACAACCGGGCCAACAGCTTCTAAGTGCGAAGGGTTAAATGCTAAATGACACTCAACTTTACCAGTTGGTGTGTCTTTAGTTTTTGAATAACCTAAGTGATACTTCACATCGCCGTCGTAATCTTCTAATGGTTTTTCTAATTCAGTAGGGCCATTGAAATCAGCAAACATAGTGCCGACATCTTTACCCATGAAATTCGCTAATACATTTACGCGACCACGATGGGCCATGCCGACAACGATCTCTTCAGTTCCCAAAGCTGATGCGCTTGTTACTAAATGATCCATCATCGGAAGCGTGGCATCAGCGCCCTCTACAGAGAAACGTTTTGTGCCAACGTAACGAGTATGGATAAATTTTTCTAAACTCTCCGCGCGAGTGACTGACTTAAGAATTTCTTTTTTCTGATCGGCAGATAATTTGAAAGTTGGAGAATTTTGTTCAAATTCTTTGATAAACCAATTTCTAACTTCGGGTAAGGCTTCAGCAAACTGGGCTGTCAATTTACCGCAGTAAGCAGAACGCAAGTGTGCGATAATTTCTTTTAAAGTTGAATTTGGTTTGCCAACGATAGAGCCGATTTGAAAAGTTTGCTCTAAATCTTTGTCAGATAAATTAAATTTATTTAATTTTAGCTGGTCATTGTGTGCCGGAGTATTTGTTAACGGATCAATATCAGCTTCGTAATGACCGTAAGTGCGGTAAGCATTAATTAAATTGTAAACATCTAATTCTTTTTCAGAGACGCCAAAGGCGCCATCCTTCATGAATTCAACGCCTTCAAAAAAACGTTTCCACTCAAGATCTACAGAATCCGGAGATTTTTTAAATTGGTTGTATAATGATTCGATATATTCAAGGTTCAAATGATTCATGAATTAGCCTCTCAAAACTTTTGCATGATATTTTATGTTTTCGCTCTTGATTGTGTCATAAAGATCAGACAAACTTAAGCCAATTTTTCATATATTTTTTCAATTATTTAGAGAGGAAATTTCTCATGAGTAACCCAACAGCTAAAACACACAAATTAGTCATCGTTCGTCATGGAGAGTCTCAATGGAATCAAGAAAATCGTTTTACTGGTTGGAAAGACGTCGATCTGTCTGAAAAAGGTCGCACAGAAGCGCAAAAAGCTGGCAGATCATTGCTAGAGCAAAAGTTCGAATTCGATGTTGCTTACACAAGCTCTTTGACACGAGCTATCAAAACTCTAAATTCAATCCTTTCAGAAATGGATTTGAATTGGTTACCGGTGATTAAAGATTGGCGCCTAAACGAACGTCACTATGGCGATTTACAAGGCCTTGATAAAGCAGAAACAGCAGCAAAACATGGTGAAGACCAAGTCAAAATCTGGCGCA
This sequence comes from Bdellovibrio sp., assembly GCA_036676395.1. Taxonomy (GTDB): domain Bacteria; phylum Bdellovibrionota; class Bdellovibrionia; order Bdellovibrionales; family Bdellovibrionaceae; genus Pseudobdellovibrio. Next base: position 775,721 of record JAKFCY010000002.1, read on the forward strand.
GAAGTTACGATACTCCTCCTCCGATGATGGCAAAAACAAATCCTGAACATCCGATTCACGATCAACGTTATAAAAACATTAATCCAGAATTATTGCCTTCGGGCGAATCGTTAAAAGATACCGTGGCAAGATTTTTACCACTCTGGAATGATCAGATTTCTAAAGATGTGTTAGCAGGTAAAAAAGTTTTAATCGCCGCTCACGGAAATTCACTGCGTGCATTGATCCAACATTTAGAAAAAATGACGCCTGAACAGATTATGGAAGTCAACATGCCAACGGGTATTCCGATGATGTATGAACTTGATGACAAATTAAACGTCATTTCTAAAAAATTCATCGGCGATGCTGATGAAGTCGCAAAAGCAATGGAAAGCGTTGCTAATCAAGGAAAGAAAAAATAGTTATGAAAAATTTCATCTTCTTAGCGATTTTTGTAGCTTCAGTTCAGTCGCATGCCCAGATCAAAGAGGCTTATCAAAAAATCAGTCAAGCGGTAACTGGTTCAGCGAAAATTTCGCAGCCTCATTACTTTCCTGCGCAATGGGAAGTTTTAGCTCAAGCTGGAGCAACTTTAGCAAATAGAGAATTTAAACCGAACGATTCAGCAAGTTTTGATGCAAAGACTGCGGCGCAAACCATCAATGCGGCAGTCACAGTGGGAGTTTTAGATTTTCTTTCAGTCGGAATCAATTGGGACTACGACCTTAAAAATCGTGCTACGTATGAAAGTCCACTTCCGGCAGAAAATTCTAAAGGACCAAATGATCCGATCATCAATTTAACCGGTCGTGCGGGTGATTTTGATTCTGCGAAGATCGATGTGAAGTTAGCCTACCAGCCCAAAACAGGCGACGCAAAATTTCCAGCTCCGGACAAAGATGGAAACGCTCTAAACGGTTACAGAACAACAACTTTAGGCTTAGAGTTAGACTTTTTAGTGACCAATACTTCTCAAGTGTTTTTATTAGCTGAGTACAGCATGCTGGGTGAAAGAACGGCTATTGATCAGACAACCGACGATGTTCTTAATGTCAAAGAGCTCAAATCGAATTTTATAAAAGTAGGAACTCTAACTGAAATCGTCAACGACACTTTTTTTGGAATTGCGTTTTCAAACCTTCATCAAGATGGCGGTCGCACTCTACAAAACGATGGTTTATCAACAGTTGAAGCTTCAGAAATCAATGCGACAGCTCTGACAGTAACAGGTAAGCATGAATTCACGCCTAATTCGGCTTTAAATATTGAGCTAGAATATGTTCTTAATGGAAGCCTTAAAAGTTCTACTTCGGAAACGAAGTTTGACGGCCATGTCCTTTCTGTAAGTTACCTAGTACGTTTCTAAACTGGTCCATACGTTGCTCTTAAATTCTATGTCATAGCAAAGCGTAAGAAAAGTAAGGCTTAAAACAAATTTACCTTGTTTTAAGCCCTGAATCTAACGCTCGCGAAGTGACTAATTTGAGACACTGTCAATTTGGTTGACGGAGGAACGTATGCTGAAAAAAGTCGGAATGTCATTATTAGTAATACCACTGGTTATGGGAAACCTTGCCCATGCGGCTGATGGTATTTCAGGTCCTGGGCCGCAAGCTCAGCAAGCCGTAAATTTCGATCATGCAACTGATGCTAAGACTTCGATTTCACAGCAAATGGTTCTTTTTGAAATGCCACCTGAATATGAGTGTCCGCTATTTTCAAATTCTCCTTATACTGAAATTTTAAGTTCGTTAGATAGAATGCAAGAAAATTTAAATTCGACGTTTCCTCAGTGCGATATGAAAGCGCAAAACGAAAAGGTCGCGCAAAAAGCGGTGGCTTTAAGAAATTCAGTATTTGAAGCTAAAAAATTACAAGAATCGGGTCAGACTTTTAAATTAGAAATGACGGCGCAAACGATGGTGGATGCCGCTCAAAAAATTCAAGAGACGTTGGCTTTGGCTGCACAATCACAAACGAAGGTTTGTTACCGAAGCAACCAACAATTTAGAAATGTAGTTTTCTCGATTAATGAAACGTTTCAAGGTATTGCTCCCGTTGTTCTTGATATGATTGCAAAAAATCCAGTTTTAGGGGCTAAGCTTGGCCCAGCAGTCAAAATTTTAGCTGGTGCTGATGCGCTTTCTAAAGGTTTAGGTTTTGTCGAGCAAATCGCTCAAGATTCAATTATGTTTGATATGACTGATCAAAATAATCGTGTAAACACTTTGAAAAACGTTTGTCAGTACATGAAGCTTTACCGTCGTCTTGATTACATGCGCAGTCTTAAACTTGGACAAATTCAATCAGTGTACGCCGGCTACCAAAGTCGGATTCGTGATTTAAATCAAAATATCACAGATTACCGCCGTAAAAACAGCATGTCTGTATCGCCAACCAACGCAGCTGCTGTAAAACAACAGGCCTTTGAATTGGCAGGTATTGATGAATCTGATCCAAATTATCAGTTATTCAAGAGCTTGAAAACTTTATTGCCGGATGAGCTTAATAAATTACAAAAAGCACAATACGATCTTGAGCTAGCGGCAAAAGATCTTCAGCGTCCTGAAGTGGCTCAGTGCCAACTTATTCAGTCATCTAAGCTTTCAGTGACTTACAAAAAGACCTTAGAAAAACTTATTGAATTTAGCATGACTTGGGCTGACCAAATGGGTGGATCGCCAGATTCAGCGGCGGCCATTGAAGTTTTAAAAAGCCAGTTAGATGCTTATGATGAATACTTCGCTGAAGCAAAAGCATCTAAAAATCTTATTGAGTGTGTGAAGCTTGGCCAAGACTGGATTAAAATTTCTTTAGAATTATTAAGTACAGGTCAAAAGATCGTTCACATGTTTGCGCAAGAGCAGGCTGAATTACAAACTGAAAAAGATTCTATTAAAGAAAAAAGTTTATCTAAAAAAGAACGTGAAAAACAAAACGTACAAACTAACTTAGCTAGTTTAAAATCTATGATGCAATATGCGGCTTTTGAATCTAGCGAGATTGAAAAGCGCGCTAAAGATATGCACCGTTATTTCTTTCGCGGTCCATTTTACAATGAAGTTAAATCGGCTTGTTCGGATGATCCAAATTGTGGCTGGTGGCAAAAAACTGTGGGCGGAGTAAAAGCCGCTTACCAGTGGCAGCGTAATAATGGTCCAATTTACGAATTACTTCGTAACAATGACCAACATTTTAATAATGCCTACAATCAGATGAATGAAGCGCGCGCGAAACTAAATGTGTTTGAATATCAATTCGCTAAAGCTGACTACAAAGGTGTAACTAAAATGGGAACGATGGAGGCCATTTTAGCTCGTGGAAAATTATACGGTCAGCGGTTAACGCATTTATCTTTGAAATATATTAAAAAAGGAAGTCCTACGCATCAAAATCTTTGTATGAATGCGCGCCAAGTGTTGGATAAATACTTAGTAGCTTCGACCCACATGATGAGCAGCCAAGCGCTTTGTAATATGGTGTATCCGGCTTTAAAAGAAAATAATGTCGCATCAGCTTTGCGTGACTATTGTATTCCGCGTGCAGGACGTACTGAGGCCACTGATAAGGCTTCAAAACTGCAACAGTTAATTTACACTTTAATTGGTGAGGGTGAAGGCAAAACACGTTGGGTAGTCTACTTTGGCGATACTCAGGCGCGCCAAATTGATGTCAGCAATGAAAATTCACCGAAAGCTCTAGTTGATAAACTGATCGAAAAATACGACAATCTTGAGTGTGAACAAAAATCTGGTTTTTAATTTTAGTTTAGTGAATGAAAATTTCGATGGTCATACACCGAAAATGGCGATGATCATCGAAAATGGTTTGATCGCATGGCTTGGTCCGCAAAATAAAATCCCTAAAAAAAATAAATTCAAAAAAGAAATCGATTTGAAAAAGAAAAAGGTTTTGCCGGCCTTTATCGAATGCCACACGCATTCACTGTTTGCCGGCTCACGTGCAGATGAATTCGAGCTGCGCAATAACGGTGTAAGTTACTTAGAAATTGCTAAAAAGGGTGGGGGAATCCTATCCACCATGAAAAAGACCAGAACAGCTTCTGCTAAAGAGCTCTTAGCCAGCACGCAAGAGCGTGTGAATAACTTTATCAGACAAGGTGTGGCTACTGTCGAGATTAAATCTGGCTATGCTCTGGATTTGAAAAATGAAATCAAGTCTTTAGAGGTTATTAACAAAATTAAAACGGCGCGGGTGATTCCTACTTTTTTAGGAGCACACGCGAAGCCTCCTGAGTATGATTCTTACAGAAAATATTTAGAGTATTTAGCTAAAGAAGTTTTACCTATCGTAAAAAAGAAAAAGCTTTCAAACCGCGTTGATATTTTTATTGAGAAAAATTTTTTCGAAGTTCCAGAAGCGCAAACTTATTTAGCTGCGGCAAAAAGACTTGGCTTTGAAGTTACGATTCACGCCAATCAGTTATCGTTATCTGGCGGGGCAGAGCTGGCATTAGAATTACAGGCTCAATCTGCAGATCATGTGATTCACTTAACCGATGAAACGATTCAATACTTTGCGCGCGGTAAAACTGTGGCCGTATTATTACCAGCGGCCGACTTATATATGAAGTGTCCGTATCCACCAGCGCGCAATTTAATAGATAGTGGTGCGACAGTTGCACTGGCTACAGATTATAACCCTGGGAGTTGCCCGACGCAGGATCTATCTTTGGTGGGATTACTTGCGCGTTTAGAAATGAAGATGACCTTGTCTGAAGTTTTTAAAGCTTACACAATCAATGCCGCATGCGCTTTAGGGATTGACCATGAAGAAGGGTCATTGGCTGTTGGTAAAAGAGCTAATTTTATTTGCACTGATGCAGAGCTTTCTGACTTTTTCTATTCAGCAGGTGCAATGCCAAGTCATCAACTTTTCATTCGTGGAAAGCCAACTTTAGTCGAGTAATTCCTCTTCAAATTACACGTGGCGTCTTAAAATTTAAGATTCTTACATTTTTGTTGTATAAGGGGTGCAGTCTTTCTAGGCTCACGTTATGGCAGCAAGTTATTCTTCTTTTTTAACGACGCAATATTATAGTCCGGTATTTAATACCGCTTTATTCGATGGCCCTTTTCGAATTTATTTTTCGCAAAGTTATGAGTCTGTCGCTTTAAAGATTTATCACTTACTGCAAACCCAGGATTTAGGGCTTTGGACTGAATATAAAAAATGGTCTGAAAAAACTAAAAAGCACGCTTTCATTTTAATTTACCCATCGTCTCAAGACTTAGCTGTCGCTTTTGATGGTGAAGCACAAGCTCCTTTAATGAATCGTCTTTGGGATGAAGGCTTGATTCTGGGCTTTGCCAATTCTCACTCAGATGATGCTTTTTCGGTAATTTACCAAAGCATTCTGACTCAACTTAAGAATTTTATCGCTACAGAAAAAACCAATCTGAATTTACAATTCTAAAACGTCACATTAATCCTGTTGTTTTCGAAAATTTGTTCTTATACTTAGAGTATGCGCTTTAATAGTCGTGGACAGGTTATTGTCGAATATTTATTAATCATGGTTCTTATGGTGGCGATCGCCGCGACAGTGACTAAAAATTTAGTGGGCCGCGGTGATGATGGCAATCAAGGTGTTATCGTCAAAGCTTGGAGCCGCATGGTTAAAGCTATCGGAAATGATTTACCAGATTGCGCCAAACAGCAGAACTTCAACACAGCGAATTGTCCTAATTAGGTAGGCCGTCCCTTTTTCGGGAGCAGCGCTTCCCAAAAAGTAACGCCTTACTAAATAAAGCCGAAACCGCGTTTTTTAACTTCGATGTTTATTCTTTTTTGCAGATTCTCTTGAATCTCGGTGGCTAATTCATGACAAAGTTCAGAATCACTCATTTTGTCTGGGCCAAATGGCAAAGTGACTGGTTTTTCGAAAATAATTTTCCACTTTGCAGGCAGGGGAATCACATTCAGAGGAAGCGGTAATACTAAACCACGTAAAAATTTTGAAAACTTAAGCTGGCGCAAATTAATATTTGTCTCTTCGGCGCCTAAGATCACCGTCGGAACAATCGTCGCATCGGTGGCTAGAGCCATGCGAATAAAGCCGCGTTTGAATTCTTGCAGCTGATAGCGCTTCGAAGTGGGTTTGAAATTACCATGTTCACCTTCAGGAAAAATCACGATCATTTGTTTTTTCTTTAGATAATTCACGCCGTTTTCAAAAGTCGCCTCGAAAAAACCAAGTTTTTGCGCAGGGAGTGCTGTGGTTTCAGTTAAAAACCATAAATGATGGGTAAGAACTCTCGGAACCCGCTGAGTTTTTTCTTGAATAATGTAAGCTAGTACCATGGCATCCATTGCGGTAAAGCCTGAATGATTTGGGGCTATGATTATTGGTCCGCTGGTGGGGATATTTTCTACGCCTTCAACTTGAATGCGAAAATATTTTTTTAAAATCTCCATGAAAAGGCGCGGAAAAACTTTATATAGCAACTCGTCAGCACCGAGTGACTTTAAATTGAATACTTTTTCGTTGGGTTTTTTTAAAAAATTGATCATGATATTTCTATGAAAAAATATATCATGGCCATCGATCAAGGAACAACCGGTTCAACAGTCATTTTAGTGGATCAAGGCGGAGGTCTGGTCGCATCTAGTGATCAGGATTTTCCGCAACACTATCCGAAACCTGGTTGGGTTGAGCATGATCCTCGTGATATTTGGGAATCTGTCTCTCAATCGGCGCGTAAAGCATTAAGTAAGATTCAGGCGAGCCCCGGTGATGTTTTAACAATAGGTATCACGAATCAACGTGAAACCGTTGTGGCTTGGCGTAAATCAAATTCTGAAGTGTTACACAATGCCATTGTGTGGCAATGTCGTAGAACTACCGAGATGTGCAATAAGCTTCGTCCAACGTGGCAGAAAAAAATCAAAGATAAAACAGGTCTGGTGCTGGATCCTTATTTTTCGGCCAGCAAAATGCGTTGGTTAATTGAAAATGTTCCAGCGGTTAAAAAAGCTTTAAATGATGATGATTTAGCCTTCGGTAACATGGACACATTTTTAATGTGGAAATTAACTTCAGGAAAAACTTTCGCCACAGATGTAAGTAATGCCTCTCGCACGATGTTAATGAATTTAAAAACCTTAGCTTGGGATAAAGATTTATTAAAATTATTTAAAGTTCCTCTTTCTGCATTACCAGAAATTAAATCATCAGCCGGAGCTTTTGGTGTTACCCAAAATGCTGGTTTTGTTGTTGATGGCACTCTGATTTCTGGAGTTGCCGGAGACCAGCAGGCAGCTCTTTTTGGTCAGGCTTGTTACACGGCTGGTGAAAGTAAATGCACGTTTGGAACCGGCAGTTTTATCTTGATGAATTCAGGAACGAAAATTTTAAAATCAAAATCAAACTTACTGACAACGGTAGCGTGGAAAATTAAAGATCAACCCGCGCAGTACGCTCTTGAGGGTGGAGCCTTTATTTGTGGCGCTGCAGTTCAATGGTTACGTGATGGTTTAGGATTAATTGAATCAAGTGCTGAAGTCGAAAAACTAGCTGCCGAAGTTCCGAACACGAACGGTGTTGAATTTGTTCCAGCGCTTACAGGCCTTGGCGCGCCTCACTGGAAGCCAGAGGCTCGCGGCGAATTAACTGGTTTAACCCGCGGGACGACAAAGTCTCACATTGCCCGCGCCACCTTAGAGGCAATGGCCTTACAAAATGCAGATATTTTGATAGCGATGCAAAAAGATTTAGGTAAAAAAATTAAAAAATTACGCGTTGATGGCGGGGCCTCGGCAAATAATTTATTAATGCAACTACAGGCTGATTATTTACAAACACAAGTTGATCGGCCTCAACAAATCGAAACCACTTCAATGGGAGCTGCTTACTTAGCTGGAATAGGCGCGGGGGTTTGGAATTCGACGGCCGAAATTAATAAAATCTGGAAAATCGATCGTTCGTTTAATGCGACGATTAAGAAAAAAGACTTAACGGCACGACAAAAATCGTGGGCTAAGGCGATAAAAAAAGTGTTAGTTTAAAGTCACTATATCGTCCAAGATCAAAACAATACGTATTGAAATCTAGTTTTGAAACATTCCATTCTGGACCTGTCCTATAAAGTCGTAGCCGGACAGGTGGCCCTTCTTTTAAAATTAAGTAAAAGGAAGTTTTTATGAAAAAATGGATGTTCATTATTATATCGTTAAGTTTAATTTCTTTTTCTTGTAAGAAAAAAATTGAAGACGAGGCGGCGACGGCTTCACTAGAGACTGAAGAGATTGCGCAGCAAGTCGGTGAAACTATGGCAGCAATTGATGAAGCCGGTGGTTCATCGGGCCAATTTGCATTTATGAAATCGCAGTTAAGAACTTTTGCGCGTGTTACGCCAAATGCATTAGAAAAACCAAGTTTAATGTCTTTAATTATGCCCACAGCAGAAGCGGCTACGTGTGCTGTAGGACAGACTTTTTCTGGTTGTGTTAGTAATGTAGTTACCCGTAATTTTAATAACTGCACGATTGGTACAGCAACAGTGAGCGGCTCTGTAACCTTAACCTATTACGATGCAGGTGTTGATAACACTTGTTCTATGGCTGTTGCGCCAGATCAAGTTCATCGTAATCCAAATTTTACAGTTTCAACTCCAAGTGGAGCTGTTTTAAGTGTTACAAAAACTTCTACGTGGGGGCAATCAGTTGCTAAGGTATCTTCTCACTTATTTCGTATCGACAACGATGGTATCAATCGTAAGTTAACATTCAACGGTGCTACATTAATTGATATTACAACGACAATTCCAAACCATATCACGGTTTCTGGCGTAGCGCGTGCTGGCCGTACAATGAATGGCGGAGAGGTTTTTACAACTAACAATCTGACTGGTAAAACATGCAGTTTGGTTCCGACAAATGTGACATGGAACGGAAGCTGTAACTGTGCGATTTCGGGTAGCTGGTCAGGAAGCTGCAGCGACGGAAACATGGCGACAGTTGATATCACAGGTTGCGGAACTGCCGATATCACTATCAACGGCGAAGGTAAATCAATTACATTCGATCGTTGCTACTAAAATAAAAAAATGGCCATCAAGTATTCATGACGGCCATATAGTTCTATTAAATAGTTCTAATAATCGCGGGAGGGGCCCGCGATTTTTGTTTTTAAAACTATTGAATATATAAATCTGTAGAAACAGCAAACGGTGTTGGGTTGCTCAAGTTTGAAGAGCTGACCGAACGTTTAACGTCTACTTGTACGCGAATTTGCGCTCCAGCTTTTAAAATTGAAGAAGCTTTGCTTCCTAATAATTTAGCTAAGGTCACTTCACCGTTAGCTGCTTGTGCTTGTTCGCGGCTTACAGTTTGTGGCGTGTTGATTGCGCGTAATTTACCGTTTTTCACTTCGAATAAGCTTAATACGTACTTAGTACTTACTTCGCTAAATTGTTCAGTGCTGTCAGATAATTTGATGTATGCATTTACACCTTGTTGGTTTGGAGCAGTTAATTCTACTTTAGAAGAATCAGATAAAATCTGAATATCTTCAGAAGTTAAAACACGGCGGTCATAAACTGCTGTGCTAGAAAAAGATAACTGACCATTAGCAATCACAGAACCGATACGAGTTGTTTTAACAACGGCCTTGATTTTTGTGTGAGCGCCAATTTGAGCTTGTACGATTAAACCAGTTTTTCCGTTAGCTAATGAAGTAGCAATACCTTGCTCGATTAAAGCATCAGTCGCTAAATCACGAACTTCAATCTCTGAAGTTGTTTGAACTTTAGAGTGAGTTATTGAATCCGAAAAGCTGACTACGAATTGATTTAAAAGCGGTGAGTACACAACTTGTAAACCTTTAAGTGATGAAGTTCCAGCATTTGCAGAATCAAATAGTGGTGTTAAACCTAATTGCACGTTGATCACTTCGCCAGATTGCGATTGAGAAATCACTTTGTATCCATATAATGAATTCACAGTGGCAACAGTTACTTGGCCCGGTTGAGCTGAAGTTAAAGTTACTTTTAAAGTTTCAGATTCGTGTGAAGCAAGAACAGCGTCTTGTGGAAAAGAAACTACAACTTGGAATTGTAACTGACGGTCAAACACAGTTTGTGTTTCAGTTTTGCAACATTTTGTTTCTTCACGGTATTTAGTTACAGTGCGAGTGCGGGTCTCATCACGGTATTTAGTTTCGTCACGGTAACGAGTCACTTCTTTTTGGTAAGGTACGCGCACGTTTCCGCACTGTTGTTCAGAGTATGGAACTTGAACGTTACGGCATTCTCTATCAGTGTATGGAACTTGGTGGTCGCGGCATTCTTGACGAGTGTAAGGAACGTTATTGCAAACTTGTTGGTTTTCGCAACGCTGAGTTGGACCAGTTCCGCTATCACATACGCGACGAGTTTTACAAACTTGTTGCCCGTGAGCATTTGTACCACATTCAGTCACATCACGGCATTGGCCCGGTTCGCCAGGAACTAAGTAACATTTTTGTTCGTTACGGCATTCTCTGCGGTAGTCAGTTACATTTTGGCAACGGCGTTCATTGCGGTAACGAGTTACGTTTTCACAACGTTGTTCGTTGCGGTAACGTGTTACAGTTTCACAGCGATATTCATCGCGGTATTCAGTTACATAATCAGTATAAGGAACTTGAACAGTGTACGGAACTTGAACTGTGTAAGTTTCTTCGACCTGATAAGGTACCTGAACTGTGTACGGCACTTGCACTTGTTCTTGGCGAAATAAATTTTTCGACAAGAGTACAGTGGCTTGGTGAGCGCTCGTTGCCGTGCGCGTAATAACTTGAGCTGTTTGCTCAGACGGTGCCGAATTGGCTGTAGCACTCACGCTTAATGCGGTGATGGCTGCAACAAATAAAGGCAAAAACTTTTTAAACTGGATCATTGTGTCCCCCTTTTATTGAACGGGAGACTTAAGAGCAACAAGAGTGCCGAAAATTGTCGTCACTAAATGGTGATAAAGTGACTATTCTTCACGATAAGCTTCGGGGATTTGAACTTCTTCAAGATCGTCAATATCGCCCTGAAATTCGCGTTGAGATGCCATTTCGATTTTTTGTGAGAGTTTGGAATCAAGTGTTCCATCAGCGTAAGCAGCGATGATCTTAGAATATTTTGTTGTCGCTGCGATGATTGTTGGTGGGTTTGCAACTAAGACAATGCAAATGAAGGTAAAGCAGACAATAGCTAACATTGATCCATTAATAACTTGAATATTTTTACTACGAGCTACTGAATTGTATATTCTCTTAAAAAAGAACACTGGAATTAAAGAGGCGATTATAAATACTACCCCGTAAAACCACCACAAGCTTGTCGACCATAGCATTTCAGCGCAGCGCACGTTGCAACTAGCTTTGATCAAAAATTGGTACTTTTGAATCATGAGGGAGCCGAAGTATTTGAATTGATAAAACATAAAGGCAATAGCAAACATTCCAAGAATGAATTTTTCACAGTATGCACCGTATTTAAAGTGCAGTTTCAAACGAGAGAAAAAATGATCTTCATGCCAGAATCTGTTCTTGATCACTTTGTCTGGGTTCTCTAATGCAAACTTTTGTAGCGCTTCAGGATCGTTTGCTTCTTCAGCCTTGAATCCAATAACGGTGTCGTAGCCATTGGCTGAATAATAAACGAGGAAATAATCCTTTTCAGGTTGTTTGGGTATATGGACTCTGGAAATGTTAGTCCAATCAATTGGAATAGGCTCGTTGCGATAGGCTGATTTAAGGTTCTCCCAGGTGTAGAGGCGGCATTGTAAAGCCGCTAATTTAGATTTAGGCCTGATTATCAATCCCATAGCATTACTTATCGGATTTTTGAGCAAAAACTTGAAATAATTCCCGGCACCTGTCAAAGCTTTGGACAGCATTTTTTCACTCTAATCTCATACCGTAACGCTCACGATTGGCGCACATTTCGTATTATAGAAAAGAGTCAGGCATCTTCAAAAATGACTGGTAGCCTCTTGCGTTTGAGCCCCTCTTGAACCAAGAGGTTTTTTATTTTTTGCCTAAAAAAATACATTCAGGTAACAGTTCCCTTTTTGATATGCGCTGTGACGCATAAAGGAAACTGTTACCTCTTCTTTTCGCACACGATACCGTTATAGCTATCGTATTTTGATTCGCGAAAGGATTCCGAACGTGACTGCACCAATTCCTGAAATTAAACGTCTAAAAGATTTAAGTACTCTTGTGAGTTTATCAAAACGCCGTGGCTTTGTTTTTCAAAGTTCTGAAATTTATGGCGGCCTTGGTAGCTGTTGGGATTATGGTCCTTTAGGTTCATTAATGAAATTGAATGTTAAACGTGCGTGGTGGAATGCCATGACTCGTAGATCAGACATTGTTGGTCTTGATGCCGCGATTCTTATGCACCCAACTGTCTGGAAAGCTTCGGGCCATGTTGATGGATTCTCTGATCCGTTAGTTGATTGTAAAGATTGTAAAACACGCTTTCGCGCAGATAACACTGATTCTTATATTAATAAAAAACAGTGCCCTGTGTGTGGCAGCAAAAACTTATCAGAAGAGCGTCAGTTTAACTTAATGTTTAAAACTCACATGGGTCCTTTAGAAGACTCTGGTTCTGTAGTTTATCTTCGTCCAGAGACGGCTCAAGGCCATTTCGTGAATTTTCAAAACTGCCAACAATCGTCGCGTTATAAAATTCCTTTTGGGATTGCTGCGATTGGTAAATCTTTTCGTAATGAAATTACTCCGGGTAATTTTATTTTTCGTACGCGTGAATTTGAACAAATGGAAATGCAATATTTTGTAAAGCCAGGAACCGATGAGCAGTTTTTTAATGAGTGGAAAGACCGCCGTTGGAAATTCTATTTAAAATTCGGGATTCGTGAAGAAAACTTAAATTTTAAACCGCATGATAAATTAGCTCACTACGCGCGTGCTGCCGTAGACATTGAGTATAAATTTCCGATGGGTTTTTCTGAATTAGAAGGTATTCATAACCGTTCTGATTTCGATTTAACCCAGCATGCGAAATTCTCTGGAAAAAACTTAGAATATTTTAATGAAGCTGAAAAAGAAAAATTTATTCCTTACGTGATCGAAACAGCTGTGGGTTGTGATCGTTTATTCTTGGCATTCATGTGTGATGCTTACCGTGAAGAAGTAACGACAACAAAAGATGAAACAGGTAAAACTTCTGAAGACGTACGTGTGGTGTTGGGATTACATCCTGAGATTGCTCCGTTTAAAGTTGCGGTATTACCACTATCTAAAAAAGATGAATTATCTCTTCCTGCAGAAGGTTTACGTGACCAATTAGCCGAAGATTTTGATGTGACTTACGATGAGACTGCATCAATCGGTAAACGTTACCGTCGCCAAGATGAAATCGGAACACCGTTTTGTGTGACTTACGATTTTGAATCAGTCACTGATGGCGCAGTGACTGTTCGTCATCGTGATAAAATGACTCAAGAGCGTATTAAAATTAAAGAATTAAATGCTTATATTGCTGTTCAATTGAAACAGTTTAACCAATAACAAAAAAGAATAGGACTGTGTGATGGAGACTACAAACACAAAGACTTATACAAGACCTGAAAAGTTTGTTTATTACTTCGCGGCGGGTGAAGCCGAAGGTAATGCAAGCATGAAAAATACCTTAGGTGGTAAAGGAGCTAATCTAGCTGAAATGACAGCTATTGGTCTTCCGGTGCCTCCAGGGTTTACGCTTTCAACTGACATCTGTACGGCTTATTATGCCGAAGGTGGAAAACTTCCTGACTGGGTTAAACCTGAAGTCTTAAAAGCGTTATCACGAGTTGAAGCTAAAATCGGTAAAAAATTTGGTGATACTACAAATCCATTATTGGTGAGCGTTCGCTCAGGTGCTCGCGCCTCGATGCCTGGTATGATGGATACGATTCTTAATTTAGGTCTGAATGATCAAACAGTTGAAGGCTTAGCAAAGTCTTCGAATAATCCACGTTTTGCCTGGGATTCTTACCGCCGCTTTATTCAAATGTACTCTGATGTGGTGATGGGAATGAATTCATCATTATTAGAGGTTACTCTTGAAGATCTAAAAGCCGAAAAAGGTCTGCACTTAGATACAGATTTAACAACAGATGATTTAAAAAAATTAGTTAAAAAATTTAAAGACCTGGTTCAACAAATGACAGGTCAAAGCTTTCCGGCTGACCCAATGGAACAACTTTGGGGAGCAATTAACGCCGTATTCAAAAGTTGGAACACAGCTCGTGCGATCACTTATCGTGAATTACATGATATTCCGGCAGCATGGGGAACAGCGGTAAATGTTCAGTCGATGGTGTTTGGTAATTTAGGTGATGATTCAGCAACGGGTGTTGCGTTCACACGTGATCCTTCAACGGGGGCAAAAAAATTCTACGGAGAATTTTTAGTAAATGCGCAAGGTGAAGATGTGGTTGCCGGAATCCGCACGCCGCAGCCAATTTCGTTGTTGGCTGAAATTATGCCTGAGCCTTACAAAGACCTAGAAATAATCTATAAAAAATTAGAAACGTATTTCAAAGATATGCAAGATATCGAATTCACAATTGAAAAAAATAAATTGTGGATGTTGCAAACACGTAACGGTAAACGCACGGCAAAAGCCGCGTTACAAATCGCGTGCGATATGATTGATGAAAAAATGATTACTGAAGAGGAAGCGATCTTACGTTTAGATCCTTCATCACTTGATCAATTATTACATCCGACACTTGATCCTAAAGCCTCAAAAACTATTCTAGCAAAAGGTTTACCAGCAAGCCCAGGTGGCGTTTGCGGACAAATCGTATTTACTCCGGAAGATGCTGTTGAATGGAAAGAGCAAGGCAAAAAAGTCATCTTAGTTCGTGTTGAAACTTCTCCTGAAGACATTGCGGGTATGGTTGCAGCCCAAGGGATTCTAACAGCTCGCGGTGGTATGACATCACATGCAGCCGTCGTAGCTCGTGGTATGGGTAAATGTTGCGTAGCTGGTTGTTCAGAAGTTGAAGTGGATTACACCAATGAAGTCATGCGCGCTAAAGGTTACAACCTTAAAAAAGGTGATGTAATTACTTTAGATGGCAGCACTGGTGAAATTTATCTAGGTGAAGTTAAAACTATCGAACCAAAATTAGACGGCGTTTTTGATCGTTTAATGAAAATGGCTGATGGCGTTCGTCGTTTAAAAGTGCGCGCTAATGCTGACACGCCAAAAGATGCTATGACAGCCCGTAATTTCGGGGCTGAAGGTATCGGTCTTTGCCGTACAGAGCATATGTTCTTTGGTGCTGATCGTATTGATGCCGTTCGTGAAATGATTATTTCTGACACCAAAGCTGAACGTGAACGTGCTTTAGAAAAATTATTACCAATGCAAAGAGATGATTTTTATCAGTTGTTTAAAATCATGGAAGGCTATCCGGTAACAATTCGTTTATTAGACCCCCCATTGCATGAATTTGTTCCGCACTCTGATGAAGAGATTCAAATTTTTGCAAAACGTGTAAACCTTGATGCTAATCGCGTAAAAGCAAAAATCCAAGCGCTTCACGAATTTAACCCGATGTTAGGTCATCGTGGTTGTCGTTTAGCAGTCACTTTTCCTGAAATCTATCAAATGCAATCGCGTGCCATTGCAGAAGCTGCAGCAAAGCTAACTCAAGAAGGCATGAAGCTTGTTCCTGAAATTATGATTCCACTTATTGCTACGGCGAAAGAATTAGAAATTCTTCGCGCGCAAACTATCGAAGTGGTTGATAAGGTGATGAAAGAAACTAAAACTAAATTTGATTACCAAGTCGGTACGATGATTGAACTTCCTCGTGCAGCAGTAACAGCTCATGAGATTGCAAAACATGCTGACTTTTTTAGTTTCGGAACAAATGACTTAACACAAACGACGTTAGGTCTTTCGCGTGATGATTCTGGAAGATTTTTAGGAAGCTACGTCAGCCAGGGAATCTTTGCCAAAGATCCATTCGTAAGTATTGATCAAATCGGTGTAGGCACATTAGTTAAGACCGGTGTTGATTTAGGTCGTCAAACTAAAGGCCAACTTAAAGTGGGCGTGTGCGGTGAGCACGGTGGTGATCCAGAGTCGATCGAGTTTTTTGAAAATGTAAATTTAGATTACGTCAGTTGTTCGCCGTTTCGAGTGCCGATAGCACGCTTAGCCGCTGCTAAGGCTCACTTAAAAAGGAAGAAAAAATAAGCATGCAAAGATTATTGTTAGTTGAAGATAATGAAGTTATGCGGGTGTTGGCCGCTAACACATTGAAAGAGTTTTCTCTTTCAATGGCTTCAACTTTAAAAGAAGCCCAGGCTTTAATGCAAACAAACACGTTTGACTTAATTCTTCTGGATATCGGATTGCCAGACGGTGATGGGCTTACTTTTTTAAATCACTTAAGCAATGCATCTGGTGCGCAAACGCCAGTGATTATTATTAGCGGTAAAACTGATATTGCCAGTAAGGTGACTGCATTTTCTTTCGGGGCTGAAGATTTTATTTCTAAACCTTTCGATCCGATTGAATTAAAAGCGCGCGTGTCGGCTAAGCTTAGAAAAATTGAACAGGCTAAAACTAGCTCTGACCAGTTAAAAATTGGCGATTTAATCATTACAGTCAGCAAACAAAAAGTAGTGATTCAATCCGGCGGCAATGATCAGATGCCGATTGATTTAACGACCTTAGAATTTAAATTGTTATTATCGCTGGCAAAATATCCGGAGCGCGTTTACACACGCGAGCATTTGCTTTCAGAAGTTTGGGGTAATGACCTATCTGTCACTTTACGAAGTGTTGATACGCATGTGGCACATTTGCGTAAAAAGATTCATAAATCGACGGTAAAAATCGACACCGTCATTCGCAGCGGTTATCGTTTATTAATTAATACATAATTTTTGCGCTAAAAATCTGCAGCTAAATTTGTAGGCTCTGTCTTAGGATAAGAAATGTGCAGCCTCATATATATAGACATGCAGCGTTGCGGCAAGGCCGACCAAAACTCTCAAAAGCAATTGTTTCATCGTTGACTCACTATCCCGACCAAAGGACAGTTATAGAGTAGTTATAAGCTCTATATGGTGTCTTATGGAATTCATAAGACTATAAACCATTTTCTTCGCAAAAGGAGTTTTGCTTTGAGAATTAAAAAACTAGAACTAATTGGTTTTAAATCATTTAAAGATCGCACAGTCATTCAATTCGATGCTGGTATTACTGGTATCGTAGGCCCGAATGGTTGCGGTAAATCTAATATCGTCGATGCTTTAATGTGGGTAATGGGCGATCAATCGGCCAAAGACTTACGTGCATCGCAAATGACAGATGTTATCTTTGCCGGCGCAGAAAACTATGCTCCGCATGGTATGTGCGAAGTTTCACTTACATTAGAAAATGATGGCGGACCATTCCCAGCTAAGTATTTAAAACATTCTGAAATCATGGTGACTCGTCGTTTACACAGAAATGGTGAAGGCGAATACTTTATCAATAAAGAAGCAGCTCGTTTAAAAGACGTGCAAGAAATCTTTATGGATACTGGTGCCGGATCAAAAGGTTTCTCGATTATCGCTCAGGGTATGATCGGTAAGATCATTACATCTAAGCCAGAAGATCGCCGCATGTTAATCGAAGAAGCCGCGGGTATTACGAAGTTCAAGGCTCGTAAAAAAGAATCGCAACGTAAATTACAATCTACAGATCAAAACTTAGTGCGTTTACAAGACATCATCGGCGAATTAAAACGCCAGATCGATTCTTTACAGCGTCAGGCGCAGCGTGCTGAACGTTACCGTAATATCAAAAATCAAATTGAAGATCTTGAATTATGGTTATCATCAGCTCAATACATAGAGCTTGCGCGTGCTGCTAACGAAGCACAAAAAATCTTTGATGAAGCGCAATCTTTAGAAGTTGGTTCTGAAGCTGACCTTGCAGGAATGCAGGCGCAATTAGAAACTTTAAAACTTTCTGTGTTAGAACAAGAAAAAGCAGTTGAAGATCGCCAACAAGAATTCTTCAATCACCAGGGTTCTGTACAAAAGAAAGAATTAGAAATTCAGGAATTACGCTTTACGCTTGAACAAGCTAAACGCAATGAGCAAATGACGGGTTCGATCTTAAACGAACAACAAGCCCGTTATGATTTATTATCTCGTGATCAAACGACACTTCAGGCTCAAGCTGATGAATTAAAAGAAGAATCAGAATATTTAGCTGAAGAATCAATTACAAAAGCTCAGGCTTTCAGTGAAAACCAAAAACGTTTTGCTGAAATCGACGAAGATTTAACTGTTAAACGCCGTGAACAATTTGCCGTAGGCCAATCTGAATCAGCGTTAGATGCAAAATTAAATTCTTTCACAGGTCAGCGTTCTGAAGTTGCTGATCGTGTAGCTAATGAAGAATTAAAACTTTCTGAATTGCGTGAAACACACCACGGGTTTGAAACTCGTCGTCGTAAAATCACAAATGAATTAGACAGCCAACGCCAACTTCAATTAGACCTTTCAAATGATGCTGAATCTTTTGAAGCGAATAAAAAGATTTTGACTGAATCTGTTCAACGTAAACAAATTGAAGTTCAGGAATTTAAAGATAATTTAAATGAAACGGCTTCACGCCTTTACGGTTTAGAAAATTTAGCGCAAAACTTCGAAGGTTTCGAAGAGGGCGTTAAGCAAGTTATGCTTTGGTCAAAAGCCAGAACTGAACAATCATTAAATGCTGATGGCACGGTGAATGAAACATTCCACCCAGTATCTGAAGTGATCGAAGTGCCAAGCGAATTCGAAATCGCTATGGAAGCAGCTCTTGGTTCTAAATTACAGATGCTTTTATCTAATAAAAAAGAAACAGCTTTAGAGGCTGTTGATTATTTAAAAGAACAAAACACAGGCCGTTCTTCTTTCTTTGCGGCTCAGGGCGAAAAAGCTCACATGCCTGCAGGAAACCCTGAAGCTGAAGCCGGTGTTCTTGGTTTATTAAATAAAGTCGTTCGTTCTGACGCTCAATTCTCTGACTCGGTAGAAAATATTCTATCTGGTGTGGCGATTGTTGATTCAATCCGTACGGCATTATCATTACGTCCGAACTACTCAGGTTGGACTTTTGTAACTCCGGATGGTGATACGTTATCAGCTGATGGCGTAATGACTGGCGGATCAAAAGATTCTGCTGAATCAGGCGTATTAAAACGTCGTCGTGAAATTAAAGAATTAACTGATAAGAAAAACGAATGGTCTGGTAAGACGGCTTTAGCAACGGCTGCTTTAAAGAAAACTGAAGAGCAATTAGCTAACGTATTAAATGACTTTGAAGGCGCGCAAAAACGCCGTATCGAACAAGAAATCAAAGTTACAGAACTTCGTAAAGACTTAGAACGTGCTGATAATGAATTACAACAAGCGGGCAACGCGGTTGAAAGACAGGATAAAGAAGTTCGTCGTTTAACTGAAAACTTAGCTATGCTTGATGAAAAGATTTCTGAAATGTCAGAAAATCTAGTGAACTTACGCACGAATAAAGCCGAGTTAGAAACATCTATCGAATCATTAACAAATGAATTTGATTCAATGAAAGATGGTTTCGATGCGCAGCAAGCTGAAGTGACTGATTTACAAATCAGATCAGCTTCTAAATCTCAGGAATACCAAGGTTTAATTCGCCAATTAGAAATGGTGACTAGACAGGTTAATGAATTATCGCACCAATTAAACCGTATGTCTGAAGAGGCCGAAGGTTACAATTCGCAAATGACTGAAGGCTCTTATGCTTTAGAACAGGCGAAAATCGATTTCGAAAGAATGGTTGCTGATATTGAAGTTAAACGTTTAGATTTGGCTCAATTCAAAAATCAATTCGAAATTGAAACTGCTGATATTCGTGAATTAGAAAATAAAACGATCACAATGCAACGTGAACGTAACGAACGTTTACAGCGTATGTCTGAGTCTCAATTGAAATTAGAATCAGCTAAAATGAAAGAACAAAACTTGATCGAGCAAACTCGTGAAAAATATATGTTAAATCTTCCAGACGTTGTTGAAAAATACATCGGTCGCGAAGGTGATCCCGTTGCGGCTGTTGAAGAATTAAAAGAATTACGCGAAAAATTAGCTAAAATTGGCGAAGTAAATCTTTCAGCTATTGCTGAGTACTCTGAAACGCAAGAGCGTTACGAATTTTTAACTAAACAGCACGCTGATCTTACAGAGGCGAAAGAGCATTTACGCAAAGTGATCGAGCGTATTAACAAAATCTGTTCTAAACGTTTCAAAGAAACTTTTGATCTTGTTAATGAGCGTTTCCAAAAAGTATTTCCAGTTCTTTTCGGCGGTGGTGAGGCGATGTTACAAATCGTCGAAAACGAAGAAAAAGGCGAAATGGGTATCGAGATCATCGCTAAACCTCCAGGTAAGAAAATGCAGAACGTAACCCTAATGTCAGGGGGCGAAAAAGCCCTTACGGCCGTAGCGTTAGTGTTCTCGATCTTCTTAGTTAAACCGTCTCCGTACTGTTTACTGGATGAGGTTGATGCTCCGCTTGATGATGCCAATGTTTTCCGTTTCAACGATCTAGTCAGAGAAATGGCAAAACGTTCGCAAATTATCGTGGTGACTCATAATAAGCACACGATGGAAGTCGCTCAGAAGCTTTACGGTGTAACAATGCAAGAACGCGGTGTTTCAACGATGGTATCTGTGAGCCTTGCTGATATTAAGTAGTTTTTTAATAAGTATGTTTATCGCCCGCAGCTAATAAGCGTCTGTCTTGTTAGCGGGGTCATAGATAGAAAATATTTGGTTGTTGACCGATATTTTTAAAATATTAACATCATGCTATGTTTAAAAATCCAGTTCCCGTCGCTGTTTGCTTATTGCCGGTAGATAAAAAATTAATAGGTATTCGTAGAGGTATCGAGCCGCGAAAAGGATTTATTGCTTTACCTGGTGGGTATGTGAACGCTGGTGAAACTTGGCAAGAAGCTTGTTGTAGAGAGCTATACGAAGAAACTGGGATCAAATGCGATCCTGTGCAGATTAATTTATTTTCAGTTGAAAGTGCTATCGATTCAAATCGAATTTTAATATTTGGATTGGCTCCTGAAATTACTAAAGAACAATTAAATATCGAGTTTAAAAACGAAGAAACATTAGAAATAAGCTTCATTGAAAAAGATCAAGAGCTTGCATTTCCGCTTCATACCACCGCAGCACGCAATTTTTTTGAATTATAACACTAATTTAAATTACAAACCATGATCATAAAAGCTCTGACTAAAAATCAGAGCTTTTATTTTTTAACGCATTAAGATCTGAAACATGACCTGGCACCGATGAGGTTTTGGGCATCAAAAAACTAGACTATGAGTTTTGCAAGGAGGGGAGGTTTTCTAAGTAAAGAGAATGGAGTTGTTGTTTATGAGAAAATATTTTTTAATTCCTTTTATTTTAGGAACGTAGTATTTGCGTGGTTACTATTCTCATAGGTGAAACAACTTATTTTGCAGCTCTCGCCTATATCAAAAAAGTATAGGCTTTTTGTCTCTCATCTAAAAAATATTCTAGCGCTAGCTTTTTAAAATATACTTCGTAGCGGTGAAGACATGCGTCAGAGAAATAATTCTTGCCAGGGTTTTTAAGGCTTTAATATTTGCTCTGTATTCACGGAATATCTTTTTTGCGGTCCGCCTCGCGAATGAAAAACAAATTCCGCATAGCTGTGATAGCGAATCTACATCGGGATTGTTGTTGTAGTGGTATCTTTCAAGCTTGATGCAATAAAAGTCGAAAAAGTTGATTTTAAAAATCGTGGTACTGTCTTTTTGAAAAGGAAAGTACTTTATGAATTTATCACAATTAGCTAATTCTGAATTGTTACTGCGGCTTGAAAAATTGTCTCGTACTGAAAGAAAAATCACGCATGTGATTCTTTGGCATATCTTAGAAGTTGAAGCTAGAAAGCTTTATGCTGATCGCGGCTTTGCTAGTTGCTTTGAATATTTGACTAAGGGATTAGGTTATTCAGAGGGCAGTGCTTATCGAAGGCTGCAATCCGCACGATTACTTAAAAAGATGCCCGAAAAACTAAGCGCTAGTATTGCCGTGAAGATAGAAAATGGTTCACTTAATTTGTCGCAATTAACACAAGTTCAAAAATGTTTAAAAAATGAAGAGAAGTCGAAAGCACAAAAGTGCTCTACCGTGCCAGTTCGTACGGAACACATCCTTGAACTTATCGAAAATCAAAATACTTTCGAAACGCAAAAAATTTTAGCCAAGCAATTTAATCAACCTGTGCAAACAGCAGAAAAAATAATTTCACAGCGAAATGATTCGGTTAAAGTAGAGATTATTCTAACCAAAGAACAGATGAAAAATCTTGAGCAGGCTCAAAGTTTATTAAGCCATGTTTGCCCGGATGGGAGTATCGCAGCCTTGGTTGATTATTTAGTGACTCAACATATTTCAAAGTCGAAGAAAAGAAATAACATTAAAGCCTGCTGTGAATATATCGACCCTGTGACTGCTAGAAAATGTGATTCTGATTATCAACTGCAAAAAGATCATATTATTCCTAAAGCTAAGGGTGGAGGTAATGATACGCGCAATTTGCGTACATTGTGCCGTACCCATAATTTATCTGAAGCCCGTCGATGGGGATTGTTGAACAGGGCGGACCTGGTTGAAAAATAGCCAAATTGACGCAGGTCTTCATCGCATCGAAAGTAAATAGGACAAGAATCCGTTTTGAACTCGCCCGAATTAGTGTACTAATGTTTTTCTTATGTCAGAGTCGCATTCTTATCAAATGAATCTTTTGTTAATAGTCATCGCAGTTCTTGCGCTGGCTATTTTTATTCCAGTCATACTTTCAATCTTAAAAAAGAAAAAGAAATATACCCCTCCGCCATTAGATAACGCGCAGGCGGATCTTGAGCCGTTACATAAATCAGAGCCAACTCCACAGACTGAACTTCCTGAACTTTTAGCGGATACTCAGCCAAAAGTTGAAGAAGATCTATCGTCAACAGCCACTATCGGCAAAGCGATGGAAAAAACTAAAGATAGTTTTTTCGGTCGCATTAAAAATGCCTTCACAAATACCGATAAGAAAAAAGTTTTAGAAGAAATCGAAGAAGTTCTATATACGAGCGATTTAGGCCCAAAAACTGTTCAAAAACTTTTAGATAAAGTTTCATCAAGTGATATGTCAGATATTTCGAAAGTGAAAGAATCTTTGTCATTGCAGATGCAAGAAATCCTTTTAGATATTCATGCTTCACAAAAAGATTCAAAATTGGTTTCTGATTTAATTCCCAAGCGCAGTGATGGCCCAATGGTGTTAATGGTTGTTGGCGTAAATGGCGCAGGTAAAACTACGTCAATCGGTAAAATTACAGCGCAATTAGCTCATCAGGGATTTAAAATTCTGGTGGCAGCAGGTGATACTTTCCGCGCGGCAGCCGGCGGACAATTAAAAGTTTGGACAGAGCGCGCGCAAAATGCCAATGGCCATGTTGAAATTTTCTGGCCAGATAATGTGACAGATCCGGCGGCAGTGGCGTTCGATGCAGTAAGCAAGGGTAAAGCTGGTCAGTATGATTTTGTGATCTTAGATACAGCAGGACGTTTACATACTCAGGGTCATTTAATGGACGAGCTTAAAAAAGTTAAACGTGTAATGGCGAAAGTTATTCCGGATGCGCCTCATGAAACATGGATCGTGCTCGATGCAAATTCGGGACAAAATGCCCTTAATCAAGCGGTTGAATTTAATAAAGCCCTTGAAGTGACTGGCGTAATTTTAACTAAAATGGATGGCACAGCCAAAGGTGGCGTAGCCCTGGGAGTTGTTGATCAACTAGCAAAACCAATTCGTTTAGTCGGTCTAGGTGAGAAAATCGGTGATCTAAAAGTCTTTGAACCAAAAGAGTACATTGATTCCATCTTAGGATAAGGGTTTAATAGAACCTTAGATGTTCAAACTTTTTTGCTCCGTTTTTTTATTCAGCTTTTGTACGTTCGCGCAAAACGTGTCGCCAAAATTAAACGTGATTCAAACCCAAATCAGCAAATGCGGTTTGAGTTTTCCGAATATGAACAAAATCACAAATTACAACCAGCTGTACGCAGCCATGGATAAAAAATATCTTTTATACGCTGAAAAAACTATGGAGCGTGAAGTTTTATACAAGTCTCGCGGTGTAGAGTATAAATTAAAAGTGATCAACGATGTCATGTCTCTATTTCGTTTCGGCGAAGAAGGTCGCGTGATTGCGACCAATATTGATATCCCGAAACCAGTTGATGCGAAGCAGAAAATCACTACAGTTAAGGGTAAGGTCAAACAGCTTACCTTAAATGCAAAGATTCAAGAAGACTGGGGCCAGTATTCTGAGCAACGTGAGAACGGTGTTCAAATCGAATACAGTATCCGTAACTCTAAAATCAGTCAGATGAAAATTGATCTGACGAAAACTAAGCAAGTTCTAGATTGCAAAGTGAAGAACGAATCTGAAGTTTGTTATTGTCTAAAATAGTGCCTTAAAAAACACCTTGCATGCGTTGTTTGAATCCTTATACTTATTTATGTAAGTCATTGTTAACTTTGGAATTTTTCAGATTTTTAAAGAGATTTTCAAGCAACGGATGATATTAGGAAATACAGCATGAAGCACGACGCAAAAAAGGACACAGTTAAGGAAACAGTTAAAGTTTCTAGTAAGCCCACTTTCGATTTTAGAATCGCAGGTGTTTCTTATAAAATTAAAACTTCTCACGACGAACAAACTCTGCAAACTCTTGTTGAGTACGTTAACGGTAAAGTTACTGAAGCCATGAAAGCGACAAAAAATTCTTCTTTTCAAAATGCAGCTGTTTTAGCATCCCTAAATATCGCCGAAGAAATGATTCTTCTAAAACGCAGAGCCCAAGCCGAACTAGAAAAACTAGAACAAAAAGCTCTAAAGCTTGCTCAAGAAATCGAAAATACCAAAGCGAACAAGTCCTTGCACTTGTAACTTAACGCTTTGAGGTTTTATAAATGTCGCATCCGACTAAATCTTTAAAAAAAGATTTACGAACTGCTGTTATAGCAGAGACGCTTTCACACAGTGAAGGTGAGCGTGCGCAACTATCAAAGCAAATCCAAAATAATTTATCTCAGTTCATGCAAAGTCAATCTGGATACTGGGGAGCTTTCAAACCTTTACATTCAGAGCCGCAAATTAACTTCGATCAAATTGGTGTTAAATGCTGTTACCCAAAAGTCGTGGGTGATGATTTAGAGTTTTACGCTGATGTCGATCAATGGGCTGATTCTAGTTTAAAAGTACAAGAACCAGTTTCCGGAACCAAAGTAAACCTTTCTGACCTATCGGGAATTTTTGTCCCAGCTTTGGCCTTTCATGCCGATGGCCACCGCCTAGGTCGCGGCAAAGGTTATTACGATCGCACACTAGCTGATTTTATCGGCCTTAAAGTGGGCATGTGTTTTCAATTTAATATTTTAAATTCTGTACCGACTGAAAGTCATGATGTGGGTATGGATTATATAATAACTGATGAAAAAGTTATTCAACCTAATAAGCAAAATAATAGTGGAGATCAAAGATCATGGAATTAATAGTAGCCGCCGTTGTCGGATTAGTGATTGGCGCATTCGTAGTGTTTGCGGCAATTCGCATGCACGAACAAAGCACCAAAAAAACCGCACAAGGCGAAGCTGATAAAATCATTAACAAAGCAAAATCAGAAGCTTCTAAAATCAAAAAAGATTCTGAAACAAAATCTAAAGATTTTGAAACTAAAGCTCGCAAAACTGTTGAGACAGAAATCAACAAACAAAAAGCGCAGTTGAAAAACAAAGAAACGCAATTTGAGCGTCGTCTTAAAGAAATCGAAGACCAGCACAAACACAGAAACGACGAGAACGAAAAATTCGCTCAAAGTTTAAAAGACCGCCAAGAAAAAATTCATATCGCTGAAGCTCGTTTACGTGAGTCTGAAAAAACAACCCAAGATCAAATTCAGTTCGTGCAAAAGAAATTAGAAAACGTTGCCGGCATGTCACAAGAACAAGCTAAACGTGAATTGTTTCAAGTGTTAGAAGAAACAGCTAAAAAAGAAGCGGCTGCAAAAATTGCTGAAATCGAAGAACAAGCTATGAAAGATTCTGATCGCAAGACCAGAAACATTATTGCGCGCGCATTGGCTCGTTTTGCTTCAGAGTACACTTCTGAGCGTACTGTGACGGTAATGCAATTAACTTCAGACGAGATGAAGGGTAAAATCATCGGTCGTGAAGGTCGTAACATCAGAACTCTAGAAGCTATGTGTGGTGTGGATTTAATCGTTGATGATACTCCAGAAACAATTGTGATCTCTGGATTTGATCCGGTTCGCCGTGAATTAGCCCGCAGAACAATTGATAAACTAATGGAAGACGGCCGCGTTCATCCGGCACGTATTGAAGAAGTTGTTGAAAAACAAAAATCTGAATTACAAAAATCGATGAAAGAAGAAGGCGATAAAGTAATTAATGAGTTAGGCCTTGCAGGTATGCACGGCGAACTTGTGAAATACGTTGGCGCTTTAAAATACAGAAACTTACATGCACAAAATGCTTTGAACCATTCATTAGAAGTCGCTCATATCTCTGGGTTATTAGCTGCAGAACTTGGTTACAATGTGAAGCTGGCAAAACGCGCCGGTGTATTACACGGTATCGGTTTAGCGGCAGATCACTCTATGGAAGGCAGCTATTCTCAAGTAGGTGCTGAGATCGCAAAAAAATTAGGTGAAAATGAAGAAGTATGTCACGCCATTGGCGCGCACAATGATGATAAACATCAATCAGTGTTAGCTTGGATTGTACATGCGGCAAATATCTTATCAAATGCTCGCCCAGGTGCTCGTCGTCCACAAATGGATAGCTTTATTAACCGCTTAAAAGAATTAGAAAGTATTTCAAATTCTTTTGATGGCGTTATTAAATCTGTGGCTTTACAAGCTGGCCGTGAAGTGCGCGTGTTAGTTGAAAGTTCACGTGTAACGGATGATCAATCAGTGATGTTAGCTCGTGATATTATTAAAAAAATCGAACGCGAAATGCCTCATGCCGGTGGCGTAAAAGTAACTGTAGTTCGTGAATCACGTGCGGTTGAGATTGCGAGATAATTAATGTCTTTCTTGCCTGCACAGGAACAGTTAGAAATTATCAAACACGGCACCGTGGATTTTATTTCTGATGCTGATTTCTTAAAAAAACTAAGAAAAAGCGTTGAGACCAAAAAGCCATTGCGTATTAAATTAGGCGCTGATCCAAATCGCGCGGATATTCATTTGGGTCACACGGTGGTAATTAACAAACTTAAAATCTTACAAGATCTAGGTCACCACGTTCAGTTTTTAATCGGTGATTTTACGGCGTTGATCGGCGATCCGACGGGCAAAAACACAACTCGCCCGATTTTATCCCGTGAAGAGATCGAAGAAAATGCAAAATCATACGCGACTCAGATTTTTAAAATCTTAGATCCTGATAAAACAGAAATCGTTTATAACTCAAGTTGGTTGTTAAAATTAACTTCGATTGATTTTATTAAGCTAGCAGCCCAGTGTACTGTGGCTCGCATGCTTGAAAGAGACGATTTTACAAAGCGTTATAAATCAGGAACTGCAATTTCATTGCATGAGTTTATGTATCCACTTTGCCAAGGTTATGATTCGGTCGCCATGCGCACAGATTTAGAACTTGGTGGAACAGATCAAAAATTTAATTTATTAATGGGCAGAGACCTGCAAGGGTCGTACGGTCAAGAGCCGCAATGTATTTTAACAATGCCTATTCTTGAAGGCTTAGACGGTGTTAATAAAATGTCTAAGTCTTTAGATAACTACATTGGTGTGAATGAATCACCGAAAGACATGTTTGGTAAAACCATGCGCGTGTCTGATCAGTTAATGTTTAGATATTACGAGTTATTAACTGACCTTCGCCCAAGTGAAGTTGCGCAGTTAAAAGCGGATGTTGAATCTAAGAAAAAACACCCTCGTGAAGTGAAAGTGAATCTAGCTAAATTTTTAGTGGCACGTTTTCATTCACAAGCGGCAGCCCAGAATGCTGAAGATGAGTTCAACCGTATTTTTGTCGACAAAGGTCTTCCGGATCAAATCGATGATTTTAAAATCACGGCGCAAAATATTGGCTTGGCCCAGTTAATGACTTTATCAGCATTGACGGTTTCAAACGGTGAAGCTGCGCGCTTAATTACTGGCGGTGGTGTTAGTATTGATCAAGAAAAAGTTTC
Organism: Bdellovibrio sp.; assembly: GCA_036676395.1. Lineage (GTDB taxonomy): Bacteria > Bdellovibrionota > Bdellovibrionia > Bdellovibrionales > Bdellovibrionaceae > Pseudobdellovibrio. The sequence continues at coordinate 804,032 of JAKFCY010000002.1, forward strand.
TGATAGTAAACTTAAGCTTGATCTGAAATCGGGAAGCGCATTTGTGCTTCGTGCCGGTAAGAAAAAATTTATTAAGATTGTGGTGGAATAACATGCGTATCAAGTTTTTACCTTCGGGTGTAGAGATTCCAGTTGATCCAACGAAAAGTTTGTTAAAACTTGCGACTGAAAACGGCGTAAAAATTAAATCTGTTTGTGGCGGCGTAGCTTCTTGCTCAGAGTGTCGTATCAAAATTATTGAAGGTGCGCACTGTGTACCAGAACCTTCAAAAGCAGAATTAAATCTGATCGGCACATCCTATTACTTAGACGGGCGCAGACTGGCCTGTCAGGTTAAGTGTTTTGGTTCGATCACTGTTGATTTAACTGAGCAGTTAAATAAAGCCGACACGCAAAAGAAAATCAAAGGCATGAGAGTTAAAGATCAAAAAGAAATTCATGCAAAACAAGACACGATGATTTTGACCGAGACAAAGGATAAAAAATAGCTAATGTCTAACCTACCCATACGCTTTGTCGATGGTGAAACTTTTGATTTTGCCATCGATCACTTCATAAGTTAATTGAATGGGGTTGCAACAGACTTCACAGTCTTCAACATAGGTCTGAGCCCCGGCTTCAGAGACATCTAAAAGCATCGATATTTTCTCTAAACAGTAGGGACATTTAAAAAACTTTTCGATCTCTTCCATACGGTATTATAGCGACATTTAACGCCGCATTATCAACCCCTAAACAATTTTTTGGCTTATAAAGCATTTTATGCGGTTTAGGATGGTCGACGGATTGCTCTAATGTATGATCCTATGAGCAAATTATCACTATTATCAATTATTTCATTGTTTATGCTTACGTTCACTTTGGCGAACCAATCGCAGGCACAAGGCATGTGCCATGAGATGTTTCAAGAAGACAGCATTAACTTCAATTTCGATAAAATGTCAGAAATTGAACGTAGTGAAGCTACGGCCGAATTTAAAAAATTTGATGCAAAAATTCGTGGCTTAGAAAAACGTATCCGCATGTACAGCGAACTAACTGGTTCAGAGACAAATCGTACCTTAGTCGAAGCTGAAAGTTATGCAGTAAAAATTAAAGACCAGGTTCGTTTAGGCTTAACAACAAAAGTCGTTGAAAAAATCGGGCCTTTATTTAAACGCTACGAAGTAGATATTCGTGCCGCCGAAAAATTAAAAATCGAAATTTCTTTATTAAGTGAATACCTGATGCGTGAAGCTTCAATCGAGAAAAAACCCGAGATCGAAAAAATGATCAAAGGCAAACAGGCTGAAAAAAATGTTTTAGATAAACATATCGGGCAAAACTATTACCGTTATATTACTCTTAAAGAAGCCTTAAACCAAATGTCTATCTCAAAAGTACAGGTGGTTTCTGAGCGCGCAAATACGGTAGTCACTGAACTTGAAGCTTTAGCCACTAATCATGCGGCAACTTATGGTTTAGAGTTTAAAAGATTTACGACCACTGATGTAAAGCGTTACGTACAGTCAAATATCAAAACACAGCATGCTCTATTAAAAAAAGCTGCAGTGGATGAGTTTTTCTTAATGTTACGTTTAATGACGTTCAGTGGCCCGATTGTGAACGGGTTAAAATCAGTACTTTATAAAATTCCAGAAAAAATAGTTATGGGGCCCTTTATGGTTCCGGCGCGTAAAGTGATTACTGAGGCCTTTAATGTGGGCTACAATAAACATTTACGCAGCACTTATTTAGAAGACATCGAAATGATCATCGAAGCTAAATCTCCTGCTGAACAGTTCGAATTATTACGCTCATTAAATGTGAAGTCTGAAAAACCAGATGAATTAATCGAGCTATTTTCTCGTGTGGTTGAGAACACTGAAGAATGGGAAGCGATCAAGTCAGTATCAGCTTCAAAAGCCTCTGAAAATGAGCGTTATAGATTATTCAATGAACGACTTTTAGAAGCAGATAAAAGAGCTTTAGCCAAAGATGCATTTCCGCTTTATTACCAAGAATCAGGTGCGAATGCTTTTGGTAAAATTATTTTAGGTTCTTATGTAGGCGCATATATGGGTAATAAATATTTACAAGCTCATCCTGAAGTGACGCAGTCATTTTTTGAGGGCCTAAATACTTTTACGACATCGATTCAAAGTTTATTCTAAATTTCAATAATAAATTAAAATGAAAAGGGAGCTTGTTAAGCTCCCTTTTTTTATTCTTCGCCGGCTTCAGTTTCGCCAGTTTGTTCTGGCGGCACACCGCTGTGACCGCAACCTTTACCACCGTGTTCGGGAGGGGTAAAGCCTTTACCTTGTAAGCAAGTTTTCATGGCTTCACGCTGTTCTTTGGTAGGACGTTCTCCTGATTTGCGTTCAGGCATACCTGCTTCTTCATGGCATGCAGCAAAAGCTGCTTTCATTTCGCCTGACATCTGCGGACGTTCACCGCCTTGGGCGCGCGCATAAGCCATAGATAAAGAAGAGATCACTAAAATTTGAGTGATGAATGTTTTCATCGGTTAGCTCCTTTGTTTGTAGGTCTAGAATAGAAGCCGAATATTGAATAAATATGGAAGAAACAAATAAACTTTAGTCTTGTTTTGATACGAATTATAATAATCGGCCAGAATTCACAATTCTTCCACACTGTTTAACTAATCTAAGAGTGAACAAAAACGATGGGAAGATTTATGAAACATTGGCTCTTATATACAGTTGTAGTTTTCACGCCTCTTACAAGTGTTGCACAGTATGGTTATGCAAATATGAACTTGCAAGGCAGCGGCTACTGGGGCGGCCAGCAAAACTGTGGTTATCAGCAAACCCAAAATACCGGAAGCATGCAAGCCCAAGGCAGATCTCAAACTGCTGAAAAATCTGAAGAAGAAAAAACGGCAACTAGCCGTATCAGTGATTTAAAAAAACAACTCGCCAGTAAACAATTAGAAAAAAAGCGTGCTGAAAGCGAAATGCAAATGGCAGCTCGCAAGTTAGAGCGAGTTTTTGATTCTGAGATTCTAGATTTCTTATTAGAAGTCCATATCGAAAAAGGTAATGAGTGCAAAAACTATAAAACTTTTCCGGCAAATCACTGCGTGGATCAGGCAATTACTGGAAGAACAGCGGTAGCTGAAGGAACAGTCGATGCTAACGGTTCGCAAGTTATTAGCAGTGAAGTTGTTAAATTTGATTGCGATGGCAAAGACGAAGTGCCGGATAAATTAAAAAATAAATGGACCATGGCCGGATCGGGCAGTTACTGTACGGCGAATTCTCGCAGCAGCGGTGGATCAATTTCGGCAAGTATTTGTAAAGATCAAACCTTACGAAGTGATGAACGTAAAAGTAGCGCCTCAAGTTCAGATTGTGGTCAGCAATTAACTAGCTATCGTAAAAACAGAATTAAGCGCGATGATGTTCAAAGTAAAATCGAAAGAATTGAAGATGACATTGAAAATCAACAAATGGCTATCGCTGATGCCAAAGAGCGCCAAGCTCTCGAAAAATCATACCGTATGAGCAATTCGACAGAGGCAGCCTGTGAAGAGTGCGGTGACATGTCACGCGATGGCGGGCAAAAACAAAAATCAAACCGCGATTGGGGAAGCATTTTAGGAAACATCGGTGTGGGATTAGGCTTAGCCTATGTTGGTAAACAATACGATGAATTGAATGCCGAATACTCAGCGCAATTGGGTTATCCTCCTCAGAGCGGTTATCCAACCGCGGTATCAATGGGTGCGCCTTATATCTTGAATGGAGTTTACGGCGCGGTGAATGGATCAAGCGGCCAAGGATCGTTTGGTTGTGGTAATGGCGCCTCAATGGCAAGTGGAATGTCAGGACAAATGAATGCATTCGGCTATCCGCAAAGCATGTTAGGCCAACAAACGAACGGCGGTGGTATGTACACCATGGGTTACAATCCTTATAACTCAATGTACGGCAATACGACAAACCCTTATGCAAGTGCATATGGTAATGCAAATCTTGGCGGAAACAATTACCAAAGTCAGTTATTAGCCCTGCAATATCAACAGCAAATGGCGCAGTACCAATCGCAGTATTATCAGCAACAGTATCAACAACAATTGCAATCCTATCAGCAGCAACAACAAACTTCGCAGCAATCACAACAGATTCAGCAAGAGATTTATAATTTACAACTGCGTTTGCAAAATATTAATACCGGAAACTACAATTATGGCACAACCACCAGCGGTTTAACTTACAGTGGTGGCTATTATGGGACCACAGGCAGCACTTCTACGCCGCCAACTTGGATTCCGGGGTCAACTAACACGATTTACACGGTGCCAACCACCTATTCAACGACAACAAATGGGCGGTAAGATACATCATGTTTATCCAAATAGTTGAAGATGATCCCATTTTAGCCCGTGCACTGCAAGTAAACCTTGAGCTTGAATCTCATAAGGTTGTGATTAACTCAAATTTAGAAAGTGCGAACAAACAGTTGCAGTCATCAACAATTGATTTCGTGATTTTAGATTTAGGTTTACCTGATGGCTCAGGTTTTAATTATTTAGAAAAAGTTAGAAAAGATTTTTCACATTTACCGGTGATCATTCTATCGGCACAGTCTGATGAAGACTCTGTCGTTAAAGGTTTAATGCTTGGTGCGAATGATTTTGTTAAAAAGCCTTATAGTTACAAAGAACTTTCGGCTCGCATGCAGGTGATTGTTAAAAAACCAATCACAAAAGCTGCTGTAGTTGAATTTGCCGGCGTAAAAGTATATGAAGACGACCGGTTAGTTAAATACAACGAAACTACAATAGATTTTAATCGTCGTGAATTTGATATTTTCTTTTATTTAATCAAAAATGCAGAACGCATTGTCTCGCGCGATTCGTTATTACAGTTTTTGGATAAAGAATCTGAAATTTTTGATCGCACCATTGATTCGCATATTAGTCATTTGCGTAAAAATTTGAAAAAACATGAAGTAGGTTCTTTAAAAATTTCATCAGTTTATGGCTTAGGCTACAGATTGGAAAAAAATGATCAAGCATAGATTGTTTCGCGATTATTTTTTATTAGCGTCGGTAATTATTATTTTAACTATCGTATTAGGTTTTTTTGTTTCACGTCTTGTCAGCGAAAGTTTTAGACCCGAGCGCGTTCAGCGCCAAATGTTGCCGCCGATTTTTTTAGCTAAAACGATAGATAATTTAAATTACCCAACAAAACTTGAAGCGATTAGAGCCTTGGAGTCTTTTCATGATCGTCAAGGTCCGAAACCATCTCTTGTTCTTATTAATCAAGATCGGCAGATTCTATATTCTGAGGCAGAACTTTCAGACAAAGATATTCCAACTATCGAAGTTTTAACTTCAATTGTTAATGATTATGATTTTAAATTTTATGGTGAAAAGCAAGAACGTCCAGGCCCACCAATGCCGGGACCAGGTGGTCCTCCTCCGGGTGGTCCTGGTGGCCCCCCGCCAATGCCAGTGCAAAAATCGGTGATTAAATTAAAAGATGCGCAAAACGATCCCCAGAAATATTATTTAGTAATTTTGCCGCCCAAAATGTTTGAACCGCAAGGTATGGCGAAATTAATGCCTGTTTTAGGTATTGGTTCATTAGTATTATCACTATTGATCGGTGTGGGGCTTACGCTATTTGTAATTTACTTATCAGTGCGCAAAAAAGTTAAGGATGCCGATTACGTAATTTCAGAATTACATAAAGGTAATCTTAAAGCGCGCTTTGCCGTAGACCGTAATGATGAATTCGGCCAAGCGATGCTTCGCTTTAATCAAATGGCCGACCAGATCGAACATTTAGTCAGCCATTTAAAAAGTGTAGAAGTCAGCCGCCGTAAACTTTTACAAGAATTAGCTCATGATTTGCGAACGCCAATTGCTTCGTTAAAAACCTTACTTGAGACCTTAGAAACAAATAATGAAAAACTTGATTCTAAAACTAAATCAGAACTTCTTTCGCTTTCAAACAAAGAAATAAATTATTTTGCTCGTTTAGTTGAAGATTTATTAGTGTTATCTCAGGTCGATGATCCCAAATACAGCAGCGAAAATTCTGGTGTCGCCATTTCACAACTTCTTCAGGATGAAATCTATGATGTCGAAGTTAAAAACGCGACAAAACAAATAGAATTTAAGTCTGATTTCAGCGAAGGTCTGCCGCTAATTGATGGAGATCGAAATTTATTAAAACGTATGTTGCGCAATGCTCTCGAAAACTCTGTTTCATTTACGAAAAACAAATTATGGATTTCGATTCGTGATATTAGCCCAACAACATTCAGTATTGTGATCTCTGACGATGGTTCGGGGTTTAATCCAGATAGTTTATCTGAATTTGGCGAGCGCCGTATGACTAGAAAAATTCAATACAATGGAAACGACAATTCACGTGTATCGGTAGGATTAGGCTCTGTGATTATGAAAAAGATCTGCGAAATTCATGGTGGAAAACTAAAAGCCGAAAATCGCACGAACGAACGGGGAGTCATAGAGGGTGCGATTGTCACCTTCACTTTACCGAAATCAAAAAGCGCATAAAAAAAGGAGAGTTATTAGACTCTCCTTTTTTGCTCGTGTTTTCGGTTTACAATGTAAACCGAAATACAGAGTGATGAAATAGAACTATTAACTAGTCACGTGAACGAGGTGGGCCTGATGGACGACCACCGCGTGATCCTCCGCCGCCGAAACTGCGTCCGCCACCAGATGATGGACGACCAGGTCCGCCGCCACGACCACCACGGAAACCGCGTGCGTCGCCGCCACCTTCAGCACGTGGCGCATCGCCATCGAAACTGCGTTGAGGGCGGTCACCACCGAAAGATGGACGATCGCCGCCGAAGCTAGGACGATCTTCACGAGGACGATCGAATGAACGTTGTGGACGATCGGCGCCAGCGCCGAATCCACCGCGGTCATTACCACGGAAACCCCATGGACGGCCTTCGCCAGAAGAACGTTCTGGACGATCACCACCACCGAAATCACGAGGACCACGATCACGAGAGAATCCACCACGAGAACCGCCGCGGTCATTACCACGGAATCCGCCGCCGCCGAAACCACGACGCTCGCCACGGCCTTCGCCGCCACGGTCATCATAATTTCCTTCAGAACGGTGACCAGTTGATTCGCCACGCTCACGTAATTCTAATGAACGAGGTTGTTTCATGCGAAGTTCTTCGCCTTGGCCAATGTAGTTTAAAGCTTTTGCTAACCACTGTTTTGTTTCAGAAGTAAGATCAGCCATGCCATCTAATTGATCGATCGCTTTTTCAAATTTAGAAGTGTCTTTTTCATGCATCTTCATAGCCGCGATCTGTTTTAACCAATTTAATTTCATATTGATTTGAACATCTTCAACTAAAGGAATTTTTAAACCTTTGAATTTGAAATTTAACGCGCGTTCAAAGCGTGATAATTTTCCAGATTCTTTTGGTTTAACCATTGTCCATACGATACCGGCTTTACCAGCACGTGCTGTACGACCAATACGGTGAGTGTAAGTTTCTGTATCCCAAGGGATTTCGAAATTCACAACGTGAGTTAAATCCTGGATATCTAATCCGCGGGCTGCAACGTCAGTTGCCACTAAGATTTTAGTGCGTTTAGATTTCATGCGCTCAATCGTACGCGTACGGTCGGCTTGCACCTTATCACCGTGAAGTGAATCAACGTCTAAGCCTAAAGAGCGTAAGCGTAATTCTAATTCTGCAACTTGTTTTTTAGTCGTTGCGAAGATGATACCGTAGAAATCCTGAGTGTTTTTGATTAATAATGATAAAGCATCTTCTTTATCTTCTTCAAAAATCACGCAGGCAAATGATTCAACATTTGATTTTTCAGCGTGCGTATTTAAAGTTACTTCTTCAGCGTCTTTTAAATATTTAGACGATAAAGATTTAATTGCGCGAGACATAGTTGCAGAGAACAACCATGTTTTTAAATCTGTTTTAGCAGAAGCTTTCCAGATTGTTTCTAAAGCTTCTTCGAAACCAAAAGATAACATTTCATCGGCTTCATCTAAAACTAAGTATTTCACGTCTTTAAGATCAACGATTTTTTGTTCCATAAGATCGACTAAACGACCTGGCGTAGAAACTAATACTTCTGGATTAGCGCGGATGTTTTTGATTTGGCGTTCGTAAGATTCACCACCAACAACTGTTGTTACTTTGATTTTTTTAAATTCACCAAAGTTACGGATGTGGGCTGCTACTTGCTGAGCTAACTCTCGCGTTGGGCAAAGAACTAAGGCTTGAAGACCAGCTCCTGCAGTGATTTTTTCGATAACCGGTAAACCGAACGCTGCGGTTTTTCCAGTTCCTGTTTTAGCTAAAGCCACGATGTCTGTGTCTTTTTCTAATAAAAGCGGGATACAGGCTTTTTGAACCGGTGTCGCTTTCGTAAAGTTTAATTTAGTTAAAGCCTTATGAACTTCAGCAGATAAGGCAAATTCCAAGAAATCAGATGCGATTTCGTTACCTTCTTGTGCGTCCATTTCAATAATTGGCTCAACTGTTTTTTTCGGTGCTTCTACTGCTAATTCAGCCGTAGGCTCCATGTTTTCTGTGTTATTCACGATCGTCCCTTTTGGTGTGTCGTCGACACTACCTATGTGCATATATTTGCCCGCGTTATTTCACGGATCTATCTGCTGTTTATTGAGGGCATAAAGTCGCACCGGATTGCCTACTAGTAAAGCATTTTACTGCCTTATGGTAACAAAGCCATCCTGGTGAATTATTTATATGTTTTGGACTGCGTAATTTAGAACCGTTAGAAAGAGTCAGCAGGGCTGAACAACACTAGGATACCGTTATACGTTGAAGCTTGAACCGCAACCACAATTCTTCGTGGCGTTCGGGTTATTGAAAACAAAGCCTTTTCCGTTTAGTCCGCCAGAAAAATCCAGCGTCATCCCAATTAAATACAGAAGACTTTGGCCATCAACAATGAGTTTTTGTCCGTTAGATTCAAAGACTTGGTCGCCCTCTTTGGCCTCAGAACCGAAATCCATTTTATACGATAAACCAGAACAACCACCTTTTTTTACTTCGACTCTCAAAGCGGCTGTTTCGGGTTTGCCTTCCTCAGATTTGAGGGAAGCTAATTTGGATGCTGCGGATTCTGAAATTTGAATCATGGGCCCACTATACCCCAAGAAATGGAGATTGGCTAGGGCCCATTACGACTTTAAATAGATTATAGGGTACTAGAAGCGTTTAACCGCTTCGCCCCATAAGTGAATTTGAATAGCATCCTGTTTGAAGTTAAGCACAAAGTCACCCGAATCATGACCTTCGAATGATGGCCAATAAACGACTTCGATTTGGCAACGTTGTCCCGGTAATAAAGTTCCTGTGCAGCTATGACGACCTCTGAAGTCAAAACTTCCGTACATATTAGCGCTGACGTAATCAAGATTTTCGTCACCTGTGTTCGTGATCGTCCAACGAACGGCGTTGTGTGAGTTTACAAACACACGGCCAAACCAGTGCGAAGTGTAATCTTGTGCAGATACAGATTCTAACTCTGGAGTTACTTCGATTTGGGCGGCTGCATGAACGGCTTGGGTCAAGCTAAGTGTAGCTGCTAAAGCTAAGAAAAATTTTGTCATATGAAATCCCTTTCACAAATGGTGATGCGGTAATTGCACCAATATTTTTTAACTTTGTCCAACAAAGATATTGTGCTTCAATTAATTCATGGCAAAAACCACTCCGTTTTTTCAACCGTATTTCACTGCTGATCGTAAACCTCCGTATTTTAAGGTGAAAACTTTCGAAGCGGTGATTAAAGACTCCCAAAATCGAATTTATTTTGAAAAGCATGGCGTGAATGCCCCAGAACACTGGTCGCAGACGGCCGTCGATATTGCCGCTAGTAAGTATTTTCGTAAAAGCGAGAAAAAAGAAAATTCAATTTTTGCTTTAGTGAATCGTATCGCATCAGGTCTTAAAACTGCGGCAACCAGTTCAAAATTATTTAGCGGTGCAAAAGAAATTGACTCGTTTATCAATGAGATTACCTTTCACTTATTGAACCAATCAGCGGCTTTTAATTCGCCGGTGTGGTTTAACTGTGGTTTGCATGAAACCTATAAAATTTCATCGACCAGCCATCACTTTGCCTGGGATTATAAGAATAAAAAAGTCAGCGAAATCACCGATGCTTTTAAAAGACCGCAATGTTCAGCGTGTTTTATTCAATCAGTCGATGATTCTTTAGAGTCGATTTTTGATTTAGTTAAAACTGAGGCTAAACTTTTTAAATATGGTTCAGGCTCTGGTACTAATTTTTCAAGTTTACGCAGTAAATATGAAACTTTAAATTCAGGTGGCACAAGTTCTGGCTTAATTTCATTTTTAGAAATTTTAGATAAATCAGCTGGTGCCATAAAATCTGGCGGAACAACTCGCAGAGCCGCAAAAATGGTTTGTGTTGATATGGATCATCCTGAAATTTCAGAATTTATTTCCTGGAAGATGAAAGAAGAAAAAAAAGCTCACGCCTTAATAGCTCAAGGATATTCAGCAGAACTTGACGGTGAATCTTATCACACAGTTTCTGGCCAAAATGCGAATAACTCGGTTCGTATTTCGGATAAGTTTATGCACGCTTTAGAAAAGAACACACAGTGGACTTTGAAATCGCGTATAAACGGCAAAACGGTTTCTGAAGTCACCGCTGATGCCCTTTGGACAAAACTTTGTCAGGCCGCCTGGCATTGCGCTGACCCTGGCGTGCAATTTAGCGATACGATTAATAAGTTTCACACCTGTAAAGAAACAGCGCCAATCAATGCCAGCAATCCTTGCTCTGAGTATATGTTTTTAGATGATTCGGCCTGTAATTTAGCTTCGTTAAATTTAGTAAAATTTTTTGATAATGCAAAACCGGGTGATGAGAAATTTAAAATTCATGAGTTTTTATTAACCGTTAAAACTTTTATTTTAGCGCAAGAATTTTTTGTCGATTATTCAAGTTATCCGACTGAAGAAATTGCGCAAAACTCGCATGACTATCGCCCCTTAGGTTTAGGCTATGCCAACCTGGGAAGTCTGCTTATGCAAATGGGCTTAGCTTATGATAGCGACCATGCCAGAGCTTTCGCAGGTGCCATGACGGCGATGATGACAGGCATGGCTTATTACACCAGCAGTGAATTAGCCACCAAACTAAAACCTTTTGCTGGCTTTAAGAAAAACAAAAAATCAATGATGGCTGTTATGAAGCTGCATCAAAAAGCTTTAAAAAATATCCAGTGGGACTTGCTGCCTGCGGTGTACAAAGACATTTGCCAAAATATCTGGAGTGAAGTTCTAGTAATGGGTGAAAAGCACGGATTTAGAAATGCGCAAGTGAGTGTGATCGCGCCAACTGGAACCATTGGGCTTGTGATGGATTGTGACACTACGGGCATTGAACCAGATTTTTCACTCATCAAACGTAAAAAATTATCTGGTGGCGGACAAATCAAGATCGTTAATCAGTCGGCGAAAGTGGCTTTAGATAATTTAGGTTACTCTGTTGTTGATCGTGATAAAATTTTATTTCAAATCGAAAATGGTGAAGATTTTATTGCGGGCCCTGTTTTGCGAAAAGAACACAGAAAAATATTTTTTACCGCTGCAGGAACTACGCAAACCGGAGACGATGTGCTATCGCCAGACGCCCACATTTTGATGATGGCGGCGGTACAACCTTTTATCTCTGGCGCTATTTCTAAGACTGTAAATTTGCCAAACAGTGCAACTGAAGCTGACATCGCCGAGGTTTATCATAAAGCGTGGCGCTTAAATTTAAAAGCGGTGGCTGTATACCGAGATGGCAGCAAATTTGTACAGCCCTTGAATCGCAATAAACCTGAATTTCCTGCTTGCACCGAGTGTGGTAGCCCCACAGTTCTAGAATCAGGCTGTTATCGCTGTTTGAATTGTGGAACCACAACAGCCTGTTCGAGTTAAACAAGCGGTCAAGATTCGGTTAAAATACGTTATAGCTAAGAGCTATCTCTAGGAATCATCTTTGATCTGTGATATTCAAGCATCCATGCAGGCACAAGCTACGATTCTAGTAATGGATGATGATATTGATCTTCTCGATGTTCTTAAAGAGACATTAATTACATTGTGCAAAATCGATAAAGTCATTACAGCCACTTCACTATCTGCAGTTCAACAACAAAAAGAAGCTATTCTAAAATGCCAAATAGCTATTTTAGATGTGAACTTAGGTGCCGGCCACCCATCTGGCGTTGATGTGGCTGAATGGCTTCGCACAAATAATTTTACAGGTAAAATTGTTTTTCTAACAGGACATGCTGTTTCAGATCCAGAAGTTTTAGCCGCAACGAAAATGCCTGACACTAAAGTGGTTGCAAAGCCAATTGGCCTAAGCCAGTTACTTAGTTTTGTCGAAGGTGTAGCACGTACGTGAATAACCGCACCGCTGAATCGCATATGGAAGCCTATCGCACGCTGGTGTTTGCCTGCGTGGCCTCAATTGTGGTGCAGACGATTTTTATTTTCATCGATGGCGCAACTTTAGGAATATTTATGGCTTGGCTTAATGGGGCACATGTATTCATAGCAGCGGTCATCGGTTATTGGCTGTTTAGGCATCGCGAAAATGTGCCTTCGATAAAATCTTTAGAGGTCGGATTTTTTATTTTATCCGCTCCGTATTTAGTCACAACCTGGATGGGTGAAGCTAAGGGTATCGAGCTTGGACAAATTCGGCAACCGTTTGTTCCCTTTCAGTTTCTTTGTGTTTACATTGCCGTGTTATCGCCTGGACGCATAGTCGTTGCGGTCGCTGAAATTTTTGTAAGTCTTGTGGTTGCTGTTGCTTTCTGGTTTGTTTTAAAGAGCCAGTATCCATTAACAGGTATACCTGGTGAGCCTTGGGCGACTTTAACTTTTGGTCTTATCGCCTTGATGATGTTAGCAGCTAGAGCTTATCGTAAAGGTATAATTCAGAAATTAGAAAAAACGCGTGCAGAAGCTGAAGCCTTCGAGCGTGCGGCTCGTTTATTCTTAGCAGTACGTGATCGGGCTAATTCTCCGTTACAAGTCATTAACCTGTGCGCAACTTTAATCATGGCGCGTAATCCTGCCGAAGTAGAAACAGTTGAACGTTTGCAGCGCTCCTTGGTCAAACTGCAAGAGCTGACAGATATTTTAGCCGAAACTGAAATTTGGCGCGAAACTTATAAGGCTGGCGGCGATATTTCTGCAGAAATCGACAAAACTTTTAATAAGCTGGTTTAATTATTGCTGAACAATTTCTAATGAAATTGATGCGCAAAATATTAATTATCGTTTTAATTCTTGGTGCAATTCGGTTACTGCTTCCAGTCGCTGCGTTGGCAGCTATAAATTACGCCTTACGCAACAAAATCCAAGATTACGTGGGGCATATTGATGATCTTCATCTTGCGATCTTAAGAGGTGCTGTAGAGTTTAAAGACCTGCATCTTGAAAAAAGAGATAAACCAGAGGTGCTACAAGCGAATGTCGAAAGTATTAAATTCAATCTTTCATGGCAAGACCTATGGGATAAGAAAGCAATTGCTGAAGTTTATGTAAATAAGGTTGAAGTTGTTTTGACTGAAATCCCTAAACCAAAACCACCAAAGCCCGAAGATTTAACATTTAAAGAAATCAGAAAAATATTAGCTGAATCAAAATGGTCTTCAGAGATCAATAAATTTGAAGTTAAAAATTCGTCGGTTAAATTTATAGTTCCTGAAGCTAAAACTCCGCTCGTGGTTTCAAATATTAACGTTGATATTTATAATTTACATTTTTCGCCAGCTAAAGAATGGCAGCTAGCTGATTTTGCAGTAAAGGGTTTGTTGCAGGGGCAGGGCGAGGTCAATCTAAGCGGCAAACTTCAACCGCTGGCCTTGCCGCCGATGGCTGATCTTAATTTTTCATTAGTTGATTTCGATTTAAAAACTTTGAATGGACTATTACTTAAAATCTTACCAATGGATATTACGCGCGGTAAATTAAGCGCTTATATCGAAACAGCTACAGAAAAAGGTTATTCAAATGGCTATGCTAAAATATTTTTTGACGAAATAGATGTGATTGCTAGTCCGCAAAAAATCAAATCAGGGCGGCATTTTTTAATTGAAGCAAGTGCAGCCCTTGGATATTGGATTTTGAAAAATGATAAAGAAAAATCCTTAGCGGTCAATCTGCCGTTTAAAATTAAGCATGATAGCGTGGCAGTTAATACTTCTGAAGCCTTCTGGTCAACGATTGAAAATAAACGTGATGAGCTTGATCGTAAATTAGAAAACTCAGTCAGTTTTGCACAAAATCGCGATGAAAATAAATTGGAATAAGCCAAAGTGATCGGCACTAAGACTGCGCTTTTCATTAAAAGTGAAGCCTTCATAAATATTCCTTTTTGCCTCATTTTTTTGTCTATGGGGCGATATTGCCAATTGATAATTTAAATTCAGCTTTACGTGCCATTAAATGCAATTTGTATGTCGTTAACTCTGGCGCCAGGTTTGCTTTAGTCGATGCAAACTACATTACAGACATTGTCAGAAGAAGGACAACATGGCTCAACACCAAACCAGCAAGAATCAAGTCACGCGCAGTGGCCAAATGAATAAAAACGACATGGCAAAAACCACTCCTGCTAGCAGACCTCGTGATGATTTGCGAACAGCCTACGGTGGCGATGAAAACCGCGGCCCAGCTGGCGATCAAAAGGCCACAACATCTAAAAGTGGCAGGGTTAAAGGTCGCAGGCTTCCTGCCGATTCGGCGAAAACGCCAGTTCGTTAGATGCGGTCGGCTCGGCGCCCCCGGCTAGACCCAGATTGGAACTCATTTATTTTATCTGAATTATAACTGAGTCCGAAATGGAACTGGTGCGATAAAAAATTCCTTTACCAAAAATTGATCAACAAAAAAATGGACTATGTTCATAGGGATGAACTACAAACAGCTCATCAATTTATTTTTATTTACTAATTATTTTTAGGAGATTTATGAAACAGTTATTAATGGTTATCGCGGTGATCTGCTTAGCACAAACTGCAAAAGCGCAATCTTGGCAGTATATGCCTGAAAATCTTTCTTTAGTTCACGAACACTTAAATAAAGATCTTTATAAATTCGACAACAAAATCGTTAATTTTTCGATATCTAAAAACAGAGAAGTAGCGCGCTTACAAATTTTAAATAACCTGTGCCCTTCGGCTAATGGCGGCTTTTCTTGTTTAGCAATGCCTTCAGTTGTTTTAAACGCAACATATACAATCAAGCAGGTGACTACTGATGACTGCGGCATTCAAGTTCTAATCAGCAATAACGTTGATGTCGGCAGTAAATTTATGAGAAATGTAAAACGTTATGCGCAAGTTCGCATTACTGATTACACTCACTCAGTATGTGAAATGGTTTACCCGGCTGATGTGAAGGTAGAATTAAAAGAAACTACTAAAGATTCTGAATTAGACAAAGTTGAAATTCACTATTCGACATTATTATTCAATTACGAAAAAATTAGTGGTCCTGTGTCTCAGTAGTTGTTGATTGAAATACGGTACTCAAATTAAAAGAGGCGACTTATGTCGCCTCTTTTTTTTGGTTTAAGCTAGTGTATTAGCTAGTAACATTTCACGGTACTTCGGTAATGGCCAGAATTCATCTGATACGATAAGTTCTGCTTCATCACAAGCGGCGCGCAGTTTAAAGCTTAACGGCTGCAAAGTATTTACGATTTCATGCATACGTTTTTCTTCGTCATGAGACTTTTTAGATTTCTCAACTAACGTTTTCATTTTTTCTAGCTCAGTTAATACGCGAGCTAAAACGCCATCTAAAGTGGTTAAACGACTTTCGTGTAACTTAGCTGTAGCTTTGGAAGGAATCGCTGCGTGAGCCTGGGCCATGGCGCCGAATTGTTTTTCGATTGCAGGCACAATGTAAGTCTCAGCTAATTCGATTAAAGCTAAATGTTCGATGTCTAAAGTTTTCACGTAACGTTCAACCGCGATATGGTAACGCGAATTGATCTCTTCTTGCGATAATACATTTGTATCAACTAAGAATTGAGTTTTCTTTTTGTCTTTAAACATCTCTAAAGCTGCAGGCGTCGTGTTTAAGATTGGTAAACCACGCTTTTTAGCTTCAGCTTTCCATTCATCAGAATAGCCATTACCGCTGAAACGGATATTTTTAGTTTCTTTAACAACCTGACGAACTAATTCCATAACAGCTTCATCGCGCTTTTTCTTTTTCAATAGGTCTTTTAAACGGGCAGAGCACTCTTTGAACGAGTTCGCTACAGCTGCATTTAAGATCGACATAGGCACGGCTACGTTTTGCGTAGAGCCTACAGCGCGAAATTCAAATTTGTTTCCGGTAAAAGCAAACGGTGAAGTGCGGTTGCGATCTGTGTAGTCTTTAGAAACTGTTGGAATTTTATTAACACCTAAATCAATGATTGATTGTTCGGTGGCTTTTAAAACTTTACCAGCTTCAATTGTATTTAAGATGTCTTCTAATAAACTTCCTAAGAAAGCAGAGATGATCGCAGGTGGCGCTTCGTTAGCCCCTAAACGGTGATCGTTGCCAGGTGAGGCAATGGCTGCACGTAAGATCGCTGCATTGTCATGAACCGCTTTTAATACCACAGCTAAACACGCTAAGAAACGTAAGTTTTGGTGCGGAGTGTTTCCTGGTTCAAGTAAGTTTTCACCTTTGTCGTTAGCCATTGACCAGTTGTTGTGTTTTCCTGATCCGTTAACGCCGGCAAAAGGTTTTTCGTGGAGTAAGCACACTAAACCATGTTTTAAAGCTGTGCGTTTTAAAACTTCCATAGTTAATAAGTTGTGATCTGAAGCGATATTCATATCTTCAAAGATCGGTGCCAATTCGAATTGGCTTGGTGCCACTTCGTTATGGCGAGTTTTAATCGGTACGCCTAATTTGTATAATTCAAATTCACACTCCTGCATGTACTGGGTAATACGAGAGGGGATAGCTCCGAAATAGTGATCTTCTAATTGTTGGCCGCGGGCTGCCGCAGATCCAACCAATGTGCGACCAGTCATGATTAAGTCAGGGCGTAACGCGACAAAGTTTTTATCCACTAAGAAATACTCTTGTTCAGCACCTAATGTTGTAGAAATCTTTTTAACATCCACATCGCCTAACATTTTTAAAAATTCGCAACCAGCATTCGAGACTGATTCAATCGAACGTAATAGGGGAGTCTTATTATCTAATGCTTGGCCGTGATAACCGAAAAACACTGTAGGAATACATAATGTTTTACCGTTGCCTTCTTCTAAGATGAATAACGGAGAAGAAGGATCCCAAGCCGTGTAACCACGTGCTTCAAAAGTTGAACGCATGCCGCCTGAAGGAAATGACGAAGCATCTGGTTCACCTTGAATTAATTGCGAACCCGTGAATCTTTCGATAACACGAAGTTCAGAGTGGTTTGAATGTTGAATAGTGATAAAGGCATCATGCTTTTCAGCTGTTGAGCCAGTCATTGGTTGAAACCAGTGACAATAATGAGTCACACCTTTTGTGATCGCCCATTCTTTCATTGCCGAAGCAATCGCTTCAGCAGTTTCTTTAGGAAGTTTTTTTCCCTGATCCAAAGTTTTGATTAAATTGTTATAGGCATCTTTCGGAAGTTTTTCGCGCATCTGCGCAAGACCGAACGTCGAGCAGCCAAAGTATTCAGATATCGGAGATTCTTTTCCGAACTGATCTTTGATTTTTACGATTGAGGTAGTTTTTGTTTCGATGGCCGCTTTAAAAGCGCCGTGACGTGCGGTTACAGCAGTGCCTGCTGCAGTCTCGTTAGTCGAGTGCATATTTGCTCCTTCAGTCTCTAAGAATGCGTAACTCTTAGAAAGTTAAAATTTTGCTTGGGAAAGCTTACAGAAATATAAATCTATGTAAAACAGTCCACGAGACATAGGCTATCGTGCCCGTGAAAAGTTCGCAAGTGGGTCTGGTAAATAATTTAGAGCGTTAGGTTTGGTCTGATTACTTGGCTGCGACTTTAGCGCACTTATAGGCGACACCTAGGGCTTTGCCGCCGAAGAATCCGCCTTGAGCTAGCGTCCAAACGATATGAGTGGCGCCCATATTGGCAGCGTCGTTCATAGCTTGGTTTTTAGCGTAGTTTTTACCAGCTTCTTGCATGAATAAGCCGCCGTATGAAGAGTTACCCACAACTTCACCCATAGTCTTGCAATCTTTAACTTGGCTTCTTTCGTTATCGTTAACTTGTGTAATACGAGTAGCTTCGTGGGTTAAAGCTGTTGCGCAGCCAGAAAGAGATATAGCTAATAATCCTAATACTAAAAAATTTTTCATTATGTAATCCTTTACGTGTGAAAATTTATTTTACGTGTTTAACAAAAGCGATCAAGGCCATTTCGGCAAAGTACTGCTTACGTCGCTCGATCATTAGCGGGGAATTTGACGTAGCTTCAAGTTCTTGCGTGAAGCTGTGGCCGTTGAGGCTTCCCATGACCACGGCGCGCTCTAGATTTTCGTCCTGCGGAAATAAAGCAATAAAGTTTTCTTCATGTGTGAAAAAATCTGTATCTAAGGGCTCAAGTGATTGTTTCCACATCCAGTTTTTATATTTTTTTAATTCAGTTGACAGTCGGTGGTTTAAAAAGCCACTGCTCACAAAATCATAAAATGCAAATTCTGAATTCGCTGTAAGCTGTGAAAACACTTTTGTGATATCAGTAAAGTTTTTTAACGCCGTAATATTTTCTAAAGCTTTATCAATTTTATCGACGATAGGTTTGGCTAAATTTTCTTGTGATTTGTGATACGTGAATTTCACTTCGACGTAGGGGTGGTGAACGCGGTAGCCAATATCAAATTTTAAATCTGGCCAGCGGCCTTCAAGACAAGCTTCTGTTAGAGCAGCGACTTCTGATTCTGGAGTTCCTAGGGTATCCCAAGCTTTGGTGAGTTTTTTATCGAACAACTGGGTTTCGACAAATAACCATTTAGTAATTGATTCATTCCAGACAGCTTCAATTTCTGCTGGCGGGCCAGGAAGTACAAAAACATCTTTTAATCCATAAGTGGTTTGCACTTCCATTTGAAAACCATTTGCTGTTCCTTGTGAATTATTTAAAATCACAGCGCCTTCAGGAAAATAACATTGTTGTTTTTGAATGTCTCTGACGACAAGATTTCGGCTGTTCATACGAACAACAATAGATTGCCAAGATTTATCATCAAATTTTAATTCTTTTTTTGACCACTCCGAAATTAACTCGCGGGTGAAATCATCACTCGTTGGGCCAAGGCCGCCAGTTACAAAAATATAATCAGAATTTTGGGCGCAAAAATCTAAAGATTTCAAAATAGAAGGGCGATCATCCGGCACAGTCAGCTGTAGAGCGGTTTCTAAACCAAAAGGGATAAGTTTGTCTGAAATCCATGCTGCGTTCTTATTGAAGATTTGTCCGGTGGTTAATTCAGTGCCAACGCCTAAAATAGTGGCTTTTTTCATAGCTAAATCCTTATTTTGACCTTTATCAAGCCTGATACCTTTGTTACAGTCAAGCCATTCAAAAACCAGCTTTCCGAGGTGAAACCATGAACACAGTTGATTTAAAAACTTTTGATTTAGCTAATCCTACTGAAACGCACCAAATGTTGCGCGACACTTTAAAATCTTTTGTTCAAGCCGAAGTTGAACCACAAGCTCATGAGCACGACAAAAAAGAAAAATTCAATTTACCTCTGTTTAGAAAATTAGGCGAACTTGGTTTATTAGGAATCACGGTTCCAGAACAATACGGTGGTTCGGGGCTTGATGCGACTGCAGTTGTATTAGTGCATGAAGAATTATCTGCAAGTGATCCAGGCTTTGCGCTAGCTTATTTGGCGCATGCATTACTTTGCGTAAATAACTTAGCTGTTAATGGTTCTGATGCGCAAAGAGAAAAATACTTACCAAAACTTTGCTCTGGTGAATTTGTTGGTGCCATGGCGATGTCTGAACCAGATTACGGCACAGACGTGATGGGCATGCAAACTACCGCAACTAAAAAAGGCGACAAGTACGTTCTTAACGGTCGCAAAATGTGGATCACTAACGGCGCAATCGATGATAATAAAACTGCGTGTGACATGGTTTGGGTTTACGCAAAAACTGGCGAAAAAAATGGCCGCGCCCAATTATCAACATTCATTGTTGAAAAAGGGGATTTAGGTTTCTACGTTGGTCAAAAAATCCACGATAAATTAGGAATGCGCGCTTCAAACACAGCAGAATTAGTTTTTGAAAACTGCGAAATTCCAGCAGACCGTTTAGTGGGCCACGAAGGTGATTCTATGCTTCATATGATGCGTAACCTTGAATTAGAACGCATTGGTTTAGCGGCGATGTCTTTAGGTATCGCTCGTCGTTCAATTGAAATTATGAATAAATATGCAACTGATCGTAAGGCTTTCGGAAAGCCTTTAAATTTCTACGGCCAAATCCAAAAGTATGTTGCAGATTCTTACGCTGAATACAAAGCTAGCTCTGCGTATGTGTACGATACAGCACGTAAACATGATCTGCATAAAGAAGGTAATCGTTTAGATTCAGATGGCGTAAAGCTTGTAGCTACGACTATGGCTAAAAACGTAGCTGACCGTGCAATCCAGGTTCTTGGTGGTTTTGGTTATGTGGGTGAGTATGTTGTTGAGCGCCTATGGAGAGATTCTAAATTATTAGAAATCGGCGGCGGTACATTAGAGGCGCACCAAAAAAATATCACGCGTGATCTTGCACGTTTAGGTTTCTAATTGGCGTCTAATCATTTTCCACTAAAGTCTGATCTTGAAATCACACCCGGGCGTTTTGTTTCGGCTGATACGGTTATGGAAAAAATCTGGCCGATTTTAACTCCCGAGCGCCAGCGAAAAATTGAAGCCGTTACTTCAAAAAGATGTTTTTCAATTCCGGTGGTTTTAGAAAGTATTTATGACCGCGGTAATATCAGCGCGGTTATGCGTACAGCCGAAGGCTTAGGTTTTGCTAACTTTCACATTATCGAAACGGCCGAGAAATTTAAAAATTCTCAGCGTGTGACCCAAGGTGCTGATAAGTGGATTGAAGCTAAAAAGTGGAAATCCTCTGCTGAAGCGATTAAGTATTTTAAAGATAATAAAATCCGTATATGCGTGACTTCACTAGAGGCAGCTAAACCCCTGCATGAAGTCGATTTTTCTACGCCTTTAGCTTTAGTGCTGGGTAATGAAAAAGACGGAGTATCAAAAGAAATGTTAGAGGCCGCCGATGAACGGGTGATTATCCCGATGCCTGGCTTTGTACAAAGTTTTAACATCTCGGTAGCCGGTGCTTTGTGCCTGTATCAAATCTTTCAAAGCCGATTACATCGATTAGGCCAAAATGAAGATGTAACCCCTGAGCAGATCTCGATTTTAAAGGCAGCCTATGCTTTACGAACCCTGGATTCGGCCGAAGACATTTTGCGCGCAGACACTGTAAAAAATTAACCTTATTTTCCAAAAACCTGCCTTAACTGAATTCTAACCCGGTTATATACGATTTAATGGTATAACTGCTCCTGTTGATAAAAACCCAACCCTTCAGGAGATATGTATGAAATACACTTTAGCTTTTTTAATCGCAACGATTGCGGCGTCTTCGGTATTCGCCGGTGAAACAGTCTGTTTAAACGCAAAACTAAAAGTAAACACGGTGCCATCTTTAAGTTGTGGCAGCGTTAAGCAAATTTGCGTGACTGGCTACGAACAACACGACGAAGCTCGTGTAGACGAAAGAATGACGGCTAAATCATTAGTGTTAACGAATGAAAGCGGTAAATCTTTAGAATTACGATTTGATGGACAAACGGTAAGTCACGATTCAGATGTCGACACTCATTTAGGTTTGGATTTTAGTAACAAAACGATTTCAGCTGCTTTAGAAATTGAAACTGATTATATGGATTACGATTCACGTGCACCAATTACTGGAACATTCATTTTGATGGATCTATACAGAGCTTATAAAGTTAATGGTGATATCAAAGTTCAACGTTGTGAATACGAACTTTCAAAATAATTAAATTTTTCTGACGATGATGCCTTTGAGTAAATTATCAAAGGCATCAGGAAACTCAAAATCCAAATCTGGTGTTGCTAATTCCTGAAATTTAAACTGACCTTTTGGTAAAGCCTTTTCAAATTGTTTTTGAATGTCATTCAAAGACCACTTTTCAAAGTTACACGTAAATAAAATTAAACCCTTACCATTTAAACAAGACCACATTAACTTAGCTAACGCGGGAAAGTCTTTATCTAACTTCCAGGTCGTGGTTTTCGTTCTGCCAAATGATGGGGGGTCACAAATGATCACATCCCACTTGCGGTTACGCTTAATCGAGCCTTCTAAGAAAAGCAGTGAATCTTGAGCGAAGAATTCGTGCTTTTCAGAATCTAAGTTATTTAATTTAAAATTGTCTTTAGACCAATCTAAGAAAGCGCGGCTGGCATCGACTGTGGTGATCTGTTTGGCGCCGCCAACTCCGGCAGCGACCGAAAACACCGACGTGTAAGAAAATAAATTAAGAACTGACTTACCCTTAGAGTTTTCTAAGATAAATTGGCGGTTATCACGCTGATCTAAAAATAATCCAGGTGAAAAACCCTGATCACGGCGAAGTTCGCATAACAGGTTATGTTCTTTCGCGGTCCATTTTTCAGGAGCCGTCGAATAGTACAAATCTTTTTGTTCTTTACCACCGACGCCAGTGCCACGATTGATCATATGGCGAACGACATAATCCAAATTATGCTTTTTGCAAAAATCAGCAAGGGTTGAAAGATCAAGATCAGTGGGTGGATCTTTTTTATACCAATACACCCAAATAATTGAACCGTACAAATCAGCGCGAATTTCTTGCTCTTGATTCGTGCGATGATACAGGCGATATGTTTGATCTTTTTCGATCGTCATCATCGCATTTAAATCAGTGTATTCGCTGGTGACGAAATCACCTAAAGTGTTTACAGAATTTTCAAAACAATAAGGAAGCGGAGCTGTAAACGTTTGCATTTTACCATCGAAAGAAAAAGAAATTTCAGCCGCGTGCAGGGCAAGACGAAACCAAGGGCTTCCGCCATGTTCGGTGTCGCCTAATACAGGAATCCCTAATTTTTCTGCATGTAGTCTGATTTGGTGTGGCTTTCCGGTGATGGGTTCAGCTTTCCATAAATACAATAAATCAGAAATTTTTTTAGAAAGCGTGAATTTGGTTTCAGAGTTATCTTCTTTGGCCGGAATGTTAGCGAATTTTTTATCTACTTTATCGATATGTGATTTTACGGTGTGTGCTTCGCCCGCGTTTTTTAAAGTTTGATCTGTTAGAAAGTAGTAAGTTTTTTTAACGTCGCGCGATTCAAATTGCTTGGCTAATTGTGCAGCAGCCTCTTTATTTTTGGCGAACACGATGAGGCCTGAAGTTTCTTTGTCAAGGCGGTGCACAACCAATAATTCTTGTTTAATTTTGCTCGATAATACTTCAACTAACCCCAACTGGTTCTCATTCACTTTGTGAGTGCGAAAGCCTGATCTTTTGTTAAAAACGATATAATCAGGCTGATCAGTGTATCGTAGGTTGTAGGGGCTGCCAGACTGTTGCATAGAGTTACAAGGTAACTGTTTCCTTTTCTTCACGCAAGCAGGTTGATATATTTCAACTACTCAAAAGGAGTATATTTCTTATGAACAAAATCGTTTTATTAGCTATGGCTTTATTTCTTACAGGTTGTGGTATTCAAAGCATTCCGCAACAAAAAAATGAAGTTGATGCTTCATTGGCTGAGATTACAAATCAATATAAACGCCGTGCGGATCTAATTCCAAACTTAGTCAATGTTGTAAAAGGTTACGCAGGTCATGAAAAAGACACATTACAAGGTGTTGTTGAAGCGCGCGCTAAAGCGACTTCGGTAAACATTGATCCAAAAAACATGTCAGCTGAAAAATTAGCTGAGTTTTCAAGAGCACAGGGCCAATTATCACAAGCTTTAGGTAAGCTAATGATGATCACCGAAAATTACCCTAACTTAAAAGCCGATCAAAACTTTCGTGATCTACAAGCTCAGCTTGAGGGCACTGAAAATCGTATCACTGTAGCGCGTAACCGTTACATCGAACAAATCAAAGGCTTTAATAATTTAGTGACTGTTCCGCCAACGAACATCACGAACATGATTATTTATCGCTATGAAAAAATGCCTCAATGGGATGTTTCAGAAGCTGAAAAAGCAACTAACGAAAAAGCTCCAGAAGTTAAATTTTAGTTTTAATGTTTAATAGAACTCTGTTCTTTATCTTAGGATTTCTTTGGCTAAGCGTAAGCTTAGCCTTTGAAGTGCCAAACCTAACCGGTCCGGTCGTTGATCAGGCAGGTGCTTTATCGCGCGAAGAAGCTAATCAAATTTCTGAACGCTTGCACGCGATTAAAAATCAGGGCGGCGCACAGATTCAAGTGTTAATTGTTTCTACGCTTCAAGGTGAAGCGATCGAGCAAGCTTCGATTCAGGTTTTTGATAAATGGAAACTGGGCGATGCAAAAAAAGACGATGGCATTTTATTTTTAGTGGCTCTTAATGATCGAAAACTTCGAATCGAAGTTGGCCAAGGTTTAGAAGGTAATATTCCAGATATTATCGCTAAACGTATTATCAGCGAAATCACCAGACCCATTTTTAAATCACGTAATTATTTTGCCGGTATTTATTTAACGACTGAAGCCATTAATCAGGCGGCAACGACTGCAGATGGTCAAATCTTTGATGTCTATGGTTTTAAAGAACAGGTGTTAGCAAACCCAAGTTTATTAACTGAACGAGAACGCAGTAATTTATCAGATCGCCAAGAACCCGCAACAAAAGGCAAAAAACTTTCAAGCACTTTGGTGTTTTTAGTTTTAGGTGTGCTTTGGATCATTATTTTTATTTTTAGCCCATCAACGGCTCTGTGGATTTTGTTTTCGCTATTAAGTGGCGGCCGCGGCGGTGGTGGTGGACGTGGCGGCGGAGGCGGCGGTTGGTCTGGTGGTGGCGGAAGCTCATCAGGTGGCGGCGCTTCAGGAGATTGGTGATGTCTAAAATTAAAATCGATGCAGCAAAAATTGAAGCAGCCATCGCAGACTTTGAACAGTCTGTTGATTTTGAATTAGTTCCGGTGATTGCTAAAAGCTCGACACCAACGCTACATGTTCCGTTCGTGATTAGTTCATTATTAATGATCTTTGTATTCTTTGGTTTTGAAGCCTATTACTTGGCCCAGTGGCACGATTGGGAAGCTTCGACGATCATTCACTGGTTAGCGACGTTGTTTGCCATCACGCTAGGCGTAGGGTTTTTGCTGGCCCGTATAGATAGCGTTCGCAGATTATTAACGCCAAGTAAATACCGTCATCAGTTTGCCCAGCTTGAAGCTGAGCAAGTCTTTTTAAAAAAACGCCTCTATGAGACCCATGCTCATCAGGGTTTACTTTTGTTCATCTCTTTAATGGAGCATCGTATCGTGGTATTACCGGATATTCGTTCTGAATTTAGCGGTGCGCAAAAGCTCAGTGAAGAAGTGCTTAAAATTCTACAAGATGATTTTAAAGCGGGCAGCTATGAGCAAGGTCTTTTAGACGCCATCGCGCATCTTAAACTGGTGTTAGCTCCGCAGTTTCCTAAAAAAGCAGATTCAAACCATGGAAATCAACTTCCGAACAAGTTGATTTGGTGGGACGAATAGCCTAGTATTTTCTTAAATTAATTATCTACAGTGCGATCGTAGTTCAATGGATAGAATTCCCGGCTTCGAACCGGTAGGTTGCAGGTTCGAGTCCTGCCGATCGCACCAATTCTAGATCTTCGTTTTTCAATTCGTTCTATGTGAAGAATGCTAGGGATTACTACACCTACTATTGATAAGCCCAACAACAGATTGGGACCAATCATATCTATCCTCTCTGTTTTCGGAAGAGGGCGGAAAAGAATGGGAAAGTAATTTAACACATTCTGGATTTTCGTACACCATACGAAGAGACTTTTTATCATTAAGACTAAGCATGTTTTTTGATCTTACAAATATTAATCCATTCATTGCTGAATCTCTATCGTACTCACTCAAAAAAAGTGTAAACAGTGAATAAGGTTCATTTTCTTTAACATCTTTATCTTCAGGATGGATGAATTCATGTCTAAAGCCTGCGAGATGAAGAAATTCATGTAAAACAGTCTGTTTGGATGGCTCGTTAAAAGCGATTGCTGGAATTTCTCCGAGATCTTTTTTTGACCTTAAGCTTTCAGCGTCAATTATGCCTTGACCTATGGTTGAAAGCCCAAGCCAAGAAGGAGATTTGCTAAACCACATCTTTTTTTTAATTTTACCGGCCTTTACAATTATTACGTCATAATTATTCTCTTCAGAACATGGTCTCCACCCATCGAAATGAATGCCTGTTTCATCTTCCGAAAAACTTTGTTCAACAATTTTTTTTAATATAGTCTGAAAATTCGAAGAGTAGAATTCTGGGTTAAAGCTAAAATTTTCAATGGCATATTCTTTATTTTTAAATTGTGTCTTTTCTAGTTGTTTAAGATCATCTAGAAAACATACATTGACCTTGCGTTTATTCCACATCGCTTGAGGCTCAATTATCGCAGAAAATGCATTAAGCGATAATAAAATACAAATAAAAGCAATCTTCATTTTTTACCACACGCTCATTCAATAAATTGTTTTAAGCCATCGTTTGTTATTAATAATTATAGAAGCAAGGTTCATACCTTTCAGTAAGTAATAGAGCGGTCATAGCTTGCAGTAGCAATTGAAGGAGACGCAATTTGTGTCGTTTTTTAGATTTTTTGGATAAAAGGCAGGCTCATTATGAGATTTGTGGGTAAAAAGAGTATCTTAATTGGACAGACGATTTTGGTTCTTCCAAAATCGTCTGCAATGGAGCGTGAGCTGTTAATTTTAATAAGGGGTTTTAATCCCTAGTATCGACAAGGTGTGATTGCGTATTTAACCGCACGAACTACAATGTGATTTACATATGAAGTTGATCTCAAGCCCGGAATTTTAAATAATTCTGTATCGGTGCTACCGTCTATATTTATGCTATACTTTTTGCGGTCAGAAACTCTTTTTTCAATATCTGTACTAATGATTTCACATTCATGATAGCCCGCATAAGACTGATTGTGCCATCCTTTAGCGCTAACAAGACCTTCACAATAAGCTTTCGCTTCAACAGCGTCTTTCTGTAAAGAGTTTGTTGCATCTTTTCTTGAGTTATAGAACTGGTTTGCAACTTCAAGTGGAAGAGTAGAACTCGCAATTTTGCATTTAGCAACATCCGCATCAGCCGACCCTGTGTCACCAGTGCCTGCAAATGAATTTAAAGACAGCATCACTAAAACCATTGTTAATACTTTTTTCATAAAATCTCCTCGATTTTTTTGTTAGTGACATCGAGAATCAACCGTTATGGCGGCATCAATGTCTTTATAAAAGGTTAGTTTTGCATTTTCAAAGCCATGCAGGTCATGCCTAATATCCGTTTAAAGCAACCTTGGGTGTTAGCAATTTAGACAGCTTACACAAAGTGATTCATATGACCTTGGTAGGGAACATTTTTGTTCGCTTGTTGAAGCGCCCTCCCTCGTGGAAAAATTAGCTCGATGGAAAAGCCTACAATTTTTGATTATTTGGATGTTGTTCATTTTTTAAATGCCCACTTTAAATGGCGAAAATTCATTGAAGCTAATTTTACCTATACTTCATGGAGTCATGAACTCGATATTGGCAGCAAAACAATACTGCGGTTTATATTACAGCGGAAACGAAGAATTTCAGAAAAAACACGTCTGGCTATGCTAGCTAATTTAAAATTAACATATAAAGAAGCCGCGTATTTCGACCTTCTTATTTCTTATAGTCAGCCCCGATCAGAACCTGAGCGTTTAGCGGCTGGACGACAGCTTATAAATATGCAGCGCGATCAATATACACAACTTGAAGTTCAAGCTGAAACAGCTGCAAGTGATGCTTTAGGCCCTGTTATTTTAACACTTCTGACTTTTCATGATCTTGAAGCAACAACTGAGGAGTTAGCCCGTATCATGAATGCTGATCAAAATAAAATTCAAATGATCTTGGATAAGTTCGTTCAGTTTAATATTGTAGAATTTAAATCCGATCGCTATTGGCTCGATGCAGAAGCCATAAAAATAGCAGACAGTCCAAACTTAGAATCGTTACAAAATTTTCATCGATACTGGTTAGATAGAGGTAAGGAAGCGTTTAGATTTGATTTTAAAACCCGCAGATTTAGATCGTTGAAGTTTGCGTTAACTGAAGAAGAATTTAATTTGGCTCTTGAAAAAATCAATGAATTTGCGCTATCCATTTTAAATCAATTTCACACATCCCAGATGAGTGGACGCAGATTGTACATGTTGGAAAATGTTCTTTTTCCGATAACCGACCAATAAGGTCTTTCCGACTGCGCCAATTCAGTTTAAATATTTTTTAAAAGTTCACGCGCTCCCTCAATTAAAGTGTCACTCCTTCTAATTTTGAATATCACATTGGTTTTTTCTGTGGATAAGATTCTATCAATTCTAAATAATCTTGCGGCCTGACGTAGTTCATCCCAGCATAAGAAGTACCAAACGGGAAATTCTAGATACAATATTTGAGGTTCTACTAAACGTTCAGTGATTTCGTTTTTGGCAGACTTATATCTAATTTTAATTTTTGTAAAATTAAAAAAACTATCTGTCAGAGCACCTAAAACAGACTGTCGGGGAGCTGTATAACTTTGAAGTACATGTTCGGATGCGATGTCGCCTACCAATATCCGTTTTCTTATTCTTGAAATGATTTGTTGTTGTTCAATCGGGAACGCCGATGAAATTCTATTCTTTATCGAATGTATATTATCTACAAGTATCGGCGACTTGATGGATTCTGTTATTGTCAGTGAAACTAACAAGGTGATGACTTCAGAATTATTTAAATGTAACTGATTGAGTCCCCATCGGCCAACAATTGAAATTCCGCCTCCACGACCTCTTTCTGATTCTATGGGCACACCGGTTTCTTTAAGCTCTGCAAGATCCCGCATGAGCGTGCGATAGCTAATATCAAGCTGGTCACAAAGTCTTTTGCTTGTCCAATAACTTTCAGACCGAAGGCAATCAACGATTTGCTCTTGTCTTTCTTTTTTTTCTCTTAAGCTGCCTTTTGCCATACTACTGACTATAGCACAAATGTGCCAAATAGTGGCATATATTGTCATATAATTGTCTGAAAAGGAGAGGTGTAATGTTTAATCCAAAAAATTTTCCAAATTCCACTATTGTTTCAGTCAATGATATTGAGCTTGAGGTCTTTGAAGCCGGCCAGCAAAATATAGGAAGGCCTATTGTGCTCTGTCATGGTTGGCCAGAGCATGCTTTTTCATGGCGATTTCAAATTCCTGCCTTGGTGGCCGCAGGCTATCATGTCATAGTGCCAAACCAGCGAGGTTATGGTAACTCCTCTCGTCCATCGGAAGTAGCAGCCTATGATATCGAAAACTTATCGGCCGATCTCGTCGCACTTCTTGATCACTACGGGTATGAAAAAGCCATTTTTGTAGGTCATGATTGGGGCGCGATGGTTGTCTGGGGGCTGACGTTATTGCATCCAGAGCGGGTAGACAAGGTGATAAACTTGGCCTTACCTTATCAAGCGCGCGGAGAAAAACCTTGGCTTGAGCTCATGGAACAATTTCTTGGCGGCGACTACTATTTTGTTCACTTCAATCGACAGCCAGGCATCGCGGACGCGATTTTAGAAGAAAATACTTCTCAGTTTATTCGTAATATTTTTCGCAAGAATGTACCTGCTGCACCGCCTGAGCCGGGTATGATGATGATCAATCTTGCCAGGTCTGAATCACCACTTGGTGAACCCATAATGAACGACAGCGCATTGGCTGTTTTTGTATCGGCCTTTAAAGCCTCAGGGTTCACAGGCAGCATAAACTGGTATAGGAACCTCGACCGCAATTGGCATTTATTAGCAAATGTAAACCCAATTATCCAACAGCCTACACTCATGATCTATGGCAGCCGTGATTTGATCCCAAAGTCTGACAACCTGACCGAGTTCGTGCCTAATGTGAAAGAAGTCAGTCTGAATTGTGGTCACTGGATTCAGCAAGAAATGCCGGAAGAAACAAACCGAGTAATTTTAAATTGGTTAGAGCAGCAGGGGGCTCCCTAGAACTTTTGCTCAGTATTTGTAAAACGTAATTCTTAGAGGAGGCCTTTTGGCTTCCTCTTTTTATTTGTGCTTAAATGTTTTATAAACTGTCAAATTAGTTAGCGCTCCTCTCGTTGTGATACTCATTTTTTTCAAAAATTCGACTTATCTGAACACCTGCATTATTCTTAATAAAACGATAGAGCGCAGGATGTGATCTGTTATTGGCCTATCAAAAAAAAGGAGTTTTAAAAATGGGTACGCCAAAGGGTTTTAGTAAATTAACGTATGCGACCACACTGTTATTAGTAACAGTTATGGCCGGGTGTTCGGTTGGTCCAGAAGAGGGCGAAGGCGAAAGTACATCGAGTATGGAAATCGGTTACGGTTATTCTTCGATGGCCAGCGCTTACAAAATCGGTGTTGAAGATGCAACAGTGCAGGATTTAATTCCGCATAAAGTTGCGTGTCCTTCGCAAAAAAATGGTAAACACCAAGATCAGATCTGTATTCAGATTTGTCATGTTCCTCCGGGAAATCCAGACAACTCGCACGATAAGGTACTTCCGCTTTCAGCGATTAAAGCTCACTTAGGCCACGGTGATTATTTAGGCCGTTGTGATGCTTCAGTTGGCGAACTTCCAGTAGATGAAGGTTCTGGTGGTGGTACGACAGATGATGGTAATACAGGTGGCACAACAGATGATTCTTCTTCAGGTGATCCTTCGTCGGGTACGACAACAACAGATGATGGTTCAACAGGTGGTGAGACCTTACCAACTGACCCTTCAACTGAAGACCCTTCTTCTGGAGACGGGCCAACAGGTGATTCGATATCTGGTGGATCTACTGATGAATCGGTTCCTGATTCAGGAAGTTCATCTGGTGGGGATTCATCTTCGGGTGGTGAAACTTTTCCTGACGAGGGCACTGGTGGCAGTGTCGACGACGGCGCAGGTGATAGTGCAGATGGCAGTACAGAAGTTCCAAATTTCTGCGTGCCGTATTTTGACATCGATCAAAACTGCGATGGATTTAACGACAGCACCGGAATGCCGTATTTATAATAATGAACTGTAAAAGATAAATTCAAAGCTTCGAATCTAATTTAGGTTCGAAGCTTTTTGGTATTTTAATCAGCTCCATTCGACTCCCCATTTTGCCAAGGCCTCGACAACACCTTTTAGTGCCAATCCTTTTTTGGTTAAAGAGTATTCGACGCGTGGAGGGATTTCTGCATATATTTTTTTCGTAACTATTTTTGCTTTTTCAAGTTGGCGTAGTCGATCAGTCAAGGTCTTGGGATTTAGATCGCCTAGTGATCTTTTCAGTTCTCCAAACCTTTTTGTTCCACTAAGAAGGTCTCGCAAAACAAGAATTGTCCACTTTCCATCGAGCGCTTCTAAAGTTTTCCTGACAGGACAGTCTGGATTACATGCGTCATCAAAATTATTTTTATTTTTTTTTGCTAAAGATTTCACTGTTTATTACCTTTCCTTCCACATAGTTACTTT
The DNA here is from genome assembly GCA_036676395.1 of Bdellovibrio sp. Classification (GTDB taxonomy): domain Bacteria; phylum Bdellovibrionota; class Bdellovibrionia; order Bdellovibrionales; family Bdellovibrionaceae; genus Pseudobdellovibrio. The sequence continues at coordinate 835,862 of JAKFCY010000002.1, forward strand.
TTTACTACTACTTTAAAATATAATCAAAGATCTCTAATATAACTGTAACAGGTTATAACCAGGAGAACCACATATGAAGTTCAAATTTCAATTAACCACTCTTATTTTAGGAGTGGCTTTTGCCCTAGGGGCGATTCAAGTTCATGCAGCAGAAATTTCGGTTGAGACTGATCCCGCAACATTTGCATTCGAAGGCTACGCCGGGCATGTAAGGATTCAACCAGACGGTTCTCCGTGGGTTATTAGTTTGGGTGCCTACTCTCTTAAATTTCCTGGTATTATGCGAAAACTTGTAATTGAGCCCTCGTCTGACAGTATAAACCTTAAACTCGACTCAGGGGTGGGGCTGTTTGTGGATCGCTATTGGTCTGCAGCAAAAAATGAAGGCTTTTTTACAGGAGCTCAGGTTGCGCATCACAATCTAACCGTCAGTGACAAAAATGCACCGGGCAGTGAATCTAAATACAAAGCTGTGATTGTTATGCCTAGGATGGGATATCGTTGGAACATAGGAAATAGCGGATTTTACCTTTTGCCTTGGGCGGGGCTTGGCTTTGTTTCTACAATTGGAGATGATCCAAAAATTGGAAACCAAACTTACTCTGCAAAAAAAATGCTGCCATTTGGAACCCTTCATCTTGGTTATCAGTTTTGAAAGTGCTGAAGCGGGTAAGTCTAGCTATGAGTTTTCTTGGTTTTTTTGGTTGTGTTTCGACTGGCCAGAAAGTTTCGGATCACTTTGACGGCAAAAAATTCTTTTATAAAGACGCTCCAGCACAGAAAAGTTTTTTTGATCTCTTCAAATGGCAAATGACAGGAGAGAAATCCAAGTGGCCAGAATGGATCAACGATAATGCTCAACCTGATCTGCAAACCCATGTCGAAAAAGGAACGGCTTGGATTACTTATATTAATCATGCAACTCATTTGATCCAGTTAAATAATTTGAATATTTTAACGGATCCTATATTTTCCGAACGAGCCAGCCCATACAGATGGGTTGGTCCCAAGCGCATTCGGCACCCCGGAATTCATTTCAATGATCTGCCAAAAATCGATGTCGTTATTCTAAGCCACAATCACTATGATCACATGGACTTACAGTCGATCTCTGAACTAGAAAGAAAATTTAGGCCACTTTTTTTAGTTCCATTGGGAAATGCAAGTCTTCTTAAAGAATCTGGAGCCACAAATGTGCATGAATTGGATTGGTGGGAATCCAAAAGAGTTGGAGATAACCAAGATGAGATTTTTTTAACACCTCTTCATCATTGGAGTGCGCGCGGGCTTTTTGATCAAAATGAGAGTCTATGGGGCGGGTACGTCATTCGATCAGCTGAATTAAAACTATTTTTTGGGGGAGATTCTGCCTACGGACCTTTTTTTAAGGAAGTCTATAGTAGATTCGGTGCGATGGATGTCTCCATAATTCCAATTGGAGCTTATGAGCCTCGTTGGTTTATGAAGGACCAGCATTTAAACCCTGATGAAGCTGTTCAGGTTCATCTTGATTTGAAGTCTCGATTGAGTATTGCAACTCACTTTGGAACATTTCCACTAACTGATGAGGGATACGATCAGCCCGTTATTGATTTGCAGGCCGCTTTGTTAAAATTGAATATTTCAAACCATGAATTTGTTGCTACGAAAAATGGCGGCACAGTTTATTTTCGTAGAAATCTTAGTTTAGGGAAGCAATCAAAACTGCGATGGATTCAATGACAGCAGATGATGGCCTTTTGCCTCATTTGCCGCAGCTCAGTCGTAGTTTGATAGTGGCTCAGACTTTGCAATTTCTATTGTCACGATGTTAAGAAAAAATCATGACAACTTACATATGCAGCACAATGAAAAAGATCACTTTAAGGCTTTATCTCAAGTTGTGCCTGTAGGTATTTTCTTTGCTGATCAGCAAGGTATCTGCACCTATGCCAATGATAAGTGGCTGGATATTTCGGGCCTGCAGTTGCGCGATGTGCTTAACAAGAATTGGTTAAAATTCATTCACCCTGACGATCAGACAAAAATTTCTAAAGCTTGGCAGATTGCCACCCGTAGGCAAATTCCTTTTCAACAAGAGTTTCGCTTACTTCATTCTAATAACGAAATTACTTGGGTTAATGTGCAAGCAAATCCTTTAAAAGATCAGGCAGGTTCTATTCGCTATGCCGGGGTCTTAAGTGAAATTAGTGAACGCATGAAAGAGCAAGAGATTTCTCGTGAAAATGCAGAACGCTTCACGAATGCTTTTGAGTATGCGTCGATTGGGATGGCGTTAATTTCAATCGAGGGCGGCTGGCTCAAGGTTAATCAAACGGTCTGTGATTTATTGGGTTACACGAAGTCAGAATTAATGCATTTAACTTTTCAACAAATTACTCATCCAGATGATCTGGCTCAGGATCTGGATTATGTGCACATGCTACTCGATGGTAAAATTAAAAGCTATGGCTTGGAAAAACGCTATTTTACCAAATCCGGAAAAACTGTTTGGGCTCATTTAAGTGTTTCACTCGTGCGCAATCAAAAAGGTGAGCCACTTTATTTTATTTCTCAGATAGAAGATATTTCTGATCGCAAACGCATGGAAGAAGAGCTTAGAAAAAATGAGCAGCGATTACTTATGGCCACAACCTCGGCTCAACTTGGGGTTTGGGATTTCGATTTAGAAGCAAATAGACTTGAGTGGAATGATCAGATGTACGCACTTTATGGTGTAAAACGAGAAGATTTTCAGCCCTCGTTTGAAGGCTGGAAAAAAAGTCTGCATCCAGATGACATGAGCCGCAGTATTCAGGATTTTCAGGCCTCTTTAAGTGGCGAAAAATTTAATTCAGAGTTTAGGGTTGTGTGGCCGAACGGAACCATAAGAAATATCAAAGCTATGGCTGGGCTTGTGCGCAATGCTCAAGGGGTTGCAACGCGGGTGACGGGGATCAATCAAGATATTACCGAAGATAAAAGAGCCATGGAAAGACTAAAAGAATTAAATGAATATCTTGAAGAAGCCCGTAATGTTGCAGAAAAAGCGACCGTGTTAAGATCACGTTTTCTGGATATAGCGGCGCACGAACTACGCACACCAGTAACGGCATTTAATCTCATCTTGCAAATTGCGCAAAAGAAACTTGAAAAAGGCCAGCAAGTTGGCGCTGAAGTTTTAACGCGTCTTCAGATGCAGGGTGATCGTATCGCCCGATTGGTTGTAGATCTTTTGGATGTCTCAAGGCTTGAACGAGGAGTGCTGCAAATCAAGCGCGAGCCGGTGGATATATCGAATCTTATTATTAACTGCATGAATGAAAATAAGCTGAGATATCCAAATCGAGAGATCGTGTTCGCGCAAATAAAACCAGTGGTGATTAAAATTGATCCGATTAGGATTTATCAGGTGATTTCAAATTTATTGGACAATGCCTGTAAATATACGCCAGAAAATTCTCCGATCGAAATATCTGTAAAAGATGAGCCTCATGGCGTGACTGTATCTGTAAGTGATCATGGTCCTGGTATTCCAGAAGCCCAGAAAGAAAGTTTATTCACCATTTTTTCGCGCGGTTCGACTGAGTTGGTCGAGCGATCAGGTGGGCTTGGATTAGGGTTATTTATTTGCCAATCCCTTGTAGAACTTCATCAAGGAAAAATCGCTGTCACTAGCCAAATTGGTCAAGGAAGTACTTTTTCTTTCGAGCTTCCAAGAGAGGAAGCCTTATGAAAAAAACCATTATGATCATCGAAGATGAAAGCGACATTCGCTCATCGTTAAAAGAAATTTTAGAGCTTGTCGGCTACAATGTATTGACCGCAGAAAATGGATTAGACGCCTTAAATATTTTGAAAGCCTCTGTGACGCCCAATTTGATTCTTCTGGATATGAAAATGCCTGTGATGAATGGTTGGGAATTTGCCGACCAGTTTCGCAAAACTTACGATCACAAGTCACCGATTGTAGTTGTGACGGCTGCCGCTGATAGTGAACAAAGGGCAAAAGATATTAACGCTATAGGCTGGATATCTAAACCTTTTGAGCTGGACATGCTTCTTAAAAAAATCAAAGAATGCGAAAATTAGAAGAGCATTCCAATTGACGGAAAAATAAAGACATGTTTAGTATTAAAGCATGAAAATACAGTGGAAGATATTTTATTGCCTATTTACCATTGTACTGTTTTTAATCGTTATCGTTGCATTTACTTATAATGCGACCACCAAAGTTTCGTACTTTCGTGACCGTTCATTAGCTGTTGAAGGTCGCCTTTTGGCAGAAACTTATTTGCGAGCGCAAGTTAGAAATCAGCTGTTAGAAACATTTGATGTTTTGTATGTGTCAGGAATCGACAGGTATGAAGATCGAATTAACCAAGGCAAAGAAGAAGTTCAAAATAAAATTTTGGATCTTAAAAATGCTCTCACGGAATCCGGTGTGATCGATGCCACCTATAAAGCTGATCTGGATGAAATTGTAAATTCATATGATAGGCTGCAAAGCACTTTAGATCAGGGTGTAGCACTTTTAAAAAGTGGTAACGTAAAAGAAGCGCGCCAGGTTCTTATTGATGCCCGCGAGAATAAATTTAAAAAAGGCTTTCTTGAGAAAATCTCTGTGCTTATTGAGAAAGAATCGCAAATCAGTAATTTTGAATCAAATAATTTAGAACAAAGTATTAAGTGGCTTCAAAGAATACTTTTGCTTTCTGCAGGGGCTGCGTTGTTGTTGTCGTTAATTCTATCGACATTCATTGCCCGTTCAATTGGACGAAGACTGGACCGCATCGAGAAGGCGGCACAAAGAATTTCTTCTGGTGATTTTAATATTTCGTTACCTACGCATGGACAAGATGAGGTCTCGACATTGTCGCAGGCGATAAATAAAATGGCGGCATCTTTATTTGAAGCACAAACGCAAATCATCAAACAGCAGGAGCTATTGATTACAAGTTCTAAGATGTCATCCTTAGGTGAAATGGCCGGTGGCATTGCTCATGAAATTAATACGCCATTGGCCGTGATAGCGCTGAAGGCCGACTTGCTTGAAGCGGCAAGTAACACCGAGGAGTTTGCCTTAAACGGCAGAGAAATTGTTGCAGAGGCCTGTTCGATGATTCATAGAACAACCGATCGTATCGCAAAAATTATTATTGGTCTTAGGGCTTTCGCACGTGATGGTACTTCTGATCCTTTTCAAAAAATGGATATGCAGACTATTGTTAAAGACACGCTTGATCTTTGTAGCGAAAAATTTCGTAGCAGTGGAGTTGCGCTGCAAGTGCAAATGCCTGAAAGCGAATTAGCCTTAGCTTGTCGCGCAACGCAGATTTCGCAGGTTCTTTTAAATTTATTAAGTAATTCATTTGATGCCATACAAGAGATTTCAGAAAAGTGGATAAAAATCGAGGCGCGGGATTTGGGCACTGAGGTAGAGTTGAGTGTGACTGATAGCGGCCATGGAATATCGGCGGCTATTCGCTCTAAACTGGCGCAACCCTTTTTCACTACTAAAGAAGTCGGCAAGGGCACAGGACTTGGTCTGAGTATATCTCGCGGAATTGTCATGGATCATGGCGGACGCTTAATCTTAGACGAACAAAGCCCTCATACTCGCTTTGTCATTATACTTCCGAAAGATCGGATCACTTCTTAATTTAATAAATTTGATCGTGGCACTGCTTTTGTATCTTGGATTGGTTTTCCGGGAATTTAATCCATTAGGGGGCTTTATGGGGCACAAATATTTAATTGCCGCACTGTCGTTAGTTTTTTTAGCCACAAGTTGTGGTCCGATTAAAAATAAAAAAGAAGATGAACCTGTTGTTGAAGTCTCGGCCTTTAATTCTGGCTTTGGTGGCGGAATCTATTTCGATTCAAAAGAAAGTTACGCTCGCCTTGATTTAAGCACGGGAACTGTCGAAAATTTTTTATCCAGCGACCGTAACATGACCTCGGCCTCTGTTCAGGGCGATCAGTTTGTGACTGTGAAAAAATCTCGAAGTCATCCAGAAGTATTAGTCATTAATCGCAGTAAAGACGCGCTCGTGCGAATTTCAGTTCCTGAAAATCCAACAGGCACGCCGAAACTTTCGCGAGATGGCCAGTTCATTATTGTCGGCGGCATTGCGGGTGATACTAAAATCTATAATCTAAGTGGCCAGGTTGTGACGAATCTTTACTCGAATATTTCAAGTTATGAATGGTTAACTGACGGACGAATTATTTTTTCGCGATTTGGCACTTTATATATTTTAACTGCAGATTTTAAATCTTATAATGTATTTCGCGCCTTGCCTGGAACACCGAATTCTTTGGCTGTTAGCCCCGATGGCGGTAGAGTGGCTTTTTCTATGATTCATATGGGTTTACCACATATCTGGATTATGGACTTATCAGGCGCACTTCGCCAAGTTACAACTTCAGCGGTGGGCGAAAATTATCCTGCTTGGTCACCAGATGGAAGCCATCTGGTGTTAGCTAAAGGTAAGGTGGCAACAAAGGGCACACCGAATTGTTTAGAGCTGTGGGTTGTAGGTGCTCATGCGGATACAGTCAGTGATTTAACTTCTGAAGGTTCAGCCAATACATTTCGTGTACGCCAAAATGTATCTGGCCAAATTTCAGAAACGTGCGCGGTGGCAGCCCCGGCATGGCGAAGTTACTAGTTTTGATCAGAACAGGCTTTGATATCTAATTTAATATTTTTATCAGACGCATCTTGTGGATAATCTGAAATGCGATCGTAAGTTAGTTTAATAAGAGCGCGTTCAGCACGACATTCAATGATGGTGAATGTACCGTGATCTCCAGAGGCATATCTGTCATCAGCAGCTTTTTGCGCCGTTTTAATTAAAGCACAAACACCTTTAGCACTTCCTAAATAACAAGTATTAGGGGCGCGGCTAAAGCCATCTTCCATAAAGCCAGAAAAAATAGCCACCGTAATATTGCCATCTTTTATTTTTGGATAATAAGATAGAATCTGCGTTGCAGAAGCCAGTTGGGCGAAAGCTGATAATGCAGTTACGAAAATAAATTTTTTCATGACGGAACTCCTTGGTTCTTTGAACAGGCTCATCTTAACACAAAATCACTGTGACTTTAGAGAGCTCTTCCGGTCTTTGAAAAGGATTACTGAACGTCAAAAAGTTAGACGCTCTTTACGAGCTTCTTCTTTTTGTGGGTAACGTATTTTCATTATAAAGCCAAATAAGAGGTATTTAATGATGTCGAAGCATCTTTTGCTTACTCATGTTTTCGGTTTACAAAAATTAAGATCTACAAAAAGTGTAAACCGAAAACATGAGCGAAGAATTCTGTATTATCTAGAATAATCCCGGTCACGCCCACAGACAGGCTAATCCAAATCCAATAAAAAGCAGGCTAGCCACACGATGCACCCACTTCATCGGTATACGGTCAGTGAACCATTGGCCAAGATAGACTGCGGGAGCGTTGGCTAACATCATTCCCAGCGTAGTTCCAACGGTCACAGCCGCAATAGAAGTGTATTTGGCCCCGAGGGCTACGGTGGCTAACTGAGTTTTATCACCCATTTCAGCAATAAAAAAAGCAATCAGTGTTGTCACAAAAGCGCCATAACGATCAGTCATTTTCAGGCCGTTATCTTTATCAGGAATTAAAACCCACAAACCAAAAATAATGAATGTGATCGCCAATAACCAGCGTAAAGTGTACGACGAAAAATAATTTGTGATAAACGAACCTACATAACTTGCTAACGCGTGATTTAACAGCGTGGCTATGAAAATGCCGAGTAAAATAGGAAGGGGTTTTCTAAATCTAGCGGCCAGAATTAAAGCTAACAATTGGGTTTTGTCGCCCATTTCGCTGATAAAAACTAAAACTGTTGAATTGATGATAGATTCCATTTGTAACCTCACTTGTTCGCCGTGAGATCGATAGCCTTTGCTAAAGAGTTAAAGACATATGACTACTCCCTAACAATTTCTAATTTAAAATAGGCTCAGAAAAAACGCAAGGTTTTACCTGTAATGGCATTTTTTGGTCTGAACTGTATCTTGTATACTAGCTTAAGTTTAACCTAGAATAAGTGGTATGAGCCCATTTCGCCGCGGTTTTAAAGGTATGCTGCCAATCGTTCCAGGAATTATTCCTTTTGGTGCGGTCATGGGAACTGTCAGTGCCGACGCCCATTTAAGTTTTTTTCAAACAGTATCGATGAATTTTTTAGTGTTTGCAGGCGCATCGCAACTTGCTGCGATTGATTTAATGAATCAGCAAGCGGCGGTTATCGTTGTTGTTGCGACCGGACTAATTATTAATTTACGTTTTTTACTTTATAGCGCGGCTATGTCACCGATTGTGCAGCAAGAAAGTTTTATAAAAAAGTTTATCACCGCATATTGTGTTACTGATCAAAGTTATGCGGTGATGATCTCTGAGCAAGATCATTTTAAATCCAATCACGAAGCTATACAGTTTTATTTGGGGTCATGCCTATGCATGGTGATCGTGTGGCAATCATCGGTAATCGCTGGATTTATCTTCGGAAATTTTGCACCTAAATCATTATCCTTAGATTATGCGATCCCTTTAAGTTTTGTTGCTTTACTTATGCCGACACTTAAAAATTCGAAGTACGTGATTGTAGCGATTTTTTCGGCTGTGGCGTCTTTGTTATTACAGCAAATGCCTTTTAAAACGGGATTAATTGCGACGGCGATTTTAGGAATCTGTTTGGCGTTATTTTTAACTCGTAAAAAGGCGGCGAAATGATTCCTCAAGGCTATTACTGGTTAAATATAGCTTTATTAGCGGTTGGAACTATCGTTATTCGCGGATCAATCATTGCTCTTTCTGCGCGGGTAAAAATTTCTGACCGATTAAAAGAATTATTCACGTTTATTCCTGCGGCTATATTGCCAGCCTTTATCGCTCCAGCTGTTTTTTTTCATCAAGGTGAAGTGTCATGGATGATGGGTAAAGAACGTGTCGTGGTGCTAATCTTAGCCGCTATTTTATGTTGGGTGACCCGCAGCACACTGGCGACGGTAGGTTTTGGTTTACTTGCGCTTTACCTTTTTACTAACTTTTGATTTTTTGGCTTTAGCCAGCCGCGCTTTATCTCGAAGCCCTTTAGCAAAGACTTGAGCTTCAGTTTTTAACTCTTGGCTGATGGCATGCCACTCAACATTTTCTAGCGCGCCAATAAGAGCGTAAGCAAAAATCGAATGATTATTTTTAGGATTTACTTCGCATAATTTTTGAAAAGTCTTTTTCCAGCCTAACTTCATAAACTGGGCCGGAGTTTTAATTCCTGCTTTTGCAAAAGTGCTGACCGCTGCCGGCCCCAGATTTTTAAAATCAGAGATCGATTTAATTTTATCTTTTTTCTCGGCGATAGTTTCATCGCGAAACATACGTGGCTTTCGCATATCTGCTGTCGAAACTTTTTCGATTTTGACTGGCTTATTTACTTTTTTTTCAGCTTTTTTCTTGCGGTCGGGGATAGTGCCAAATAAAGTTTGCGGCTTTGCTAATTCGCGAATCACTTTTTTAGCGTGGTCTTCAAAGTCTTCATCACTTAAAGATAAATAAAGCCATTTTGGTAAAATGCTATGGTTGACTAAAAACGGAAAAGCTTGCAGAAGCTTGGGGTGATGTTCTTTTTCAGCCGGAAACATACAGCCATTCCAGCGGTCTGAACTGCCCTCAAAAAGGATGAGCTTTAAAAAAGGGCCATCATAATAAGCAAATCCACCGAACATAGCGCGGCGGTTAAAGCTTTCTGGCAGCTGATCTTCAATCCATTGCAATTCATTAAGAGTTTTGGCCATAGGTTATTCATAACTAAAAAATCTCTTTTACTCAAAAAGATTTAACATCTAGAGTTAAGGTATTAGCTACTTTTAAGGAGATCTTATGATTAAACAGCTTGGTTTGGCGCTTATGACCGTATTTATGTGTTCTTGTACATCACTTCCAAAAAGTGAAGTCTACTCTGCAAATTCAAAAGGATCGACCGGTAACCCCAAAGAGATCGTATTTATTCACGGTATGTTTATGACTCCAGACAACTGGACCGAGTGGCAAAAATACTTTACGCAAAATGGCTATAAAACATCAGCCCCAGCTTGGCCTCAGCATGACAAGTCAGTGGCTGAAATGAATGACCCAAAAAACTATGAGGCTTTAGCCAAAGTCACATTAGAAGACGTGCTTAATCATTATCGTCAAATTTTGCGCGAGAAAAAAGTAAAGCCTATTTTAATAGGGCATTCAATGGGCGGTCTAATATCACAGATTTTATTAAGCGAAAATTTGGCATCAGCGGCTGTGGTTTTAGATTCAGCTCCACCACGCGGAGTATTTATCATCAGTACAACTTTTTTAAGAGCTAACTGGAAAATCATTACTCCGTTTGCCAGCAAAAATAAACCGATCGTGCAAGATCAAGAAAGTTTTGCAGCCAGTTTTTGTAATGCACAATCTGAAGCTGAACAAAAAAGAATTTATTCGACATTTGCAGTGCCAGAATCAAAACGTGTTGGTCTTGGCCCATTAACAAAAGTGGGTTCATTAAATGAAGAAAATGCACGTGGGCCGTTATTGTTAGTGGCGGGCAGTGAAGATCGTATTATTCCGGCGCGCTTAACCTATGAAAATTTTGAAATCTATGAAGATACTCCAGGTTACACTGAATTTTATTTGGCAGATGGAAAAGATCACTGCCTGATGTTAACCCCAGGTTGGGAAGCCTTAGCCGAAACTTCGCGTTTATGGTTAGAAAAACAACTGGTGAAATAATGAATTCAAGTGTTGTGCAATGGAAATTTGATTCAAGCGTAGGGCCGATTTATCTAGAGGCTAGTGAAACGGGTTTGCGCGGTTGTCATCTTGAAAAACAAAAGACACCTGTGATCAAATCTTTAAGTGAAGCAGGTCCAGCTAAAAAGTTTTTAGTTCAGGCCGAAAGTGAAATCACTGAATACTTAAACGGCGAGCGAAAAAAGTTTACTATAAAGCTTGAAATTATCGGCACAGATTTTCAAAAACAAGTTTGGCAGCAGTTGCAACAAATTCCATTTGGTCAATCACTGTCATATAAAGAACTTGCTGAAAACATCAAAAACCCAAAAGCAGTTCGCGCTGTCGGAACAGCCAACGGACGTAATAACTTTTGCATTATTATTCCGTGTCACCGCGTGATTGCCGCTGATGGCACTTTAGGTGGTTATTCAGGTGGATTACCATTTAAGAAAAAATTATTACAATTAGAAAACATCGCTTACAAAAACTAATGATTTAGACCAGCATTCAATAATTTCTGTCCAGATTTGAGATTTCGGCCCTTGTTCAAGACCAAGGGCCCGTTTAATAAAGCCGTAAAAATTACGATAATTAACCTATGATATCACTATGGATTACCATCGGCCTTGTCATTTCTGCAGTTCTGGTTTCATCACTAGGAGCTTATTTCTCAATTATCGGGATCGGTGCCTTATTTAGCGGTGCTCTTGTTGCTGTGTGCTTAATGGCTGGATCTTTAGAATTTGCTAAGTTTGTCTTAGCGGCTTACCTTCACCAAACCTGGAAAAATCTTAATTTTGTATTTAAAATTTACATGACTTTTGCGGTTATCACTTTAAGTGCGATTACAAGTATCGGGGTGTTCGGATTTTTATCTGATGCTTACCAATCAGCTTCTACAGTTTTAGAAGGTGAAACCATCAAATTAGAGAATGTAAAAAAACAACAAGAAATGATCACCGCTGAAATTGAACGTTTAAACTATTCTGTTGAAGAGATTCCAGAAGAGCGCATGTCGAAAAGGCTAGCAGCACGTCAGGCGATTGAGCCTCGCATTTTAGAGCTTAATAAAAAATATGCCGACAACGAAAAAACCGTGACTGATTCGCAGTTGCAAATTTTAGAAGTAAAGAAAAAAGTAGGACCATTAATTTACATTTCTCGTAATTTTAATGTGCCGATTGATAAAGTAGTTCAGTACTTAATATTAATTTTCGTGAGCGTATTTGATCCATTAGCGATTTGTTTGGTTATCGCTTCGACGTATTCGATTGAATCACGTAAGAACAAACATTTAGTGCAACACATGGAGCAAATGCAAGAAGCTGAGTTAGAAGCTAAACTTGCAGCCGCAAGACAGGCAGCCGCTCAGCAAATGAGTGCAACGGCCACAGAAGTGGCGCAGATGACAGCAACAGTTGAGGCCGTCGCGCAAGCGAACGTGCAACAAGCAGTTAATGAAGTCGTTACAGAACAAAAAGAAGTGGCTGCAGCAGAAGCTGAGCATTCAAAAGCTATCGCTGCAGAAGCTGTTAATCCAGATAATGTGGCTACAGAAGACGACGTTATTGTACAGATGAATTTTAAAGATGAAGTTGCAACTGAGCCAGTCGTAAAAGACGATAAAGTGGTTTAAGCTATGATCATTGTTACCAAGTTTTTAGAACGCAAATGGGTTATTCAGCTGTTCGGTCTTGGACTGATCATCGCTCCATTTGTGAATATTCTAATTCAATTCTTGGTGTTAAATTCTAAATCCGGCATTTCTTGGCGCTATATCAGCATTTCGTCGTATTTAATGAGCGGTTCGATTGCTAATTATATTTTAGCGATTGGCAGTGTGGTCATTGGCGGTATTATGCTATCGGGTTCAACCAAAGCCTGGAAAGCCGTTTTACTTTTAGTCGGAACTCATTTGCTGGTGCAAATTTTAAATTATAAATCTAAAGAATGGAATGGAACTCTTGGATGGGGAGCCTTTGCTGTCAATCTTTCGGTTTTCTTATTTATCGCCGATCAATTAGTCTGGCGCGTGAAAACAAAAGAAGAAATTTTTGCTGAAGCGATGGAAAAAGCAGCTGCTTTAATTCCTAAAACGAAAGCTGAAATAAAAATTCCCGTAACAGCCACTCCTGAGGTTACTCCTGCGCCGACGGCTCCAGTAGCAGCGTCTGCAGAAGCAGGTTTTATTTTAGGTGCGGGCAGTTCGATCGAAAAGATCTTACATTTGAAATCATATAAAAAAATATTTTTTAGTTTTGGCAGTGATCGCCCCTGGGGCCGTTTGATGACTTTAAACAGTCATCAATTAATCGTGAACTGTTTTGCGGCAGCGCCTGAAGCCATTGAAAACAAAGTCGTTGCCATCAGCTTTACTAAAAATTTAGTGATCGATATTAAATTTGATCGAAAAGAGAGTAATTTGTATTACTTTACTCCCTTAGATATGACGCCAGCTCGTGTATCTGAATTAAACCAATGGCTTAAAAAGATTGCTGTCTAGTTTATTTAACTGGAACGGCCTCTACAGCTGGAGCTGCTTTTAATTTATTGGCCTGTTTCACGATCATAAATAAAACAAATGCGATAATTAAAAAATCAATTAGAGCCTGCATGAAGTTACCATAAGCAAGAACTGCAGCGCCCTTAGTTTTAGCTTCTTCGATAGTTAAATACGTATTGCCATCTAAAGCGATAAACTGTTGAGTTACATTGACGCCTTTCATGACAAGACCAATTAACGGCATTAGAATATCATTTACTAAAGAGTTAACGATTTTGCCGAAGGCCGCTCCGATAATTACCCCAACAGCTAAATCCATCACATTGCCTTGTGCTAAAAACTTTTTAAATTCTCCCATAAATATATTCTCCTTTAGATCACAGCTTAAAACAGGCATCACGAAATACAAGGATTAGTTCCGCAAACGGGCGGAGCGAATTGTCAGAATGTCTTATGCTTAGACACTGATAACAAATATAATGAGTATAAACTCGGAACAGCATGTGCATGGTTAATCACCATGCACGTTTGCAGTTTGAAATCTATTTTAAGTCTTTCATTGGTTATGGCCTTTGCTTCAGCAGGATTAGCTGCTGGCAAGTCTAATCTGGTTAAGCCAAGTCAAATGGATAAGACCAAGTACTGCCAAGATCAAGAAAAATTAAAGACCTTAACTTCAATTGTGCATTTAGATGAACGCAACAGGATTGACCGTATCGTTATTCAAAAGAGCACTAAGCAATTACATTTATTAAGCCAAAGCCGAATCTATAAAACCTATAACGTGGCTTTTGGTTTTGGATTTTCAGAGGGTAATAAAGTCAAAATGAAAGACGGCCGTACGCCAGAAGGTCTTTATCACGTAGAACTTAAAAATGCGCAGTCAGCCTATCACAGAGCCTTACGAGTCTCTTACCCAAATGCTAATGATGTGGCCTTTGCTAAAGCTAACAGAGTAAACCCTGGTTCAGACATCATGATTCATGGTTTTCCGAGTGGTAAAAACAAAGACTTTGCCCGTTGGGCTTTATCAGAAACGCACCCGAAATTTAATTGGACACAAGGTTGTATCGCAGTAACTGATAAAGAAATAGAAGAAATTTTTTCGTTAGTTACGGTTAACACCGCGATCGAAATCTGCCCGCGTTGATTAAACACCACGAGCGTGTCAAAAAGTTTACCATCACCCCTTAGACCTAATTCAATATAACGCCAAGGCAACTGGTCCTTATATTGGAATGTATTCATGCATAACTTTAAAAAACAAAGGTGTGTCATAATGAAACATTCAGTAATTATCAGAAATTTAGTGTTATTAAGCCTGGTTTCAACGTCAGTAAATCCTGCTTGGGCACACGTCAATGGTAAAGACACCTATCGCGTAGAGATCACTATGGATCAAGCAGCGCGCGAATCATTAAAATCAAAAGATAAAGTTGAAGTTTCAGAAGCAAACTTAAAAGTCTACTCTGAAGGTCAGTTAACTGATGAAGAGCAAGTATCAGTATCAACTCGTGGCCAAAGCTCATTAAAATTTCCGCGTAAAAACTTTGCCGTAAAAGCCCTTAAAGAAGCTGATGGCGAAAGTAAAAAACTTAAAGTTGGCGGCATTAAATCAAAGAGCATTACGATGTCAGCAAGCCCTGAAGATTTATTATTCGTAAAAAATAGCATCGGTTACAGTTTATTAAAAGCTATCGGCATTCATTCGTTAAAAACTCAGTTTGCTGAAGTTAAATTAAATGGTGTTTCGCAAGGGTTATATATGTTAACCGAGAACCAAACAGACAATTTAATGAAAGAACAAGATGCTGAAATTGTTATCCGCCGCAGATACAATGATGCCTTAGAAGTCAAAGACGCTAAAAAAGAATTGTCTGAAGCAGATATTTTAAAATACCAAGCTACTTTAAAAAGTGTTCATAAATCTATTCGTGAAATGCAAGGCAGTCACTTAATTGCGACTTTAGAGAAAAATTTAAATCTTAAAAATTACTTAAAATGGTTAGCTTTTAATTATATCGTTAAAAACGGCGACTATTCAGATGAAATTTATTTCTATGGTAAAAAGAATGCTGCCGGTGAAATTTATTTCGATGTTTCTCCGTGGGATATGGATGATTCATTTTCTGACAAAATGCACTTAAGTGGTTTTCCAGGTGGTCCGAATTACCATATGACCGAGAATTCTCAGAAACAAATGATTTATAATTACGAAAGCCGTATCGACCGCAAAGTTGCAGGTGATGCCAAGTTATTACGTATGTACTTTGAAGCTATGGATGAAGTGGTCAGTACTTTATCGCAAAATGACGTGCTCTTTAATATTCAGCAAAAGATCTTGGGCAATTTAGCTCCATATATTCAAGATGCAGATATTCAGGCAAATGGTTTATTAGACTCTGTTCAAACTCGCCATACGCCTGCAGCTATTGAAGACAATGTAAAAATCAAAATGGCTAAAATCCAATTGCGCATGCAAGAAGTTAAAGAAGAACTTGAAGTGATTAAAACTGAAGAAAACCTGAATCACCGCGTACTTGATTTGTCTGGTTTAAGAAAAGTTCTAATTAAAATTGATAACGTTTTATTAAGACATTTTACTAAATAGTATTTTAACGGAGTTTCGCCCATGTTAGCAAAAACTTTAGGTTTAGTTTTATTCGCTTCAACATTCACCCTGTCTGCTTTTGCAGGTAAGGGTGAAGACATTATAGAAAAGACAAACTTAATAATGACTTCTGAAGAAACTTGCGCTGGTGTCATCGACAGCCACATGCAGCTTATTGAAGATAGTGAAGAGTACTTTGCTAAAACTTTTGCTATTCCTGCGCATCAGTTAAAGCCTCATGAGATCACGGTCATTCAAAAAGTCTTAAAGGTTCGCTTTGACCATTTAATGAAAGTAGTGGCGAAATTTCACTCTGTATCTGATTGTAATCTTCCGAATTTAGGTAATGTTGTAGCGGTGTATGATTTTAATGTTTTAGCTGAATCAACAATGAAACATTCGTATTCACGCAAAATGCTACATAGCTTTACTAAAGCTGCTGATTACGGGATGCGAGATTTTAAAGAGCAGTATAATCATTTTACCAGACTTAAAACCATTGAAGACGTTCGCGGTAGCTTAACCCAGCAAGATTTAGGCTTATTACAAATGTTTAATTTAAAAGTAGACCAAGACCAAAACGGCACAAAAATTTCAACAACCGGTGATGCTTTAACGCGCGTCTGGGGCTGGGTTTTAGGTAAAGGCTTAGTTCGCTCTTGGGGTATGCTTTCTGACAACTTAAAAGTTCGTCACGGTTATTTACGCGATTATCGGTTAGTGCGCGCTACGATTGAAGAATCATTAAAGCCGTTAGATTTACTATTTGAACAACGCCGTTTTGTGCTTTCAAATTTAACCATTCCAGGTCACTGGGGGCATACCGCTGTTTGGTTAGGAACAAAAAAAGAACTACAAGCTTTAGGTTTGTGGGATCGTGAAGACTTCGCCGTATTTAGAAAACAAGTAGAGCTTGGAAAAAATATCGTGCAGATGCGTAAAGAAGGCGTTGTGTTCAGTTCATTAAAAGAATTTATGAATTTAGACGAAATCGCTGTGATGCGTGTGAATAGCGCCCAGATTAATCCAGCCGCGGTATACCCATTAATGGCCGAGCAATTAAATAAAAATTATGATTTTAGTTTTGACTCTACAACACTGGGTAAAATTACTTGTACTGAGTTTGTGAGTTTTTCTTTCGGCGAAATTACATGGCCTAGCCGCACGCAGATGGGTCGTACTGTGATTGCTCCCGATGATATGGCAAAGCTATCGATCGACAGTGGGCAGGCTCACTTGGTGCTTTATTTCGGAAGTGATTCAGGTAAAGTTCGCCAAAAAACTGTTAAAGACTGGTTCAATAATTTTAACCCGCAAAAATAAATTGAAACATATTTAAACCTATGATTTGGTTCTACCATTACAAATCATAGGGGTAGTTATGCGTCTTGTTGGTTTTTTAACTTTATTGTTTTCGGCACACGTTGCGTTCGCACAAATTGAATTCAATGAAACTAAATATGACGAAGGCACATTGTTCGCGCCGGCATTTAATATGTCAAAAATCGATTTCGAATTAACAGATTTGTTAGCCGACAACGGCACTTCACAACTGTGTGCGCCGATGGCGATCACGCACGCCTTTGAGTTTTTAAAAAATTACCGCAATCCAGGTTTTGCAAACCTTCCGACGGTTGCAGACCTTGATAATGATGGCCAAGCCAACACCTTTAAAGACCGCGTTCGCTATTTCTTTCAAACTTGCAGTACTGATCGAAATGAAGGAACCCGCTACCGCCAAGCGATTGGCTGTATGGATGCATTTATTAAAACCAGTTCGTATCAGTCTTGGGCGTATATGATCGGCCCGCATTCAGTGAGTGCGCCGGTGGGTAGCCCATTAGATGCGGTTCAACATGTGCTGCGTTTATCTGAAATTAAATATTACGTGGCTCACCAGACTGCTGTTTTGATGGGCATCGGTTGGTATAAGTTTAATCCAGCCACGCAAATGTATGAGCGCACCGGCGGGCATTTCTTTAATGTTTATGGGTATGCAGCCATGACAGCTTGGGGAGAAGATCAGAGTGATCTTTTCGCCGTAAACTCATGGATTGATTACCGCAGTCGACCGGCTAATCAGCAATACGACACGATCAAAATCAGCAGCACAAAGTATCTTAATCAGGCGTCTATGCCCGCAGAAGTTGCCTATGAATTAACAGGTGAGGGGTTTGATTTTGCTGAATATAAAGCCTTTGTCGAAGACATTTTTGTAGCATTTCCTTATTAATAAATTTCTTGACGAATATGTGTGGCGAGCATTAGATTGTCCCTCACAGCGTTATACGCGTTTAAAAAACGCGGGAGTAGCTCAGTTGATAGAGCGATGCCTTGCCAAGGCATAGGTCGCGGGTTTGAGTCCCGTCTCCCGCTCCAATTTTTCGATCGAAAAATTGGCTTGTTTACCCTTAAATTTTAAATATAAAAAAACCCGATAGAAATATCGGGTTTTGTTTTTTGTGGGTTTGATTAGTGGTTTTTTGTCTAATTTTTTTAAAGTATCTGACTCTTTGCAAAAATGGCCAGTAATCTTTACTTCAATCGGCAATTTCAAGACAATTCAGTCTTATTCAATTTGGGAGTTAGATATGAACTTACAAGCAGAAAGAAATATTCCTCACTCAATTATTAAAGCTTGTTTGCTAAAAATGAGTGATGGTTTTAGGTTCGAAGATTTTGCTAAAGCGATTTTAAATATTACTCAAGGATTAAACTTTGTTCCTGTCGGCGGTATTCATGATGGTGGTCAAGATTCATTTGTGTATGAGTCGAGCGACAAGCGTATAGTTTATCAATTTAGTATCAGGAAAGATTGGCGAACTAAAATTAGGAAGACAATTGAGCGAATTCAAGCCAATCCTCAGTTTAACGGGATTACTTTTTCTGTGATTTATGTCACGAATATTGAAATTGAACAAAGCGAAATAGATACCTTTCAGATAAAAATTTTAACCGAAACAGGAGTAAATTGCCTGATTCTCGAAAACTCTAAATTGACTCTAGAAGTTGATAGCTTAGAAGAGACGAGGAAGCAGTTTATAGATTTTTGCACCAGATTTGCAGTTTTTCTTGAAGTTGAAAATCAAGTTAAAGATATTTATTCTTCAGATGGACTAGACAACACGCTAGTTTATCTAAAACATTTTTCGGAGAGTTCTGGACAAGTTGATTATTTAGAAATTCTAGTAAGCACCCATCTTTTTAATTGTTTGAAAGAAACTGATCCAGACAAAAAACTTTTCGTTAGCTACAGCAAATGCATTGAGTACATTTGTGGTCAACTTCCCAATCTTTCAAAAGATTTTATTTCTGAAAACGTTCAAAAAATCTTCAAACGTATCGAGAAGAAACACAGAGATGATCGTGAGATTAGAGATCATCAAAATGAAGGTTACTGTTTAGCCTATTCAAAGCGTTTGCAAGTTCAGGAATTTATCGCGCAAGATGCTATTCTCTTCGAAAGATTCACGGCTGAACTTGTTGAACAAATAGCAATTTGTTCAAATGAGGTTATTAAAACAATAGATCCAAAAGTTGTTGAAGCTATAATCAAGGATGTGCTAGCTGAGGTTTTCCGCAGGCAAGGATTAGAAATTTCGGTCGCAATTCATGATCCAAAAAGTGCATATGTAAATGCAAATCTGAAGGAAATTACACAGTCGGTTATCGCAACGAAGTATTCGACTACTTTAAATGCAAAAAAACTTCACATGCCGATTTTCGATATAGTTTATAATATTTTATGGAGACCAACTTCAATTCAAAAAGAATTTTGTACTTCACTTGCTAAAACTTTCTCTCTATTGTTTTTGGGACGGGCTGATGCGCATGTTGTAAAGCACTTAAAGCAATCCGCACGCGGACTTCGTCTTTTGATGGGTACGGATGTTATTATTAAAGTTTTAGCTGAAATTCACTTACCCAATGAGCTACAAAGATTTACTAATTTAATAAGAAGCTTGAGAGCATCCCAAGTTACTTTATGCGTTTGCGATTCAATCTTAAGAGAAACGGCAGCGCATATTCGCTCCTCTATCAATTGGTATCGTGAACATATTCAGCCTTCAGTTAAGGATGCAGAATCTGACCCTGCGCTACGGGAAGTGCTTGATTTTGAGGAAAGATTCTCCGGAAAAATTTTGATTCGGGCTCACTATCACGCGAAGAATGACGGTAAGGTAAAAACTTTTGAAGAATTTATCGAAAATTTCGTCGGCCCAAATCAAAATCACTTCTATAAAGATATTTTTGATTATCTTAGAGCTGAATTTGGAGTTGAGCAGGTAAATCAAAAAATAGCGGAAGAAGATAGGGATTTTCAGTTTGTTTTTAGTGAATTAATGAAAGTAAATGGACGTGCATTAACAGAACACGCAAAAAGAATTATCATTGAAACAGACGCTAAAACTATCATGTGTACCTATCATCTTAGAAAAGATTATCCAATTGGTCAAAATTTAGACTTTATTTTGCCAGAAAAAGTATGGTGGCTTACATTTGAATCTAAGATTTCAAAAGTTTATGGGAAGCTAGAAGAACGCTTCGGGAATTTACCAAATATCAACCCGGTTGTTATTGTAAGTTTGCTTGCCAATTTAGATGTTTTAACTTCGAAAAGCACTTTTGATTCAGTTTTGGGAACGGCAATCGGGATTAATATGTCTCACACCGTACCAGACGAAATTGTGGAAATGCTAAATACGACGTATCAATCGGTAAAGACTATGAACAAGGGTAAAAAAGCTCAACTAATGAGACGGATATTCGAGAATCTGCAGGCAGGGGATTTCGATAAAGTGACTCATTATTTTGAGGACTACTTTTCTCAAGTGAAAAAGGAGCAAGGCCGCATCGAAGAAATTCATGCTAATATGAAGGGGAATATGGACCCAAAAGAAATTTGGAAGGCAGTTTCCTTAGTTGAAAGCAATCCAATTAAGCGCGTGATTTTGTTTAAAGAGGTTACTGAAGAGTCTTTTCCTAGAACACTAGCAATCTTGAAAGATGTTGGGTTGAGTGACGAAGTACAAGCATTTCTTGATAATCATGGACAAAACGCATTATCCAAAATTCCAGACGTTTAATGGGGGCTAGGTCTAAATGCATAAATATAAAAAAACCCGATAGAAATATCGGGTTTTGTTTTTTGTGGGTTTGATAAAGAAATCTTATCAGCAATTATTTAAAAATTTCGATCACGTATCCAACTGTTGTACTGTTAGCTCTCAACATTTTGTAGGCAGCTTGTTCAAATATTTGATCGCCTTCAGGATTTTCAGGGATATTAGAAAGCATTTCGTTTGAAATTTTTGATACTGAATCTGAATGAACCTTAGCTCCGGCTTTTAGCTCAGCTGAACGTTTTTCAACTGGTATTTTTACTATAATGCATGCCGCTTCTGTAAGTAAAAGCGCCATATCATCAGGGCTGGTTTTTGCGGCTTCGGCATTGTCATTTAAAACGGTTTGTAACTCTTTTTTAAGAGCTCTACCTAATTGAATTACAGGAATAAGATCTCCGTCTGTCTGCATATCATAGCGGTCTACAGCTGCGACAAGGATCGCATCAGCTTCTTCTGGCTTGCATGTAATCGGCGTATCATTGATATCTTTTTGCGCGAAAGCTGAAGTTGTAGTTACTAAGATAGACGCCATTAAAATAATTAGTGTTTTCATACATTGGGTAAATGCACTGGACATACCAAAACACAAAGTGTCTCAGGGTAAATATATTTGATTTCAGGCTGTCTAAAATTTTGAAAAGGCGCAAAATTGGTAGGCGCCTCAGGTTGAGATTCAGGCTTTTTACATCTTTTTTACGCGATTCAGCCGTAACCTCGATTCTACAAGATTCAGCTTTGGAGGTTTTTATATGGAATTTGTCATTGCAGGGCTAATTGGTACCGCAGTCCTAGCGTATTTAACTTATGCTCTTTTTAATCCGGAAAAGTTTTGAGGGCTTATATGCATATTAATGATTATCTTCAATTTATTATTTTTATTGTTCTTCTAATCGCCATTACACCACTACTTGGTCGTTATATGGCCAAAGTTTTTACCGGCGAAAAAACTTTTATGCATAAAGCTTTGGGTTGGTTAGAAAACTTAACCTATAAGGCTTCAGGCATTCATCCCACTGAAGACATGAGCTGGAAAAGTTATGCCGCAGCTTTTATGATATTTCATATTTTAGCCATCATTGTTTTGATGCTTATTCAGATGAACCAAGCTTGGCTTCCGCTTAACCCGCAAAATCTACCTAACGTGGTTTGGCATTCAGCCTTAAATACTGCTGTAAGCTTTGTGACTAATACAAACTGGCAAGGTTATTCAGGTGAAGTGACTATGAGTAGCTTCACGCAAATGGTTGGCCTTACAGTACAAAACTTTTTAAGTGCAGCCTGTGGTATCGCCATCGCGGTGGTGTTGACTCGCGGAATCGCGCGAAAAAATGCAAAAGCAATCGGAAATTTCTGGGTCGATACAACACGCGCAACAATCTATGTGTTATTGCCGATTTGTGTGGTGTTTACTTTATTTTTGGTTGGCCAAGGTGTGGTGCAAACGTTTGCTCCGTATGTTGAAGCCGTTACCCTTGAGGGCGTAAAACAACTAATTCCATTAGGACCAGCGGCCTCACAAGTGGCGATTAAAATGCTTGGCACAAATGGTGGCGGATTTTTTAACGCCAATGCATCTCATCCATTTGAAAATCCCACTGCATTATCAAATTTTTTTCAAATGCTTTCGATTTTTTCAATCGGTGCAGCGCTAACTTATATGTACGGTTCAGTGACCGGAGCACGTAAACATGGCTGGGTGATTTTTGGTACCATGTTAACTTTATTTATTACATTCACCAGTATTTCGTTAGCTTCTGAATTCACTGCAAACCCTGTGTTTAACCAATCAGGAATTATGGAAGGTAAAGAAGCCCGCTTTGGTGTTTTTAACAGTGTGTTTTTTTCTTCTGTGACAACATCAGCATCTTGTGGCGCTGTAAACGCGATGCACTCGTCGTTATCTCCGTTATCAGGCGGTGTCGCGATGGTGAACATGATGTTAGGAGAAATTATTTTCGGTGGTGTCGGTGCAGGTTTTTACGGCATGATGCTTTTTGTGCTGATGACTGTGTTTATCGCAGGCCTGATGGTCGGACGCACGCCAGAGTATTTAGGTAAAAAAATCGAAGCTAAAGAAATGACGATGGTGATCTTAGCTATTCTTGCACCTTGTGCGGCAGTTTTAATTGGAACAGGAATTTCTGCAATTTCTCCTGTGGGATTATCAAGTTTAGCTAACAAGGGCCCGCATGGTTTATCAGAAATGCTTTACGCCTACACTTCAGCAGCTGCTAACAATGGCAGTGCGTTTGCGGGATTAAATGCGAACACGTTATTTTATAATCTAATGTTGGCGGTCGCGATGTTTGTCGGACGCTTTGCGATTATTATTCCGATTTTGGCTATAGCCGGAAGTCTAGTGCAGAAAAAATATTCGCCACCTTCAACAGGAACTTTTGAAACTGGCACGACATTGTTTGCGTTGTTACTGATCGGTGTCATTTTAATTGTAGGTGCATTAACATTTTTACCAGCCCTTTCGCTTGGACCAATTGTCGAACACTTAATGATGATTAAAGGCCAAACTTTTTAAAGGAAGATGATATGTTTGAAAAAAAATTAATTGGCCCAGCTATAAAAGAATCATTTTTAAAGCTTGATCCGCGTGTGCAAATGAAAAATCCAGTGATGTTTGTCACCCTAATAGGGGCGGTCATCACAACTTGTTATGTGATCTTTGGCATAGGCTATGGTTCAAAGATTTTTGAATTTCAAATCTCTTTGTGGTTATGGTTTACTGTGCTATTTGCAAACTTTGCTGAAGCCGTGGCCGAAGGCCGAGGTAAAGCGCAGGCTGAAAGTTTGAAAAAAACCAGAACGCAAACGGTGGCGCGATTATTAACCGGAAAAGCAGAATCTAAAATCAGTGCTGCTGAGCTTAGAAAAGGATATCTCGTCATCTGTGAAACAGGTGATATTATTCCAGGTGACGGCGAAGTCGTTGAAGGCATCGCGAGCGTAGATGAATCAGCTATTACTGGTGAATCAGCTCCTGTGATTCGTGAGTCGGGTGGTGATCGCAGCGCGGTTACGGGTGGAACACGTGTGATTAGTGACCGCATCGTGATTCGTATTACGGCAGAACCAGGAAATAGTTTTTTAGATAGAATGATTGCGTTAGTTGAAGGAGCGAAACGTCAAAAAACTCCGAACGAAATTGCTTTGAGTATTGTGTTAGCCGGGATGACAATTATTTTTGTCTTAGCGGTTATGACTTTAAAACCATTTGCAGATTATAGTGCAAATGCCGCAGGCCAAGATTTAGCGATGATTGTAACTGTACCAGTGTTAATTGCGTTACTAGTGTGTTTAATTCCGACAACGATTGGTGGTTTGTTAAGTGCCATCGGTATCAGCGGGATGGATAGATTAATTCGCCGTAACGTAATTGCAACAAGTGGGCGCGCCGTCGAAGCAGCGGGTGATATTGATGTGTTGTTATTAGATAAAACCGGAACAATCACTTTGGGTAATCGTATGGCCACAGCATTTTGGCCAGTCAAAGGTGTAACGCCTGAAGCACTTGCGCAGGCTGCGCAGTTGGCTTCACTTGCTGATGAAACTCCTGAAGGCCGATCGATTGTTGTACTAGCTAAAGAAAAATTTTCGATGCGTGCTGAAACTGTACAGCCGCATCAAGCGCAGTTTGTTGCGTTCTCGGCAAACACGCGCATGAGCGGAATTGATTTTGAAAGTTCAACGGGTAAAAAAAGTATCCGTAAAGGTGCAGGTGATTCGATAAAAGACTATGTTAAAAATAAAGGCGGCCTGATTCCTAAAGAATTAGACGGCATCATTGATGATATTGCTAAAAAAGGTGGAACACCTTTGGCTGTTGTCGACGGCAAAGAAATTTTAGGCGTCGTGCAATTAAAAGATGTCGTTAAGGGTGGTATCAGTGAACGTTTCGCTGAACTTAGAAAAATGGGCATTCGCACTGTGATGGTGACGGGAGATAATCCACTCACAGCAGCGGCGATTGCTGCTGAAGCCGGGGTTGATGATTTTATGGCACAAGCTACACCTGAAACAAAATTAAAACGTATTCGTGAAGAGCAAGCAAAAGGGCATTTAGTCGCAATGACTGGTGATGGAACAAATGATGCTCCAGCCTTAGCACAAGCCGATGTAGGGGTAGCGATGAATACCGGAACTCAAGCGGCTCGCGAAGCGGGAAATATGGTTGATTTAGACAGTAATCCAACCAAGCTGATTGAAATTGTTGAAATTGGTAAACAGCTCTTAATGACTCGTGGGTCGCTGACTACTTTTAGTATTGCCAATGACGTTGCAAAGTACTTTGCTATTTTACCAGCACTATTTAGCACGCTTTATCTTATTCAAGGCACGAAAGAAGGTCCACTGGCTGTGCTAAATATTATGGGCTTGGTCTCGCCGCAAAGTGCGATTTTAAGTGCGGTGATATTTAATGCCTTAGTGATTGTGGCGTTAATTCCGTTAGCTTTAAAAGGTGTGCCTTACCGAGCTGAAGGATCATCAGCCGTGCTAAAACGTAATTTACTAATTTACGGTTTGGGGGGAGTCATCGTGCCATTTATTGGAATTAAAGTGATCGATGTTCTGATCACATCTCTGGGTTTAATTTAAAAGATAAAGGATTTTTTATGAAATACTTAATACCGGCCTTGCGATTTAAAATTTTTATGACAGTGCTTTTAGGATTAATTTATCCCTTTACCATGACTGGAATTTCACAAATGATTTTTCCAACACAAGCTAACGGTAATTTTATCAGCCGTGATGGCCAAATTATAGGATCAAAATTGATCGGGCAGAATTTTGAAAAGCCTGAATACTTTTGGCCACGTCCATCGGCGATTAGTTATAATCCCCAACCTTCTGGGGGATCAAATCTAGGCCAGGCAAATAGCGCGTTAAAACAAACGGTCGACGAACGCCGCGCAAAATTAAAAGCTGCCCATGCTGAGCAAACCAAAGAGCCACCACAGGATTTACTATTTGCTTCGGCTAGCGGACTTGATCCGCACATTAGCTTTGAAGCTGCGATTTACCAGCTACAACGCGTGGCTGAAGCGCGCGCTTTAGATCCAGTGCAAGTGCAAAAAATGATTGATGACGTGACTGAAAGCCGCCAATTCGGTATTCTTGGCGAGAAAACTGTGAATGTGTTGAAGTTAAATTTGGCTTTGGATAAAGCCAAGGAGTAATTTTTTGAAATACGATCAGCGTCCAGATCCAGATGCACTTTTGAGTGCCGTCGATGAATTAGAAAAAAGACGTCACGAGGGGCGATTGCGTATTTTTTTAGGAATGTCTGCGGGAGTAGGTAAGACTTATGCCATGCTTCGCGCAGCTCATCAAAGACTGCGCGAAGGTATTGATGTTGTCGTCGGTATTGTCGAAACGCACGGTCGTTCAGAAACCTTAGAATTAACCGAAGGACTGCCTCATATTTCCCGCAAAAAAATTCATTATCGCGGAGCCGATCTTGAAGAGTTAGATATTGATGAAATTTTACGTCGTAAGCCAGAACTTGTGATCGTCGATGAATTAGCCCACACAAATGCGCCTGGATCACGCCATGCTAAAAGATACCAAGACGTTATAGAAATATTAGAAGCTGGTATTGATGTGTATACAGCTTTTAATGTGCAGCACTTAGAAAGCCGTAAAGACGCTGTTGAAGCGATTACCGGAATTCCCATTCGCGAAACTGTACCAGATAGCATTTTAGAAAAAGCCACATTAGTTGAATTAGTTGATATTGCTCCTTCTGAATTATTAAAACGCCTTAAAGAAGGTAAAGTTTATTTGGGTGACAAGGCTGAGAGAGCCACACAAAATTTTTTCAAAGAAGATAAATTAACGGCCTTACGTGAAATTGCTCTGCGGATGACAGCTGAGCGTGTTGATCAAGATTTGCAAAAATTTGTCAGCATCAGAGCTGAAGGTAATCCTTGGCAAACGAATGAGCGCTTATTAGTGGCGATCAGTCACAGCCCGTATTCAGAAAAGCTGATTCGCGCAACTCGCAGGTTAGCTTATAATTTAGAAGCTCCATGGATTGCACTTCATGTCGATACCGGAATTACCTTAAATGACAACGATCAGGCACAACTTGTAAAAAACTTAAACTTAGCCCGTGAATTAAAAGCAGAAGTTATCACGACAACAGAAGTTGATGTGCCCTCGGCAGTCAGCCGTGTGTGTCGGCAAAAAAATGTGACTCAAGTTGTTGTCGGAAGGCCTACGCGACGATGGTTTCGTGACCTGATAGAAAAAGGAAATCTTTTAGAAGGTTTAATTCGCGAAAGTTTAGAAGTTGATGTGCATGTGATTCGTCAAGAGGGCGAGTCTACGGCTAGGCCGAGTCTGCTTGATGAAGTATCGTATTATCGTTCTAAAACTGGTCCGGTGAAATACTGGTACACATTGTGGTTTGTCGTTGCGGTAAGCTTACTAGGTCTTCTGATGGAAGGTTTTATCGGCTACCGAGCCGTCGGATTCTTTTTTCTGTTGGCCGTGGTTATTGTAAGTATGTTTGGTTCTATTGGTGCCGTAGTTTTGGCCGCCTCGCTGAGTACAGTGATTTGGAATTACTTTTATATTCCGCCAAAATTTACTTTTTTTATCAGTAACACAGAAGATATCTTGATGTGTTTTGCTTTTTTTATTGTGGCCTTGATTACGGGATTTTTAACCAACCGCACACGCTATCATGAACGCGTCATTCGCGAACGTGAAGAGCGCACAAATGTGCTGTATGAAATTTTACAGGATATTTCGGCCGCTTCAGAAAAATCAGAATTCTTAAATAAAACTACAGCTCGGGTCGGAAAACTTTTGGATGCAGAATGTGGTGTGATTCTGAAGTCTGTCAGTGGTATTCTGGAGTTCGACGAGACAAAACCATATTATCTAGAACTAAGCCCCAAAGACTGCGCCGTTGCCCAGTGGTGCTTTGAGCATGATAAAGCGGCAGGCTGGTCAACAGAAACACTTTCGCAGGCTGAAGCTTTATTTCTGCCTTTAAAAGGTGATTCTGAAATTGTCGGTGTTTTTGTATTTAAGCCAGTTCGCAAAGTAAGAAAATTAGATTTAGAAAAAGAAACTTTATTAATCTCAGTCGTGCGTCAGCTCGGGGTTGCTATTCAGCGCCACTTTTTATCGCGCAGACTTGCAGAAGCACAACGTTTAAAAGATTCAGAAAAACTACATCAAACGTTATTAAATTCTATTTCTCATGAAATGCGTACACCTTTGACCGCAATTTTAGGAGCGGCATC
Organism: Bdellovibrio sp.; assembly: GCA_036676395.1. GTDB lineage: Bacteria > Bdellovibrionota > Bdellovibrionia > Bdellovibrionales > Bdellovibrionaceae > Pseudobdellovibrio. Next base: position 864,152 of record JAKFCY010000002.1, read on the forward strand.
TGCATTAGAACAACAAAAAGTGGCTAATGATCCTGCTTATGTTCTAAGTGTAGCCGAAGGTTTACATGAAGCTGCAGATCGTCTTAATCGTGTGATCGAAAACTTATTAGATATGAGTCGATTAAGTTCGGGCGTGTTATCATTGAAATTAGAGTGGCATGATATTAATGATTTATTAAGCGTGGTCGTTAAAAAACTAGAAAAGCCCTTAGCAAAGCATAAAATAAATATTCACTTTTTAAATGAAGTCGTGCTTTTAAAAATGGATTTTCGTCTTATGGATCACGCGCTGGCGAATATTATTTTAAATGCGGCCATCTACACACCGGCTGGATCTGAAATCAATATCAGTTTGAAAAAGTTAGAATCTGAATTTGTCATTAGTATTGAAGACAACGGTGCTGGAATTCCAGAAGACTCATTGTCTAAAATATTTGATAAATTCTACCGCGTGCCTGGCAGTCCAACAGGCGGAACTGGTTTAGGGCTTTCGATTGTGAAAAGCATTATTGAATTACACCGCGGCGAAATTTATGTGGCTAATCTAAATCCGCACGGAGCTAAATTCACCATCACTCTGCCATTAGAAGACCAGCCAGCTATTCCAAAAGAAGGTTTAAATGGATAAAGAGATTCGCGTTTTAATTATTGATGACGAACAGGCTATTCGTAATGTTTTAAAAATGCACTTAGAAGCAAACAATTATAAAATCAGCGAAGCTGTTGATGGGAAAACTGGTGTTCAGCGTATTAATGAATTTCATCCGCATTTAGTTTTATTAGATTTAGGATTACCAGATATCAGTGGTTTGGATTTGTTAAAAGAAGTACGCAAATGGTCGCGTGTGCCGATTATCATTTTAACAGTCAGTGATGATGAGCAAACTAAAGTTAGTCTGTTGGATGCAGGTGCTGATGATTATTTAACAAAACCTTTTGGTGCCAAAGAATTGTTGGCTCGTGTGCGGGTGGCTTTAAGAAATGTAGGGCTAATCGAGGCCACACCGGTTTTTAAATCTGATGAACTTGAAGTGGATTTGACATCTAAAAAAGTTTTAATGAAGGGTAAAGAAATTCACCTGACGTCAACTGAATATGAACTTTTAGCTCGCTTAGTTCGGGATCACGGTAAAGTGATTCCCCAGATGCAATTGCTAAAACAAATCTGGGGGCGCACTAGTACAGAAGATCAAAGTCACTACTTACGTATTTATATCAATCAATTACGAAAAAAGATTGAAACAAATCCCTCCGAGCCAAAACATATTCTGACAGAGCCAGGTGTAGGCTATCGGCTTATTTAAATGCAGTTCATGATAAGTTAAAGTAATGATCAAATTGAGACAACGAAGTTAAGTAAATGTTAAATAATACCGATAAGTAGGTATGCATTTTAGACTGAATTTAGTTCTTCTAATGATGTCATCTATATTCTTAATACAGTGTTCAGGTCAAAAACTTGATCTGTCAGGTGCTTCAAACTTAGGAGAAACAATTGTAGACGATGGCTCACGCGCCGATGGCAGCGATCTTGGTGCTATTTACAACGTAACAACCGTGGTGCAGGCCACGTCGGATATTCCAGAATGGTCTGATGCTGAATTGCCTTTTGCGCCCCCTTCGCGCGCCCGCCAAGCCCTGGGGCAAAATTTTTCCGACACCCAGACGCCATTTAAATTTACTTACACGTACCCTGCGAATAATTACAAATTAAATACGGCGCACATCTTAATTGATACATCCCGAGATAATTCAGACACTGAAGGGATTTTTGTCGACGGGGTTTTTACAGGCCGTGTGCCCGGAAGTATGGTCGGAACAAGCCCGCACATTATTCACAGACATTATGTGTGCGTGCAGCAAGTCTGTAATGGTGCTACCGCGCCGACCAATCCATCGAATACTTATTTCATGGACTGGTCACTCACACATTACAAACAAAACACCATTAATACCTTTGATTTAGATTTAACAGATTTATTAGCGCCAACAAGTTTAACGGCAGTGGGTGTTGTTTCTGATGGCGTACTGCGTGTTGTTACCGGTGATGATTCGCCGGTTTATAAAGCCTTGTTAGTTATGGACGGGATTACGATTTCTAAAACTCCGTTAGCGTGCTCGAATTCTCCGACTTATACTTTTTCTAATGTTTACATTCACAATGATGGCAATAGTATTGCGCAAGCTGCATTTTCTGGTTCAGTGGTCGCACCTAATACTTCGTGGTCAGCGAATCAAGCAGGCTTTCGTTCTGTCGAATTTTATTTTGATCCAAAGCTTCCGAATGTAAGTTCGTTGGATTTTATCACAATTTCATCAGCAACAGTAAGTTTACGAGTAAAGAGGCAAGCCTCAAGTACAGCAGCAATTGTTGTTAATGGTGTTGGTATTGCACAAGCAGGTTTTGATCGCAGCACAGCCACTGTGGGCGTTGAACGTTGGATAGAAACTGCGCCAGCCATTGATGCGTGGACTAACTTTGTAAATGCAATTCCTGCAACTAATACAGATACAACAGTCACATTAAATTTGGTTCAGATTTTTGGCGTGAGCGAAATGAAAAATTTAATAGCGCAAGGAAAGTTAAATATTTCTTTGGCCGGAAGCATGGCAACAGCGTATGGCCAAGCTGCGACTTCGGGGCGCACCTACAGTGTTACAGTTGCAGGCCCAGAACTTACCTTGTCTGGATCTTTTTACACCGAAATTTGTGCTGTGCCAGATAACCCGACTTCGCCCCTTAGTGATGATGGCGAAGTGCCAACAGGTTTAGATCAGGCTAGCCCGATCGTGACGTCAATTCAGGTTGTGAACATCACGCAAAATTCGGCCACGATCCAGTGGTTAACCAATGAACCAGCAACAACACAAGTGGGTTATGGTATTGGTAATACAGACACTAATACAACACTAGATTCATCGTTATCTACTTTTCACAGCGTGACGATCACCGGATTAAGCGCCTACAAATTTTATACTTATGTCGTTAAATCACAAGATGGCAGCAGCAATTTAACTATTTCTAGTGCTAAAGTTTTTAGGACACAACGATAATGAAAACAGCTAATTATTTTTTCGTTTTAATATTAAGTTTATTTATTTCAGGCACAGCCTTTGCGCAAGCTAAGCGAGTCTATCGTACTTCACTTAGTTTGATTCCTTTGACGACGTCAACCAAACAAGCGGGCAATGGCCCTGAGGGCAGCACGATAATGAGCCAATTTGAATTTGGTGTTCACCAGCCTTTTTGGGGTTATGGCCTTTTCTATCAGTATGACCAGCATGGCGATTTTCAAAAAGATTTAGGCCTTGGCTTAAAATTAGAAGCTACTTATAAAGCGATGTATGTGGATGTAGGTTATCTTTTAAATGTGCAAAGAGTTTACGATGACCGCACTTATGAAAAAGAAACCGGTGATGGCTATTATTTCGGGCTAGGTGCACGAGTAGAATTAGGTAAAAATTATTTCTTTAATTTAACTTATAAATACCGCGTGCATAATATTAAAAAACAAGACGACACTTCATTGTCAGATCCCATTGTACAGACTGATTCTTATCCGCTGTTAGGCTTGGGAGTCAGTTTCTGAGAAACATAATTCTTGCAGTTTTATTTTTGAGTACTTTAAGTTGTGGCAAAAGACCGGCAGAGCTTTTACGTTTGCAGCAAGCTTATCCCGAAGACTTTCCAATTTATGCGACAGTCGGTGATGGCACCGGACGAATTTGGCAGATTGATCGCGACGGAACCAAAACTGAATTTGTATCGGGATTAAGTGATCCGCAAGGTCTTGCCACTGATGGTAAAGGAAATCTCTTTGTGGTTGAGCAGGGGGCTTCGCGATTACTGCGTTTTGATATTGCCAGTAAAGCACAAACCGTTGTGGCCTCGGGGCTTTCAGTTCCAACCAGCGTGTCTATTGATTCTAAAGGCGAAGTTTATGTCAATGAAGAAGGGGCAAATCGAATTCAGAAAATTTCTGACGCTTCAACGTTTGCCAGTTTTTCGAGTGCACCATCAGCTTTTATTTTTGGTCTCGGTGATCAGCCGATAATTGGTTTTTTTAATTTGAACAGCACGCAGTGGGGATTAGATGGGGCCACGCAGTTTAGCATTCAAAAACCGATTGCCATGGCTAAAGATATATTAGGCCGAGTTTATGTTTCGGAAGGAACAGATTCTGGCTCACGTATTATTCGCATTGGCCCAACACAAAGTGATAGCACTGAAGTGGTGGTTAATGGTTTAAATGGAGCTTTTGGTGTGATTATTGATCGCAGCGGAAATCTGTTTGTGGCCGAGACCGCTGAATCGCGTATTGTATTCGTGACACAAAATAATCAACTGTATAAATTTGTCGATTTAACCGCGCCACTGTATATGACAATGACGCGTGTTCTTGAGTAACTAGACTCTCATCATAGTTTCATTTGAAAATTTGTTACGCTTGTAAGGCAAAGAACTCATCAGAGTTTTAATCTCTAAGTCTTTCATATCTTCGAAAGTTTGATCCCAGGATTTACTATCTAAATAGTCATCAACTTTTTTAAGCCACTCTGGGTTTTGTTTGGTTTTCATGACTTCTTCACAAGCCGCTAAAAAACAAGTCGCGGTCCTTGCCGTTTTTACTAAACCTAGAGGTTCATACGTTTCAATAAGAATATCTTGCGGCGTTGCGACCACCGGGCGGCCTGTGGCTAAGTACTCATACATCTGGGTGGTTGTGTTCGTGTTTTTATCTTCTTTGTAGGGCGCGATAGTGACATCCCAACCGGCAAAATAATGCGGAAGGTATTTGTAATCTTTGCGACCAAAGAAATAAATATTTGGTCTGCGCGGAAGATCATTGTAACAACTGCCAACCATTGGGCCGACTAAAATAATATTCCAGCTCGGGCGGTAATCTGCCAGGTCAGTGAGTAAATCAAAATTAAGCTGATTGCTGATTTCTCCGCAAAATCCAAGTTTTGGTCCTGAAATCTTTTTCTGATCCAGGGGTTCATTCACAAGCCGCGCTTGACGAAAGTGTGCCAGATCAATGCTGTTTGGAAAATTATGTATATTGTGATGTTGGCTTTTTCTATGCGAGTAAAGTTTTTCATTCGCGGCAAAAACCAAATCTGCTTTTTCTAAAAGTTCGATTTCATGAATCGATAATTCTGAAGGTTTTTCAGAATTGGTTTCTTTAACGCAATCATAAATCGTACTGATCGGTGATAGGTGGCGACTATAATTAATAGCATCAGCTGAATCATACCTTACTGAAAAATTAATAATAAATTCATCTTCGATAAGGTCATCGACCACGCGTTTCATCGCTTCAGTGACTTCCTTAGAGGTCAGATCTGCTGGCAATACGGGTTTGATCACTTCAACGCCGTTTTCAACAAAGACTTTGCGATAACTGATTTGAGTCGTGTCTGTAAAAAGTGGCTCTTCAACAAAAAAGACTCGGCGATATTTTGCATATCTTGAAAGTAAATGTTGCGTACGTTGATAAACAAAGCCCCAGCGAGTTTGAGAAAATGCTAACAGATCATTCTTAATCATAATGTATCCCCCAATTAAAACGAACAAGTGATGTGGGGTGATTTGCACTATAAATGCCAATAAGAATCGGCTTTGTAGCGGTTACGAAAAATCTATTCGGGGTGAATTCGGCATTCTGATACCAGAATGCCCCAAGCTAAAGATTGTTAGTGCGTTTGGATGAGTGTTCCGTTTTTAAGAATAAGTTCTTCTAAGTTATACGGAGAACCATCTTCTTTTAAGAAGTTTCTTAAGTTGTATGAACGATCTAAGATATAGTTGTTTTGATCGATAATGTATTTAAATAAATTAATGCGATTAAAACTTTCTTCTGATGGGTATTTTTGTACGCCTGAACCCATCTCGTGACCCGAGAAAGAAAACTGCACTAAAATACATTCGGGTACCGTTTCTTCGTTAATCACGTTAGCAAAGATCGCTAAACCATAGTCTCCGAACAGATCATTTTTAAGAGATAACTGATCAAAAAGTTTAAACTTATCATTTAAAGGAACTCCGGCGCTAAAAATGTAAGTTAAGCTGTTAATGATTTCATGTCTTTCTTTTTTGTCGACTTTATTTTGTAGTGATTTAATAGCGCTAAATAATTTATCTACTCGCTGTTCGATCATATCGCGGCTAAGATTTTGATTTAATTCAAAAATTTTATTAGTCACATAAAGTTCAAAGTTAACATATGAATTGTGATATTTATCACGCACAGATTTGCCTTCATGCGGAAACTTAATCACATTTTTAATAGCTTTTGGCATGTGTTGGCCAGTGGTCTCGTAAAATTCTAAATATTTTTTCTGGCGAAGGCTATAGTGTCTGCGCGATTTTGAAAAGTGAACGCCGACAACGCTTGTTTTGTTGTCTTGGCTATCTGCTTTAAATAATAGATTTAATTGTGAACGTTTTTCTTTTTCCCAGTTGTCAAAAAGGCTGAATTCGCTGTTTTTACCTACAGAATGTAAGAAATAGTTTTCTTTATCGTCTGCTTGATCACCAACAACTGCGATTTGGGCGTCAGATGAGTTATTGTTTCTTGTGTATTTAACTAAACGAATTAGGTTAAACGTGCTTGAGCTTTCATCTGCTTCTGTATGGTTTTCAGCGTTGATGATTTTGATCACGCGTTTTTTATTATCGGCTAAGTTTTTATCTGCGGCTGCGATTGCGTTAAATTGCGAAAGATCAGCAAATAGATTCTCATTAAACTGACGGCGGTCTTTTAAGAATTGTGATGCTGAAATATATTCGCGCACTAAATCTACATTAAAGATTTTCATTTTTTGCGCAACGATAGAATCATAAAGATTACGCGCATCTGTAGAATCAAGATTTAAAACATAATCACCTAAGTAAAGATCGGTCGTGCGATCAGTGGTAGATCCTGTAAAGATACGGTCATCTAATAGTTTTTCAACAACCAGTGAAGTCACCGGATCGTGAGTAAATAATTTAACACCGGCAAACCAACCGCGGTTTTTATCGTTCACGGCGATGATTTTTAAACGGATCAAGTTATCGCTCATGCGAAAGATCTGAATGTCAAATTCGCCATTAATAAAATAGCGGTAGCCTGCATTTAACGGAAGACTTGCGCCTAAGGTTTTTAAAATATTGGCACTGGCTTCAAATACAAGCGGAATACGGTAACCGATAAAATCGCCAGTTTTAAAAACTAATTGGCCATTATCACGGCGAAAGAAATCCTGCGCTGAACGCGGAATTTTTGTTACCGGATCATACGGTAAGCGCAATAAAGAGTCTTTACGGTTTTTAAATTGCTGAATATAAGTGATTTGCTTTTTAGCACTCACGCCAACATGCACAGGCAGATCGTAATTAAAAATGCGTGAATCAATACCGGCTTTGACTTCCCAGATATCAATACCTGAGTAGTTTTGTGCGACAGATGGATTAGAAATAAATTTATATTGTCCGCCAATTTCGATACCGTGAAATAACTCAATTGAAGGAAGGTTTACTTTCTGAGTTAATTTTGAACTGCGGATAGAATCTAAAAAATCAGCCCAGATACCATCATTTTTTTTAACTTCGGTTTTGCTGACATCTGCATTTTGCGCAAAAGCTATATTGGCCGTTAAAAGTAAGGCAGCTGTAAAAGCTTTAAACATGTTCTGGGTCTGTTTCATACGTATATCCTTTTTAAAATAGGGATTTATTCACATTTTATTAAAATGCGATAAATAGACCAAGATCCGTTGACATATGTAAATTATATGTAAATATAGAGGGATGAACCCTACTCAAAGCCTTATTAAGTATTTATTAGTGGATTTGAATTCCTTCTTTGCCTCTTGCGAGCAGCAGGATAATCCCAAGCTTCGTAATAGGCCGATAGCTGTGGTTCCGATGCTTACAGACAGCACCAGTGTGATTGCCTCCAGCATTGAGGCTAAGCGTAAAGGCGTAAAAACTGGAACTCGAGTCAGCGATGCTAAAAAGATGTGTCCGGGGATTATCTTTATCGAAGGTCATCACAAACGTTACACTGAATACCATCATAAAATAGTTAAAGCGGTGAATGAAGTTTGTCCGGTCGAAAAAGTTTTATCTATAGATGAGGTGGCTTGCGAACTTATCGGCCGTGAGATGGTTGAATCAACGGCTATCGAAATTGCCAAAAAAATTAAAACCCATATTTTGCAAACTGTCGGCGATTGTCTGACGACATCTATCGGTCTTGGCCCGAATATTATGATTGCGAAGATGGCTTCAGATTTAGTGAAGCCTGATGGATTAGTTTCTGTACCTGCAGAAAAAATCGGGCAAACCTTTGATCATCTGCCCATCGAAATTATTTCGGGTGTGGGTCATAACATGAAAAGAAATTTAAACGCCAAAGGTTTTCACACCGTCGGGCAGCTGCGCGCGCTTTCGCCGCAACAACTGCGTACTGTGTGGGGCGGGATTGTGGGTCTTCGGTTATCTGAAGAATTGGCAGGACGGAATATTCACCGCGCAGAAACCGTAACAAAAGGAATGTCGCACGAACATGTGCTGCCGCCGCAATTGCGGCATCCACAAGGAGCTACCGAGATTTTATTAAAGCTTGCGACAAAACTTTCGGCGCGTCTGCGCGAGGGAAATCAAAAATGCAAAACTTTAAATGTCTATATGAAAGACCAATACGGTCTGGATAGTTTAGAAAAATCGGTTTCTTTTTCTGAAACAAATGATACTTTTTTTATTTTGCAGCAGGTTAAAAATTTGACCAAAGCAGGTGCGCCAGAGCGTCCTTTAAAAGTGGCTGTGTCAGTTTCTGGTTTAACGAATGCGAATGAAGAACAGCTTAGCTTATTTGCTGACCCGAAAACGCAAAAGCTGGGTCATATTATGGATGTGATTAATAAAAAGTATGGTCCGAATACTTTAATCCCTGCTGAATTTCTTGATGTGACCGATCAGGCGAAGGTGCGAATTTCGTTTAGTCATATTCCTAAATTAGAAGATGAATTTGAGTGAGTTTGGGATTAGGGTAATGACGAAGCTACCATCCTTGGCGGGCTTCTGACGGCGTCGTGCCGTCAGATCAAGGGGAATTTTTTAGGAAGGTTTTTTTATGGAGTATCGTCGTTTAGGTCAGTGTGGTCTTAAGGTTTCTGCTTTATCTTTTGGGTCTTGGGTTACGTTTTCAAATCAGGTAGATACAAAACTTGCGGCTAACTGTATGGCTGCGGCTTATGAGCATGGTGTGAATTTTTTTGACAATGCTGAAGTTTATGCCGGTGGAAAATCCGAAACTATTATGGGCGAAGTTCTAAAAAAATTAGAATGGCCTCGTTTGAAATATATTGTTTCGACAAAATTTTTCTGGGGCATTACTGATGGTCCGAATGAACGTAATACTTTAAATCGTAAATATTTATTAAATGGAATCACAGGTTCACTTAAACGTTTGCAAATGGATTATGTGGATCTTGTCTACTGTCATAGACCTGATCCTAATACGCCTATCGAAGAAACTGTCTGGGCGATGCATGATATGATCGAACGTGGTTATGCTTTGTATTGGGGAACATCTGAATGGAATGCTTCTGAGATTGATCAAGCTTATCAAATCGCTGAAAAATATCACCTACGTAAACCAGTGGTTGAGCAACCGCAGTATAACTTATTATGGCGTGATCATGTTGAAAAAGAGTTGGCTCCGATTTTTGATAAATATGGTACGGGGTTAACAACTTGGTCACCGTTAGCTTCGGGTTTATTAACTGGAAAATACTTAGGCGGAAATGTTCCTGAAGGGTCACGCTTAAGTTTAGAAAGTTTAGGCTGGTTAAAAGAAGATGCACTAAGCACTGAAAAAACCGAGAAGGTAAAAAAGTTTGTTGGTATCGCTAAAGAGTATGCTTTTGACCCAGCACAATTGGCTCTTGCTTGGTGTTTAAAGAATAAAAATGTAAGCACTGTGATCACTGGCGCTTCAAAAGTAGAACAAGTCCATCACAATATGAAAGCGATGGATCTTGTTGCTAAAATTGATGCTGAACTTTTAAAGAAATTGAACTCGATCTAGCTAAACCAATACGAGCGCATTGAGATCGAACCATTCTGAATTTCGTTGTAAACGACTTCTGGCGGAACGGTTCGATTTTCAAAACTGGCTCCTAGGCAATACACTAGCGGTAAAAAATGTTCTGGCGTTGGTACTGCTAATTTGCCAGCAGGGTGTTTATCCCAGTTTTCAATTAAATTTTGATCGTCGCGATTTTTAACCTGTTGGTGAACCCAATGATCAAAATCTGAACTCCACGCCATGACCGGCGCTTTTTCTTTCCAGTCAAAGTTTCGTAAGTTGTGCACGATATTACCTGATCCTAAAATTAAAATGCCTTGCTCGCGTAAATCCGCAAGTTTTTCAGCCAAGCGGTAATGTTCAGTAAAAGATTTACTGCGATCTAAACTTAATTGCACAACCGGAATATCTGCTTTCGGAAAAAGGTGAACTAACGTTGACCAGGCCCCGTGATCTAAACCCCAGCTGTTATCGGGTTTAATTCCAAGTTCTGTTTTTTTATCAAACATTTGTGGATACCCTGATGGCTGATATTTAATTTCATATAACTCATCAGGAAACCCTGACATGTCATAGATTTGTCTGGGTTTTGTATCCATCGTAAAGTGGGTACCATTAGCAGTCTCCCAGTGAGCCGAAATCATTAAGATCGCTTTCGGTGGATTTTTTAATAATCTTTCACCTAGGTCATTTAATGTTCTTGAGTACTCGTTATCAGCTAGCGCATTCATCGGTGAACCGTGGCTAATAAATAAAATGGGTTGTCTCATGGTGTCCTCCTTACGCATTAACTACTTGGCTTTTGCACCTTGTACTTTTAAAGAAATCGTTACTTCATCACCGACAACGGGGCCAACTTCAACGGCTTTGCTCCATTTTAAACCGAACTGTTGACGGTTAATTTTTGTCGAAGCATTGAAGGCTGCTTTTTCGTTGCCGTAAGCATCTTTAACTACACCTAAAAATTTACCATCTAAAGTGACTTCTTTGGTTTTATCTTTAATTGTTAGATCACCGACGACTTTAAAATTTTCAGGGGTGCCTGTGATTTTTTTACTTTTGAAAGTCATTTTCGGATATTTTGCGACATCAAAAAAATCTGCGCTTTTTAAATGTTTATCGCGGTCGCCATTTGAGGTGTCGATTGTTGATACGTCAATTGATGCAGTTACTTTTGAATCTGTGAATTTATCAGCTAATTCAATCTCACCGTCATATTTGGTAAAGCGGCCTTCGACTGTTGAAATCACTAAGTGGGGGATTTCAAAGCCTACTTTTGAATGCGCTTCATCTAACGTGTATTTGCCGGCTTGGCTTGAAGCCGCAGCTTTTTTGTCAGCAGCTTGAGTTGTAAAGCCTAAAGTACTGATGGCTAATGCGATTAATAGTGTTTGTTTGTGGTTCATAGTGTTTCTCCTTGTAAGTAAACAACGTTTGTTAAAGTTAGTATCGCCCGAAATTCAGTGTTGCAAAAGACCCTATAATTGGAAATAATTGTTCCAATAGTGGAACAATGTGAGGGCTTTCAAGAATGGAACAACTGGGTTTAGATCTGAATCTTGCTAAAATTTACGTCAAAGTGATCGAATATAAGAGCTTTAGCCAGGCCGCGCGCATGTTGCGTATGCCAAAGTCCACGATCTCGCGCTCGGTCAGTCAGTTAGAAAAAGACTTAGGCATTCAGTTAATTCTTAGAACGACTCGTCAATTCAGTATGACTCACCAAGGTGAAACCTTCTATCACGACTGCAAACACCTCCTGGGCGATTTTGAAGTTAAGGTGAATCAGCTGATAGAAAGCAAAAAAGGTGCTAAGGGAACCGTTCGCGTAACAGCGCCATTAGATCTTGGGGTTGCGGTGTTAAACCCGCTGATCATAGAGTTCATTGAAAGTTATCCGTTAGTTGAAATTGAGGTCGATTATTCAGATGAAGTTGTTAATTTGGTGCGTGAAGGATTTGATTTAGCTTTAAGAATCGGAACCCCGAAAGACAGCCGTTTAAAAATGAAAAAAATCGGTGAGTCCTCTTTTTCAGTGATGGCCACCAATGAGTTCTGGCAGCGCCATGGTTATCCGCAAAAGCCCCAAGACCTAGATGAATTGCCCTATATGCATTTCAGCCGGTTCGGTCGATCGATTAGATTTAGCAATGGCAAAGAAAATTTCAGCATTAAAAATGAACCACGCATTACGATTAATAATTTAGAATCGTTAAAAAGTATCGTGTTGGCGTCGCAAGGTTTTAGTATAATACCAGATTTTTTTGCAAAGACAGAAGTGCAAAAAGGAACATTAGAAGTGGCCTTAAAGTCTTATAAGGCCGTCGCCGTACCGATTTACTGGGCGATGCCAGAGCATAAAGAAAATGCTCTGGTGATTAAAAATTTTAGGGAGTTTATCACTCCCAAAATTCGCGTCAGTTTATAGAAGTAAAAGCATGCTGGCGATGCCAGAATAGAATTTGATTTGGCGATCACGAATCACATGCGGATTGCGCACGCCTAATAAATAGAAGTGACGGTAATCTAAACACTGCTCCCAGTGTTCTAAATTAAGAACAAAAGATTTATCAGAACGTACTTTATTTAAAGTTTTTTCTGTTGTCGGGATATTCGTCGTCCAAGTCGCCGATGCGAAACTTACGATACCATCTGAGGGTCCTGTGATGAAGGCATCAGTCACACTTAGTACGGCCGTCATATTGGCTGCATTGGTGATATCCCAGTTAACGGGTTGGTAACCACCGTAAGCGATAATTTTAAGAGTTGAAGGTACGCGCACAGATTGAATAAATTTTTGCACGTACGGTGTAGTTAATTGGCGAAGACCATCTAAACGGGCTAAGTCCATTAAAGCTCTGAATGGCCAAGAGTTCTCACGCCATTTTTCGACGAATTCAACGCCATTAAATGGAGTACTTACCGTAACTAGTGTCTTAATATAGCGGGCGCCTTTGTTGATCGCGTATAAAGCGTATAATCCACCAGCACTGTGGCCGATCACATTCACTTCAGCATTAGGAGCCAACTGCTTAAGGTTTACGAATAACTTTAAAACGCGTTCGCCGTTATCTTCGATAGTGCCAACAGGGTTTAATTTTTGCGCAATCACTACAGTGTAGCCCTTGCTTTGCATCGCTTGAACGATGTCGCCTGAAAAATACTCTGGCGCGAACGTATTGAAGAAGCCTGGCACAAACACAGCGATGCGTTTTGTACTTGCTGACAAATTGTCGGTCGTTAAGATTTGATCATTATTTGACTCTAACAATTGAGCATTAGCAAAAAGTGGTGAAAACACCACAGATAGAATCAAAATTAAAGATGTAAGTTTTACCATGTATCCCCCCCGGAAAACCTTGCGAAACTTGGGTAAGAACCTAAGCTTAGGAACCTTGGGCTGTCACTAACGGTGAATGAAAAAACAAAAATTAGAGTTAAAAACCTATAAAATTCACCTTAACGTAAATTTGACATGTTGCGACATCGCTTGAAATAGAGTATAAAGGTAGGCGTCTCAGAACACACACGGACCTTTGGGGGTACAATATATGTCAAACACGGAATCAACTCCGACAGCACCAGCTATTAACGTTAAAGATACTGGTAGAACAAAAGAAGACGAAATCGAAATTAATGATGAAGATGAATTAGAATCAGCAGGTAAGGTTCACGACCGTTTCGGTGGTGATGACGATATCTCAGTAGATGCAGGCTTAGATAACACACAAGCTTTAAACTTATTATCTGAAGAAGATGAAGACTTTAACTTTGATGCTGTAGAAAACATTTTAGAACTTCCTGAAAATGAATTTCCTAAATTTACTTTAGCAAAAAATAAAGCGCGCTTTTTACGTATGGTATCTTGGTACCGTCAAAAAGAAGAGTGGATCGAAGTAGCTCCTTTATCTGGAGTACAAAAGCTTTTCAAACAACAAACTAAAGAGCTTGAAGGCATCCGCGCATCTAAAATGGATTACGAAATGGAACTTGAGACAGGAACATTAACTCCGTCACAACGTTCTTACAAACGTGACGAATTAAAAATGTGCCGCGTACAAGAAAAAATGGCTGTTCACTTAATCTCTAAGTTACAGTTAAAAATCAAATCTGGCCGTCGGTAATTTGGCTGCCGTTCCGGCAGACAATTCTCGCTAGAATACATTTGAACGAATAATTAAAACGGATCATGATTAAAATATGATCCGTTTTTTATTTCTGGCGCTATTACTTATTTCTCAAACCTCAGTGGCTGCGACCATTCAAGGTTTTAGTGATGAGCATTTTTATCCCATGGTTGAACGCGCTCGTGGGCAAAAATCAAAAAACTTATTAATCGCCGGCGCTATTCTTTCAGCGGCTAGTTACGATAAACAGTATGAAATTCCCAAAGTCACCGCGAGCCAAATTAAAATGGGCGAAGATTTAGGCGGGGGAGTGTTCTCTGGTCTAATCATTGCCTCACAATTTATTTTTGACAGTGATACTTATAATTACCAATCGCATTTGCGCGGTTTAGCTTATGATATTGGTTTTGTTTTTGGAATGAAGGCTCTCTTGCATGGGCGCTGGCCCGGAGCCAATTATGATTACCAAGCTTTTCCCTCAGCACATGCATCGATTGCATTTATGAGTGCGACAAGCCTGACATATGCCTATGGTTGGCCAATGGCCATCATTGCTTATCCTGCGGCAACATTTGTTGCTTACTCGCGCTTAGGGTATGATTGTACTCGTTTGTCAGATGTTATCGCAGGAGCTACGATCGGCATCTGGCTTGGCAGAGCCAGCTACTATGAAAATGCAGATGCCGCGAAAGATATTCGTCTACAGAAAAATCCAAAGATAACTTCACTCGAAGTTTTTCCGATTTTCTCAGCAAACCAAATTGGAACAGTTGTTTACTATTCGTTTTAGCCCTAGTCTCACGACCAGAAAATTTTGTTTTGAGTCGTTCTAAGCCTCGTAAAATCGTTATAAGCATTTATTCTCAATATATTTCTCATCTGCCCCTAAAGGTTTTCTATTTCATTCCGATACATTCATTGTGAGTCATTTGAATCATACAGGTACAAAAGACTTTAGATTTTAACTTAATGTTTAATGGCGTAACGCCAAGACGATTAACGAGGGAGGCCTAATGGCTCGATCATTTGTATACATTGTATCAGAGAATCCTGAAGTCGTTGAGAAGGTAAAAAAATCTTGCGAAGGTCAAGATGTTAACTTTTTCAATTATTCGGGGCCGCAATGGAGAGAAGGAATGGACAATCCATTCTTCAGAACACAACTAACTAACGGTGTTCCAGCTCTTACTGCCGGTTTAACACCCATCACTCATGAAGGTGGAAACAACGTAGTTTCTTTCCCTCAGGCTTCTTCTGGTCAAACAGAAAAAGTTCAGAAGATGGAAGACATGGAAGCTCGTGCTATCGAAGCTGCTATTTACCAATACAAAGGTAATTTAACAGAAGCGGCAAAAGCATTAGGCATCGGCCGTGCTACTCTTTATCGTAAAGTAAAACAATATCACATCGACCCCTCCCAAGCTCGACGTCGTAAACTTGTTGCAGCTTAATTGCTGTAACAACTCGCGACCGATATTTGATTTAATCAAAATGAAACATACGGCTGGACCTTTGGTCTGGCCGTATCGTTTTTTTGCCGTTTGTATGAGAGAATTATTTATAAGCCCACGGAGAGAATATGACTAAACCAAATAAAATTTTTGCGGCCCTTGTAGGTGTTATCGCGATCGCTTTTACGACTCATTATTTTTTTGTAAGCAGCATTGAAGAAAATGATCGTGAAGTTGCTAGTTTTGGTGAACGTAATTCTGTGGATCAAATTAAATGGGAACATAACTTAGCCCGTGATTTGGCTGCGGGAAAAGTAAAAACCCAATTACCTTCGCAAGTTTCTTGGCAAGATGTGTTCGTCTATGAATTTTTACGTGGCCAATACAATATTTCTTTGAAACAAGGTCAGATTGACCGCATCACTTTGCAAGACCAACATGAAGGTTTTGCTATTGATGTGAACCAGTTTATGAAAGACTACGGCTCTAAGATGAAAAACTTCACGAAATTCGAAGTTAAAAAAATAGATGCTAAGCAAGACATCGTTGAGCTTATGGATGCTTCTGGGCATGATGCTGGCGCGTTTTTATTTAATCGCAATGACCAAGGTCGAGTGACTGAGATAGTCGTACAATAACGCGGGCGGTAGCGCGGAGCTACCATCCTTGGCAAGCTTCTGACGGCTTCCTGCCGTCAGATCATTTTTTTAGAAAATTAGACTCTGTTTTTCCTCTGAAATACCGATAAAACTGTATGGTATTTCCAGATTTAAATACATTTGAAATTTCTGAACAAAAACATAAGCCGCTCGTGCCGATTCGTGTTCTTTCATTCGTGATTGATTACTTTATTTTTGCACCGGTGATCAGCTTTTTAGTGTTAGTGTTTTTTCACAGTGGGGTAGATATCTACCGCAGTTTTCCGAAATCGGCTGAAGCTCAATCTGTCTTTGGGTATTTAGTTGTTGGCTATGTGATTTTATCTACTTTTTTTCAGGCGGTGTTTATGTCGTTTATCGGCGCAACACCAGGTCAGTATTTTTTAAAACTTAAAGTTGAATTTAAAAATACCCAGTATCCGATTTTTTTACAGGCCTGGGCCCGCCAGCTTGGTTTTGTGATTAGTTTTTTATTTTTAGGTATTCCATTTTTAAAAGCTTTGGCTGATGAAAACGGGCAGTGCTTTTATGAAAAGATGACTGAGTCTCAGTTAGTGTCGCGTTGGCCGATGGATTCTAATTCTTATTTTTTTAAAGCTATTGATGTTGATCGTAAATTTTGGTCAGCTTCACTTGCAACGATCAGTTCATTTTTAATTGCTCTTGGGCTAGTGATGTTTTGGAAGAACTATCAGTTTGTTCTTACGTCTCCTGACACTTATGCAAAGATCAAAGCTAAGAAAAAATCTTGTACTGAGTTTGTTCATTTAGACTCAACTGATCGGTTACGTTATGCTATTGCAATGAATTTAGTGGGCACAGTCAGTGATGCCTGCCTTGATCAGGAAGCTGATTTTGTTTTATGGCGTAATTTTACGGATGACCGCGCCTTGGCTTATTTTGCTAAGTTTGTTTCTAGCAATAATGACCGTTTAGAAAGCAGATATTTAAAGCAGGCCTGTACAGAAGATGAATCTTCAGAAGGCTGTTACTGGGCGACTACATTTACCGAAAATAATTTCGCAGCGATTCGTAATAAGCCTGAAATGGCCAGAACTTTGTTAGGTAAAGTTTTACTTTACGAGTTTGCATCTAAAGGTAATACGAAGAAACGCCTTCAGGCTTTTAATGATTTAAAAGAATACGTTAATTTTAAAAGTGTGAAGAAGTATCTTCTGTTAGAAAATTTAAATTTAAACTTAAATAAAGATATGGAAGAATTAACAGCTAAAACTACTCTGCAAGATCCAAAAGCACGCCGTCCTGCTAATTTCGAGCCTTTGAAAAAAGAACCTCTGCTAGACAGCGATGAAATTAAAACGCTGATCGAGGATTTATGATTTTTCCTGGCGATATCTATCAGCAAAAAATTCAGCCAAGCTTAACGCCAGTTTGGATATTGATGGCGATCAATGTGTTTGTGTATTTATTTACCTTAGTGGGGTATTCAGATCCAGGTCGTAATTATCGTCCTGAAATTTACCAGGAAAAGATCGCCAAACTTTCTGAGATGTATCGGCAAACGTTAGACCCTATTGAACTTGAAACCTATAACCCGCAAAATATTCCGGCGATGATTCGTGATTCGCGCTTTTGGTTACGGGCCCAGAATTTTCCGTTTAAGGGCGATCAGGTTAAAATTGAAGACACAAAAATATTTTTAGCAGACCTGCGCTCTGAATATTTAAAGTCTCCGCAGTACACTTTTGGTTTATCTCCGTCGCCAACTTCATTGTGGGCCTGGTTTACCTATCAGTTTTTACATACTGGTTTTTTTCATTTAGCGATGAATTTATTTTTTTTATTCTTAGTGCTTTCGGTTTTACAAAAAATGGTTCCACAAAGCTGGGTTTACTCAGTGTATGTCATCAGCGGTTTAGGTGGCGGGGTCGCGTATCTTTATATGAATCAATTTAATGAAATCGCAGTTCTTGGAGCCAGTGGCGCCATTTGTGGTTTGATGGCCTTTTTGGCTGTGATTGGCAATATAAAAAATATTGAGTGGAGTTATTTTTTATCTCCGCTAAAAGGTTATTACGGTATTATTTATTTACCGGCTTTTTTGCTGTTTCCGGTTTATTTGCTTTCAGATTTTACCACAGTTCTTTATTACACCTCAGGGGTGCAATCATCGGTGGCGCATTCAGCGCACATCGGGGGCACGCTGGTTGGGTTTTTATTGGGATTATATTTTCTGTGGGATCAAAAAGTTAAAATGAATGTCTTAAATAATTGGGGCCATGCCCTGTCGCAAGAAGACTATTCTGAACTACGCGATAAAATCAGTTAATTATTTTCTAAAGTGATAATCTCCATCATACACAATTGTGCGTTTCGCTGGTGTTGAGCCATCAACCGGTGAACCTGCTTGTGCATACGAGAAAAGTAAATCTCCCACGGCAAAACTTCCCGAAGCCATATTGTAGTGCATAGCTGTTGTATATTTTATTTGTCCGTACGTTGGCATAATCGTCGAGCCACATGTGCGGCCGGCAACACTTTGAGCAATTCCAGATGACCAATTTGTCAGGCCACAATAACTTGAACTGTTCAGCGTATTCGCTGCACCTGCAGTAGCAGGAGTGAGCGACAGAATATAGTAAGTCCAATCAACTGAAGCTTCATCGCCAGCTGCCGGTTGATATGTGATGGCTGCAGAGTAGGTACCTTTATATTCAGCGGTGAAATGCAAAGTCCCGCAGTTTGAGCCAGTATTGTAAACTCGCATTGTCGTCGTAAAATTATCACCCGAAAAGACTTGTTGCTGTGAAACGTCTGAATAACAAGGAGCGTTCCAGGTACCATGTAGCATAGCTAAGCCACCATTCGGATTACTTGGAATTTCTATTTCAAGTTCTGTTTGAGATCCGCCACAACTTACTAAAATTGAGAAAGTTAAGGTTGTTAGAAAATAGATGAGAACGTTCTTCATACTGTTCTCATCGGAAGTCGAGGTGTTAACTTTAAATAAACTAGGTTTGTATGTCTTGTTCTGAAACACAAATGGATGATGTTACCCCTTTGTGCTTCAAAAGATATGTTGGAATAAAAACTACTGATTCTCTTCAGGAGCAAAGCCACGGCGCATGGTGTTTTCAGTCACAACGATAGGCTCAGTGAATTGTTTTAAATAATCAGGGCCGCCGGTTTTTGAGCCGATGCCTGACATTTTGTATCCACCGAACGGGTGACGATCAACCATTGCACCGGTGATGCCGCGATTGATGTACATGTTACCCACTTCAAGTTCTTGCTTCACACGTTCAATGTTGGCAGGGCTACGCGAAAACACACCGCCTGTTAACGCGTACTCAGTAGAGTTCGCGATTTCAATAGCGTGAGTTAAGTCTTTGGCTCTGATCATCGCAACGATGGGGCCGAAGAATTCGTTTTGAGCTACGTCATCAGATGATTTCACATCACCAAAGATTGTGATTGGCACGAAGTAGCCACCTTGTGGGCTTTCGCCTTTGAATAACACTTTGTACTTAGCACTTGCTTGCGCGATTGAATTATTTAAACGATCGTACGCCTCTTGATCCACAACTGGGCCGAAATAGCCTTTTGGATTTTCTGCTGAAGAAATCTCGATTGATTTTGCGCCTTCAACTAAACGCTGTGTGAATTTTTCGTAAACTTCGTCTAACACGATCACGCGTGATGCTGCCGAACATTTTTGTCCTGCAAAACCAAATGCTGAGTATAAGACGTTGTCGACGGCTTCATCTAGATCGGCATCGCTATCGATGATCATGGCGTTTTTTCCGCCCATTTCGATAATACAACGTTTTACGTGCTGTTGGCCTGGTTGAACAACAGCTGCGTTTTTAGCAATTAATAAACCAACTACTTTAGATCCAGTGAAAGCGATTGTCGTTGTGTGCTTGTGCTTTACAATGTAGTCGCCAACGATTTCGCCGTAGCCAGGTAAAAATTGGAGCACGTTTTCTGGAAGGCCAACTTGTTTGAATAAATCAAATAAACCTTGAGCTACTAATGAAGACTGTTCAGCAGGTTTCATAACTACTGTGTTACCAGTAACTAAAGCTGCAGCTACTTGGCCTGCTAAGATGGCTAAAGGGAAGTTCCACGGAGAAATCACAGATACAACGCCACGAGGTTTGTAGATGTAGTGGCTGATTTCGCCCGGCGCATGGCCTACGCGTAATGGGTTAGCCAATTGGCGTTGGTGACGGGCATAGTAGCGTAAAAAATCAATCGCTTCGGCCACGTCGCCGTCAGCTTCAGCCCATGGTTTACCGACTTCAACGATTTGGTGAGCCATTAATTTGTATTTATTTTTTACCATAAGGTCGGCAACATCGTCTAAAAATTTAGCTCTACGGTAAGTATCTACGTTTTTCCAAGATTTAAAAGCTTCATGGGCTTTTGTCATTGCAGTTTCTGCAACTTCAACCGATGCCATAGTTACTTCAGCCACAACCTGCGCGTGACGAGAAGGATTCACGCGGTTAAAGATTTCGCCTGTCGTGATTTTTTGCCCGCCGACAATGGGTTGAATTTTAACTGGTAATTGTGATTTTAAATTTTGAATCGCTTTGAGGGTTTCGGTACGAACTTCTTCAACCGCGAAATCTAAGTAAGGTTCGTTGTGAAATTGATTTGGATTCGTTTCAGGGTTTGGATTTGTCGGAGTTAATCCAACAGAAGGATCTTTTAATAATTCAGCTGTAGTTTTACCTTCAGCGAATTTTCCCCGCAACCAAGATTCATTCGATGTGTTTTCTAATAAACGACGAACCAGGTACGCCATGCCAGGAATAAGTTCACCCACCGGAGCGTATTCACGCACGCGGTAACCCATGTCTGATAATGATTTTTTAATCGGCTCAGCCATTCCGTAAAGCATTTGCACTTCGTAAGCGTTTTTTGGCAGTCCAAGTTGTTCGGCTTTAACAATCGCAGCACTGATCGTACGTACGTTGTGAGACGCAAGGGCCACGCGAATGAATTTGTAGTTTTCTAAAATGTAATTAGCGCAAAGTTCGTAGTTGGCATCTGATTCAGCTTTATTTAAATAAACTGGAATCGACCAACCTTTTTGTTTGGCTTCGATAGTTTCAGAATCCCAGTAAGCACCTTTTACTAAGCGAATAGTAAAAGGTACGCCGCGGGTTCTTGCAAATTCAACATAGTCTTTAACATCTGCGTATGAATCACGTAAGTAAGCTTGCACAACGCAACCGAAGAATTTGTAGTTTTTAAATTCAGGCTCAGAGATTAATTCTTTAAATACTTCTACGGTTAAATGTTTTACTCCGTAGTGTTCCATATCTAAATTTACGAATACGCCAAGATCCATACCTTTTTTGAAGATTGGACGAAGACGTTCTTTTAACATCGCTTTAGATTCATCCCAAGCTTTGTCATTAATTTGTGAATACACCGCCGTCATTTTTACTGACACGTTGATTTTTGGGATTGGTCCGTCAGCATCGCGGTCTAATAAAGGGTTTTCATCCCATTTCGCGGCATCTTTGGCTAACCATTCGATTAATTCCATGTAGCGTTTTTGATATTCTAAAGCTTCTTTTTCAGAAAGAGTCGCTTCACCTAAAATATCTACTGTGAAAGTTAAATTATTTTTTCTAGCTTTTTTTAATACCGATAAAGCTTCATCAGGTGTTTCACCCGTGATGAACATTTTCGCCATCGACGTCACATTTTTTTTAATCGCTCCGGCCATTAAACTGGGTGCTAGTGAACCTAAGCCAAGACCCATATTGAATACCGCTGGTAATTCAGTTTTGCCACCTTCAGAGAAATATTCTTTTAAGTGCGTGGCAACGCCATCAGCTGAAGTTAACGAAGGTAATACGTCAACGAATCTGAACATGTTGGTTTTGAATTTTTCATTCTTCATCGACCAATCCATCACTGAACCGTACCAGAAGTCTTTTGAAAATAATGAGCCTTTAGATTGAGATTCCATACGTTTAAGAATCTCTTCACCCTTAGATTGGATTTTTAACTGATTGTCTTGCATATGCGACAATTTTTACGCTAGTTGGTATCCCATTGGCAAACTAAAAGCGGCTGGTTTACAGGACGTGTTTTGTCTCTTAAAACGGCCTCTAATTTATCTCCGGATTTCAACGCGCCAACACCAGAAGGAGTGCCCGTTAATAGAACATCATGAGGAGAAACGGGAAAATGCGCTTTAATATATTTTAAAAGCGTTTCGGGGCTAAAAATCATGTCAGAAGCATCACCAAGTTGTTTAGTTTCGTTATTGATTTTTAGTTCTAATTGCAATGATTCAAGATTAGGCACAGATCCAATTTCAAGCCAGGGGCCCATAGGGCAAGAATCGGTAAAAGATTTAGCCAAGGTCCATGGCAGGCCATTTTTTTTGGCATCAGACTGGGCATCGCGCGCTGTCAAATCAAGGGCTAAGGTAAAGTGCGAAAATTGTAAATCTTCATTCAGCCAGAAGGCGATTTCTAATTCGTGGTGGATTTCTTTTGACCAAGGCGGAAGGTGAATCACGCTTCCGGTTGAAATTGAATTTCCTGATTTTAAAAAAATCACCGGATTTGCCGGAACTTCGGCTTTCATTTCTTTAGCGTGATCGGCGTAGTTGCGACCTGCAGCCCAGACATTGCGAACAAGTTGTTGATGAAAAGTGTTTTTCTCAACCACTTTATTTAAGCGCTTCTTCGATTCTGTCTTTTTTCTGGCGATTGCGATTCACAAAGTTTCGCATAGCTTTATCTAACTGCATATTAAAATCAAAATCACCGCTAACATCGGGATGTTTTTTCATATTTTTAAGAAAAGCCACGTAATCATCATTCGATAAAAATGTCATTGGCGCATTTTTAGATGTCTTGGTCATTGGCCCTACATTAAAACGAAGCCCGGCACCAGCATGGCAGCCAAGACAAGAGCCATTGATATTATCTACTGGCCCATTTAAGCGGGTGTTGCTGCGATCTAATTCTGGGGGTAAGTCTGCGCCAAGGGCTACGCGGGCTGTGATGTGATTATTGGTAGCTCGATCAAAGATATGGCTTTGGCCAGCATCAAGGCCAAATTGTAAGCCTGCAGGGCGCATGTACTTTAAAGCTTCTGGAATATCCATATCGGCTAAGTGTTCATTTTTATGATTCAGATCAATGTAGTAAGTTAACATAATCCAATTTTTTAAAACCGGATTTGTTCCTTTTAAGCGTGAGTCTTTTAGCGAAATATCAATTTGCACTAAAGCGACATTTTGCAACTGACGCAGACTTTCATCTTTAGCTGTTTTGCCATCATCTTGACGGGCATGACTGACGTGAGTCCACCAGTTATAAGTTTTTAAATCGCCAGAACTTGCAGCCCACTGGCCACGCATTTGGTTTTCCCAGTCAGGCATGGCGTTGAATAATAATTTAAAAGCAAGGCCACCGTCTTTGGCAATAAACTGGGGGCGCATTTCGGTGATTTGTGGCAGCAGGCTATTTTTCTCGTGAAAAAATTCGGCATAACCATCGCAAACGGGTTGATTGAAATATGAAATTCCCCAAGTCACTGCGTCTTCAGTCATTTCTACATTTTTAGGAACCGTGTACACGTGTGTTGTTCTGATTGGAAATTCTTTAGTTAATCCATGAATAGCTTCGCGGCCTTTTTCAGTCACGTTAAGCCAGGGCGTATGGCACCAAGTGCGTAAACTATTTGATCTGAAATGATTTTCGTATTGAGTTTTACCTTTTGTGTTATCGGCATCAAACCAGCCTTCGAAAATATATCGTTGCAGCATGTGCGCTAACTTTTCTGCATCTTGTTTGTTAGATACATCTAAGTTTTGTCCAACCCATGGCATTTCTTTAACATTTTTACGAGCTCTGTTCTTTGCTTTCTTCGCTAAAGTAGAAGAACTTTCTTTAAATTTAAAAAGTGGATCAAAAGGTTTTAAAGCTAAAGACTTTGCCTTTGCTAAATCCTGATCGCACATTAAGGGCTGTAATTTTTTGTTAGAATTGCGTCCAATCGGTGTTGCTTGCATCACATCCAAAACGACAAATCCATTTTCAAAATTATCTTGGGGATAGTTTATTTTTCCACAACCCGTAACTTCGTCATTTGTGGGCGTGCGATTTTTTTCTGTTGAAGTGCAACCTAAAACAAACAAAAGACCAATTAATGAAACTGCGCTGGTCGCTTTTAATATTGCCATGAAATTACTCCCTATACTTAAAGTTTATGCAACGGGATCATTAACCGAAAGGCCTGATTGCCGGCTGCTGCCCATAGGTCTAGATTGACACAGAAATGACTCAAGGCTTAAGCAGCTCCACGAGATTTAAACTGCCAAATTCCTTCTTCGGTAATTTTAAATTCAATGTATTGCGCAGGAGCCCAGCCAGCAAATTCGTAAGAATTTAAATTTTTATCGCAGTTGATCACAGTCATAGCTTCTTCAACCCAGTCATAGTGAGTGCAGGCGTAAACCACCTGGTTTTTATTTTCTGGTTGTGCCGCTTGAAAGGTGTAAAAATTAATTAATTTTTGCACGCGCGCGCGAAACTGTTGTGATGTTTCGTTAAGGTCGCGTAAATTTAAATCATTTTTTAATTCAGATTTGGGTTTAAAATTTTCGATTAAATCATGCAGCGTTTCTTTAGTTCTAATCATATTAGAAAATAAACAAACAGTTGGTACTGGCAGAACTTTGCCTTTAGTCATCTCTAAAAGCTTACGTGATTGTTCATGGCCCTTGGCGCTAAGGCTTGGGTTTTCAGGCGGCTCCATTGATTTATGACCATGACGAAATAATATAAAAATCATCCATTGAGCGTACCTAATACCTTGAGAACATGTCACGAATTTGCTAATTTAAAGTTATGTCAAAAATTTACCGCTATTGCTCTAATGATTTTACCGTACGTGCTGCTGCTGTTGACGCAACTCAAGTTGTGCAAGAGATGCAGATGTTGCAAAACACTTTGCCGATTGCAACCGTGGGTGTTGGTAAAGCCATGGTGGGCGCGCTGTTAATGGCAGCCCAGTTAAAAGATAAGCAGCAAGTGGGGCTTTTATTTCGCGGTAATGGCTCGATTAAAAGTATTTATGCTGAAGCCGATTACGAAGGCAGCGTTCGCGCATTTACGCCAAACCCTGGTTATGAACCTGCTAATTACGATAAAGGTTTAAGTGTTGCTGAAGCCTTAGGAAAAGGAACTTTAAGCGTTGCTCGGCATCAGCCTTTTCAGAAATCACCATTTCACGGCACTGTTGAACTTGTGACCGGCGAGATCGCTGAAGATTTGGCACATTATTTACATCAATCCCATCAAATTCGTTCAGTCGTAGCATTAGGAATTTATCTAGATGAATACGGTAAGTGTGTTAAGGCCGGTGGTGTAATTATTGAAATTATGCCTGGTGTAGATGAAAAAAATGTTAGTGCTATTGAAGCCAATACAGCAATCATGCAACCAAGTGTTTCAAAAATTTTGATGGAGGGTGGAAAACCGTTCAATCTAGTTGAGCCATTTATGTTGGGTATTCCATTTACAGAATTAGATCATCCCCATGAAGCAAAGTATTTTTGTCCGTGTGATAAAGATCGCGTCAAAGGCGCTTTATCAATTTTAGGTATGGCCGAACTGCAAGACATCATCGATAAAGGTGAAGAGCAAGAAGTGGTCTGTCAGATGTGTGGTAAGCCTTACTTAGTCACCATTGATGAAGTGTCAGAACTTAAAGAAGTGCTTCATAAAAATTCAATGCACTAATTACGGGTGAATGCCGCAGGCAACTTTGCCGAGTGACTTCCCATCTTTGTCGATGACCTGTAAGACGAATACTTTATTTTTTAAAGTTAAGGTATGAATAAAATTATCGAGGCCAGCATCATGGCCACTGAAAGTAATGTTATTGTTGGGATCGTAATATCCGAAGGCATATGGTCCGTTGGCATATTCTTTAATATCTGAACGATATCCCCATTTACTTTCAGTTGGAATCTTCGAAGCATCAATAAGGTCTAATGGATTTTTACAGTCTCCGTTTTCATAAATAAAAACACCGTAGTGAAGTTTAGGATCGGTATCGTAGAGTGAAATACCCACAGGTTTACCTTCAGTCGAAATAATCCCACTGGTTAGGTTGGGCGGGGATGGATTTAAAATTATTTTTGCTTTTGCAAGACAGGCGAAAGAAAGGCCAATGGCCAATACGAATAGACGCATGATCCCCCCCCGAAACTTAATTTTATATATAGAGAAAAGACTTCTCTAGTTCTTCGGGGGAATTCTCAATTTAAGACAGTTTACTTAGCCGCAGTTTGCTTACAGAATTAGATCATCCCCATGAAGCAAAGTATTTTTGTCCGTGTGATAAAGAGCGCGTCAAAGGCGCTTTATCAATTTTAGGTATGGCCGAACTTAAAAAATTACTACATAAAAATTCAATGCATTAAAAAAAAATCCCGCATCTTTTAATGAGATGTGGGATTTTTTTTGCGTAGCACGCTTAAGCCGGATGTTGACCGTCGTCAGGGCGCATCGATGGACATTTGATAATGTGTGTTAACCGGCACAGCCAATGCATTCATACCATATTGAGTGCTTTTCTGGATCAAAATTTCCAAATTCATCTACATCAAGCTGAACGCCCATTTTTTCTCGGCCCTTGCCCCATTTCTGCGTTTGCGTACTAACAACATAACATGATGTACCTGCAGGAGCTGTGTGACAGCTAAGAGTTTCCCATCTTAATTTATTTAGTGGAATTTTTTTGCCGTCTTGAGGTTTATCTGCATTATCAATAATTGCAGCTATTACTGAAGCTTTAAACTTTGTTGTCATTTCTGATGCAGTTTCGCGAGTGCTTTTTGATAAAGGCTTGAAAGAAGGTTTGTTTTTCTCGCCAGCAAATGTTGAAAGCCCAATCGACAACAATAATACGAAAGTAACCGTTCTGATTTTCATAGTAATAATTTCTCCTATAGCTATTATGCTCATCACGGGTGGGTAAATAAAGTCTAGATCTTATTAGCGCAGCCTGTGTCGACACACTTTGACGACGGTCCACATCCGACTTAAGAGTGCCACGAAAAAATAAAACCCACATCTTGTTAAAAATGTGGGTAATTATTAGCTTTAATTTTATTAATTATAAAATTAAATTACTTAGCTACAGTTTGCTTGCTGCGAAGAGCGGCTTTGCAGATAGATACTTTTTCTTCGTATTCATCCTGGCGGGCATTTAAAACCGTTTTGTAACCGCGAAATCTTTGAATGCGGTCGACTAAAAATTCTTCGGTCACTGCAACTAGTTTTTTCTGTTCATCGATGCCGATTTTGAAATCATCTTCTTTATCTGTGATGCGTTCTAATGGTTCTGTCCACATCAATTTACCATCGCCGCCGTTGCGTGGGTCTGATAACTGGATTTTACATTCGCGAAGTACGCCGTATAAACCAAGAGATCCGAATCTGCGGTTACCGTAAACGCGGTCTTCTAATTCATAAACTTCATACTGAGTTTTTCTAAGTTCTTCGTTTAAAGAAACTTTCTTTTGAAAAATGGCATTGCCATCTTTCACGCCGATTGAACTTTCGCCATTGATTTGATTTTTATGATCAAGGTTAGTGTCGATGTCGCCCACTTTATTGGGATTTGTTTTACATGAAAATAAAACAGTTGTTGTTAGTGCGGCTACCAGAAATAAATTTAGTGATCTCACGAAGAGCTCCTTTTGATGTAAGAATAGTTTAGAGGAGTTGCTTTCAAAAGGGCATCATGTCGGGCGTTAATCTGTTGTATTAAAAATACTTATGGCAAAATGCGAAGCTGGTGGCTCAGTGTTTTCTGAAACCAGCGAAGAAAAGTTTGTGATAGGTTGGGTTCGCTCACTTTGGGCTCTACGACTGTAGATGGGAGCGGGCTTGTTGTACTTCTCTATATAGCAATGAGCTTGCCAAGTTTCTCATAATGAGATTTTTTAATTAAATCATACACTTACATGACTGGTGCCACGATGGAACTTCTTGGTCCAAAAAATTCCTCATATAAATAGAGAAACTGGGATCAAAAGGTAACACGGCACCAAGTGTGTCAGGGGTGTTATCGTTTTTTGTCAAAGAGCTGTTTTAATCTCGAAGTGATACGGCCAAGTCTAATATATGCGAGCAAACTTGGTCATAAAGTTGAAATAATGTATTTTGACATGAAATTAAACTACTTCTTACGCTTTATTATGTTTGTTTTTATTGGTGCTGCCTTAAATGCGTGCGCACCTAAAAAATCAGAAGACTGTGGTTTTGTTCAGAATGTTTATGGCCAAAGAATTTCATGGAAATCATCTTCACCAATTCAATTATATGTTAGCCAAAATGTTCCGGCGTCTTTAAGACCTGCGATTCACCGTGCTGCGGCAAGCTGGGAGCAAACGTTAGGGCGCAAAGTTTTTGAAGTGATTGAAGAAAATTCTTCACAAACTTCGACGCCAGGTCGAGATAAGAAAAATGGTATTTACTTTTTATCGCAATGGGAGTCAGATAGAAAGTCTGAGCAAGGTCGCACGTCAGTCTACTGGGCTGGAGATGAGATTCAAGAAGCTGATATCCGTATCAATTCTGCAGATTTTAACTATTACGATCAGAACCCTCAACAACTTGTAAGAACAGCTAGCAATAAAACCTCGGCAGGGTATAACTTCGAGGCGCTGGTTCTGCACGAGTTAGGTCACTTTTTGGGTCTGAAACATCGCGAAAGCATGGGCACGGTAATGGCAAAAGAACTTGGCGCCTACTCAGACAGAATCAAATTGGCCTCGGTCGATGCTGAATCTGTACAATGTGAATATAAATAATTGAAGTAAGAAAAAAAGAGAAGAAGAGAGAATAGATATGAAAAATTTAAATCAAACACAAGAATCAAAAGCACAAATCACTGAACCAACAGTGTTACCTGATTTAAATATGTCTGTTTACAATGAATTACATGATCAAACTCAAAGTTCGGTAAATGTATTAGCGATGATTAACGAGCAATTTAAGCAAATCCATGAAATGGGTAAACGTCGTTCGTTATTGTTAAAAGAAGTTTCAGGATATTTAGTTAAATAATTTCTTAAATTTAGTTTAGGCAAAAAAAAGAGAGCTTGTAGCTCTCTTTTTTTTAGCTTTCTTCGTCAAAGCGAAGAGATTCTAATTTCGGAATAAAGAATCTGACGTAATCGCCTTGGCGTTCGCGGGTCATACCTTCTGAAGCCACTGGGCGTTCGAATTTAAATTCTTCGTGAAATGTTTGAAAGTTATTCGTGCTGGTTTTTTTTATGCCCTCATCGACTGAATCCTGAAATTTTCTTTTTCCAGAAATAGTCGCGCGGTTATTAGCTACAGACATTCTCAAATTATCTTTTTCATGCTCTGGTGCATAGGCTTCAATAACATACCCATCGTTCATTTCAGAAACGCGGCTACCGCGATCTTGCACTTTGTAGAATTGATCGGTTTCTTTAGTTACGTAATTTTGCACCATCGGTGCTGGCTTTTCAGTAGAGATTGAGCGGGCGCTGGCTACTGAAGCTTGATTGCCTTGGTTGTTATTACTTTTTTGTTGAACATCTTTACGGCTGTAAGTAGCCGCTTTTATTTCCTGACGTTCAGCTTTGAGAGCTTCATTGTTTTCGTTAGCATCGTTTTTGATATGATTGATCGCCGCTGCAGAGTCTTGATCAATTTCTTTGCTTAACTCAATGTACTTAGCTTTAAGATTTTTCAAATCATCGCGCTGAGCTTCGGCGAGTTGTTTTTTACGTTCAGTTTTTTCTTGCTGAACTTGCTGTATGTTGTCTTGCGATTGTCTTCGAATTTGTATTGAATCTGCCATAGATAAAGCATAGCAAAACTTGTCTCAAAATAAGACGGGCAGAAAGTCTAGATTTAGGGAGCTGTAGGCGTCGTGGCAGCTTGTGCGGGTTCGCGCTTTTCAGGTTGCACACAGTGTGATTTAAAGTCACTTGTGCGGCCTTTACAGCGCCAAGTCTGCGTGTAGCTGATGGTTTCGTCTGGCTTTAAGGTAAAAAAAGTAAGGTACTGTTCCGGGTCTAAGGTCGAATCAAACTGTCTGTTTTCGCCGGTTTTTGTATTGGTGATCATCAGTGTGAATACGCGGTATTCAGCAAAGGTGTTTAGACTCAGTAAAAAAACAAAAAGGAAAGCTTTCACTTTCCTTTTATCGGTTTACTTTTTAGCTGTCTTGATTTTTTGATCCATGGCTTGACGTAATTCTTTTACTTTAGAGCCAATGATACGGTGATTTTTATCAGCGATACTAGAATTTACTAGCACAAAGTCGATATATGGTAAGAGGGTTTTTACGTTTTCAGCAGATGTGCCCGAAGCTACGCCCAGGGGATGTTTGCCAATAACTGATCTTGCAGCTTTTGCACGTGTTGGATCAGTGGCTACGCCGGTTTTTGGACCTGTGATCACGATACCATCAACCCAACCCATAGCTTGAATGGCAGAGCGCTCGACAGTTTTAGTGGGGTCAACCGGAGTAGAGTATTTCATGTGAATCCCACTTACGTAAAATACGTCAGCTGGTTTTAGGGCATCAATAGCATGCAAACTTGTTTCAGGCGCTTCTTTAATTAAATCTACGGCAGAAAAATCTGTCCAGGCGATTTGTAAATTATGTTTTTTGGCTAATTCAAAAGTCTCTTTGTAGGTCATTAATTTTTCATCAGGGCCTAGTAAATTTACACCAAAAGTTTTAGTTGGGTATTTTGCCTTGATAGCCCCTAAAGCTTCATCTAATTTTTTGTAATCGCCGGTTTCCCAAACGATGGCATCGGCGCCATTGTTGAAAGCTTCTTCGCAGTCTTTAAGGTAATCTTCAAGATTGCTGTTTACGTAGCCAACAATCCACATTTGTTTTTTTGTGCCGAACTTTTGCGTGAAAAAATCACGACGGGTTTGGTAGTCAGAAGCTTGCATAGGTTGTGAGTATAGAACTAAAGCTGCTAAAAAATAAATAAATACTTTCATGAGATACCTTTCAAAATTTTTAATTAAAAATTAGTGCGATGAATGATTTTTATTCGAACGCATATTGTTTTCGATAATATAGAAATAAGCTCTGATCAGGCGCTCTTGATCTTCAACTGACAAACTTTTTACGTAACTTTGTTTGGCGGTTAACGTTTTGAATTGAAGAAGTTTTAACAAGTCATCCTGAATTTTTTTAAGATTTTCGACTTGAAAAAAATCATCTTCAGTAAAGGCTTTTTGGAACACTTCGGCGATGTGGCGGTTGTCAAAAAGCAAATGAACGCCCATTTGGGATTGATCTAAAATTCCTTTTAGATTCTTAAGCTGATCGTCATTTAAATAAACTTCTACTTTAGACAAACGAGGGTGTTCCTTCTTAATTAAAAGCCTACTCACTGGATGGGGAGTTTCAATCAGAATCGATTGACTTTATTAGTCATTCGAATTCTGCTTAGTTGTCGTAGAGTTCAGTGCTATATTTTTGCCATAAAAAGGGATAACACATGAGTAAAGTTGCCAGTAAATTGAACAATAAGTTAAATAAAAAAATTGGCTCTGGCTCGCGTACTAAAAGTAAGCAGATAAAAATTAAAGTCAAAGCGGGCGCACAAAAAAAGAAATCTGCAAAAAAAGTGAAAGCCCAAGCCCATAAAGCTTCGAAAAAAATTCAAGATAAAGAGCTTATTGTTATCGATGAAACACAAGGTCTTATTTTTGAAAATGACAAAACCCTTTTTGGTTATTTTTCTGAACAAATCAAAGCGATGGAAGAGCGTTACGCAAAACACTATGCGCCTTCGCGTGATTTTACTGAATCAGAGATCGATGCTAAAGAAAATTACCTTGAATCAACTTTAGATGATCCAGATGAAATCTGGATCGATGCTGAAACTTTTCCGGATGTTCCGTTATATGCATTAATTAAAACAGTTGATGATCCAACCGAACCTTTTATTTATGTTGCCGTCGTGTATTTAAACACCGAAGACAAATATCCTAGTTTTGTATTTATCCACTTTGCCACAAAAGACACTCAGTTAGCTGAAATGTTCCGAACCAAAGAAATCATCTATCACAGAAAACTTGAAGCCATTCAATTTGCTTCGATTGAAGGAGATTCTCTTTTAGAAGGCGATCACTTAGCCATCGGGCTTTTAGAATCGATGATGATTTTGCGCAATGAAAAAGATGTGCCGCCTGATCAATTTCAGGCTTTTGCTGAACAGCGCGATGAGACGATTAATAGCCCCGATGAAATTTGGCGTAAAGTCGATTCTGAAGGCCACACCTTAGTGACATTTATTCGTGATATCTCTGATTTTAAAGCCGACCATTTTTATATCGTGGTGACAGAAGAAGATCCCAATACCGAAGTGCACTCATTATTATTTTCGTTTCCGACAAATGATTCAACATTAGTTGATCGTTATCGTCAGGGCGAAAATTTAGAAGCTGAAGAAGTATCTCAGGAAAGTTCTCACTAAAAGGGGGAAAACCCAACTGCGGGGGGACACAGTTGGGCTTTGGGGGATTACTTTATTTTTCGTGAGCTATTAAGGACTCTTAGAAGCAAGTCGCTTGGTAGTAGCTTGTGTAGTTTGCTGATGTCCAACCAGTCACATCAGTTGTAGCTAATGGGTGTAAGTCTCTTAAAATTTGTGCTCTGGCAGAACCATCTGAGTTGTAAGCGTAATCTGCTGCAACACCTAAGAATTGTGGAATTAAAATATTTTGTTGAGCCACGATGCTTCCAGTTGAGCTGTACACTACAGCTTTTAATACTTGGTATTCACCAGCGGCGTCGTTCAGATCGATGTAATAACCTTGTGAAGTGGTTACTGTGCTTGCAGTAATAGATGATGCTGCAGCTTGATCAACAGTACCTGATGATAATACATAGCGAGTTGAGTTTAATTGTGTTGGCTCTAAGAAAGCTTGTGAGCCTGTAACTTTCCATTTAAAGAAACGAATGGTGTTACCAGCAGCAGTTGCTGCTGCTGATAAACGATTAAATTTAATTTTTACTAAGCTGTTATTAATTGTGCCTGATGAGTTTTTAACTGCAGAGATATTAACTGACATATCGGCGCCAACTGATTTTTGGCATGAAGTTACAACTTTAGTTCCAGCATTTGTAACAGTAGATGATTGTACTGTTGTTGTTGTTGCTGATTGTGAAGACTTTGATGTTCCACAAGAGCTTAATGTTAAAAGTGCTGTTGCTGTTAAGAAGAGTGTAGTTGTTAATTTCATATATCCCCCGATATGTGTTTGTTAGTTGTTACAATGGTATAAAGCAACAGACGGGCCATATCTCATTCTGAGAGTGTTATTTTAAATAGTATAATTTTGATCTAAAAACGAAATTCTCACTCTGAGAATTGAAGTTTGAGTCGTATTGAAACACACGGTGATTTGCGGCACTAGCTGTCGACGATATTTACAACGGTGATCTACAGCCCGAGCTCAACCCAAGTGATGCCATCGCCACCAGAGTCTTGGTTTCCGGCTTTCCATTTTTTCACATACACCGAACGTGAAAGATAAGTGCGAATCGCTTTTTTAAGTGACTCTGTGCCGTGGCCATGAACGACTTTAAGACGATCTTCTTTTTGTACCGAAGCTTTGTCTAAAGCGAATTCTAGTTCTGAAAGTGCTGTTTCTACAGTTTTACCGCGCAGGTCAACCACGCGGTCTTCATCGTGAAATGAAACCTGTGTGCTAGAACGTTGCACGAGTTGGTTTGTCGGATTTGCAAACTTGTGCGCCGGTTTTAGATCTTGCCAGTGCAATTGCAATCTGATCGATTGCGATAAAATCATCACTTCACCTTTTGAGTTCGGAAGTGATTGCACGATACCATCTTGATTTAATGAAGAAACAAATACTTTACTGCCTGGCGGAAATTTTTTTCCGAACTCTGCAGCAGTTTGTATGCTTTGTGTTGTAATGGTTTGATTGCCTTTTACGATTTCAGGCAAGTTGTATTTAATATCTTGCAGTTCGCGATGTTTATTTAAAAGGGCTGCAGCTTTGGCTGTCGTGATAGCATCTTCGACTTTAGCAGAAGCTTTTTTTAAAGTTTTTTCTAATTCGTTTTCTTTTTGACGTTCAAACTGTTGAATTTGTGATTCAAGTGATAGGCGTTTTTTCTCAACGTCTTTAAGTTCTTTTTTTAATTTATCCTGAAGATTGCCGATGTCTCTTTTTAAATTTTCAATTTCTTCAAGCTGCGATAATTTTTTTTGCGCCAGTGGCGATAAATTATCCGTAGCTTTAGCAATAATAGCTGGGTCAACACCAACACGTTTTGCAGTGAGTAACGCTAACGAATCACCCGGAATTCCAGGCAAGAAATGATACGTAGGTTTTCCGCTGCGTGAATCGTATTCTAAGCTTCCGTTAATAACGACATCTTCTGGTTTCCAGCCAGTTTTAAGCGGGCTTAAATGCGAAGTGATAATCGCAAAAACGCCATTGTCTGCGTAAGCTTCAATGAATGAACGTGCTAAGGCGCTGCCTTCTTCAGGGTCAGTAGAGCCGCAGATCTCATCGACTAAAATTAAATTTTCTGTGCCTTTAAGTTTCAGGGCTTGGTCTAAAGTTTTTAAGTGAGCTGCAAAAGTACTAAGATCTTCATCCACACTTTGCGAATCGCCAATGCCCGTACAAATATCTTTAAAGAAAGGTAAACTTGAGGCGCGATCAGCACAGATCGGTAACCCACAACGAGCCATTTGGGCGGCTAAGCCGATGGATTTAAGCAGAACAGTCTTACCGCCGGCATTCGGGCCAGATAACATCAAAATTGATTTTTCAGGAGTCAGAGTTACGCTGTTGGCAATAACTGGTCTGCCGGTCATTTTTAAAAGCGGGTGAAACAGATCGCGCAGATCAACTTTGTCATTACTGAATTTACAAGGTCTTGCGCCTAGCTGAATTGTTAATTGAGCTTTGGCTAGTAAGACATCAGCTAATAACATTTCTTTTTCAGTTTTTTCAAAGCCGACTTTTTGTGTAGCTAAATAATTTGAAATCTCGACTAATAATCTTTCGATTTCTTCATCAATTTCAACTTCAACATGACGAAGACGGTTATTGATCGGAATAATCGCTTCAGGTTCGATGTAAACAGTTTGTTTGGACTGCGATGAAGCATGAATCACGCCCGGAACAAAGTGCTGCATGCCACCTTTAACCGGAATAACCCAACGGCCTTCACGGGTCGTAACAAATCGTTCTTGCAACATGTGTTCGATATCGTGATCTTTAACCAAACGATCCATTTGGTTTTGAATCTGGCGGCTTAGAGAATCTTTTTCTTTAGATAAGCTGTATAATTTTTCAGAAGCATCCATGCGGATATCGCATGAGGGTGTGATCAAATTATCAATCGCAGACAATGGTTCTTCAGCGTTCATTAATTTTTCGTGAAGATCTAAAGCCCAAGCTGTCGATTGTTCTTTTAAAGCTTCTTTAAGAGCAATCACTTCTAGGCAAAAATGTCTGACGTCTTTTAATTCTAAAGGTTTTAAGACGGCACTTTTGCGAACACGGGTAATCCATGTGGCAAAAAGGTCTAAACTTTCCATATGTGGTCTTATGCCACCGGCTAAAATGCCTAAAGCACTTTCGATTTCGTAGAAACTTTTTTCAGCAGCTTCGGAAGACACTAAAGGCTGAATGCCTTCGACAATAGTTTTGCCTTGGTCAGACGTCGCGTAGGCTGCGGTCTTTTCTAAAATTTCAGACCAATCAAGATTTTTTATTGCGAGCACGATGCCCCCTCTCAAGAATTGAAAGCAAAATCAGAACCCATAATGCCCAATCCCAATATCCATATTTGCTGTAGAAAGTTAATTTCGGATTTTTAGTGTACGGCACAGTGTAAGTGTGCGCCCATTTTTTATAAACTGGAGACTGTTCTAAAATTTCTCCGTTGGCTAAAATAATGGTGCTAATGCCGGTATTTGTTGATCTGATCAGAGGCCGGCGATTTTCTAAACCGCGCGCTAAAGTCATGATCATGTGCTGGTAAGGTTCAGCCCAATCGCCAAACCATGAGTCGTTTGTTAAATTAAAAAATATTTCTGCACCGATTTTTGATAAGCCGCGCGAGAATCCTGGGTTTAAAGATTCATAACAAATTTGCGGACCCAAAGTTAATTCTTGGTTTGCCAGTGGGATGGCTTTTTGCACTGGGCCTGGTCCGCGTTCGTAAACTCCGACAAACGGAAAAAGTTTATATAAAAACGGAGCCTCTTGGCCAAATGGCATGTACTCGCCAAAAACTAACAGATCAGTTTTGTAGTAAGGTGCTGCCACTTCACCATCGGGGTTTATGAAAAACACTGAATTGCGAATGATCAGATTTCCCATATGGTCGCGTTTGTAAGTGTCTTGTGAATAGGCGCCAGTGACTAATGTTTTTTGCCAGGTTTTTACTTTTGCTAAAATACTCTGTTGGCTGGGTTTGTAGTGATAAACTTTGTCTAAGGCCACAGGTAAAGCGGTTTCTGGCCAGATGATCAAATCGGTTTCGTTATTCACGCGCGCTAGTTCTTGTTCAGTGGCATCGAAGTATGAATTAAAAACAAACGGTTGGTAGTCATAACCTTTTTCAGCCTGCAGTTTTTCTTCGTTAGAAATATTGGCCTGAACGATGGTAACTTTAACGTGGCTATCGGTTTTGCTGAACTCTTGTTTTTTGTTTTGGCCAATGAGAGCAAGACCGATCACGCAAGTAAAAGTCGCAGCAAGAACTGATAGCGCTTTTACCTTGTGGGTTTTAAACGTCATTGCGGCATATAGAAGCATCGCCTGAAAAATAAAAATCAATGCTGAGATTCCCCAAAAGCCGATAGTGTCAGCCCATTGTGCTAGGGGGGATTTGATCCATAAAAGGGTGTAACCTAAATTCCATTCGAAAATGCTCGGCCAAGTGCGCTCTAGCAGAATATGAACTAAGGCGATCGTAAAAATAAAAGCTGTCGTTTGTAGATTGAATTTTCGTTTAAGGTAAGTGGCGGCAACTAACGAAAATGGAATGTAGAGGTGAATAAATGAGGCAAATAGCACCAAGGCAGCAAGACTCAGGGGAGCATTGAGATGCCCAAATTCACGTGCGGTAAAGTAGATCCAGTTGAAGCCCAAAAGGGTTAATGTAAATTGCGAAAGCCAGCCTAAAAAGAAAATATATTTATAGTTTTTACTCTGTGAAGCTGCCAAAACCGCCCACCAAAGTGGGAGGTAGCAAAAGCCAATTGCCCATGGCGGATAGGGAATGTAAGAAGTTCCAATCAGTACGCCGCTAAGCAAAGCTAAAAAGCTTAAAAAAATAATGCTTGGATTATTATAATTCCTCTTGAAAACTTCGCTGATTTTAGTCATCCTTATAACAGGTAGCATATGAATGTAGAATTAGCAGCTGAAATTCGATTCCGTTGTCCTCACTGTCAAAAGTTATTTTGCACAGATCAGACAGCCTTTGAAGGCTTGACAGCTCACGCCCATGGCGCTGACTTTCAATGCACAGACTGCCAAAAAGATTTCATTTTAAGCCGTGAAGTTTTAAGCTCTGGTCTTTACGAAACCTCAGAACTTCGTAAAACTCAATTTGCAAATTGCCCGAAGTGTTCAGGGCTAAAACCCATAGGCCAAGATGAATGCCCAAATTGCGGTGTGCTTGAATCAAAGTTCACTGAAATCCAAAAAGTTGAAAACCCACGTTTGTTTCAACTGAACAAAGCTTGGCAAGTTATTCTGAAAGACATTACTTCAGATCAGTCGCACCAGTACTTTTTAGATCAGGCCCAAAAACAATCAGCACTTAATTTTGCAGCCCAAAAATACACTGATCTTAAAAAAATCATGGGTGAAGATCCCTTGATCGAAAAGTATTTAAAACAAATTGAACACCGCTTAGATGCGCATGTTAAATCACAGTTCAACCAATCACGTGGTGAAAACCCCGAAGCGCAGCAGTCATTACTTGCAAGTGGCCGCTTGTTTATCTTTGTCGCTTTGTTTGGAACTTTTATTTTGATTCTCAATAAGATTAAGCCACTATTTCCGAATTTGACGGGCTTGGTAGTGGCTGTGACAGTTCTATCTTACGGGCTGTGGTTTTTAACTCGTCCCACAGTCAAAAAGAATTAATTGCGAACGGCTAGTTTTCGTTAGTTTCGGTTTTTGTACCTAAACGTTCAGGTGCTTTGATGATAGCTTTCTTAGCTGGCTTTTGCCCCATGGCTTTTAAGATATCATTACCAAAAGCAGCCATTTGATCGACTTGCTTGCGATTACCCACATTTGGATCAACGCCTGCGGCTTTACCCGAAGAAAAAAAGCTGCGATCCATAGTATCTAAAAATTTAGTTCCGGCAAATCCAGTGCTTTTTTCTAAAATCGTTAACGACTTAAATAAATTTAACTGGCGAGCCGTACGCGTCTTATTAGCTAAGGATAGCGAAGAATCGCCTGTAGCTAAGATAAATCTTTTTACATCATCGGCTTGGCCGTAAAGTTCTTTATCGGCGATAACTAAAACGGCCGCACCGGTCACAAAGGCCGTGGCTTGTGAAGTACCAGTCATTAAACCGTAAGAGTTATTCGGTAAGCATGATAAAATCGTTTGCCCCGGTGCTGCGATATCCACAGTCTCTGTGCCATAATTTGAAGAGGATAAAACTTCGGTTGTTGGATCAATCGCCGTGACTGAAATAATATTTTTTAATTTGTAATCAGCCGGGTAGTAGTGATGTTCATCAGAATTTGAACGTTCATTGCCGGCAGCAGCGACAAACAGAATTCCTTGTTTTTCAGCGGCAGCCACAGCGTCGTGTTCTTCCTGAGAAAACTCAGTGCCACCACCTGAATAATTGATGACATGCGCACCCATTTTAACAGCGTAGTTGATCGATTGAATTGTATTTTTTAAATTGTCTGTATTTGGAACTTTCGGATCGTAATATTTTAAAATCATTAAACTTACATCGGGTGAAATGCCGCTAATACCTTTACGGTTTCCAGCTTCTGCGCCGATGATGCCGGCAATATGAGTGCCGTGCCCATGGTTATCATCAAGTTTTGCATTCTGTGATACAAAGTTCCAACCATAAATGTCATCGGCAAAACCATTGCCATCATCATCAATCCCATTTGAGGCTTTATTGCGGCCTTTGGCATCAAGACCAGTTTCGCCTGGGTTTTTCCAAAGATTATTTTTTAAGTCTTCATGATGAATATCAATGCCGGTATCAATGACCGCCACGATCACTTTTTTGCTGCCTCGGGTGATTGACCACGCGCGGGCAGCATCAGATTTTTTTAAACCCCAAGCTTGTTTAATCGCCGGATCATTGAATAAAGCAGAAGGCTCGTTTGGAACTGTCGTTGACGAGTCGACAACGGTTCCAAGTTCTAATGTTCTATTATCAACTTTTTTAATTTTTGCTTTTTGTGATTGCGCTGTACGTTCAGGAGACAGGTCACGATTTTTCTTGTATAACAAGAATCCGCCCATTGAAAAACAGAACACAGCAAAAGTACCAATAACAGCATTTAGAAGTTTATTATTCATAATGTGTTTATCGGTACTTTAAGACGCAAATCTTAAGACTTAAGATGGCTTATTTTGATACAGTTGGGGCATTCATCACAAGATCAGTATTCTTGATAAAATTCTCTGGAAAACCAAATTCTTTACTTGGGTTCTCTAGACGATCATAAAAAAGAAGATTACGGGCGATGATTTTTACATAAAGTCTAGTTTCGTCATAAGGAATCTCTTCGATGAAATCAACAATATCGAATTTAGGGCGAAAACGGGTTTTTAACCAACGCGATACAGCCCCGGGTCCAGCATTGTACGCGGCAGCGACAAGGGCGTATTGGTCTTTTTGCTTTTTAACTTGCGCCGATAATTCATAACTGCCGATTTTAATATTGATTTGCGGATTAAATAAATCTTCAGCTTTTTTATATTCGACTTTGTGTTTGCGGGCTAATTGTTTGGCTAATGGTGGAATCACCTGCATCAGGCCATAAGCATTGGCGGGGCTGCGTGAATTCATATTAAACGCAGACTCTTGGCGCATGATCGAAAATATTAAACTTGAAGGCAAGCCTGTTACCGAGGCCATTTCTTTAACTTCAGTTTGGTATAATCTTGGAAACAAAAGATCATATTTTTGCACTAGAATATCTTGTTTTTGTTCGATTGGAAGTTTAGAAAATGCGATGAATAAGGGTAAAAAACGTTGCCCGCGGTGAGCCAACTCTAATCCCAGTACAGTTAATTGTTCTGGGTTGTCAGTTAACGCTAAAGTCGTGCGCTCGGCTAAATCAACTTCGTCATGCTGTAATAATGCATTAAATAAATCTTTTTGTTTTGGTGTTAGAAAAGATAACGATTTATCAAAATTAAATTTTTCAGTGGCCTTTAGTGAATTAAAAGCCGGAACTTTTTGTCCGAGTTCATCGTAAGCTAAAAGCGAATAATAACTGTAAAAGTCTTCTTGGGTCATTTGTGTCCAGATTTTCACAGCATCATCTTTTTTATCGATACGAACAAGGCTGCGCGCCAGAAAAAAATTAGCGCGTGATTTTTCAGCCACATCCATTGTTTCAGTGACTAAAACTTTAAATGCTTCAGAAGCTTGTGCCCACTGTTCGTCTTTGTAAAGAACCCAAGCTTTTGTCCACAATAGTTTTTCACGGGTTAGAAGTGCATTTTTCGAAGGCCCTTTTTTGAGGTCTTCTAAAACACTATCATAAAGGGCTAATGCATCTTTAAATTTTTCTTCATCTTCTTTAACTTTGCCAAGCAAATATGAAATGTCAGATAGATTTTGCTGTTCGATTTTTTTAAAGGCTGTGATAGTTGCATTTAATAGGCTATCAGCTTTTTTAAATTCGTTATCTGAATAATAAATGCGGCCTAAATTCACCGAAGCTTCTAAATACAGGTCTTGATGTTTAATGTTTTTAGAATCTTTTTTAAATGTTTTTAAAGATAGAACGTGAAAATCTTTAAGAACCTTAAGGGCGTCAGTCTTTTTGTTATTGTTGCGGTATTTAATGCGCAACTGTTTTAACAAAGCCATTTTTTCGATGGGCTTTTTTTCTTTGCTGATTTGTTTACGTAAACTAGCAATAGATTCGGTTTCAGCCATGGCCACCTGAGCCGTAGCTGAAACAGGTGTTGGCAATAATAAAATATTAGCTTCAGCTATTTCTTGGATAAAGATTCGCCGTTCAAAATCAGTTACAGATTTCATATCATAATTAAAGCCGGGGCATTTTTTAATACCGCGAATTCCGGCTAAAGAACTTAAGGCAAAGTTTTTGTCTTGTGAAGCTTTAGTCAGTTGTTCGCAAGACATGTCTTTAATTTTTGTATAGCCCAAAAGCTGCGCATGAGAGCAGGCAAAAAAGAAGGGTATTACAAAACAGAACTTTTTTAAAATTGAAATCATTGTGGTGTATCCTAGCTGTAATGAAATTCTAACATCTTGTTTGTTTGCGAAAAAGTAACATTAATCTTTCCGCCATTTTTTAATTTACCGAATAATAACTCATCGATGATACGGGCTTTCACCAGCTCATCAATTTTACGGTGCAGCGGTCGAGCGCCATACACCGGGTCATAGCCAGATTCAGCAATAAAAGTAACTGCTGAATCGTCATACATAAAATCAACTTTTTTAGCTGCCAGGGTGTGTTTTAGCTCGGTTAAAAATTTATCGACGATATTTTTGATTAAATCTAATGTTAAACCGTTAAAATAAATAATTTTATCTAAACGATTAATAAATTCTGGGGCAAAAGTTTTTTTGATGGCTTCGGCGCTGACTTGACCGGGCATACTTTTTCCTAGACCAATGCTTCCGCGGGCAACATCGGCAGCTCCTGCATTTGAAGTCATCACTAAAATAGAATTTTTAAAATCCACAGTTCGTCCGTTACCATCTGTTAAGCGGCCGCCATCCATAATTTGTAATAAAATATTGTAAATATCTGAATGCGCTTTTTCAATTTCATCTAATAAAATTAAAGAGTACGGCGCTTTTGAAACAGCCTCGGTAAGTTGTCCGCCTTGTTCAAAGCCCACATATCCCGGAGGCGCCCCGACAAGGCGCGAGATCGAGTGTTTTTCCATGTACTCACTCATATCAAAGCGTTGGTAATTAACGCCAAGAATTCGCGCCAGTTGTTTACAGACTTCGGTTTTACCAACACCGGTTGGGCCTGCAAATAAAAAGCTTCCCCACGGTTTTTCTTTGGTTTCTAAACCACTTCTGGCAAATTTAATCGCCTGAGTTAAGGCCGAGATCGCATCATCTTGGCCAAAGATTAAAGATTTAAGTTTGATATCTAAATCTTTAAGCTGGCTTAAATCATCTGATGATAATTGTGTTGTCGGTACACCTGAAATTTTTGAAATGATCGCTGCTACGTCTTCAACATCGACTGTTTTTTGTTTTTTTAGCTTAGTGGTTGAACCCACTTCATCTAAGATATCAATCGCTTTATCCGGAAGTTTTGCTGAAGTTAAATATTTTACTGATAATTCAACACAGGCACGAATCGCAGCTTTTGTGTAAGTCACATCATGAAATTTTTCATATTGAGCTTTTAGGGCTTCTAAAATCTGTACGGTATCTTCGATGGTTGGCTCTTTGATGTCGATGCGCTGAAAACGGCGATTAAGACCGCGGTCTTTTTCAAAGTGCTGGCGATACTCTTGAAAAGTTGTGGCGCCAATACAAGAAATTTCACCTTTAGAAAGGGCAGGCTTTAATAAGTTTGCCGCATCCATTGAAGAGCCAGAGGTTGATCCAGCGCCTACGATATTATGAATTTCATCAATGAATAAAATAATATTCGGGTCGGCTTTGGCTTCTTTTAAAATATTTTTTAAGCGGCCTTCAAAATCACCACGGTATTTTGCACCAGCTAAAAGCGAACCCACATCGACAGAATAAATGACTTTATTTAATAAAAATTCAGGAACTTGGCCCTGGTTAATTTTTTCAGCTAAACCTTCAACGATGGCTGTCTTACCAACACCGCTGTCACCAATAATTAAAGGGTTGTTTTTTTGGCGACGACCTAAAGTTTGAATCATTTTTTCAATGATATCTTCGCGCCCTACTAAGGGATCTTTTTTGCCACTGCGTGCGTAATCATTTAGATTAATCGCAAAATCTTCT
Source organism: Bdellovibrio sp. (assembly GCA_036676395.1). Lineage (GTDB taxonomy): Bacteria > Bdellovibrionota > Bdellovibrionia > Bdellovibrionales > Bdellovibrionaceae > Pseudobdellovibrio. The sequence goes on from JAKFCY010000002.1 coordinate 907,700, forward strand.
AATGCTGTTGATTTTTTATCAGCAGCATTAGAAGCGCGCGTATCATCAGTCGTTGATTCAGTTCCTGACGGAGAGCTGGCTGATAACTCGTGGCTTACGACCGAGATCACATCAAATTGGCTTAGACCCATTTTTTGTAAAACAAAAGCAGCTTTCGATTTTTTTTCATCAAAGACAGAAATGAAAACTGAAAGCTCATTGATTTCAGATCTTCCAGAGTTTTGCATTTGCAAGGCCGCGCGTTCAAAAGCACGATGAACTGAAACGGTGAGTTGAGCTTTCCATTCGTTCAGATCGCCTTCTGGACTTAAAACTTTTTTCTCGTCGTCAGAAAGCGTTTCGTTTTTATTAATATGTTTTTGTAATTCTTTTTTAACTTCGGCGACATTCACATTTAGTTTATCGCAAACTTCAATCACCTGCGGCGCTTCTAGCAGAGTAAATGTGAAATGCTCAAGCGTAACAAATTCATGCGATTTTTTGGTCGCAAGATCGATGGCTTTACCTAATCTTTTATCAAGTTCTTTAGATATCATAAGTTCCGCCTTTACTTGTCTTCTTCAACAATACATTTTAACGGGTATTTATTGCTTTTAGCAAACTGGTTCACTTGTAAGGCTTTGGTTTCAGCCACTTCAAAAGTATACACCCCCGCGACACCAGAACCTAGTTTATGGACGTCTAGCATGATCTTTTCTGCGCTTTTGTCGTCATGTTTAAAAAAAGTTTTTAAAACATAAACAACAAAATCCATCGGTGTGTAATCATCATTTAAAAGTAAAACTTTATAAAGACTAGGCTCTTCAGTTTCGACTTCATCCAATAAATCAATACCGGTTGCAGAATCGTTCTTGCCGCCACTATCATTTTGTCCAGATAACTGGATTTTGTAGAATGAAGAAACATGTGTTTTGCCTTTGGCAAAGTCGTTCTCAGGTTGATACGTGTTTGTTTGATACATAATTATTATTCTAGTCAAGGTACGGTTAAAATCAACGAACAAAATTCATTTCAATACTTGTCAACGCCGATGAATGTTATAATATTTAGGTGTGTGTCGTTACTTATTAAATATAAAAGGGGATAAAGTTATTATGAAAAACACTGGGACGTTAAACAATAAAGGTTTCTCGCTAGTTGAGCTTATGATCGTTGTCGCGATCATCGGTTTATTAGCCGCTGTGGGTGTACCACAGTATCAAAAATTCCAAGCACGTGCTCGCCAAGGTGAAGCTAAATCTTCATTAAGCGCATTGTATGCAGCTGAGCAAAGTTTCTACGGTGAATGGAATCAATATTCAGTAGATTTAAAAAACATTGGTTTCGGGGTAACTGGAACTGGTTTAAGATATGTTACTGGATTCTCTGGGACTGCAGCATGTGCACCTTATACTACAGCTAACGGTGCTCCGACAGAATTAACAACTATTGAAAACCGATGGAGTGACGGTACGGCTATTTGTACGACGCAATCGCCCGCAACTTGGGGAACAGGTACTAACTGTACAAAGTATTTCACAACTAAACCAGCTCAGCCTGCGACAACTACAGCTTGCGCAAACACTGCTGGAGCTCAGGCTTTTACAGGCGTAGCCGGTGGTAATCCAAATAATAAGTTATCAACTACAACAACTGATATTTGGAGTATTAATCAACTTAAAAAAATCGCTAACAACACGCCAGGTATTCAATAAGCTAATGCTTAACTTAGTACTAGGTCTATCAGTTTTAATAACGTGGCTTTCGAGCCACGTTTTTTTTTCTAAAAGCTATGATCGCTTTGAAGAGCCTTATCTTGCGCCACCAAAATCAATCCAACATTTTACGGCGGGTTTTAAAATTCAAGTGGCCGATTCATTATGGATGCGTGCCGTTCAAGATTTCGATCACTGTTCAAATCGTTTAGCTGAAAATGTCTGCGAAGGTAATTCGTGGTTGTATTCAGTTTTAGATTTAGCTAGTACGCTTGATTCAAGACTAGAGCCGGTGATGTATCAAACCGGCGGATTAGCCCTTTCAATTTTAGTCGGTGATGTTGAAGGTGGGGCAAAAATACTTGAGCGTGGCAGCCGAGTTTATCCTGACAATTGGCAAATTTCTTATGCTGCTGGTTATCATGCCTTATACGAAGAAAAAAACAAAGCCAAGGCCGCCAGATATTATTTGCGGGCTTCAGAAAAAGGCGCACCTGATTGGACACGTTTGCTTGCGGGCCGTTTAGCCAGTGAAGGCGGCGATATTGAGTATGCCGATAAGATCTTAGAAGACATGATTGCTCAAAACCAAGACGAAAAGCTCGTAAAACGCCTAAAACTTAAACTAGAAGAAGCTAAGTCAGAAAATAAGACGCTGACGAAGTAAAAAACTCTCTTTTCCATTCTTGACCTTTGCGATGAAGACCTCCTATTTTAGTCTGCTATGTCTACAAAGCGCGATTACTATGAAATTCTGAGTGTTGAACGTAACGCTGATGGCGATACGATTAAAAAAGCTTACCGAAAGCTGGCGATGCAGTATCATCCGGATCGTAATCCCGGCGATAAAGCAGCCGAAGATAAATTTAAAGAAGCAGCCGAAGCTTACGAAGTTTTAAGTTCACCAGAAAAAAAAGAAAAGTACGATCGTTTTGGTCACCAAGCCTTTCAGCAGGGCGCTGGTGGTGGCGGTGGCTTCCATGACATGAACGATATTTTTTCGCAATTTGGCGATGTGTTCGGTGATTTTTTCGGCGGCGGCGGAAGCCCTTTTGGCCAATCGCGCGGTGGTCAGTCGCGTCCACGCGGTCCACGTAAAGGATCAGATCTGCGCTACATCACTGAAGTTGAATTAGCTTCGGTTTTATCTGATGGTGAAAAACAAGTTGAATTTGAAACTGAAGAGCACTGCTCTGATTGTAATGGTTCAGGCGCCGCTAAAGGGTCGCAAGCTGTAACTTGCAAAGTGTGTAAAGGCCAAGGCCAAGTGATTCGTCAACAGGGCTTTTTTACCATGGCGACAACTTGCTCAGCGTGCGAAGGCACGGGCGAAACGATCGAAAATCCATGCAAAACTTGTCATGGCAAAGGCCGCGCAAAAGTAAAACGTAAAATTAAAGTAAACCTTCCAGCCGGTGTTGATAACGGCACACGCCTTCGTATTCAAGGCGAAGGTGAAGGCGGCTACAAAGGTGGCCCTGCCGGAGATTTATTTGTCGAAATCAGAGTGAAAGATCACGATGTGTATGAGCGCGAAGGTGATCATTTATTTGCTGATCTTGATATTGCCTTTGAGCAATTTATGTTAGGCGGCGAAATTAAAGTCGATGGCCTGGATGGCGAAATCGAAGTTGATGTGCCACGCGGTGCTCAACCTGGCGATAAAATCAAAATCTCAGGACGAGGCGTTCCGTCTTTACGAGGCTCACGCCGAGGCGATTTGCTCTTCACATTACACCCAGAATTCCCTAAAAAAGTGACTCCTGAAGAGGAGGCTTTGCTGAGACAGTTAGCAGAGCTGCGTAAGATCAAGGTCGGTAACGAGAAAAAGGGCTTTTTTGGACGTAAAAAATAGCCAAAAAGTAGGGTTTCGAGACCTTGACGAGGTCAGAATGCGACCCACATTAATAGTAATTAAAAATAAGAATTTATATAATTAAAGATTAAGTAAAAAGAATAATTGGAGATAAAAGAACATGGGAAAAATTATCGGTATTGACTTAGGAACTACAAATTCATGCGTAGCTATTATGGAGGGCGGAGAGCCTAAAGTATTAGTTAACGAAGAAGGCGCACGCACAACCCCTTCAGTTGTAGCTTTCACTAAAGATGGCGATCGTTTAGTTGGTCAAATTGCTAAACGCCAAGCTGTAACAAATCCAGAAAACACAATCTTTTCTGCGAAACGTTTTATCGGTCGCAGATATGAAGAAGTTCAAAGTGAATTAAAATTAATTCCGTACACTGTTGAATCAAAAAATAACGGTGCAGATACGGCCTTTAAAATTCAAGGTGGCAAATCAGCTTCACCAGAAGAAATCGGCGCAGCCGTTTTAGGTAAATTAAAAAAAGTTGCTGAAGATTATTTAGGTGCTGAAGTTACGGATGCAGTTATTACTGTTCCTGCGTATTTTAACGATGCGCAAAGACAAGCAACTAAAGATGCAGGCCGTATTGCTGGCTTAAATGTTCGTCGTATTATCAACGAACCAACAGCAGCAGCATTAGCTTACGGTTTAGATAAAAAGAAAGATCAAAAAATTGTAATCTACGATTTCGGTGGTGGTACATTTGATATCTCTATTTTAGAAGTTGGTGACGGCGTTGTTGAAGTTAAATCAACAAACGGTGACACTCACTTAGGTGGTGATAACTTTGACGTGATCATCTTAGAATGGTTAATCACTGAATTCAAAAAAGACCAAGGTATCGATCTTAAGAATGATAAAATGGCTTTACAACGTCTTAAAGAGGCAGCTGAAAAAGCTAAGATCGAATTATCTTCGGCGCAAGAATCAGACATTAATTTACCGTTCATCACGGCAGATCAATCTGGCCCTAAACATTTACAAATTAAATTAACACGTTCTAAATTCGATCAAATGACTGAAGATTTAGTGAAACGCTCTATCGAGCCATGCAAAAAAGCTTTAGCTGATGCGGGCATTTCGACAGCACAAATCGACGAAGTGGTTTTAGTGGGTGGTTCGACGCGTATTCCTTCTATCCAAAAAGCTGTGAAAGACTTTTTCGGTAAAGAACCAAATAGAACTGTGAACCCAGATGAAGTTGTAGCTTTAGGGGCTGCGGTTCAAGGTGGGGTATTAGCGGGTGATGTTAAAGACGTTTTATTATTAGACGTAACGCCGTTATCACTTGGTATTGAAACTATGGGTGGCGTAATGACGACTCTTATCGAGCGTAATACGACAATTCCATCGAAAAAATCTCAGGTGTTCTCAACTGCTGCAGATAATCAACCAGGCGTTGATATTCACGTGTTACAAGGCGAACGTAAAATGGCTACTGATAATAAATCTTTAGGCCGCTTCGAGTTGTCTGGAATTGCTCCAGCTCCTCGTGGTATGCCGCAAATCGAAGTGGTTTTTGATATCGATGCGAATGGTATCTTACATGTATCTGCATTAGATAAAGCGACGAACAAATCGCAACAAATCAAAATCACGGCGCAATCTGGTTTATCTGAAGATGAAATTAAAAAAGCAGTTAAAGAAGCTGAAATGCAAGCCGACTCTGATAAAGAAAAAGCGGAAGCAGCTCAGACACGTAATAATTTAGATAACTTGATTTACCAAACTGAAAAGTTGGTCACTGAAAACGCAGAAAAACTTGGCGCGGATGCAGAACCTGTGAAAACAGCAGTAGCAGATGCTAAAAAAGTTTTTGAAAATAAAGCAGCAACTACGGCTGAATTAAAAGCGGCGTTTGAAGCCTTACAAACTTCATCACACAAAGTGACTGAGGCTTTATATAAAGCTGGCGGCGCACAAGGTGGTGGTGATGGTTCTGGCGGCGGTAACGGCGCTGGTGGCGCACCTAAAGACGAGAAAAAAGAAGGCGACGATGTCATCGACGCTGACTTTAAAGACGTTAACTAATTCGTTTTAGTGTAAAATTAGCTAAAAGGCCGATCAATAGATCGGCTTTTTTTATGCAAAATGGACTATCGAAAAGGTTTCATATTGCCAATTTCAGGGTCATTGGCCATACTTTGGATATGAAAAAAATCACTGCTGAAAACTTCACTTTTACCGCTTTATTAGTCATCGCTGCTGGTTCTCGTTTAATCCAACATAGTTGGAACTTCACCGCTGTTATGGCTTGTGCTTACGTTTTTGCAATCCTTTTTCAAGGTTCAAAAACCAAAGCTATCTTGCTTCCAGTATTAGCAATGCTTGTGTCAGATTTTTTTATCGGTTTAAATTCGCCAAAGTTTTTTCACTCAGCGATGGCGTTTGTTTATTTAGGAATTGGCCTTGCTTTAGTGCCGTTTTTCTTAAATCGTAAAGTAACAGACAAATCATTAGTTCGTATCGCGGCTATTCTTGGTGGTAGTTCGATCTTTTTCTTAGTTTCAAATTTTGGTGTTTGGGTGATGGATGGCATGTACCCAATGACAACGGCTGGCTTAATTCAGTGTTACACAATGGCGATCCCATTTTTTCAAAACCAAATCGCTGCAGATATTATCTTAACTCCGCTTTTATTGTTCGCGGCTAAACGCGTGTTAGCTCTTGATTTTTTTCAGGTCGAAGTCGGCCAAAGCAATAAGCGAGCGTAAAGAATTACCGAAGTAATTAATATGGCCTAATTTCTTTTTAGGTCTATTTTCTTTTTTATCATACCAATGAAGTTTACCTTGCAGGCCGACTAGAATAGTGGGTTTTCTGTACGAAGTGCCCACGATATTTTGCATTAAAAAATGTTTTGTCGATTGCACTTCAAGCGGAAACTTTTGATCAGCCACAGCACGTAAATGCATTTCGAACTGATCAAAAGAAAAAGCATCTTGCGTGATATGACCTGAATTATGCACGCGAGGCGTGATTTCATTCACTAATAATTTAGAACCGACATCAAATAATTCAAAGTTAATCAGGCCCACATAGTTAATGCGATTTAAAAGCGATGTGATTTTTTTAGTAAGTTCATTGCTTGCCGGATGAGTGTCGGGGCCCCATACGCGAAAACACTGTTGATTTTTTTGCAGCGAATTTAAAAGCGGGTACATAAAAATATCGCCGGCTTTATTGCGGCAGACGATTAATGATTTTTCACTTTTAAAATGCACGAATTTTTCGGCGATAAACTGAGTTTCCTGGTTTTTATGGGTGCGTTTAAATAATTCAAACTGCGCTTTAGTTTTAATAATAAAAGTGCCGTGGCCATCGTGGCCGCCTAAGCGTTTTTTTAAAACCAATTCGCCATCAAAAACTTTATAGGCTGCTTCTAAATCATCTTTGCCGGTGATCTTAATAAAATCGCTGGTCGGAATTTGATAATCCCATAAAAGCTCTTTTTGCGGCCAGCGATCTTGTAAAATCGCCAAATGTTCAAGATCAGGAATACAACGTGTTTTTGTTTTTTGTAAACCACGGGCAATCGTGCGCGCGGGAATAAATTCAGTCTCTAGGGTAATGACTTCAACGGCGCGAGCCAATTTTAAGATATCGTCTTCGTTATAGATTTTACCTTTGATCCAGGCATTGGCATAACCAACAGCAGGATCGTCTTTATCCTCTGATAAAACCGTGACGTGAAAACCCATTTGGCGTGCCCGCTGAGTCATCATTTGAGCGAGTTGCCCGCCACCTAAAATCCCTATCTTTTTTCCGATAATCGCCATACACATACATTATGCAATTTAGTTTTCCGTTATGTCTAGCCCCAATGGTGGGATTATCTCACGTAGTTTTGCGAAAAATCGTTTTCGATTATATGCCGCAAGGACATGAGACTATTTGGCCAACCGAGATGCTAAATTCGCGCAGGGTACCGCAAGAAAAATTAGGCGAAACCGCAGAAACTTTATTATTTGAAGGTGAACGCAACTTGGTTCCGCAAATTTTAGGTAACGAAAAAGCCGACATTCAAAAAACAATTCACAAAATGATTTATGAATGGGGAGACGTCGGCACAGTTTCTGGCATCGACATCAACATGGGGTGCCCCGTGCAAAAAGCCTTAAAACACAATTACGGCGTCGCACTTATGGGAGACTTAAATTACGCAGCCCAAGTTGTGGAATTCGCAGCCACAGCCAGTGATAAACCAGTATCGGTCAAACTTCGTGCCGTCGGCAGTGATAAATCAATTCCAGAATTAATTCATTTTGTAAAAACATTGCGTGATGCCGGCGCTCAGTGGATCACTTTACATCCACGAACTGCGGCACAAAAACGCCGTGGCCAAGCCGACTGGAATCAAATCACCGAATTAAAAAAAGCCTTAGATATTCCAATCATCGGTAACGGTGACATTCAAACAGCTGATGATGTTTTTTCGATGTTAGAAACCACAGGCTGTGATCTGGTCATGTCGGGCCGTGGTTTGGCGGCGCGCCCATGGATGATGTGGCAAGTGGCCTATCGTAAGGGTTTAACTCATGAAATTCCGCCGCTGACTGAATATGAAGAAGGCGCTGAGTACGGAAAAATGCTTTTAAAATTTATCCATTTAAGCCGTCATTTTTTCTGTGAAAAACTTGGCTATAAACCTGAATACGCCTTTCGTAAAATTCAATTTTTCGTGCGCACTACGCATGTCTGGCTTGAATGGGGTCACCCACTGACTTCAGAAGTAAACCGTTCAAAAACGTTTGAAGAGATGCTTGAGCGCGTAGAAAAGTTCTTCGCTCAGCCGCAAAGAATGTTGCCTTACACTGAATTACGCCAGTAAGCTTTCAAGTATGCCTTTAGTCATACGCCAATTATCCCCGCAAGATGAAGCTGCCTTTTTTGAAGGAATGAAGCTGTGGTCAGAAAAAGACCTCGGTTGGTATACATTTTCATGGAAGCCAGGAATGTCATATCAAGATATGCTTAAGATTCTAGAAGATGAATGCGCTGGTCGTAATATAGCTGCAGGACGAGTGGCGCACACAATGCTCTATGCATTTTTAGATGGTAAAATCATTGGCCGCGTAAGTATTCGTCATGAATTAAATGATTTTTTACTTCGTCGCGGCGGCAACATCGGTTATTCAGTGGCTGAAAGCTATCGCCGCAAAGGCTTTGCTACCGAGCTTATGAAAGCAGGGATGGATTACTGCAAAACTTTAGGTTTAGCGAAGATCTTGGTCACTTGTGATGATGAAAATGTGCCATCATGGAAAATCATCGAAAAATTCGATGCCACTTTAGAAAACAAATTTATCGACGAAATCGAGAATAAAACCATTCGCCGCTATTGGGTAAAATTATAACGCATTAAATTTGCTCGGGGTTTAGGTCAACAATGTTGACTGAAGCCCTGAGTGCCGAAAACGCGTTATTTTTCTAGAGTTGATAACTGATTACGATAAATGAGCGACTTGGCGTGAATTCAATGAAGATGTTTTCTTCACTGAAGAAGCTGTCACAGACTGTGTGCCAAGGCCTTTGGCGATAGCTTGGGCTTTCATGAATGGTGGAATATCACGTTTTTTTACGCCTTCGCAGAAATCGGCTTTGATGATTTCGAAAGCTTTTTCGCTATCATCGGTGCGCATGATAATATAGTCGTAAGCTTTTTCGGCGAGATTCATCAATGAGATAGAATGAGTTTCTGAGTATTTCTCAGATAAATAATCTACGAATTTCATGTAGTTCCAGAAGAATGAGCCTTCGAAAGTACTGATCCATTTCATAAACTGCGGAAAATCACCGCTATTAGCATATAGATCCCAGAACTTCGCAAAGCGGTTCATGGTCTGCAAAGTGTTATAGTCCATCGTCGAAGTTGATAGAATTTGGTACGGCGAAAAATCTTGGTAGCGCATTTTGAATGTCGTCTCGTGGCGCACGATCGGAGTTCCCTTAAGGCGCTTAAGGATTCCCACTTGAATCTCGTGGGGGCCCAGCTGAGCTAGGCGGTCAAAGCCTTCAGCGAAAGATTCTAAAGTCTCGCCGGGTAAACCTACGATAAGATCGGCGTGCGTGTGCACATGTGTATTCTCGTTGATGAACTTGAAATTTTCTGCAACTTTAACAAGATCATTTTTTCTTGAGACATTTGTTGCAACTACTGGATTTAACGTTTGAATACCGACTTCGAATTGTAAACTTCCGGCAGGAAATTGTTTAATCAGCTCGCGAATTTCAACTGGCAAACGATCGGGCACCATTTCAAAATGCAGAAATAAACCTTTATCCAGATGCTGCATAAAGAAGTTTAAAATCTTAGTAGAAGTCGTTGGGCTTAAATTAAAAGTGCGATCGACGAACTTAAAACAGCGGGCGCCCCTGTTAATAAGTATTTCGATATCAGCTAAGAATTGATCTAAATTAAAGCTGCGTACCGATTTATCAAGAGACGATAGGCAGTATTCGCATTTGTACGGGCAGCCGCGCGAGGCTTCAACATAGATCACACGGTTTGCAATATCATTATCACTATATAGATAGTACGGCAGTTTTAAATCGGGCAGTAAGGGAAGAACTCCGCGGATGATTTTGTCTTGGCTATCGTGGCCAGACAGGTGTTCACGGCAGAACTGTGGAAAAAGAAGATCGGCTTCGCCGCAGATAATATGATCAGCTAATTGATAAAGTCTTTGGCCTTCGGTTTCGTAAGAGACTTCTGGGCCGCCAAGTACAAGTTCTATATCTGGCGCTACTTTCTTAAGAATTGAGCAAACTTCAAAGACCTGTTCGTTATTCCAGATGTAGACGCCGAAGCCGACGATCTTTGGATTTAGGTTTAAGATCTTTTCAACGATGTTGCGCGGGTTTTCTTTGATGGTCCATTCGATAAGTTCAGTTTTATCAGTCATCTCTGCCATTTGGGCATAGATATAACGTAAGCCGAATGAGCTGTGCTGGTAGGTGGAATTCAATGTGCAGATCAGGATGTCTTTTTGGATCTCGGTTTTTGGGTGGCTCATGCAGCCGTTGTTTTAGCGAATCCCTCTAGAATGTCATAGCATTTTCTGATTTCTAAAAAACTTTCATGGCATCCGCCACTATCTGGGTGGTTTTTCAACGCGGCAAGTTTATAAGCTTTTTTTAACTGCAAAAGTGTGAATCCCTCGGGAAACAGACGGTGGGCTACAAGGATCGGAAGTTCCATGGCGTACAATAAAGATTCGTAGGCTTTGAATTGTGTCTCGGTCATGCCTTGAGATTTCAATTTAAATTCACGAGCAGTCACTGTTCTGTCTGTAAAGTTTTGTCTGTAGGAATACGATGAAACTGAATGATTTTGCACTCTTACGTTAGGCATATCATTTTGCAAACTACCCATTAAATGAGAGAGAAAAGCAGGTTCTAAGGTGCCGGAAATCTCTTGCGAATGTTCAATGTTTATCGCTGTTTCAGTCTCGTTTTCAGAGTTAAGATTTTCTAAAATTTCAGCGAAAGAAGTGTCTCTCATAGAGACTTTATCGGGATAAATTCCCCGCTACCAGAGTAGAGAAGTTGCGATCCCCCTCTAAAAAAAGTGAAAATAATTGTTTTTTTCTCTCGACAAAGGGTTTTTCCTAGACTTATGCTTAGATTCACTAAGACTTTTATATTAAGACGATCGTCAATGATGATGACCGTCATGAGATTGAAAACAATGCCTTAACAACCCTTAACGGAGGAATTAACCATGGCAAAGAAAACAGCAAAAAAAGCAGCTCCTAAAAAAGCTACAGCAAAAAAAGCAGCTCCTAAAAAAGCCGCTCCTGCAAAAAAAGCAGCTCCTGCGAAAAAAGCAGCTCCTAAAAAAGCCGCTGCTAAACGTCAACCAAACGCAGCTTTCATGAAAGCTTTAACTCCATCTACTACTTTAGCAGCTATCGTTGGTGCTTCTGCATTACCTCGCACTGAAGTTGTTAAAAAATTATGGGCTTACATCAAAAAGAACGGTTTACAAGATTCTAAAAATCGTCGCAACATCAACGCTGACGACAAATTAAAACCAATCTTCGGAAAAAACCAAGTTTCTATGTTCGAAATGACAAAACTTGTTTCTAAGCACTTAAAATAGGTTTTAGTTTTCTTAGCTCGTCGCAAGACGGTAAGAAAGATAAGGTCAACCTTCGGGTTGGCCTTTTTTTTTGCTATTATGCCCCCTCGAGAGTATACTCTTGGGCATGTCAAACTCCCGCGCCCCAGTTCCTTTCAACAAGGACGAAATTCAAAAAATGCGTACTGTCTGCAAAATGGCCGCAAAAGTTCTTAACTACACAGCCAGCAAGGTTAAGCCGGGTATTACTACTTTAGAATTAGATAAAATTGCTGATGATTACACAAAATCAATCGGCGGAATTTCAGCCTGCATTGGTTATCACGGGTATCCGTTTGCGACCTGCATTTCGGTGAACGAAGTGGTTTGTCACGGGACTCCGTCAGACTACGTGATCAAAGAGGGCGATATTTTAAATATTGATGTCACCGTTAAAAAAGATGGCTTCTTCGGAGACACGTCTAAAACCGTGATGGTGGGTAAAGTTTCAAAAACTGCGGCAGATATTGTCGATGCAGCTTATAACGCCATGATGACCGGCATAGAAGCCATCAAGCCTAATGGATACACAGGTGATATCGGTTTTGAAACTAACAAATATGTCACTCGTCGCGGCTACACCACAGTTAAAGAAATCGGTGGTCATGGCATTGGTAGAATCTTTCATATGGATCCCTTTGTGCCGGCTTTCGGTAAACGCGGTAAAGGCGAAAAGATCATACCTTGGACATGTTTCACGGTTGAACCCATGGTGAATGAGGGCGAAGAAGACTTCGAAGAGTTTTCTATTCCCAATTCAGATATTAAGTATTACATAACTACGGATAAGAAACTTTCTGCCCAGTTCGAGCACACGATATTGATTACAGACACAGGATATGAAATTTTAACCCTTGAATAAGGAACACACATGAGAACACAAGCATCTAATAACGCAAAAAAAACAGCCGCTTCTAAAGCGATCGCTGCCGCCGTATCAAAAAGCAAAACAGCAGTAAAAAGCAAGTCAGCAAAAAATGCGACGGCTAATGATTACCGCGTTTGCAAAGAAGCTATGGAAAATCCTAAAGTATTCGCTGAATTAGCTCGTTGGGGCCGCGAAGAAATTAAAATTGCTGAAAAAGAAATGCCAGGTTTAATGGCTATCAGAAAAGAGTTCGGTAAATCGCAACCGTTAAAAGGTGCGAAAATCGCTGGTTGCTTACACATGACAATTCAAACTGCAGTGCTAATTGAGACTTTAACTCACCTTGGAGCTGAAGTTCGTTGGTCATCTTGCAATATCTTCTCTACGCAAGATCAAGCAGCAGTAGCCATTGCTGCAACTGGTGTTCCGGTTTTTGCTTGGAAGGGTTTAACTGAAGACGAATTCAACTGGTGTATTGAACAAACAATCACTGGCTGGGGTAAAGAAGGCTACAACATCATTCTTGATGATGGCGGCGACTTAACAAATATGATGCATACTCCTAAGTTTGCACACATGCTTAAAAAAATCGTTGGTGTTTCTGAAGAAACAACAACTGGCGTACATAACTTAGAAGTTATGTTAAAAAATAAAAAATTAAAAATTCCTGCAATCAACGTAAATGATTCAGTAACTAAATCTAAATTCGACAACTTATACGGTTGCCGTGAATCATTAACTGACGCTTTAAAACGCGCTACAGATGTAATGATGGCTGGTAAAACTTGTGTTGTTGCCGGTTACGGAGACGTAGGTAAAGGTTCTGCTTTCTCTATGAAAGGTTTAGGCGCTCGCGTTCTTATCACTGAAATCGATCCTATCTGCGCATTACAAGCAGCTATGGAAGGTTTTCAAGTAGTAACTATGGAAGAAGCAGCTCCAATCGCTGATATTTTCGTAACAGCTACTGGTTGCTGCGATATCATCACTGAAAAACATTTCAATAAAATGAAAGACAACGCGATTGTTTGTAACATCGGTCACTTCGATATCGAAATCGATATGGCTTGGTTAAACAAAAATTCAAAACAACGCGAAATCAAACCGCAAGTTGATGTTCACACATTGAAAAACGGAAACGAAATCGTTGTTCTTGCTAAAGGCCGCTTAGTGAACTTAGGTTGCGCTACAGGGCATCCATCTTTCGTAATGTCTAATTCGTTCACTAACCAAGTGTTAGCGCAAATCGAATTATTTAAAAACGGCGCAAAATACAAAGAAATCGCGATCTACCGTTTACCTAAACACTTAGACGAAAAAGTAGCGGCATTACACTTAGGTCAAATCGGCGTTAAATTATCTAAACTTACTTCTAAACAAGCTAAGTATTTACATTTAAATGAAGAAGGACCATTCAAACCTGAGCACTACCGTTACTAAACGGTAGCTCCTCAAAAAGAGGGACTATGATAACATTCATGTTTATCAGTTTATCGATTCTTCCTATTTGCGCGCTGGTTTCCGGCGCGCTTTTTTTGCGCGTAAAAAATCAACCTTTACATGTGCCATCGTTTTTACTTTTTGGCTTTTTAACGATGTATGTAGATTTTCATTATTATTACCGCGCGTATGAAGTTACGTTTTCGAAAGAGCAGTGGGGGCCAGCGGCTACCACGATGGGTATGTTTTCAATTGTCACAACATTGAATGCGGTTTGTTTTGGTTTATTGGGCGCGGGGATTTATTCGCTTTTCAGCCGATTGACTAAAAAACAAGACGCTTACGCAAAACTATCAACCACAAAAATCGCAGCAGTTTTAATTTTGGCGATGTCGACAGCGACGTTTCAGATTATGAATCATCACAGTCAATCAGCCAGTCAAAAAATCATTGCTAAAGCGTCTGGTGATTTAACGCCTGAGCTTGTGAGTGAACTATTACAGATTAATCAGAACATAAAAGATAAAACAATGATTACAACATTGTTAATGAATCCGAACTGTCCTGAAGCTGTTTTAAATGAGTATTCACAAAAAGACGCTGTTTTATACCGCGCTTCGGTTTTAAAAAACCCGAATGTAACCCAGGAAATTGTGACCAAGTTGGCAACGGATGAAAACGAAGTTGTCAGATATCATGTAGTTATTAATAAAAAAGTCACGAATGAGCTGTTGGCGCAACTCTCTCAAGACCCAGCCAAAGATGTGCGTAAGAAAGCACAGGCTATGTTAGAAAATCGTACCGAGAAAAAGTAAAAAAAAGCGGAGTAGATCTCCGCTTTTTTATTTCTAATCTAATTTGTTTTGATCTGATCGATATAGTATCTTAATTCGCCGATACTTTCGCGAATATCACCTAAAGCGCGATGCGCATTCTGCTTACGATACATTTTATCAAATTTATTATTAAAAATAATCTTCCAAGAGCTTACGTCTAACATTCTGTAATGTAGGCGCTCGGCGATTTTTGGAAAATACTTATCTACAAATAAACGATCTTGCGTGATCGAGTTACCGGCCATGATCGGGCGAAATTTTTTGTCTTCTTTCCATTGTGGCCAGTGACGGTCAATCATCGAAGTCACATGAAATTCAACCGTATCTGGCTCCATACCGTTCGGCACAGCCGCCGTTAAGCCCGAAGCGCCGTGATGTTCGGTATTCCAGGCATCCATCGCGTCTAGGTACTTTTGCGGCTGTTTAACGATGGCTTCAAAGCTATCTAGCTCTTTGAAATCTAAGTCTGTGATAATGCAGGCGCATTCGATCACGACTTCTTTGTTTACATCAAGGCCTGTCATTTCCATATCAAGCCAAAGAAGTTTTGAGATTTTATCTAACATGTTTTTAAAACCTATTTCTTAGTTTCAGTTTTTGCTTCAGGTAATTGAACTTTGTAGTTATCGCCTGCAGATTTAACGGCTGCATCTAATGCTACTGTATCTAAAGTTTTACCTTCTTTTAAGCGTAAAGAGATTTTGCCAAGTTGTTTTTTGCTATCAATAACAGTTACGCCGCAAGATTCAAAATTTTCAGACAATTTAGCATCAGCACATACTTTTTTACTGATCATTTTAGTGCAAGCTGCGCAGTGAACGCCTTCTACGATCAGGTCGGTTGTAGCATCAGCAGCAGGCGATAAAGTCGCAGTCAAAGTAATAAGCGCAATAATAAGCGTTTTCATAGGGGGCTCCTTCAGGATTTTGTCGAAAACCTAGTATGAACCAAAGTCGGCACACTGGGAATCGGGAAATTATCCCCAAATAAGTTTTTATTGCTATTTTATTACGCAGTGTAAAAAAAGTAGTTGAAAACAAACCGTCTTTCCCAATATATTGGTCCCACTGCAAATATTACTTAACGGAGTTGTAGTTAAGTTGGTTATAACGTCCGCCTGTCACGCGGAAGGCCGCGGGTTCGAGTCCCGTCAACTCCGCCATTTTTCTCATGAATAATTTCAAATACTTAGATACGATTTTTCCTAAGAAGCCGAACGGGTTTCGAACTTTTTTATAATAAAATAATTTTAACGATTGGAAGGCGCTTATGGAAATCGGAATTATAGGTTCAGGAAATATTGGGAGCATTCTTGCGAGTCATCTTACGAAGCTTGGTCATAAAGTATTTATCGCGAACTCGCGTGGCCCAGCCACTTTAGAAAAAGTAGCTGCCGAAACAGGAGCCTCGCCAGTAACTGTTGAAGATGCAGCAAAGGCGAAAGATATTGTGATCATAACAGTTCCTGAAAAGGCCATACCTAATCTGCCAATTGAGATCATTTCAAAAAGTTCTGCGATTATAGTTGATACGGGCAATTACTATCCAGCACGCGATGGACAGATTCAAGACATTGACGGTGGTTTATCGGAATCAGAATGGGTAGAGCGTATGTTAAAGCGCTCAGTCGTTAAAGCATTTAACAATATTGTAGCGCCAAGTTTAGCTTCAAAGGCATCACCTGCAAAATCAGCCAGTCGTGTGGCTTTGGCTATATCTGGTGACAATTTACAAGCTAAGCAAAAAGTTTCGGAATTAATTAACGCCATTGGATTTGATGTTGTTGATGCTGGTAAGCTTTCAGAATCGTGGAGACAGCAGCCCGGCACACCAGCATATTGTCGCGATTTAACTGCCAGCGAACTCAGATCAGCGTTGATGCAAGCAGAAGTGAAAAAAATTGATGATTATAGACATGAGGCCAATGAACAAGCACGTCCATATTTTTAGGGAGCTAAATGGCTCGCAAATAAGTTCTAAACTCGTCCCATTGAGTCCGCCATTTTTTGATGGGTTAAAGTTAAGTACTTAATAAATCTATCGGATCTAAAATCATAAAAATTTTAAGAATCAGCAAGGGCCAAATAAGGGCCATCGGTGATTTTGGCTTATCTTCAATAGCAAAATCTACGACTCTAACGGCTTGCTTTAAATGAACATGGTTAAGATGCGCGTAATCCATTGCCTGATCTGAGTAGGAGTTTGCTTATGGGCCCATTGGACGAAAATGAACTTGGAGATAAATTAAAAAGCAATTTATGGGAGCCAGATCCCAGATCTTTATGCTTTGGCATGATAACGCCAACCATTGATCGCTACATTGAATGGATGTCAAAAGCTAAGCTAAATAAGGAAGTGCCTTTAAGTGTGAGACAGTATTTTGCCAGCGCTCGAAATACATTTATTTATTCATTTTACGATTATGGAATGAGTATGCCCGCGCAACTTTACGCTTTTTCAATCTTAGAGAATACAATCAAGCGGCGATTTAAAGAGTTGAATATTCAATTTGACGATTCATGCGGCTTGGGAGTGATGTTTAAGTTAGCGAAGAAAGATAATTTTTTTTCCTTAGAAAGCTTTAATAATGATATTAATATACATGACCAGTTTCATAGATATATACATTATTGGGCGGATCACGGAAGCTCTACATTCATCTATAAAGAACCGAAGTGCTTCCCAGTAGCGTTTAAGTTTATCGATTATATAAGAATGCGGACCAATAAGTTGATAGCAACTACCCTTAGGCAAATAAAAATAACGGGTAGAATTAATGAGTGTATGCATTCTATCGTTAACCGTTTTGCCCAACAAATAAAGTCGATGCTTAGATCAATTTCAAAATATATGTACAAAATTAGACAAAGCAAACATCCCGAAAGTTTGCCTAAATTTTCAGGAAAGAGAAATCTTTTGGCTCATGGTCAAGAGATGATGGACTTGCCGTGGGAGGCATCTCATACAATATCGCTCTGTGCAAAAGGAATAAATAGTCTGTACCATCCAAGTGTTGAGAGCAGATTTTAGCTGTTTTAAATGGGTTTGATTTTAGTAATTTCCTCATTAATCCAGGCTCCAATGTGTGGGAGAAACTTATCTATCATTGCTAAGTGGTACTTAATTCTAATTCCAACAACTGCTTTAATGAGTGAAGTTTTTGTTCGGTGCTCAATTAAAATAGCGGTTAGCTTAGCAGAGCGTAGGGACTCATTATTTGTGGATAATTTTATATCTTGGGGAATTCCATAAATTATATAAATGCCGCAACCACTCATGCCTTTCAAGGAAGGAGCTGTTTGCCAAGTGTCATTAATCACAATTTGAGTGTCGCCAGAAAGAGCTACATGTTCTGATTCATTCAATTTAAGTTTTGAATACTCATTAGAGTCGAGTTCGAAGAAGCTGCATACATCAATAGGGTTTCGATCAGATCTTTGATAAAATTTCGATCTGCTTGCTATAAATCCAGTAGCTATATGTAAATGAACACCAGTAGGTTGTGTTAAATCGAGGTGCTCTAAATTTAAAGCACAGCTTTTTATATCATCAGTTACTTGGTCTTTTTGTATATGGAAAACTGCTGCATCGAGAGGGTCGTCTTGGTGCGTTCCAGAAGCTCCTTTCCCAGTGCTGAATCGATCTCCATTTAAAAAATGAAATTTGCCCTCGCAGCCTATGATTACTGGGTAATCTTTGTATTCCTCAATGGCGTGAGATGCTGTGAAAATAAAGTGCTCCGTTGAGAGCTTTATAAGGACCCCAGATGCAATTTGTATAGGAGGATTTGATATACCTGGAGGTTTAGATAAATTTAATACGTAAAGTGGAACAGAGGCTTGAGGCATTTTTTTAAGTATATCTCTTGCGGCACTAGCTCGGTTTTCAAGTTCTCCAAACATTTTTTTCAGTAAAGGGTGTTTTGGATTAAATTTAGACTTCATTTTAACATTATAACTTCGGAGTGAATAATTGCGAGAGTACTTTAAATTGGGGCAGTGTGTTTGAGTGTTTTGTGTAACAGCTTGCATTTTAAGCAACACCTTCGTTGTCAGTTTAATTATTAAGTGATTGAATACTCGAAGATGAGTGGGCCAACGACTAAAAATATATTAATTGATCCCAAGGATGTTAGCGTACCTCCAGAAATTAAAGAGGCCGCGATAATGGGGAATTTAACCATCTTTGTTGGCAACGGAGTGTCTCGCCTATATGGCCTCCCATCTTGGAATGGTCTTGCTGATGCAATGCTAAAATCTTTAGTTAATAATAAGCAAATAAATCACAACACTCACGAATTATTATTAAAGTATCCAATAAAAACTAAAATTTCGATTGCCGATCGTTTTTTTAAGCAGAATTTAGCAACTGGTGCATATTCTGATATGTATTATGGTTCAATGTTGAAAGTCGATGAAGCCGTTAAAAAAAAGATTTTTACGTATAGTTTGATTGCGAAATGTGGCTGCAAATTTATAACGACTAATTATGATTTATTATTCGCCGAAGCATTGAATGGAAACCTTGTCGAAACGGGAGATATTAACCGTGCCGACGTTGAAAATCAGGGATCGCAAGAAAAAATAGCTGTAAAGAAATCTCAAAGTTATGAAGTAATTAGTAGTCTTAACGATTTTTCCAAAACTAATGTTTTAGAAAAAAACTTTTTAGTTCATTTGCATGGTTCACTTAGTGATGAAAGTAAAATCGTTGCATCGACAGCTGATTATTTAAATTTATATAGTAATGAAGATAACAGAGATAAACTCACGCAGATTTTTGATAAGCAAACAGTAGTGTTTATTGGTTATGGGCTTGATGAGTTGGAGATCTTGGAATTCATTTTTAAAGCTGCTAACAGAGAAAGTGGTAGTCAGTTTTATTTACTGCTCTCACTATTATCTCATGAACTAGAAGTAATACAGCATTTAGAGCAGTACTATAAAGAACAGTTAAATGTCACATTGCTAACATATTGCCGAGATCAAGAAGGTTATCTTGCATTGAATCAAGTCGTTGAGAACTGGGCAAAAGAGTTAGAAGGTTTGGTTCAATCTCCGAATCAACCTTTCAAATTTAGAGTACTGGAAGGTTTGATGAAAGACCATGAGAAGGCGGACTTGTGAAAAAAAGCCAGCTAGCAACGCAAATTATTGAAGTAATTTCCAAAGATGAAAGTAGCTCGACTTATTTCTTTGGTAATTCAAAAGATCCAGATTTGTTTATTCCGTTAAAAGAAGCAGGTTTCTTTGATATCTCCAAAGTGCCGCCAATTATTCGTATTGACGAGTCCAAATATAGATATCCTCAGTGGCCACAAAATCATTATTTAAAAATGGTCGCTCAAGCACTTCGAAAAAATGAAGAGGTGCGTAGCAAAAACATTACTAAGTTCTTAGAAACACTTCGAAATCTATACCCAATTGGAGACAATCAAATAATAGCGGATTTCGTGTTCGAGTGTGTCACTTTGTTGCCTTTGGAACACTTGGAAATTTCTGATGTTCAATCTATTTTCAAGCTGTTTGTGCCGTCTAAACACAGAAACACCTTAGCTGAGATGGTTGTATTTGATGGATTTGAAAACATTCTTGGATCAGTGAAAAATGATGAAAAATCTAAGACCATATTGTCTGAATACGTTAAAAATATGTTTGACGCCAAATTGGCTGGAGAATCATCACGAGAAGAATTAATGTTTTTCGGCTATAGAGGTCTTGAGTATTTCATACCTAAACATTTCGATTTGGAAAAAACTTACTCTGAAAAATCTTTTGTATTTGAAGTTATAATTGAAGTTTTATCGGGGCTTTTGGAAAGAGAAGTTGATGATGATGGGACCGAGAAAAGTTCTCAAATTTGGAGACCTGCGATAGAACCCCATTCACAAAATAATTATCGTACAACTCCCCCAGCTATATATGTAGAAGTGCTTTTCATGTTATCTACATTTATGCTTGGAAAAAATCATAGCTTGCCGATTGTAGATAAATGGAAAAGGAAAAAATCTGAAATCTTTACGAGAATAAGTATTGCTCTTGCGACTGACTTTCCACAGCTTGTGACGATTGATGTTAAGGGTACAATAATTGACAATTTGGATTTTTACACAGTCGCTAGACATGAAATTTTTCGATATTTGAAGACCCATTTTGGGATGTTTGATACCTCTTTGAAGAAGGCGCTATTAGAAAAAATCAAGAGTTTAAAATATGTAGATAAAAACTCTGTATATACAGAAAGCGACATAGAACAGATAAGTGCAAATGAACAAATGAGATGGTTGTTAGCTATAAATCATACGGGGGACAAAGATGTTCAATCTCTGTATAATGCCGTATTTGCCATAACTAATCGAGAAGTTGAGCATCCAGATTTTTCTACGTACATGAGCTCAGGATGGTATGGTCCGAAGTCTCCTTGGGCAATTGAAGATTTTGCTAAGGCAAAATCTGATGAAATTTTTGATAAACTTATTAATTTTAAAGATTCTGATTCATTTCGTGGACCCACCAAAGACGGATTGGCGCGAGTTTTTGAAGAGTATATCCTACAGGATCCACTAAAGTGTTCAGCTCTTTTAAGCAGACTGCTTGAGTTGGATTATGACTATTGTACTGGTGTTTATAATTCCTATACCAAAAGTTGGAGTGAAAAAAAGTATGTTCCTGTAGATAAATTGTTAAGTTTAGCGCTTCAATTCTTTAATGATTCAAAGTTTGTAGCTGAATTAACTAACAAGCGTTCAAGATCTCAATGGTTAGCTGCTTCAATTTTTAAATTTGTCGATGTTGGTACGAGGGATGACAAAAATGCTTTCGATCCAAAGCATAATCCTGAATGTTGGAAAATTCTATGTAAAGCTGAACAGGTTACTGTATCTGATTCAGATTATGTGGGTTCGTCTGATGCGTTTACTAGAGCGCTTAATGAGCCACGTGGAAAGTTATTTGAAGCAGCGATAGTTTTAGCCTTGAGAGATGCTCGGCTTGCTTCGAAAGATGCAGCTATCGTGGCTACTGTATGGAAAAAATTATATGAACTATTGAAACCTTCTCTTGAAAGAACAGAAGTAACGGAAATTTCATTACATGCTCAGATCGGCGCGCACTATAGACAGTTAATGTTCTTAAATGAAAAATGGATTTTTGAAAACTTAGAGTTAATTGCTCCGCTTGATAAATCTCGTGAAATGCTATGGTTAGCATTTATGGAAGGTTTTTCGTATGTCTCCGCTTATGTTAAGGAAATGTTTTTGACTCTTGAAAACAGGGGGGATTTAAAAAGATTTCTGCGGTTCAAATTAGACTCTGGTGAAAACAATAGCCGATTGGACAGACTTCAAGACAGAGTTATTGAATTGTCTATAGTTGCTTTAGTCATGGAGGATGTAACTACAGATTCAACGGTGTTTCAGGCAATTGTTTCTGGGCGTGATGAGGATGAATGGCGTAAGCTAATTTGGTCATTTTATGGTGTAGTAGTTGGAAGTAAAAAGCAGGAATACTTTGAAAAAGCCAAAAAGACAGTCTTTGATTTAATTACTAATTTTGAAAATACAGAAAAAGATTTAAATTGGATGAAACTATTTAAAGGAATAGATCAAATGTTGGCTCTTGTTGCTGATCCTAATGAAGCTATTGTTGATAAAATAGTAGAAATAGATGCGCGAAATAGCGAAGGCGGCTGGGATATGAATGATGTTATAGGGTTTCTTCATAAATTTAAAAACTCGCATACTAATCGTATAGGCGAGCTTTTTCTCAAAATTATAAACTTGGCACCAGCTCCTCCGTCTTGGCCTGATGATAAAATATATGAAATTGGAATAGCATTGCAGTCAGAACGGCCTTTACTTGTGACTATTTGCAGAGCTTATACTGACAAGTCATTTTCTCAGGACTCGCCGATATATAAAGCTTGTAAAGACTGCGGCATAATTTAACAAAATATTCTGTGCTTGTTGCTGATATTCGTCGCAGGATGAAATGTAATGAACTTCGAACTTTTCAGAGGGAAAGGTTATTTTTTTACTCGGCGTATCGAACGGAAGCGGGCTATTTTTAGCGGAACTAACTAAAAAGGAATTTTATGTCTAAAAAGAAGATCGTAGTAGATAAAAGCAACCAAGATACGAGAAGAATACAGGTTGATATTAGCAAGTACAATTCGAGCCAGAATCAGTTATTGGGTCTGATGAAAAATCCCTTATACAATCAGATGGAATTATTTAAAAACCCTATCAAGGATATGTTTAAAGTTAACCAACCGTGGCTAGGTGTAGAGAATCCATTTCTAAATCGTACAGAACAGCTGAACAGGCAATTGAATTCATTCTCAATTCCACAACCAGCCTTAATTGCCTTGGAGGTTTTAGAACGTCAGAATTCTCTTTTCGAGCAATTTAAATCGATAGCAATTCCAGAATGGAGTATTATTGGGAAAGGCATCTTTGAGCGGTTGTTCGAGGTTGAAAAAGAATTGGAGCCGATTCTAAAAGAGGATATGGTGTTTGTTCCCCCTTTTCTGATGAAGCTAACTGCATCAGAAATTCAAAAGCTCTTTTCACAACCAGGTAAAAAGCCTGTTGAAATTTATGAAGAGATTTTTGAAGATGAAAATAATTTATACAGTCTGATTGAAGAGTGGAGTGAACATGAATACTTAGGGGAAAGAATAGTTCACCTTAAGTCAGCAATTGCAGCTCATCAGAGAAGAGATTACGCAGCATCTATTCCATTATTTCTAATTCACATAGAAGGAGTGTTGACTGATGTTCTAGCAGTTAAGAATCACTCACAATTTGAATCAAAATTAAAGAAATTATTGCCAAAAACTGAAGTTGCCTATCCCGATATTTCGGGTGCCGATACGCTCGCTGATATTGTTTGTCGTGAAATTTTTGAATCTAGCTACAATCTTGAAAGAAAGCCAGAAAAGAATAAATACCCGAATCGTCATGAAATTTTACATGGTAAGGACCTAAATTATCACAAGGTCCCTTTTGCATCGACCAGATGTATTTTAGTATTAGACTTGCTTAGAATTAGCGAGCTAAATCCAAAACTTGTTGAGACGAAGGTTTTCAAATCCGGACATGTGGCTCTCCATTATGCGAAGTAATTCAGGTTCAAAATGAAAACAGTTATTTTTGCCTGCGTACACAGTGCAGGTAGATCGCAAATGTCAGCAGCATTTTTTAGAAAACATACAAATCCTTCATTATTCACGGCCATCGCTGCTGGCACTGAGCCCGCGACTAGAGTTCATCCCGAAGTAGTCACGGTTATGCAAGAGGGTGGCATTGATCTGTCTAATGCAAAGCCCACATTGTTAACTCAAGAGTTAGCTCAAAGTGCAAGTTTGCTTGTAACTATGGGATGCGGTGAGAAGTGTCCGTTTGTTCCAGGTCTTAAAGTTGTAGATTGGTCTTTAAAAGACCCCAAAGGCCAAGGATTGGATAGCGTTAGAATTATTCGTGACGAGATTGAACAGCTTGTTTTGCAGCTAATTGAGGCAAATGGATGGGCTTAATTTACATAAAAAATATCAAATTTTCAAACATCCTTGATTCAGCGCTAAAGCGACTGCTATTTAGTCTCTACATGAAAAAATCAGTCTTTGCTTTAGTTTCTATTCTTGTTCTATTTACGCAGTCGTATGCAGATAACTGCAGCTCTCAAAATTTGATCGGGGAGTGGACAAGTAAAACTGAATTAGCCTCAGCACCACATGCGGTTTGCGGTAAGACTGTAAAAAATGAAAAGACAGTCTTCACGTTTGTGAAAAAGGCTGGAAAATTTTCTGGGTCTGGTGTGAACGTGACTGTAACCACTTTTCAAAATCAGAAGTCTTGTTCGCCGGTGACTAAGACATTAAAGTACCCGTTTGTTGAATTATATTCTGACGGCAGCCTTAGTATCATGTCAGAAAATGGCGCCCAGGTCGCTTCTGATTGTGCTGTAAGTTCTGACCGCTCTAAGTTGAAGCTTGGTAACCATCTGTATCTGCGAACTAAATAATTTAACCCATCATTACGAAAAATAGCGAAAGCAACGTTGTTCCAAAATAAACAAACATGTTTGCCGAACCCTGAAAATCGTAAGTGATTCTTAATCCGAACAATAAAAATCCAAACAAAAAAAGCGAACCTAAAAGTGCGAATGGCAGTACCGCAATATTAAAGATCGAAATAATAAAGGCTATAGTTAGTACAGCTTCAAAAGCGGCAATGAACCAGTAGCCTACTGAAGCTCCGCCAGGAAGTCGTTTGATGAACGTGTTCTCGAATTGTTTGCCGAACCAGTCAGGCATTGAAAGAGTTTTCCATTTGTCGTAAGCGGCAGTTCCAAAGAGTACAGCATAAATAAAGATAATTGCGAAGTTGCGGATAAGCTGAAATGTCATAGATTTTCCCCTAATAGAAAAGATTCTACGCAAGTGTCGTTGTAAGTCTATATAGACGCCTACACGGCGCACAAATTTGTTGATCCGAGTTAAGCGATGATGTTTAATCCCCCAAACTGACTTTGGGGGCGAAGTTATGATTAAAAAGTATATGGCTTGGTTTTGTCTAAGTCTTCTTGTTGCGGTCGCAGCTGGCGCAGATATCATCAAAAATAAAACTTATTTTTCGACTGTTGGCGAAGTGAATAGCTTTCTTTGGGCTCCGCTAAGATATCAAAACGATTTTAGATACGATATTTTCTATTATATTCCTAAATCCTTAGAAACAAACTCCAACGCAAGTGCCGTGATATTCATGCACGGCGGTGGTTCTTCGACAATGGATCGTGAAGGCTCGATCAAGACAGTTCTTCTTTATATGAAAGACTTAAAAAAAATCGCTGACGAATTAGGTATTATCGTTGTTCTGCCGTCTGCAAACGGTCTTAATTGGGGCGGGCACACGCGTGGCTTATTGCGTGAACTTGGCTGGTTGATTAAAAAAGATCTGAATATTGATGTGAACCGTTTAGGTGTTTCAGGCCATTCGATGGGCGGCATGGGCATTACCCGCAGTTATAGTTGGACAGCCGATGAATTTGCTTTTTATTTACCAATGGCCGCCGGAATGGATGTGACTTGGCAAACCGAGTCTTATCTGAATAAAGTTTTTAATGTTCCGTATGTGCACTTACAAGGGCTGCAAGATAGTTTCGATATTTTTGTTCCCCGTTGTGAAGAACAACTAAAAAGAACAAAAGAATTAGAATCACTTTACGGCGTAAGTTCAAAGCTTGAGATCGTTTTTTACAATGGCGGCCATAATTACGACTATGATTTATTTAAAAGTCATTTAAGTCGACTTGTGACTGCAGCCCCGCGTAATCTGTATCAGAAAGAACTTTGGGGAACTCTGCATACCGTAAAAGGTGTGCGCACTGAAAACAATATTACTTTCGATTATGATTCAGAATCTAGATACTTCTGGATCGAACTTAGAAAGACCGATCTTTCAGTAGCAGAGGTCGTTAATTTTCATGCAAAGATTGATCAAAACATCATTCGCATTGATATGCCAGTGCTGCCAAAACAAAGTAAAGAGCTGCGAATTTATTTGCACTCAAAGATGATTAACTTAAGCAAAACAATAACTGTACAACTTAACGGAAAAGCCGTTTATGTTCGTAAAGGCATGTACGGCAGACTTCGCAATATGGATACCCGTGATAAAGGTTTTAAGTTCGAAGATGTTATTAAAGTAAAATTAAATTAGGTAAAAAATGTTAAGTATTTTTATTCAAGGTTTTTTTCTTCAAGCCAGTTTGATTCTAGCGCTTGGTGCTCAAAATATTTTTGTTCTTAATTCGGGGCTTCGTAAACAACGACACCTGCTGGTCGCCTTCGTTTCATCGGTTTGCGACACGATTCTTATATTTGTGGGCGTTCTTGGCGTGGCTACGTTTTTTATTCAGTTTCCTTTATTAAAGATTGGTCTTGGTGTTGTCGGTGTCGCTTTTTTGCTATTCTATGGAATTCTAAAACTTAAAGAAGCAGTGAATGGCGTTGAGATTTCTCAATTAGCAAAACCGGCAACGACAATGAAGCAAACAATTCTAGCAAGCCTTGGTTTCAGTTTACTAAACCCCCACGTGTATCTTGATACCGTCGTCTTAATCGGTGGCTATTCTTCTAAATTCAGTCTTATCAACGATAGATTCGCTTTTGGCGCGGGAGCTTCTGTATTTTCGATAGTTTGGTTTTATGGGTTAGCCCTGCTTGCTTCAATCGCTAGTCGTTTTTTAAACAATTCAAAAGCTATGCGGACCGTGTCGTTAATTTCTGGTCTTATTTTAGTTTTACTTGCGTTGAAATTAGGAAATGATGTTATCGGTTGGATCTAAGTGGATATGAAAATAACGATTTACACTTTCTTTTTGGTTTTTTTGATATCGTCGCTTGGTTTTGCCAAAGACCTAAGTTGTTATATCGATTTCACCTGCACAAGCGGGGCCCGCACCGGCAGCACCGGAAACCCATCTACCGGCAACCAGATTCGCCTTAACCCATCGGCAGTGCCTACACAAAAAGGCTTCGGCCTTGAAGGTATTTATTTTAACTCTGAAACCGATTTTTCAATCGTGCAAGGTATCGGTCGCATAGGTGCCGCAGTTTCGCCTTCGAACAGTGATGAAACTTTTTTTGGTACGCCAGGCTTAGAAATTACCGAAAATCTGTTAGATCGAAAAATAAACGATAAAAAATATCCGAATCAGAAAATCAATTTAGCTACGGCTATGGTACTGACTGAAAAGAATCGCTCTTTATTTAAAAGTTATGCACTTAAATTAGGTGTCATGGCTAAGTATAACCGCCTGACTAAGAATGTTAATTTAGGAGCTGGTTTAAGCGGTATGCTTGGGCCACTTACTTTTGGCTATTCGAATTATAACGACGAATCGCTATTGGACTACGGTCTTGAAGGCAGTGACCCCACAGAAATTGCGAAATACCGGGTGCAGACTTACAGTGTGGGTGTGTCGGTGAATTCGTTCTTGCTGGATGTGTCGCAACTTCGCTACGTTGACCCGCAGTATGATTTTGCAGAAGAGTCTTCGGTTAGAATTATTACATTAAGTTTTAATTATAAAAAATTTATTTTCACGGTTTCAGACCGGGTCGAAAATTCTCATAGGCCTATTTATAATTACGAGACAATGATGCTGGAAGAGCAATTTACGAAGAAAGATAGCTTTCAGGCGGTTCAGTATATAGCTTCGAAACATGTGATGGTTGGGCTTTTGCATAATTACTATTTGCTGCGTGAACTTGCGGTTACGGCTACGGTGTTTTTTTAACGTTTATGTAAAGTCATTACAAAACGGGTGTTCTCAGCTGATTCGTCTAGCTTTAATTGCCCCTTATGCA
Organism: Bdellovibrio sp.; assembly: GCA_036676395.1. GTDB lineage: Bacteria > Bdellovibrionota > Bdellovibrionia > Bdellovibrionales > Bdellovibrionaceae > Pseudobdellovibrio. The sequence continues at coordinate 935,899 of JAKFCY010000002.1, forward strand.
TTTCAACTACTCCTTTTGAGACGCTCAAGCCAAGGCCGGTTCCCTGACCAATAGGTTTGGTGGTAAAAAAGGGCTCCATGATACGGCTGCGAATGTCTGACGGGACCCCGTGCCCATTGTCGCTCACCGAGAGTTCAATCATATTGCCTAAATCCTTAGATTCAACTTTGATCCAAGGATTTAGAGTGGTTTCTGTCGCGTCGTGGGCGTTGCTTAAAAGATTAAAAATGACCTGTGAAATCTCGACTTCTCGACCCATAAAAAATAAAGGATGAGGCCCTAATTCTACTTGAAGATCAATCTTTTTACTTTTGAGTTTTTCAGAGCATAGTGCCAAAGCATTTTCAGCCACCTGAGCAAGACTAAGTTCTGAAACGGCGTCTTGGCTGCCGTCGCGCGAGAACACGCGTAAACCCTGAATAATTTTTGCAATTCGGTCAACTGTAGTGCTAATAGAAACTAAAGATTTTTTTAATTGTAAAGGCTCTAGTGAATCGTCTTCTAGCTGCTCTAAGAGTTGGTAACTCAATAAGCTAATCACACATAGGGGTGTATTGATCTCATGGGCTATGCCACCAGCCATCTGTCCAAGCCCTGCCAAGCGAGTACTTGCAGTTAGCTTTTGTTCAAGAAGAATCCGCTCAGTCATATCGCGCCCAAAGGCGATAACCCCGACAATATCATTACTCGAATTTCTTTCAGCGACAAAGCGAATATGATGATACTCAAGTTGTCCGTTAAAGTCAGGAACAGTGAGATCTAAATAATCTGGATTACCAGAAGCCGCACATTGAGTAATTTTTTTAGTATAGACTTCATAACGACCATCTGGCCACAACTCAGTATTGAGAAAACCTTCAGCTTGTTCCATGGTTACGCCGAGAGCGAGTCTGAGTTGTTTGTTCAGGTAGCGAATGCGGCCTTCTGAATCGTACCGACCAATAAAATCGGGCAGTAAATCTGCTAGTGTTCTAAAGTCTTGATCATCAATCGTGCCTGTTTTTTCTTTCATACTTCATAAATAATACAGTGTTTAGAATTTTTCGTCGACTGGAATATCAAAAATAAATTGTGTCTCATATCGAGTTCGTGGATAGCGATGAAAATACTGTAGGGTTTCTCAGGGGATCAATCTGATACAGGATTTCGATGAAAGTAGTTCCCATTGTTTCTAGATCTCAGGCTCAACAGCATTCAAAATATCCGAAGCTTCCCAGTGCGGAAGATCTTCTTTTAATCCCGCAAGGAGTGTTTCAAGATAAGCTTCAGCTTCATCGCGGCGTTTTGGGTCAGTAATGCCATTTGCAGTTTCACGCCATTCTGGTGAAAGCGCTAAGCGGCTTCGTAAAGCGGTCGTAAATAAATCAATCCAAGTGGGTGCAGTGAAAGTAAAGTTTAAAGCCAAGGCTTCACCTTGCGCTTCTGTTGAATGCCAGTAACCGCGCGGAACAAAAAGCATTGAGCCAGGTTTAAGTTCAATTGTTTGCGCTGATTTTGGCATTTTAGTCGGAAGCTCTTCTTCTAAGTAACCAGCCATTTCATTATCGGGTTTTGTTCCCATAGTATGACGGGTAAGAGGATTGGGCACATGCTCATTCGGAGCGAGCTTCCAAATTTTTGTGCCGTGAATTTGTAAAACGAAATTAATATTCTGATCAAAGTGCGGGGCGGTGCCTTTGCCATCAGGAGTGGCGTAAATTAAACAGCGCGAATACGTCTGCGACGATAACCCTAAGTCAGCACGAATTTTTTCTAGCCAGGTTTGTAATAATGGCGAAATACGGTGCGCTTCATTAAAAAGTAAACCCATGCCGTTTTGAAATAATTTTTTCGCATCTTTCGGGTTTGTATCAATCGAACTTGATTCATCACGTAGATCAGGTAAGTGCGCTTGAATCGAATGCGGCCACATGTTTAAAAGATTTTCTAACGACGCTAAAAAATCTAAACTGCGTAAGGCGGTTAGAACGTCTTTAGGGTGATGCACGACGAACAGTTCATTCGCATCGTACTTTGTGAAAAAATCTTCTGTCGTTTTGGGGTGAACTAGCGCTGCTAAACCTGATTTCATACATATTCCTATAGTTAGAGTATCTATTTTTCATTTCTTTCTGGCTCTAAGTCAACTTGGTAGCCTTCAAAGATTAGGGGTTGTATTAGCTAGGTATAAGCCTACCGTTGGTCATGACTAATCTTTCGACTCCGCATCCTTGTTTGTCGTGCGGCGCCTGTTGCGCGTTTTTTCGCGTGTCTTTTCATTGGACTGAAACCGCAAGCGAAAGTCATGCAGTGCCGATTGCTATGACTAAGCAGATTTCTCAGTACGTGAATGCGATGAATGGCACAGATCAGGCAAAACCAAGTTGTGTAGCTTTGGTTGGTGTTGTCGGAAAATCCACTTCTTGTAGCATCTATGAAAATCGCCCTGATTGTTGTCGTATTTTTAAAGCCAGTTTCGAAGATGGCTCTAGAAATGAAGACTGTGAAAAAGCCAGGTTAAGTAAAGGTTTAAAAGTACTGCAGACATCTGATTGGGCTGCAGTGTAAAAAACTTTGACGAAAACGCCCGAACAAAAATCTCACATTTTATAAAACACTGCTAAAATTAAAGGTGTATGTTGCAAGAAACATGGAATACGTTTTCTAGCCAAATTGTACAGAAGATCAATGGATTGCTTGATCAGGCCCAGCCTACGTCACTGAAGGCCTTTCATATTTATAAAATGTGTCAGGCTGAAAATCTATGGGATAAATCTTATTCTGAATTTTCATTTTTACTTGAAGGTTTTTTTCACACCCACCCCGCAGAGCGCAGCAAAAGCCAAATGGATCAGTTTTTAAACCGGCCTATGGATTGGCGCAGTTTTGAATCTATACATCTGACATTTCGTACGGCTGAAATTAATCCGAATGAAATTCGTGATATCGCCAGTTGGGCGCATCATATGTTGCGTCTGCATTACGAAAAAACATCGCCGGTTTCTAGTGTCGACACCTTAAGTAAAACTATTTTTGATCTGACTCATCCGCAATTGGGTGAAAAAGATCAAAATATTGATTTCGAAGATTTTTGCGATGCATGGAAGGCTGCCGTCGATAAACTTTACGGCAAAAAATATGAAGCCGAACATCAGTCAGTGCTTTCTGATTTGCGAAATTTAAACCACCTGCTAGAAACGCAAGCCTTGGAGTTGCCAAGGTTAAACCGAATATATCTTACCCAAACCGAGATCACCTGGGTTGAACGTTCGCTTGAAGCCGTCGTAGAACGACGCAAAATGCCTCGCTATCCGCTAACGAAAGGGCCCGAAAAATCGCGCCTTGTGGATTTATTAAAATGGCTAACGCTATGGGAAATATCTAAAGACGTCAAAGCGCCTGCTGTACAGGATAAGGTTGAAAAGCTACGCATTTATATTCAAAAAGAATGCGACGATCTGCTAGCCACTTGCCGAAGATAGTGCTATCACAGCTCCATCATTAGGGGGCTATATGATGGTGTTACTTCTTGTTTCAATATTAGCGCTAGCGGCGTGTTCACCGGCAAATAATTTTAATACATCAAATGCAGTGTCTGAATCAGCAACTATCGTCAACGGTAAAGCTGTGGCCGCGACAGATTTATATACGCGCCATACGGTAGCGATTGCACCCGAAAATAATACTCCATGTACCGGAGTCATCATTGCGCCTCATTTTATTTTATCGGCGGCTCACTGCGGTGATTATTTTTCGAAAGGTCATATTTATTTCGGACTGGTTTCTAAGGTTGGTAAGGCCATTGTCTACAAAGTTAAAAACGTAACGCCGCACCCGAAATACTGCGGCTCATGTTTTTTTGGGGATACTGAGCCTGCAGACTTTAAAGATTATGCAATCGTGGAATTTGAAGAAGACCTGCCGCCAGGATTTAAAGCAGTTCAGATGGCTACGTTAAAACAAATTAAAAAAGGCACAACCATTCATCTTGCAGGTTTTGGTCTAGATGAAAAATATGAATACGATGGCATCTTAAAAGCGACGCGTGTGCCGGTAACAGCTGTTGGTAAATATGAATTTATGACCGACGAAACAAAAAATGGTTCGTGCCGAGGAGACTCAGGTGGGCCAGCCTATGTTATGGAAGACGGTAAAATCTATTTAGCCGGTATCACAAGCCGTGGCGATGCACTTTGCCGCAATTACGGTATGTATGGCATTGCTGCAGTAGAAATGGACTGGATTAATTCAGTCATTAATAAGTAATGCATAAATCTGCTTAACGCAGAAAAAATGTATTCATCAGTTTTGCCGCTACGGGATTTTCAATTTTTCTTTGTGCCGAGCTCAGCCAAACTTCTTCGTAAACACCTTTAAGCCGCCCCAGGCGAATCAGATTTTCTTCGTGTGCAGCGCCCACTTCTGAAAAGGGGGCAAGGCCAATGCCATCAGAGGCCAGTAATTTTTGAAGGCTAGTGTCTTGAGTTTCTGCGACCGGAATCACGTGAATATTCTGCAGTTTAAAGTAGTGATTCAGATCATGACGAAGTTTGCTATGCGCCGTCGGCAGTACAAAAGGTTTTCCTTTTAAAGACTGCGGAAATGATTTTTTGACCGACTTAAATTTTTTTGATCCGAAAATTGAAACCGGAAGCTGGGCAACGGATTTTGAAAAGACCTGACGTTGTTCGAGTGCTGGCGGGTAGTTGGATAAAATAAGATCAATTCTGTGTGCGTACAGTTCGCGAAACAGTTCATCGCCCTTGCCCTCAAGAATGGAGACGGTACATGTCGGCGAGATCTGATAACATTCTTTGACTAAAGAAAGAATAACGCTTTTCGGTACGCTATCAAGTGCGCCAATTTGAATATGTGTTTGGTTATTTAAATTTTTATCCTGCAGAACTTCAAGCATTTCATCACCCAGGCGAAATATTTCATTGGCATAATCTAACGCCGATTTGCCAGCTTCTGTTAAAATCATTTTGCGATTTCTGCGTTCAAATAAAGGTTTACCCACCATTTCTTCAAGTTGTTTTAATTGCGAACTTAAAGTCGGCTGTCCTAAACGAAGTTTTTCGGCGGCCTTGGCGATTCCGCCTTCGGTGGCGATTGTGCGAAAATAATTAAGGTGGTGATAGTTAAGCCAATGCGTTGGAAGATCCATTTAAAGCCTTTAATATAATTTGTTTAAAGCGAATGATTTGATTGTATTTATCGTATTTTAGAAAGTATGCGTCAAGGCTATACTTAAAAAATAATTCACCCAGGAGGAATAAATGAAATGTCCAACTTGCCCAGATGCAACTTTACTGATGAGCACTCGCCAAGAAATTGAAATCGACTATTGCCCGCAGTGTCGTGGCGTATGGCTTGATCGCGGAGAACTTGATAAGATCATCGAACGCTCGGCAGCGCCATCAACAAATAATCATTATAAGCACTCCGACGATGATCACAAAAAAGATCAGTACTATAAAAGAAAAAAATCATTTCTTTCAGAAATTTTTGATTAATTATGGGCGATTTAGCTTCAAGTATCTCAATAGCCCCTCCCTGGTTATGGATTAGCTTCTGTGTGGGTATTTTTGTTCTGCTGTTAATCGATTTAAGTCTTTTCGGTAAAGCCGGGCATAAAGTTTCACGTAAATCCGCTCTGATCGAAAGCGGCTTATGGATCAGTGTGGCGCTGCTTTTTAACCTTTGGTTCGGCGATGCTTTCGGTAAAGAACTGGGTTTAGAGTTTCTGACGGGTTACTTGGTCGAAAAAAGTCTGAGTGTAGACAACCTGTTTGTTATTATTTTGATTTTCAGTGCTTTTAAAATACCCGAGCAACACCAGCATCGCGTTCTTTTCTACGGTGTATTAGGTGCAATAGTTTTGCGAGCTTTTTTTATTATCATAGGCGCACAGCTTCTTCATCATTTTCACTGGATTCTATATGTTTTCGGAGCCGTTTTAATTTTTACAGCCATCAAGATTTTGCGCGAAGTCGAAGAAACACAGAATGTTAAAGATAATTGGGTCATTCGTTTTATTAAACGTTTTATCCCAACAACGACAACTTATGCTGGAAATCATTTTTTTCTTTTAGAAAATGGAGTTCGCAAGGCGACGCCATTGTTTCTTGCACTGGTGGTGATTGAAGTCACAGATCTGGTTTTTGCCGTGGATTCGATTCCGGCCGTGTTTGCTGTGACCCAAGATGCCTTTGTTGCTTTCGCGTCAAATATTTTGGCTATCTTGGGATTACGCGCACTTTACTTTGTTCTGGCTGATTGGGTCGGAAAGCTGCGCTATCTAAAGCCAGGCCTAGCTGCGGTTTTGGGGTTTATCGGCGTGAAGATGCTTTTACTTGATGTGTACAAAATTCCAAGTTCGGTTTCGTTACTGGTTATTTTTTCGATTCTTCTGACAGCGGCATTAAGCTCTTGGTACGTTGCCAGACTAGAAAAACGAAAATTGAAGAATTAAACATCACCGAATTTTCGGGTTAAAAATTCTGATAAAAATAAAGCGTAGATGGCATATCCCATAAACAGATAAAATCCAGGTTGCAGGGATGTGCCATTCGTCGTTAGTAGAACGATTTCTTGATCTGCAGCATGCAGTTTACCTAATTGGCTAGAGATTACGCCGCTAAAGCCGATATAGGCCATAAAAATCGCGATGATCATAACATCGGTCATCGACCATTTTCCCGATTTGTGAACAAAAAAGTGAATGATTTTGTTTTTACGAAAGCCCCAGCTATTATAGTAAAAAAGCAGTGATGACACGAGCTTAAACGCCGGAAAAATAATACTAAAAAGCACCATCAGTAAACCCACGATTTGCATTTCTAGTTTAGCATGGGTGATCATCAACCAGAAAACATCAATCACACTTTTAGACTGAAAATATAAAACCTGATTTAAAAACTTAACCGGATGGTCCATCAGCACGAAACTCATCTCTGAAATTTTAGCTTCAAGATCGATCATCGGCGTTGTCACGCCACAACTGAGTAACACAAATAAAGCCACGACTAAAATGATATAATGCAGACTTGGAATCGGGCCTTTACCCAGGGCCGATAATAAAAACAACAGACCGACTAAGCCTAGTAATGTCCAAGACTGCGCCGAGACCAATTTATGTGTGTCTTTGATTTCCTGATCTAATTTTTCGCGGGCTGCTACAATATCGGCTGCGTTCAATTTTAAGATAATGGCATCAATGGCTGAACGATCCTGCTGCTCATAGGTTCTTTCAAAGTAGTCTTCAACTTTATCCAGCATCAGTTCTTTAATATTTTTTTTAGACTTGGGGCGATTCATGATTTTAATCACTTCATCAGCGTAACGCGGAACCCCGGCTTTAATGTCTTTCACATCAACAAAGGTATTTATAAAAGCTTGTTTTACGCGGCCCTTAAAGGTGTCTTTATTCTTTTTTTGGATATGGTCTTGCACGCTATCAATAAGTTTGTGCAGCTGTGCTTCAACCAGCGGCTTGAGCTGTTCTTTATTTTTTCGAAGATCTAAATCTGTAATTTCACTTTCGATGATTTCGTTAAGTTGGTGCTTCCATTCGTTGATGCTGAACAGACCATACTTAATATGATTAATTTCGGCGTAGTCTTTTTTACGTTCTTGATTGGCGATAGAATTCACGATGATGTGGTAGGCGAACCCAAAACATACGCAAAGAATAAGAATAAATAGGCCGGATTTCCAATTTTTCACAAGTTAGAATTTACGATCAGCGATGTAAAGACAAGCAAATACTCATTTTTTGGTCGCAGGCCGTCTAAATTGATGGTCTTGGGTTGTCTTAGTCTTAAATTGCTTGTTAGGCTTTATGAGTTAGAACTTTAGAAAAGGATGTCTTATGAAAAATATTTTATTAACTGCCGTGTTAATTTTAATTTCTTCGGTTGCAATGGCGACTCAGGTGCGTGCTACAGCAGAATATTACACAAATCCAAACAGTAAAACGGTTAAGTCAGCTTGCCTTATGGCTTCAGAAGCCGCAACACGTTCATTAAAAGCAAAGTGCGAACTTTTAGATGAAACTGTTGGCGCATACGCTAACGTAACAGTAGAGCCTGTGCTTATTGACGAACAAAATGGTTTTTGCGTAGCTGTTGCTGAAACAAACTGTAAGTAGGAGATGACAATGTCTGAAGATATGAAAGCCGAATTAGAAAGACTAAGAGCCGAAAACGAAGCTCTTAAAAATAAAAAATCTGGTGGAGCACTTTCTATGAAAGTCAGCGAAAAGGGCGCCTTGTCAGTTTATGGTATGGGACGTTTTCCGGTAACGCTTTATAAAGAACAATGGTTAAAACTATTAGGCATTGCTGAAGAGCTTAAAGCTTTTATTGCTGAAAATGACAGCCGTTTAAAAAACAAAGAATAGCAGTAAATACAAAAACTGTGATCAGAAATTCGTGTAATGCGAAATCGTGCGCAACAAGATGCTGCGGTCGATAGGTTTGGTCACATGATCGTTAAAACCGTATTGTTGGGTTTTTTCACGCTCTTCTTTCATCGCATGTGCAGTCAGGGCGATGATCGGCACAGAATATTTTTTTTCGCGTAATATTTTAGTGGCTTCGTAACCATCCATGACCGGCATTTGTAAATCCATAAGAACAATGTCGTATTTATTTTCTAAGGCTTTTTTTACGCCCTCTTGGCCATTCTTAGCCAGGTCTGCTGTAACACCGGCTAAATTTAGAATGTGTTGAATCAGTTCAAGGTTGTCATCGCTATCATCAACTAATAAAGCACGAACTCCGGTCAGATCAGAAATTTGATCTTTTAATCGTTCTGACATCGCAACGGCTGCTTTTGGTGCAAGTTGATCTGAAGCTTTCATTGTGGTTTCACCTTGATTGATGGTAATCACAAAGGTGCTGCCAAAACCGAGGGTGCTTGATTCTAAAACCACATCGCCACCTAAGGCTTTAGCCAGTTTTTTTGACAACACTAAACCTAGACCCGTGCCGCCGAATTTTCGGGTTGTTGTGGCGTCAGCTTGGGTGAACGGCGAAAATAATTTGTTGGCTTGTGCCTGTGAAATTCCGGTTCCGGTGTCTTGAACAGAAAATAAAATTTGCTGTGCATTTTCAGGATTTTTTTTAACTTTAATTTTAATAAAACCTTTGTCGGTAAACTTAATCGCATTGCCGACAATATTAAAAAGAATCTGGCGCAGACGTGTAGGATCAGTTTTAATTGCCACAGGTAAGTCTTTTTCGGGTTCCAGATAAAGTTCTAAACCTTTACCGGTGGCTTCTAAATTTAAAAACTGTGATACATCATTTAAAAGATCATTTAAACGCACATCGATTTTTTCGATTTGTAATTTACCGGCTTCAACTTTTGAAAGATCTAAAATGTCATTAATGATGGTCGATAAAAGTTTGCCGTTTCTTTTAATAATGCCGATCATGTTTTCTTTTTCAGAGGCTTTGGTTTTTGGGTCGGTCAGAAGTTCAGAAAACCCGATGATAGCGCCTAAGGGTGTGCGGATTTCGTGACTCATATTTGCAAGAAAGGCACTTTTAGTTTCGTTGGCTACTTCGGCTTCTTGTTTTGCGCTCTTAAGCTCTACTTCGATTTCTTTATATTTTTTGATATCAGTGGCAACTAAGATAAATCCTTTTACTTCTTCGCTGTCATCAAATTCAGGAAGAAAGTTAATGTTTAGAATCGTGTCTATATCTGGATCTGCTTTAGATCTGGATTTTCGTTCATAGGCCAGAGTTTCACCTTTTAAAACTCGATCAATAAAAAATTTATTTGCAGGATACCGTTCTGGACCAAGCACTTCGGCGAACGAATATTTTTTGATGTCTTCCTGGTTAATGCCGAACCACTGGCAAAAAGAGCTGTTGGCAAATAGAATATTTTCGTCTTTATCAAATCGTGCCAGCAGTTGTGGTACTGCATTGGTGATAATTTTTAATTGTTTTTCGCTGTGGAGTACGGCCAGTGTGCGTTCTCGTACTCTTAGCTCAAGCTCTTCGCTTAAATTTTTCATGCGTGTAACATCGCGCACGACTTTTGAAAATCCGGTGATTTTATTGTTATGATCAAATAGAGGATCAATGACAATATTAGCCCAAAAATGCACGCCATCTTTACGCCGACGAATAGTTTCAGCCTCGAAGTGCCCTGTTTCGCTGGCCATTGCTAGCTCTAGCTCGAGTGTATCTTCGGGTAAATTGGCTGGATATATAATTGAAATGTGTTTTCCGATAGCTTCTTTATCGGTGTAACCGGTAATCTTTTGCGCGCCTGAATTCCACGTCGTGATAAAACCCGTTTCGTCGATAATAAAAATGGCATAATCTTTAACAGCTTCTACAAGAAAGCGGTACTTTTCTTCGCTGCGCAGTTCACGATCGCGAATTATACGTTGAGTAATGGTGCCGACTAAGGCTAAACCTAAAATAAAAAATGTGGCCACAACTGTTGTGAAGATGAGTTCATGAGTCACCAAGATATGCGCATCTTGAAAGCTATAGGCAGAGTCAACATGAACAAAAGTTGCGGCAAGCATCCCAACATAATGCATTCCTGCGATAGCACCACCCATAAGAACACTTGCCAGCAACAATAATTTATAACGATATTGTTGTTCGCGCAGCTGAATCGAAACTGTTAAGGCAGAGTATGATGCGACTATGGCAATGATAAAAGATATTAAAACTAATAATTTGTTCCATTCAATATGCGCCTGCATTCGCATCGAAAACATGCCGATGTAGTGCATGCCACAAATAGCCACGGCCATAGCAAAGCCACCATAGAGTATTGAAAACTTGGTCACGCGTGGCCTGCTTATAACAATTAAAGCTAAAAGACTTCCGCCGATGGCGACCAACACTGACAGAATCATTAATGGCACATTGTAGCCCATGTCCATTCCGGGCATTTTAAAAGCGAGCATGCCGATAAAGTGCATGCTCCAGATACCAAAGCCCATGGCTAATGAGCCAAAGCCAAGCCATAAAATTTTGTTTTTTCCCTCAGCCTGAGTGACCGGATAGGCTAAGCTTAAGGCGACGTAAGCAGCAAAGATGGCTACTAATACAGATAATAAAATTAGCCCGGGATCGTAGGCTACTTGAATTACGTGATTCATAGTTAAAAAATATCATGAAATTTTGTAAAGGTTTCGCAAAAAAGCATCATGGGGTAATTTGGTATATTTATAGACGCAGCTTGTTCGTATCGTTTTTGCTTTTCCACTGATTAGAGCTGCTATCGCTGCCATCGGAGGAAATATGTCCAATATTCATATTCCAATAAAGGAAAAGTTAAAATCAATTCCTGAAATGCTGGGGATCAGGCTCAATGAAGAACCGCCGTACGAAAGCGTTGAAAAAGAGGGTGATTTTGAAATCCGCGTTTATCAAAAACAGCTTCGAGCTTCGGTGACCATTGAAAATAGGCCCTTTGATGAATTCAGAGAAAAAGCATTTGATACTTTGACCGAGTATGTTTATGGCGAAAACTCAGAAATAATCGATATGACTTCTCCGGCATTGCTCAGTCAAACCAGTGACAACAGCTGGACGATGAGTATTGTTCTTCCAGAAAAGTTTTCGCTGAAGGATATGCCTAAACCGTTAAATCCAGACATTCAAATTTCTGAAGTTAAAGCTACGGATGTCGCTGTATATTGTTATCACGGAAACAATTCACTGGAAAAAATTGAGACTCATAAAAAAGAATTACTTGATTGGCTTGATAAACATCCAAAATATGAAGCGGCAGGTGAAGCATCGGCTGCGCAATATGATGCGCCTTTTGTAATTCCATTCATGAAAAAAAATGAAATTCATGTGCCGATCAGATCAATTGCTTTTGTTTAAGTCGTGTAATAGCGGTAGAGGTAATTTGTTCGTTGTCCGGTGAAATAGCCAGACAGAATGCCGCTTAAGACAAGTTCCCAATCGAAGTAGCGTATATACGCTACAGGATCAGTTGCCTGAAGATAGCCGAAGAAGTATTTCATGACGAATATTCCAAGAAGAATAATAATTAACGAAGAGCTTCCGGGAATCTGAATAGACTTTATATCTTTTAAAACCTTGATAGGAGAGTTTCGCACTTTAACAAAGCCTGCGAAAAGTCCTGCAGATAAGCCGACAAGATAGATCCATGCATCCGGCGAAAGAAAGACTCTAAATTTTAAGGCGATTAAGGCCAATGGCAAGAAAATCAATTTATCGAGTGTAACGATGCGGGGTTTTAAGGCCTGTATGCCAACATACAAAAGATAACCTAAAATTCCCCAAACCCAAAGAGGCGTGTTTCTGATGATATCAACCATGACCTAAGGTTAATGTTGATTAATTCTTAGCGCAAGATTTAAGTCCGACGTTTTGGCGTAGTCGCTTTTTTACGAACAACTTCTTCTTCGCCATCTAAATCCACATCGGCATCGTCATTAATCGTTTTATCTTCGATCACTTTGCCGGTTGTTAAAGCTTTTGCAGCTAAATCTTTATGGTAAGCAAAGATGACTCCGCCATCTTTAAATAAGTTATTCATTTTTTTAATTAGAGTAGTTGAAACGGCCGGGCAGCCCCAGCTTCTTCCAAGACGGCCTGTTTGATTCAAGAATTTTTCAGAAACATAAGTTGCACCATGCATAACGATATAACGATTAATCGCATTTTTATTAGAAAGATCGATTCCATGTAAATTTAATGAAGCGCCGTGGCCGCCATTATAAAGACTGCCGCCAACGTATAACCCTAGCGAAGACATTTTTGACTTATCGACATTTGAAAATTTCGTCGCAAAACGAACGCCTGAACCTTTGCCGTGCGCCACGTGATGTTTCGTTAAATCACCAGTTTTGATATTCATAATATATAAACGGCGCACATCTGACGGCAGTGTAAAATCGATAACCGCAAGCCATTCAGTTTTAACATTGATTTGTCTTGAGCCTGCCGGCTCAGTGCTAGTTCTTTTAGTTGTTACTTTAATGGGTTTTCCGCCATGTTCATTTAAAAAATCAAACGTGCGTTTTAAGGCTGCAGCCGGTACACCTTTTTTAACAAATAAGTTAAAAACTGGTTCATCTTTGATTTTAAGGCTGTAAAAATCAGTCGCAAAGCAATTGAAGCTAAAAAGTATAACTGCGATAAAACTTAGTCTTTGCATAAACGTTCCTTTGACTTAAAAGATTTCAAACAGGTTAGTAGCTAGAAGTGTACCTAGCTGAAGAGTTGTTTAATTCGAGTAGCCCACTAAAACTGTCCAGTTCGTAGACACTTAAGCGCTCTTAGGCGCACCAAAAATGGCACTTAAGTGTTCAGATTTAGACGTTTTTTTGCTTAGATTACTTGCATTAAAATAGCCCTAAGCTCTCCTAATTAGCACAGTATAGAAAAGTCATTATTAGCTGGCAATTAGTGCGGTCTTTAAGCATTATGAGCGCTTATTAAATAAAGAGGCACATATGAAATCAATTACTGAATTCCAACCAACTACATTACAAAAAGTTTTAGCAGCTAAAAATACTTTAACTGCTGAAGGCAAAACTGCTGAAGAAATTTCTGCAGCTATTGGCGAAACTTTTAAATATGAAGGTGATAAAATTAAATACGCTCTAGCGGCTGCTGAATTAGCAAAAGATCAAACTTCTATTCGCCGTGTATTAGTAGCTACTTTTGGTGAAGGTGAAAAACCAGCTCCACAATACCAACAAGTTGAAGACACTTATTACAAAGTTGAAACTTTCAATGCTGCACCAGTTGCTCGCGCTGAAAAAGTTGATCCACGCAATGCTCGTCGCGGTGGTGGCGGTAAAAAAGAAGGCGGCCCTAAAGGTTCTCCGTGGGGTATGACTCCTGAAGAAAAAGCAGCTAAAAATAAACCAGCTGCTCCAAAAGCTTAATTTTAAAAAACAGTTTTTTAATCGAAATGAGTGTGAAAGCACTCATTTTTGTTTTTGTGGATAACTACTTATGGATACTCCTGCAGAAAAACCAGTATTTAATTTTCTATCTTTTCCTGGAACAATTCATTTAATCGCGAATGATCAACAGTTGCAGGCTGTCGCTACTGACTTAGTCGCGGCCAAAGAACTTGGTTTTGATACCGAGACCAGACCCAGCTTCAAAAAGGGTGAAGTGCATAATGTAGCGATGCTACAGCTATCAACTGACACCGACGCTTACATCATTCGCTTCGGCCACATCTCGAATTTTCAGGTGCTTATCAATATTTTTGAAAACCCGGCCGTTGTTAAAGTCGGTGTGGCTATTCGTGATGACTTAAAGCAATTGCAAAAAAGATTTCAGTTTGTACCCCAAAATTTTATCGAGCTGCAAAATGTAGCGAAGATTAAAGGTCTAAAAAATATGGGCTTGAAGGGTATGACTGAAGAAGTCTTGCACGCCACTATTTCAAAAGGGCCAAAAACCACAAACTGGGAATTGCCGATCTTATCAGAACGACAAATCAAATACGCGGCTACTGATGCCTGGATCGGGCTTACACTTTTTCAGAAACTAAAATAGTTTAATGAACTTTTTAAGATTATCAGACATTTTACTTTCAGTTTTATTCGAAGACGAAGATATTCTGGCGATTGATAAAGCTTACGGTTTTAATGCCCACACCAACGATTCAAAAATTGAGCATTCTGATTTTATTCAAGATGGCCTGATCGAGATCTATGAAAAACAATTAGGTCGTAAATTACATATCATTCACAGACTTGACCAAACTACGACCGGTGTCATGATTTTTGGAAAATCTGTCGAGTCCGCAAAAAAATACGCCGAATATTTTTTTAATCGTGCAGTTAAAAAAACTTACCTGTTTGTGACTAAAAATAAATCTGAAAAAAAATCTTTTGCGATTAACCAGCAGATTATTCACAAAGCAAAAGAACTAGATGCAGAAACTGATTTGAAATTTGTAAAAAAATCGGCCAACTTTGAATTATGGCAAGCCAATCCTCATACAGGGCGCAATCATCAGATTCGCATTCATGCAAAAGCCGCAGGGTTGTCTATCTTAGGTGATAGTAAATATGACGGTCATAATTATTCTTTTTTATGTTTGCACAACTGTCGTATCGAATTTCCAAACGGGATTGTGATCTTATCTAAGATGCCAGCGTACTTCGAAGATTTATCTATATTAGATGATGTTGTGCTTGCGCGGGCGTACTTTGAAGCTGATCGAAGGCTTCGTTTATTTGCTAAAGCGGGTAATGATCAGTGTTATCGTCTAAGTCATGGTGATTCAGATTTTACGATTGATCAGTTCGGTGAAACGGTCGTATTGACGTGGTTAAAAGAACGCTGGACAAGTGCTGACTCAGAAAAATTCACAAAGTTTGCCCATACATTGGGTAAGCAGCTGATCGTGCAAAAGGTGCATTCAGAAACTAAAACGGCAACCTGGGTTGCGGCTGAAGGTGCAGTTAACTATGAATTGCGTAGTGATGCTGGCCAAGTCAGTGGTTTATTTTTAAATCAACGACTTCAGCGCAACTGGATCGTGAATAATTCTGAAAACAAATCAGTCTTAAATCTTTTTTCACAAACTGCCACTGGCAGCGTAGCAGCAGCAGTGGGTAAAGCAATTCAGGTAACCTCGGTAGAGACCAGTAAAAAATATTTAGAGTGGGCTAAGAAAAATTTTGAATTAAATCAATTAACGGGTGAAGCCTATAAATTTTTATATCGAGATAGCTTAACCTTTCTGGATCAGTGCAAGACTAAAGGTCATACTTTTGATTTAATTATTTGTGATGCCCCGGGATTTTTTCGCCGCGAAAAAGGTGTTTTTAAAATTGAAAACAATCTTGAAGATTTAATTAAAAGCAGTCTGCGATGCCTATCAGGCAAGGGACAAATTCTTTTTTCAACTAGTTTTGATGCGTTATTTATCGATGATATTCGTAAAACGATCGTCAAAGTTCAAAAAGAGTTAAAAATAGATAAACTTGAAATTAATTGTATTTTGCCTTCGTTAGATTATGAGTTGCCTGATGAAAAAGTTGGGTTAAAATCATTCTTAATATGCAAAAACTAATATTAGCTACGATTTTATTATTTAACATGCCCTTATTCGCACAATCTTTTGAAGCAGGGCTTTGGAAGTCTAAAGAAAGTCTTGAATTGAATGGTATACCACTTCCATCATCAAGCGATGAAGAGTGTATCACAAAGGCTCAGGCAAAAGACGCTAAGGCAACCATAGCCAAAGAATTAAAGAAAAAAGGCTGTGCATTAACCAAATGGGTTTTAAAAAATAAAAAATTAGACGCCAGCATTAGATGTAATAATGACGACATGGATGCGACAGGAAGCCTGAGTGGTCCATTCACCAGTACAAGTTATGAACTGACTGGTGAAGCTAAAGGCACCTACAAACAGTTGCTTCCTGCTGTCGCTGCGTTAAAATTATCTGGGCAGCGTGTTTCTGGCTGTGCGAAGTAAATACTGCAGGTTTGTGCGGGCTTCGAGTGAAGCGGGATAAAGTTTGATGGCTGTTTGTAAAGTGCGAACGGCCGACGAATGATCGCCTAAGTTGTAATACACATTGGCTAAACCAATCAATGCGATTAAACTATTTGGCCAATTGCCTAATATTCCTAAATAAGCCCGTTTTGCGGCTTCAAGATTTTCCATGTTTTCTAAGGCGACAGCAGCGCGCAGATGAGTGATTTCATCGCTACTAGCTGAAACTTCTCCGGGTGGCAGCACTACGAGCGCCCAATAGTTTGTTAACTTCCATGATAGTTCAAATTCAGCCATATCCATAAATTGATTTGGCTGTGGGCCCGAGTGCATGACTAAGGTTTTATTTTGTAAATCGTAACCTATGACTAAAGCGTAATGCCATTGCGGTATCCAACTGATACCTAAATTTTCGAAAACAATCACGACATGACCAGCATCAAGTTCTTTAAGGATGGCCGCAAAACCTGTAATAGGAATTGCCAGATAACCTTGGCGTCTAGCTGCTGAAATCATACTTTCTTGTAAACTGCCCTTGGCCTTCGGCGAATAAACTTGCGAGGTGATTTCGTCGGTGTTGTAGGAATTGCCGGTGGCCGCAATAGCCATAGCCAGAGTCGCCGGGCCACAGTGACCAACGTTTTGTTCGATGTATGGCGCGATGTTGTTTACACTGAGCTTTAAGCTTGTTGTAGAGCGAGATAAAGCATCTGTTTGAACCGTTGAAGATGCGCAGCCCGCAAGGCAAGCTGCGCACCATAAAAGAATTAACTTAAAATTAATCATATGCGTTTTACTAAATAAATAATCAGAACAATTAACAAGACAGTGACTAAAATGTCTCCCCCGTATTGGGCCTTGTCTATTTGCCCAGATAGATTTTGCAATTCGATATCTGATAACGAAGCAATTCTGGCTTTAGCTTCAGCTAAACTAACACCTTGCTCGATCAGTTTTTGTTCGATCTGTTGT
Source organism: Bdellovibrio sp. (assembly GCA_036676395.1). Taxonomy (GTDB): domain Bacteria; phylum Bdellovibrionota; class Bdellovibrionia; order Bdellovibrionales; family Bdellovibrionaceae; genus Pseudobdellovibrio. Next base: position 953,343 of record JAKFCY010000002.1, read on the forward strand.
TGATTTAGGTATGAGGCTACTTTTTCTTGTGTAGCTTTGCGGTCATAATTGGCAAGCACATCGGCTGTCGAAATCATTTTTCTGGCTTGCACAGTTTCAGCAAAAACCACTTGCGGTAAATGCGAAAGCGACAGTGATAGAAAACCGGCTGTGAAAAAGCGAACGCGATTGTTGAATTGCATAAGGACTCCTTTATACGTCTTAAATTATGCGAGCAATAGTTGATGTTTAGATCAAGCGGGTTTGAAGAAACTGCAATATGGTATTTTTGATGAAGCTATGGTTAAATAATACTGTTTTAAAAGGAGATTTTTATGAGCATGGATAGATTTACGCTTTGTCTTTGGTTTAACAATGAGGCTGTCGATGCCGCAAAATTTTACACCTCGATTTTTAAAGACGGTAAAATCGGTAAGACTCGCTATTACGGTAAAGAAGGTTTTGAATTTCACCAACAGCCTGAAGGTGCCGTGATGACCGTAGACTTTTTTTGCAATGGTTTGCATTTTCAGGCCTTAAATGGCGGTCCACTTTTTAAATTCAACGAAGCCATGTCTTTAGTGATTACCTGCGATTCGCAGAAAGAAATCGATTATTACTGGGAAAAGCTTACGGGTAATGGCGGTAATGAAGTTCAGTGTGGCTGGCTTAAAGATAAATTTGGCCTTTCTTGGCAAGTTGTACCTAAGCAATTCGAAGAAATGATGGATAGTGAAAATAAAGCCGGAGCAGAGCGCGCCATGAATGCGATGTTCACAATGAAAAAATTTGACATTGAAAAGCTTGAAGGTGCTTTTAACGATCACGAATCAACGATCAAAACAGGCGAGCAATAAAAATGCAAAACGTGATCCAAAGAAACATATGGGTAAAGATTCTGGTTTCAACCTGATGAAGAAGTCAGGATTTATTTTTTTTATGGTAGCCCTTCAGTTGCACGCGGGCCCTTCACGGTCTGAATGCCCTGATGGTTATAGTGATGTCTCACTAAAAAAAAACAACTGGATAAATCAATACCCCAACTCGGGTAAAGTCAGTTTTAAAGAAAAGAAAAACATAATTTCGATGGTGCCAAAAGTGGCTCTCGCTTCTGCAGCCACACACGCAAGTCTTGTGCTTTCAAAGTTTGATATTAAGTCAGAAAATTTCGATATTATTGTCGATTATAAAAACGATCGCGCCTTAAGAGGAAAAGATCCCAATCCTTGGGAGGTGTTTTGGCTGTTTTTTAATTATGTGCCGGGGCTACATCATACTAAGACTACAAATTACGTCATAGCCAAACCGAACGGTCTTGAAGTAGGCCGAGCCGCGAAAGAAATTGATCAAGTCTATGTGAAAACCAGCGAACTAGTGTCGGCCAAATTTAATCAATGGCACCGCTTACGCGTGCAAAAGCAGAGTGGAATCGTTAAATTTTACTTTGATGAGATTTATATTTTTGAAGTAGCGACTGCGGTGCTTTTCACAGCCCCTGGGCGAATTGGTCTCTATTCTGAAGATGCCGCTGTAACTGTCAAAAGAGTTTGCCTAAAATAAAAACTGCCAATATGCTTTAATTATGACATCAAATAATTCTGAACAATTAGTGCGTCGTATTACACTCATTTCTCTGGTTTTTTACGGCATCGGAGATATTTTAGGGGCTGGAATTTATGGTCTGGTTGGAAAAGCCGCGGGCATCATGGGCAATGGTGTTTGGTTAGCATTTTTAATCAGTGCGGCGGCCGCGATCTTTACTGGATTAACTTACGCATCTCTTGGTTCACGGTATCCACGCGCGGCGGGGATTGCTTATATTCTTAAAAAATCTTTTGGTTCAAATTTTTTAGCCTATGTTTTTGGAATCGTGGTTTTATGTTCAGGTCTGGTTTCAATGGCCACGGCAAGCCGGGCATTTTCTGGATACCTATCAGGAATGCTGCCATTTCTTTCGTTGAATATGGGCATTTTAGTTTTTATGGCCCTGTTAACTTTAATTGTGCTTAAAGGAATTAAAGAATCCATGTGGGCCAATATTGTTTGTACGGTCATTGAACTTTCAGGCTTATTACTGGTTATCGTTGTCGGTATTTCTTTTATTGGTGATGTTCCGCTTATGGATTTTACTTCTGAAAAAAATCCGACACCGCAATTGCAAATGCCCTTGATGCTAACCGGGGCTATTTTAACTTTTTATTCTTTCATGGGTTTTGAAGATATTATGAATGTGGCTGAAGAAGTTGAAAATCCACAGCGCAATTTGCCGATCGGGATCATTGTCGCAGTTCTTGTGTCTTCTGTAATATATATGCTTATTAGTGTTATTGCAGTCTCTGTGATTCCGGCACACGAGTTAGCAAAAAGTACGCAACCGCTCGTGGATGTTGTTGCTAAAGCAGCGCCTTGGTTTCCAACTAAGTTATTCAGTATTATTTCAATGTTTGCCATTGCTAATACGGCTTTACTTAATTTTATTATGGGTTCACGTTTAGTTTACGGCATGTCGCGCGAAAAACTTTTGCCCAAAGTACTAGGTTATGTCTCAGCAAAAACCCACACGCCGGTCATAGCGATTTTTTTGTGTATTTTTATTGTGTTATTTATGGCGTTCACTGGTGAAATTGCAATTCTTGCTAAATCTTCAAGCCTGTTGTTATTAACCGGTTTTTTTATGATGAACATCAGTTTGATTATTCTTAAAAAAAGAAAGTCAGAAGAAAAAGGCCGCTTTGAAATTCCGTATTTTATACCAGTGCTTGGAGCTATTTTAGCGATTACACTCATTTTTTCTGCAACCTTTGAAGAAGCGAAGCGGGCCATGGGCGTGTTTGCAGTCTCTTGTATTTTATATTTCGTTGTTCGGCCTAAGGCTGAAGCCATTGATAAAATGCAGGGTTAGCCTGGCCGGCCGCACCTGGCCGGTCGCACTAGTTACAGATAAATTCAACAAAGTTATACATCGTGGTGCGTGGGCCTGCGCCACCCACTAAGATCGCACTATGGCCAACGCCAAAGCCTGTGGCAACGCCTGCTGACGAATTACTTTCATCACGAGCCTGATATTCTTTGATGATGGTGTAATCGCCACCACAGAAATTTGTAGCTTTGTTTTTTAAATCTTGGCGGTATTTGGCTTCGTGTTCTGGCTTGTCGGTCGGGTAGTAGCGAACCACCGCTTGTTTTTGCGGACTTGTATCGCGACGAACAAATTCAACCGTGTGCGAACAACCGCAAAGAATTAAAAGCGCTGGGGTGATAAAGCTTAAACTTTTCATACCAAAAGATCGAGCAAGATATATTCCAAGCCTGACTTTACCTATTTTGCCCCGTTATCCATTAATCTTGTACGCAGTAGTATGAATAACCATCTTCTGGGTTATTCACTTGCGATTTGTGACGAACAGGCGTTGGATTACGTAAGTGCGGCGCATACACGTAGTCACTTTCTAAAGCCCAGATGGCATCGTTAATACTAACGCCGCCGTTCCAGTCACCGTAGGCATCAATCATCTCAAGCTCTGTACCTGTTGGTAAACGGCCACCTAAAGTATCACATGCGCGCTCTGCATTTTTAGGTGAAAATGTTTTTTCGACAGAACCGTTCATAGCACCTAAAAGAGTTAAAGTTTTTTTGCCAATTTTTAAAGTTGACGGAAATTTCGTGCGTTGAAAATCTTCAAACATACGTGAAGCAATTTGGCTCATCACTGTAGCTGGAGGGCCATGGCCGATGTATGAAGTTTCTGCGCCATCACGGCCAATCATATGTAAAGTTACTTGAATATCACCTTGGCAATTTGGCGCTAAGGCATAGGTGCCGTAAGCGATATAATCTAATTTATCCACTAAGCTTTGATCTAAATAACCATCACGTTGACCGTTAGCTGCGGCACGCACCACGCTTAAAATATCATTTACGCGGGTAAAACTTAAACGTTGAACGCGCGGGCGAAGATTACGGTAGTAATCGCTAACATAAGATTTCAAAGTCGATTCTAAAGTCACTTCCATATATTTGTATTGATTAGCTGCTGCGATATTTTGGTCGTAAAGATTATTAAAGCCTACAAGCATAGGTAAAACTTCTTTACCTTTGGCGCCAGCACCCATTAAGTCTTTTGCAAGGCCTGTCATTTTATCCATGTAACCAGATCGAGTGGTGCTGTAAGCATCTTTATAAACGCAAAGATCGGCACCACGAATAAATGGAATCGTTGGCCAAACGCCGACTTGTTCTTTGGTTTCAGCGGCAAAGCCTGAAAGAGCTGAAAAGGTTAGGGCAAAAGATAAAGCTAGTGATAGTTTTTTCATGAATCCTCTTACTGCAATTTTTGGTTACTTATAAGCTGAATTTTATTAGGACTACAAGTGGAATTACTGTTAAAGATTTAACATCCTGCCGAATAAGGGCCGAGAATCTTAACAAATCTTAAAATAAGGCATTGTTTTGTAGTTAGAGTCAAAATAACCTGTTTGGGTATGTCGCAAAAAAAACATCTGAAATTTGATCCCGCAGTTGAAGTGGCAAAGCCTTACCCAGGTGATAGCCAAGGGGCATTTTTACTGGCTTCTTCGCAGCTTGAAATGGTCTTGTTAAAAACTTCAGCGCATCATGAGCTGAATGCCGAAGTATGGTTTAGCTCTGCGACTGCCGGCCCTCCAGGGCATGTGCATGGCGGTTGTCAGGCCGCCGTGCTTGATGAAGTTATGGGTTCAACAGGTTGGCATCATGGTTATGGTGTGGTGGCTGCTAAAATTGAAGTTGAATTTTTAGAGATGATTCCGGTGCTGCGCCAATATTCAATGCGCGGCCGAATTGTTAACATAGATAAACGAAAAATTTTTATTGAAGCTGAACTGTTTGATCAAGAAAAAACTTATGCCAAATCAACAGGCCTGTTTATTGTCTTAACTAAAGAGCAAATTGATTCTTTAGGACTTAAAAAAAAGGAAGCCTAAGCTTCCTTTTTTAATTACATCAATTTTCTTTTTACTAAATATTCATCGTAAGTGGTGCTGTCAGCAAAAACCACTTGCTCATCGATTTCGACAATTTTATTTGCCACTGTCTGCATTAACTGATGATCGTGTGAAGTGAACAACATGGCCCCCTTGAAGCGCTCCATACCTTCATTCACGGCCGTAATGCTTTCTAAGTCTAAGTGATTTGTAGGGCCATCGATAATTAACACGTTGGCACCTGATAACATCATTTTAGAAAACATGCAGCGCGCTTTTTCTCCGCCTGATAAAACACTTGGTTTTTTCAAAGCATCATTACCGCCGAACAACATTTTACCTAAGTAACCACGTAAGAACGATTCGTCTTTATCAGTTGAGTATTGACGTAACCAGTTAACTAAAGTGTCTTCATCGCCCTGAAAGTATTTAGCATTATCAACCGGGAAGTAACTGACTTCAGTCGTAATACCCCAAGTGATTTTGCCAGAGTCAGCTTTGCGTTCGCCAGATAAAATGTCGAATAAAATAGTTTTCGTTAAATCATTACGACCTACGAACGCAATTTTATCACCTTTGTTTACACGAAAGCTGATGTTGTTAAGAACTTTTTTACCTTCAAGTGTGTAATTCAGATTTTCAACAGTTAAAACGTCATTTCCAAGTTCGCGTTTCATTTCAAAACCGATGTAAGGAACTTTACGGGTTGAAACCGGGATGTCGTTGAATTCAAGTTTGTCTAATTGTTTCGCGCGTGACGAAGCTTGGCTAGATTTCGAAGCATTGGCACTGAAGCGGGCGATAAAGGCCTTGAGTTCTTCAGCTTTAACAGAAGCTTTTTTATTCTGATCAGACAATAAACGCTGTTTTAATTCGCTCGACTCGCGCCAGAAATCATAGTTTCCCGTGTAAGTCGTGATTTTACCGAAATCGATGTCAGCCATGTGTGTACAAACTTTATTTAAAAAGTGACGATCATGCGAAATCACAATAACTGTGTTTTCAAAATTTAATAAAAAGTTTTCTAACCAGTTAATCGCTAAGATATCTAAGTGATTCGTCGGCTCATCCAGTAATAAAATATCTGGTTTACCTAAAAGTGCCTGCGCAAGTAATACTTTTACTTTTTCGCCGCCGCTAAGGTCTTGCATTAAGCGGTGGTGATATGATTCATTTAAATTTAGACCAGCTAATAGAACACCGGCTTCTGATTCAGCTTCCCAGCCATTAAGTTCGCCAAATTCTGATTCTAATTCAGAAGCGCGCACACCGTCGGCATCAGAAAAATCAGGCTTATTATAAAGCTCTTCTTTTTCTTTCATGATTTTATACAGACGAGAATTTCCCATAAGGACTGTGTTCATCACTGTATGTTCATCATAAGCAAAGTGATCTTGTTTTAAAACCGAAAGACGGGCTTTTGGTGGAACAATCACTTCGCCAGTGTTTGGTTCTAATTCTTTAGATAAGATTTTTAAGAACGTAGTTTTGCCAGCGCCATTCGCGCCGATTAAACCGTAGCAATTGCCCGGAGTAAATTTAACGTTCACGTCTTCGAATAATTTTTTGCCGCCAAAACGGAGGCTGATGTTGCTTGTAGAAATCATTTTTGTTTAAACCCCAAAATATCAACGTAAGTTATGCCTTTTGCTAAGCCTGAAGAAGGTCTGGCATTTTGTCCTTTGATTTGGATTTTGCCAGAATTAAATAATTCTTTAAAAGTCGTGCGCGAGATTTCACGTAAAGTTAAATTTTCATTTTGGCCTTTGATCGCCTGTAACAAAACTGCATCTAAGCGACCTGCTGGGCGCATAAGATCTAAAGTGATGCGAAATGAATTGTCTGGTTTGGGTGGTATATTGTCTTCCATTAGAAAATCTCCGATAGCTCATCTATTAATTTCAGAAAGGTTGGATTCTGTTCGATTACGGCTAAATAATCAAACTCTAACGCATCAAGAACGTTTTCGTTGATGCCATTTAGGCGTAAATAAAGCTCTGTGGTGTTAAAGCGAAACCCAGGGCTAAGTTCGAAGGCATTTTTGCTTAAGTTCTTAAGCGCTTTATGATCAAAAGTTAACTTTGTCACACGAGCCATCTGTTGTTGAGTAAAATGTTCGTTTAAGAAATTGCTGTGCAGATAGGCGAAAATCATAAATTTAAAAACATTTTTTTGACCAACCTCGCTACATAAATTTTTTAAGTGCGTGCGGTCATCGAATTTAGTGAAGAATGAGTTTACTTCAAGAAAAGTTTTGTGAGTCGCATCTTGGGCGTCCATGATGGCCATAAACTCACATGTGTTCGCAAACGACTCTTCTAGTAACATCGCGACTAATTTTGTTTTAAGATCTGTGGCTGTCGCTAATCCAAGACGTGTTGAAATTGAACGGGCAATCGCATGACAAGATTCATGAAATACATAATTTGCTTTTAGATTTCCGCCGATATGATCCCAATTGATCTGTTGCGGTACTTTTTGATCCAACGCTGAAAGAATATCGGAGTTGTTTTGAAAGTAGATCGTTTTTGAAGATAATAAATTTTCAAGTTGGCTCATCGGAAACGCTAAATACTCTGGTGTTGGTGATGAGGAAAACTTAAAATCAAAAGTTTGAACCTTTTTTCGAACCGCGCCATAAACTGAATTGTGCGTCACTAAATAGCCATCTCCCAGACTTAATAAAAGTCCTTGGGCCTTTGTGGTTTCGTGTTTTTGGAGTAGTGCAGTTAACTTCATGATTTCATGCAAGAATACGTCACAAAATGCCATTCGACCATGGGGTTTTGACTCTTGTAAAACTTTTACATATTGTTAAATAAAGAGGTGAGTCATGCGTTTTTTAATTACTGTAGTTTTAGTGTTAGCAACAAGCGGAGTTTTCGCTGGTGAAATCAAATTAAACGAGCCAGCACCGCTATTTACCGCTAAAACCCAAACTGGAACCGACTTCGACCTTAAAACCCGAAAAGGTAAATGGACAGTTTTATACTTTTACCCAAAAGCCGGAACCCCAGGTTGTACTCAACAAGCCTGCGCTTTTCGCGACAGTATTCAAAAAATTCGTGATTTAGGCGCAGAAGTTTATGGCATAAGTACTGACACGATTGAAGACCAGGCCAAATTTCACAAAGAACACCGCTTAAATTTCGATTTATTGGCCGATGCGGATGCGAAAATTACCAATCTTTATGGGTCAAAAATGCCCATCATAAAAGTTTCAAAACGTTGGACTTTTGTGATCGATCCAGAATTAAAAATCAGAAACGTCATGAAAGATGTAGATCCGGTTTTAGATTCTGAGCGTGTAGCCAGCGAAATCGCAAAACTGAAAGCTGTCTCAAAATAAGCCGTCCAAACCTTTCACAGTTTCAAATAATTTAGTATTTAAGCCATTTGTCCAGCAGACCGATATATATAGTGTGAAGACGTATAGTACGTATGGCCCCCTATTGTCTAAATCTAATGTTATTAGGAATATTTTCCTTTTAATTTTTCTCTTTTCTTTTTCTTCATGTCACAAAGCTTTATTTGATGCGATGTCGGTTGAATTACCAACTGATATTGCGGGGATGCAGCCCATTATTATTTCTGGCCAAGTTTCAGGTTTAACCGCTTCAGGGCTTGGATTTAGTACTAAAGCAGTTGCACAGTCAGTTTCAGTGCAATGTACAGACGTGCGGGTTAAACTTTTTCGTTTGCAAAATAATGGAACCATCGATGACGCAGCCCCATTAGCTACGACAGGTATTGATAGCAATGGCAAATACAGTTTTGATCTGCATGAGCTTGGCATCGATGATTCAGCAGCGACCGTAGGCTTGATTGTAAAGGCCGAAAGTTGCGATGGCTCGTTTTTGAATCGTCCGATCACGGGATTTAATAACGAGCAAAATATCGATGTCAAATCAACGGTCATCTCTCAAATGGTGAATGCCGGAACATTAGTTCCTAAAAAATTAAATGAAGTACAAAAATCTGAAATTGAAAGTTTACTCAACACAGTGGTTGGCTCAACGACAGGAGATGTGATCGATTCTTTAACCAATACACCGGTACCATCGGCGATGTTTACGCAAATTTTTGGAGCTTCGCCGAATGTTATCAAAGATGTAAAGCCTGAAATTCAATTTGTTCAGCCAATAAGTTTTAATGAACAACAAAATCATGCGCTTACAGTCGCTACCTTTCACGTTGATCCAAATTATTCATTTGTTTATAAGTGGAAATTAGACGGGGTCGTTCGCTCTTCAGCAAAAACATGGAATTATATTCCGCATGCGAATGCCGCAGGGCCTCACCAAATTGACGTGTATGTGGGTAAAGATGATGGCGCCGGAGAAATTGATTTAACAAAACCATATTATACAAAATCGTTTATGATTACGATCGCTAATAATATTTTGCCAGTGGCTCCGAATCTTTCTATTCATGCAAGCACGCCTGCACCACGCACTACAAACTCTATTCAACTTAATATTTCTACTGGTTTAAATATGGCTAACTGTGAGAACTTCTCACACATGGCATTAACAGACTCGGCAGTGATTCCTGGTATCATGCAATTTAATCTCGATTGCACGACAAGTGGCACACAAACTCTGTTGGTGAATTTTGATAACAACGATGGCAATAAAGAATTACACTTATGGGCTATTGATGAAATCGGTACAATTTCACTATCAAAATCAGTCAGTTTTATTCTTGATTCGACAGCTCCGGTTACGACATCGTTAGTTGTTAATAGTGGTGTATCAAGCACGACAAATAAAAATGTTTTAATCAATTTCAGTGGCAGTGATGATTTATTAAAGCTAACTGCATTTTGTTTACGTTATAACAATACAGCACAACCCGCAGTGGGCGATTCTTGCTGGACAACTTTAGATTCTATCAGTGTTCCCACAAGTCAAACCGTCTCGATTGCCAACTATCAATTTCAATTAGGTTCGGTGGTTGGTGATTATAATGTGACTGTTTGGTGGAAGAATGAAGCAAACCTAATCAGTTCACTCTCAGGCAATGGCACGGCCAATGTAGATTCATTTGTGATGTCATTTACACCAGATCCACCGCCGACTTTGGCTAACATTGTTGCTGCTGGTTTTGATGAATCAGTGTCACCACTGGGGGTGAGTGATACTACCGTCACATTTGGTTATGATTTATTTATTAAATGGCAAATTGCGGATAACAATCCAATTCCTGCCGGTAATATTTCTTTATATTACACGACCAATGATGTGTCTTACACAACAGTGGCGACGAATTTAAATAATGCGATCAACGGTGATTGCACGATCGCCGGAGCTGAGACTGGCTGTTATAAGTGGACTGCGGCGTCTCCGACAAATAGTTATTACCGTATTAAAGTTGTAGTGACAGATTTAGGCGGCGCCATTGTCTTTGAAACATCGAATCCGTTAAACACGGGCAAAATCAAATTTTTATCCGGAAACACCAGTTTAGGTATTGGCGGTATTGCCACGAACGCCGTTTTATTTTCGCCCGGCGAAGCCGGTTATAATGACTACGCTGATAATCAATCTCTCGTTGTGACAAAAACAGGTTACGTTTTTTATCGCAGTTATGGCCGAGGTTTAGTTTATGTGTCTCCGCATGATGGTATTATTCGTGACGTCGCTTTACAAACTGGCACAGCTTCAGGTGATGGCGGCAGTGTTTTTAATGCGACCTTCAGAGACATGAAGCGCATGGCGATTGATTATGATGATAACGTTATTATCTGGGATTATAACAAAGTCAGAAAAATTGATACCCACACCACGCCGTGGAGTATTTCAACTTTATTTGGTGGCGGAGCTGATACAGCAGATGGTGCAGATGCCTTATCAGCAAGTATTTCGGCATCGTATTCAGATCAAATCACCGTTACTCCGAATGGGCGTGTGTGGTTTAATAAATCAAATGAAATTTGGTATTTTGACCCAACAGATTCAAAAATTAAAAAACATATTACAATGACAGGTACAGGAACAGATGACATGGCATCTTGGCGGGCAACGTTTGATAACGTCGCTTGTTCTGGTTCAAATGCTGCCTTTACATTTACGAAAGCTGATTCGGGCATTACAAAAATTATGCGCCGTATGAGTTCAAGCACGAGTGCTTCATGCGGATCAGCAGCAGCAAGTTATCCATATTATAATACAAACTTTGATCTTGCTACAGGTGTAGCGACAGCCCCGCATCCACCGCAAACGGTATGGTCGTCACACAAATTTACTGGTCTTGATGGTAACATCTATGTGCTTAATCAGGGCCGCGGTTCACTGAAAAAATATAATACGGGTACAAATACGTTTTCAAATGTCGTCGGCGACGGCACCAATGGTCGTTGTGATGATGGCATGCCGGCGATAAGTTGCCCGGTGGTCGTGATGTCAGCGTTTGTGACTGAATTTGGTCGTATATATTTTATTGATCTGGGTGTTTTAAGAACAGTTGATAGCAATGGATTAGTGCAAACGATCGCAGGGCAACCAAGAAACTTCGGCATTGGTTATAACCCCATCAGTGCACGCTATTCACAAGTCGCATTTTTTGAAAAAATCGCCAATGACATCTATGTTAAAAACGAACAAGAAAATCAAATCGTAAAATTCTCTTTAACGGGTGGAAACGTACAACATATTGCAGGTAATTCATTACGTGGATCACCAACCATAGCCTCTGCCGCGACTCAGACAAGAATGCCTAACTGCAGTTGGGGTTTGCCATGCAGTTTCATTGTTGATAGCGCAAATAATCGCCTATATCACTATGCCAGTGGCAACAATGTGGCCTACATCGACCTAGCTACTGGTCTTTGGGTGACTCAAGGTAGCGGTGTTGTGCAAGATAGTAGTACGCGTGTAAGTTATGTCGGTTTAAATAATGATGGTTTATTAATTTATGCGCCGGCGCACTATGGTGTTTCGGGTGATAAGGTCACACTACGTTCAGTAAATCAAAACACTATGGCTAGCACTATTGTTTACGGCCAGAATATAATTTCAAATTCACTTAGCGGAACAGTTTGTACTGACGTCAGTTCAACCACTTGTACTTTAGCGCATGCTTCTACTGATGCCGTTCAGACGCGGTATAAATTTGATTCTACAACGGGGAACTGGCTATTCACGATTCGCGGGCAAAATACGTTATACTCACTGCCTTCGCTGGGTGGGGTTGTAACAGCCTTTGAAACGATGAATAATAATTTTATTTCGTATGATTTTTATAAATCAGGCGGGGATGATTTTGTTTTCTACTGCTCAACATCGGGTAACTTGTATAAACGTAATATCACTACAGATGTTGAAACAGCACTTCCATTGCCGATTGCTTCAATGTCGTGTGCTTCAAATTCATTATTTTATGATGCGGGCAAAAATTCGTTATTCTTTGCGTATAAGCAAAATAATCTGTACGGCATTGGTGAGTACACTGACCCCTAAGTTTTTAGATTTCCGTTAGCGATAGATTCATCAATCATTTTTTTTGCGACTTCCCAGAGCGCCGGCAGACCGCCAGCTATCGGTGGTTCACATTTGTTAATGACTTTATCGGCTTTAACATTGTGGTTTTTCCACGAATAACCGCCATTCAGATAATTTGAATACAAAGGTAAAAAACGATCAATCGCTGAAACATATTTTGCTTCTGCAGATAGGCCTTCTTCAAACTCATTCCAGATCGATTTAAAATCTTCGGCGATCAGATCAGGTAATAAACCAAAAATTCGTTCACGCGCTAATGCTTCTTTTTCTTTTTTACTGGATTGGTCGCCGTAAATGATCACATCGCCGGCATCAATTTCAACGATGTCATGAAGTAAAGCCATTTTTACAGCTTTATTGATATCTAATTTTACCGGAGACATCTTTTCAAAAACCATAACGGTCATTGCTAGATGCCAGCTGTGTTCGGCGGTATTTTCAACACGGCCCCCGACATGAATCGGGGTTTGGCGATCGATAGTTTTTAAACGGTCAATTTCTTTAATGAACGGAAGTAGATTTTCGAAAATCATGATAACCACTTTTGTAATGTTTTGTTTAACGAGTTAATATTTACGGGTTTAGAAATATAATCATCCATGCCGGCAGCTATGCAGCGCTCTTTGTCGCCTGATTGCGCATTTGCCGTCATAGCAATAATCGGAATCGTTGTTGGAATTTTATCACGCTTGCCACTGCGAATAACTTCAGTCGCTTCAAAGCCATCCATTTCAGGCATTTGGCAATCCATCAGAACTAAATCATAAGGAAACTGTTCTAAAGCAATTAGAGCTTCGATGCCATTACCTACGGTATCAACACGATGACCAATTTTTTCAAGCATGGCGCGTGCTACTTTTTGATTAACGAAATTATCTTCAACAACTAAAATTCGACCGACTTTATGTGAAGTGATTTCTTGTTCAAAGTGTTGGATGCTGCTGGCATTTTTATTAAGGGATTTCATTAATGAAATCTCAAACCAAAAAACTGAACCTTTGTGTTCTGTGCTGATTACGCCGATTTTACCGTGCATCATGTCGACTAAGCGCTTACAAATCGATAAACCTAAACCTGTACCACCAAATTTGCGGCTCATCGTGCTGTCAGCTTGAGTGAAGGGTTGAAATAATTTTTTTAAATTGTCGCCAGAAATACCAATGCCAGAATCTTGAACCTCAAAGTGAATACTGATTTGTTTTTCGTCATTTGAAAGAACCGAAGCACTGACTGCAATTTCACCTGCATGAGTAAATTTAATCGCATTAGAGATCAAATTTACTAAAATCTGGCGAATGCGACCCGGATCGCCAACGACATTTTCAACTAAAATTGCGGGAATAACAGTTTTTAATTCTAAACCTTTTTGAGTGGCGGTCAGGCGCAAGGTTTTAGTGATATCCTGAACTAAACTTGAAACTTCGAAATCAATCTTTTCGAGTTCCATTTTGCCAGATTCGATTTTTGATAAATCAAGAATATCATTAATGATGGCAAGTAGACTATCGGCTGAAGTGCGAATGATTTCGATGTATTCACGTTGCTGCGGCGAAAGACTCGTGTCTAGCACGATATTCGTCATGCCGATCACGCCGTTGATCGGCGTTCTGATCTCATGACTCATATTTGCTAAAAATGAGCTTTTAGTTTCAGAAGCTTGTTTAGCTTGTAGCGCAGATTTTTCAAGTTCACTGTTTAAAGTCTTTAATTGAATTTCGTTGGCTTTACGTTGGCTGATATCAGAAATAAAAGCCGTAAAAATATATTGGTTGTCGATTTTTAGCGGAGTAATTGACAACTCTACCGGAAACTCTTCGCCAGATTTTTTTAAACCACTGATTTCAATACTGCGATTTAATACAGGGCCTTCGCCAGTCATAATAAAGTGGCTCAAGCCTTTTTCATGCATTTGACGATAACGTTCAGGAATAATTAATTCTGACATGCGTTGACCGATGGCCTGATCTTTAGACCAACCAAAAATTTCTTCAGCACGCGGGTTCCATTCAATGACAAGACCTTTTTGATCCATACCAACGATGGCATCAAAAGCTGATTCTAAAATGGCGCGTAATTTGCCTTCATTTTTACCCACGGCTTCGGTGCGTTCAATAACGCGTTTTTCTAATTCAGCATTGATCACCATTAATTTATTTTCGGCTGCGTTCTGAAGTTCTTCAGTTTGATATAAATCGTTAGCCATCTTCCAGACGATCACTAAGAAAAACACAATGCTACCCATAACGCGAATTAGAACACCAAAGTCAGCATCGATAAATGCAGCGCGCTCGGCTCTGATCTGAACCCAGTTCACAATCGGAGGCACCAAAACAGCCGAAGCCAGTAAAATACGAGTGCTTCGGCCAGCAACCGTTGGTGAAGTTGCAATTTTCATTAAGGCTATATTTTTGCGCGCGTATAAAAAACCTGTCGTTAAAATTATAAATAAGACCGATGTGTGCAGAGCCATTTGGGTGTAGTAGGCAGCGCCAAAGGTATAGCTGATTCCCAAAAGATAACCCAGCAACGCTTGAAACGAGATCAAGAAAGCTAAAAATATTAAATACTGACTGGCTCTTTGCCAGCGTGGTTTTGCGTTAGCACTAAAAAAAACCGAAACGGCTAGAATTATAAAATTGATAGCCGTAATCGGAGCAAGTCGACCAGCCGGAAAGCGGGCACCTGGGCGTATCGGATCAGTAAATAACAACTCATCTATTTCTAAATTAACATCTAGTAGGTATTCAGCCAGCGTCAGCGCGCCGATTAAAAAAGTAAGACTTGCAAAAAAGCGCGCTGATGTACGAATCCATTTGCTGTTAAGATATTCTTCACTGTCTTGATAGAAGTGTAGTGCTAAGGCTAAAAAAAATAAGCCGATCGCCGTATTGGCTTTCATTGAAATGTAGCCGGGGAGTACGGTTTTTAGAGTGTCATTTTCTATAACCCAGCCTGTTAAAACTAACAGGCAGACTAACATGGATAATGAAATGCAAAGTCTTACAAAAGAGACTTTTTTAAGAGAAAACTTACCATTCATACTAAAAGCAATTTAGATGAGTTTTCTCTCGAGGTATAGCGAAAAAAGTCTTATTTAATAACAGCAACCCAAGTCGCTTCGATACCATATTGGCGCACGAAACGATTAAAGATTTGACCATGATCAGGGTGCATGCGCACACAGCCATGAGAAGCTTTAGTTCCTAATTTTGACCAGTTGCTTTTAGGAGTGCCGTGGATCGCATAACCTTTATGTAAGAAAACGGCGTAAGGCATGTTGCCTAAACCATTGTAGTCTCCACCTGGATTTGCCTTTGAAGTGTAAGCATCGTAGATGCGGCCATTGGGGTGGCCTTCCCAAAGGGGAGTTTCATTTTTTGGAGCACCAGTAGAAACTAACCAAGTGTGAGTTAAACTGCCTGAAACATAAAGGTAAGCACGTTGTTCGCTTTTTCTAACCTCAATGTAAATCGGGCAGTCGTAACGCTGGCAAGAAATCTCGATAAATGAAGGCATTAAGTAAGGTAATTGGCCTGTTTGGCGGATGTACTCTCTATCCATTTCTTGAAGAATTTCTTCAATGTTTTCAGCAGCTGGATCTAATTCTTCGATCAAGTTTGTTTCTTCGATAGCTGCAGCTTGCGTTGCGAGTTCTTGAGCTTGTGCTTCGCCGAAAACTAAAACAACCGAAAGAAATAACATAACTAAGGCTACGGTTTTTAAAATTTGTCTTTTCATAATCATCCCCTAAAAGTGAGCTGTTTAATTAATGTGTATGCAAAAGAAATGCAAACGATTAATAAGGACAATGGCGACAGCCGTTGCCACAGCAGTAACCGCGCTTCAGATGATATGATTTTGAAAACACCATTAAGCCATTGGTGTCAAAATAGTAATCCGGCTCAACGGGCTCATAAGTTAGTGCAGAAGTTTGTGCGTTTATAAATTCATTCAAACACTTAGCGCATAAACAATCGTTAAAATTTTTCGGAATATTTTGCGCGATCGGTAATTGTAAACACCAGCAGGGCAAAGTGCCTCCAGCGGTTCCCTCATTTACGGCGCCGCAAGAAAACTCAGAATGACACCGCTCACAGATTTTCTTTGCCATGCGGCACACACTGCGAAATCCATTCGCCGGCTTGGTAGTAAGCGTACCCATAGAACCACACAAGTTCTGTTTCTTGCTTTGAAACGCTCACTTTGTGTACAAAATCTTCTGGAATAACACCATTTACAGAATAACACCAGCCATGTGCTTTCATATCGGTGTCTGAAATAAGTTCTAACTCAGAAGCAATATCGTAAACACTAACGATGCCATCGATATCGCCGACAAAAGGAATCTGATTGTTATTAAAAAAATCAACCGAGATTTCGCCAACGGTTTGTGGAAGTGTGACTTCAACAACTTGAGAAAATAAAATTTCGCTGTTTTTACCGATCACCTTAAATGTTAAAGCATAGCTATACGAACAGACATTAAGTGAAACTAATACAATCAGTGTGGCTAACAATCTCATACTATTGTGAGACCTTTAAATACATCTGCACGTTGAACGGAACCATGATGTTACCCATGTGACCGCCCAGAGGGTATAAAAATAAACGCTCACCAAAGTTTTCACGTAATAAAGGTATATCAGATGGCTTTAATAAAAAATCATCGGTGTTTGTGAAAACGTAAACACGGGGATCATTTTTTAAATCTTTCATTTGTGAATATAAACCTGTGTTGTAGGGGATATCTGATTTTTGTTCTTCAGGAGTTAACGTTGGGATCACAAACGAATGCATGTAGTGGGCAAAGTTATAAGTCCAAGCTTCTGCTTCAAGCGCATTTAATTTATATTTTGAATAAGGAGTTTTTAATACACGCGGTTTTACAAAGTGAGAAGAAACAATAATATCACGTAAACTTTGACGGTACTGATCACCGATCACCCATTGGATATGATTAGTTTTAAATTTTAATTTCTCTAACATATCAAAAAGTGCTTTTACAGGGTCTTTCGCTGCAGAGACATCACCGGCATGCGTGTAGATGGCTCCCATGATATGGTTTTTCCATGCTGTTGAGATGCCAGCACCGACAACGTCATTTAAATAATCCAGCTGCTGAATGCCGTAGATTACATCGACGCCGGGGTTGATTAATAAAACTTTTTTGAAAAGTTGTTGGGGTTGTTTTTTATCATGGGGCGCTAAAAAGCCTGCCAGCACACCGCCATTTGAATAGCCAACTAACGTAATTGAACTGTAGCGCATGCCTTTTTGGTTTTTAGCATAATCTAGAATCCATTTCACAAATTGGTAATATTCAATCGTATCGCGGGGCATGTAACCCGGAACGCCAGTTTCAGAAATGGCTAATGTGTAACTAAAAGATAAATTACTCGGTAGGCAAATCACGTTGTAGCCAGCTTTGATGTACACATCAGCTAAGGCCGCAGAATTTGTGGAATAGCTATTGCCACCAAGGCCAGCGATAATTAGCACCAGCGGGGCATTTTGTTTTTGTTTGTAAACTTGCAAATCGATAACAGGTTTTGATAACGGGTATTTGGCCTTTAAACGCTCAGGGCGATAAACCATCTCCCATTCATCAAATTTCGCTGTTGAGGGTGAAAATGTAGATAAGATTGTCGCGATAAACGGATCTTTGGTCGGAAATGGGTATTGGTCGATCGGAATCTCTAGCGCGCGTACCGCCTGGCCAAAGCTCAATAATAAAATAAACAACATAGCGAGCGCTAAGCGCATCGCAGAATGATATACACCGTAAACTTTCATTTCCCTGATTTCCTTATAGAGTGAAATATCTAGTGAAACTTCGAGTCAAAGGGAACCGCTAAATCAAAAAAGTAACAAATAGTGCGTCAACCTGCGAAATAGTTTCAAATATGATTTGTATCTGTGTGAACTAGAGGTAAAAAAGCATCAGTGGAAAATGATTTATTCGCAACCCAAGTTGATCCCGAGATGCTGCCTTTGGCAGAACGTATTCGTCCTAAAAGCTTTGATGAAGTTTTAGGCCAGACTCATTTTCTATCGTCAAAGTCAGCTTTCTACCGCATCCTAAAAAGTGAGCAACTTTTAAACCTGATTTTCTGGGGTCCACCGGGTACGGGTAAAACCAGTCTTGCGATAAGCTTAGCTAAGAATCTAAAAGCGCACTTTATCCAGATGAATGCGGTTGATGCCGGAGTCAAAGACCTAAAAGCTGCCTGCGAATCAGGTCGCACCAGAAAATTACAGTACCAGCAAAAGACATTACTTTTTGTCGACGAGATTCATCGTTTTAATAAATCACAGCAAGATGTGCTTTTGCCTTACGTAGAAAAAGGCGATGTGTATTTAATCGGTGCGACCACTGAATACCCAAGCTATGAATTAAATAAAGCCTTACTCAGCCGCTGTCAGGTGGTTGAATTTCGTAAGCTGACAACTGAAGCGTTAGAACAAATCTTAGAAAAAGCGGCCACCGAACTTGGAATAACAACCAAAGATTTATTCTTAGATGAAACCAAGCAGTTATTAATAAATTCTGCTGATGGCGATGCCAGACGTTTATTAAATATCACCGAGACGGTCATTAAATTTTATAAAGTAAAAACGGATGAAGATCCATTTCCGTTATCTGTAGATGATCTAGAAAAATTAATGGGAAGAAAAATTATTCCCTACGATAAAAAATCAGATCAGCACTATGACTGTATTTCAGCTTTTATTAAATCAATGCGTGGCTCTGATCCAGATGCGGCTTTGTATTACTGCGCGCGCATGCTTGAAGGAGGAGAAGACCCTTCATTTATTGTTCGTCGCATGATTATTTTTGCCAGTGAAGATATCGGTAACGCTGATCCACGAGCATTAACTATGGCGACAGCGTGTTTACAAGCCGTTGAGGCGATCGGTATGCCTGAAGCGCGTATCAACATTGGTCAAGTTGTTACTTATTTAGCGAGTTGTCCAAAATCGAATAAATCTTATTTAGCGATAAATGCAGCCATTGAATACGTGCAAAAAACCGGAACCCCAGAGCTTCCGGTGCACTTACGCTCAGCTTCAAAAGGTGAAGGTTATAAATACCCTCACAATCACCCAAAAAATTGGGTGAAGCAAAATTACTGGCCGCCACAGGCAAAGCCTGAAACTTTTTACGAGCCATCAAATTCGGGTTTTGAAAAAAATATTTCTGAATACTTACGTTGGTTGAAAGAGTAAACCGATACGGTCCCACAATTCAGTGCGCGGGGCTACAAGGTCAATCATCTTGTTTTCGATCGGGTGCGGAAACTTTAAAGTCTTCGCTTTTAAACAAAGCCCGTTAATTTTTAATTCATCTCTAAAAAAACGATTGTGATGTGAATCACCATGCTCACGATCTCCTACGATCGGATGAGCCACGCGATTCATATGGCGTCTGATCTGATGCCAACGACCGGTTTTAAGTTCAACATGCAACAAACTGTAACGACTGGTCGGAAATTTTGAATTCACCGAATGCTGCAGTTCAATTTTTTTAATCGTTGAATACTGAGTCAAACAATCAACCAATGTGCCGGTTGAATCTAATTCAAGTGGCAGGTCGATTTTTCCATGCTCTTCTTTAAACCAACCACGCACAACCACATCATAAGTTTTTTGAATCAGATGCGCGCGCATCATTTTATTCATCTCTGACGAGGCTTTGTTATGCAGACCAAAGATCACTAAACCTTCTGTGGCAAAATCCAGACGATGAATGGGGGAGCCGATAATTTGGTGTTTGTCTTTAAGCCAGTGCAGGCAAGTTTTTCTGCCGACAGTTTTTCTGGCAATACGATCTTCAGGCGGGTGCACGTAGACATGTGCGGGTTTCATTAAGACCAAAAGATCTTGGTCGTGATAAACGATCGAAGGCTCGATATCAAATTTGTTATTCAGAGCCTTCGGGAGCGGTTGCATGGGTTATGTAATTATAAACCTAAGTATTTATTAAATGCGGCGTTGTCAGTACTTTGTACGCCTTTATTTAAAGTCGCTGTGTCGATAAAAGAATCATCGTTGTAGCGGCAAAGTTCAATTTGAATTGTCGTATTAAGAACAGTCGCTGTCGTTAATGTGCCATGACAGTCAGTGTGCTCTTCAGCGTATTCTAAAAATGCAATGGGTTCAGCCGTTTGTGTGTTGAAAAACATAACGTCTAAGGCGCCAACATAAGAATTATCAAATTTGCATAAGCCCCATTGGTCATCTTGAAGTTCAACAACTGTAAATTCGCCACCGGCTAAATTGCAGTTTCTGATTAAAGGATTTGAAGCTGACCAAGACGTCGAAGCTAAAAGACACAAAACGATAACCGTCGCGTAAGCGAATTTCATAAGTACTCCTTCAGAGCGTGATTTATCCGTTAGCGATATCGGATAAATGCAGTGAAGCCAATTAATGCACCAGATATTCACTTTTTTACAAGACTTTTGCGCCGTTTCATCTAAAAATGAAGCACTATGAACACACTGATGAATAAAAAAGTCTTATCTTGGGCGTTATATGATTGGGCTAACAGCGTTTTTTACACCACGGTGATAGCAGGGTTTTTTCCGATATTTTTTAAAAAATACTGGAACACCGAAGTTACGGTCAGTCAAAGCACCGAACGCTTAGGAATGATTTTAGCGATTGCAGGTTTTTGTTTGGCTGTGCTTTCGCCATGGTTAGGGGTGCTTTCTGACTATCGCAAATCTAAGAAAAAGTTTTTAGCGATCTTTATGCTTATGGGCTCTTTGGCTACGGCCGGATTATTTTTTGTTCCCCAAGGTGATTGGTTATCGGCAGCCGTGTTGTATGGTTTTGCTTTTTTCTGTGCCTCAGGAAGTATCGTATTTAATGATTCACTTATCGTGGGAGTGACCACGCCTGATAAATATGACCAAGTGTCATCTTTTGGATTTTCGCTGGGCTATTTAGGCGGTGGAATATTATTTCTTGTGAATGTTTTGATGTATCAAAGACCTGAGTTTTTTGGTTTAGCCAGCGGAGCAGATGGGGTGCGCTGGTCATTTTTATCTGTAGCCATTTGGTGGATGTTATTTTCAATTCCGAATATTTTATTCGTACCAGAACCAGAAGCTATGCCAACCAAAGAAACTTCGGTTCAATTGTTTTTTAAATCTTTACATGAATTAAAAAGAACTTTCTTGGAGCTTTTTAATCAAAAGAATTTATTTATTTTCATCGTCGCTTATTGGTTTTATATCGACGGCGTTTCTACGGTAATTTCAATGGCTGTGGATTTCGGAATTTCGATTGGTTTTGAAGCCGGCGACTTGATCAAAGCTTTATTGTTAGTGCAATTTGTAGGGTTTCCTGCGGCATACCTATCGGGTTGGCTTGCTGGAAAATTCGGCAGTAAACCTGTCATTATTGGTTGTTTGCTGGTCTATGTATTGGTGGTCATCGGCGCATCGGTCATGACTAAGCCAGAGCACTTTTATTTAATGGCCGTTTTTATTGGGCTTGCGCAAGGGGGCGTACAAGCGCTTTCACGATCGCTATTTGCTTACTTAATTCCAGCTGAAAAAGCCGGTGAGTATTTTGGATTTTTTAATTTATTAGGAAGATTTGCTTCGATTATTGGACCATTATTAATGGCCATAACGGCAAGACTTTTTGGTCATCCGCAGAAGACGATTTTAAGCTTATTGATTTTGTTTGTTTGCGGGATCTATTTTTTAAGTAAAGTAGAAGTGTGCCCAGCTGAGGCGAAAAGCGCTACTACTTAGGTAGCTCGGTCTTTTCGCTATCTGTGTGCTGGTGTTTCTGGATCTCTAAGGCCTTCTTGCCTGTGATACCGACCCACTCCGGAAAGAAGACGGCGATGACGATAAAAATCATCGTAAATAGTGCAAAAAATCCAATAAGAATCCAAATAATTTCCATAATATAGCCATTATACATTCAAACTGTGACAGAAGTCTAAGTTTTTGGTATCCGAACACCCATGAGTTATAAGATACAAGATCACTACTTTAAAAAGGCCAAAGAGCAAAACTTTGTGGCTCGTTCGGTTTTTAAACTAGAAGAGATCGATCAAAAGTTTAAAATTATTTCTGCTGGCCAAAAAATTCTGGATTTAGGGGCTTCGCCGGGTTCGTGGTCGCAGTACTGCTCAAAAAAGATCGGGCCAAACGGGCGCCTTCTGGGTGTTGATTTGACTGAGATCGATTTAAAGCTAAGTAAAACAATGAGTAACGCTAAATTTATTCAGGCAGATTTGCGTGATATCAATTTAGAAGAAATTTTTAAAGAGTACGGCTTTAATGAGCCATTTGATATTGTGTTATCTGATATGGCCCCAAAAACGACGGGTATTCGCATTACTGATCAGGCCCGTTCGTATGAGCTTTGTGATATTGCTTTAAACGTAGCTCGTAAATTTTTACGTAAAGACGGCCACTTTGTTTGTAAGTTATTTCACTCGGATGATTTTTCTAAATTACGTGAAGAAATCAAAAAAGATTTTCAAAAGTTCGAAGCTGTTAAGCCCGATTCGACCCGTAAGATTTCGAAAGAAATTTTTCTGGTCGGTCTTAAGAAAAAATAATGTCTATTGTAAATGTGATTTTTGAGAACAGCGATTTTATCGCCTGTGATAAACCAGCAGGCGTGTTAAGTGTGCCTGACCGTCATAAATCGGATCGTCCATGCTTAGGTTTAGAGCTGCAAAAACAAAAGGGCATTCAAATTTATCCGGTGCACCGTTTAGATCTAGAAGTAAGCGGCTTAATTCTTTTTGCCAAAAATTCTCGCGGCCACAAGGCTTCGCAAGATTGGTTTTCTAAAAAGCTCTTACAGAAAAAATATAAAGCTTTAACGTTAAAACAAGATTTCATGCATTGGCCAGAAAATGTGAAAGCTGCGCGTGAAACCTTAACTTTAAAACCAGGATCTGAGTTTCTATGGAAGATGAACATCTTGCGTGGCAAAAGAAGGTCTTTTGAATCACCTCACGGTGACCCAGCTGAAACTAAAGCTATATATAGAGGTGAGCGTGGTGAATTTCTTGAATGGGATATGTATCCTATCACCGGGCGTTCACATCAGCTTAGGTTAGAACTAAGTCGCCACGGATTTCCTATCGTGGGTGATGAATTATATGGGTCTAAAGTTAGTCTAAATGCTTTGCAATGGCCCTTTGGGCCTCTGGCTTTAAGAGCAATTGAAATCACTTTTAATGAGCAAATTTGTTCAGATTTTGATTTTCCTTTTGTACTATCAGCTACTTATCTTTAAGTAAGATCATTTCACTTTTACGCGCTGCGTTTGCGGGAGCACTTTTCTTGTAAAAGTCTGCAATATTTACTTTTCAGATGGTTCCAATCTGGGTACAAGTAGTTCGTCTCTGGAACCACCAGAGACATTACACCCATGAAGGGGGTTATCAATGAAAGCATTAGTGAAATTAACAGTAGCAGCATTGTCTTTCGCAGTTATCATCGGAGCGCAAACTGCAAAAGCTGACAACGATATCGAAAAAATCATCGGTAAGAATGATTTAATCGCGGTAGACGCTGAAGCAACAAACATCCCAGTTAAATATAAACGTTTAGTGGATGCATTTGGTAAATTAGGTATGGGCTGTACAGCAACTCATATCGGTGGTGGTTATGTATTAACAGCAGGTCACTGTTTTTGGGCTGGCGAAAAAGCTATCGAAAATCAAGACTGCCCTGGGGCTGAGAACGAAATCCAATGGGGTTTTCGTGAAGGCAAAGAACCTTATTTAGTTTCTAAATGTGAAAAAATCATCATGGCTCAAAGAACTGGAAAAATGGACTACGCTTTATTGAAAGTTAGCCCAGTACCTCCGGTTTTTGTAAAAGCTGATTGGTATAAACGTGCAAAAGTCGGAACAAAAGTAACGATCTTCTCTCACCCAGAAGAATTACCGCTACGTTGGTCACAGCTTTGCAAAGTTCAAAAAGTAGCTGATGCTGATTTTGATCAGGCTTTAATTCACCATATCTGCGATACAAACCCAGGTTCATCTGGTGCAACAATCATCGACGCTTACGCACTTAAAGTGGTAGGTATTCATGATGGTGGTCGCGCAGACGGTAATGGTGGTGGTTTAAACTACGGCACTTATATCTACGACACGCCACTTCGTAAAATTTTAACTTCATTAAATATCTATAGCCAAAAACCATAGGAATTTTTCGATGAAGAATGTCTTTCGCCTTCTATCAGCTTTATTGTTGTGTGGTTGCATTCATGCAACTGCGCAAGACTCAAAAGTAAATGACAACTATCCTGATGCTTGGTGGGCTTACGTACCCCCTAGTGAATTAAAAAGTTGGGAGATCGCACCACAGGCTGCCGATCGTTCTAAAGGCGATGTTATTCTTTCTAAACGTACTGAACTTGGAATTTTTTCTAATTTATCTGAAGCCCATTTTGTACTTGATGGAATTCACTATGCCAGTGTTGAGGGGCTCTGGCAGGGGATGAAGTATCCAGAAGGGCCTAACGACGAAAGATTGAAAGATCCTAGCGTTGTTTGGCCCTACACACGCGAGCAAGTTTATAAAATGTCAGGCTTTGAATCTAAAGCTGCCGGTGATGCGGCTAATGCTAACATGAAAACATTAGGTATTAAGTGGATCACTTATAAAGGCAAAAAAGTTGAATACAAAACTGAAGCCGGAAAAATTGAACACTATAATATTATCTACCGTGCCTCAGAGCAAAAAGTGTTGCAGAGCTCTCAAATCAAAACTTTATTATTACGTACGGGAACTTTAAAGTTTTTACCGGATCACACGCAGCAACCTAATCCAGATCCAGCGTACTTATATTTTGATATTTTTATGAAAATCCGTTCTGGATTAGCTACAGCTTCTGCGCAGTAGAATATAACAGCGCAGTAAATTCGCTGCGCCAATTTCAAATTCAAACAAGTTTAAGCAAGACTTTCGACTGTGATAATTCGTGTCATTTCTATTCGATTTTATTTAATTTCACTGGCTCAAAGTATTAAAAACTAGACCATCGCCTAGTTTAATAATGGAACCAGTAATTCTTCTTAAAAATTTTAAACAAACGTAGAATGCTAGATTCACGACAAACGGATTTGTTTACTTATAATACTCATTACGAGGGGAGAGTTTGTGTTAAAACCATTTAATGCACTTATCGTTACTGCTGTGATCGCAATTTCATCTGTTGCTATCGCTAAACCTACATTATCAACGAAAATCGTTGGTGGTGAAAATGCTCTTAAGGGAGAAATTCCTTACATCGTTTCTTTACGTTCAAAAAGCTACGGCCATTTTTGTGGCGGAAGTTTAATTGGTCAGAATTGGATCTTAACTGCGGCTCACTGTGTACGCGGTGGAACAATTGATGAAGTATGGATCGGAATGTTAGATCAAAAAGATACAGCTGGTGTTGAAAAAATCAAACCTGCTAAAATCATTGCTCACGAAAAATATTCTTCTTCAACAATGGAAAATGACTTTGCTTTAATTAAATTAGCAACAAACTCTTCATTTGCTCCAGTAGCGCTGAATAATGTTGAAATTTCAATTGATGATTCAATTGATGCTGCACCGATCATGTCTATGACAGCTGGTTGGGGAGCGATTAAAGAAAGTAACTACTCATTACCTAATATGTTACAAAAAGTTAGCGTGCCATTAGTTAGCACTAATAACTGTAATGTTAAAGAAGCTTATGATGGCGACATCACAGATTCTATGATCTGCGCTGGTTACAAAACTGGTGGTAAAGATTCTTGCCAAGGAGACTCTGGTGGACCTTTATCAGTTATCGATTCTGAAACTGGCGTACACACTTTAATCGGTGTTGTGAGCTGGGGTGAAGGTTGCGCTCGCGCTAACAAATACGGTGTTTACGCAAAAGTAAGCAACGCTTATGAGTGGATCCAAACTAAAATCAACGCTTCATCTGAAGAATAGTTTTTAGCCTTACATTCGAATAGAACGAAAAAAGCCGGATTCTTCCGGCTTTTTTTTTAGGTAACAGTTCCCTTTCTGTACCCTTGTCTCAAAATGAGATGCTATAAATTTTCGGTATTACGATATTTCCAGATGAACAAGCTGAGCGATGCGACCGTAAAGGTGATCGCGGCCGCTAAGCCATAACCGTAACCTTCTTCAGGGTGTTCTGACATATTGATTCCAAAATACAGAACAAAGGCCTTGCCGATAAGCGTGGGCCCTAAGAACGAACGGATAAAGTCTTTAAGCAGGGCTTTGCTGTTCATGAGCTATTTATATGTCACTTCTTAACAGGGTGTAAAACAATTTTGCAGTCTGCGATTTTTTAAGCCGTCTCGGCGTGATACATCGATTTTTAATAATTACGTTATATCAATAACTTACGCTGAATACAGAAAGTTGGCCCTTAGGTTGCTTTAATCAACTATGAAAAGGAAGAACAATTATGAAAACATTAGTAACACTTTTAAAAATCGCGATGTTAGTAACAACATTATCGTTTGTAATGTCTTGTGATAAAAACAACAAGCGCTCAAACAATACAACTACGGCCTACGGTAACCAAATTTATACTTATGGTGCCAACGGACAATGTATCAATAACCAAACTGGTCAGCAAATGCCGGTAACGTACTGTCAACAACAGTACAATAACGGTGGTGGTTACGGCCAACAACAATGTAATGGAAATCCTAACTTATATATCTGGTCATACGCGGATCAATCTTGCGCAAGCCAACCACAATACACAAATGGCCAGCAAATGTGTTGGAAAAGCTGTCAGTATACAAACTGTTCAGGTCAAATGGCTTACCCAGGTGGATCATCTAATCAACAACAAGGGTATCAGTGCTTATAATTTCTTAGCTACTGATTCTTAGTTACTTAAACGTTAATTCATAATTGAAGAAGGCTTTGTGTTGATCACAAGGCCTTTTTTTATATTGCCGTTCCGGCATGCTATTATTATAGGGCTTTGATCTGAGCGCAGATGTTTTTGATTTGGCTCATGCATTTTTCACGATCAGCCATTTGAGTTTTAGCGGCTTTATCAGAAATCATTTGAATAGGGCGTTCGCGTTTTTCTAAAGCATAGGCGTAGATATCGCAGGTGCAGTCTTTATCACAAGTCTCGGCTCTTTGAGCTAAGATTTTAAAATCACCCTCATTAAGTTTTATGGTCTTTTCATCAATCAATGAATGTAAGGCTTGGCTTTTTTCTGAGACCTGTTGGCTTGAAAGCTTGCATGTGGGTTTGTCAATTTGAGCTAGCAGGGCATTTGAAAGCTGGGCCAGAGACTGTAACGTTCTGGCCTGAGCTGTTGTCGTAACTAAAAAAAGACTAAATATAGCATATATAATCGTAAGTTTCATCTTACGGAGTATGATAAGCTTTACCGCGAGACTCTTCAATTAATTTATGTAATGGTGCAATCGTGTACTTAGATTTTAAGTACTTAATCACCTTATCAGTAGCGATCACCGATTGGGGGTGAATATCGTGAAATAAAACGATACCGCGACCTAATGAATCAATTTGTTTTTTCGAACGTTGAAAAATTGATTCGGGATTTTTATCTTGCCAGTCTAAGGTGTCCACGTTCCAAGCAATGTGTAGCATGTTGTTTTTCGCGATCAAAGTGCGGATCGTGCCATTCATCGGGCCACAGGCGCCATAAGGGCAGCGATACATTGTCGGTTTTTCACCAACGACTTTAGCAAAATCTGTAGAAGCTCTTGTGATCTCTTTATCTAGTCCTGAAGAACTTTGTTTTGGTAAGTTTGCATGCGTATATGAATGCGATGCGCGAGAAAATAAGGCGCTCTTCGTTTGTGGAATCGCAGGGTATTTAACAATGTTTTGTGCTTGCCAGAAAAATGTTCCGTGCACATTGTTGGCCGTTAAAGCATTGACCATGCCTTGTGTATGTTTTGGCGCAGGGCCATCATCAAAAGTCATCGCCCATTTACCCATCGGGAAGCGGTTGCCGGTTACATGACCTTTGCCATCCGGACTTGGATAAAGTTCATCTAAAGCTTGCGGTGTGCGAAAGCTATTGTTTGTGTTTAAGAATTCTTGTTCAGATTCATTCGAACGTTCTTTCAAATATTCGGTGAATTTATTTTCGATAAAAGTATCAAGATGAGTTTTCTTGCGATTGGCCACTAACCATTTTGAACGTTTGTGAGCTTCGGCAAGCATGGCTTGTGATGGTTTTAAGTAAGCCGCAAAAGACGGGGCTTTGACTTTAGCTTGTTCAGTGCCAAACTGCACATTCACATCATTTAGATTTTGTGCTAAAACGATAATTGCAGATTTATCGCCTTTTTTCCAGGCTTCATCAACCCATTTTTTAACGTTAGCCACGATCCACTTACAAGATTTTTGGTAAGGTGAACCTTCAGTATTAGCATGTTTTAAAGCTAAGTAATAAAGATCTAACATCTCATGCAGATTACGTTCTGAAAATTCCCAGGCGATTAAATTTTGAAAACGAATTTTTGTAAACTCATTCACATCTTCAGTGGTTAATTGTTCGCCGATTTGTTTTTTGTTGTAGATCACATCTAATTTTTCATCAAATGAAAATAACAACTGTTGGGCGACATAGAAAAAGCTTCTTTGGCGATCTAAGTAGTTGGCAAAATCACGTGATTTTTCGCCATCATTTGGATTAGACATTAATTTTTCAAATGTACGTAAGTTTTTTTGTTCTTCATCTTCATATTCGTATGAAGCTGTCGTTCTGGCTTCGTCTTTACGCCATGTCTGGCAAGAGAATGTAAATAGCAATGCTAATGCTGTAAAAATCTTCATTGATCTCATTGAAAAGAGCTCCTTTTAGTTTATGTAATATTTTTATCTAACACGGCTTTATCGGCCATTTTACGGCAGGGCTAAATGTAACAATTCTGGCCTTAGTGATAGATTTAATTCCAAAAGAGTTTATCACGCGCAATATATTAGCCTTTAGGACTGGTCTTTATATTGTAGTCATCAGACGTATGAAAACAATGATTGTAAAAACACTATTCACTTTTATTTTAACGACCTTAACTGCGGGTATGCTTCAGGCACAGACGGCTAAGCTGCACCCGACGATTTACTATATTAAATCTATTGAAATGGATTCGCAAAACTGTAGCTCGAAAAAGACAATCTATTCAACGGCGGGTAAGGCCTTACATAAGGTGTGTGCAAACGACTATAAGACCTGTGTGATCGAAGGCACGTGCGCCATCATCGATGACGAAACGACAGTGATTAATTATATCGAGCAAAAAGCGGGTGTGCCTTTATTTAAAGAAGTTGATAAAAATAAATGCCCTTATGGTTTAGGCGTTAAAAATATCTGTTTAGATCCTTACTACACCGTAGCCGCCGATCTAAAGTATCATAACCCGGGTGATGTGATCTTTGTTGAAGAGATGAAGGGCACCAAGCTTCCGAATGGTGAAGTGCATGATGGCTTTTTTATTGTGCGTGATCGCGGCGGTGCGATTAAGGGGGCTAATCGTTTTGATTTTTACACTGGGCTTTTGCATTATAAAAATGAGGATAATCCATTTACATCGCTTGGATTTTCAAATGAAAAAGCGTCTTTTCCTTATAGAAAAGCGACGACGTCTGAAACTTTATCTGTAAAAAAATCGCGAAACTATCCGGGGCTGCCTTTATAGTTAAAGGGCGCCCGAATTGATTTCAAGATATGCCGGTTTTGACCAGTCAGAAACTTGTTCTTTGTCTTCGCCAGATTCAGCGCGAACACGCCAGAAATATTGACCAGCAGGGATGTTCTCTTGAACTAGAACCTTGTTCTTGTTGGTTGAATAAGATTTAAATAAATTCGAGAAATTTTCGTCTTTGGCAATCTCAACGCGGAAGGTGTCTGATTTTTTGTTTTCAGGTGCCATCCATTTTAACCAGATGTATTTGCCTAAACCTTTTTGAAAGAAAAACTGTAAGCTTGAAGCTGTTTTTTCAATCACCGGTGTTTTCATATCAAATAGACGGTTATAGATCACTTCGCCGAACTTACTTGTTGAGCTGATTTTGCGCTCAGCTTTGCTGTAAGCAGAAACACGGTACTTATATTGGCCTTGCCCTGGAATTTTAATCGCAGAAGCGGGTTCGCGAGTAGTGTAAGAAGTCGCATTTGAGAAATCGCCATCTTTAGTGTCGACTTCAACAACGTATTTATCTGCATTCGGTACATCAGTCCATTTAACATTAAACTTTTTCGCAGGGCCTATATCTTTTGAGCTTTTCGCGATGTAATCGTAAACGATTTTGTCGCTTTTAATTTTAATAGAAGGGTAGACTAATTCAATTTGTCCGGTTTGCGAATATTCGCTGGTCGCATTGTTATTACCCACTGATTTTAAGCGGTAATAAACTTGATCACCTGTAAGATTTTCGATTTTAGAAATTGAAGCCGGAGTGCGTGAAACCACAGGGTTTGTGAACTCTGGGTTATCAGCTGTTTCTAAGATATATTCTTTAGCGTTTTCAGCTTTTACCCACGAGGCTGCGGGGATTTTATCTTTAGCAACGATGATACGCGCTTTTTGTCTAAGTAATTGCGGCGGAAGAAGCGGCTTAGTTTCGGCTTCGATCTTTTTTTGCACTTCTTCGGGTTTCATTTCGTTAATTTTTGCAACTTCTACAGCTGGAAGCGATTCTAATTTAACGATGGCTTCATTAATAATAGGCTTATCGATTAATTTAACAATCGGAGGCGGGGCTACGATAAGTTCTTTATTTTTAGTAACAACTTTATCGTTAACTTTAACTTCACCTTTTTTAGTTTTAACCTGGATTTTACCGCATTCAGAAGATTTACCGATCTCTAGATCAGTGTCACCTTTTGCTGATTGGATATCTAATGATTTACCGCAGTCGTCTAAAACTAACTTAGCCGGTAAATTTTGTGATTTAATAGAACCGTATTGTAAATTAAGTTTAACTTTGTCACCTTCGGTTTTGAACTTGATTAATGAGTTCGCGCCAATAGTGATTGAAGTGCCGTCTTCGAAGTTAACAACAATAGATGAATCAGGGCCCACGAATAAACTATCACCCTGAACAATAGAATCATCACTGCGGGCGTTTTCCCAAAAAATATTTTTAGTACCACGCAAACGAACGTCAGATTCAACCGTAGAAACTACACCGATCTCATCGCCCGAAGCAGATCTTCCGCCGATATTAAAGAATGAAAAATCAGTGTGAAGGGCATAAAAGCCGATCAACAGTCCGATCACGCAGACGTATATCGTTATTGAGTCTTCTTTAAAGAATTTTTCAAACTTCTGAAATTTCATGTGTATATTATCGACACGAATGCTTCATTTCATAATAGCCTTTAGGCCAGTATTGATTATATTTTCTCTTGTTTATATATAGATGGGTGAAGCCCAGACCTGAGCATTGGTCCAATTTTAGACACTTTGGCGCCCCAAAAGGTGTAAACTTTTAATAATATTTTAAAGTCCAATATATGAGGCTCCGAGAAGGTTAACGTGGAAGATAATGTTTTTTCTTTTTTTTCAGAGTATTACGATTCTATACAGGATCCTGTCTGTATTTTTGATCGCGATGGTTTCGTTGCTTACTGTAACGAGAGCTTTTCTGCCTTAACGGGCACTTCGCAGATTCGTTTTTTAAATAAAAAAACGACTGTATTTAATTCTATTGTATCAGTTGATGATAAAGCTTTTGATCTTGCCCGCGTCGAAGAATTTTGCAGTTTCAGCGGTGTTAGTATCTTAAAGTTTGAAACTAAAAAAGTACTTAGAGGGCTTGGGCAGTTTGCGATTCGTAAATTGACTTTACCGCCGCATGAAAACTTATTTCAGTTAACATTAAAAGACTTATCGATTGAAGAAGATCTGGTTAAAACTTTTCGTTTTGAATTAGCTTCGCGTAACAAAAAAATCGACGAGATGAATCAATTAGTAGAAATCTTTCAAAAGATTCGTCTATTAGACGAGCCTGGCTTAATTGTGAATGAGTTCATGAATTACCAATTAACATTTTCTCAGTTTTGTGCAGCGGCAAGCCGTGTAAATAAAACGATGACGATGATTTATGGTGGCCAGGAAAATATGAATCCTGAATTCTTAGAAGTTCAAAAAGAAATCGAAGCGCATTTAGCAACTAATGTGGTTTCTAAGTATCAGACGCAAAAATCAGCAGTTAAAAATACATCTACTGACAGTAATTATTACTGGTCATTGGTTCCGTTTAAATTAGCAACTGATGTTATGCATGCAATCTTTATTTTTGATTCAGCTGAGCAAATGAATAAGTTTTCGCATCAATCAGCTATTATCCTGAGTGAGCAGCTGAATTTAATTTTGAATAATTTAACGTTAAAAGAACTTTCATACACTGATGGTTTAACTAAACTTAAAAACAATCTTTACTTTAGAAAAAAAATCGAAGAAGTTTGTTCGAGCAATCAAAATGCCCAGCTTGTTTTATTTGATGTGGATTTCTTCAAAAAAATTAATGACGGTTACGGCCATCCAGGTGGCGACGCCGTATTGATTTTCTTAGGTGAAATTATTCCGCAAGTGATGCAAAAAGTGAATCCAGACTTTTTAGTATCAACTATCGCCCGCGTGGGTGGTGAAGAATTTGCGATTGTTATTCCTGAAAAAGATCAGGAATTTGCCAATATGTTCGCAGAATCACTGCGTACAGCTATCGAAGCATCGACGGTGATGTTTAACGATATCGCGATTAAGTTTACGATTAGTCTGGGTGTCTCGTCTTGGACGCCGAAGAATTCGTTTTCACCCGAGGCCGTTAAGTTATTGTATAAAGCGGCAGATGATGCTCTTTACAATTCTAAACGTACAGGGCGCAACAAGGTTTCGTTACTTAACGTAGCTTAATATTGGCTGCGCTTGCGAGCAGCTATTTAGTGTCACAACCAATGTAACATAATTTCTTTTGTCTCAGATTTGCAAGTGTGCTCGCTCTTTAGCTAGTCTATGTTGATAAACGTGCGGGCATCTCGTACCTTAGAAGGTAATGAATTCATCAATTAAACGAAAAATCATGTTTCTACTGAGTATCACCAGTTTACTTTCTTCAAGCGTTTTTTTGATCTATTCAATCAACGTCTTTGAGAAAGATAAAATTGCTTACATCTATGATAGCAATAGTGTGTACTTAGAAACTATTACGAACCAGTTTAAGAATGAATTAAAATTATCAGCAGAAATTTCAAAAAAATACCTATCTGAATACCAAAGAAATAAAGCTTTTCGTTCTGGCGACAGTATTTTCTTAGAGGACGATTCGTTCGTTAAAGGATTATTCTTGGTTGATATCACTTCACAGGCCCAGCCAAAGCTTGTTGATAAAATCACAACGAAAGCCAACTTTACTTTTAAGCTTACAGAAGATGTGGGTTTCATTAAATCAATTGCAAGAACACTAGCAGATTCAAAATCAATGTTCTTGGGTGGTGAAGAAGTTTTTGTCAGCGATATCGTTTATGATGGTGATGAAAAGATTGCGTTAGTGACGGTATTCAAATCGGATGCCTTACAAAGTTTTTTCGAATCTGATAAAGCATATAGTTCATTCATGATCAACATGAATGGTGAAGTGTTTCGCCAAACGCAAAACTTAAACGCAGGTTATTTAAAAGAGCAATTTCCTGATCTGTTTAAAAAACTGGATTCAATCAAAATGGGAACCAGCGAAATTACCTCGCAAGATTCTGACGAGTGGTTGTTATCGTCTTCAGGCCTTGGTTTAAATGATTTGTATCTATTAACGCTGACGAATAAAAAAGAAGCCTTTGGGGTTTTGACGTATTTAATTAATAAATCGTTAATCGTGTTTTTAATGGTTTTATCCGGAGTGGTCTTGGTAAGCCAGTTTGCATCAACTTATATTACCAAACGTATTTTAGTTCTTTACGATGCCGCGAAACAAATCATCAGCGGTAATTTTAAAGTAAATATTGAAGTTAAAGGTAATGACGAGATTTCGTTATTGTCGCAGACGTTCAATCATATGGCGGTCGAGATTGTTAAACTTTTAGAAGATACCGCGCAAAGTGCGCGTCTTGAGGCCGAGCTTAAAACGGCCCAAGCGGTGCAACAAACGCTATTTCCTCCGTCGCATTCAAAATTTGAATGTGGCGAAATCCATGGTTCATACCAATCAGCTTCTGAGTGCGGCGGCGACTGGTGGCACTATTTTGAAAGCGAAACTAAAATTTGGGTATGGATGGCTGATGCCACAGGACATGGTGCACCTGCCGCTTTAATTACGAGTGCGATTAAGTCTGCGGTGGCAATGACCGAGAATTTAAAAATGGAGCCGGCTATAGCTATTGAGCTGGTTAATAAGTCAATTTGCCAAGTTTCAAAAAATAAAATGATGATGACTTGCTTTTTAGGTGTGATCGATAAGACGTCTAAAGTTATTCATTACGTCAATGCCTCTCATGAAGCGCCATTTATCTTAAGCAAGCGCACCGATTTAAAGAAAAAAGATTTACGCTTTTTGGATAATTCTAAATGTAATCGTTTAGGGCAATCTGCGACTTCAGAATATACGGTCGCAAGTGAACAATTAGAGGCTGGCGATCGCATTTTTGTTTATACTGATGGTATTCCTGATATCCGAAATAAAGCTGAAGAGTCATTACAAGAGCGCGGTATGTTTAGAGTGGTTTTAGAAAACCATAATAAAGGCGTCGGTGTTACTGAGTTCATTACTGGCATTCAGGCTCAATTTGATACCTACCGTGAAAATACAGAGCTTATCGATGACGTTACTTTCTTTGCTGTGGATTTAACATGAGTAATATATTTCACTTAGGTAAAGTTGAAGCCGACAAACAAGTCACTGATGTATTCGGTGATAGCGAACTTTCTTGCAATTATAAAGTGACTGACAATATGTCTGCATTAGATTGTTTAAGCTTAATACGTGACCGTAAGGTGACTCATATTGTGCAAAATTCAATACAGGGCTTAACAGATAAATTACAATTTTTAAAAGCTGTAGATTATAAACGCGAAGACTATTTTGACCCGAATTTAAGTTTATTAAATACAGATGTAGTGTGTGTGCCATTTACTTTAACTGAAGACCGTTCAGATGTGATTCAAAAAGCTTTTTCTTTAGCGTATTTAGATTTAGACATGACCAAGTACCAATATTTATTTCAGGTGGCCACAGAGCTTGTGATGAATGCCCAGATCGATGCCCCCAAGATTTCTCAAAAAACAAGTGTTCCGAATTCGATGTTAATTGTTGAAAAGAATA
Source organism: Bdellovibrio sp. (assembly GCA_036676395.1). Taxonomy (GTDB): domain Bacteria; phylum Bdellovibrionota; class Bdellovibrionia; order Bdellovibrionales; family Bdellovibrionaceae; genus Pseudobdellovibrio. The sequence continues at coordinate 989,093 of JAKFCY010000002.1, forward strand.
TGGCTAAAGGGCTTGTTTCAATTTCTACAATTGATCATTACGGCAGCCTTGACCCATACAAAATGTTAGAAAATATCTATGCCGCCCATATGCATGGATTTCGTGATTCGATGTCAAAAAATTCAATCGGTGCAGGCTTAGGCTCAGCGTTGATTTATGAGCACGTCGATTCATTAATTATGGGGGTTGTGCCTGATGTGATGACTCGCGTTTCGGCGGTGTTGCCTTACGGTATTTCCGAGAAAAAAATTAACCAAATTCAAAAATCTATACATATCATTAAGGGATAAAAATATGTCAAAACTACAGTTCTCGACAGCACAAGAAAATGGAAAAACAGTTCTAACATTAATCGGGCAAATTGATGAAAGTTTTCCGCAAGAACTTCACAATTTAAAACCCGCTGGCGATATGGTTATCAACATGGACCAGGTTAAGATGATCAATTCTTTAGGAATTCGTGAGTGGATCAAATTTATGGGCTCGGTCTCAGCAACAAAAATTGAATTTGTGAAATGCCCTAAAATTTTTATTGATCAGGTAAATATGGTTCAGGGTTTTATTACTCCGAACTGCAAAATCACATCTTTTTATGTGCCCTACTTTAACGAAGACAGTAACGTTGAAAAAAATGTGCTTTATTCATTCGGCAAAGAATTCGGCGATGGCTTTTTAAATGTAGCTGGTAGCACTAAAGGTGATGACGGCAGTGAATTAGACTTAGACGTTGTTGAGCAAAAATATTTCAAATTTTTAAAGAATTGAGAGCAATGAAGTTAGCAGCAATTTTCTTAACATTATTTATGCCGATGGCAGTTTTGGCTGAAGCACCAAAGCTTCCGTTTGTCTTTCTTAACCAATATTTTGAGTATGATGTGTCTGAAGGTAAGATCTTTAGCATCGGTGGTCATAAGATTGATTGGAATGATGATTTTGCCCAAATCGTGGACGGAAAATTAGTTATTAAAAAACAAGAGATCCTTTTGGCGGGTCTTTGGACGATCAATTTAAAAAATGCAAAGAACAAAGTGGTTTATACAGTTAAACAAACTGATTTAAATGCTTTAAGAACATTCGTTTTGCCAGCCAGTGCAACAGCTGCGATTATGGCTATGCCAGAGCAGCCAGGATCAGCAGATGCCAGTGGTACGGCTGAAGTTGCGGCAATGCCAACAATTGCTCCAGGTACTACGGTGTGCTTGTCATCACGTAATTTAATTACCCAGTACTTAATGTGCAAAAGTTTAGCTCTGGTGCCTCAGGCAGAGAGTGAAACGCAATACCCTGAAGTCGCTATCAGTAAGAAAAAAGCTAACAAATTTGGCCGGGTCATTTTAAATCAGCCAAAGAAAAGTATTCTATTCGACGTTAAAGTAAACCAAGTTGAATCGATTAAGCTGACAACACGTAAACGACTTATTATTCCGTCTACAGTAAAGAAAAATGTGGCTCGTAAAGATTACCAAATTAAATTTGTTGATATGGAATGGGATAACTATTCTTGGGAAACAAATGTGGGTTATGATCAAGAGGCATTTCGTGTTCCTAATGACAATCTAGTTACGGTATATCAAGATTATTTTAATAAAGATCATTCAAATAAAGAATTAGACCTTGTGTATTATGTGCCACCATATAAGCGCATGAAAATTATGAATATGTATTCATTTTCGCCGTTTTTCGGGTTCTCAAGATTTGCCGGAAACACGCGTACGAAAAATGTATCAATCTTATCTGAATACGATATCAGTCTGCGCACTTACATTATGATGCAAATGCCGAAAGAGCAAAAATGGAAATGGTTTACGCAATACTTTCATTTTTGGACGGCTTCTGCGAATTTTCGTTCGATTAAATATGTATCTGAAGCCAGTAGTGTAACCATTGCTAATCCAAGTGGATTTTTATACAACTTTTCTGGTTCAGTGAATCGCGCCTATAGTGACCGTATTAGTTACGCGTTTCGTGCGGCCATAGAAAAGAATACGGCCATTGATTATCAATCGGCGGTGTCGTCGCAGGTCAACATGAGTTCAGTTTTAAATAAAGAGATCGGCTTGCAGGGAAGTCTTAACCTATATGATAAAGGCCGCTTTGTAAGCTTTTTGCATGCGGGCTATTCAATGCTGTTGCCGACTGATATTTCAGGAAGCACATCAAAAATTGGCTCACGTACTTATTTTCGTACAGATTTACACTATGCAGACGGTAATAAACTTTTTGGCGTAGGGTTTCACTATAATTTACGTGATCAACAGACAGCGCTACAAAAGTTAAAAGATCAGTCGTTTGACTATACAGCCAGTTACTCAGTCGCGTTTTAAAACCAGCCAAATAAACCTTTGCTGACCGGATAATTTTTAATATTCGGGTCAGCAGAAGTAGCGCGTTTTAGCGCCATTTCGGCCTGGCTATCTTGTTTTTTTGATTTTAACAACATGTAATTCACGTAGTGATAATCAGCTGTTGTCATGTCTTCAGGAAGAATATTTAAGAATTCTTTTTCTAATGTACCAATTGAAATTTGAGTGCCTTTAAAAAGTGATAAACCTAAGTGAGCCCATGCCGAGTACATCTGTAAACAGCTTACGCTGGTCATAGAGTCTTTGTGTTTTTTAACAAGGGCCAAGGCTTCGCTATAACGTTGCGCTAACAGAAGAGATTTAATCGGCCTCACATCAACAGTTTTAGGCTGTGCGGGCTTTTTTTCGGGAGCTACTTCGTTAATGGCGTTTGAATTTTTAATAGTTCTGAAATTAATCAATAAATTAAGAACTCTTTTGTCGATTTCTAATTTAAACTCACTGGCCAGAGTCTCTGGGCCCAGAAAAGATTTTTGCAACTCTTCGTAAATAGCCTCGATATTATTTGCATCTTGTTTGGTAATCAGACTTAGTTGGTAAGCTAGGTCTAAACCAGTTTTGTTCATGATCAGTTTATAAATATGTTTGATTTTTAATTCATATGAATCTTCTTCAGTTGAAGGTTCAATCTGAATCCATTTTAACAACATTAAAAAATGCAGAGCTTTAAAAAGATTTTTATTGTTTTCAAACAGTAAAGCTAAATCACTGATTTTTTGACCATCGATGATTTCTAAAAAATTTGAGTTGAATAAACTTAAAACTGAATATTTTTGAGAGTCAGCAGGTCGAAAATAACTAAAGTTTACCGTGACCACATAATTGTAATATTCAAGATAATGAGCATTTAACCAGTCGTGCGAAAACTTACTTAAAATCCAGTCGTGCACTAATAAATGAAATTGTTCGATATTAAGTTCAGAAGATTTTATTTTCGTTTGTGATTCTTTAATGCGAATCGAAAACTGCTCATCGCTGATAAGTTTCGAAAGACGGGTGCGGGATTGTGTTAATAACACCGAGCCGATTTGTTCTTTGTTGATGATGCCACGTTGAACTAAATAGGCCCCGATTGGGACGCCGGTTTGTTCTTTAAGAGCTTGTTCAAGCTGCTGTTGGGTAATTAAACGGTGATTGACAAGCAGGGTACCGATACGTGTATCAGTGTCTGAAAGTTCAATGAATTGAATCTGACCTTCCTGAAAAACAACAGCGTTAATTTGTCCGGTTTTGGTTTCAAGTTCTACGCGGCCGCTTAAACCGTATTTTTGAAACAGAATGATAATTGCGGTAATATCATAACCGTAACAAGATTTAAGTTTTTCAATATCGGCAAGAATTTTAGGGCCATTCGTATGCAAAGAGAAAAGGTTTTGGTAAAACCTTGCGCGGGTTGAATCTAAATCCATAGCTGTTCCAGTTGATGACATTGCTATGACAATTTTAGTCTAATTTCACTCTGCGAGAAAGCATTACGATTGCGGTTAGCCTAAAGACCAGTTGATTGTACTTAATTGACCCACTTGTAGCTTGCAAGCTACAAATTAACTATGTCAAAAGCGCAAATGTACAAACAAGCTATCATCAAAGAGACTTTAAAACGTAATCCTCATTCTGAGATCGTCTACTTGCAAAGTGCCATCGATGAGTCACAAAACGCCGATGAAATTCTATTAGCGATGCGAACCGTAGCCTCGGCTCGTGGTTTTAAAAAATTTGCTGAAGAAGCTGATTTGAACCGCGAAAATCTTTATCGCGTGCTTTCTGAGAACGGCAATCCAAGATTAGATACTTTTTTAAAATTAATTGATCTTATGGGTTTTAAATTAAGTCTTAAACCGAAGTAGCTTTAAAACTACAGTCAAAACTACATTAAACGCCACATCAAAACGGGCAATGCGCCTCATTTATATTCCGCACGATTTTTGCTGATTTTATCTTGTTGGAGGTCATATATGAATGCAAAAAATTTCGCCCTTGTGGGTGGTATTGTAATGTTAGTGCTAGGAGCGTTATCTTTGATTCCGGCATTTACAGGATTATCGTTTGGTTTGCCGATATTAAAAGTAGAAACAAGTTATGGTCTGTTTTTAGGAATTTTTCCGTTAAATATTATCAATAAGGCTATTTTAATTGGATTCGGCTTATGGGGAATCGCCGCAGCTAGCGATCCAGCTCTTAGTGTTCCACGCTCAATCACATTTTCACGTGCGGTGTTTGTGTTATCTGCGGTTTTTGCGGTGTTAGGTTTGTTTCCGCAAACCAATACGTTATTTGGCTTTGTTCCATTATTTGGAGCAGGAATCTGGTTACATTCTGTGATGGCCTTATTAGGTGGAATTTTCGGGTATAGCGTGGTGAGACGCACGGTTTAAGCTTGTGACGTTGCAAACATGGAGTGACGTAAAATTTTATTTTACTGGTGATGGGTACTTTCAATCTATCTTAGAAAGAATTCGAGCCTCCGTTCGTGAAGTTCGCATAGAAATGTATATGTTTAATTTTGACGAGCTCGGTAAAGCCGTCTTAGAAACTTTAAAACAGGCTAGGCTTCGCGGTGTTGAAGTTTATTTGCTTGTCGATGGCATTGGATCGATTGGCCATTTAGCCGATCTGGATGATTATTGTCGCCAGAATAAAATTCATTTTAAAATTTATCACCCGTTGCCAATACGCCTACATTTTTTACAACGGTTTTCACTTAAAGCGCTTACCTGGAAAAACATTCGCTGGTTTTTTATCATGTTTCGTAAAATGAATAATCGCGACCACAGAAAAGTTTTTTTAATCGATCAAAAAATCGCTTTTGTCGGCAGTCAGAATATTAGTAAAGTTCACAGTGAAACCTTAACGCCCCATGGAAAAGCCTGGCGTGATACCGGCGTTGAAGTGCAAGGTGCGCCTGTAGATCAGCTTGTCAGTACCAGTGAATTTTCTTGGAATAAGGCCAAGCATGGTCTTTCGTATTCATGGCGATTTCATGAACATGTTTTGCGGTTAAGTTCGCGCCGTAAACATCGGCTGTCGCGCGTGCGCGAAATGATAAAGTCATTTAATGAAGCCCAGCAAAGAATCTGGATCACGACCGCTTATTTTTTACCTAATCGTAAAACTGTAAAGTCTTTAGGAAATGCCGCCCACCGAGGCGTTGATGTGGTATTATGTTTGCCGGCAAAAAGTGATATCCCATTCATGAAATGGACATCAAAGCTTTTGTATGACCGCTTATTAAAAGCCGGCGTTAAAATTTATGAATATCAAGATCGGGTTTTGCATGCAAAATCTTTGATCGTCGATAATTGGGGAACGGTGGGCACGTATAATTTTAATCATCGCAGTCTTATTCATGATTTAGAAGTTGAAGTTGTGATCGACCAGCCACAGTGGATCGAAAAGCTTGAGCGCCAGTGGCAGCTAGATCTTAAAAAATCAAAATTAATTGAACCCAATGGCAAAGGGTATTCAAATATTTTTTTACGGGGCATCGCGAACATTTTTTACTGGTTTAGGTATTGGTTATGAAAATAAAAGTAATGACATATAATATTCATAAAGGTTTTTCGACGGGTGGGGTAAAATATATTTTGCGCACCATTAAAGAAGCCTTAAGCACAACAGCGGCAGATATCGTTTTATTGCAAGAAGTGGTCGGTGAGCACCGCAAAAGTGAAGAAAAAGATTGGCCCACAGAAAGTCAGTTTGAATATTTGGCTGATCAACTATGGTCACACTATTCGTATGCCAAAAATGCAATTTTTTCGCAATTTCATTACGGCAATGCCATCTTAAGCCGGTTTCCGATTGTTCAAGAAAAGCACACCGTAATGTCGACCAATCGTTTTGAACAACGTGGGTTATTGCACTGTGAAGTTGAAATACCGGATTCAAAACAAAAGATTCATTTGTATAATGTGCATTTAGATTTGTTACGCCGTGGGCGTAGAATTCAATACAAAAAAATCGTTTCTCAGATTCATCTAGATGTGAATGAAAAGGAACGATTTATATTAGCCGGTGATTTTAATGATTGGACCGGAGAATTAAACCAGATGTTTATTGAAGAGTTGGGTTTAGAAGAGGCACACACCAAGTTTCATAATCGTCCGGCTAAGTCGTTTCCGAGTTTTTTTCCGATGTTAACTCTAGACCGCATGTATTCGCGCAATATGGATATTTTAAACTGCAAGGCGCTGATCGGAAAACCTTGGGCAAAGTTATCCGATCATATCCCCTTATTAGTTGAGTATGCTTTGTAAGTAAGTCTCAAGCTCTTGAATTTTGTCGCCGCGGTCGTATTTATCGCGCACATCGATTTTACGCAAATCGTATTCAGGCGACTCAGGAAATAACGGCGTCGATGTCGCCTTTAAATCTTTAATTAACGTTTCTGGGCTGAACTCAGGGTGTGTGTAAATATCAGTCGTTGCTAATTTCAGGTTCTGTGCTTTTTTAAGAACTAAATCACCAATCACGCCGGCAACTGCAGGTGTTGCCATTGATGTTCCGCTGAATTTTTCGCGGTGATCAGAGAACTTCATCGCTAAATGCATTTTTAACGCAGAAACAGACGCTACGACTTGGCCAAAGCCAGCGCTCAAGTAAGCGCCGATTCTAGATTCTGCTTTATCGTTACCTTTAAGTGCTGCAAAGATGTCTAATTCAGCAAGTTTAGGAACCATGCGCGAATCAGAAGTTCCAACGGGCGGAGACAATGCCGGAATTTTTTTATTCACAACACTGATGACCGGAGAAAGATCGGTGCTCTTAATCGGAGATAATACGTCTTCGCCCACGGCAAAGATGATATTTGTTTTTAAGCCTAATAATACATTTGTAAAGTCTGATAAATCTTCATCAGGGCTTAAACTGCCAACACCTAGAATATTCACTAAGTGATTATTCGGGGCAATGAAATCAGCATTATCTTCAAATGGTTTTAAAAAACGAGACGATAAATCTACAGGTAAGGCGCTGTGCGTTTTGCCGTCGATCCATGTGCTTGAGTTACCTGCAGCAACCACGAATAAAGTGTCTTTAGCTTTAGTAGAGATAATTTCGCCTAAGTGAAATTTTACGAATTCATAGTTTAAGAATGTAAAAACCGTACGTAAATCAATTTCAGGATCTAAATCTTTAAACTGCGGAATGCGGTTATTCACTTCAGTGCCTAAAGAAATACTGGCCACTTTAATTTTTTTCTCGGCCACGTGTAAGAATGATTCTTCTAATTCTTTAAAGAATAAAAAATCTAAAGGATTTTCTTCAAAAGCGACATCCATACCCACTTTTAATTTAGCCATTAAAAGCTCTGCAAAGGCTTCGCGTTCGCTTTTAGTTTGTGGCTCAGCATTTGGGCCAACCGGATTAATAACTACCAGCTTTGGTAATTTACGGTAAATCGCGCGCGCAACGACAGGTTTTGCTAACCAAGCTTTAAACTCAGTGCTGAATTTATCTAAAAGTTGTACTTTTTCTTGTTTTGTCACTAACGCTGAACGTGTTGTGATACGGATTGGGTAAATGCGGATGTTTGCATTTTGTTTGGCAACGATACCCGAGGTGTGCGTGCCGTGGCTTTCATCCTGAGAAAAGTCTGAAATATACGGGTGCATAGATCTAAAGAAATGTTTACGGTAAAGACTTGAGTGGTCTGATTTAAAATCAACGTCAAATAAACGGTGAAGTTCAGGTCTGCGTAACTCAGCAAATGCGCGCGCTGCTTTTAAATAGGTAGCCAGATTTCTGTTATAAGTTTTGAAATTTAATTGCTCAACGGCTGTTTTTTCAATTGAGGTTACTGCATCGCCGTAAATTTTAATTTTAGCGATACCTGAATTTAAAGATTCGAAATAGCTGTTTTGATTTAAAGTTAATACCGGGTAATCAGTAGGGCTGCGTAATAGATCTAAATTAGCCAATTGTTCATATTCAGTTTGGCTTTTTAAACCCATAATCGGATCAGCAACGATGCTGCCACGTTTATGGTATTCAACGGCATTTGATAGAAAACCACAGGCGCCAGCCACTTCGTCTTCGCGAACTGTGTTTAGGGCGTGATCGCGGCCTAATCTGAAATCGACAACTTTTTCAATCCCTGCTTTTAATTCGGCAAGACGTGAAAACTCGTTCATCGTGTCTTTAATCAGGTTAAACATTAAATCGCCGTGCTCTACCGAGTTTAATGAAAAGAAAATATCAGCAACGCCGCTGCCTGAAGAGAACGTCCAAGCTGCTTTATCAAAGTAGTAATAAGCTTCATTTAGGCTGCGCTCTTGTAAAGCCGTGCTAGAAACCACTGCTTCACGAAAATTAATGCTTAATAATTTTCCGGCGTCTAAATTTTCTTTGTAAGTTGCAGGGTCGAAATAACCTTTGGCCATTTTTTCGCTGATAATAAATTTGTATAAACCAAATACGTTAAATGATTTATCGCTGATTTTAGCAAATAGTGACTGACTCAAAATCGGGTCAGCTTTAAGCTTTTGCATGAAAAGTTTAGAAAAATCCGCATCTAACGATAACATTTTTTTAAATACGTTTTCATTGCCGTGGACGATTAAGCCATTTTTAATTTCAATCGCAGTAAAGGCGAAAAGTTCGGGGTTAATTAAAACAGCTGACGGGAAACGATCATCACCCATAAAGTCATGGCCCACGCCTGTGATTTTACCGTTTTCAACTTGGTAAGAGTATTTTTCGATTAAATCAGGATGAGCTAAATCCATACCGTTATCGATAACAGCGATATCTAAATTTGCGCCGCGATCTTCAGTTTGAACACGTGCTGCGATTTCGCTTTGGTAACTATTAAGTTCATTCGTCTGATTGGCTAATTTTAAAAGTTCTTGCGGTAATGCCTGATTGTCGAAAGATTCGCGCGCTTTTTGCGTTTCGACCGAACAGCCACTGACTAACAGTAAACTTAAAATTAAACTAACGCTAAAAAGTAGAAATTTAGACATCGGGCCCCACCTTTGTTTGTTGATGCTTTGAATGCGATCACAACTAGCAGGCGGGGGTGGGCGAGTCAGTAAAATTTTGTTTTGCCGGCTTTATTCAGCAACATTTTCGTGCTTAGTTATAAAGCAATTATTCCTAGAGAGGTTTTGCGATCGATAATCTCTAATTTGCCTGCAGAATCGGTTGATACACCAAAGTCATTGTCATTAATAATGGCTAAGGTTTTATCATCTATTATCGTCAGGCCTTCGATTTTTTCAAATTCATGATAGCCACCTAGAACTAAATCCGCAGCTAAAGTTTTTTGCACGGGCGTTACCTTTGCTAAAAGTTCTTTCGCTGGGTAAGTCTCTGGATCACGTGTCAAACGCGATTTGACAAGATTTGTGGCCTTCGTTAAATCAACTTTGTAAACCACATGAACACTGTCTTTGCCGGTATCGCCGTTTTGTTCGATCACATAAAAATGCGTCTCATCGATCATCACTAGATCGCCGATTTTATCTACTTTTTTCTGTGTCAGCGGGTAGAGATATTCGCCTTCATACATTCTGGTTTTTGTATTGAACACGCCAATTCGAATCACAGAAAATTCTTTATCTTTATGGGCCTCGCTGACACCTAGAGGGCTTTGCGACATAAAAAATATTTTATCATTTTTGTGTCCGATGGCTTCAAAACCGCGATTGAATTTACGAAAACTAAAGGCATGGGGAATTTCATTTTTCTTTAACATAGCTTTGGCATCAGCGGCCGGGATAACACGTGCAAGAAGCTTTCCTTTTTCATTAAATTCTAAAATGGACGGCAGGTATTCATCACCTACCCAAAAGTGCTTGTTATTGTCGATAGTCATTGATTCAGAATCAACGCCATTGTTATCAGTTTCGATGTTTGCGCCATCTGTGTTCGTTGCTTGCTCCATTTTAGCCAATGAATCTTTTGGCGGAAGGCCAGTCATCGGTTTATTTTGCAGATCTTTAAATGCGATAGTTTTTACGACGATAACTTTGTTTTCAGCTTTGATGAATTTCAATTGCACAAAGCTAGGGGTAAAGTTTGGGCTTATAAACGGACGATGTCTTTTTTTGTTTTTCTTGAATTCGGCGCCATTGGGGCCACGATCTGTCAGTGTCCAAAATAGCAGATCGCCATTAGCTTCTTTTTTAAGAAAATGCAGCCCTGAGAAGCCGCCCCATTTAAAATTAAAATCTTCAATGGTTTTTAGGGTGACTTCGATTTGTGTGATTGGCGGTGCTGTAGGGGTTGTTACAGGGGGGCTGGTAGGAGCTGCTTGGCAGGCTAATACAAATAAGGGCAAAATAATTAAAAATTTCATCCATAAATTGTATAATTAAGTCTTATTATGAAACAACTCTTAGCTGTTCATTGTGTTTAAAAAAATTGTCGACGTATTCAATCAGGTGAAAGATCTCTGATTTTGCAAAGCATTTAAGAACAGGAACGCCTACTTCTATGGCTTTTGCTTCTTGTGATCCAGAAAAGAAAATAAAAGGCACGTCAACTTGTTGGCTTTTAAGAAAATCGACGATCACTTGGCCATTGCCATTATCCATTTGATAGTCAGATATGATTAAAGCAAACTTTTCTTGGGTTGATATGGTGGTTATGGCCTCAGAGCCAGAGCCGGCTTCGACCACGATAAATTTATGTTTAGCCTGAAACACATTAGCTAAGGCAAATCTAATTTCTTTGTCATCATCTACAAGTAAAATTCTCATAAAAAACCTCACATATATCGACTACAGAATAGCGAAGAGCGTTTTTTATATCCAATGGAGTTATCTACATATATGGAGTTTGCTTAACAAAGATGTGGCATTTTGACTCGTTTTCAGAGGTATTCTGCTGGCACTAACGTTGCTTTATTGGACAGTTGTGGAAATCGAACCCAGCTTAAACACTGTTAGAAAAAAACCAGATAAAAACACCCCAAAGTCTGGTGCAATAGCGGATAAAGCTTCTGTAAAAGTTTTTATTGTTGAAGACGAGCCCACTACAATTATCCTAACCGAAGCTATGTTAGACCAATTGGGCTATACGCCTGTAGGTGTGGCGACTAGCTTTGAATCGGCGATGGCCGTACTTAAGGTGACTGCGGTTGATATTGTTCTTGTAGATATCGTGTTAAGCGGCACAAAAACCGGCTATGATGTCATCAAAGAATTAAATAAATTAAATATACCGTGCGTTCTAATTTCGGGAAGCATTAATGAAACAACATTAAATAAATTAGTGGATCTTGATGTCTATGGATTTTTACCTAAACCTTACGATCAGTTAGCTTTGGCGACAGCCATACAATTAGCCCTAAAAAAGTTCAGCCGTATGCAGGATCGCATCTTTGAAGAAGCTGATGAGGTAAAAAGTCGTATATTAGCAAGCCAAGCTTTAGAAAATGAATTTGGTATTTCAGAGAAATTTTATTTAATCAAAAAAAAATCCGACGATAAAAAAAAGACGCAAAGGCTAGGCTTTTTTTCATACCAGCGGGCTATCGAATGGATAGTGGGCCTTAGTTTGTTTGTTGTCGGTATGGCATGCCTTGGTTATCTGTTAAATGAGCCATTTTTATTAATGTATGCATCTAGTGCGGCAACGATAAAATTTAATGTCATCCTGTGTACTTTATTGTTTATTTTTTCATTAGGCGTAGAAAACTCGTTTCGTGCAACGAAAGCCTGGCGCCTGGGTTCATTGTTTTCAATGTTCATCGTATTTTGCATTAGTGGTCTAACCTTACTGCAATATATAATGTCTACGAATTTTGGGGTAGATGAATTTTTTGTGCAAGATCGCTTTGCCAATGAATTTAATTTGCCTGGGCGGATGGCGATTCCGACAGCCATTTGTTTTATGGCTCTGCCGTTAGCTTTATTTTTTAACCGCTTAAAAAAATACAAATATCGAACACAATTAACTGAAGGTTTTGCTTTGATCACCTTCTTTTTATCGATAGCGGGTCTGATTGGCCATTTGTTTAACCAAGATGAATTTAATCGGTTGATTCCTTACTTGTCGCAATCACGAGTCACATTAGCCATTGAATTATTATTAAGTTTAGGTGTTTTATATTTAAATCCTAAAAATGGATTAATGTCGATATTCTCAAATCAGCGGGTAAGCGCAAAGCTGGGGCGCAAGATGTTATTTTCAGTCAGCGGATCATTAGTTTTAATCAGTTTTTTAATCTACTATTATGTGCCGCAAAGTGAATATGAAAATTTAGAAGTAATTTTTACTTTAATCACCACCATAACAATTTTGAGCGCAGTTATTTTGTGGTCGACTTTACAACAAATAAAAAACGAGATTCACATCGAACAAACGATCAAATTATTAAAAAATCGCGAGCGTGAACTTCAATTTGTATTGAAGCGTGTGCCATACCCGGTGGCCGTTTTGGATAAAGACTTACGCTATGTTTTAGTAAGTCGTAAGTGGATTGAAGACTTTAACCTAAACAGTCATATTTTAACCGGACTTTCAATTTATGAAACTTTTTCTGCGGTTCCAGAGAAAATTCAAATAATGCACCAACGCGCACTGCGCGGAGAAGTTATCAAAATGTCAGATGAAGAAATCGTTGATTCTTCGGGTAATAAAATAAGTATTAAAGGTGAAATGCGCCCGTGGTACGATATTAATGATCAAATTTCCGGGATTATTATTTTTTATGAAAACTCTATTTTTTTACCAGTGGATCCACTTCAATAAAGTTTTCAGTTTGTTCCCAATCGACGCTGTCTTCATATTTTGCCAGGGCAGCATCGACTCGGCGTAAAGTCTCGAGCGAGTTCTCAATTTTTTGAATTGCAGCGTCTTCTTCTGGGTGTCGTTGGCGTATTAACTGCACCGTCAGATCGATAGTTTGAAACGGGGTATTTACTAAATCACGAAGTTGAATGAAGGCGCGCGCCATGTTTCGCAGTGAGGCCTTTTCAGCGCGATCAAGGTAATCGCGTCCAAGCTCTAAAGCACCGACAAGACTAAAAATTGAAAATAAAGTGATCGTAAAAATTAAAATGTAATTATTAATACCCCACAGATAATGAGATGAAATAATTCCGGTACGAATGAGCGGGTAAACTGAAAGTCCAACGACGCCAATGCCGCAGCCGATGCGTAACATTAAAGTGGATGTGTTTTTTGATTTATAGCGAATACATAAAATGAGCGTTGTTACGTAAAAAATAATATTGGCTAATGAGGCCATACGAAATAAGACCACTGTGGGATAGACAATTCCTGCAAAACGAATGGATAGAGCGGTAATAACAAGCGTTTTATAAAATCGGGATGTAACGAATTTAAAGGCCGGAAATGGCTGAAAAGCCGAAACGAAGAGCCGGTAAAAAGCATACACAATAAGGCCGCCAGAAAAGTGGGTGAGGCGCTTTAAGATCGGTTCATTTTGTAACGCTGAAAATTGCGCGGGCATGTGGTCATACATGACCATCATAAATTGAAACGCAAAAATCGCCAGACTTAGATTTAAAAGAGATTGATGGCGAAATTTAAAATAAAATGAAATACATAACAAGCACGCCAGTACACAGATAGCTAAACTAAAACCTAAGATGACACTGGACTCAGTGGTGAGTAAAAGCGAACCAAGCAGTGAATTCATTTTTTAATCGCTGTTCGAATGGCTTCACATAAAGCGTTGGCGTACATGGGCTTTGTCCAGATTTCGGCACCGATGTCGCAGGCGGCTTGCAACATAGGATGAGTCTTTCCGTGACCGGTCAGAAAACAGATTTTTCCGGTATAGCCTTGTGACTTTAACCAGTGAAAGGCATCAACACCTGTGGGTTGGTCACTGCCTAAGTTAATATCCAAGATGGCCACTTTGGTTTGTAAAACTTCAGCGCGGTGTTCGATAAGATCAGCAAGCCGGCTAAAGCTAAGAGCTTCTTCGCCAAGTTCAGATTTGGTGACTTCAGATAGAACTTCGCGCAGTTCTTCATTGTCTTCTAAAAAAGTTATGCTTGCTGCCATGACGAACAGAGTATGTGGTGAAAGGCTTTGTCGCGCAACAAATACCATAGATAAATGATTGATTTGTGAGGCTGCGTAAGAATATCCTTACAGCATAAGGATACAATTTTATGATCTTAACAGTTCTTTCATTGACGGCGTTAACAAGTTTTTTACCCCATTATAAAAGTGAACTTTTAGCTCGTACAAATGGCTCAAGTACCTACAATATGCCAGCTTATAGTTCGATGGGTAACACATCACCAAGTATTAATGATCAAGGCGATGTTGCCTTTAAAATACTCTCTGGTGGCTTTGATCAGAGTGGTGACCACAGTGAACAGTCAGCCATTTGGTTAAAGACCAGCAAAGAAATTGATGGTCGTGCGGTTTATTTTGGCCCGAAAGAAAAGTTCATCGGTGATCCGGAAATGTTAAGTCACGGAGACATTTTATTTACTTTATTTAATGAAGCTGCCAATGATGGCCTTTTTATTTATGAAACGAAAAATCAAGCCAGTAAAAATATTTTTCCGGCAAAAGATATGGCGGCATTAAGTTATGCCCAGTTAATTAACGATAGCGCTTATGTTTTTCGTACGACCGATTCTGAAAATAATCGTGCATTTTATGAATGGCGTTCAGACAAACTTTGGCCGATTGTCGATGAAGATGGCGGCTACGCGTATTTATTTGGTCCGAGCGTAAACGACCGTTCACAATGGTTATTTAAAGCTCGTTTGGGTGAAAAGTTTAACTACGCCGAAGAAGCCAAAGATCAAATTGTTTTATTAACACCGCAATTTACAGCCACAGGTGAAAAATCTTATCAAAAGTCAGTTATTGCCCAGGATAGTGATGCGGATGTGTTATCGCCGTATAAATCTTTTGATAATAGCCCTTTCTTATCAAATGCCGGCTATGCCGTATTTGGGGCGACTTTAAAAGATAAAACTAGAGTCATTGTGGCAGTGAAAGACGGAAAACATTTTACCGTCGCGCAAGAAAAATCAGATAACATCTCGCAAATTGAAATGTTCTCGCAAAAAATTAACGACAACGGCCTTGTCGTGTTTCGTGCTAAAGATGAAAACGGCTTGCGCGCAATATTTATAGCAAACCCTTTTGCTGTTACACCCGAGATAAAAAAACTTATCGGCGAAGGCGATGCGATTATGGCTGATCAGGGAATGGCGGCAATTCTTAAGCGCGATCAGTTTCCAGGATTCGCTGGCAATATTGATATCAACAATAATAACGAAATTGTGTTTTCAGCCGTCATTGCTACAGAAAATCACAAGTGGATTTTTGGCTCGGCCATTTACAAACTTCACCCGTTATAGGGCGTATTGACCCTTCATCGCGAAAAATATCCCCAGGCATTTTTTTTTATTTCTCATTGTTAATCAGAGAGAGCTAAAATGCCTACAGATAAACCCATAAGAAGGAGTATTTCGTTATGAAAAAACTAGCTATATTTTTAACGGCATTTGCCATGGTTTCGGCAATCGCCGCATTCGCAGCTGATAATACAAAAAAACAAACGACCACAACCACGACCACAGAAAGTAATACGGTTGCTGGTGTTAAACAAGACATGGCCATGTTCAAACAAGAAATGTCTGTGAAGCTTGAAAGTGCTGAAGCCCAAATTTCTGCTTTAAAAGAAAAAGCTAAAGTTAAAGGCTCTAATGTTAAACAAGCCACGATTGCAGATCTTGAAAGCACGAAGTTGAAAATTAAAAATGACCTTGCGGCTTTAGATAAATCATCAGAGACCACTTGGACTACGATGAAATCAAAAATCGCAACGGCGATGGATGATTTAAATACTAAAACGCAAAAATTACTGCGCGAATAGTTTTAATGCGCAGATAGTTTGTCCAGCTCCATTTTGCGTAAAGCTGGAGACCAATATGCGATCAGGGCTACGGTCAGTAAACACATCGTGGCCCCGAAATAAACCGATGGTACGGTTCCGAATAATTTTGCTGCAATTCCGGATTCGACTTCACCTAATTCATTTGATGAACCAATAAAAATAGAATTTACCGCAGAAATTTTACCGCGCATATGATCTGGCGATGACAACTGCACAGCAGCAGATCTGATCATCATGCTGACGCTGTCAAATAGGCCACTAAAAGCTAAGGCGACCATAGAAATCCAAAATGTGGTGCTCATCGCGAAAAATAAAATACATAATCCAAAACCAGTCACCGCAGAAAATAACCACGTGCCTGAATGCCCTTTAAGGGGGTTGCGCACTAAATATAAACTGGTGATCGTAGCACCTATAGCAGGGGCGGCACGTAAAAAGCCTAAACCTTTGGGGCCGACCATTAAAATTTCATTCGCAAAAATCGGTAAAAGTGCGGTGACGCCGCCAAATAAAACCGACACCATATCTAATGACAACGCCGGAAATAAGATGGGATGTTTGAAAACAAAGCGTGCGCCCGATAAAAGTTCATCTTTGATGGTGGCATGCTTATGCAAAGTCTCAGGTGCTGGAATATCTTTTTTAATCAGATACATCGATGTCACAGAACAGATAAGCAATAGACAAACTAATGACGATGTTACGGTGACACCGAAAAAACCAAAAATAAACCCACCGGCGGCAGGGCCAGCGATACGGGCAATCTGCATTGCAGAACTGCTGGTCGCTGTCGCCTGTAAAAGTTGGTTGCGTTCAACTAAACGCGGAATCGATGCAAAGATGGCAGGCTGAGAAAATGAACGCGCGATCCCTGTTAGAAAAGCGGCGCCGTATAACATACCAGCTTGTGCATGTAAGGATAATTGCGGAGCTAGGTAATTTTCTAAAAGCACCATCAAACCAGAAAGAAGACTTACATAAATGACTCGTCGATAAACCATTAAGGGTCTTAAACGATCGACCAAATAGCCAGCGTATAAAGCCAAGCCAATCGCCGGTACAGCTTCGGTTAAACCAATCATACCTAAAGCTAATGGATCTTTTAATAGATCGTAAATGCGCCAGCCAAGAACGACGGCTTGCATTTGTACAGCAAACGAAAAGAAAAACCGGGCTGTGACTAATTTTTTAAAATCTGAAGGTAGAGAACTGAAGCGGTTACTCATGTGCTTTTAGTAAACCAACTGGATCTTTCGAAAAAATGCTGCTTACGATTACGCGATTTTTTGTTTCTTGATTGTAACCGTATTTTAAAAACAGATGCGAGATCACTGTTTTTTGATTTATTTGTAGATTCTGAAAATGCATACCGCACTCTAAAGCAGTCCATTCTCCACTGCAGTCAGCAATTCCTTGCTCGTTTTCAAAATGTTTATTGCCGTCTACTTCAGAAATAAGTGGCATTTTAATCGTCATTGCATCGCCGGTTAAATCATCTGGCAAGGTGTAAGACATATATCTTACACCTTTGTTATTTGTCATGATCTGAAAGTTTGTAATTTCAAAAGTGGCTAAATGAGCAAATTTTTCTGACGGCACTGGAACCTGAAAGGTAGCCTTTAGATTTATAACTTCGTCAGCTAATAAGAATTGAGAAAATAGAAAGCAGGCTGTGATAAGTATTGTTTTGAACATGGCTCATTTTAAGAGCGATAAGTGATTAGGGTCAATCGCGAACACGAACTTCTAAAAGCTCGACATGAAAGATCAGGTTTGAATGCGCAGGGATTTTGCGTTTTTCACGCTCACCGTAGCCTAAATGCGCCGGTACGAATAGAGTGCGTTTACCGCCTTCTTTCATGCCCATCAGGCCGAGATCCCAGCCTTGAATCACACGTTTTGAACCGATCACGAACTCGAAAGGGCGGCCATGATCGTGCGATGAATCAAATTTAGTCCCATCTTCTAAAAAGCCTGTGTAATGACAAAAAAGTAATGCGCCTTTAACAGCCGCTTTGCCTTCGCCAATAACTGTATCGGTGATGATTAGTTCAGTTTTATTATCCATTACGCGCTTAATGATAAAGAAACAATTTTAGCAATCAGATCTTCGTAATCCACACCAGCTTTGTTGGCTGATAGGGCATAGTCTTCGCGTTTACCGATCGAAGGGTTTGGATTAGCTTCAATAAAATAGATATCTTCGCCTTTGATGCGTAAATCAATACGCCCAAACCCTTGAATACCTAATAAGCGGTAAATCTTTTTACAGACCTCATTTAATTTTTTCTGCATCGGTTCTGGAAACTCTGCAGCCCAGCCAGAATCAATACCCCATTTTTTGCGGTAGGCTTGATCCCATTTTGATTTGTAAGTTGCAAATTTTGGTTCATCTTCAGATTTTTGTTTGAAGAATAATTCGCGGGGCGGAAATACTTTTAAATTTTCATTGCCTAAGATGCTGACGTAAACTTCGCGGCCATCGATGAATTCTTCGATAATCGCGTCAGCATCTAAACTATTGTGAATAAATTTAACCCGCGCAAGAGCTTCTTTTTCGTTTTTAACAAATGAACTTTGTGAAATACCTTCTGAAGATTCTAAATCTAAGGGCTTAATAAAAGCAGGAAAAGGAAAACCCTTTAATGAATTCATCGAACGGGATTTTTTAGCTACAACAAATTTTGGAATTTTAATCTGATGATAATCTAAAATGACTTTCGTTAAACCTTTGTCTTTGCATAGTTGTAAACTCATCGGGCCAGCGCCGGTAAAAGGAATACCCATTAATTGCATAAGCGAAGTTAAATTTGGTTCAAAATCGCGTTTACCTAAAAAAGCTTCAGACATGTTAAAGACTAAATCGGGTTTTTGTTCTTTAACAATTTTTAAGAAAGGTTCAATATCATCATGAATTCCGTAAGGAATGACCTGGTGACCGAGTTTGATCAAAGTGTTTTTCACATCTTTTTCAATTTTCCAGTCAGGAGTGTTCCAGTAATCAGGATACTGCTCGGGAGTTAGCTTTAATGATAAATCAAATAGAAGTACGATCTTCAGTGATTTCATAAATTAGGCCTCTCTTTTAAACTTTCCAGTGAATAAGTAATTTTTCACCAGACTGGTCAGAAAGCTTGCGGCTTCCATCGTTGTCTGGTTTTCAGATTTTCCAAGTCGTAATTCAAGTTGAGCACAGCGATCGATCAGACGTTTTACTAAGGCGTCTATCGTAAATTTGCGTTCTTTCGTTGCCCACGCGACGGCGGCAACGATGGCTTTTTTATGGCGCTTCATAAACCGGCGCGCCGATAATTCAGTCTTTAACGCTGGATCGCCGTTGAAAATCATTTTTAGATCGGTGTCATAAAAATCTGGATATTCATCTGCATTTTCTCTGCGGCGCTTCTGATAATATTTTTCTAGGGTTGACGTAAGGTTTGCGACATTGCTTGGGGCACGGCCTTTTTCAGACGCGTTTTTTAATTTCACGCTTTCTTTAGCTAAAGACTCCATGTAGTTTAATTTCTTTAAAGCTCCGGGCCATTTACTGTATTCTTTTTTCCAGTCAACAGAGGGCGATAACCAGACCGCAAATGTTTCGGCAAAATCTTCATCTGGATGAGCTTGCGCATACCAACGTTCTAAATGTTTTACATAACCTTTAGAGTAGGGCTGCGGGCGATAAGTTTCAGGAGCATAATCTTGCGAAGGTGAACCAAACACCTGGCTCCATTTTTTTCTTTTTGAAAATCTATAACAATGATCAAAACAATGGCCGGCTTCGTGACGCAGAAGTTTCATAAACCATTCTGGATTGCCACCTTCAACTTCTAACATCATTGATTTTTCCAAATGTTTCAGGCGGGTATTGGCCAGGTAAAACGGTACAGCGATCGCGTTCATGCCTTCAGGGCTAAACCATTCGTCACCAAAAAATATTTGTGGTTTGAAATTTAAACCTTTAGCTTCAAGTTCTTTATAAAGCTGATCGACATAGTCTTGCACTTCGCTTTCAGCAAGCGAGAGTTGAATATTTTTAAAACGCAGTTTTAAAATATCCTGATCAGATAATTCGGCTAATTCTTCAGCTTTAATAGTCTTCGATGACATACCGTTTCCTATCGGTCAGTCTCATTCTGATATTAAGCATGACAGCAAGGATTAGGCCTTAAGTCTTTCGCTAAAGGTCCGGGACTAATTGGTGCTACCGGCAGTAAAGCCCTGGTTGATCACCCAAATCTTTGAAATTAAAATAGGCTTTCGCATCCAAATCATTGATAAACACTTGGCCTGTGTAGTGGGTGTATTCACCCTCAGTCGAAGTTTGCGGGTATAAACGTAAATGCACACCATCGGTATCACCGCGCAAATTGATGTCGGTTGTGTAAATTTCAGGAGTCATGCGAAGACTTTTGTTTTCATAAACTTTTACATCGTTTTTAAACACTGAAAGTGTGGCGCTGAAAAATAAAAAACCGATAAACGGGTGCATTGGATCAATCGGGCGAAAAAAAGAAATTGCAACGGTGTGATCTTCACTTTTTGCTGTTTTGCAATTAATTGAGTTCAATGCAACAGCAGAAGCTTTATTCGAGATGGTTAAGATTAAAACAAGAATTAAAAATTTTAGGATATTCATGGCTTTGTTTTTAAAACACCGATGAATTGAATGGCAAGCAAACAGTCTAGTTGTAGCTAGATAAAACTCACATGAGAAATCAAGACTTGAGAAGTGTGCTTGCCTTAGTTTTAATATTAATATGTTTAAAAAATCGCTTATTTCTGTTGCTGTTGTATCTTTTTTTTCAATGAGTTCTTTAGCCGCGGATAAGGGCCAAGGCAGATTGTTTTTAGGTTCTACAAAAATTAATCCTGAAAATGTAAACACTGAACTTGAATCTCAAGGCTTAAAAGAATTCGACATGATCAATCAGTTTGGTGTTGAGATTACATTGCCTGCGCTAAAATTTGCCAATGCGGGTTTTCGTTATACACATAGAATGATTAAAGAAGAAGAGCTAGCGGCCAGCACGGTTACTGATTACCATGCAGAACTAACTCAACAAGTGTTTGCCGGAATTTTAAGAGCACCGTTAAATAACAGCGACTATGCAAAATTTGATTTATTTGTCGGTGCGGGTGTAACAAGCAGTGAATTAAAAATTAAATCACTTACACAAGATGGTTCAGTTGATAAAAAAGGTTACGCATCACCTATGGCCGTAGCCGGCGGATCAGCTTCATTTGGAGTTAAGAGTATATTTTTTACGATTGAAGCGGGTTACGAATACAATAAAGTAACCGGTCTTAAGGAAACGGATACAGTCAGCGGTAATATCGATGAATTCGATTTATCGGGGGGATATTTAACGATTGGTTTAATGTTCGACGGCGTTCCGGTATTTAAGAAGTAGGCTTTGCAGAATTTTGCATCGCTATTATGATCCTGCAAGCTGCAGGTCGGGCATGCTTGCGTTGATACTTTGTGATGGCTTGATGCGCGCGCAATTTCAGAAGTCACGATACCTGTCGGAATCGCAATGATCGCATAGCCACTTACTGTTCAGCGCACAGAACTGATAATGATGTTGAACATAATACGGATGCAGAACCGTAATCAGGTGTCGCGCTTCCTGCGTTATTCACAAAGCCGTTGAAAGTTGGTTCAGACCAGCCGCCGCAGTGTTGAAACGTAGCTGAAAGCGCTGCCGAGTTTGTCATTCCGCTCCAGTACTGACCGCCACTAGCAATGGGTTCTTCAAATTCATCTTCGAAATAACCATGAACATTAGTAGTCCCAATAAAAGTCACGTTATCAGCACGGCGATAATTCATGTTTGGGTATAAAACCCAGTCAATAGATTGCTCCATTGCCGTTGCGCCACTACAAGCACCTGATTCGCACACACGACGAACCACCGAAGTGCCGCCTCCTGATGGATTTTCACGTCCAACGACAACTGCTTTATAAGTGCCAGTTAAACCGTTGGTGACAGCATCAGCGGCGCACACACTATCCATAGCAGGAATTCCGCCATCACCGCGCACACCAGTTGTCGACATAAATAATCGTTTATAGTCACCTGGTGGTGGTAACTGTTTTGTTTGCACACAATAGATCGGATGTTTTTGATCGCAGAATTGTTTCGTAGGGTCCTGATTGTACACAAAGGGTGAACCCCAAAATTGCGTATAGCCTAGATCGACATACTCGTCGTCTATACCAAAATCTAACGACGACTTACCAT
Source organism: Bdellovibrio sp. (assembly GCA_036676395.1). GTDB lineage: Bacteria > Bdellovibrionota > Bdellovibrionia > Bdellovibrionales > Bdellovibrionaceae > Pseudobdellovibrio. Next base: position 1,011,547 of record JAKFCY010000002.1, read on the forward strand.
AATTCGCCATCGTAGCGCCTGTGTTATCGTTATCATTGCGCGACCAATCCGAACAGTTCATGGAATCAACTGCCCAGTTATTTGTTAACCCAGTCCACGGGAGCAAGTTATTGCCCGGTGCGGTGATTGAAGTGCTCGATGCGGCAGGAATAATGATTCCGTGGCTTGCATCATCTTCTGCGTAGCCGATGACCGTCGTTAAATCTTCACGACGATATTCTTTACCTGCGCGTAAAATCCAGTCAGTGCCATTCGCGTAACGCTGATTTACACCGATCATTGCTTTAAATGTTCCGCCAAACCCCTTAGTTACTTTTTCTGTTTCACAAAGGGCATCAAAACTAGTTAAGCCAGATCCTGTACCACTAGCGACGCCAGTGCCGTTAACTTCAGTGGTTGTTACAAAAACAATGCGATAGTTTTCCTGGGTGGTCATCGCTGGAGTTTCGCCATCGCCGTCGCCAGTTCCGCCACCATCAGTACTTGGAGTCTCGACAACTTCTTCCTTTTTTTTCTCGAAGCATCCTGTTAATGCAAGCGATACGGTAAACAATAAAATCGGAAAAAGATTGTGTAATTGTAATTTCATGTAGAACACTTCGGAAAAAAACAGATAGAAGTTGAGCGAAACTTGGTCTGGGTATTCTCAAGATAAGACACTTCAATCAGGAACCATTTATGACGATAGGTTCGTTATGAAAAACACCAAATTAAAAATCACGTTAGTGGTTGCGATACTTACAATTTGCACCAGCTGCGGTCTTAAAGTGATCAATCCGAACGAACCCAATAACAAAGGCACCCTGGCTTTAGATGTGTCATCGGGCAGTCCAAAACTGGTTGAAACTTACACCTGTAAGCTGCAATGGATGGGAAATCGCTTTTCAGCCGTGGGTAAAACTGAAGCAGAAGCTCGCACCGAAGTCGTGGCGAAATGCCAAGATCGTACGTTGATTTCTAACTGCAAAGCTGATAACGCTAAGTGCGAAAAGAACTAACCCCAAACCAGAGGAATTTTATGCCAGTTTTCATTGCAAAAGTAATGTTACAAGAAGTCGAGAGCGAAGATATTTACGAAGAATTAGATCAAGCGATGGCTGACGAAGAAGGTTACCCGTACATTACTGATGAAAACGAAAAAATTTACGCGTTACCACCAGATGAATATGAATTTGAAACTGAACTTTCTGGTAAAGAATTATTAAACATCATCAAAACTATTTGTGGCACCATCGAAAAAAAGCACAAACTAAAAAAATCTCCGATTGTATTAGTTGAAGCTGAAGATGTTTTTCACGCCAATCTAGAAGAATTATCTGACGAAGATTTTCAGTCACTTAATTAATGGCTTTACCCTCAAAGCTTTACAGATTTAAGATTGAACTGTCTGATCTTGAAAAAGGATCATACCAATCGTTAGACTTTCGGGTGGCGCAACATCCGTCTGAAAGTCTTTCATATTTGTTAACCAGAGTTTTAGCTTACTGTTTAAGTTATGAAGAGGGTCTTGAATTTTCATCGCAAGGTTTAGCTGACCCTGACGCTCCCGCGATCAGTGTGCCGACACCAAACGGTAATCCCAAAGTGTGGATTGAAATCGGCAACCCTTCAGCGCGCCGAGTTCATAAGGCGTCTAAAACCGCAAATACCGTTAAAATATACACCTATAAAGACCCGCAAGTTTTATTAAATGAACTGAATTCTGAAACAGTTCATCGCAAAGAAGAATTGCAAATCTATTCGTTATCAGCTGAATTTTTAAATCAGTTAGAAAACGCTATGCAAAAAGATAATAAATGGACTGTGATCAATATGGATGGCGCTATTATGGTGAATGGCGAAAATTTTGATTTACAGTGTGATGTAAAACGCCACCAACTCTGACAAATTACCCCGTAATAAATTAAATTTTACTTTTTATGTAGCGCTTTGCTGCATTTTTTCTGTATTTCATATGGCACATTTTTCGCAAACTTTAATTCATTTGAAAATTATCTTAACCCAAGCAAAGGAAAGAAGAAAATGATGAATCGAATTATTATTGCCGCAGTATTAGTAACAGCAGGATTTGCATGCGCAGAAAAACCATATAGAGCCAATGAAACCAGTGCTCAATCGAACCCGCAAAGTTATGAGCGCTCTACAGCCGCTGAAACTGAAACCACTGACATGGATAATACAGCAATGAACAAACGTGATGCCGAAGGAAGACTTCTGCCGACAGATCAAATGCAAGGGTCAACGGCTGATATCGAATTAACCCGCAAAATTCGCGAGATGTTAACCGATGAAGATTCATTATCTATGAAAGCGCAGAATGTAAAAATCATTACCTTAAAAGGGATCACTACATTACGTGGCCCGGTAAACACGATGGCTGAAAAAAGAAAAATCGAACAGTTAGCTAAATCCGCTGGTGCGAAAAGTATTAAAAATCAACTTGAAGTCACAACAAAAACTGAGTAACAACAAAATAACGAACGGAGAATAAAATGGAATTTAAAAAAAGCGATAAAGTAGTTTATGGATTATTTGAAACAAGAGCGGCTCTTGAAGCTGCTGTTAATCAATTAAAAAGCGCGGGCTTTTTAAACAGCGACATTTCAGCGTTGCTTCCTTCAGTGGGAGACACCAAAGAATTTGCGCATGAAAAACAAACTAAAGCACCAGAAGGTGCAACGACAGGTGTCGCTGGCGGCGCTGTGATCGGTGGAACCTTAGGCTGGTTAGCGGGTATTGGTACCTTAGCGATTCCAGGCATTGGACCATTTGTAGCAGCTGGTCCGATCTTAGCTGGTCTTGCTGGTGCTGGTGTTGGCGGAGCCGTTGGGGGTATTGCTGGTGCCTTAGTCGGTATGGGAATTCCAGAATATGAAGCCAAACGTTTTGAAACTGCAGTTAAAGAAGGTGGTATTTTATTATCAGTTCATGCGGGCGTGGGTGACTGGGTTTCTAAAGCGAAAGACATTTTAAAACAATGCGGCGCTCATGATATTTCATCTACATCAGAAGCAAAAGGTGATGATGATTACGAACGTAGAGATATGCCCTTTGAACCTAAATCTACAGACACGAACCCAAATAAAAGATACTAGTATATAGAGTATTTAATAAAGTCTATAAGGCAGCTCGAGGTAATTTGCTTCGAGCTGCTTTTTTTTAGTTGTCTACAGAGTTGACAGTCCTGTTGCTTTTTCCTGTTAACAAGAAAAATCACCCAATAAACAAAACCCATGATATTTTTCTGCCTCACCAAACCCCAATCCCCTTTATGGAGGCTCTAATGAACAAGAAAAATATCATTAATATCTCGAAAGCTATTAGCTTAAGTGCTGCATTGGTCGTAAGCTTTTCAGTGCAAGAAGCTTCGGCTCAATCATCAAAATCAAAACCGAAGTACTTAGTTATTCAAAACGTTGCGACAGAAAAAACTCGGGTTTATGAACTTTGTTACACGGCTCCGGGCTGCGCGCATAAAATGGTTTTTGAAACTGTGATGTTAGTTGGTAAACGTAACGAAGAAAGCCAGCAAACTATTCTGGGCACCTATCGTATCAGTCAGTGGGTAAAATTCTATCAAGATAATGCTAAAAACTATCCAAGCTGGTATGACCCAGCATTACCAATGCCACCCAAAGCAGACAAAGCGGCTACAAAATGGTTTAAAGATGATTACATGCCAAACGGCGGTGAAATGCGCGGAGCCTTTGGTTGGTATGCAGCTTTAGCTGAACCAAATGCTTTCGGTCAATGGATGCATGGAACAATCGGCTGGGGAGCGGACGAAGATAAATTCATCAACCGCGCTAAAAAAGGATTCTTTTCTTTATTCGCAGATTTACGTTCACATGGTTGTACTCGTCATGAAAACAGAGCGATCGCTTATCTTCAGCATTTAGTGCCAGCGGGCACTCCGCTAATTAAAGTTTACGCGGAAGAAGTGGCTGATGACCCAAGCTTATCGCGTTATGCTGATCAAAAGAATCAATTCTTATTCAACTACGCTTTAACAAAAGCTGATGTGCGTTCAAGTAAAGCGTCTAGTTCTGAATACTCTGTGACAATGGCCAAAATAGCTAAAGGCGAAATTAAGCAAGAAGATGTGTTAGAGCAAGGCAGTTACTTAGTTGACCGTGTTCCAACAATTAATGCGATCAACACTAAAAAATCTTCTAAATCTGGTGAATCTGGAGATGTGTATGAAGTGGGTCGTGAAAACTTTCGCGGTACATATTCAGTAGATACAGGAAGATTTGCTAATTACGTTCACCCAACAAAATTAAAAGTTGGCGGAGACCAGTCTTTATTAACTTTACCAGATCTTGTTAAGACGAAATAATTTTTTAAGTTCAAATTTTAGAAAATAAAAAAGCCAGGTTCATCGCCTGGCTTTTTTATTTGAAGCCAGACCTGTTGACAAATTACTCAATCTAACTTAGATTATATTTATTCGCGGCAATCAAGCCTGCAAAACTTTTCACCCAGGAGGTCTTTATGGAAAATTTAACTATCAAGGGCCTTCTTGCGAATTTGATCTAAATTAAAAACATATTAGATTTCTATTTAAGGCCCTTAAGTCAGTTCGGTTTTTTTGAATTAAACTTAAGGAGTACACATGCTTAATTCCGATAAGGGATTTTTACAGTTATTTGGTTGGGATGACTTTTTTGAAAGTCAGATGACCGACAATGTTAATACGTTATATCCAGCTCGAGTTATTTGCGAAGAGAGAAATCTTTATCGAGTGCAAATCGCACTTGATAAAGTCGTGATGGCTACGATCAGCGGCAAGGTTCAACATAATGCCGTAACTAGGGTTGATTACCCAGCCGTTGGCGATTGGGTTCTGATTGAACCTTCAGGTCAGTCAGACAGGGCATTGATTAATCAGGTCTTGCAACGAAAGACGATTGTTCAGAGAAAGCAAGCGGGCTTAACTTCGGATATACAAATTCTTTCGACCAATGTAGATCATATTTTTATCACTTCGGCCGTAAATCATGATCTGAATTACCGTCGTATCGAACGCTACTTGGCCATCGCCCGTGATGCAGGTTCAACCCCGGTGGTTCTTTTAACAAAGGCCGACACAGCAGCAGATATTGCTCAAGTGATCGCCGGTGTAGAAAATGAATTTCCAGGTGTGAGTGTTCATGCACTTTCAAAAGAAAATTTTGAAAGCGCAGAGTTTTTTAAAGACTATTTAAAAAAAGGAACGACATCGGTGGTGATCGGTTCTTCAGGAGTTGGTAAATCGACGCTGGTTAATTTTTTAATTAATAGCGACGAAATTAAAACTCAAACGGCCAGGGGAGACGACTGGAAAGGTCGTCATACCACGACATCGCGCAATTTGTATGTGAGTCGCTACGGTGGACTCATTATCGATACGCCAGGAATGCGTGAGCTACAACTATCTGATCATTCAGAAGGTATCAGCTCGCAGTTTTCAGATGTTGAAGACCTTATAACAAGTTGTCGCTTCAGTGATTGCCTGCATGCGACTGAACCAGGTTGTATGATTATCAAATCACTTGCTGATGGCACGTTGCCTGATGAAAGATGGCGAAATTATCAAAAGCTTCAAGCCGAAGTTCGTAATGGTCTGCGAAAACAAGATAAAGCCATTGCCGCAGAAGACCGAAAGGTTTGGAAAAAAAGAAGTATCGATGCCCGTAATAACGGTCGTCCGAAAAAAGGAATCTATTAAAGAATGGCGGGGAAACCCGCCGTTCTCATTTATTGAGTCTGAATTTTGCTTACTCTGTAAAACAGGGCGGTAAATATGACTCATATTCCTGTGTTGATTGCTGGTGCTGGGCCTACGGGTTTAGTGTTAGCCCTGTGGTTAACTAAAATAGGCATTGCCGTCCGGATTATTGATAAGGCGACAGAGAAAGAAACCACATCGCGCGCGTTGGTCATCCATGCGCGCACGTTAGAGTTTTACCGTCAGCTACAAATTGTTGATGATATTATCGAAGCCGGTTTTAGGTTTCCGGCGCTCAATTTATGGGTAAATCATATTCAGCGCGCAAAAATTAAAATTTCAGATATCGGCAGTGGCAGCACACCCTATCCTTACATTATAATTTTGCCGCAAGACCAACACGAAGAAATCCTGATCGAAAAATTAAAAGCACTTGGCGTAAATATCGAAAGAAACACCGAACTGATAAATTTAGAACAAAACGATAAAACAGTCACCGCACAAATTAAGTTACCTAATAACGAAATTGAAACGCTTACGGCAGATTACTTAGCTGGCTGTGATGGTGCACACTCGGTGGTGCGCAAGAAATTAAATGTCAGTTTTTCAGGAAGCACTTATCCGCATTTATTTTACGTAGCCGATGTAGCAGGACAGGGACCAGCCCTAAATGGCGAGCTGCATGTATCATTAGATAAATCTGAGTTCATGGCGTTTTTTCCGCTCAAAGAAAAAGGGCATGCACGCCTGATCGGAGTCATCCGCGAAGACCAGAAAAAAGATCCCACTTGGGATGACGTTAACCCACGGCTTTTAACAGAGATGGATGTGACCATCGAAAAACTAAAATGGTTTTCGACTTACCGGGTGCATCACCGGGTGGCCTCGCATTTTCAAAACGGTCGTGTTTTTATATTAGGTGATGCCAGTCACATTCATTCGCCTCTTGGCGGGCAGGGCATGAACACGGGCATTGGCGACGCCGTAAACCTGGCTTGGAAGTTGGGTGATGTGTTAAAGAAAAAATCAGGCCCTGAACTTTTAGCGACGTATGAAACTGAACGTATTAGTTTTGCTAAGCAATTAGTGAAAACCACAGATCGTGCTTTTCGTTTTATTTCGAATGACGGAAAACTTGCGCGCTTTGTGCGAACCCAGTTAGTTCCGGCAATTTTGCCGCGGTTATTTAAATTTTCACGCACCGGCCGGTTTATCTTTCGTCGCCTTTCGCAGACGGCGATTAGCTACAGCGGGCATCAAGATCGGCTACCTTGGATTGAAAGTGTTGATAATTATAAACCACTGCAGTCACTCGACTGGCAGATTCATGTTTACGGCGATCTTCGGGTAAAGACAGAATATGATGTGCATTATTTTTTATGGCATGAAGAGATGAAAAGAAAAGGTTTAGAAAAAAATCGGGTTTATCTCATTCGTCCTGATGGCCATATCAGTTAGGCAAATTTCCCCAAATGATTAGCAACTGAGAGACAAAGTCTAGTTTGTCCACGCTTAACTTTGGACAAAGCTATGTTGTCCATAAATCAAAAAAAGCAGCGCTTGTTTCAATTTACAAACTTCGCAAGATCAGCGAAACACCAGTCATCCACAAAAAACAATATCAAAGGAGATATTATGAACAAACTTATCGCAATGATCGCTTTATTAGCTGCAACAACTGCATCTGCATATACAGCTTCAACTTCTTGGGAGACTTTAGAAAATGATCCAAGAATTCAAATCGACGCTCCAACTGTATTCATGGGTCACGCTGTTGATTACATGTTCACATGCGTTGACGGTGCTAACTTACGCACGATCAAGCCAGTTAAACAATGTGAAACTATTTACATTGGTAAAAATCAATCTAAAGAAGTTTGCAAAGGTTCAAAATACTTATCAACTCCAATCAACTACACACGCACTTCTTGGGATTGCAAATTCACTGGTGGCCGTGGTGATCACCGCGTTTGTGAAGATAAAGTGATCTCTGGAACTTACCCACTTTCTGTAATGGTTAAAGTTTCTAAAGTTATGGGTGGTAAAAACGACCGTGTAGAGTTTTTATTTAACAAGCAATTTAACGTACCAAATTGCCACTAATCACTTAGTTTTAGCTTAATTAGTAAGCGCTCTAGAGTCACCCCTCCGACCTAGGGCGTTTTCTCGTTGTGCCTGATGAATTGTTAAGATAATCAGAAACTTCAAAATTTAAGGTGAAAATGAATATTAACGTCGATACCAATTCGAACGCTATGGCTAGCTCTATCCCTGATCAAGTATCACGGGATATCGAAGCTTATTTATTGCGTTTTAAAGACCCGAAAAAGGGTTTGAATATGTTAGCGACAAAAGCGCAAATTCACGTAAAAACTTTAAATCGTCTGCGCGAAAAAATTCACACACCAACTTATTCTACTTTATATAAACTTTATTCTTGTCTGTTAGATACGCGCATTATCAATGATCTGATCGAAAAAGCGCCGCCGGTCATTCGCGAAAGAATTAAAAGCGCTGATCCGCAATTAAAATCTTCGCCGTTAAATCGTTATCATTTGGATTTAGAAACTGATCTGCAAAAAGATCCCTGTTTTGCCGAACTGTATGTTTTGGCTGAAACAAGACCTTTCAGCACTCACTACGTTGAACAAAGATTTGGTTCTTACGGGCTTGAGACTTTAAAACGCATGATCGATCAAAAAGTGATTCGTCCTTTAGGCAATGGTCTTTTTGGTCAGGGCGAAGTGAGCTCTAGTTTTTCTGCCGAGACGATTAAATCTGTAGGTTTACGTTTAACAGAGCGCTTTTTAAAACCAGCCAACGCTGATTTAGATGATGCCAATTACATGTCGCTTTATTTCGAGTCGGTCAGTGCAGAAACTTACAAAGAATGGGTCATGATCGAAGAGCGCGCTTTTAAAGAGCGCATGAAATTATTAGAAAAACCAAACGCCAAAGGCAGCATTCCTGTTTTTGCATTTACTGTTATTGATACCCTATTGGAGAACGAACAATGAAACTTTTTATCACCCTAAGTTTAACAGCATTACTTTTAATTATGACCGCAGCTTCTGCTAACGCTGGTTCTAAAAACGGTGGTGGCTCAGCTGGTGGTGGCGGAAGAAACAACTTCGTACCTGTTGGTCGCTAGTATTTCTTTTCAGTTAGTCTTTCTTACGGCAATCACCATGGTGGCTTTCGCAGCCAACTCTGTTTTTTGCCGCTTAGCTCTTGCAGATCCTAATAATAGCCCGATCAGTTTTACTTTGGTTCGCTTGGCCGCAGGCGCTATTGCCCTGTTATTTTTATTTATTAAATATCGCAAAGAAGAGCCCATCACTTTTAGTAAAAACATATTGCTGGCTCCGGTGATGTTGTTTTCATATGCGCTGTTTTTTTCGCTAGCCTACGTTCGCATCAGCGCAGGCACCGGGGCTTTGATTCTATTTGCCAGCGTTCAGTTGACGATGATTATCACAGCCTTGGCCAGAGGCCAGAAACTAAATATGAATGAATGGTTTGGCTTTAGTTTAGCTGCGGGCGGTTTGATTTATTTATTATTGCCTAGTCTTGATATGCCACCATTGCTTTCGATGTTAGCAATGACCATTGCTGGTGTTTCTTGGGGAATTTATTCTTTACTTGGCCAGAAGTCTAAAAATCCATTTTTATCGACTGCACGAAACTTTTTATTGATCTTACCTGCTGCCGTTGTTTATTTAGCGGTCGACTCTGTTCATTTAACGAATCAGGGTTTGCTTTGGGCGGTGTTATCAGGAGCTCTGACTTCAGGAATGGGTTATGTGCTTTGGTATGTGGTTTTGCGAAAGCTTGCTACAAGTACGGCGGCGATTGTGCAACTAAGTGTACCAGCGATAGCTGCATTCGGTGGAGTTTTATTCTTAGGTGAAATTATTCATCTTCGATTAATTATTGCCAGCCTTCTGATTTTTTCTGGAATTACGTTAAAACTTTTCAGTAAATAACTATAACATCTCGTTAGTATTCTAACTGGGTAAACTCTCGAGCGGCGTTTGCCTCAGCGGGGATGACTTCAAAATAATATCTAGAAATTTCTGATCCGATGCTAGTTTCTACCGTGATCATCCATTCGCCGGGCTGAAAATTAGCCTTGGTGGCAAAGCCGCGAAAACCTTCTTTTCTGCCGCCCTGGATGTTTAACGGCACTTTATCTGTCGTTGTCCAGTCGCCATTTTTATTTTTCATATGCCAGTGTAAAATGATTTGATCGGCGATACGTGCCGGAGAATAAATCTGGGCGTAAAAATAAATTTTATCACCCGCAGCGGCTTTAAACTCTTTGTCAGAGTCTTGCCAGAACTTCCATGTTTTTTCGTAAGATAAAATAAATTTTCCGTCGCGCTTTTCTAAATTATGGTAAACACCTTGCGCCTTAACACTTAAAGGCACTGGCGGAATCCAACCTAAAAAGTAAAATAAGCCAAATACCCCAAGAACCGCTACACACGGGGCGGTGATGGCTTTTTTTAATATGTTAGCATCGATGTGCGAGCGTTCTAGCATTTGAATCTGGGCGATTAATATTAATACAGTGCTGAGTGCTGAAAGCAGAAAGGGCGTCCAGCCAACAAACCCCAGAATGATCGGGTAGAGCACCGAGAAAAACGAAAATAAACAAATCGCAAAAAAGCCCACTTTAAGACTGACCTTCGCAGATTTTACGAAAGAAAGTTCATTAATTAAAATTAATGCGACCAGCAGACTTAGAAAAATAAAACTACTTAAGATTGAAGCGCTCTTAATATAAAAAAGCGAGTACACACTTAAAAGTGATCCTAATAAAAAGTGCAAAGTGAAATCACGGTAAGACCAGAGTTTTTGTAAAGAGTCTTTCGGGCGCCATTTATGCAGACGAAACAGCAATTCGTAATGAATAAGGGCTGCGATAATAAATAAATAGACCGCCTGTTGGGCGATTGAAAACAAATCATCAGGGTCTGCGATAAACAAAATATCAAATAAGAAGCCGCCAATGAAGAAGGCGATTTCAAGTTTGGTGTCATGCTTATTGATAAATTCTGCCGATTTTTGTTTAATATTCATTACCGACGAGCCTACCATAAGCGCTAGCTTTGAGCTAGTAATGGATCAGAGGCTAGTTTTTTGCTTTTTTGTTTGTTCAACTAAAAATACATTTTATAAATAATTTAATATTTGATATTGTTAAGCCTCATGAGACACAAAGACGATATGAACTTAGAACAATGGATTCAGTCCACCAGTGAAGACGTTTTGGCCGGATTATTGGTCGATATGTTGTTGTCTGACGGGACAACTTACTGTGGTTATATCAATACCATGGTTAATACCGGCGATACAGAAAGTATATTGTTAACAAGCCGAACACCCCAAGCGGGAATTTTTGAAGGCAAAAAAATCAAAAAAACTGACATTGTCGGATTTAACTTTTCAACATCACCACGCGCAAATTTTGGCGTGCACCATATTCATATCACCGAAAAAGGTGCAAATTTTCAATTTCAGCACGCCATTCACGATCAGCAAAAACAGGTATTAACTAATTCTGAAAAATCAGTCGATGCCTTTAAAGTTGAATGTTTAGCCTATATCAAAAGACTAAGCCTGGATATGCTGCCTAATGAAAAGCTGAGTCTTACCCTGACAAAAGAGCTAACTGTTAAATACAGTTTAGATATCACTCAAGCAGATCGAAAAATCAGAGATTTTCTGGGGCTTTAAAAAAATGTCTCAGGCGGATTCCGCCCAAGACAAGTCGTGTACAAAATTATTTAGTGACTAATTTTTTCTCAGGAACTGTATCCCATTTACCGCGCGCATCTACGAAAATAATGCACTCACTACCTGCTGCACACATTGTTGCATGAGGTTGTTTTTTCTTAAACGAGAAAAATGACCCAGGCGATAAACGACGTTCTACTCCGTCAACAGTTAATACAAAGTCTCCTTTGATCACTGTGACAAAATTATCTGCGCTGTGATGATGCAGAGGTGCCGAAAAGCCAGCGTCAAATTTCATAAATGAATGATGCGCGCCTTTAGTAGAATCACCTTCAACCACTGCCATCTGTAAGCCCGGAAACTCTGCTACGGCTTGCCATTTGATGTCTTTGGCTTCCATAAAGACTGCCTTCGCCATCGACTTGGCTGGATTCATTTTGCTGGTCTCCATTTTAGTCGCATCTTTAGCTGCCGCAGTGAATGAAAATAGTGTTAATAAAATTGTAATTAAAGAAATACGTTTCATTGTTAAAATCCTTTCAAAGATCGGTTGTAATTAACCGCACTAAACCTAGCAATATCGTGACCGCGTTGTTTGAGTCACAAGAGTACATAGATAGAAGCCTGCTTTTTGCTAGTAGCTCAAGAACGGAGGAAAGTATGCACAGGCAACCCACTGTAGAAATTTTGAAAGCGTTTCTTGAAGCCTTTAACCGCCATGACCTTGATGCGATCATGGATTTTTTCTGTGAAGATTGTATTTTCGATATGCCACGCGGCCCTGAACCCCGAGGCCGCAGGTATTCTGGTAAAAACGAAGTGCGCGCAGGTCTTGCGACTCGCTTTGAAGGCTTGCCAGATGTTCACTATGCAAATGACCGTCATTTTGTCAGTGGTCAGCAAGGCTGTTCGCAGTGGCTGCTAACCGGCACGCGCCCTAACGGCGAACGGGTTGTAGTACAGGGCTGTGATTTACTTGAATTTAGGGGTGATAAGATTTTTCATAAAGATTCTTACTGGAAGCTTGTTGAAAAATAAACTTAATCAACTACAGTCGCGCAAACGCCTAAAGCATTTTTTTCGACGTTAGAAATCTCATCGATAATAAAATTTCGCATGTGCGTGATTTGATTTTCAAGTTCGGTGTGAGTTCTGAAAATATCGCCGTTGGTGCAAAGAGTTTTATTTAAATAGCGCAAGTACGAGAAAAGAAATTGCTTAACTTGATCATTATTTTTATTTTGATAAGTGTCGACCACTGTGCTGATGGATTCAAAGATTTGTTTAACATCTTGTTTTTTTAACGAAATAGTTTCGCTGTTTTTATAGCGATCAATAAGACCGTTAATTTGCGTGTAAGCTTTCATTATTTTTTCTGTAACATTTAGTGCTTCCATAGGGTTTATGTTAGCAAGTTACGCAGGGAGTTCAATGAAAAACCCGATCCGATTGGACCGGGTTTAAAGTTTAGTTGTTCGTAATTAAACTTTTCTCCATCATCACATCCCATTTTCCGCGAACGTCTACAAAAAGGATACATTCTGCACCCGGAGCACAGACCGTTGTGTGTTTCTGTTTATTCTTATAGGTGAAAAAAGATCCCGGCGTTAAACGGTGTTCGGTGCCGTCCATCGTTATAATCATAGTTCCGGCAATAACAGTAGCATATGTTACACTGCTGTGATGATGCATAGGCACGCTAACACCAGCGTCAAACTTGTGCATAGCATGGTGATTCCCTTTTTTCAGATCACCTTCGACCACAGCGACCTGAATGCCCGGCGTCTCTGGTACGGCTGTCCATTTCATGTCTTTGGCTTCTATGAATACGGCGTTTGAATCTTTCATTTTCGCGAAAGTGCTGATTGAAAAGATGGTGATTAAGATTGAGATTAGTGAAATACGTTTCATTGGTAAAATCCTTTCGGGGTGGTTGTTCTATAACCGAAAGGATTTAGCAATTATGTGACCATGTGCTTTGGGTCAATTTGGGAGAAGTTATTTTGGATTCATCAATTCCGCGAGCTGTGATCTAATTGCTCCTAGAACTGTTTAAAATTACAAGATACTGAAAGGCGTGGTCCATTCGGCAAATTCAAATCAGTAAATGAATCGTTGTGAGGGTAAGTTGGTACTCTCGCGGTGGTAAACAGAATGGATTTTTCATTTTGAGTAATTGTGGTATAAATGGTGTCTAAGTTTACATCCCAATTTACTTCGTATTTGTAGCCATTTAATACAGTGGCTTGCTTCCAGTTTAAATGTGTTTGTTCGCCTTTGGCCATTACGGCTTTTTCAAGCTGTTCGCCGGGGTTTTGAGACCAAGCTTCGCAAACCATTTCTAAGGCAGATGCCTGTAAACTGAATGTAAGAAAAGAAGATACGATGAAAAATTTAACCATAAAATGCTCCAGTCGATATTTCTGAATGTATACACTATGTAATCGTTAATTCAACTTCGTAAATTCCGCGAGCGGCGATTGCTTTTTCGGGGCTTTTAATAGGTCGTACATCAGTCAGCTCCCAGGCGTAATAGCCTGGTTCCCATTTTGTGGCACAAGCTGGCGTAATATCAGATTTTTCAAAGGGCCTGACGTTTTTAATCTTAACGATGGCCACAGGAACTCCATCAGGATCGATTTCGCCTTCTTGGCGCAGAAAATTTTTATTTTCGATGATAAGCAAGTCATCAGCGAAGCCTTCGGGTGGTAACCATGACCTGACTTCGATCGTTTTTTCGCCGCGGGCGATTTTAGTTCCGCTAGGGTAGACGATGGATAGGGCCTTGAACTTTATTACGGGCTTAGGATTAAAGAATTTAAGAAACACGTACCAGTAAGCGAAAATGAACAGGGCAAAGACTGCGACAAAAGCCAGAAAGAAAAATAACATCCACGGCTCAAAGCTTTGCATCATTTAGGGTGAAGCTTCTGATTCAGTAGAGATGTCGCACTTTGAACAAAAGCCATAAAACAACATAGACAGATTTGCCTTAGAAAAGTCGTGAATGTCTTTGAGGGCTTTTTCAACTTTTTCAAAAAGTTCAGCATTTCCCTTATTCATTTTTCCGCAGGATTTACAGATGTAGTAATGGTGCATTTTTTTGCCAAAAACGTACTGATAGACTTTTCCGACTTTGGGTAAGTCTAATTCTTGAATTAAGCCTAATGAAATAAATTTTTCGATATTTCTATAAATAGTCGTTCGATCAACGTCTTCAATATGTTTACTTAAATAATCGTACAATTCTTTAATGGGAACATGGCGACTTTTATTATCTAAAAAAAATTGAATGAGTATTTCTTTAGATGGGGTCATGCGAAGCCCCTTTGATTTTAAGTAAGTGATAAGTTCAGCATGTTTTTTCATAATACACCGTGATTATTGCCTAATGATGCAATAACATTCAAGTATGTTTCAACATAAGATAAACGATACAGCAAGCCTTAAAACTTACTTTGATTGGTTTGTTTTAAGCTTTCTGGCTGGAAGTATTAATACGGGCGGGTACCTTGCGTGTCACCGTTTTGTGTCTCATTTAACTGGGTTTGCGACGCTTGCGGGCATCTCGTTTGAGAGGTTAAACCTACTCGAAGCTTTCGGAACTTTGTTGGTGCCCATATTTTTTGTGGCCGGTGTTATGTTATCGGCTTATTTAACTGAACGAAAACATGTACACAAGTTACGGGCGCAAAAATATTCGCCGGTGATGGGATTGGTAGCTCTTTTATTGGGAATCGTGGCCTTAGGCGGAAGTCTTAACTGGTTTGGCCAGTTTGGTGACCCTGCGCAAATCAAACATGACTTTACATTGCTGGCTTGTCTTTGCGGCGCTTGTGGATTGTTAAATGGGGCAATTACTTCGGCTTCTGGTTTTACCATCAGAACAACTCATTTAACGGGGCTGGCTACAGATCTTGGTTTAGGGTTAGTGCGTACTAAATTACACGGTTTAACCGGCGACGAAAAAGCTCGCGAGACTAAGGCCAATTTACTGCGTATGGGAACAATCATTTCATTTATTGTCGGGTCGCTTGCTGGTGCTTTTGTATTTATGCGGTTTCAATATAAAGGATTTTTATTTCCGATGTTGCTTTCAATTTATTTTTCTTATGTCGCGTATAAGGCGCAAGCGCAAAAGGTCTAAATTTATTAAGACTTTTCAGCGATGCGTGCTTTAACTTTTAACAGGGCTAATGACAGCGATATTGACATAAAATCAGAAAATACAGAGTAAATTTTATTATTATTTTTTATGTTTGGCAATTTTTGATAAGCCCATTTTTTTTGTTCTTCAGACTCAAAAATATTTATGATAAGCACGTTTTTTCTGGCTTTAGCTTCGGTCAAACATTTTAAAATCGACCCATACTTGTCTTGCAAACACCAATCCAGAATTAGAATATCGAATATCAATGCAGACTTGAATATGAGCTTTCCATCCGGGGCCGAACGCGAACTTTGACAAGCGACAAGGTCACCAAGAATAAACCGGATCACTGCTTTGATGGATTTATTGGGCGAAATAATTAAAGCTTTTGCTCGTTTCTCGTATTTACTTATTGGCATGTGTTGCGTCTGTGCAAAAATTTGATTCAAGCTCGGTTAATTTTTGCACGACTAAACGGTCAATGTCTGTGCTTTTCAGATTTTCAGAAGCCGCTATGACTCGCGATACTGTTTTAATAATATCGTGCAGTTGAACAGAGATACTTTTTTTATGTTTTTTTAACGCAATTTTTTTCTTTTCAACGGCAGAGAGGTTTTGCATCTCTTTAATTCTATCGGGCTGCATGTAAGGATTGTCGGTGTAAGCATTGCTAGAGACGGATTTTTTTTGCGCAAGCAGGCTTAATTTATTCTCGATGGCCTTAAGCTCTTCTAGGCGGGTGAAGAGTATTCGATTAAGAGTTTGAATTCGTTCATTCTTTATCGGAGCCAGTGCGTCACAAACATGCAGCATGGCTAAATAAACATTTAAATTTCGTAATTGTTCGGTCGTTTCCATTCTCATATATGATTATTATTGCAATATGTTGCAATAGTAAAGACTTGCCATGACATAACATTATGGCCTATGAATGAGGAGTGAATTATCAATCAAAGTCATTACAAATACCTGTTGAGCTTTTTTACACTAAAAACCATGAGTGGTTAGCTGTCGATGAGAATGTCGTTACTTTTGGGATTACCGAAAGGGCCTCACAAATGCTGGGAGAAATTTTATACGTAGATCTTCCAGATGAAGGCAGTCGTATCAATATCGGGTCTCAGGTGGCATCACTTGAAGGTGTTCGCGATATCATGGATTTAATCGCCCCGTTCAGTGGTACCGTGCTTGAGATCAACCCGCGGCTTCTGGAAGATCCAGCTTTAATCTCTGATGATGCTTACGGCGAAGGCTGGCTATTTACGGCTGAATTAGATCATGAAAAAGATCTGGCTCAACTTGTTAGACATTCAGAATACAAACAGCAGTTATTATCGCAAGACAACACTTCTGATGCCGCAAAATAGTGAAAACATAAAAATCTATATTCTTAGCTTTAAGCCAGATTTGGTCGCAGACGCAATTTCTTATCTCAGTAAAAAAAAGTTTGATGTTTTGGTGTTTGAATCTGCAGTCAAATTGATTGAAGCTATGAAAGCAATAAAACCAAAATGCGTCATGTTAAGCTCTGATGCGATAGAAAATTTAGAAGAAATTCCTAAAAAATTAGCCCTTCATTTTAAGGTTCCGGTGGTTGGTTACGTCGAACAAGAAAACATGTTGTCTCTTGCGCGGCTTCACAAAATGCAGACAGAATATAAAATTCGGCCTCCAATAACAGGTGCCGCAAGTTATAGAGTGATTCAAAAAATCATTTCTTAAACTATTTTAACTGAATGATTACCGAAGACCACAACTTGGCCGGCAGTTAACTTTAAGGCTTTTCTTGTTTCGACTTTGCCATCAACACGAACCTGGCCAGCTTCGATAACAGACTTAGCCTGGCCACCAGTTTCACATAGATTAGCGACTTTTAATAAATTTTTTAGTTCGATATGTTCGTGACCATCTAGATCAAATTCGATTTCTTGAAGTTTCATAATATTTTTTTTCTATGTCATGATCTGAACATCTGGAAGTGTACTTATGTGGGTGCGCATTTTTTTAAGTTGATCTTCGCGAGTTTTATTTTCGTCATCAGTAGACATCAGCGTTAATGCTTTTGCTAAACGTTCGCCTTCGGCCATAGGGCTAGAGCGATGGCTGAAAACGTGTTTTAGCTTCATAACCTGAGCATAAGTAGTTTCAAATTTTTCAGCTAAGATTTTTTTAGCTTCTTGTTTTTGACCCAGTTGGTAGGTGATCCACGCCCATGAATAAGAAGATTCATTAAAGGTCTTTTTTAAAAGGTCACTGCTATCTTTTATTTTCTCAAGATTAGAATTTGAAAGGGGTTCATCCCAGTTTGATTTTTTTTCAATAGCTTGTTGCATTACATTTGTGACGTGATTCAAGGTAATAGCTTTTTCTTTATCAGTTTTTAAATAGGCAGGAATCTTGAAATCTTTAACTTCGAAAACGTCTTGCGCTAATAACGATAATTTTAGAATGTGAGCTTCATTTTCACTAAGCTTTTCGCTGTTTTGTTTTTTAGTG
Organism: Bdellovibrio sp.; assembly: GCA_036676395.1. Lineage (GTDB taxonomy): Bacteria > Bdellovibrionota > Bdellovibrionia > Bdellovibrionales > Bdellovibrionaceae > Pseudobdellovibrio. Next base: position 1,029,645 of record JAKFCY010000002.1, read on the forward strand.
TAAAAGCTGATAACTTCAGAGACCGGAAAAGCTTGTTGCTGCATTGGGGGAGCCAAAGACATGTCAGCGGCCATTTTAGCAAAAATCGTTTCGCTGGTAAACAACACGACCAGTAATAAAGCTAAAAAAGTTTTAAAGTTCAGATTGTTCTGTGTATAATTCATGGTGTATCCCCAGTGTTATAACTTAAATGCTAACTTTACTTGAGCAGGTTTGTAAACATGATAAATATTGCGACACAGCTAGATCATCTTCGCGCTATCGTGTTGCGCCTGACTATGAAGAGCAGCTATTTACGTGAAATTTACTGTGATCGTTCATATCGGCTTAGCTTAAGTTATATTTTATTAAGCGCCATTTACCTGTTCTTAAGCTTGAAATATTCAGTCGTTCTTTTGATCTTAGGGCCTCTGCTTTTGGGGTACCCGCACTTAGTCGCAAGCTATCGCTTCGTGCAAAAAACAAATTTAGGATGGTCTTTGCGCTTGCAAACAACGGCCGTTTTTCGTTTTTTTATTTTTTTAACGGCAAGTTCATTGTTTATTCGTTTTGCATTGCCAAAGTTTATAAATGTACCGCAACTACCTTATGGCGTTTGCGAAATCTTATTATCGTTATCTGTTTTGGCTATCGTAAAAATAAAATTAAACTCAATCTTTGATATATTGGTCGCAGCAATGACTTTAGTGTTAACAGCAGGGGTTTTAAAACTAGCCTGGCATGACCCGCTGGCCTTTGTCGGCATTGCTTTAATTTTTCATAATTGGGTGGCCTTTGGTCATTGGTTTTTTGCGGCCAAAGATTATAAAAATAGGGCAGTGGCCTTTTCGGCGCTACTGATCTTTGCGCTGATTCATTTTGTAGTGCTGTTAGGTTATTTCGATGCGCAGATTTTATTTCCAGAAATTAGTTTTCTTTCTGAACAGTCATTTGGCGTACGCGGTTGGGTCTTAGCGCCCTGGACATCCGATGAAATGATCTGGAACCGCATCATCGTTTTATACACCTTTGGTTTGTCGGTGCATTATTTTATTTGGTTGCGAGCGATTCCGCAGTGTTTAGATGAAAAGTCTGTTCCGAATTCATTTCGCAATAGTTTGCGACAGCTGCGTAAAGACTGTGGGCCAAAAACGACAAGTGTGCTTTTACTTGTAGGAACACTGGTTGGTTTAGCGATGTGGTTTCACACAGCCCTTGCTGGCCGAATCTATTTTGGGATTGCGATGTTGCATGGATGGATCGAGATGGTGTTTTTGATGATCGCATTGAGCGCGTATTTTTTGAAATTACTTCTTCGATCTGCGCCACGAACGAATTGAGCTGGCTTTTGCAGACCTTTGGCTCTGGATCTTGTATATGTCACACATAAGGCTACCATAAAGAGATGAAAGTCTTTAAATCGCACATCGAAAACACCTCTATTTTTCTTGCTTGTGAAGACTCGTCAGGAAATGTCTATCAATCAAAGATGCTTATTAGCAGTGAAGCCGAGTACACGGCCTTGTTAGCGCGTTTAAAAATGCGCCCCGATGATAAAGTTATGCTTGATAATAATATCACGACAGCAGATATGGTTTATGTTTCGCTTTCACGTCGAATTGCTAGCCGTATTAAGAAATAAAAATTAAAACCGATCCGGTAATAACTTTTTTAGTCGATCTAAGAAAGTAAACTTTTCTTTACCCAAGCCGGGTGATGGATGACCATCGACCCGTAATTGAAAAAGAAAATAGGGCGGAATACATGATCCCTTGCCACTAGAAGTTCTGGCGCAGATATAATCATCACGGCAAAATTTATCAGAATCACATTCTTGCATCGAGGCCGGTCTAACGTTTTCACTCAAACATTTAGCAAATGGTATTTTACCAGTAGCTAAACAGCTATTGAATTCATGTAGGATAGCGATAGATCCACAAGTTTCACCAGCTTTTAAGTTTGCACAAGAGCCTGCGCACATGCCATTCGGAAAGCCCACAGATGTGTCTTCACAGACTGAATTGCTGCCGCAGAAAGAATCTGTCGACAATTTAAGACTGTCTTTTTTGGGATTCGTATTGTGAACCATGCGTGCGGCTGTACACGGTGATCCTGAAATTTTACTTGTCGGAACGCAAATTCCTGTAGGGCTTATCACTTTATCTGCTGTTAAAGACTGGCACTCGTAACCTTCACTGCAGGTCCAAGCTGCAAAAGATGGATCACCTAAGCCACAATGACTTCCCATTTTACCTTCGCCAGAAACAGCGCGCACTGAAAGCGGGCGGCTATGGGGAAGGTTTTCTTTTTTCTGGATGGCTTCAATAAAAAGGCTGCGGCGTTTTTGATCTAACAAAAAATGCGGAGATGAAGATGTGAAAATAGAATTTACGGCATCAGTCGCAGCTTTATCCTTACCTAAGAAGTGAAACCCGGCAACTGTTCGGCCTTGGTGGCAGCCGATGCAAGACATATCATTTAATCGTCGCAGTAATCCCATCGAAGTTTTAAACGAACTATAATCTTTTAATTCTGTTTCAGAAAAATCCTGGGCTTTAAAAAGTTGCGAGAAATTTGCGTTATGAGTGCGGTGAGTTCCATGCAGGGCTACCGAAGTTGCTTTAGTCGCCAAAAATTTTTCAGGAATTACAACAATCCCGTCATCAATGTTTTTAAGGTTCTTTTTTTCGGTTAGCCACGTAAGTAGTTCTTGGCGAAGTTTTTTGTCTGCTAAAAGTTTTTTTACATCTGGCGTGTTTTCAAGTGTGCCTAGAGTAGTTTTTCCATTTTTCGGCGTAAAAACCCGTAACATGTATTCAGCGTATCCTGCCATATCAGGGCGAATCGTTGATGGCCAGCGTACTGACTGCATATTCACTTCAATTGATTTTAGTTCGCCTAAAGTAAGACTGTTTTTTGACAGACTAGAAATGTTTCCTTTTTCAGTAAGTGCTACAAACTCGGTCCATTTCTGAAGTGGGGTGAGACAGCCATCAGAACCATTTGGAATCCAAAAAACTGAATTGATCGTCATAGGTAGGCGTGAATAAGTCGAAGGTTGCGCCAATGTCTTATAAGATAGGCGATAGATAAAACGAATCTCGCCACAGCTTTCGGGGTGAAACGACAACCGATCCATGCGATTAACGATTCCTACTAGTTCATACGACGCATAATTTGAAATTAACCACTGTGAATCAAAAAGGCGGTGTGAACCTTTCATCGAAATGAAGAGTTTGGGGTCTTCTTTTTTAAGGTCTTCGATTTCAGTCCCTAAACTTTTTGCGATAAACGCGTAGGAAGGGTTTTTTAAGAGAAGTTCGTTGTTGGCGCGAGGGATAGGTTCATTAAATACAAGACGGGCTATATCAAAACCTTGTGATTCTAATTGGATAAGAGTTTGAGGATTGTCGATAAAGAGTGTGGCTGCCTGAGCTTGGCAAAAGCTGAAAAAAAATAAAACAAGAGGCAAGTAGATTTGCATAACTCATAGTTGTCTGAATTCATGCTAAAGGCAAAAATAAAAAAACCGATTATGTCTAATCGGTTTTAAACTTCGCATTTGAGTGCCACTTTGCAGGAGCAGTTATTTACATTGTTTATCGTTAATCAGTAATTCTTTGGGTGCAGATTCTAAGATGAACTCTTGGCTGAAGGTACCAAAAACGAGTTTAGCTTTTGTTTTGCTAACGTGCGGATCGCACTTAAAAAGAAAATCAATAACACCTTGATCATCCGTGCGTCCTTTGTAATGGCCACTTTTTAACTTGAGTTGCATATCTTTCAGCTTTAAAGATTTAGTGCTTCCAAACCCATAATCACATGTGACTTTCATTCGAAGTCTACAGATGCCATTTTTATCGCTATTTTTTCTTACAAAAAAGCCATAGTCGTCGTTACCAGGCATAAAATCTTTTTCTTCAGTGGTTCACCGATTCCTACGTTAGGCACAAACACAGGTTTTATTTTTGTGCCCTTAAGAATAATTCTTTCCTCTTGTGCCTGAGTTTGAATTGATAAAAATATGATTAGAAGTAGGATTAAATGCATATCAAAATCTTAGGTACTTTAGTTTTTCTTTTTTAATATAAATTTGAAGGTTTGTTCAGTAGGATTTGGTGCTATGTATTTAGCTTCTTCAATAGTTTCATAGCCTTCTTTTTCAACGATAAATGTGTATTCACTATTTGCATCAAGTCCCTTTTGGCAGGCAGTTTGACCAATATTAATATTAGGATCTTTGATTGAAATAGTTGCGCTAGATGGATCGGATTGAAAATTCACATGCACTATCACTTTTTCCAAACTGTTTTTGTATTTAGTATAATCAGCAATTGTCGGAGCGCGCTGACTAGCTGTAACGGCATATGCAAGAGAATCATGAACGACGCTGCCGATCGCCATGTCAACGCTAGCCATTTTTAACGCGTAATCCATAGAATCTTTTTTGATAGCCGCAGCTAATTTTTTGTCTTTTATTTTAGTGTTGATAAATTGTGATTCTAAGATTTTGGCGTACTCGCTTTTGATAAAATTAACTCGCCAATTCTGTAGTATTTTTCTAGCGATGTTATCGTTGACTAACGTGTTAGGTGTTGATTTTACCCACGAGTGAAAATTTTCACGTGAAGTGGTTTTATATCCTGTAGTTTCAAGAGAGCATATTTCAGCTAGAAAACGAGCTCGTGCTGATTCTGAAATTTTTTTCTTTTCGACTTTAATTTCGGCATCAAGAGAATGGTTAATAATTCCGGATGTTTCACAGTTGTTTAGCTGGGCTTTCGCGAGACTACCAACGGTCAATAGGACTAAAAGATTAAAAATATTTTTATTCATGATAACTCCAAATATTAAAGATGTAGCCAAGCCCGATTGAACATATTGCGCAAAGAAACCTGTAAAATTCTTTAGATAGGTACATTACTGCTACACTGTTTTTTGGTTTTAATGCTATTTGATTTTGACTCATTTGGTTTAGGACTTCATACATAGATTTATAGCCATAGAAGAACGCGATACTCACGGCGGTTACCCCGAATACAATTGTATATATTGTTAACTCACTTTTCTTTTTTGAGTTGTGTGTAATCCCGAGAACTGCAAATAATGCTCCAGATAATGTAAGTAAAAAAGTATTTAGTTGTACTATTAAATCTATGGATTTTGAATTGAACTCGCTGAGGCTTTGAGAAATGTTCGTATAGTTATTAAATTGTGTTTCCCAAAAAAAATATTCATAACCGACAGCTATACAGATAATCAAAAGAGAAACGATTTTAGTTCTGGTGGTTTTTTCTAAGAATAGGTTTAGTAATGATTTTAGTAAATTAACTTTCATTTATAAAATTTAATAAATTCTTAGCTTACTTGTCGAACAAATTTAAAATAATACGCGACAACTAGACTACTTGTAGATATCTGCTGCCGATCCTTCGAAATAGCTAAGATGAATGTTAGGGATGGTAAGCGAAGTTTTTTGGTCTCTAGATCTTTATTTTGTCGGTATTAGCGAAACTGTTTGTTATTTTGAAGGGGATTTTGGTTTGTGCTCTTTGTTTTGTATCAAATACCAAGCATCAGTTCGAAGCCAGCCATAACTGTTTTCAGTTACTTCAGATATTATGAATCGGCCTTTTGTTGCTTTCTCGCGAATTTTTATTGAAATCTCTTCTGCAGAGTAAGTCGAAATAAGGTAGAACATGTTCGGCAAGTCATATCTCCAAGTGTGTACTTCATCAATCTCATCGATATAATTTCTTATTTCTTCTCTGGTCCCAACAGAGTCATTGTATACAAGAAGGTAAGCTTTTTTCATTACTTATCCTCTCTTGAGGTAATAGCAATTGGCTTGGGTATAATATCTAAGATCTCTTCATCTTTAACAATTAATGGAGAGCTGTCGCCCTTTTGTTCGATAATTTCCAATGATCTTTTCTTAATTTGATAGTCTTCAGATTGTAACTTGTCTCGGTCGAAAAAAAGCAGAAATATAAAACCGAATATTGCAGCAAGTACAGGGGTAAAAATTAGAAGTATAATCCAAGTGGGTGGTTGGCTAACTACTGATACGACTACTAATGCTGGAATCGTAACAATGGCACAAAGCCATAAAATCGGATTTAGAGCACTAGAAACTTTTAAGTTTCCGCCTGCTTCTATTGATTTTGAAGCTATGTTATTTTTCATTAAGATATGCTCGCTTGTAGCAGTTAGAAAATTTGGCGTTCCCAAGGGGATTTGAACCCCTGTATCCTCCGTGAAAGGGAGGTGTCCTAGGCCACTAGACGATGGGAACCCGTTGGACTTCGAAAAAAACTACCATAAAAATGGTGGCTCGCGATGGATTCGAACCATCGACCCCTTCATTAAAAGTGAAGTGCTCTACCAGCTGAGCTAGCGAACCGTTTAATCGAGTCGTCAATTTCATATAACTTCTCGGGGCAGTCAAACTTTTTTTATAAAAAGTTTTTGATGCCCAATTCAAGGTCAGAATTAGTCTTTATAGAGTGGTTTTACCCATAAAGTTTGCTCTCTATCTGGGCCAACTGAAATAATATCGATCGGAGTGCCCAATTGGCTCTGTACGTAATTGATATAAGCAGTCGCTTTGACCGGTAAATCCTGAAGGGTTTTTACCTTTGTAAGATCTTCCTTCCAACCTGGGATGTATTCGATCACAGGCTCAAGCTGAGCAACTAATTCAGTCGATGTTGGGAACTCGTGAATGATCTCGCCATTCAGTTTATAGGCTGTTACAACGCCGACTTTATCAAGGCATGAAAGAACATCTAATTTCATCATCGCAAGGCTATTAATGCCGTTTAAACGGATCGCATACTTAAGGGCTACTAGATCTAACCAACCGCAACGACGCGCGCGTCCTGTAGTTGAACCGAATTCGTGACCTTCTTTTTGAATTTGTGCCCCAACGTCGTCTTTTAACTCAGACGGGAACGGGCCGCTGCCAACGCGTGTGCAATAAGCTTTAAACACACCTACGATTTTAGATAAGTGATGAGGGCCAAGGCCCGCAGACACTGAACCAGAACCAGCTAAAGTGCTAGAGCTTGTCACATACGGGTATGTGCCGTGGTTGATATCTAAAAGTGTACCTTGTGCACCTTCGAATAATAATTTTTTATTCAATTTTAGCTTTTGTGAAACGAATAATGACACATCTGTTAAACGGTAAGGGCGTAATTCTTCAATCACTGGCTTAATTTGCTCTAAGATCTCTTTTGCCGATAATTCAGGAGCATCATAAAGATTTTTAAGAAGAACGTTTTTTTCTTTGATCGCAAATTCGATTTTTTCTAATAGGTCTTTAGAATCAAAAAGATCAGACATAATTAAGGCTCTACGAGACGCACGGTCTTCGTAAGCCGGGCCAATGCCTTTGCCAGTGGTGCCGATTTTACCTGCTTCTAAGGCTTTTTCGCGCGCTTGATCTAAAGCCTTGTGATACGGAAGCAACACAGTCGCATTATCTGCAATTAATAATTGCGCGTTTGTAAGCGGAAGACCCGTTAATTTTAGTTTTCTGATTTCTTCAGCTAAACCTAAAATATCGATCACAACACCAGAGGCAATCACGCAGGTTTTATCTGAATGTAGAATTCCTGATGGAATTAAATGTAGAACTGTTTTTTGGCCATTCACAACTAATGTGTGGCCGGCGTTTGATCCGCCTTGAAAACGTACAACTGTATCTGCATGTGATGCAAAAACGTCGACTAATTTACCTTTACCTTCATCGCCCCACTGAGCCCCAATAACAACAACTGCTGACATAATCTTATTTTTCCTTTAGTCATTAAACATCATACTGCCCCAATTATTCTGAAACGGGAGAGTATTTTGAGTTTTATTCGTTTTTAAAAAATCTATACATAAATTTGTAGCTTCCAGCGAAGCTTTCGCGAAAGCCTGTTCAGTCATAGCACCAATATGCTGAGTTAAAACCACTTTTTGTGATTTTAGTAATTTTGATTCACGTGAAAGCGGTTCTTTGGCAAAGACATCAAGGCCGCACATGCGCACAACACCTTCATCAAGGGCATCAACCAGGTCATCTTCGTTGATCACCGAGCCGCGAGACGTGTTAATCAACACCACATCTTTATTGGTGTATTCAAAATGTGAGCGGTTCATCATGTTTTTAGTCTCTTTAGTCAGAGGCACATGAAAAGAAATAATATCTGATTGTTTTAATAATTCTTCGTAAGATGAACGTTCTAATTTTAAAGTCTCGAACACTTCATCTTCTTGGTACGGATCAAAAGCCACAACATTCATAGCGAACGCTTTGGCAAAGCCTGCAATTTTTTGCCCGATACGGCCAAGACCAACAATACCGATGGTTTTACCGGCTAATTCAAAACCAGCAGGTAATTTTTCGCGATCCCATGTTCCGGCTTTGATTTGTTTATGTGATTCTTGGATCGGGCGGTGAGTGTTTAAAATTAAACCCCACGTAAGTTCTGCTGCAGATTGGGCGTTCGCATTTGGCGTGTACATCACCTGAATGTTTTTTTCTTGGGTAGCTTGTAGATCAATATGATCAAAGCCACTTGTGCAAGTGATGATTAGTTTTAAATTCGGAGCCGAAGCTATAAGTTCGCGGGTAATTTTTGTTTTACTGCGAATAATCAGGCCTGTGGCTTTTGCTAAGTGGTCAGCTAATTCATCTATACTGGTTAGTTTAACAACATCAGCAAGGTTAGAACTTTTTAAAGTCACTAGTGCTTCGGTCGAGAATTTTTCGCTGATAACGATGTATGGTTTCACAGATTTTCCTTTAACCATAATAGCGAAGCATCGCGTACAGTTTGTAAGTCTAGACTCATTCCGAAATCATTTAACCCTGCGGCTAAACGTTCAGTGGTCTGGTGCAGATCTTGGTCAGTGATATAACCCATGTGACCTAGGCGAATGATTTTACCTTTTAATTGGTCTTGTCCGCCCATCACAGTGACGTTGTAAGCTTTTTCTAAGTGTTCACGAAATTTTGCGCCATCAAAACCTGTGGGTAGGGTTAACGCGGTCACCGAATCACTCGGAGCTTTTGAATACACTTCAAGGTTTAAAGTTTTAGTCATCGTGCGTGTGTAATCTGCACGACGTTTAATAGTTTTATATAAACCTTCTAAGCCTTGTGTTTTGATATCTTTTAACACGAAAGCTAAGGCTCTGATTAACGTAACATTAGAAGAGAAAAATGTTTCACCTTTGTCATTTGCAACTAACTCGCGGCGAACATCAAAATAATATCTTGGTGTAGGGTTAGCTTTAATTACTTGCCACGCTTTTTGCGAGAATGAAATTAAGCTTAATCCTGTGGGTAACATAATCGCTTTTTGGCTGCCAGCAACTAAACCATCAATCTGCCATTGATCCATCGGTAGCGGCATTGCACCTAAAGCTGTGATCGCATCGACTAAAAACAACGCTTTCGTTTTTGCGACGATGTTTGCTAGTTCCTGAATCGGGTGAACGCTCGCCGTACTTGTTTCACAAGCTTGCGTCATTACGATTTCAGTATCTGGATTTTCATCTAAGAATTTTTTAACATCATTTGGATTAACGGCAGAACCCCATGGCACATTTAGTTTGTGAACTTTGGCGCCAAACACTTCAGCCATCTCGGCCCAGCGTTCGCCGAATTTTCCAGAGATAATCGCTAAGACTTTACTTTGTGGTTTAATCACATTGATGAGTAAAGCTTCCATGCCGCCAGAGCCCGTGCTTGTTAAAATAAAAACTTTTTCGTTTGTAACAAATAAGGTTTTCAAATCAGCGAGTACAGATTTTAAAATTTGATCGAACTCGGGTGTGCGGTGATGGATCATCGGTAACGATAATATTTTTTGGACTTCCGGATGCAGTTGTACGGGACCCGGTGCTAAAAGTAAGGATTTCGATGTATCAATTGACATTTTCGGCCTTTCCGCGGTTTGATTACAACAATGAAACCACACTTTGTCGAAGCTTTTATGCTCGCTTTTACCCTATGTATTACAGGTTGCGCTTACAAACTTAGCAGCAAGGTTGATACGCTTCCGCAGAATGTGCGAGTGATTTATGCGCCGTTGTTTAAAAACGTCTCTACCGAACCTGGTTTAGAGGTTTACTTTACCAATTCTATGAAACGCGAGCTTTTAAACTCGAAGGTAGTTAAACTTGTTGATTCTGAATTAGTTTCAGATGCTGTTTTGTACGGAAGAGTGTCTAACGTTGAGATCGTTTCTGAAGAAGGGGCAATTGAGGCCAAAGACACGCAGTTTTTGCCTAAAAATACGATCTTAAGCACGACAACAAAAATTACGGTGACCGTGGATTTAAGACTTCAGCGCAAAAATTCTTCTGAAGTGTTGTGGAGCAGTCAATTTAAGCAGAGCAGAAACTACACACCGCCGCAGCTGACTTTGCCAGTCATTAATTCGGCGAACAATCTTTACAATCTATCGGCTCGCAGGCAGACTTTAGAAACTTTATCAGAAGAGATGATGCAGCTCGCATTTGACCGTCTGGTAGATAACTTTTAATACGTATATTTTTTAAAGTAGCTAATGGCGATAATTGATCAAAATAAATTTTATAAAGATTTAGAAACAGGAAATGTTGCTCCTGTTTATTTTATTTTTGGTGATGAGCCATTTCTGATCGATCAATGCGTGAACCGTTTTAAATATGGTTTGTTAGACGAAAATTCTTTAGATTTTAATTATTCATTATTTTACGCAGGCGATGCCGATATCTTTGCGATTAAAGACACGGTTGAAACATTGCCGGTGTTTGCGCAACGTCGTGTGGTGATTTTAAAAAACTCGCACGAATTAAAAGACTCTGAGTGGAACGAATTAGAATCTGTTTTTAAAAATCCCGTTGATTCAACTTGTTTTGTTTTATTTGCCGATAAAATCGATAAACGCAAAAAACATTTTAAAAATGTTATGGATATCGCCTCATCTATAGAATTTAAAAAACCCTACGATAATGAAATTCCCCGTTGGATTAATTACTATGCCTCTCAGTATGAACTTAAATTAACCCAAGCTGCAGTTCACAGGCTGCACCGTTTGGTGGGTAATAATTTATCTGAAATCTATGCGCAGTTAGAAAAAATCAAAGTTTATCTAGACGGTGCAACCCATGTTGAAGCCGAACATGTCAATGCTGTCGTGTCTAACAGTCGTGAAGAAAACGTTTTTGATTTTACTAAAGCCGTCGGGCAAAAAGATCGTGTTCGTGCGCTAGAACAAATCGTAAATTTATTAGACCAGGGCCAAAGTGAAATCGGAATCGTGAATTTACTGGCTCGGCATATGAGAATTTTATTAACTGTGCGTACGGGTTTGGATCAGGGCATTGGCGGCGCAAAACTGGCCAATCTTGCGAATGTTTCACCTTATTTTGTTGATGAATATGCAGCCCAAGCTAAAGGCTGGCCAGTGCGTAAACTTGAAGATTCATTGGTTCTTCTTGGCGAAACAGATAAAGCTTTAAAATCATCGCCGTTATCAAGTCACATCTGGCTTGAAAACCTAGTTCTTAAATCATGTTCTATGTGACGGCAAAAACTGTCTCATTGTATATCTCTTGAATAGTTTTTAACCGCCAAAACCCATATATTGCTTAATGCGATGGAATCGATATCGCTATGAGACATCTCGAAGAGGTGTTTTATGAAGATGACCCATATCCTTGCGGCTTTAACATTATTATTAGCTACGCTGACTTTTCACGTTGAAGCGTCTGCCACTTACTCTAAAAAAACCTTTAAGGGCCAAGTTATTGATGTCAATCAAGACGAAGAAGGTGCCTCGATAGTTGTAAAAGCAGCTAATGGTCTTACGCAATCTATATATGCGCCTCGCTCACGCGCTAATGATCAAATCGTTGAACGCGCCATTAAAGCTCGTGATACCAAAACTAATTTTACAATTTCAACTCAGAATTTATAAGAAGGCGCATTCATGAAAACAATTAAATTAGCCCCGTTTATTTTAGGTATGGTTTTCTCAGCTCAGGCATTGGCTCAGGTAGTTCCAGCAGGATTAGCCGCAGTGCCTGCAAATGTTATCACTCCGGTGGTATCTACTGTGGCCGTGCCGTTAACGAGTGAAACACTGGTTCTGCGCAGCCAAGGTGCTTTACTGCAGCATGTGTACTTAAATAAAGTAAACGAATTACTTATGTTAGCTGATGCTGAGGGTATGCAACGTGACTGGTTTGTGGATGACCAAGTTGCCAATTTATTAAATTCTTATGCACAGGCAAATAATGCAAACGAACTGCGTAAAGCGGCTTATAACGTTGTTTACAAAATGATGACGATTTTAAATCGCGGTTATGTTCAGCCAGAACAACTCGGCGACAAAACTCTTATTAGTGTTGCAAAAATCAAAGGGTCGGCGAAAGGGTTGCCGGCATTGATTCAAAAAGAATTATTTCGTTTTGAAAAGGGTGAAATCTCTGCCGAGCAATTATTTGCAACGTTTCGCCCGAAAAATGCAAGTTATTCAAGATTATTATCAATGTATCAAAAAATTTCGACAATGTATAAAAACGGTCAGGTGTCAGATGCAGAAATTCCTGCTGCATTGACGGTAATTAAAAAAGGTTCAAAAGATACAGCTTCGATTAAATTTGCCCGTAAGCGTTTAGCTTTATTGGGTTACCCGAACAACGAACTTGATGCAGCCTACACTGACGACTTAAAACTTGCGATCGAACAGTTACAAGAAAATAATCTTTTATCTATTGATGGCGTTATCGGTAAAAATAGCTATGGTTTAATAACTACACCTATTGCGCAAATTATTACACGTTTAAAGATTAACTTAGACCGTTCTCGTTGGTTACCAGATGATTTAAGTTCTGAATTTGTTCACGTAAATTTAGCAGCACAGCGTTTTTTCTATTATAAAGATAACGCCATTGCTTTAACTTTCAGAACTATTAATGGAGCGAAAGATCGTCCAACTCCAATTTTAACAAGTAAAATCACAACGATGATCTTAAACCCGACTTGGACAGTTGCGCCGACTCCTTATTTTAAAGATAAAACTAAAATGTTTTCAGGCTGGGGTGGGCTTGATGATGTGAATGAAAAACGTTACACATTTTTAGTTGAAAATCTAAAAATTATCGAAGAGTACAATCAGCAATACAAAATGGCTACTGGCGAAGAATATCCTTTCATCGATGTTATCAGAAGATTTACGAACCCAATGGATAACACGATTAATGCCACGACAGAAAACTGGCCAGCTTTTATGAAGCTATTTCAAGACGAAAAAGCAAGATTTGAAGCCACTGGTTTAAGACCAGATAAAACAGCCCGCGCTTTGCGTATCGTACAAAGACCGGGTGGTGAACAAAATGCATTAGGTTGGATTAAGTTTCCTCTTAACGGAACAAACAGCATTTATATGCATGATACTAACGATAGAAAGTTATTTGGCAATACTGACCGCATGTTGAGTTCTGGTTGTGTTCGTATGGAAAAACCTTGGGATTTAGCCATCATGTTACTTGGTGGTACTCGTGACCCATTAACTGGAGAATATCTTGGGGCGACGATTGATCCGTTAACTGGAATGTCTCATACAGTTGAGTCTTTACACGCCAGAACTATCACGCGTTTTCCGATTGCGGATAGACCAGATCCAAATTTAGACCTAGGTCGTTCAGTGCCAGTTTACTTTCTTTACGATACGGCGCACATCAATGACATTGGTCAGATGACATTAGTTAAAGATAACTACGGTATTGATTTAGACATGTACAAGCTGATGATGGGAATTCCATTAGTGAGCACTGTAGAAGATCCAGCAGGAGAATAGTCATATCATGAAAAATATTTTAATCGGTTTTTTCTTAATCAGCAGTACGTTAACAGCAAACGCCAACGATATCGCACAGAACGTAAATTCTGAGTTGGCTAAAGTAGAAACCGAAATGGATGCTTGTGGGGCTGTCATGCCGGTCAACAAGCTGATAGCCCTTGGTAAAAAAGATCGCTCAGGTTCAATCGTTGATTCTTTAATTGCAGCTTTAAAAAATGATAAGCTAGGTGCTTATTCTAAATCGGGTGCTGCAATGGCTTTGGGTCAAATCGGAGACGCACGTGCCATAACTGATTTACAAAAGTCAGCTGATACAGCCACAGACGCTATGTTAAAATCTATTTCTCAAGATGCTATTTCGTTAATTAAGGGCGAATTTAAAAGTGAAGGTAAAATTTATGTTTATTCATTCGCAATTAAAAAACTAAAAACTGATTGCGAATCAGGAATTTCAGAAATCGTTAAATAATTGCTTAATTTTCGACGCTCTTGTTTTCGGTTTACACTTTTTTTGTAAACCGAAATACAGAGTAAAAAAAAGCCAAGGTTTTATCCTTGGCTTTTTTATTTGTGAAACGCGCTGCTCCCGAAAAAGGGACGGCGTACCTAAAATTATCTTTCAGAGATCGGTTTTACATTGCGTTGTGGAGCGCCGATGTACTCAGATAACGGGCGGATAATTCTGTTATTCGCCGTTTGTTCCATAATGTGCGCTGACCAACCTGTAGTGCGCGCCATGACAAAAATTGGAGTAAAGAAATCGATTTCAAAGCCCATCATGAAGTAAGCAGGACCTGCTGGGAAATCTAAGTTAGGGTAGATTTTTTTCTTTTCGACCATGACTTTTTCTAAAGATGTGTACATCTTCATCCATTTTTGTTCGCCAGTGACATCAGCCATAACTTGCGCGTACTTTTTCATTGTCGGAACACGTGAATCCCCTGATTTGTAAACGCGGTGACCAAAGCCCATCACTTTACGTTTGTTTGCTAACGCGTCTAACATCCACTGTTCAGCTTTTTCTGCATCTGCGATTTCGATCATCATGTGCATGACCATTTCATTGGCGCCGCCGTGTAAAGGGCCTTTTAAAGCGCCGATACCAGCAGTTGTTGCAGAATAAATGTCAGATTGAGTTGAAGTTACAACACGTGCTGTGAAAGTCGACGCATTGAAAGAATGCTCAGCGTATAATACTAAAGAGACGTCAAAAGCTTTAACTACTTTTGCATCTGGCACTTTGCCAAAACACATGTGAAAGAAGTTTTCTGCGATTGATAAATTAGGGTTTGGCGCAATAAAGTCTAAACCTTTTTTAAAACGGTAATCAGCAGCAACCATAGTTGGGATTTTTGCTAATAAACGGATCGCTTTATCCATGTTTACAGCCGGAGATGCATCCCAGATTCTTTCGTCTTCACAACCTAAAAACGAAACACCTGTGCGGATAGAATCCATCGGGTGACACTTTTTAGGTAGAGCTTTGATAACATTTAAATTGTCTTTAGAAATATCACGTAATGATTTTTCTTTGGCAGAGAATTCAGCAAGCTGAGCTTTATTCGGCAGTTCGCCGTTATACATTAAGTACGCTACTTCTTCAAAAGAGCAGTTTTCAGCTAAATCTTGAACAGGGTAACCACGGTAGACTAATGAATTTGTCTCGGCATTTACTTTAGATACAGATGATGTATCCATAACAACGCCTTCAAGACCTTTTTTAACGTTCATTTTTTCTGGTTCAGCTACGTAATCCGGATTGATATATTCAGCCATGGTTTCCTCTTTCTTTTATATTTTTTTATTATGTGTTTAATTTAAAATTAAAAATCGATTGGTCAAACGAGTTGTACGCTTCGTAATTTGTTAGATCGTACAATTGTTGACGAGTTTGCATCATTGGAATTGCTTCTTCTTGAGAGCCAGTCTTTTTGATAATATCAAGACCTGCAGAAGTTGCACCCATGGCTAAACGTAAAGTTGTCACCGGATAGATCACCATGTTGTAACCCAGGTTTTCTAATTCAGTTTTAGAATATAATTTGCCTTTACCGAACTCAGTCATGTTCGCTAACAGGGGAACACTGATCGCTTTTCGCATCGCTTCGAATTCTTTTTCGTTTTGCATAGCTTCTGGAAAAATCATCTCAGCACCGGCATCCACATAAGCTTTTGCGCGGTCGATGGCTTTATCTAAGCCTTCTGAAGCACGTGAATCTGTGCGCGCGATAATTAAAAAATTTGCATCTAATTTTTTACCGTTAACTGCAGCTCTGATTTTTTTAGTCATCTGTGAAGTTTCAACCACTGATTTATTATCAAGGTGGCCGCAGCGTTTTGGATTTTCTTGGTCTTCAAGATGGCAACCAGCCAGACCCATTTCGATAAATTCTTGGATCGTGCGGGTTACATTCATGGGTTCGCCCCAACCAGTATCTGCATCAATGATAGATGGTAATTTAGTTGTGCGTGCGATTTGGCGACCACGGTTTGCAACTTCTGTTAAAGTTGTCAAACCGATGTCTGGATAGCCTAGATCATTTGATAGAACTGATCCCGAGATGTAAACACCGTCAAAACCTTTTTGTTCAATCATCATACTCGTCAGCGGAGAAAATGATCCAGGAAACTGTAAAAGTTTTCCCGTTTTTAATTGATCACGAAAATTCTTTCTTTTTTCAGCCGCTGTCAGAGTAGGAAACATCATAATTAGCTCCATTCGCCTTCGGCGAACTAGAAAATACCTTTTTGGTCGCGTTTGTTGTTGATTAATTTGTCGATTGGAATCTGAACGTTTAACTGTTGAACTTCAGCAGCGGTTAATTCAGGTAAGCGCTCGCATAAAGAAATGAAACGGTTACGTTCTTCTTTTGTGATCACTTCAGACGTTAACGTATCAAACTTGCGGATATAATCTGCGCGTTTGAATGGTTTTGCTCCTGCAGGATGGGCGTTAGCTACGCCTAATTCATCAACGATTTTATCACCGTTGTTCATAGTGATTTCTACACGACCACCGAACATTTTTTTGTTTGGATCTTGGTCATGGTAAGCTTCAGTCCATTTTGCTTCTTCAGTCGTTGTGATTTTGTTCCATAAACGAACTGTGTCTGGGCGGTTAGCGCGCTCAGGAGCATAGCTGTCTACGTGGTGCCAAGTGCCATCTTGTAAAGCTACGGCGAAGATGTACATGATCGAGTGATCTAATGTTTCGCGAGACGCTTTAGGGTCCATTTTTTGTGGATCGTTAGCGCCTGTACCAATAACGTAATGTGTGTGATGAGACGTGTGGATCACAACAGATTTAACATCATCAAAGTTTGAAATTTTAGTTTTCATACGCGAAGCTAAATCGATTAACGCCTGAGATTGGTATTCAGCCGAATGTTCTTTAGTGTAAGTTTCAAGGATAGCGCGTTTTTCTTCGCCAACTTCTGGAAGTGGTACAACGTATTTACCGTCTTTACCATCTAAGCAGTAAGCAATAACTGAATCTTCACCTTCATAAATCGGAGACGGCGCTCCTTCACCGCGCATTGTTCTATCAACTGCTTCGATAGCTAATTTACCAGCGTGAGCAGGTGCATAAGCTTTCCAAGAAGAGATTTCACCTTTACGAGATTGGCGAGTGGTAAATGACACGTGAACCGCTTGTTGAATTGCTTGAAACACAGTTTCAGTTGGTAAACCTAAAAGCGTACCGATGCCGCCAGCAGTAGCCGGGCATAAATGCGCAATGTGATCTTTTTTATGTTTGTGTAAGCAAATTCCTTTGACTAGGTCTACGTGTAATTCATAACCAGCAACGATAGCTTTTAATAACTCTTTACCGTTTTTACCAGTTTGTTGAGCCACGGCTAAGATTGGTGGAATGTTATCACCTGGGTGAGAATAATCTGCGGCTAAGAAAGTATCATGGTAATCTAATTCACGAACTGCAGTTCCGTTAGCCCAGGCTGCCCATTCACAAGAAAATTTTTGATCATTTGGCATTCCAAAAACTGTAGCACCACCAGCGCGTGGGTGCGCAAGCGCCATTGCGCGAGCTGAAGCTACCGGGTGACGGTTAGCGGCTGCGATAGCCACAGAAGCATTGTCGATAATGCGGTTAATAACCATGTCGATAACGTCTTCTTTGATGGGAGCATTATCAGTACAGATTTCAGCCATTTTCCAAGCAAGTTGGTCACGGCGCTCAAGTTTTTCTTTAGATGGGTAAACGCGAACGGTATGTTGACGCATGTCAGTCTCCTATAAATTACTTTTTCAGTAGTTAAACAACCCTGAAAAATTAACCTAGAAGATACCGACTGACAAATGAAAAGCCCCTTCTGACTCGTAGCTCTTTCTGTCGAGCTTTCGGGCATATTCTAAATTAAGCGGACCCACTGGCGTATTGTAGCGTAAGCCTACTCCGGCAGCATCGCGGTAACGGTCTTCGAATGAAATATGGTCAACAATCACTTCGCCGCCGTCGTAAAACACAGCCCCAGCCAAGTTTTCAGAGCCAAACAGCGGAAATCTGAATTCAGATTTGATTAATTGGTAAACTGAATAATTGTCTAAACGGTAGCTGGCCGGTAACTGTAAATTAGTGGTCGGGAAAAATTCGCTCGATTCAAAACCCCGGATTGTGCTTCTGCCGCCTAAAATAAAACCTTTTTTATCAAAGGGAACACCAAATTCATGCGTGCCCAGAGTTTTAACATAACCGGCACGGTAAGAGTTAACCCAGATCAAACCTTTTTCTTCCCAAATGGGGCTGTAAAGTGTGAACTGGCCGGTGGCGCGGTAAAAATCATCGACATTGTGATTACCCTCGGATGAATATTCTAAAGTCAGGCGTGTCCAGTGGCCATCGGTCGGGTTTAAAATATTATCACGGTAATCAATATCAATTGTTGGCCCGATGGTGACGATCACCAGATCTTGGCGGGTATAGCCAAATTTAATTTCATCGTCTTTATCAATGCCTTCATCGACGTAATTAGAAATGTTGGGTAATTCAAAAATTCCGGTAATGTGAGATGTAAAATCCTGTTCAAACGAAAACACTGTTTGATTGGTGATCGTTGATTTACGAATGCTGATATCTGAAATTTCGCGGGCTGTGGTGTAGTTCACGCGAAAACGCGCGCGGGTATCAAATAAATAAGGTTCAAGGTATCCAGCAGTGGCTTTATATTCGACAAAGTTAATAATTTCAGGATTGTACTTAGCTTCACCTCTGAGTGAAGCCCCACGGCCCCAGCCGCCGATATTGCGATAAGCGATGCCGGCAAAGCCATGCAGAGTTAAATTATTTTCGTTAGTTATACCGGCACCTGCGGTAAAAACGCCGGGCTTACGTTCGTTGACGCGCACGACGACCGTGCGCTCTTGCGTGCTGGTGTTGGCTTCAAGCGTGTAAATTTCAATGGTCGAAAAATGACCCGTTCGTTGTAAGCGGGTGGTTGATTCATCAAGTTTAGTCGGTGTTAAAAGTTCGCCGACTTTAAAATCAAGTTCAGTTAAGATCAGTTTAGCGTGAGTCATGTCGTTACCTTCGATTAAAATCGAACCAACGCGAATTTGCGGACCTTCGAAAATATCTACACGAATTGAAGCTTCAGTTAAACTGTCAGAGTATTGAATTAGATTTTTATTTTCAGACAGTAATTTTGATTCGATAAACCCATTATCAGCATAAAACACTTTTAAATTATTTAAAGCCGTTTCAAGTTCGATCAGGCTAAGTTTTTGCCCGGTTTGCAGAGCTAAAACTTCGTTAATTTTATCTGTCGAAAAAAACTTATTGCCAGTGATGGTGATCTTATCAATTGTTGCCTGTGGGCCTTCTTCGATTTGTAAAACCACAAGGGCTTTATTTGACCTGCGGTTTTCTGAGCCGACTTGAATACGAGAAAGTTTTGCGTTTACAAACCCTTCATTCTGAAGATAAGTGATCAGATTTTTGGCGGCCTGTTCGACATCAGCCTGAATTAAAACGTGTTCTTGGGTTTTAGATGAAGATAATTTTTCGAACAAATTAACATAATACTTTTCTGGTCGAGAAATATTACCAATGACTGAAATTTTATTAATTTTAACCAGGGGGCCTTCATTGACATTTAAGGTGATAATATTTAATTCACCTTCTTTACGTTCGAAATGTAAAACTTCGCAGAAAGCGTAACCTTCAGCCAGGTAGCGTAATCTGATTTTTTCGGCCAAATCCGAACCAAAGTTTTGATCGCTGGTAAAGTACTCATCAAGTTTTAAGACTTCGTTAAACAAAACCGGTTTATTAATTGAAAGTTCATTGGCATCTTTATGCTGAAACCGCTGGCCAATGATTTCAATTTTATACTTTGGCAGCGGTGTTAACTTAAAATTTAAACGGGTGCGCTGTTCATCGGCACTAAACGTGATCGACGGCGAAGGAATATTTACTAGGTAATAACCTTCTGCATTTAAAGATTTTCTTAAACTTTTGCTGACGGTCTTAAGATTGGTGTCAGATAAAATTTTACCTTTACCGTTCCAGGTAAAATCGCGTTCAATTTTAAGGGTTTCATCGGCAGGTAAACCATCGATTTTAATCTCAGAAATCCTGGTTTTTTTGCCAGAGTTAACATCAATAAATACTTCGCGGGTTGTCGTGCTTTTGTTGACGATGCGCGAACTAATCTGCACCTTGCGGTACCCGATATTTTTAAAATAATTTTGCAGACGTTCAACCGCCGCAGCAATTTTGTTTTCGTCCTGAGCGTCGGCTAAGTTTAAAGCTAATATTTCTAAAGCCTCTTCTTCATCGATTTCATTAAGATTTGTGAAGTTAATGGCTTCAACTTTTGAGCTTAAGGTGCCGACTAAATAAAGTTCATCATCTTTTTCAACGACTTTAAGCTGGGTAAAATTAAGGTCGCGGTGGATATCTTTGATTAAGACTGAAATTTCTTCGGCAGTAAAACTTTTCTGTAGTAAAGCCGGGTGCTTTTTTGCCAGCGGCGCTATGATATCTGCCGGCCAGTCATTCAGATTGAACGCAGGATATGTCTGTGCAAACGCAGGGCGCACGATGAATAAAAATAGCAAAGAGCATAATAAGCTTTTAGTTAGCACTATTTAAACTCCTTCTTATATTCGAGATCCACGCCGTAATTACCTTTATCGTTTTCATTATTTTGAATAATGCTGGTTTCATTAGTGTCTGTCTGATTTTGATAATTTAAATTCAGCGAGTAATCAGGGTGAAACAGCCATTGTAATTTTACTTCATTACTTTGTTGTGAACCGGTCAAGGGTCTTGAATACGAAGCATTGATTTTTTTAGTGATTTTACGGCTGACCACCACTTTAGGAACCGCAATATTTTTAGTTGAATCAACTGAGGGAGCAATTTGTACGTTAAGGCCCAATTTTTCTTGAATCTGCTTATTAAATTTAGACTGATTAGAAATAGCCGCAATCACTTCAAGACCGGTTTGTTTTTGCTGGGTATCTGAAGTTAAGTTTTGGTCTTGTTTGGCAGAGGTAAAACCTAAAGCTAATAATGAAAAGATATCATTTTCACTTAACGGTGGTTGCGACGTCGGTTTGATTGACAGGGTTTTAGCCTGGCCCGAAATCAATAAAGTGATGTCGTAATCACTGACCCGTGAACTGGCGTTTAAAAAGATTTCGGGATTTATATCAGCCGTTTTTTGATCGCCGGGGTTGAAAATCACAAAACCGGTTAAAATATCAAAGGGCTTATCTTTAAAGATAAGTTTACTGCCCTGGGCGATATCAACACGGCCAGTGATAATCGGAATTTCAGGTGAGCCGGTAATGCGTAATTCGCCAGTGGCTGTGCCTTCTAAGATCGAATTTTTAATAATAATCCCTTTAGAAAATTTAGGATTCACATCCAGTAACAGTGTAGGGCTTTGTTGGTTTAGCTGTTGCGGGGGCAGATAACGGCTTGGTGCCAGCGTCAGCTTCATATCCTCGTCGCCGCCAGAGAATTCTTTAGTCACTAAGCCCTGGTCAATGTTGTAATCAATTTTTAACGTGTACGGAATCCATGACCCTAAGATCTTAACTTTGACTAAACCCGATGTTTGCATTTGCGGCGGAAACTCTAAATCAACGCGCGAACTTTCAGCCTGTATATTAATATCAATATTTTGGGTGCCTAAAAAATTAATAAATCCAAATCCTGTAATAGGTGATTGGTTTAATTGCGCTTGTACATTTGAAATAATTAATTTCGACTGTGAAAAATCAAGGGCTGCGTTGATTTCTTTAATCGGGTACGGAAACCCTTTGAATTGCACAACCCCGTTTTTAAGAGCGCCGTCGCCGGCTAAAGATAATTTATGCGAATTTAAATTTAGACCGAAATCAAATTCAAGCTGACCATTTAGATTTTCTAAAAACGGCACTAAAAATTGTAACGGGCGCAGTAAAATTTTGCCGTTAAAATGAATCACCGAGTTTTGTTGGCTAATATCAAGGTTTTGATCGGCGCCACGCAGGCTAATCGGCGTCAGCGTTTTTAACCCAGAGGCAAAAATAATTTCACTGGGGCGTTGTAATTTTAAAGTCTGGTTGCTTCGCTGTAATAAAAAATTATTCAGCTTAATAAAACCTTTTAAAGTTGTTAGATCGATCTTACGCGAGCGCAAATCGACCTCGGCAGTAACCAGCGCCGTTGTATCGACTGACGGAGGCGGAATTTTAATCAACGGCAAAAACGTCAGGGGATTTAAATCACGTAACTGCGCTTTAATAATAAAATCATGGCTATCATTAAATGGCAGTTGCAGTGCTGTTTGGGCTTGGCGGCCAAACACCTGGCCATTAAA
This sequence comes from Bdellovibrio sp., assembly GCA_036676395.1. Classification (GTDB taxonomy): domain Bacteria; phylum Bdellovibrionota; class Bdellovibrionia; order Bdellovibrionales; family Bdellovibrionaceae; genus Pseudobdellovibrio. Next base: position 1,052,305 of record JAKFCY010000002.1, read on the forward strand.
ACTTAAGAAGTTTCTATTAATAATCACATCACCCTGGCTTGATAAGAGCGATTGGCCTTCGATGGTGAAATCACGCAATGAAGTTTGGCCAGAGATCTGAATGCGATCAATCGTTTCTGTGACTTTGCCATTCAGAGATATTAAGCCCGTTGATTTGGGTAAAAGTTTAACAAAGTGATCTACTTCTTCGGCGCGTAAATTTTGTGAAGTAATATCTAAATTGAAACGGGGATCGTTTTGTTGGGTGTCAATGTGCCCGCCAACGATAATTTGGCCAGAAGGCTTAGTTAATAACACGCGATCAAAATTTACTTTTTCGCCAGTAGCATTAAGATTTGCAATCAATTGATTAAAAGACTCTTCAGCAACAGCACCGCGATTAAGTTCTGCCTGTAAGCTGTATTTCATTTTCCAGAAGTCTAACGGGCCAGAAAAAGCCATGGCTCCTTGGCCTTGGCCAGTCAGCGTAAAAGGCAGATAAAAACGATCTTTTAAAATCGAGATTACGCTTTTTCCGTAAAGTTTTGGAAGTTTAACATCACCATTAATAGAAGAATCTTGAAAATTTATTTCAAGGCCCCCGTTGTACAGACTTTTTTCGATTTCGCCCGAGATATTATGCAATGTTAAGGCAGAGGCTTTATAACCTAGATCGCCCGAGATATTGCCAAGGTGAAATTTGTCGATATCAAAGTTTTTAGCATTAAGTTTTGCATTAATAACGCCCCAGTCTGTTGTGCCATTGGTGTTCAGTTCGCCAGAGATAAGACCTTTTAAATTAAGATGGGCTAAATTGTCGATATGAGCTAATTCAAAGTTCGTCGCTTTAAACTTCATATCAAAGCCCTCATCGAATCCAACTTTACCGGTTGCGATGAACTCAGATGTGGCAAGCTTTGCCTGCGCCTCGTAAGCGACACCTTGTAAATTTAAGTTAACTTTGCCGCCGACCAGGGCTTTTTTAACCTGCACGATGTATTTATCATTTTTAAGACTGGATTTGACCCAGATGTTTTCAGCGATGATTTTAGTATCGCAATTAGAATCAAAGGGTAAAAGCTGGCCTGTGCAATTTGCTAAAACCGAGGCATTCAAGTCAGCAGGAATATTTTTTAGTTCAAGTGAGTTAAATAATTTTTGTAAGTTAAATTGGCTAACCTGAACTTTGCTTTTAAATTTAAACGGCTTTTCTTGGCTAAATTGCACATCAGTTAAGTGCGCCTGGCCCGCTGGGTGATCAAGGTTGATTTCGTCAAAGGCCACGTTATTGTCTTTAAAATTCATTTTAATTTCGGCATTGCCGAACTTGATAAAATTGAATTTCAGGTTTTCGGTTTGTAATAAGAAGTGTCCAGAATTTTTTGTAAAGCCTGCACCTTGCAATTGGCCAGAAAATTTTAATTGGCCTAAGATCTGTGGCAGGCGCCGATTTGTCGTATCGAAAAAGTAATAAAATGGTTTTAAGTTTTCAAAGATAAGGGTGCCATTCGTTTTAACAGCGAATTCAGGCTTAATCATCGCCATTCTAAAGTTATTTAAAGTGCCGCTGGCATTAATAAATGAGTTTTCAACTTTTGAAGTTAATTTATGTAATTCAAGTTTGTTTTCGCTTAATGACGCCTGCCCGGATAGACGTATTGTTGCCCCGGTGATTTTAGAAATATTTTTTGTAACCAGTTCATGTTCAGAATCAGATAAGGCGATAACCAGGGTTTTCTGTTGATTAGCGACAGTGAGTAAATCGATATTTGATTTAAGCTGAGCCGCCTGGCTTTGAATTTCGAAAGTGAGCTGCGTGTCGTTGATCACGACTTTATCGACGGGAATTTTAGGTAATAATTTAAATAACGGCTTTAGATCAATTTCTTTGTTATCAGTTTTAGGTGTTAAGTTTAAAACCGTTTCATTTAAATTAATTTTAGCATCATCTAAACGTAAGTAAGATATATTAAGTTGCCCGATTAATAAATTAAACGGGTCAATTTGCAGGCGAACACTTGGAACCGTTACTGTATTGCTGGCATCTTTATTTAAAGTAACACTAATATCGTTGGCATAGGCCTGAAGTTTAATTAAAGAAAAATCCAGAGTGCCAACTTCTAGTTTAACCAGGTCTTGCATTTGATTAAGTTTAGGAACTTGGTCTTTTACGGTTTTTAAAACCCAGGGTTTGATCGTGGTTAACCACAATACACCCAAAAGCGCTAATGAAACAGCCGGCGTTAAAGCCAGACTAATCTTGGTGGAACTCTTCACGATTTCCACTCCACTAACAGGGCTTCAGCAGAGCGGTAAAAAGGAACAACTTGTAAAATGCTTTCCATTAAGCGGATCGCGAGGTCTTTTTTGCCTAAACCGTGGTAAGCAATCGCTTTTAAATAAGTAGCGCCAAAAGCGGTGTCGGTCGACTGGCTTTCTTGATTTTCAAGATATTCTAAAATATGCAGCAGCTCTAAGTATTTTCCGGCCTCTAAGAGCGCTTCAGCGCGCAGCCAGTTTCTGGCAGATGTTTCTGGAGCTTTTTCTAAAACGTTTAAACAGGCTTCATATAATTCAAACTGAAAAGCCAAGATAGCTAAATTGTATAATTGATCAGGCTGATTTTGTTTTAAATCGTCAGCGATTTTCATGATGTTAGCGTGCATTTCAGTTAAAAACTGTTCGTTGTTCGCACTTTTATCAAGGCTGGTTTTTGGTTTAACGAGCACACGTTTTGAAATGACCCGCTCTAAGATTTCGTCGGCTTTTTTTTCTAAGTGGGCTTGTTTTAATAAACCGATCTCTAAATCTTGTGGGTACAGTTTAGTTAACTGCTGGATGACGGCTTCTTCTTGGTCTTGCAATTGCGCCGTACGATAGTGATTGAGTTGTTCGATCAATCTGGTTTTCTGGCGCAGACGATCTTCGGTGTAATTTTTTTGAATCTCTTTTAATTCTTTCGCGACACTGACTGAAAAAGTTTTTACGAAAGGTTGCTGTAGGGCAGTGGCTTCGAAAGGTTGTTTTTCGATGATCTCTTCGCAAACATTAAAGGCCTGGTCAGTGATCGGTTTATTTTGCTTTGATAAAGCTTCAATCAAAAAGCCTGTCGGAAATAATCCGATTTTTCCGCGTTCGACACATTTTACATAAAGTTTTTTTAATAAATCAAACCGACCGCAGGTGATTAAAAAATGCGAAAGCCCTTCAATCTCTGAAGGGCTTAGAACTTCCATTTTTTCGTATTTAGCGACTAGCTCGCGGCTGACAAACTCGGTCGAGGTGCCCTCTTGAAAGTAATTATGAATTTCAATTTCGAGGCTGTTTGTTCCGGCCAAAACCGATCCTTGGTTTTAAATTTATTTTTGACTTACGCGCTCTACGTAAGCGTCTTCTGTAGTATCAATTCTTAAAATATCGCCTTCGTTGATATGAAGAGGAACGTTAACTACTAATCCGGTTTCCATAGTTGCATGTTTTGTCGCGCCAGTTACACGGTCACCTTTGATGCCGGGCTCTGTTTGAGCTACTTTCATGTTAATAGCTTTTGGAAACTCTACGTTCACTGGTTTATCGTTATAGATTGTGATAAATACCGCTAAATTTTCGATTAGATAATTTTTAGCATCGCCGACTTCGTGATCCATCATGCAAATTTGTTCGTAGTTGGCTTGATTCATAAAATTATAACCGTTGTCGTCTTTGTATAAATAAGTCATCTCAACGTTTTCAACATTTGGAACTTCAAATTTTTCGCCAGACTTGAAAGTGCGCTCTAAGTTTTGTCCAGTTAATAAATTTCTTAATTTTGTGCGTGAGAACTGATTTCCTTTTCCCGGTTTAACGTGTTGGAAATCAACGATCACATAAGGATTACCTTCAACCATGATTTTTAAATTTTTTCTAAAATCTGCCGTTTCGTACATACATACTCCAAAGTATTATTTATTTAAATATCTCATGAGTTTAGCTGCTAACGAGCTAGTTGTGAACTAATCGCTCGTTTTGCATGGCGATTATTCTGCGCAGCAGTAAATCGAGAGCTTTTTGTTTTTTCTCGATGATAAGTGCTTTTTTAGATTCAGAAATTTTTGATTCTGCTTTAGGGCGTATTTTTTCAGCAGTTTCGTATTGCGAAAGCTTGAGTAAACGCGACTCGATTTCAGAATGAGCTCCGAATTCAGATTTGCATTCATAAAGCAATTTAAGCGCTTTAGCGTAATCTTGGCGCATAGAAAAGGCATCTATCAAAGATAAAATACGCTCTAGTTTTGGCGATATTTGCCCAAACGGAGCCGTGCTTGGCTCTGGCGCAGATGGTTCTGGAACTTCAGCCATTTTATTTAACGATTGGGCTGAGAAATCCTTATCTGCATCGATGTCATCATCAGCAGTCAGCATTTCTAATTTTGCCACTGCTTTGCGCGCCACTGGGTGCGTTTGATTAAACATTAATACTTTTTTAAAATCAGCTAACGCTTGTTTGTGGCGGCCCATGCGCACATAAAGATCAGCACGCATAAGGTAAGCTTGCCAGTTTTGCGGGGCTAGGCGAATCGATTTTCCGAGCAAGGCTTCAGCTTCGGGAAAATGATTTCTTGTTTTTAAAATGCGAGTTAAAATTAACATTCCGCTGACAGAGTTTGGATGAAAATGTAAGCCCTTTTGAAGAATGTCATAGGCTTCATCAGTCATGTCTTTTTCTAAGTAAAGATCAGCTAATTGGGGAAAAGATAACGAACGTGGATTTTGCTCAAGCTCTGCTTGTAGGCTTTCGATTTTCTTCGTAGATAAATCTTTTTTAGGCATTCCATCTTGTGTCATCTGAATTAATTCTGGCATTATATTGATTATGCTGCAAGCGTATATAGTAGGTGAAGATTATGATTATTTTAGGAATTGACCCAGGGTCACGATTTTTAGGTTTTGCAGCGCTTGAAGTAACGAGTGCACAGCCACTTATCATGAAACCCCTTGAATACGGCGTTCTTAAATTTAACGCCGATGAAAACCTAAGCCAAAGATTATTAGAAATTGGCGAAGGCATTGCTGATCTAATGAAGAGTTACAAACCAGATCAGATGAGCTTAGAAAAAATCTTTTTAGGAAAAAATGCGGATAGCGCTTTTAAATTAGGTCACGCTCGTGGTGTGGTGATTTACGAAGCCCTAAAGGCAGGTGTCGAAGTTCATGAATACGCAACGCGTGTTGTGAAAAAAGGCATTACTGGCAACGGGGGATCTGAAAAAGAGCATGTGCGCTTAGTTGTGCAGAATCTTTTAAAACTTCCGCCGGTTAAATCTTTAGATGCCTCTGATGCCTTGGCGATGGCTTGTTATCATGCTACACAATTACGTTTTACAGCGCTTAAGAAAACTATCGCAAAAGCGACCGGTAAGTCTAAAGGAGAGATATCAGCATGATCGGATTTTTAGAAGGTACAGTATTTGATGTAACCGCTGATAATTTTATTTTAAAAGTAAATGGCGTGGGTTACGAAATCATGGCCACGACGCAAACTTTATCTGATGCCCAGGTTTTGATGGGGCAAACTTTACCGTTATGGATTTATTCGCACGTGCGTGAAGATGCGTTTTCACTTTTTGGTTTTTTGACAAAACCAGAAAAAGAATTTTTCATGCAATTATTAAAAGTAAACGGCATAGGGCCGAAGATGGCTTTAACCGCAATGTCTGGCGCGCCAATGGCGCAAATCCAAACTTGGATTGAAGCCGGCGACGCCAAAGCTTTATCGGGTCTTCCTAAGATCGGTAAAAAAACGGCAGAACAAATCGTTTTAACTCTTCAAGGCAAACTTGTGATTATTGAAACTAAAGGTAAAGCCGGTGTTAAAGCCAGACCTGAAACTCACAGACAAATTGCTTCGGCTTTAGTGAATTTAGGTTTTAAGTCAAATTTAGTAGAGCAATTTGTTGATTCAGTTCCTGTAAGCGCCACTTTAGAAGATGGCGTTCGCCAAGGATTACAAAAATTGACTGGCCAGACGTTATGACAAGAATTATTGAATCGGGTCAATTCGAGGCCGAAACAAAATGGGAAAACAAACTTCGTCCGCAAAAGTTCGAAGAGTTTCCTGGCCAAGATGAAGTTAAAGAAAAACTTAAAGTGTTTTTGCAGGCGGCAAAAAACCGTAAAGAGCCACTTGATCACACGCTGTTGTTTGGCCCACCAGGATTAGGTAAAACTACGCTTGCGCAAATTATCGCCCATGAATTAGATGTTGAAATTAAAATCACTTCAGCTCCGGCGATTGATAAAAAAGGTGATTTAGCAGCCATTTTAACAAGTTTAAAACCATTTTCGATTTTATTTATTGATGAGATTCATAGATTGCACACTTCGATTGAAGAGTATTTGTATACAGCAATGGAAGACTATTACATTGATATCGTGACGGGCGAAGGTTTAGGGGCGATGTCGATGAAATTTCAATTAGCCCCGTTTACTTTGATCGGTGCTACGACACGTGCAGGGTTATTAGATAATCCATTTCGCGATCGTTTCGGTATTCAAGAGCGTTTACAGTTTTATGATAAAAGCTCGTTACAGCAAATTTTAATTCGCTCAGCTAAATTACTAGAATTAGAAATGGAGCCCAACGGCGCTGAAGAAATCGCTCGCCGTGCGCGCGGAACTCCGCGTGTAGCCAATCGTTTGTTAAAACGTGTGCGTGATTATGCGCAAGTTAAAGGTAACGGCGTGGTTACAGAAAAAATCGCTTTATATGCCCTTGATCAATTAGGGGTCGATAAACATGGCTTAGACGATATGGATCGTCGTATTTTAAAATTAATGGCAGAAAAATATGAAGGCGGCCCAGTGGGAATTGAAACCATGGCAGCAGCTTTGGGTGAAGACCGCGAAACGTTGGAAGAAGTTTACGAGCCTTTCTTAATTCAAGAAGGCTTAATTCAAAAAACACCTCGCGGAAGAACATTGACCCAGTATGCAAAGGACTTAGATGTTTTTTCAAAAAACAATTCGTAAAACAGTAGAAGTAAAAGGTGTCGGCATTCACTCAGGCGAACCGTGCACATTACGTTTTAAACCAGCTCCGGCAAACACGGGTGTCTATTTTATTCGCGCCGATTTGCCAGGAAAACCATTTTTAAAAGTTTCAGCCACCAACGTGCAGGCTGTCAGTTACCAAACCGTTGTGGGTGGTGATATGTTTAAGGTGGCAACGATTGAACACTGTGTTTCATCGTTATCAGCCTTAAGAATTGATAATATATATATTGAATTAGACGGTCCAGAGATTCCGATCTGCGATGGCAGTTCAATTTATTTCACACAAGCTTTAATGAACGCAGAACTTATCGAATTAGATGAGCCCAGAAAATACTGTTATATCACTGAACCGATCAGTTATTCTGAAGGCGATAAACATGCCTACGTGCTTCCATATTACGGGTTACGTATTGCTGTGACTATTGATTTTCCGCATCCTGTGATCGGTAAAGAAACTATTGATTTAGAAATTACCGAACAATCTTTTGCCCGTGAAATTGCACCAGCAAGAACTTTTGGATTTTTAAAAGACGTCGAACAATTAAAAGCCTCTGGTTTAGCTAAGGGTGGTTCATTAGATAATTGTATTGTGTTGGATGACACTAAAGTGATTAATCCAGATGGTTTACGTTACAAAGATGAATTTGTTCGCCATAAAGTATTAGATGCCTTAGGCGATTTAGTGACTTTAGAAATGCCATTGATGGGTCATTTAATTTTACATAAAGCAGGTCATGATATTATGAACAAATTAGTTCGTAAAATCGTATCCCAACCGCAAAGCTACCGTTTTGTTGAATTAGGCGCCGATGTGTCAAGCGAGATGAAAAAATTCTCTCAGTGGAGCGTAAGCTAAAAACATGGGGATGAAGTTATCTCCTGCAGCTGATGTTTTTGTTTTAAATTCAGAAAATAAAGTTTTATTAGTCAAAAGAACCGACAACGGTTTTTGGTGTTTGCCTGGTGGCAAGCAAGACCTTGGCGAAACACCGGCAGAATGCGCCGTTCGTGAATGTTTCGAAGAGTCAGGTTATAAAGTTAAAATCACAGGTTTATTAGGCGTGTACAGCTCGCAATGTTACGAATACAAAAATTACCCCTGGAAAGACAACGAGTTCTGCCATGTCTGTTATCGCGCCGAAGTGATTGGTGGCGAACCGACTTTATCGCATGAAACCAGCGAAATCGGCTGGTTTGCAGAAAACGAAATTCCACCTTTGTCAGACGGGCATGATGTGCGCATAGCGTTTGGATTTAAAATGCGTAACGAAAAATTCAACGGCCATTTCGAATAAATAAATGCTTATAAAACGACACTCGGGGTTTCAGTCAACATTGTTGACCTAAACCCCGAGCGAAAAAAATGACACATTATTATTCACTTGTGGAAAGGTTTTAATTCTTTAAAACTGCTTGGCATGGCTTTTAAAAAAGTGAATGAAAATACGCCGTTTACTAAAGCGGTGATTAAGATGGTTAAAAAGATTCCTAAAGGAAAAGTGGCTAGCTACGGGCAAATCGCCAAGATTTCGGGGAACGCTGGTGGTTCGCGTGGGGTTGCGTGGATTTTACATGCGTGTTCGAAGAAGTATAGACTGCCCTGGCATAGGGTGGTTAATTCGCAAGGTAAGATCTCTTTTGATAAAACGACGAAAGAATTTAGAAACCAGAAAAATCTTTTGCAAAAAGAAGGCGTGGTTTTTTCTGACAGCAGCGTGGTTAATTTTAAAAAGTTTCGCTGGAGTAAAATGAAGGCTCCGAAAAGAAAAATTTCGGCGGCTATTTCTGGTGAAACACCGGCAAAAAAACAGCCTAAAATGTTTGGATAAATTATGAAATATAAAATGTATGGAATTCCTAATTGTGACACGGTTAAAAAAGCGCGCGTGGCTTTAGAGAAAAAGAAAATTGATTATGACTTTGTTGATTTTAAAAAGACTCCACCAACTGCTGATGATTTAAAACGTTGGGAAAAAGCTTTTGGTGAATTGCCGGCGAATAAAAAAGGGCCTACTTTTCGTAAAATTAAAGAAGAATTTGAGTCGGCAAGTTATCATGAACAGGTTAATTTATTGTTAAAAAACAGTTCAGCAATCAAACGGCCAATACTTGAGTCAAATAGCAAAGTAGTGTGTTTTGGCTATGATGATGAGATTTATAAAAAAATTTAAACCCGTTGACCTTAGCGTCACGAATTAAGAAACGCATATACCTAGACACATTTCTCGATGGGCATACGATATGATTGGAGGACTTGTTTATGGACGGCACCACAGTTAACGCCCTAGAGATTATCAGAGATATATATAATGTCGATCAGCTATTGTCCGGTAAAAAATATATTCGCGAGTTAGTAAAAAGATTAGCACAAACTTTGAAAGTAAAATTTGTTATGGTTGGACATGCGATTGAACCATTCGCGAAAAGTGTTCAAACAGATTATCTATTTGCGAATGGAAAATTTGTCGACAATGTCATTTACGGACTTGAAGGAACGCCGTGCACAGAAGTTTTATGTGGAACGCGCGTGAATTGTTACAGCGCGAATGTGCAAGCGCAATTTCCTCATGATCAGATGCTCAAGGATATGAATGTTGAATGTTATATGGGAGCACCTTTTTTACATACGGATGGTGGTCTGATAGGGTTACTGGTCATTATGGATGACCGTCCTTTTCAGGATTTAGATTTGGCCACAGCTGTTGTTGAATTTTTTGCAGCTCGTATCGGAACTGAGTACCGCAGATTAGCCGCTGAAGAGTCGTTAAAGCGAAGCAATGTAGATTTAGAAAAACTTGTCGAGACGCGCACTAAACAGCTTATCTCGCAAGAAAAATTGGCCACGATTGGACGTATAACTTTGGGAATTGCTCATGAGCTGAAAAATCCGTTGAATATAATTATCAACGGTTCAGAACTTTTGCAGGAATCGGGTGTCGACGCTGCGGATCGCCGACGCACATTAGATATGATTCGCCAACACGGGCTTCGGGCAAATGATATTATCACTAGCATGCTTAAACAGGCTAGACAGGATGCGGACATGACGCCAGAGAGCGTGGATATGTCAAATTTACTTAGGCACGCTTTGGATGTTTTCTTAAAATCGATGACTGATTTAGATCTCAAAGCAAAGCTCACTCAGAAAATTAATATCGCACCGCAAGTGCAGGCAAACCTGATTGACGTGCCAGCGATCGAACGAGTTTTCATTAATATCATAGATAATGCAGCTTATGCTCTTGGCGAAAAATTACTTAAATCACCATCATCGTTTAAACCCGAATTGCAGGTTGAACTGAGTTTTCAAAACTCACGCTGTCGAATTCGCGTCAGAGATAATGGCATTGGCATACCCACAAAACATCTGACACATGTTTGTGATGAATTTTACACAACGAAGCCGCCTGGCGAGGGAACGGGCTTAGGTTTATGGGTTGTAAAACAGAATATAGAAAAAAACCGCGGATCTATTAAGATTGAAAGCCGTGAAAATGAATTTACTGAAGTTGTCATCGAGCTACCAGCACAGGGGCGTGTGGCCGAGGTTGGTTTATGACGGCAACCACTCCTTTAGATATTGTGATGGTTGATGATGAATCTAGTGTGGGAACTTTATATGAAATGAAATTTCGTAAGCCGATTCAAAAAGGCCATATTCGCTTTCACTTTTTTGAAAATGCAAAAGACTGCTTAGATTACCTTAAACAATCACCGAGGCATCATGGGTCGGAAGTGCTGCTAACTGACATCAACATGCCTGAAGTCTCTGGGTTTGAATTGTTAACTAAAGTTAAACAAAATTTTCCAGACATTAATGTCTTTATGATGAGTGCTTATGACGATGAGTCGAGTATTCGAAAATCGATGCAGCTGGGGGCGAGTGGTTATTTCACTAAGCCTGTAAATTATAAAGAGCTGCAATCTCGGATAGAGGCTGATTATGGAGTCAGCCTCTCGTAATTTCACTTATGCCTAAAAGCTGTGCATAAATTCCATAGCTCAAGCCTTCAAAAAATTAGATTAATTGCCCTTTTTGAGAGGCGCTGGTAGCTTCGTGGTCTCTCAAAATTTAACCACGCGAGCGCCTTGGGTGTGAGCGGGAAAAAGTCGTGCTTAATGCACGCAGGAGTACAGTATGATTATCGGAGTTCCAAAGGAAATTAAAATCAGCGAAAACCGCGTTGGTATGACTGAAGCGGGTGCTAAACAGTTCACTAAAGAGGGTCACAAAGTGATCATCGAAAAAGATGCTGGTGTTGGCAGCGGTATTACGAATGAGCAATACGAAAAAGCTGGCGCAACTATCATTGATACTAAAAAAGAAGTTTACGCTAAAGCTGATATGATCATGAAAGTGAAAGAACCACTTCCTGCTGAATATGAATTAATGCGCGAAAACCAAATCATGTACACGTACCTTCACTTAGCTGCTGAACCTGAATTAACTAAAGTGTTATGTCAGAAAAAAGTTAAAGCGATCGCTTACGAAACTATTCAATTAGAAAATGGTTCTTTGCCATTATTAACTCCGATGTCTGAAGTTGCAGGCCGCATGGCAACTCAGGTTGGTGCTTTCTATTTACAAAAAGATCACGGTGGCAAAGGTATTTTATTAGGTGGTGTAACAGGAGTTATGCCAGGTAAAGTAACGATCATCGGTGGTGGTGTTGTAGGAACAAATGCCGCGAAAATGGCCGTAGGTCTTGGCGCACAAGTTACAATCTTAGACGTATCAACGGCTCGTTTAGAGTACTTAGATGATATTTTTCAAGGTCGCGCACAAACTTTATTCTCTAATGCAAAAAATATCGAAGAAGCAGTTCTTGATTCTGACTTAGTTGTTGGTGGTGTACTTATCACTGGTCACAAAGCTCCGACATTGGTGACTAAAGACATGATCTCAGGAATGAGAAAAGGTTCTGTAGTTGTAGACGTTGCGGTTGACCAAGGTGGTTGTATCGAGACTTGCCGTCCGACTTCACACACGACACCAACTTATGAAGTTGATGGCGTAATCCATTACTGTGTACCTAATATGCCAGGTGTTGTGCCTCGTACTTCAACTTACGCTTTAACTAACGTAACTTTAAAATACGGTTCAATGATCGCAGCTATGGGTGTTGAAGATGCTATCGCTAAAAACAAACCTTTAATGAAAGGTTTAAATGTTTACGGCGGCTACGTATGTTACGAGCCAGTAGCTAAAGATTTAGGTATGGAATACCGTCCGTACAAAATCTAGTTAGTATGCTATCGCAGTGTTGCCCCAGTCTTCAGTTTTGATCAGGGGCACACGGTGTATATGTAATCTCAGTAAAACCTCTTTATGAGGGTGATTAAATTTGGCCATACGTGATTGCACGATGGCCATTTTTATTTGTGGCAGGTTCTTTAAGAGTAAATCGCTGGTGCTTGTGCGGCTGCCGTGATGACCTAACAGTAAGTAATCAATTTTGTGCGTTTTAAGGCGATTAGCCCAGGTTTTTTCCATCTTTTTAGAAGAGTCGCCCGGGATTAAAATATTTTTGTATCTGTACACCAAAGAGCTATCGTTCTTATTCGAAAAATCACTGGGTTTAAAGATACGCTCTTGCTGTAAGTCATCCGACTTTGCACATAAGGGAATCTTGCGGGTTAAACGTTTTGCGGGAATCGATGTGTGATCAAGCTCACTCCAGCAGATTTTAGGAATATATTTAACCAACATCGAATAATAAGCGTAATGATCTAAATCTGGATGCGATAAACTTAAAGTGTTTTGTTTGTTTTTGCAGAGTTTTAAAAATAAATTCTGATTTTTTCTCCAGGGCCCGAGTTCGCCGCCAAAATCAAAGTGCTTACATTCATCAGGTGTGACGGCAGTGATCCATTGCCCTTGGCCAACATTCCAAAAGATCACGTATAAATACGATGATTTATTTGCACATATAGTCGAATGCAGAAATAGCCAAAAAAATATTAATTTAGACATGTCACTGGCTTTCTTGTGAAATAATTTAAAAATAAGTGAAGCGCGATAATTAATACCCAGTTAATAAAAATCATTTTTTCGCTATCGTAAGGGCGAAAAATCACGGTGAGTTCAAGTTTAGATAAAATCATATTCAAACTAACTATTAAAAAATCGAATATTGAGCCTAAAAATGGAAATAGAAATACAGCTAAAGCGAGCGGAAATAAAACGTACTCTAAAAATTTAGTGAAAAGGGTGGAGACCCCGATGGATGCCGGTTGTGGAATACCAATAAAATTAAATGTCGCTAAGTATTGAAAATAGAAAATAGAATTTTTTAAAAACGAATTTGCCTTGGCGAAAAAATAACCGATCACACTTAAAGTCAGGGCTGCAATCCAGCTCATTTGCAGCGATAAAGAATTGATCCACGCTGGCGAAAGGATTAAACAAATCAAACCCGACACTAAAACTAGGTTTTCAGTTTTCCATTTTAAATTTATTTTTTCAATAACTGCTAAAATGAGCAGCGCTATAAAACTGCGCATGATGGGCGGATTGAAATTGCAAATGCCACAGTACAAAAATAAGAGCGAAAATGTAGCTACTTTGTTACATAATAAATATAGAATTATTTTTCGCAAAATCATGAGGTGAGATGCCGATACAACAAATAAATGAATTAGCCCCGACGCGATTAATAAATTCGACTGCGCAGGGTCAGAAAAGTTTTTTCCGCACACTAAAGCTTGTAAGGATTCAAAAGATCTTACATGGTCGGACGCTGCTTCAACACAAGCCGAATGGAGTTGTGAACAAAATCCGATCAAAAAATCAATAACCGAAAAGCGGATGGTGTGTGATATTAACACTATGTAGATTAAAATATAGACGAAGTTCATGCGTTCTATGCAATTGCAAAGCGCACAAATTTAAGATTTCTAAAATTTTTTTTAAGATTTATTGGCTTTTTTAGAAATGATTAATTTAATCAAATACTTAACTGAGGTTGAATTATAAGCAAATCGCTGAAAACACTGATAATCAACGGGTCCAAAGTCCAGAAACATGAGTTAATAACATTTTATGTGGATAAGTCGGATAACTTTATTGAATTAGGTTCAAGAGTTGAGTTTAATTATATCAGGGGGCGACATGAGATTTTCACTTCTTATCACTTTACTATTTTTTTCATTTTTCAGCTGCCAGTCAATGAGCAGGAATTCTAAGTCAACAATTTCGGCGCCTAAAAAAACTGTGTCTACTAAATCGCCAGCGACAAAAATTGCAAAAAAAGTAGATACAGTTAAGCAACCTGCTGTAAATCCAGCGTTGGGGCAAAAAAGTATTTACGAAGAGTTAACCGGAAAAAAACGCGTGTCTGCGAAAAAAGCACCAACTCGTATTTTAGAACTGGCACGTGATGCGAAATGGAAACGTGATTACGTTACCGCGCTTAAAAGATACAACACGATTATAGTTAAATATCCAAAATCAAAAGAAGTGCGCCAAGCGTATTTAGATAAAGCAGCTTTGTACCGCGAGATGGGCTTATTGCAACAATCTAAATACAATATGGAGAAGGCTAAAAAATAATGATTTGTCGCTTTAGAAAAAGCATCTTTGTAACGGCAGCAGCAATCAGTTTTATTTTTCTTCCAGCCTTGAGCCAGGAAGACCCTGCTGCGCCATCTGCGCCTCCTCCTCCTCCTCCTGCGGCTCCAGCTGGTCAAGAGATGCCGGCAAGCCGGCCTAAATATGATATCGAATTAAATAAAGACAGTAGTTCATTTGTTCCGGATCCAGATTCGTTAGATCCGTTACCTTTAAAAAAAGAATCGTTAAAAGAAGACGATGAGCCTGTATTAGATGACATCAAATCGATTCTTAAAACTAAGGCTAAGAAGCCAAAAGCAGGTGCTGCTAAGCCTGGTGATGGTGCAGCTGCGGCTCCGGTAAAAAAAGCCAAGAAAAAAGTTACACGTAAAAAAGCTAAAAAATCTGCGCCGGTTGTTGATACTTCGAACTTATCACCAGATGATCCAGATTTGGCTTTAGAACAAAAATTTAACGACATCTATAATAAGTATAATATCAATCCTACTTCTGATGATGTTTGGGGAGCCGCCTCAAGCAAAGCCGCTCAAGTGTATGACGTGCAAAAAGGCGATACGTTATTTACGATCAGCCGCACATTATTTGGTGATCCTCAATTTTGGCCAAAAATTTGGGCCTTAAACAATGGCGGCATTACAAATCCGCATAACATTGCGCCCGGAACTAAAATTTATTTTTATCCAGGTGATGGTGGAGCAGCCCCGTCAATGTCTGTGGGGAGTGAGTCTCCTGAACGTGCGGCATGGGTTGATCCTGATGCGCCCGTTATTCGTGATACGACAACGAAACAAAACACCGAATTTAATAAATTAGTTCAAGAAGGTGTTAAGGGTAAAACTGACGTGCAAAATATTCCGCCGAGTTTTCCGCCCTTTTCGGTGAGCTCGAAATATTTTGCGGCGGCTAAGTCGACAAAATTTTTAATTACACCGGCAGCTGAAATCGTAGATCGTGATCCGGAAAACCCTTTTATTTTAACTTCGTCGATAATCACGACTGAATATAAGGTGATGGAAAAAAATGCGAACTCGTTAGTTTGTAAAGATAACCAGTATGTTCCTGCGGTTCTTAAGATTGGCAAGAATGCAAAGCCCGGCCGCTACAGTATGTTGGTGCAAGAGAGTTTTAACTTTGGTCAGCTAAAACGTACGTATATTTATCGCATTATCGGCGAAGCGGATGTGGGCAGTGATGAATCGCTTCGTATTTCTCAGTGTATTAAACCGGTCAATACGGATGTGTTGCTGGTAAGCAGCGAAGATCTTGCTGAAGTAAAACCGCCGAGTGAGTTAATTCCCAATACCCGTTCACAGATTATTGAAGGTGTTGAAGTGAATGCTCAGCAGTATTATTATGCTCATCAATATGTGATCTTAAACATGAGTCAGTTGCCAGCCCTTGAAGGCGCTGATTTAAAAGTCTATTCGGCATCAGCCGGTGGCGTCGTCGGAGAGATTCGTATTTTAAAACGCACGGGCACTATGGCTATTGGCTATGTGATGAATAACGATGACCTGGTTCAGGTGGGTGATCGGGTGATTATTCCGGAATAGTTATTGAAACAACTACGGTTATGAAAAAAGCCGTACTGTTTAAAGCCCTGCAAAGACATTTAGGATTCCGTAATCCGGATTCTATCTTACAAATCACACCTGAAATTATAAATAAGCTGGCGCCGCAAGAATTGATCTTGAGTGAGCGTTATTTGCTGAGTCTAAAAGACAAAGGCATTCAGTTTACTTATCCGGGCGATGCGCTTTATCCCGCAAGTTTTTATCAAATGTTAGAGCCACCATTATTTTTAGAGTACGTCGGTGAGCCCGTGTGGATGCATAAACAAATTCTGGCCATTGTCGGCGCGCGAAAAATTCATCCGTTTACAGATCGTTGGCTGCGCTTTGAGATTCCACTGTTTTTAGAAGCTAGGCCTGATATAGCCATTGCCAGCGGTGGCGCTGTTGGCGTTGATCAGTGTGCGCATACTGTGGCGATTAAATCAGATCGGCCGACGATTGTGGTCTTGCCGTGCGGGTTAGAGAATTTGTTTCCGAAAAATTTAAATACATTGAAGAAATTAGTTTTGCAAACGGGTGGATGTTTTTTATCTGAATTCGAGAGTGAACAAAGTGTGCGTAAACATCTTTTCTTTTTTCGAAATCGTTTAATTACCGCGTTAGCGCAAGTCACGATGGTGGCGCAGGCTGAAAAAAAGAGTGGAAGTTTTCTTACAGTTCATCACGCACTTCAAAATGGACGCACGATGGTAACTCTTCCTGCGCATCCGATGATGTTTGAATTTTCTGGAAACCAACATTTAATGCGTGAAGGGTGTTTCTATGTGCTTACAAACAAGGATTTGCTTAATTTTTGGGAGGCTGAATGTTGGTCTGGTCGGGGTTTGACACTAGATATAGACCGCATTTAGTTAAATTGCTTGACCCCTGCCACTAGGTCTAGTGAAGGCAGTGACTAAGGTCAATATTCTTCAGAAAAGTGAAATAATCTAAAAAAACCTATTGAGAAAAAAAGAAAGATGCATCTAAAATAATAATAAGGGAGGGGCGATGTGGTCATGGATGACCCTGGTTGTATGGATGCAGCTACATCGTTCCGTTTTTCTTAAATTTAAAAATTACAAAGACGAAGTCACTCTTCGTCTTTTTTTTTGTCTTTTTTCTATTCGGGATTCTTACGATAATTTTTTGTGAATTTGGTTAGCCGATACGACAGCGAAAATAAAATTCGCCACCCATGGGCCCATGTAAGGTGGAAGTCTTTGGCTGCGTGATAAGCCTTCGAAGGCAATGTAAACAATAAAGTACCCGACGATAAAAGCCACCGACACCACAAAGCCGGATGACTTGCCAGAACGGCGATCGTTGATGACTCCGTAACCAACGCCGACTAACCCGAAAATCAAGCAGGCAGCGGCTAAGGCGAATCTTTTGTGAAACTCAACAGCGAAGCCGACCTTTTCATTATCTTTGAGTGTGGCGTCGTTTAAGCGCTCTTGTAACTCGTTATAGTTTAATGAGGGCGGAGATTTTTTACGTTCTTCAAATTTAACCGGATCGTTTAATAAAACATCGTAAGAATCAAATTCAACGACAGTGTGAGCCTGGCCGCGACGATGAATCTGGCCTTTGAATAAACGCAACAACACGCTGTGACCTGGGTTGTCTAAATCAGGAATGATATGACCTTGCGGTGCGATGATGGTTAAGGGCGAACTTGGATTTTTATCATCGTAAATAAATAAATCCTGAAGTAGGCCTTCTTCTGAATTCACTTTATTGGCGTAAATCACCATATCAAAAAAGCCTTCTGAAAAAGTGCCCTCTTTGATGCTGGCAGCGGCTTTGGTGTTGCCAAGGTGAGTGATTAATAATTCGAATTGGCGATTTCCCCATGGGGCAACATAGAATGCAGTTTGCGCTGAGAGAACACTGATCACCAAAGCAAAGGCTACGGCCGGAGCCAGAATTGTGCCCCCGTGATAGCCAGCGCCTTTAAGGGCGATGATTTCAGAATCAAGAGATGCGCGGTTGTATGTCATCAGAATCGCAAACAGCAGCGACATCGGTAAGATCATCGGTAAGAATGAAATGCTCATATAACCCATGATGTCTAAAATAAATGAAAATTTAATTCCATGAACTAAGACGAATTCAGTTAGACGAAGGGCTTGAAACATCAACAAGATCGAAATAAATACCAACACACCCAGAATAAAGGTGGGAACCATTTCAGAGAGTAAATAAAAAAATACGCGGCGTGATTTCCACATCTCGAGATAGTATAAATAATTTCTTTGCTATCGTCATTGGTTGGATTCTAGAATAGACCTATGGATAGAGTACTTATCGTCACAGAAGAAGCCGTTTTTGCCTCGCATGTAGAAAAAACTCTGATCGAGGTCGGCTTTGAAGCGGCTTTATTGAATAACGAAAATGGTTTGCAGCATAAAATTTTTGAATTCCAGCCAGATATTGTTGTTGTAAAAGGTGGTTCGGCCAAGCTTTCTTCGATGCGCGTTGGCCAAGTTTTAAAAGAAATCATCAAATACCAAGGTAAAGTCATTCTGATTTTAAATAAAAATCAAAACATTGATCCCCATGATATTAACCGCGTAAAAATGGATTATTTGTTATTTGAACCAGTTGGCGCAGTTAAAGTAGTTTCTCATGTTTTGAACCTAGTCACCGAACATCGCGATGCTATTCGTGGGCGTCTGCAGAAAATCGCTGACAGTGATCCCAACTTTCGCAAACAAGAAGAAAACTTTATGGTTTCTGGAAAAAATGCGGATCACGAGATGATTCATGTGACCGGTAAGGCAGATAAAACCGCAGTGACCCATGTTAAAAGTAAAGAAGGCCTCGCTCACGAAGAGATGCAGCATATCAAGGAGCAGTTCGAGAAAGAATTGATTGATAATGAGGCGTTACACCACAAGAAAATAGAGGCTTACGATAATGCTATCAGTAATCTCGATGCAGACTTGAAGTTAGGCCATAAAAAGAGGCATGCTAATGAGAAGCAAAAGGCATTACGCAAGGAGCTTCTGGTTGATCCTGGCCAAGAAAAGTTGGACAGTCTAGATCAGGATCGCCGAAAGTTTGCGATCGCTTTAACAAAAAAGAGGTAGGTCGCGCCGCAGGCGCACAAAGGGGTAAACGTGGCAAAAACACAACCAGTAACAGATTCAAGTTTTCAAACTGACGTATTAAACTCTTCAACTCCAGTTCTTGTAGATTTCTGGGCTGAGTGGTGTGCACCCTGCCGCGCTCTAGGTCCAAAACTAGAAGAAGTCGCTACTGAATTAGAAGGTAAAGTTAAAATCGTAAAAATGAACGTTGATGAAAATCCAGCGACACCAGGCCAATTTGGTATTCGCGGAATTCCAGCAATGCTTTTATTCAAAGACGGAAAACAAGTGGGCGAGTTAGTTGGAAATCATCCAAAAGAACGCATCACTGAATTTTTAACGACGCACGCTTAATTGCACTTAATTTAAAAAATTAGTTTAGGAAAAAGTCATGAGCCAAACAGTAAAAGTAACAATGGTTAAAAAAAATCCGTGTCCTTATTGTGAACGGGCTATGACTTTTTTCGATAACCGCGGCATCAAAGTAGACATCATTGATTTAACTGGAAAACCAGACGAGTTAATGGAGTGGAAAACGAAAACCGGGTGGATGACAGTTCCAATCATCATGATCAATGATCAACTTATCGGTGGATACACTGATCTAAAAGCCTTAGACGAAGAGGGCAAGTTAAATCCTCTTTTAGGCATCGCCTAAATAAATTAAGTTAAATCTTTTTTGCAATCCGGATGCATTGTTCTTTAATCCCATTCTGGCTAGATTGCGTGCTAGTTTTGATCTCGCGCTCGATGCTGAAACTAAAAGATTAAATCGACATCTTTCCTCATAGGTTAAGCGAAGCTTTCGCGAAATAGTCTCAGCTTTTTTGCGAGAGAGGCCTTTCTTGTTTCTAAAAATGCGACTTAAATGGATCGGGTCGAGTTTAAGATCTGCCGCGAATGAGCGTAAAGAGTAAAATGAATTGGTTTTTCTACGTAAGTGAAACTCTTCTTTAAGAATATTAATATAAAGCAATCTATCCATGACTAAGGATTTTTTTTGCTCACGATTTTTAGCATAGGCCAATTTTGATTTCATCTTTTTTTGATCGTTCATGCGGAATGATAGATGCAAAAAAAGCGGCATAACTCTCAGTTGTTTTTAGATCAGTAGAGTGACGAGAATGATGGTGGTCCGGCTTATCGGATCTAATAGCGGATGTTTTAGTAATTGCTTATTAAACGACGCTCGTACTTTGGGACTACATTGTAGTCTGAAAGTACGAGTGCCGAAAAGGGTCTAACTTAATAGTTTTTCTAAATGGGATTTGAATTCGATGGGTTTTTTGTGAATTTTTACCTGGTCGAAAACTTCTCGGGCTTTTGGTGAGGCTAATCTTAATTGGCTTAACCATTGTTTGGTGCGTGCTGTGGCGAAGTGATCATTTACATAGATGGTGCAAGCGTTGAAGAACGGTACGATTAAGGCTAGAGATTCCTCTTTGTTTGTAGAGAGGTTGTCATTTGGAAATTCAGTTATCGCCTTAGCTGCTAAGTGGGCTTTTATATCTTTAAATATATATGGATTTCTTAGAGCCCCGCGGCCGATCATGAAATCTTGGCAGTCGGTTTCGGTTTTGCATTTTTCGAAATCGCCGATATTCCAGATTTCTCCGTTGGCGATGATTTTTACTTTTGTGGTCTGTTTGATTTTTGGAATCCATTCCCAGTAGGCTGGTGGCTTGTAGCCGTCGGTTTTTGTTCGGCAATGAACTGTAACCCACGTTGCACCTGCGTCTTCGCAGGCTTTGACGTTATCTAAGCTTGCGCTTGGATCATCGAAGCCTAATCTTACTTTGGCGGTGACGGGTGTTGATAGCGGAACTGCTTTTCTAACTGTTTCTACGATTTTAAAAACTCGGTCGGTGCATTTTAGTAAACTGGCACCGCCGTCGTGGCGATTTACGGTTTTTGCTGGGCAGCCGAAATTGAGATCGATGCCTAGGGCTCCCATTTCATGGGCGCGCAATGCGTTTTCGGCTAAGGGGCCGGGTTGTCCGCCTAAGAGTTGCACGAATACGGGAGTTCCGCTTCTGGTTTTTGAACCCGTGGCTAATTCTGGACAATTGCGTTCGAAAACTTTGTACGGGTGAAGCTTGTCGGTGACGCGTAGAAATTCGGTCACGCATTGATCGATGCCGCCAAGACTAGTTAGTAAATCACGCATGGCCCAATCAGTTACACCTTCCATCGGAGCGAGAAAAAGTTTTGCTGGGGCGGTGCCCTGATTTTGACTAGGTGACATGTTAAGCGACATGCCTTAGGTAATAGCTATTTTTGTCCGAGTTTGCAAATGTGTTCGAATTCGGCTTTGGTCACAGGGCTTACAGAAAGTCGGCCTTGCTTGAGTAAAATCATCTCTTTTAGCTTAGGGTCGTGTTTAATTTGATCTAAGCTTATGAGCTGCTTAAAAGTGCTGTGATATTTAATTTCAGTGCAAAACCAGATTGGTTTTTCTTTGGTAGCTTTTTCAGCGTAGTATTCTGATTTTTTATCAAATTGGAGTTTATCTGGTTGGGCTAACTGGCTGACCTCGGCGATGCCGATGACTCCAGAAGGCTCTGCATTTGAGTGATAAAATAGAACTTGATCGCCAATTTCCATGCTTTGCATGAAATTGCGAGCCGTGTAGTTACGCACACCTGTCCACCAAGTGGTTTTGTCTTTTTTTAGATGCTCAATCGAGAATACATCAGGTTCTGATTTCATTAGCCAATACTTCATAACTTTATTGCTAACACAGCTTATTGAAGATTTGCATCTTTAACTTCTTAGGTTAAGATTTTGGCTCATGAAAAAAGCAGTAAAATCGACAAAAACTAATGTTAAATCAAAAGTGAAAACAAACGCTAATTATACTTTAATTACCGGAGCTTCTTCGGGAATTGGTGAACAGCTTAGTTATCTATTAGCCAAAGAAAATAAATCTTTAGTGCTTGTGGCTCGTCGTTTAGAGCGCCTTAAAAAAATTCAGGCGCAATGTATGAAATTGGGCGCTGCTGATGTGCAAATTTTTTCTTGTGATGTTGCTGATAAAAAATCTGTTTTATTAGCTGCTAAGAAAATTAAATCTACTGTCGTGAATAAAAAATCTCTTCAGGTGGGTACACTGATTAACAATGCGGGTTTAGCTGCGGGCACAGAATTAGTGCAAGCTGCTAAAACGCGTGATTGGGATCAGATGATTGATACCAATGTAAAAGGCCTGTTGTGGCTTACGCGTGAATTTTTTGATTCAATAATTTCTGAGCAAGGTCATATTGTGAACATGGGTTCAGTGGCTGGTCGCCTAGTTTATGAAGGTGGCGCCGTGTACTGTGCAAGCAAATTTGCGGTGCGTGCTTTATCTGAAGGCTTTCGTATGGACCTTAAAGGCACGGGTGTGCGAGTGACAAACATCGAGCCGGGAATGGTGAACAGTGAATTTAGTCTAGTTCGCTTAGGAAATCAGCAAAAAGCCGATGCGATTTACTCTGAAATGTCGCCGCTGAGCCCCTTGGACATCGCGCAAAATATTTTGTGGTGTTTGAGTCAACCTGCGCATGTTAATATTCAAGAGCTTGTTATTTATCCGACCGATCAGGCCAGCGTTGGCCAAGTAGTTCGCGGTGAGAAAAGTATTAAGAATTTAAAGTCTAAAATTAAAATCTAAAAGGAAATAGTTATGAGCGAATTTCGTATTGAAAAAGACACTATGGGTGATGTTAAAGTTCCGGCCACGGCGTTGTGGGGCGCCCAAACTCAACGTTCAACTGAAAATTTTAAAATCGGTGGCGATCGTTTTCCGCGAGAGATGATTAAAGCCCTAGGCGTTTTGAAAAAATGTGCGGCGATGACAAACGCTGATCTTGGATTATTAGATAAAGCCAAAGCAGAATTTATTATTAAAGCGGCTGATGAAGTCATTTCTGGAAAACTTGATGCGCACTTTCCATTAGTTGTTTGGCAAACTGGTTCAGGCACACAAACAAATATGAACGCGAACGAAGTGATCGCCAATCGCGCGATGACGATGCAAAATTTGACTTTGCCAAATAAAGCGGTTCATCCAAATGATGACGTGAATAAAGGTCAAAGTTCTAATGATACATTTCCGACAGCGATGCATATTGCAGTTGCTGATCAATTACATTCTCGACTTATTCCGATGATGCTAAAGCTTCATAAGGCTTTAGAAACAAAGTCTGCTGAATTTAAAGATATCGTAAAAATTGGCCGTACTCACTTGATGGATGCTACTCCATTAACTTTAGGTCAGGAATTTTCTGGTTACACGACACAAATGAAAAATGGCGTTCAGCGTATCAAAAATACTTTACCGCATGTGCATGAATTAGCATTAGGTGGAACCGCAGTCGGTACGGGATTAAATACTCATATTGATTTTCCGAAAAAAGCTGCGGCAGCAATTGCGGCTGAAACGCATATTCCGTTTGTGACAGCTCCTAATAAATTTGAAGCATTAGCTTCGCATGATGCTTTAGTTGAATTGCATGGTGCTTTAAAAACTGTGGCTGTGTCATTGATGAAAATTGCCAATGACATTCGTTTGTTAGGATCTGGTCCGCGTTGTGGCTTTGGTGAATTAAATTTGCCAGAGAATGAACCAGGGTCTTCAATCATGCCTGGTAAAGTAAACCCAACACAATCTGAAGCAATGACGATGGTGTGCGCTCAAGTTCTTGGCAACGATGTGGCTGTAAATGTTGGTGGAGCTACCGGACATTTTGAACTAAATGTTTTTAAACCAGTTATTGTGTTTAACTGCTTAAACTCAATTCGTTTAATCGCGGATGCGTGCGAAAGTTTCACTGATCACTGTGTTGTTGGCATTACAGCAAACACAGCTCAGATTAAAAAACACTTAGATAACTCTTTAATGTTAGTCACAGCACTTAATCCGCACATCGGTTATGACAACGCGGCAAAGATCGCCAAGACCGCACATAAAAACGGAACGACTTTAAAGGAAGAAGCTGTTAAGCTAGGGTTATTAACTGCCGAAAAATTCGATGAAGTTGTTCGTCCTGAAACAATGATTTCTCCACTCGGTAAATAGAACAGTCAAAAGTTAGGTAAATAATTGAAGAAACTTAATCCGTTATTAGCAAAGTCGACATGGTTGGAATCTGGTGACATCAAACCTTATGTGTTTGTGCGCCCAGAAAATCAGATTGCTCAGCCGGGGACTCGTCATCATTTGGATTGGTTTATTCATGAACCTATTTATAAAAATCCGTTAAATTTAAATGAGCTTCCTTTTGCCGATGCGATTTATCAAATCGAGTGGAAGTCTTTTGGTAAACAAGACTTAGCGATTCCGCGTTGGGTATTTTATGACTGCGCGGCGATGCCTGGCTTTATTGCCGGTTTTGCCGGTCGCACATCGAAATTACCAAAACAATTAGTTAAAGATCTTGGAATTCCAGAATCTGAAGAATGGTGTCCGTTATCTTTATTTATTATTATTCCGACGATGCACAAAGGGGAGTGGGTGGCCTACGATCTTTGTTCGGTGAATTCATTTTTACCGAAAGAGCAGCAGTACCACGGCCTTGGCTTTTTATCTAAGGCGTTTGCTTTATGGTATGCCAACGTTGAGCAGTGCTCGGGCATGACCCAGTGGGGATCACCATCATTAAAATTACATTCACACTACGGCCACTTAGAATTAATTGGTTCGTATGCTCCGCTACACACGCACGCAAAAACGATGACCTATCGTTGTGATGTGAATACCGATTGTTGGGAAAAGTTTTTTACTAAAGAAGAAGATATGGCATTTCTTGAAAAATGTGCCCCTTCTGGAAAAACGATTGATCCAAAAAGTGAACAGTCGATGATTGAAATGCAAAATTTAATACAGCAAAATCTTGGCCCTTATTATTTAAGTGCTACCGAAATTGCTAAACAAGAATTAACAGCGCCTTTAACAGTGTATCATTTAAAGAAAGAACGCTAGGCTTTGCCTAGACAGAAGAGAGAAAATCATGGCTGAATTAACGTTACCCGCAGTTGCTAAATCGTTCCACACTCATTGCAAAAAATGTGAAGGCGATCGTTATCACATCGTTTTAGCTCACACATCTCCGACAAAAGCGAAAATCGAATGTGAAGTTTGTAAATCACGTAAAACGTACACATTGCCTAAAACGGGAAGCGCTTCTCCAAGTGCAGTTCGTTTAAGTGCTAAAGGTACAAAAGCTAAAGCTAACTCTGCAAAATCGCACACAGGCCAATACGAAGTTTATAATTCAAACCGTATGGCTGATGAAGCGACTCCTTATTCAATCAAAGGCAGCTTTAAAGAAACACAAAAATTAAACCATGCTAAATTTGGTATTGGTTTTGTGACTAAAACTTACGACGAAAAAATCGATGTGATTTTTTCTGACGAAGTTCGCACGTTAATGCAAAACCGCAAATAATCTTACACTAATTATCAGTATAGTTATCTATCGTGAATAAGTGGACCCAAGGACTCAATCCAGAGCAAGGCGATGCTGTGAACCATAATCACGGCCCGCTGCTTATTTTAGCCGGAGCCGGCTCGGGTAAGACTACGGTTTTAGTTTCACGCACGGGGCGTTTGATCGACGAAAAAATCGCCAAAGCCGAAGAGATCTGCGTTTTAACTTTTACGAATAAGGCCGCGCGTGAATTAAAACACCGCGTGCAAGTTAAAGTCGGGATTAAATCAAAGGGGCTATGGGCTGGAACCTTTCATTCGTTTGGTTTACAGCTTTTGCGTAAAAATCATAAACTGTGTGGTTTGCCAGCCCAGTTCGGTATTTTAGACCAATCTGATTCGCAGGCGGTTTTGAAAGACCTAGCTAAAAATCTGCGTAACACCACTAAAGATAAATTCGATTTTTCAAAAGTCTTAGAACTAGTAAATCAACTGCGCGCTAAAAAAACTTTACCTGTTGAATTAGAAGAGTATCACGAAATGGCGATGGCTTTAATGCCTGGCTATGAAAAAGAACTCTTACGATTAGGCGTGGTGGATTTTGAAGGTTTATTATTAGAACCTTTAAGATTATTTCAAAAACATCCTGAAGTTTTGGTGCAGACGCAAGAGCGCTTTAAGCAGATCATGGTCGATGAATTTCAAGATACGAATCAAGAGCAGATGAAATTAATTCGCGCGATTTCAGATTCGCACACCAATCTTGCGGTCGTAGGTGATGATGACCAATCGATTTACGGTTGGCGTGGCGCCGAGATTCAGAATATTTTAAATTTTCCGAAAGAATTTAAAAACTGCCAGGTGATTAAATTAGAGCGTAATTACCGGTCGAGCGAAAACATTTTAGATTTAGGCAATGCCGTTATCGCTAAAAATGCAAAACGTCATGGTAAAGTTTTACGTTCTGAAAAAGCCAAAAAAATTGAACACCAAAAACCAGAGGTCTTTGTTTTAGATAACGAAGATGACGAAGCCGACTTTGTTTGTCGCGAAATTCAAACAATCAAAGCTGCCGGTGGTAAAAATCGTGATATCGCGATTTTATATCGATCTAACACGCAAGGTGCCTTTATCGAAACCAGTTTGCGCAAAGGCCAAATCCCTTACAGCATCACTGGTGGCACTTCGATCTTTGATCGTAAAGAAGCCAAAGACTGGTTAGCGTATTTAAAACAATCTTTAAACGATGATGAAGTTTCGTTTCGCCGGATCGTGAATCTACCGCCACGTGGTTTGGGTGAAAACACTTTAGATAAGCTGATGGCTTACGCTGAAGAAGTTGAGCTGAATTTGCCGCAAGCTTCGAAAAAATGGGATAAAGCGGGGCTTCCTGAAGATAAAGGTAAAATCTTAGATAATTTTAATGAATGGATGTGGACGTTTCCGCAACGTCTGTTAGATGACACTTCAATTGGTGAAACCATTTCTAAACGTTTTGAATTTCTGGTGCGTGAAATTGGTTACCGTGACCACATGATCAAAAACTCTGAAGGCATGGCCTTTGATAAAAAATGGCAAGTCGTTGAGATCGTCGGCCGAATTTTAGAAAGTTATGTGGGGCGCCGTGAACCTTCGATTGGCACGCTGAAAGATTTCGTCGATAGCATGCAGCTTCGTGATGATGTCGGTAATGAAGAAGTAAAAGACGAAGTGCAGTTGATGACGTTTCATGCCTCGAAAGGTTTGGAATTTCCGAATGTCATTTTAGTGGGTGTTGAAGAAGATTTGCTTCCGCATAAACGTTTAGGCGGTGATATCGATGAAGAGCGCAGACTTTTTTACGTTGGCATCACGCGGGCGCAAGAAAAGCTGACTTTAAGCTATTGTCGTCAGCGAAAAAAGCAGGGTGTGGTTCGGCCGGTGTCGCCATCGCGGTTTTTACTAGAGGTAGATCAAAGTCTTGTTGTGTGTCACGAAATGGGAAACCGTCCCGTTTCGGCCGATGAGCGTGAAGATCTTGTTAAGAACTTTTTAGCTAA
This sequence comes from Bdellovibrio sp., assembly GCA_036676395.1. Taxonomy (GTDB): domain Bacteria; phylum Bdellovibrionota; class Bdellovibrionia; order Bdellovibrionales; family Bdellovibrionaceae; genus Pseudobdellovibrio. Next base: position 1,079,985 of record JAKFCY010000002.1, read on the forward strand.
ATTTGATTCTGCAAAAAAATAATAAGCCGTTGTTTCAGACTGATACGGTTTTGTAAACAAAGAGAATAATAATCCTTCAAAAATTGTCAAATATGCCGACAAGTTACCTGTGGTGAACGTACGTTGGCAGATCAAAAATCTGAATCTTTTTGCAATCGTGTTTGTATTCATATTTATGAATACACTATCAGTTTTTGCCGCACCAAATCGCACAACCTATCAAGCTAAAATTGTAAAACCAGATGGCTATCCCCTTGAATCTTCGAGTGTAAATTTTAAATTTACGATTTTAGATCCAACCGGAAGTTGTATTTTATATGCTGAGACTTATTCTTCAGTGAATATGTCTACAACTGGCGGATTAATTTCTTTCTCATTAGGGTCTGGAGTTAAAACATATCCAGTATCAGCGACGACTTTTGAACAGGTTTTTTCTAATATCACGCCGACGTTATCTTGTGATGCCGGTGGGCCTCCAAGTTATTCTCCGGCCAGCAGTGATGCGCGAAAAATCGTGATGCAGTTTCATGACGGCGCTGGTTGGCAAACCTTACCAGCGATGAGTATTAATGCTGTGCCCTATGCAATGTATGCCAGTGAAGCTTCTAGCTTGAATGGTAAAACTGATGCTGACTTCGTTCAACTTGCAGCGATGCCAACGTGTTTAACGACAGAAGCGCTTCATTACAACGGCACTAGTTTTTCGTGCGTGAATACAGCAAGTGTTTCTGCAGCGGCAGTGGTTTCTGCTTTAGGTTATACTCCGGCAGATGCGGTGAGTGTGACAGCGCTAAGCTCTTCGCTAGCGACAACAGATTCGGCAGTGTCTGCTGTATCAGCTTCTGTTTTTTCAGTCGCCGCTAATGTCGCTTCAGTTTCTTCAAGTGTGTTTGCTGTTTCTTCGACGGTTTCATTATTAGCTAATACAGTTTCTGCGATCACGTCTTCGCAATGGACATCCAGCGGAACAGCAGTTTATTACAATTCTGGAAATGTGGGAATCGGCACAGATAATCCCATCACCACGTTGGAAGTGAACGGAGCAATTACGGCGACGAATGGTGCGGGCACATTAAATTTACGTGCAGGTGCTGTGCAAGATCACACTTACATGCAATTTTTTGCTCGCAGTGCCAGTCCAACAACGCGAACAGGTTATTTTGGCTATCCGTCAGTCGGCACGAATCAGCTGAATATCTTTAATGAAACTGCAACTGGTGCTATTGGATTTGGAACTAGTGGAACCTCTCGCATGGTGATTACTTCTGCCGGCAATGTCGGTATTGGTTTACTGGCTCCAGTAACTAAATTAGAAGTTTCTGGCGGTGTGCGAATCAGTATGGAAGCCGCAGCTTGTAGTGTAAGTTACGCCGGAACTTTACGTTATAATTCTGGCTTAGTCGAATATTGTAATGGCGCTTCATGGTCAGCATTTGGTGTAGCCGGTGCAGGAATTACTTTAGTTAATGGTTCATCTTCGGGCACACAAACTTTTGTAACAGGAATTAGCGGAACTAATTTTAATATTACGACAAATAACGGAGTTCACTCGTTTAATATTCCGTTAGCAGCATCAGCTTCTGTGACTGCAGGTTTGTTATCGAATGCAGATTATGTAACTTTTAATAATAAAGTAAGTGCAACTTCATCTTCAGTGATTTCTGCATTAGGCTATGCGCCAGCAAGTGCATCAACAGTGGCAACTGTTCAGGCAGATATTAACTCAGTGTCTGCAGCGGTTGCTGCAACAAACACAAATGTTGCAGCAGTGTCTTCAACTGTGGCCGCATTGCAATCTTCTGTGACTTCATTATCTTCAAATACGGCGGCAAGTTTTGCGGCTATTACTTCTTCGCAATGGGTAACGAGTGGTTCAACGATTAATTATTCGGCAGGTAGTGTGGGTGTGGGTACTGCGGCTCCAGTGACTAAACTAGAGATCGCAGGTGGTGTTAAAATTAGTATGGAAGCCGCAACTTGTGCTGTAAGTTTTGCTGGTACTTTACGTTATAACTCGGGTTCAGTTGAATTTTGTAATGGCACGACTTGGGCCGCTTTCGGAGTTTCAACTTCAGGTTTAACTTCGTTAAATGGATCTAGTTCACAAACGCAAACTTTTGCAAACGGCGCAACAGGTACTCAGCCTGCATATGTTACGGCAAATGGAGTTCACATTTTAAATATTCCGTTAGCGGCCACTGGTTCTGTGACTGCGGGTTTATTATCAAATGTTGATTACGTTTCATTTTCAAATAAAGTAAATGCAACAAGTGCAGCTATTATTTCTGCTTTAGGTTATACTCCTGCAAATAATGCAGCTTCAGGCACTTATGCCGTTAAATCTAATAATTTATCTGATTTAACATCAGCAACCGTAGCGCGAACTAATTTAGGCTTAGGATCGATCTCTGTATTAAATTCGGTTGATCTAAGCGGATCACAAGCGACAGGAACTTTGGCAGCAGCAAGACTACCGGCATTTAGTGGTGATGCGACCAGTTCAGTAGGTTCTGCGATTTTAACTTTAACTTCGGTTGGTTCAGGAGTAACAAGTGGATCGCAATACACGAAAGTCACTGTTGATGGCAAAGGCCGCGTAACAAGTGGCGCGCAGTTGTCTGTAACAGATGTAACAACCGCTTTAGGTTATACTCCGGCAAGTGCTTCGGCATCTACGCAGTGGGTAACCAGTGGTACTACTATCAATTATTCAGCTGGTAATGTCGGGATCGGCACAGCTGCTCCGCAGGGCCCGCTACATATTTTATCAAGTTCACCGAATGCCATTGTTTTAGAAAGATCGAATTCTAATAATTCGCATATTGAATATAAAAATACCGCAGGTAGTGTTTACGCGGGATTAAACTCTGGGGGCTCTTATGCCATCGGGCCAAATTTGAATTTATCATCAAGCCCTTTTCTTACAGTGACTAGTGCTACAGGTAATGTGGGGATTGGTATTGCATCACCGCAAGAGCAGCTGCATTTAAGCAGAGTTTTAAAATTTACGAATAGCGTTGGAGTAAGTAACTTTCGTGCGCCAACAGCAGATAGTTTCAGGATTTTTAACCACGACGACCAGAGCACTGGTAATGCTTACGGCACTGGTGATAATAACGCGATTATTTTTGAAAATGTCGACAGTAATAATCCGGCACCAGATGACAGTTTTTATTTTATAAATCATGGATCGGCTGGACCTGTGCTTGCCTTGGCCATTAAGGGAAGTGGCAATGTCGGTTTAGGCCTAACAAACCCAACTGCTAAATTACATTTAACTTCTGGTTCGACTTCAATTGCGCCAGTGAAACTGACAGCGGGTAATTTATTATCAGCTCCGCAATCGGGAGCGATTGAGTATGACGGAACATCTTTTTACGTAACTGATGGTGCAAATTCGCGTAAAGCTCTTCTTACTGATACAAATGGTTATTACGCTGTTAATACTCTGACATCTGCCGGTCATATGATTTTAGCACCGACGGGTTCAGTTTTTGTTTCTTCGACCGCTGTTTCAACCAACTCGAACACTGGCGCATTAGTAGTGAGTGGCGGAGTAGGTGTTGGCGGAAATATTAACGCCGCTGGAAACATTTCAACTACTGCAAATATGCAAGCGGCGTCGATCACGGCGACCAGCGGATTTATTTCTCCGTATATTGCTGGTGGTGTGGCCTCAGGTGGTGCGATCACAATTGATTCAACGACAAATGCCGGTAAAGGAAATATTTATTTAAATCCTAATGGCGGCAAAGTAGGTATTGGTTATAATTCACCAGCCGGAAAACTTCATATCGGTGGATCACTGTCTGGAGCTTATCGTTCATGGATGGATAACGGTATACTGATTGGAAAATCTGGTGATAGTGATGGTGGTTACTTTGGTCTGAAAGACGAAGGCGTGAATCGTCAAGATACCGTGATCGCCTGGGGCGATGATGCGACTGAAACTTTAAGATTTATTCATACTGCAAGTGGTGGCGCTTCTGACGGTGCTGAAGCCATGCGAATTACGGCTGCCGGCAATGTCGGTATCGGAACATCAGCACCTGCCCAGAGATTATCGGTGAACGGTGATATGGGTATTACCGGTGATTTGAAAATGAATGGTAACGATAGCTATATTTGGACCAACGGAACAGGTACAGGATATACAGGAATTTGGGATACAGCTAATTCTAGACCATTACTTTTTACTTCTGAAAATTCAGGCAACGTAGGTATTAAAACGACAGCTCCAATTACAGAGCTAGATGTCAGCGGAAGTGTTTTGGTTCGTGGGCAAAATATTTTTATGAGTCATGATGCTGGTACAAATGTGAATAATGATTATTTTAATTACGATGATAATGCAGTTTTGGGTACTGGCGGCGTGTTTTCGTTCTTTGCAGATTCTGCGCGTGGCCTAAGTTGGACTGGCGCGAACGGTGCTATAGCAGCTCGGGCTGGGTATTTCGTAAATAACGTATCTATCGGAACATCAGCAACGACGAGAAACCTTGAAGTGAATGGTTCAATCAATGCCGGTGGTATGGTGGCAGAGACTTTTACTTTCGGAATCGATGGCACTGTGAATGGAACGTGGGCTATTGGCTCTTTATCAAATAATGGAACTGTCGTGCATGCAACGTTTGATCTTCACGTGCATAACGGAAGCACGATTGATGCGTTGAAGTTTCAAGTAAGTCTTCCGACTTATTCAAATGGAACTTTCTATTCAGGCTGGCAAGAGCTTCCGGTCGCATTTGGAAGCTCGGCATGGAATGGTCAGAAAAACTATGTTGTTGATGTGTTGCGTACGTCGGCCTCTTCAGGTAATCCGATTTTCTTTCGTGTCAGAAATAAAGGCGGGAATGGATCAGCTTCAAGTATGAAAGTGCGTATGACTTATAACAGTGATCAAACTTTTACCCGTATCACTCACCAAAATACTGTCGGTACTGCATTTAATGCAGGAACTGCTGCAGCCGGTGGTCCGGTTGATGGTATGTATGGAGCGCTCGAGTATTCATTTCCGGTAGCTATTGGTCAGGGCTGGAAACCAACAAATCATGATGGTCTATTTGTTAAAAACAGTGGTTATGTCGGTATCGGCACAAGTACTCCAAGCGAGATGTTAGAAGTCAGTGGCAGTGTGAAAGCCACATCTTACTTATACACTTCTGATCGCAGATTAAAAAAAGATATCATCACTTTGCCAGATGCTTTAGCTAGCGTCTTAAAACTTCGCGGGGTAAATTTCGTTTGGAAAAACAATAATGAAAAAACCGTGGGTTTTATCGCGCAAGAAGTTGAAGAAGTTTATCCTGAACTGGTAAAAACTGATAAAGTCTCAGGTTTTAAAGCGGTTCAGTACGGAAATATCGTAGCAATTTTAGTTGAAGCGATTAAACAAGAAAACAAAGAGCGTTTAGAGGCGCAAAATCGCTGTGAAGCTCAAATTGCAAACGTGCAACGTTCAGTGGCTAGTGTCAGTGATAAATCGGATGCGCGTATTAATCAGCTTGAAAAAGAAAATCAAGAGCTTAAAAACCGCTTAGAAAAAATCGAGAAATTCTTAAACGAAAAAGTAAAATGAAAAAGCTTTTAGTTTTATTGCTTTTCATGCCCATGTTGATCGCAATTAATAACCTGACTGATGGTTTTCGTATTGCTGCCAATGGCGGCGAAACAAGAGTTTACGCCAAAGACGGTGGGGCGCAAGGCGCATGTTACGCCGTCAAAAATCATCATGCGACGAATGATTTATTTGTGCCGACAAAATCCACGGCAGAGTGGACTTCATTTGTTAGTAATACTCCAACATTTGTAACTAAAACTTTATGTCAGCCAAAATCTTGTCTTGAAATTAAAAATTTAATGGGAAATCCCGCCGATGGTTTATACACCATCGATTCTGATGGTGACGGTGCGAATACCGCGTACCAAGCTTATTGTGATATGACCACTGATGGCGGTGGCTGGACCAGAATTTTTCGTCATCATCTGCAAGGCGGATATTTTGCGACGGTCTCTGGTGCTATCACTGCAAATATTGCAACCCCGACGGCAGATCTGTATTCAGTGTTAGATAAAATTCCTGATTTTTTAGACAGCGGAAAATATAAATTTCGCCAAACCTGGCCAGGTTATGCAAAGAAAAATATTTGGCTGCAATCGACTAATCCACTTTTGGATGTGGATGCGGCAGGAGTTGTAGCAATTGCGGTGAATGCCCATAGTGATACTAGACAGCTTTACTGGGGCGGAATTGAATTGGGTAACGGAACTCATAGCGCAACTAACGGAAACGCCTCTTTGTTAGATGGATCTGTTGAACATACCAATTGGTTTTACGGCATAGGGCAAGCCTCGGTTTGGAATTCGGGAATTCCTGCAGACACCTCAGTGTCTTCGCTTGGTGTAAGTGAAACCGTTTTATGGATTAAAGATGAAGGTGTCTACGCGTATCGTAATTCATGCAAAGCGATTTTGGATGCGGGTGAGTCAACCGGAAATGGACTTTACACGATTGACCCGGGCAGTATGGGTTCACCGCTTCAAGTTTACTGTGACATGACCAGCGATGGTGGTGGCTGGACGCGAGCTTTTTATCACACAGCCTCGGGATCGCTTTTTGTGAACAATGCAGAAGCGCTTTCAAGCAATCAGGCAGCACCACTGACGACAACAAAATATTCTATTTTAAGTCGCCTGTCAGGATTTTTGCGTGCCGGAAAATTTGAATTAAAAATAGATTGGCCAGCTAGTCCGAATCCGAATATTAGAAATTGGTGGACACAAACTAGTGATTTTACTTCGCAACCCGTGGCAGGTTATATCGGCGTTTCAATCGGCACATCAACCCAAGGTTGGGGCGGGCTAGAGTACGGAACTCCGGGCACAACGCTTGCCGATGGTTCGGTGGGAACAGGTTCTTATTGGTATGCGATAGGTTTAAATGCACTTTGGGGAGCAAACAATCCGGGGTTGCCTTCGTCGGAAGAAGTCGCTGGCGCGCCAGACACTGGCGTGCCCCGAGTCGAACTCTGGGTTAAGTAATCTTAACATGATTTAGGTTTTGTTTCATTCTGAAACAGTCCAGTAAACAAAAAACAAAATTAATCTTCATTTTAATGTCAAAAATACCGACAAGAATACTGTGATGGACGTTGCTGGAACCACTAAAAATTTGAATGTTTTTAGATTGTTAGTCGTTTTTATTTTTTTAAACGCGTCGCTAGCTTTTGCCGGTCCAAATCGCACAACTTATCAAGCCAAAATTATGAAGCCTGATGGTTACCCCTTAGAAGCTTCAACCGTAAATTTTAAATTTACAATTTTAAATCCAGTGGGCGATTGTATTTTATATGCTGAAACTTATTCTTCAGTGAATATGTCTTCAACAGGTGGATTAATTTCTTTTGCTCTGGGTTCTGGAGTAAAAACTTATCCAGTATCGGCTACAACTTTTGAACAAGTTTTTTCTAACATCACACCAAGTTTATCTTGTGATGCCGGTGGCCCTGGGAATTATGTGCCATTGGCCAGTGACTCAAGAAAAGTTGTTATGCAGTTTCATGACGGTGCAGGATGGCAGACACTTCCTGCAATGAGCATCAATGCGGTACCGTATGCGATGTATGCCAATGAATCTTTAAAATTAAATGGCAAAGCTGACACTGATTTTGTGCAGGTCGCAGCGATTCCGACATGTCTATCAACTGAAGCCCTTCAGTATAACGGAACCAGTTTTTCATGTATAAGTACGACAAACGTTTCTGCAGCCGCTGTTGTTGCAGCTCTGGGTTACACGCCGGCAACGGGTGCAAGTGTTACAGCACTTTCTTCTTCGTTATCAACAACGGATGCAACTGTAGCTTCGGTTTCATCAGCAGTATTTTCTGTATCTTCAACGGTGTCAACTTTAGCAAGCTCTGTAGCGGCAAGTTTTACTTCGATCACTTCATCGCAGTGGTTAACCAGTGGTACGGCGATTTCATATGATTCTGGATTTGTCGGTATCGGCACAGCATCACCTATTACGAAATTAGAAGTTTCTGGCGGTGTGAAAATCAGTATGGAATCTGCAGCTTGTGCTGTTAGCTTTGCCGGAACTCTACGTTATAATTCTGGTTTAGTTGAATATTGTAATGGCGCTTCATGGTCAGCATTTGGTGTAGCCGGTGCAGGAATTACTTTAGTTAATGGTTCATCTTCGGGCACACAAACTTTTGTAACTGGTATTAGCGGAACTAATTTTAATGTTACGACGAATAATGGAGTTCACTCGTTTAATATTCCGTCAGCAGCATCAGCTTCTGTGACCGCGGGTTTATTATCGAATACTGATTATGCCACATTCAGTGCGAAAATGAATGCAACTAGTGCGGCAGTAGTTGCAGCAATGGGTTACACGCCGGCAAATTCAAGTACGGTGGCAACGATTTCTTCTAGTTTAAATACGGTTTCTTCGACGGTGACTAGTTTAACTAATTCTACGGCAGCGAGTTTTGCGGCGATCACTTCGTCGCAATGGGTAACGAGTGGTTCAACTATTAATTACATGGCAGGCGCTGTAGGAATTGGAACAACGAATCCAGGTGCGTTATTAGATTTAACTGCCGATCTTGGCAGTGGACCATCGCTAAATATATATAATACGAACACATCTGATGGTCGCTCAGTCATTCATTTTCGGAATGATAGAGTTTTAAGTCAAAGATACGAAGTGGGTATTGACCCAGGTGGTTCAACTACAAAAAATTTCGCTGTTCGTGATTTGACAGCCTCAGGTTCACCAGTGCGCTTTGCGATTGCGCCTAATGGCAGAGTAGGTATCGGCACAACAAGCCCGCTTGCACCGTTAGATGTTTCAGGAACTATTCGCAGTGCGATTACTGCTGATGGTAATTTTTTTACATTGCAAAGAACAGGAAATAGAATTCACTATGTGCAAGGCACAGGGCAACTTTTACGCTTAAATTCTGATAGCCCTACGACTTATGATTTTCAATTAGATGCGACAAACGGAAATATTTTTATGGCCACAGGTTTTGGTCATGTCGGTATAGGTATCGCATCACCCAATGCGAAATTACATTTAGCTTCTGGTTCAACGACAGTCGCTCCGTTAAAAATAACTTCAGGCACATTATTATCAGCCGCACAAGCTGGTGCGGTTGAATACGATGGGTTTTATTATTATATCACTGATGGAGCGGGCACGCGCCGCGCGATTGCAACTGTCGCTAATCCGGGAACATATGATAATGCTTCTGTGATTTCATCATCAGGAAATATTTCGCTGGTGCCGGTGGGATCAGTTGTTGTTTCAAGTACAACAGCTTCAACGAATTCAAGCACTGGCGCCTTAGTCGTTACCGGTGGTTTAGGTGTTGCCGGAAATATTTATTCTTCGGGAACAATTATTACAAATTCAACAATGCAAGCCAGTTCTGTCACTGCAACATCGGCCATGATTACCCCGATTATTTATGGTGGTACCGGAGTTTCTGGAAATTTACGTTTAGAATCGACGACGAATGTAACTAAAGGAAATATTATCTTAGCGCAGGGCTCGGGTAATGTGGGTATTGGTCAAGCTACTCCGTTGGCTAAACTTTATGTTGATGCGGATGGGATGTCGCCGAACACGCCAATGCCGGGATCAGTCGCAGTTTTTGATAATGAAGCGGCTGATATGAATATTTCATTAATGACGGCCCCACACCGTAAAGCTTCAGTTTATTTTGGTAATACCGGAACTGCTTCACGCGGAGCTGTTAGTTATCAGTTTAATTCACAAAGTTATTTAGATAAAATGCATTTCGATGTAAATTCATCAACTCGCCTGTCGATTACAGGCAGTGGCGCCGTCGGTATCGGAATCACGACTCCATTGTATCCTTTAGATATCGCAGCCTCTGGAACGCTTCCATTACGCGTTCAAAGTACGACTGACGGAAACAGTGCGGGCATCAGATTTGACACAAAAGATTCTGGAGCTTCTGCAAGAGTGGGTTATTTGAGTTGGATTCCGGCTCTTGGTACGAACCAAAGTTATTTTGATTTTGTAAATCAAACAGGAACTTCGTTAATGAGTGTACGAGCTGATGGTAATGTCGGCGTGGGCGTAGCCGCTCCGAATGCCAGACTTCATTTAGCTTCAGGTTCAACAACAGTTGCTCCGCTAAAATTAACTGCCGGAACTTTATTAGCTTCACCAGCCTCAGGGGCCATCGAATATGATGGTACGTATTTATATTTAACTGATGGCACAAATTCTCGTAAGGCTATTTTAACTGATACGGGCGGAAATTACGCGATTAATCACCTGACTTCTGCAGGCAATATTACAATGACTCCAAATTCATCTGTCATTGTTTCTTCAACGGCGGCTTCAACAAATTCACAAACCGGTGCCTTGGTGGTAAAAGGTGGCCTTGGTGTAGCCGGAAATATTTATTCAAGTGGAACAATCGTTACCTCTTCGAATATTGAAGGTAATGGCATTAAAACTAAAGGCACAACGGCGTATTTAGAAATGCACGATACAAACACTTTGTATTCAGCAAATCCGCAATCGGCGCTCGTGTTCAGAGATAGCGGAAATTCGCAATATAGTTTTATCGGGCCAAGTAATGGTTCAATGATATGGAACAGTTGGTTGCCAATCGAATTAGATACCACTGGTGGTGTTGATTTATATGTAAGTCTAAATGGTAAAGTGGGTATTGGAACATCGTCACCAACTAGTAATTTAGATATTAACCCTGTTGGTTACATTGCTGATAATACCTCGGCATTAAAAGTTGGTGGATCGGTTTCGGCTCCGATTTCAGGAAGTTACGGAAGTTCAAAAATTTCACTGAGCGCAAATTATGTAGGTTACGGCGCAGGCCCGCGCGCGATTAATCTTTATCCGTCTACGCAAGTTGACGGGCATGGTATTGGTTTATCAAATGGCTTAACAGAACTTTATAGTAACGGAAATTTTGGTTTCTTTGTTAGACCAAATCGTGCGGATGTGAATGGAACATACACTTCAACTGAAGTGGTCCGAATGACTTCGACGGGGCGTATGGGTATCGGAACCAGTGCGCCAGCAACACAATTACATATTAAAGGAACTGGTCCGTATATAGCTTTTGAAGACTCAGAAGATCCTAATGGTTCATATGGTAGTATTACACAGTTTCAAAACGGCAACATGTTCTATGATGCAGATTTTAATAATACGGCAACTCCGGGTGGTCATGTTTTTAGAACAGACGGCGGCGCAAATACGATTATGACTATGACCAGTTCAGGTCATGTGGGTATTGGTACGATCGCGCCAGAAGTTAATCTACATGTTAACAGTGCTACTACGCCGCATGTTTCAGGAACTGAACTGCTTCGTTTAACGGCGCCTCATCTAGGTGCAACGATAGGTAGCGGCGGAATTTTAAAATTCACAAATAATGTGGCTACAGCAGATGCTGCCGCTATTAGAACTTATACTCACGGAGCGAATGACGTTTCATTAAAATTTATGACTGGATACGGATCTGGAACTTTGCAAGACCGTATGACAATCGCTAATAATGGTAACGTCGGTATCGGTACGGCCACGCCAGCACAGAAATTATCTGTCGTCGGTGATGTATCTGTAACTGGTCAGCTCACTTCAAAAGATTTCTTTGAAAAGACAGTTAACATTGCAGATGGCTGGGCCATCGGCGATTATGTTGAAATCGTGCAAGGCTGGCCAAATGGTGCCGGGGCTTCAAGTAATTGGGAAGTTCACGTCGGCGGTACGCGTGGTAATTGGACTGAAGGCACGACTTACCTAATCACAGGAACGCATGCTGTTGGCAATGCATGGAGAGAAGCACCTCATAGTTCAGAGAGTGGCTACACTGGCGGTAGTAAATGTTTTACTGTTGATATTAATGGTAATGCAAATTCACCGCAATTTAGAATCAGAGCCATAAAAGCCAGCGCTAGTTGTGGTACGGCTGGGGCAGTATTGCCGTTAAATTTCAGAATACGATCACTTGGAAATAATGCAACTTGGACAAGTTTGTCTGCAACGGGCACCGGCGCAACCGTTGTTGGTATGCAGCCTATGGGATTATCTTGGAATGTTTATACAGGCAATCCGCAAGGCAATGGTAATTTGGCCATTCATGCAAATAGTGCCGGTAATGTCGGTATCGGAACAACTGCACCAAGTGAAAAACTAGAAGTCAGCGGCAGTGTGAAAGCTACAGCTTATTTATACACTTCGGATGAACGTTTGAAAAAAGAAATTGTCACTTTGCCTGATGCGCTGACAAAAGCTTTACAGCTTCGCGGTGTGAATTTTGTCTGGAGAAATAACAACGAAAAAACTGTGGGCTTTATTGCCCAAGAAGTTGAAGCCGTTTATCCAGAGTTAGTAAAAACCGATAAAGTTTCTGGGTTTAAAGCTGTTCAATACGGTAATATCGTAGCCATTTTAGTTGAAGCCTTAAAACAAGAGCACGAAGAGCGCGTCAGATCAGTGGCTAACGTGGCTGAAAAATCTGAAATGCGCATGAATCAACTTGAAAAAGAAAATCAGGACCTTAAAGCGCGTCTTGAAAAACTAGAAAAATTCTTTAGCGAAAAGACAAAATGAAAAAGCTTCTAGTTTTACTTATCTTTTTGCCAATGCTGATCGGGATTAATAACCTGACCGATGGTTATCGTATTCCTGCAGCAGGTGGATCGACTAGAATTTATGCCAAAAATGGTGGAGCTCAAGGGGCTTGTTACACTGTTCAGAATAATCATGCGACAAATGATTTATTTGTTCCGACGAAGTCTGTTGCTGAGTGGACAGCTTTTATTGCGGGAACTCCAACATTTGCAGCTAAAACTTTATGCCAGCCAAAATCATGCAAAGAAATTATGACTCTGATGGGAAGCCCGGCTGATGGAGTTTACACCATTGATTCAGATGGTGCCGGAGTGGGCACTTCTTATCAAACTTACTGTGATATGACCACAGACGGTGGCGGTTGGACGAGAATTTTTCGTCATCATGTAGCTGGTGGATATTTTACGACTACATCTGATGCGATCACGAAAAACACCAATGATGCAAATAATAATTTATACTCGGCATTAAATAAAATTCCTGATTTTGTTAGTAATGGAAAATACCGCTTTCGTATGAATTGGCCGGGTTACCCGCAAAAAAATATTTGGATTCAGACAACGAATCCGCTGGATGACGTAGATGTAGCGGGTGTTATTCCGATTGCAGTAAATACCTTTGCGCAGACTAGATTACTTAACTGGGGTGGCATTGAATTGGGTAACGGAACACATGGCCCAACCAATGGTGATGCTTCATTGATTGATGGATCTATTGAACACACTAATTGGTTTTTTGCCATTGGTAGTGATGCTGCTTATTCTACTCCGCCGGGAATTCCGGCCGATACGCCGCTTGCAAGTGGTGGGGTTTCTGAAACGGTGTTATGGATTAAAGAAGATGATGTTGTCGTGTCTTACAACTCGTGTAAAGCTATTTTAGATGCAGGAGCTTCAACAGGTTCAGGCATTTACACCATTGATCCGGGAAGTCTTGGTTCGCCTATTCCAGTTTATTGTGACATGACCACAGACGGTGGCGGCTGGACAAGAGCTTTTTATCATACGGTATCAGGTGCTTTGTTTGTAAATAATGCCGAAGCATTAAATAGCAATCAAAGTGCACCATTGAATACGATTAAATACTCAATCTTAAATCGCCTTTCTGGATTTTTACGAGCGGGAAAATACGAATTAAAAATAAACTGGCCAGACAGTGGAAGCACGGCGCGCAATTGGTGGACACAAACCAGCAACTTCACCTCGCAACCTGCGGCTGGTTATGTCGGCGTTGCCATTGAGTCTACAAGTAATTTTTGGGGCGGGCTTGAATTCGGAAACGAAGGCACAACATTAGCTGATGGATCAGTGGGTAGTGGAACCTGGTTCTATTCTATCGGGGCGCAAACAAATTGGGGAACGCCAGATGGGCTGCCGGCTTCGGATCAAATTTTTGGTTCTGGGGTTGGTGTGCCTAAAGTCGAACTTTGGATCAAGTAGTGTTTCATTGTGAAACGAAAACTTAAAGATTTCGCGCCAAAAAAGTTTTATAAAAGCGTCAAAAATACCGACAAGTTAAGAGTGAAAAGTAGACGTTGGCAGGATAAATTTCTGAACCATTTTGCGTTTTTATTTTTTGTGTTTACAGTGTTAAACACATTCAGTGCCTTTGCTGGTCCAACACGCACAACTTATCAAGCTAAAATTGTTAAACCTGATGGTTACCCACTTGAAGCCTCGAATGTAAATTTTAAATTCACGATTTTAGATCCTTCAGGAAGCTGTATTCTTTTTGCTGAAACTTATAATTCAGTGAATATGTCTTCAACTGGTGGGTTAATTTCTTTTTCACTGGGTGCTGGTGTAAAAACTTTTCCGGTCAGTGGTACAACGTTTGAACAAGTTTTTTCTAATATTACACCGAACATGGCTTGTGATACGGGTGGTGCACCTGCAGTTTATACGCCGATGGCCAATGATGCCCGTAAGATCGTGATGCAGTTTCATGATGGTTTAGGTTGGCAAACACTGCCTGCAATGAATATCAATGCTGTGCCTTACGCGATGTATGCCAATGATTCGCAAAAATTTAATGGCATGGTTCCATCTGAATTTGTACAAGTGTCGACTATTCCAACATGTACAGCTTCAGAAGCTTTACGCTACACAGGTTCAGCTTTTCAATGTGTAACCGCGGGTGGTGAATCTGTTTCTTCTGGTTCTGTCATCACAGCTCTTGGTTACACGCCGGCAGACAGTGCAACTGTATCGACAGTTTCTACTTACGCATCGAATGTAAGTTCAACGGTGTTTTCAGTTTCTTCGACGGTTTCATCATTTCAATCATCAGTGGCGGCCAGTTTTTCAGCCATCGTAAATTCACAGTGGATAACAAGTGGCACAGCTCTTGGTTATGATGCGGGTCGAGTTGGTATTGGCACTTTAAATCCTGCTTATAATTTACATGTCATGCAACCGGTGAGTGGTCCAACCAGTGTGACTATCGATGCTTTTTCAGGAACGCCCGGAATTTATTTTCGTAAAGCTAACGGTACGGCAGCTACTCCTCAGGCCGTGTCAAACAGCACAGCTCTTTTAGAAATTGCAGCAGTTGGGCACGGGCAAACTGCATACCTTTCAAGTTCAGCGGCAAAAATGATTATGGCCGCCGAAGAAGATTGGACAGACGCAACAGGTGCAGCATCAATTCGTTTTCACACGCGTGGTTCAAGTACGACAGCTGCTTCACTAGAAAGAATGCGCATCGATAAAAATGGTAACGTCGGTATTGGCACTGTTACGCCAATGACTAAGTTAGATGTTTCAGGTGGTGTGCGGATCAGTATGGAAGTTGCAGCCTGTGCGGTAAGTTTTGCAGGTACGCTTCGTTATAATTCTGGTGTTGTCGAATATTGTAATGGATCAGCGTGGACTCAATTTGGAATAAGTGGTGCAGGTATCACAGCGTTGAACGGTTTAGTTTCTGGATCGCAAACTTTTGCGCTTGGAAATTCAGGAACGTTACCAAATATTTCTTCAACCGGTTCGGTTCATACTTTTAATTTTCCGTATGCGGCTTCAGCAGGTGTGACTTCAGGTTTAATTTCAAACACTGATTACGCAACTTTTAATAACAAACAATCAGCTACAAGTGCCGCGATGATTGCAACACTTGGGTATACTCCGGCAAATGCTGTGAGTGTAACAACTCTTTCTTCAACGGTAGCAACCATGCAGGCCTCTGTTGCTACCATCACAAGTTCACAATGGGTAACCAGCGGGACTGCGGTTTATTACAATGCAGGTAACGTAGGTATAGGCACAAGCTCTCCGACGTCTCGCTTAGATTTATCAGCTAATGCTGTTGTTGATGCCAACACTTTAACGTTTAGTAATTTAACTCAAAGTACAAATGTCATTCTGCGCACAAAAGACTATATGAATAATTTAGGCTGGCAAATCGCAGCAGCCGGTGGTTCGCAAGAATTATTTCATATTCGTGATGGCGCAGGTAACCCAAGATTATTTATTAACACAGCTAACAACACAATGGGTGTGGGTGCTGCAAGCGCTACCGCAAGATTACATATTACTTCTGGTACAGCCGCTATTCCTGCCTTCAAATTTACTTCTGGTACTTTAGTAACTACACCACAATCAGGTTCGATGGAATTTGATGGGTTTAATTTTTACTTAACAGATACCTCGGGAATTCGCCGCACGATTGCGACAGGAGCAAGTTCTAGCAGTATTGATAATGCTTCAATAATTAATTCATCAGGTCATATCACGATGGTTCCACAAGCGGGATCAGTGATCGTGTCGAGCACAACGGCCAGCATAAATTCGGCAACGGGTGCGCTTGTTGTTAAGGGTGGAGTTGGTGTATCAGGCGATGCTAATATTGCCGGTACCGTAACCGCTGCCAATGCCATTTTAGGTTTATCGACTGGAATGGTTGGCATTGGTGCTTCAACGCCAACGACAAAACTAGATGTTAGATCTGAAGGTGCGCTCAAAGTCGCGCGTATTCAATACAGCGGTACAGGTTTTGCGACGCAACCCAATTTAGAAATGTTTCGCTCGCGTGGAACCATTGATTCGCCAACTGCAGTTTTAGCTAATGATGTTTTAGGTTCTTGGTCTGCCATCGGTCACAATGGTGTATCGTTTGGTGCAGGATCAACAGCTGGAATTTTAATTCGCGCTACACAAAATTTTTCGGGGACCAGTGCTGGGTCATATATGACATTTAATACGACGGCCTCAGGCACATCGACTCAAGTTGAAAGAATGCGTATTGATAATCTGGGTAATGTCGGTTTAGGTACGACAGCTCCAGATGCGCGTTTAGATGTGGTAGGCGCAATTAAAATTACCGGATTTTCATCCGGAACTTTCATGTATGTAAATGATAATGCCAGTAGTGGTACGCCGTTAAATGACGGTGCCCGTTTCATTTACGATGGTAATGCCTTCGGCGGTAACTATGATGCCGTTGTTTTTGAAAAAACAGATGCAAATAATGTAGTTCCTGATGGGGGAATTTTATTTGCCAATCGGGGCTCAGATAATATTCGGCAGCCGGCGCTGGCCATTCGCGGTACGGGTAACGTGGGTATTGGTACTGTGACTCCCACTGCAGGATTACACATTTCAACAACCGGAACCTCAACGCGTGCTCTTCGCATTGTAGCGACGACTTCAGCTACAGGGGGATATGCCGAAGCTCAATTTGCATCTGATGCGCGCGAATATCGTATCGGTGTGGGTAATTCGAGTGAAGTTTCGCACGACGTTGCCGGCAAATATTATCTTTACGATGGAGCCTCAAACACGATGCGTATGGTTGTGAATAGTATGGGTAATATCGGTGTTGGCACGCCAAATCCTGGAGTTCCATTACAAATTAATACGAGCGCTCCTTCTGCTAATCCACATCCTTACAGAGTGGGTTTTTTAGTTAACGGAGAAGGAACAAATCTGACGGGGCGTATTGGGTTGCGAGTTGCATCAGATATTGAGACCCCATATATATTAGCGCACAGAAGCCGTGGTACTCTCGATGCGCCAACGGCCGTACAAACTGGCGATGTGTTGTTGTCAATTTTGCCTATCCCCTATGATGGTACGTCATATGGAACTTATGCATCTGAAATTAGATTTGCAGCTTCAGAAAATTGGTCGCCAACGAATAAAGGATCGGACATTGTTTTTAAAACTGTTCCTAATGGCCAAGTCAGCCAGATAACAGCTGTTAAAATTTCAAATGATGGTTTTGTAGGTATTGGCACAGCTAGTCCGCAAAGAAAACTTCATGTGTCTGGAGATGCAACCATTAATGCTATTCTTGGTGGTGAAAATAACGGTTCAGGAAACTTTCACCTTGATGCCTGGAGCTCAGGAGCCGACCGTTCAGTGTATTTGAATTGGTCAAGCGGAACAGGTGGAGCCAAAGTCGGTAACGGAAGTTCTACATGGGGCCCGATTGCGGCTTCGGCGTTTAATGTGTCATCAGATAGACGTTTGAAAGCAAATATTAAACCCATTGAAAATTCGTTAGAGAAAATTTTAAAAATTGATGCTGTTACTTTCACCTGGAAAGAATCCTCTCGTCATAAAATGGAAGGCGAACGTATTGGTTTAATTGCTCAAAATGTTGAAAAAGTATTTCCGCAAGCGGTTAAATTAGATCACAGTGAAAATGCTTTACCAGGTGGTACGAGACTGGTGAATTATCCAGACTTAGTTTCGCCAATCATCGCTGCAATTAAAGAATTTTATTCTTTATGGATTAATGATTCAAAAGATTTACATCGTGAAATTGCTTCGGTTAAACAAGAAAATGAAACGCTTAAATTAGAAAATATCGAAAAAGAAAAACAGCTCAATGATATTCGTGCCTACCTGTGTGCCAAGGATCCGAAAGCTCCGATCTGCCAATAACCTGAGAAACTAGACCAGTAAGCGATTCACCTTGAGGCAAAACCTGTTTCGAATTGAGTCAATTCCTGCATCTAAAATTCATTAACAAATTCAATTATTCCGATAAGTTAAGAGTGAATTTACCGCCACGCAAGAATAAAACTCTTTCGATGTTTTTATTTTTCGTATTCATTTTTATGAATGCGATGTCTGCTTTTGCGGGACCACGACACACGACCTATCAAGCAAAAATTATTAAACCCGATGGGCTTCCGCTAGAAGCAGCAAGTGTTAATTTTAAATTTTCTATTCTTGATCCAGCAGGTGCTTGTGTTGTTTATGCTGAAACTTTTTCTTCAGTGAACATGTCAGGGGCGGGCGGGTTGATTTCTTTCTCGCTAGGTTCTGGAGTTAAAACTTATCCTGTAAGTGCTACAACTTTTGAACAAGCGTTTTCAAACATTACTCCAAGTTTGTCTTGTGATGTTGGTGGGCCAGTAAGTTATTCTCCGCTTGCCGATGATGTTAGAAAAATCGTGATGCAGTTTCATGATGGTTTAGGTTGGCAAACATTACCCGCAATGAATATCAATGCCGTACCTTACGCAATGTATGCAAACGATGCGCAAAAATTAGGTGGCGTCAGTGCCACAGCTTTTGTGCAAGATACAGATCTAGCGACATGTGCTGGCGGTCAGGCTTTATTTTATAACGGCACAAGTTTTTCTTGCGTTGCAGTTGGTGGTGGCGGAGTGACTTCTTCGACGATCTCTACAGCACTGGGTTACACCCCGGCAGATGATGCTGGCGTTGCAACGATTGCTTCAAATGTTTCTAGCGTATCGACCACTGTATTTTCTGTTTCATCAACAGTGGCCAGTTTATCAAGCTCTGTTTCAACATTATCTAACACGGTGGCTGCTTCTTTTGCGGCGATTACTAATTCGCAATGGATAACCAGTGGCACAACGATTAGTTACACCAGCGGCAAGGTCGGTATCGGCACGAGTGATCCAAAAGGTGCGTTAGATATAATTTCATCGGGCACTACGAATTTAGGCAACGTTGTAAATCTGCCATTACAACTTCGTGGAAGTGGTAGTGATACTACGGCGACAGGTTTAGCGATATATAATCCAAGTAATCCGACAGGTTCTTATTTTGGTATTACTTTTTTAGGTGCTTCTTTTACCGGAACGCGATTAGGCGTACCAAATCTGAGTAATGGTGTACTCTTGTACGGTAATTCTGCGGGATCACAGGCTGTATCTTTCGTAGCCATCGGAACTTCAACTGCGGCTCCTATTTATCTATCAACGAATAACGTTGTCCGCCAAACGATCGCACCTTCTGGCTATGTCGGTATTGGAATAACTACTCCGGTTACAAAACTAGATGTCAGCGGTGGTGTGCGTATCGGTATGGAAGCAGGTTCTTGCGCAGCAGATTTAGCGGGAACACTAAGATACACTTCGGGCAATGTTGAATATTGTAACGGCACAACATGGCAAGCTTTCGGCACAGCTGGCGCAATTACCAGTTCGTCAATTGCAGCAGCGCTCAGTTATACTCCGGCAAATACAACAACCGTAGAAACATCATTTACAACATTAACAAATTTATTTAATACGACAGGCACTTCAGTTACAACGCTTACAAGCACAGTTAATAATTTATCTTCATCATATACTATTTTAGCTTCAGCAGTTTCTGGTATTACAAGTTCACCGTGGGTTACAAGCGGAACAGCGATTAGTTATTCAGCTGGAAATGTCGGTATCGGAACTAGTGCGCCAACAAAGTTATTTCAAATCAATTGGTCACCTTCAGCTAGTTGGGAAATCCAGCATGAATTCGATGTTGCCAGTAATGGTCCGGCGCTTAATTCTGCATACAATCTTGGTCCTGCCGGTGAAGGTCGGTTTAATTTTTCTAAAGCACGTGGCACCATGGCTAATCCAACCGGTGTTTTAAATAATGATTTTTTAGGAACTATTTCTTTTCGCGGTGCTAATGCATCTGGAACACTTTTACATGCAGCCATTATTCGCGCGATCGCGGCACAAGATTTTGTAAATACATCTGCTGGATCACATTTAGTTTTTCAGACATCAAGTTCTGGATCAGCTACGCCGTCTGAAAAAGTCAGAATCGATTCGCAAGGTAACGTCGGTATCGGCATTACATCTCCAATCGCGGCATTAGATATCAAAGCAGGAACGTCTTCTTCGGCAGCATTAAAATTAACTTCAGGTACTTTATTAACTTCGCCGCAATCAGGAGCTATCGAATACGATGGTTTTAATTTTTACAAAACAAATGGCGCTGGTGTGCGTAGTGTGATTGGTTCTTCTGAAGTATCTTCAACAATGAGTTTGATGGACTCAGGCGCGACATTCGGTTCAGGTCATAAAACGGTCATGGGTGGATATGATCCCAATGGTTTAGTCTGGCATATTGGTGTGAGTGGTACTCAAGCTTTAGATATTAATTCTCGTTATCCAGGTGGGCCGATCACGATGACTATTGGTGGCTCTGAAATGATGCGCGTGATGGGAAGTACTGGTTTTGTCGGCATCGGCACTCAGACTCCAACTCAAAAATTAGACGTGCATGGTTACATGCGCTCGGCTGCAGGTTCTGGTGGAACACCAACTGATGGCGGACGCTTATATTTTGCCACGAATTCTTCAGGGCCAAATTATGATTTATCTTATGTTGGTGGCTACACTGATCAGGCAGGTAATGATGGATCTGGTGCTGGTTCTCGCGGTGGACTTGTTTTTGCCACAAAATCTACAACCGGGGCCTCTGCTGCGACTGAAAAAATGCGTATCGATTTAAACGGTCAACTTGGATTGGGTATAGATGTTCCGCTTGTTCCCTTGCATGTACAAAAAGATGCGCCCAGTGGTTTAGTTGCTTATTTTCAAGGTGTCGGCTCGGGAGGAACCATTGTCGGAACAAATTCAAGCTATCCGACTTCGGGCGGTTTGGTGCAAGGTATTGATGCTACTGGTGCGGTCGGTACGTTAGCCTTAAATCCAATAGGTGGATTGGTAGGTTTAGGCACGGCATCGCCTCAAGGTAAATTCAACGTCGATCTTATAACTGGCATTAATACCAGTGAAGTTATTCAGGCCTACACATTTTCTTCTTCTGCAATTTGGGGTTTACGTTTATCACAGCGAAATAACAACAATGTAATTTCGTATGACTGGAAAACCAGAAATGCCTCATCGACTGATATTTTAGCTATGACCATGGCCGCTTCTGGCCTAATTGGAGTCGGAACAAATGCGCCTCAAAAAGGTTTGCATGTGGTCTCGGGTGCAATGGTTGGAACAACCGATGGTTTTCCGACAGAATATGCATCAGTACATAACGAATTTAATTCTGGCGTATTAAAAAAATGGACAGAAACTTCTGGCAACCATGTGAATGCCGGAACATATTCATTGGTATCTCCTGTATCTAATAGTGCCAAGGCCAGTCACAGCTTAGTAAATATTTTATTCATGGATGTAGCTTCGGGCGTGACAGTGACCGGTTCAAATCATAGTTTTTATAATTTTTCTTCACGTAATAGATACGCAGCTAATACCGATAATGGCCATGTGAATTTAATGGTTGGTATTCGCAATGAATACGGCCACGAAAACAGTGTTCCGGCAAATTCTCCAACAACAAGCCAAATATACGGGGCTTTATTTGTTCCGAATGCGTTTACCGGTACGATTTCTAATTTGTATGATCTTTATATCAGTGCGCCGACTGGCACTGGTACGATAGGTCAGCATTATTCTATTTACCAAGCCGCTACGAGCGCCACGAACTATTTTGCTGGGCGTACTGGTATAGGCACTTCAGCTCCGGATGGTTCATTGCATATTGTGACTTCGTCATTACAGTCGAACTCTCCAGCGTCGGGAATTTTCTTCGGAAAAAGTTTAGCTGATGATTACCAAATGCAATTAACTCAAAATGGCGGCACACCTCATATTGATTTTAGTCGTCTTTCTGGCCGCGACTATGATGCACGAATTTCAACTCCGGCAAACAGCACTTTATCTTTAGGAACAGCGTCGCAAAGTATGTTGTTAAATTTATTTAATAGTTATGTAGGTATTGGCACGTTGACTCCGACCCGAGCCTTGCAAGTAGGAACAACTTCAGGCTGGCAAGATGGTTCAGGAATTTTAATTAAAGGTTCAAATCCTGGAGTTGAATTTGCCGATACACAAACTGTTCCCCAACGTTGGTTAGTCGCCAACGGTGTGACTGTACCCAACGATGGAAATCTTGGCTTAGCGTTCAATGTAAACACCAGTACGCATAATATCGTAGTCACATCAGGTGGCTTAGTCGGGATCGGCACGTTAACTCCCGATGATAAATTTATGGTGTATAACGGAGTATCAACTGGCCGCTATACAACGACCGGTTGGACACACGTTTCTGATGCAAGATACAAACATGACATCAGCTCGTTAAATAATTCGTTAGAAAAAATTCTGCAACTTCGCGGGGTAGAATATAAATTTAACAATGATCCAGAAAATAAAAATCAATTAGGCTTCATCGCCCAAGAAGTTGAACCGATTTTTCCTGAAGTTGTTTCGACTGATAAAAAAGGTTTCAAATCGATGGTGTACAGCAATCTAGTCGCACCATTGGTCGAGGCCGTGAAATCACTGTATGTCCAATTAAAAGAAAATAGTCTCGAAACGAGACAAAATTCTCGCGACATAGCATCGCTTCAGCAAGAAAATGAAAAACTTAAAAACGAAAATCTGCAAAAAGCCAAAGAACTTGACGACGTCAAATCGCGCCTAGAGCGTATTGAGAAAATGTTAAATTCTAAGTAACAATCAAATTATATTTTGCTCTATGAGCTTAACCAAAGTGCTAGAAATTCCGATAGGTTAGCTGTGAATACGGCTCGTAAGCAGATGCGTTTTTTATTGTTAGTTGCGGTCGCGACAATGTTGTTGTCGGCAATTAACACTTTTGCAGGCCCAGGGCATACAACCTATCAAGCAAAAATTATTAAACCCGATGGATACCCCCTTGAAAATTCAAGTGTGAATTTTAAATTTACTATTTTAGATCCGGCCGGTGCGTGTATTTTATATTCTGAAACTTATTCTTCGGTGAATATGACTTCAACGGGCGGATTAATTTCTTTCTCGTTAGGATCAGGTGTAAAAACTTATCCTGTATCAAGCCCGACATTTGAAGATGTGTTTTCAAATATTACTCCTAACTTATCTTGTGATGCTGGCGGTCCTGTAAGTTATTCGCCGTTAGCAACTGATACCAGAAAAATCGTGATGCAGTTTCATGACGGTGCCGGCTGGCAGACGCTTCCTGCAATGAATATCAATGCAGTACCTTACGCGATGTATGCCAATGAAGCGCTGAAATTAAATGGCAAAGCCGATACTGATTTTGTGCAAGTATCAGTTGTGCCAACATGTACGGCCAGTGAAGCCATTCGTTATAACGGCACAAGTTTTTCTTGTGTGGACGTGGGCGGCAGTGGAGCAGTCTCTTCGGGTTCAGTGATTACCGCTTTAGGTTACACTCCTGCTGACGGGGCAAGCTTAACCACAATCACTTCTAACGTATCGACTGTTTCATCAACAGTGTTTTCAGTTTCATCGACGGTTTCTTCATTAACAAATTCTGTGGCAGCCAGTTTTGCGGCGATCACTTCATCGCAGTGGCTAACCTCAGGCACGACCATCAGTTATCAATCTGGAAATGTGGGTATCGGTACATCATCAAATGTAACAAAACTAGTTGTATCAGGTGGTGTGCGCATCAGTATGGAGCCCGCATCGTGTGATGCAACCCTTGCCGGAACTCTACGTTATAATTCAGGGCTTGTTGAATTTTGTAATGGCACAGTCTGGTCTGCATTCGGGGTGGCCGGTGCAGGAATCACGTCAGTGAATGGCTCAACTTCAGGGTCGCAAACTTTTGCCGCCGGAATCACCGGAACTGTTTTTAATATAACTTCAAATAATGGTGTTCACACTTTTAATATTCCGTTAGCAGCTTCTGGTTCTGTGACTGCGGGATTATTATCAAATGCAGATTACGCAACTTTCGCAAATAAAGTCAGTGCAACAAGTGCTGCCGTCGTTTCAGCTTTAGGTTATACACCTGCAAGTGCAACAACAGTTTCAGCTTTAACTTCTAATTTGGCAGCGGTTTCTGCCTCAGTTGCGGCGATCACTTCGTCACAATGGGTGACGAGTAGCACCTCAATTAATTACGTTGCAGGCAATGTCGGTGTCGGCACTGCAAATCCAACAGGATCTTTACATCTTGCTCTGAATAACTCGGGAACTGCAATGTCATCGATATCAGATGCGTTTATTCTGCAAAATAAAAATGCTGCGGCAAATGCTTTAACTTCAATAATGTTTGCCAATCAAGATGGTTTTGGTACGGGGCAGATCACAGCTTTACAAAACACAGGTAATTTCGGTTCGCAGATAATTTTCGGTACAAAATCTGGCGTCGGTGGAGCATGGAATACTTCGCAAATGGTTTTAGATACAAATGGTCATGTTGGTATTGGCACATCGACTCCGCGGGCACGTCTTGATGTTTCGGGCAGTGTAGTCATTGGTAATCTTGCCGCCAATAATGCCTCTCTTACAATTTATACACCAGATAGTGGATCTGCTTCGCATGGGGTTGTGCTTATCGATAAAGATGCTGGCTACGGATCATGGCAAAATCCATCAGGTCTTGATGGGATTGATGCAGATAGTTCGGGAACAGTCACAGGGTGGGGTCCACTTTATTTCAACTATTATTCAAGCGGCAATATTGATTTTAATAATGGCGGCGGTCACTCTTCATTTAATGGCGGCGTGGCGATCGGAATGGGAGACGCGCCAACTGCTAAATTGCATATCGCAGGTGGAACTTCTTCGACAGCAGCTTTAAAATTTGTATCTGGAACTCTGTTAACTACACCGCAAACAGGTGCTGTAGAATATAATGGGTTTAATCTTTATCTAACTGATGGCGCCGGTATTCGTAGAGCAATTGCCACGAGCTCTAGTTCTGGAACAATGGATAATGTTAGCAATATCAATGCATCGACTAACATGACGTTAACGCCGGTAGGATCCGTTATTGTGTCTTCGACAACGATATCAACATCAGCAAATACCGGAGCCCTGGTTGTCAAAGGTGGTCTTGGAGTGGCCGGAACAATCAACACCGCAGGAAGTTTGAATGTATCGGGAACAGCCGCGATTGCTGGATCACTGAATTTATCATCTATGACCAGCGGCAGTGTACTTTTTGCCGGAGCCAATGGAACAGTTACTCAAAATAATTCTAGTTTATATTGGGACGGGGCAAACAGACGTTTGGGAATAGGTACGAATGCGCCGCAAATGAAACTTCATGTTGCTTCAGGTCCAGTATTAATTGGCGCAAACATCGGCGGCTATTCAACCGAGGGGCTGATTGTAAATACCAGCTCGCAAAGAAGTGATATTAGTTTTATGCATTCATCAACTGGTGTTACTCAGACGTCAGACGGTTTTAATATAGCCCTGGTTTTTAATAATGTTGATTTTGATCTTCGTGAAAATGGTTACATGCGTTTTTTAACAAACAGTGCCGAACAAGTTCGTATTACTTCAACAGGTAACGTCGGTATAGGCACGACTGCTCCAACCCAAAAATTAGATGTGATGGGATATATAAAAACATCGAACTACGGATCCTCAGCTGGTTCTGCGGCGGGGTTGTATTTATACAGATCTCAGGGGGGCTCGGCAGGAGCTGAAGTTGCACCTGGAAATGGAGCCGGAGTTGGATTTCTTTCTTTTGCTGGTTATCGAGGTGACGCGACTCTGGGTACAGGAGCACTTATTGATGCTCAGACGCCGGTAGTTTCAGGGGCTTGGACAACTTCATCCACTCCTGCTTATCTGCGTTTTTTAACAACTGATGTTGGATCAACGGCAGGTGTTGTACGCATGACGATCAAAGAAAATGGAGACGTCGGCATCGGTACGTCGACTCCGGGAGCGCGTTTGCAGGTAGCAACACCTGCAAGCGGAGGCGTAAATAATCGCTGGGTTTCTGGTAATTCAAATGCTGATTTAATTGATATGACAGGCATCAATGGCGATATGTTTTTAGATCACAGTGTTGGCGCGCGCATGACCGCTTCAACATCAACGACATTAAATCATGCAGCGACATTTAAAATTGATGGCGCACCAAATATAGATGCTGCCGCTTCTTCGACATTAACTGTAAATAATCTCTACGCCCTATGGGTTGAAGAGGGCACATCACTTTTCGGCGGTAATATTGGCGTCGGAGTTTCAGGAACTCCGTCTTCATACGGCCATGGTGGAACAAATAAATTTATCGAAATTCAAAACCCAGGCACCACTGTAAATGCACAATCGCACTTATTTTTAACGACAGGCGTGTCTGCGATTAGTGGAACTTCAATTGGAACCTTAACATGGGCCCAGCCAAATGTTTCCAGCGCCAGAAAAGAAGTGGCGTGGATTAGTGCAAGTTCTGACTCTGCCAGTGGCGCAGCGCCAGCAGCAAATTTTCAAATTCATACTCGCTCTATGACTGATGCCTCTCCGATTGAGCGCATGCGCATAACCGCTTCGGGCCGGGTAGGTATCGGGGTATCAAATCCTATCACATTATTTTCAAACGTCGCTGCCACGGCTAATCATGCGAATGTCGGTGATCAGGGTGGCACAGGTGAAAATAGCCATTCACTGATTTGGTCTACTGCGGGAGCTGGTTATTCTGCAGCCATCGTGAATACTTCAATTTCACCCGGAGCTAACGGGTTAAACCTCAGAACTTTGGGTGCAACGTCGAATTACACGATTCTTTCAGCCGGCGTCGGTGTAAGTTCTACGGCAAATAGTTATGATGTTCTGACTGTAAAAGCGAACCGACAAGTCGGCATCAATCAAGCTTCTCCATTGGGAACTTTAACAGTTAACGGAACATTTTCACTTCAGCCATCGACGAATAACCATATTTATATGGAATTTTATGCACGCACTGCAACGCCAACAACACGCTCAGGCTGGTTTGGTTATGGTGCATCGGGAACAAATTTACTTTCAATCACTAATGAAACTGCCGGGCATATTAATATTGATCCAGAAGGTGGCGGTTTCGTAGGTGTTGATAACATAAATCCAACGCGCTTACTGCACGTCGGAAATTCAGCCATTGCGGCCGGAACACCGGTGGCTAATTTTCAAAATGCTGATGGAACCTGTACATTAACGCCAGCAGCTGCGGGTTCGGGAATTGCCTGTTCTTCAGATGAACGATTAAAAGAAAACTTTATTGATGTTGGCGGAACTAAAGCCTTAGAAAAAATATTAAAATTCCAAGCCGTAAGTTACAATTTTAAAACAGCAAAAGATTCTGACCGGCACACAGGTTACCGCGCTCAACAGGTCCAAAAAATATTACCCGAGATCGTGCGTACGGATGACAATGGTTTTTTTCAGGTTTATTACGATGCGCTCATCCCATGGATCACCGAGGCCATTAAAGAAATGTATTCTTCACAACAAACGCAAGCGCGCGAGATCGCTTCAGTGAAGGCCGAGAACGCTGAAATCAAAGCAGAGAATGCGAAACTAAAAGAACGTCTAGATCGCTTAGAAAAAGCATTCAACGACAAAAAATAGAACTCCCCACAGCCTAAAGTCGAGGTCAAGAGTTACAGAGTTTAAAATTGAGATCTGTTTAAAATAACGTTATGTTTTAACTAGGCGCAGCCTAGTTAGGAAACTGATGAGTTTTGAAGTTTACAAACCAACGTATAAGTCTCTTTTTCGTAAAATTGCTATTGGTTCTTGGTGGAACGCCGGTGATCCTTCTGTGTACGGTATGGTCGATGTCGATATGACAGAAGCTTTAAAATATATTGAAAAAATTAAGAGCGAAAAAAATGTATCGCTCACGCCGACGCATCTTGTGGGGCAGGCTGTGGTTGAGTGTTTAAAAGTTCGCCCTGAAGTGAATTCAATTATGATTCGCCATCAAATTTATTACCGAAAAAATATCGATATTTTTTTTCAGGTCAATATCGAGGGTGACGACGCTGGTGATAAAACGGCAAAAGCTGAATTGTCTGGTGTGACACTTCGTAAATTACAAAACAAATCTATTTTTCAATTGGCTGAAGAGTTAAAAAACAAAGGCACTAAATTAAAGAAAAATAAAGAGGGTGAATTGATGAAAGTTCGCTCGACGATGCATTTAATTCCTAATAGCATCATGAAATACGTTTTACTTGGAACTTCATTTTTAAATTTCGATTTGGGTTTGCCACTGCACTGGTTCGGTGTGCCGAAAGATCCATTCGGAGCCATTATGATCACCAGCGTGGGTTCAATGGGTATTGATTGGGCGTTAGCGCCGTTGTGTCCGTACTCACGTTCGCCGATGTTATTAGCTATTTGTGCTGTTAAAAAATCACCGGTGGTGATTGAAACAGAAGGCCAGGCAGATCGCCTTGAAATTCGGCCAACGATGAAAGTCGGAGTTACTTTTGATCATCGTTATATCGACGGTGTGCATGCGGCAGATATGTTACGTGTGTTTAAAGAGTGTTTTGCAAATCCAAGTAAATACTTCGGCTAAGGAAAAAACATATCACAGTTCATTTTTTCAGCACGGATATGATAGTCTTTTCCTTCGAATTTGAATTTTAATTCTTCTGCATGTAAGAACATGCGGGTCGTCTTATACATCGCACCCATTTTGGTATTATAATTTTCATCGTTGTAACGAGTGTCACCCATAATGGCATGTTTTACTAAAGCTGCATGTTTTCTGATTTGGTGCTGTCGGCCAGTTTTAATTTCGCATAACACTTCAGTGAAATATTGGTTGGTGCGCACCACTTTGACATGAGTGATACAGTTTTTACGCTCACTGCTTTTACCTTGTGGGTTTTTGCGGCCTTCGGCTTTATCAGATAAAGGCAGATCCCAGGTTAGAGCTAAAGCTTTATCATTCCAGCCACCGCGAAGCAGGGCGCGGTAAATTTTTTGACCCGAGCTTAATGATTTACTTAAGCTTTCGTGAAGCGCAGGATCACGAGCGACAACGACAAGGCCGCTGGTTTGCTGATCAATACGGTTAACAAAACTTTGTGGAAGTTTTCGCTCTAAAAGCCAATCTGAAAGACTAGGCTTTTCATTGTGTACAGAAACACCTTCAGGTTTGCCAAGTACGATAAAAAAAGCGTTGTCCTCTAGTATTGAAATCATGGTACTATATACGAGTTAAGTAATTAAAAAGGCAAGGTATTATGATGAATGAAGACGAAATCAAAGAGACCCCAGAAACTTCTACTGAGCAAACAGAAACTCCTAAGGAAAAAGTAAAAATTGAATTTCCTTACAGTGATGTTGTGCGCTCAATTACGCCAAAGGCCTTCGATGTGGCTGAAAACGTAGCTACTCAATGGAAAAACGACGAAAAATTTGATGTCGGTCTGTCAAATCCTTTAGCTGAAGTTGCAGCCGTTAAAGCTTTAGAAAAAGCTAAAGAAGTAGAAAAAAAGTTAGAAGAAAAAGGCGTCATCACCGCCGCTAAAATGGGTGTCGAGATCGCAAAACTTCAAGCTCAGTCAATTCTAGCAAAATTTAAGAAGCCTTAACCAAAATGAACCGCGAAGAGCGTATTAAGACTATCTTAAAGCAGTTAAATCCAGTCGCTATCGAATTAAAAAACGATAGCGCTAAACATGCCAAGCATGTTGACCACATGGGCGTTGAACCCACCGGCGAGACGCACTACAAATTAAAAATTGTCTCTGAAATCTTTGAAGGCCTTTCACGCGTGGACCGCCAAAGAAAAGTCTATGATCTGTTAAAAGACGAATTTACCTCGGGGCTTCACGCTTTAGAATTAAAAACGTTGTCTCCGAAAGAGCATAATGTCTAAGTCTCCGATACTGGCGATTGACTTCGGAACCAGTAATTCGCTGGTAGGCTGTGTTTATAACGGCGAAAAAACCTTAGCCTTGCCTATTGATGATTTAAATTCTGATCCCACAATGATGCGCACATTGCTCTATTTTCCAGAGCCTGACGTGTGTTACTACGGTCAGCGTGCCATCGATGAGTTTCTAGAAAACGATATGGACGGGCGGTTATTTCGCTCGTTCAAAACGCATTTACCGAATCAAGCGTACTTAGGAACAATGTTTAAAAACCGCGTACTTTCGTTAGAAAGTATTATCGGTTTATTTTTACTCGAATTAAAAAAACGCGCTGAACTTGCGATCGGGCAAAAAGTCACTCACGTGGTGATGGGAAGACCTGCAAGATACTCGATGGATGAAGTGGCTGATGGTTTTGCTCTTCACCGTATGGAAAAAGCCTGCCAGTTTGCAGGCTTCACCAATGTGCAATTTGTGCCAGAGCCTTTGGCTGCCGCTTTTGATTACCGCAGACAAGCTACTGAAGAAAAAACAATTTTGATCGGCGATTTCGGCGGCGGAACTTCAGATTTCACCATCATGCGAATTAACCCCAAAGAATTTAGTAAAAAAGATGTGTTATCTATCGAAGGCTGTCCGTTGGCGGGTGATGCTTTAGATAGTATTTTTATGTCGAATAAATTAAACGAATACTTCGGTGCAAAAACCAGATACATGTTACCGATGTCATCGAATGTGATGACTATGCCTCCTGGGGTAACGACGCGTTTAAATCATCCAGCTCATATCGTGCATTTAAAAGATAAAGAGACCTATGAATTCGTGCGCGAAGTCAGAAAATGCGCTTTAACTCCAAAAGATGCCGTGGGCGTTGATCGACTTTTCGTACTTATCGAAGACAATCAAATATTTCCGTTTTTTGAAAGCATTGAAGCCAGTAAAAAAGAGCTTTCAAGAGCTGATAAATCGAATTTTAAATTTCCGTATCCAGATATCGAAGTTTACGAAACTTTTTCGACCGAGCAATTTACAGCTTGGGCAGCAGATATCAAAAACAATATCATCCACGCGCTGGATCGTTCGTTGCAACAGGCAGGTTTGACTGAAAAAAACATTGATTTGGTGTGTTTAACTGGCGGGACTTCAAAAGTTCCGTTAATTCGTGCCGAGTTCGAAAAACGCTTCGGCATCGAAAAATTGCAAACGCAGACTGAATTTCATAGTGTAACGGCAGGCTTAGTTGAAGTCGCTCACTTATGGGAAAAAGGCCAAATCGTAAGCTAAAAGTCGTTAAGCTTTTCCTTTAAGTCTTCAATAAGCGATCTAACTTTATCTAATTGCTCTTGTTCAGGGGATTTAGCAACGTGGTCATGATCATTATCTGACCATGAGCCCAAAGCAGATTTAAGGTCCGTCTGTAATGACGACCACTTAACCTTAGCCAAACCCTGTAGATCAGTGGGGTTTAAAGCTTTTTGGTCAGCTTTTTTAGCTACACTGCTTTTCGCTGTGCTTTTACTTTTGGACTTCTTGTTGCTCATTCTAAAGTTGTTTTGCCTTAGTCTTCTATGGTACTAATATCACTTCTAAAATCAAGGGGTTAATTTATGTCTCAAGATATTATCTACACCATGAAAGGTGTTTCAAAAGTTTATCCACCGAACCGTTTTGTTCTAAAAGATATTTATTTATCATATTTTTATGGCGCAAAAATCGGCGTTCTTGGTCTGAATGGTTCAGGTAAATCATCATTGCTAAAAATTATGGCGGGTGTTGACACTGAATTTTTAGGTGAAGCATTTCCGGCAAAAAAGATGAAAGTCGGCTACTTAGAGCAAGAACCTAAATTAGATGAAACATTAAATGTTCGCGATAATATTTTTTCAGCAATGGGTGATCTGCCTAAATTAATGAAAGACTACAACGCGATCAACGATAAATTTTCTGATCCTGATTTAGATCCGGACGAGATGAATACACT
Source organism: Bdellovibrio sp. (assembly GCA_036676395.1). Classification (GTDB taxonomy): domain Bacteria; phylum Bdellovibrionota; class Bdellovibrionia; order Bdellovibrionales; family Bdellovibrionaceae; genus Pseudobdellovibrio. Next base: position 1,112,471 of record JAKFCY010000002.1, read on the forward strand.
GATCGAAAAACAAGGCGACCTGCAAGAAAAAATCGAAGCTTTGGGCGGCTGGGAAGTCGACCAAAAAATCGAACTTGTTATCGATGCCCTACGTTGTCCAGAACCAGATTCTGAAGTGGCCCACTTATCAGGTGGTGAAAAACGCCGTGTAGCTTTAGCACGTTTAATTATGTCGAACCCTGATATTTTATTACTGGATGAGCCTACGAATCACTTGGATGCTGAATCGGTGGGTTGGTTAGAGCAATACTTAGCTAAATTTCCTGGAACAGTCATCGCCGTAACCCATGATCGTTATTTCTTAGATAACGTTGCGGGTTGGATTCTAGAATTAGACCGTGGTGAGGGCATTCCTTGGAAAGGCAATTACTCTTCTTGGTTAGAGCAAAAAGACAAACGTTTAGCTTCTGAGCAACAGTCGCAAAGCAAAAAAGCTAAAACATTAGAGCGCGAGTTAGAATGGATTCGTCAGGGTGCAAAAGCCAGACAAAGCAAATCTAAAGCACGTATTCACGCTTACGAAGATTTATTAAAAGAGCCATCAGCCGAAAAATTACAAGAGATGTCGATCTACATTCCTGCAGGCCCTCGCTTAGGTAATGTCGTTGTTGAAGCTCAAGGCGTGACAAAAGGTTACGGTAAAAAATTATTATTAGATGGCGTTGATTTCGTGATTCCTAAAGGGGCCATCGTTGGCGTTATCGGACCGAACGGGGCCGGTAAATCAACATTATTCAAAATGATCACAGGCAAAGAAAAACCAGATTCTGGAACATTCAAAGTCGGTGAAACTGTAAAAATCGCTTACGTTGATCAAACGCGCGAAACCCTTGATCCGAATAAAACAATCTATGAAGAACTTTCTGGCGGCGCCGATCTTATTAAATTAGGTAACCGCGAAATTCCAGCGCGTCAGTACGTCAGCTGGTTTAACTTCTCGGGTTCAGACCAACAGAAAAAAGTAGGCACATTATCAGGCGGAGAACGTAACCGCGTGAATATGGCTAAAATCTTAAAAGAAGGTGCGAACTTACTTTTACTAGATGAGCCAACAAATGACTTAGACGTAAATACAATGCGTGCACTAGAAGAAGCCTTAAACGAATTCGGGGGCTCTGCAATTGTGATTTCCCATGATCGTTGGTTCTTAGACCGCGTGTGTACGCACACCATGGCCTTTGAAGGCGATTCAAAAGTTTACTTCTACCCAGGCAGCTTCTCAGAATACGAAGAAGACCGCAAAAAACGCATGGGCGAAGACACTGCACCTAAACGCATCCGTTACAGAATGATTGATCAGTAAGATCATATTAAATTGATCAGTAGGATCATTGTTTAATAGATCAGTCATCGTTAGATACAGATTCAAAAGTAAAAAAAGCAGTTGGGAAACCAACTGCTTTTTTTATCTAAAAACAGGTGAATCTGGCTAAGCCCGCATCAGAACTTACAACCCTTTTGCAGTGTCGCGAAGTATCGTTAAATTCTGCTCTGTATTTGGGTTTACACTTTTCAAACTACTTAAAGTCGGCGATACATCCGGTAAGTGTAAATCACCTGATGGCTCCGTTGAATAACCCAGCTTAGAATAACAAAAACTGTAAACCCAAATACAGAGTGAGTTTTGATGGTGCCTTTGAAATTATCTTTGAAGTATCGTAAGACCCCGTATATTCGGAACTCGGATCGAAAATCACCCTGCGTAGCTAGATTGGTAATTTTATTGGCCACAACTTTGAACACCAACTGTAACTATGAAAAGAGCCGTCGATACAACACTAACAGATAAAATTACTATCTATAAAATACCTCAAGAAAATTTAGGCTATATTAATTTACTTAAGCGCGGCTATGAATGGCGTAAAAAAAGAAATCCGCGCTACTCACTACGAAAATACGCTAAAGATCTTGAACTTACCCCCATGCATTTAAGTTATATCTTGCGAGGGCAAAGAGGGTTGTCGCGCAAAAAAGCTGAGGTTATTACAAAAGTTTTGCGATTGTCATACACAGATAGAAAAAAGTTTCTGCAGATTGTATCTGCTTTAAGTGCCAGATCGTTTAGAGAAAGAAATTTGGCACAGCTTGGTCTGCGGAACTCTTACTTCTTCTCAGGCGAAAGAACTTCGTCCGTGAAGGTTACATAGTAGAACTGATATTTTTTGTTTTGGGTTTCGGCCCATTTTTTTACAACCAGCACCATTTCATCGCGCACTTTTTCGCGTTCTTCAGGTAGGCGATCGCCGAAATATTCACAGTATACTGTTAAAGTAGAACCAGTTTCAGCCACCCACATCGGGCGGGCGAATATGTATTCTTTAGGCTGTGCCTGAAGCATGATCGGGAAAAGAGATTTTTCCATTTCAGTCTGAATTTTTTCAGCTTTTTTTTCTGCAAGCGTGAGCCAAGCTTCTTTAGAAAAGTAACCCACACCTGCAATAAGAATTAAACTTGCGAAAAAGTATTTCATCTAGAATAGGTATCTGCGGTAGGCGACCGAACTAATTAAACCCATGCCAAGCATTGTGGTTAACATTCCCGATCCACCATAACTTAACAGCGGTAGCGGTACACCCACGATCGGAAGTAACCCTATCACCATGCCGATATTAATAAACATATGCCAGAATAAATACGCAGAAACCCCGACAACAACCAGTGCCCCGAATTTATCCCGCGCCCTGGCGGCAATTTCAAAACACACTAAAAATAAAAAGACAAACGTGGTGAGTACGGCAACGCTTCCGACAAAGCCCCATTCTTCAGATAACACCGAATAAATAAAGTCGGTGTGACGTTCTGGTAAGAATTCTAATTGTGATTGAGTACCCTGGCGAAAGCCTTTACCAAAAAACTGGCCAGAACCTACAGCAATACGAGACTGAATCGAGTTATAACCTTTACCCTGAGGATCTGAATCCGGAGAAATAAACGTATAAACACGATGTCTTTGATAATCTTTTAGAGCGTATTTCCACACCACGGGCAGGGCGATTAAGCCTAAACCCACAATTGTAACTAAAATACCTTTTCTAATTTTTACGAAAAATAATAAAGTTCCGCCGATTAACATTAACATCATCGCCGTTCCAAGATCTGGCTGTTTCATAGTTAAAACAAACGGCACAAATAATAAAGCAAACGGAAACAGTAAATCGCGCATACCCATGCCAGGACCTTCGGGATTTCGATTAATTAAAATTTTAGATAAAACTAAGATCAGACACATTTTCATGGTTTCAGAGGGCTGGTATCTGAAAAAATGCAGATCAATCCAGCGTTGTCCGCCTAAAACCGTTTTTCCGAAAAAATCCACATAAACAAGAGCGCAGACGTTGACCACATACATTAACCACACAACGCGGTTAATCCATAAATAATCTAAAAACGTCATCACGAAAAAAATAGTCCAGCCCGCAGTCAGCCAGACGATCTGCTGAATAAATAAAGTTTCAACTTCTTTTGAGTGCGGCCCATGAGTTGCGCTAAATAAATTAATAAGACCAATCACATTTAATGTAAAAATTAAGGCAATCAGGCGCAGGTCAATACGACTTAAAAAATTTCTCTCTGATACGTTTAATCCACCAATTGACATCTCTGTTCCTTAATCATTACTCGGTGCTACTGTCGGAGTTGCGGCACCTCTTGCATTTGGATTTTTCTTTAACGCCTCTTTAATAATATCGGGATGATACTTTTTAAAATACGCTTCGATGATATCGCGTACGATAGGTGCAGCTCCGGTATTACCATGGCAACTGTGCTGTGCAAGGACTGCGACAGTAATTTCAGGCTTCTCGGCCGGAGCCCAAGCTATGTACCAGCCATGATGGCGCATTTGTATCGGACGTGCTTCACAAGATTGATAAATTTGATCTGCCGAAAAACTCATAACCTGTGCGGTTCCGGTTTTTCCGGCCATTTCAACGCCTGGTACTTTCCAGTGTCTTGCTGTTCCGCCACCGCTATTGGCCACGCGGCGCATAGCTTCTTTAACAATTTTAAACGTTGCTCGGTCAATTTTGTAGCCATTTGGCTGTGGTAAAGTCACATCACGAATTTCTGCAGGAAAACGTTCAAATAAAATTTTACCTTCGTGATCACTGACCTTTTTGACAATAAAGGGTTTTACAACTTTTCCTTCGGTAGCGATGGTGTTGTAAGCTACAGCCATTTGTAAAGGCGTCGCTGTTACATAACCTTGGCCGATCGCCATAGTTAAATTTTCTCCGGGTTGCCAAGGTTCACCAAGGCGGGCTTTTTTCCATTCAGAGCTTGGAAGTCTTCCCGGGGCCTCGCGGTCCATCTCGATACCAGTGCGCTGGCCAAGGCCGGTCAGACTAATGTAGTTATACATTTTATCCACGCCTAGCGAGATCCCCATTTTATAGAAGAACACATTCGAACTTTTTTCTAAAGCCGTATAAATATCAATATTTCCGAAACCGTTTTTATTGTGATCATGGAAGTTACGATTACCAAACCAAAGTTTTGGCGGCGCTGATATAATAGTTTTATCGGTAATCACTTTTTCTTGCAGAGCTGCAAGAGCTACTAACGGTTTAAATGTTGAGCCAGGCCAAAAGTGATCTTGAATCACTTTATTTCTGAATGGTTTCATAGGGTCTGTGCTTAATTTGCGCATGAGTTTTGCTGGTACATCTGTTGTAAAAATATTCGGGTCAAAGCTTGGCGAGTTTAACCAGGCTAAAATTTCGCCGTTTGATTTCATCGCTACGACCGCGCCGATACGGTTCATTTTAACCATTGAATCGTAAGCCGCTAATTGTATGTCACGATCAATCGTAAGCATCGCACTATGACCATGCGTAGGTTCGATATCTTTAATTTGTTCACCGTAAATATTCGGAATTTCAGTCACTGTTTGGCGACCATGGGCATCTACCTGAACAAAACTTACACCATCTTCACCACGGATTTTTTTCTCTAAGTGCTCTTCAAGGCCAGATTTTCCGACGATGTCACCTTGTTCAAAGTGTAAATCAGGCGCATTTTTTCTATTTAATTTTTCGATTTCTTTTTTCGAGATCTCGCCCACATAGCCGAATAGCTGTGCGCCGTCCTCACGAAGAGGGTAATATCTAATAATCGACTCCCGAATCTCTAAACCCGGAAAATCTAAGCGAATACGTTTTAAACGAAACACTTCTTCGCGCGATAAGTTGTCTTTTAGGCGAATTAACGAAAATGGCCCATTAATCTTTTTACTACGAAGGATTTTATCGGTTAATTTAGCAGGCTCTAGGCCGATGATAGGCGCTACATTTTCTGATAATAATTTTAAGTCTTCGATATATTGAGGTGAAATTATGGCTTCAAAGCCCGGTAAATTTTCAACTAAGGCTTTGCCATCGCGATCAACTATTAAACCACGGGGGGCGATGATTTTAGTTTGTTTAACACGATTTTTTTCTGAGTACTGGCGTAACTCACGGCCATTGATGATCTGTAACCACATTAAGCGCGTGCAAAAGATAACTACGGTAATGGCGACAAAAATATAAAACGGGCGGTAACGGTTTAAAAAATCGCGAGCCTCTTCGGGATTACTAATATACTGGGTTCTCACGATTCCACCTCAGACGCATGATCAGTGCTGGTCGGTCCCCAATTTTGATTTGCTTGAAAACGATTATCTATAAATTCTAAGAATTTATAGACCGGAATACTAAACAAGAAATTACAGCCCATTTCTAACAGGCGGTGTAAAAAGAAAACCGGGGTAGGATTGGGCTCTAACCAGCGTGAGATCGTAATGTACGCAATAGCATAAAATAACGATGCGCTTGTAGTTAAGATCGAAAAATAAAATAATGATGTCGAATGAATACGGTTTTTGAAAAACCAAACAAACAACAATAAAGCCACTAAGCTAGTCCATGCCATTTTCAGCGGAATATAAGAATAACGGGTCATCACTAATCCCAAGAAATAGATAAAAAAGACGGCGCGAATCGAAGGCCATTTTAAGGCCACAAACACGATCATAATTAGCCATAATTGCGGGGCCGGAAAGGATCCCAGAACAAAAGGCCAAAAACTGGTTTGAAACGCGCAAAACGCGTAAAACACTAAAGTGAAAACTAAAAGTTTTAAAATAAGTAAAATCGAGCTTCTAGACATTGTTTAGTTGTTGCCTTCAGGTTTTGTAGGCGTTTCAACTGCAGCCGTCGTCGTTTCAGGAAAAAAATCTTCATGAGCCGCATCGATCACAACAAAAACTTCTTCAATCTTATTTGATTCAATAACTGGTTTTACATTCACGATTAAAGTGGCGCTTTTTGTTTTGCGCTCAACATCTGTGACAACCGCTAGCGGAAAGCCCTTCGGAAAGATATTATCTAAGCCGCCAGTGACGATGATATCACCAGATTTTACATCTTCGGTGCGATCGATGTACTGCAAAATGCCGCCATCTTTACTGGTGCCTTCGATAATACCGCGAGCCCGAGTTTTCTGTATCATAGCATCAAATACCGAATAACGGTCGGTGATCAGCATCACATGAGACGTGTGTTCTGAAGGGCGAAACACATAGCCCACAGCCCCAGAAACAGTGATGACGGCCTGTAGGTGTTTAAGCCCGTGCTTTTTGCCTTTATTAATTGTGATCGTCTTATGATCTGGCAGCATATCGCGGCCGATCACTTGCGCCGGTAGAAGCTCCATCTTAGTGTTTTTTTGAAAGTCTAAAATGTTTTTTAATCGGGCAATTTCAATCTGACTTTCATCAAAAAGCTTAAGGCGAGTTTTGATTTCAGCTAATTCGCTCTGTAAGCGGGCATTATCTTTTTTGATATTCAGTAAATTGACATATTCAGAAGCTGTTCCACGAACACCTAAGCTTAATCCAGAGAATAAAGACTGAAAACCATCAGACAAAAAGCTTAAGGGCTGGGCAAACCAGCTTTCCTGAGTTTTTTTCTGCTCCATGTTAATTGAAATCAACGGCAGTAAGGCCATCAGTACAATGAGAATCGCTTTTTTGAAATTTATATTTAGAAAATTCACAGTAGAAAATTTCTCCTGAACTAACGGTAACAAATTACTTGCAGATTTCAACACTAAGTTTAATGATATTCGTCTGCGACGATGAAATATTTTTCGCAGACATTTTTTAAGGAGCGCAACTACATGTCGAAACCTACGTTTATTAAACAAGTTAAAACTGCATTATCTGGCGGTAAAGCCATCAATGGTAAAGGTATTGTTGCTATGGTCATTTTCGGAATGATCATTTTAACTTTCGTTCTTTCAGATTACTCAACTCGTGGTACTGGCGGCTTAGGCATCGGTGCTGCAGCTGAAGTGAATGGCGAAATTATCACTCTTAAAGAATTTCAAGAGCAAGAAAGCCGTATTGCTAACTATTATGCCCAGTTTTTCGGTGGCAAAATCGACAATGAATTTCAAATAAAGCAAATTCGCTCTGAAGCCATCAACGAATTAGTAAATAACTCGCTAGCGGCGCAAGCAGCAGAAGGTCAAAAAATCTTCGCTACTGATGCAGAGCTTAAAAAAATCATCATGGAAGACCTGCCATACTTCAAAAAAGACGGCGTTTTTCAGTCTGATCTTTACAAAGGTTTGTTAACTCAAAACAAACTAACTCCTAGTGAATTCGAAAAGAGCTTACGCGCCCAAGCTAAAACTCAGCGTATTCGCCAGTTGTTTGAATTGGGTTTATCCTCTAACCGTTTAGAAAAAGACTTAGAAAGCGAACTTAAATCTAAAAAAATCAATGTAGCGTTTGTTAAATTAAACGCTGAAGAACTTAAAAAATCAAATTTAGTGTCAGCTGCCGAAGTTAGCAAAAAATTAGCTGACCCTGATTTTGCTAAAAAAGTTCAAGACTATTACACCAACACTAAGGGTGAATTTGAAACACCTGAACAAGTTAAGGCGTCTCACATCTTAATCCGTACAACAGAAGGCAATGCCGATTCTGATGCTTTAGCAAAAGCTAAAATGGAAAACATCGTCAAACGTTTAGCTAAAGAAGACTTTGCTAAAGTTGCCGGTCAGGTTTCTGAAGATCCGGGTTCTAAAGCTAAAAACGGTGATTTGGGTTACTTCTCAAAAGGCCGTATGGTTAAAGAATTTGAAGACGTGGCGTTTGTAACTCCAGTGGGTAAAGTATCTGAAGTGATCAAAACTCCGTTTGGTTACCATATCCTAAAAGTAATGGATAAAAAACCTGCGCAAACGACTTCTTTTGAAGCTGCTAAAACTGGTATTGCTTCTAAATTATTAGCTGACGAAAAAAACACTGAAATCTCTAAACAATTAGAAGAGCTAGTTGTTAAAGGTGATGTGGCTGCGGTTAATGAATTCGTAGCTAAACATGGTCTTAAATGGACTGAGTCTGGTTACTTTGATTTAACTTCTGAAAACTTACCTGGATCAACTTCGGCTGAGTTATTTAAAGCCAGCCTTGAATTAAGTAAGGCTAATCCTGTAAGCAAAGCTTTAATCCGCGAAGGTGATGCTCAGTTTTTATTAAAACTGGTTGATGCTAAGACTATGGCTACTGATGTTGTCGTTAAAGATGCGGCTGCAGAGACGGCAGAGAAGCAAAAATCACTTGGTGGTTACGCTAAATGGGTTTCTGAATTACGTAAATCTTCGAAAGTGACTACGAACCAAGCTATTATGGAAATGCAGTAGTTTATTTAAATAAATGTTCTGGCTCGAAAGCAAACGGGAAAAGCTCTGAAAATTTGAGAGCTTTTTCTTTTTGTGAGGTGTTTGTTAAGATCACCGTCGTATCTGCTTTGGCGAACTCAGCTAATACTTGTCTGCAAAATCCGCAGGGTGGCCATGGGCTTTCTTCAGCGCTCGCTACAGCTACGTGAGTGATGTGAATTGGCTTTTTGTTCTCGCTATAGGCTTTCCAGATTGCCACGCGTTCTGCGCACACTGTGCCGCCGTAGCTTGCGTTCTCGATATTGCAACCAGAGTAAATCTTGCCGTTACTTAATCTGATCGCTGAACCGATCTTTTTTGTTGAATACGGAGAGTGTGAAAACTCCATGGCTTTGATCGCTAAATCTTTTAGCTCTGTTTGTAATTCTTTTTCTTTACTGATTGGTGAAGAGCTCATAGCCGATCTCCTTAAGTTTTTGGCTGATCCACATCATGGGTAAGCCTTGGATTGCTGAAAAATCATCTGTTTCTATTTTTTCGAATAAACATATGCCACTGCGTTCGATTTTATAACTGCCGGCACAGTCTAATGGCAAATCCATACGCAGGTAATTTTCGATTTCTTGGGGAGTTAACTTTTTCATTTTCATTTTTGAAATATGATTTAGCGTCCACTTTTGGTCTTCGTGTAAAATGGCAATTGCAGTAATTAAATTGTGTGTGCGTCCTGACATGGCTTGCAGTTGTTCTTTGGCTTTATCGAAGGTTTTACTTTTACCGATGATATGGCCGTCAAAATCCACTAACTGATCACCGCCGATAACTACGGCCTGTTTGAATTCTTTATTGAGTGAGGCGGCTTTGGCTAAGGCTAAGCCTTCAGCGACTTCAAGAGGGGTTTTGTTTTGCGTGAGCAGAGCTTTTTTTAGACTGTCTTCATCACAACTTGGTTTCATGGTTTCAAATGGGATACCCAGTTTTAACATTAATTCTTTTCGATAAACCGAGGTGCTGCCAAGAATAAGTTTTTTCATGTTTTTGAAGCCTTAATGCGGTGGTAAATGTCGATCAGCTTATTGATGTTAAATTCCGCTTTATATTTTAACAGAGCTAATTCGAAATCCATATTCGAGAAAATATATTTTACTTTGCGAGTTTGTAGCCTAGATACCTGAATGTTATCTAAAAATGATCCAGAACGAATATATAAAATAAATTTTTCATTTTCAGGTAAATATAAATTCACATCAAACGGCAATTCTTTATTTGGCTGTAAGAACTCAATCGGTAGTTCTAACATGTCATGCGCGGGGTGAACTGAATTAATCACTTCAAACGGACTAAATGAGAAAAAACCAATCATGGTTTTTTTGCCTTCGTAGTCAACGCCTTTGAAAAATTCTGATTTATAGCTGCAGAAATTAGCGAAATCCACTTTCGGCACATGAATTTCAAATAAGACAGCATCCGGTAATTCGTTATGATCGGGATCTTGTTGGTCAATTTGTTCAACGCGAATCATTTGTTTGATCCAGTTATTCAGAATAACTTGCGCAGAAGCGACATCCAGATAATTTTCTGAAGCCACTGTCAGATAGCCTGTCCACTCTAATTCTTGCACGACAAGCACATACATTTGCGTGGTTTTTGTTAAATCAACTTGATCAGTTTTTTGATCAGAATAATTTTCAATCACATCAAGTATTTCAGGTTTAACCGTGTCGTTGAAGGATTGATCTAAAAACATGATTTGGCCCGAGCTTAAGCTTTTGCTTTCACGGGATAAAAGGTTAGACATTGGCTCAGCGCCTGAAGATAAATCAATGCCTTCGCCGATACTTAATTTAGGTGCGCCATTACCTATGTCGGTTTCAGTGGTGGCCAGTGCTTTAGCTAATTCAGCTTCCATTAAAGCGATCAGGTTGCCTGCAGTTTGTTTTTGATCAATTTCAGAAAGTTCACTCATGTTGCCGATTTCTTCTTCGATCGCTCTAAGTAATTTTCCTGAAGCCCCATCATTGCCAAAATCATTTTGAAGGGCTCTCATTAATTTGGCCTTGGTCGCTTCTTTTTGAGCGGCAGATAAAACGCCAAGCTTGCCAATTTGTTCTTCAATGGCGTGCTTCATCTTGGCTCTGATGCCTTCTTGCACAGCAAAAGGCATAGTTTGGGCAGTTCTTTTTCTTTGTTTGGGCATGAACATGTTTAATTTGCTACGACTGCGGTTCGTAACCGTTTTACGTTCGTTATCTGCATGAGTATTGGATTTTTTAAGATTGATTTCGGGGCCGTCATCATTGTCTTGTGTAAAAAAAGATTTAACCTTGATCATGTCAGATTCTTTTTTTGCATTGGCTGCTTTTGTTGTATTTATTTGATCAAAGATTTGATTTTTCTTTTCGTATTTTGAAATCACCCGAATAATGCCAGGGCCTGATAGTGGCGGGTACAATTTATTTTCAAAACCGCTGGATTCAATTTGAATAATTTGATCACGTTGAGTCGACATAATAAACGGCACCACAGAACCCGTACATGACTGGTAAATTGTCTTTGGCATCATACGAATATTTTCGTTTTTATGATCCCAGGCTAAGAAAATGTATTCTGGATTTTCTTCTAAAATGCGATCTATGGCGGCTTTGACATCGGTTTCGACAACCACGGTGTATCCGCGTTTTTTTAAGAATTTTTCTACCGGTGTAAACTGGTGGCTTATATTCTTCACAAAAAACAATGTGGCTGGTTTAGTGTCGTTTTTTTCGTTCATCTATGTAAAATTATAAGCTTTTCTAGAGTGTGATTCAAACACGCCCCGACCTTGGGCTTAGGCGCTAAATTTACCCCAGGGTAATCTTCGCTTGAAAAGGCTAGCCAGTTCGACTAGATTGCAGCTCAAGATGATCAGCGACATTAAATCAGACATTATGATTCAGAAACTGCAAGACCTTCAATCTTTGGATTGGGTCGGTATGCAGCGTATTCAGTCATCGATTCGTCACCACGAAAATCTGATTCCCTGTGATTTGTCATTAGGAGTAAATCTTAAAGAGGGTCACCGCGGAATTCACATGTCGCGTTTGTATTCTTTAATGATGGATCATCTTTTACAGCAAGAACTAACAACTCAAGGTTTAGATCTGCTTTTGCAAAAAGCCATCACTTCACAAGAAGGTTTATCAACACACGCAAGCTTAACTTTGACATATAAACTTCCGGTAAAAACCCAAGCTTTGAAAAGTGGTAAAGAGGGTTTTCGCAATTACGATGTTTCAGTTTCTGCTTTAAAAACTGAAGGTACGGGTTTGAAAATCTGGCTTAAATTCGCGGTTATTTATTCAAGCACTTGCCCGCAATCAGCGGCTTTATCAGTTGAAACCTTCAATGCGCAACCTGTGCAAAAAGCTATGCTTGATCGCTTACCGGCTACGCCGCACGCGCAACGAAGTGTGATGGATTGTGAATTATTGCTTCAAGATAAAGATCATTTTGACGTGAATGATTTAATGAAGTCTTTTATTCAAATTATTGAAAACACTTTAAAAACTCCGGTACAAACCGCAGTTAAAAAAGCTGACGAGATGGCCTTTGCAATTTTGAATTCTGAGAACTTAATGTTCTGTGAAGACGCTGTCAGAAGAGTCGATCTTGAGTTAAAAGCTCGTATCCAGCACAAGCCTGTAGAATTATTAGGCTACCGCATTAAGACCCGCCACGAAGAAAGCTTGCATCCTCATGATGCTGTCAGTCAGAAGAGCTTCAACTTCGTGATTTTTCCGAACTAGATTGTAAACATAAGTCTATGTTTAACTTCTTCATTAAGTTTTCATTTGTCGTACTATTTTTGTGTCTTAATTCAGCTTTTGCAAAAGAGCACAACACCTACCTTGTCACTGCCGAAAACTTTGAAAAATCCTTAAATGAAGTGATTGAAAATGCAGAACCCGGTTCTGAAATCATCATGCCTGTGGGTAAGTTTGCACTAAAATCAGAAGTCGTTATTATCAAGCACGGCATTAAATTACGTGGTCAGGGAATGGATAAAACCATTCTATCTTTTAAGAATCAAAAAGTTGGAGCGCAAGGAGTGTTTGGCAGTGCCAATGCTTTGGTGTTTGAAGACTTTGCTGTTGAAGATAGCGCTGGCAATGCCGTCAAAGTCGTTTCAGCAAAATCAGTAACGTTTAGACGATTAAGAGTTTCGTGGACGGCAGGGCCGCGCCGTGAAAACGGAGCTTATGGTTTATATCCGGTCAGCAGTCGCGATGTGCTTGTTGAAAATTGTGATGTGTCTGATTCTTCAGATGCGGGTATTTATGTGGGCCAGTCTGAAAACATTATTGTTCGTAATAATAAGGCTCACCATAACGTAGCGGGTATCGAAATTGAAAATTCTCGTTATGCTGATGTTTATAATAACGAAGTTTATGAAAACACGGCGGGTATTTTAGTTTTTAATTTACCGAATCTTCCGGTTAAGGGCGGTCGTCAAACTCGTGTTTTTGAAAATCATGTTTTTAATAATAATTTAAAAAACTTTTCTACTGAAGGAAGCATTATTAATTTAGTTCCGGATGGCTTGGGCATTTTTATTATGGCCAACAGCGAAGTTGAAATTTTTAAGAATAAAATTATTGATAATAAATTGTCAGGCGTAGCCATTACCCATTTTGCGATCAGTGAACGTCAACATAGCGATGCTAATTATGATCCGATGCCGCGTCGTATTTCGATTCGTGATAATATTTTTACTAAAAGTGAATACAAATTTCCGCTTTATTCAAGAATGACTGTGATCATTAAATTATTAGGCGGGTTTAATACTCCTGAAATTATTTATGATGGTATTCAAGATGGCACGTACTCTGGGCCAAAACTTTCTGAGCGTGACCGCATTTGTGTTGGTCAAAATAAAACCACCGAAGGCGACGCTGTTAGATATGCCAATTTACATTTAGATAACAGTCGTTGGTGGGTGCCATACCCGGGCGGCCCTGCAACGATTGAAGATGCTGCGCAAGACTGTGTGTTTGAATCTTTTCCTGAGATAGTTTTGGGCGCAGTGCCTGCGGTTCCAGAAAGTCAGATAAAACCCAGTGCAGAAACGATAGTAAAAATCTGCCAGCAAAAAACTAAAGGTATTAACTGGGCCGCTATTGAATACGATTGTCCGCAATTATCGAATTATAATTTGTTCACTCAGAAAAACGATGCCACGCAAAAGCCAAATGATCGTGGTTTTAAATATTTATTGAATAACGAATTATTCACAGATTACGCCGAAAAAGACCGTTTTATTTTTTTACCGCCGAACACTTCGATGAAATATAATGAAAATTCAGTTTTTGATTTTCCGGTGGGTACTGTAATTACAAAAACTTTTTCTTTGTTTTTACAAAATTCTAAAGACGTTAAACCTCGTGCGATAGAAACACGTTTATTGGTTAAACGTAAATCGGGGTGGCAAGCTATCGAGTATGTCTGGGATCACTCTAAAGAAGAGGCCTTTTTATATTTAGGTGGCAGTGTCGATAGTTATGATATTTTAGCGCACAATGAAAAAGCGCTTAAGATTGATTACGTTATTCCGAATCGTCGCCAGTGTTCTTCGTGTCATGTGACCGATACGGCTAACGGTTCACTTCAACCGATTGGTCCAAAAGCCAAATTTTTAAATTGGACATTCGCCGCGAACGAAGACGGAAGCACAGAAAATCAATTAATATATTTCGCACGCCGTGCGTATTTGAACGGTTTACCAAAAGACATCAAGCAAGTTCCAAGTGTTGCAATGTGGTCGTTGCCTGAAAGTGGTCCGATCGACAAACGAGCGCAGGCGTATTTAGAAATTAACTGTGCTCATTGCCATAATCCGCGAGGCCCAGCGCAGAATACCGGTCTTTATTTGGTGACCGAGTTAGATTCAAAAGACATTAGTTATGGTTTTTGCAAACGCCCCGTAGCTGCAGGCTTAGGGTCGGGTGGACGATCATTTGATATCAATCCTGAGGGCGCAGATAAGTCGATTGTTTATTACCGCATGCAGAACGACCACTTAGAAGTCAAAATGCCACAGCTTGGAAGATCGGTCGCGCATAGCGAAGCTCTTAAAGTGATCGAAGAGTGGAATAATAGTTTAAAAGGTAAGTGTCCTTTAAAATAACCCTTGCAAATGAAAATCATTATCAGTATCACTTTATCTATGAAGAATACTGATAACTCTATTGTTTTACCTGTCCACCAAACTTCTGAAACTGTACGTAAAGCTGAACGTTACCAAATCGATGATTTTAAAAAAATGATCCGTTCGATGAATTTAAAAATCACCGATCAACGGTTGTTAATCCTTTCTTCATTGCACGATGGCGATAAAAAATCGGGCGAACGCCATGTGACGGCCCAGGAGCTTTTCGAAAAAGTATCGGTGCGTGATTCTTCTGTGGGTTTTGCGACTGTTTATCGTTTTTTACGTGACTTGGCTGCGAACGAATTGGTTACCGAAGTTCGTATGGGCGGTCATGCCTCACGTTATGAATTGACTCCCAAAGAG
Source organism: Bdellovibrio sp. (assembly GCA_036676395.1). Taxonomy (GTDB): domain Bacteria; phylum Bdellovibrionota; class Bdellovibrionia; order Bdellovibrionales; family Bdellovibrionaceae; genus Pseudobdellovibrio. The sequence continues at coordinate 1,127,691 of JAKFCY010000002.1, forward strand.
CATCACGATCACTTAACTTGCACAAAATGCGGCAAGATTTGTGAGTTCGAAAACGAAAAAATCGAAGAATTGCAATCACAAGTGGCAAAACACTTTGGATTCCATTTGACGGGGCACGTTCTAGAGCTGTTTGGAGTATGTTCGGACTGCCAAAAGTAATATTATAACGGCCATATGTCCGATGATATTGTAGTAAAAGGGGCTAGAGAGCATAACCTAAAAAATGTCTCTCTGACTATCCCACGAAATAAGATCACAGTTTTTACTGGGCTATCAGGTTCAGGAAAATCTTCATTAGCTTTTGATACGGTGTACGCTGAAGGCCAGCGCCGTTATGTCGAAAGTTTATCGGCTTACGCGCGAAACTTTTTAGAGCAATTAAAAAAACCAGAAGTTGATTCGATCACAGGTCTTTCACCCGCGATTGCCATTGATCAAAAATCAGTGGGCTTAAATCCACGTTCAACAGTTGGAACGATCACTGAAATTTATGATTACATGCGCCTGTTGTACGCCAAAGTGGGAACACCTTGTTGTCCGATTCATCATATTCCGGTCAGTTCACAAACCCCGCAAGCCATCGTGACCGAGATTATGAAAAAACCTCAGGGCACAAAATTTTATGTGTTAGCGCCAATGGCCCAGGGTAAAAAAGGTGAGTTCATGGCTGAATTCACGAAATGGCTTAAAAAAGGTTTTGTGAAAGCCAAAGTCGATGGCAAGTTTATCGATTTAGAAAAAGCCACGAAGCTTGCGAAAACCAAATCACATGATATCGATCTTGTGGTTGATCAATTAATTTTAAAAGATTCTATCAAACCCCGCTTAAGTGAAAGTGTGAATACCGCAATTTCTTTAGCCGCTGGTAGATTAGTGATTGAAATCATTAAACCCAATGGTGAGAATGAACGTCAAAGTTTTTCAATTCATTCAGCTTGTCCAGAATGCGGATTCAGTTTTCCTGAATTAGAGCCACGTTTATTTAGTTTTAATAACCCGCGCGGCGCTTGTGAATCTTGTCACGGCCTAGGTACATTGGATTTAGTCGAAGAAGAACAATTTTCTGATTCTGATGTTGGCGGTAAAAAACTTGAAGCTGTTAAATACACCTACAAAGGTAAAAAAGCTTCAGGCGAAGAAGATGACGAAGAAGAAGAAATGGTTCTATCGTCGTGCCCCAGTTGCAAAGGTTCGCGCTTAAAAGCTGAAGCTTTAAATGTTTTAATCAACGATAAAAACATCTCCCAGCTTTCAGACACTTCGATCACTGAGTTAAATCAGTTTTTCAAAAAAGCAAAATGGACAGATAAGCAAAAATTTATTGCCGAAAAAATCGTAAAACAAATTGCTGATCGCCTAAGTTATTTAGAACGTGTTGGAACTTCGTATTTAAGTTTGTCTCGTCCGGCCAGAACTCTATCGGGTGGTGAAGCGCAGCGTATTCGTTTAGCGACACAGGTAGGTTCGGCACTTATCGGCTGTATGTATATCATGGATGAGCCAAGCATTGGTTTACATCCGCGTGATCATCACAGATTACTAGAAATTATTGGTGAATTAAAAGATCGTGGTAACACGATCATCTTAGTTGAACATGATGAAGACACGATTCGTTTTGCAGATTATGTTGTCGATCTTGGCCCTCGCGCCGGAAAACTTGGCGGAGAATTAATTGCCGAAGGTACGCCTGAACAGTTAATGAAAAATCCAAAATCAATCACTGGTCAATACTTGTCGGGTAAACGCCGAATTCCAGTTCCTAAAACGCGCCGTAAAGGTAATGGTTTATCCATTAAACTTTTAGGTGCTACCGGCAACAACTTACAAAATGTAGATCTAGAAATTCCGTTAGGCACATACACCTGTGTGACGGGCGTATCTGGCAGCGGAAAATCAACATTGATCGTTGATACGTTATATAAAATCTTAGCTAAAGAATTCTATAAAGCACATGCTGTTGCTTCGCCTTACAAATCAATCTCAGGTCTAGAGCACATTGATAAAGTGATCGACATCAATCAACGTCCGATTGGTCGCACGCCCAGATCAACACCTGCAACTTATGTAGGATTGCTGCCGATGATTCGCGATCTGTACGCGACACTTCCTGATTCAAAACTTCGTGGTTTTGAACCCGGCCGCTTTAGTTTTAACGTTAAAGGTGGCCGATGCGAAACCTGCATGGGCCACGGGCAGATCCGTATGGAAATGCACTTTTTATCAGACGTGTTTGTGTTATGCGATACCTGTCAGGGAAAACGCTATAACCGCGAAACGTTGCAGATTAAATATAAAGAAAAAAATATCGCCGACGTTCTCGCAATGAATGTTGAAGAGGCCTGCGAGTTTTTTAAAAACCATTCGCAAATTTATCGTAAATTAGAAACACTTCATAAAGTGGGCCTTGATTATATGACCTTAGGTCAATCTTCAACGACACTTTCTGGCGGCGAAGCCCAGCGCGTGAAATTATCAAAAGAGCTTTCACGTCGTGGTACGGGTAAAACCTTGTATATCCTTGATGAACCTACAACCGGGCTTCATTTTGATGATATCAGAAAATTAATTGAATTAATGCAAGAACTCACAGAGCAAGGAAACACAGTTCTCGTGATCGAGCATAATTTAGAAGTGATGAAATGCGCAGATCATATTATTGATCTAGGCCCAGACGGAGGAATTTACGGCGGAGAAATCGTCGTCAAAGGTACGCCTGAAGCCGTTGCCAAATCAGCACGAAGTGAAACAGCAAAATTTTTGAAACCGCTACTAGAAAAGGAAAAGCAGCATGTTTAAGTACATAAGAGGATCGTTAATTATAGCCGCTATTGGTTTAGCCTTAGCCATGGGCTTTGAATGGTACCAAACCGGTTCAACATCTCACGTTTTACAGGCGGGGTTAACCGCACTGATTTTAGCGGTCTTAGAGATTTCATTGTCATTTGATAATGCCGTGGTCAATGCCACAGTGATTAAAAAAATGGATGCCGTTTGGAAACGTCGGTTCTTAACTTGGGGTATTTTAATCGCCGTATTCGGCATGCGTTTAATTTTCCCGTTAGCGATCGTTGGTATTATTGCCCACATTAATCCGTGGGAGGCGTTAATGTTGTCATTAAATAATCCAGCTAAATATGCCGAGATCATGACTTCAGTGCATCTAACTGTATCAGCCTTCGGTGGAATGTTCTTATACATGGTGTTCCTACACTTTTTCATGAACGAAGATAAAGAAGATCACTGGATTCATGTCATCGAAAAACCTTTAGTGCTAGTTTCTCAGTACAAGGGTGTCGAGATCATCGTGGCACTAGTGACATTACTATCAATCACAAGCTTGATGGCCGGCCCAGATCAAATTCGTTTTTTAATTCCAGGTCTATGGGGGATGATCACGTACTTAATCGTGCACAGTTTCTCTGATTTCTTAGAAAGTATGGAATTAACTCGTGATGCGAATCTAATGGCTAAAAAAACAATGATGTCTGCAGGTTTTGGTATGTTCATGTACCTTGAAGTCTTAGATGCCTCATTCAGTTTTGACGGTGTTATCGGTGCTTTTGCGATCACACAAAATTTAATTCAAATCATGATCGGTCTAAGCATCGGTGCTTTTTTTGTACGTAGCTTAACTTTATACTTAGTTGAAAAAGACACTCTGGCGCAGATTCGCTTTTTAGAGCATGGGGCCTTTTATGCCTTAGGTGCTTTATCACTGTTTATGTTATTAGGTTATTTCTTTCATGTTCCCGAATGGTTAACAGGTCTTTCAGGTGCTGTGATCTTAGGATTGAGTATTCTGTGGTCGTTCTATGAAGACCGTAAGCGCCGAAATACTTAAGATAATAATGGCTCCGACCAATTGGATCGGAGTCAGTTTTTCGCCCAATAAAGCCGAAGCAAATAAAAACGAGTAGGGCGCCTCTAATAAACACAGCATACTGGCCGTGGTTGTTGATAAAACTTTTTGCGCCCGCACTTGCAAGTAAAACGCACCCAATGTCACTAAAATCGCAAGCCCTACAACTGAAGAGATCGACCAATAAGTCGTGATATTTGGAGTTAGTGGAATTTCTTTAGCCGAAACATCATAAATTAAAAATGGCACTAAGAACATCAAGGCCCAAAATGTTTGTGCGGTATTAAAGCGAAAACCGCTTTTCATTTTTTTTGCAGCACTGGCTACAGCCATAATATGAATCGCTGAAGTTACAGCAACCATCAACGTGAAAATGTCTCCGCTGTGCATACGAAAGCCATTGGTCGGAAGATCTAATAATAAACCCATTCCTAAAAAGGCCACAAAACTTAAAGCAAAGTGGTACCAATGCACTTTAGATTTCAACACAAAATAATTCGCAAACGGAATCAACACCACATAAAGCGAAGTGATAAAGCTAGAATTTGTCGCTGTCGTTGTTTGTAAACCAATCGTTTGAAAAATTAATGAAAGCCCCAGGCCCAGACCTGCAATCAAACTAATTTTATAATCAGAGTGAGTTTTTTTAAAACCTTCGCGATCAAAAATAAAATAAAAAGACTCTGCTAAAATGATCGCAAAAACAAAACGCCAAAAAACCAATGTCGTCGGACTAAAATCAACTAGCGCCCATTTTACAAAAGTAAACGAAATCCCCCATAACATTCCCGCGAAGAACAATTCTAAGACGGCGCGGTGATAGGTGGGGATAGACGCTAAGGCTTTTCTCACTAATCAAACGCCTCGGCCCAGAAGCGAGTTTTATCAAAACCATCAATTTCAAGAACTTGATGTTTCACATCTTTAATCATGGCGCCATTGCCGCAAAGATAGAAAGTCGTCGGCGTATTTTTGTAATCAATTTCTGGCAAGAAATTTTGAATGTAGCCTTTTTTGCCAGTCCATTTATCTGTCGGACGGCTAAGAACGTAATGGTATTCAAAATTTGGAAGTTTAGCTTTTAAAGCTTCTAATTCCTCGCGGTAATAAATGTCTTCTTCATAACGTAGGCCGAAATAAAGTTTGTATTTTAATTCAGGATACTGCGCCATTTTAGATTCAAGATAGCTATAGTGCTGCGAGATACCGCTGCCGGTATTTAAAAATACGATTTGTTCTGTTGGCGGCTCTTGAAAGAACACTTTACCAAAGGGCCCTGTGAAGTTAACGATCTCATCACCTTTTAAACCCCAAACATATTTTGAAGCTACGCCGTTATCGACGAATTTAAAGATTAAGCGAAATTTTTGTAAATCATGTTCAGTGGTAGCAATTGAATAAGCACGAAGTGCGGCCTTCATTGGTTGGCCTTGCTCATCAGTTTGGGGCACATGTAACATTACGAATTGGCCAGCTCTGAACTTAAATTCAGGGTGGCTAATGATTTGTAAATCCAGTTCGCGGATTTGTTTGGTGTGATCAGTGATTTTATTGATTTTGTAATTATAAATAATACGGCTCATAGCCCGTATATTCGTTATTAGCGCCTAAATTGTCAAAGTAAACCTAAATAATTTTCAAGCTGAAGCTTAGCCCTTGAATGAGCAAATCCCTCGGCGGTAAAACCCTAGCAGATGTTTAAAAAACCACTTCTATTAAGCTTAGTATTCGTGATCTTTGGCCTTGGCTGTACACCGAGCTCTAATACATCTAATGTCGGTATCGCGGTTTATACGCCTAAAAAAGAAGACCTGATTCAAGCAAAGCCTGCAGCTCCAGCAACTCGTACGCTACTTTATAAAAATGATCCAACTGTAAGCTATTGCGAATCTTCGCTGGATGGTACACAGAATTACAGTGGCTACCGTGATACAAAGCTTTATCCATCAGCCTCTGTATCTAAAGTGTTTTTAACGGCCTTTGCCTTAAGTAAGCTTGGAACAGATTATAAATTTATCCATGAATGGCGTGTGCGTAAGAATGCCAATGGCACTTACGATGCCTATTTAAATTCAAACTTTGATCCGGTATTTAATATCGAAAAAGTTCTTTATACAATGTCGCACTTAAAACGTTATGGTGTAACTCAAATCAGAAACTTATATATCGCTAAATCAACACGCGTATATTTATCAGTACTAAATAACCCACATATCGAACTTGATTCTGTGCCTGTCAGTCTGAATCAATCTATTGATAACCTGAAATTAATCTTTAATTCGAATAACTGGGGTTCACAAACCGAGCTAGCCCGTAAAAATGTTGTTGAGCACTTTGAGCTTCAAGGTAAAACCATTGATTTGCCATCTTCATATTCAGTGCAAAACGTAGTTTTGGATAATGATGGCCAAGCGGCAACCAGTTTTGCCAATGCGACAGCTATAAACATTCAATCAACGTCGTTATTTCGCTATTTAAAAGAGATTAATTTAAATTCGAATAATTATATGTCTGATGCACTCTTTACCTTATTGGGCGCAGAAGCGGGCTTTCGCCAATTTCAAAAGGATAAACTGGGTTTAGGGTTAGACTCTTTAATTATGAAAACAGGATCTGGGCTTCCGGTTGAAATCAATGGTGACCGTGTTGATAATAAAGCCTCTTGTTTTTCGATTTTAAAAGTCATGCACTTTGTTAAGCTGATCGCTGATCAAGCTAATTTAGATTTAGGTTATATTCTGTTAACGGCAGGTCTGGATCGCGGAACGTATGAGACTGATTTAGTGATTAATAAATCAGTGGTGTTAAAGACGGGCCGTTTATATGATGTTCCCACATTAAATTTAGCAGGTATTGTGTCGACACAAAAAGGCCTGATGGTGTTTGGATTCTTAGGTCATGATTTTTCTAATGAAGACGAAAAAGATATGATTGATAAACGCGATCACCTTTTACAAGACCTTTTAAACTTCTATAAAGAAAAACCACTGTTTAAAACTCTGTCTCAAAATGATATTTTCTTTCTTTAATTAAATCTCACTCTGAAACACTAAGTTGGCCCCTCGTTAGCTCTATATAAAGTTATCGAGGTGAACCATGAATTTCAAAATTCAAACTGCATTAGCCGTGTTTTTAATCGCAACAACTACTTTCGCCCACGAAGGTATTGTTCGTATCCCACTAAAAACATTCATGAAACCAGCCGGAAACTTAGTATCACAAAATGGTAAAAAACTAAGTTATGCAGATGTGGCAAAATTAAATGACTCACGCGTCGACTTGTCTAAGCTTCAGCCAGTTGAAGACAAATACTGGCAGAACAAAAAATACTCGGCGATTGATACTCAAGTTCATGCTGAGATGCCTCAAGCTGAGACGGGCGTTACGATTGACTCTTATTTAGGAGCGAATCGCGAATTAGGTTTTTATACTATTATTGTAAAGCCATCGAGCGGTAAATCAGAGCGTTACGGTTTAACTTTAGGTCTGCAAGTTCATGCTTCATTATTAAAGTCTGCTTTGTTACGTAAATTAGGTTACTTTCAACATTCGCCAAAACATTACGACAAGATCAAATTAAACTTCGCGAACAAAGAAGAAAAAGAATTGTTCGTAAAACGTGCGTTCTGTGAACAAGGCCCGGATGCAGTTTCTATCGATTGTTTATCTATTGCTCCATTTAAAACTGAAACAGACAAGCGTGAATTTTTATCTGAAGCGGGTGCTACATCTTTATATGTACACGGTGCTTATTTAGAAAAAATGGATAGCGAAATTCCAAGTTTATTTGATGGTTTAACTCCGGCCAATGTAGATTCAATCCCATACTTTGCGACTGATCGCCAATTTCGTGCGCTTTTAGTTCCATTTGTTATCGGTGATGTTCAAGAATCATTAGGCCGAGTGGCTCCAGAATCAGTTTTAGTTCGTGATGGTTACGCTTATATCAACTTTGCTTTCAGTGATTATTTTTCTCAAACCAGTGGCGATGATGTGAAGTGGATGTTACGTCGCGTGGCTTTATTAACAGATAAAGACTGGGATGAAATCGTTGAAGCCGGTCATTATCCGCAAAGCTTAAATCAATTAGCAAAAGCTGCGATTATGTCTAGAGCCAAAAACATGATGCACTGGTTTTTTGACCACGAAGGCAAAGACATGATGCAGGCTCGTATTCCTGATTTTAAATACACATCGGCTGATGGTCTAGTTGTTGATGGTCGTATTACCCAAGAATATATTCCAGGTGAGCCACACCGTTTTACTCACGGTGAGCGCCAATCGCCATTTGAGCGTGGTGATTTTTTAAGATACATGGTGATTAAATCACAGTCTTCAGCCATTGGTTTAGCGATCACTAAGCTTTCTGAAAAATTAGATTTAGAAAAAAAAGAAATTACATCTACAAAAATGAACGGCTACAGAGTTCGTCCAGATGGCAAGCTTGCGCCTGTTGGTTATGCTGATGGCCGCCAGTTCGGCATTAACTTCGGTGCTTCTCGTATCGTGACGACCGGAACATACTACGGTTCACAAGCTGCCGTTCAATTAGTCGATAACGTTCGTCTAAGTGCTGGCCTTGGATTTTTTCGTATGATCGAAGACTTCAGCGGTATTAGTTCAATGTTTGGTGGTAACGTAAGTTATAATCGTGATTTCACTCACGTTGTGCCGTTACAAACAATGAAAGAAACTAAAGAGATCGACTGGAAAGATCTTTATGTTCCTTCGCGTTTAGCTAAAATTGCATCACCGTTAAAAGACGGTAAACTTGCTGAGTTTTTTCAAAACTTTAAAAATGGCGAAGTTTTCACAATCACTGAATCTGTCGGTGCCGGTGGATCAGTTGGTTATATGTACGCTTTAGATGCTTTAATCGGTTTTACTGCGCAAACAGTTCCAAGTATTGGTTTATCTGGCGGAGCAAATGCGGTTTTATTACGTCAAACGCAAATCACTAAAACTGAAGCTGGCTTTCAGGTGTTTATCCGTAACCAAAACACAAAAGCTTTTCAAGTTACGTTTGATGTGAATTACTTCATTAACTTATTAAAAGTAAAACATGAATCAACATTTACTGATCTTCACACAGATGCATATATCTTAAATGCAAACACTGACTTCATCACGCAAGTCGATGCAGCTATTGAAGAAGTTAAAAAAGAAGCTCTAGATAGTAAAGAAGACCCTGTTGTAGCTGTTGAAGCTTATTTTGCTGACAATGAAGAGTTAGCAAAACGTTATAAATCACAAAAAGGTTTTGCTGATAAAATGTCTGGTGCTTTACGAGCCCTTATTTTTCAATCTAGCACAGATCAATTAGAAACAAACTTTAGAAAACAAGTTTTTCAAATTGACCATGATATCAATACCAAAGAATTAAAAACTAAGTTCTTATGGTGGAGAAAATCAAAACTTACAGAAGAGCACTTATTAAAAATCTATAAACCAGAAGTAACAGCTGTTGATTCTGGCGAAGTCGAAAATAAGCCGATCGAAGTTGTAACTTATCGTAAAGGTAAACTTACAGGTAAAGACGTTTTAGGTTTTGGCTTAAACGTTCTTGATTACGGTATTAAAAAATTAAGTCCAGAATATGCTCCGATGTTATCGCAAGATGCGCAAAATCCATCGCAAATGCCTTTTGGTAAAGCGCAATGGCATATCGTTCGTACTGATACTGAATTAACTAAACGTCAGGGTTCTTTGCCGACTGTTGCTGTTCTGCAAAACGTGTGGGGTGGTTGGTCATTAAAGAAAAAAGACCTTGATAAGATTCTTGCTGCCTTACGTGCGAAATTCAACACGTCAGAATTTGTTGGCACTGAATTTCAAACAAAAGAATTAATTCCTGATGCTCGTTTTCAACAAGTTAAAAAGATCGATTTCTTCCGTATTACAGAAAATCTATCTTTGCTTCCGACAGCTATTGATAAAATCAAAGCGATGTTAATTACTCCGGATATTACCGGAATTAAATTAGACAAGGCCAGCTTCATCACTAGGCTTTTTAAAAAGGTTAATGAAGATGGAACTTCGAAAAGTGCGCGTGCAGAAGATAAAGCCATATTTAAAAACTTAATGACAGTGATCGGCGGCGGCAATGAATCGGCAGGTTACGCTCATTACATGGAACAATGTAAAGCTAAAAAAGAAGACGCTGCATACGCAGGTAATGGCAAGGGTGGTGGTCATGCCCCCACAAATACAACAGCCTGGTTAAAAGGCTCTAAGTATGAATGTTTAGAAGACTGGGTTGATGATATCATCATGTTAGCGCGTGAATACGTGAAAAGTGATGCGCGTGAACAAAACCGCTTAATGACCGAACTCATCTATGTTTTAGAAGAAAACATTCCATTGCCAGTGTTATTAAAAGTATTAGGTAAAGAAAATTACTTATACTTCGTAGAAATCACGGGTTTCAGAAAAGGTGACGAAAATGCTGATGAGGCGTTCTCGGTATCTAACGTATTAGGTGAGCCTGCGAAAAAACATCCTTACTCTAATGGTTTAATCAGTATCTTTGCAGAAAAAACAAAAATTATTCCTATTGAACTAGATCGTTCTCAAGGGAGCTTCCAATGATTAATTTAAAGAAGTTATCACTACTTGGCCTTTTGATTCCAGTCATCGCAATGGCCGGAACTGAAAAAGAATATAAAGCGATCATTGCTAAGTCTTGGGCGCTTAAAAATACCGGAGTTAGTCAGTTGTTTGACTTAGATCCGTTACAAACATACCGCTTGCAGGCTAAAGCCGGTGAAGATTTACATTTACTGCCGCCAGTGGCGTCTCCGGTCGCTTTGAAAAAAATCAAAGTTGCAGTTCTTGATACCGGAGTAGATGTAACTCACCCGTATTTAAAAAATCGTATCGCACGTAACGAAAAAGAGTGTGCAAATTACGATAAATTTGAATCTTGCTTAGCCACTGAATCTGAAACGGTGAAGTCTTGCACTGATAAATACTTAATTTCAGATGAAGACGGCAACGGCTATCCAGCAGACTGCGTCGGCTGGAGTATTTTTGGCGATCCAACTTCAACTAATATTATCGGAACTCCTGATGTCGCTGATACAATCGGTCACGGAACTCACGTGGCGGGTCTTGTGGCTTCGGTATCTGATAATGTTGAAATTATTCCGGTGCAAGTTATTGCTGACGCACCAAATGAGCCAGTTAAACCTTTCAGTATTGATTTAGAACCAAACGAAGACGGTCGCGGTGGATTAAATCCAAACGGTGCTTTTGAAAATGCTGAGCGCACAGCGCGTGGAATAATTTACGCAATGAATGCTGGTGCGCAAATCATTACAATGTCTATCGGCTGGCCTGAAATGAATGACACTGAATTATTAAAAATGGCCGTTAAAGAAGCCCAAAGCCGCGGAATTATCGTCTTAGCTGCTGCAGGAAACGATTCTACTCAAAGTCTATTACGCCCATGTCAATATGCTGGTGTAATTTGTGTGGGAGCATCTCGTCCAGACGGCGCGATGGCGCATTTTTCTAACTATGGTTATGGTGTTGATATCGCTGCTCCGGGCACTGGTTTAGTTTCAACGATTCCAATGACTCACAGATCAATCCGTTTACCTGGATTTATCGGCGTCGATATTTTAAATGGTACTTCGCAAGCAACTCCACTTGTTGCTGGTGTTATCGCTGATATGCTAGCTCGCGGAATTCCGGCTGAAGAAATTTACCCACGTCTTATTTTAGGCGCACGTAAAACAAGTCCAGAATTACCAGTGTTAGTTGGGCCAGTTCAAGCTAAAGGAACTGCTGCTTTACCAAGTAAGTCTTATGATCGTTACACTTTAGCAGGTCTTATTGATGCTAAGGGTGCTGTGAACGTTAAAGCTAAGTCTTTAATTTTAAGCGCGAATAAAGACATCCAAGTGATCGAATGGAACAGAACATCGCGTGAATTATCATTTAAATTTGCGGTTAAGAACTACTGGTCGGATGTAGCATCTGTAGATGTGACCTTAGATATTGTTTCAAGAAACAAATCTCGTTATTACCCATCGGTTGTAAAATCTGAAATTTTACACGACGGCGATGATATGTGGGAAATGGGCGAAGAGCGTTTAGTGCAAGTGGATTTAGAAATCACAGACACAGATGATGCAGCTCTTTCTCAAGTAGCCAGTGATTTATCGTTTATAGTAAGCCCTACAGTAAATGGCGAAAAAGCGATGGCTTTTGAAACTCGTGCTGAAATTCAGGTTAAATTAACAAAAGATGCCGTCGGCAGTGATTTGTCTTCGATTCCAATCGTGGGTCAATTAGCCCGCGGTATGAAGTTATTCTTAGTCGATGAAGTTTACGATAACAGCTTGCAAAACCGTGATTACATGGCCTTAAAGCAAGGTGAAACTACTTTTGATGTGCAACTCGTAAGATTTAAAAATAATTCTTACACCTTTGAAGCGATCAAAACGATCACTCTTGATGGTAACGTTAAGCAAACTCGTCCGGTGCAGCGTGTGCGTATGGATATCGACGGTGACGGGGTTTCTGAGTATGTTTTAGTGATTCAAGAATTTAAAGAAAAAGGCGGTCTATATAATCAAGGCGATTATATCCTTCATTTTTATATCTTCGATACGAATATGAATATTAAAAAACAATATTCATTCTATGATCAACGCGCGGTTATGCCTGTGAACTATAGCTGGTTAAAAGTGGGTAATGAATTGCGTCCAGCGTGGGTCATTACCGGTAAAGCGGTTATCAAAAAATGGGATGTTACTGATTTATGGCAAACTGATGAAGACGCAAAACCTAATATGGGTGGAACAGACATCCGTTTATACTTCTTAAATAAAGATTATAAACTAGATGAAATCCAACCGCCGAAAGACGCGCGTATCGTGGATATTATCCAGCCGACACTTAAACAAGTGCAGTCGGGTGTACTTCCGGTATTGATTGCTAAAAATTTAGGAACTGAAATCAAACCTTCATACTTGTACCAATTTTCCCTAGCGTATGTACAAAATGGACAAGTGACGGGCGAGAAAGTTATCGAAAATTTAAGTGCAGCAAAAAATTATCGTAACTTATTAGATACTCGTGTTGATAAAATTTTAAATTTACATTCAGCAAATGATGAGTACCGCGGAACTTTTTGGTTTGGTGCTGATGCTCATAAAAAACAACGTGTAACTGCGATTGATTTTAACACCAACAAAATGCATGACCGTTTGTTAGAGTCGATCACGACGATTTATGATGCTCCATTATTAGTGCGCTCGGCTTATATGGGTAAAAAAACACAGGGTGTGTTTTTAATCACGAACAGCGAGATCGAATATCATGACTTCAAAGGTGGATCTGCTGTGCAAACCAGCTTAAATAAGTACACTTTCATGGGCGATGATTTAACAGTAAATTTACAATTTCCAATTACGATTAATAATCGTAAGTCGGGTGATAAATTTCCTGCGCTATTTAATGTGGCAGGAACTGCGATCAGCCGTGGTGTCAAAATGATTACTCCAGTTTACAACAAAGCTGGCAAGGTGGAGCAAATTATCGCACCAGCAAGATTGCATATGCAAACACCACAAGGCTGTCGTCCGCAAGATGCACCACTCTATTTGGGAACTAGTGGCTATGCTCTAGATTTTTATTGCGGTGATAAGTTTTTACGTCTTCAATTGACATACTAAAGACACACTAGCTCTAGTTAAAATTGTTCTCACAATAAAAATGCATGACTTTCAATCAGTCATGCATTTTTTTCATTGCACACTCGCTCTAACCCCCGGCCATCTCTATTGAATCCCAGAACTGGTGTCAAAAAAGTTGGCCCATGTTTAGCATTGTTAACACCCGTACTCGAAAAACCAAAAAAAACCAAACGGGGGAAAAACAATGAAATTAACAAGTGCTTTATTATTAGTAGCTAGTATCGCGGTACTATCATCTTGCGGCGGTGGCGGCGGCGGCGGTAGCCCATCAACTTACAATCCAGGTCCAAATGATTCTGGCGACATCTTACAATATCCATACGAAACAGTATACGGCGATGCATGCCGTGGTTCTAATGAACCAACTCCAGGTTGTACTTTTGTTCGTGCAACTGGCCAACGTGCGACAGTTTCATCTGATCCAGATTATGATCAATATGGTTACGGTTCTGATGACCTTTGGTATGTTACCTTCGATTCATCTGGTAACGCTTCAGTATATAATGACTTAGGTGTGTTTCAATATTCAGCTAACATTAACAGCTTTGCTGGTTTCGTTGGTGGTACAACTATCGGTGTTGGAACAACTGGAACATTCTGGGAAAACGTAGCTGGTGGAACTTACTGGTTCGGCGATAACGGAGTATTATACTCTGCTAACTCTAATTCATCTAACTACGGTCAAGCGATCAACAATAAAGGTGCTAAAAAAGCAACTGACACAAATTCAAAAGCGATCTCTTCTGAGCAAAATCAAAAGTTGATCAAAGCTGGTGCTGCGAAATTAGTTAAAGAATACAAATTAACTAACTCTAAAGCTATTGCTGTAGCATCTGCTTTAAACTCTTGGGCTGTAATGGGTGCTGAGCGTGGTAAAGTAACTACTGGTGACATGGATAAAACTTTTAAAACAGTTTTCGGTGTTAAGTTCAACGAAGCTTTATCAGCTGTAAATGCATTCCGTTCTGGTGGTGCTGATGCTGAAGACAAAGCACGTGATTTAACAAACCGTTCTGCAGCTACTTTAGGTTTAAAACCTGATCAAGCTAAAGAATTCATCAAAGGTATGTACAAAGGTGCTATCGAAGAAGCTGGTATGACTACTGACGATATCCAATGGTAATTCTTAGGTAGGCCGTCCCTTTTTCGGGAGCAGCGTACCATTAAAACCAAAAGCCAAGGCTAATCACCTTGGCTTTTTTTTAGGTATAGGTAGGCCGTTACTTTTTGGGGAGCAGCGCTTCCTAGAAGTAAAATGTTAATAACATTTTACCGGCGAAACCTAAAACATTTGAAGACGTACTGCTTGTAGCGATTTTCTTTTGTTCGACTAAGCCTTCAAATCTCAAAGCCGTTGTTGAGCGCATTAAATACCAAGTTAGAAATCCACCAGCGCCCAATGCAAAAATTTGTGCACTTGAACCGTTGGTGAACTCGCGATTACCACCAAAAGTTTGCGCGGTTAAACCATATACAGTGTCTTCGCTGACTACATTCGGTGTAATATTATAATCAAAATATCCGCCGACATAAAAATCAGTATTAAAGCCAGCGCCTTCATCTAATAAATTAATATGAATTAGCGGACCAATTTCGTAATCGCCGTAATTCCAGCCGTAACGGGCTTCGATGTCGATTTGATGTTCTTGTAAGTTATCAGATTTAAAAAACGAAGTATCGATTCCCGCAGAAAAAGAATTTTCGCGTGAGCGATTTGAACGGGAATAAGTCACATCTTCAGAAATTAATCCAGATTGTTTGCTGGATTGGATCGTGTACGTTTCGCCCGGAATCAAAGGCACCGAACTTTCAATCACCGCCGAATTGCCCTTGGTTTTTTTAACCGTGAAAGTCGCAGCTAGCGCGGGTAACGAAATTAATGAAGAGATAATAATTGATAAAACTAAGTTGTGTTGCTTCATTGTTTCATTATGAGATCTATCGAGCATAGACTCAAGTCCAGTTCAATCTTGACCGATATTTGTTATAGACCTATTTCTACGGGGGAATGCGTGTCGGTTAAACTCATTTGGGGTAATATACCTAATTGGGCCTATGACTCGGTCAAAGGCTTTCTTGAATGTTTAAAAACAGTTGAGCCATCTACTTACGAGCACTGCTTACGGGTGGGTGAATACTCCAGAAAATTGGCGCGCGATATCGGACTCAACGAGTACGAACAAAAAGTCGCCGAATTTTCAGGCCTGCTTCACGACATCGGAAAAATCGGTATAGAAAAAGATATTCTTTTAAAGCCGGGTCGTCTTGATCCCAAAGAATTAGATATTATGCGAAATCATTCGACGATCAGTGAACAGATCGTAAAACCCTTAGCAACAAATCCCTTCTTCGCTCAACTTCTGCCAGGTATTCGCGGTCATCATGAGCGCATCGATGGTGAAGGTTATCCCGATAAAAAAATTGGTGACGAAATTTCATTATTCGCAAGAATTATTCTAGTCGTAGATACTTTCGATGCGATGACAGAAAACCGAGTTTACAGAAAAGGCCTGCCACCAGAAATCGCGTTCTCAGAATTAAAACGCTGTGGCGGATCACAATTCGATTCACAATTAGTAAAAGCATTTCTGCAAGCGCAGCCCTATTGGAACGCCGACAAAGATAAAGAAACAGAACATTTAATCGTTAAAAAGATCGCCTAATACGAAGCTCGCATCCTGCTGTAGCTTCTGACGGCGTCGTGCCGTCAGATCAATGGGATTTGGCTTTTAGTTTTGCTTATTCGTGCTTTCGAAAATCTTATCAGCGGATTTAGCGATAAAGCCCTGATAAAGTTTTCCGTTTGGAAGCGCATAGCGCTTTGCAAACTCATAGTAACAAGCTGGAATTTTAAAAGTGCCATCTTTAAACTGCACAGGCTCTGCGTTAGCCATCGTTGAAGATTGCTCCAGTAATTCAGCCGGAGTTCCTTTAATTTCGCCACCAGAGGCATTTAGCTTAACGCCAAGGCCCTTAACAAAAACATTTAGATCCTGAATGTTTTCAAACTGATCTAATTGGTTAATGTTTACAGTGAAGTGATTCGGTCTAAAGCCCCAAGCGTAAACCCAAGAAGCATATTCGCTGACTTCAGCCAATTTTTCATAAACTGAATGTTCGATCGGCCAGTGCGTGCCAGAGAAAATAAAATCTTCAGAATCAATTTTACTTTGCGGAATTAATTCAACGATTTGATTAATTGTTTTTTGAACAAATTCAGGCATTTTTTCTAGCTCAAGTTCTGAGATAAAAATTTTCGGCATATCAGGATTTGTCTGATGTTCGTAATGTTTTGCGTATAGTTTTTTTTCTACGAAAAAGTATTCACCAGAATCTTTGTAGCCATACTTTTCAAAGTGTTTAGCTAAAGACTTGATCCCAAGCTTAGGGTGGTTAAACGTTCTTAATGCGATATGATCGTTTAAGACATGTTTATTGTTTTTTGAAAAAGCTTGATAAATTTGAGCAGCCTGCGGATTCATTTTGCAGTAATCGGCCCACATCGTGTCTAAAAGTTGATTCAGGTTATTCATGCCCAAAAGTATACTGAAACTTGCTTCATATTTGCAAGCCTGTCTAGATTATGAATAAATATGCGTTAATGAAGTTGTCGAAGATACGGTGCAACCGATGTGCTTTAGTGCAGATCATCGGTTGTTGCCATTAGCAAAGTGTAATAATTAACTGGGATAAGAAATGTTAAAGGGCTCCATTTTGATGAGCCCTTTTTCCATAGATGCTAAAATTTCTTTATCTGTAAGATAATACTTAAAGAATTAACTTTCGTTAATTACTTAGTTTCTCTGTGAACAGTGTGTTTTTGCATGTTTGGATTGTATTTTTTCTTTTCAAGACGACCAGGTGTTTTAGTTTTGTTTTTAGTCGTAGTGTAACGAGAAACTGGTTTGCCTGCACCTTTTGCTTCAGTACATTCTAAAGTTACGATAATGCGTCCAGATTTTTTTGCCATAGTAGTGCTCCATTTAAAATAACGAACGACTATATAAAAAGATTTACCCCGTAGAGTCAATCGAATATAAGTTTCTTATGTCATTAAATACACTCCTCATAGCTATTATTTCGGTGATTCTGCCTCTAACTGCCTCAGCGCAGATCTATGACGGCTCAACAAATACTCAGATCGAATTAAACCAAGTTATAGAGCAAATTAAGCCAGGGCACATCTTAGTCATCGGTGAATTGCACGGGCTAAAGCTAATCCATGATCAGCAAATGGGCATTTTGCAGGCTTTGCGTGAGCGTGGCCACAAGATCGCCGTTGGTATGGAGTTCTTCAATTATACAGATCAAGCTTTAATTAACGATTTCCGTGCTGGCCGCCTTTTAGAAGCCGACTTCAAAAAAGCCATCGGCTGGGGAGCTAATGATTTTAATCTTTATGGGCCACAGTTAATGTTCGGCGAAGCTGGTTTAGGGATTAATATTCCAAGAGCTGTGACAAGCCAGATTTCAAAAAACGGTCTTGCCTCGCTTACGCCAGAACAGCAACTTTTAATGCCGCCAGATTTTATGATGGGTAACGAAGCCTATAAGCGCCGATTCTTTGAAGTGATGGGCGGGCATGTGCCTCCAGAAAAATTTATCAACTACTTTGCGGCTCAATCGGTGTGGGATGAAACAATGGCTTGGCAGGCTTTAAACTTCGTTAAAGCAAATCCAGAATATACTTATGTAATTATCGTCGGCGAGTTTCACGTGGCTTATGGTGGCGGCCTTCCAGACCGTTTACGCTGGCGCCTGAATGAATCAAATATGTGTAGCCCCATTGAAATCAAAACGGTTTCGCAAGTCTACACTGAAGGATTAACCCCAGAAGAGATTCAAAAAGAAATTGCGCCATCAGAACTTGACGGCGCACGTGCGGATTTTATTTTCTTAAGTAAATAACTTATTCTTCGTCATGAGCGTGAGAGGTCTCGGGTTCATTCGCCAGATTTTCGATTGGATCAGAAATTTTTTCTGAAACAGTTCCTAAACCTTCAACTTTATAAGTCGACCAGTCTAAAGGTTTTTTATCTTTGTTCAATAAAACTGAACGTACAAATATTGTTGAACCTTTACCGTATTGTTTAATTAAATCGTCTTTAGAAATGGACGTTGTCTTTTGAGTCTGAAAGTTCACCTGCAGTTCGACAGAACCTTTGGTTAATTTCAACATTTTTACATCTTGTGGGTCGACGACAGCTTCAAAGGCTTTATCGCTTTGATCAAGGCGAACGCGTGCTAAAAAAGGAGCTGCGATATTTTTAATTGAGTTATCATCTTTTAATTTATCAAAGTTACCTGCACGGTACGCTTCATAAGTAGGTTGGTCTAAACTATCTAACCAGTCGGCGTATTCAGTGTAGGTGACGCAGCGAACTTCTGGTCTGTTACAAACTAAGTTCGAGAACTCTTTCATCGCATCCCAATAAGCTGAACCATTCCATTTAGAAAAGTGGTGACCGATATGAACCGGAGCACGACCACCGAAGTAGTTCTCTTTGAAATAAAAATTATAACTGTCTAACATTTGTTGTTTAAAACGAAGTCTTTCTTCTTCTGTTAATCCTGGTTTAGAAGCACCTGCAGAGTGATAAACTAACCAGTTAAAATCCATCGATAGAGTTGTTCTATTTGTTCCGGCAATTTTAATTCTGCCTAAAGGAAAATTCCAGCCGCCCCAGTTTTGTTTTTGTGGCCAATAATTCGGAGCTGAACTTTTTGAAGTGTCATATCTGAAACCATGCTTTTGCAAAGTTGGCCATAAACCATCCGTATAAGCTAATAACGGGGCACGAAAGCCCACGATGTTTTCTGGCTTAAAGGCAAAACCACTTGGAGGGTATTGTTTTGGCTGTGGCAGTTTATTTAAAGCAAAGATATTAAAAAACAAAGTGTTAAATTGGTTGAATTCAGAATCCCAGGCGTTGGCATCCCATGTGTTACCAAACATCGGATCGCCTTTGTCGCGACCTGTTTGGTCACAGTGAGCATTGGCGTGCGAGCCGATTTCATGACCTTTTAAGTAGGCTGCATTCGTTAAATTCACGCGTAGAGGAAGTTTTGCTTTGTCGGTTTCCCAACCGATGCAGCTGACCGACTTATTTAACATCGGCGTCGTGTAATTATGTTTTTCGCTTTGATGAAGATAATAAACAGGATTTACAAAATAAGTAAAACGGACCAAATTATTTTTGGCTTGGTTATTAGTTTTTACAGTCTCGGCGAAGTCGATTGATTCTTTCCAGAAGTCATTTGATTTTGAACCATCAAAAGCTAAGAGCACAAACTGTGGCGGGCGTTCAACCGATGTCGGTTTTCTGCTTTGCTGTTTGTTTTTTTGGGCGTAAACAGTCGGAGTCGCTAAAAGCATAACTAAGGCAAAGTTGATCCAATTTTTCATGCGCAAAATCCAGTGTAAAAAGTTTTGACAGGAAATACCTTCACAAACGGGCTGTTTTAAAGAGTTTCTCCTCTGAAATTGTCGGTTTTTAGTCAGTGAAACTGAAGGCCATTGAGGAAATCTTGTCATTGTATTAAAATGAACCGGTGCAAATCACCGTAAAAATACTTAAAACTGCTGCAGCCCTAGTGGGACTTGTTTTTCTGAACGCCTGTGCAGAGAAACCTGCAGACCGTGGCTTTACAAATCAATTAGCCACGCCGGTCGAGCAAATCGTTGGCGGCACTGAAGTGACTAGTTCAAAGCTTGTCGATAGCTTATTTGTCTTACTTATTTCTGATAACAACGGCGCACCGCAAGTTTGCACCGGTATGTTTATCACTAAAAAACATATTCTTACAGCTGCACATTGTGTGAACGATCTTGAAAGTTTAAGTTTGATTACAGGAGTGAATCCGCTAGCCAGTGAAGACGGCCTAATGCTAACGCCAGTTCAAATTGATCGCCATGAGCACTACAACGAAAAATCAGTTATGGATCGAAACGATCTGGCTATCATCACTATTGCCGAAGAAGTTCAATTAGCTAAAAAAGATTTTCCGCAATTGCCTGATGAAAACATGATTCAAAAAATTGAAACGGCTGACAATATTGAATTTATGGCCGTGGGTTATGGCAAGACCACTTCAATTGTTAATCCAGAAGAACGTACTGAAGGTGTATTAAGAGCGGTGCGTTTACAAACTACCAGCAAGAATTCAGCGGTGTTTATGGTGAATCAAACAAATGGCAAAGGTGTTTGTTACGGTGATTCTGGTGGGCCAGCTTTAAAGATTTATAATGAAAACTTATATTTAATTGGGATAGCTTCCGGTATTTACGACGTTGATAACGTTAAAGTTGACGAATGTAAGCAGGGTTCACTTTATATGAACATCGCTTCGCACATCGCGTGGATTCGCACGATCATTAAGTAGACTATTTTTTAAAAAGTTCCATTTGCGTTAAGATATCAGCGACGATGTCTGTGGCTTTTTTCATTTTTGTGAAAAAGTCATTTTCTGCTGTAATGATCTGACGGTTAGGGTGACCTTCCCAGCTTGAGCGCACCTTATCATTTAATAGATAGGCTTCATGAAAAGATTCTGTGCGAATGGCGTTGGTGGTGTCGTAACCGTCTTCAGTCGCGGTATCTAAGTGTAAAACCCAGTCGTACCTGGCAAGCTCTGCTTCGCGTGTAGAGTTGATGTTTTTAAAAAAGTGATCGGCATTATCTGGCCAGTAAGCTAATGAATCTAAAGATCCACGATCGCAAATAATCAGTGAATCCGGATGGCTATCAACTAATAGATCTTCGATATGGCGCAAAGTCGATACGATCGCTAATTGACCATGATAATAGCCAGCATAATTTTTAATACGTGGAAAACCACCTTTATACAAAATTGAAGCAGCTTCGGGAGCTACTTGGATTTTGCTTCCGAATTCTTTTTTTAAGACTTCAATTAAAGTTGTTTTTCCGCCGGAAGGTCCGCCGGTGATCGCTAGCTTTTTTGCCATGTTATGCCTTAGGTATGCATTTGCTAACGATGTCATGACCGATCCAAGCAACAGGCTGCTGCGGCTTGAAGGCGTCATGAAGCATAATATAGCCACATGATTTAAAAATAATTTCGCTCAATATCGGGCTCATTAAAGCTTTTTCATCTTTATGAAACGCTACGATTTCATCAGAAAGAGCCAGCATAGTTTCCATTTGCTCTTTCGTTGAATGTTGCGGCCAAGTTGCGAAATCACTTGTGCCATGTTTTTCTGAAAAATTCATAAAATGATCGATCTTGGTAAACATTTGCTCCATCATTTGCGGTTCTTTTAAAACATTTTCGCAATCAGCAAATAGTTTCGCCGTGATCGGGTGGGTCGGTTGTTCACGTTTTAATGAGCGTAGCAGGTTGTATAAAGCAATTTCTACGCCTTGAAAAATAGAGCTCGAGTTCGTCAAAATTTCTGGACAGTTGTACACACAAGTTTGCACGCCTTGTTGAAACCATTTTTTAGAATAATTTTCTAAATCAATCTTAGCCCAGCCTTGAATGTAAGGCGCATAAGACTGCCAACGGTATTCGCTATCAATAATGACTTCAGTGCCGTGGTAACCATAAGCTACATACGACGCTGAAATGTTTTTAGCTTTAAGTTTTTCACGTAAGGCTGTTGATTCTTCAACTAATACATCAAAGGTTTCAGCAGTGACTGCATGAAAGTTAGCTTTTAAGTAATTGCCAATCGTGCTATTCCAGAATTCGCTAGAAGCTAACCAGCGATCGCCTGTGCCTTTGAATACGCGATTCATTAACGGCAATACGATTTTAGCACGCGGAACACCGCCAGCCATTAAATGCGCAAAGTGCACATGATTGCCTGGTTGTAAGTTGGCTAAAACGGTTTTTTCTAATTGGGTAACAAACTCAGCCGTTTGTTTTGCAAAACGAGCACGGCCTTTGGCTGCACATTCAGTTATTGTTTTTTCTGAAAGTTGAATGTTTTGCCATTCGCTAAGTTTAACACCTTTTAGGTAATCATTTGGTGTTTGGCCCGAGCTATCAGTTTCTAAATCAAAACCAGCCTCTAAAGCCACATTAATGAAAGGCTTGGGAATATTTTTTGATTCTTCTTCAGTTAAAGCGCGAAGGTTATTATTTTCGTCACGACGACCAACCGTTGCACGAACGACAGTTAAGCCATGGTGTTCGGCTTCTTCAACTAATCCATTGGCATAACCACGGTTAAATAATTCACCGAATAAAACTAAAACATCACCTTTTTTAAAAGGCACTTCTTGGGGGCGTGTACGAATTGGCGTAAATTGTTTCATAAGGGCATCATTTTACACAATACAGCCCATGACTCAACGCTGTTTTTTGTGCTACCTTATTTCTATGCGCGTCGTAAGTTTTGTACCCTCATGGACTGAAACATTAATCGCTTCTGGTGTAGAGGTCGTTGGCCGCACACGCTTTTGTATTCACCCTGAACGCGCTGTTAAAAGCATTGCTGTTGTCGGAGGTACAAAGAATATCCTGATTGATCAGGTGGTGGCATTGAAGCCAGATTTCGTGTTGTTTGATAAAGAAGAAAATAATCAAGAGATGTATCAACTTTGCCTTGATCGCGGGCTAAATTGTTATGCGACGCATGTTACCGATCTTAAATCCTGTGGTGAAGAGCTTTTGCGGTTAGCTAAGCTAGTGAAAAACGATCAGCTCGCCGTTTGGGGTAATACCTATTTGTCTTTGCCACCACGTTCTTTAAGTCATTTTAAAAACTGTGTTTTAGACGGCGATTTTTTGCCGGCCGCAAGTTATTCATACGTGATTTGGAAAAATCCTTTCATGTGTGTTTCGCCAAACACCTTTATTGCTGATGTACTTAAACTTTTCGGCATCGAATTGCATCACAGTGAAGTAAAATATCCTGAAATCGCAGGTGAAGAGCTGAAAAAAACTTTTTGCCTTTTTTCATCAGAACCGTTTCCATTTGCGAAGCATTACGCTGAATTAAAAACTCAAGGCTTTAACGGCGTGCTGGTCGATGGTGAACATTTAAGTTGGTACGGAATTAGGACTTTAAAATTTCTGCAATCGCCTGAACAGTCTTAAGGCTTCCGCCTTGTTTGCGTTCAGTGCGTTGTTTTAATTCTTTTAATTGATCTTGGTTGTTTTCAAAATAAGTAACAGCTTCAATAAATTCATGACCATTCGTTACAGTTTTAACCAGGCTCAACTTTTTAAAAGCAATGGCCTCAGGATTATTTTGATAATACGGACCGGTGATCACGAAGTTGCCGGCACATAAAGGCTCCATCACAGAATGCACTCGCGAGACAAACGAGCCACCAACAAAGCTAATTTTGGAATAACGGTAAAAATCAGCTAATACACCAATGCGATCAATAACTAGAATATCAAATTCTTCATTCGGCTGATGAGCGGCCAGTTTAAGTACTTTGTGTGAAGGTAATTGCTTTTTGAGTTCTAAATACAAGTCTTGCGCATAATTAATATCATGGGGTGCCCAGATCAAGGAAAAGCCTTTAGCTAAAAGATCTTTGGCGATGGGTTTAATAATCGCATCGTCTTTTGGCCAAGTAGAACCAAAAGTAATTCTTTTTGCATTTGAATCGAGTTGAATCAAAGTTTTTTGCTGTAGCCTGAAAAATACTTGGTCAAAACGGGTATCGGGAATATAAATCACTTTAGTTTTTGGCAGTAAATTTCGAATGTAGCTAACTTGGTCTTCTTCGACACAGCTAAAAAAACTAAAATTAGAGCAGCAAAATTTTAACCAAAAAGAATTAAAAAATGTTTTCTTAGGATTCGCCGCAATTGTTGCAAGTTTTAGGTGTTTGCTTTCAGCTAAGCGAATTAAATTAGGCCAGTAATCAGTGCGCGAAAATATCAAAATATCAGGTTTAATAAAATTTAATAATTTTTCGTTATCAGTTGTAATATCCCAATTAAGT
Organism: Bdellovibrio sp.; assembly: GCA_036676395.1. Classification (GTDB taxonomy): domain Bacteria; phylum Bdellovibrionota; class Bdellovibrionia; order Bdellovibrionales; family Bdellovibrionaceae; genus Pseudobdellovibrio. The sequence continues at coordinate 1,152,182 of JAKFCY010000002.1, forward strand.
GGAAAAAACGCAGTCACTTCAGAGGTAATGCTTTTAAATAACAATGGTGCTGATAACGATGAATATGAAACAAAGATCTGACAATCAGGATTTATTTTTTTGTATTCGCGAATTAAGCTTTTTGCGTATTCAATTTCACCACTTGAGGCGTGAATCCAAATTTTTTGACCTGATGAATTAGCCTGAATTTTAAAAATATCTTTGTTATTGCGTAAATTAATCCAAGATTGAGTCTTTTTGTCTAAAATAGGTTTAAGTAACAAAGCTAATCGTCGTAAAAAACTATAAATCAGATTATAAATAATCATAACCAGAGTCTTTCAAGATGCTCTTGCACCATCTCGGGAGTAAGAGCGGTCATACATTCATGAAAATTAGGATTCACGCAGGGCCCCTGGCCATGTTTGCTGCACGGACGGCAGTAAAGATTTTTTTCCATGATTACAGTACTCGGGCGAGATGGAAACCCAAAAGGAGCTGGCCCCATAAGGGCTATGGTTTTTTTGCCTAATTGTTCAGAAAAATGCAGCATACCCGTGTCGTTACTTACGATAACTTTGGCGTAGTTAATCACAGCCGCTGATTCTAGCAAGCTAGTTTTGCCCGTAAGATTAATGACGTTTTTGTAAACTTCAAGTTCGGCAGTAAAAATATCAGTCGGGCCAGCAAGGACGACAATTTTTTTATCGCTATTGCGCTCAATCAGTTTTTTCCAGTGACCGATTGGCCAGCGTTTTAAGGCATAGGCCGCAGACGGTACAATCACCAGATACTGATTTAATTCATAAGATTTTAATAACTCGTGAATTTTTTGATCAGTTGATTTGTCAAAAAATATCAACGGTGGTTGCGGCAAGCGAAAAGCAATGCCCATTTTTTCAAGCGGTTTTAATAAATCACGCTGCCCTGAAAATGGCTTTTCAAAAAGATTAATTTTAAATTTAATCAGTAAAAAACGTTTCAGGCGCGACATCGGTTTTACAATTTTACTTTTTGCAGAAACTAAATTGCGGATAAAAAATGAACGTAAATTATTGTGAGCATCATAGATCACATCAAATTTTTCTTGGCGCAGTTCTTGAGATATTTGAAAGATCTCAGTGAAGCCTTTTTTGCGGTCAATAGCCCATACTTTTTTAACTTGAGGATTGTTGTTCAATAGCAGCGTAAAATCTGAGCGGGTTAAGAAATGAATCTCAGCTTCTGGATGATTTTCTTTGATAAGCGCAGGAATGCTTAAACTTTGAGTTAAGTCTCCTATGCTTGAAAAGCGAATCACTAAAATCTTCATTCCTTTATGTAATTACAAAAAGGGTCATCTGTCTATGATTTTGGCCCGAAATAGCTTGAACAAGAGGCCTGTTTTAGGGCATGACTGTCCAGATGATAAACAAACTGTTTTTACTCCTGATTTGCATGTTCGTGGCCATGCCGGTGAACGCTGAAATTTCAAGCCAATTAGAGGTTTCAAATCTTAATTTTATTAGTTCAGATTACGCGGATGACCAAGAAAAAAGTTTTTTATTTCTTGGTGCTGAAATCAAATCTCATGATGCTGAAAACGATATTTTTAAAATTAACTTAAACGGTAAATACACCGCAAAGAATTCGGTTTTAAGTTATTTTAATTTAAAAGAGCTCTATTTCACAAACCAGATTAATCCATCGTCTAAACTTCATATCGGACGTAAATTACAATCTTGGTCGCAAGCTGATGAAAAATGGAATCTCGGATCGTATCAGCCTCAATTTCGCTGGAACCCGTTAGATATCGAAAGCCAAGGTCTTTTCGGTGTTTTTTATGAAAAAAACTTCGGCGCATGGACATTAAATTTATTCGGAACGCCAATTTATATTCCTGACCAAGGGCCAAATTACGAAGTTAAAGACGGGCAATTTGAAGCATCGAATCCTTACTTTACGCCTCCTCCGCAGAATATCATTTTTCAGAACATCGTGCTTCCGATTGATTATAATATTATTAAGCCCGAGGTTTCTGAAGTGGTTGAACAGCCAAGTTTTGGGTTTAAGCTGGATTATCAGAACGAAGTTTTTGAAGCCACTTTTGCTGGAGCTTATAAACCCGCAAATCAATTTGCTTTTGGTTATAAAGGTATTCTAGTCACCAATCGTGTGCGCGTTGATGTTCAACCCAAGACTTATTATGAAAAACTGACGAGCTTAGATTTGGCGACGAAATGGAAAAGTGGTAAAGCTGGCCTTGCGGTTATGTACGCAGAACCGGAAACTCCAGATTTTGATGCTAATTACAATTCTCCGCTGTTTCAAGCCAACACAACAGTGGTGCCATATATTCGCTTTGAATTCGAACCTATTGATGTAGAAATTGCAGCCCTAAATATCGAAGGCGGCGAGATCAAAGAAATTGGTCCGGATGCAAACCCGGACCGTCAGCCGTTAACGCAAAAATACCTCTATGCTCGAGCGTATCAGTTCTCGCTGACTTCGCGCTCACAATGGGGTGATAATTTGAAAATTCTATCTAGTTTGCAATGGCGAGAGGCCGAGAAAAATTTACTTCAAACCTTAAAATTGAAGAACATCTTTGATATAACTGGGCCTTGGAAAATGACTCTTGATCTATTCTTGGTTGAAACCAGCGAAGAAGCTTCTACGGTTTCAAATTATAGAAATTTAGATCAAGTGTGGTTGGGGGCTTCTTATGATTTCTAATTCGGCTAAATTATTATTTTCAGCAGTCTTGTTTTTAGGGCTTGTTGGTTGCGACAAATTTTTAAAGGGTAAACCACAGCCTCCTAAGATTGTTGAAATTCAAGCTGGTGATCTTGATTGTGTTAAAAATGTTCAGGCTGATTTTAAAAAATTAGTTGAATCACAAGCAAGCGAACAGGATATCGACAATTCATTTTCATGTTTATACCGTACGTTAGATCAATTTAAGAACCGCGCTGAAGGAAGCCGTGATCCGAACGCATTTACGAATAGCGATCTATTTACCATCTTTGATACATTTTTTAAAGATGCCAAAGTTTCACAACAAGCGACTGATAATTTGTTAATTCTGAAAAAGGCCTTATTGGGCGGCGTAGAAAATGAAATCTCTAAAACTGAATTAGATCTTTTAAAAGATTATCTTAAAGTTTTGCAAGTTGAAGTTAAAAACCTGTCTCCGTATATTAAAATCTTCACGTTCAAAAAAGAAGATGGCCCGTATGAACAAAAAACTTTAAATTTAGCTTTTTCGCAATTGCGCAGTTCTTTAAAAACACTTTTAACGGCTTCTAAAATTCCGCGTGCTGAATACAATTTCGAAGATGTAAAACAATTAACGACAAGCTTAAATATCGTTGAAGACCAAGAAGATCAAAAATTATTAGACCTGGTCGAAAACGTGGTTAATTTACTTGCTGGCGTTGAGCCGCTTAAAAGCCAGACTGAATATATTCAATCGATTGACAATTTCGTCGACTTAGCAGCTCTTTATGCCAATGTTCTTTACACAGATATTAAATTTGAAATCACAGAGAAAAACCAATTAAATAAAATATTAGATTTTGCCGGACGATTGATTGATGTGCTTGAGGCTTCTGTTCAATATCAAAAGTCTAAGCAAATTCCAGTTAAGTTCTTAGACCCCATCGTTGCTGAAGTGTTAAAAGCAAAAGTGATTCCTGTTGAAGTGACTGAGTCTACATTTTTGCGTTTTTACAAAATGGCTTTAATTCGTATTTTCAATGATCAAAAAAATATTGATGTTTTAAGTTTTGAATCACTTCGCCCGGTCAATATTAGAAATATTAAACGTGAATATCATATTTTTAGAATTTACCAAGAGATGATTAACGGCATTGATTTTACCTCTAAAACTTATCTTGCGCCGCCGGTATTAGCTGCAAAAATTAAAGCTTATAATTTCGTGCCAGCTTTAACTAAAACGATTCAGACAAAACATCTTGACCAGGCGTTAATAAAAGATATTTCGTTAGGGCTAGAAGAACTGCGTGCCGAAGCAGTTACTCGTTTGCCGATTTTGTACCGCGATAAAAAATATGTCGTGGCGACGTCGCAAAATACCGCTGAAGTAGATTGGGAAGACGTCAGTCGGGCTCATTACGTCAAAATGCTGGCGCGTGAACTAATGCTTGGCTGGGCGCAGTTAGACCCAAGCTTAAACCTTTATAAAAGCCACATGGTTAAAAAGAACTTTACGGATTGGTATGCAGACTTTAAAGAATTTGCCATCGAGACGAAGCTGTTTGATCCGCGCGCAACTGACAATGGGGCTGATAACTTCATGCAAGCTGATCTGTTTACCTATGCTGGTAACGGCGATAATCAATTAAGCTACCCCGAAGTGTTGCAGTTTGTGAACATGCTGTTATCGGGCGGTTCTGAGTTAACGACGCAGATTCAAGACGTGATGACTAAAGCGGGCTGCAGCTTACAGCAATTAGATATTTTTGGTAAACCTTGGTTTGATGAAAAATGCTTTTTAAAAAATATTAGATCAAATTCAACAGCTTTATTTTCACATATTTATTTATTCGGTAATTACGTGAAGTCTTTAAACGAACAAGAATACCTAGGTTTTTACACAGAACTAATGAGTGTAGCCCGTTTAAAAGCAGACACCGTTGGTCGTATTGAAACTGCAGATATTCGTGCATTTTCATTGTTATCGATGTTTATTGACTCATTATTTACAATCTATGATGTGCGTGCGCCATTTGGACAAGTAGATCCAGGCGAAATTCGCACTTCTTATCCGCGCTTCAAAGCCTTTGTTGCTGATTATATTAAAAAGCCTGATGTTGCTGAGAAGCTAAAAGATTGGGATGCTTGGTATAATGTTTGTAAACTTTCGCACACCAAAGAAGAGTTCATTCAAGAAGCTTTTATTTTCTTGGTCTATAACGGTCGCATTCCCGAGCGCGCAGATGTAAGTCTAACGTGCAATTTCGGCGACATTTTTAACTTTGAAGGTAACGTTGACCGCCGTGGGATTATTAGTACTTTTCAAATCTTAAAAGATGAAATAGCCTTAGGAAATGCCGGCAAAAATTAAACAGTCTCATTGGGCTCTCGTATTCGCTTTTGCAAGCTTGTTTACGCTGGGTCTTGCCGACAATATTCGGGGAACCTTATTTCCCGAAATATTAAATCAATTTAAAGTTTCAAATACGCTCGGTTCGTGGTTGTTTGCGGCCTCTTCTGGTGCAGCATTTGTGGCTGGTATCACTTCAACGGCTTACTTGCGCCGATATAAAATATCATCATTGTTATTTACTGGGGTATTGCTCTTAGCTGTTGGCTTAGCCGTAATGGGCTTTGCAGTGAGCTTTAGCTGGTTAATCGCCGGCAGTCTATTTTTAGGGCTTGGTATCGGCTATATGGGAGTCGCTCAGAACTTATTAGTGGCTGAAGGTGTTGACCGTAAAGTGCGTTCGCGCGCTTTATCAGGTTTACATGGCATGTACGGTTTAGCCAGTTTTATCGCTCCAATGCTTGCCGCAGCTACAACGCAAACCTTTGGTAAATGGAGTGGCGCTTTTTACGTTGTGGCCATCGTAAGTGTATTGTTTTTAGTGGCGCAGTTATTAATCGTACCGAATCCTACGTTTGTTGTGCATGCGCCGATCGCCAGCACTGATGACATCGGTAAAAAAAGAATTTCTAAAAAAGCCTTAACGATGGTGAGTTTCTTTTTTGGCTTTTATGTCGTGGCTGAAATTTTAATTTCTTCGCGCTTAGCCCTTTACATGCGCACTTATTATCAGATGGATCTTACGCAATCAGCCTGGTATGTGACTTTGTTTTTTTTATTTCTATTGATCGGTCGTGTCTCGTTTGCCTTTTTTCATTTGCCATTTGCATTAAAGTCGCAATTAAACGGGTTTTTAATTGGAACTCTAATTCTTCTTATCATGGGGCTGAAATTGCACCCGATTTTTCTGGTGATGTCAGGTTTAACGATGGCTCCCTATTATCCATTATGCGTTTCATACATTTCAGAAATTTCAGGAGAGTTAAGTCGCACGTTTTTATCAATCGCTATGAGTTTTCAAAGTTTAGCCGTTGTGGTCATGCATTTAGGTGTAGGCTACATGACGGATCAATATGGTTTGGCCTTTGCGCTAGGAGTAGGGTTATTATCCCTAATAATTTCAATAATATGTTTAAGCTTTCACCCACAAAAATTAACAGTTTAATTTTATTCTTTTTATTTTTCGCTAATTTCTTGATCGCTGATCAAGTGCTTGCCCAGTTTTTATATTCGCGCGGTGCTGTCGTTAGCGGCTACATCGACGAACAGTATTTATCAGCAACAAGTGAAACCAACATGTGGGAAGTCGGCGAAATTTTGCCGATTATTTCACAGAATTCAAAAATCGGTGTATTTGCCTTTGTTGAAGTGCAAAATGTTAAAACTATTAAATATGGCCATTACGAATTGCGCTTAAAACTTTTACGCCAATCGCGAAAATATTTAATTCAAAAAGGCGATATTATCAAAAAACTAGATATGTCGACTTACAACGAAGAATTCATCGGAACCACAGACCTGATCGTTAAAAAAAGTGAATTAAATATTTCTTCTAAATATCGTCCGCTTTTTTACCAAGGTCTCTCGATCGGTGAAACAGCACAGGCGCTTTATAAAAATGAATTTCTGATCAATTACATAGGTAATATGTATTTCGGAGCCACAGACTGGTTAACAGTAGGAACTTTTGCTCCGGGTAATTTAATCGACCGACCGAACGCCAACTTTAAGGGTCGTTTCTGGAATTCAGATTCGACGACTTTGGCCGCAGGTTTAAGTTACGTGGATTTACAAAAAGAAGAAGAAGCTACCCTGAATCTGAACTTCTGGTGGGATTCAACTTCATCAGATACGCTGATATCACATACTTTCTTAAGTTTAGGTTTAGTTAAATGGGAAGGCGCCAAAGATGCCGCTGCTATTAAGGCCTTAGGTTCAAGTTCATTCCAGACCGGTTACGAAGTGATTCGTTCTGACTGGGATCGCGTATTGATTGGTCCCAATTACAACTTTGAAAGAAAAGCCCTCGGGGGATTCTTATCTTATGTTTGGATTTATGACCGCTTTCATGCGCAAGTTTCAGTGAATGCGACAGATATCACAAAATTTAAATTAGATCCGCGCGATGGTTATTACGGCTTTTTTGATTTTTACTGGAGATTTTAATGCCACGCTTTTTTATTTCGTGTCAGCCACAATTAGAGCAAGACCTGTTAAATGAAATCGAAAGCTTTTGGCATTTGCTTATTGATTTAGATGGTCTGCCAACACGCTCACGCCCAGAAGTTGTATATGAAGATGTGGGTGGGATCGAAATCGAATGCGAAAGCCATTTAGGGTTTCAGATTAATCTATTTTCAAAATTAGCAAATCGCGTGTTATGGCGTGTTCATCATTTTGAAGCCCGCTATTTTGATCAGTTTGAAAAAGAACTTAAAAAATTTGATCTTAAGAAATTTATCGGCGAGCAAAAATTTAATTTTCATATAGAGTCTTCAAAATCGAGACTGTTTCACGAAAGTAATTTAGAAGAATCGGCTCATAAGATTTTAAAAAATGCCGTACAAAAAACGGACGACAGCTTATTGTCGTTATATGTGCGTATCTTCAAAGATAATGTGATCTTAAGTTTAGACACTTCAGGAAAACATTTACACAAACGCGGTTATCGCAAAGAACAGGGTGAAGCGCCCATTCGTGAAACCTTAGCGGCAAAAATGTATAATTTTTTATTAAAAAATGCAGCTAATGGCGAAATTAAATATTCGCCCCAAGATACAAACACGACAATTCTTGATCCTTTCTGCGGGGCGGGGACTTTGTTATTTGAAGCGGCTAGTTTTTTTCAGCCGAACTTAGTCACTAAATTTGATTTCGAACGTTTTACGCAGCTGCCTGGGTTATTAAAGTCTGATTCTTGGAAAAAGAATTTTAAGATCGCAAATCCTGCAAAAAATTCTTTTTTTGGTATTGAATTAGATACTAAAACTTTTGAAAAATTACAGAACAATCAAAAACTTTTTAAAGAGTATTTTTCGCAAGTCGATAATGAATTTACGTTCGTGCAAGGGGATTCAAAAACCTGCGATCTATCAAGCTTAGCTAATAAAGATGTCTATGTTATTGCTAATCCGCCTTATGGTGAACGCTTAAAGAACAACGATGCAGAAGCTGTATTAACATCGCTTGAACGCATTCCGAACCTAAAAGGCCTTGTGGTCGTTCATCCAGCGCAGTGGAAATTGAATTTTTCACAGTTAAAAAACAAACAAAGCGAGAATTTTAACAACCAAGGGTTGGATCTAAAACTCACTTTATTTGCATTATAATCCAAAAATGCCCCTAAATTACATACCAAAAGTGTAAACCTGCCATTCGGAGTAAAAGCTCTAGACTTTACACTGATTTTTGTGTTTTCTACGCCACGTAAAAAAAATAATAAAAAGTCGTGTCATTACACGCAAAGGAAAACACATGAAAGCTATCGTAGCATCATTAGTATTATTAGTTGGTCTTAACTCACAAGCAGGTCTTTTAACTTTAACTGCAGGTAACAAACAAATCGAAGGCGTGACGCTAAATCAAGGCGCTCAAGTCACTGGCTCTGATGTTAAAATGACATTAGTTGGTGCTGGTTTACGCGCTAAAACAGTATTATTTGTTCCAGCAAAAGTTTACGTTGCAGAATTATTCACAGTTGATGCAACTAAATATTCTCGCGATAACAACGCTTTAAAATCTTTAGAAAATGCTTCTGTAACTGCAGTTCGTTTAACTTTCTTACGTGGTGTTGATGCGGCAACTGTAGCTTCTTCTTACCGTGAAGCTTTAGTAGCTAACTCTGTTAATTTAAAAGACGCAGCTATTTCTCAGTTTTTAACTAACGTTGAAAAAGGTGGCGATGCTTCTTCTGGTAAATCTTTTGTAATGCTTTTAATCCAAACTAAAGAAGGCGGAACAAACTTATATTACGAAGATACAAAAGACCAAGTTTCAGTAGTTCAAGGTCCTCGCGCATTACAACAACAAATTCTTTCTATCTGGTTAGGTCAGTCAGCTGACTCTGGTTTAGAAAAATTAAAAAAATCTTTATTAAACCCAGTTTACTAATTTTAAAGGCGTATTAAAAAATGAAAAATCTTTTATTAGTATTAGCAATCGTAGTAGCTTCAGTAGGTTGCGGTAAATTACACCGTGTTTTAGATGCCGCTGAATCTATTCCAGGTAAAATGGATTCTTTAAACACAGGTATGGGCGAAACAAACGACTCTGTGCGTTTGCAAAAACTTGGCATTTTCGAAGCTATGGTTTTGGAAACAGATAACTACGAAATGTTAGCTCCGTTTCCAGCTGATTTAATGACTGGTGGTAAATTCTTAGGTGAAGCTTTAACTGATGAAGAAGCATTACACTGGGTATTTAAATCGATCAAAAAAATCAACACTTACGATATCAACAGCAATCCGTTATTAGATGCTGCTGATGCAAAAACACAGGCTAAATTTGACCATGATAAATTAGGTCTATATATGGCTGTGACTATCGTATCTGGTTACTTACGTGACAGTGTTATCGAACAAATCATTCAGCGTATTTATACGTCTGATCGTTTTTCTCAAACGGGTATCCAAATCTTAGCTTTACGCGCTAAATTTTATAGCGATGTAATGTTGGGTGGATCTTTATACAGTGAGAAATTCTCAACTTTAGGTCATACAAAAGAAGCGATTGATTACAACGCTAAGATCGAGCGTATTGCTGCATTACCTTATGCACAATCAATCAAAGTTGATATCGTTGGTATGTTGACTGCAGAAATGAATGAAGCCATGACAGTTCAATTCGACGCTTCAATTGTTGCAAAAAACTGGGCTAAAATTAAAACGTTAGCTGAAGCTGGTTTTGAAGTTAAACCTATGTCTGGCAACAGCGCTGCTGATGCTGCTGAAGCAAAAAGACAAAAAGATACTTTTGGAAATATGATTTCTTTCTTAAATCAAAAAATCCAACAAACGCAAATTTTGAACTAAGTTTAAAGCTTAGGTTAAATTTCTAAAAGCCATCGTCTTCACTGACGGTGGCTTTTTTTATTTTAGAACATGTACCCATCAAGCCAAAGATTCTTAGAAATCTTGGCTTTAAGCGGTACTTCGCCGGCATCGATGGCTTCGGGCGTGCGTATTTCGTATAAAGCATACGGCGTTTCGCTGTGTATTGTGCCGATCGGTGGGCGGTGTGTGTACATCGATTGTTCGTAGGTGTAGATCAAAAATTCGTTTTGACGGGATTGATCGTACGAAAATTTAACCATCGACTGAAACACTTCAGGATGTTCAAAAAACAAGAAGTGTAAAAATTGAAAGTTAAGGGTCTGTTCTTTTTGTGTGCGCGAAAAAGGACGGGTTAGTTTTCTGCCGACTCCGAAAAAAGAGGCAAACTTTAAGAACTGGCGAAAGTTATCAGACTGCTGGTTGTAGCTTTGCGGAAAGTAGTCTTGTAATAACGAAGAGCTTAAAGGGTAACAAACACCTACGATATTATCTTTAGCATCGCGGGCGACAACAAAATTTCTAAATGAATAAATTAAAGATTCGTGAATGTACTTTTCTAAATCTTCAATCATCGCAGCCGGTGCTAAATCAAGAGTTTTCATCTTTTCACTTAAATAGCGGACAAATTTTTTCTGATCCTGCTTTTCTAGAAAGCCCACTTTGATGTAAGGGTTTACTTTAAATAAAAGCGGGTAAAATCCGTGAATTGAAACTAAATTAAATTTGCGAATTAATTCATAAAAAGGTTTGTTTGATCTTTTTTGTTTCGTGCGAATGAAGGCATTGATAACTTGTGAACTTTCTAAGTTGATCGAGGTGATAAAATGATTCACTTTTTCAGTGAAAATTAATTTTTGCAGCTGCGGCAAAAAATGGCGTGACCAATTCAGAATCGCTTTGCGCTGGTGTGAAATTCTTAGGTCAAAGGCGTAAGACGTAGTTAATCTGGTTTTACCAACTTGCGTTTCTTGTAAAAGAAAACTGGCGGTGCCCAGAATTTCGTTATTTTGAAAGTCATTGGTTTCTTCTAAGATATAATTATGAAATTTAAGCTGTAATCTTCGGTAAAGCGAAAAAAAATCAATCTGACGGCGAACTTTAACATCAAGTAAAGCCTGGGTCGGGATTTCGTAGAAAAAATTTCCTAACTTTTCAGAATCAACAGGGGTTGATTCGCGTAATACTATTTTTTCTTCCACAAAATATCCTGCGTGTTGTGACGGTGATTAACAAATCGGGCAGCCGTGAATAAAAAATCGCTTAAACGATTTAGATAAATAATCACTTGTTCGTAATGCGGTTCTTGATTGGCCACTTCAACCGTGCGACGTTCGCATCTTCGGCAAAGCGTGCGGGCAACATGTAAGTGCGAACTTAATACATGGCCTGTAGGCAGAATAAAGTTTTTCAAAGGTTCTAATTCTGCCGTCATGATGTCGATGCTTTGTTCGAGCTGAATTGTATCTGCAGGATCAAGCTGTGGAAGCTTTTTAAAGACTTCCAAGTCTTGTGTGGCTAGCAGGCTACCGATGGTAAACATATTATTTTGCACATCAAAGAGCAGGCGGCGTAAGGAAGTGTTGCTGAAATTCAACTGTTCATTGTTTTCAAGTAAGCTGAAAATTAAACCAAGATAAGAATTAAGTTCATCGGCAGTTCCGTAAGCTTCAACACGCGGATTGAATTTTTCGACGCAAGTGCCATCAACCAGTCTAGTTGTTCCTTTATCTCCGGTTTTCGTATATATTTTCATATGTTAATTAGCTAACGTCTTTTAGAGTTAGTCAAGTTTAGGGGTATATGTCTGAACCAGTAATTCCATTTTTTGTAACGATGCCGCACTCGGGAGAAAAAGTTCCCGATGAATGCACTTGGTTGCAGAATCTCGATGAAAAAATCTTGATGTGTGATGTGGATCGCTACATTGATGTGATCTATGAACCCTCATTAATTAAGATGCATGTGCCTTATCATAAAACTGACTGGCATCGTTATGCGGTTGATTTAAATCGTATTCCTCAAGACATTGATTGCGACTCAGTGATTGGGTGTGAAAATAAATCCGGTTCGAACAGCCGCGGTTTTCACTGGGTTGTTACAACTTTGAACACTCCTTTAATGCAAAGCCCCATTTCCAAAGAGTTGCATAATAAACTGACTGATCTAATTTATACCCCTTTTCATGATGGCGTAAAAAAACTTTATGCAGACTATATGAAGAAGGGATTTCAGCATGTTTTTCATTTGGATGCCCACTCGATGCCCTCTTTGGGAACAAATCAGCATAAAGACCCAGGTCAATATCGTGCTGATATTGTAATCAGTGATAATCTGGGTGTGAGTTGTGATTCTCGCTATAAAGACTTAGTCATTGAAGCGTACAAAGCCGTCGGATTTTCGATCAGTTATAATTGGCCCTACATGGGCGGTCGTGTGACTCAGGAATACGGTAAGCCAGAAGTCGGACAGCAGGCTCTTCAAGTTGAGCTGAACCGCGCTTTATATATGGATGAAGTGACCAAAAAAATAAAACCAGATTATGTTGTGGTGCAAGAGCAAGTATTCAAGGCACTCGAACACATAAAAAGAGAACTTCCCAATTTGAAAATCTAGGGGTACTTTTTCCCTATGCGATTTAAAAATCCAATGGTGCAGAAGTTCTGGAGATTTTCTACATCATTTCAATTAGGTATTCCTATTCTTGTGTCATTAACGGTGCTTATCACCGCGGGCACTATTGTTGAATCAAAATTTGATGCTTTTGCCGCGCAAAAGTTAGTTTATCATAGCTGGTTGATGTACATCACCATGGGCTTATTGGTTTATAACTTAACTATTGTGATGGTCGATCGTATGCCGTGGAAGCAGCGACATGCGCCGTTTATATTTGTTCATATCGGGATTGTTCTATTAGTCATTGGTGGTTTTGTAACCCAGAAGATGGGCCTTGATGGTTCGATGCATTTGCCAATCAATGGTAAAAATAATTATGTGCAAGTCTCGCAAACTGATTTAGTGGTCTATGCCACGTTCGACGGTGATCGCTACACGAAAGTGTACGAAAACGAAGTTGATTTTTTCTTAAATCCTCCCACTGAAGAAAAGCCTTTTATAGTTAATTTGGGCGACAATAAAATCATTATCAAAAAATACTTAAAATATGCACGTGTTAGTAAAAAACTAAAAAAATCGACTGACGTGAATGTGGGTTCGTCAGTTAAATTTCAATTGCAAAATGCGAACGTGCAGCAAGTTGAAACTTTAACTCAAGCCGCTAAAACGAAAACCGCTGATGTTAACTTTGGGCCACTTAAAGTGGTCTTAGGTCACGACGCAAAAGTAAACGGGCGCAAAGACCGCTCAACCAATGAAATTTATTTTAATGCTAAAAACGAAACTGAACTTTCTTACGAGCTTTATCGTAAAGAAGAAATGAAATCGTTTAAATCAGGCACAGTTAAAATCGGTGAAATGATTACGACGGGCTGGATGGGGTTAGAGCTTCGTTTGTTAGACTATCTTCCGCAAGCGACTGAAGAATGGGATGCGACTGAGGTTGCCTATCCGACGCCGCTAACGAGTCCGGCCTTATTGATTCAATTCGGTGATCGTACGCAGTGGTCACTGTTAAATGATGTAGTTAAGCTTTTTGGCGAAAGTGAAGCTTATCTTATTAGTTATCAAAATCGCCGTATTGATCTGGGGTTTCCGGTTTATTTAAAGAAATTCACGATGACTCATTACGAAGGCACGCAAAAAGCCAAAACGTATTCAAGTGATATTGAAATTGTTCCGGCTGATGGCACAACACCTGTTTCTGGCTTGATTGAAATGAATGAGCCAATGAAGTTTGCTGGCTACACTTTTTATCAAGCCAGCTTTAATCAAGACGAAAAAACAGGCGAGCCTACGGCTTCGGTTCTTTCGGTAAACCTTGATCCGGGTCGTTGGGTTAAATATTTAGGTTCTTTAGTATTAACAATAGGTATTGTTTGGCTATTCGTGCAAACGCGCAGAAGAAAGACAGCACAATGATTCGTTTTTTATCGACAGTATTTTTACTTTTACAGGTTTCGTTATTTGCAAATAGCGCCCAAGCGGCTCCAAAGCTGGGTGAAGCTATCAGGTATTTACCAGTGCAAGATGGTGGTCGCATTAAGCCTTACGACACTTTTGCAAAAGAAGTTTTAGAAGTTGTCTATGGTAAAAGTAAATACAAAACCGAAGCTGGCGAAACAGCTCCTGCGTATTTGATTGTGTTAACTTGGATGTTGTCGCCAGATAGCTGGACAAATCGCCCACTTTTTGAAGTAAATCACTTTGATGTAAAAAATAAACTTGGTCTTGCAAAAGAACAAAAATACTTTTCTAGTAACGAGCTTTTTACCACTGATAAATTTCAAAATTTAATGCAAGAATTGGCCGACAAACGTCAAAGCCAGGAAAAATTAACTCCGTACTTTCAAGCCTTGCAGCGTTTGCAAAATCAAATGGTGTATTTTCGTGAATTAGCTGCGGGCCGCTTATTAAGAATTATGCCCAATGCAGAATCTGACACATGGTTGTCTGTAGCTGAGTTGCCAGAAGCGCAGCAAGGCCTATTCATTAGTATCAGTCAAAGTGTTGCGGCGTACTTAGGTGCTTTGGCAGAACATCAAGATGTTGACGGTGCTAAAGCCACTTTGGATGCGGCGGTTATTGATTTTCAAAAAAGTATAGAGCAGGTCGTTCCGCAAAAATACGCGGAGGCTCATAAAGTTGATACCGAAGTTTTTTACAATGATCTTCATCCGTTTCGCTGGACATATATCTTATATATTCTGGCATCGCTTATTTTATTATTTATCTGGATTAGAAATTTACAATCGGGAATGACGCTTGTTTGGACAGTAACCTTTCTAGGTTTTTTCATTCACATTTTGGGATTCGCATTCAGAGTTTATCTGGCTGAAAGACCACCTGTGACGAATATGTATGAAACTGTCGTGTGGGTTTCTTGGGGAATCATGGTCTTTTCGATGGTTTTAGAGAAGATCTATAAGTACCGTATCTTTTTATTAGCGGGTTTGCTGATGGGTTTTGTGTGTATGGTTATCGCCGACACAGCTCCTGCGGTTTTAGATCCAAGCATTCAGCCTCTAGAGGCCGTGCTTCGCAGCAGTTACTGGCTGATTGTTCACGTAATGACTATCACAATCAGTTATGCAGCCTTTGCGCTGGCTTTTGCTTTGGGTGATATCGGGCTTATTTATTATGCGATTGATAAAGAAAAGCATAAAGAAAAAATTCAGCACATTACAACTGGTGTTTATCGTTCGATGCAAATCGGAGTGGCATTTTTAGCGCCGGGGATTATCTTGGGCGGTATTTGGGCAGATGCTTCTTGGGGTAGATTCTGGGGTTGGGATCCGAAAGAGACTTGGGCCTTGATTGCTCTTTTGGGTTACATAATAATTCTACATGCTCGTTTAGTGAACTGGATTCAAAATTTTGGAACGCTAGTTGCCGGCATTTTAACTTTCATGCTTGTGATCATGGCTTGGTATGGAGTTAACTTTGTACTTGGAGCGGGGCTTCACTCATACGGATTCGGCGCTGGCGGCGTTGAGTACGTTTCAATTTTTGTACTTTTACACTTCATTTTTGTTGGTTACGTAGCCAGCGTAAAAAAACTTTCTAAGGTTTAGTGCGCACTTTTAGCTACACTCGCGTGCTTTACTCTTAAGCACGCAACTTCTTGTTTTCACTCAGGGATTTTCATTTGATGATCAAAATCCCTCGTGACATTTGCCCCATGTTGCATTTTAATTACAATATTAAGAAGGGCAATGATTATGCTTACTAAATTTCGCAGCACTGTATGCGCGTCTATAGGTTTGTCGCTTACGGTATTTTTTCTTTCTGGTTGTTTGTTTCAAAATCCTGATGGCGGTGAACGCGCGGGAATTGGCTACAACAAAGGTTATGCGCCTGAACAGCCGATCGCGTTCAGCCACGAACTTCACGTTGGTACACACAAAATTCAGTGTCAGTACTGCCACAACCAAGTTGAACGTTCGAAATCTTCGAACATTCCATCGTTAGCAACTTGTATGAACTGCCACCAACAGGTCGCAGGCAAGCCAGGACAAGAAACTGTTCCAGGTTATAAAGACTCTGATGAAATTAAAAAACTTCGCGATGCCTTCTCTGATGGTAAATCAATTGAATGGGTTCGCGTGCACATGCTTCCTGATCATGTGTCGTTCAATCACCAAGCGCACGTGGGTAAAGGCGTAAGCTGTCAAACATGCCATGGTGAAATTGAAAAGATGGCTAAAGTATTTCAGCACTCTGATTTGTCTATGGGCTGGTGTGTGAACTGTCACCGTCAACCAGAAAACAAAGCTCCACTTAACTGTACAACGTGTCACCAATAATCGAAGCGGGTTTGTGATGTCTAATACTGAAAATAAAATTCAATCTGATAATGAAAATAGAAAAATTGAAAGAGACTCTACTTACTGGAGATCTTTCGAAGAGCTAAATAACACTCCTGAGTTTCAAAAGTCTTTACAGACTGAATTCATGTCTTCACCTTTGCGTGAAGAGTCTAAAGATGAAGGCGCAGAAACAGACGGCGTTGCTCGTCGTGATTTCTTAAAACTAATGGGAGCATCAATTGCCCTAACTTCGGCTGCAGGTTGCATCCGTCGTCCGGTGCAAAAAATTGTTCCTTACAATAAACAACCTGAAGAAGTTACCGTTGGTGTTTCTAACTGGTACACATCATCTTACTTTGATGGCCAAGAGGGTTTAGGTTTATTGGTTAAATCACGCGAAGGTCGCCCGGTTCACATCTCGGGAAATCCAAAGTTTCCATTAAACGGAAACGGCGCTTCGGTTAAAGCTCAGGCTTCATTGCTTGGTTTGTACGAACCAAACCGTTTACAAAAACCTTTCAGAAATTTATTTAATGAAAAGCGCACCAACAAAGAAACTGTGGGTGTATCTTGGGAAGAATTAGACACTAAAGTTGTTGAATCTCTTCAAAAAGGTGGCGTTGCCATTTTATCTGGAAACATTTCTTCTCCTTCAACTAAAGCAGTTATTGGAGATTTTAAAGCTGGCTTTAATGCTGATCACTATGTGTGGGAGCCTTTAGCTGATGACGTTGTTGAAGCTCAAGCTTCTTCATACGGTGAAGCAGTTATGCCAGGATACAGATACGATAAAGCTCAAATGATTGTTTCAATCGATGCGGACTTCCTAGGTACTTGGGGTCCAACGATGACAAACAACAAACGTTTTGCTGACGGTCGTAGAAATATCGACAAGATGTCACGTTTAGTTTCGTTTGATTCAACTTACTCTTTAACTGGTGCGAATGCGGATATCCGTTTCAGAATTAAGCCCTCACAACAATTCGATATTGTTATGGGTTTAATCTCTGAAGTTCAAGGTAACGGTTCGGCTGGTGTCGCTGAAAAATTGGGTATCTCTGCTGAGGCTTTCAAAAAAGTAGCAACAGATTTAGCTAATAACAAAGGTGAATCAATCGTTGTAGCTGGTGGTATCCAAACTAAAACTAAAGATTCAATGGCGTTACAAGTTGCTGTGAATTACTTAAATTCTATTTTAGGTAACGACGGTAAAACAGTAGTGGCGGGTGCAGGTAATAAAAATTTAACCGCTTCGTTTGCGCAAATTAAAAATTTAATCGCCAAAATGAATGCTGGAGATGTGAAAACTCTTATCATCTACAGATCAAACCCATTCTATAGCTTAAGTGCTGATCTTGGTTTTGCTGAAGCTCTTAAAAAAGTACCTACAGTTGTTTATTCAAGCGATAAAATGGATGAAACAGCAGTTAATGCTCACTATGTGGCGACAGATAATCACGCTTTAGAAACTTGGGGTGATTCTGAATTTGCAACTGGTGTTTACGGCATTCACCAACCACTTATCCGCACAATGTATGACACAAGATCATTTCAGTTATCTTTAATGACTTGGGCCTACATGGCTAAAGTTGGCCCTAAGCGTATTCAAGAATTTGAAACTTATTACGACTATGTTCGTAATTTATGGAAAACAGAAATGGCCGTAAAAGTTGCCGGCGGAAAAGATTTCGAATCTTTCTGGAATGGGTTTTTACAAGAAGGTTTTGTTGGCGAATTAGCAGCAGCAGGATCTGCACGTACTTTCAAGGGTGATGTTTCATCTCTTAAAAAATCTCAAAGCAGCGATGCCACTTTTGAATTAGCTTTATATCCAACAGTAAATATCGGTGATGGTACTTTGGCTAACATCGGTTGGTTACAAGAGTTACCAGATGTAGTGACTAAAATTGTTTGGGATAACTACGCTTGTGTTTCAATTAAAACGGCCGAGGCGAACAAACTTCGCGAAGGTGATGTGATTGAATTAACAGTTGGTGGTAATAAATTATCTTTACCAACTCACATTCAACCAGGTTTACATGACCAAGTTGTAGCGGTAGCTGTTGGTTACGGACGCACTCACGCAGGTGATGTCGCAAAGGGAATCGGTCAAAATGCATTTACACTGGCTCAAGGCGGGTTGTATGCGGGCTTACCGGTTGAATTTAAAAAGACTGGTCAAAAAATTGAATTAGTTACGACTCAAGGTCACGATTCAATGGAAGGCCGTCAAATCGTTGTAACTGCAACTAATAAAGATATTCAAAAATCTAAAGACGCCAATATTCATAGACACCACACATGGAATATCTGGTCAGGTCACCAATACAACGGACACAAATGGGGTATGGCGATTGATCTAAATACTTGCACAGGTTGTTCGGCTTGTATGACAGCCTGCCAATCTGAAAACAACACTGCTGTTGTCGGTAAAAAATATGTTATGCAAGGTCGCGAAATGCACTGGATTCGTATCGATAGATACTACACTGGTGATGTTGAAAATGCGTCTGCGGTATTCCAACCGTTGATGTGCCAACACTGTGACAATGCTCCGTGTGAAACGGTTTGTCCGGTAGTTGCAACGGTGCATAGCTCAGAAGGTTTAAATGAACAGATTTACAACCGCTGCGTTGGTACTCGTTATTGTTCAAATAACTGTCCATACAAAGTTCGTCGTTTTAACTGGTTTAATTACGCTAAATTAATCGAAAAGCCGATGCACATGGCTCTTAATCCTGAAGTATTAGTTCGTACACGCGGGGTTATGGAAAAATGTACTTTCTGCGTTCAACGCATTAAAGAAGGCAAAAACAAAGCTAAAATCGAAGAACGTCCATTAAAAGATGGCGATATCAAAGTAGCGTGTGAGGCAGCTTGTCCTACGCAAACTATCGTATTCGGTGACTTAAACGATGAAAATTCACGCGTAGCAAAAGTTTTTAAAGCTGAACCACGCGCTTACGAATTATTAGAAGAATGGTACGCAAAACCTTCGGTTCGCTACCAAACGAAAATTAAAAATAACGATCAAGTAACTCCTAAGAAAGGAGGCGGCCATGCTTAAGCGTAATCCTCTTGTTTTAGGTAATAAAACTTTAAAAGATGTAACTGATGATATCTGCGCTCCGATTGAACGTATTCCTTCAAAAGAATGGATGGGTTTATTTTTAGGTGCTAAAGGTTTATTTATATTTTACATCCTAACAATCGCTATGGTTATCTCGACTGGTATCGGTTTATTAGGGGTGAATCACCCGGTTGCCTGGGGAACGATGATTATCACGTTCGTATTCTGGGTAGGTATCGGTCATGCGGGAACTTTAATTTCTGCGATCCTATTTTTATTCCGCCAAAAATGGAGAACTTCAGTAGCTCGTTCTGCTGAGGCGATGACAGTATTTGCGGTTGCAACGGCAGGTATCTTCCCGTTAATCCATACAGGTCGTCCTTGGTTAGATTTCTGGTTATTTCCGTACCCGAATCAACGGGGTCCACTATGGGTAAACTTCCGTTCTCCATTGTTGTGGGACGTTTTCGCCGTATCAACATACGCGACGGTGTCTTCTGTGTTTTGGATCGTGGGTATGATTCCAGATTTAGCCACTGTTCGTGACAGAGCTAAAAATGCCATCCGTAAAAAAATCTACGGTGCTTTATCTTTCGGTTGGAGAGGCACAGCAAAACAATGGTCACACTTTGAAATGATTTACTTAGTGTTAGCAGGTCTTTCGACGCCGCTTGTATTATCAGTACATACAATCGTATCGTTCGACTTCGCGGTTTCACAATTACCGGGTTGGCATACGACGATCTTTCCTCCGTACTTCGTTGCGGGTGCGATCTTCTCGGGTTTCGCGATGGTTATTACGTTGATGACGTTAGTACGTATCGGTTTTCCAGAATTTAAAAATTACATCACGATCGATCATATGGAAGTGATGAATAAAATCATCATGATGACAGGTTTGATGGTTGGTTACGCTTACGGAGCTGAGTTTTTAATTGCCTGGTACTCAGGTAATGATTACGAAAGATACGTATTTATGAATCGTGCGATGGGGCCATATGCTTGGTCATACTGGATCATGGTTTCTTGTAACGTATTAATCCCACAGCTTTTCTGGTTTAAAAAATTCCGTCGTTCGATTCCTATCATGTTCGTTGTTTCGATTTTCGTAAACATCGGTATGTGGTTTGAGCGTTTTGTGATTACGGTAACATCGCTTCACCGCGATTTCTTACCATCAAACTGGGGTCAGTACGCTTGGTCGATTTACGATACAGCGATCTTAGTTGGATCGTTCGGTATGTTCTTCACAATTTTCTTATTATATTTACGCGTTTTACCTGCGATTTCGATCGCCGAAGTTAAACCGGTATTAAATGTCGGCAAAGAAGACGAACATCATGGGAAAGGACACTAATCATGGCTAAGAAAGCTATTGGCGGAATCGCCGGAATTTTTCTTGATGAAGCTACAACGGTCAACGCAGCAACTCGCGTGCGTGAAGCTGGATTTACAAAATTTGATGCGTTATCGCCATACCCAATCCATGCGATGGAAGCAGCCTGCGGAATTAAACGTTCACCGATTCCATATGTCACTTTTGTTGCGGGATGTGTGGGATTAATGGCTGCTCTAGCATTAACTTATTATACGTCTGCAGTTGATTGGGCGATTAACGTTGGTGGTAAACCGATGTTCTCGTTACCAGCATTTGTGCCGATTATGTTTGAGTTAACGGTATTGTTCGCAGCTTTAAGTTCAGTGGGCGCTTTCTTTTACCTTTGTGGTATTCCAAGAATTGATCCACCAATTATTGATAAAGACATCACTTGCCACAAGTTTGCGATTTTCATTCCTGAAAATGACGTAGGCTACAGCGCTGATCGCGCTGAAAAACTTTTAAAAGATTTAGGCGCTGTTGAAATCAAGAAAATGGCGGAGTACTAAGATGAAAAGCTTAATTAATATTTCTATGACATTAGTTGCGGCATCTCTTGCAGCTACGGTATTTTCTGGCTGTGGCCCTTCGGGCAATCAACCCAATGTAGAGCTTATTCAGGATATGATGGAGTCTCCGGCGATCAAAGCGCAAGAGTATGACGAAGCCTCTCCGAATAAAGCAGGTATGCGCATTCCGCCAGAAGGCACTCAGCCGCAAGGTTTTGTTCCGTATAAATATTCTGATGCCATTGCGGCAGCAGCTAATCAAAATCCATTAGCTGGTCAATACTCTGAAGAAGTTTTAAAAACCGGAACTAAATACTACACAATTCACTGTGCAGTTTGCCACGGTGCTAATGGTCAGGGCGGAGAACAAGCTTCTGTTGCTGAGACAATGGCTCTTAAGCCACCATCTTTAGTTTCTGATAAAGTTAAAGGTTGGACAGACGGCCAACTATATCACGTGATCACTGCAGGGCAGGGTTTGATGGGTCCTTACGCGGCTCACATCCCACAAAAATACAGATGGCAAGTTGTTAATTATATTCGCCACTTACAGGGTAAAGGGAACTAATCATGGGTTCATCGAATCATTCACATGAATTAAAATTAAGTAAATTCGAAGCGCCGCAACAGTTAAAAACTGCAATTTTTGCAGCGATGTTTATCGGTTTATTAGGATTAGTTTACGGGTTAATGAAGGCACCAGACCGCTTATGGACTTCTTACTTAGTGGCTTTTTTCTTTTTTGCAAGTTTGGCTTTAGGGGGAATGTTTTTTACTGCATTTAATCATGCAGCCAAAGCAGGTTGGTCAGCTTCAATTCGCCGTATTGCAGAAAGTTTTTCAAGCTTTTTACCGGCGATGTTAGTTGGAAGCTTTATCCTAATTTTAGGTTTTAAATATTTGTACCCTTGGGCTGATCCTGCACAAGCTCACAGATTAACGGGTGGCAAAGCATTATACTTAGCCCCGTGGTTTGTGATTTTGCGTTTAGTGATTTTTGGGGTAGGTTGCTTAATTTTCAAAAAGTTAATGGTTGGAAATTCACTGAAGCAAGATATCAATGGCGACCACTCGTTAACTCATAAAAACGTAGGAATTTCGATTGGTTTCATCGCTTTCTTTGCGATTTTCTTTACGTTGTTTACGATTGATTTATTGATGTCGTTATTGCCAAGTTGGTATTCAACGATCTTTGGAATCTACTTGTTAGGAGCTATGCTGCAATCAACAATGGCAGCATTAATTTTAATGATCATCTGGTTACGCACTTCAAAATGGATGTCTGGTTACATCACTGAAGAGCATCAGCATGATGTGGGTAAATTCATGAAGGGCTTCACTGTTTTTTGGGCTTATATCGCGTTTTCTCAATTTATGTTAATTTGGTACGCTAATATTCCAGAAGAAACTGAGTTCTACTTAATGCGTTCACACAGTGGCTGGTTAGGCATTACGGTATCTTTATTGATCTTTAGATTTGCTGTGCCATTCTTAGCATTATTACCTCGCGATGCTAAACGTAATAACTTTAACGTGGCGACTGTGGCTGTATTGGTTTTAGTTATGCAATACGTGGATATTTACTGGTTAGTTTATCCGAATTTCTTTGATGGTGTGCCTCAGTTTGGGTTTCTTGAGATCAGCGTGTTCATCGGTTTTGCCGGCGTTTTCATGAAGTTAATGACTGGTTTTATGACTAAGAACAATCTTGTAGCGATTAAAGATCCTCGTATGCATGAGGCTTTGAATCACCACGTTACTTACTAAAAATTAAAGTTATTTCATTAAGTTTATTAAAAGCTCGCTTAGGCGAGCTTTTTTCGTTTTACGAGATCTCGAGTCGGTCGACGGATTGCGCTTGGCGCTAGAGCGAATCTATTAGTAATAGACTTGGCTGGAGTATTGAAACTTTAGAAGGCTTCGGATTTATAATGTATTTACATTGTAAATTATTTGGGGTATTCTATGAATCAGTTTGAATTCGAATGGGATGAAGGTAAGGCGACAGTTAACCTTAAAAAGCATCAAGTTGCATTTTCTGAAGCCATTTCTGTCTGGCTAGATTCTATGTCGCTAGAGATTTTTGATTCGGAACACTCGAACGATGAAGAACGTTGGGTACGATTAGGATTGTCGGCTAGGGCAAAGGTGTTAACCGTGGTTTATTGCGAAATAGTTAGTGGTCATCGAATTCGGCTTATTTCTGCAAGAAGAGCAACTTTGCAAGAAACCAAACAATATTTTCGGGGAGGCGTATGAAAAACGAGTACGATTTTTCTAAAGCTAAAAAAGGGAAAACGGCTAAAGATATTAAAGATCTGAAGGTTATTAAGACTATTCGATTGGATGCTGATGTACTTGCATGGCTTGAAGTGGAAAGCGAAAAGCAAGGTATGGGATACCAAACTTATCTGAACTGGTTTTTGCGAAAATCAATGGAAGCCGGTGAGTCATTTGAAGAGCGTTTAGAAAAGCTTGAGAAGGCCGTCTTTAAGAAAAAATCTTAATCACTGTAAAAGTCAGCCTCAAAACCCTTTAAAATGGCATCTTTACGGTTATTTTGGGGATTTTTGGGGCTTGAAATCGGCCTGAAATCGAAGCATACTTGATCCATGCTATTTATAACTACGACCACCACATTTTAGTTCTCTTTCGAATGTCTAAAGCTCAATATCTTTCTATTATTAAAATTAAATACTACGCCATAAAAAATGGAAGCAGCTAAGAATGTCGTCTCAAGAAATTAAAATTATATTACCTGATAACTCTGTTAAAACTTTTGATCATGAACCTACTACTTTAGAAGTAGCGAACTCAATTGGTGCGCGCTTAGCTAAAGATACACTTGGGGCTAAGATCAATGGTTCATCTGATGTGATTGATTACCGTCTTCCATTAAAAGATGGAACTCGAGTTTCTATTGTTACAACTAAATCTCCTGAAGCTTTGGAAGTTGTTCGTCACTCGGCGGCGCATTTGATGGCTCAGGCTGTTCAAGAGATTTGGCCTGAAGTTAAAGTGACTATTGGTCCTGTTGTTGAAAACGGATTTTATTACGACTTTGATTCTCCTTTTAATTTTACTGAAGAGCATTTTGAAAAAATTGAAAAGAAGATGGAAGAGATTCAGAAAAAAGATCTTCCGCTTGTTCGTGAGAACTGGCCAATCAATAAAGCGATTGAAGTGTTTCAATCTATGGGTGAGCGTTTTAAAGTTGAGTTGATTCAAGACTTGGCCTTAAAAGGTGAAACTGTTGTTGGTATTTATCACCAAGGCACTTGGTTTGATCTTTGCCGTGGGCCTCACGTGCAATCGACGGGTCAAATTAAAGCTTTTAAATTGATGTCTGTTGCAGGAGCTTATTGGAAGGGTGATCAAGCCAACCAAATGCTTCAACGTGTGTATGCGACTGCATTTCAAGATAAAAAAGAATTAGACGAATATTTAAAAAATATTGAAGAAGCTAAAAAGCGTGATCATCGTAAACTTGGTAAAGAGCTTGGAATGTTTACGTTCCATCCTTGGGCTCCGGGTTCTCCGTTTTTTACTGGTCGTGGTGCTGTGGTTTATAATGAACTGCAAAAGTACCTACGCGAATTATATTTTAAATATGGTTATAACGAAGTTATTACTCCGCAGATTTTTGATGCTGAGTTATTTAAAACTTCAGGCCATTTAGCGAACTATAAAGATAATATGTTTTTCACGAAAGTGGATGAGCGTGATTTTGGTTCAAAGCCTATGAACTGCCCATCGCACTGTTTACTATTTGCTTCAGAAAAGTATTCATACCGTGATCTTCCGTATCGTATGGCTGATTTTGGTCGCTTGCACAGATATGAAGTATCAGGTGCATTATCTGGTTTAACTCGTGTTCGTACTTTCTGTCAGGATGATGGCCACATCTTCTGCACGAAAGAACAATTGCAAGGCGAGATTAAAGGTTTCGTGCAAATGTTAAACGAGATCTATCAAAAATTAGGAATGAGTGAGTACAAAGTTTATCTTTCAACTCGTCCTGAAAAACGTATGGGAACTGAAGAAGACTGGGATAAAGCCGAAGGTGCGTTATCACAAGCTTTAGAAAGTTTAAGTATTCCTTATGAAATTAATCCTGGTGATGGCGCGTTCTACGGGCCAAAACTTGATATCATGTTCGTTGATGCTCTTAAACGCCCTTGGCAATTAGGAACTATTCAGTGTGATCCGAATCTTCCGCAGAATTTTCATTTAAAATACACTGGCGAAGATAACACTGAACACACTCCATTGATGCTTCACCGTGCGGTGTTGGGTTCATTAGAGCGCTTTATCGGGGTTTACTTAGAGCACACGGCCGGGCATTTACCAGTGTGGTTAGCGCCGACTCAGGTAACTATCTTGAATGTGACTGATCGTGTGAATGAGTTTTGCGATAAAGTAAAAGCTCATCTTCGCGAAAGCCAGATTCGTGTAGAATTTGATAAGCGTAACGAAAAATTGAACTTCAAGATCCGTGAAGCTCAGCTGATGAAAGTGCCGTACATGATTATTGTCGGTGATAAAGAAGCTGAAGCAGGAACTGTTTCAATTCGTTTAAGTGATGGAACTTTACATAATAACATCGCGTGGGAAAAAGCCTGCGAGATGATAATAAATAATAGAAATGATAGACAGCTGAAAGCATCAATAGATGCCGAAGCTACGGCTCAAACTTTAGGAGGCTAGCCATTAATCAGTTTAACAATAATCGTCCAGCAGGTGGTGGCGGAACAGGTAAACCCCCAGGTGGTCCAAAACCAGGTGGATTCAACCGTTTCGACAGAGATAAAAAACGTGGAGACAAAGATGGTCTTCGTGTAAATCGCGACATTCGCGCCCCACAAATTCGTGTGATCGATGAACTCGGCGAAATGCTGGGAGTAATGACTGTGCCAGAAGGTCTTCGTATTGCTGAAGATCGTGGGTTAGACCTGATCGAGATCGGGCCTACGGCTTCGCCTCCAACTTGTAAAATCATGGACTACGGCAAGTACAAATACGAAAACAAGAAAAAAGCCGCAGCTTCACGTAAAAAACAAGTGATCGTTGTCATTAAAGAAATTCAGGTTCGTCCAAGAACTGATGTTCACGATTTCGAAACTAAAATGAAACATGCTCGCAGATTCTTGTTAGAAGGCGATAAAGTAAAAGTAAATTTACGTTTTATGGGTCGCGAAATGTCACATCAAGAGATGGGCTTAGAAGTTATTAATCGCGCGATTGATTTCGTAAAAGATTTAGCTCTAGTTGAATCTAATCCGAAAACAGAAGGTAAAAACATGTTCACCATGCTTGCGCCTGATCCAATGAAGATTAAAGAATACTTAAAAGCAAATCCACCTAAGGGCCAAAAAGAAGTTCTTCCAGAACTTTCTAAAGAGGACTTATCGTCAACTTCACACACTGAAGAACAAGACGAAGATTAGTCGGTGGCGCCTAGCCATCCGCAATTAGAAAATTAAGAAGGGCTGGTTGAAAAACCGGCCCTTTGTTTTTTAGTCTAAGTTATTTACTTCGTATTCTGAATACACGCCAATTAAGTAGCTTTTATAACGACATTTTTCCATATCGATCTGAACTGAACCAATACGGTCAACTGGTCCGCTTATGCCGCCATCACCATCTTTTATGATGATGTTTGTCGAACGAATATTTCCCATTAATAACGAATGGCTGATGCCCACTTTTTTAGAGTTATAAAGTCTGGCAATTTCTAAAACTTTTTTCTCGACGATAGAATCAGCAACATCGTCGCCGCATTCTGCAAAAGTGATGTTTGTGAATAAAAGAATACCTAACAATGAAATTAGAATTTTCATAAAACCTCGCTGAATTAATACTAAATTGAAATTTAATCATTCAGCAAGGATATAGAGTTATTATTTAATTTTATTCATCTGAAACGGGACATGGTAATTCTGTAAAATAACGCGGTCTACACAATTTATGCCTTCGCATTTTTGCACGATCACATCACAGTTTTGTTTTAGTGTTTGGCCAGCTGTATGGTCGATGGCTACTAAAGTTCCAGTTGTAATCATTTGCTCGACTTGTTCGTTTGCAAAAACTTGTTTTGCACTTCCAAGTGCACTTGTGGTTGCCTGGTTAAAAGTTAAAATCATATCTTGCGTATTTTCGTTACCGATAGCGCGAATACCTTTAATTGTTTCGGGCATGTGTTCCCAAACCTTTAAATCATCAGACGTGTAAGAATGATTAATAGTCGTAGCTGGAACCAACTTAGCGGTTAGCAAATCATTACGACCAGTTTGTTGCCAGTTGGTGCGATCATTAACGTTATTTAAATTATTAAAGATACGGCTTTTATCAAAAGTCACAAAACCCATGCGCCCAGCTTCTTGATTTTCGCCCTTGCATTGATATTGAATAGTTACAGAAACTTTAACTTGGGATTCTATTTTTTGCAGTTCTTTAAGATAATCATTTGCAAAAGCTGCTTGAGAGGCCACTAATGAAATTGCGAATATAAGTTTTGTCATTGAATTACTCCTGGTTAGTTCACTGAGCTGTGTTTTTGCAAACGCAGGGCCTCGGCCAGAGAGGGTTATTTCGACTTGGAACATATAGTCTGTCTAGCATTTTGATAGAAGACTCGTTTTCGCGAGTTAACAGCGATCTACTCGGGACAGATCAGTTTGGCTTCTTCGTCAGTGATTTTAATGTCATTGAATTTTTTAAATTTTTTCACTTTTTCGATAACGTGATTATATTCTTTGGTGTCGTTGCCATCAGTGTTTTTGCGCCAGTAGACTAAGGCTTTATCGTTGGACCAACTGCAGAATTGAATAAGGTTTATCACAGCCGCATAACCAGAAGCGTGCCAGCCATTCCAACAGTGTCCGTACATCGGCCCTGCGATTTCACCTTTGATGTGCTTGTGAACTTGCGTAAGTAGCGCATATTCGTTTCCGGATTTAAGAGAGGCTAATTGCAGGTAGTCGAGCTTTTGGTCTTTGCCACAAGTAATGATTTTTTCAGATTCGTCATAGTTGTCTTTATAAAAGTACATCGCTTCTGAAAAACCCTGCTTGCAGAGGTTTTCTAGGCCTTCCAAAGGAAGGGGATTTTGGTTGTCGCGTTTTTTATTTTTATTAAATTTATTGTTAGCGCCACCGCGGTAATAAATGCCATGAAGAACAGCGCGAAAATTACGAGTGCCGTAAAGTTCAGAATCGCCATTGCCTTTGTTGTCGGTTTGTTTTTTATAGACGTCATCAAGTGGGAAAAGCTTTTTGTATTTCGCTACTTGATCGCCTAAATTAAAAACCGGCTTGGTGTTGTTCGCCCAAGCCGGTAGAGAAAGAATCAGTATTAAGATAAATCGCATCATACTGCGATTATATCAGTTTAAATTACTGTTGTGCAGCTTGAATCACAGCGCGGCAGTCAGGAACTGCTTGGCCAGTGAAAGCTGAATCAAGGTCTAGATCAAGTGATAATTGACCTGCTTTACAAGTGTTAACTAACACGTTTACTGAGTGAGCCACGTTGGTTTTAAATGTATTGATATCAGTAGCCGTCATACCAGTTTCTAATTTGAAGAAAGCTTGGCCTTCAGCTGTATTGATTAGCTTGTAAAGTTTTAAAAGTTTTTCGAAAGTCTCTGGGTTAAAGTGACGTACACCTTCTAATAATTTACCGTTTTTAATATGGTTTTCTTTAGCTACGCCACAGTCGTTATCTTTCATCATCATCTTTTTAAGCATCAATGTACCAGCTGGGTAAGTTTTGCCAGCAGCGATGTCTTTTTTAGATAACGAATCTAATTTATCAACTTTAGTTTTGCCAGTAGTTGCATCTTTAACGATAGCGTAAGCTTCCATTGTGTAATGTAAGTTACCTAAACGATCTTGTTGGCTTAACATAGTATCTAATAAAATCATATCAGCTACGTTTTGCATTTTTAATACTTCTTGAGCGTTATTTTGATTAAAGTTAGTTAAACCCTGACCGCTTAATGAAGCACCGTTAGCTAAACGAGCGTAAGTAGTATTTTTGGCTTTAAAGTTCGCAGTACGAGTTGGTTGATCAGAACCACCGTTAAACATTTCAGAGTATTTTTCTTCTTTTGAAGGATTCATTTGTAAAGCACCGAAGCTGTATTTGTAATCGTCAGTGAAAATGTTTGTAGCTTTGGCGTGAGCAGAACCTTTAGTAAGGATACCTAAGATACCTTCCCAAGTTTGTTGGATTAAAGGTTTAACTGGAGCTGGTTTACCTTTAGCCGCAGCAGCTTTAACTAGTTTTTGATATTCAGCATCTAAGATGTTCCAAGTTTTAGTACCGATCGCTTTGTGAGTTGCAGCATCAACAGTTCTTAAAACTGCAGGGGGAACTTGATTGATATTACCTAAGAAACGAGAAACTTGATAATAAGATAATAATGACGGAGTGTAGCTGCAGCTAGTACTTTGTTTGTACTTAGCTAATTTTTTAAATGTGTTGTCATCAGATGCACCACCTGGCTTTGGTACGAAACAGTTTTTAGCTTCGATTTGAGCGGCAGTCATGCCTTCTTCGATTTTGAAAAATTCAACACCTGGGTTTGTACTTTCTATTTTACCGCAAACAGCTACGTTTTTAGAAATATTCATCGCGCAAAGATCTCTTTCGCGCTCTAAGTCTTTTTTAGAAAATTTTGAGCCTTCAAGACGGTTAGGGATAAAGCAAAGCTCACCGCGGTCTAAAGCGATTTTTTCAGCGCCACGACCTGGCATATTCGGCGTTAATGTAGCGTGTGCTAACATCGGGGCTAATAAGACCATAACTACTGTTTTTTTCATAAAATCCTCTTTCTTTTTTATAAATATCTTTAAATCAAAAATCTAAAATTAATAAATCTAGTCACCGTCATTTTTAATCAGCTCTGCCGCTGAAGCGCGTAAGTAATTAAACTTACCCGGGTGAAGAAGGCTCGTTACAAACCCGTCATAAAGACTAACTACGTTTTCAATCACCGGGCGATCAAAGGGTTGGCTTTGTACCAGAGCGCGTGATTCTTTATCGCTGAATTTGACTCCCATAACATCGACAACTAAGTTGATTGGTAATTTTAATTCTACGTGGCGGGCATCAGCATCGCCTGTGACTAAACGGCTATTGTTTTTTAATACGTAAGTTGGATCTTTTAAACCTTTTGCAGAATACATATTTCCTAAATAAACACCCTGGCTGCGATCAATCGTCGTTTGAAAGCCTGCTGTCGATTCAAAAGCACTGCGGTGATAAGCCGTCGCACCTTCAATTTGTAAGAAGTTTGGATTTCCAGCGATACCTTCGGCTAATACGGCAAAGATCGCTTTAGCGCGTGCTTCTAAAGCAGGGTCTTTAGCTATGATTTCTTGAGTTAATTTTTCAAGGCGAGCTTGTGATTCAGCTTGTCTTTCAGCTGCTGTTTTAGATTTTAACGTAGCAAACAACATATCAACTTGGCTTTGAGATAAAGTGACATCAAGCTTTTGCACGTTATGATTGCCGTTTAAGTTTTTGTATTTCGGGCTTTGGATAATATCATCAAGAGCTGATTTGATTTCTAATTTGTATGATTTTCCGTGCGGGGCAAACATTTTAAAAGTAGTGCCAAAACGTGTTTGCATGTCAGCTAAGTTTAAAATCTTACTTTCGCCGTTTACATGAAGATCAAATAAGCCATCAGATTTTTTTGTAATCGTTACTTTAGAGCCATTCGCTAATGAACCAGCAACTGGAACATCCGCAGTCATTTTTTCAAAGTTCACTTCGCGTAAGTAAGTTCTGATGCGCGGTTGGTGTTTAGCATTGCCATGGGCATCAATTAAAGGCTTAGTGTAATAAGTAAAGGTACTGTCAGTAGCACCTTCTGGTGGTGGGGCATCACGCACGGTTAATTTATCATTAGTGTTTGTTTCGCCTTTAGTTTGTAGTTCGAACATACGCTGGTGAACTTGGCGCGTAAAACCTTCAGATGTTGAATCTAAACCATCTAAAACCTTTTCTAAAGTTTCAGGCGATAAATTTTGTTTAATCAATTTGTTAACATAATCATTTGAACGTTGAACTGATAATTTAGTTTTCCATTCACTGCGCCAAACTGTTGCAAGTTTTCCAGTTAAAGTCGCGCGTAAGTTTTTTAATAAAGTAACATAGCGGTTTTCTTCAACTTGAACTTTATCAACAATTCTGGTTGGCGGAGCCGCTTTGCCGGCGAACAAATCAACGCAGGCATTGGCAGCCACTGCATTTGCAGAATAAATTTGAGCGACTAAGATAAGTGGTAATAATTGTTTTTTCATAATTATTTAACCCCAGGGTGTGTAGTAGGAATTTTACCTTGATCTTTAATTAATTTAATAAATTCAGGATATTTGCTCGCATCAATTTCCATGACCATATACTGAATGCCTGGACCAGCAACCGAAGCTTTTTCTTCAGCGAACACGATGTAAGTGTGTTTTGATTTATTAAACTGGTCTACTTTTTCAAAAATCCAGGTTTGGTGCTCTTTAGAAAAAGCACTGCTGTGATCTAAACGGATTTCAGCTAAATTCGGACCATAATAAGGAGCTTTAGAGTCAAAGTGCGTTTTCATCTGTTTATTAAGCGCAATGACTTCAGAACGTAATTGTTGCGCCTGCTGCGGAATTTCAATGTGGTTGATGCGCTCTGCCAGGTAAGCAGATGTTTCACGCGGAGCTGTGGCTATGACATGTGTAGCGATTGGTTCAGGGGTGGAGCTACTAACCATATTAATTGGGTTTGTCGCAATTCCCGTAGCTAGAATGATAAAGCCCATACCGATGGCAGCTTTCATGGGTTCTTTGAATAAGACTTTGAAGAAAACATCGCGGGCTCTGCGGTATTCAAAAACCAAACGAATTTTCGTCATTGAATTTGTGCGAAGTAATTGGCGTAGTTCATCTTTTTTGAAATACTCAAAAAACTTAGCAAGTTTATCGATCTTTGTTAATAGTGGGCCATCAATGATAAGCGGAATTTTAATTTTTGCATTAATACCGGCACCTAAAATATCACCCAGTTCATACTCTGCTTTTTTAATTTTTACTTCGCTAGCTTTTAAAAAACCTTCAGCAACTTTTTTTGAACCCGTTCCTGTTGGCGTGCGCAAAGTGATTTTATCAACGATAAACTGGCTTTTCTCGGTCGACATTGATTTATAAGTCACTTCAAAGTAATAGCCATCTTTAGCCGGGATACCGATTGAAAGTTCACCTTTAGTTAAAACATTTTTTTCTTCTAAGACATAAGATGAGTTTTGCAATAATAGACGCATCATCTCGATCGAGGCTTCTTCTGGTTTAGTTGAAAAACCCATTTCTTCAATAACTAATTTTTCGACTACTTCAGAGTTCGTATGTCTTTTTAATTCTACACGATTTGAATTTGATTTAACTGGTTCAATAATAACAGGAATCTTGCGCGCGACAGGTGCGGGTGCAGGCAATAACAAGATAGGTTCAAATAGCTGGCGGCAGCTATTGCCATAAGCAATCGATGAAGTGACGAAAGACAATGTGTATAAAATGGCGACTAAGATTCTCATACCAGTTGGTATAATCAAGAAATGTACCGCCACGTCTGGTTATAGCTGGATTATATTGATTCTGAGTGTCTCATTTCGAGAGACCGAGCGTGAAAAGGCACAGATTGATATGACACTGTCTAATTATTTTTCACCCTCGTAACGGTAGCGTTCTAAGAACCACTCGACCCGGGTACGCATTTTGTCTGGAAATTCCACAAGGGTTGCATCAGTGATTTCGCCTTTAATAATTTGGGCCGCGTAGGCATCGCAAACTTCACCCAGCTTTTTATTCAGCTTTTTAAGAAAGTCGATTTGTTCATTATCGCCTTCATTTTTGTCGGCATTAAGTCTGACTTCGCCGCTCTTAAGTTCATGCTGAATTTGCATAAAACGTAAGATGTCGCGCATGTTCTTACGAACATCATGAAGCTCATCGACTTCCATTGTTCGTTTAGCCATAATTAAGCGTGTGTCTTTGATGATAGCTTCAAAGTAGGCTTTAACTGATTTTCTAGAAGCGGGCTTTATGTCTTTAAGTAAAGCTTCAAATTCAACATCTTTAAATTTTTTAATAAGTTTTTTTGCAGCTTGTTGCGCCTGGGCGCTTTCGCCGATATTTACCATGTCTTTAAGGTGACCAAAATCACGAACGAATTTGGCAAATTTATCAGGGCTTGCGTGGTCTTTACTTGAAGTCTGAAATACCGAACGTAAAAACGAAGTGTCTTGGCGAAATCTATTGATCTTCACTTTTTGCTCAGGCGTGATAACAGCTAGCCCTGTATAGCGAATGGTCATAAGAGTTGTTTTAAGATCTACTAAGTCAGCGTTAGCTAATAAGTTATAGTGAGCGGTCTCGAGAAAGCGCGCAGATTCTTTTTTGCCATTTAACGTGATAATGAATTCTTTAACTTCATACTCTTTCGGCTCAAATAGGTTTCTGCAAGCTAATGCCTGAGCATTTACCTTAAGAGATACCAGCGTTAAAATCAGAATGAAAAAAGTTTTACATACGTTCATCGTTAGAGAATATAACGGTTTCGCACTGTTGATTTCAACTGTAATGATTCTGACAGTGAGTTGTCGAACTTATGATGGTTTTAAAAAACTAAGGCCACTCGAGGCGGCCTTAGTAACACTTTTTGTCTAAATTAAGATTTTAAAATTAGTAAGTATCTAAATCGTAAGACTGGCATTTGATGGTAGAAACTGTCGCTTCGCAAGTAGTATTGATGGTTCCATCTCTCCAGCATTTTGTTAATACGTTGTTACGAACATGTGAAACAGTTTGCATGTAGATTGAATCACTTGCGTAGAACACGAAGTACGTTGCTGCATTTGTGCATTTTAGTGTAGCCATTTTTTCGTCGGCGTTGTCTTGAGAAGTTTCGCATTGAAATGCTGAAGACTGCGTGTTTAAAGCTTTTAAAAAACTTGGGCTAACGTCTTTCCAGTTACAGTTCGAGCCGGCCGCTGCAAAAGTCGTAACTTGTAAGAAAATAATGATAGCTAAAATAACGCCCGCTCTGAACATGAGAATCTCCTGCTTGATCTTTGAGTTCAATATTTTGAATGGTTGAGGTGATAGCTTAACGAGCGGATATTGTTGAGCTATTGTTTAAGGGGGGCTCAGAATCGTGAAGATTTTGCAAGGGCACCAGGGGCGGTTTAAATCGATCTTAAAGGGGAGGGTTGGTCTGGCCGAGAGCAAAAAATAGGCACCATTGATTTCAGCCTTGCCACCTGGGTGGCCATAGTCTAATTTAACCCTTCAAATTAAGGCTAACAGTTGAGCTATCAAGTAAACTGAATATTTCAGTTTCGCCCTGTTGGAGGAAGGTTAGACTATGTCTAAAATGAAAACGCACTCTGGTGCAAAAAAACGCATGCGCGTTCTACCGTCTGGTAAAGTTAAGCGCAAACAAACAAAAATGCGTCACTTAAACTCACACATGAGTTCAAAAACTAAACGTCATTTAGGCCAAACGGTTTTGGTTGCTGACTCTAACATGCTTCAAGTGAAGCGCCAATTCGGTTTCTAAGAGGAGTAGCTCATGGCACGTGTAAAATCGGGGATGACTAATCGTCGTCGCCACAAAAAAGTTTTAAAAAGAACAAAAGGTTACTATTCAGCGGGTTCACGCTCATACACTCACGCGGTTGAAAAAAATGACCGTGGTATGGTGTTCGCTTATAAACACAGAAAAATGAAAAAACGTAACTTCCGTATGCTTTGGACACAAAGAATCAATGCGGCAGCTCGTTTAAACGGTACAACGTACTCTCGCTTAATCGGTGGATTAATCAAAGCGGGCATTACTTTAGATCGTAAAGTTTTATCTGATATCGCTATCACTGATGCAGCGGCATTCACTGCTTTGTGTCAGCACGCGATCAAATAGTCTAATTTCTTATTAGATGTCGCTACGAAGTGGCGCAAAATATTTGCAAAAGGCGAGAGAAATCTCGCCTTTTTTTTTACTTAGGACTACTCTCTCAACATGTCTGCAAATTACTCTGATAAACATGCCGCATTTGAGCAACGCAAGAAAGCTCACATTGATCTGTCTCTCGATCCGAGAACTCAAGGAAAGACAGCGTCGCATTTTGATAAAATCAAATTAATCCATGAAGCGCTTCCAGAAATTAATTTATCTGACGTTACTTTAGAAACTAAACTTTTAGGCTTTCAATTTTCATCTCCACACTTTGTCAGTTCAATGACTGCCGGTCATCAGAACAGCAAAGTGATTAATATGCGTTTAGCAAAGGCGGCTGCCCAAAATAATTGGTTAATGGCCGTAGGTTCACAGCGTCGTGAACTTTCTGATTCGCAAGCCTCATTCGAATGGCAAGTCATTAAATCAGCGTCACCGCAAACACAGTTTGTTTCAAACATCGGTCTTGAAGAGTTAATTCAACAACCGGTTTCTGAAATTTTAAAATTAACTGAATCTGTTGAAGCTCTTGGAATTTATGTGCACTTAAATCCCTTGCAAGAAGCTTTTCAAAACAAAGACCAAGCGAATTTTAAAAATGGCTTAGCGGCGATTAAAAAACTCTGCAAAGCATCTCCGGTTCCAGTTCTTGTGAAAGAAGTGGGCTACGGCATTTCAAAAACGACGGCGCAAAAATTATTGTTAGCTGGTGTTGAAGTGATTGATGTAGCTGGTAAAGGTGGAACTCATTGGGGTTTACTTGAAGGCTTACGTGATCAATCACAAGCGGGGTTATTGGCTGATTCAAGTCTTGCGTTTAAAGACTGGGGTTTTAGTGCCGTTGAAAGTTTGATCCAGTGTAAAACCTTAACGAAGAAAAATTCGTTCTGGGCTTCAGGTGGAATTCGTTCTGGTGTTGATTCAGCAAAGTGTTTAGCTTTAGGAGCGCGTGCAGTAGGTGTAGCGCAACCGTTAATGAAGGCGGCCATAGAATCTGACCAACATGTATTAGATGTTATGAATCGTTTTGATTACGAATTAAAAGTGGCTCTGTTTGGAGTCGGTGTCGCTGAACTTAAAGACTTAGCGAAAAAAAAGGTTTGTTATGTTAACGGAACTATTTAAAGGTTTTTCTAAACTGAATTATACCGAGCGTTTACAGGCTTTGAAAAAGGCTAGTGTATTAAACGCGGATGAAATTTCTTATTTAGCCAACGGTGGCTTACAAACTATCGATCTTGGCGAAAAATTTATCGAAAATGTTCTAGGTTATTTTCAAATCCCAATGGGAGTTGCTACAAATTTTAATGTCGACGGAAAAGACTTTCTTATTCCGATGGCAGTTGAAGAAACATCAATCGTAGCAGCAGCCAGTAAAACAGCTAAATGGGTGCGCGAGCATGGCACCATCACAACTGAAGTGATCGGCAATCAAATCATCGGTCAAATTCAATTTGCTAAACTTAAAAGTCCTGAAGATTTTAAAAAACAAATCTTGCAGCAAAAAACTTATTTAATTGATCTGGCAAATCGCGAAGTCGCTTTTGGTTTGGTTAATCGTGGCGGCGGAGTTAATGATTTAACAGTTCGTATTATTGACCGCGAAGATGGTTATTACATGGGTGTGGTGCATATCTTAATGGATCCTTGTGATGCCATGGGTGCAAATATCATCAATCAAGTTTGCGAGTATTTAAAACAACCTCTAGAGCAATTTACTTCTGAAAAAGTAACAATGTGTATTTTGTCTAACTTAGTTGATACGAAATTAACTAAAGCTACAGTACGTATGAGTCATGTCGATCCAGAGTTAGCTCTTAAAATCGAAGAAGCTTCGCGCTTTGCAGAGCTTGATCCTTATCGTGCAGCTACAAATAATAAAGGTGTATTGAACGGGATTGACCCGATCCTAATCGCCACAGGTAATGACTGGAGAGCCGTCGAGGCGGGAATCCATGCTTTTGCTGCTCGTGAAGGTCGTTATAAATCAATCACTAAATGGAGAGCCGCTGGCACTGAATTAGTGGGTGAGTTTGTTGCACCGTTAGTGGTTGGAACTGTAGGTGGCGTAACAGCACTTCACCCAACAGCTAAAATTGGTTTAAAAATCTTAAATGTAAATTCAGCATCTGAATTATCACGTATTATTGCCTCTGTAGGTTTAGTGCAAAACTTAGGTGCGCTTCGTGCTTTGACAACTGTTGGAATCATCGAAGGCCATATGAAATTGCACATTAAGAATTTATCTTTAGGTGCAGGCGCAACCGATACCGAAATGCCTTTTGTTGTTAAAAAATTAGAAGAGATTCTTGCTTTAAGAAAACGAATTTCTTTGGCCAACGCCGTAGAAGTTTTAAATGACATCAGAAAAAAATCTCAAATTTAGTGTTCCTGGAAAAACCTTTTTAGTCGGCGAGTACGCAGTACTTGCTGGGGGCTCTTGTTTAGGTCTTGGAACTAGCCCAAGCTTTTCAATCGTACCCAATGCCAATGGTAATCCGTTTCATCCAGAGAGCCCAGCAGGGCGTTACCTGCACAAAAAAAGCATCGAAAATTTTGCTCACGATTTTATAAACCCATATGGTGTGGGTGGTTTTGGCGCAAGCACAGCTGAATTTATTTTTAGTTATTATGCAAATCCAAATGCCGTTAAAAAACTTTCTGATATTTTTGAAAATTACCTGGGCTTATACACTGATCACAAAGAACAAAAGCCAAGCGGAGCTGATCTGATCACGCAATTAATCGGTGGCATTAGCCATATTGATTTATCGACTGCTGTGCCTAAGTTTGAAAAGTTAAGCTGGGGTTTTAATGATCTAGAATTTTTACTTTTTTCGACAGGATTAAAAGTTAAAACTCATGAGCATTTAGCCGGGCTTGATCGCCATCTTTGTGCTGATTTAGTGAAGCCAAGCCATGATGTTATTGAAGCTTATAAAACTAACGATGGCCAAACTTTTACAGAGGCCTTGTCCACATGGAGCGATAAACTTGAGCATATGGGCTTAACCGCAAAACCCGTAGTTGCGCTTAAGCAGCTCTTGCAGCAGCAAATTCCAGGTATTTTAGTAAAGCCTTGCGGGGCCTTAGGCGCTGATGTGATTGTTATTCTGTGTTCAAAAACACGAAAAAAGCACGTTTTAGAGCAAATTCAGTTGTTAAATATATCTGGGTTGAGTTTCAAGGCGGATTCATCGCATTTAACAAATGGTCCTTTGTCAATTTAGCGGCCTTTTGCTAGTATTTTTCTCTTATGTCGAACACGCAAATTTCTTCGAATATATGGTTTGAAGCCAGCGCGCCTTCTAATATTGCGCTGATCAAGTATATGGGTAAAACCGATACGGTAAATAATCGTCCAACGAATTCGTCGTTATCTTGGACCTTAAATAATTTGCGCACGTTTGTTCGTATTAAACAAAATAGCGAATTAACTTCTGATCAATGGCAGCCACTAAAACGTAATGATTTACTTCCGATTGAATTGTCAGAAAAAGGCCGTCAAAAATTCTTAGATTTTTTTGCT
The DNA here is from genome assembly GCA_036676395.1 of Bdellovibrio sp. Classification (GTDB taxonomy): domain Bacteria; phylum Bdellovibrionota; class Bdellovibrionia; order Bdellovibrionales; family Bdellovibrionaceae; genus Pseudobdellovibrio. Next base: position 1,191,168 of record JAKFCY010000002.1, read on the forward strand.
AAACTTAAAACTGAATTTAAATTAACTGGTTTTTTTGAAATTGAATCAGCTAATAATTTTCCGTCTGATTGTGGCCTTGCCAGTTCGGCCAGTAGTTTTGCGGCATTGACTCAAGGCGCACATCAATACGCAGGTGCGCGGTACTTACCAAAAGAGCTTGCTAGAATTTCTCAGCGTGGTTCTGGATCTTCATGCCGTTCATTTTTTTCGCCGTGGGCCTTATGGCATGAGCAAGGTGCTGAAGAGATTCAGATGCCGATCAAAGAACTAAAACACATGGTTATTTTGTGTGATGAAACTAAAAAATCAGTTTCTTCAAGCCAAGCTCATGTTCAGGTTTTAACTTCTGATTTATTTAAAGGCCGCCCAGAACGTGCTGCTGATCGTTTACAAAAATTAATTACGGCCCTTCGTAAACCCGAAACAGAATGGAAAAACATTTTTCAAATCTGCTGGAACGAATTCTGGGATATGCACACACTATTTCATACATCTGTGCCTGCGTTTATGTATTTAAACGGGGCTGGATTCGCGGCGCTTTCTGAAATTTTAGAGATGTGGCAAAAAGACGGTGATGGGCCAATTGTTACAATGGATGCCGGAAGCAATATTCATTTATTGTTCAGAACTAACCAGCCAGGCAGTTATACAAAATATTTAAATCATTTTAATGCTCAGTTTAACCTTTGGACCGATGACGGTTATCAAAACCGTAAAGACTAATCATGGCTGAAAGTTTTGAAACACTGAAATCAGATTGGTCAGTACAGGTGCCAGGTAAATGGATCTTGGCCGGTGAACACGCGGTCTTACGCGGAAGCCAGGCGATTGTGTTTCCGTTAAAATCAAGATTCTTAAGTTTAAGTTATTTCAATAAAGATTCAGAATTTAAAATTTTAATCGCCGGCCTATGTGCTTCAGACCTTGAAATGATTATTTGGTCTGTCGTTGAGCGCGCCCTAGGTGAATTACAGCTAAAGCGCTCTGACCTTAAGGGTGAACTTAAAATCTATTCGCATATTCAATTTGGCGCAGGTATGGGGGCTTCGGCTACTTTAGCTGTAGGGCTTACTTTGTTTTTTCAACATTTAGGTGTTTTAAAAACTGATCCATTTTTATTTGCTAAAAAAATTGAAGATTTATTTCACGGCGAAAGCAGTGGGGTCGATGTAGCTGTTGCGCTTCATCAAAAGCCAATGATTTTTGAAAAGAATAAAGAAAACATTTTCTTTGATTTAAAAAATCTTCCGCTTCTGTATTTGTCGTACACCGGTCAGCGTGGCGTCACTAAAGACTGTGTTAATAAGGTCAAAGATCTTATCCTCGAAAAACCAGAGCATGCTAATGCGGTTGATGAGCGTATGAAAAAAGTTGTGCAAGATTTTATTTCATCTCGCTTTGAATGGACTGAGCAAGAATGGATTGAACATTTGAATTTAGCCCAGAGCTGTTTTGAAAGCTGGGATCTGGTGCCAACGATCGTTGAACAGCATATGTTAAAATTAAAAAAAGCAGGCGCATTGGCCTGCAAATTAACTGGCTCAGGCAGCGGTGGCTACGTTTTAAGTTTATGGAGCCATAAACCTGCTGAGTCTGAATTGAACTCTGAACTTATCCCTGTATTTCTATAATTGGATTTAAAATATGAAAAAATTAGTGATCATCCCAACCTATAATGAAATTGAAAATATCCAGGCTTTGCTTCCTGTGCTGATGAAGCTTGAGCAAAAATTTGATGTGCTTGTTGTTGATGACAGTTCTCCGGATGGCACGGCTAAATTTGTTGAACAGTTTGCGAAAACTGAGCCGCGTGTAAATGTGTTGGTTCGTGCGGCGAAGCAAGGTTTAGGCAAAGCTTATTTAGCGGGTTTTGATTGGGGATTAAAAAATAATTACGATGTTTTAACTGAAATGGATGCTGATTTTTCGCATGCTCCGAAGCACTTAAATGAAATCTTAGCCTTAATAGAACAGCACGATGTCGTGATCGGTTCTAGATACGTTACTGGCGGCGGTACAGTTAATTGGGGATTAATTCGTAAAATTATCTCGCGCGGGGGTAGTCTTTATTCGCGTTTGATTTTAGGCTACCCATTGCGTGATTGGACCGGTGGATTTAATTGCTGGCGTAAAGAAGTTTTGCACAAAATTAATCTGAGCAGTATTCAATCTAATGGTTATTCTTTTCAAATCGAATTAAAATATAAAGCTTTAAAAAATGGTTATAAGATTCAGGAAACGCCGATTATTTTTGAAGATCGCCGTGTAGGTCAAAGCAAAATGTCTTTAAAAATTGTGTTAGAGGCTTTTTATAAAGTTTGGCTTATTAAAGGCTACTAGCTAAAGGTTACTAGTTTTTCTTAAAAGCTTACGCACTATATTTCTGACCACGCGTACAATCCATAGGCTGTCGTGTTTTCTTGAAAATCTATAGCCCCAGTTTTTTGAATTCGGTAAAAGCCAGTAAAAAAACGGTAAGAACACGCGTCGCGGAAACCAACGTTTAAAATAATAAAAAAATTCGGCATCAAAACTTGCAGGCACCCACAAAGGTGGGCGCTCGGTACGAATCACATTATAAGTTAATTCTGCAATCGATTGCGGCGTTGAAAGGCTGCGATTTTTAAGATTTGCAACAAAGGGAATCATGCTGGTGTACATGTCTTCGTAAGGCTGATCTTCTTTATGAGGCTTTTCTGAAAACTTGATTCGCGAATGCTGGGCTGAGTGAATAAAGCCAGGCTGCACCAAAGCTACATCAATCCCAAATGGGCGCAGTTCATACCACAGTGATTCCATAGCGCCTTCAAGGGCATACTTCGAAGCAGAATACGACGACATCGTTGGAAATGCTAATAGTCCACTCACCGAAGAAATATTAATGATTTTACCTTTTCCATTTTTACGCATTTTCGGCAGCAGCATGCGAATCAGACTCACGGGGCCAAGATAGTTTTTTTGCATGTGCAAGAGGTCATCTTGATCTTTAGTTTCTTCTAACGATGAACGATAACAAATATCTGACGTGTTAATATAAATATCAACTCGGCCCCAACGAGCAAAAATTTTTTCGACGGCTTCTGTACGACTTTGCTCATCGACGATATCTAAAGGCATGACCCAGACATGATCGTTTTCTGCAATTTGAGGGGATACATTAGTTAGATCACGAGCGGTGATAACAACGCGATATTCAGGGTGAGAAGATAATAGTTTAGCTGTGGCGACTCCAACTTCGGAGCTACCGCCTGTCAGCAAAATTACTGGTTTGTAATCTTGCGTGGGTGAAGCAAACTTATACCAATAGATGTATTTATACATTCTAGAATAAGTTTACTCCCCTTAGAGCTATTGTCGATGTTTTTTAATTTCCCAAAAAGAAATCGCGGCCGATACGCTTGCATTTAATGACTCAATGCTGTGGGTCGGGATATTCACAAATTTCATTTTCTGTAATTGTTCCGATTCGAGACGAAGTCCTGGGCCTTCTTCGCCAAGCCAAAGCCTAAAATCTTTTGGCCATTTTTGGGTGGCGATATCTGCGCCTTCTAGCTCTAGAGCGTAGTTTTCACCAGTGATTGGTAATTCATTTGTTTTTTGACCAGCTGTGAAAAATTCAGCTTTTAGCACAGCACCGGCACTTGCTTTGACCGAGTGCGGAAGAAACGGATGACAGGCCTCTTGAGTCAAAATAATTTTGTTGATTCCAAATCCTACCGCAGATCTAGCAAGTGCGCCAAGATTTCTTGGGTCACCAATGGGTAGAACAACTTCTATGCCTTCTGGTTTTTTCTTTAAATCAAGCGTTGGAAAATCATCAGCTTCTAACACAAATAGCGGGTAGTGCGTTCCTAATACATCGAGTTCGTTAAAAAGCTCTTGGTTTAACGTGATCGTGTTAAATGGAAATTTAGCCGAGTATTTATCAGAGCAAACTACTAAGTGAACTTTAAAGGCTTTATTTTTAGATTTCGTAAATTCTTTAATAAGTTTATCACCCATTAAGAAAAACAATTTATGTTCTTTAATGCCCTTGGCAGACAGTAACAAACGCAGTTTTTTAAACAGCGGGTTGTCTTTAGATGTGATAGTTTGTTCTTTGTTTTTCATATTCATCGCCGGTTTCCTTGTCCGCTTTCAGCAGAACCTCTAGAAAGAATCGTTCAGAAGAATATCGTTATCTTCTTCTTCAGGAAGGGGAGCATTTTTGATTTTTTTGAAGATCACTAAACGTCTGTGATTTTCAGTTTTTGGAAGATCATAAGCAATATCCGCTTTGAGTTCGAAGTATTCTGAAAACTCTTTTAAAGCCTTTTCGATCTCAGGATCAACGCCAGGACCTTTCATGAAATACACTTCGCCGCCTTCTTGCAGGCAGCTCATGGTATTTCTTAGGGTGTTAGAAATATCTTCTACGGCGCGTGTGATTACGCCATTCACAGGGTAGACGAAGTGTTCGTTAATGTTACGTCCGATGATGTCTAAGTTTTCTAATTTTAAATCTTCGCGCACTTCTTTTAAAAATTCGACGCGTTTTTGTACGCCTTCGCCTAAAAGAATTTTTTCTTTCGGGTATCTGATTTTTAAAGGGATTCCAGGAAAACCAGGACCAGTTCCGACATCAATCAACGGAAATTTCAGTTCAGTTAGTTCAGTTAAGATTAAACAATCGATGAAATGTTTGATGGCCACATCTCTTAAGTTTAATAGACGGGTGAAGTTGCGGTTTTCTTGATTTTTCATTAGAAGTTCATAAAAACGAGCTAGTTTCATGCGCTCTTCGTGTGAACATTTGAAATCGTGGTTACGAAAAATATCCTGCATGCGATCGTTGGCTTCGCTTGCGGTAAAGATTTGATCCGGCTTTTTATGCTTACCCTTAAGGTCTTCGTGCGAAGTCTTGGTTAATTTTGATGCATTACGAGCCTTGTAAGGGCTGTAGTTTTCCTTATTTTTGTGCGCCACGATAATTCCTTTAAGGCATTGTTCATAGCACAGGGCTAAATGCTTGAAAAGACTTAAATTATTTAGAATAATAACGACATGGTAAATCAGCATTTAATCGATATAAAACAAAACGCCCTAAAAGATTTTCACTCTAGCAAAAACTCAAAAGAGCTGTATCAGTTTAAAGTTCAGTATTTGGGTAAAACCGGAGCCTTAACCGAAGCTATGAAATTAATGGCCACTCTTCCAAAAGAAGAAAAACCCTTATTCGGAAAACAAGTCAATGAGGTTAAAGCTGAACTAGAAACGGCCTACGCGGGTGTTGAAGCGACTTTGCAAAAAGCCGAAATCGAATCGCAAATGCTGAATGAAAAGCTAGATCTAACCCTTTCAGTGACGACTCACGAAATGGGTCATGAACATCCAATTTACAAAGTAACGCATGAGATTTTTTCGATTATGGCTCGCCTTGGGTATTCACTTCGCACCGGCGCACTTATTGAAAAAGATTACTATAATTTTGAAGCTTTGAATATTCCACCGGATCATCCGGCGCGTGATATGCAAGATACGTTTTTCGTTGATGAGACTCACGTATTACGTACTCATACTTCGCCTATTCAAATTCATTCACTTGAGAATGAAAAACCGCCGTTACGTATTATCGGTACTGGCCCGGTATTTCGCTGTGATAGTGATATTTCTCATCTTCCTAACTTTCATCAAATTGAAGGTATGTGTATCGATAAAAAAATCTCGATGGCTGATCTTAAAGGAACAATCTCGTTTTTCGTGCGTGAGTTCTTCGGCCCGGGTTTAAAAACTCGTTTTCGTCCAAGCTTTTTTCCATTCACAGAACCTTCGGCTGAAGTTGATTGTTCGTGCCCGATTTGCAAAAGCAAAGGGTGTTCTCTTTGCAAACAAACGGGATGGATTGAAATTGGTGGTTGTGGCTTGATTAATCCTAAAGTTTTTGAACATGCGAAAGTTCCATACCCTGAATGGCAAGGTTTTGCTTTCGGTTTTGGTGTTGAACGTATGGCTATTATTAAATACGGCGTAGATGATATTCGCCATTTTCCTAAAAACGATGTCCGCTTTTTAAAACAGTTCTCGGCGGGAGTGTAAGATGAAAATTTCATTACAATGGTTAAATGATTTCGTAGATGTGACTGAGTTTTACCAAGACACGCAAAAATTAGCTGATCTTTTAACTCGCGCCGGTCTTGAAGTTGAAGACATTCAAAATAAAGCCAAAGATTTTCAAAACGTAGTGATCGGTCATATCCTTGAAAAAGGAAAACATCCGAATGCAGACAAGTTATCACTATGCCAAGTTGAAATTGCACCAGGCAAAGTTGAACAAATCGTTTGTGGAGCGCAAAATCACAAACAAGGCGATAAAGTTATCGTAGCTTTAGCAGGTGCTGTGCTTCCTGGAAACTTCGCGATTAAAAAAGCCAAAGTCCGTGATGTAGAGTCAAACGGAATGCTTTGCTCTTATAAAGAACTTGGTTTAGCGACTGAATCTGAAGGTATTGCTATTCTTGATCCTAAAGCTCCAGTAGGTCAGTCATTTGCCGAATTTGGCGGGTATGATGATATCGTTTTTGAATTAAAAGTTACACCGAATCGTGCGGATTGTTTATCTCACTATGGTTTGGCTCGTGAAATTGGTTGTTTATTAAATAAACCAGTTAAAAATCCTGAAGTGCAAAAGAAGTTTTCTGCTGAAAGTACTAAGTCTAAAATTAAACTGACTGTTGATAATTCTGAACTATGCCCACGTTACTGTGGCCGTTATATCACTGGCGTGAAAATTGGTGATTCTCCGGCGTGGTTAAAACGTCGTTTAGAAGCGATCGGAATGAATTCAATCAATAACGTAGTCGATGTAACTAATTACGTGATGCTTGAAATGGGTCAGCCATTACACGCTTTTGATGCAAGCCTTATCGGCGGTCAGACGATCAAGATCAGAAACGCATCTCCAGGTGAGAAGTTTAAAACTTTAAAAGATCAAGATGTTACTTTTAAAGGTGATGAATTATTAATTACTGACAGTAACGGTGCTGTTGCACTTGCTGGTGTTATCGGCGGATTAAATTCTGGCGTGAGCGAGAAAACACAAAATATTTTCTTAGAAGCGGCAAACTTTAAAGCTATGTCTGTGCGAAAATCATCTCGTCAGCACGGTATTGAAACTGATTCGGCCTACCGCTTTTCTCGCGGCGTTGATCCAAGTCAAACTCATGAAATCATGGACCGCGCGGTGAATTTAATTCTGCAAGTCGCAGGTGGCGAAGCTTTAGGTGATCATTATGACATCTACCCAAAACCAGTGACTAAATCTCCGGTAAAAATTAAAGTTCAAACTATTTCTGACCGTCTTGGTTATCAAGCTGATGCAAAATTATTTGAACAGTATATGAATGGTCTTCACTGTAAAGTGGATCGTCTTAACGAAGGTGAATACAGCATTACACCTCCATTATTCAGATTTGATTTAGAGCATGATATGGATCTGGTTGAAGAGTACGCTCGCCTAAAAGGTTATGAGCATATTACTGAAACTCTTCCTTCGTTTGCCGCAGAGCCTGCAAAACACGATGAAAAATACACAAGCAATCATAAGCTTTCGTTATTTTTACGTGGTGAGGGTTATGATCAAGCGTTTAACTATGCTTTCTTAAATGAAAATGAAGAGAGCAAATGGATCACGAACTGCGAGGTCTTTAATAAACTAGGTCTAACGATGGACCCGCAGGCCATCAAACTTCGTAATCCATTAAGTGAAGATTTAAATGTGATGCGCAGATCAATGGTTTACCCAGTCTGGAAAAACATCCGCGAGAATTTTCACGCAGGCAATATGAGCGGTAAACTTTTTGAGATAGGTTCGACTTTTACAAAAGTAACTGATTCGGTTCGCCCTGAAGTTGCTTATAAAGAAACACGAAAACTAATTATTTCAGCTTGGGGTGAGGATTTTGGTCTTTATGCAAAAAACTATCCATTAGTTTACAAATTGAAATCAACATTAGAGAGCTTATTCCAGAATTTACAAATTTCAGCATACACAGTGGCACCAATTGGCGATGCACCAGCGTACTTACACAAAGGTCAGTGGGCTGCGATTAATGTTGAAGGTAAAGCGGTCGGTTACATCGGGTCGGTTCATCCAGTAATTCTTGCTGATGAAAAAATCCGTGTACCAGTTTGTTTTGCTGAAATTAATTTAGATTTGTTATTAGCTGGTCAACCTCGCCCAACAAAATTCAAATCAGTATCGGCATTCCAGCCGGTCGACCGCGATTTTGCATTCGTGATGGAGTCAGCAAAAATGGTTGGCGATCTAACCAAAGAAGTCAAAAAATCTGTGGGAGCAAATCTTCAAAGTATGACGGTATTTGACGTCTACGAAGGGGATAAGTTGCCTGCGGGGCAGAAGTCGGTCGCGTTACGTGTGCGTTTACATTCACAAGATCAAGCCCTTACAGAGGCCATGATCACTGAAATTACGCAAAAAGTGGTAACTGCTGCACAGAAATCTGTTGGAGCTAACTTAAGATAGTACTACGCTATTATATGAACAAAGGATTGTGATCTATGGCAGGACAAAACATCGGAAATTCAACAGTCACTAAAGCTGATATCGTTGAAAAAGTTTATGAGAAAATTGGTTTTTCTAAAAAAGAAGCCAGTGAACTTGTTGAGCTTGTTTTCAATTCGCTGAAAGATACTTTACACAGTGGTGAAAAAGTTAAAATTTCAGGATTTGGTAACTTTGTTGTTCGTGGCAAAAGCGAGCGCAATGGTCGTAATCCACAAACTGGTGAGCAAATTAAAATTTCTGCTCGCCGTGTTTTAACTTTCAGACCGAGCCAAGTGCTAAAAGCCATGTTGAATGGTGAAGAGTACGAACATCTAATCGGTAAAGAAGACGAGGAAGATGATGAATAATAACAACGAAAATAATCCTTCAGGTGGTAATAAACCTGAAGATCAAAAAAACTCAGCTGCACATTACGAAGTTTTTCAAACTGAATTTGAGCTACAGTTAGAAGATAATTTTTTATCTGAAGAAGAAGCAGCAGCTCCGACAGAAGTTGAAAAAAACAAAGAGGCTTTAGAGACGCAAAGAAATCTAAAATCAGATGCTGAAGCTTTTCCGAGTGTTTTAGTTGATGACCAGCTGATGCAAGAGATCGCTTCGATTCCAGATCGTTTCGGTTTTAAAATTGGTGATGTCGCAGATTTATTAGGAATCAAACAATATGTTCTTCGTTATTGGGAACAAGAATTTGAATTATTAAAACCTAAAAAAGCTTCGAACAACCAACGTTTTTACACGAAAAAAGACGTCGAAAATGCGTTTCTAATCCGTAAACTTTTATACCGCGATAAGTTCTCGATCGAAGGGGCTCGCCAGGCCTTAAAAGATGTAAAATTCGTCGTAAAAAAAGAAAAAGACAAAGAAAAGGATTTTTCTTCGGTTATTCAAAAGATGGATTTTGTACAGGATCAGATCCGTAATTTCGTCTCTGAAATCAGAAAAACTAAGAATTTCTTCAATTAGCTTGTTATTTTTAGAGGGGGGGCTTATCACAGTCCTCTATGAAAAATGACCAACCTAATGCTCTCGCGCTACAAACCGCAACTACTAAACTATTTTCTGATTTAGACCTTATTGAGCCACTTCAACGTGCGCTTCGTGACCTTAACTACGAAAACCCAACTCCTATCCAAGAACAAGCTATTCCAATCCTATTAGCCGGTAAAGACTTACTAGGCTGTGCTCAAACGGGTACGGGTAAGACAGCAGCATTTGCTTTGCCATTACTGCAAAATTTAGCGAAATCTAAAAACCGCCCAGGCCGCCGCCAAGCTTTAGTGTTGGTGTTAGCCCCTACGCGTGAATTAGCCCTGCAGATCCATCAAAGTTTTGAAGAATACGGTCGCTACCTAGATTTAAAAACTGCCGTGATTTTCGGTGGTGTTGGTCAAGGTCCGCAAGTTAAAGCCTTATCAAATGGCGTAGACGTGTTAGTGGCGACTCCAGGCCGCTTATTTGACCTATTAGAACAAAAACATGTGTATTTAGATAAAGTGCAAGCGTTCGTGCTAGATGAAGCCGATCGCATGATGGATATGGGTTTTATTAACGATATTCAAAAAATTCTTAAGATCTTACCTAAACAGCGTCATAACTTATTTTTCTCGGCAACAATGCCAGCAGATATTTCTAAGCTTGCCAATAACATCTTAGTTAATCCAGTGCGCGTAGAAGTAACTCCGGTCGCAACAACGGCTGAAAAAATTGAACAGTGGTTGATGTATGTTGATAAGCCACAAAAACGCGATTTATTAAAACACTTATTAGATGATAAGGCTTTTAAACGCGTGATCGTATTCACTCGCACTAAGCACGGGGCTAATAAGGTTGCTGAAGTTTTACTTAAATATAAAATCACATCTGCAGCAATTCATGGAAACAAATCTCAAAATGCTCGCCAAAGAGCTTTAGAAGATTTCCGCTCTGGTCACTGCCGTGTACTTATTGCTACTGATATCGCAGCTCGTGGTATTGACGTTGATGATATTACTCACGTGATTAACTTTGAAATTCCTAATGTTCCTGAAAACTATGTTCACCGTATCGGTCGTACTGCTCGTGCAGGACGCGAAGGTATCGCTATTTCTTTTTGTGATGCCGAAGAAAAATCATTCATCCGTGATATCGAAAAAACGATGGGAAAAACTATTCCTGTTGTGACTAAGCAGCCTTTTCATTCTAAAGCCGTTGAACTTGCAGCTTTAATGTCGCCGGGTAAAGCGAAAGCTAAACTTGAAGCTTCGGAACGCGGATCTCGCGGTGGTGGTGGAAACCGTCAACGTCGCGGTGGCGGCGGCGGTCAACGCCGTAGTGGCAGTGGTGGTGGGGGCGGATCTGGTGGTCCGCGCACTGGGTTTCGTGGAAATTCGGGACAATCACGGTCGAACTAACAGTCCAATTCTGACTGCAAGTAAAGCATTACAGATAATTGCAGAAATTCTGCAGCGAATAGAGTAAAAGTACTAGTCTATCTAAAAAACTTTGGATAGGCTTTACTGATGAAGACACTTATCTCCCTTTTATTTGTTTCTTTATTTGTTCAATCAACCTACGCACGTAACTGGGATAGAATCCAAATTCCGGGAGCCGTTTGCGGCGATGGGCTTCCTTATACGGTCTTTGTTGATCCAAAAGCTAATTCAAAAAATCTACTGGTTGAGTTTATGGGCGGCGGTGTTTGCTGGGATTTTGATACCTGCTACGGAGTCGATTTTAGCGGAATCAATTTCAGAACTTGGATGCATCCATTAGTAGAAGTTCCATTTTATAGCTACATGACCAGCGATATGTGGTTGGTTTCAGACCACCCATTTGTAAAAGACTCAGCGATTTATTTACCGTATTGCACAGGTGATGTGTTTTCAGCGGATCACCAAGCTAACTATTCTGGAGTTCCTGCCTATCACCAAGGTTACCGTAATATTTTAATGACGTTTGCCTATCTTCAGAAAAAGAACATGATCAATTTTAGTAAAATTGAGCGCTTAACAGTTTGGGGAGCTTCAGCAGGTGGTATCGGGGCTTTTGTTCATTTAAGAAATATTGAGCCGTATTTTCCGAAAGCTAATAAAATTGCGATCATCGATAGTGCTGGTCTTCATTTCGGAAAAAACTTCTGGCACAAGTTTACACCGCGTTTATTCAGTGATTTTTCAAAGGCCTTTGCCGAAGCGGGTGTGCAGTTAAACTATAATGATGGCTTCATCGCTCAGCATATGGGGCCAGTATTAAATAACTTAAAACAATGGACGATTGGCATTATGCAATCAACTCGAGACGGCGTTATGTCGACGGCCTTCGGAGATATTTCGCCCGAGAATCATCGCCAGCTTGTCTTGTCTAATCGTGGAATAGCGGCAGTTGCGCGGCCATATCCAAACACAAGTGTTTGGATTGCAGATTCGGATCAACATACGTTTTTATTATTACCAACGACTGCAGAAGCGCAGGATATACACAACCAATCCGCAATTAATTTCGTAAATTACATCATACAAAAAGCCACTGTTTTAAAATAGTGGCCAATTAGAATTATAATCCGCCAACGTTAACCAGGTAAGATTCTTTACCTAAAACGCTTTCCATTTTTTTAAGAATCGTCATCCATTGAAAATTACGGTTATCAGTGCCGACTAGATAGTTTAAAAATTCTTTTAGCACTAAGGGTGAAGTGTGAAAGTACGACGATAGGCCGTTAGTCACCACATCGATATTAGTCTTCGTCTTGTAAGCATTAAAGTGATCAAGGTAATACGAATAGCTCGAGCACGAATCAAAGTAGTAGATCTGTTTTTTATTCGGAAAAACGAATTTGCCGGCTTTTCTTTCAAGGTCTGGAATATTAAGGTTTCCGCCAAGGCCTGAGTGGCCTTCATAGATAATTGCATCAGCTCGGGCGACTGCTTGTTTAAAGAACTCAGCAAAAACTTTAGATTTTGATTCGATAGCGGTTTCAACTAATAAGCTTTTAATTTCGATTCTGATCGTTTCGCCAGTCGATAAAACTACAGTTTTTTTATAGAGGTTTAAAGGGTAGGGCGTATTTTTTTTGAGGCGCTCAACCGAAAAACCCTTATCCATTAAATAGGCGTGGGCATCTTGGTAATTAATGCGACCATCGTCTTCAGGGTCTTTTTTATCTTCTGAAAAACCGTGAATTAAATAAATTGAAAATAAATCGCCATTGCCGTTATCACCACGAAGCAGCGGTAATTCAGCCGAACGTTGAATATTACGGCTTCTGGATTTTTTCACCTGAATAACTACGTTTTGTGCTAATGGGTCTTGTGATAAACGTTCACAACCTTCGCGGTACGGGTCATAGAAATACCAAAAATCACCGAAGGTATCATAGTGTGAATCGGTACATTTTTTACGGTAAATTTTAAATGGGTTTGTCGGTAGCGGAACATTAAAGTGGCCTTTGGCTAACACCTTTTCTGCGGCGTTGTTATGAAGAATCATTTGGCCTGTGTTTTTATAGTGAACGCGCACAAATGACTGTTGGTTTTTTTGAAAGACTTCTTCGGCTAAGATTAGAATTTCTGATTGTGATTTTGGGCCGCCGATACCGTGAATATTATTTGAATTAATACCCATACGCTCGATTATTGTAGGCGAACTAAAAATGCCGAACATGTGCTGGGCTTGAAACTGGGCGGCCGTGATCGAATCATTGAATGATTCATCCAGTGGAACTTCGACGATCGCTTCATAAGTGAAATCGACTTCGGTTGCATTTGGCGACAAGATCTGCGCCGATAGTGAAACTGTACTTGTTAAAATGAATAAGCATAGGCCCAGAAGTTTCATACTATTTTTTACTCTCAACCGATTCTACGTTGTTGCCCCCGATAGACTTTAAAGTTAGTTCGCCGTCACCATAGATTTCTGTAGCGACAAATAAATTAATTTGTGGGGCAGAGATAACCATGCCAGATGCGTTTTCACCCAAAGTAGTGATCGTGTTTTTTTCGGCAAGCACTAAGGTATTAGATTCTAAACGAATGCTGCCAGTGAACTTTTGCATAATAAGAGATGCATTTTTCAACATGATATCACTAGCTGTTACACTAAAGCCGTAGCTTAAATTACTAATTTTGTGTTCGCCGCAGATGAAAACGCGGCTAGCGCTTAAACTGATACTAACAGCGGTAAGGTCTACTTTATCTGAAATATCAGTTAAGCCAGCAATTTCAGATTCGGCTAACTCACAACCTAGATTGATATATGACTTTTCAGCTTCAGTTTGTTTCACGGTAGCCGTGGTTGAAACAAGGTTTTCTGCGGTCATTGTGCTTAAGTCTATTAAATTTTTCGCAGTGACTGTGCTTGATCCAGATTTATTCAAACCTGCACTCTGAGAAATCGTAATACGAGAATCTATTTTTTCACTGTCTAGTACAGCGACCCCATTTAAAGCAATTCGCCCGGGCTGTCCGCCATCAGTTAAAAATTCAAGTTTAGTCGTAGAATCGCGCAAGATCTTATCCATGTCTTCTTGGCTTTGTCTGATGATATCAGCAATCTTTTTATCATGGTCTTCGTGAGTTTGTGATTTTGTACAACCAGTGAATACGATTGCCGCTGTTGTTAATAACAATGAGATTGAGATAAATTTTTTCATAGACGTGTTTATAACAAATCTAAGACTAGATTAGTGAATTATCTGTAGAAGTAGGTGAATCCTATAGGTTCGTCAAAACTTTAGACACTTAGGTTATTGAGTTTTACTCTCTAAACGCGCAATACGTGCTTCAAGCTCTTTAATTTTATCGACTAAGGCTTGTTGGTACTTGATTTCGGCCTGATCTAAGTTGGGAGATTGAGCCTCGTTTATTTGGTCTGCTGCTTCGGCTAGTTTTGCGAGCTGGGTTTCTTGAATTTTTTTAAGTTGCTGAATTTGGGTTTGCATATTCAGTAACCCTTTTTTCATGTTGGCTATTTTAGGCGGAAATTCGCCGGTGACTAAGCAGTAGCTGGCGATGAACATGATTGCTGCGAATAGAAGGGTAACGATTAGTTTTTTCAGTACTTCAGAGAAGAATTTTTTCATGAGTTATGTAGCTTCTTTTTTGAAAAGGTCAAGGTAGCTGATGGCATATAAGAAATAAATCAGAGTTGATGTTTGCGCCATAAAAAGCATTTCGAATTGGCCAGCGACTAACATGAATAAAATAATTGGTAAAAATAACTGCTTAGCTAGTTTGTTTGAATGCAAAAGCAATTCTTTGCACCATAAACCTAGCCAAGCTAAAAAGGCCAATAAACCAACGATTCCCATATTAGCTGCCATTTCAAGATACACGTTATGAGAGTGCTCAATATAATGTTTATTTTCTAAATTATATTTTTCTTTTATTTCTTTAACGTGAAACTTCAATTGCTGCGGGCCAAACCCCAAAATAGGACGTTCTTTAAAGGCGTGAATAGCAGATAAATATTGCGACATGCGCTCGCTGTTAGATGCGCTATTTGAGCCCAATAAAAAGCGCGAGCGGGCGCTGCCACCCATGAGGGCTACAATCACCATTAGGCTGATGAATGCGGCTGAAACTAATGCAATTATAATAGCAATACGTTTATTGAAAAAGAAAAACACAACAGGAAGACCTATCAAAAAACCTAGCATTGCACCGCGGGTATACGACATATATAACCCTATAAATCCAATAACAAAAACTAGGTAAAGGTAAACTTTGTTAAGCGTTGGAAGTTTTTTTGAATTCAGGCAAATTGTCAACAGCGCTAAGAGAACCATGGCTGAGCCATAGCCGTAGCGCATAACATCGGTAAAGCCACCAAGGCGAAAATCGTTGCTGTTGAGTAAATTGGGAGCAATATTAACTCTTGTAAAACCGTAGATAAAAGCAATAACAATAGTTGCCAGAAAAATATTAAATGCAATCCGCGAATGTTTTTTTAAGAACTCATTGTTTTGTAATTTTTGATGGCGAAATACAATTAAAGCTAAAATGCCCGATAATGGATATTTAATGATTCCGATTGAACGAAATTTTTCTTCAAGTTCGACAAAGTTTACGGTTGCAGATAAGAGTTGAACGCCAATAAAACTTAATAAGGCTAAAGTGCTTGCAGGTAAATTTTTAAAATCAATTTCTTTACGAATAAAAAACAAAACAAAAACAATGAGTATGAGTAATTGGTATATTGAGATAAATGAAACGGAAGCAAAAATCGCCATAGCTAAAGCATAGAAAGAGATGGCTGTAAATCTAATGGCGTACTTATCGGTCATAAAGTCTCCTGCGATCAGCTTATGATTCAGGAAACTTTATAACCAGTCAACGCCCGGACGGCTACAAGTTATTACTTGCACCTTCTCCAAGACATAACAAAAGTTGAATTAACGCCAGTATCAACAGAATCTAAGTTAATTTGTGCAATTGAACGATCTTTTGTGTTTGGAAAGTAAGCTACCTGTAGTTCAGATAGTAATTGGATAGTTTGTACACGTTGATTACACGGCGAGAAAACTATGCGGCCCGGTTTTTGGCGAACAGAAACAGCATAATCATCCGCAATTGGTCCTTTTAATTGAGCTTCGCGAGCTGAAACAATTGGCTGCCCAGGGATGATTTGAGTAAAACGGTGTAAACCGTAAGCTGAAACAGGAAGTGCAGCAAAACCACGGTAATCAGTTTGTTCTAATCCGTATTGGTAACCTTGCGGCACATCAACATCAATTAAAACGCGGCAACTCTTTCTAAGGCTTGTAGACTGAGGGTTTTCAGAACCGTTACCGATATCGACTTTAAAATTATCAAAAAGAACAGATAGCGTTTTACCATCTGAAGTCGTTGTGGCCCATGCCGTAGATTCGCTACAACCAGTTCCGGTCATTCTGACCCCACGGATAGTTACGCTTTGAGCTTGTGCTATCGCCGCAAAACCGAATAAACCTGCTAATAGAATAATCATTTTCATTAAATTCCCCCTGGTAGTGTTAGTTAGTCTATTTTTCAAGCTAGCGCGTTGGTGTCGCGATGGCCTCAAAAATAGGGTCCTAACATAGTCTTAGCAATCAAAAAGCCAAAAGTTTATTGCCCTGAAAGCGAAGGCTTTATAGACTCGGGGCTTATGAATTTACTTCCTGTGATTATGAGTGGTGGAAGTGGAACTCGCCTTTGGCCAGTTTCACGCGCAAAATTTCCGAAACAGTTCTGTGAACTATTAGATGAACCGTTACATACGATGACTTTGAATCGTTTAAAAAAATATGGCCCAAACTTAGTCGTTACAAACATTAAGTTTCAAGATCTTACTGAGCGCGATATTCGCACCAATGGCTTTAACGTCGAGAAAGTTCTTTATGAACCAACTCCTCGTAATACGGCAGCGGCGATTGGTTTAGTTTGTAAGTATTTACAGTTTCAAAATAAGCTAGATCAAGTTGTCGGAGTATTTTCGTCAGATAATCTTATTTTAGATGAAAAATCGTTTCACGAAGCTTTAGCCGTAGCCACAAAAACAGCAAGCACTGGTTCGGTGGTTGTGCTTGGTATTAAGCCAGATCGTCCAGAAACTGGATTTGGTTATATTCAGGTAAAAAACCGTGCGATTGGTACAAAAGAAGCCACTGAAGTTTTAAAGTTTCACGAAAAACCATCGGTTAATAATGCCAATGAGTTTTTAAATGCCGGTACATATTTTTGGAATGCCGGAATTTTTATCTTTCGTGTAGAAAACATGATTCAGCATTTTAAAAAGCTTGAGCCTGAAATTTGGAATCATTTAGAAAAATTAAAGTCTGATCTATCAAACTTAAATGAAGTTTATAAAGATATCAAAAATATCTCGATTGATTATGCGATCTTAGAAAAACTAACATCGCCTGAATTAATGTGTGTAACTTGTGATATTGGCTGGTCAGATTTAGGTTCGTGGGATTCGTTAATGGAGATCCGCGAGGGCGTACAAAACAAAGGCCTTCAAAATATTCAAGTCTCTAGTAAAAATAATTCGGTATTTCCGTTAGAGAACAAAGCTTATAGTTTTGTCGGTGTTGATGATCTTATGGTTATTGATACGGTAGATGCACTGCTAGTTTGTAAAAAGAACGAATCACAAAAAGTTAAAGATGTGGTCGATCGCTTAAAAGTGACTAGCCCAGAATTAACTGAAGAACACGTTTTTGAAAATCGGCCTTGGGGTAAGTTCGAAATCTTAAAAGATCAAGATTATTACAAATCTAAAGTTATCCGCGTAGATGCGGGGCAAAAAATTTCTTATCAGTCACATGCCAAACGTGCTGAACACTGGATTATCGTAAAAGGTGAAGCCGTAGTTATTTTAGATGATAAAGAAGTTCCGTTAAAAACTGGCCAGCATATTTTTATCCCGCAGGGTGCAAAACATCGTATTATTAATAATTCGAAAGCCGCGGTAGAATTTATCGAGGTTCAAGTTGGTTCGTATTTTGGTGAAGATGACATTGTTCGTTACCAAGATGATTACGGCCGTAACTAATTATGAAGTATAAACTAAGAAGACAGCTCACTGAAAAATTTATTGAACTGATTCTATTCTTAGCTGCAGCAAGTTCAGTGCTGATCACATTTTTTATTGTCTATACTTTAGTGACCGAAGCCTTTCCATTTTTTAAAGAAGTCGGTCTAAAAGATTTTATTTTTGAAACTGAATGGACGCCGTTATTTGAAAATCCAAAATACGGGATCGCCGCTTTAGTTTCGGGAACTTTGTTAACCACAACGATAGCGCTTTTTGTGGCATTGCCGTTTGGGATTATCACTTCAGTGTTTTTGAGTGAATACGCAACAGATAAAGTGCGTGAAATTTTTAAACCATTACTAGAACTATTGGCCGCGGTGCCAACTGTTGTCTATGGTTATTTTGCAATGACATTGATAACGCCGTGGTTACAAAAAATATTTCCTGACCTTTCAGGTTTTAATGCGTTAAGTGCAGGCCTGGTGATGGGGATTATGATTGTTCCCTATGTGAGTTCACTATCTGAGGATGCGATGCGAGCAGTGCCTCAGCAATTACGTGAAGGAAGTCTTGCCTTAGGGGCTTCTAAATTTCAAACATCTTTTCGCGTCGTCATTCCGAGTGCGTTTTCAGGAATTGCTTCAGCTTTCGTTCTAGCGATTTCACGTGCACTGGGTGAAACCATGGTTGTGGCCATCGCCGCCGGATTAGAACCCAAATTTGGTTTTAATCCGTTAGGCCCAACAGAAACATTAACTGCTTATATCGTACAAGTCAGCCAAGGCGATCTTCCGCAAGGTAGCATGGGGTATCGCACGATTTATGTGTGCGGCATCGTTTTACTATTATTTACCCTGACTTTTAATATTATCGGGCAGACCATTCGTCACCGTATGGAAAAGCAGGTGAAATAGATGTTTGATCAAACGAATGCAAAATTATTGCAACAGATTAAGTTTTTAAAAGCCCAAGATGTCGTGTTTTGGTTTGTCGGTTTATTTGTTTTAGCCGGCGCTTTTATTATTTTATTCGCCCTGATCTATGACATGGGGCAAACAGGTATTCCGCGGATTAATCAAGAATTCTTTCTGAACTTTCCTTCACGCTTTGCCGGACGCGCGGGAATTTTAGCCGCTTGGGTTGGAAGTCTTTGTGTGGTGTTAGTCACTGCCTTATTAGCTATTCCATTAGGAGTAGCAACGGGTGTGTATTTAGAAGAATATGCTCCTAAAGGTTGGTTTTCTCGAATGATCGAATTAAACATTTTAAACTTAGCGGGAGTTCCGTCGATCATTTACGGGATCATGGCCCTATCGCTGTTTGTTTACGAGTTTGGTTTAAAACAAAGTATTTTAACCGCCGGCATGACTTTAGGGCTTTTGATTTTACCGATTATTATTGTAACAACTCGTGAAGCGATTCGTACGATTCCAAATCACATTCGTGAAGCCAGTTACGCCCTAGGCGCTACGAAATGGCAAACAGTGCGCAGTCACATCGTTCCGTACAGTTTCGGCGGCATCATGACAGGCGTTGTGATCGCATTATCGCGTGCGATTGGTGAAACCGCGCCGTTACTAACCGTCGGAGCGGTGGCATTCATTGCCTTTTTGCCGACCCCGCCGGTGATGGCTGTGGCTCCTTATGTGAGTGCGCAATGGTTAATGGATCCTTACACGGTGATGCCAATTCAAATGTTTAACTGGATTTCACGCCCGCAAGAAGAATTTCATGTGAATGCTGCCGCTGCAGGTATTGTGCTACTATCAATGACTCTGGTGTTAAATGCGCTGGCGATTTTTATTCGTTACCGTTTCAGAAAGAAATATAAGTGGTAAAACATGAAAAATATTAAAGCCGAAGTTAAAAATCTAACTTTTAGTTATGACAAAACATCGACTGGTCGCCCAGTGCTAAATTCGGTAAGTCTTCCGGTTTTTGAAAATAGCATTACGGCTTTAATTGGTCCGTCGGGCTGCGGTAAGACCACGCTGCTTCGTTGTTTTAATCGTATGCATGATCTTTATGGTGCGGTTAAGTACGAAGGTAAAATTATTTTACAACCCTCTGGTTTTGATATTTTGTCTAAGCAAGTTGATCCTTTAGAAGTGCGCATGAAGGTCGGAATGGTTTTTCAAAAACCAAATCCATTTCCTAAATCAATCTATGAAAACGTAGCTTATGGTTTGAAAATTCGCGGTATTAAAAAGAAGTCTTATCTTGATGATAAAGTTGAAGATTCACTTAAAAAAGCAGGCCTGTGGAAAGAAGTAAGCGATCGTTTAAAAGCTTCAGCCTCTGCGTTATCAGGTGGTCAGCAGCAGCGTCTTTGCATTGCGCGCGCGCTGGCGACTGAGCCTGAATTATTACTTTTAGATGAACCAACGTCAGCTCTTGACCCGATTTCAACCGCGCATATTGAAGAGCTTATAGGTGAGCTTAAAAAAACAGTAACGATTTTAATGGTTACGCATAATCTACACCAAGCAGGACGTGCTTCAGATTTTACGGCGTTTATGTACCTTGGAGATTTGATTGAGTTTGGCGAAAGTTCGCAAGTGTTCACGAACCCGAAAGAAGAGAAAACAGAGAACTATATTACCGGTCGTTTCGGGTAGCTTGATTAGGAAAAATAAATAGTTTTAATTTTTTCTAGCATAGCGCTTTTAGAAAAATCGCGTTGCACTTTTGCGTAAGCTTTTTCAGCTTTAAGCGCGGGATCAGTTTTTCCTTCATAAAGAGATTTCAGAATTTCAAAGTATGACTCTGGCGAGTTATCGTAAGAAATATAACCAACATCTTCTGTCATAATCTCTTTTAATCCGCCTATGAATGATGATAGAACGGGCACTTTTAACGCCATGGCTTCGATTGGAACATAGCCAAAAGATTCATATCTTGAAGGCTGAACTACAATATCGGCAGATAACATTTCAGTTTCGATATTTTCTGTATAGGGTTTAATTTCGATTTGAGCTGAAAGGCCTTTTTCTTGAATAAGTTTTTCAAGGTTAGATTTTTCTTCACCTTTTCCGAAAATGGTATAGTGAAATGGAACTTGGTTTTTTTGCAGTAAGGCACAAGCTTCGATTAAGATGTCATGCCCCTTTAGGTGTCGTAGTAGACCAAAACTTTTTAAATTTAGCGCGCCGCCAGGTGAGAATTTTTTAGGCATTATCTCTGTTTTGACGTCAACTCCATTTGGATTCACCACTAGGCGAGAATTTGACCCCACGTTTTTTACAAACAGGTCTTTAGAGTATTTCGACTCGAAAAGAAAAACATTTGTTAGCGGAATTAATAATTTTTCAATGGCGTCGTATATAAAGTTTTTAAGCTTACCGTGAGACCGATGAAGGCTCCCGCCATGCGGAGTATATATGCATTTGCAGCGTAAAATTAACCCCAATAAACGCGAGTATAAGCCACCTTTGGCGCCGTGTCCGTGAAGAACCATAATTGGTTTTTTACGAAGAATATTAAAAATAAAAATCAAATTTATTAAGTCTGAAGACTTTGGGCCTTCAGAGATATTCAGATTGTAAATGGTTACATTCGCGGGTAGCGGCGGGGTAAAATTAGCCTCAGAAAGATCAGTAAAAATTAACACGTTTACGTTAGAGTCTGCACTAAAATACGCGGCAATGTCTCTGACGTGTTTTCCAATGCCTCCGAGGGGCGAACGCAGAATTTGAACGAGAACGGGCTTGCTTGTCTGTTGTGTTGGCACTGGCATATCTAATTTGACTACAGCACAGAAAAAGGTACGATACAAAATATTTTTTGAGAGAGCAAAACTAAGCTAAAACTCTCGTAGGGTGGAATTTATAATGCGAAAACTAGAGGGTCGATGGACTGACAAACTCAGCATGATTTCTCAAGTTCTTGACTCAGTCGGAACTAGCGCCATCGGTTGGTTGTTGTACGCCATATTTAACTATCAAATGACTCTACCTTCTGACTATTCGATGATGGTGACTTTGAATTTTTTATTAATTTTACTGATCTTTCCTAAATTTAAACTTTATAGTTCTTGGCGCGGACGTAGTCGTATTCACAGAGCATTTCAGGTTCTTTATGCATGGGTCTGTGTACTGGTCGCAATTTTAGTGGCTTTATTCATGTTAAAAAGTTCGGCGATTTTTTCAAGAAAGTGGTTTTTCATTTGGGGAGTGTCGGCTTACTTTTATCTAGTAATCTATCGCGCGCTAATCGATCAGATATTAAATTTCTTACGTAAACACAAATTCAACAGAAAAATGATCGTTGTTTACGGTGCCGGCGCTGTCGGAAAAAGTGTTCAAGAAAAACTTTCTGAAAATTACGAAGTGGGTTTTGATATTTTGGCTTTCGTTGATGATAACGATAAAATTCAAGATACAAAGATCAATGGTGTGC
Organism: Bdellovibrio sp.; assembly: GCA_036676395.1. GTDB lineage: Bacteria > Bdellovibrionota > Bdellovibrionia > Bdellovibrionales > Bdellovibrionaceae > Pseudobdellovibrio. The sequence goes on from JAKFCY010000002.1 coordinate 1,213,600, forward strand.
CCGTATTGGCCCCGGTAAAACTTAATGATCTGATGGGTGAATGCGACGAGATTTGGTTAGCGCTACCTTTGCGCGCTGATAAAAAAATGCAGGAAATCTTGCACGATACCCGCCACCACACTTGCGTAATTCGCTTTATTCCAGACATCTTTAATTTTCGGTTACTGAATCATTCTGTCACTGAAATCGCTGACATTCCAATTATTGAAATTAATGGAACACCGATGAGCTGGGTGGATCGCCTAGTGAAAAGAGTTTCGGATTTTATTTTAGCGGCAATTATCCTATTGCTGATTTCTCCGATCCTTTTAACTATTGCGCTTGCGATTAAGTTAACTTCGCGTGGACCAATTCTTTACAAACAAACGCGTCACGGTTGGAGTGGTAAGCCCATCAATGTTTATAAATTCAGAAGCATGTACTTCGAAAAAAACGAAGTGTTTAAGCAAGCTACTTCTGCAGATTGTCGTATTACTCCAGTGGGTAAGTTTTTAAGAAAAACTAGCCTTGATGAGCTGCCGCAGTTTTTCAACGTGCTTCAGGGGCGCATGTCGATCGTAGGCCCGCGCCCGCACGCGATTGTAATGAATTTAGAATATCAGGATAAGATTGATAATTACATGCAACGACACAAGGTTCGTCCTGGTATTACAGGCTGGGCGCAAGTAAATGGCTTTCGCGGCGAGACTGATACGATTGAAAAAATGCAAAAGCGTATCGAGTATGATTTGTACTATATCGAAAACTGGTCGTTATTTTTTGATTACAGAATTATTTTGCAAACAATATATAAAGGCTTTGTAAATAAAAATGCATACTAATAGCGAAATCAAGTCTTGGTCTGCGAAGAAAATTAATCTCTACATTTTTTTATTTGCGTTCACCTTCGCTATCGTCTGTATGTTTACAGCCCGTGAAATAATTATTCCTAGAATGAACTGGAATGGTATTGACGGGCATTTGGCGGGAGACCCACAGCTTTATCATAAGGTAGCCACCAAGAAAGCTGAAGAGATGAGGCAAAAAGGGCTATCTGTATTTGAATTGCGTCCGGGTAGTTCTGGGCCCGCTGGTATCGCCAGTTTAATGTATTTATTTTTTAATTCAGTTTATGCTGTTGTTATTTTAAATGCCTTGCTTCATGCGCTGAGTGTTTTACTTTGTTATTTAATTTTATCTAATTGGTTTTCGCCGAAAATTTCTTTGATCGGCGCTATACCCATGTTCTTGTCGCCTTATCAAATGATATGGTTTTCGCAAATTAATAAAGATAGTTATGCTGTGACTAGTGCATTGTTGATCATTTATGGAGTTGTAAGGATTATAAAAAAAGCGACTCAGAATTTTAATAAATCAAATTATGCATTTGGAACTGTAGCAATCTGTTCAGGATCAGTTTTAGCAGGCTTGGTAAGGCCTTATATGAATCAGATTAACTTTGTTGTACTATTGCTAGTGTTTTTAACGCCCCTAGTTTTAAGAAAAGTTAAAAGTTGGAAAATATATTTGCCTGTTGTCGTGTTAGTTTTATTTGTAATCAAAATGCAGTCGACTGGCGCTACATCTGATCAAACGATTGATAGCTTTAAGGATTTTGTTTTGACGCCAGAGATGACTCAAACTCAAAAGCCTGTAAAAATCTTAAATGTAGTTGATAAGTGTTTAATTTCGCTGAGTAACAATAATTGGAAAAATGATTTTTTACCCAATTATGTAAATGATAAAATTAAAGGCCTTTTGGGCCAGCGATGTAGTATATTTACTATTCTCTATAACCAGACAGATTTAAACACATTAGACTCTATTGTTGATGATCATATATTGCCGGGTTCGACCTCGGAAGCATTTGCTTATTTTCCGCGTGCGTTTAGTTTGGGAATATTTGCACCGTGGCCGAATAAATGGCTACATGTGTTTGAAAAAAGATTTTCATTTTTTTATTTGATTGCTCCAATTGAGGCTTTTTTTCTTTATCTGGGGCTATTATTTTTGTTTTATTGGATCTATGTCGAAAAACAGTTTTTGGCGATAGTGCCTGTTTTTATATCATTTTCTATTATGGCCATTTATGGTATTTCGATTCCATTTTTGGGAGCTTTGTATAGATATCGTTATGCATGGTGGATGCTTTTACTCGGGTTAGGTATAAGCGCCTTTTTAACAGTTCTGCAAAAAAAGAAAAAATAACTGTATGACTTGCCGATCTGCGAAACTAAAGGCATTTTTAGTAAATGGCAAAAAAACATAAAATCCGTAAAGCAATTATCCCTGCTGCTGGTTTGGGCACCCGCTTTTTTCCAGCGACTAAAACTGTTCCTAAAGAAATGCTACCGATCGTGGATCGTCCTGCTATTTTGTATGTGATAGAAGAAGCTGTTCAGGCCGGTATTACAGATATTATTTTAATCCAAGGCCGCGGAAAAACTGCAATTGAAGACTTTTTTGATGTTAGCTATGAGCTTGAAGATAGATTAGTTAAAGAGGGCAAAGAAGAGATTTTAAAACAAATTCAATATATTCGTAATAACACTAATATTATCTCAGTTCGCCAAAAAGCAGCGTTAGGCCTAGGACATGCTGTTCGTTGCGCTGAAAGCATTATTGGCGATGAAGCCTTCGCTGTTTTACTTGGCGATGAAATCACAATTTCAAAAGAACAAAAATATAATATTACCCATCACTTAATTAAAAACTGTGAAGAAAAACAAAACAGCGGTGTATGGGTTTTGCCAGTTGAACCAAATGAAACACATAAATACGGAATCGTTGATTTAACTTCGCAGCATAAGAATTCAAGTCATAATGATTTAATAGCAGGACTCAAGGTAAAGGGTGTAGTTGAAAAGCCTAAACCAGAAGTTGCTCCATCGCGCTGGGCGTTACCAGGCCGTTATGTATTTCAGGCTGAAATTATGAAATACTTAAGTGATATTAAGCCTGGTTATAACGGCGAATTGCAGCTTTCAGATGCAATGAATTTGATGGCGCAAAAAACTGATTTAATGGCTTATAGTTTTGAATCTCGTCGTTTTGATACAGGAGATAAATTAGGTTTTCTACAAGCGAATATCGAGCTTGCATTAGATCGTCCAGAGCTTAGAGACGATCTTTTAAAGTTCATCAAAGGAAAAGTATAAAAATGACCTCACTTAAAGATTTATTCAAAAAAGAAGCCACTGAGGCTTTGCAAAATATCCAAGCGATTTTAGACAATGCGAAAATGCTTCAAAGTTTTGAAGAATCAGCGAACATGATCGCGCAAAGCTTAAAAGCGGGCGGTACGCTATATGTAGCGGGTAATGGTGGTTCAGCCGCAGATGCTCAGCACATGGTCGCAGAGCTAGTAGTGAAGTTAAATAAAAATCGAGATCCACTTCGTGCGGTTGCTTTAACTGTGGATACATCAATTATTACAGCCGCTGGAAATGATTTTAGTTATGATGATATTTTCAGTCGCCAAGTTGAAGCCTTAGCTAGGCCAAATGATGTGTTCTTAGGAATTACTACTTCAGGTAATTCTAAAAATATTTTGAATTGTTTTAATATTTGCAAAAAGATCGGTGCTAAGTCGATTTGTTTAACTGGTAAAGACGGCGGCAAAGCCGTTAAAGAAAATATGGCTGATCTAAATGTCGTTATGAATGGCCCTAATACGGCTCGTATTCAGGAAGGTCATGCTATTTGGTACCATACGATGTGCTACGCGCTTGAGTTAATCCTGATTGAATCAGGTTCAATTCAGTATCGCTAAGAATGGCCATTGTGGAGATATTCGATTGATCAACGTGTAATGGGATTTGTTTGGATGCGTTTTTTTGAGCTGTCTGAAAAAAAAATTAATTTCTACATTTTTTTATTGGCTTTTACTTTTGCAATAACGTGTATGTTTGTAGCACGGGAAATTATTATTCCAAATATGGACTGGAACGGCATAGATGGGCACTTGGCAGGAGACCCACAACTTTATCATAAGGCTGCGGCACTTAAAGCCGAGGACATGAAGAAAAATGGACTCTTAAAATTTGAGTTACGTCCAGATAGCTCTGGCCCAGCAGGGGTAGCTAGTTTAATGTATTTATTTTTTGATTCTGTCGTTGGAGTCGTAATTTTAAATGCCTTACTTCATGCGCTAAGCGTTTTAATTTGCTATTTGATTCTATCTAACTGGTTTTTGCCGAAATACTCGCTGATAGGGGCCATGCCGTTATTATTTTCACCGTATTTTATGGTTTGGTTTTCGCAGATCAATAAAGACAGTTATGCCATCGCGGGTGCTTTATTGGTTATATATGGTAGTCTTGAGCTAATCAAGAAAGCGACTTTGGATTCAAATAAGCATAATTATTTATCAGGTGTTGTAATAATATCTTCTGGGGCTTTTTTGACTAGCTTAGTTAGGCCATATATAAATCAAATTCATTTCGTATCGTTGCTGGTTATATTTTTAACTCCTCTTATATTTAGAAGAGTAAAAAAATGGAAAACATTTTTGTTGTCAGTATTGTTAGTTTTATTCGTTGTAAGAGTGCAGTCTACTGGCGCGACATCAGATCAAACCATAGATAGCTTCAAAGAATTTATTCAGACTCCAGCACTTAATGCAAATGAAACTATCGTCGATAAGTGTTTTGCAAAAGTGAGTTCTGAAAATTGGCGAAATGATTTTTCTGTTGGCTATATAAATGAAAAAATAAAAGGAATAGTTGGCCAGCGATGTAATATTTTTAGATTATTGTATACTCAAACGAATCCGAATACATTATTTTCGATTGTTGATTATGATATATTGCCAGGGTCGACATCTGAAGCATTTGCGTATCTTCCACGCGCAGTAAGTCTTGGAGTTTTTGCGCCATGGCCAAATATGTGGTCGTACATTTTTACGAAAAGATTTTCAATATTTTATATGATTGCACCAGTCGAGGCGCTAGTGCTGTATCTTGGTCTATGTTTTTTATTTTATTGGGTATTTAAGACGAAGCAGTTTTTAATTTTAGGTCCTGTATTTATGTCGTTCTCGGTCATGGGGATTTACGGTTTGTCGACTCCTTTTGTCGGGGTGCTGTATAGGTATCGATACTCATGGTGGATGTTGCTTATTGGTCTGGGTATAGGTGCTATACTTACTGTGCTACAAAAAAGAAAGATAGAGTAGTCTTGGGCTGTGGTTACCTCAGAAAATTAAAACGTTTCCATTAGTTATATTTTGTGCTGATAATATCCTGTAGTGATTAGAAGGTAGGATTTAAAGATGAGTTCAATCGCAATTTTTGGGGCTGGGGGGCATGCAAAAGTTATAGTTGATATTGCTGAGCAAGCTGGTATTAAAATCTTTGGTATTTTTGATGATAACTCGAATGCACCTAAGAGTGTATTGTCATACTCTGTTCTGGGTGGCGCTGAAGAGTTAATTAAAGCGCATGCTGAAAATCCTGATTTAGTTGTTGTTATTGCTATTGGCAACAATACTGCGCGTAAAAGAGTAGTTGATAGCTTCTCTCAAAAAAAAATTCGCTTTGCGACGTTGATCCATCCAAGTGCTATAATCAGTAAGCACAGTCAAATTGCTGAAGGTGCCGTGGTGATGGCGGGTGTTGTGGTAAACGCCTCAACTGATGTTGGTGCGCATACCATTCTAAATACCCGATGTTCAGTTGATCATGACTGCAAAATTGGAAGCTTTGTTCATGTTGCTCCGGGCGCAACATTGTGTGGAAATGTCAAAGTAGACGAGGGTGCACTTGTGGGTGTGGGAGGGCAAATCGCTCCTAATATATCCATAGGATCATGGAGTGTAATCGGTGCTGGTTCTACGGTGATAAATAATATTTCATGTAATCTCACTGTAGTAGGTTCGCCAGCCCGAATACCTAATAAGTAATCTTCGTATTGTTAGTAGAGTTTTTAGATTTCAAGTCGATTAGAACGAAAATCTTTAATTTCTGAATCAGCTTTTTTAATGATAGTTTTAAAAAGTACCCAATTATATATAGCAATAACGATGGCGACGTTTTTAGAAAAAACAGGCTAAGTTTAAATAGGTCGTTCAAGTTTATAGTCGCGGAGTCATTGAAATCGTGCTGACGGTAGTACATTAGCGGTTGAGCGAACCAATAAATAGGACCGAATCTAATCAATTTTACCAAAAAAGAGGCATCTGAATATTTACCTCCATCACATGTCGCGAGGTTGCTATCTTTAAGTTTGGCGGTTCTATAAATGTAAGATGGAAATGGAGGGTGACTTAATCTTCGGAAGAGATATCTTTTTATCAACTGTGACTGACTAGTTATCACTAAGTCATATTTGATGTGTGTACTTAAGAGTCTATTTGTATTTGTGCTATTTTTGATGATTAAGGCATTGCATCCCACAGCGACAAGATCGTAGTTACTCGTCAGCAGCCGCATCATTTCAGAAATAGCTCGCGGCATAAGTACATCATCATCATGAAATAACATTGCAAATTCATACTGCTTTACTTCTTCTAGAATTAGATTGAAGTGATCAAGTGTAGGCATGCTGGGTAATCTCTTAACGATCTTTATTTGGCTATATTTTTGCTGAGAATTTAGAAAATCAACGATAGAATTGTCTGGTGAGTTTTCAGAGATAATCACGTCAAACGACTCATAGTCTTGAGTAATGACGGACTCTAGTGAATCTAAAAGATATTCAGGTCTCCGATAGCTTAGAATGTAAACAACGAGTTTTTTCTTATACATTTACTTTATATAAATATCGCATTAATATTGTTTTTGTAAGCAAATTGACTATTTGGAATGGTTAAATGTCGAAAAAAAAGAAAATCTGTTTGGTCACGACGAGTTTGTTAATAGTGAAGTCGTTTCTAAAGCCTCATCTCCATGCTTTAGCGGAACAATATGATATCACTTTAGTGGTCAATATTGATGACAAAACGTGGGTCGACCAACAAAATTTACCTATTAAATTTGTTCATGTGCCTATTCAGCGAAAAATTAGTCTTTTATACGATTTTTATGTTCTGATGTTTTTAATAATCTTTTTTATTAAAGAGCGATTTTCTATAGTACACTCTGTGGCGCCGAAGGCGGGATTACTTTCGATGCTTGCTGCTCGTATCGCGGGAGTGTCTTCTCGTCTTCATCATTTTCAAGGTGAAGTTTGGTTATCAAAAAAAGGATTTTTTAGATGTCTTCTAAAATTCTTAGATACTGTTACGGGGGCGCTTGCGAGCCACATTTTGGTCGTGAGTGACTCAGAACGAAAATTTTTAATTTCAGAAGGTGTAATCTCTAAAAGTAAATCTACGGTTTTGGGGCAGGGCTCGATTTGTGGTGTGGACTTAAAAAGATTTAAACCTAGCATTGAAGAAAGAACAAAACTTCGTTCTTCAATGGGGATCAACAATGAAGATATCATTATTTTGTATATAGGCAGACTTAATCAAGACAAAGGATTGTACGAATTATCTGAAGCTTTTGAGCATTTACGTAACGTAAAGGAATTTAATATTCATTTGGTGATCGTAGGGCTTGATGAGGAAGACATTATCTCTTCGCTTAAGTTAGATCAGCGCGATAAAATTCATTTGTTTGATTTTACGTCATCACCTGAAAAATTTATGGCAGCAGCTGATATTTTGGTGCTGCCAAGCCATCGAGAAGGTTTTGGTCTGGTTATTATTGAGGCGGCTGCAGTTGGTATTCCTGCCGTTGCATCAAATATTATTGGTATAGTGGATGCCATTGAAAATGAAGTGACAGGATTGTTATTCGAAGCGCGGAATGTGGAAGCTATGGTCAAAGCATTGAGCCGACTTATTTACGATCCAAGTTTGAGAAAAAGCTTGGCCGAGCAAGCAAGGCGGCGATGTACCGATTATTTTTCACAAGAACAAAGTATTGCAGCGACACTACAATACTATAAAAGTTTATAGGAGAATATTTATGTTAGCTTTACACGGTGGAGAGCCAGTAAGAACACAAAAATTGGCACCTTGGCCATTTTTTGCTCCAGATGAAGTTGATGCAGCAAAAGACGTTTTAATTTCTGGAAAAGTGAATTATTGGACTGGCGCTATCACCAAACAGTTTGAAGCTGAATTTGCAGCTTATCATAGTAGGAAATATGGCATAGCTGTATCTAATGGAACTTTAGCTTTAGAGTTGGCATTGTTTGGACTAGATGTCGGCCCCGGGGATGAAGTTATCACGACTTGCAAAACATTTATTGCCTCTGCTAGCTGTGTTGTGCAAAGAGGAGCTACACCAATTATTGCTGATATAGACTCTGTTTCTCAAAATATGACTGTTCAAACGATTAAGCCACTCATCACATCAAAAACAAAAGCTATTATTGTCGTTCATTTGGGTGGCTATCCTTGTGATATGCCAAGCATTATGAAATTGGCTAAGGAACATAAGCTTTTTGTAATCGAAGACTGTGCTCAAGCACATGGAGCTAAAATCAACGGCCAAATCGTCGGATCTTTCGGAGATGTCGCTGCGTTTTCTTTTTGTCAGGACAAAATTATGACAACGGGTGGTGAGGGTGGCGTTATCGTACTCGATGACGAAAACATATTCAAAAAAATGTGGTCTTTTAAGGATCATGGAAAGTCTTACGATCTAGCTCATCAAAAAACTAAAGGTTTTGAATTTCGCTACATCCACAATGATTTTGGTTCTAATTGGCGTTTCACTGAATTTCAATCGGCTATTGCATTAAAGCAATTAGCAAAGCTTGAAGGTTGGGTAAATAAACGACGTGAATTAGCTTTTACGATTACAGAAGGTCTTGAATTATTAGAAAATTTTAAATTTTATCATGCGCCAAAAAATATTTATCACTGTTACTACCGACTTTATGGTTTTCTAGATACATTGAAGTTCAAAAAAGACTGGAACAAAAGTCTTTTTATCGAAGCTATCAATGCTGAAGGTACGCCATGCATGGTGGGCTCTTGCTCAGAAATTTATTTAGAAGAAGCGTTTAAGAAAAACAAATTGGGTCCGAAAGAACGTTTACCAATAGCTAAACAACTTTCAGAATCAAGCGTGGCCTTCCTTGTTCATCCAACATTAGATTTGCAATATGCAAATGATGTAGTGAAAGCTGTTCGAAAAGTTTACGCGCAGGCATTTGAGTCTTAAGATCCTTTAAATTTTTCCATAGTTTCTTGTGCTCCAGAATTTACCTGTGAGCGCTTAAGAACTTTAACTGCGGTCAAATATAGAATTTTGAAATCTAAAAATATACTCCAGTTATCGACGTACCAAATATCTAGTGCGAACTTTTTCTCCCAGCTAATGGCATTACGGCCATTTACTTGCGCCCAGCCGGTGATACCTGGCTTAACTAGATGGCGACGTTGTTGATCTGAGTTATAAAGCGATAAGTACTCAACTAGCAGTGGGCGCGGTCCGACAAGACTAAGTTCGCCTCGTAAAACATTAAAAAGCTGTGGGAGTTCGTCTAGTGAAGTTTTTCGCATAAAGCTTCCGACTTTGGTCATGCGTTGAAAATCGGTCAAACCTTCTATGGTTTGGCGGCGCATAGTTCTGAATTTGTAAATTTTGAAAATTTTACCGTTTAAGCCGGGACGATCCTGAGTGAATAAGATTGGGCGTCCATCTATCAATAAAATGCAAAGACTGCAGAGTAGGATTAAAGGGCTAAACATAACTAGCAGGATTAGTGCCGTTGAAAAATCGAAGATATTTTTGATCAAATGTTGAAAGTTATTCATATCGCGAATTATTTAACTTTTTTTGCGAGGGGCCAGCGGTGATAGTTCCTGAAAAAACGTTGATCATCTTTAGTATTTTACATTTAAGATCGAGTCGCGTGCAAAGATAAAGAAAGTTAAACTAGCTTGTGTGTTATCATCATTTAATGTAGAAAAAGGCATGAGTATATATTTAGCAAAATTAGCCTATTTACCACGCAGAACAAAGATCATTGTGATGATGTTGGCAGATCTAGCTTTGCTTCCCTTGGCCTTATGGTCTTCTATTGCTCTTAGATTAGGAACTTTCAATCCGTATGTCTTTGATTATTGGTGGTTATTTTTAATTGTTCCTATTTGTACCGTGCCATTTTTTATTCGCCTAGGACTATATCGTTCGGTTATTCGATTTTTAGATATTGAAATTATCAAGACTGTTTTTTATGGCGTAACATTATCGACCTTAACGCTAGTAGCGGTGTTATTAATGACTCGTGCGGTAACATTTCCACGTTCATCGATTCTTATCTATTGGGTTATTTCAAGCGGATATATAGCCTTTAGCAGATACTTTGCAAGGGGTGTTTTGCGGTCGATTGAAAGAAAGCAAAAACGACGACAAAAGGTAGCCATTTATGGAGCTGGGCGTGCAGGCCTGCAAACAGCATTAGCGCTGATGTCTGGCCCCGAGTATTCACCGGTATTGTTTTTTGATGATAATCCTGAAATGCATGGCGCCCTGGTGGCGGGTATTCGAGTACACGATCCAGCACTCGCCCTTGAGATTATGGACCGCGTAGATTGTTATCAGTTGTTATTGGCGCTACCATCGGCATCGCGAGTTCGCAAAAAAGAAATTATTAACAAATTTGAAGGCCAAAGCATTCAGTTAAAAACAATTCCGGGTCTTGGCGAATTAGTTACTGGAACGGTCATGATCGATGATATTCGCGAAGTCGGTGTTGAGGACTTGTTAGGGCGTGATCCAGTTCCGCCTTTTCAAGATTTAATCACTAGCTGTATTACCAATAAATCAGTTTTAGTCACGGGTGCTGGTGGTTCGATTGGATCAGAGTTGTGTCGCCAGATTTTACTTAACAATCCGACAAAAATTATTCTCTACGAACGTTCTGAATACGCGCTTTATAAAATTGAACAAGAGCTCAAGAGAACCTTTATTGGTTCTGAAACCGAAATTGTTCACGTCTTGGGTGACATTCAAGATCAGGCCTATCTTGAAAGTATTTTGGCGCAGTATCAGGTCGAAACAGTCTACCATGCGGCGGCCTATAAGCATGTGCCACTGGTTGAGCGCAATATTGTTTCAAGTGTACAAAATAACGTCTTTGGAACTCTAAAAGTAGCACTGGCGTCAAAGCAGCAAAAGGTAAAAACTTGCGTGCTGATTTCAACTGACAAAGCTGTTCGTCCAACTAACGTAATGGGAGCTACAAAAAGATTAGCCGAGCTACTTTTGCAAGCCATGGCAAATGAAAAATCATCTACGCTGTATTGTATGGTTCGCTTCGGAAATGTTTTGGGTTCATCTGGTTCAGTTGTACCGCTATTTAAAGACCAAATTAAAATTGGTGGTCCGATTACAGTTACACATCCCAGCGTAACTCGTTATTTTATGACTATCACAGAAGCATCGCAGTTAGTGATTCAAGCCGGAGCCATGGGTGTGGGCGGCGATGTATTTGTTCTTGATATGGGTGAGTCTGTAAAAATTTACGATTTAGCCAAAAAGATGATCGAATTAAGCGGTCTTGAAGTTTATGATAAAGTAACCGGTAAAGGTGATATTGCCATTGAGTTTACAGGTCTTCGTGCTGGTGAAAAGCTTTATGAAGAATTGTTAATTGGTAATAACGTGAGTAAAACTAATCACCCTCGCATTATGCGCGCACAAGAAGATTATATTAGTTGGCCAGAACTTGAGGCTTATCTAGCACGATTAAATACATACTGCGTGCATGGTGATAGTATTGCGATTTACTCACTACTACAAGAGATCGTTAAAGAATTTAAATCTCCAAGTTATGAAGCATTGCCATCAGTTAAATCGACAACCGACCATTAATTTCACCTAATGTATATGCAAATGCGCAGGACAATCTTCACTTAATGGTATTGTGATCTCTGGCAGAATGTTTTCAAGCAACAAGTCTTGAATTCGATCGCAAGCACGGCCATCGCCAAACGGATTTTTTGCTTGGGCCATTTTTGTGTAAACATTTTCGTTGTCTAAAAGTTCAACTACCGTTGCTATAAATAATTCCTTCTGCAGCGGTACTAGTTTTGAAGTACCAGCGGCGATTGCTTCTGGGCGCTCGGTGTTTTCTCGAGCGATTAATACTGGTTTTCCGAGCGATGGAGCCTCTTCCTGAATGCCACCAGAGTCCGTAATAATAAAGTGGGCTTTATTCATTAAATAAACAAACGGAATATAATCAACCGGTTCGACTAAGTGGATATTCGCTGGGCAGTTAGAGAAAATATCTGCAGCTAACTTTCGAACTTCGGGATTTAGATGCAGCGGTATAACAAACTGAATATCACTGCGCTTGGCTAGCTCGAGTATGCTCAGCATGATGATTTTTATATTTTTTTCGAAAGATTCTCTGCGATGAAGAGTTACGAGAATTAGTTTTTTTGACATATCTAAAAAGCCAAATTGTGTTTGAAAGCTTTGGCTAAGTTCTGATGAATTTTCAATGCGATTTTTAACTTCAAATAAAGCATCAATTCCGGTGTTGCCAGTCACAAAAATTTTACTGTCGTCAGTATGTTCGTGTAAAAGATTCTGCTTGGCTTCAATCGTTGGTGCTAAGTGCATATGTGTTATTAAAGACAAGGTTTTGCGATTGAATTCTTCTGGAAAGGGCGACTGAATATCATGCGAGCGAAGGCCTGCTTCTAAGTGAATAATTTTAATTTTATTATAAAAAGCGACCATACCGCCGATGCAGCTGCTGGTGGTGTCGCCTTGAACGATGATGCTATCTATAGGTTTATTAGTCTGCTTTTGGATGTCGATGATATCCTGAACGCCAGCCATCACTCGCGTTGAAAGTGATGACAAGCTTTGGCCGGGTCTCATCAAGTCTAAATCAAAATCAGGTGTGATCTTGAAAAAATTTAGTAGTGGCTTAAGCATCTCTCGATGTTGGCCGGTAGAGCAGACTAAAACATTGTGTTGTAATGACTGCTTTAGTTTTAAGATGAGTGGGGCAACTTTAATAGCTTCTGGGCGAGTACCAAAAATAAATAAAAGTGTTTTCATGAAAATAAACACTAGTGAATGAAACAGATCTAATCAAAAATATATTCTAAAGCGGGAAATTTGCTCTTTAACTGCGGCGAGATGACTCGCGAAATGTACCGTTACGCTACGGGGCAATAGCCTTGTTAGCCCTTTAACATTTTCAGGGTGATTTCTTTGCCAAGAGTTACACCAGGCTGATCAAAAGCGTTGATATTTTCATGTTCGCCAAGAGTCGCAACAACAAGCTGAAAAAACATAAATAAATAACCTAATGATTTAGCTTTGTTCGAATCATCGACTGTGAAAAATTCGCACGATACGCCGTTTTGTTTTAGTGCTTCGTAAGTAGCTTTTGATTGGCAGGCAATCAGTTCGCCGTAATTGCGACCTTGCATAAATTTGATTTCGTCAAAAAGAACACTTGGAACGGTTACTCCAGAATTTTCAACAGAGTTAAAATTAAAAAAGCAGACGAATTTATTTTTTGGTCCATGTGCTACTTGTTGTAAAATTGAGTGTTGATCGCAAGAGCCGATGGCGATCATTGGCGTACTAAAACCAGGTGCTGGTTTTCCATTACGATCAGTTTTTTTACCAAGTGATTCAGCCCAAAGTTGTTGTAACCAGCTGCCGAACCAACGAAAACTAGAATTGTAAAACCAAAATAGCGTGATATTTTCATCACGTTTAAATGAGTTTAAAAATGAATCGCAAATAGAAGCAATTTTAAACTTTTCTTCTAAAGCAGCTGCTGCGCCGGCTTGCATCGCTTTAGAGTCTAAGCCGCAAATTTCGGCGATCACCAAGCCAACCGGCGATAGCACTGAAAAGCGGCCACCAATATCTATAGGAACTTCAAGTAATGGGCGATTGTGCATACGGGCAAAGTTAGCCAATGGGTTTGGGGTTAATTCGCTGATAAAGTAACTTTGCTGAATGATGTCACACTTCAGCGCTTTTGCTAGATTTTCTAGCTGTGAATAGTTCCATAGAATCTCAATGGTAGAGCCAGATTTTGAAATACAGATAAATGCAGTTTTTGATAAATGTGATTTAACGCTGTTCCAAATGGTCGTAAATTCTGCAGAGTCGACATTATCTAAAAAATGCACATTCGTTTTGCCACTTAGCTCAGTGATGCAGCGTGCGCCCATAGAGCTGCCGCCAATGCCGATAAGAACAAAGTGCGTGTATTTAGCAACTAGTTCAGCGCCTAAGGCCTTAGAGCTGTTATGATAAACATCAGATGTTGCCAAGCGAGTAAACGCTAAATTTGGCCATATTTGGTCAATTTTGTCAGTGATAGAACGGTTAACAATTTCTGAATTAGAAGTCGAATTGTCATTGAATTTTAAAATGCTGGAAATCATATGCCATCAGACTAGCAACTTAAAAAAAATGACGCAAGTAAGATAATAAGTTGATAAAAATGTAATTTAATTTATTATTTTGTCTTCGATAGAATCGAGGTTGTTGTGAATAAATCAAATGCCAAAAAAGTTGCATTAATCACTGGAGTTACTGGGCAGGATGGGGCTTACCTTTCTGAGCTGTTGTTGTCTAAAAATTATGAAGTTCATGGTATCAAAAGAAGAACGTCTTTGTTTAATACAGACCGTATTGATCATCTTTTTGAAAAATCGAACACGGCAGGAATGCCATTTCACCTGCATCACGGCGACATGACTGATTCGTCATCGTTATTGCGCATTATTCAATTAGTGCAACCTGATGAAATTTACAATTTAGCAGCGCAAAGTCACGTGGCCGTATCTTTTGAAGAACCTGAATACACAGCAAATTCTGATGCTTTGGGCGCACTTCGTATTTTAGAAGCTATTCGTATTTTGGGTTTAACTAAAAAAACAAAATTTTACCAAGCTTCAACTTCTGAGTTGTACGGCTTAGTGCAAGAAATTCCACAAAAAGAAACTACGCCTTTTTACCCACGGTCTCCGTATGCGGTTGCAAAAATGTATGCCTACTGGATTACGATCAATTACCGTGAAGCTTACGGAATTTACGGCTGTAACGGTATTCTATTCAATCATGAAAGCCCACTGCGCGGTGAAACTTTCGTGACTCGTAAAATCACGCGTGCATTAGCGCGCATTAAATTAGGTACCCAAGAGATTTTAACTTTAGGAAACATGGATTCATTACGTGACTGGGGCCATGCAAAAGATTACGTCGAAATGATGTGGTTAATGTTACAACAAGATACTCCTGAAGATTTCGTCATCGCAACAGGTCAGCAACAAAGCGTACGTGAGTTCGTGAATTTAGCTGCCCTTGAATTAGGTATCAAAATCAGATGGGAAGGTTCTGGTGTTGACGAAAAAGGCTACGATGTAGCTACTGGTCGTTGCATTGTGGCTGTTGATAGTAAGTACTTTCGCCCAACTGAAGTTGAAACTTTATTAGGTGATGCGACTAAAGCGCGTACCAAATTAAAATGGACACCTAAAATCACTTTTGCTGAGCTAGTTAAAGAAATGGTTAAGTCTGACATGATCGTTGCTGAAAACGAAGTGAAGCACGGAACTCTTAAAAAAATCATGAGAGTTGAGTTGTAAGTTATGAAAATATTGATCACCGGATCTGGTGGTATGGTTGGTCAAAATTTAGCGTTTCATAGCGGTTTAAGATCGCATGAGCTTCTTACTCCAAAACGTGGCGAACTAGATCTAAAAAATTATGCTGATGTTGCTCATTATCTAAAAAAAAATCAGCCTGAAATGATTATTCATACGGCGGGTCGTGTTGGTGGTATTCAAGCCAACGTGGCTCACCCGGTAGATTTTTTAATTGAAAATATCGATATCAATCGCAATGTTATTTTAGCAGCACAAAAAGCTGAGGTAAAAAAATTGATTAATTTGGGTAGCTCTTGCATGTACCCAAGAAATGCCCACAATCCGCTGACAGAAGATCTGATTTTAAAGGGTGAACTAGAACCTACCAACGAAGGTTATGCTTTAGCAAAAATCTTTTCGCAAAGATTATGTCAGTACATTCAAAAAGAACATCCAGAATTTAAATATAAAACTTTAGTGCCTTGTAATTTGTACGGCGAATACGATAAATTTAGTCCCGAGCATTCGCATTTAATTCCGGCAGTGATTCGTAAACTTCATCTTGCAAAAGAAAATTCAACTTCTGAAGTTGATATTTGGGGCGACGGAACTGCACGCCGCGAATTTATGTATGTCGGAGACCTTGCTGATTGTATTTGGCAAGCGGTGAACAAATTTGATTCAATGCCAGATTTAATGAACGTCGGCCTTGGTTTTGATTATTCAGTGAATGAGTATTACGAAGCCGCAAGTAAAGTGATCGGCTATCAAGGCAAATTTGTTCATGATTTAACTAAACCTGTTGGTATGAAGCAAAAATTAGTTTGTACCGCGCGCGCGACTGAATGGGGCTGGAAGGCAAGTCATTCGTTACAACAGGGTTTAGAAAAAACTTATAAACATTTTTTAACTTTAACGAATAAATAATAAAGGATTGTTATGAATTTTTATCCTCTAGCATCTACAACTTGGGATCAGGCTGAACTAGATGCCATTCAAAGCGTAATTTCTAAAGGTATGTACAGCATGAGTACTGCTGTAGCTCAATGTGAAAAAGATTTCGCAGCTTATGCTAAATCAAAATATTGTGTGATGGTAAGTTCTGGTTCAACAGCGAACCTAATTATGGTTGCCTCTTTATTTTACCGTAAAAATAATCCATTAAAACGCGGTGATGAAGTTATCGTGCCGGCAGTTTCTTGGAGTACGACATATTATCCACTGTATCAGTACGGATTAAAATTAAAATTCGTAGACATCGATCTAGAGACTTTAAACTTTGATCTTAAGGCCTTAGAAGGCGCGATCACTGATAAAACTCGTTTGATCATGGCTGTTAATCTTTTGGGAAATCCAAATGATTTCGCGCAGATCGAAAAACTAACTCAAGGTAAAAATATTGAATTAATCGAAGACAACTGTGAATCGATGGGCGCAACATTCAATGGTAAACAGGCGGGCACTTTCGGTTCTATGGGAACATTCAGTTGTTTCTTCAGTCACCACATCTCAACGATGGAAGGTGGCTTTGTGGTTACTGACGATGAAGAGCTTTACCATATTTTATTATGTTTACGCGCGCATGGCTGGACTCGTAATTTACCTAAAGAAAATCATGTGACCGGAACTAAGAGTGATAACGCATTTGTTGAATCGTTTAAATTCGTATTACCTGGATACAATGTTCGCCCATTAGAGATGAGTGGCGCCATTGGTAGCCAACAAATTAAAAAATTACCTAATTTTATTAATGTTCGTCGTGATAATGCCAAGTATTTTCAAGAGCAGTTTGCTAATCACCCAGACTTTATTATTCAAAAAGAAGTGGGCGAAAGTAGCTGGTTTGGCTTTAGCTTTGTTATTCGTCCAGGTTCAAAAATTAACCGTCTTGAATTTATCGATCATTTAACTAAAAACGGTGTTGAATGTCGTCCGATCGTGACTGGCAACTTTGCTAAAAATGATGTTTTAAAATGGTTTGATTATGAAATTCATGGTGAACTGAAAAATGCTGATCGTATTGATGAGCATGGGTTCTTTGTTGGAAATCATCAAAATCCAATGCGTGAGCAAATTAAGCAGCTTAGAAACTTGTTTTAATGAAAATACTTTTTGTCGATCTTAAATACGATTATGGTAACCCAAGACGTGGTATGAATCTTATTGGTGAGATCGGCTATCATCAAGTTTTTAAATCTTTAGGTCATGAAGTAGTGCCTTTTTATTATGACGAATACTTAGGTCAGGCGCATTTGAAAGCGAAGCTACAAACAGACTTATTAGAATTTGCTGAAGAGCAAAAGCCAGACCTTGTTTATTTTATTTTATTTCAAAATCAGTTTGAATTTTCGACTTTAAAAAAACTGAAAGAAAAATACACCACCATGAATTGGTTCGGTGATGATCAATGGCGCTTTGAGATTTTTACGAAAAAATATGCGCCGTATTTTACTTTAAATATCACAACTGATTATTTTGCGCTTCCTAAATACAAGGCTTTGGGCTTGCCAGTGGTCTATAGCCAATGGGCAGCATTTAACTATCCTGTCGAGTACTCAGATCTTGTAGATTATAAATACGATGTCAGTTTTATTGGGGCTAACAATTCTGTGCGCACCTGGATGATTGCTGAATTTAAAAAAGCCGGCATCAATGTAAATTGTTTTGGCTTTAATTGGCCTCAAGGCTCAGTAAGTCTTGATCAGATGGTTGAAATTTTTAAAACCAGCAAGGTAAATTTAAATTTATCTAATAGTATGACCTACGATTTGCGCTATTTAACCCATAGCTGGAAAAACCCACTTATCGCCCTTCGTAGTCCAAAAACTGCAAGTCAAATGAAAGCCCGTAATTTTGAAATTCCTTATTATGGTGGATTTCAGCTGACTGACTATGTGCCGACGTTAGAACATTATTTTCATATTGGCGAAGAAGCCATTTGCTATTCGACCTTAAAAGAAGCGATTGATTTAACTAAGTTTTATCTGCAAAACGACGACTTGCGCGAGGCCGTTCGTAAGAAAAGCCATCTTCGTGCCGTCAATGAGCATACATATCGGCATAGACATGAAAAAATTCTTAAGTAAAAATTCAGATTTTATTGTTTTATCACTTGGACGTCTACTGCAAGCGGTAGGTGCGGTTATCAGCATCAGATTTATGACTGAAGTATTGCCACCAGAGCAGATCGGTCTGCAGTACGTGATTTATGCGGCGATCTTATGGTTTAGCTTAGTGCTGGTTAATCCATTTGGCATGTTTATTAATCGCTATCTTTATGAATGGAAAGAAAAAGGTGAATTAGTCACTCACTTAAAAAAAATAAATTATTATTTTTTAGGCGTAGCCAGCTTGAGTGTGCTTCTTTTTATGTTGAATCGCCAGTTTGCAGTATTAACTATTAACGCTGAAATTCAGAGTTTGAATTTTATAGTTTATGCGTTTGTATATTTATATTTAAGTACTTGGTATCAAACACTGACTTCATTTTTTAATATCTTCAAAATGCAAAAAGTTTTTGTTTTTTTGACGAACTTATCTCAATACCTGGGTTTATTAATCGCTGTTTCATTAGTAACTACAGTCGCGGCATCGGCTCATATGTGGT
The DNA here is from genome assembly GCA_036676395.1 of Bdellovibrio sp. Lineage (GTDB taxonomy): Bacteria > Bdellovibrionota > Bdellovibrionia > Bdellovibrionales > Bdellovibrionaceae > Pseudobdellovibrio. The sequence continues at coordinate 1,232,763 of JAKFCY010000002.1, forward strand.
TGTATGGATTGCTTTCTGGGCAAATTCTATCACTTTGTTTAGGGCTTTATTTGTTTAATAAATATGTTATTAAGGATTTGCCAGCGCGTGATGTATCTATTGAGACTAAAAGTATTTTTAATCATAAAACATTTCAGTTTTGTTATCCGGTGGCGATCACCACATTTTCTATTTGGTTTTTAGCTCAGGGGTATCGTTTTATTATTGAAGCCTTTGGTGGGCTTAGTTTGTTGGCTTCGTTAGGTATCGGGCTTGGTTTGGCGCTAAACTGCGCCGGGGTTGTAGAGGCTATTGTCAGTCAATTTTTATACCCTACTTACTATTCTAGTTTAAAGGTGGATGATCCGCAGTCCGGCCGTCAGGCTTGGCTTGAATTATGGCAGAAAAGTACAAGTGTTTATATTCCGTTGATCTTTTTTTGTGTCGGGAATGTTTTTTTAATACTTAGAATTTTAGTTTCTGAAAGCTTCTTATCTATTGAAAATTTCGTGATTTTTGGTTTTTGCGTTGAGCTATTGCGATTGATGTCTAATGTGCTTTACATATCTTTGCATGGCGAATTGAAAACTAAAATGAGTATTCTACCTTATGGAGCTGCGGCTATATTTTTACTGATTAGTTTACAGCTAAGTCATCGTTTTTCGTATTTTTCGGTTCAGGCTGTGCTAGCGCTTTTAATTATGGCGCAAGGGTTGGTGCTGTTTTTAATGTTTAGAAATGCGGTTAAGACTTTGCAGTATAAAATTCCGCTGAGCCCGTTGTTTAGTCTTGTGGTTAAATCTTTACCGCTGCTTGCGGCAGTTTTTGTTTTTCACCAGACTACACCGCTTTGGATGTTGCTTGCGTATGCGTGTGTGTCTGGTGCGTATCTTTTGTTTTTATTGCGACGTTTTAATAACTTGTTCTAGTTGCTCTAGCATGTAATTCATTTTTTGTTCGTTTAAAGCTGGGTGTACGCCAATCCAAAAAAGTTTGTTCATGACTAAATTTGTCGTATCAAGATCGCCATGTACGCGGTAATTTACATTCTTGTAAGCCGGTTGTTTAATTAGGTTTCCAGCGAAAAACAAACGTGTGCCGATTTTAGCATTTTCAAGATTTGAAACAATTTTTTCGCGATTTAGATTTTCCATACAGTACATCGGAAAACCAAACCAGCTTGGGTTAGTGTTTTCTGTTGCTACCACGGGATTAAAATGTTTTGCAAGTATTGGTGATTGTTTAATGCCGTTGTAAAGGTATTGCCAGTTAGCGCGGCGTTTTTCAATAAAGCCATCTACTTTTTTAAGTTGCGAAATACCAAGGGCTGCTTGCATGTCTGTAACTTTTAAATTGTAACCAACATGTGAGTATATGTATTTGTGATCATAACCTTCAGGTAAATCACCTAACTTTTGGCAAAAGCGTTTACCGCAAGTGTTGTCTTTTCCAGGTTCGCACCAACAGTCACGGCCCCAGTCACGGTAACTTTCGGCAATTTTTTTAAGACGACCTTCTTTGGAAATAACGGCGCCGCCTTCGCCCATAGTGATGTGATGGGCGGGGTAAAAACTAGTTGTCGCGTATTCGCCAAAGCTGCCTACAGATTGATTGTTGATCGTCGCGCCTAAGGCATCACAGCAGTCCTCAATTAAAAATAAATTTTCTTTTTTGCACCAGTCAGCGATTAAGTCTGCGCGATAAGGGTTACCTAAGCTATGAGCTAAAACGACAGCTCTAGTTTTTGCTGTTTTTGCAGCAAATATTTTTTCAGGCAAGGCGTTTAGAGTGGCGGCGTCAATATCAACAAAAACAGGTACCCAGCCATTCTGCACAATAGGATTTACTGTGGTCGGAAATCCAGCGGCGACAGTAATCACTTCATCACCTGGTTTAAGTGGGGTAAGCCCCATCTTAAGTAAATCTGGAGAACCTAAAGAAGAAATAGCCACTAAATTGGCACTTGAGCCGCTGTTGACTAAAAGTGATTTAGTGGTGCGACCAAACAATTTGCTAAAGTTTGATTCAAACTCACGAGCGTAGCGTCCTGCAGTTAACCACATGTCTAAAGAGGCATCGATAAGGTGTCCTAAATCATCAGCATCGACAACTTTAGCTGTGACGGGGATGTAGGTCTTGCCTGGGATAAATTCAGCTGGTGTATTTGTCGTATTAAAATACGATTTTGCTGAGTTAATGATTTCTAAACGCTGGTTGTTATTTTCAAGATTCATTGTTTGCCTTTGTCAATTTGCATATACTTAATGGTTACTGGGAGATAGTCAAATGAAAGTCGTTTTGTTGGCCGGCGGGTTAGGAACTAGAATTAGCGAAGAAAGTCATCTGCGTCCTAAGCCTATGATTGAAATCGGCGGTAAGCCTATTTTGTGGCATATTATGAAAACTTATTCGCACTATGGATTAAATGATTTTATCGTGTGCTGTGGTTATAAGGGCTACGTCATTAAAGAATATTTTGCGAATTATTTTATGCATTTATCTGACGTTACTTTTGATTTAAAAAATAATAAAATGAAAGTTCATAACAGCACTTCAGAACCATGGAGTGTAACGTTGGTTGATACTGGCGAAAGTACGATGACCGGTGGTCGTATCAAGCGCGTTAAAGAATATATCGGGAACGAGCCTTTTTGCCTAACTTACGGCGACGGCGTGGCTGATATTGATATAGGTAAACTTTTAGAGTTTCATAAATCTCATGGGCGTTTAGCGACGTTGACAGCAACTCAGCCTCCGGGTCGTTTTGGTGCTTTAAGTATTGATGGCACGCAGATTAATTCTTTCAAAGAAAAACCAGTCGGCGATGGCAATTGGATTAACGGTGGATTTTTTGTATTAAGTCCAAAAGTTTTAGACTTAATTGGAAATGACGAAACTATTTGGGAAAAAGAACCTCTAGAAAAATTAGCTGAATCAGGTAATTTACAGTCGTACTTTCATGATGGTTTTTGGCAGCCAATGGATACGCTTCGTGATAAAAATCATCTTGAACAGCTTTGGTCATCTGGGAAAGCGCCGTGGAAGCAGTGGAAATAAGCAAAAATTTTTGGAAAAATAAAAAAATCTTTTTAACAGGACATACGGGCTTTAAGGGTTCGTGGATGTCTTTGTGGTTATTGCAGCTTGATGCAAAAGTTGTTGGTTATGCTAAAGATATTCCAACGACACCGAGTCTTTTTGAAGAACTGAATCTCGAAAAAGACATGCAATCTATTATAGGCGATGTGCGTAATTTAGAAAATTTAAAAAAACACATCACTCAGGCGAATCCAGATCTTGTGATTCATATGGCTGCGCAGCCGTTGGTGCGTTATTCTTATCAGCACCCCGTAGAAACATACATGACGAATGTCATGGGTACAGTGCATGTGTTAGAAAGCGCTCTAGCTTGTGGTAACACGCGCGGTGTTTTAAATGTCACTAGCGATAAGTGTTACGAAAATTTCGAAAAGCCAGAAGGCTACAGAGAAGACGAACCCATGGGTGGGTATGATCCTTACAGCAATAGTAAGGGATGTTCTGAATTAGTGACTTCAGCGTATCGTAAATCATTTTATCAAAATCGCAATTTGGGGTTAGCTAGCGGTCGTGCCGGAAACGTGATTGGTGGCGGTGACTGGGCGCAAGATCGTTTAATTCCTGATATCGTCAGATCAGTAATGAGCAATACTACATTAGAAATTCGCTATCCTCGCGCAATACGCCCATGGCAGCATGTTTTAGAGCCTCTTTCTGGGTATTTGAGTTTAGCTGAAAAACTTTACGGTGATGCTAAAACCTTTTCTAAAGGCTATAATTTCGGACCCCTTCAGCATGATCACTGTGATGTTGAAGCAATTATTAAAAAAATGAATGTGTCTTGGCAAGACAAGATCAAATATGAAATTAAAGCTTCAGAAAATAACCCGCATGAAGCCCATTATTTAAAACTAGATTGCGCGCGCGCGATGAGTGAATTAGGGTGGCGTCCACATTGGAGTGTTGACGAAGCCTTGAAGCAAGTCGTGGATTGGAATATTCATCGTATGAGTGGTGGCAATGTTCGTGAATTCACAGCAAAACAGATCAATGAGTATGTTGGTCAATAATAGCTTAAGCTTACCTTTGGATGATTTAAATAGTATCGCTGAGGATTTGCAGACGGTTTGGCCCAAGAATAAGAATTTTTTTATCACTGGAGGCACAGGCTTTTTTGGTCGCTGGTTTGTTGAAAGTGTTTACCTACTTGAATCCAAGCTTAAAGCCGGGAATCATTTTTACATTCTATCGCGTAAATCGCGCACGGCTATATTAGAAACTTTGCCAGCATTAGATGCTGATTTTTTTACGTTAGTCCAAGCCGATATTTCTGCTCTTACAGAAAAAGACTTAAATTTTGATATTGATTTTGTGATTCATGGGGCAACCGATGTGTCTGCTTTTAAAAATCAAACATCGCCTGAGAAAAAATTTGGAGACGCTACTAAAAATTTTTTACAGTTGTTAAAATCAAAAAAAATCCAGAGATTGCTGTATTTAAGTTCTGGAGCTGTTTATGAAGGGCTAGAGTCGCCGTTTGCCGAATCGTCAATGACTGAACAGCTCTTGCAATCGCATTCAAATAAAGACTACACCAATGAAAAGCGAGCCTCAGAATTAGCTGTGAAGCGCAGTGATCTTTCCTATCATATCTTGCGCTGTTTTGCTTTTGTCGGTCCTTATTTAGATGAGTCTATGGCTGTGATGGATATGATTAAACATAAACTTAGGGGTCAGGATATCGTTGTTAAGTCGCCAGAGGCGCAGCGTTCGTATTTGTACCCAATTGATTTAGTGATTCAAGTGTTTAGAGTTTTATACTTAGATACTTCTTCGACAATATTTAATTTAGGCTCACCCGAGGCCATTACGTTAGAAAATCTAGCCCAAAAAATTTGTGTTTTACATGGCAAATCGACACAAGTGAAAATAGATAAAAATGTTGAAGAAAAAGCTTTGGCTAGTAGTATATATATACCGAATATGGAAAAACTGTACACGCAGTTAGGCCTAACTAAACCACGTGTTGATTTACAAACAGCACTTAGTAAAACACTAAAGTTCGCAAAGGAAAAAATGGCATGAGTAATTTTGCACCTTCTAATTTACGTAAGACCGTACTTGATATGGCCTATTACGGCTCGACGGTTCATGTCCCGTGCGCGTTTTCAATTATTGAAATGGTTTCAGTATTATACGGGAAAACTTTAAATTTAGGAAAATCCTACGACGATCCAAATCGTGACTTTATGGTTTTAAGCAAAGGCCACGGAGTCATGGCTTTGTATGCTTGTTTTAAAGAATTAGGTTGGTTGCAAGATAGTGATATTAAAAATTATTTCAAAGACGGCACCAAATTAAAAGGGTTATCTGATTGTCACGTGCCAGGCCTAGAAGCCACATCAGGTTCGCTTGGCCATGGTTTATCAGTCGCCGTTGGTTTGGCGCTGGGGTTAAAATTTAAAAAATCTTCGCAAAAAGTTTTTTGTATTGTTGGCGACGGTGAAAGTAATGAAGGCACCATTTGGGAAGCGCTGTTGTTTGCGAGTCACTGGCAATTAGATAATTTGGTAGTGATTTTTGACTGCAATGGTTATCAAGCTATGGGTACTACAGATGAAGTTATGAACTTGCATTCATTTGCCGCGAAAACTAAAGCTTTTAATTTTGAAACACTTGAGATCAATGGCCACAGCGAAAAAGAACTTTCTGAAGCTTTTGAGACATTTGCAAAAAGCACATCAAAACAACCGAAGGCTTTAGTGGCTAACACGATTAAAGGTTACGGCGTTAGTTTTATGGAAAAAAACAATACCTGGCATTACACCAGACTTAGTAATGAGACCTATGCACAGGCATTGAAAGAGTTGGGGTATTAGTTTTATGAGAGAAATGTTTTCACACTGTGTCGTGAATCAAGTTAAGGCCGATGCTAAGACGTATTTACTAAGCGGCGATCATGGCTATGCGTTGTTTGATTCTTTACGTAAAGAAAAACCAGATCATTTTATTAATGCAGGTGTGGCCGAACAGAATATGGTTGGCGTCGCTGCAGGTCTTGCGAAATTAGGATTTTATCCGATTATTTATGGGTTAAGTGCATTCGTTCCGGTGCGTGTCTTAGAACAAATTAAAATCGATTTTTGTTATGAAGAACTTCCAGGATTATTTATCGGCGATGGCGCTGGTTTAGTTTACAGTCACTTAGGAACTTCACACCAATCAACAGAAGATATTTCAAGTTTACGTGCGGTACCGCATATACAGATTTATTCTCCGTCAGATAAATTCGAACTTGAATACTGTTTTAATATGGCGATGCAAACTAAAAAAACTGTTTACTTGCGTATGGGTAAAGCTGATGTGGGTACCGTTCATCAAAAAACTCTGCAAACTGCAGATTTTGCATGGAACATGGGGCCTTTGTCTGTTGTTAAACATTCACAGGCAAAGACCGCTTATTTTGCTACCGGCTCGATGGTTAAAACTGCGCAAATGTTAGCTGAAGCCAAAGGTTATAAAGTCGATATTTACAGTGTGCCGTTTATTAAACCTTTCGATAACTCGAAGTACGCTGAACTTTTAGGGCGCTATGAGCACGTGGTCAGTTTTGAAGAACATTCTATTTATGGTGGTCTTGGTGATTGTTTAGCTGCAGTAATTGCGAATTTACCAAAAACCTCACTTAAAAAAATCGGTATCGAAGATAAATTTTCTAATAAATGTGGAACTTACGATTATCTGATGGTCGAACACGGCTTAGATTTAAACACTTTGATTGAGCGGTTATAGCAAAAATGAAAAAAGCGTGTTTAGTCGTTCATCCTGTTTATCAAAAAAACGAAATTTTTAAACCCAACAGTCGCTTAAACCGCGATAATTGTTTAGCATTTTTTCATGAACTTAAAACTGCTTTTGCAGCGAAAGGTTATGATTTACAAACAGATGACATGATATCAACTGAATCAGCTGATGTAGTTATTTATAATGAAATGCCCAAACACATTTCAATGGTAGATAAAAACAAATCAGCAGTGTTGTTGTTTGAAAGTGAGCTTATTCGCTCTGATAACTGGGATTTAAATAATCATAAAAAATTTAAATATATTTTTACCTGGAACGATGACTTTGTAGATCATAAAAAATATATTAAGTTTAATTTTACTGATTCTAGCCCGATCAAGTTGAAAACTTTTAAAGAAAAGCAAAAACTTTGCGTTTTGGTTTCTGGTAATAAATACGTTAGTCATCCAAAAGAGCTTTACTCAAAACGTATCGAAGCTATTCGGTGGTTTGAAAAAAATCATCCGAATGATTTAGATTTGTATGGGATGGGCTGGAATTTATACACGTTTAAAATCCCATTATTTTCGCGCGTACTTAATAAGCTGACAAAACTGCGTAAAGTCTTAGGTGCAAAGTGGGTATTATATAAGGGTGCAGTAGATTCAAAAGCGGACCTTATGCAAAATTATAAATTTTCTATTTGCTATGAGAATGCAGCAGGTATTTCTGGTTATATCACTGAGAAAATATTTGATTCGATGGCGGCAGGTTGTATTCCTGTTTATTGGGGTGCACCTAATATTAAACAGTATGTGCCTGAGTTATGCTTTATAGATAAAACCCAATTTAAAACTTACGATGAATTGTATCAGTACTTGATGAGTATGACTGAATCTGAATATGCCAAACGACAACAAGCTATCTCGCAGTATCTTAAAAGTGAACAACATCGTTTGTTCGAGCCAGCTTATAATGCGGCTGTGATTGCAGAAAATTTAGTAAATTAAAAGCCGATAGCCATTTTAATTTTTTTAGCTACTTTTTTGGCAAAGTAAAACGCCACATAAGCCCCAAGATGCGGGCTAGTTTTTAAAAAGAAAAGTGAAAGTTTAGCAATATGGTTTAAATCGACCACGGCCGAATCGTTTTCGCCGTGTAGGCGAGTGTACATATAGGGTTGGGCCAGCCAGAAAAAAGATCCTTTTTTTACTAGCTTAAGTAAAAACGAAACGTCTGAATGCCTGCCTCCATCTTTTGGATCAAGCTGTGAATCGCCGATAGCAGATGTTTTGTAAATATAAGAAGGAAACGCTGTGTGACTTAGGCGTTTAAAAACATAACGTTTAATCAATTGGCTCTGCGAATGAATCACTAAGTTTTCTTTTATATAAGGACTAAGCAGTAAATCGGTCTTAACAGTTGTTTTAATGACAGTCGCGTTGCAAGCAACAGCGATGCAGCTTGGGTTAAGTTCAAACTGGCGCATCATCTGTGTTATCGCCTGGGGCATTAGAATATCATCATCATGAAAAAGCATAGCATACTCATAGCTTTGCACTTCTTTAAGTACAGTATTGAAATGCTGAAGCGAAGGCAGACTTGGAGATCTTTTGATTACTTTTATGTTTTTGTAACTAGGTTGTGTTTCTAGCAGACGGGTGACTTTATCATTTGTGCTATTTTCAGAGATGATAAGGTCAAAATCTTTGTAGTCTTGCGCCAAAATAGAATCAAGTGCTTCACCAATGTATTCAGGTCGATTGTAGCTTAGTAAGTAGATAACCAGTTTTTTTTGCATGATTTTAATTACATCTTACTTTTCATCAGTCTTACAAGGTCATTTAATGAATCTGGTGGATACTTTAAAATTTCTAAGTTTGTTTGTGAGGTGTAGCCACAGTCTGGTGCTATTAAATTCAACTTATAGTGTGCGGCTTCATATAAAGGTAAATATAACGATTCATAAAGACTAGTCGCCACAAAAGTTTCAGATTCAAGAAGTAATGTCGCTAATTCTACGCGCGTGATTTTATATTTTATCGTTAGCGTAATGTTTTTAAGATTAACCGGCGTGAATGTTCCAGTGGCAGCTGCATCTAAAATAATAACCACATTAATGTGCTGATTTAAATCTTGATCTAAGGTTTTCAAAGCATCAACAAAAAGCGATAGTCTTTTATGCTTAGAAAAACTACTAATCGTTATAAATTTGTTTTTCTTCTCTTTAGCTTGGACTTCAGGAAATTTTGGCAAGATAAGATGAATTTTAGCTGGTAACTTCGGAAACACTTTTTCACAGATTTGTTTCATCCAAGGTGTTTGCACCCAGATCTCATCTACATTTTTTGTAAATGTTCGTAAGATCCATTTTTCTATAGTTAGGCGTAAAGTTTGTTTTAGCGAATCTTTCGGAAGCGGAGCTTCGCCAGTTAAATAGCAGTTTTGCAGATACAAAAAAGACTTCAATTTTGAGCGTTTAAATGGAGGAAGGTTGCCAAAGAACAGAACCGAAGAATTTTTTAGATTCAGCTTTTTGATTAAACTGTGTAATTGCAGCTCGGCAGTGAGCCTGCCCCAGATAGTCGGGCGCACCCTGACGACCATGACCGATTCCGGAAGATTAATTGGCAGAAGATAGCGCTCATCAATAAATAGGGCTTCAAGGGGGGCGAAGAGCGATTCGGTCAGAATTGCATCAAGTAATACTTTGCCTCCGCCTGTATGCAGATTTATTGCGTATATAATCATTCTATGAAAATATATTAATAGTTTAAATAATGGAATATTTAATAAGGGCGAATTTTTGAAAGTTATCATATTTGCAAACGTATTTTGGCCAGAACAGTTTCTGATTAATAATCTAGCAACACATCTCGAGGCTCAAGGGCATGTTGTCACTGCCTATACGGGGCTTCCGCATTATCCTGCGGGGCGATTTTTTCCGGGCTATTCATTGTTAAATGGCCCGTATGTTCAGAAGACTGAGTTTGGCACAATCATCCGTTACCCGATGATTCCGCGTTTTAAACATTTCGTTTTTTTAGCTCTTAATTATTTTTCAAATTTGATTTCTGCGATCTTAAACCTTTGGCGTTTACCTAAGGCTGATGTTTATTTTGTTTTCGCAGTTTCACCGATTTTTAAGGTGATACCGGCAATAATTTTACGTTTTTTTACGAAAAGACCAGTCGTGGTTTGGTATCAAGATTTGTGGCCAGATAGTTTTTTTGCCGTGACTAAAATTAGCCAACGCGGAATTTTAGCGTCTGCGCTAAAGTCGATTACTCGGTGGATTTATAAAAAAGTCGATTGCATGCTGATTCAAAGTGAAGCTTTTCGCTCTGAGTTATTAAAAGCTGGTTATGATAAACCTATATATTACGTACCTAACTGGGCTAGTGCATCAGTTAAGAGTGTCGGCGAACCTGAATGGCTGAAGCTTATTCCTCCGGGTAAAAAAACTTTAACTTTTGCAGGTAATATCGGTCATGCGCAGGGTTTGGATGTAGTGCTGCGAGTGATGAGTCAGCTAAAACAAACTAACCTGCAATTAGTCATTGTCGGCGATGGCAGTGCGAAAACCGAACTTGAAAAAACAGCCCAGAACTTGGGATTAACTAATGTTTTATTTTTAGGACGCCGACCTTCAGAAGACATGTCTGCATTATTTGCAAAGAGTGATTTTTTATTGGTTTCGTTAAAAAAAGATTATTTATTTTCATTAGTTATTCCATCAAAAGTGCAAGCTTATATGCAAGCTGGTAAACCGGTGGTCGCCTTTCTAGATGGTGAAGGTGCTCGCGTTGTTACTGAAGCAAAATGTGGTGTGAGCGCAGTTGCTGAAGACCCTCATTCTTTAGTAAATGCTTTGAATGCGTTACTTAAGGCCGATACTACGAAGTTAGAAGTTATGGGTTCAGCTGGGCGAGTTTATTTTGAAAAGAATTTCACCGAAGCCAAAGTGATGTCTCAGATTGAAGAAATTTTACAAGATTTTAGCCAAAAGGAAGTAAAATGAAAATTTTAGTGTTCGGTGCCAGCGGTATGATAGGGCATCAAATGTGGTACAAGCTGAATAAAGAATTTCCTGGTCATGTGTATGGTACAGTTAGGCAGTCTTTGAATCACTATGAACAATTTAAAATATTTGATTCTAAGTATTTGATTCCCAATTTGGATGCGACTGATTTTGCCAAAGTCTTACAGGTGCTTGATCAAGTAAAGCCTGATGTGGTGTTAAATTGCATAGGTATCACTTTGCGAAAGCCTGAGGCCAAAAATTTAGAACTATGTACAGAGGTTAACTCGCTATTTCCCCAGCGCTTAGATAAATGGGCTGCGCAGCATCAAAAACGTCTTATTCATTTTAGCACCGACTGTGTTTTTGCAGGTAGTGACGGCATGTACTCTGAAACTTCGATTCCGGATGCTCAGGATATTTACGGAAAGACCAAATTTTTAGGTGAAGTTTCGGGAAGCCATTCGCTGACACTGCGATGTCCGATTATTGGTCGCGAAATCGAAGGAAAAACCGAGCTTGTCGAGTGGTTTTTGAAACAAAAAAATAACAAAATTAAAGGTTACGCCAATGCCATTTATAGTGGGATCACAAGCGCCGAGATGGCCCGCCAAATTATTTTAATTATTCGTAAGTTTTCGAATTTAACAGGTCTTTATCAGATCTCGGCTGCGCCGATCAGTAAGTATGAGCTTTTACAGTTGTTAAATCAAATTTCTGGCCTTGGTGTAACCATAGATAAAGACGAAGGTTATAGTACTAATAAAAGCTTGGATTCTAAAAAATATCGACAAGTGACTGGTTATGTTCCACCATTATGGAGTGCGATGTTAACTGAAATGATGGAAGAGAAGTTTTATGACTAGTAATACATTTTTTAATAATAAAACGATTTTAGTTACTGGTGGCACTGGCTCAATGGGTAAAACTTTTGTGCGCCGAGTTTTGTCTGGCGAAATGGGCACCCCGAAAAAAATCATCGTCTTATCGCGTGACGAAGGCAAACAGCATAATATGCGGTTAAGTTACCTGAATAAACAAAGCTCGACAGATGAGACTGTTTATAACAACTTTAAAAACCTATTAGAATTTCGCATTGGTGATGTTCGTAATTTTTCTGATGTCGTATCGGCGCTAAAAACTGTAGACATTGTTATCAATGCAGCAGCGTTAAAACAAGTTCCAAGCTGTGAATATTTTCCTGAACAAGCGATGATGACAAACTGTCTTGGTGCTTACAACATTGTACGTGCTATTCGCGAGCACGATATTCCGGTTCACACAGTGGTGGGCGTATCTACCGATAAAGCATGCAAACCAATTAATGCTATGGGTATGACGAAAGCTTTGCAGGAACGAATTTTTATTTCGGCAAATATTTTAAAACCTTCAACACGTTATTTATGCGTTCGTTACGGCAATGTTTTAGCAAGCCGTGGTTCGGTGATTCCGTTGTTTCATGATCAAATTAAAAATGGCGCAGCAGTTACAATCACCGATGTGGGAATGACTCGATTTTTATTATCATTAAATCATGCTGTAGATACGGTTTTCAAAGCTTTACTTGATGGTAAGGCTGGTGAAATTATTGTTCCGCGCGCGCCAGCGGCGTTAATGACTGATGTGGCTAAAGTTTTAATTGGCGATCGAAAAATTGAAACTAAAATTACAGGGATTCGCCCTGGTGAAAAGCTTCACGAGATTATGGTTTCTGATGAAGAAGCGCCCTACGTTGAAGCCCGTGGTGATTATTTTGCAATTCGCCCGATGCTTCCTGAATTAAATCCAGAAGGCGCTAACGCCAAATCGCCATTGAAAAAGGAATTTTCGTCGGGCGACACCTTGCTGGATACAGCAGGAACAAAAGCGTTATTAACAAAACATAAATTATTGGTCGAAGATCAGCCAGGGTTTTCTGACGACGAGATGTTGAGGTAGTTTTATGAAAGTAATGACCATTGTAGGCACTAGACCCGAGATTATTAAACTGAGCCGTATTCTGACATTACTTGATAAATCAGTAGATCATGTTTTAGTTCATAGCGGACAAAATTATGACTATGAGTTAAATGAAGTTTTTTTTAAAGATTTAGAATTAAGAAAACCAGATTATTTTTTAAATGCCGCAGGTGAAACTGCCACTGAAACTATCGCTAAAGTTATCGCTGAAAGCGATAAAGTGATGGAAAAAGAAAAGCCAGATGCTATTTTGCTTTATGGTGATACAAATTCTTGCTTAAGCGTTATTGCCGCGAAAAAACGTAAGATTCCAATTTTTCATATGGAAGCAGGAAATCGTTGTTTTGATCAACGTGTGCCTGAAGAAATTAACCGTAAAATTGTAGATCATTTAGCAGATATTAATATGCCGCTTTCAGAACATGCACGCCAATATCTAATTCGTGAAGGTGTGCCAGCTGACCGGATAATCAAAACGGGCAGCTGTATGCGCGAAATTTTTGAATACTTCGGGCCAAAAATTGAAGCTTCAGGTATTTTTAAGACTTTAAACGTCAAAGCAAAAGAGTATATTCTAGTCAGTATACACCGTGAAGAAAATGTGGATTACCCAGAGAATTTCACAAACTTGATCGAATCTTTAAATGTTTTAGCTAAAGAGTTAAATAAAAGAGTTCTGGTTTCAACACATCCAAGAACGAAGAAAAAGCTCGATGCTTTAACTGATGTTAAAATGAATTCACAAGTTGAATTTTTAAAGCCCTTTGGCTTTTTAGATTACAATAAATTGCAAAAATACGCTTACTGTGTGGTTTCTGATAGCGGAACAATTACTGAAGAAGCGAGTCTTTTAAAAATGCCAGCCATCATGATTCGTAATGCTCACGAAAGACCAGAGGGTATGGATGAGGGCATCGTTATCATGTCGGGCACTGACCCAAAAGATATTCTTCAGGCAGTTAAGGTGGCAGTATCTTGCAAGCTGACGCGCGATATCCCGGATTATGATAATAACAACGTTTCAGAACAAGTCTTAAAAATTATTTTAAGCTATGTTCATTTTGTAAATCGCGTGGTCTGGCGCAAAACAACATAAAGCATGAATTTATATCAATTATTTAATAATTTTTATTTTCTTAACTTTTTCGTTTTCGTCTTAGCTTTGTCGATCACTTTTTTTGTTATTCCTGCGGTTATTCGCGTGGCTCATTTAAAACACCTTGTTGATGAGCCCGATAAAGACCGAAAAACACACGCAGGTCGAATTCCAAATCTGGGTGGTATCGCTATTTTTGCAGGTCTTATTATTGCATTTTCAATGTCACGCGATTTGCAGAACTTATTAGATGTAAAATACTTAGTGCCGGCACTTATTGTGTTATTTTTTGCTGGCATTATGGATGATATTTTAGATTTAAGCCCACTTAAAAAATTGTTTGCGCAATTAATTAGCGCATTTTTAATCGCATTCTTGGGTAATATTAAAATTAACAGTTTTTATGGGATGTTCGGGTTACAAGAAATCCCATCGGCAGTTGCAGTCATTTTTACGATCATGGTTATTGTGACAATTATTAACTGTTACAATCTTATTGATGGAATCGACGGTCTTGCCGGAAGCCAAGGCATGTTATCGGCAATCACTTTTGGCACTTGGTTTTTGCTGACCGGGCATTGGTCATTGGCTTTTTTATCGTTTGCTTTAGCGGGTAGTTTATTAGGCTTTTTATTATTTAACTGGCCTCCGGCAAAGATTTTTATGGGAGATACCGGAGCCATGCTTATTGGCTTTATTCTTTCAGTGCTTTCTATTCATTTTATTGAATTAAATAAAGCACTAAGCATTACGCGGTTGTACTGGGTGCATGCGTCTACAAGTGTTGCGATTGGTATTATGGCTATACCAATTTTTGATATGCTACGGGTGTTTGGCTTGCGGGTTTTACATCGTCGTTCGCCGTTTAAGCCAGATAGAACTCACTTGCACCATATTTTGATAGATTTAGGTTTAAGTCATCGCCAAGTATCTTCGTTGTTATTTGTTTGGGGTAGTTTGGTTATTTTATTGTGTATAATATTGCGAGATTTTAAGTCATCTAATCTTTTACTAGTGTTGATCGGGATAGTATTTGTTCCGTCGATGATTTTGTTGAAAATTAGAAACAAGAAGATCGTAAAATCACAGACCTAGACTAGACCAGGCAAGCTTAAGCAAAATGATGCAAGACCATTTTTTATTGCTTAGACTTTGAAGGGTATGAGCAAAAAACCCTACGTAAAAGCATCTGAGAAAAACTCAAGTAAACATCAAACGATTGAACAGAACGAGCCACTTTCGCCATTGCAATGGATGATTTGTGTTTTTGTAGTGATCATGCCGCTGTTGTTTTGTAAGTGGAATGATCAATCACCCTTTGAGATGATCAAGGCATATTTTTCGGCAGCTTCAATTACAGTTATTGCCGGAATATTTTTAGTTTCTCGCCTATTTAAAGAAAAAATCGAAATCAGATACAATATGTGGGTTTGGGGATTATTGATTTATCTTGCCGCCTATATGTTGTCATTTGCATTTGCAGGCCATCATTATAGTTCGCTATGGGGAGTGCTAAATCTTCCTGCCGGGTCAGTGATGACGGTTACAACATTTGTTATTATGTCTTTGATATCGGTGCAAATCTTTTCGCACGAACATTCATTAAAAAAACTAGCGGCCTGTTTTGTTTTCTGTGCTTTTTTAATGTCGCTTTATGGAATCCTTCAGCATTTTGGCGGTGATCCGATCAAATGGTGGGTCTATGCTTCTATGGAAGAGCGCGCTCTATCAACGATGGGTCAGTCTGTAGGTTATGGTACGGTGCTTGGCTGTTGTTTACCTTTATGTTTTGCTTTTTTTATTACCGCGCAGAATAGAAAAAAAGCAATTCTATGGGCGATTACATTTATCTGTATGAATCTTGGAATTTTATATTCAGGTTCACGTTTGCCGATTCTTGCTTATTTTCTTGTGATGGTGATCTTCTTAGGTTTTCTGGCTATTTTTAAAAGAAAACTCGCTGCTATTAGCTGGAAGCGTATTGCCATTGCCTATGCCATTATTATTTTAGCTAATGTGGCTTACTTTGCAGAACCTGGTCAGAACTCATTGCAGAATAAACTTGGCGCTGAAGAAATCAAAAATGGCTATGGTACGCGATTTATTGTTTGGGGCACAGCGTTCGAAATGTGGAAGAAAAATCCATGGCTTGGCGTGGGCCCAGAGAACTTCGGTGAAGAATTCAACCACTTACAAACTGTTGAACAAAACTATGGTGAAAGCTGGAATCTTATTTGGCATAAGGCGCATAATGAATTTATTCATTATTTAGCTACGACCGGGATTATTGGCTTTGCAGCTTACTTTTGGTTAATTATTTTAATGTTTATACCCGTCTTTAAAATTTTATTTCGTAAAGAGTGGGAAACTGATTACGTTTTTACAGTGGCCCTATTAGGAGGCTTTGGATTTTTATTAGCCACTCATATGACGGCATTTAGTTTTATTCCGACGTTAATGTTTTTCTATCTTTTTCCAGCGATGAATTTCAGTTTCGCAAATTTAGAAAAAACAAAAACCATTGAAAATAAATTATCAAAAACAGGTCGCTACATTGCAGTGGGAACAGTTACAGTGTTATTGACGTTTGTTGTTTATAAAGTAAATAACATTTGGCAAGCAGACATGAATTACAATGATTCGCGAAGACAGCTTGTGAATTATGGCAATTTTGATAAAGCCAACGAGCTATTAGAAACGGCGATTAAGCAAAATCCGGGCAATGCTGAATATTGGTGTTTTAGAGCCGATATCTATTATAACTTTTTAGTGCGTTCGGTGCGTGAACAAGGAGCGGCAGCAGAAGCTAAAAAACGCCAAATGTTTGATGAGGTCGTGAAGTCTTCAGATACGTGTGTGAAGATGGATGATCGCAAATCAGATCTATGGCGCGCCCGTGGAACGCTATTTATGTCGTTATCACAAATGGTTCCGCAAATGCTTGAAGGAAGCCTTGCCGCATTTAAAAAGGCTGTCGAAGTGTATCCGAATAACCCATATAATCATATTTCTGTGGCCGGAGTGTATCGTCGTAAGGGGCGCAATGATTTGGCCATTGAAGAATTAAATATCGCTATCAGTAAACGCAGAGACATCATTCCGGCATACGTGGATTTGTTAAGTATTTATTATCAGGATAAGCGTTATAAAGATGTTCAAGATCTGATAAATTCAGTGCGTGCTTTGAATATTCAAAAATCTGAGTTTCGTGTGCACATGCCAGTTATTATAAAACTAGCACGTGATAACAACGACCCTCAAACAGCTCAAGCTTTTGAGTCGATGTTAAAATAATTATCTAACTAAAGTAATGCCCTCATCAGATACACTGATGAGGCGCTGCTTATACAAGCCGCCCAAAGCAACTTTGTATTTCTTTTTGCTAGCTCCAAAAATTTCATATATTTTTTCGGGGCTTGTTTTGTCATTTATAGCTAAAAAACCACCAGCTTTTTTAAGCTGTTCGATGATTTTTTCGCCGATATCTTGAGTTGCATGATGCCCAGGAGCACGTAATAAAAGGTCAATTTTATTATCTTCACGCAGTTTTGAAATAAACCCCTTAGTATGTTGACCAGTTTGCAGTGGAGTAAATACTTCATTTTTGTAAAGCATGCCGATTTTAGCGCCATCCACGATGCACTTATAACCTAATGGTGTCTCGTTAATGATAAATAAATCGACCTGTTGGCCAGGCTTTAAACCTTTTAAATCGGCGTTAGCGTGCTTTTCTAAGCGCATAGAAGCTAATAAGTCACGTTTGCCATTGGGATCCTCGCCCATAAACAACACAGTCATGATCTCGTTACCAACAGAAAGTTTATGCGTTTGTTCGCTCGCGGGCATGAAAAACTGATTTTGTTCATTGTCTTCTAAGGTGACCTCGTACGAGTTCATATCATTAACAAAAAGATTAAGAAAAGTGCCTGGCTTGTAAGTCATAAACATCAGATACAGCGCTTGCGATAGAAAGTAAAAGACATTATAGTTTAGAGACTCACTTTGTGAAAAATTTTAACTCCACTTTTAAGGAATCGTACGGCCTATGAAAGTTCTAGAACATATCGATCGTGCTGCGGGCAAATCACCTCTTTTTAGCTATGAAATAGTTCCTCCACCAAGAGGCAGTTCTGCTAAAGACATCGTTGACGTCGTAGAAAAATTAGCTGTCTTGCAACCGCCATGGATCGATGTGACTTCGCATTCGTCTTCGGCCTTTTATCAAGAAAAACAAGACGGGACGATCCAAAAGCGCACTTTGCGTAAACGCCCTGGAATGCTTGGTATTTGTGGGATCATTCAAAACCGCTTTAAAATTGATACAGTTGCTCACATGTTATGCCTGGGTTTTTCGAAAGAAGAAACCGAAGATGCATTAATTGAGTTAAATTTCTTAGGCATTGAAAACATCTTAGCTTTGCGCGGGGATGCGCCTAATTTTTCAAAACCTATTCGTGCTGATCGCACGATGAATGCACAAGCTTCGGATTTGGTAAAACAGGTGCGTGAACTTCGTGATGGCCAGTTTTTAGATGATCTAGATAATTCATCGGCTTTAAACTTCTGTGTAGGTGTTGCTGGTTATCCTGAAAAACATTTTGAAGCGCCAAGTTTAAAATTAGACATTCAAAATTTAAAGAAAAAAGTTGATGCCGGCGCTGACTACATCGTAACGCAAATGTTTTTTGATAATAAAAAATATTTTGAGTTTGTTTCTCAATGCCGCGATGAAGGTATTAAAATACCCATTATTCCTGGTCTTAAGATGTTAAGATCTGAGCCGCAATTACGGTCTATTCCAAAAAATTTCTATATTGATATTCCTGATGAACTTGTCGATCAAGTGACCACTCACCCTAAAATGGCAGCTGAGCATGGTAAAAACTGGATGAAAAAGCAAGTGCAAGGTCTTTTAGACGGCGGTGTGCCTTATGTGCATTTCTATGTTTTAAATAACGTCGACGCCGTTTCTGAAGTTGTTAATAGCTTTCGCTAAGGAATAATACTTTGAGCACATTACAAGAATTAAAAGATATTTTCAGCTCGCGCGTGGCGTTTATCGATGGTGCCATGGGCACGATGATTCAGTTAGAAAAATTATCTGAAGCTGATTACCGTGGTGAGCAATTTAAATCTCATGATAAAGACCTTAAGGGTAATAACGATTTATTAGTTCTGACTAAGCCAGAAGTAATCTACAAAATTCATAAAGCTTACTTAGATGCCGGTGCTGATATTATTGAGACGAATACGTTCAACTCAACCAGTGTTGCTCAGGAAGATTACGGCTTAAGCCATATCGCTTTTGAATTAAATAAAGTAGCGGCAGAGGTGGCTAAAAAAGCCTGCGCTGATTTGTTTAAAGAAACAGGTCGAAAAGGCTACGTGGCAGGAACTCTTGGGCCCACGAATAAGACAGCCTCGCTAAGCCCGGATGTTAATAATCCAGCTTACCGTGCCATTAAATTTGATGAGCTAGTTGCAACCTACAAAGAACAAATCGAAGGCTTACTGGCCGGCGGTTGCGATATTATCTTAGTTGAAACTATCTTTGACACGTTAAATGCGAAAGCGGCTTTATATGCTTTTGCTGATGTGAACGAAAAACATGGCGGAACAATTCCGTTAATGATTTCTGTTACGATCACAGATCTGAGCGGTCGCACGTTATCAGGCCAAACTGTTGAAGCTTTCTGGAACAGTATTTCGCACGCAAAACCACTAAGCGTTGGCATCAACTGCGCCCTTGGTGCTCGTGAAATGCGCCCGTATATTAAAGAATTATCGCGCGTAGCTGATTGTTATATTTCTTGTTATCCGAATGCGGGCCTTCCTAATCCGTTGTCTCCGACAGGGTATGATGAAACTCCTGAGTCATTGGCGTTTGATTTAGGTCAGATGATCGATGATGGTGCTGTTAATATTATTGGTGGCTGTTGCGGAACGACGCCAAAGCACATCGCAGCCCTTGTGGCGAATCACAAAGTTCGCAAAGGTCGCAACGAAACTGAATGGGCAAAGATCAATAAAAGCTGCCTGAACTTATCTGGCTTAGAACCGTTCAAACATGGCGCAAACTTTACCATGATCGGTGAGCGCACAAACGTAACCGGTTCAAAAAAGTTTGCTAACTTAATTAAAGATAAAAAATTTGACCAGGCCTTAGAAGTTGCAAAACAACAAGTTGAAAACGGCGCAAATATCATCGATATCAATTTTGATGAAGGTTTGCTGGATTCAAAAAATGTCATGATTCATTTCTTAAATTTATTAGCGGCAGAACCTGATATTGCTAAAGTTCCGATTATGGTGGATTCATCTAAATGGGAAGTCTTGCACGCCGGTCTTAAATGTTTACAAGGTAAAGCCGTAGTTAATTCAATCTCGCTTAAAGAGGGTGAAGAAGTTTTCTTAATGCAAGCCCGCGAAGTACAAAAGCTGGGTGCGGCAGTGATCGTTATGGCCTTTGATGAAAACGGCCAAGCAGTAACTTGTGAAGAAAAAGTGCGTATTTGTAAACGTGCTTACGCACTATTAACTGAAAAATTAGATTTTAATCCCTGCGATATTATTTTTGATACCAATATCTTAACCGTAGGTACGGGTTTGGAAGAACATAACAACTACGGTGTTGAATTCATCAATGCCGTTCGTGAAGTTAAACAGCAATGCCCAGGGGTATGGACAAGTGGCGGTGTATCAAACTTAAGTTTTGCCTTCCGTGGTCAAGATTTCATCCGCGAAACGATGCACTCAGTTTTCTTATACCACGCCATTCAAAATGGTTTAGACATGGGTATCGTTAATGCCGGGATGATTTCTGTTTATGATGATATTAAACCAGAATTAAGAAATCTTCTTGAAGACATGGTCTTAAATCGCACTGATGATAGTACTGAGAAATTATTAGAGTATTCAAAAACCATCGGCCATAAAGCTGGAACCAAGATTGATGATTCAAGTAAATTAGAGTGGCGTAATCTTCCTTTAGAAGAAAGATTAAAACATTCTTTAGTGCTTGGCTTAGATCAGTTTATTAATGAAGACACAGCCGAAGCCCTAACTTTATTAGGACGCCCGATCAACGTGATCGAAGGCCCGTTAATGTCGGGTATGAAAGTGGTCGGTGATTTATTCGGCGTCGGTAAAATGTTTTTACCTCAGGTTGTTAAATCAGCGCGTGTAATGAAAAAAGCCGTGGCTTACTTAGAGCCCTTCTTATTAGAAGAAAAACTTAAAAATAAAGACATCACTGCCGGAAACAAAAAAACCGTATTGATGGCCACCGTAAAAGGTGACGTACATGATATCGGTAAAAATATCGTAGGCGTTGTGCTTGCCTGTAACGGCTATGAAGTGATCGATTTGGGAATCATGACCCCATTTCATAAAATTATCGATGCCATTAAAACGCATAAGCCTGATGTTATTGGCTTCAGTGGATTAATCACTCCATCTCTTGATGAAATGATTTTCAATTTATCTGAAATGAAAAAACAAGACATTCATCTTCCTGTATTAATCGGTGGGGCAACTACTTCACGCGTGCATACGGCAGTTAAGATGGATCCAGCGTACCTAGGCCCGGTCGTTCATGTGGCCGATGCTTCGCGCACGACTGAAGTTTTAAATAAACTTTTATCAGATGATCACAAAGTTAAAAATATTGCTGAGTATAAAGCTAATTCACAAACCGTGCGTCAAAGTTTCTTAGATTCTTACGATGAAAAAGACACTCTGCCTTTAGAAGAAGCCAGAGCTAAAAAATTTAAAGTCGATTGGTCGCAGGCTGATCTTCCGACACCTAAAACAACGGGGGTTCAGGAGCATCATGTTGAGCTTGCAGAACTTGCAGAATACATCGATTGGTCTCCGTTTTTCTGGACTTGGGAATTAAAAGGGACTTACCCGAATATTCTTAAATCAGAAAAATACGGAGTAGAGGCGACAAAACTTTTCGATGATGCGCAAAAGATGCTGAATGACTGGATTAAGAATAATCGCATTCAACCTAAGATTGTAACCGGATTATATGAAGCTGTGGCTACAGATGAAGAAGTTTCGATTTTTGCTGCTGATGATAAGCTGACACTGACTAAATCTGTATTAGAAAAGTTTCATTTCGAGCGTCAACAAAAAGTAAAAACCGTGAACAGCAATATCCATTATTCGTTAGCCGATTTTATTTTAGATCAAAAGTACGCCGAAAGTTCAAAAACTTCGAAAAAAGATTATTTCGGATTTTTTGCGGTCACTGCTTCTGCAAAAGTCGAAGAAATCGCCAATAAATTTGAAGCTGAACATGATGATTACCATTCGATCTTAGCTAAAGCCATTGGTGACCGTATTGCCGAAGCTTGTGCTGAGTGGGCACACAAAAAAATGCGCGATAATTTTGGCTTTGGTTTAACCGAGAACTTAACCAAAGAAGAGATCATTAAAGAGAAATACCGTGGTATTCGCCCGGCCCCGGGCTATCCGTCGTGCCCGAACCATTCGCAAAAAGGCAAGTTCTGGAAGCTTTTAGATGTTGAAAAACGCACCCAAATCCAGTTAACTGAAACCTATGCTATGTACCCAGGGTCGAGTGTTTGTGGGTACTATTTGATGGGAAGCCATGCAAAATACTTCGCTATTTAAGCCTAAACTATTTAAGTCTAAATTAGAATTAGCCCTTTTGTTGGTGGGTATTGTTTTGAGTTTATTGATGTTTAGAACATTAATGATTCACACAGATAATACCCAGTTGATGGATAAAGTGATGCAGGTTAAAACCACGGGCACGTGGGTGCATCATGGTAATGCCGCAACTAAAATGGGATCACTGCCAGGAAGTTTTTTAACTGCCGCTACGGCCCTTCCGATGATGGTTTGGTTTTCGCCTTATGCCGCCTGCACGATTATTTTACTTTGTCATTTATTGGGTTATTTTTTCTTAAGATATTTAGGTTATAAGATAGACCCTAATTTTAATCCGTTGTGGCTTGTGATTTTTTTTTGGTTAAACCCATGGCGGGTAGAGCAGTCTGAATTATATAATCCGGGGTATTTATTCTTATTTTCAGGCCTGCATTTGTGGAGTCTTTATCAGATGCGTGAACAGAAATCATTCTGGGCCAGCTTTTGGTTAGCGCTTTGTTTGGGTTTTTGTTTTCAGGTGCATTTTTCGGTTTTGATTTTAGGAATTAGTTTTGCTTATTTGTTTTTCACAAAGAAAATCAAAGTGAATTATTGGGGAATCGTCGCTGGTTTAGCACTTGTTGCGCTATCGTTAGTGCCTTGGGCTTTGCAGTTGTTAGCTCAGCAGCAAACAGCTTTGAAGCCAGCCTCTGATACCTATATTGGCAAGAATTTTGTCTTGGTTTACCCGGTAATTAAAGCTTTGATTTATTTTTTTAGAATGGGATCAGTTTATTTTGGTCGCCATATTTTTTCTGAAATTAATTTTGATTGGGTTACTATTGCTTGGCTTAAGTTAACTATTAGCTACATATTTCATACTTTAAAATGGGTATTAGCTTTGGTTACGCTTGTTTTATCTTTTCGGTTTTTTTACAGCCGTTTTCGCCATTATAAAAAAGAATTTCAACAAAGAAGTTTTATCGATCATTACATGATCTCGCTTTTTATTGGGGTATTCGGCGCAGCCAGCTTATCGCCAGTTGAATTCAACCACTGGCATTTTGTGTTATGTATGCCGGCGATCTTATTTTATATCACGCTTAAGCCTGAAGGTTATTTTATTAAAATCTGGGATAAGAAAAAAAATCAGATTTTAGCGACAACGGCCGTGGTTTTTATAGTTTGGAATATCTTTGCTAGTTTTGGCAGTCGTTCGCATTCGATTGAAAACGACTATGAGCTGGGTTTTAAGAAACACTATAAGCTGATTTCAGCTGAGCAGTTATAATCAGAATTTAAATCTATTGCCGCCACTGTGATTGCTCCGCAAAGCGGTTGACTTTTTTATTAAAAACATGTAAATAATATGTAAATCAATAGTCTTAATGAAAATTTCATTGAAAAATTCAATAAAATATGTAAAATGAGGTAATAGTGCATAATTCTGAAGTTGTCAGAGATCTGATCGCGAATGGTTTTTACTTATTAACAAAACATGCGCGCGAAAGAATGGCTGAGCGGAATATTACTCATATGGATATTCGTCAGTGTGCACGACATGGCATTATTGATTTGAAAGATGACAGGTATGTTATTGTTGGTAGAGATATCGATGCAGAACTATTAAAAATAATCTGTGTCTATGACGACGATGTATTAATCATTACAGTTTATTAAAATCGAGGTTTGAAATGAAAACATGGAAAGAAACATTAAGAAATGTCGTGCCCTTAGAGTACATTGTTTTTGTGGATGTTCCCATGAAAGAATCTAAAAGCGGCGATGTTATTAATTTAGCGCCTGAAGTTTTAGATTTACTAGCAGCTACGGCAGTTTTGCAGAATAAAATACCATTGCGTGGAAAAGAAGTTTTGTTTTTAAGAAAAGTTTTGGGATTATCTTTAGAAAAATTTGCCAATAAATTAGATTTATCATCAAGCACGGTTTTTCATTGGGAAAAAGCTGAGACGACCAGAATTTCATTGGTTAGTGAGCTTGCCGTACGAGTTTTTGTTGCTGAACAACTAAATATACCAATTTCTTATAAATTTTCTGATTTAGTCGGGGACAAGATCTGCGAATTAAAAGTCAAAGCGGTTTAAAATAAAATTGTTTTAAGAAACGCTATAATTTAAACGTAGGCCCGTAGCTGCGGCTAGAGCAGCCAGTGAGCCAGCAATCCAAAGCGCAAACTCTATCAAGTGAATATCTGGAGCTTGCATCCAGAAAAAACCTGAAGTAACAGAAAAAATTATTCCTGAAAAAATAAATTTATTCGCAAACAACCATTCTTTTTCTGTGATTTTGAGCGGAAGCCAAATAGCCAATGCACTTGTTAAAGTTAAAAAAGCACCGCACGCAGCCTGACAGAATTCGTGTGAAACCTGCATAAATAAACTTGTTAAACCATAATGACCATTTGAAAAAAGTCCTAAGCCAAACTGCGGACAAATGGCCATAACAAAAGCTGTTGCTAGCATATGTATTACCAGTAGACGGGGCAAAAACTTAAAAGGATTCACTTCAGGAAATAAATCTTTCTTAATATTTTGGAGAATTTTATTTTTGGTACTAAGATCAAAATTTTCCATACTATCCTTTTAGCTTTTGTATCGCGCGAGAAATAATTTTTCGCACGTTAGTTTCAGTTAATCCCAAAGCCTCTGCGATTTCGCTAAATTCTTTTTCAGCAAAATAGCGTAAATCGACTGCCGCTTTTTCTTTGTCATTTAAAGACGATAGATCCAGCTCTTTAGCCTCTTGTTGATGAATAGGATTCGTAGTCTTGTTTTGTGACAGATCAGCGAATAATTCATAATCTTTAATATAATCGCCGTAAATAGCTGATTTCTTACGATAATCTTTAGCTTCAGATTTTGTAATGATAAATAGCCAGGCCATCGGCGAATAATCTGGGTTGTATTTATCGCGCTTGTTATAGATCTGCGAATAAACAATCTGAACAATGTCTTCGCTGTCCTGCGAAGAAAGTCCTTTTTTGCGACAGTACGAAAACACCACATGCGCTGTTTCACGATAAAACAATTCTAGCGCAGAAGACTGTTCAGTCGAATTGGCTGCATTTTTGAGTGCTAATAAAATATTAGGTCGTAAATCGTTTGTCACAAATCATTATTCCTAAACCTAGTAGATAGTGAACCGACTTAAGGAGTCAAATGTTAACCCATAAAATTAAAATACTTATAGCCTCAATTGTTTTTTCGGCCTTTCAGCTAAACGCTCATCCGGTGATTTATAAAGGTGGTTTCGATGTAGAAACTGAATCTAGTCCTATGATGACTAATCTTATGACCGCTTATACTTTTCATTCGCAGGCGTCGGTGGGCTTTGAATATTTTAAATACTTACCAGTAAGTTTGCCAGGGTCGCGTGAATTTTATTTTGCTAAATTTAATTACCGGCCATTTCGGTTAAATGCAGACGATAGTCAGGCTAATATTTATTTAAGTGTTGGTTCAGGCCAGCAGCGCAAAGATAACGAACTTACGAGTTCTTCAATTGGTGAGTTTCATGCGGACTGGGAAAGTCGTGATTATTACGTTTCCGGTTTTCAAAAATATATTTCTTTAAAAGATGAAGATCCTTTATGGCTTTCGCGAGCACGCCTAGGTTTTTCTCCGTTTCGTGCAGATTATAATGACGTAAATATTTGGTTTATTACACAGTTTGAAAAAACAAATGGAGAACATTGGGAAACGACGCCTCTAATGCGAACTTTTTATAAAAATATTTTGTGGGAACTTGGCGCAAGTCTTAACGGAAATTACCTATTAAATTTCATGATTCATTTATAAGGAGAAATCATATGAAACAATTATTAATCGCTAGCTTATTTTTTTCGTCTATCGCATTTGCCAAACCACTTACGGGCGAAGTGCATGTGCAAGTTAAAGGTATGGTTTGCGCGTTTTGCGCCCAGGGTTTAACAAAGTCGTTTAAAAAAATCCCAGAAGTGCAAGATGTGACCGTAAGTCTTGAAGGAAAATTTGTTCACTTGGTCTTAAAGAAAGATAAATCTTTAGAAGATACAAAAATTCTAGAGACGATTAAAGAAGCGGGCTACGAAGGAACTATCGGCCACTAACGGTGGTACTAATTTTTAGCAAGAATATTTTCATGCAAAACTATCAACGAAGTTTTAAAGAAAGTTTAAGTGCCTATTTAGGATTATTTACTTCGGTAGGCACTTTACTTTGTTGCGCTCTTCCAGCTTTATTAGTGAGCCTAGGATTAGGCGCTTCGATGATTACTTTGACCAAGGCGATTCCCCAAATTACTTGGATCGGAGAACATAAAAACTACGTTTTTAGTTTTGCTTTTTTAATGTTAATAATAAGTTCTGTTTTAACTTATAAAAATCGCAACGCCCCTTGCCCCATAGATCCAAGACTTCGCGATGCCTGTCTTCGCGGACGTAAATACTCAAAAAATGTTCTAATTTTAGGCTGGTTGTTATTGAGTGTGGGCTTTTTCTTTGCATATTTAGCTCAATTATTGACTTAACCCATCGAAATTACTACTTTTTGTGTATTACAAACAAGGAGTAAAACCACATGAATTCAACTTACTTGATGTCGCCAGTTATTGCCGGCGTTGTCGGTCTTGTGATTGCCGTTATTCTGTATTTCAGAGTTAAAGCGCAACCATCAGGAAATGAAACAATGAACAGAATCGCAGGATACATTCGCGAAGGCGCGATGGCATTCTTAGTTCGCGAATACAAAGTATTAGCGGTCTACTGTGTAGTTGTTGGCGCATTATTAATGTACGCTTTAGGAACTACAGCTGCCATTTGGTTTATCATTGGTGCTTTTTTATCTTTATTAGCTGGTTTTGTTGGTATGAAAGCTGCGACTTTCGCAAACGTTCGTACAACTCAAGCGGCCGCTTCTTCTACAAAAGGTAATGCCTTACTTGTAGCTTTAGATGGCGGAGCAGTAATGGGTTTATCTGTTGCTGGTCTTGGATTAATCGGTTTAGGTCTTGTGTATTTCTTCTATCAAGCTGATCCACATATCGGAACAATCTTGCATTCATTCGCAGTGGGAGCTTCATCGATCGCCTTATTTGCACGTATCGGTGGTGGTATCTACACTAAAGCGGCTGACGTAGGTGCAGATATCGCTGGTAAAGTTGTTGAAAATATTCCTGAAGATGATCCTCGTAATCCTGGTGTTATCGCTGATAACGTTGGTGATAATGTGGGTGACGTTGCGGGTATGGGCGCGGATATTTATGAATCAATGGTTGCAGCTATCGTTTCAGCAATGGCGATCGCATTAACTATCGAAGCTGTAGATCTTCCGAAACTTATGCTTGATGGTTCTGATTCACGTTTAATGTCTGTGGGTTTACCATTAGTATTATCTGCCATCGGTATGGTTATTTCTATTATCGTTATTTTCTTAGCCCGCGCTTTGAAAAATTCTAAACCAGCAACGGTATTACGTGCTGCTTTAATGTTACCTCCAGTTATTTTAACTGTTGTGTCTTACATTTTTATGCCGACATTAGGTGTTTCTCAAAACGTAACTTGGGCTTTAGCTGCGGGTGCGTTTGGTGGAGCATTAATCGGTTTAGTGACTGAGTACTACACAGCGATGAGACCGATTCGTTTAGTTGCTGAAGCTGCGCAAACGGGTGCTGGTACTGGTGTTATTCGCGGTTTAGCTGTGGGTATGGAATCAGTTGCAATCCCAACTTTAATCGTTGTGATCGCGGCTTACATTGCAGATCAATGTTTGGGTTTATACGGTATCGCTATGGCAGCCGTTGGTATGTTAGCAGGAACTGCAGTTGTTATGACTGTAGATGCTTACGGCCCAATCGCTGATAATGCGGGTGGTATTTCTGAAATGTCAGGTCTTCCATCAAACGTTCGTGATATCACAGATGAATTAGATGCGGTTGGTAACACAACAGCAGCTATCGGAAAAGGTTTTGCGATTGGTTCTGCGATTTTAACAGTTGTGGCGTTATTTTCTGCTTTCAATATGGAAGTGAATCACGTGCGCGTTGCTGCTGGAATGGCGAAAATGCAATTAGACTTAACTTCTTCTGGAGTATTAATCGGTATTCTTTTAGGTTCGATTCTTCCTTTCTTAGTTGGTGCGACAACTATGACAGCAGTAGGTCGCGCAGCGGGTAAAATCGTTGTTGAGATCGCTCGTCAGTTCAAAGAAATTCCAGGTTTACGTGAAGGTAAAGCAGAACCACAACCTGCAAAAATCGTTGATATCGCAACTTCGGCTGCGTTATGGGAAATGATTTTACCAGGTATGGTAGCCGTAGTTGCTCCGGTACTTTGCGGATTTATCTTAGGACCTCAAGCTTTAGCAGGAATGTTGGCTGGTGGTTTAGCAGTGGGTGCTTCGATGTCATTATTCATGGCTAACGCTGGTGGCGCTTGGGATAACGCTAAGAAATTTATCGAAAAAGGCGGACTTCCAGGTCACAAAAAAGGCTCTGACGCTCACAAAGCGGCCGTTGTTGGTGACACTGTTGGTGACCCGTTCAAAGATACTTCTGGTCCTGGTATCGCTATCTTGATCAAAGTAATGTCAGTTGTTTCTTTATTAATCGCGCAGTTAATTGCTTTAAAGTAATTAGCTCTCAAAGAGCTAATCGCATTAAAATAATCGACGACTTAAATTCAGACTCGTACTTTGGGACTACAATGTAGTCTGAAAGTACGAATAAAAAAAGGGAGCCTATAAAGCTCCCTTTTTTTATTTGTTAGAATATAAAACATCGACTTATCTTTGGAATTTATAACGCGTTTTCGGCGCTCGGGGTTTGGGTTTACACTGTAAACCGAAATACAGAGCGATTTTTAACACTCAGGGTTTTAGTCAACAATGTTGACTAAAACCCTGAGTGAATTAATTGCGTCATTCAATACCGTTGAATTAAGTGATGGCCGAAGCGGGTACGGATGATTCCTGAAGTTTGCCCGGGCTTTAAAGCTTCTAAAGCTTCCATGAAATCTGCATCTACATTTTTCTTGCCGAAGAGATTACCCAAATCGCCCCCCTGAGGAGCCGAGGGACATTGGCTGTATTTGCGGGCTAGGTCTTGAAAATCTTTGCCGTCTTTTAAGTGGCGGAGCACGTCGTCAGCGGTAACTCGGTCGGCAAGCAATATATGACGCGCGTTGAGTTTCTTATCGGATGATTGAGATTGTTTATCGGATGCTGACATAATCACATGATATTGCATAATAACTGTATAAACAACGTGTCTGCGACACGATATCGAAAAGATGTTATTTATTTAAGGGAGTTAAATATGGCTAAAAAAAGCACTATTCAAATCGGGATTTCAGATAAAGATCGTAAACAAATTACGGATGGTCTTTCGGCTCTGTTAGCAGATAGTTATATGCTTTACATTAAAACGCATAACTTTCACTGGAATGTCGAAGGTCCGATGTTTAACACGCTTCATGTGATGTTTATGGATCAATACACTGAACTTTGGAATGCCTTAGACACGTTAGCTGAACGCATTAGATCTTTAGGCGAGTACGCTCCAGGATCTTACAAACAGTTCGCGGCTTTAACTTCAATTGAAGAATCAGATAAAGTGCCAAAAGCTGAAAAAATGATTTCTGAACTTATTAAAGGTCATGAGGTCGTGATTCAAACGGCCCGTAAACTTTTACCGGTTTGTGCCGATGCCCATGATGAAGTGACGGCGGGGATTTTAACAGACCGTTTAGAGATTCATGAAAAAACATCATGGATGTTGCGCTCGCTACTAGCTAAATAGTATCATTAATTAACAACTCTTTTTTCACCGCTAGGATGGCCGTGGACGATTTAAAATTAATTACTGGAAAACTTTGGTTTAGTTACATTGAAGCCTTGCTTACAAGTTTAGTTGTGGGCTTTGCTGAAAGTTATTTTGCTGCTTTCTCATTACACCTTGGTTGTACGCCGCTGCAATCAGGGTTGTTAGTTAGTCTTCCGTTAATCTTTGCTGCCATTTTACAATTCACACTGCAAACAAAAGCAAAAAGAGTAGGGCTTACTTATTTTGTAAAGCGCGCTCTGGTTATTCAATCGTTAGGATTACTTGGTCTTGGCTGTTTGTCTTTAGCTGAAGTGCCGAATCCGTTTTATTACCTGATGTTTTACTATTCTATTTATTGGTTAGGTCATTTCAGTATTCAGCCAGCCTGGAATCGTTGGATTTCTGATATTATTCCGGCAGATCAGGGGCAAAGTTATTTTTCGCTGCGCACGCGATTGTCACAAATTGGCATTATTGCGGGTCTTTTTGGGGGCGGGGCGATGCTGCATATGAACGCCCTAAATATTCCAGAACAATATTTGTTTTTTGGCTTATTCATGGCGTGTTTTGGTTTAAAGATTTCAATCGTGCAATTATTTAGAAAACATCCGCCGTATAATCTTCCGTTATTCTTAGATTTAAAACATTTTAGAAATTTATTTATCCAAAATATAGATTTTTTTAAGCGCTATGCGACTTTTAATATGTCGATTTTCATTTCTGCACCCTTTGTATCGGCGTATTTATTATCGATTCGAAATGTCGGTTATTTAGATTTTATGTGGATTATGGCCTGTTTATTCGTGGGTAAAGTTTTGTCGACTTATTTGTTAAAACATTCAAGTCGCCAATATGATCCGCACCAAATGTTAATTTGGGGTGGAATGCTTGCGGCACCACTTCCGATGTTATGGCCTATCTGCACGACTGTGCCATCGATGATGTTTTTACATTTCTTATCTGGAGTAGGTTGGGCTGGCTGGGAGATGGGCCTATCACTTTATTTTTTCTCGCGCATTCAAGGAGAGAAAAAAATCGAAGTGATCAGCCTTTATAATTATGTCGGCGTAGTCACGCAAGTCGTCGGCACAGTGCTTGGAGCTATTTTATTTAGAAACTTATTAAAAGAAAATTTTGATGCGCTCTTTGTCGTATCAGGGATTGTGCGCTTTTTAGCGGTGCTGGGTATGCGTAAGCCGCGACTTGTGGCGTAGCCGCAGGACTTAGAGTGGCGTAGCCGCAGGGTTATTAGGCGAAATTTTTAATAAATTTACGGTGCAGTTCTTTATCTTGGTATTTATCTTCAGCGGCTGCCAAATCTTCATCTGAATAACCAGTTCTAATTCCTAAAATAGCGACGGTCGTGTCTTGCACAATAAAATCAACGCGCCAAGTGCGATAAGCTAAAACCCAGTAAGACTGTACAAATTCAACACGTTTTTTTTCTGCGTTGGTTGGATCATACTCAAGCTGACGCGAAATAAATGATCGCAGCTGAGTCATGTCCGCATTTTGATACTCTAAATAATCAATTTGTTCGCTCGCTAACGGAGAAAAAGAAAGACTCATTTTTGGTGCAAGTGAAGACTCTAACCATTCGATATGAGCATCTTCGGCTATGTCAGATTCTGGGTGATAAGGCTTAATATCTAAAATCGGGGTGTCGTTTAAAATATCATTTGGCCCGAGATGAATATTTAATCCATCGACTTTTTCTAATTTAACTAATGACATGCCAATAGGGTTTGGACGATACGGAGCACGCGTTGCAAAGACGCCGATTTTTCTGTTCGATCTTGGAGTTTGCACTAGCGGTTTCCAGTTTTCGTTTTTATGAAAAGTATAGATAATCCAAAGATGACTGCAGCCTGATAAATCAGTCAGCGCTTGCTCAAAGTTTTGTCCTGAATTTAACATGATCACAGCCTCCGATGATAAACCATCGGGCTGACGAGAAGCTTGATAAGGCTCTATCTGATCTGATTTTAAAACTCCAATGGGATTGAAAGTAATTGGAGTCATATAGATTAGACTTTGATTTGTTGTTCGTTAAATTGTTTACGCCACTCATAACCGGCAATCGCTGCGGCAACACCTGCGTTGAGTGAATTTTTAATTCCGAATGTTGGAATTTTACGAACTTCGTGAGCCAGTTCTAACTGATCTTTATCTAAACCAAAACGCTCATTGCCAATTAAAAAAGCCGTAGGTTTATCGAAATTAAAATCAGCGGCAATATCAATGGCTTTACTAGAAGTTTCAAGGGCCACGATATAATAGCCTTCTTTGATTAAGTGATTAATGGTTTCAGTAAAACTTTTTTGTTCCCATTCAACGACGAAGGCTGCGCCCAAAGCTGCACGCTCAACTTGAGGTTGGTGCGGCGTCGGAGTGTAACCGGTCAGCCAAATTTTTTTCGCACCCAGTGTGTCTGCAGTTCTAAAAATCGAACCCACGTTGAAAGCTGAGCGCATGTTATCGACTATGAAATGCAAAGGAACACGAGGAGTAACTAAATGAGCACGATCTGTGTTCATAATTAAAAATTCATCATCAGCCATACCTTTTTTAAGGTAACGCTCAAAAGGAACTGCAATCGTTGATAGATGACGTAAGGTCATCGTCGGCGTAATTGAATTTTTATATTTTGAAAGCTTCTGTAAAATAGGATCAGAAGATTTTTCAAGTTCTCCGATCATTATAATCAGTTCTTGTAAAAACATCTGGTCAAATTTGCCATCGCTTGATTCTTGTTCAATGCCGATAAAAAGTTTGTGAATTTCTTCAACTTTTTTCTTGTCGTTTTTTTGCTCGTTTGATTGATCTGCCATATTACTTTACTTTTTGTCCGGTTTTAGCGCCGCTATCAGGTGATAACACGAATAAATCTGATCCACCTTCGCCAGCGCAAAGAACCATGCCTTCAGACATGCCGAATTTCATTTTGCGTGGTGCAAGGTTAGCGCAAATTAAAACGTGACGGCCGATCAGTTTTTCAGGCGCGTACGCAAGCTTAATGCCTGCGATAATTTGGCGGGTTTGGCCATTGTCGATTTCAACTTTAAGTTTTAATAATTTATCTGCGTCTGGAATACTTTCAGCTTCTAAGACTTTTGCCACACGCAGATCGACCTTATTAAAATCTTCGATACCGATAACACCAACTGGCGCTTCAGCTGCTGGAGTAGCGGCTGTTGCAGTTTTTTTCGGTTTTAACGCCTCGATCGCCGCAAAGTGGGCTTTTTGCTCTTCGACCATCATTTTAACTTTATCTGCATCAACACGTGAAACCAAATGCACATAAGCATTGATTGGTTGGTTAGATAAAACTTTAGCACTGTCAGCCCACTGGTATTCAGGCTCGTTTAAAAGCTGACTTACTTTGGTGGCTAACATTGGAAGAACTGGTTTTAAATAAATACTTAAAATTCTGAATGCATTTAGCGTCGTAGTTAAGACGCGTTTAACTTCTTCTTCGTCTGTTGACTTCCACGGAGCACGTTCGTCGAAGTACTTATTCACAGAATCTGCTAATTCACGAATCATTGTTGTCGCTTTTGCGAAATCACGCTCGTCATAGAATTTAGAGATCTGTGCTTGTTTGCTTTGTAATTCTTTTAAGACTTCAGTGCTTGTGTCTAACGAATACAAGGCCGATCCGAATTTCTTATTTAACATCTGGGCGCCGCGCGAACCAAGGTTTACGATCTTACCCACAAGATCAGAATTCACACGCGATTGAAAATCGTCTAAATTGAGATCCATATCATCGACAGAACCATTAATTTTAGTGGCATAGTAATAACGTAAAAATTGCGGGTCTAAATGATTTAAATAAGTACGGGCATTGATGAAGGTGCCTTTAGACTTTGACATCTTTTCGCCATTCACCATCACATGACCATGAACATTCACAGCAGTCGGAGTTCTGAAATCAGCACCTGATAAAAGTGCTGGCCAAAATAGAGTGTGAAAATACACGATATCTTTTCCGATAAAGTGGTAACATTCAGCTTTTGAATCTTTACCCCAGAATTCTTCAAGGCTTCTGCCATTTTTTGTTAAATACTGTTCAGCCGCAGAGACATACCCCATCGGAGCATCCACCCAGACGTAAAAGTATTTGCCTGGCTCATTAGGAATTTGAAATCCAAAGTAGGGCTCATCACGCGAGATATCCCAGTCGCGCAGATCTTCTTTAAACCACTCCATCATTTTTTTAGAAATTTCTGGAACAGTGTGGTTTGGAAGCCATTTTTCTAATTCAGCTTTAAAATTATTTAATCTAAAGAAAATATGATCAGATTCTTTTTTTATCGGAGCTGTTCCGCAAATTGAACAGCCTGGGTTGATCAAATCACTCGGAGAATAAGTGGCAGCACACACATCACACGAATCACCGTACTGGCCAGGCGATTTACACTTAGGGCATGTGCCTTTAACAAAACGATCGGGTAAGAACATTTTATCGTGCGTGCAGAATAACTGTTCAATCGGTTTTTTATGGATGTGGCCTTTGGCTTTTAAACGTTCATAGAAAATTTCAGATAACTTTTTATTTTCTTCAGAGTGGGTTGACCCATAATGATCAAAGCCAATAGCGAAATCTTTAAAATCAGCAGTGTGATCTTTGAAACTTTGCGCGACGTAATCTTCAGGTTTAATACCCAATTCGCGCGCTTTGATCATGATCGGTGTGCCGTGTGTGTCATCGGCACATAAGAAAATACATTCATGCCCGCTCATCTTTTGAAAACGCGCATAAATATCGGCTTCAATGTGTTCTAACATATGGCCCAAGTGGATCGGCCCATTGGCGTAGGGTAGAGCACAGGTCATGATTATTTTTCGTTTTGGATTTTCTGTGTGTAGCATATTAAACCTGCAGTTGAATTTTTTCTAATAGATCTGGATCTGATAAAACCATTTCGCCACCTACTGCGATTGCAGTTAATGGGTTTTCGGCCACGCGCACCGGAATGCGAACTTCGGCTTCGATTTTATTTGCTAATTCTCTGATTAAGGCGCCACCGCCGGCAAGCGTGATTCCTGTTTCGATAACATCTGAAACTAATTCTGGCGGAGTTTTTTCTAAAGCATTAAGAATACCGTGAATAATTAATTGAATCGAATCAGATAGGGCATTGCCGATATCTTCTGAAGTGATTGTTTCAGTGCGCATAAAGCCTGAATCTAAATCACGCGCTTCGATTTCAAGTTTTTGAATATTCTTTTTTGGTAACGCTGTGCCAAGGCTAACTTTTAGAAATTCAGCTTGTTGATCGGTAACCACTAATTTTTTAGTGTCTTTTAAATAACGAATCACATCTTCATCGAATTTGTGCCCGCCTAAACGAAGGGGTTCGCAATAAACGATATCAGCTAAAGCGATAACGGCGATCTCGGTTGATCCTCCGCCAATATCAATCACCATGTGGCCACGCGCTTCGCGCACGTTAATGCCGGCACCAATTGCTGCGGCCATGGGTTCATCGATTAATAAAGTTTTTGAGGCTCCCGCAGAGCGACAGGCTTCAACGATGGCTTTTTTCTCAACTTCAGTCACGCCGTAAGGAAGTGAAACCACAACCTTTGGGCGTTGTTTGCCAGAAATTTTGATCGCCTTCATTAAAAAATGACGAAGCATCACGCGAGCGGCATCGAAATCGGCAATCACGCCGTCTTTAACTGGTTTGATGACCATGATGTGGCCGGGATTTTTTTTAAGAATTTCTAAGCCCTCAAGACCGATGCCTAAAATTTTTCTTTTTTTCGGATCAATGCTAGAAACCATAACTTGGCTTGGTTCATTTAAAACCATGCCTTTGTTCTGGATAGAGATCAGCGTATTCGCTGTTCCTAAGTCAACATAGATGTCTGCGCCTGCTGTAGTGGAACCAAATAGCCATTCTAACATACTAGTACTTTTTATACCCAGTGTTGGCTTCAAATGGAAAACTGAAATACACAGATACACTTGAAAGCGCGTTGTCTAAATTTAAATTGAATTCGCCACCAATGTGTTTGTCTTCTTCTGGAAACCATTCAGCACCCACTGTAAATTGGGCGGCTGTGTAGGTTTTATGTTTACCAGAAAGCCAAGTGATCGGAAGAGCCGCGTACGGAATCATGTTGCCATAACGAGTGTCGGCTTTTTTTGAAAAGATCGGAGTTAACTGAACGCCTGTGTAGTTATGATCTTCATCGCGAACAAAAATGACTCCGGCGCGTCCACCCATTGCAGGTTGTTTATCAACATCTGGAAACGGAACCCATTTTACTGAAGCTTGTGTCCAGAAATCTGTTTCGCCGCCACCTGCAGTAATTCGACCATCAAGATCATCATCAAGATGAGCATCAGCAAAAAATCCAGCATTAAAGCCGCCGCCATCAGAGACGATCAGCTGCGGAGCAACACCCAAGCGGTAGTAGTTCTCGGGTAAAATCTCGGCTGTCTCGTTAACGGTAAGAAATGCGTGGCTATAGCGTGAAAGCATAAAAGCTGTAGCAAAAATAGAAATGATCTGGA
Source organism: Bdellovibrio sp. (assembly GCA_036676395.1). GTDB lineage: Bacteria > Bdellovibrionota > Bdellovibrionia > Bdellovibrionales > Bdellovibrionaceae > Pseudobdellovibrio. Next base: position 1,269,606 of record JAKFCY010000002.1, read on the forward strand.
CCCATTTGAAGAATTTGTTTTTTGTCATAAATTCTATGGTAACCAGCAGGACTTTAGGTTGGCAAGCGTTACACTGCTGTTAACCCGCAAAGCTACGCTTTGACAATGGTCAGAAAAAACGGTGACATGAACCAGTGCCTATTTCAGCTGTGATTATCTGCAAAAATGAAGAAGCCAATATCGGGCGATGTTTAAAATCCCTAGCCTGGGTTGATGAAGTCGTCGTTTATGACTCGGGGTCTATAGATAACACTGTTAACATTGCGCAGAAAATGGGCGCAAAAGTTTATCAAGGAACCTGGTTGGGTTTCGGCGCAACAAAGCATGCGGCTACAAAACGTGCATCGCATGATTGGATACTTTCTTTAGATTCTGATGAAGAAGTGCCCGATAAATTAAAACAAGAAATTCAAGAAAAGCTAAGCACACTTGATCCTGATTATATCTATAAAATTCCACGTTTATCGCATTATCTTGGAAGCTGGATTAAGTATGGTGGCTGGTATCCTGATTTTCAAATCAGACTATTCAACCGTAAAACGCATCAATGGAATCAGGCAGAAATTCATGAACGTGTTGAGCCTATAGCAGGCGAGCTTGAGCATATCGCGCAGTTAGATAATCATTTACATCATTACGTCTTTAAAAACATCGAACATCAGGTGCAAACAAACAATCGTTATTCGACTCTGCAAGCGCAGACTATGTTCGCTAACGGTAAATCATTTAGTTATTTTCACTTATTCACAAAGCCGTACGTAAAATTCATCGAATGTTATATCGTAAAATTAGGGTTTTTAGACGGCTGGGCGGGGTATGTGATTGCCAGAAATGCGGCCTATTCAGCTTTGTTAAAGTGGCTAAAACTTAAGGAATTATATGCGCACAAAAAATAATTTCTTAATGTTATCGTTATTGTTTTTTTCTAAAGCAGTGATGGCTGATGTGCCCGTGCTTAAAAGTTTTGTAGGTCGGCCGTTGATTCAATTAGTTGATGGAAATGTAAAAGTCGAGCCGGTTAAAGGTAAATTAATTGAACAAAGTTTTACGGTAAAAACATCGACCAACGAGCAAATTAAAATTGAACTGGGTAAAGATTTTTATTTAATCGTGTTTCCAGAATCTTCGGTTAAAATTGAAGGTTTTTATGTCACCAAAAAAGATTATAAAGTTAGAGCTGTGAATTTTGATTCAGGCCGTTTTTATTTAAAAAACGGTTCGAATATAACTGACGATTTAACGGTAATTTACCAATCTGACTTTTTCGTCTGGAGAAACACTGAAAAAAACAACCAGCGCGAATTTTTCGTTGAGTTAAATCCGGCGATCGCGCAAGTGCGCTTCTGCGCGGGGGCTCAGGGAATTTCAGCTTCTCTGTTCGATCATGAGACAGTCAAGAATTTGAAATACCAAGAAGGAGCCTCGTATCAAGGGGTTCTTAAAAACGGTGAATTAGAATTTGATCTGTTATTAGAAGGTCGAAAAGTGCCAAAAGGTGAATGGAAAGATAAGTTCACTTGTGATTTTAAACAAATTTTAAAAGAAATGAATGATTTAGAAGCTTCTGAAATTGCTAAAATCAAAAAGAACGAACAACAGAAAAAAGCCGCTGAAAGAAAACGTAAAGCTGATTATGAAAAATCCCTCTGTCACGAGCCCAATGGGCAGTTCAACGAATGTTTGTGGAAGTGGGAAGATAAACTTTGCATTCGTTATCGCTGCGATGGCCAAGGTCAGTGGAAAGATCGCCACCAATTACCGAAAAATCACAGTTATCAATGTGAGACAAAACCACACGTGACGAAGTGCGATTACTAGCAAAGACGAAGTGCGATTACTAACAACTGTTAGCACTTAACGTCACTGGGCGGTAAGTTGTTACTCTATTCGCTATGAGCAGCGTCTCAATCTGAAGCTAAAAACCACCAAAAAGCACCTGTTTTCAATAAGTTACCTAGATTTCACAATTTAGGCACACGCCTTGTATATACATAATAGTAACAAGCACACCTGATTTAAGATGGCTCTTTAAGGAAGGTTTTTTATGAAAACAGGAATTATGAAAACAAACGCTCTCTTCTTATTAACTGCTACAGTATTATTTGCTGTAGGTTGTTCGAATTCAAATTCGAGTGATTCAGTTAATAACACATTACCAGTAATTAACGGTGCCGTCCCTTCGCCAATAATTATTGATCCAACAGCGCCAACAGACCCAGGAACTACAACTCCTGTGTTTAGCGGTGGATCACAAGTTGCGTTTGTACCTGTAAATCTGGCGCAAATGAATAAGTATGTTGCGACTCATCCATTAAATAATCCAAGTGATTTTAAAATTAGCGTAAACTTAGCTTCTGTTGGGTCTGGTCGTTACGGCGGAACAGTAGCCATTTCTTACTTAGACAATAACATTCGTTATAACGGTGAATTTAAATCTGGAATGGGTGCCAACCAATCATTTAGTGGTATGTACGATAACGGTAAGTTAGAATCAGAATTTAATTACTGGTTTAACTATAACGGTAAATTAGTATTTACAGCTTATTTCGAAGATCAATACGGCGCGATCACAATCACTTTAGAACCAACAACGACGACTTCTGGTGGTAATGATGCTGAGCCGGTACTTTCTGGTCCATATAAAGGCACAGTTTACTTTAAAAACTTTACGACAACGTTTGCGCAACATTCACCATACCGCGCTTGTTGGCACACCTACATGGGTCCATATGACTGTCGTTCAAATGTGATCAGCACGAAATGTGGATTATACCCAGGGGCTGAAGCTGGTTACGAGAAGTTAGGAACTTTCTCTGGCCTTGATGTAAAAAAAGCTTTCGCCATCGACTAATAAAATATTAACGAAGAGTAGGTAAACAATGAAAACTCTAAGTCAAATTATCTCAATCATCACAGTAACAATGGCTACCGCTTACATGGTAGCTTGTGATCAAAAAAACAAAAACTCTACGGCTGCAGCATTACCGGTTTATCAAAACTGTGTAAATTGCGGCGGAGTGATCAGCGGCTCTGAGTTCTTTCGCTCAGAATCTAAAAACTACGATCAAACCGTATTATTAAATTTAAGTTTCGTAGGTTCTACAAACGTAGCAACGCCTTATTACGCAAATTTAAACTACGGATCACCGGTGATTAATTACATCGGCCCAGTGGCCGTGACTGGAACAATGAACATCAACATGGGTACAAATGCTGGTGGATGTTTAATTCAGCCAGGGCAGTACACTTTATCAACTTTACAAGCCGGTACATGGTCAAATGCCATTGTGCAAAATTTAAGAGTTCAAGCTTATGGCCCGTCGAACATGATTATTTCTATCCCGTTGGCTCAGGTTTCGGCAAAACGCTATGACCAAATGGGCAGATTGTGGTCTGAAATTCCGCAAGTGGGTCGAATTTTTGGTAACGTGATCATCGAAAATGTGAACGGATACCGTTGTTACACTGATATTCTAGTCGATTAGTTAAAGTAGTTTCTTAAGATTTAAGATCAGCAAAGATTTTAGTAAAATATAAATTTTTTTAAAGGGCGATTTTGTGAGGAGCCATCTCACGAAGTCGCCTTTTTTATTTTCTTGCTTAATTTCTAAATCGGGTTTGAAATTGTATATATGAGTTTATTACCTCTTTGGATAGAGTTCTTCGATGATTTGCAACATGTAAGAGGGCGTTCACTAAATACCGTGATGGCCTATAGAAGAGATTTGGAATTATACCAAGCTTTTCAAACTAAAAGCCGTCGTTTAGCTGAATTCTACGATTTCATGAAAGATGAAGGTTTATCAACCCGCTCACAAGCGCGCGTGATTTCTTCGTTACGTACTTATTTTAAATTTTGTGAAACTCGCGGAATCAAATCTGAAGAGTTACGTGAATTACGCCCACCAAAAGTAAAATCAACACTTCCTAAATCGATCACATTTCAAGAATTTGAACGCTTATTTGCTTCGTGCGAAGTGGCAGATCCTGCAAAAAAATACCGTAATCAATTAACGTTATTATTTTTATATGGTTTAGGTTGTCGTGTATCAGAATTAATTTCTTTAAACTTAAACGATTTTTCAGCCACAGAACGTTGGGTGAAAGTTTTAGGTAAGGCTCGCAAAGAAAGACTGATTCCTTTAACAGAGACTTTATTTGAAGCTTTAGATAAATATTTAAAACATTCACGTCATTTATTAGCTTACGATGAATCTGGGCAGAATTCTTTATTACTTAATGATCGTGGACACCGTCCGTCGCGCATTGATGTGTGGAGATGGTTAGCTTCTTGGTCGGTTAAAGCGGGTTTTGATACTCCGGTACATCCGCACAGATTCAGACATGGTTGTGCGACAGCATTGTTAGAAGGTGGAGCAGATCTGCGTTCAATCCAAATGTTATTAGGTCACGCTAGTATTCAAACGACGCAAGTTTACACGGCGGTTTCTACGGCTACGGCTGCAAAAGCTGTGGATGAACATCATCCGATGTCTAAAATGAAAGACGTGGCGATTTAATTCGCTCCGGATTTCGGTTTACAAAAGTTCGTAGTCAAATTCTATAGATCACTAGTAAAGCCCAAGTTTTGCAAAACTTGGGCTTTATGATTTTAAATACCCTGATTGAAAACCAAAACCGTCTTGTGCCTGCTGTCGTAGAAATTCAACTTATTCCTGGAATCCCGCAGATTCATTTTTTAGGATTGCCTGACAAGGTGATTAAAGAAAGTTTTTTTCGTATTAAAGCGGCGTTGAAATCTTCGGGTTTTAAATTTCCGATATCACAACAAGTGATTGTGAATATTCGGCCAAGCTCGTTAAAAAAATCTTCAATGGGGTTAGAGTTAGCGGTAGCTCTTGGCATCTTACATTTAACCGGACAAAAAGAATTAAGCGACCGCGCACAACAACATCTTATTTATGGCGAGCTTGATTTAGACGGGGGCGTGCGCGAACCCGAAGATTTGATTTACTTTAAAAATGTGAATCAAGATTATGTCTTAACTGGGCGAGCAAAAAAGCAGAGCTTGGAATATTCGCGGCTTGAGCATTTAAAAGAAGACGTTGAGCTTAATGAACATAGCCGGGTGTTAAAAAAATCTTTGGTGCGACCGTTGATAGGGTTAAAAAATAAGTTTTCGGCTGATGAAGCCGAGTTGATTTTTTTACTGGCGACTACGGGATTACACGCACTGGTGGCGGGGCAGTCAGGGGCTGGAAAATCTTTTTTAGCTAAAAATTTTATTACTTTTTATAAACCTAAAAATGAAGATTCACAAACTCCGCATGATTGGTACCCAGTTCTAGCGCCACATCATTCGTTAACTCCGGCAGCTTTTTTAGGAGGTGGGGCGCAGCTTTATGAAGGTGAAATTGAAAAAGTTGAAAATGGGGTTTTGATTTTAGATGAATTATTAGAATTTCATTCGCAAATTTTAGAATCTTTACGCGAGCCCATGACCGGAGAACCTTTGCGAATTGCAAGAGCGGGGCGGGTGAAAGAAATTAAACCTTCGTTTCAGGTGATTGCTACAAGTAATTTTTGTCCGTGTGGAAAATGGGTTCCGGGTTTTGATTTAGATGGTTGTAGATTTTCTGCGGTGAAATGCAGAAGCCATTTAAATCGATTAACGGGGCCCTTAGTAGACCGCTTTGGTTTAATCTATTTTCATAAACTGCGCAGACCGAAACGCGATATCACAGGCCAGGAAATTTTAAAACGTATTGAAAAGTGGTGTGATTTAGCTGAGCAAAACTTGGTAAAAGTTGATCTAGACTTTATCGATTCGATCTACGGCGAACTTTCTGGTCGGCGCCAGCAAGCGTTAGCTAAGGTGGCTGAAATCTATGCTATCGAAGAAAAAGCCTCAGAAATAACGGTTAAACATTTAAAAAAGAGCGAATCTTGGACAATTTCTGGGTTTGTGCAGTTAGAAAAAGGTATGGCTTAAGGCATTTCTTGACAAAAATGCCGCCCAAATTTAACTTGGAGCTTCCTTCGATTGGTGACGTGGCCGAGGGGTTAGGCACGGCTCTGCAAAAGCTGTTACGGGGGTTCAAGTCCCTCCGTCACCTCCAGATTAACTCCGTAAAAAAATCTTATAAATAGTTATCTATCGAAAATCACACGAGTGTGGTTTCGCATGCTTAGCAATGCTCGTGGGCTTAAAAAATAACGAGATATAACGATTCATAATGAAAACTGGTGGGTGTCAGGTGGGTTTTTGGTGGAACTAGAATTAGTACCCCAAACCGTTCACCCAACTGTCAGGAACATTTAACAGATACCAAGGTCGTATAAAGAAAATTATATTTAGACGACTGAGGGTTTTATGATTTAATACATTAATGCGTGATCATAGTTTTTTAAAGTTCGAAAAGTTTGCTACTAGAAATCTAAGTCATTACTTGCCGCATCCAGTTAAGCTTAAGTCAAACGATGGTGTTCTTTTGAAAATATTCTTATGCCGCATTGAAATCATTTTTTCCGAGAGGAGAGATTCGATACTTCTTTTTAGAGCGGTATTGTTTGTAATATTTTGGGGTGTTATTTCGTCTGTTCTCCTGATCATAATAACAGACCAGACGAGCTTTTTGATGGCGCTCAATAATTTATATAGTTATATAAAATTAAATACTGCTCAAACTTTATTTGTGATGGCGGCCTCAATTTCAGCAGTATATTGGAATTTAAGTTCAAGGTATGGGTCGCAATGGCAATACCTTGCCGAGCTATATAATAATATTTTTATAGAAAAAGTAGGCGAAAAAGATAAATTTGAAATCTTATATCAAAAAACGACTTTGTGCTTAGACTTAATCGATTTGGATTTCTGGCATCACAAATCGTTTAGCAAGATGTTCGCATTTATCTTAGAAGATGCATTGGAGTATTGTTACGAAAATTATCCAAAGGAAGAATTTGGTGTTTTTAAATTGAATCGCTCTGCTTTTAGCCATGTTCAAGATATTAAAAAAGGTCGTTTGGATGTTGTATCGGCGAAACTGATGATTTCTCGATTGCAAAATGATCTTGAGATGCAAATCGCAAACAGTGAAGTCTAAGCGAACTGACGAGCTTTACTTTTTTTTCATTTTCAAAACTTTAGCATTTGTAAAGATGTTGTTCGGATTAGTCATAATTAAATGTCTACTTGTTAAAAAATAATATAAATAGTTTAAATAATTTATATTTATTCAAACCAATTGTAGCGGCCAATTTGGCTTTGCTTGAATCAAGCGGTCATATAAATGCTTATTTATTTACCAAAAAACGTATTAAAATATGAATAAATAAAATATTATTTGCAACCCTCTCTTTTGTTTGTCTAAAGTTTATCTAGTTTTATAAAAGCGGGGAGTATTCGTGAAAATAGTTATAATTTTTATTTTATTATTTAGTGCAACTGTAAAGGCGCAAAGTCCGGCTGCTTATTTAAGTATGTATCCTGATGATGAACTTTGGCAGGATTGTATTTCAACTTTTATGGATAACTGGGTTCCAACGACCGATCCAAACAGCGATCAGCACTACATCACACCTCGCGCCAGAAGAAATACGGTATGGGAGCCCGAAATTTTTGCGATAGAATTAGGTAGCCAATATATGACTCCGAAAGGCGAAGACCCAGATAACTACTCTATGTTTGGCCAGCTTTGTTGGCATGATAAAACTAATTACCCAACAAGTGCAGATTATAGCAGCTCAAGTATAAAGCCAAAAGATTTACGACCTAATGCCTGCAACAAGGTTCCTGGTAGCGTCATTGATATTGAGAAAAGAACAGTTTCGGAAAACGTTCCAATCGAGGGTACGTCTTACTTCTTAAATTATAGCTCTGAGTATAATCCCAATATCAACTTCAATCGTACATACAAAGATCAGTTCAATTTTCACAAAAATATCTATTCGGGATATAAATTTGAAATTACAAATTCCTCTAGTCAGACTTTACAGTCTGTTAGTTATACTGCAATTGCACCATTTGCTTTTAGTCCTAAGCATGTAATCCCATTGAACGATTTCACATCTGGAACTTATACATCCAAGGTCGTAGTATATGCTTCTCTCATGACTAACATCATTGATGCTGTTGCAGGATATTGCTATTTAGAATACGAGTATATTGATGAAGAATTAGTTGTGACTGAGAATTGCAGTCGAAAAAATGGTCGTACTGCATACTTCAATATGCCTTTAGAATTTAGAAGTGAAACTCTAGTGCTTTATAAACCCGAGGTTTGGGGACTTCATGGATGGACTGTTTCTGTCCATCATTACTTTGATCGTGAAACTAAATCACTTTTCACAGGTGATGGTGAAAAAATCCAGTATACAACCTTTAAAACTATTAGTGATGCGACTTTGGGTACAGTCGATGTTCTAATCAATAAAAATGACGAAGATGAATTATTTATCTTTGATTCTAATGGTCGTCATTTAGAAACTCGTCATGTAGTTTTCGGATATATAATTCATAAATTCGCATATGACGGAAATAGCAGACTTACATCTATAACAGATCGATTTAATTCTTCTACAACATTTACGTACAGTGGTTCTAACTTGCAGAAAATAACTTCCCCTTATGGGGTTGAAACTAATTTTACTGTTAGTTCGAATCGTATTACAAAAGCCACTGATCCAGAGAATTTTGATTACGATATGTCGTATGATAGTGGAACTTCTTTACTTCTTGCTTACACACCCCCAACAGGGGTAGTAACCACATTTTCGTATAACAGCGACGGCGAGTTCTTGCAAGAATCTAAAAGTAGTGGATTGTTACAATCGATTGCGCAAAGTATCGCAAATGGATTTTTAGAGTTAACGAACAGTCTAAATTTTGGAGTTGATCGGCATGTTCAAGTTATTCCGACTGCAACTGGTGTAAAAACTAACTTAGTATCAAATGACAATCTAATTTCACAAGTCGAAAAGTCATACAGTGATAACATCACTCAATTTAAATACAATCAAGACATAACAACACAGTATTTTACGCCTAGTGCTGAATGGGGAAGTGATAGATTGCTCATTGATCAAAGTGTCCAGGCAGTTACTGAATCTGGTCAAAACGTAAGTGATTCAACCCAATATAGTGAAGCTAGAACCTACACTTCGAGTAATGTTTTAAAGCCTGTAAACTATAGTAATTCAATTACAACAGGTGCTGGTGGGATATTATCCAACGCTTACACGAAATCTAATACGACACTAGTATCGACGGATATTCTAGGGAACGTAACAACTACAAAATTTAGTGCATCAGGGGTGATTACTCGAATCAGTGGAACGGACAAATATCCTGTTGATTTTGAGTACGATACTGCAGGACGTTTAACTAAGGCGAAAAAAACAAGCACTTATTACGAAACCTACACATACGATACGTATGGGTACTTAGCGACGATCAATAATAGTAAAAGTCAGTTGACTCAATTTGTTCGAAATAAAAAAGGACAACTTTTACAAAAAATACTTCCGAATTCAGAGGCGATTAATTATGAATATACTGACGGTGGAGAAGTTAAAAAGATCACGGCTCCAAATGGTCAGGTTCATCAATTTTCGATGAGCTTAGGAGATTACATCACTCAAATGATTTCTCCCGCAAGCAAAACGATAACGTATGGCTATGATAGTGATAAAAGACTTTCTACGGTAACGAAGCCCAGCGGAAAAGCCTTAACTTTCAATTACGAAACTGATAGAAACGTTTTAGCTGATGTCACAACAGCGAGCGGAACTGTAACTATATCACACGATATTCGGTCGCGAGTTGCTTCCGCAACATCAATTGATGATATTCAAACAGATATCACGTGGGCCGCAGACCAAGTGCAATCACAGACTTGGTATGACAACGGAACTTTGATTGCGACGCTTTCAAATACTTTCGCAACAGACCAGTTTAAGCTTAAAGAAATATATTTAGATAACTTCCTAATTGCAGACTACACATATTCAAGTGGAGTATTGGCAGGTATTTATAATCTTGGCATTTCATATAGTCATAGTTTTTCAACTTACAATCACACCCAAACTGTAAACGGAAGCGGAATTTCTATTTCATATTCGCAAATAGATGGATCTAGTCAACCGGCACAAGTGGTTAACGGCACTTATTACGATAGCTCATCAAATCAGATCGATGTATCAATACGTCGTAATTATGATAATTTTGGTCAGGCCACTTCTTTAATATCTACAAAATTAAACCAAAGCACTGGCTTGTATGATGGTTACTACACACTTACAACGGTATATGATTCGAATAACAGGCTAACGCAAGTTACTCGTGTTAGAAAAAAATATGTTAGTGGTGTTCTAACGAATTCTACAGATTTTGTTAATAAGTATACATTTCCTTCTAACTCAAATAACAATATAACAGGTTGGCGTCAAACTAGTGGTACAACAACTTCTGTTACCAAACAGACGTCAGGTACTTACAATATTGATGATCAGTTAACTCAAATGACTGGTACAGTAAGTCGCACTTACACATACACGCAAGATGGTGAAGTTAACACTATAGTGAGCGCGAGTGGGACAACAACTTATGCTTACGATGTCTTTGGATATTTGAATAAGGCTACGCTTCCTGACGGAACAGTTATTGAATATAAAACTGATGCGTTTAATAGAAGAGTTAAGAAGTTAGTAAACGGCTCTGTATCAGAATATTATCTATGGCATGATCAAACCCGGTTAGCCGTAATTTTGGATTCTGGCAAAAATCCAAAAGCAATTTACGTTTATGGTTCGGAATCAGAAAATACCCCAGGTTTTGTGATAAAGAGCGGGGTAACATATAAGATCATTCATGATCCAGGTACGGAATCAGTTCGATATGTAATTGATGCCAGCACGGGTGTGATTGTCCAAGAAATTGATTACGACGAGTTCGGTAATGTTACTTTCAATAGTAATCCGACTTTCCAGCCATTAGGGTTCGCAGGTGGGTTGTTTGATTCAGATACAAAATTAATTAAATTTGGCGCTCGAGATTATGATCCAGTTATTGGTAGATGGCTAAGAAAAGATCCAATCGACTTCGCGGGTGGAGATACTAATTTGTATGCCTATGTTGGAGGCGATCCAATGAGCTATACGGACCCAGACGGTCTCTCAGCGCTCCACAACACCAATGAGGTTGCAATTCCAGGTGGCAGTACGGGATTAATCGGTGGTACGATTGGAGGTGTAGGTGGTAGTTATTTATGTAGTAAAAAAGGTAATCGACCAGAAGACTATGGTCCGCCACCATCTGAACATACAAAGAATAAAACACCTTCGAATCGTGAAAAACATGAGAATGCTGAAACAAAACGTAAAAGAGATCGCGGCGGTGAAAAGAAGGATCCAAAAATGCCGTACCGTAGAAAGTAGTGGAAAATATGCAAAAGAGTGAACGATCTATACTATCAGAAATAAGAAGAGCAAGTAATTTGCTAAAGGGTCAATCTTCAGCGAAAGTTATACGCGGACAAATTAAACTACTTCGAAAATATAAACATATAGCTCAAGCCCGAGCCGAACTTGTTATTGAGCATTTTCAAAATCATCACGATTTAAATCCAGAAATCGTATTTTCTTGGGCTTTGGAAGCAGCCAATCGTGGAGATACTCGTAATATGGTTAATGTCGGATATTGTTATGCGAACGGTATTGGAGTTAAAAAAGATTACAAATCGGCCATCAAATGGTTTTTGAAAGCTTCGAAAGCGGAGAGGCCTGAAGCTTTTTACAACTTGGCGAAACACTTTGAGGCTGGCGAAGGAGTTGTAAGAAACCCAAAGAAAGCTTTTCATTACTATCGGCTAGCTGCGACTAAAGGAAGTGAGCCCGAGTTTAACTTAGCTTTGGGATGGTGTTATGAGAACAGTTTCGGAGTTAAGCTAGATTTAAAAAACGCAGTAAAATACTATAGAAAAGCCGCGAAGAAAGGCGATGAGAGCGCTCTAAGTAATTTAGGACTCTCTTACCTTTATGGACGAGGGGTTAAGTCTTCGACATCAAAAGCGATAGAATTTTTTTCTAAGGCTGCACAGAAGGGCCATAGTCGATCATTCGAAATGCTAGGGCTAATTTATATTGGTGAAGAGGGAGCGCTTAAAAAAATTGATTTAGCTAAAGGAAAAAAGTTCTTAAAGTTAGCAGCAAAGCTAAATGATTCCGAAGCTCAGCTTTGAACTGCCTGGGCTAAACTTGTCCAGATTATGTACGACCTAGACAAATTTTAAGTCTATCAATTCGTAGTGTAAGTACTACTCATGGTTTACTGCTTTGAGAAAAAATCGTGGCACTAGAGTTAGATACAAATTATAAATAGTCGCAAGCAAAAATAAAACCGGAATAACAGGCGGTTTTATTTTCATCGGAAGAACCTCGGCGGGCACATCAGGTAAAAGGTGAACATAAGTTGCTACGCACATGATTGCGATTAATCCTAAAGACCCGATACTTAAAAGATTAAATTTGAATCTTTCGTTTTTAATGAAAAAACTAAACAACAGTATAAACCCAACTGTCATTTCGCCAAAAATGCCAAACAAGTAACTGGCCTCAGGCAGGCCGCTTGTCTGAATCTGAACCGAATACCAAGTTTTAAAAGGTTCAAAGAATTTCAAAAATCCAAACATTAAAATCATAAAGCCTAAAAATACAGATAGTTTTTTATGCATAGAAGTTTCTCCTAGTTTTAGTTATTGTTTTAAGAGATCAATAAAGCGGTTGTCCATTTTAGATGGGTTGATTTCTAAAATTTCAGATTCAACGATCTTTTCGATGATGAAAGGATCTTGATTGATTCGATTCTGTATCGATTCAATTGAAGATTTTTTAGCGATAATAGCCCCGCCTGAATTAGGCATTAGGCTTCCCGCTAGAAGAAAAGCACCTTCGTCAAATCCCTGGTTTAGCCATTTCATATGGCCTTCCATAAATTTGCCGGCGAGTTCGCGATTTTTAGAAAATTTTAATAATATGACAAACATAAATTCTTTCTGTTAAAAATATTTAGGCAATTTTGGATTTCAGCCAGTCTTCCATATGACGAACTTCGTTTTTAATAAACTTTTCGTCATGAAAGGTGTTTGCCAAAGTTGCAATGCCTTGGCTGCGGGCTAAAAGATGCAATGCAAGTTCATCGGCTTCTTTTTTACGGCCGGCAGCTGAGAATTGTCTGCTGATCCAAGTTCTAAATAAAGTCATCAGTTTGTTAGCGTGTTCTTTAGAGGCGTGATCCATTTTTGCAAGCTCGGTGCAAAGGGTACCGACCGGGCATCCGTAGAGTTTTAATTTCGCCTGGTTCATAATGAGCATGCGAATGAATTTTTCGATTCGCTCGGTCGGGCTTTGGCCAGACGATTCCCACTGATCTAACATCTCTTGGGTGCGTTTGAGACGTAGCTCAATTACGGCTTCAAGAATTTCATCTTTAGATTTGAAGTGGTGGTAGAAGTTACCCCGAGAGATTTTGACCTCATCTGCAATGTCAGCAAACGAAGTGTGTTCGAAACCTCTATGGTAAAAAAGCTGATCCGCTGATTCAATAATTTGATCGCGGGTTGATTTATCTAAAGCCATATACACCTCTATTAAAAAATCCCATTTTCAAGTCACTTTGAATAAAAGGGATAGTCAATATATCCTTTTTCGCTGCCACCGTAGAATGTCGAATGATCAACTTCGTTAAGTGGTAGGCCATCTTGAAATCTGCGAACAAGATCAGGGTTGGCTAAAAACGGAACGCCAAATGCAACTAAGTCAGCATCTGCATTTTGAATAGCCGTTTTGGCGCGCGCCAGATCATAGCCATTATTTGCGATATAATTTTCGGTAAATTTAGATCTAAGAGAACGATAATTAACCGAACTTGTTTTTGTCATCATGTCGCCTTCGAGCACGTGCACATAAGATAATTTTCGCTGACTAAGTTGCTCGAGAAAATATTCGAAATGCACTTGAGGATTAGAATCGGACATTGAATTGAAGCTGTTTTCAGGAGTTAGGCGAACTCCAATTCTTTGTGATGGCCAAACTGAACTTACAGCATCCAAAATATCGTTTAATAAGCGCATTCTATTTTGCAAAGAGCCGCCATAGGCATCAGCTCGATGATTGCTGCCGTCTCGAAGGAATTGGTCAATGATGTAACCATTGGCTCCGTGAATTTCAACACCGTCAAAACCTGCCTGCTTTGCCAGAACCGCGCCATTCTTAAATTGTTCAACAAGATTTTTAATCTCGCTTGTTTCTAGGGCTCTTGGAACGACAAAGTCCTGCATGCCAGTATAAGTTACGGCTTGGCCTATTGCCTTTAAAGCAGATGGCGCTACGGGAGTAGCTCCATCTGGCTGCATGCTTGGGTGGGAAATGCGTCCGCAGTGTTGCAGCTGAATAAAAATGTGAGAGCCTTCTTTATGAACAGCTTCAGTCAGAGTTTTCCAGCTTTTACTTTGAGATTCTGTGTAAATACCAGGAGTCATTGGATAGCCGATGGCTTGCTCTGATACGGGAACCGATTCTGTAATGATCAGACCAGCGCCAGCGCGCTGTTGATAATGTGTCACCATCATGGGCGAGACAAGTCCGCTTCGCTCGGCTCGATTTCGGGTCATGGGGGCCATGACTATTCGATTTTTCAATTTTAAATCACCGAGTCTAAAAGGTTCAAAAATGCTCTTAGTCACAAGTTCTCCTATGTATTTCGGGCTTCATGATTTTTGCAATTAGGACAGTCGACCTAATACTTTTAATAGAATAGGACATTTGTCCTATTTAGTCAAGTAGGATTTTAAATTTAGTGAAATAAACTAACCCGTCGACATCATGCCGCTGGAAATACCGGTAACTGTTAACCGTAACAAATCGATTTCTTTATTTTTTATCGCGATGTTTTGCAAAAGGTTCAGCGGGTGAATCATTGGCGCGCGCAGCTGCACGCTTTCTTGCAGCCATTGTTTGGTGTCTAATAATTTTTGTGATTTTGTGATAATTTTGCAAAAGCGTACAGTGCGGTAATATTCTTCGTCGATTTCTTTTGAGAATTTTTGCGCAAGTTCTTTAGGTAAAGCACTTTCATTTAAATAGGTTTTAAATACAGCCAGTTCAACTTTGGCTAAAGTGAAATCTAAAGCTTTAACATATGAATTAAAAACGGGGTTTTGCTCAAAAGCTTCAACTAAAGCTCTTTTTTGAGTAGCCGATGAATCCTGCCAAGCGCTTCCGGCGCCCCACCAAATCGGAAAAAGCAGCCGGGTTTGTGTCCAGCACAAAATCCACGGAATAGCTCGCAGGCTTTTAACAGTAAGTTCTTTCGAGCGGCGAGCAGGGCGCGAGCCTAGTTTTAAATACCTCATCATCGCATAAGGTGTGGCAAGTTTTACAATCTCTAAGAATTCAGGATCAGTGATTTTAGCGCGGTAAGATTGAGTGATTTTGTTGGCGAAAAGTTTTAGTTCTATATTTTCTGCAGAATGAAATTTCTTTTTTAATACGTCTGTGGCCGATTGAGAGATATTTTCTAGCTGGCGTTCGGCGATCATCGGTGTCGCTAACCAGCGTTCGATGATTTCTCCTTGGACGGTGGCTTTAAAATTATTAGCGGCACTTTTTGGCCACCACGCAGTTTGATTGTCGAGGGTTCCGCCGCCGCGATCGACGCTTCCGCCAGAACCATGAAAAAAGATCGGTATGACTTGGTGATCTCGGCACACCTTTTCAAGGCGTGGAAGTGCTTGTGCAATCGCAAGCCGGCTAGGAAACACTCCGGCCTCTTTACTGGAATCAGAATATCCGACCATAAGTTCTACTTTTGAATTCCACAGTTTTTTAATCGCAGTCATTAACAGTTCGTCGTTAAAGACTTCAGACATGATCTGGGCTGATTGAGCTAACGATGTTGATTCTTCAAATAACGGAACCACGGGCAAGATGATTTGCCCTAAGAATTTTTTTTGTTTTAAGGCGGCAGCTTTTATGTGAGCCGCAGATTCGGTCATGCTAATGATAAACGACCTGGCATACCAGCGTGGGTCGCCGCCTTTTGAAACCGTAGCAATTGTTTTTAACATGCGGTCAATGGCTAGACCTTTTTTGTTTTCTGATTCAGACATGAGCACATCTGAAGATTCGCGCAGTTCTATAGGTATCACTAATCCAGGAAATAATTCAAGCAGCTGAGCAAGAGTGCATAGTTCGGGGTGAATGCCGCCGATTTCTATGTGGTAAGTAGTTATTATTTTTCGAATTTCTTCTTTAAATTTCGCAACTTTTTTTACATCACTGGTTTTTAAAAGTCGTAAAGGTTTAATCATCGTCAGCAAATGATTAATTTGTTTTTCAAGTTTTTTATTTGAAACAAGTTTTAAGGTGGTGCGAACAGCGATAAGTTGACCTGTTATGATTTTCAGAATTTCATTTCTTGAAAGCGTTAAACTTTGCAGTAAAGTTTTTTCGTGAACGCCGGGGTGGCCATCTTTATCACTGCCAATCCAGCTATGAATACGCAGTTTTACTTTTCGTTCGTTGGCATTCATCAGTGTAGTTAAGATGTCATCTTGAAAAAGTAGACCATAAAGTGTTTTTGCTTCGTCTTTGACTTTCGGTGAACGTTTACGCATCACCGGAATGCGCCACGCAAGCTCTAGATAGTGAAACAGGTTTACTTTTTGTTGAGGTTTAATTTGGGTTTTTCTTTCAAGTTCATTTGCCGTTAGAATATTTAGCAGTATTTTTTGAATTTCGCGAAAGATCGCGATGTTTTGCGCAGACCTTGCCTCAGTTGGGTGAGCCGTTAACACATAAGTAATGCTTTCTGGATGAATTTCTGAATACTTAGTTTTTTTATTCACTTTCAGGCGGTGACTGCGATAAGCATTTTCTGCGGCGTTCATTAACTGAATCATTAAAGTAAATGCATGCGCAATTTGATAACGCCGCTCTGGCGTGTGTTTTTCTAGCTCGTGTTTTAAGTGAATTAACTTTGCGAAAGCTTCGCCGGTTGAAGTTTTACGCAAGTAAGTCATCTGCACCCGAATATTTTCGATTTGTTCAAAGGCTTTAAGGCCTAGTTCTCGCTGAATGACTTCACCTAATAGGGCCACTGATTCACGAATGAGATGACGCAATTCTGGTGCAATATTAAATTTTTTATTTTTTACCAGAAGATTTGATTTCGGAAGTGTTGGTTTAAGTGCATTCAAGTCTTGAACAGAATCTAGCATAATATCCCCACTGGCTTAAAAAGCTTGATAGCAATTTGATGACCACTCTAAAAAAGCTTGAATAGGATTGGATGAGGAATACTGACCGCATAGATGAATTCGTGGGGCTAAAACGGCATGAATTACTATTTTTAACTTAAATTTAATGGAAAATATCAATTTGATACACTCTTTTGCGCTTTTATTCTCTTTGGCGAACTTTCGTTTTCTTAAGTGAACATCGTAAGATGTCGATAAGTATTTGTGAGAATAATGGCGTTGAACGTGCTTTCTAAATGGCTAACTTTGTTAGGAATTTTCCTATTTGCTGTTTCATCTTTTGCGATCAACGGAAGAACCACTTATCAAGCTAAAATTATTAAACCTGATGGTTATCCCCTTGAATCTGCAAGTGTAAATTTTCGGTTCACCGTTTTAGATCAATCCGGATCTTGCGCGATGTATATTGAAGACTACGCAGCCATTAACATGACTGACACCGGTGGACTAATTTCTTTTCCGTTAGGAACCGGTGCACGTGCGTTTCCAACAAGTGGTACAGCGCAAACTTTTCAAAATACTTTTGATAACTCGATCACATCCTTTGCCTGTCAGACTATGGGAATTTATAATCCTAATTCGACAGACACACGTAAAATCGTTATGCAGTTTAACGATGGTGGCGGTTGGCAAACGCTTCCTGCGATGAGTATTAATGCGGTTCCGTATGCCATGTTTGCTACTCGTTCTGATAATTCACGGTTACTAAATAATAAAGCAGATACTGCCTTTGTCGAGTATTCAACGATTCCAACATGTACAGCATCGCAAGCGCTGCAATACACGGGCGCAAACTTTGTTTGTGTGGCAGCCGGTGGCAGTGGCGGGGTGACTTCAGGTGATATCACGACAGCCTTAGGTTACACCCCAGCAGATCCTGCAACGCTTGCTGCTTCGTACACGACGCAGGCTGATTTTACGGTAGTGTCTGGTGCGGTGAATGCGATGGTGACATCAGTTTTAAATTTATCAACTTCAGTTGGAGCAATGACTTCTTCGCAGTGGACTAGCTCTGGCACAAATATTTTTTACGATACAGGTTACATAGGAATAGGTACTACAGACCCTCAGTATCCACTTCATGTTGTTAAATCTGCAACCGGATTTGATGCCGGTGTTGCTATGAGTTTTGACGGGTATGTTGGAAGCGGAAATCCTTATACTGGAATTATCGTGCGGGCGGCGCGCGGAACTACGGCTTCGCCAACAGCGATTTTAAATGGTGACGGTATTGGTATTTTTGGTATTCGTGCTTACGGAGTCACTAAATTTGCTGACACGACAACAGCAAATATTACGGCATTGGCTACAGAAAATTTTACCGATACCTCGATGGGAACCGCACTTCGCTTTATGACAACCCCGAATAGTTCGACAGCTTCGGTTGAACGTATGCGCATCAATCACGATGGAAACATCGGCGTGGGAGTATCTGCACCGGTGACTAAACTTGATGTTTCGGGTGGTGTTCGCATCAGTATGGAAACAGCAACATGTGCTGCAAGTTTTGCTGGAACTTTACGATATAACTCGGGCTTGGTCGAATATTGTAATGGCGCTTCATGGTCAGCATTTGGTGTGGCGGGTGCAGGAATTACTTTGTTTAATGGTTCATCTTCTGGCACACAAACTTTTGTAACTGGAATTACCGGAACCAATTTTAATATTACGACGAATAACGGAGTTCACTCTTTAAATATTCCGTTAGCGGCTACTGGTTCTGTGACTGCGGGTTTATTATCAAATGTTGATTACGTTTTATTTTCAAATAAAGTGAATGCAACAAGTGCGGCTATTATTTCTGCTTTAGGTTATACTCCTGCCAATAATGCAGCTTCAGGAACTTATGCCGTTAAATCTAATAATTTATCTGATTTAACATCAGCAACAGTTGCGCGAACAAATTTAGGCTTAGGATCGATCTCTGTATTAAATTCGGTTGATCTAAGTGGATCGCAAGCGACAGGAACTTTGGCAGCAGCAAGACTACCGGCATTTAGTGGTGATGCGACCAGTTCAGTAGGTTCTGCGATTTTAACTTTAGCTTCGGTTGGTGCAGGTGTCACCAGTGGTTCACAATACACGAAAGTCACTGTTGATGGCAAAGGCCGCGTAACAAGTGGCGCGCAGTTGTCTGTAACAGATGTAACGACCGCTTTAGGTTATACTCCGGCAAGTGCTTCGGCATCTACGCAGTGGGTAACCAGTGGTACAACGATTAATTATTCAACGGGTAATGTCGGTATTGGCAATTCGTCGCCGCTAAGTTTATTATCGATCGGAAGCACTCTTGGATCAGGTTACGCTTTAACCGCAAATTCGACAAGTGCGTACGGTATGGTTGTACAAACATCAGAAGCTGTCGCCGGAAATAATGCAGCGTTTTGGGTGAGAACAAGTGCGGACAGCGGTGCAACGAATAGAACTCTTTTAAGAGTGCAAAATAATGGAAAAGTCGGTTTAGGTGTCAGTGCGCCAACAGCGAGCTTGCATTTAACATCTGGATCAACAATCGCGACAACGGCTCCGTTAAAATTTACAAGTGGATCGTTAATGACAGCTCCTGAAGCAGGTGCCATTGAGTTTGATGGCACTTATTTTTATGTAACTGATGGTGCAAATTCTCGTAAAGCTATTCTTACTGACACTGGTGGAAACTATGCAGTAAGCCATCTTACTTCGTCAGGTAATATTACTTTTACCCCGAATTCTTCGGTTATCGTTTCTTCAACTACAAATTCGACGTCTGCAAATACAGGAGCTTTTATCGTTAAAGGTGGTATGGGAGTTGGTGCAGACCTTAATGTCACAGGAGTTATCAGTGGCTCATCAATTGTAAAAGCCAGCGGTTATCGTGCCAATCAAGGTGTGCCGAACAATTCTGATAACTCAACTAATGGTTATTCATTTGGGCTTGATGGTGACACGGGTGTTTTTTCTCCAGGTAATGGCGGCGCTAATGGTGTGGTGGCTATTTATAATAATAACGCAGAAACTATGCGAATTAATCCGGGTGCTGTGGGTATTGGTACTTCGTCACCTTCGGCTGTGTTGCAACTTGCGACGGCTACCCAAAATATCGATCGTATTCGTTTAACTGGGCAAGAGTTTTATCAAGCTGCTAACAGCGATAATGTCGATGGTGTTTCACTTTTATTAGGCGCAAATCGCAGTGGTAATCGACAATTATGGATTGCAGACAGTTCTCAGCTTACGCCAAACACAAGTAATTCAGTTATTCGTATTAATCCGAATTCAAGAGACATTTCCGCATTTGCTACTGATGGCGTAACTTCAAAAACTTTATCACTGAATGCGAGTGGTGGATTTGTCGGTGTCGGTAATGTGAGCCCCGTGGCTCCATTAACAGTAGGTAATAGCACTGATCGCCGTGGATATGTTCAGTTGCGCAATGATGGCGCGAATGGACCAGTGCTGCAATTGTTCAATAATTTATCTGGCGGGCGAACTTATAATATTTATTCTGGATTTAGTGCTTCAGGTACATTCGCTATTGCTGATCTAACTGCGGGAAACATTTCACGTTTCACGATCACAGCTTCTGGTCATGTAGGTGTTGGCACCGAAACTCCGCAACGAAAATTACATGTTTCAAGTGCCAGCAGTTCAGATGGGTTGTTGTTAGATAACGGAACTTCTGATTCAAGTAATTTAATTTTTCATGATTCAACACAAGGTGTAAGTGGGGTCACCTGGAATTTAGATTCTACTAACGGTGCGTTTAGAATTTTCACTGAGCCGATCTCTTCAGTAGATCCGCTCACAGCCACGAATGGCAGTGAAAGACTCACGATTTTACCTTCGGGTAATGTGGGTATAGGTACAACGAATCCTGTTGATAAATTACATGTTTTTGGTGTCAGCACAGTAACGAGTGGAACTGGTAATTTATCAATGATTCCCGACTTTGAAGGCGCGGCTTATATTCAATCGTATCAGGGCGTCGGAGTTTTTCGCCCACTTAAAATTGATGGTTTGGGTGTAAGTTTTGATGCTAAAGGCAGTCGCTTTAGTTTTATATCTGGAGATGTCGGTATCGGTACAAACAGCCCAGCAGCGGCACTGCATTTAGTTACACAAAATACAGCAAGCCCAGCGGTCGTCATTGATACCGACGCAGATGTTGGTGATCAAGCTTTTAAAATTAGAACATCAGGTGATGGTGGTGCTGGGTTAACAGATGCAGATACAAAATTTATAGTCATGGGTAGCGGTAATGTAGGTATCGGCACAAGTGCGCCGATTACTCGTTTAGAAGTCAATGGCACTTTATCAAGTAAAGGTGGCGATCTGATTTTACAAAGACCCATTTCTGGCGGCAATTGGGCGCGCGGCGTTCACTATACTCCTGAGGGATCTGTAAATCCTACTTTAGATGCACTTGCTGGATTGGGTATCTATGGTGCAAGCACTACCGCGCAAAGAATGTATTTAACTTTTGGCGCCTCGCCTTGGAATTCAACAGCTGGAATTCAAATCACTTCAGCCGGAAACGTCGGGATCGGAACTTCAGCGCCAACTAGTAAATTGGAAGTGCGCGGCGGTAATGCCTTTATCGAAGGTAAAGCTTATATTTATTCAAATTCTGGCTGGGGAGCCGTTACGCCGTCTGTGACTTTAGCGCTTGGTGATAATGACACCGGATTTAACTGGATTTCAGATGGTGAATTTCAAGTCTATGCCAACAATCAACCGCGCATGCATTTTGATTTGAGTGGAAATACGGGTGTCGGAACAACAGATCCTCAATATAGTTTAGATGTGGCCGGAAATTTTCGTGTGGGCGGACAAGCTTATACGAATACCGGTGCTGCAACCTTCACAGTTTTATCAGATGTGCGCTACAAAGATGTGCATGGTAATTACGAGCGTGGATTAAGCGACTTGCTAAAAGTCGAAACTATTCGCTTTAACTATAAAAAAGAAAACCCGCTAGGCTCAGACCCAATTCATGAATATGTTGGCTTATCAGCGCAGAATTTACAGACAGCTATTCCAGAAGCGGTTGAACAACAAAACAAAAAAGGCGTTGAATTTTTAACGGTAAATACATCGCCCGTGATATATGCAATGATTAATTCAGTAAAAGAACTTTACTACAAGATCGTAGGCCACGACCGAGAAATTGCATCACTTAAGGCTAAAAACGAAGAATTAGAATCTAAATTAAAAGAGTTCGACGAACTTAAAGCCTATATCTGTAAAAAAGATCCACAGGCTCCGAACTGTAAATAATTGTTTTGTAAATAAACTTGAAGACGATTTTTTCAAACAAAGTTTAGAGTTTTTCTCTATTACCATAGTCTAGAAAGTCGGGTAAACAAATTGCTCTGCAAGCTTCGCTGCCTAGACTTAGTGAAATGAAAACAAAGAACAAAGTTTTAATCGCATTTACATTTTTATTAACGGGTTGTTTAACTCCTGATCTTTCAAAATCAGGAAATGCGACAACATCATCTGACAATAACACCACAGCAACAACCTCAGGCACACCCACGGTATCACAACCTCCAGTCGTAACGATTCCGCCAACACCGGTACCGTCAGGTTATATGGACGGTGATGTCATATTTATTCAAAGCCAGTCATCGCAATCAGCAGCGCTTCGTGAAGCTACAGGCTCTGTGTGGACCCATGTGGGCTTATTGGTAAAACAAAGCTCTGGATGGTTTGTGGCTGAAGCCATTGGCCCGGTGGTCAGCACCCCAATCAATGATTTTATTGCTCGCAGTAAAGATAAAGCTTACCAGGTTTATCGGTTTCGTCATTTTGATCCGACAACTATGCGAAGTGCGATGTTGGCGGCCATTCAAAAATACAATAAGCCCTATGATATCTATTTTGAATTTTCGAACACGCGCATTTACTGCAGCGAGCTGACCTATAAAGTGATGTTAGATGTTACAGGTGTTGGGTTAGGGCGTGTGCAGAAAATGCGCGATATGAATCTGGAAGGCCCCTATGCAAAAGCTCTTATTCAAAAGCGCTTAACTGATATTGGTAAAGAAATTAATCCTGATGAAGATATTATTACACCAGTCAGCCAAATGGTTGATGCGAACGTCACGCTGGTCAAAAGTTCTCTCTAGTTTGGGCTTGGGTTTTGCTTATTTAAGCATTGTTGCATAACACCAAGGGGCTTTATGGAAAAGAATGCTATATCTGAAAAGAAAAAAAATAAAAACCGGGATTATCAGCCATTAAAACCTGACCCTACCAGTGATCCGGATAATAATGTTGTGGCCTCACGGCCGCCAACCGAAACTGAAATTGGGTCGTCGATCGTACGGCGCAGTGAAGCCGATGATGAAGATTAAAAAAAGGGTTAAACGTTTTTAGCGTTTAACCCTTAATGTGAATAAATGTGCCAAAAGCACATTCTCTAATTGTACTTAATTTATCGGTCGCAAATAAAATTTGCTAAACCTTATCGTAACATTTTTCAGTTGCGCAAACTGCTGTTTGCAACCACTGGTTTACTATAAAATACACCTGGAATAAAGGCATTGATTTCACGAAATAAACGCTCGGCAGCGTTGCTGCAACTCTCGTTGGGTAAACGGTTGAACATGAACGCCGGAATCTTTGTTTCGACATATGAAGTGCCATCTTGAGAGTTATTATCACCGTTAAATACATCTTGTTTTACGGTAATCCCAACAATTTCAGCGGTCTGTAGATCGAAACCGAAGTTGTTTTTTTCACATAAAAATTGTTGAAAGTAAGCGTACGTAACATTAGCAAGTCGTGGCCCGGCGATAGCCCCGTTAATGAATAGATAAGGGTTAAAGGCCATTTTAGGTGTGCCATTTTTTTGCGTGTAAGTGAACGGAAAAAATTGCAACTGATCAAGTTCATGATCAAAACGTGATGGAAAAAGTAAATCAATGCGCTTAGAAAAATCGTCAGGCTCAATGAATTCTAGATTTTGGGTAAAAAGATAACCATTTTGCAGGCGGGCTTTAAAGGGTGATTTTTCTAAGCCGGGTTTGCCAATGGCTTTTTGCGGCTGAATTAAAATATAATTTAGTTCGTGGAAAATGAGAGCCACATGATTTTTTTCATCCATGAGAGCCCAGAATAAATTATCAAATAAAACGACATCGTTAGTGCGAGCCGCGACTTGAAAATAAGGGCCAGCAATGATTGATTCTACCGGAATATAAGTTAGACGATAATTGACAAACATCCAGCGCACATTTTCAAACGCCGTCACAAGGGCTTCAGCGTAAACCGGATCAAGTTCTGCAATTTCGGCCAGTTTTTCACAGACCAATTGTAAAGTTTGGTTTGGAATACGGCTTTGATAGTTATACACGCGCGACCAGAAGTATTGATAATAAGATTTGTTGATAATTTTTTTAAAGTTAGGTTCTTCAGCAATGCCTTGCTCGGCTAAATCGAGCACAAAAAACTTATCACCGATCTTAATGGCATTGCCGCCGTTGCCAATGAACACTGGCCCAGCGTGAGTTACTAAAGTAAATGATAAGACTGCGAATAAAATGAAATTTTTCATATTTATGGCCTTTCTAAGCTGAAAAAATTAACTGCAAGCGAGTAAACTTCGGTCTTTGGCTGTTCGTTATAGTATTTAGTGCTAAATTCGCTCATGAAATCGCGAATCATTTGTTTGGCGCCAGTCATTTGGTCTTTAGCAAAAGAAATTACTAAATTTTGAAATTCTCTTTCTAAAATAGGATGCGTTGATACGCTTTGCGCCGCTTTTTCTGCAATCGATGTATGATATTTTACAATGGCACCCGCCGGGATGTCGTTTAAAGTTTGCACGCTTGAAGCCGTGGCAGTTAAACGTTCATCTTCATTTTTTAAAATGTTCAGATTGCACAGGTGAGTTACAATTGTTTTTGTTAAATCTTGTGAGATTTTTAAAATATCAACTAATTGATTAATGTTTGTTGCACGTTGAGTTGAAACTAATTCGTAAACCGCAATATAGCGCCAGTGATTGATGGTATTTAGCGGATCATTATGAACTACGACTGTATTCGTGTACTTCGAAATTTGAGTCATTTTTTCTGCGGCGGCAGCTTTTTTCTTTTTCGCTCTGGCAAAACAGGTGTCAACGCTGGTTAAAAATTTTTGTTTTTCATGATGAGTTAAAGTCATGTTAGATGCAATTTTGATGGCAAGTTTTTCTGAAAGCCCGCGCTTTCTAGAAAAAATTTGCGATAAAGTAGAGTGGTCGATATCCAGGTGACGTGCAAAAACTCGTAAAGAGTAGCGTGGATTTTTTTCTTTTTTCTTGTCGAATTCACGTTGCAGTATTTGTAAATAAACTTCTTGTTGCATAGGCATAAAGACTAACTGTCCTTATGAAGAAACTGCAACATTGTTTCTATGCGTAAACAATTATTTCTAGCATTATCATGCCATTAAAATAATCATAATGGTTGCTGTTTGTATCTTTGGTAACCGCGTAACTAATTAATTTTATTAACGCTTTAACAGGTCTTTGCCAACGATCCCACTTCGATAAGGGCTTTTTCAATTTCTGAACTCCAGCAAACGCCGGCATTTATTCTTAAACAGTTCATATATTTACCCGTTGTCGAAAAAGCGCAGCCCGGTACGACGCTGATATTTTTTTTCAAAGCTTTTTCAAAAAGTTCTAAAGTGTTGGTGTCTGCAGAAAACTCGATCCAAATCAGGCAACCACCTTTAGGGTGAGTGATTTTAATACCTTGGGGAAAATGTTTTTGAATCGTTTCAGTGATGAGCACGAAATTATTTTCAATAGTTTGTCTGAGCTTGCGTAAATGCCGTTCATAGCTGTGATTTGCTAAATGATCGGCGATCGCCATCTGTAGCGCGGCATTGGTGCTTGAAGTGTTCGTTGATTTATACAGTAAGAGTCTCTCTTTTTCGCTTTCTGGCGGAATCACCCAGCCAATGCGATAACCCGCAGATAAAGTTTTTGAAAAAGACGAACACAAATAATTTTTATCTTGTTTATCAAAAGATTTTAAAGTGATCGGCCGGGTAGGCGTGAAATACAATTCACCATAAATATCATCTTCGATGATCGTGATATTATAGCGATAACAAAGTTGAACAAAACGTTCTTTATTTTCATCGCTCATCAGGCTTCCGATGGGATTTAAAAAATTCGGCGTAACAAGCGCTGCTTTGATTTTAAATTTAGAAGCTTTTTCTTCAAAGGCTTCTAAATCAATGCCCTGATCTGATCTGGCCGGTAATTCTAAAAGTTTTAAACCCTGATCTTCGATTAATCTTAAGATGCCGTGAAAGGTTGGGCTTTCTACAGCAACGATATCGCCGGGGCTTGCGCAAGATTTTAAAGCCAGATTTAAGGCTTCGGTGCAGCCATTGGTGATGACGACATTTTCAGTGTTAGTTACAAATCCTGCATCAAAGGTTCGTTTTGCGATTTCTTTTTGTAATTCAGGAAATCCCGCCAAGGGAGGGTAGCGCATCGCTTTTTCTGGATTTTGCCGCATTACTTTTAATAATGATTTTTGCAAACTGGCCATGGGTAGCAGAGACGTATGAATGACAGCTCCGCCTAACGGAATTAATTTTTCATTACTGCAGGCATTGACGATATCTAGATTTCTTGAACTGTCTTTGACAAATCGTGGGCTAGGTAAAGCTTTTGATTTAAAAGCCGGCGTAGAAATAGTTGCCAATTTTTTAACAAAATATCCAGATTGCGGTTTTGCTTCGATGTGGCCTTGGGCTTCAAGTAGGGCATAGGCTTGATTTACCGTCGAGATACTGACATTAAGTTTTTTGCTCATAACACGCACTGAAGGTATTCGACTGCCGTTCAGCAAAGTGCCGTTGCCAATCCAGTCTTTGATTAGCCCTTCGACTTGATTATAAAGTGAGACATCGCTGTTACGTAATATAGGTGATCTGGCCATAAACCCTCTTTTAACTGTACTGGTTACAATTCAACTTAGGTGCATCTGTACTCATTACTGAATTAGCTTATACTAAAGCTATGGAACACTCTACTAAAAATCAAATTTATCTTAAAAAGGGCGAAACCCTAGAAATCACTGCAAAATCAGTCATCACCGTTGGTAGTGGTATGGTGTGGGTCACGTGTGCCGGTGACGAAAATGACTATGTTTTAAAAGCGGGTGAGCAGTTAAAGTTAAGTGGTTCTAAGCCTGTGATCGAAGCGATACACTCAAGTTATCTAACTATTCACGAGCAACCTTCAAAGTTTAAACTGTTTGGTTTAATCCTTTCATGGAATGCTGACGTCTTTGGATAGTGTTTCGAAATGAGAAATTTAATCAATGAAGTGTTGAATTGATACAGCTTTGTTAATTAGCGTTAACAGCGTGCACGACTAAGGTGAAATTACATAACTATATCAAGCAATGTGCCTGAAATTGATCAATATTCTGACGAATTTGCCGATAGGTAATACGTGGTGCACGTGAATTACCTAATTGTAAAATTGCTATCTGCTTTTTTCGCTATTTTTATAGCGTGCAGTGCGTTTGCAGGGCCAGGCGTTACCACGTATCAAGCTAAAATTATAAAACCTGATGGCTTGCCGCTTGAGGCAAATAGTGTAAATTTTAAATTCACAATTTTAAATCCTATCGGAACTTGTATTTTATATTCTGAAACATATTCATCGATCAATATGACATCAACTGGCGGGCTGATTGCTTTTCCGTTAGGTTCGGGTGTTAAAGTTTATCCAGTATCTGCAACAACGTTTGCCGAAGTTTTTAGTAACGTAACACCAAATTTAAGCTGTGATGCCGGAGGGCCAGGCACTTATACTCCAGCAGCCACAGACACACGTAAAGTCGTCATGCAATTTCATGATGGTAGCGGCTGGCAAACACTTCCGGCGATGAGCATCAATGCTGTGCCGTACGCGATGTATGCCAACGAAGCACAAAAAATTTCGGGGCTTCCAACCTGTAATCCTGGCGAAGCTTTATCTTACAACGGTGTAACTTTTTCTTGTGAAGCGATCAGCGGCGGCGGAGCAGTAACTTCATCAACCGTGACTGCTGCGTTAGGTTATACGCCGGCAAGCAGCGCTACCGTTGATTCACTTGTTTCAAGTGTCGCCAGCGAGAGTGCCAATATTTCTTCGGTTTCTGCTACAGTTTATTCAGTTTCAACGACTGTCACAAGTTTGCAAAATTCAGTGACGGCAAGCTTTGCGGCGATGGCCTCATCTCAATGGGTATCACTTAATGGATTAACTTCTGTTTCACAAACAATTGCTTTTGGAACAACAGGCACTGCGCCAAATGTTTCTTCAGTCGGCTCAGTGCACACTTTTAATTTTCCTTTTGCTTCGGCCGGAACAACCACCGCGGGCTTGATTTCAAATTCAGATTACACAGCTTTTTGGAATAAATTAGAAGCCACTGGTTCTGCAATTATTTCTGCTTTAGGTTATACTCCAGCAGATGCTGCGAGTTTCACGACATTAAGTTCTAATGTCGCTACTGTGTCTGCCGCAGTTTCAAGTTTATCAGCATCAACTGCAGCTTCTTTTTCGGCAATAACAAATTCTCAATGGCTAACAAGCGGCACGGCGATTTCTTATTCGACAGGTAATGTCGGTGTGGGAACCTCGGCGCCAGTTGAAAAACTTCATGTAAATGGTTCAGCAGTACTGGGTTCAATTCCAAACTATACAAATGGCGGTTCAGGTTTGTACCTTGCTAATGAAGCTGGCGATGCTTTTAACTTTTTTAGAATTGATGGATATGCAAATGATTTAGCAATAATTGCATCTAGTTTGGCTGGTGCTGCGAGCGGAACTTCCATTTCTTTTAGAACAGCAGCAGCCGGCCAGGGAGCTAATGGTAGCACAAAAATGACCATCGACTCTGCAGGCAATGTCGGTATTGGTACACTGTCACCAGTGACAAAATTAGTAGTCTCTGGCGGAGTAAAAATCAGCATGGAGTCAGCAACTTGTTCTGTAAGTTTTGCCGGAACTTTACGTTATAATTCAGGATTAGTCGAATACTGTAACGGAACAACATGGTCAGCTTTCGGTGTAGCTGGTGCTGGTATTTCTTTATTAAATGGTTCTTCGTCGGCGACGCAAATTTTTGCAACAGGAATTGCCGGTACTGATTTTAATATTTCATCTGCTAACGGCACACACACGTTTAATGTACCACTCGCGGCGACAGCCAGCGTGACAGCTGGTTTATTATCAAATGCAGACTATTTAGCTTTTACAAATAAAGTAAGTTCAACAAGTGCTGCTATTATTGCAGCACTTGGTTATGAGCCAGCGTTGAATTCAGCTTCTGGAACCTATGCGCAAAAAGCAAATAATTTATCAGATTTAACTTCGGTCGCGGCAGCGCGCACTAATTTAGGTCTTGGTGGTTTTGCAACGGTATCAAGTTTAGATTTAGGTTCTGCAAGTGCAACCGGAATACTAGCTGAAGCCCGTTTGCCAAGTTTTGCAAACATCACCAGCGGCACTGAATACACTAAAGTAACTGTTGATGGCAAAGGCCGTGTAACCAGTGGTGCACAGTTAACATCAAGTGATGTAACTACGGCCTTAGGTTATTCTCCGGCATCAGCAAGTGCTTCATCACAGTGGACAACCAGTGGAACAACTATTTTTTATAACACAGGTAATGTTGGAATTGGCGTATCAAATCCGTCATCGTTATTAACTTTAGCGAACAGCGGGGTAACGACAACATTTCGCATGAGCGGAAATGTTTCAAACTCTGTTTCTACAAGATTTCAAATGGCCAATGACGTCAATCATTTAGCGCAATTAGCCCACGTTGGATCAACAGCCGCAAATGCCAATCTTATTGGTATTGCAAATACAGTAAATTTAGCAACAAGCGGTGATGCGATTATTCTTGCTGCTTATAATGCTTCGGGAACAATTAGGTTTGGTACTGGTGGATTTGCGAATAGTAATGAAAGAATGCGTATTGATCAAAATGGTAATGTCGGTATCGGCACAATTGCGCCAACTGCAGTTTTGCAAATTAAAGCGGGCACATCATTAACAGCGCAACTTAAATTAGATCCGAGTGTATTATTAACTGCACCACAATCTGGGGCTGTTGAATATGATGGTACAAATTTATATTTCACCGATAGCACAAATGCTCGTCGTACGATTGCCGCTACTTCAGCGGCAGGCAGCTATGATAACGTAAGTTTGATTTCAAATCCGAGCGGTAACATTGCTGTATATCCCAATGCTGGTGCAGGCAGCGTGATTGTCAGTGCAACAACAGCTTCAACAAACGCACAAACTGGCGCGTTAATTGTAAAAGGCGGTGTTGGTGTTTCTGGTGATTTATATACAAGTGGTACAATTAATTCATCATCAACTATTCAAGGTGTGACTGTTGTTGCAACAGAAGGAATTTTTTCTCCGGCTATTTACGGTAGCACTTTAGCCAGCGGAAGTCTTACCATAGATTCGACGTCGAATATTACAAAAGGTAAAGTTATCATCGCACCAAGTGGTGGTTTCGTTGGTGTTGGCACCTCAAATCCAACTTCTGTATTCGAAGTTCAAGGTGGCGTAGCCGCGAGTCCAACACCAATTATACTTGCAGGTCAAAGTTCAAATGCAGGTAATACTGCGGGTGGCGCGGTGATAATCACTGCAGGTAATGCAAATGCTTCAACGACGCGCGCACTTGGAGGCGGAATTTATATTACAGCTGGAATGGGTGCAGGGGCCGGAACTCCTATAGCAACAATGCGTGGCGGTCCGATTACAATGACCGCGGGTCAAGGTGCATCAGCTGGTGCTCCGGGTGGAACAATAAGTTTAATTGCTGGTGCTGGTGGATCTGTATCTGGTAACGGAGGTACCGCTTCACTTAGAGGCGGTAGTGCAACTTCAGGTATCGCTGGCACAGCGAATGTTGCCGGCGGATTTTCTGCTGAAGGTATGGGTGGCAGTGTAAATATAAACGGTGGTGCTGGGGGCAGTGCAACAGGTGCATCATACGTAGGTGGCACAGTAAATATTATTGGTGGTATTGCTGCAAATACAGCTTCAGGCGGAACCGTGAATATCGTTGGTGGTAACAGTACATTAGCACAAGCAGGTACAGTAAATATCAATGGTGGTAGTGGTGTCGGCTCTGTATATTCTGATGTTCTTATTCAAACTGGTACAGGAAAAGTTGGTATCGGTGGGTATGCCAGCGGAAATTATAAAGTAGATGTTACAGGTGATGTTCAGGCAAAATCTGGTTTTTACACTGATGCGATCGCAACAGCAACGGCTGGTGGTAATTACGGAAGTTCAGGTTTTACAGCTAAATCAAGTATGTGGAATGGTTCTGCTGTAGAAGCGCCTAGTTGGACTTTTCATTTAAGTCCTCCGAATGGAACTAATGCATCTAACGATGCTTATATTTCTAGTAGTGGAAGCTCGAATTTTTTAAATTCAAGTTTAGCGGTAGTGGGCCCTGCAGACGCTGGAAATAGCGTGAATTCTCCAATTTTTAAAATTGGTGGTTACTATTACACAGGCTCAAGCGTTATCAAAGGGTACTGGCAAATGCAGAC
Source organism: Bdellovibrio sp. (assembly GCA_036676395.1). GTDB lineage: Bacteria > Bdellovibrionota > Bdellovibrionia > Bdellovibrionales > Bdellovibrionaceae > Pseudobdellovibrio. The sequence goes on from JAKFCY010000002.1 coordinate 1,301,456, forward strand.
ACAGTACGGCGCCGGGGCAAATCCAACTTCAACATTTGTGATTTCAGCTTCTGGTTCTCCGGGTACTTCAAACATGGCGTTGATGACTGGTAACTTTGGAATTGGTACAACATCACCAACTGCTGCATTACATATTAAAGCAGGTACGGCATCTTTAGCGCCGATGAAATTTAGTTCAGGAACTTTATTAACATCACCACAATCTGGAACTATCGAATACGATGGTTCAGCATTATATTTTACAGATGGCACAAATACACGCCGTACAATTGCATCGACCGGGGCGCCAGGCCTTTATGATGCTGCAAACACTGTTGCTAATTCATCAGGTAATATTGCGCTTTATCCAAATACTGGTGCAGGCAGTGTGATTGTATCTGCGACCACAGCTTCAACTAATTCTACGACGGGCGCATTAATTGTTAAGGGCGGCTTAGGTGTAGCCGGAAATATTTTCTCGTCAGGAACAATTATTACGTCTTCAAATATTCAAGGGGCTTCGATCACGGCAACAAATGGTATGATTACCCCGTATGTGTACGGATCAATCGCATCAGGCGGATCACTTCGTTTAGATTCAACAACGCACGCTTCAAAAGGTAATATTTTATTAGCGCCTAACGGTGGCAAAGTGGGGATTGGTTTAATTAATCCTATTGATAAATTACACATCTATGATGGCGACATCCGACTTGGCAGTTCTACAGATACAAATTCATCACAAGGAATGTTAAAATTTGGCTCAGCCGGTTCTCCCGATGGATATGCCGGAATTGCAGGTATCGCCAAAGGAAGCCCAGACCGTATGGAACTTGCGTTTTCGACAGCTTATGGCACTGCTGTTGAAGCTATGAGAATTTCTGAATACGGCAGTGTCGGTATCGGCACAAGCAGCCCGTTATCAATTTTAACTGTTAACGGTGCCAGACAGTCAGCGACTATTAAGAACACAATATCAACATTTGATACTCAGGCCTTTAATGTCGATGTCGGTGCGGGAATCGGCTTTGGTGGTAAGACCAATGCTTCTGGCACAATGGCACATTTTGGTTTGGTTGGCGCACGCAAAGAAAATAATACGGCTGATAATATTGCAGGGTATTTAGTTTTTGAAACTCGCCCAGCTGGCGGAAACTTATCAGAGAAAATGCGAATCAATTCGGTTGGCAATGTAGGTTTAGGCACGACGACTCCAAGTACATTATTAGATTTATATGCAGCTGCGAGTCCGACTTTACGTATTCGCAGTAATTCGAATGATGCAGCCGGTGGCCCGACAATTCGTTTAGTTGAAGACTTATCTGAAAATGGCGGTTTGATCCGCTATAACGCTCTTACGAATAATTTAGATTTAGGAGTGATAGAAAGTGGTGTTGATAACGCCAGAATTTCAATTAATAGAACGAACGGAAATGTCGGTATTGGTACTTCGGCGCCAGATACAGGTTTACATGTTGTAAATTCGACGGGAATTTTCGTTTCATCTTTCGAACAAACCTACAACGGCGGAAGCGGCGCCTATCTTATGTTAAAACACTCAAGAAACGGTGGAGTGCTCGTAGCAAACGATTATGTTGGAGCAATGTATTTTCAAGGGATGAATTCAGGTTCAAACTATAGCGATGTTGCAAATATTTTTTCACAAATGACCAATGTTACTTCTGGATCTGAAAGTGGTAATATTTCATTCTGGACACGTAATGCTGGAACACGAACTGAAAAAATACGTATTGATTCAAACGGTAACGTCGGTATCGGAACCAGTGCGCCAGCAACTTATTTAGATATAGCAGGCAACGGCGGCGAAACTTTAATTCTAAGAGATAAGGATACTCTTTTTACTGATAATACTTTTGCTTTATATATTCGCGGAAAAGATTCGGCGAATAATAATGTTTGGTATGTAGGTGAAGGTTCATCTGGAGCAAAAAATGTTTCAATGATGGCCTACCAGGCAGGGTATCCATTAACTTTTGGAACGAGCTCGACAGAAAGAATGCGCGTCGATGATTTCGGTAACGTCGGGATTGGTACAACTGCGCCAAACACTTTATTGCAAGTTGGGCCAACGGGTTCTTCTAGCATAGGGTATTCTACTTTTGCCGGAAGTTATTTATCAACAGCTGGGCAAGCGCAGTATATTGGTAACTGGGCAAGCACTGGGTATTGGGGTATTGGCCCAGCGACAAATGCAAATGACAGCACCCTTCGTATCGGAAGAATTGATACGGCCTCAGCGACTTGGAGTGCAACACAAGTTACAAATTTATTGATCGGCGGTAATTTAGGTATTGGCCAGACAAGTCCAATTAATGCTTTAGACATTTTGCGAACCTCAGGAGATCTTGGCATGCGCTTGAAAGCGGATGCTGGTGATTCAGACGTAACCATCCAGTTACAAAATGACGTGCAAACCTGGAAAATGATTAACAAAGCTGGTTTTTCAGATGCATTTGCTATTGAAGATACTACTAGCGGAAAAACTCCGTTTGCTATCAGAAAAACGAATGGTTTTATTGGTATGGGGGGAGTGACTGTTCCGGGTTATCAATTAGAAGTATCGGGTACCGTGCAAATCACTTCGGGCTCGGCTTTACGAATCGGCGCTGCAAATATTTGTACAAGTGCAGGTTGTGTGTCGTCTTCAGATTTACGTTTAAAAGAAAATATTCAACCTTTAGATTTTAGTTTAGAAAAGTTATTGTCGCTTAACGGTGTACAATACGATTGGAAAAACAAAGCTGTTTATGGAGATCAGCACCAAATCGGGTTTATCGCGCAAGAATTAGAAAAAGTTTTTCCTGAAGTTGTATATACAGATAAAGAAACCGGATTAAAAACTGTGTCTTACGGTCAGTTACTGGCTCCGGTGGTTGAGGCCATTAAAGTGTTATTTGGAAAAACCAAAGACAACGCGCGCGCGATCGCTTCGCTTGAAGAAAAAGATTCGGCTAAAGATAAACAAATCAAAGCTCTAACGCTTGAGAACGAACGTAAAGATAAAGAATTACGCGAAATGAAAGAGCGTCTTGATCGTATTGAAAAAGCTTTAACTCGGTAAGCGCTTTTTAGCAAAGGCATTCACAAGAGCTAAGACGATGATGGCTCCGACCACGGCGCCAATAAAGCCTGCTGTTTCGTTTGGTCCGTAAATCCCAAACGCTTGGCCTAAAATAGACCCTACAAAAGCGCCGACAATACCTAATATAGTCGTCATTAGTAAGCCGGTCTTGTCATCACCGGGTTTTAAAAAGCGTGCTACAAGACCCACAACAAAGCCAATAATAATTGTGGCAATGATTCCTCGTTCATCCATATTGTTCTCCTTGATATTTCTTACTAGCCAGCGTGCAAATTATTGACCGGGGCAGATTGCGACACTTACAGTGAATTATGGCTAATATTGAAGTTCTTCAAATCCCAACAGCACAAGAGTTTTTAAATCTTTGTGGCGATATGCTTTATCAAAGTGAAGCCGAATACAGTTTAATGTTAGGCTTGGCCGAAGCGGGCATTAAGCAAAATAAAAATGTCGGAAAGTTTTATATTACCCAAAGTGATTCAGTTCTGAATGGCGCAGGTCATGTGACTGATCGTAATTTAATTATTTCAAATTTAAGTAATGAATCGATATTAGCCCTTGCTGACCAGCTTTATTTTGATCAAATTAATTTTCCGGGAGTTGTAGGTCCTGTTGCGCCAGCAGAATTGTTTGCTAAAACTTGGGCAGGGCTCGCCGAAAAAAAATATAAAATCGGAATGCAGCAAAAGATATATCAACTTGAAAAAGTGATTCTGCCAAAACCCGTATCTGGTTCGATTTTGGTGTGTAATGAAAGTCATCTGGATTTGATCACGCAATGGGTTTATGAATTTAGTTTAGAATCACTTGCGCATGAAGTGAATACGATCGAGCGAGCCCGTGAATTTGCGGCTAATAAAATACCTAAAGGTGAAGTTTATATTTGGAGTGATGAAAAAGGTATTCCAGTGTCGATGAACTCGGTAGGGCGATCTACTAAACATGGCATCAGTATAAGTGCTGTATATACACCCAAAAATTTTCGTCATAGAGGTTATGCATCGGCCTTAGTCGCTGCCACTAGTCAGCAGATGCTGAATCACGGAAAAAAGTTTTGCATGCTCTATACCGATCTGTCTAATTCCACGTCGAATAAGATTTACCAAGGCATAGGCTATCAAGAAATAGCAACCTCAGTGAACTACATTTTCGTCTAGCCAGAGCTCATTTAAAATGTTAATTAAAAGCATGATGATTAAAGCTTTAATTACTTTTTTATTCGCAATCACTTTAGTAAGTACGGTGCACGCTGAAAACGCCGAACCTTCGACGCAAGAAAAAGTTACAGAAGCCGTACAATCTGGTGTTGAACAAGTTCAAAAGGCTTTAAGTCATTCACGCTTAATCAGACAAAATTCAGATTATTTTACCACTTTAAATTTTGCCCCGATTGATTTGGTTTTACCCAGTAAGTTTGGTTTAACTGCAGGTTTTGTTAGCGATGCAGATCTTACTTGGGAGCTTGAATATTTAAAAAGTAGCGTGTCAGTTCCATTTATCATCGAAGATCTAGGCGAAATGACAGACGAACGTTTATCGGTCATTCGTCGTAATTATTTCGGCACTGAGACTTTTAATTTAAGCTACGGATTAAGTTATTATAAATTTAAACTGCATATCGGTAATAAATATTTATCGTCGGTTGTGGCTAACGCCCCGGATGTAGATTTAATTCGTGTTGAATCGTTAGGGTTTAATATTGGTGTTGGTAATCGCTGGATTTTTTCAAACCGCTGGATGGTGGGTGTTGATTGGATCTCTTGGGCACAACCTGTGTTAACAACACGTAATAATAATAAGTTTGCAGATTTTGCTACTGATGAAGATGTTAAAGACACTTCGAAAACACTGGTGAAGTTGGTCTCTTGGGTTCCGCGTATAACACTTTTAAAACTGCAAGTAGGGTATAGTTTCTAATGAATTTTAATATTACTCACAATAATCAATATTTCTTGTTTCGCTTGGCTACAGATAAAGATGTCTCACAAGTTAGAACACTGGTTAACGAAGCTTATAAAGAACTTGCCGATCAAGGCTTAAATTACACAGCTTCATACCAAGACGAAGACGAAACGCGTAAACGTATGAATCAAGGTAGAGCGTTTGTTTTATTAAGTGGTTCTGAAATCGTAGGCAGTGTTTTGTTCTTTGAAAAAAATTATTTCACCGAAAAAAAATCAGCTTACATCGGCCAGTTTGCCATCGCTCCAAAATTAAAACGCCAGGGGCTTGGTTCGATTATCATGGATTTTTGTGAACAGCTGGCCAATGATGAAAAGTATGAATCTATTCAGCTTGATACGGCAAAACCTGCCAAACACCTTGTGGATTGGTATCAAAGCCGCGGTTTTAAAATTGTCGGTGAAAAACACTGGGATGGTAAAACCTACGACTCGTTCATCATGGAAAAAACCTTACGAGCCGCATTCGCTAAAAAGAAAAAGTAGACTAGTGTTACTGACCAGGGCAAAGAAAAGCAGCCTTCGGCCCTTTTTCAACACCTGGAACACAGAAGACAGCTGTTCCGTCATTTAATGATCGGTATTCAACAGCATTTTCGCCGAGTGATTTTTTGCTGGCTGCATTTAAAAAGTCTACATATTGATTAGCCGTGGCTGCATCCCAATAAGTAGGGCTGATGTGGCTATTTTTAGTCGGGATAATCTGCGACGCCGCCAGCATAAGATGACCGTTAGTGTACGAGTAATAATTTTTAACGAACAAGCCAAAGCGGTTCCATAATGGAAACTCGCTCGAACTGTAGTTTTTGCCACCTAAGAATAGTAAATTACCCAAACTGTAGGCCACAAAACTTTTTTGATTAAACTCGATCGGGCGTACATTATGCGTATGGTGACCGATAACTAAATCAACGGCGTAACTTTTAATTAAGGCCATTTTAGCTTCGATATTACGGTTTTCTGAACGTTGACGTTGTTTACCGTCTTTAGTTAAAGCCGTATCATCATCAGGTTTTTCGCCATTTTTTGTGTACACAGATAATTCCATACCTTCATGAATAGAAACGATACGTAAATCAGCCGGAGTATTTTTTAGAGCTTCTAAAACGATTTTTAAATCTGCATATTCAGGGCAGGGAACCATGGCTCTTTCGGCTTTGCCATTTTTGCACATACGCACAGATAACATTCCGTTCGTATCTTGAGTAGGAGCCCAAGAGGTCTCCCAGTGAGGGCGATCATCGCCTTTCATTCCAATAGCTACAAAAGCAATACGTAAACCGTTCACTTCCATAATTTGCGGAAGAACAGTCTCTTGTAAAGTGCCAAGACCTGATAAATAAACTTGTTTGCCCGCTCTGGCTTGAATGTCTTTAAGATGAGCAACAGTTTCGTCAATGCCGGCCTGGTCATAATCATAGGCATGATTATTTGCTGAAGAGATCATATTAAAGCCCGCTTGATTTACTAAATATTCAACACCTTTGGGATGACTTTTTTGTGGATATTTTTTGCCCTCGATAATTGGCAGTTGCGCATTTGTTTTATCAGAAACAACGCTTTCTAAATTCATAAAATTTAAATCATTGCCTGCAGTCATCTTTTTAAGACCGACAGTCATTTGCTCCCAAGTCTGAAAAGAACTGTAAGTGCTTCCGGTGGCATTTAGTTTATCAGAACCAGGGCGTGAAAGACTTACGTCTCCGCCCATGCCGATCACGATTTCTTGTGTTACTGATTGTGGTTTGCGGTCAGTTAAATAAGTTTCTGGATTTTGCAAGTTTTCATAAGTTAGAAGACCTTTTGTGTATTTTGCATATTCTAGCACTGATAAACGACGGCCGATATCTTGCGAAATTTTATAGATTTCAGATGCGGCTTCAACACCGACGTATCTCCAGTGCCAAGGTTCAAAATTGTATTGCGTGATCGGGTTGGTCTCAACTTTCAAATTTTTTGAATAGCGCGGGTAACTCATGGCGATTCCATAGTTATGGGCATTGTTTAAAAGCCATTCATACTCTTTACATTTATTCTGAGGGCAGCGCTCTTTAATATCTGGGTAAGACAGGGTCGGGCCAAGGCTTGGGTAAACTAAATCAAACGTCGCCCCTAATTGGTGTTCGCTGCGGCCAGGAACAGCACTGATACTTTGAACGTAAGCCGTTAGCTCTTCTTCAGTTTTGAATTTATCTTTAAATTTTGGAAATTTACTGGCGTATGTTGAACACTGAGAATCAAAACTTCTGTAGCCTGAATAAATCTTAATAGTTACGTCAGAGGCTTTAGCGGCAGTCGTCATTGCGATAAAAGCCTGAAGCACTTCGTTGCGCAATTTTTCGTTAGAGCCTGACTTGTTCCAAGTAAGATCTTTCGGTACAGAAACTAAATCAGTCGGGGTGTAAGAGCGTTTTAATTTATGAGCTTCTTCTTTGCTGATTAAAGCTAGATAATCAGAGCCATCTTGTTTGCCATCATCAATACAATATTTCGAGGCTGCGAATGCATTTAAACTTGTTGATATAAATAATGTTGTTAGTAAAAGTTTTTTCATATTATTTAACCTTTTCTAATAAGTAAGCTCTGCGCTCATCGATTTGTTTTTTGCGTTTTAAAAATAAATTTTGAATTTCTGCTTTTGTGTATGGAATATTCTTGCGGCTAACATCCTGAGATCCCATTTGCAAAATTTCAGGGTTGGTTAAGTACTCAGAAATTTCGCTATGTAACTGAGTTAATAATTTATCAGTCGTGCTTTGATTTAGGCGGTTTACTAACAGGTCAAACATTGTAAATTTAAATTGCGAATACATATAGACATTGCTCGGTGAAAAAGCGCGGTCTAAACGATCTTCGTAGCTATACAAGATAGAATCTTTATTTTCTGGTTTGGCCGCTTCGGTTGCATTGGTTGTTACCCCATGCATTGGTTTAAATAAGTCATCAAAATCCCAAGGTACTACGCGAAAGTAGATTTTACCTTGTTTGTACATATCGCCATCAACATAGAAAAAAATCTCATCTGGATAATCACCGTTGGTATAAAGTGAATTCATCGCCATCCAACGCATGTAAGCATCTATATCCATTTTTTGTTTTAGACTATTTAAAAGAGGGGCGTCTTTTTTTGTCGCTACATCTGTATAAATTGAATCTGCAACAGCTTTAATTTCTGCCACTTGCTCTGGTGTTAATTTTTTAGAGATATCAGCATCGTCATGAAATAAACGCGATTTATACCCGCGGCGCACAACATAAGGGCTGTTCGCTGATATTGCCGCTTTTGGTTTTTCAACAACGGCATATAGGCCGTTGGTTTTGCCGTTAATTTTTACTTCAACATATTCAGTAGGTAATGGAGTTCCGATATTTAATAATTCGGCAGTCATGATTCCTAAGCGAGACGAAATGTAGCCCGGATCTGCTGACATACTTAATAAGTTGATTTTTTTGGCTTCAAGGCGGCCCAGTTGAATTTTTTGCGTTAGTTTTAATCCGAAGTTTTTACGACGGTAACCAAGCGAGCCTTGGCCGCGTGTTTCCATTTCTTCGGCAAGAATCGGAATTTCTCTGTTTAATTTAAACTGAGTTTGAGCAAAAATGTATTTTTCTGCATTGCCTTTGTAAAGAGCCAGATCATTCGAATTTACAGAAAGTTCAATAACGTTGTAAGCAAAGGCTGACGACACAAAAGTAATCTGCGCTAAAGCGATTAAAATGCCTTTTTTAAAACCCTGTGTCATTGTGTCACTCCTTAAGAAAAGTTCCTCAAGGATTACAAGTGCATAGGCTGTTCCGTTTAATGCGCATTAAGCTTACGAATAGCTATGTCAAATTAAGACGGCGCTGTTAAAGGTCATCGTAGCTGTTAGCTTTTTGACAGCTGTCTCATTTTGAGATTATGCTAAAACCCTGTTAAAAGTGGAGTTTATTATGTCTTTAGTTGTTTCAAAATTCGGTGGCACTTCAATGGGTAATGCAGAATGCATGTTACGTTCGGCAGACGTTTCGGTGCAGCAGAACTCTTATGTGATCTGTGTATCTGCAACTTCAGGTTCAACTAATCAACTCATCGCTTTAGGTCAGACTGCAGAAAAGGGTCAATCAGACCAAGTGCAAAAATTGGCTTCAGAACTTATCGCCAAACACCAACACATCGCTAAAGACTTAGGCCTGCCGCAGGATCACGCCCCACTTTCAGTGTTATTTGAAGAAATATTATCTATCGCAAAAGGCATGCAATTATTAAAAGATTGTTCTCCGCGCGCTTTAGATATTTTATTAAGTCTTGGTGAGCGTACGTCGTCAGCCTTGTTTGCGCAGGCGATGAAAGCAGCCTTGGCTAAAGCCGGTGTAAAAAAAGAAGTCATTTTATTTGATGCGCGAGAAGTGATTGTGACAGATGACCAATTTGGTAAAGCGCGCCCGCAAATTGCAAAAATTTATGAATTAGCCCAAAAAGAAATCTTACAAAAATACCCGCAAGAAAAATACGTGATCGTCACTCAAGGTTATATCGGTAAAAGTTTATCAGGGCATTCAACAACATTAGGTCGCGGTGGCAGCGATTATTCAGCAGCGCTATTCGCTGAAGGCTTAGATGCAACGACTTTAGAAATTTGGACAGACGTAACGGGGATTGCAACGACCGATCCGCGCATCTGTAAAGAAGCTAAATTTATTGATGAAATTTCATTTAAAGAAGCTTCAGAGATGGCGATCTTTGGCGCCAAAGTTTTGCATCCGGCCACTGTTGAACCTGCCATGCGAAAAAATATTCCAGTATTCGTAGGTTCAAGTTTTGATCCGCAGAAAAAAGGCACCTGGGTTCGTAAAGAAGTAAAACAAGCTCCTTTGATGCGCGCCCTTGCTTTAAGAAAAAATCAAAGTTTAGTCACCTTATCAACGCCAGAGATGTTACAAACGCATGGTTTTCTGTTTAAAATTTTTAAAGTCTTCAATGATCACTCAGTTTCGATTGATGCGATCACAACCTCTGAGATTTCAGTTTCGGTAACGATTGATGGCGAGATCCTTGCTGATTCAAAGTTAGTGCAGGATCTAAGACAATTTGCCGAAGTGCAGATCGAATGTGGTTATAGTTTAGTTTCGTTGATCGGGAATAACATTAATCACACGGCAGGCTTAGCGAAAAAAATCTTTACAGCCATCGAAGATATCAACGTCAGAATGATTTGCTTAGGCGCCAGTAAACATAACTTTTGTTTCTTGGTCGAGGGCACTCACGGTGATAAAGCCATTCAGAAATTACACAGCGAATTCATTTAGTAATTCATTCGTAGTGGATGATGCGATCGCTTATTTGACCGCGTTGCTCAGGCCAACCGCAGAATATTGAATCAACCTTTGTTTGAAAAAACGCTTCGTGTTAAAAATAATTTTGCATATATCTTAAGCTAATCCATAAGTTTTGTTTATGCTAGAGAACACTTCTCATTATCTTTCGTGATGAAACCCAATTATTTTGCATTAGGTGCCAACTTGGAACTCGCTTGCAATTTCAGATCATTTCACTTTTTCATTATTACGTAACCCAGTGATTTTTTTGTCAAAAATTATTTTTGCCACTAGTTCCATTTTGGGTTTCAATTATGAGCAATCAGGATCTAAGTCCAGTAAACAAACATTATCCACCACGGAAAGAGGGATTATGAAAATCATCATGAAATCAGTTGTCGCATTAGTAGCCACAGTTGCAATGTGCAACGTAGCTTCAGCGAAGGATCGCTATCTTGTTATCTACAAAAGCCAACAAGGTTACGCAGCAATGAATCAATATATGTTAACAGAAGGTGTTTCTTCATTAAAAGTTGAAGACTCTTTAGTTCACGTTAACGGTCAAGTTTTAGAAACTTCAAACGTTAACGCGATTAACGCTTTAAGAAATCACCCTGAAGTAGAAGTTATCGAAGCTGAAACTTTCAGACCATCTCCTAAACCAGTTCATGGTTTTAAATTAGTTAAAGCTGCTAAAACTTGGAACCAAGATTTAGAAGTTTCTGACAACGCTGATATCGATGCACAAGTTCCTCATTTAAATGAAGGTGTGTCTACTCCATGGGGTATCATGGCGGTTAATGCTGGTAACGCGTGGGCGACTGCAAGCGCAGGTATGAATGCACGTGTATTAGTATTAGATACTGGTATTGACCCAAATCACCCAGCATTAAAAAAGAACTTTGAAAAAGGCCGTAACTTTTTTCAATCATTTGATGGACCAAATCCAGAAGATTTCATCGATAAAGAAGGTCACGGAACTCACTGTGCCGGAACAATCGCTGCTTCTTACAATGAAGCTACAGGCTTCACTGGTGTTGCTCCGCTTGCTAAAATCTTAATGGGCCGCGTGTGCGGTGAATTAGGTTGTTCTAATATCGCAGTTGCTCAAGGTATCAACTGGGGTGTTGAGCAAAAAGTTGATGTGATCTCTATGTCATTAGGTGGTCCATCTACTTCTTCAGCTGAACGTAAAGCTGTTCAGAACGCAGAAGCAGCTGGTGTTACAGTTGTTGCCGCTTCTGGTAACGGTGGAAACGCAGCCGTTTCATTTCCAGCAGCTCTACCAACAGTAGTAGCCGTTGGTGCGGTTGACTCTTCAATCAAAAAAACTAGCTTCTCTCAATGGGGCCCAGAATTAGACATCGTGGCACCTGGTGCTGCAGTTGTATCTTCTGTACCACAAGGAACAGGCCGTGATTCAGTAACTGAAATCACTGTTGATGGCACTGCTACTTTAGTTAAATCTGCAGCGTTTTCTGGAACAAAATTATTTCCAACTGCTAAGTTAGGTGATTTAGTTCCTGCAGGTCTTGGTAAAGCAGAAGATTTCGCAAAAGTTAACGTTGCTGGTAAATTTGCATTAATCAGCCGCGGTGAAATCGCTTTCGCAGAAAAAGTAAAAAATGCATTAGCTGCTAAAGCTACCGGCGTAGTTGTTTACAACAACACAACTGGTTTAATGCAAGGTGCTTTATCTGAAGATGGTACTGAATTAGACGTAGCTGTAGTTATGATCGAACAAACTGTTGGTCTTAAACTAGTTGAACAAATCACTGCTGGCCAAAAAGCTTCGGCTGCGATTTCAACTTCTGCTTCTGACTACGCCATGTTTGATGGAACTTCAATGGCAACTCCACACGTTGCTGGTGTTGTAGCTCTTATCAAATCGGCTAACAAAAAATTAACTCCTGCCCAAGTTAGAACAATCTTAGGTGCGACTGCTTTAGCATTAGGACCTAACGATGCTAACCAATACGGTAAAGGTTTAGTACAAGCTGATAAAGCTGTGAAAATGGCTGTTGGCCAATAAGACTACCCAAATTTAGGGTAGTTCATGGATGAATAACTCTTTCTAGATATAAAACTTAAAAACCCAAAGCGCGATAAACGCTTTGGGTTTTTTTATTTGTTTTTGTATAGAACTACTTATTTATATTGGGCTGGAAACGATGAGCGAAGCACAAGCTGCGTTTCTCCATGAGTTGTCATTACGTTACCTTGATCGTTCATAGAACAAGGAACTTCCCAAGATCCTAAATCGTCATTTGGGTCGTCGTAAATTAAATTTCCTGAAGAGGTAATTCCTAAAAGATTATTTTCTAAAGCATACTCACTATTTTCATAATTGATCTTGCCGGTAACTTTTCCATGCGTGTAATTCACTGAAACAACCAATACATCGCCTTCTTCGCCCACATGCTTCCACGTGGTATTCATGGCTTCACCTTTAGGCGAGTTGCCGACGTTTTCAGTCGTGCATTTTTTTGCGTGAGCTAAAGTTGAAAGTAATAAGATCGACACTAATGTAATGATTTGTTTTTTCATATAGCTTTGAATTGCAGCCGGCGTACCAACTGCAATTCGGCTCAGAATCAAATAAATAACAACCTAGCTGTCCAAGAAAATTTGAGTGACGAAAATTGAATTACAGCCGTCTCACTTCGAGATTTGGGTAGGCCGTCCCTTTTTCGGATGCAGTGCTCCCGAAAAAGGGACGGCCTACCTTTTAAAGCATGATTGATAAAGTGAATGATAAATCTGTTGAATCGATTTTGTCGAAATGATCATCAACTTCTTTGCTTGAAGTGTAATTGGCACCTTCAATTTCTTTGAATTGATTGATGTTGTACTGAACGCCCAAACCCACAAAGCGAAACGGGAAGAACATGACTCCAGCAGTATAGGTGTGACCTGATAAGGTAAATCCTTGAAGGCTGCCTTCATCTTCGAATTTTAATTTATTAAGAGGCGAGTAGCCTAAATATATTTTCATCGCGTTCATCGCGCTGACGCCAACTTGAAAGCCTGCAATCGTGTGCGTGAATTTAGGTTTGTCTATTTCATTACCTTCGATTTTGGCTTTGCCTGATATTTGCTCGCCGGCTAAAAGTAAACTAACTCCTGCAGCCGAAGTTACCCCAAGTTTTAGACTGGCTACGGGGCCCGTCATTGAATATTTTGTTAAAGCTTGTGATAGGTCAGTCAGTTTTAAAGTTTCTTCTTTATAACCGATTCCTGGTTCGATAATGAATGCGCCTGCGGCTTTTGCTTTTGATGTAATTCCTGATGTCGTCACTAGCAAAACTAAAGATAAGATCGCCTTTTTGTTCATAGGATATTGTTCCTTGTTTTGGTTGTGGTTTTAATTCATTTTAAGCCATTTTTTAGAATGAAATGAGCAATAAATTGCGTCTTTCCTATATCTTAGACTATAGTCGAAAGCCTATGTCATATGTAGCTGAAAAATTGAACTATCAAAACAAAACTGAATTTTATCAAAAATTGAACGAAGAACTAAAATACAATTTGGATAAACATTGGTTCACAAATCTATCGCAATTTTCAGCTTTAGTGTTTGATCAATTGCCGGATGTAAATTGGGTGGGATTTTACCTAAATGTCTCTAACGAGCTGATTCTAGGCCCTTTTCAGGGAAAACCTGCTTGCATGAAAATCAATTTCGGCCGCGGTGTATGTGGCACTTCAGCGCAAAAGCGCGAAGCGATTTTAGTTGATGATGTCGAAGCCTTTCCTGGCCACATTGCCTGTGATTCGGCGTCGCGTTCTGAAATTGTAATCCCGTTAATTCAAAATGATGCGGTTTTAGGGGTGCTGGATGTGGATTCGCCCAGCTTAAAGCGCTTCACGCAAGACGATGTAACTGGACTAAAGTTTCTGGTTGATACACTGCTAAATACGACGACAATTAGACTCTAGTCTAGAGCATAATAGGCATGCTTTTGCCGATAAGAAAGCATGTCAACAGCATTAAAAACACAAGTCAAAAAAAGCGATTACTTATCTGAATTACGTTCGATGTATCATTCACTGGATACTGAAGAAAGATTCAAATCGATTCATCAATTAGCGCAAGAAAAAAATTCTGATTCTACGCGCGAATTGATTCATATTTTTAATGAATGCGGCTGGCGCGAAACCAAGTTCCAAATCTTAAAATCAATCGTCGCAAATCCTGATCTGCGTTGTTTAGAGTTCTTATGTGCGCAAGCCCAACAAACTGAAGACATTCCGTTAGCCGAAGCAGCACTTCAAGCCCTGGGCGATACGAAAAGTATCTGGGCTGCAAGATTTCTATCTGAGTTTTATAAATTCGCACCTGAAACATTAAAACCAGCCTGTGCGCTAGCATTAGGTAAATTATCTGATCGCAGGTTATTGCCAGAATTTTTACATGATTTAGATAGAGCTTTTAAATTACAGCAGACATTGTTAGTAAAACATTTGGTGTTAGCGCTGGGTGAATTAAAAGCTCAGGCGGCAATTCCTATGCTTGTAACTATTGCTAAGAACAAAAACTTTCGCGATGTGGCGCTAAGTGCTGTAGTCAGTCTTGGCAAAATCGCTAAAGACACAAAAGTTTTTAACGAGCTAGAAACATATTTTAAAAATGATTCTTTCGAGTATCAAATTTTTAATGCCGCGAAAAGCCAATGCCAATTTAGATCTGACTGGAAATTAGAAGATTATTTAAATAAAATCATCACTCAAGGCTCATTTCATCCAGCCTTGTTGTTAGAATTTAATTCATTTCCGGTAACGGATGTAAAAGCAGCTCTTGATATGTTAGCTGAAGATGAATTAAGCCCTACATTATTTCAAATATTAGCTAAGATTGAGTTTCCAGAAGTTGTTGGTTGGTATAAAGAATACAGCCACTTGGTGAACGAAAATAACCAAGAAGAATTTTTATTAAGCTTAAGTTCACATTCAAAAACTGATTTATTGCAAGTTTTAGAAAAGTATTCAGATATTAAAAATAAATACTTTATCAAAGCGCATTTATTAAATTCGGCAAATCCTGAACCAGAACTTAAAAAATTCATTTTATCTGATGATTTTAAAAATGTTTCAGAAACAGAGCAGATTCAGATTTTAAATGATTTTTATTATTACTTATTAGCTTATAAGCCGAATGAAAAATTATATAACCAATGCTTAAAAACTTTAGAAGGCTTTGCGATTGATGGCAAAAGTTTAAAACCAAAAGCTTTAGGCCGTATGATTCGGCTGTTTGGCCAATTAGGGTATTCAAGCCCTAAATTAAACCAATTTGTTTTTACCAAACACACTGATCAGCGTAAAAGCTGCTTAGTGTATTTCGAAGCTCAGGCGCAAAGCTATTTTTGGGCTGAAGCCGTACAGTCTCCGGTATTTACAAAAAATCCGGATTTTGAAGAAGACGACATTAATGCCGTTTTGAAAATCTTAATCAACGGTAAAGAAAATCCATTCACTGAAAGCAAATGGACTGATTTTTTAAAAACTGCTGCCGCTGATAAATCAGAAAGCACGCAAATCTGGTTTTTAAAACTGATCGCTCAGTTTAAGCCTGTGGCGTACAAAGAGCATTTGTTAAAGTTAGCTAAAAGCCAAAACTATATCGTACAGTTTCACGTGATTATCGCTCTTAAAAGCTTTGGCGATGAAACCTTATCTGATCAAATCGCGGTATTTTTAAGTTCTCAATCAAAATCGATTTCAGGTCGTGCGCTAGATGCGATGTTAAGTTTACCGGGTAATCGCGCTAAACGCTTAGTGTTTGAGTATTTCAGTGAACATTATGCAACACCTGGTGTGGTTGAAAAAATCGTTAGATCATTTAAACCACCAGAAAATGACACAGATTATTTTGTCGTTCAGTCAGCAAAGATCGTGGCTCACTTAGAGCAAAGTGAACCAGATTTTCAGGCATTGCCAATGCTGCGTGAATTTAAAGATCAATTAGCCGTTCATCAAAAAAGTTTTTCGAAGCTAAAATCGACACCAACTGATGCAGATATCTTAGCGATTGATTATGAAATCGAAAAAATGATTCCGTCTTATAAGCACTTTGATGAGGCTTCTAAAGCGGCATTACGTTCTGCTGAAGTGGTGTTTAAACATCCAGAGCTATTTGATGCCTTCGTTGATAAATCAAGTGTGGTGATGGGTTATAGTAAAGCGATTGATATCGTTTTAGAAAAACAATTAGGCCGTAAGATTTTATTTCCGAAATTAGAAGCGAAATTGAATGAATTTCAAAATGTGGTGCATTCGTTAACGTTAAACGAAGACTATCCACAAGGCGAAAAAGTTTTAAAACTTTTACATCTTGAAAAGCATTTTTCAGTGCAGTCATTGCCAGTGCATAAAATGGGATTAGTTTCTCAGGGCATTATGAATTCTAAAATCATCAACGAGCATTTCAAAATCTTAGATGGATTACGTGCCTGGGCCGTCATGCTATTAGTGTTTGCCAGAAAGTCTTCAGCTTTAACTAAGCCACTAATTTCTGTGGTTGATGATGAGCAAAGCTGTATTTTATTAGCAAAAAAACTAATGTGGCTTCAAGACGTTAGAAATCCGATCGCGCACAGACAAACTGTGGTCGAACACAAAGATGTGGAACAGATCCGCGAAGAAGTGTTCCAGATTTTAAAGTTAATGAATAAGTTACTATTTTATTAATCAGCTAAAACGTAAGGACGAAGAGTTTCAGCGCTGCCATCGAATGAAACATTCGTCGTTACACCTAAGATTTCCATAACAAACGGGTAGATATCAATATTGCTGAATTCAGGAATATTTGCTCTGCGTTTAGTGATGTGGCTTCCGGCTGCGATAAATAGGGCGTGCATTGATTTGTTAGTGTTTGGCCAGCCATGTGAGCCGCCGCCTACGCGGTAGGGTTTTTCTGGATTAAAAGTACGATCGGTCATGTAGTGACCCGCTTCAGAGACGACGAAGATATCACCCACACGGTCAGTGTTTGTTAAGTGGTATTCGGCCGGAATATCAGCGCGAAGATATACTTTGTAGTTTTTCTCTTTAGCTTTTAAATCCTGGTAAACTTTTGCAATTTTAGTTTCATCGTCGTGGTAAAGCATTACAGCTGCGCCTTTATCGCTCCATTTGAAGCCTGATAAATTAGCCTTGTCGCCTAAGAAAATAATTTTATCTTGATAGTTCGTTTGCATACCGTGATCTGAAACCAGAACTAGGTTAATCGGTAAATCAGAGGCGCGAATAAAATCCCATAAACGGCCAATTTCACGATCGACTTCTAACACGGCGTCTTTAACTTCTTTTGAATCTGGACCGTTGGCATGTCCTGCAGAATCGACAATCGAAAAATATGAATTAATATAATGCGGGCGTTTTTCAGCAGGTAGTTTTAACCATTCCATGACAACATCAACTCGTTGAGCTGAAGTCACTTTACTGCTGTAAGGGGCATAACAGGTCGGATCTTGGCCGTTCACATGAACTTCGTTAGCCACCCATTGGTTCGTGTGGGCGATCATTCCGTTTTTTTCTACCACATTCCAGATCGGCTCGCCTTGATACCAAGTTGCATCTGAAGATGTGTCGCCGAAAGCATTATAAGTTTCTTTTCTTTTTTCATCGTAAAAGTAATTACTTAAAATACCGTGATTCGTTGGTAGGCGACCAGTCACTAAAGTGTAATGGTTTGGAAAGGTATGCGTTGGGTAACTTGGAAGCATGCCCGGAGAATAAATACCTTCTTTGGCGATTTTTTTCAAATTTGGAGGATTAATTTTTTGCATGTAATCAGCGCGAAAGCCATCGATTGAAATCATGATCACGATCGGGCGGTCTATCATAGCTAAAGAATTTTTATTATCAGCACAAGTTAAGTTAAGTGAAGCTTCACGAAGGCGAACGGCTTCTTCAGGTTTTGGAGTTTCGCTCTTACTGCAGGCGATTAAAGAAACTGTTAAAGCAAAAATTAATGAAACGGCACCTATAGCACGCGTGAATGTATTCATAATCTAACTCCCCTCAAAGCTAAAATATTAACCAAATCTAGGCTCATCTAAACCTAGATCTTGGTCTACATCAAGAGTAATGGGATGCGTTAAATTATTGTGTTAACGTTAGAAACTAGTACGGCTGTCTTTGTTCAGAATTTCCTAAATCCATTGCCATAGTTAGCGCGATTTTAGAAAAAAGTTTTGCATGCTCAAAGCTCATTACTGGGCTGATAACATCTTGGGGAGTATGGATACTTTTGAAAGAAGAGTCGAATTTAGACTCTGTCGGAAACAAAGTCGCAAAGCCTTGGCGGTGCCATGAAGCATGGTCACTACAACCATAACCGCATTGGTCTTCTTGAACAGTGGCATGAAAGTAAGTGTTGTTTGCAGCCACTAAATAGTCGCGTAACCAACGGCTTGTAAAATCAGTCATGCTAGCAATCTTTAAAACACCATCACCAGGAAACATCGTCATATCTAATTGAAGAACAGCGATGATATCTTTTTGCTGAGCTTTAGCTTCTTTTGCGATTTCAGCAGAACCAAGTAAGCCAGACTCTTCACCGGCGTACCAGTAAAATTCAATCGTTCTTTCAGGTTGCGGTTGTAAAGTTAAAACACGTAAGGCTTCAACTAAAGCTGAAGAGCCAGAAGCATTATCATCAGCACCCGGAGCTTTTGATCCCATACCCATAAATCCGCTGATTGAATCTAAGTGACCACCTAGAACGATAATTTCTGACGGGCGAGTAGAGCCTTGAATAGTCAGCTTAATTGATTTTTGTGGCGTTGATTTGTGGCTAACCGTTTCGATATTGATTGGGTAGTTAGCTTGTTTTGCGATCTCAGCTAAACGATCCATGAACGGGTTGATGTGGTTATTCGGGTTTGAACCTTTATTATAACGTGTCGGAAAAGCAGATAAGAATTCAACCGTATTGCGAATTTTATCACCACTTAATTGTTCTAAAGCTTCAGAGATTTCAGCGCGAGCTTCTAGGTCTTCAACTTGTGAGAACGATAAAACTTGGTTTCTTTTATGATATGTATTTAAAGCTTCAAGTTGTTGGCGTACAGAAATTAGATCACGTGGCATTTCATCCAAAGCCTCGAAGTTTCCGCAACGACCGTTAGCGTGAGCAAGCTCTGAAAGTTTGCCTTCAGACGCTGAATTTAACACCGCATAACCTACACCAGTTTCTTCATCTTTATATAGAACTGGAATATTGGCTGCGCGTAATAGCTTAAGATCCGCTAATACAGGCTTAAACACCAGAGGGTCACCGTGTTGGCCGTGGGCATTTAAGATCGGAGTTGAGTTGAAAATTGTAAGTGTAATAAGAGATGTGGCAATAAGACGTGTGGTATTTTGCATAGATAAATCTTAGCTATGAAAATTTCATGAAGCAGCATTTTCACTCTTGAGTCTTGCAATTCTAGACTAAAGATAGTGAGCGTAAAAACATGGCACCAGAGAGTCCCGCGCATTGGCACGAGCCTTGTAATACCCTTTGTGAGCGCCTTTCAAAGGGCGTTTATTTGGAGGACGTATGACGAAGTTTCTGACAGTGATGACTATTTTTGGTCTTTTCGCGTTTAAAAGCTATGGATTAGATATGAATGATTTGAAAAATCTGGCTGAAGCGATTGCTCAATTCAAACAATCGGTGCAAACGATGGAAGCCGTGTATGATAAGGGCGTGATCAAAGCTGATTTAGTTGCGCTTAAAAAAATCAACGCAAGCACTGCTGCAGTTTTAAAATATTGCCAAGTGATCGAAACGAAATTTCAGGCAAAAGCGCCAGAAGTTTTAGCGCGCAAACAAGAAGCTAGAAATCGTGCGATCGAAAAGTCTGAAAGTTTATTAGATGCATCGGATGCTGATTTAAGATCAGCCCAAGTTGATTTCGTGCGTGGTTTAGAGACAGCGAAATACTGCTTAGGCTTAACAAGTCAAATGGCCGCATCGATTCGCGCCTCTATTTCGCAGTAATCAATGGGCGAAGCCCAATAATTTTAGCTAGTTAAAAGCTAAAGCTGAACTGATTTTACGACTTTAAATTTACTATCGTACTTACGCACTTCGGGTGTTTGTAGTTCTACAGACACCTTTATAGTTTTTGCGGCTCCAAAAGCAGCACGTGAAACCTCAAACTGATTAAATAAAGCAGAAATTTCAGAACCATCAGCGTTGAACCAGCGTACGCTAAGGCCAGAAACATTTGGAGTTTCTACTTTAACTGTACTTGAAGTTTTAACAACAGCATCAACAAGTGAAACGCGATTCAGAAATTTGTGCCACATATTTTCTTGGTCAACGGCGCAGAAATGTTTAAGAGCCATATTGCGCATCAAGCAGCCATCGTGAGTTGGGCGGTACGTTTTACCACTAAAATCACCATAAGTTGCAAACGCCGCAGTTACATTTTTTTCAAAGTTAAATCCTTGTGGGTAAGAATAAATGTAAGCGGTTGCTAACATATTATCGCCATCAGCAATATTTTCTTTAATTTCTAAAGTGTTACCGCCTACTTGCGTTTGAAGATTATCAAGTACGAAGAAGTTTCTATCGTTATGATAAGGCCCACCTAAGTTAAGTTTTTGGCCGTTCACATAAACATAGACATCATCAGGGCTAGACCAGCCAACCACGCTTAATTCTAAACCTAAGGTTTCGCCAGCTTGGGTTTTAAAAGTCGTTTTGTAAGGCTTGTTTTTTAAATTTTGCCAAACGTAGTTACCGCTTAAAAGTTTAGCGTCGTAAGAATTTTTATCATCGCGCCATTGTGACCAGTGCGAAGCCTGAGCATTCGATGAAGAATTGGCTCCCGAATATACAGATCCACCGTCATACTCTTCGCCAACTTCGCCGAAGTTGTGACCAAGTTCATGATTTAATACGACCATACCACTTCTGATAGAACTTGTTGAAATTGCATAGCGGCCACCTAGACCACCATAATAATCATCATTGGCAATTACGATCGGATAGTCGGTGCGTTCAACCATATCAAGTGCGCTTTCTAAAGCGCGTTCGTCGCCTGGGTAAATCGCGCGTTTTGAACCTTTTGGCATACGGTATAAGCCATAAGCTGTGTCTTTTGATTCTCCATCGCCAATACCTGAAGTGTTTGATGGAACAAAAACCGCATGAACTTGAAATAAAGACAGATAACTTGAGAATGTTGAAGTTCCAAAAAGATTTTTAGTCGTGCGTTCAGCATCGGCAAAGAACTTTTCTTTTTCTTTTAATGTGTAGCCATCACCTAAAATCGTTAAATGAATACGGTTGGCTGCAGGACCCTCTGTAACAAGTTCGCGAACTTCAGCATTTGCAATATTAACTTTAACTTTTCTTTGTAACGCTTTGTAAAATGCTAATTCAGATTCAGTCAGCGAATTTTTAATTTCATCTATATATATAGTGTTGTTGTCGGTGCCTGGCCCTTCAACTATATAGTAGGGAAGTTTTCGCAAGATTTTTTCTGGCTGTTCTGAAACTTCTGAAACATTTAAAACTTCTGATGAACGATTTTTAGAAGAAACTTTTTTCTGCACGCGAAAACTTTCGGCAGAACAAAGTGATGAAATTAAAAGCGCTGTTGTAAAAATAAAAATGTTCGAAGTGTTTTTCATGAGCTTATCAGAACAAGCTTTTTATCGGTGGTCATGTTTTTTGCGCCAATTTTGCAAATGGCGTACGTGCAGCATTCGGGCATTTTACCCGAACGGGTAATTTTGATCGGCGTTTTTGCCACGAAAAATTTGCAAATGACAATTTTTCATCGTGCTAGTGCGTTTTTATGTATGGCACTTATGTTGCTCAAACACTCTTAAAACAAAACATCCTAATGGAGGGATTTTATGAATAAGAGTTATGCGCGTTACTTAAAACTAGTTTCTTTATCATCACTTTGCGTAGCATTCGTTGCTTGTAGTGGTAGCGGTTCAGGTGGATCTTCTCCTGCAGCAGCACCTGTAGAAGCAGCATCATCAGAAATGGTGGCTTCAGGAAATACTCTGCGTATTTCTAAAGTGGCTGATTATCACTTAGCTGCGGGCGGCGAATTAGCCGGAACTCCAGCTGCTAAATTAGCAGAAATTTTAGCGAAACACCCAGCTTTAGCTGAGCGTGCGAATCTATTAGGAACAGTAAATAGAGTTGTTGAAACTGATAAAGGCACTTGGGATTTGTATGCCGGTGAACAAATCGTAATGACACTTTCTTCTGCTGACCGTAAAGCATTAAATATCGTAAGAACACGTTCTGCGTTTACTGCTGATGGTATCACTTTATTATCTTCAAATGTAGAAGTTAAACATTCTGAAGCAATTCGCTTTGCAATGTCAGATTGCTCTGCAAATGCTGTAGAACCAGGTCAAGGACAAGATCAAGGTCAAGGCCAAGGCCAAGATAAAGACCAAGATAAAGACCAAGATAAAGACCAAGATAAAGACCAAGACAAAGACCAAGACAAAGATCAAGACAAAGATCAAGATAAAGACCAAGATAAAGACCAAGATAAAGATAAAGACCAAGATAAAGACCAAGATAAAGATCAAGATAAAGATCAAGATAAAGATCAAATGGCCCAAAACTGTGTCTCTGTCGAAGCTACACTTCTGTTAGAGCAGGAGCCTGGACAAGGTCAAGATCAAGGACAAGGTCAAGATAAAGATCAAGATAAAGACCAAGACAAAGACCAAGATAAAGATCAAGACAAAGACCAAGACAAAGACCAAGATAAAGACCAAGACAAAGACCAAGATAAAGATCAAGACAAAGACCAAGACAAAGATCAAGACAAAGACCAAACTTAATTGATTGAAATCAAATTCGAAAAAGTCTAAGGGTGGGTAGCGGTAAAACGCTGCCCACTTTTTTAAGATGAGGGGATGTTATGAAATGGTTATTTGTATTTCTGCCTTTAACGTTATTAATTGCCTGTAAACCGAAAACAGAGGCCATCATTGAAGAGCCAGTAATGCCATCTGAAATTGCTCTATCTGATGTGTCTTTTGGAAAATGTTTAAATTTAGAAAAACTATCGCGGGTGTTTCAAAACCCCGATTTTAAAGTGCCCGCAGCACTTATGACGACAGATTTAAAACCTGTAGGTGAAATGCCGCAGGCGAAAAAAACTTTTTTTTCTTACGCTACTTTTAATTATAAAGTGAACAGCGCAAACGAGCTTGGGCTTTTTAATCAAGTGCGCCAGAAAGATTGTAAGACCGTCCAGATGTTATCAGCTTCTGAAGAAGTTTTGACTTACAAAGTGACTGCTTCAAATGAAGCCGAAATTACCATCAAGTTAGTTGATAAATTTCGCGATAACATGGCTACAGCTCACAAAAAAGCCTTAATAGATCGTCAGCAGCCATTCGAATACACGTTTCGTTATTTAACGCCAAATCATATGTTGATCAGTGAAAAATACACGACCGTGGATCCTCTGTGTATTTCGAAAAATCCGCTTACATTTGAAATTCATAAAGATTTAACTTGGGCTGGACGGTATTCAGATTTGCCGCAAAGTTATCAAATCGAAACTCGGTATTTAAATCTTGTGAAAGAATCTCTGATACCTGAGGCTCAAGGATTAATTCCAACAACAGAAACAGCAGAAACTTCAGAAAGTTTTTCTGTAGACTCGATCCGTACGGTGATGCGTTCATCTTTAAAAGACGAGCTTAAACTGTGCAGCCAATAAATACTGTTTTTTTAATTCTGTCTATTCTGCTTTTAGGAGCTTGCGCTAAAGACGAAAAATACGTTCAAGCGACATCTCCTTTTTGCCAAAGTAACATGGTTAAAAATCAGTATATTGTACACTGGAAAAAACAAGATCCAACTTTATTGGCTGAAGAAAATCTTGCCAAATTTATTTCGCTCAATGATGACGAAATTGACTTTGTTGAACCCAATTACACTATCCTTGCTAAATTTGCAAAAAAACAGGAAGAGCCGGTGATTCCGTCGATCACTAGCGTTGAATCTGCAACTGCAGTTTATGATATGATTCATGTGCGATCGGCCTGGTACCGGGGATTTTTCGGTCAGGGTTTAACTGTCGCTGTCGTTGATACGGGAATAGATCAAAAACATCCAAGCCTGCGACGAAGACTTGTGCCAGGCTGGAATTTTGTTTCTAATGCTGCAGATTCTAGTGATGAAACCGGTCATGGTACAGCTATGGCGGGTATTATTACCGGCCCATATTTAAATGGTTCAAGTTTAAGTTTAGCACCTGATGTAAAAATTATGCCTATAGATTTTATGACTGATCACGGTGGCACCGAATATCATGCGCAGCTTGCGCTAAACTATGCCATCACCCACAAAGCTAAAATTATTAATAATAGTTGGACGGTCAGCTGTTCAGAGCTTTTACGAAGTTCATTTGTTAGCTGGGCCAATGAAAATGTAATTTTCATTAATTCGTCAGGTAATGAACCCGTAGATGTTATTACTCATGGAATTTTACCGGCAAGCTTAAGCCTAAGTAATCATGTGCATGTGGGTTCATTAGATGATCGCGGGCATCGATCAAGTTTTAGCGGTTTTGGTTACACCGTTTTGTTGTATGCCCCGGGAGAATTAGTTCCAAGTTTTGCCCAGAGTGATAGCGGATCGCGTAGCGTGCGAATTTCAGGAACCAGCGCATCGACCGCCATAGTTTCTGCAGCAGCAGCTTTATTATGGAGCGCTTTTCCGCGTGCCACGGCCAGCGAAATAGTGTCGTTAATTGTCGAAGGAGCTCAGCAGGAGCTGACTATAGAGCCGACCCTTAACGTGCAACAATCTCTGCGTCTGGGACGCGAACGTTTTTCAGAATAATCTTTTAAGGAACAATGCTTTCATTGAGCAGGGCTTCGGCGATTCGACTTAAGACTTTTCCTTTTTGTGAAGCTTCTCTGGCCTTAGCGGCGTAGCTATCGGGCAGACGAGAATCTAAATCCCAGGATTCGTTTAAAGTTAAATCTTCAGCTGTCATCGCGCGGCCTGTGCTGGCGTAAGACCAGATAAAATCGGGTCTTGCTGCTGAATGCCATTCGCCACCGATTACGGTGTAGCTTTCATCTAATTCTAAATCGTATACAAAGTTGTATGATTTAGTGCGATCGTTGCGGCCTTCGTTGACCGCCGGAGTGACTAAAGAAGGAATAAATACATCCATTGCAACCCCGACAACGTATTTTGTTCTAGGGCTTCGGTGGATTTTGAATTTATCAGCCGTCATATTTTCAATGGGTTCTATAGCGGCTTTAATATTGTGAGTGGTTTCGAATGTTCGTGGGTTAAAGTAGCTGTAGTCATAGCCTTTAACTGCGAAATTCCATACTTCTGATCCGGTGGTTGAATCCATCACAAAACTTTTTTGCTGCACACCAACGCGATTTGTAACAGCTAAATGCCAACTCATCGGATTTGAATCAAGGCAAGACGCATCTATAGGACGCTGATACGGGTCTTTAATAACGATATCTTGGCGACAGCGATTGCCGGCTTGAATTGAATCTGTGCTTGATTCGGCCCAAAGATAAGACATTAAGGCTTTGATATCTTGCCTGTAAAATTCGATCGCATGGTGGCCATTGACGTCGGTCACAACCACAGATTGGCGTGGGGCTTTGATGCCCATGTGGACTGCCGCAGACCAGCCGTGACAAATTCCTGTCCATGTTGGAACTTCGCCGTACTGAATTAAAGTTTTTTGTCCGCGAGCCCACATAGCTTTGGTTAATGTCCAGTTTGCATCCCCAACCAGTAGGTCATATTTTTCAGCTGGAGATAGGCGATTGATTTGCCCCGAGTAAACCAGGGTTTCTGGAGGGCGCAGCATGTGGTCGTTGTAATTTTCTAAGAAATTTTTTGATTTAGGAAACAAGGGGTCGGCATAACGCAGTCCAAGTAAACCTTGGTGAATTGGCCAATAAGAGCCAGCCCAGATTTCATATTGGGTGTGGCCTTGCGTCAGTCGAGTTTGCTGAAGATCAAAAATATTTGCGATATAACTTTGTTTATCAAGAAAAATTTTAAAATCATCGTCACGCATAGGCTCCGAGAACGGGCTTACCGCCGTGGTTAATGCTGTCGCTGCTATAAGATTGAAAATTGTTTTTGTCATAATACACACTCCGTACAAAGATTTTCATCAATAGAGTTGCACTATTTATTCCATGCGTAGATTCGGGTTAATTTGCCCGAGGCGTTGGGGGCGAGGCATTGTGCGCCACGACCCCGGGCTTTTTTGGCTAGTTGTTCTATTATTTAGAAAATTACACACCATTCTAACACTAGGTCTACAACTCTAGTGGATGATTATTTGTATGAGTGATGTGAAAAAAAATATTTTAGTCGGAAATATATCAATTTGTAACCATAGCAGAAAGGTTGTCGTTCGTGATGAGCAAGATTGCGAACACACCTTAAAACTCACGCAAACTGAATTTAGACTTTTGACTTGTTTGGCAAGTCGGCCCGAAAAAGTCTTTTCACGAGAAGAGCTCTTCGACAAAGCCTGGGGGCAAGATCCGCGCGATATGGGTCGAAATGTAGATGTGCATATTTGCCAGGTTAGAAAAAAACTAACTGATAAAAGCACGCACACGGTAAAAGCCCTGTCAGGTGTAGGCTATAAACTAACACAAAGGCGAAAAGTAAAAACGCAAATCTAAAGCATAAGTTGATTTAAATCCTGAATATTCTGAATCAACAGAGTTTTTTGTTTGTACGCATCGCGCGATAAAATACGCAACATTTCTGGCCGCATTTTAGTGTGAACCTGATGAATCGTTTTAAAGAGTTTCAGCGTATGACTCCAATTTCTTTCGCTACTGTTTGGCGGAAGTTCAGAGCGTTGGTTCACAAATATATTTTTAAGTACGCGCTTTACAGCCCACAAATAATGAGTAGCGATAGGTAAATCAATCATAATGATTTGATCGGCTAATTTCAGGCGTTCTTCCAGAATGTCTAAGGGCCCAAAACCATCGATGATCCATTCAGGTTTTGCTTGTTCAAGCCTTAACAGTTGAATGGATTCGGCAAAAGGGCGAAATTTTAACCCCGCCATAAATTGAATTTGATCCACGTGAATTAACGGCAATAGCAATTTTTTTGCTAAGCTTTGGCTTAGACGAGTTTTGCCACCACATGAATTTCCGATAATTGCAATTTTTGAGACACTTGAGACTAAAGACATGAGTGCATCTTAAGCTATCTAAGACTTTGTTGCAAGATCAGTTGAAGAAGCCATTTAATCCCCTGGAATTTCGCCCGCGTGTAGAAAATAAAATTAAAAAAAAGCATTAAATAAAAAGCTGAATCAAAAGTCACAGACATCGAAAAAATTCATTGGGGGTATAATACCTGCTTGATTCTCTGAGGTTCTGTTTTAGACTTATCCATGATGAGTCTACGTGTCGGAGAACCCTGGAGTTACGGGGATTATAATTTTTTTGGAGTATCACTTGCGGGGATTCGTACCGCTATCTCGATGCCTGAGTTATCAATTAGTTTTGATGTAGCTCAGGGCTATCCGTATTTGTTTAATATGCACAAATATTTTATTACGCATGGGCATCTGGATCATGCGGCCGGTATTCCGTATATTATTTCGCAAAAAATGATGACCTCGCAAAAAGCGGGTGAGTTCTATATGCCGGCGTCTTTAGTTGAACCGTTATCTGAAATTATGCAGCTTTGGAGCAAGATCGAAGGCTTTCCGTACAATTTTAAATTTATTCCAGTACATGCAGATGATGAAATCGAAGTTAATAACCATCATTTCATCAAAGCTTTTCCGACCACGCACCGGGTTGATTCTTTCGGCTATACCTTATTTGAAAATAAGAAAAAATTAAAATCTGAATACACTAGTCTTAGTAAAGACGAAATTATTAATTTACGCAGACAGGGTGTTGACGTTAGCGAAACAATACAGACACCGATGGTCAGTTTTACCGGAGACACCCAGATCGAATTTTTGCAGGCCAGGCCGTGGATTAAAAAATCAAAAATCTTAATTTTAGAAGCTACGTATTTGGATGATAAACGCTCAATTGAAAAAGCACGTGAATGGGGTCATACCCATTTAGATGAAATTATTCCGCATCTGGACGAAATTGAAAGCGAACGCATTGTTCTGATTCATGCGTCGTCTCGCTATTCAAATGCCGAAGCCAATCACATTCTGCGTGAAAAAATTCCAGACAAACATCATGACCGCGTGGTGTTTTTTCCTGGTCGATAATGATACAAATTCATTCTCAGTGTGAGACTGGTGTAGTTCTTTTTTCGTCACCCTTGTAGTCTTAGACAGCCAGGCTATAAATAAGCGCCTATTGGCCCTTTTTAAGCTTGGTACGACAGCTGCAATTCAAAGCTGTATGAAAAAACAAATCCTAGCCTTAGCTTGTATCTTTATCTGCTCAACTCAAACGTTAGCTCAGTTAGATGGAACAGATCATAATCCTGATCAACGTATAGTTTGTGATCTTGAAGAAGCTAAAACGGCGGTTAATGAAATGGTTGAAGACGAAGACCTTGGTGACTGGAAAACCTCAATGCAAGCCGCTGGCGAAAAACTTCGTGAAGAAGTTCTGAATATGTTAACCCGCGCCGACATCAGTGCAAAAACAATCGAATATGACATGTACGAAATTTTCAGAAATGCGAACTGTGTTTTTAAAATTATCAGTCAAAATGACGTTGATGCTGAAATCGGCAGAAAATATAAACATAATTTGTCGATTATCGAAGAACGCGTAAAATTAAATAACTCGAAAATGCCGTCTTTAGAAAATGCAAAAACTCAAGCCGAAAAAAACAACGCCCGTGCCAATAAATATTTATACGCTAACCGCTTTGCTGCTGCCATCGTGATGGCTGTTTTTGACGGTCAATAATTTCTCTGTTTGCAAAAGCTAGGTTCGTGAACTAAAGAATCTGGACCTAAGCTGTAAAATCATGAAAATATATTAACAGGCGAGCACAATGCTCGCTATTCTTAGTCTATGTTAAGAATAACTTTTCTAATTACAACTCTTGTTACGCAATTAACATGGGCGGCATCACCAACAACCACGGTTTCTGCTGCCGTAAAAACAAAATCTGCCGCAAAGCCAACATTTGATTTAGTTTCAATAAAAAAACTTTATGACAAAGATTCAAAAGAAGATATTAATGCTAAAGGCGACAAGGGTTGGGCATTGCTGCATCACGCAGCTTTAGCGAACAAAGCTGATATCGTGGCCTTTGCTTTAACAAAAGGGGCGCAAATTAATGCGCAAGCAAACGATAAATCAACACCGCTCATAGTAGCTTCGCAAGTTGGCGCAAAACAAGCCGTCATGTTGCTTACAGAAAAAGGGGCCGAGATCAATGCGCGTATGACGGGCGGATTTACCGCGCTTCATTTGGCGGCCCAGCAAGGGCAAACTGAAATTATAAAAATCTTAATCGCTGCAGGCGCTGATAAAACTTTATTAAGCGAACCTAAAGGCAGTGGCTTGCAACCGATCCATCTTGCGGCGTTGGGCGGGCATGTTTCGGCAATGAGCACATTATACAAAGCCGGAGTTTCCATCGATGCTTTAACAGGGGATAAAAAAACTCCACTGATGATTGCTCTTGCAGCTAAACAAGATAAAATGGCGAACTTAATCGTAAACACCGGGGCAAATTTAAACGCTGCCGATTCACAAGGGTTAACCGCATTAATGATTTTATCAAGTCATGATGGCAGTCTAGAGCTGGCTAAAAAAATGATAGATAAGGGTGCAAAGCTTGAAATCGAATCTAAAGGTAATGCGACCGCTTTAGATTACGCTAAATCTAAAAAGCGTGATGATTTGATAAAGTATTTTGAATCAAAGGGCGCGAAATAGCCAAGTTTTTTTGTAGCTCAGTTTTTGCAATTGTACCGCAATTAGTAAAAAACTGAGAAAATTTGCCACATTATCGTGGCAAAAAATATCAAGAACAAAAAATGAGGACAACTATGAGAAAAAATCAAAGAAATGATTCAAACTATGAATCAACCAGCCGCCGTAATAATCAAGCTTCACAAAGAATGTATTCAGGTCGTGATCGCAATTTCGATACCGACTCTGATCTTTACGAAAATGAAGACTATTACCGTAATGAATCACATCAAAGTCCACGCAGTGATTATGATTTTGAACCAAGTGACCGTCCAAGGTTTGAAGCGCCTCAAGGCCGCGGCCGTATGGAAAGCCACGGTCTAACATCAGACTATACGAGCAGTGCACGTGATTATTCAGGAAATTTTCCATCGTCTGAATTATCAGGTTCAGGACGCCGAGAAGCCGGTTATGGAAGTTCGTGGACACAAGGTGCTCACGCCGGAAAAGGCCCTAAAGGTTATCAGCGTTCAGAAGAAAGAATTCGCGAAGATGTGTGCGACGCTTTAGAAGCGCACGCGCATATTGATGCTTCAGATATTGATGTTGAAGTGAGCGACGGCTTAGTGACTTTAACTGGAACAGTCGATTCGCGCCAGGCAAAGCGCCTAGCTGAGCAAGCGGTTGAAACTGTTCGTGGTATTAAAGATATCAGTAACGAACTTCGAATTATGTCTACAAGTGAAAATGTAAGAGAAGCTAAAAGTTTTACGCCGACTAAAACAAAATCCGGCAAAAAATCGAGTGCAAATTACAAGCAATAATATCAAATTAAAAAAAAGAGACTCCGAATATCTTGGGTGATCGTTGCCAGAGGTTCAGAAGAGGACTTCGGTCCTCTTTTTTATTTATTTTCGGATGAAGCGTAATTCTTGGGGCTCATCAGAGCCATCGGGTCCTGTTGGCAACATGCGAATTAAAACTAATTCATCTTTGCTGCAACGAAATTTCGTCGAGCCTTCGATAAAATCATCAAAATTTGAATACGGGTTTGTCGTGTCAGAAACGCCGTAAGGAAAGAACACTTGAATGCGAATGTTGTAATCGGCTCCGATATCAGAAAAACAAATTTCATTCTTAGCTAAAAGCTTTGAATAAGCATCGGTGGATCCATTCATCGTCACTAAAACGCGAAGATCACCAAACTCTTCATCTTTAACAATGACTGAAGCACTAAAATCAGTTTGGCTAAATGTAAATTTTTGACCGTTAGTTATTGATAAAGCGTAGCCTCCTGAAGAGTTTTCGACCACATAAGATTTGTGGCTGAAAATGCGTGAGAACATTTTATCAAGCGAGGGTTTATCCAGTTCATAATCGCCAACTAAACAGGGATCAAATTCTACTTTTTCAATACAGTGGCACTCGGCTTTTTCTGCAGTGATTTTTACAGCGAATTTATCATTCAAGGGGTCATCACTGGCGTAAGAAGAAAGGATATCGATGCTTTTTGGAAAAGCCTTACAAGACATATCTACTGTTGTAGGGTAGCCAGAAATCAAAAAATTCCACGAACCTGTGGTGCCGGTGTTTCGCATAGCCATAGGATTCACAATGCTATCCGAGCTGACCATGTTTTCAATTTTAATTCTTGTTTTTGCTGGTAATGAAAATTCTGTGATTCTGATCGTTAAAATTTCATTAAACCACTCAAAATTATTTTCGCCTTCTTTGACTTTAAAATTTTCAGTAAGTGTCGGAAGCGAAGTGGTCATAAAGTTTCCGGTAAAATCTTTAATCCGGTTGCTGGTGATATCTTGCGCGAAGCTATCAAAAAATAGTTCAATCGATGGAATATCCAAAACGGATTCAATCTGCTCTGGAGTGTCACCGCTATTTGGCAGGTCTTCTAGCATACTAAGTACACCATCAACACCTAACCAGCTGTGAGAAAGTGACTGAAAAAATAAATGAGTCCCATACTTGTTATTGTCGTCTTGCAAAACCAAAGATTTATTACCTTGGTAGTCATCATTATAGTCAAATTCTTGATTGATAGCAGGGTATACTAAATTACTAAACCAAACTGCAGAGCCTTCGCTCCACCATTGATGAGCGCTCTTTGGCGTATCAACAATTTTATCTTGCCATAAAGTATCTTGGACACAGTGAAAGATTTCGTGCGCTAACATTTGTCGTTGGCGATCAGGGGATTGTTTTTTGAAATTATCGATATACACAAGAATCGGACATGATTCCTCGTCGCTGGAGTGACCTACGCGAACCATAGCAACTTCATTTTTATCAGCTTTTTGATCGGTAAAAACAAAAGTTAAAGGCTTAAAACGAAGTTTAACTGAAGATTCAGCGTGAAGGGCTATGATTTTAGCGACAACAGTTATAAAAACTTCGTGGGCGCGAAATGAAAATCCTGTATCATCTGGTGAGGCCGGAAATCCTTTTGCGTAATGATAAACTTCGGCTTGGGCTCCTTCAGGAGTTTCCCATTTCTCACTGGATTGACAGTCTAAACCTTCTGGAAATCGGGGATCAGGATAACCCTTGGCCCATAGAGTATTGCAGTTAATTGATTTAGCTTGGGCCAAAGCCGGAAGAACGAAAAGTAAAGAAAGTAAGAGGATGAATTTCATGGCGCAAGAATTAACACAAATTGCGCCAACTTCCAGCGAAAATTTCAGCTCAGGTAAAAACTCAAAGGTTCAATAAATGACTTAGTGGTGCGCGGAGAGGGACTTGAACCCTCACGCTTGCGCATACGCCCCTCAAACGTACGTGTCTACCAATTCCACCATCCGCGCGCACAAATAATTAAAGCAAACCGTTAAAGAACGGTCAACGAGGTATAGAAAAATGCCCCGTTTTTGTGGCAGCCTTGACGAAACTTTAAGTTTTTGCATAAAGTTTCGTATGGCTAAGACAATCCTGATCGTTGAAGACGACGAATCGATTCGAGAGACCTTGCAAGCAGTGCTCGAATTAGAGGGCCACGAAGTCCTGACTGCTGAAAACGGGCAGGAGGGGTTAAATGTATTAGCTGTTCAACCCAAACCTTGTCTTATTCTTTTAGATTTGATGATGCCGGTTATGAATGGCTGGGAATTTGCCACCGCTCTTGAAAATGACTCAAAACTTTCTTCAATCCCCATTATCGTGGTGAGTGCCTATACTGACAAAGCCACGACCATTAAATCAATAGGGTTTTTAAAAAAACCAATTGATCTTAGATCACTCAATGAAACTGTGAAAAAATGGTGTGCTGCCCATGAGTAGTTCAATCCCTGGAGTTTCAGTTCAATCATTCGGTGAAGGAAAAATGGGGGCTCTAATTCGTGCGCATGACTGGAGCAAAACGTCGCTTGGGCCTTATGAGTCTTGGCCGAAATCTTTAAAAGCCCATGTAAGCATGATGCTGGCGCTACCAACAGCCGCGTCTATTTTTTGGGGTAAAGATTTACTGCAAATTTATAACGACGCTTGTACGGCAACCATGGGTGATCGCCATCCGCGTAATTTAGGATTGCCGATTAATCAGGGATGGCCTGAAGCTTATTCAATGATGAAGTCTTTATTTGATCGTGTCATTGAACACGCAGAAGTCGTTGTGAACAAGCGCGTGTTCACGCCACTTGAGCGTAATGGATTTATTGAAGAATGTTATTTCGATTCGACAATGAGCCCGCTTAAAGGCGATGACGATCAGACACATGGAATTCTTTCTTTAGTTATTTCAGAAAATACAGAATTGGTTTTAAGCGAACGCAGAACTGCGACACTGCGTAAGCTTGCACAAACAATCATTTCGCCTGCTGATAATTTTAAAAGTTTGATGGAGGTATTTGCATCAAATCCAAATGATATACGATTTGCATTTTTATTTTTACCTGACGATTTAAATTTACAGGTTAAGCTTGCGGCCAGTTTCGGAATCGATGAACGAATGCTTGAAGCTACTGACTTTGATCAACTTATGAAGTCTGTTCGTCATGTGCTGACTTCAAATAATCCAATCGAAATTAATAATTTTCAAAATCTAATTCCGCATGCGCCGATTGCACCATGGCCAGAACCAACGCAAAAAGCGATTCTGATTCCGATACGTACAGATTCAAATCCTGCAACAGGAGTTTTGGTTTTTGGTATTAGCCCGCGGCTAAAACTTGACGAGTCCTATCGCGGTTTTTTAGTCGATATTACTTTAAAGATGGGAAGCATTCTTGAAGCACAGGCCCAGACCATGGATGCGGTAAAAATTCATAAGTCATATGAGTTTTTAAACTCGGTAATTGAACATGTGCCATTGATGATTTTTGTAAAAGACGCCAAAGAATTACGATTCACACGCTTTAATAAAGCTGGTGAAGAATTGCTGGGCTATAAGAGTGAAGAGCTTATCGGTAAGAACGATTATGATTTTTTCAATAAAAAAGAAGCCGACTTTTTTACTGAAAAAGACCGCGCCACTTTAAATAGCGGTAAAATTTTAGATATACCTGAAGAAAAAATTCAAACTCGTCTTAATGGTGAACGTTTTTTACATACGAAAAAAATCACCTTGCATGACGAGAATGGAAATCCCGAGTTCTTGCTCGGGATTTCAGAAGACATCACCGAAAAAAAAATAGCTGAAGAGCAGCATCGCTTATTATTGCAAGAACAGTTTGCCAGAAGCGAAGCTGAAAAAATGATTCAGCAGCGCGATGATTTTATTTCAATTGCAGCCCACGAACTGCGAACACCACTGACTTCGATCAGTCTACAGAATCAACTCCTCAGTAAATTTTTGCCGACGTTAGGTGATACTCCGAATGTTCAAAAATTTATTACTCTGACGAATAACTGTCAGGCACAAATTGAACGTCTGACAAAGCTTGTCGAGAATTTATTAGATGTCACGCGTGCCACCACCGGAAGATTAGTTTTAGATAAAACGCATGTTAATTTGGCTGATTTAGTCGAGCGAATTATTAAAGGCCTTGAAGTTGAACTTTACCGATCGAAATGTAAACTTGAACTTGATCTTGAGCCCACGCTAAACGGCAAATGGGACGCCAGCCGTCTTGAGCAGGTTTTTGTAAACCTAATGACCAACGCGATTAAGTTTGGCAAGGGGCAACCTATTGAAATATCGGCTAAACAAGTGGGCGCATTTGCTGTTCTGCGGGTGACAGATCACGGTATCGGTATATCTGCTGAAGATCAGGTAAGACTGTTTAATCGCTTTGAGCGGGCGGTATCCATCACATCGTTTGGTGGCTTAGGGCTTGGGTTATACATCTCTAGACAAATCGCTACAGCTCACGGAGGCACTATCGAGGTGCAGAGTGAGGTTGGCAAAGGCACCACGTTCACAGTGAAGCTTCCGCTGTAACGTCTCAAAATGCGAAATCTTTAATTTATAATTTAGTTTGGCAAACCCTGTGGCAAACTAATTAATTCAAAGGGGTTTAAGCGCATGTTAAAATTTTTAGTTTTAATTTTTTCAATCAGCTTTTTAACTTTACCAACTTTTGCTGAAGAAGATTTAGATGCAGCCTTAAAAGACGTGCAAGATTTAATGCGCAGTGAAGCTAAACGCAATGACGTGATCAAAGCAAGCCCCAAAGCCCAACAAGCTGATGACTTTGCCTTGCAAGCGGTCGGCGGCAATCAGGCCTTAAAGAACGATGTCTATGATGTCTCAGCAGACATTATGGCGACCGTGAAGCAACAAAGTGGCGGCGACGCTGCAAAGATGAATGAGCTTTTGCAAAAAGCCTTACAAAATCCTGCCGCCTTTTTAAAGTCTTTACCCGCAGAACAACAGGCAAAAATTCGCGATATTGCAGCTAAGACAGAAAAACAGAAAAGCAGCCCAGCTAAGCCATAGAGGCGATTCACAGCATCCAAAACTCTATAGTGTTTATACATACTTATACCAACCCATAAGGCTAGATTATGGTCTGGATTTATATTTCTTTTGCTCTATTTTTAACCCCGAAACACCACTTTATCATCTTACCAATAAGAGCAAGGACGCTCCCCAGACGACAAAGGGGTGTACACAGCTAGGATGGCTGTTTCCAATGTCGTCAATAGCCAAGGATGGCGAAGTAAGTGAAACGAACAGTTCAAGCAATTGAACAATTGAAGAAGGAGTTTCAAGTGAGTTTCGAATTGAGTGAGGTTTTAATTTTTTGTGGTTTTTATTCTAGCCTGGTGATCTTTTCCCTCTGGATCACTGTAGCTGACAGAATAAAGATGTAACAAAAAGATATTAGTTCTAAGTAAGAGTGAGTTGGGTTTTGGTGGTTCCCTAACTTAATCTTCAGCGGAAAGCCTAAAAAGCTTTCCGCTTTTTTTTTGCCTTTTTTTCATGTAGATATATTCATATGAAACTTTCTGACCTACGTTTTGATTATCCTGAAGAACTTATAGCTACAAGTCCATCGCGCCCAACGCGAGTAATGCTTGTGGACACAAGCGGTCAGCCAAGCGAAATAACAATTTCACAATTAATCGAACAAATTCCGGCAGGCGATGTTTTAGTTTTAAACGACACCAAAGTTTTAAAAAGACGGGTATTTGTGCGGACGGCTGAGTCCGATGATCTAGAAATTCTTTTCTTAGAAGAATTGCCAGACGGTACCCAAAAAGTTTTATTTCCTTCAAAAAAATATAAAGTTAACGACGAGATCACTTTACCTAATGGCGCTAAAATGAAGCTTTTAGAAAAAGGACTTCCGCAAATCGTTCAAGTTAGGCCTCGATTAACTGAAGCTGATTTTGATAGATTCGGCGAATTGCCGCTGCCGCCATATATTCAAAAAGCCCGCGATGCCCGCCATAACGTACAAGCTGATGAAAGCTGGTATCAGACAGCTTGGGCACAAAACCCCGGAAGTTTCGCGGCACCCACGGCAAGTCTGCATTTTAGTGAGGCCGATTTAAAAAAACTTGAAGCTAAAGGCGTAAAAGTTTTAAAAATCACTCTGCATGTGGGGCTTGGAACTTTTCTGCCGGTAAAAACCGAAAATTTAAATGATCACAAAATGCATGCTGAAGTTTACGAAGTTTCAAAAGCTGTTTGGGATCAAATCGAAAAAGCAAAGGCTGCGCAACATAAGGTTTGGGCCTTGGGTACGACAGTCACACGCACCCTAGAAACGGTCGCCCGTACAAAAGAATTGTCTGGTTCATCAGAAATTTTATTACAAGTGGGCAGTGATTTTTTAGTGGTCGACCGCTTGATGACAAATTTTCATCAACCAGAATCAACATTGCTCGCACTGGTGTCTGGATTTTCTACGTTAGAAAATGTAAAGAAAAATTATGCCTGGGCCATCGAGCGCAAATTCAAACTTTTCAGCTACGGCGATTTCTCGGTCTGGAAAAGGTAGTTATTTTCCTATCGGTAGTTCATAGACACGTTGTGAATCGCATCGAATAACAGTTTTTTCTTAATGGGCTTCGATAACAAGGTTACATCATCAAATGTTTTTGCGGTTTTTGCGGTGTAATCTAATAAATCGGCCGTGACTAGAATAACCGGAATCGGCTTAATGTTACGATGT
Source organism: Bdellovibrio sp. (assembly GCA_036676395.1). GTDB lineage: Bacteria > Bdellovibrionota > Bdellovibrionia > Bdellovibrionales > Bdellovibrionaceae > Pseudobdellovibrio. Next base: position 1,339,237 of record JAKFCY010000002.1, read on the forward strand.
CTTTCATAGGTGCGAATTTTTTCTAGCAGTTCAAAGCCATCCATGTTTGGCATGCGCACATCTAAGATTAATAAATCCGGAAGTTTTTTTTCAAAACTTTGCCAAGCGGTCTCACCGTCGTAATTGTAATTCACTTGCCAGGTGGATTTAGCAAAATAAGCCTTATACAGCTCGATATTGCCATGATCATCATCGGCTACGATAATTGATAGATCTTCTTTAGGTACAACGACTGGCATGTTAGCTAGCGCTGAAGGATCGGTACTTTTTCGCAATTGGTCTGAAGATAAATGTTTGCGATGACGACTGCGACTGGTGAAGCCATTAGCGGTTAACAATTCATACGGCAAAAAAGGTGCATTACTTAAATGATTAATATTTAAGTGCCCCCACGTTTGCTGGATCTTGCCTTGGCCTAAAACGAACACATGGCGGCCAAATGTTTTAGACAAAATATCAAGATCCATTTGAGCCGTTTCAGGATCATGCACAAACCAATAGTTACGATTCGTGTCAGTCAGTAATAATACTTTGGCAAAGTCTTCAGTGATAAAAATAACTTCTTCAATATTCGGATGCGAAGCTAAAGCCGAGAATGATTTTTGTAATTGTGGATCAGTCGACAATAGCACGGCTGTGTACTTGGTGGTGTCATGAGTTTTGTAAATTTCGTACCAGTTCACACGGTCTGGGCGGTTAAGCTCTAACTCTACCGAGAACACGGATCCTTTTTTAAGCGTCGATTGCACTGAAATTTTTCCGTGCATTTTTTTAATAATATCTTTAACGATAGATAAGCCAAGACCTACGCCACCTTCGGCATAGGTTTTTGAATTTTCTACCTGAAAGAACGCATCAAAAACTTTGCTGACCTTATCAGAAGGAATACCAATACCTGTATCTTTGATTTCAAATTTTAATTGGACACGGTTTGAAATTAAACTTTCAGTGGCCTGCACTGCTAAAATCACATGACCTGCTAAGGTGTATTTGCTGGCGTTGCGTAATAAGTTAATTAAAACCTGGCGTAAGCGGTTTGGATCAGCGATCACGCAAGCGGGCATCGACTTATCTAAGTGCAGATAAATTTTAAGACCTTTTGATTTACAATCCTGACCGGCTAGTTTTACGACATCTCCTAAGAATTGCGCCATATAGATAGTGCGCTCCTGAAAGGTCATTTCATTTTTTTCAGCTTGGGCTAATTCGATCAAATCATCCATCATTGAAAGCAGATGTTCGCCCGAGGTGTGCATAGTTTTAAGATAGTTTTGCACGACATTGTCGACATTCACTTCGCTACAAAGATCGATCATGCCTAATATTAGATTTAGCGGCGTCCTGATCTCGTGACTGATCTTACCGAAAAAATGCGCTTTACTGTTCAGGGCTTGTTGCAGATCATGCGCTGTTTTTTCTAAAGCTAAGGTTTTTGCGACAATCAATTTATTTGCCAAGCGATTTTGATTAATTAAAGTGTAAAATAAATATGAGATCACCAGAGTTAACAAAAAGCCAAGTGCCGCCGCTGATTTTTCAGGTGACAAAAAGTTTGTTCGCATTGGTGCATAACGAAAATCAATAGATAAATCGATATTTGATTGCGGCAATGAATTTGTAAAGCGCACACTAGTTATATTTAAATTGGGCTTGTCGGTGTATTTAGAAAGAATTTTTTTACCGTTGATATTTTGAATTAACCACGACGTTTCGCTGTTTTCAGCTTTGACGATGATACTATTTAAGTCAGCTAAAATAGTATGATTAAATAAACTAGATAACGGAGTCGTAAAAAGAAAATAAATCTTACGATGAACACGCGACCGTAAGACAACTGATAAATAAGGTCGATCATTGGATTCAAAAACTAATGTTGTCAAAAGACCTGAGGTTTTTTTCAAATCTTTGATAATATTTTTGATGTCATTTGATTGTAAGTAACTTGAAGGTACATTGGGTATAGTCGAATCGGGGGTATTTACACGAAGCAGGGCCTTATACTTATTGCCTTGCTCCTGAATAATTGTCATGCGCTGAAATAATGTATGCCTCAGTACTAAATCTAAGTACGGTTCATCTTTAGTGTAATTGATTGGGCGGTCTTCAAGGTTTGCTTCATAACTTTGAATTTTTAAAATACTATTTGTTAATAACAAATCTATTTTGGTTAACTCTTCGCGTGCGGTTTGGCTAAATACTGATTTTTGAATGAAGTCATCACGCTGTTTTAAATGAGCGTAAATATAGTAGGTTAAGCCGAAGCCGAAAATAAGAGTCAATACCGGAGCCCACAAAACAATTTTTTGCAGTTGGGTAATTCTGTGACTTATTGACATGATGACACGGTTGGAAAATCGATTTGAAGCTTTCATCTGTATTAATCTTAGATGAAGATATGTGATATTAATAATAATTTCATTTGAAGAAATCTTCAAATGACCTTCAAACGTCCTTTATTTGGACATGATTAACTATTTGACGGGGAATAAACGCGTCATGATGGCGCTAATTGAGGGGTATAATGCAATTTCAAGATGTATTGGTAAAATTTAAAAAAGTTAAGGATTTTGACCCAAGTGGCCTGTTGCAGCTTAAGGAAGACACCGATGAATCCGTGGCCATTAAGATCTTAGCCCGCTTTTTTATCACTCTTGAAGAATCGCTGAATCATGTCGCCGCAAGCCTAAACAGTGGCGAATTAGCTGAAGTCTCGAAAGGTTCGCATAAAATTGCAGGTAGTGCTGACTTGGTTGGATTTGCGGTTTTCGCGCAAAAATCGCGAAAAATTTCTCGCGATGTAAAAACATTGCCTGAAATGTCTTCTGCAGATTTGCATCACGAAGTTGTCGATTATCTGAGTGATGGCAAATTAATGTTAGGTCAGATGAAAGAAGCTTTTCCTGACTACAAAAAATGTATCTAAAATAAAACTTAAGATTCTTTAACTTCGATTTTATATCCGGCACCTAAAACAGTTTCAACTTTTGCGGTGCTTGAAGATATTTTTTTACGAAGATGAGAAATATGGGCATCGACAGTACGCTCGGTAATATGTTTAGCAATACCCCAGACATGATCGATCAAATAATCACGCGAATAAACCTGGCCTGGACGAGTCGAGAGAATTTTTAAAAGTTTAAATTCAGACGGCGTTAAATCCACATTTTCAACCTTGTCAGCAACTTGAATTTGCACGCTCATTTTATCAGAATCGATAATCAGGTTTCCGATTTTAATATGTTGGCTGTCTTTTGCCTGTGCCTGCGCTGTGCGAAGTCTGGCTTCAATGCGAGCTTTTAATTCTGCAGAATGAGGTGGTTTAACGATATAATCATCGGCACCAACGCCGAAGGCGGCGACTTTGCTTAAAATATCATTGTCGGCGCTTAAGATAATAATCGGGATGTTTTTAGCGCTAAAGGCATCTTTAAACTGGCTGAGGGCTTTGATCCCGTTACCATCTGGCAGCGATACATCCAAAAGGATCAAATCAAAACTTTCGCGGCCATTTTGCACGTATTTAAAGGCATCGTTTAATGTAGGTGCGAAAGACAACGTATGGTCTTTTAAAACCGATGTGAGGTAAACCACAAAGTCCTGACTGTCTTCGATACAGAGTATTTTTGCCATAAAATTAACCAACCTCAATAGGAACGTATTTAGAGGAAAAAATACCGTGGTTTTGCGTATTCATCAAACGTTTTTAATTCTAATCCCAAATTTACCCCACACACTTAATAGTAAGGCATACATCAAGGAGGAATATATGACTATTAACTTACATTTTTCTCACGTCGAGGTCCCAGATTATCTACGTTACAACATTGAAGGTTACGTGACCGAAATGATCGGAGAACTGGCCCAGAAACCAAATTTATTCGTAGATTTGTTCTGTAAAAAAGAAGTTGTATCTAAAAACCACGGAGAAAAATTTAAATGTCACATAGAGGCGCACGCCCCTTGGTTGAACAAAAAAATATACGTGCAAACCACGGGCGATGAGTGCTGGGAGACCATCACCAAAGCGTCCGGAATCATGAAACGTAAATTATTTAGTCAGAAAAAATCTGATCATAGAAGAAGAGCGAGAGCGGATTGGAGTCTTGAACAGACAGACAGTAACGAACAAGAATTAGCAATTTAAGATGAGCAAACCTTAAAGCAACTCTTGTTGAAAGAGAGTGTGTTATGATTTACAGAATCTTAATTATCGAAGATGATTTGGCCTATAAGCCACTCTGGGCAGATATTCTGCGCAGACACTTGGGTGATCATATTGCTGATATTTGTTGGGCTGTTAGTGCTGAAGAAGCGCGTATTCAATACGAAAAATCTATCGCCACGAAACAGTATTTCGATTTCATTATCACAGATGTATTCTTAGCGGGCTCAGACACAGGTCTGGATTTCGTCGAAAACATTTTCGCTGATGATCAAGAAGCCCCTCCCATTATCTTGATTTCATCGGTCGATAAAGAAGAAGTCGAAGACATCGTGAATACAGATTCACGTCGTGTTGAAGTTTTAACAAAACCAATTAATGCAAGTCAGTTTAAAGAAGTTATGAACCGAATTACCGAAAACCGAAGGGCGATTTAAGTATGTCAGTTGATACTTCACAAAAAATTGTACTGATCACCGGATGTGCCACGGGGCTTGGAAAAGCCCTTGTGGAGACCTTAGGCCGAAACCCGCAATATAAAATTATTGCAACGGCACGGGCGCATCGTCTGGATGACATGCGAGCAATGTTTGTTGAGTCAGAAAATCTGATTGTGCGTGAACTAGATGTCACCAATGAATCCAATATTTTTTCACTTGTGAATGAAATCGCTAACATGTGGGGCCGCATTGACGTGCTGGTGAATAACGCCGGTATTTGTTATCGTTCAGTCGTTGAACATATGGACCGTGAATCAGAAATGATTCAGCTTGAAACTAATTACCTGGGCCCTATGTCGCTGATCCGGTCGGTGCTGCCGATTATGCGCGAACAAATGTACGGGCAAATTATTAATATTTCATCAGTCAGCGGCATGGTTTCAATGCCAACCATGGGGTCGTATTCGGCATCAAAGCATGCGCTCGAAGGTGCTACAGAATCTTTGTGGTATGAAGCGCGCCCTTACGGCATCAAAGTCAGTCTTGTTGAACCAGGGTTTATTAATTCAGATTCTTTTAAAAATATTCTGCTCCCAAAAAAAGCAAAACTTTCTGCAAAATTAAAGGGCCCACATTCGGAGTATTATAAATCGATGTCTCCGTTTATTGAAAGTCTGATGAAATGGGCCTTTGCCACTCCTGAATCCATTGCTCATAAAGTTGAAAGACTGATTGAACAGAAGAATCCACCCTTACGTTTGCGCGTAACGATGGATGCCGTGGTGTTTTCTTTTTTACGAAAGCTTTTGCCGGAATTCATGTTTCATAAAGTGATGTTCTTGCTGCTTCCGGGATCTAGGCTTTGGGGGCACAGAAGTTATTTCGGTAACCGGGTCAGATCTAAAAAACTAAACGGTTCCGCTCCTATATAAAATTCGGTGAGTTTGATGGCAAAACTTCGCCGCAAAGTTTTTTTCGCCATTGCGGCTAAACATTGCGTTAGAATTATATTTTTTTAAAAAAACTCTTGCCAGCATTTTTGTGAGGTAAATTTTCTTATTGTTAGGGCGTAAAAAAATATTTACGCAGGGGCTTGTGATTCAAAAACAAACTTAACCATGAGGCGCTAGGAAGGCATGGCCGTATTAAAAACTAAATTCAAAATCCAAATTACATACAGAAAAAGCGTGAAAAATCTGCATTTAAAACCCGTGATATGTTGCTGTTGAAATCGAAAGGATTAACATGAACTTATCTGAAATTGGAAATCACGAATTACTTAATCGGTTGGAAAAACTTTCGCGCACTGAGCGTAAGATCACGCATCTTATTCTTTGCCATATTTTAGAAGTTGAGAGCCGTAAGCTGTTTGCTGATCGCGGTTTTTCGAGTTGTTTTGAATATCTAACACAAGGGTTAGGCTACTCGGAAGGTAGCGCTAACCGAAGATTGCAATCAGCTCGATTATTAAGACAGCTTCCCGAGATCGGCGAAAAAATTGAGGCCGGTAGTTTAAATTTAACCCAATTATCCCAGTTGCAAAGATGTATTCGCCTGCAAAAGAAAAGCGGAGAAGCTATAACCCCAGAAAAAGCTCAAGAATTTAATATAGACTTGCGATCCATCGAAAGACTTATACCGCAAAAGAATAATTCAATAAAACTTGAAATTTTATTTACAGAAGAACAAATGAAAGAACTTGAATTAGCGAAAAGTATGCTAAGTCATGTATACCCGCAAGGAACCTGGGCTGAAGTGATTTCTTACTTAGCCAAAAGCCATAATAAAAAGCCTAAAAGCACTGCTAGAAATTATATGCCGCTCAAAATTCGTCGTGAGTTGTTTGATAAGGCCAATCACGTTTGTGAATATTCAGATCCCGTAACGCATAGAAAGTGTTCGTCAAAGCATCAACTGCAAGTCGATCATCTTATTCCTTTAAGTAAAGGTGGTAGTAATCAAAGAGCAAATCTTCGGATATTATGTCGTACCCATAATGTTCATATGGCTAAGGTTTGGGGTGTTGTAAAAGCAAAATGAATATTAAAAGACTTGTCGATGTGATGGTAGTTCTGGCAGAGGTCGTAATATAGATGACAGTCGGGCGGTAAAGCTATATATCAGGTGCTTCTATGAGCGAAGCAAATCCGTTAAAACTTGGCGAATTCAAATTACACAAAAAATCTGGTAAAGCACGTCGTGCAACCTACATGACTCATCATGGGAGTTTTGAAACGCCTACGTTTATGGCGGTAGGAACTAAAGCCACCGTTAAGGCTATGACGCCAGAAGAGCTTAAAGACTGCGGCACCCAAGTTGTTCTTGGTAATACTTATCACTTACATCTTAGACCGGGTGAAAAACTGATCAAAAAATTGGGCGGTCTGCATAAGTTTATGAATTGGCATGGCCCGATTTTAACTGACTCGGGTGGTTTTCAAGTTTTTTCGCTTTCAGGCTTAAGAAAAATGTCTGAAGAAGGCGTCGAATTTAGATCGCATTTAGATGGTGCAAAACATTTCTTGTCTCCTGAAACCAGCATTCAGATTCAAATGGATTTAGGCGCAGATATCATCATGGCCTTTGACGAATGTCTTGGGTATCCGGCAACCGATGACCAAATTAAAAAATCGATGGATTTAACTCATCGTTGGTTAGTGCGCTCAAAAAATGCCATGCAACGCCCTGAAAGTTTATTATTCGGTATCGTGCAAGGTGGGCTGTCGCTTGAGCACCGTAAGTATTCTTTAGAACAAGTCACAAGCGTTGATCTTCCAGGTTATGCCTTGGGTGGATTTTCGATCGGTGAGCCGATTCACTTAATGCATGAGTTGCTTCCTGAAGTTGCGCCATTGATGCCTGAAAATAAGCCGCGCTATCTAATGGGTGTGGGAACTCCGCTAGATTTAATTATTTCGATCGATTCTGGAATAGATATGTTTGATTGCGTGATGCCTACAAGAGTAGCACGTAACGGAACGCTCTACACATGGCAAGGCAAAGTCAGCATCAAACGCCAAGAGTACAAAGAAGATGCGGGTCCGCTTGATCCTGAATGTGATTGTTATACGTGCAAAAATTATTCGCGCGCTTACTTACGTCACTTGTTTTTAAGTGGTGAAATCTTAGGCTCGCGCCTTAATACCATTCACAATCTTCACTTTTACATGTCAGTGATGGCGAAAGCTCGGCAAGCCTTAGATGAAGGCACCTGGGAAGCCTACCGTGACGATTGCCTAACGCGATTTATAAAAACTGATAAAAATGCTTAACCATCCTTGATCGTAACAGCGTTTAAGTGTTCAATTTACTTTGAGTTTTTTCGAAAAACTAAATTAAATAAAGGGACTTAAAAATATGTTACTGAAAATGTTATCGATGAATTTCGCCGCTTTCGCACAAGACGCAACTACAGCAGCTACAGCTGCGACTGCAGAACAACCTCCAGCATGGATGCAATTTGTTCCAATGCTTGCCATCGTAGTAGTGTTTTATTTTTTCTTAATTCGCCCACAAGCTAAACGCGCTAAAGAACAACAAGGATTTTTATCAGCATTAAAAGTTGGAGATCAAGTTGTGACTCAGTCGGGTTTATTCGGAAAAATCACTGGGCTAAATGAACAAATCGCAAATCTTGAGATTTCAAACGGAGTGACGATTAAACTTCTTCGTTCGCAAATCACAATGCTTCAATCAGCTTTACAAAAAGCTGAGCCCGCTAAATAATTTTTTAGAAAATAAAAGACAAGGAAAAACAACATGGAAAATCTACGACTGAGAACATGGACAGCTGGCATTGCATTAGTATTAGCTGCGCTATTCATTGCTCCTAACTTTATCGACACCTCGAAATTTGCTTGGTGGCCGGCACGTAAATTAAATTACGGCTTAGACATTCAAGGTGGTATTCACTTAGTTATGGGTGTTGATGTTGAAAGTGTTTTAGTGACTACAGTTAACCGTCAAACGGTTGTACTAGCTGATGATTTCAAAAAAGAAAACATCAAGTTCAAAGGCTTTAACACTGATAACGCTAAAAATGGCGGCTTAGATGTTTTAGTTGAATCTGCAGAAGCTGCAAAACAAATTGAAGCGATCATTTTAAAAAACTACGTTGGCGCATTGCAAGTGATATCGGCTACAGCTGAAAAAGTTGAAATTCGTTATTACGACGCTTATTTGTTAGATCAAAAACAAAACACAATTCGTCAGGCGATCGAAACTATTCGTAATCGTATCGATGAATTCGGTGTAGCAGAGCCTTCAATCACCCAACAAGGTGCTGACCGTATTTTAATTCAGTTACCGGGTTTAGCTGATGCTGAAAAAGCAAAACAGTTAATCAATACAACGGCTAAACTTGATTTCATGTTAGTGTCTTATGATAAGTCTCCGGATGAAGTTCGTAAGATGATTGATGACGCTGAAAAAGCGGGTGGCTATTCAATGGCGACATTGAAATACACTGAATACATCAAACGTATTAACGATGATTTAAAAGCACAGCTTCCAGCAAACACAGCGATTTACTTCGAAAAAGGTTCAAACGCTAAAACAATGGAAGCCGGAAGCACGCCTTATTTATTAACTACAAACACTGATCTTGGTGGTGATTCATTAGATAGCGCCGGGGTTTCGTTTGACCAGTATGGTTCACCTGAAGTGACTTTACGTTTTAACCCATCAGGGGCTAATAAATTTGCTGATTTAACAGAAAAAAACATCAACCGCCAAATGGCAGTGGTGTTAGATAAAGTTGTTAAAACAGCGCCAAACATCAATTCAAAAATTCCGAATGGCCAAGCCGTTATTACTTTAGGCCGTTCTGGTGATCAGCAACAAATGATGGATGAAGCCAAACTTATTTCTACGGCTTTGCGCGCGGGTGCTTTACCTGCAACGCTTGAGCAATTAGAAGAACGTCGCGTTGGTCCGTCACTGGGTAAAGATGCTTTAGAGAAAGCTCGTTTAGGAGCTATCGTCGGTTCGATCTTAATCATGATCTTTATGATTGTTTATTATAAAGGTATGGGCGTTATCACAGCGTTCACATTAATCTTAAATATCGTAGCAGTATTTGCGATTCTTGGTTCATTAGGTGCAACTTTAACATTACCAGGTATTGCCGGTATGGCTTTAACTGTGGGTTTTGCGGTTGATGCGAACGTTTTAATTAACGAACGTATTCGCGAAGAATTAGCCAAAGGTGCCGGCATTAAAGCGGCGATTCAAGATGGGTATTCACAGGCTATGTCTGCGATTATCGATTCGAATGTAACAACATCGGCAACAGCATTAATTTTATTGTACTTTGGAACAGGCCCGGTACGTGGATTCGCTGTTACATTACTTGCGGGTATCGCAACGACGATTTTTGCAAACGTTTTCGTTTCAAAAGTTATCTCTGACAACTTAGTTTACCGCTTTGGTCTTAAAAAGATTTCTATATAATTAGGGGAATGAATAAAATGGCAAAAAATAATACTACACAAGAATCCTCTGGAAGATTTGATTTCGTCGGTAAAGTTGGAATTTTCGGCGGGATCTCATTAATTTTAACTGTGCTTTCTTTAGGTTACATCGCAGTTAAAGGCATTAACTACGGTATCGATTTTAAAGGTGGAACAGAAATTCAGGTCAAATTTGAACAGCCTGTAAATATAGATCAAGTGCGTACTTCATTAGAAGGACAAGCTTTAGGTGAAGTTGGCGTTCAGGCTTTCGGTGAAGGCAATGAATTTATCATCCGCTTTCAAGGCGTAAAAGGCGCAACTGATAAAGAAACAAATGAAAATTTAAATACTTCAATCACAGGTTTAAAAGATAAAATCATGACAACGTTTGCGGCTCAAGGCCCAGATATTCGTCGTGTGGATACGGTCGGGCCTCAAGTTGGAGCAGAACTTAAACGTAATGGCTTTTTAGCAGTATTTTACTGTCTATTAGTTATCTTTATTTACGTAGCCTTACGCTTTGATTATAAATTCTCGCCGGGTGCGGTGGTGTGTTTATTTCATGATGCGGTAATCACATTAGCTATATTCTTGTTATTCGGAAAAGAAGTTAACATTCCGATTTTAGCAGCGATTCTAACTTTAATTGGTTTTTCGTTAAATGATACGATCGTGGTATTTGATCGTATTCGTGAAACTGAACACCGTTACAGAGACCGTGGGTTCAGATTCATTATTAACAAATCAATCAATGATATGTTAGGCAGAACAATTATTACTTCGGGCACAGTTTTTCTATCGGCATTATGTTTATTGATTTTTGCTGATGGCGTTGTGCAAGATATCGCGTTTGCACTTTCTGTAGGTATCGTATTCGGAGCATATTCAAGTATTTATGTTGCGGCTCCGTTTATCTTAATTATGGAGAACATTTTCAAACCGACTGCAAAGGCGTAATCGCCCATGGCTGTCTGGAAAGATAAAAGTAAAAATATATCTACTTCAGATAGCTCTAAACCATACCCTGAGCTGATAGCAAAACTTCTAAACGCTCGGGGCTATGATGATTCGCAGATCGAATCAATTCTTAATCCCAAATTAAGTGTCTTAAAAGATCCGTTTTTATTATTAGGAATGGATAAAGCTGTTGAACGCATTAAACAGGCTTATTTAAATAATCAAAAAATCTGTATTTACGCTGACTTTGACCTTGATGGCACAAGTGGTCTTGGTATTTTAAAACAAGCCCTTGAAAATCTGGGTTTTAAAGATGTCAGCTACTATCAACCAAAACGTCTTAGCGAAGGTTATGGATTTCATCCGCACGCTGTTGAAGAGTTAAAAACGATCGGCATTGATTTAATTATCACGGTCGATGTGGGTATCACTTCACATAAAGCTTTTGAAAAAGCGAATGAATTAAATATCGATGTGATCTTAACTGATCACCATTTGCCAAGTGAAACATTACCTAGTGCTTATTGTGTAATTAACCCGAATCAAAAAGCTTGCACCAGTGGCTTAGGCTATTTGTGTGGAGCAGGGGTTGCATTTTATTTAGCTCGCGCCCTAAAACGAACCTTCGCTGAAGACCCGTTACTTCCTAAAAAAGAATGGGATCTGAAAGACCTGTTAGATTTATTCTGTATCGGTACATTAACAGATATGGTGCCGCTGGTTGATGATAACCGCGTGTTAGTAAAGCATGGCATGGTGGTGTTGCAAAATACACAAAAAGTAGGGCTACAGGCGCTGCTAGAGGCCTTAGAATTAACGGGCAGAACATTATCATCCCAAGATGTTTCGATTAAATTTGCGCCAAAGCTAAATGCCTTATCGCGGATGGAATCAGACATTTTACCGATTCATATTTATCTAGAAAAAAATCTGGCGCACGCAAGATCAATGGTCGATCAGATTTTAAAAAATAACCAAACAAGACAATCTTTACAGTCAAACGCCGAAGGCAAAGCTTTCGAATTACTAAAAGGCTGGGATAAAGAAGACTTTGTTTTCGTATCCAGTGAAGACTTTCACCGCGGTATCATTGGGCTTATCGCCACAAAACTTTCGCAAGAATTTAACCGTCCGGCTTTTGTGGGTTCGCAGAATTCAGAAGGCATGATTGTGGGTTCAGGGCGTTTGCCGGCAGGGCATGAATCAAGTTTAGTTGATGCCTTAGGTTTTGCACAAACGTCATTAAACCGCTTTGGTGGGCATTCGGCAGCGGCGGGCTTTGAATTGCCTGCAACAAACAAAGAAAGTTTAATCTTAAGCTTAGAAAAATTTTATCATCAGTTAAAACTTGAAAAGCGCGAAGTCGAAATTGATTTTGATGTGACGGCTCAGTTATCAGATTTGAATTCACACTTTATGAAATGGTATGATCATATCGGGCCTTATGGTGTGGGGTTTACTACGCCATTGTTTCGTTTTAATAATTTAAATTTAAATAAGATTAATGAACTAAAAGGCGGCCATTTAAAAGTACAATTTTGGGACGAGAAAAGTTCTATGGATGCTTTATTGTTTTCTCCAAGCACTACTCAGCGCGAAATCCTTCAAACTGGCAGAATGTATGATATTCTAGGTGAAATTCAGTGGAATTACTTTAGAAATAAACAATCTGTCCAAATCTTGATTAAAGATTTGAAGGTATCGGGAACACAAGCATGACTTTTAAATTTAAGCCAATGCCCAAGAAAGATCTAAAGTCTGTAGTGTGTTTATCAGCAGGCTTAGATTCAACGGTGAATTTGTATGCGGCCCATAAAATGACCGAAGTCGTTCAAACCGTTACTTTTAATTATGGTCAGAAAGCCGCAAAAAAAGAAATCGCCGCGGCTACAGAAATCTCTAAAAAATTAAATATTCCTCATAGAGTTATCGACCTTCTGTGGTTTAAAGACCTAGGGGAGTCATCGCTGACCAGTGACAAACAAAATGTTCCCATTGGGGATGAAGTTTCTATTGATAATCATAAAAAATCACAAGTGACCGCTAAGGCTGTATGGGTGCCAAACCGTAATGGCATATTTTTAAATATTGCTGCGGGCATCGCTGAAAGTTTAAAAGCTGATTTAGTTGTTCCTGGTTTTAATTTAGAAGAGGCCTCGACGTTTCCTGATAACAGCGATGGTTTTATGAAAAGCCTGGATCTATCGCTATCATTTTCAACGGCTAATAAAGTTAAAGTTCATTGTTATACGGTTTCATTAACTAAAATTCAGATTGTTAATGTCGGTATGTCAATGGAGGTGCCTTTTGAAATGATCTGGCCATGTTATTTTGCTAAAGATAAATGGTGCGGTGTATGTGAATCTTGTCAGCGCGCCAAGCGTGCTTTAAGCTTTAACAAGGTACCAGTTACACATTTATTTGAAAGTTGAATAAATAATGCAAACACTCTTCGTATCGGCAGCTAAGAAAACTCTTAAAAAATATGATGGCGCGCAGCTGCGCCCGCTATTTTCTTATGAAAATTTTGGCTTAAAAGGCAATGCGATGATTTCATGGATTTCTCCAACAGATGTGACATTGGCACATATGGTGGATTATGAAGATAAAATCGAAGAATCAAAAATCTGCGGCGATAAAATGTTACATTTTATAATTGAGTTTTTTCCGGCGAATTTATCTTTTGGGGTGATGGCGCAAAGATTATTAGCTTCAATCATTAAAGACATGATCAGTTTAAAAGCCCCTAAAGAAAAACTAACCCGTAAGGGTGATGATATCTATGTGGGCCAAGGTAAACTTTCAATTTCTATTGCCAGTGTTTCAGCGGTTTCAACGCTCGTGCATTTTGCCGTGAATATTACCAATAAAGGCACACCTGTTAAAACTGCGTCTTTAGAAGATTTAAAGATTAAGCCAGATACTTTTGCTAAAGAGGTTTTAAAAGCTTTTGCTTCTGAATTTGACGATGTGGTTTGGGCCACGCAAAAGGTGAAGCCGCTATGATCGTGAAAAGTTTAATTTTTAGTTTGGCTATTATTTTTACGTTGCCAAGTTTTGCCTTTGATCAAAACTATGCGCTCTGGAAGCGTGTGATTGCCAATTACGTCGATTACAGCGTAAGTCCTGCCACTGTGGATTATATCGGCATAAAAAATAACCGTCTGGATTTTACTGAAAACCTGCAAGAAATGGTTAAAGTAACTGAAGAAGAGTATAAAGCTTTTTCGATCGATCAGCGTAAGGCTTTTATTTTAAATCTTTACGGCGCTTTGGCTATCAAAGCTGTGCTTGATCAAATCGAAGGTCATAAAATACCGAAAACAATTAAAGCCGGCAGCCGGTTTTTGAATGATATTTTTGATAGAAAATTTTTTAAATTATTCGAAAAAAAACGCAGTCTGAATTATCTTGAAAAAGACCTAGCCGAAGAATTTGAAAGTGATTTTAAATTTAGGGTGGCTTTTGCGTGCGCTGCCAAGGGGTGCCCGCCGCCAGGTTATTACACAGCTGATAATTTAAATAAAACTTTAAACGATGTGATGAAATCATTTTTGGGCTGGGATAAAAATGTGACTTACACGATAGCTACAAATGAGCTGATCGCCTGTGATTATTTTAAAGAACGTAAAAGCATCATTAAACAATCGAAAGAATATTCAAGTTTAGAAGACTTTTTAATTCGTAATGCTCCCATTTCTGAATTATTAAAAGACAAAGCTTTAAAAAATGAAAACAGTCTTGATTTAGAATTTTCAAAAATGGATTGGTCGCTTAATATTAAGCCGTAGGCGTATAGCCTAGCTAAACTCTAAATACGAAATACACAGCACCCACCATGCACAAGCCAGCCCACAGGTAATCCCATTTAAAGGCTTGCTGCATGTAGAATGTCGAAAAAGCGATAAACACTAAGATCGTGATCACTTCTTGCATGATTTTTAATTGCGGTAGGGTGTAATGATTAAAACCTAAACGGTTTGCCGGCACCTGAAAACAATATTCAAAAAACGCGATTCCCCAACAGGCTAAGATGACAATCCACAAAGGCGAAGAATTCATCGTCTTTAAATGCCCATACCAAGCCCAAGTCATGAAGACATTTGAAATCACTAATAAAACTAACGGAAACACAGCGCCTGAGGTCAAGACAGATCTTCTTTTGGGTCGTCAATTTTTTTGCCGGCTCCCTTAATAGTGGCATAGGCATGATTACATAAAAGACTGGCAATGCGGCGGTATTCGCTTAATAAATCTAAATGAATCGAACTGGTGTTGATTGAATCTTGCATGCCTCTGTTTAGGCGCGAGATATGGTTTTCTCTGAAGTTTAATTCAATCTTTGCTAGTTCACGTTTTAATTGAATCGCACTTTCACACATGGCAGGGCTATCGTAAGCGTTGATTCCCATCGAGGCCACTTTAACAACTTGCGCGTGCATTTGTTTGATTTCGTTCCAGCCTTCGTTTGAAAAATATAATTTTAAGGCGTGTTTTTTGATCGCCAAAGTTCTGATATTGATATCAATTGAATCGGCTGCGCGCTCAAGATCTGAAATGAACATGATCATATTCATCACGTTTTGATTAACCACTGAGGCATTTGAATTAGCCTGGTTTAATAAAAACATTTTCGTTTCGCGGTATAAAAAATCAACTTGGTTATCGCGATCTTTAATCGACTGCACTAACACAGGATCTTCTTCTTCGAATAACACCACAGAATCTTTTAACATGCTGATCACGATATCTGCACAACGCATGATTTCACGCTGCGCATATGAAATCGCTAAAGCCGTGTTATCATAATTGTTCATTGCTAAGTATTCAGTGCCGAATTCTTCTTGTAAGCCTTTAGGAAACATTTTTTGAATCAGCTGTGAACCTTTAGAAATAAACGGGTAAAAAAGCATTGCTGATCCGATATTAAAGAAAAAATGTGCATTGGCGATCAGACGCGAAGTTGTTGTTTGAAACTGACTAACGAATTCAATAAAATAAGTGGTGAGCGGGTAAAAGATAATTACACTTAAGGCTTTGTAAAAGAAATGCGCCCAAGCCACTTGTTTACCGATGTAGTTGCTGCCGGCAGCCATGTAAAGAGCAGTTGAGGTGGTGCCGATGTTTGCACCATAAACCCAGATGATCGCATCATGAGTCGAAATCACACCTGCAGCACATAAACTCATCGCAAGACCGATCGTGATCGCAGAGCTATGCACGAAAGCACAAAAAATCACGGCAGCAAAAAATGAATACGCCGAGTTTTCTTTTAAGCCGGTAAAAAAATCAGCTAAAAATGAAAGTTGCGCAAAATAATGCGAACTGATCGAAATCATTTTCAAGCCTAAAAATAGCATCGCAAAACCCATTACGACTGTGCTTAGGTTTTTTAATGCAGGCTTTTTGCTCACAAAAAATCCGCCAAAGCCTAAAATAAATAATGGCAATGCATACTGAGATAAATCAAACGAGATCAATTGCACCGTTAACGTCGAACCAATCGCTGTGCCGATGATCACGCCCATAACTTGGGGTAATTGAATCACACGGGCACTGCCAAGGCCAACGAGCATGCTGGTGACAGCGCCCGAGCTTTGTAAGATCGAAGTTAAACCAACACCCACACCGATTGACAGCAAGCTTGATTTAGAAAGTTTCGTCATTAACAGCGTGATTCTTTGGGCCATCAGCTTTTCAAGTGAGCCAGAAGCCATTGAGCTTCCGTAAAGAAAAAACGCGATACCTGCCAAGAAAATTACAATGTGACTATTTTGAAGATCGATCATACCATTTTATAATACTAGGATAACAGGCTTAATGGCAAATACAGATGTCTTACAAGTAGTCGCATTAGCACTTTTTCACCCCGTCAGAAAACGGTACCTGATCGTGCGCAGAAACGCCCAGCAAAATTCAGGAGCAGGACAATGGGAGTTTCCGGGCGGAAAAATCGAAGCTAACGAATCACACAGACAGGCTTTAGTGCGTGAAACGCTAGAAGAACTTGGGTTTGCGGCGAACGAATCTGAGCTAAAATTCATTCACAGTAATCAATATCAATACCCACAAAGAGTCGTAGAAATTCATCTTTACCGCTATGACAAAGCCATTGATGATTTCATGTTAGTTGATCACGATTTACACGCCTGGGTCGACGAGACTGAAATCACGACTTTCGATTTAGCGCCGGCCGATATTCCGTTTATTAAATTCTTATATTAATCTAAAAAATATTTTCGCTCTTGCTGCGTAGGCAGGCGGCAGGTTTCTGATTTGCCAAATAGGCGGTAGCGGTATTTAGCGACCAGCTCGTAAAAAAAATCTGAAATAAAACCCGGCAAAGCATGTAACATAATGCTTATTGGTTTGTAGATGCCACCGATGTCACCAAGTAAATAAGCCACAGCTTTTGACCGGCGATAGATTTTTGCGTCACGAAAATACACCACATAATCAAGACCAAGGTCTTGCGGAGGCAGCATTTCACGGGCAGTTGCTCCTTGTAATGGAGCAAAATAGATTTCGCCTTCAGAAAATTTCGGAAGACAGAAATCAACAAGTGAACTGCACAAGTGGCAGACGCCATCGAAAAAAAGGATTCTTTTCGTATTTTCTTTCATCGACTTTATGATACACTTTTTTTAAGCAGATGAAATGTTTTGTTTTCCCGCTCACGCACGCAAACTTATTTCCCCTTACCACAAAGCCATTAAATATCTTTGAGCCGCGTTATTTGCAGATGATCGAAGACTCTTTAGCCACAAAAACCCCAATAGCCTTAGCGTATGTGCCAGAAAACGGTGACACGTTTCGTTCAATCGCAGGATTTGGCTTGCCACAGGTCATTGATCAAAGACCGAACGACAACGTACTTATCTTTTTACCGGGGCAGGGTAAACTTCGCATTTTGGTCGAAGATACGGTTTCTGATAAGCCTTATATCATCGCAGACTGTGAAATCGTTAATGAAGATTTATTTTTAGATGAATCTTTGCAGTCGAAATACAATACGCTGCATACGCTGTTAGTTCAGTGGGTGCAAAAGCATATTCCTGACCAAGAACAGCGTGATATTTTTACTCGTAGTCTCAAAGGGCCGCAGGAAACTGTATCTGCGTTTGCTGCGTATTTGATTCGTGATTATGATTTACAATACGAGATGATGGAGATTTTTAATATCAACGATCAGGTTAAGTATTTGCATCGGTTGTATGAATCTAATGAGCTTACGATTTGATAATTGAAGTTAAGGCGGGTACTGATCACTCGGCACGATCGTGATGATGCGATCTGCAGTCAAAAACTTCTGCAAGGTAAAACGCGGGTGCTCAATACCACCAATACTTTGTCCCGGAAGCACGCCGATGCGCTCCCACTCTGCTTGCGCAGATTCTGGGGCTTCAAATTGAAGAGCATGGCCGCCGGCAGTGTCAGTTATAAACCAACCGTAATCTCTGAGCGCTGTGAAGATAATTTTAATTGCACGTTTTTTCTGGCTACTTAGACCAGAGTAAGTCGCAATGAACGCATCGATCTCGCTATCTGTGGCTTTTAAAGCAAAGCGCATTCCTTCTGGAATGTTTCCGACTTTACCTGGATGTTCAAGTTTTGTTGCTGGTGCTACATAGTACTGACCAGAGGTTCCGATGATCGGCATTGAAAGAGCATGTTCAATCACGCCTTTTTCAATTTCCCAAGGGCGCACTAACATGGCAAGGTAATTGATTCCCACACCGCGAGAGCCCGAACACTTTGTTGTATTTGTATCCCAGTTGTTTGTTAGATAATCGCCGGGGCATAGGTTGCCATTACCAATCGTGATTTGTTTCGAAGTAGTGTCGACCACCATATCCCACAAATTCCATTCTCGTCCGGTTGCTGCATCTAAAATAATTGCCTGAGCATCAGTTCCTGCATTTGGCAACCAAGCAGGATTATAAGGAATCATTTTACCATTTAAATTACCCCAGTTGTTTTTATCGTTGATCACATACATATCAGTAGCCTTTGTCGCATCATAAACTGGGTATGTGTATTTTCTAAAATTAAGCTCTGGTAATTTGCCGTTAAAGTCTTCCCATAAGTAATCTGCAAACTTTTTACTTTCAGGATGCAACGGCAAATTTTTGACCGGAATATTCCACGGGGCTTTTGCGCCGTAAGGGCGAACGCCAGTAAAGGCTCGAACTGGCGCTGAAGTTACTGGAGTGGGTGTTGGTGTCGTAACTACTGGAGGTGTTACGGGCGGAGTAGTTGGCGGAGCTGTTGTAGTAGATTCTTGAGAGCGCTTAGCTTCAAGTTTTTCTTCTCGTGAAGGGCTACAACCAACTAAACATAGAATTGAAATAAATAAAATCAAACGCATATTTCTATTTTCGGCTGAAACAAGAGCGAACAAAATTTAAATATGGATTGATCTCAGTTTGAAACTAAATTTAAATTATTGCTAGTCGCAGTAGATATAACTTAGTCAGTGGCGTTGATTGTTTTCTGTAGCTAACGAATTAATGATCACCGCAAGTTGAGAACTTGCATGCGCATAAAGAGGCATGTTGGAATAGTTGTATGGATAGAAAAAATCTCTATGCAATAACTATGGTAGCTTTAATTGGTGTAGGTACTACAATTTTTGCTTATGAAAGTACAAAAAAATCTTTTAGGGCTGAAGGATTTAATGATGGCTCGATAATGCAAAGAGAAGGAATTATAGAAAAATTAAACAGTATTAAGAAAATAGAAAATTGCTCTCAATCGTCATCCGAATTGATTGAAGTATTTTCGGTCAAGGCGACGAGCGTTTATGTGCAAAAAACTAATGATGTCAGTTTTCACTTTTGCCTGATGCGGTAACGTTTTTCCAGTTTAAACTTAAAAATCTAGCCCACAGCACATGTGCAATACCTAAGTGAGCAATCTTTAAAGCTACTGGGCTTAAAGTAACTAACGTAATCACCCCGACAAACATCGCAAATAAAATTTCTAAAGCAAAACGCGTCTGGTTTTTCATAAATAACCAAATCATAAATCCAGACATAATAGTTACAGCTAATACAGGATGCACGATACGAAGTTTGATAAAGATATGCGAATCATGGCTAAAATCTTCAATAATACCTTGAAGTAACGAAATACTCGGAAACAATGTCGCTGAAAGTGCGGCAATCGCACCACTGACTGATACAACTAAGAACAATAATAACTTCTTAGAAAATTTAAAATTAAATTCAGGGTTGATCGATTTAAACAATAAATAAGTAACTCCAGTTAACATAAAACTATTCAATTGATGAAGTATCATGAAAAATAAACGTAGATAAGAATCATCAACACTGACTAATTTTAACTTCACTAATAAAGCCCCAACCAACGCTTCAGAGATCATCAGACAAAGTAGCGCCACATTTAAATTTCTAACCAGCTTGCGACCATGACTGCGAAGCTTAAAGAAAATAAAGATAACAATCAGCCCATAAGCCCCAGTCATCAACCTGTGCGAATACTCAATGAACGTTTTCTTTTGCGTAAGATCCGGAATAAATTCACCCGTGCATAAAGGCCAGTGATCACCACAACCATCGCCAGAGTGAGAAATACGAACCCAGGCTCCCCAGAAAATCACGATCAAAGTGTAAACCCAAAACAGGAGTAATAAATTCGAGGTTTTCTTTTCTTGCGCAGTCATAAAGATTAGTCTTTCAAACGGTGGTTATTAAAAATACTTAAAGCCTTTTTATAATCAGAGCGGCTGTATTTTAAAATATCGGGAATATAATTAAAGTAAAAACGAATCGACGTAAGTTTATTCTTCGTCATGCAACGGCCACGGTTGCGCTGAAAAAGCTCGTAAGTGTAAAAGCGGTCTTTATGACAAGTTTTGCCGATCTTATGGCGAAACACAGTCGTGTCATCATAACCCAACGTGATTTTGTGCTGATGCGCCCGTAAACTGAAATCAACGTCTTCCCAATAAGTGTGAAAGCGTTCATCAAAACCTTGAAGCTTTGCAAACGCTTCTTGGTTGATCCAAAATGCCGTACCCGGAATATAAGTAATTTCGCGATGCTTATGATCAGTTAAATTTTTAAGATGTTTCAATTTACCAGTACGGGGATTCAAAGCCCCCATCACTGAATCGACTTCTTCAGAATTACGGCGAAGCAATTTAACCGAACTAAAATGTTTTGGGGCTACCAAGGGCAAACTAATAGCCTCGGTATCATTAGTTAAAAATAAAATATCAGAAAAATGCTTCAGCGTTTCTTTTAATGTCGCATTCGCGCCACCCGAGAAGCCTTTGTTTTCAGAAATATCGATGTGACGGATATCTGGAAATTCAGATTTTAGCTTAGCAACGTGTTTTTCTAAGCTTCCGTTGTGAGTCAAAAATACGTTTTCAGGAGCCGCATGGAGCAAAACGCTTTTGAGGCATTTTGCTGTTAGTTCTGGATGGTTGTAGGATAAAACCGAGATACCATAGGGCTTCTTCATAAGCTTTTTTTTAAACCTAAAGTAAAAAAGGTTCAAATAGAAGTTTTTAACATGTTAGGCTATTGCTGATGAATAAGACATACACCTTGTTTTGGTTTAGGCGTGACCTGCGATTATTCGACAATGCAGGCTTATGGCATGCTTTAAAGCATGAATCTAACGTTTTACCGGTCTTTGTTTTCGATGCAGTGATTTTAAAGAAATTGCCCGAAAATGACCTGCGCGTTCAATTTATTCATCAAACCGTAGCCACCCTTAAAAAAGAGCTGCAAAAAAAGAAATGCGATCTGATCGTTGAACACGGAAGCCCCGTCGAAGTTTTTAAAAAGCTGATCCAGACCTATCGGGTCAAAGCCATCTACGCAAATCACGATTATGAACCTTATGCTCGTGCACGCGATGAAAAAATCGCCAAGCTTTGCGTAAAAAATAAAATCGAATTTAAAACATTTAAAGACCAAGTTATCTTTGAAAAAAATGAAATAATCACTGATCAAGAAAATCCTTATACGGTGTACACGCCATATAAGAAAAAATGGCTTAAGGCGATTTCGCCATTTTACTTAAAATCATACCCTGTCGAACTTTATGAATCAAATTACGCAAAAATAAAAACAACAAGTATGCCAAGCCTTAAACAGCTTGGGTTCAAAGAACAAAAAATCGTATTTCCAGAATCTTCGGTTCATGCTAGCGTTTTAAAAAATTATGCAAAAACCAGAGATCTTCCAGCCTTAGAATCAGGAACAAGTCACTTAGGCCTGCATTTGCGTTTTGGCACAGTTTCAGTGCGCGAGCTAGCCTGTAAAGGAAAAAAACTTTCTGACGTGTGGTTAAGTGAATTAATCTGGCGAGAATTCTTTATGCAGGTGCTATGGCATTTTCCGCACGTAGAAAAACAAAGTTTCAGGCCCCCGTATGACAAAATTGCCTGGCGCACGAATAAAGCAGAACTTGAGCGTTGGAAAAACGGCCAGACGGGTTACCCGCTGGTCGATGCAGGTATGCGCGAATTAAATGCGACAGGGCATATGCATAACCGCGTGCGTATGGTGACAGCTTCATTTCTAACAAAACATTTGCTTCACTATTGGCTAGAAGGTGAACGTTACTTCGCCGAAAAATTATTAGACTATGATTTGGCCGCAAATAACGGCAACTGGCAATGGGCTGCAGGCACAGGCTGTGATGCCGCTCCGTATTTCAGAATTTTTAATCCTGAATCACAGATTGAACGATTTGATGCTAAATTTGAATATGTAAAAAAATGGGTTCCAGAATTTGGTACAGCAAAATATGTAAAGCCGATGGTAGAGCACAAATTTGCGCGCGAACGGGCTTTGGGTGAATTTAAAAAAGGACTTGGAAAATGAAAATATTAATGACGGGTGCCACAGGGCATATAGGAAATTTCGTAGGTCGCAAACTTGTAGATCTTGGTCACGAAGTCGTCGTCGTTAGCAGATCAAAGAATAAAGCGCTTAATTATTTAGAATTTCCGGCAGAAATTATCGAACACGATTTAGTCGCAGATCCATTGCCTGAAAAAAAGTTGCTGGGTATTGATGCCATAGTTCATCTCATGGGTGAAACCGTTGATGGCCGCTGGACAAAAAAGAAAAAAGAACAAATTTTAAATTCTAGAAAAATCAGCAGCGAACATTTAGTTAAACATTTACCGGCAAACATTAAAGTTATTGTTTCTGCTTCAGCGCAAGGTATTTATGGCGATCATAAAGCCCATATGGTGACCGAGAACTCAAAACTGGGGAGCGATTTTTTAGCCGAAGTCTGCAAAGAATGGGAAAAGCCATTTGTGTTTTTAAATGGCATTCGCACAGTGCAGTTACGCATAGGCCTTGTGTTAGACCCGCAATCTGGGGTGTTGCGAAAAATGATCCCGTTATTTCAGCGCGGCCTTGGCGGTACTCTTGGCAGTGGCCAACAGTATATGAGCTGGATTGCGATTGAAGATTTAACTGAAGTGATTGTTCAAGTTCTAACAAATGATAATTATAGCGGGGCTATTAATTGCGCCACTGATAATCCAGTCACAAATAGCGAGTGGACTAAGCTTTTAGGTAAACAATTAAATGCGCTGCGATCAGCGCCAGTGCCATCGTTTGCCTTACGAATCGCCGTCGGTGAAATGGCCTCGGCGGTATTAGCATCAATTAAGCTCGCGCCGACAAAGCTTTTAGCAAATAATTTTAAATTCAAATACCCAAACCTTAAAGATTATTTTGAAAAATCCCTGGCGCCCTATAAAGGCGGCCAGTATTTCTATTCAGTAAAACAATTCGTACCCCGGGATATCGAAAGTGTTTTTACTTTTTTTTCGCAAGCGGCAAACCTAGAGCAAATCACGCCACCTTTTTTAAATTTCCAAGTATCAAAGATGTCGACAAAGACCATTCATAAAGGAACGTTGATTGATTACAAATTAAATTTAAAAGGTATTCCCATGAAATGGAAAACTTTGATTTCAGACTGGAATCCGCCGCACAGTTTTATCGATACCCAGCTATCAGGGCCATACCGGTCTTGGCATCACATGCACCGGTTTGAAAAGTTAGGAAACGGAACTTTGTTAAGTGATGAAATTCGTTATAAATTACCATTGGGGTTTTTAGGTCAGATGATGGCTTCTACCTTGGTCCAGAAAGATGTCGAAAAAATATTTAAATTTCGTCGTGAAGTGATACATAAAATTAAATTCTAATTGCAGAATCTTTACAATAAAGCCGACAATATAGGTATGGTGTTTGCCGAGATTCCCTACAAGGCTCGTATCGAGCTAAAAGATAATGTAATTACCGTCAGAGGTTCAAAGCTTCTGTTGGATAAAGTTGCGCAAATGAAAGCGCAATATGGTAATGACCCGCATAAATGGCCACAACAACGAGTTGGATCAGGTGAAGACATTTTAATTAATGAATTTATCATGAAGGCTAATTTTGAATTTAAATTCTGTTATACCCACGAAGAGTTATGTCATTGCAGAAACGTCGAAACCGAAAAAGTTTTCGGGGCGATCAAAAACGGTTGTTTTAAAACTGAAGACGTATCACGTACGACTTTGGCAGGAACCGGTTGTGGTTCGTGCCGCCAAGATATCACAAATCTAATCGAGCAATTTAAGAAGCCTTAATTCAGCGTGAATTTTTGCTTCAATCGTTGCAAAACCATCGGCCTTGATCCAAGTGCCAGATGAGCTTTTGTGACCGCCGCCATCCATGCGCGAAGCTACAGTGTAAGCATAATCATTTAAAGCCGATCTAAAACTGACTTTGTATTCATTATCACTGGCTTGTCTGATGAAGTAGGCAAACTTCACCATCGGCATAAGCGTAAACATATCAACGATGTCATTTACATCATCGCCTTCTAATTTGTATTTTTCTAATTGTTTAAGGCTTACCGTAAGGCCAACAACTTTGTTGTTCGAAAAATATTTTGCCGAATGAATCAGTTCAGCCAAAAATAACATTTTATCAGGAGTCCAATGCGCGAAAAGCGCACGTTGAATGCCTTCGGTGTTAATTTTATAACCGGCTAATTCGCCAGCGATATAATGTGAGCGCGAAGAATTTTTAACTAACTTAAAAGCCTGGGTATCAAAAGTTAAACTTGAATAAAGAGCCGAAGCGATAAAATCATTCAGCGGCACTTTCAGAGTTTTAATCACATCAAAAACGATTTCTCCTGTCGAGGCCGCATCAAGATTCATAATGCGAAAAACAAGTGGGTGGGGTTTGGCATTTTCGACGTGATGGTCGATAAATAAAACTTTGCAGTTTTGATCTAAGCAGTTTTGATAAAGGGGGTTGCAAAGTTCGCCATGGTTGGTGTCTAGAATAATCAGTAAATCCGGAGTCATTTCGTCAGGATTTGAGCAGATGTCCACATTTTCAAGCATATACGAGTAGCGTTTTGGGACTTCGTCGACGGGAACAAACCAAACTTGCTTGTTCAGATTTTTAAGGGCTCCATATAAGGCTGCAAGACTACCGATGCCGTCGCCATCAGAATTTCTATGAGTTGAGAGGAGGATTTTGTTGGCTTTAAGGATAACTTCAATTTGCGAATCAATAGACATAGGCTATATCCTAATATGACGCAACGTAGCCTGTCCCCTGTAGTTTGTTAAACCCAAACATTTTTGGTATAAAATAAGACTTTTGAATAGGGATCTATAAAATATGGCATCAGACGTACTACCAATGACCGCTCGTGGAAAACAATTGCTTGAAACTGAGCTTAAAAGATTAATCTTTGAAGAACGCCCAGCTGTGATTAAAGCTATTGAAGAAGCTCGTGCCCATGGTGATATCTCTGAGAATGCTGAATATGAATCTGCAAAAGAGCGCCAAGGTATGATTGAAGGTCGCATTGGCGACATTCAAGGCAAAATTGCCGGAGCAGATGTTATTGATCCAGCGACGATTAAATCAGACCGTGTGGTTTTCGGAGCTACTGTTGTGATCGTTGATCAAGAAACAGAAGAAGAGCACACCTATCAAATCGTAGGTCCTGACGAAGCTGATGTTAAAAAAGGCATGATCTCGGTCATGTCTCCGATTGCGCGCGGTATGATCGGTAAAAAAACTGGCGATGCGTTTACAGTGCAAAGTCCTAAAGGCGATAAAGATTACGAAATTGTTTCTTTTAAATTCGTCTAATTAAGTTCACAATTAACACATGAGAAGAGCGGTCGTTGATCAAGCCGGTTTAAGAGTCGTAATGATAGGATTAATCCTGTCATTATTTATCGGGCTTATTTTTAAATCGCAAATCAGATCCAGTGTTGTTAAAGCCCGCTTACAACAAGCCATTGTAAGACTGCAAAAAGATGTAAATATTGATTTTGAATCTGTCGAAGTTCGCCTAAGCGAATGGGGTATCCCGCGCCCGGTGATTGAAATTCGCGGCGTTCGCATCAGTCCGCTAAAAGCCAACTGCCAAGAAAACCAAATTTACATCGATGCTTTAAGTTTTCCGTTAAGTTTTAATCTATTGTTTGCAAAAGAAAAGGTGATTTCAACCGTACGTGTGTCGCTGTTAGAGGTGCGCACGAAAAATACGCGTCAGTGTTTTGCAAAAAATAATAACGAAGATGCCATCGCTAATCGCGTGGTTATGTCGGCAGCTTCGCCAAGTGCACCCGTTGTTGTTAATACAGAAGAAAAGCGCAATGCGGCCGTTGAAAAGTTAAGAAATTTCAAGTCACATTTAAATGAAATTAAAATTGATCGCTTGCGTGTGATCGCGATTGATAAAATGAACACCGCTGTCGATTTTAATGCTGTTCAGGTGTTGTTTAAATATGAAAATAGAAAATTAAATGAACTTTCTATTCAGTCGCAGTTATCGGCTTTTAAAGAGGCTGAAAAAAGTTATTATCTTTTTAAATCAGACTTAAAATTTAACATAAAGCTTGAAGACAAACCTTCGATCAATGCCGAACTCAAAGGGCTTATTGTCGATCGCCCATTTCATTTAAAACTTAAAAATGATCTGCAAAAAAATAGTTTACAGTTTTTAGGTGAATTAGGCGGAATTTCTTTAAAGGCGATTAATTACATCGTTAAAGCTGAACGACCACAGGCTGAAGTTTTTGACTTCTTAAGCGGATCGTCAATGACGGGCTACATGACTGGTGAATACTTTATTGATAATCGTCATTATGAAATTAATTTTAAAGATATTAAAATCTTAGTTGGTGGCGGTGTGGCCGAAATTAACGATATTTATGTCTTAGGTAAGATGGATGAAAAAGCACAGATCAGACCTTTCGATGTGCAATTATCACATATTGAACTTACTAAAATTTTATCACACTCAACTTTTGATAATATCAGACCCAGTATTCAAAATGCGGGGTATATTTCGGGCTTAATTCAGTTTACTCATGCAAATCAGTTTAAAGTTAAATCACTGATCGAAAAAACAAGTTTCGTGTTTTCAAATAAAGGCGAGCGGGTTTCGCAGGTTTTTGACAGCTTTAATTTGCATGCCAGTGTTGACCCGCAAAAAATCACCTTAAACATTAATGATTTTATTCTGGATACGCACAAAATTCATGGTTTTTTAAAGTACAGCCATCAAACAGCCAGTGGCGATAAAAGCCTATCAGTGGATTTAGAAGGGCGTTTGCTAAAGCCTGATACGGTGAAGTTATTTACAGGTAAGGCCGGTGATCCAGAGATCAGATTGTTATTTACCACAGATTTAAAGAATCAATTAAAAGGCACTGCAAGTATTGATAAAATCAGTATTCAGCAGTTTGATGTGACGAAATTAAATCTTGAGTATGATAAAAATCTTTTATTAAAAAGTGAATTTTACAATGTAAGAACGGGCAATTTAACAGTTGCCGCGTCTGAGAATTCACAAGCAAGCCACTTAAATGTGATGTTCGATCAAATATTGCCAAAACCTTCAGTAAGTTTTGCGCAAAGCAGGCTGACAATTCAAAAAGATGGTTTAGGTAAATTAAGCTTTAATCTTAAAAGTGAACAAAAAGGCAAAACCGATTTGAATGTTATCGGTGAATATGTGCCTCGCATGAGTAATATGACAGCTAAGGGTAATTTCAAGGGGCAAAACTTCACCCTTTCTGGCGCTTTAGATAAGTTAGTGGCGACTCCGCTTAAATGAAAATTTTAAAATTTTTTTACTCGCTAGATTCAGAATCATTCAAACCCCCAAGACTTCAGTGTCACCGTGGCTATTGGGTAGATGGGTTAACGCAAAACTCGCTGGCATCACTGCAACGGGCCTATGAACTTGGTTACAAAATGTCTGAGTTCGATATTCGCATCACCAAAGATTCAGAAGTCATTTTATTTCATGATGATTTTATTGGCTCTAAAAAAGTTTCTGAAATGACTTTAGCTGAAGTCAATAAAGACCATAAAGTCGATTTGTTTGAAGAAGCGCTTAAGTGGTTTTCGACTTTAGAAAAAAACAGTTATTATTTAAATATCGAAATCAAATCAAAGTTTGTACGTAACCGTCGTTTAGAGATAAAAGTTTTAGATTTAATATTAAAATACAAAGTGCAAGATCGCGTGCTGATTTCTAGTTTTAACCCATTCAGTTTGTATTTTTTCAGAAGAAATTATCCTTCAATTTTGCGCGCGCTGCTTTTAACTTACAATAATGAGAACGGTAATAATTTTGTCGTTAAAAGTCAGGTTTTGAATGTTCTGGCGCACCCGCATTTTTTGCATTTAGATGAAAAACACTGGTCACACAAGCGCTATAAAGCTTTATTAAAATTAGGAATTCCGGTGGTTCTATGGACCTGTAATGACCTGGAAAAGGTCAAAAAATACTTCGCGCAAGGTATTTATGGCGTCATTAGCGATGACCTGAAACCAGCTGATATCGCTAAAATATAAAAGTGTTTCAAGCTGAAACGTTCTAGAGTTTTTACCCCACCCAAAGTCTTAATTATTTACACAATTTTGCCGATAAGAGTTACGGGGGAACTTATCGAAATGGCTAAACCATCGCGCGCTGCTTTTATTAAATCAAATAAAGGGTTTACCTTAGTTGAGACTATGGTGTCGGTTGGCATTATGTCGGTTGTTCTTGCTGGCCTTGCCACAGCCATTGTTAGCACGCTTAGAGACGGTGAAGCTTCAGCAAAAGATTCAATGAATGCAATGGAAGACCTTCAGGTGCAAACCGCACAGCAAGATTATCTGACTCGTGCAGCGCCTTCATATTACTTCATGCATGTTCCGATTCGTTCATTTTGTTCTGGTTCAGAAAAAGTTCCGTGTCTGCGTAAGATTGATCCGGCGACGGGTGCTCTTACTGGAATTAACAGTGGTAGTGGGCTTCCCGCTACAATTGATTTTTACAAAGACGTCAGCGGTGATATGAAAAAGACAAAACTTTCGGGTATGTCAGCCTCTGGTGAAATTAATAGTTCGGTCTACATGATGTCGGGATCAAACGTTGATATCAGTAAACTGACAACACAAAGTAATAATTCTTATGTGTATGCAAGTTGGCCTTTGTTTAATGAAGAATCCGAAGCCTTGCCTATTCTGGTCCGCAAAAAAAATGCATCCTACTTAACTCATATCAAACAATTCGGAGCCTCTTATGAAAACACGGCTCCGGCTGGAATATCTTTATTTAATGTGGCTTTGACTGCCGATAAAGCCCAGCTATTGGTTAAAGATTTAAAAGATTCATTAGCTGTTGTTTATAATGTGAATCGGCCGACACAGTTTGTAATTCAAAAAATTACTCAAGCCCTAAACTGTCCCAAAGATAGTACGACTCAAAATTTCTGCAAAGTGACGGGTAAAAGTATTTCAGTTTCTGCAGCTACCGATGATTTAGTCGCTGTAGGTTTTGCGAATACGATAGCGCTTAAGTTAGATAACGTTCAGATTTCCGCAAGCTATACAGCAAATGCTGCCGCGGGTTCAAGAACGCATTTAACTTCACGTTATATACCGACTTCGACATCAGTCAGTATTTCGGGTAACTGGTTTGCGGGCGGCGGCGGCGGTGATTATTTATTTCCGCGCAGTTCTTTTTCTTTGGCAGATGATCGCGCTGATTTTCAGGGGGATTTAGATTATTCTCCGGTCGATATTAAGCGTATTCAACATTACTATAATATGAATAGCCATGAGGCGACCTTGGTCGTCCTGCCAGTTGATCTTGGTTATATTAAATTAAAACAAAGTGCACAGTTTCCTGATAAGTATGACCTTGTCGTGACGTCTTCAAGTCATGAAGAGGTTGTTTTAGTTCCGTCAATTAAAGAAAAAAATGATCCTAATTCTTATGTTTACGTAAACCGTAAATTAGGAACTGGGATGATAGAAGTATTTATTAAGTGAGGTATCTCATGAAAAACAAATTGAGCTCTATTTTGGTCGCAGGTTTTTTAACGGTCGTGCTTCCGCTAAGCTTATTTGCCGCAGGCAAAGTTAAGAAAAACTCTAAAGTTATTCTTAGCGGTAATATCTTAGCAAATTCGCAGATCGTGCCTGTTGGTGGCCAGATTAAAACAGTAATGGGTGCAGGGGCTGGTAAAATCAGCTTTTCAAGCACGCGCTATTGTGGTGATGGTGACGTGGCCTCGTATAGTGATAGCCATCCGACGACAGAGTTTTATCCTTCTGATGATCCTGACACGAACATTATCGTAGGCTATTGGATTTCGCCACAAGGTAGCCCGTTAGATCTATCTGCGAATAAATTTCATTCTATCGGGTACGTGAAAGATTCAAAAGTTGATTCTGACGTTACTGAAAGACTGATTGCAACAAATTTTTCTGGTATGCCAGCCAAAAAGACTTTTAAGTTAATCGAAGATGCTGTGAAAGATCTAGCGTTTGTTGCTGAAGCAACAAAGCCAGCACGCGTACAGGGGTTATCTAATACTAAATTTAACATGAAGTTTGTAGCTATGGCTTGCCCGGTGATTAAGAACACCAATGGTATTGATAGTAGTTCAGGTATGAATAATTTAACAATTTCGCGCCAATTTTTATCTGGCAGTAGCTTAGTAGGTACAACAAACCTTCAGGATTACATGCAAGATAGTATTCTTGAATCGAATGCTTCGATTAGTAAAACGCGCATTCGTGTTGATAACGGCGGCGGCACAGTTTCTGGCAAATCAATAGATTTAAATTTTGGTGGTAGCGGAAGTGAAAGTTTATCAAGTGAACTAGTGAATTTAGTTAACGATTTGGCAACAAGATCAAAGCCGAATGTTCATACGACGACTTTAACAGCGATGATCACTTCAATGACAAGCATTAGTTGTTCATGTGACAGATTAGAATACCAAGCTGATTTGTCAGGTTTAAAAGCGCGCTTTGATGCTTTTAAAACACGACTGAATGCCGCTAAAGCTGATGCAAGTATTTGTGATGCAAGTTCTTCTATCCGTTTTGATAGTGCCGACTATCCGTGGGAATCATTCCGCACAAATGCCGCCTGCCAATTATATCACAAATTACTTGCCACAGAGTTAGCACCTTATGAAACAGCGTTGGATGAAATGTTTAGCGCTGCAGACACAAACAAAAATACTTGCCCAGACGTACAAGCGGCAATGAGTAGTGGTTCGTGCCCGGCGCCATCAGTAGGTAATTTAACTAATATCAGTGATAGCGAATATCGTTCGCGTAAAATGGCTTTGAATAAAAAATTAATGAAAATTGTAGGAACCCCAAACGCGATTCAATTAGCACAAGGTCGTTTGAAAACAAATATCACTTCAAGTAATCCAAATTTTGCGTTAAATACGGCATCATGTTTTCCGTTAACAGCAGCCAGCGGTGAATTTATTAAATATGTAGGTTCATCGGTGGGGATTGATATTGATCCAGATCCTGTGATGTCTGGTTCAAAAATGGTCAGTATCAACAAGCAAAGTGTAGCTCATCCTGAGGGTAATTTTGCCATCGGTGGTGATGCTCCTTACTTAACCGGAACTGGTAATTCATTAGTTATGTTCAACAATACCGGCGGTGATCCGAAACTAGACTCTTCTTTTAAGGTTGAAGTTGGTACGGCCACTCCGGTAGCATTAACAACAGGTACGGCGAATGTGCAATTTCATATTCGTTCGATAGGTTGTTCGCAGAATATTTATTGCTACAATGACAGATAAAAAAACTTTTAACCACACTCTAGGTAACAACAGCGGGTCTATCGTCGTTATGGTGATGATGGGCGCTGTAGTTATGACAGCTGTCGTGGGTATGATGTTCTATGTAAAAAACGCCACCGATTCTTTATCATACATCGTTTCTAAGGGAACAACCCGTGCGATGACCGAAGTAGTGATCGGAAGCATTCTTGATGTCTATTCACAACCTTTAGTTTCTACGACGTGTGATAGCCAGCTTGTGGCTACGGCGGTCAGTTTTCGTGATTTAACAAATGCGAATCCCACAACTTTTTCCTGGGATTCTAACCCGTCAAATTCCTCAACGCCGCCGGCTGTTGCAGCCCGCAACTGTATGATTCCGGCCTTGATGGCCAATCAGTTAGAGCGTGTACTTATTATTTTGACCCCGATGCCCACCTTGGATGATTTACCGGGAACCCGCCGTGAACTGCGTATTGAAATTAAATTACAAAAAAAAGGTGCAGTCGCTACGCAGTCTGTGATCAGACACTATACTTTAAGTTTATTAAGCCTTGATCGTTATGGCGTTATTTTTAATTCTAGTTTAGCCACTGCTTTTGAAATCGATTCAAGCAGTAAATTGTATTTCGATACGCATGTTCTACATTCAAATAAAGCAGCTCCTTTTACAGTTTCAAACTTAGTGGCCTACACCGAATCACCGAAGACGATCTTTAAACAGACAGTTTATTCTTTAGCCGATAAGATTAATTCAGCAGCCTCATTTCAATTAGCCAAATTTAATGCGGTCTTTGAAAAAGGTTTTAGTACCGGTCATTTGCCGAATGTAAAATATTTTCCGACAACCTATGTTGGCTATTCTTGGACTGAGCCTATTGATTATCATTACGTCTATGCCAATTCAGGCGGGGTTCAGGATCTAAGTCCTTTACCAGGTTTAACAGGGGGCAAAATTTCAAGTAATGGAGATCCCTATAATTATAACGCTACGTTAGCTAATGTCACAACGTTTCCGCATTCATCTATTTTGCAAAAGTTAGCTCATACCTGTGAGATTGGGGTTTTAGGAAGTGCGATCAGTAAAATCATGGTGCTGTACCGGTCTGATGCCGAAGTCACTTTAGATTTTTCGGCTGATTCAGATCCGTTAAAATTTTGTGGACTTCTAAAAGTCAGAAAATTAACCATTAAACTTCAGCCCGGAAAAACGCATTATTTATTCGGTAAGTTTTATTTCGATCAAATCAAAGTTACCGGCGGCGGAACTTTATACATTGTCGATCCAGAACTTGATACCTTGCTTACACAAAATTACGACAGTGTGATCAGTATGACCGATCTGCGCCGTGAAATGAAAACACTTGAAGTTTACGTTGGTAACCCTTTTTACCAACCGATTAACAGTGATCTAACAACGTTGGAAGCGACGGTTGGAAACTACGGTAAAAACTTCGGCCATAAAATGCCGTCAGACTGGTTTTCAGGAGCACCGCAAAAAGATTTAGCCGGAAATGTTGTTGCTCCAGGCAGTCAGCTTTGTGACCCAGCTATTCCAAATTATTATTGTTGGCCAAACTATATGCGCAGTTACCGCCGCCATATAGAAGGATCAGGGCTGCCAAATATCAGCGTATTGTTTAACGCTTCAGGCTCATTTAACCGCACATTGATATTTAATGCTGTGAGGACTTTATGATTATTAAAAACAATAAAGGCTTTACGATAATTGAATCTGTGATGATGGGGGCCTTAGGTTTTATTATTATCGGTGCCGCTGTTTCTGGTATTGCCTGGATTAAATCAAGCTTTAACCGCTTATCTAAACGTACTGTAGCGATAGAAATTGTTTCTGCGTTTTCACAAAACTTACAAGAACAGTTCGTTCGCTATCCCAATATAGCTATCAGCGGAACTCAGGGTACATTTGTTTTATGTTTTGATATGTCGATTCGTCCGGCAAAAAATTCTACCGGCGGAATGGATCCAATTGTTAAAACTTTTAGCGCAAGCAACATGAAGAAAAATAGCGGCCTTTGTGTTCTTAATGGTTACGAAATTCATTTAACGTGGACAACAACACCAAATCAATACCGCCTGGTTGTTCTGGGCGTAAATAATGATTTAGGACCAGTGTATGACGAAACCGTTTCAGTTTTTAAACAGTAAGAGTTTAATTCATATTTTTTTATTCGGATTATTTTCAATAATCTTACTGGCTTCGCTTTATCTTTTTAATGTCAGTGGTTTTGGTTATCAGATCAAGTCTTCTGAAAAAGATGTATTTTGGTTATTAATTCTATTTTCTTATCCACATTTTGTCGCTAGCTATTATTGGTTTTATAAAAACAAAACTCTGCGTGAAGAAAATCGTTTTGTCGGAAAGTACCTGCCGTGGATGATCGTGGTATTGCTGGCTTTAGTTTTTACTTTGCAGGCTGGCTTTTTGGTGCAATCGATGCTGATCGCAGCCTGGATTTTACTATTTTGGCATTTTGTTAAACAAAGTTACGGCTGTTCTGTTTTTTTGGCAAAAGAAAATTTTCCATTTACTAGTAAGTCTTTGCTTTTATATAGCTATCTAAGTCTTGCTGGCTTTGGTTTTTTAAATATTCAAAGACATGAAGCTAAAGTTTTGCTTTTTCGAAGTTATGTTAGTGTTTATAAAGTGCCTGATTTTTTTTCTTATACGTTGTTAGGTTTTGCCTGGATTTTATTTTTTGCGTTTATCGTAACTTATGTAAAACAAACTACAGATAAAAATGCGAGCTATAAAAAAATAGCCATGATCAGTATTCCGTGGGTTGCGAATTTAATGTGGTTTTCGTGGTGGACTGTTGAAAGCTTTTTTATGCTGATTCCGGTGTTTCATGCGATTCAGTATAGCCCCTTTATTTTACAGGGCATATCCCGCTTACAAAATGAAACCAAAGATTTCGTAAAGGTCGTGGCGGGGATTTTTGCCGTCTCGGTTTTGTTTTTCGTAGGTTTACCCTTAGTTGCGAATCAATACGCACCCCAAATGGCCGAGGCTGTAGTGACTTCGATGTTTGTCTTTTTTAACTTACATCATTTTTTTATTGATTCGGTCGGGTGGAAGTTAAGTAAAGAATCGATCAGAAAAATTCTATTTAATTAAGCTGTATAATTTGAAAAATCGCAAAAAAAAAGCGAGTGTTGACTCGCTTTTTTTAGTTTGATCAGTTTGAAGAATTAAGAATTCTGATCTTGCTTTTGTTTTTCAGTTTGAGCTTGGTTTACGCCTTGCTTGTTCGCATTAAGTTGTTCTTGCGGACTAACATCTTTTGCCTCAGTGTCGATTTCGTTTAAACCTTGTTTAAAGCCTTTGATCGCTTTACCTAATGATTGGCCTAAAGCTGGAAGACGGCTTGGTCCAAAGAAGATTAATAAAATTAAAGATAAAATCAGAATATGTGAAAGGCTAAACTCACCCACAGTAGGCTCCTTGTTTATAGAATTGCTATCTATTCAGGAGTTCAGATTACTCTTGTTCAGCTGGTATTTCAACAATTTCAATTGATGATGCGTCTGTATTGTTGCTCAAATCACCCTGAGACTGGTCTTTAGGCATGGGCAATTCGCGAGCACCACTTGAGCGTTTAATGTAGCCCTCTTTAGAAGGTCTATTGTTTTGAATTGAGATATTGTCATCAGAGCTCGGAGCCGTAGAAGCTTTAGCTGATTCGCCTTTTGAAATCTTTTTTAGTTTGTTTTCAAAACGACTTTTAACAGCAGCTAATTCTTCTTCGTACTCTTTGCGCACTTCTTTAATTTGCGACTGTTTTTGATCAGTCACACAGTTTTTATAAGTTTCAGCAGCAATTTCTTTAGCTTTGTTTCGGCACATAAGTTCAAAAGAACCTCCGCCAACAGCAGCCATTGATGAATTTGAAATGCTTAAGATTCCTAACATTAAAACTGTTTTTAAAGCTGTGCTTTTTTTCATAAACTAAACCCCATTAAATTATTTCATTAATGAAGTATTACAATTCAGGGGCCAGATTATGAAGAATTTAAGGGACTTAGACGAAGTCCCTCAGGAAAAATATTCAGTGTTGTACTGTATAACGACGGTCTTAGCGACGCACTGTTTTAGGATCGATAGCGTCTTGCAGGCCATCGCCTAAGAAGTTAAAGCTCACAACCACTAAGAAGATCAAGATACCCGGTAAAACCGCCAAAAATGGAGCCTGGTAAATTAACTCTTGGGCATTGAATAACATGTTACCCCAGCTTGGCATAGGCGGCTGGATTCCTAATCCTAAGTACGATAAGGCCGCTTCGAATAGGATTGAATCACCCACACCTAATGTCACAGACACCAATAGCGGAGCAACAACATTTGGAAACATATGCCGAACGATGATTGTTAAATCGGTAGCGCCCAATGTTTTAGAAGCTAAGATAAATTCACGTTCACGTAACGATAAAATACTGCCGCGAATTAAACGAGCTACCGTCATCCATGAAAATAAACAAAGAATAAATACAAGCTTGTAGATCGATTCTTTACCGCCAGAAAAAATGTTATTCACCATTTCTTGTGCTAAGTTTCCACCAGTTGCGCCGAATAGGCTTTCAGCAACACTGACTAGGCCGCCTAAAACCTTCTTAAGATCAATGGCAGCGATAACAACTAAGACTGGTAAAATAGGAAGCGATAGAAGTGAATCTGTCACGCGCATTAAGACCGTGTCGATGACTCCGCCGTAATAACCAGCCAGCGAACCAATAATTAAACCAATGAGTGCCGATGC
This sequence comes from Bdellovibrio sp., assembly GCA_036676395.1. Taxonomy (GTDB): domain Bacteria; phylum Bdellovibrionota; class Bdellovibrionia; order Bdellovibrionales; family Bdellovibrionaceae; genus Pseudobdellovibrio. The sequence goes on from JAKFCY010000002.1 coordinate 1,376,157, forward strand.
AATCGCCACTAAAACACCTACGCCAATTGAAACGCGGGTGCCGTAAACTAAACGCATTAAAACATCGCGACCAAGTTCGTCTGTTCCGAATAAGTGAAAGCTTTTAAAGTTATGAACCATTTTAACAAGCTCAGCTTTTTTACCAGTATCGATGGCCTTGATAGTTTCGATGGCTTTTGCTTCTTCTAAATTAACCCAGTCATATAAAGCATCTTCTGGGCGCACTGGTTGCACAAGATTTTTTTCTAAAAGCGAAGTTTGAATTTTTGCCGCTTCTTCAGGATTTTGACGGACAAAGTTTTGAATCGCTTGTTCACGTGCATCTTGTGGTGCGATGATCTTAGAAAAGGGTGGTTTGTAGCGATTAAAAACGTTTTGCGAGTCTGAATCAGTGCCTGTTGCGTATTCGATCACTGGGGCAAGGATTGCGACCAGCATGAAAAACACAATCAGATAGGCGCCAAATACAGCGGCCTTGTGTTCTTTAAATTGGGTGTAAACAATTTGAAAAAATGTTTGTGAGGTTTCAATACTTTTAAGTTCAGCCGCCGAAGGTGGCGTATTTACTGTTTCGCTCATTTTCTTTATCCTCTTACTTGTACGAGATTCTTGGATCTGCAGCGCCGTACAACAAGTCAGCGACTAAGTTCATTAGTAAAACCATAGCAATAGAAATAATAAAACTAATCATGGCCACGTTAAAATCATTACCGATGATTGATGTGTAAATTAAGCGTCCGACACCCGGGTAGGCAAATAACGACTCAGTGATAAGTGCTCCTGAAAACACCGACGAGAAGCTGATCGCAACGATTGTGATTAACGGGATTAAAGCATTTCTAAAGCCATGCTTCCAGATCACCACTTGTTCAGACATCCCTTTGGCGCGTGCAGTGCGGATGAAATCGTTTCTCATCGCTTCAACCATGGCTGATCTTGAAAAGCGCGAAAAACGGCCGATCGATTGAACTGATAGTGATAAAATGGGTAAAATTAAATATTTGGCTTTATCTAATAACTCTTCAAAAATGTTATTATAGTGCATACCCGTTGTTTGATAACCACCAGCTGGTAACCAGCCAAGACCTACAGAGAAAATAATAATTAAAACAATACCTAAAAAGAATGAAGGAATCGAGATTCCCCCGAAATTGAAAATATTAACCAAATAATCCATTTTAGAATTTGGTTTTAAAGCACAGTAGATGCCCAGCGGAATTCCTACCATAATAGCAAAAAGCAGCGACCCCATTGATAATACAAAAGTCGCTTTAAGTGATGGTCCCATCATCTCGGTTACGGGAATGCGGTAAGTGCGTGAATAACCAAGATCGCCTTTGGCGATTTCAGATACCCAGTTAAAATAACGAACATAAGTCGGTTGGTCTAAACCGTAGAAAGCTCTTAAACGAACAACATCTTCTTGAGTGATTTTAGGATTAGCAGAAATCATTAATTCAATCGGGTCACCCGGCATTAATGTCATCAAGCTAAAGCAAACGTAAGACAAGATAACGATGACCATTAATGTCTGTAGAATGCGGCGAAGTATGTATGTAGTCATCGATCGGTTCCTATATGAGAAAATAAAAAGGACAACCGATGGCTCGGTTATCCTTTTTGTAATGTATCAAATTACTCTAAATTCCAAAGTTCAACTACGTTAGTCTCTGGAAATTGGTGGCCAGTTAAACGGTAACCTTTTAATTGGTTAGGAATAACGGCAACGTCAGAACGGTAGTATAAAGGTAAAACCGGCACTTCATCAGTGTAAGCTTTTAAAACTTCATGAACCATTTCAATACGTTTTTCGTTTTTCATTTCTGTATCTAAAGCTTCTAAAGTTTTATCAACAGCAGCGTTTGACCAACCCATGTAGTTTTGGCCAGACCAACCGTTTTTAGCAGTAGGAATGTTTTTAGAAGAGAAAGTTGATTTAGGTGTATTTTCTGGAGAAGAAACCCAGGCAAATAAAGCCATAGAATCAAACGCACGTTTTTTCGTCGTTTCACCGAAGAATACGCGAGCTGGTTCATTTTTAGCATTCACTTCGATACCAACTTGTTTCCATTGGTTTTGTAAGTAAACCTGAACTAATTCACGAGTTTTGTTACCCGCAGTAGTCATCACCGTGAAAGATAGGCGTTTACCGTCTTTAACGCGGATGCCATCAGCACCTGGTTTCCAACCGGCTTCGTCTAATAAACGTTCAGCTTCACGTTTATTGTATTTGTAGATAGTTACTTTAGCAGGGTCAGCAGTAAACCATGGATCACGCGGAGTGATAGAGTGGATCGCAGGTTGTTGTTTCCCTTCAAATAACGCGTTTGTTAGATCTTCTTTGTTGATCGCAAAGTTTAATGCTTTACGAACGCGAACATCTTTTAAGAAAGCGTTATCTAAGTTTAAATCAATGTGCTCATACACAGTCGAAGGTTGGAACAAGACTTGGTAGCCTAAACCTTCAGATTTGATTTTTTTCTCGAAAGCTAAGGCTTGGTCTAAAGCTAAACCTAAAGTCGAAATTAAATCGATTGTACCTGAACGTAGGTTGGCTTCAAGAGTTCCTGTGTTCGGGATAAGTTTAACGATAATTTTTTTGATTTTTGCTTGTTCGCCGTAGAATTTAGGATTCGGAACGAACGTAACATGGTCACCTAATTGAATTTCAGAAATTAAGTAAGGACCATTGAAAAGGCCAACGTTAGTTGGATCTTTAGAATATAAAGAGTTCTTTTCGTAACCTTCTTTTTGAGTGCCGTGTTTTTTAAATACAGCTTCTTCTAAGGCTTTAGGAAGCGGGTAGAATGTACCCATCATGTAGAAATCCCATTTAGCTTTGTCATATGTGAATAAGCATTTTTTAGGGTTTTTATCTACTAGTTCGATTTTTTCAACTTGAGTGTAAACTTCTTTTTCGCCTACGCCAACGTTAGGAGAAGAAGCGATTTTAACTGCTAAGGCGAAATCATCACAAACAACCGGAGTGCCGTCGCCCCAAACTGCATTGTCTAATAACTCCCAAGTAGCTTGCAATTTTTCTTTGCCGCCAACTTTGATCACTTTTGCTGTGCCGTTTTCGATTGAAGGGATAGATTTCGCTAATTGCGGAACCCATTTGCCGTCAGCATCGATAACTACTAAAGTTCTGTTAACCATACGTTGCATATAAGTTGTTGCCAACATTGATGCGATTAATGGATTAAAGTTTTCGAACTCTTGCGAGATACCGATTTTTAATTCGTTGTTTGTAAGCTTTGCTTCGCCTTGAGCTTGTACGTCCGCTGTTTGACCAGCGTCTTTTTTAGTACAAGCAGCAACTAACATTGCTACTACTAAAAGACCCGTTAAATTTTTCATGACAACTCCTTTTGTGTCGTTGAATTTAGTTTATAATGGCATGCAGCTTGGTGGCCGATTTCTCCTGTCAGCTCAGGTCTATCCGTAACACATTTATCCTGTTTATAAGGGCAACGTGGATGGAAAGAACAACCCGATGGCGGATTAATCGGCGATGGAATTTCGCCGGTTAAAATTTTGGCCATTTTCTTTTTACCGGTGCCGATAGATGGAATAGATCCAAGTAAGGCATGAGTGTAGGGATGGTGCGGGTTTTTAAATAACTCTTCGCGTGTTGTTAATTCAACGATACGGCCTAAGTACATCACCGCTACGCGGTCACAAACATGCTCGATCACTGACAAATCATGCGAAATAAAAATATAAGTTAAACCTAAGCGCTCTTGTAAATCTTTAAGCAGATTTAAAATCTGTGCCTGAATTGAAACGTCTAAGGCCGAAACCGGTTCATCACAGATAATTAATTTTGGATCTAAGGCGATGGCCCGCGCGATCGAAATACGTTGGCGTTGGCCGCCAGAGAATTCATGCGGGTAGCGATTGATGTGTGATGGGCGCAAACCCACAAGTTCTAATAATTGCTGAACGCGTGCTGTGCGCTCTTTAGGGCCTAAGATATTGTGAATCACGAAGGGTTGTTCGATAATTTGACCAACAGTCATGCGTGGATCTAAAGACGCATAAGGATCTTGAAAGATCATTTGAATGTCTTTGCGGGCTGCACGTAAATCTTTACCAGAAGCATCTAAAAAGTTTTTATGTTCAAATTCGATTTGGCCGGCAGTTGGTTCGTAGAGACGAATCAGTGTTCTGCCTAAAGTTGATTTGCCGCAGCCTGATTCGCCAACTAAACCTAAAGTTTCACCTTTGCGAACTGTTAAGCTTACATCGTCGACAGCTTTTACATCCGCCACGTGACGCAAAAAGAATCCCTTTTTTATAGGAAAATATTTTTTGATATTTTTTGCGACTAAAATGTTTTCTGAAAGCTTTGAATCACTCATCATAGTCTCCTATTGTGGTACTGGGTTAAAGCACGCAACTGATTGTTCGCGGCCACTTGAGTTTGTAAATGGAAGCATTGGCGGTTTGTTCGTCCAGCATTCAGTTTTTACACGGGCGCAACGAGTTGCGAACGGGCAGCCACTCGGTAATTCATGCGGTGCCGGAACCGAGCCTTCAATTGTTTTTAAACGTTTTGAATGCGTGCCAATGCGTGGACGAGATTCGATTAATGCAGCAGTGTAGGGGTGACGCGGAGAAGTTAATACATCTTGGGTATTCCCTTTTTCGCACATTTGACCGCCATACATCACTAACACATTATCTGACACTTCAGAAATAACACCCAGATCATGAGTGATAAACTGAACTGACATATTCATTTTTTCTTGTAAGCTTTGGAATAATTCTAAAATTTGCGCCTGAATCGTTACATCGAGAGCTGTTGTAGGTTCATCGGCAATCAACATAACCGGGTTGCATGATAAAGCCATAGCGATCATCGCGCGCTGGCGCATACCACCTGATAAATGATGAGGGTATGAAGTATAACGTTCAGCTGCCGATGGAATGCCCACTAATTGCAGCATTTCGATCGCACGGTCACGAGAATCTTTAGCGTTTAATTTTAAATGTTTTTGGATTTGTTCATCCATTTGATAACCGATGGTTAACACTGGATTTAAAGCGGTCATAGGTTCTTGAAAAATCATCGCCATTTTTCCGCCGCGGATGGCTTCCATTTGTTGTGGCGTTTGTTTAACCAGATCAACGCTTCCCATACCTGGAGCTGTTAAAATAGCAGAACCGTGAGTGATTTTTCCTGGTGTGGCTACGAGTTGCATTAATGAAAAAGAAGTTACGGATTTACCGCAACCAGATTCGCCAACGATACCTAAAGTTTCGCCTTTGCCGATATCATAAGAAATACGGTTAACCGCGTGAAATGGGCCGGTTTTTAAAAAAAATGTGGTCTCAAGTTCGCGAACTTTTAAAACGGGTTCCAATGCGCTATTCCCTCATTGTTAAACAAGAAGTACCTATAAAGGGACTTCTTGTTGTGCTTTTAGTACATTAACTCCAGCTATAAATAAAGCAGCCATGACGTTAATGCGTAGCAGAATCAGTTGTTTCACTGATTAAGCTCTTGTCTCTAGGCTTTGTTTTTTAGCAGCAAAATGACTAATTAGTTTGTCGATAGTTAAAGAAACACTTTTACTTAAGGCGCCTGAAATCTTGTCAGACAGGCTTGGTTTTTTCTCGCAAGAAACTTTTAAAACTTTGTGAGTTTTAGTTTTGTTCAAGATGTAATCATCGCTTGTTTGAATTTTATCAACTAAGTTTAATTCCAAAGCAGTTTGACCATACCAGTATTCGCCCGTGGCCACTTTTTCCATGTCTAATTGCGGGCGGTATTTGCCTACAAAGCCTTTAAATAGAAGGTGAGTGATCTCAAGCTGTTCGCGAAATTTAGCTTCACCTTTTTCAGTGATTTCGCCAAAGATGCTGACGGTGCGTTTGTAGTCTCCGGCTGTGTATTCTTTGTATTCAACATCGTGTTTTTTAAGCAGTCGGTTGAAGTTCGGAACTTGAGCGACAACGCCGATTGAGCCGATGATCGCAAAAGGGGATGCAATGATTTTATGAGCTACACAAGACATCAGGTAGCCACCGCTGGCCGCCACTTTGTCTACACAGACAGTCACTTGTAAGCCAGCTTCACGCAGGCGCAAAATTTGAGCGGCTGCTAAGCCATAGCCGTGCACGACGCCGCCGGGGCTTTCGATACGTAAGATCACTTCGTCGTCTTTTTGTGCCACAGTTAACACAGCATTGATTTCTTCTTTTAAATGTTCAACCGAAGAGGCTTCGACGTCGCCTTTAAGAAAGTCGATTAAGTAACTGTATTTTTTTGGATTTTTATCTTCTTCTTTAGCTTCTTTTTTTAAGCGCTTTTTTTCTTTTTTAAAATCGGCATCTGTCAGGATGATTGAATTTAAAGCTTCTTTTTGTTCATCGATTTTGTCGTTGATGATTTCAACTTCAAAAGCTTTGGCCATTTTTGTTTTAACTGCGGCGCCGGCAATTGTTAAAATTACGGCTACGATCGCTAAAACTATAATCAGTGTTTGTCCGAAGAATAAACCTAATTGCTGAAGAATTTCCATAAAGTTCCTTTGCCTGATTCTCAATTTCATTGAGGCTGATGCGAAAAGTTACTGTAAAACTGAACCAAGATAAAGACAAAAGTCGGGAAATGACGTGAAATTATGCGAGATATGACGCTAAGTTTTAGTAAATATGAGATAAATATGGGGTGAGATATTTGCTCTTACTTCTTAGCTGTATAATTTTTAGTATGAAATGCTTGGCCTACGATCAGGAATTAGCTGATCGTTTAAAGGAAGAGCTTCAGCATGAAACCAATCGCCGCAAAGCTTATACAGAATTTCAAGACGAAAAGAAAAAAACTGAAAAAGAACAAAATAAAGGTTTAGCTCTCTGGATTGAAGAGCAAGAGCAATGGGATTCAACCCGTGAAAAATCTGTTTTCGAATACAAAAAAAATAAACGTCCAACGCCACAAGAATTTTCTAAAGAGTACTATGCTGACTTGGCTGAAAAAGAACGCGGTCAGCGTGTTGTTGAAGAAGGTCGCAAACAACACATTCAAATTAAGAAAAATATCATCGCGCAATATCAGCCCAAAGATGTGGTCAGCGAAGAAGAAGAATTAGCGATTTTTAATCAGCGCCCACGTTATGATTTACGTAAACGTGGCCGTAATAAATGGACTAAATCTGGCGCAGGCATCGGCGGAGGCCAAAGTGGGGCTTCTTCGGGCGGGTATAATAGCGGCGGTTTTCAGGGCGGCGGTGATAGTTTTGATTTCCCACCACCTCCACCAGCTGATTTCGGTAATGTTCCACAGGATAATTTCGATGATTTTCCGCCACCACCACCTCCGACATCAGATTTTGGTAATGCGCCAGGAATGTATGATTCGGGTTTTGGTGATGCGCCAATTCCGCCACCACCGCCTCCTCCACCAGAAGGTGGATGGGACTTCTAGTTAACAGCTAGTTGTTAACTTTGGGTTCGACAACTTCTTTAATAAAAAGATCATTGGTTGTCAGTCCCGTAAGTGCGGTCATTTTTCTGAATGTGTAATATAGAATTGCGCCTAAAAAGATGATCGACGGGATCAAAATCACTAACAGCGAATACATCGTCATCTGGCCTAACTGTTGATTTAGCAAATCTTGTTTTTGTTCGGTCGTCAGAGTCTCGGCAAGTGGCGTAAAAATTTTCAATGCCAGAAAAAAGTTTAAAAGTGCACTCATTAAAAATGACAGCGATAACAATTGTGTCGATTTTTGCATTAGGTTTTTAAAATCTTGCTCTTTGCTTGTTTCAGTAATTTTTGCCTGAATTTTATCAACATCAAAAGCGGCTGGATTTAAAAATAACGATTCGAAAAACGGGCTTTTGCCATAACTAGAAAATAAAACAAACACGCCGATCAGCAGAGGAAAAAGTGCTTCTTTAACGGCAAACCAAATTCCACCCAGAGCCATTAATGATAAGGTTCCTGAAATTAAAATATTCAATAAACCTAAAAGTGAAATAAAATCCATTTTTTTATTTTTAAAAATAGAATAAATCCCTGAACACAGCGGCAGGGCTAATGCTAAAACAAGTGCGTTGGCTGGGGTTAAGCCCCATTTGCTGCCTTTATTTAAAATATAAACCGGTAAAATAATATTTACCAAGATATGTGAAAAGCCTGTGTTGGTGCTAGATTTTGCTTTGGTTGCCATAGGATGACGATTGTCATCTGATCATTGATTTAACGTCAATGACTTAAAATAATTCTGCTTTTATTTTAAGCTTTACGCGCTACGAGATTGCAAAGCGTGAAAGGTCGAGATTCAATTGTGGCATAGGAGAGTTTCAACGTGAACACATCAATCAAAGTTTCTATTTTAGTCTCGGCATTAATGCTAACTGGGTCATGCGCAATGATTCAAAAATTAACTTGTAATACAAATAATGCAAAAAGCTCGGGCGCAAGAGATGCCACTAACGGTAACATCAATATGCCAGGGTTAAAGTCAGGCGATTCTTGTGAAGGTGAATACACGGGTTCGCAATTTCAAGCTGACTACCGTCAGGGATTTGAAGAAAAGAAAAATCAAATTTGTCAAATCGGTGAAATTACTAAAATTACTCAAACCGGTGTTGATGCAGGATTATCAAAAACTGATGTCGAGAAAAAAATGGGCGCTTGTGTGACAATGTCATCATACGCTTCGTTAAAAAATAATATGGAACGTGTGTATATGGCAGGGTTTTGTTCGGCAACACGCGCTGAAAAAATCGGTAATAAACATGGCTCTGATTTAACTGAAAAATCTTTCGAGCCAAGCTTTGCCGGCTGCGAAGCTAAATGGTCAATGTTAAAACCTGCTTACGACCAAGCTTATAACAAAGCTTCAGTTCAGGCACATAAAAACAAACAAGATCTTTTCGTAAAAAACACGGGCACTTCAACTTTTATTTTAGATCAGAAAAATCTTTCTGCGAGCTGTATTATTCCTGTCGACCAGTCGATGGTTAAAGTGACTGTGAACAATCCAAACCCGTCACAAACTTTAGTGCAAGGCCAATGGAACTATCAATATTTTGATAAAGACTTTGCAAAAATTGCTGATGATTCAGGTGTTGATGCAGTTTTATTGTCGCCGCAATCAAATAAGTCTTTTACAAAAATGACTTTGCCAAGAAACGCCAGCTTCTGCAGAGCTGAATTTGCGGGTATTGCTCAGGGAACAAATATCAAATAATTGTTTTCTATTGTTAACAAATTCTCAGATTGAGACAGTAAAAAGATCGTCAAGATGAAAGTCTTGGCGATTTTTTTATTTATATTTCAATTTATGTGATCTGGCCAAGCTGTGACTTAAATATTTAAGTCAGTAAATCCGATAAGTTAACTGTGAATCACGTAAGCTGGCAGACACGATATCTGAATATTTTCAGTTATATTTTTTTCGTATTTATTATTGTAAATACGCTATCTGCATTTGCGGGCCCTGCAAATACAACCTATCAGGCAAAAATTATTAAACCTGATGGCTTTCCGCTTGAAGCCACGAGCGTAAATTTTAAATTTACGATTTTAAATCCAACTGGCGATTGTATTTTGTATTCTGAAACTTATTCTTCGGTGAATATGTCTGGGGCGGGTGGATTAATTTCTTTTGCGTTAGGCAGTGGGGTTAAAACTTATCCGGTCAGCGCCACAACTTTTGAACAAGTTTTTTCGAATGTAACTTCAAGTTTATCTTGTGACACTGGTGGCCCGGTTTCTTATTCGCCTTTAGCTGCAGATACGCGAAAAATTGTGATGCAATTTCATGATGGCACTGGTTGGCAGACGTTACCCGCAATGAATATCAATGCGGTACCGTATGCGATGTATGCTAATGAAGCGCAAAAAATTTCAGGACTACCAACATGCAATCCTGCTGAAGCCTTATCTTATAATGGAGTAAGTTTTACTTGTGAAACGATCAGCGGTGCGGGTGGTGTTACTTCTTCAACGATCACTGCTGCTTTAGGTTATACGCCAGCTGATAACGCGGCTATCACAAATATAACTACAAATGTTTCAAGTGTTTCGACAACTCTATTTTCGGTTTCGTCGACAGTTTCAACATTAACAAATACTGTAGCAGCTTCGTTTTCGACAATCACCAGTTCGCAGTGGTTAACAAGCGGTACTACAATTAGTTATTCTTCTGGCTTTGTGGGTATCGGTATCGGAACCGGGAATCCAACTTCAGCATTACAAGTTTCGGGTTCTGCGCAAATTTCTGGGCAAGTGTTGCTTGGTAAAAATCCTGCGACGGGCGGAGTTTTTAATTTTGGTCCACTGCTTGGTGATAATGTGGCTTATAGCGGGCCTTTCTTTTTGCAAGAGACAATAACTGATCTTTCTGCGGCTCACACGGTAGGACATGGCGTATCGATTAAATTAAATGGAAGCGCAAACAGCAGCGGTTTAGTTTTTAATGGATTAAATTTTTTACAAGTGCAGTCAGGTAGTACCGTCAACTATGGAAGTTTGTTTGGTGATTTGGGTATTGTTGAACATGATGGAAGCGGAAGCACTTCAGATATGACGGGCATGAGTGCTTTAGCTCTGAAAAGCGGATCAGGCACAGTGTTTTCGATTCAAGCTATGAATGGGCGCTCTTATGTTTATGGCGGATCAGTCACCAATGCCTACGGTGCTTTTTTTGGCTCTGCAAATGCTGGCGGAAACATTACTAATAACTATGGAGTGTGGATTGATTCAGCAATAAATACTGGTGCCGTTGCAAATAATTATGGTTTGTATATTAATGATCAAAATTTTGTAACAGCATCGCAAACTTACAATATTTATTCTGCGGGCTCTAATAGTAGAAATGCTTTTATGGGTTTTGTCGGTATTGGCACTGCCGCACCAAATGCGAGATTACATCTTACGGCAGGCAATGCTTCATACGCGCCATTTAAATTTACCAGCGGCACGCTACTAACAACGCCTGCCTCAGGGGCAATCGAATACGATGGTTTTAATTTATATTACACCGACGGCACTAACACTCGTCGCACGATTGCCACGGGTTCTGGGGTAACATCAGCAGCGATTGTTTCAGCACTTGGATATACTCCGGCAAACAGTGCAACGGTTGCAACACTTTCATCAACAGTGACAAGTCTTACGGCAACTGTTTCTGGTGTTGTATCTTCACAATGGGCAACAAGTGGTACTGCAATTAATTATTTAACAGGAAATGTGGGTGTTGGATTAACAAATCCAGCGCAGGCTCTCGATGTGAGCGGAACTATCAAGGCTACAAAATTTTATGCCGGTGATGGGGCATTTAATTTGCCATCAATCACTTTTGCAAATAGTTCAAACACTGGGTTTTACAATGCGGGTGGTAGCCTTGGTATTTCTGTTGGTGGTGGGCTTAAAGGAACTTGGTCTTCTAATAGCCTGGGTTTTAATGCCGGCGGCGCTGGTCCGCAAATATATTTTACTGGCGGCAATGCGGCTCAGCCGTCGTACGCGTTTAATGTGGATTCTGATACGGGAATGTTTAATCCGAATGCTTCGGGTGGCAGTAACGAATTAGGGTTTTCAACTTCAGGAACAGAAAAACTTCGTATTTTATCAACGGGTGATGTGGGTATTGCGACAAGTTCTCCTTTAGGAAAACTTGATATTGCCTGGGGCGGAGCAAGCGGTTTAGTTGGCGGCGCTGATATGAGCGCCTCAACAAGAACTAATAACACGAATAAATGGTTTCGTTACTCGCAAGCGCACTATGCCAATGCGACGACGCCATTTTTGGCGATGATGACGGGTTCAACCAGTACAGAAAATGGTGTGTATTTTGGCGGAGGCACTGCGCTTCAACCCAACGCTACGGCTTTGCATTTTTACACGGGCACAAGTCAATCAACCGATGGCGCGGCTGTTGAGCGGATGAGTATTATTGCAAATGGTAATGTCGGCATAGGTGTTACCGGACCAACTGCTAAATTGCATGTGCGCCAGTTAGCTTCTGAATCGCCATTTAGCGTCGACAAATCAGATGGTACAAACGTTATGACCGTGGATTGGGCGGGTCGTATTACCATGGATACAAACGTCAATTCGACTGTTCCGATGTTAACCGTGGGTAATGGAAATTTCGGCGGTCGTTTACTTGTATTAAATGGTAAAACAGGTAACACAAATAATCTTCTTGAAGCCAAACACAATAGCTCGGACAAATTTGTTGTAACCTACACGGGTGCAACAGGTATTGGCACAAGCAATCCAACAACAGCGTTACATATTGTAAGTAGTGGCGCGGCCACAGCAAGAGGGCTACGCATTAATTCGACAGGCACAGGCAACAGCATTTTTGCTGAAGCGCAGTTTGCCTCGGATGCACGTGAATTTCGTATTGGTGTGGCCGGAGCTTCGGAGACAACATATAATGTGCCTGGAAAATTTTATCTTTTTGATAACAACGCCAATGCGATGCGCATGGTCGTTGATTCAAGTGGCAACCTCGGTGTTGGCACAACAACTCCAGCTTATAAATTTTCGCTTTATCAGGGAACGGGCAGTGTTGTCGCCAATGTTGAAAGCGGTAACAATGGTTCAGCCGCATACACACGTACGACCGGTAAAACATCTGGTGGAGTTACGCGCACGATGGGATCTGGTTTAAATATCAGTGATAGCAATGGTAATTTTGAACTTTACGATTTTACTGCAGGCGCATCACGGCTTTATGTGAATGCCGCAGGTAACATCGGTATTGGCACAACGGCGCCATCAAATATTCTTTCTGTGGGAGCAGATTTAGGGGCGATGGTAAATTCTTCGAGCACAATAACTCTTGGAAGCGCAAGTACAAATACTCTATTTACCTTAGGGCAAGATGCGACCAATCGTGGACGAATCAGATGGAATTATAACACTACACCAGCAAGTGCTTTTATGTCAGTTGGTTCAAACGTTGGTCAGGCCTTAGTTTTACAAGACAACGGTGGCAACGTCGGAATTGGTACGACGACGCCTACAAATACTCTTTCGATTGTTGGTTCAGAAAAACAAATTTATATTCGCGATTCTGATGACCCCACCGGAGTATGGGCGATCGGTACAGTCGGTGCAGATAATAAACATTTAAATTTTATTGATGATAATGCCAATGTGCGAATGACGCTGACTGAATCGGGCGCATTAGGCATCGGAACGTCATCGCCAGCTTATGCCTTAGATGTTAGCGGCGATATCCGAATCACCGGTACACCTTACCGCAATGGCGGAGATTCGGCATGGATTGTGCCTTCAGATGCGCGACTTAAAGATGTAGTTTCAACTTATGATCGTGGTTTGCGTGAAATCGCAAATATTGATACAATTATTTTTAATTATAAAAAAGATAATCCAAAACAAATTGATGCGTCAGTGAAATACACCGGAGTTTTAGCGCAACAAGTACAGCAGCAAATTCCTGAAGCTGTTAAAGTTGAAAAAGATGGATTTTTATCGCTGAACACGACTCCCATATTTTGGGCGATGATTAATGCGATTAAAGAACTTTATCATGATGTCTTGGGTATCAAAGCCGAAAATGCGCAGTTAAAAGCGCAAAGTATTGAGCAAGCGCGTAAGATTCAAAGTCTAGAAGAAGAAAATGCGGCTGTTAAAGCGCGATTAGAGCGTATTGAAAAAGCTCTTGAAAAAACAAAATAAATAATCGTTTTAAGGTACAGTCTTTGCTTCTTTGTTTATTAGGATGCAAGGAGGCATTATGACCATCGCTGATAATCAAGAAACAACCTATTCGACTTCAAATGGTAACGGATTTTTTCATACCATGCTGCATGACTTGCGAAAATCGTTGCGCGGCGAGGCTCATACTATTGCTGAAATTCGCCAAGAGATGAATGCAGCTTTGCGCAAACAAACGAAACTTATTGATGCACTTAAAGACCATCATAATTACATCAAAGAATCACTGGTGGTTTGTTTAGATCGAGATACTCAAGATAATGAAAAACAAATTCATCTGGATCGATTGCTTAAATTATTCGAAATGCATGCCAAAGCCGAAGAGCAAACACTGTATAAACTGATGATCGCAAGTTCAGAAAAATTACCGCGCGTAGACGGTAGTCTTGCTCAAGATGAACATGAAATTATTTATCAGCTGGCAGATCAGCTGCGTGATATGCATTTTCAATCGCTATGGACAGAAGATGTCGAAGCCAAATGTTTAGTTCTTTGCGAGTTAATAGTGAATCATTTTAAAAAAGAAGAATCAGAGATTTTTCCGGTAGCAAAAGATCGAATTAATTCAGGCCAGTTAAATGATACGGCTTCAGACTATCTCAATTTATGTGAAAATTATTTAGCTATGAGCGAAATACGGGCTAAGGGTATATTTTTATAAACGTTTTTAACTGCATTTTAACCGAGGCAGTCCTGCTGCCGGCAAAGTATTTTTTCATAAGCATTGTGAATGAGAAAATGGTTAAACCCATAGACGGTTTCTACCGATTCGTACTCTGTGAAACGAACCGCTGGACGTGCACTGTCTCATATTGCGACTGCTATTTTTCTGCTATTTTGCAGTCTGCTTGCTTTTGCTGGTCCCGCAAGAACTACTTATCAAGCAAAAATTATTAAACCAGATGGTTATCCACTTGAAGCGGCTAGTGTGAATTTTAAATTTACTATTTTAGATCCAGCCGGTGCTTGTATTTTATATTCTGAAACTTATTCTTCGGTGAATATGACTTCAACGGGCGGATTAATTTCTTTCTCGTTAGGATCGGGTGTGAAAACTTATCCTGTTTCTAGTCCAACTTTTGAAGATGTGTTTTCAAATATTACTCCTAACTTATCTTGTGATGTTGGTGGTCCAGTAAGTTATTCGCCGTTAGCAACTGATACCAGAAAAATAGTGATGCAGTTTCATGATGGCAGTGGCTGGCAAACTTTGCCTGCAATGAATATCAATGCCGTACCTTATGCGATGTTTGCAAACGAAGCTTTAACATTAAACGGAAAATCTGATTCTGCTTTTGTTGAAGTGGCTAGTATTCCCACGTGTTTATCAACTGAAGCGCTTCGCTATAACGGCACAAGCTTTTCGTGCGTAACTACAGCAGATGTTTCGGCAGCTGCCGTAGTTGCTGCTCTTGGTTACACGCCGGCCACCGGCGCAAGTGTGACAGCGCTTGTATCTTCGCTTGCGACAACAGATTCATTGTTGTCGCAAGTGTCAGCGACGGTGTTTTCAGTTTCAGCAACAGTGTCTTCGTTAGCAAATTCGGTTTCAGCACTGACTTCATCACAGTGGTTAAGTTCGGGCACTTCGATCAGCTATGATGCCGGAAATGTTGGTATTGGCACTAGTTCTCCAACCAGCTTGTTGCATCTGTATTCTGAATCAGCTGTTTTTCAGCAGTTATTAATCGACGCAGCTAGAAATAGCGCAGGTTCTTACGGTTTAGTTTTTCAAAAATCGCGTGGCAATACCTCACTAAGAACACCTACTTTGAACGGAGACCGACTTGGAGAATTAATTTTTCAAGCCTACACCGATGGTTCTTATCCTGGTGAATCAGCTAAAATTCGCGTGACCGCTGCAGAGACCGCAAGTGCTACCGGTGTTGGTGGTCGCATACAATTTATGACGACAGCAGTTGGTGCGTCGGCACCAGTTGAAAGAGTGCGGTTTGAATCAGATGGCCATGTCGGCATCGGCACAACAACTCCTGTTACAAGTTTAGATGTTTCTGGCGGCGTGCGTATCAGCATGGAATCAGCAACCTGTGCGGTAAGCTTTGCCGGAACTTTACGCTATAATTCAGGACTCGTAGAATACTGTAATGGTGCCACATGGTCTGCATTTGGTGTGGCGGGTGCAGGAATCACTTTACTTAATGGTTCGGTTTCTGGAACACAAAGTTTTGTGACAGGGATCTCTGGAACAAATTTTAATATTAGCTCTACAAATGGAGTTCACAGTTTTAATATTCCACAAGCTTCATCGGCTGCGGTGACTGCGGGTTTATTGTCGAATGCAGATTATGTAATATTTAATAGTAAAGTCAGTGCAACTTCAGCGTCGGTGATTACAGCTTTAGGTTACACTCCTGCAAGTGCGACAGCAGTTGCAGCGTTATCTACAACTACGGCCGCTAGTTTCTCTGCAATAACTTCATCACAATGGGTAACATCAGGTTCAGCTATTCATTATAATTCAGGCTATGTCGGCATTGGCGTTTCAGGTCCGTTATCACGCCTCACCGTGGCCAATGTTACACCCGATACACCTATCGTCGCAGAAGGTGCGAATTCGATTTCAATTTTTGGTGATGGGCACGCTTACTTTCAAGGCCGTGATGTTACAAATGGTGTTGAATTTGTTATGGGGACAAGCACTGCTGCAGGTGAAGTTTTCGCGGGCAGTATGTCGGATCATACTTTTACTTTACGTACTGGTAATAATCGCCGCATGGTGTTTACAGCCAGTGGTGCAGTTGGCGTTGGAATCACTTCTCCGACGGCTAAACTTCATATTGGTGCGGGCAGCAGCACGCTACCATCGTTAAAACTGACTTCAAGTACATTGCTGTCTGCACCGCAAGCGGGCAGCATAGAGTATGATGGTTTTAATTTTTTTATTACTGATGGCTCCGACACTCGTCGCGCCATTGCTTCGGATGACAATACAAATTTTACCGCAGGTCATATCGTAGCTTCAGGTAGCTTAAATTTAACGAACAGTGCCAATTTATATTTAACGGCCACGGCTTCAGATGTGGGCGATATTATTTTTCAAGAGGCCAGTGGCACACAAAAAGGTCGTATCTGGTCAAACCCTTCAGCGGTCGGACTTTTCTTAAGCTCGGGAGACACCACTCCTGACATTACGATTAATGCTGCAGGAAACGTTGGTATTGGCACGCAGACTCCGACTGAAAAATTAGAAGTCAGCGGCGCTATTAAAGTTCCAGGTGTTGGTCAGATTGGTCCCGCGGGTGGTTTTGGATACGCCATGTATACAACAGGCACAAATAATTTTATCGGGCAAATGTATGGCTCGGCGTCGGGTGTGCAATTCACCAATAGCGTTGGTTCGAACACATTTTTTATCAGCGAAAGCGGTCGGGCTGGGCTTGGAACAAGTTCTCCGACAGCACTTTTAAATCTTGTCGGCACAGATGCGTATAATAATTTACTTATCGATTCAGCGAACTATTCAGCATTGACTGCGCGGGGCGGGGCTACATCTGGTTGGCCACTTGTGCAGTTAAGTCATCAAGGAGCTGGCGGAAAAAGCTGGAATATCGAAGCCGGTCGCCATTCTTCAGATAGTTTTGGAATTTACGATACGGCTTCAGGAACCACACGTTTTTCTATTTCCTCATTAGGAAATATCGGTATCGGTACAGTGGCGCCGACAAATACTTTAGATGTTGTCGGGTTTGGGTTAAATGTCACGCGCGAACAAACTTTTGGCACGATAGCCACTTTCAAAAAAGCTTACACGGCAACGTTTAATGAAGATCCATACGTTCAGTTTTTGCATCAAACTGCATCCGGTGGAGTCTTTGGGCGCTATGGGTATATTCAATCAGGGCAAAGTCATAGCGGTATGACAGTTCAAGCCGAAGATGGTTTAGGTACTCCTGCCAATTTAATGTTAAATAAATCAGGTGGTAGCGTTGGTGTGGGCACGTCTTCTGCCGCAAGTATGACGGCCAGATTCAATGTTGTGGGTTCGTCAGCCGGCGAAGTTGCGCAGTATATTCATAATACAAATCCTGCAGGTTATTCTGTGATTCGTATGAATAATAACTGGGGAGGCTTTGCCAGCGGTACAGCTCTGCATAGTTTTGGCCCTGGTTATGGGGCTGCGGGCTCTGCGTATTCACCGTTGACGACAACACTAACTGGTTTTGAATCAGGTGGTTTAAACCTGCACGCCAATGTGGGACCGATTCGTTTTTTCACCGGCGGCAATGATGCCGTAAACCAACAAATGCATTTAACTGCTGCCGGAAATTTTGGTATTGGTACCAGTGCTCCAGTTGTTAAAACTCATATTTATGGTCAAGTTGACGGCCCGTTTGTTGGTCTTGCAATTGATAACAGAAAAATTTACGGTGCTGGTACCGGTATAAATGAAACAAGTCGCATGATTTTTTCACTGAGTGAAGCGGGAGCTCCAAATGTGACAGATCGGGTGATGGGGTATATCGAAGCCGGCACGCATAGCGAAATTTCTTCTTCTGATACCTTTATGGCTTTCGGCACAAGATCAGGTGGGCCTGGCACCGAGACTGAAAAAATGAGAATAAATTATACCGGCAATGTCGGTATCGGAACAAGTGCGCCAACAGCGCGCTTAAATATTGGCGGTCTTGGTGCAGCCAATGCGACAGCTCTTCGCATTGATTCGCAAGATACGTATTATCGCGATATTTTTATGAGCGAATTTAATACGACAACGTATGGTGGTATTTTGCGTTACAATTCGGGTTCTGATTTGTTGCAATTAATTACGTTAGAAAACAGTGTTGAAAAATATGGTATCGCCGTTGCGCGCGCCACTGGATTTGTTGGTGTTGGCAGAAATTCAGCCGCTGCATATCAACTGGATGTAAGCGGAAGTGTTCGTATCAGCGGCGAAGCCTTTCGCGATGACGGGGTGGCAACGTGGGCCATGACATCAGATGCGCGTCTAAAAGATGTGGTGTCTGGTTATGATCGCGGTTTAAATGAAATTTTAAATATCGATACTATTGTTTTTAAATATAAAAAAGATAATCCTAAAAAATTAAATTCAGAGAAAGAATTTCCGGGAGTCCTGGCGCAACAAGTGCAAAAAGTTATTCCTGAAGCGGTAAATACAGATAAGGATGGATTTTTATCTTTGAATACGACTCCGATTATTTGGGCGATGTTAAATGCGATCAAAGACGTATATCATGAAGTGACGGGTGTTCAGCGTGAAATAGCTTCGCTGAAAGAAGAAAATCTTGCGAAAGAGCAAGAGATTAAAGAATTAAAAGAGCGTTTAGATCGTATTGAAAAATCATTGCAAAATAAATAAAACTATTCGCACTCAATAAAATTTGTTATTTCGCCATCGCTCCAGGCCATCGTGCGTTTAAGCTCGGCCACGTCGTAGCTGTAGGTCACCTTTTTGATAAAAATAATTGCAAGCATTCCTACTTTAAGAGTTAAAATATTATCACCAGTAATGGCCCATTGAAAAGTTTCTGGGTTTGTTTGTTGATCTGGTTTTGTGGCGGTAGCGGTAAGATCTTTATTGAATTGCCATTTGTACTCAGTCGCCCCAGTTGTCGTATTTCGTTGGCACCAGTTATTGGCTACAAGGTTATTGATCGCAAGCTCATTAACCTGAGATCTGGGTTCGGTTCTTAGAGGGTTTGGTTCTGGAGCGCAAGCCATTAAAAACAGAAAAAATAATAAAATCAATCCTATTTGTTTTTTCATAATTTCTTTCTTAAGGAATAGATTGTTTGCGGAAGAAGTTTTACCAAGTCGCTGGCCATCAGAGAGAGCGAATCTTTGCCTTTTATCCAGCGATCAGCCATATGACCATGTAGACCACAAGCTAATACGCACGCGTTAATTGGTTTTAACCCCTGAGATAGAAAGCCGGTAATCATGCCAGTAAGAACATCACCAGTGCCAGCCTTTGCTAGCGCTTGGTTTCCAGTTTGAATTTCATAAATGTTTTGTGCCTTGGCAATTAAAGTATGGTGACCTTTTAAGATCACAATACCGCCGAAATTTTGTTGCGCAAGCTTTACAGCTTTAAGACGATCCGCACGAATTTCATCGGCTGTGATTTTTAATAGTTTCGCCATTTCACCTTCATGAGGTGTGATGATCCAGTTGTCGGGTAGTTGTTTAACCAGTGGTAAGGCGCTGGCATCAATGACCACAGATTGTGTAAATGTTTTTTTTAGGTGTAAAAACATTTTTTTTATTTCTGGAGTTAGTCTTAGGCCTGGTCCGATCGCGATCGACGAAAAGGGTTGTAGATTTAAATTCGCTGTCAGTTTCAACGTCAAAAAATCCGGATACAAATTTAGATCTTTAGTTTCTGCGGGTAGATAGACGTAACCAGCGCCAACACGGTACGCCGCCAAGCCGCAAAGAAAGCTTGCTCCCCAAAGGCCTTCTGAACCCGCAATAATTAGGCATTTACCGCTATCATGTTTATGAGCAAACTGAGTTCGTCGTGGTAAAAGAGCGGGCAAATCTTTTTTTGTGATACGTATTACTGATGCCATCTAACGTAAAGCATTGCAGATTAAGTGCCATATGCTACCAATTATATATGTCTAATCAGCTTTTTCTTAAAACTGCGTTGTTAATCGCTTTCGTTGCCACCGCGGGAAGTTTGTTTTTTAGTGAAGTCATGAGTCTTCCGCCCTGCGTTTTGTGCTGGTATCAGCGCATCATGATGTATCCATTGATTTTAATTTTCGGTGTGGGACTTTTTCGTAACGCGAAAGAGTCATTTATCTACGCTCTGGCTTTAAGTTGCACAGGTTTAGTGATCGCGATTTATCATAACCTTTTATATTACCATTTGATTCCTGAAAGCATTACTCCTTGCACTTCAGGGGTGTCTTGCACTTCGCGACAAATCGAGTGGCTTGGTTTTATCACGATTCCAATGCTGTCGCTGATCGCATTTATCTTAATTACAGTTATTGGGTTTAAAGTTTTAAAGAATAAGGAAAACAAATAATGAAAAAGAATATTATTTTTTTAGTTGCAGTTATTGCTGTTGTTGCAGGAATTTTTGCGTTCATGCGTTCACAGTACCGCGAACAAAAACAAGATGTTGTAAACACACAAGCTTCAGAGCATTTGCTTCGTGATAATCATCCATCAATCGGTGATGCGGCAGCAAAAGTAACTATCATTGAGTTTCTTGACCCAGAATGCGAAGCCTGCGCCGCTGTTGATCCGACAATAAAAGGTTTAGTTAAAGAATTCGACGGTCAAGTTTATTACGTTGTTCGCTATATGCCATTACATAAGAATTCAATGTTAGCCGCAGCAGCTCTTGAAGAAACCAGAGTCTCAGGAAAATACTTTCAAGCCCTTTCAACGTTATTTTATGCTCAGCCGCAATGGGCATCGCACCATGATCCAAAACCTGAGCTGATCGCGGTGATTTTAAAAAAATTAGATATTGATATTATGGATATTAAACCCAGTGACTTGATTGAAAAACATCGCGCCCACATTGAACGTGATCAGGCCGATGGTAAGGCGTTAGGCGTGATGGGAACTCCGACTTTATTCATCAACGGTCAGATCGTTGATGATATGAGTTATCAGGGGTTGAAGGCACGCATCCAAAGTTTGCTGTAGATGCCCGCGCTTCCGATGTGTCAAGCGCGAAAAAATCCTGCGACCATTAATGATTGCAGGATTTAAAATTTACGATTTCAAAATGAAGTGGTTTTAATACTAGTTGTTAGTTTTTCCATGTCCAGATTGACGATCTGTTGATGGTCTAGTTTGATCTGCATGTGATTTTTCATCGACCATTTGTTCCATTTTAGTATTTAAAGCTCTAAGTTTTTCTGGTTCCTTACAAAGAAGCCTTCTTGTTGCTAACTCAGCAGCTCCAATATCACTATGATTAAACAATTCCATAGACTTATTTATCGCGCCCGATTCTGAACTATCTAAAATGATTTTATTGGATTTCGTTTTTAGAAAAAGTTTTCCCTTTTCACATATGATTTCATTCCCGCGCCATTTACGAATTCCCAGTTTAATTACTGTATCCGAAGCAGCCGCTAAAACTACAGCGGCTCCAGCCGCTACAGCAGCACCACCTGCTGAGCCGGAGCCTAATAAAGGAAGGATTGCGGCCGCTCCTGACAATGACATTAAACCAACATAAGCGCCAGCAGCAACAATTGCACCACCTGCGCCCTTACTAGGTTCAGCAGCCTGGGCAGATGTAAAAAACAAAGCAGGCAATCTATTTTTAACAGAATATGACGCTGTTTTGTTTGTCATAAACAAAATAAATTTATCAGCTTCTGAGATAGAAAGAGTTTTGCTTTTAAAGCGAAAATAGGTATAGCCATCATAAACTTCACCCTTATGAAGGTTTGTTAGATCTAACTTTTTATTAAGACCCTCAAATTTTATATAATTTCCCTCTAAGCTAACTTTAGGCAATTCGGTATTTTCTTGAAGACCAAAATTTGATTTGAATTGCGACCAATTGGCATCCGAATTTGTAGCCATTTTGACTAATCCAGCATAGGTTCCAATCGACTTATATGTTGAAAATAAAACTGCATAGTCCTTGTTAGATAAATTTTTTGTCGCAAGATTTTCTTTTGCTAACACAGGGCCTGCAAACAATAATATTGAAAAAATTAAATTAAAAAAATGAATCATAAACTACTCCTAAGTTATTTACTTATCGGTGCAAAAGTATTTCGCCATAGTCTAACTTGACCTATATCAAGTCCAGTTCTTGTGCTTTAGTATCTAAATTAAATGTCAGAAAAGCTCAAATTCAGTGAAACGGCTTTAAATTATCGCAGTGCCAGCTGCGCGAGAAGGAGTAGGGATTCGATTCTGCACTGATAAACCTTTTTTCGCAAAAGCAGTTTGGCTTAAGTCTTCAGAAGCCCTCTGTGAAGTTCAATATGAATTTGATTTTCAATTGCGTGATAAACTAATCTGTCGACTCCAGGTGACTCGCTAAAAAATCATCTTGAAAAGACTAGGAAAATTAAGTAGTTATAATCTATGCCAGAACTTCCCGAGGTCGAGATCGTCGTCCGTAATTTAAATGATATCGTGATCGGTAAAAAGCTGATCGCCACCCAACTTTGGCGTAAGGATATTCGTTTTCCGTTGCCGGCTAAGATTTTTCAAAAGGTGATAGAGGGTAAGAATAAACTTCTGAACATTCATCGCCGGGCGAAGTTTATCGTTATAGAGTTTGCCGATTATTTAATCATCTCGCATCTTGGGATGACAGGTAGCTGGAACACTCATAAGGGCATGTTGTCCCAGTATTCCCCAAAAAAACATGACCATTTGGCCTTTGGTTTTTCAGATAAGAAACATAAAGAGTTGTGGCTTATTTACAACGATCCACGCCGTTTTGGTTTTGTACATGCGATTCGTAAACAAGACTTTGCCACGTATTTTTCAGATTACGGGGTTGAGCCGCTCGAGATGACCGAGACACAAATTGAAGATCTTTATAAGATAGCTAAGCATTCAAAAACCCCAGTGAAATCGTTTATTATGAACCAAAAAAATATCGTCGGCGTTGGCAATATTTACGCCTGCGAAGCCTTGTTTTTGGCCGAAATAAACCCTTTTAAGATTTCTTCAAAGGTCAAAAAAGAATCATTCGTAAAACTGATCGCCGCGATCAAAAAAAACCTTAAACAAGCCATTTCAAAAGGCGGATCGAGTATTAAAAACTATAGAAATGTGAATGAAGAAGAAGGCAGTTTTCAAAAATCGCACTTGGTTTATGGTAAAGAAAAGCAGAAGTGCAGTCGGTGCAAAACCGGAATCATTCAGCGAAAAGTTCAAGCGGGTCGTTCAACTTTTTTTTGTAGTGCTTGCCAAAGGTAGGTAATTATGAGTATTTTTATCTTACACATTTTAAAAAACAATAACCTTTACGGGTTTAACAAAAGGACTTTCCATGAAAGCATTATTAGTAACAGCTTTATTAGCATTATCATTCACAACAGGTTTTACTTGTTCTAAAAACGCTCCAGAAGCAGCAGCTCCAACTGAAGCAACTCAGCCTACAGCTGAAGCTACTCCAGCAGCTCCAACTGAAGGTGCTGTAGCTCCAACTGAAGGCGCAGCAGCAACTACAGCTCCTACAGAAACTCCAGCAGCAGCTCCAACTGAAACTAAGTAATTAGTTTTATTTAGCTCTTTGCTAAGTATGAAAAGCCAGTCGCAAGACTGGCTTTTTCTTTTTCTTTCATGTAGTTCTCTACAAATCTTGTTTAGTTCTTAGAGCTAATGCTCGACCATCTCGATACAATGCACGCCACATCACCAATGCTGTTTAAAGCAAGCTCGAGTAACATAGGTTTTTTGCTCTAGAGAAACCCCCTTGTCAGACGTAATAGAAGGTGCTGAAATAAATGTATATTTATACATCAAGGAGTTTTCGTGGAAGCACTACTAACCTATCAAGGATTTTTAACGAGCTGCGGGCCTATGTGGGCGCTGATCGTTGGATCAATTTTTATTCTACTTTTCATCGGCTTTTTTGATCTGCCGTTGTTTGTTTGGGCGGTGGTTTCTGTCGGTTTACTATTCGGCTTAGGCGCGCCTAGTGCGGTAACTGCAGTTGTTGCAGCATTATTTATTTTATTCTTAATCAAGCCAATCAGAACCTTGTTAATTTCATCTCCGTTAATGAAATTGATGAAAGGCATTATGCCAAACATCTCGCAAACCGAGCGTACGGCGCTTGAGGCTGGCGTAGTTTGGATCGAAAAAGACTTGTTCTCAGGGCGACCTGATTTTAAAAAAATCTTGGCTGAACCGTACGCAAAGCTTACTGCTGAAGAGCAAGCGTTCATGGATGGTCCAGTTGAAGAGCTTTGTAAAATGGCAAATCCTTGGAAAATCTGGCGTAACCGTGAAATGCCGCAAGAAATGTGGCAATTCGTAAAAGACAAAGGCTTTTTAGGAATGATCATTCCTAAAGAATACGGTGGTCTAGGTTTTTCTAATATGGCGCACTCTGAAGTGGTCATGAAATTATCGACGCGTTCTATTTCAGCTTCAATCTCTGTGATGGTGCCGAACTCTTTAGGGCCTGCAGAATTATTAATTCACTACGGAACAGAAGCGCAAAAAAATCACTGGTTACCTCGTTTAGCTAAAGGCCAAGAGATTCCATGTTTCGGCCTAACAGAGCCCTTAGCTGGTTCTGATGCCGGATCAATTACTTCTTCTGGAGTAGTTTTTAAAGACACTGACGGTAAATTAAAAATCAAATTAAACTGGAACAAACGTTGGATTACATTGGCGTCTGTTTCAACAGTGATCGGTATGGCTTTCCGTTTACGCGATCCAGAAAATCTATTAGGCAAAGGCGAAGACCTAGGTATCACTTGCGCACTTGTTCCTTCAAGCACTCCGGGTGTGATCAATGATCGTCGCCATGATCCTTTATCGATTCCTTTCCACAATTGTCCGACGCAAGGTAAAGACGTTGTTATCACAGTTGAAGACTCAGTCGTTGGCGGAGCTGAAGGCTGCGGTAAAGGTTGGGGCATGTTAATGGAATGTTTGGCTGCAGGTCGCGGCGTTTCGTTGCCGGCGCAATCAACGGGTGGCTTAAAACTTTGTTACCGTACAGCTTCTTCACACGCTTTTATTCGTAAACAATTTGGTCTTTCAATCGGTAAATTTGAAGGTGTTGAAGAGCCAATGGCTCGTATCGGCGCTAAAGCTTACGGCTTAGATGCGGCTCGTAGATTTACATTAGGCGCATTAGATAAAGGTGTAAAACCTCCGGTAGTCACAGCAATGATGAAATACCACGCCACAGAAATGTCTCGTTCTGCAGTGAATGATTGTATGGATATCATGGGCGGCGCGGGGATTTCTTTAGGACAAAGAAATTTAATCGCTGAAGGTTACGTAGCCATGCCAATCGGTATTACGGTTGAAGGGGCTAACATCATGACAAGAACTTTGATCATCTTTGGTCAAGGGGCTTTACGTTGTCATCCTTACGCGTTTGACGAAGTTCGTGCTGTTGAAGCGGGTGATGCAAAAGCATTTGATACCGCTTTCTGGGGCCACATCGGTCACGTTGTATCGAACCTTTGCCGTTCTAAATTATTATCATTATCTCGTGGTTACTTAGCGTGCGCTCCATCAGGAGTTCATCCTAAAACAAAAATCCACTACCGTCGTTTACAATGGGCTTCAGCAACTTTTGCTATTTTAGCTGACGTTGCAATGGGTACATTAGGCGGACAATTAAAATTAAAAGAAAAAATCACTGGTCGTTTTGCAGATATTTTTTCGCATATGTACTTATCGACTGCAGCACTTCGTCGTTTCGAAGAAGAAGGTCAACGTGAAGAAGATCTTCCTTATTTACAGTATTTCTTAAAAGATCAAATGGCGCAGATCCAAAAATCATTTGATGGATTATTTGATAACTTAAAACTAGATGTACCAGTTATCGGCGGCATCTACCGTTTTATCATGAAAGACATCTTAGGCGCATGGTCTCGCATTAATTCAATCGGTTCACAAGGTACAGATGGTTGGTCACACTTAATCACAGCATCGATGATGAAAGCTGGCGAACAACGCGACCGTATCACTGATGGTATTTACTGGTGCACTGAAAGAGGCCAAGGCCCTGCAGAAGTGATTGCCCGTTTATCAAAAGGTGATCAAACAGCGCGTTTAGAAAATGCATTTAACGTAGTAACTCGCGCCGAAGCTGCCGAGAAAAAAATCCGTGCAGCAATCAAAGCTGGATCTATTCCTAAGAAAAAAGGAAAAGGCTCTTGGGATGACGCTTTAGCCAGAAAGATCATTTCACAAGACGAATTCAACTTACTATCAGAGGCAGATAAAGTACGTTTCGATGCGATCTTGGTAGATGATTTCTCTGAGAGCGAATACCAAAATAAACTTCCATAGGTGCCAGGCCCTGTTTCTGGTCACATCGCAACAAAAAAAAGGCGACCATCGGGTCGCCTTTTTTTATCACAAATATTTAAAGCTAAAATGACTAGAACTTGATTAAGCCATTGCCTAAAGAAAGTTGCGTCGATTCTTTAGAAGCAAAAACGTAGTAAGTAACCGAAGAGTTTTGTTTATTCGTCGACTGAATTGATTTCTCCGTTAACATTTGGCTTGGATCAATCACTAATTGACCATCAACTGTTTGCAAATCAGCAGTTAAATATAAGTAGCCGTTAAACGGAGATAGGTAAGTCGCTACTTTTTCATAATCAAACGGGGCTTTTGCCGGAAGTAAAATCGCTTCGTTTAAACCTAAAGTGGCATAGAGTGATTGGTTGCCAGAAAATTTATGAATATTAGTTTCGCAAGTTTCATCTTCAGATTGAATTGAAATAGATGCAGAGATTGTTCTTGCCGTAGTGAAAGTCCAACCAGTTTTTATATCAGTTAAAGTAAATAACATTTGGCCGATTTCAAATTTAGCCGAAGTTACGCAGAATAAATCATTATCATCACGGTGAGTAGAATAAGCTAAACCACTAATCGACTTTGTCGTCTTCGGTGTGAAAGTGGCGCTCATCTCATAAAGACCAGCGTTTGTTTTTCCGTAAAGATTTGTGAAGTCTAAGGCTGCTTTTTGAGTAAAAGCATTAACGTTAATTGATACTGTGAAAGCGGCTAAGGCTAAAAGAAGTTTCATATGGTTGTCTCCCTGATGCCCTGTTTATGCCAGCTTGGTTGGTATCGCTCAAGTCAGGGTTTTGTTAGCACTCATGAAATAATAGCCAATTCCCACTATAATCGCTGCCGGTAATCCAATAAGGCCTAACCAGTAGATTGGCTTGATAAAATAATCAAAAGCTTGTGAAGCGAATGAGGCTTCGCCAGACATATTCATTAAATTAAGCAGTGATCCTGTAATAGCGCCGCTTGAGAAGATAAAAATAGGAATCACCACGCCTTTATAAAGCAAGGATTGTCTTTGAATTGTTTTATCACACCATTTAGCAACGATAATCACTGTCCAGATACCGGCAAAAATAGGAATAAAGCCATTGTATTTTGAAAATGAAAACATCAGCTGAAAAAATTGTTTGTCCATAATTGCATACGCCGTGATAGCAGCAATCACTAAACCAAGAAGACTGCCAAAAAAGTAATAATTTTTTTTCATGATTGATCCTTAAGTGAAAATGATGGCTTTACCGATTGGCGCAAACGAGATTTTAGCTAACTTAAAATGCTGTAATCCCCAAGGCAGACCAATGATTGTAATGCTAAATAATAAACCCCAGAAAATATGAAGCGCGGCTAACCACCAACCGCAGAATACAAACCACAAGATATTACCCAAAGTGCCAAGTGAGCCTGTGCCAATGTCTGACCCGATGCGAGTTTGCACACTTGAACCAAAAGGCCATAAGTTTAATAAACCTATATTAAAAGCTGCACGCGCCCACGGAATTCCAACAATTGAAATCACCATAAAAAGAGCTGAAGTAAACCAAGATAAGGCCGTCGTCCAACCGCCAAAAAATAACCACAATAAGTTTAATAACACATTCATCATTTAAATTTTCATCCTTTTAACAGTAGTGCTTTGATCAAGACGAAACTTTTCTAGTTTTTTTGCGATGTCTTGATTTTCAATCGCTAACATTTGTAGAGCTAATAAGCCTGCGTTAGCAGAATTTCCAATCGATACCGTCGCCACAGGCACACCTTTTGGCATTTGCACGATTGAAAGTAAGCTATCCATACCATCTAGTGATTTAGATTTTACCGGCACGCCGATAACGGGCAGGGTGGTGTAACTGGCAGTCATTCCGGGTAAGTGAGCAGCACCACCAGCACCTGCGATAATCACTTTGATTCCGTTATCACGGGCATTCATTGCAAATTCACGCATATCATCCGGAGTTCTATGCGCTGATAAAACTTTTTTTTCAAAAGGAATTTTAAAATCAGTTAAGACTTCGCAAGCGGCTTTCATGGTCTCCCAATCAGATTGGCTTCCCATAATAACAGCAACTTGAGCTTTTGATTTTTTAATGGTTTTTTTCATAGAGAGTAAATCCCTTTCAAATGTTTTACTTGAGAAAATATTTCGTCTTTGTTGTTTCCACAGACTGTAAAATGCCCCATCTTGCGACCGGGTTTGGAATTTGTTTTTCCGTACAGATGTAAATGGCCATTTTTAATTTTTAAAAATTCTGCAATTGGTTCTAATTGCGAGATTTGGTTTTTAGTGCCTAGTAAATTTAGCATGACTGCATATTTGCTGGTTAAAGTCGTTTCACCTAAAGGTAAACCCATCACACTGCGCACATGATTATGAAACTGTGAAGTCACGCATGCATTCATGCTGTAATGCCCAGAATTATGTGGACGCGGGGCTGATTCGTTTAAATAAACTTGATCGTCATCTGTTAGAAAAAATTCGAAAGCATATAAGCCGCGCGCATTAATTGCGGTTAGTGCAAGTTCTGTAAAAGCTTTAATTTTAGTTTCTACAGCAGGTGAAACATCTGCAGGAATTGTAACATAATGGCAAATGTGATTTTCTTGCACAGTTTCAGCAATCGGATAATAAACTGTGCCGCTATCGTTTCGCGCAGCCATGATAGCAATTTCTTTTTTATATGGAACAAAAGCTTCAACTAATTTACGACCTTTTAGTTTATGTAGCGCTTCGTCAATCATATCTTCAGATTTAATAGTCACGTTGCCGTAACCGTCGTATCCACCCTTTGCAGATTTCATAACAACAGGTAATCCGTAAGTATTAATAAACGAAACAACATCTGCTTTTGTTGCTACTTCTTGATACGGGCAAACGGCAATCCCAGCGTTAGAGAAAGTATTTTTCTCGGTGATTTTATCTCCGATAAATTTAAATGTCTCTGCTGAGGGGTAAAGTTTGTTTGGTTTTCTTTGTTCAATTGCTTCTAGAATAGATTGATCGATGAACTCATTTTCTAAAGTGATATAATCGCACTGATCAACGAAAGCTAAAATTTTATCTAGATTATTAAAGTCAGATTTTGTAGTGAAGTTGCCAACTTGCGAAGCGGGACTTGTTGTATCTACGGCTTCGTTACAT
This sequence comes from Bdellovibrio sp., assembly GCA_036676395.1. Taxonomy (GTDB): domain Bacteria; phylum Bdellovibrionota; class Bdellovibrionia; order Bdellovibrionales; family Bdellovibrionaceae; genus Pseudobdellovibrio. The sequence continues at coordinate 1,405,988 of JAKFCY010000002.1, forward strand.
AAGACATGAGTTTTGATTCCTAGGTCGTGTGCGGCCAGAGCTGTCATACGCGACAACTGTCCGCTTCCTAAAATACCTAAGACCGTATTTGCATTCATGTGCTTACGAATATACGAGTGACTGCCTAAATATTCAATGAGATTATGGCTGCATGGGTTCACCTAAAGTTAAAGTAAAGGCGCAGGTATTGATCATTAACGGTGATAAGGTGCTCGTATATCGCGTATTAGACGAAAAAACTGGAACACATATATATAGACTGATCGGCGGGCGGATAGAGTTCGGCGAATTGTCTGAAAAAGCAGCTATTCGTGAATTCTTTGAAGAAACTCATATCGAAGTCAAAAGCCAACAGCACGTGGGTTGTTTTGAAAGTATCTATATATTGCACGGAAAACCAAAACACGAATTCGTACAAATTTATGTCTGCGAATTTGTTGATAAATCCCATTATAATAAAACAAGTTTTAAACTTTTCGAACCTGGTGAAATTCTAAATGACGCAGAATGGGTTGATGCAAAATTGTTAAGTCAGAAATCGACGCCATTTTATCCAGAAAAGTTAAAAGCGACCCTAACTGATAAACTTCTTGAAAACAAAACTGTCTAATCCTATAGTGTCCTCACAACACTTAACCATCCATGTGTTCAGTAGACTAGTAATACATGTGGTGTTTTTATATAGGAGTCCCCATGTGTGGTGTGATTGGAGTTTTTGGAACTCCGTATTCATCTCAAGAGGTTCAACAAGGTTTGCAGCTCTTGCAACACCGAGGACAAGACGCAGCCGGCATCCTATCTTTTAATTCTCAAACAAAAAATTTTTCGCTCTATAAAGATGTAGGACTTGTTTCTAAAGTTTTCGACGACAGTAAACTTTATGGAATTACAGGTGACATCAGCATTGGCCACACTCGTTATGCCACAGTCGGCCCCAAGACGGCGATTGATGCAAAAAGGGATTTGCAACCGATGATGGTGAATTACCCTTTCGGAATCGGAATGGTTCATAACGGTAATCTGGTAAATTACTATCAGTTAAAAAAAGAATTAAAAGAAACCAAGAATAGAATTCTTTTCACGCAAAACGATCTAGAAGCTCTTTTAAATATTTTATCGAATAATCTCTTAGAAAAAAATAACCTAAATTTCTCATTCGACGAATTCCAAGCCTCAGTAAAGTCCCTCTTTGATCAAGCCAAAGGGGGATTTTCAGTTTTGGGAGTCATTGCAGAAAAAGGCTTCTTTGCTTTTCGCGATCCACACGGAATTCGCCCATTAATTTTGGGTAGAAGAAATCTGACGGACGAAGAGAAAAAAGAAAACCCAAATCATTTCGGTGTAAGTTACTGTGCAAGTTCAGAAACGAATGCGATGAACTTTCTAGGTTACGAACCGATTCGTGATTTAAGCCCCGGTGAGATTATCTTTATTGATAATTCGGGCGAGATTTATTCTTCATCTAATTATTCGACACAGAATAAGATTCCGGCTAAAACGTGCATGTTTGAATACGTGTATTTTTCAAATCCAGAATCTAAATTAGAAAACGTCAGTATTTACGGAGCACGTTTAAATTTTGGTAAACACATTGCTGAAGAAATTCGTGGTAAAATTGATTCTGGTGTTATTAAGCCAGATATCATCGTGCCGATTCCTGAAACTTCTCGCGTAGCCGCCATCAGCATGTCTGAAACCTTAGGAATTCCATACCGCGAAGTTTTAATTAAAAATCGTTACATTCAACGCAGTTTTATTTTAAATACTCAAGAATCCCGCAAGCGCGCAGTGCAGTTAAAATTAACGGCAATTGCTTCTGAGATTAAAGGTAAAAACGTAATGTTAGTGGATGACTCGGTTGTTCGCGGAACGACATCTAAGAAAATCATCGATATGGTTCGCGAAGCGGGGGCTAATGAAGTTTATTTAGCTTCAACTTGTCCGCCGATTCGTCATCCTTGTTTTTACGGCGTGGATTTTCCAGACCCGAATGAATTAGTTGCTCATGGAAAAACTGAAACTGAAGTAGCTAAAATGTTAGGTGCGGATCATTTATTTTATTTAACTGTTGAAGGTTTAAAGAAAAGTATCGGATCAGATAAACTTTGCATGGCTTGTATTGATGGTAAATACCCGGTCGATACTTCGAATAAAGCTTTTAGCGAAATGCGCCAGGCGCACCGCGGGGGTTAAGAGATGAATCAACTTCCTCCTCTTTTATACCAAGGCTCAGTTAAGAATGTTCGTGGCCAAGATCTGGATGCTTCTTTAGTTTTTGAATACTCAGATCGTTATTCAGTTTTTGATTGGGGTGAAATGCCAGATCAGATTTCTGGTAAAGGTGCTGCTCTTAATTTAATGGGTTATGCCTTTTTTCAATACTTAGAAAAACAAATTGGTTTAAAGCATCATATGTTAGGTCTAGTTGGAACGGGTGCTACGAATCTGTGCTCGGTTAAAAATGTAAAAGTTGTTCGTCCTAAAAAAGAGGGTGCGGCTTATAACTATCAACCTTATCAAGATCGTTTAGTGAATGCATTGGTTCCGCTAGAAGTGATTTTTCGTTTAGGTTTGGCTGAAGGTAATTCATTATCAAAAAGATTTAAATCAAATCCAGAATTAGCAAAACAGTTCGGTTTAACTTCAGTTCCTAAAGAGGGTGAGCTGTTAGAAAAACCCTTAATTGATTTTTCAACAAAACTTGAAGCGGGTGATCGTTATGTCACTTACGCTGAAGCGCAATCAATCTCTGGAATGACTGCGACTGAGTTTCAAAAACTTATCGCTAAAACTACAGAAATTGCACTTTGTTTGAAGGACTTTCATCAAAAGATGGGTCTAGAGCTTTGGGACGGTAAAGTTGAATTTGCCTTCGTTCAAGGCGATTCACAAGACCGTGATTTTATGTTGGTCGATTCCATCGGGATCGATGAATTGCGTTTAATCTGTGAAGGTAAAAGTTTATCGAAAGAATTCTTGCGCGAGATCTATAAAAACTCGACTTGGTATCAAGCATTGAATGAAGCCAAAGAAGAGGCTTTGTTAAGTCAGGGTGATTTCAAAGATATTTGTAAGAATAAGTATCAGCAAAATCCTCCAAATCTCTCACCTTTAAATAAACAAAAAGCCGAAGACTTATATCAAAGTTACTGCAATTCAGTTTATGCCCAGATGAATTTACCACTTCCTTTTAATCCAGAACTGAACGTTAAAAATTACGTGGGTAAATATCTATGAGAATTTTAATCGTCGGAAGTGGCGGACGTGAACACGCCTTAGCTTGGAAAATCTTGCAGTCGCCAAAAGTGCGCCAAGTTTTTATCGCGCCAGGAAACCAAGGCATTACTCATAAACTGCCAAATCTGACAGCGGTAGATATTAAAGCTACTGATATTGAATCTTTATTGGTGTTCGCTCTTAAAGAAAAAATTGATTTAACTGTTGTAGGTCCCGAGAATTCTTTAGAAAAAGGAATTCTGGACCTATTCAAAGCAAACGGTTTAAAAGTTTTCGGACCATCAAAAGCGGCAAGCCAATTAGAGACTTCTAAAATTTTTGCTAAACAAGTTATGATCGCAGCGGGTATCCCGACGGCTGAGTATCAATCATTTACTAGTTTTGAAGCAGCAACTCAATTCATCGAACAAACTTCTTGGACTCAAATGGTAGTTAAAGCCGATGGCTTAGCTGCAGGAAAAGGTGTCGTAGTTTGTAAGGATAAAGCAGAAGCTTTTTCAGCGGTAAAAAGTTTTATGGTCGATGATATATTAGGTTTTAAAGTTACAAATTTATTAATCGAAGAATTTTTAGTTGGACCAGAGGTTTCAGTATTCGCATTAAGTGATGGTAATAACGTCACTTTCTTAAGCACCGCCAGCGATCACAAAAGATTACGTGATGGTGATCTTGGGCCTAACACGGGTGGCATGGGGGTCATTTCTCCGTCGCCATTTTTCGAAGCCGCAGATCAAGAATTAGTAATGAATCAAATTTTCAAACCTGTAGTTCTTGAAATGAAAAACCGCGGAACACCTTTTTCTGGAGTCCTATTTGCGGGATTAATGAAAACTTCTAAAGGTTATAAAACTCTAGAGTTTAACGTGCGCTTTGGTGATCCTGAAACTCAAGCACTGATGATGTTAATTGATGAAGACATCGTTCCGTTATTTTTAGCCTGTGCCGAAGGTGTGTTACATAATACTTCAATTGCATTGAAATCTGAAAAAGCAATTCACGTTGTACTTGCGGCTTATGGGTATCCGGGCACCGAGGGAGTTCCGGTTCGCAGCGGTGATGAAATTTCATTACATCATACAATCCAAGGACAAATGTTTTTCGCAGGTGTTGCAAAACTTGACGGGAATTTTGTAACTGCGGGTGGTCGAGTTCTAGGAATCACTTCAATCGGTGAAACATATTCTGAAGCACGTACTAAAGCTTATAGTTCAATCGCTACAGTTAAATTTGCCGGATCTCAGTGTAGAACCGATATTGGAGCAGGGCATGCCTAAGATTGTAGTGCTTGCGTCAGGAAGTGGATCAAACGCAGAAGCGATCATCCGCTTTGCCCAAGAACACAAATCTTTTGAAGTAGCGGCTGTGATCTCAGATAAAGCTAAAGCCTTAGTTTTACAACGTGCTGAAAATCTTAAAGTTGAAGCTCAGGCTATTGAAAAAAGTAAAACTGAAACTAAGGGTGCATTTGAGCAAAGGTTAGTTCACGAAATCAAAAAACATCAGCCTGATTGGGTGGTGTTAGCTGGTTTTATGAAATTGCTTTCGCCAGAATTTTTACAAAACTTTTACGATCCTAAAATTAAACATTATAAGGTCGTAAATATTCATCCCTCGTTATTGCCATTATTTCCGGGAAAAGATGCTTACGAACAATCTTATAAAGCTCAAATGAGCGAATATGGCTGCACCATTCATTTTGTCGACGAAGGCATGGATACCGGAAAGATCATTTACCAAGAACGTTTAAAAGCTAACTTAGGCGAAGATTTTGAATCATTCAAAGCCCGCGGCCTAGCAGCAGAAAATAAAATTTACCCAATTATCTTAGAAAAGTTATTTAAGGAGTATTCATTATGAAAACGACTTACCGATTTGAAATATACCCAAATCAACATCAATCAACTGACATGAGTTCGACAGAAAAGAAAACCACGGAATGGATTTCTAAGTACTGCAACCTAAAATTTGATAAGCTATTTAAAGTTAATTACTTTCTATTAGAATCTAATGAGCCAATCGCAGGAATAGATGATTTTGCAAAAACGATTCTAACAGATTCAGTGACTGATGTTTTATTCTCTTCTGAATCTAAAAATATGGACCTAGTTTCATACCTTGGTCAGCGTGGATTCACAGAGCCTGTATTATGCGATGTTAGCTTTAAACCAGGCGTGACTGATAATTCAGCTCAGGCAGTACTTGAAGCCTTTAAATTAATTCCAGATCTTAAGAAATATGAATTAAACGTTGCCTCTGGCGAATGTTATTACTTACAAAGCACAGAAAGCTTAACAGATGAAGCTTTTGAAAAAGTAAGTTATGAAAAATTAGCTAATCAATTATTACATAAAGTTACTATTCAGCGTAAAGCTGCGATTGCAGCAAATATTCGTATGCAAGCGCCAAAGATTATCGAAGTAGTTTCAACTTCTCATGAAGCTACAACAATTGATTTAAATTTAGATAATTCAACGCTATTAAAATTAAACACAGATAATTGCTGGGCTTTAAGTCTAGACGAAATTCACTTTGTGCGTGATTACTTTAAAACTCTAGATCGCAATCCAACTGACGTTGAGATGGAAGTCATTGCTCAAAGTTGGTCAGAGCACTGTAAACATAAAATCTTTGCAAGTACTATTGAATACACCGAAGGCGAACTTCCTGCGCATATGAAAAAGCTTGGAGATTTTGAAGTAAACAGTTTATTCAAAACTTTTATTCGCGGGGCGACCGAGAAAATTAAAGCAGATCGTAATCTTCAATGGTTAATCTCAATCTTTCACGATAATGCAGGGATTGTTCGTTTTGATAAAAACGTCGATGTTTGTATTAAAGTTGAAACACATAATTCCCCTTCAGCATTAGATCCCTACGGCGGAGCCTTAACTGGTATCTTAGGTGTAAACCGCGATATCTTAGGTTGTGGCCAAGGTGCAAAGCCTATCGCTAATACGAATGTGTTTTGCTTAGCTGAAGACTCTTTCTTTAAAGAAAATAATATCAAGCTGCATCCAAAACTTAAAAACCCAGACCGCATCGCAGAAGGTGTTCATTTGGGTGTGCAAGATGGCGGTAATAAATCAGGTGTTCCAACTGTAAACGGCGCATTCGTATTTGATAAAGACTATGTAGGTAAACCATTAGTGTTCTGCGGAACAATCGGTGTTTTACCACAAGCAGAAAATAATTTATCTACAGCTGAAAAAAGACAACAACCCGGAGACTACATCGTGATGTCGGGTGGTAAGATCGGTAAAGACGGAATCCACGGGGCAACATTTAGCTCTATGGAATTAAACGAAAATGCTCCGGCTTCAGTGGTGCAAATTGGTGATCCAATCACCCAAAAACGTCTAGGTGATTTTTTAATCGAAGCTCGTCAAAAAAATCTTTTCTCAAGTGTCACAGATAACGGCGCTGGTGGCTTAAGCTCATCAGTCGGAGAAATGGCTGGTTTAACAAACGGAGCGATTGTTGATTTAGATCGCGCTCCTACGAAATATCCAGGTTTATCACCTTTTGAATTAATGGTGAGTGAATCGCAAGAACGCATGACTTTCTCGGTTCCAAAAGAAAAAGTTCATCAGTTTTTACAGCTTTCAGAAAAAAGAAATGTTTTATCAACAGTCATCGGTGAATTTACAAACCAAGGCCAGTTATTAGTTCGCTATAACGGAAAAACCGTAGCTGATTTAAATTTACATTTCTTGCATGAATCACTTCGCCCGATGCAATTAAAAGCGCACATTGATCAAGCAAGTGTGGAGCAAGCAAAAGCGACCCACTGGTTAAATGGTAAAGTAAAAGAAGAAGTTAAGCCGACAGAAGCAAAAGCTCAGTTATTATCTTTAATGGCTTCAGCGAATGTTAGATCACATGAACACTTAGTTCGTAGATATGATCACGAAGTAAAAGCTGCAACTTTAGTAAAGCCATTTACGGGCTCTGAAAAAATCGGTCGTCATGCACCCACTGATGCCGGCGTTATTTGGTTATACCCGCATGGTGGCGAGCGTGATAACGCGATTTCTGTATCGTGCGGTATTGCTCCACAAATTTCACATCATGACGCTTATGAAATGGCTGTCTGGGCTTTAGATGAAGCTGTTAGAAACAGCGTCTGCGTTGGAGCTGATCCAACAGAGATGGTGTTGATTGACAACTACTGTTGGCCAGATCCAATCACGTCTGGCAAAAATCCAGATGGGGCTCATAAGCTTGCGCAATTAGTTCGTACTTCAAAAGCGATCTATGATCTAAGTGTTGATTACGGAATGCCATTTGTTAGCGGCAAAGATTCAATGAAAAATGACTTTATGGCTGATGACGTAAAAATTTCGGTTCAACCTACACTATTAGTTACAGCAATGGGTCGCGTTCGTAGTTTAAATCATATCACGACAAGCGAAGCAAAAAACGTTGGTGATTTAGTTTACCTCATCGGACCAAATCAATTAATTGATTTCAAAAAACAGTTAGGTCTATATAAAACATTACACAAAGCGATTTTATTAGGATTCGTAAATAGTGCACACGATGTTTCAGAAGGTGGCTTAGCCGTCAGCTTAACTGAGAAGATCATGTCGACAACTTTAGGTTTAGAAATTGATACTAAATTAGATCTGTTCGTCGAGAGCGCTGGTCGTATCATTGTGACGATTGATCCTATTAAGCAAAAAGAATTCGCTCAGTTATTTACAAGCGATTGTATTTTATTAGGAACAGTCACAGGTGATGCGAAATTAACAATTAAAAACCAATTCAGCGTAAACAATACTGAAACTTTAGCCGCATACCGCATTAAAGCAGCAGGAGCGATATAGTGAAAAACAAAGTAAAAGCCTTAATATTAACGGGTGATGGTATTAACTGTGAAAATGAAACAGCGTTAGCTTTTTCAGAACATGGTTGTGAAACAAAAATCATGCACGTCCAAGATCTGATCGATCAGCCAGGATTATTAAGCCAATATCAAATCCTAGCATTACCAGGTGGATTTTCTTTCGGTGATGAAATCGGTTCAGGCCAAATTTTAGCTCTGAAATTAAAATACTCTTTAGGTGTAGCTTTGACTGAATTCATTAATAATAAAAAATTGATCATCGGAATCTGTAACGGTTTTCAGGTGTTAGTGCGTTTAGGATTACTTCCTAAGCCATTTACAGAGCGCCAAATGACATTAACCCATAATCGCCAAGGCCATTTCATTAATAAATGGGTGAACTTAACTGTGCCAAAATCAAATTGCATTTGGACAAAGTCATTACAAGGTAAAGAGATTGCACTTCCGATTAGACACGGCGAAGGTAAAATTACTTTCGCTGGAGATCAAGCCACGCAACATAATACTTTTTCTGCTTTGGTTTCCCAAGGTCAAATCGCGCTATCTTATACAGAAGACGTAAACGGTTCATACCAGCAGATCGCCGGTGTGACTGATCCTACAGGATGTATTTTAGGTTTAATGCCGCATCCAGAAGCTGCAACCAGTAATTGGCTGTTGCCAGATGGCACAGCGAAAAAAACTGGCCAAGCGTTCGGACAACAATTTTTTATCAATGCTATCAAACACTGCGAAGAGAGGTTTTAAATGAAACAAGAAAATCTAGGAATCAAAAGAGCTTTAATCAGTGTTTCAGACAAAACCGGTATCGATAAAATCGCGAAGTTTTTATTTGAATACAAAGTTGAATTAATCTCAACCGGCGGAACAAAAAAATACCTAGAAGAATTAGGACTACCAGTTACCAGTGTTGAATCATTAACTGGAAACCCAGAAGCTTTCGGCGGACGCATGAAATCGATCAGCTTTCAGGTTTCATCGGGTCTATTATTTCGCAGATACCATGAGCAAGACCAAAAAGAATCAAAAGATCTAAATATCTATCCAATTGATCTAGTCATTTGCAACCTGTATCCATTTGAAAAATACATGATCCAAAATTCAACTGAAGATGTATTAATTGAAAATATCGACATCGGCGGGCCGTTAATGCTACGTGCAGCTGCTAAAAACTACGAATCAGTAACGGTTTTGTCAGGCGCTCATGAGTACATGAATTTCATGACTCACTTTATGGAAAACAAAGGCCAAACAAATTTTGAATTCCGCCGCACGCAAGCAGTTAAAACTTTTGTACGCATTGCTGAATACGATCAAGCGATCGCGCAAGAGCTAACAAAAAATTACTTACCAGAAATGAATCAAACTCTACGTTACGGTGAAAACCCTCACCAAACAGCAAGTCTGCAAATTAAAAACAACACTGACTCTCAGATCACTTTAGCGAAAGCTCAGTTCATTCAAGGTAAAGAGTTATCTTACAATAACTGGATGGATGCAGACAGCGCTTGGCGCGTAATGAGTGACATCGCTCACGCGACTAAAGATAAATTTGTCACGGCCGTGATTAAGCACGCAAACCCTTGTGGCTTAGCTGCAACCGATGACAGCCTTAATTCTTTAACTGAAGCCTGGAATGGTGATAACATTTCTAGCTTTGGAGGAATCATTGCTTGTTCTTACGCTGTAGAAGCAAAACACGCTGAGTTCCTAACTCAAAACTTTATCGAAGTTTTAATTGCTCCAGATTTTACTCCAGAAGCATTAGAGGTTTTCACAAAAAAGAAAAACGTTCGTTTATTAAAAACTTCTTTACGTGAATATAAACAAAAAGAAACTATGATGCGCAGTATTTCAGGCGGAGTTTTAATTCAGGACGAAGATGAAAGATCTTTAAAACCAGAAGAAGCAAAAACGGTAACGCAAATTCCATTATCTGCACATCACCAATCATTAGTCGATTTCGGCGTGATCGCTTGTAAACATTTAAAAAGTAACGGCATTGCGCTTGTCGCAAAAACGCCGCAAGGTTTTTCATTAGTCGGAACGGGTATGGGACAGCCAAACCGACTCGATTCACTTCGTTTATTAGCAGTTCACCGCGCTAAAATGAAAAACATCCCGATGGATCAAGTGTTAATGATTTCGGATGCTTTCTTTCCATTTGCGGATTCTGTCGACGTTTGTAACGAAGTGGGCATTAAAGCCATCGTGCAGCCGGGTGGAAGTATTCGTGATCCAGAAGTCATCGCTGCGTGTGATAAATATGGTATTGCAATGATGATGACGGGCGTTCGTCACTTTAGACACTAGGAGATTTTATGGCTATTTCATACAAAGACAGTGGTGTAGATATTGATAAAGCTGACGTATTTGTGAATAAGATTTCACAAATGGTAAAGTCGACTTACAATCAGAATGTGGCGAGTGGGGTAGGGGGCTTTTGCGCTCTTTATAAAATGGATCAAGAAAGATTCTTAGCTTCAAGCACGGATGGGGTGGGGACTAAGCTTAAGCTTGCGATCGAGTTAAATAAACACGACACCATCGGCATAGATCTGGTAGCGATGTGCGTGAACGATTTAATTTGTTCAGGCGCAAAACCGTTATTTTTCTTAGACTATTTCGCAAGCTCGAAACTAAATCTAACTACATCTGAAAAAATCATCGAAGGTATTGTTGAAGGCTGTTTACAATCAAAAATGGTCTTAATCGGTGGTGAAACTGCCGAAATGCCAGGAATGTATCAAGATGGAGATTACGATCTAGCGGGGTTTTCGGTCGGCGAAGTGTACACGCATAATTTAGTCGACGGCACAAAATTAAAAGATGGCGACTCCTTAGTTGCTATTCAAAGCTCAGGATTTCATTCGAATGGTTATTCATTAGTTAGAAAAATCATTACTGATGTGGCTACGAAGCAATTATTGGCAAGTGAATTAGAAACGCTAAAAAAAGACTGCCTAACTCCGACAAGAATTTACGTAAATAGTGTTTTGAATTTATTAACGAAATATAAAGATAACATCAAAGGTCTTGCGAACATTACAGGGTCTGGTTTTTTAAATATCCCGCGAATGAACGAAAAATTTGATTACCATTGCACGCAAACGGCAGCCTTGCCTGCATTTATGCAAACAGTCTGTCAGATGAGTGGTTTATCAGAACTAGAGCTGCATAAGACATTTAACATGGGTGTGGGCTTTGTGATCGCGACCGATAAGCCAGAACAAGTTATACAGATGCTTCACGAACACGGCGAAAAGTCATTCGTATTAGGATCGGTAAAAGCAGGCATGGGACAGGTATTTTTAAAAGGCGAAGAAATTATTTAAAGATAAAGGCGGGTAACTCGTTCAAGCGAGTTACAGTATTTTGAAAATGAGCCACGCTCTAATTCAAAAACACGGATTAAATCTAAATACCAAAGCGGAACACGGCTTTCGCATTTTAGTTCTAATATAGCTAAGCTTTCGGTGCTGTTGCCGTCATCAAAAATTGCAGACGAATCGTAGTTAATCATTTCACGGTCTTTTGGCCAAAGATTAAACGTATTTTCTTCTTTGCATCTTAGATCGACATCAAAAGTAATACGTACGTAGTCTTCACAGTTTGATAAAAAAGCACGGCGACGGTATTGAGTTAAGACCTGAGGCTGAACATTATAAAGCTGAGCATAACTTAAAAATTTTTCTAGGTTTTTCATCGACGATTTATCAACATCTTCTGGCCTATATGTTCCATGAAAAACTGATTCAATATCCGCCGTTTTAACCTTAGCGCGACTTTTCTTTACGAAATCAGCCGTCTTTTCTTTAACTTCGAAAAAATAAGGTGGTTTTGGATCATCGCCGTAAGAACGAATGCGCATATTAAAGCGCTTGGGGTTAACACCATCACTGTTATGATAAAAAGACTGAACCGGAGAATCGAAATAAAGCGAATTAATGGTATAAAAACTATCGGGTGATATTTGCGAATAATAATCCATGTCGCAATAGGCTTTTACATATTCTGAAATAGGGTCGACAAGGCGGTACGGAATCAAGTACTTAATTTCGTACCGTTCAAACATGAGTGGCGAAACGCCGCCTTCGTTATTTGACATACTTGCGTAATTCCATGAGCGTCAGCGGGCGTTCAGTTTCATACATCAGTGTTAAGATCTTATCTAAGATAGTTGTTTTTAAAGAAATAAGTTTCGCGTTCTTTTCGAATTTATTTTTTTGCATTCCTTGAATCGTTTGCAGATCGATCACGCTATAGATGTTTTTCTTATTAGAAAGAAATTTATCTTCTTTAAAGCTGGATTTTTGCAAAGACTGCATAAGTTCGATATCGTCTTTAAGAGTTGCTTTGATATTTTTTAATTCATTTGTGCGGGTTTGTGTGTTTGTGCGCTCGGTTAAAAGCTTACGTTGCAAGTTGTAGCGATCAGAATAATACAGAGTTTTTTCTTCGCGTAAGAAGTTAATATTAAAAACAGCCTTCAATCCAAAAGCGCCTTCGCTATTTTCTTTTTCATAGTCTTTTTCATAAGTGACTTCAAAACCGTCAAAAACCGCAAAATCTTCGGCGCGTTTGTATTCATACTCGGCCATAGCAAGTCTTGCGTATAGATCATAAGCTTTGCCAGACTGTGATGATAAAGAGTCTGTATTTAAATTATCAATAAGGTTATGAATATTTTTAATATTCAATACAGCTTCTTCAGGAACTTGATCCCAGGTGATGCGCATTTGCCCTAAGAGCGGCATGAGCTCATTTTTTTGTTCATTAAGTTCTAGGCCTAACAGTTGTTTGTCTTCATCAGCAGCGATGATTTTAAAAACCGTGCTGACGTCTGTATTTGAATTTTCGTATGTAGCTGTCAAAGAATCACGAAAGCGACTCATCCACTTGTTGTATTCAGTGTATTGCTTTTGTTTTTGTTTGATATCCAAAGCTTGAATAAAATTGCGGATATTATTCAAATCCACTTCTGAATTGATGAACTGGCTGTTGATCGATTTAAACTTACGGTCAATATCTTTTACTTTGCGCCATTTTTTAAACTCTTCGATACCGTAAAGTTTAAACTTTAATGAATATTCATACTTTTGACCTTCAAGATCGCTATTGCCAATACTGAGTTGCGCATCTTTAAAAGGAGACTGAAAGCCAAGGGCTTTTAATCCAACCAGGCATAAAATAGTTAAAAGTAAATTACTGTGCTTCATTGATAAAGTAATAAGGTTCGTTTTTACCTTCGTCAAAAACACCAAGGATTTCATTTTTCATACCTAAGGCAATACCCTCTAGTTGGTTTACCGGAAATGTTTTAAGCAGTTTTAAGTTGTCGCTGGTTAGTTTGTTAGTTTTCCATAAAGCACTGCAGTTCGCTTTTTTGCAAGTTGTAGAAATATAGTACGTGCCGTTTGAAAATACCAAATCACTTAAACCCATTTTGTTATCATCTGCAGTTTCAGTTTTGCCTTCAAAACTAAGTTTTGCTTCAAGACTAACTTGTTGTGGGTGAAAGTACTTATTAGTGAAAATATATTCTTTGTTAATTAAACGCAAAATATAGCTTTCATTACTTTCAGCATGTGGAGCTTTTAAAGCTAACAAAATATCGTTTCCAACCAAAGTCATACCTTCGATGTCCAGGTCACCTTTTTTAACAGTGCTTGCCTGAATAGTTGTAGCCAATTTTTGCAGTTCCTTTTGTTCAGATTTTGCCATTGCAGCTAATAATAACGGGCGTAATTCAAAGCTAGAAATAGCAGTTAACTCTAAGCCAACGCGTTTTACTTTAACGATCAAGCTTCGGTTCTTTTTGATGTCACCGCTCGAATTACGAGATTGTGACGATAACAGATAAATAAAGTTATCATCTTGGGCAATCGATTCGATATCCATGATCTCGGTCAGGTTTTTAATTTTTAAAGTCTCATTATCCAGACTGCCATCACGATTCATTAGAAATAATAACGGCGAATGTGCTTCGTCAGTGTCATCGCTGATCACTAAGTACTTATTTAAATCGCTAAGCCAGATAGCTCCAGAGGGTTCAAATTTAGATTGCTCATAAGTAGCTGATGGGATCATCATTTTCTTTAAAGAAAATTGACTAGATGTTTCGAAAAGCCCAAGGTCGCTTTTCGACGCGTTCGCTAAGGCCATAAAACTTAAAAATGGTTTTGACGGGTCTACAGCAACTTTTTCACCAATTAACAATTGTGTGTGTTCGCTTAATTCTAAAGTTACTTCGCGGCCGTAGGCGATCATATTTTGAAATTTCAATAAACGAAGAGGCATTTCAACAGTTCTGCGGCCGACATTTTTAACTACTGCCGTAGAGACGACATTCGCGCGAGTTGCCGAGCGTACCTTGACCACTTGGCCTTCAACTAAATTCACATCAAGGCTTTCGTTGATAAAACCAGTCACGAAAGTAGGTGAGTTGTTTGATAATGTTAAAAGTGTTGCAAAACCATCAGCTTTTTCGCCGGTTTTAAAATTGATCGTTCCAACAACACCATCAGCCGGTGAAAAGACATAAAGGTCTCTTTTCTTTTTTTCTAAATAATCTTTTTCTTTAATAAGATCATTGAGCTCTGATTGCATCGGATCCATAAACTGGCCTGCGTTTTTAGCCATGTTTTTAGATTTAGGAATAATGCGGCCAATTTCTTTGCGTAAGGTAATTTCTGATTGAAGACGATTCATCCTAAAATCAACATCACGAATTTTTGTATTTAGATCTGATTGTTCAAGTTCTAACAGCAGATCCCCTTTGCGAACATTTTGCCCCTGGATGACATGAATTCGTTTTACTTCGACAGGGTATTCAAAATTAATCTGCAATTCTTTAGAATCAGCGATTCCTAAAAAACCGATGCGCTCAACGCGAATCGAATTATACAGGACACCACAGATAAAGATGGCTGCGATAAGTGAGACGTAGATGAGGCTGTGCGTTTTTGTCGATATTTTTGATTTTTTCATATTTCAACCTTATAAGTCCACGACAGTTTCTTGCATCATGACGTTAACCGCTTTTGCTGTCGGAAGTTTTTGGGCTTCCAGAACCAGGTCATGTGAAGTTTTGCCTTTTTTAAATTTAATCTGGTAAGTGTAATCAACACGATCGCCCTGCGCGACTTCGCGCACGTTTAATAAATAGAAATGCTGGCAATAGTTCGTTAAAATGCTTTCTAAACTACGGACATCTTGCCCCGATTTATCTAAATTCAGGCGAAATAAGCCATCAAAATAGGTCTCGTTGGCGAAGGGTGTTTTATGAAGAATTACAGCTACGGCGCCAAAAGCCATTGTTCCAAAAACCGCGATAACATAAGAATGTGCTCCAGCAGCTAAGCCAAGAGCCAGAGAGGCAAAGATAAAAAACATATCGCGTGGGTCTTTAATATTCGTTCGAAAGCGTAATAATGAAACGGCGCCCATCATCCCGATACCACGGGCAACGTTATCGCCAATGGCTTGCATGGCAATGGCTGTAACAATCGGGCTTAAGATTAACGAGTGGATAAAGTTACGTGAATACGAAAGACCGCGAAAAGTTTTAATGTAGGTAAATGCGATCGTGCATCCCATGACAAACGATAAACAAAACGCAAAAAGAATCGAAAATTCGCTTAAGTGAGTTGTTGTCGAATTAAGTACGCTAAGATCGAACATATTTAAGCCCCAGATACGTTAAGTTTACGTTATTATTTTGACCTGGTATGTTTTCTCAAATTTAGGGCGTTCTATAAATGGAAATATGCTTACAGAGCATATATTTCACATGGAGGCGTAAAATTGTTAGTCACTTTTTTCTTGAGCTAGAGCTCTAAACAAAGATTTTTAACAGCTTCTTTAGAGCACTCCCACTCTTGTGAATGGACTGGAAGGCCGCCTTGATCCAAATAGGTCACAGTGCCAGACTGGGTAGGCGTTTCGCCTGATGATTGAAAGCTAAATATGAACTCTTCGCCAAAATCTGTTTTTGACGAAATCGCCAAATTGTTTTTGTCCTTACTGCAATTAATTTTTGAAATCGTATATCCAAACGGACGTATACCGTAGGGAATATGGCGATCCATAATGATTAGAGATTCTTTAGTGTCGACATAAAGGTGAAGATAAGTCTGAAAAACATCATAGGAATACCAGCGCCGACAAAGATCGTATTTTTCAGCATGAGCAATTGAGTTTAGGTAAGTGAAAGTTAAAAATAGAATAATATTTTTCAAAATGTGAGGCCTTTCGGTGATGGAGTCCGAAGACCTTATGCAATATTTATTCTAAGCCAGATCGGGGTATGTAGCCCCGTTTGATTAACGGCTTTTTTCTCTGTGGTTATCGCGGTGATTGGATCTTCCGCCATCATGCCCTTGACGAGATTCAGAGACGACCGTCTCACGAACTACAACCACTTTAATTTGCCCGGGGTACTGCATTTCTTCTTCGATGGTTTTTGCGATTTTTTCAGCGATTTGCAAGGCCCCTAAATCGTCAACCTGGCGCGAGTTCACTAAAACCCTGCATTCACGGCCACCATTAAGCACAAACACGTCAGTGACGCCTTGGAAGCGTTTAGAGATCTCTTGAAGGCCAGTTACTTTTTGCGTGTAAGTTTCCATGGTTGATCTGCGTGCACCTGGGCGGCCGCCTGAAATCGCATCGGCTGCGATCACTAAAAAGTCCATGTCGGCTTCTGGCTGCACATCATAGTGATGGGCACGAACGGCATGAACAACTTCAGGGTCTTCACCGCGAGCTTCAATAAAATCTGCACCAATGACCGCATGTGACCCATCGAATTGGTGATCCAGGGCTTTACCCAAGTCATGAAGTAACCCTGCGCGTTTTGATTTTTTAATATCGGCGCGAATTTCTGCAGCTAAAAGTGAAGCAAACCAGCCCACTTCAGCACAGTGAAAGTATTGATTTTGAGTGTATGAATAACGGTAGCGCAGCGAGCCCATCACTTGGCGAATTTCAGGATGGATATTCTGCATGGCAAGCTCTTTAGCTTGAAGATCGCCATCTTTTTTAATCTGTCGCAATAATTCGGCTTTTAAGTTTTCGCCGGTTTTACGGATGTGTTCAGCAGGTAGGGGCTTATTTTGTTTTTCGATATCTTTAAATAGTTTTTCAAAAAGACGGCGAGTCAGTTCACGGCGAACCGGATCGTAGCCAATAACCTGAATATTCAACATTCTTTCAGGATCTGGCGTTTCGTCGATATAAATATCACAACCTGTGACTTCTTCAACGGCTGCCACATTGTCTTTTAAAGCATGGCAAAAGTGACCGCGAACTCTTTCGTCCGGAAAATAAGTTGAAGAGATATTTCTTTCGGTGCTCATTTCTTTAGTGAAGCGATCAATGCATAAGCCTAAAATGCGTTTTGCTTTGGCTTCAGCAAAAGCTTTATGCTCTTCTTCTGCAAAATTAATATAATTTTCGTAATCTTGGTTAGCTTCGGTAATTAATTGCGTTGTGATATCCTGAATCACTTCTTCTTTTTTTAACTGAGTTTTCGTGTGTAATTGATTTTGGTAATTTTCATTAAACTGATTTAATTGATCAACGAAAACCTGAAAAGCTTTTTGTTGGTCTGTTAAACGCATTGATAATTCGCGAAGCTCGGTTTCCATTTTAAATAAACCACCACGATTTGTTTTATCTGTTTCTTCGTGTGATTTTTTTCGTTCTGCAATTTGTTGTTCTAAATCAGTGCAGCGGCCTTCCATTAATAAATGAGCTTCTTCGACTTTGCCCCATGCGGTTAATTCAATTTCTTGAATCACTTCGTTGCGTTCATCTTCTTCTAATTGAAATTGATCTTGGGCCTCTTTTAAAAGCTCATTAGCTTCAATGTGAGCTTCTTTAAGGACCATACGTTCGACGGCTTTTTTGATGGCGAAAATCACAACGCCGCCTAATAAAAATCCGATCACAAAATTCATAACTGTTATTAAACTCATAATTAAATCTATCCTTAAATTTGACCCTGAACTTCGGCTTCAACCATCGCTTCTTGATCGGTGGCCGTCGGGTGGTCTAAATATTTCAATTTTTGTAAAATCACTAAAGTAAATAAACCCACACCGATCGCCATGTAACCAACGGCGGGGTAATTTAATAAACGTCCATCTTTAGGGTCAATCATAACAATCATTCCCGCAATGTAAGAGCCTGCAGCCATAGCGAGTGACTGTAAACAACTTAAAAGGCTCATGAAGGCTCCGCGCTGTTGTGCTGAGACTGCGCCAGACACAAGCGCCTGTGCAGGAATCATTCGTGATCCTGCCGATATAAAAAATAAACTGGCCACAATTAGCACAATCCAGAGACTGTCTTTTCCTTGATGGGTCACCAAAAATATCGGAATGATCGAAAATAAAATCGAGTACATATAGATCTTAGCTTTGCCGTAGCGATCCGAAAGTCTTCCGACCAGAGGGGCACTAAAAAAGGAACAAATTCCACCTATTAAGTAAATCAAGGTCAGTTCTCTTTCGCTAAGGCCGGCATTCACAACCTGAGAAGTGGCAATAAACGGAATAATGCTAAAATGCGAGAACATCACAAAAAACATAAAAATTAAAGACATGCGCTGAACCGGTGATTGCAGAACTGAAACGACGGGTTGCCAGAATGTGATTTTAGGCACTTTGTGCATTTCGGGAATGTCAGGCTGAAGATGTTTATTAATTTTCGGAACGTAGCGATAAATTCCAACTAAGATAATTAAACATAAGGCAGCTAAGAAAATAAAAGGCGAATACCAAGTTAATGATTGTGAAAGAAAAATAGAAAATGGCACGCCAAAAATTGAGGCTGCTGAAAATGCCGTAGCCAAAAAGCCCATGGCCATGCCGCGACGTTTGTAATCAATCAGATCGCTTGCGATTGAAAGAATTATCGAATTCATCACGCCGCCAAAAAAACCGGTCATCGAGCGAGCGATAAGTAAGGTGTGGTAGTCGCGAGCTATGCCGCAAAATATCGTGGCTAAAGTAAACCCGGCAAATAAAATAATCAGACTTTTTTTGCGATCAAAACGATCCATGTAAAACGAAGCTAAAAATCCTGAAATACCCGCAAAAAAAGTGTAACTTGAAACTAATAAACTAAATTGCTGGGCTTCGATCGAAAAAAGACGCATCAATTGGGTTCCCATCGGCATGATAATCATGAAATCCACGATGTGATTAAATTGAACGAAAGCTAAGATGGTTAATATTTTTTTCTCTAAAGATGTAAACACAATCTTTAGAGTCTATCTTTTGGTATAGTTCTCTTAAAGGTTTTCTTTTGTGAACGTCCTGCGTTATGTGGTATAAAATTAATATGTGGATAAAAATACTTTCAGTAACTAAAACAGCGTTCATAACTTTTGCAATTTTCTTCGTTTTATTTTGGATTTTTATCTGGAATTTTTCTTTTGTTTTTAAACAAAAAGTCATAGGTGAAGTGCAAAAAATTGAGCATGTTAGTCCGCAGGCTATAATCACGAATAATATGCCGATGAATCCTCAAGTTTTTTCGTATTCAGTCGCCATTAAAGATCTGCGCACGAATGAAATTCATATGGCTTCCAGTGAAGATCGTAAATGGGGGGCTGTTCAGCCCGGAAACTGCGTGGTCGCTGCGTTTTTTCCTTACGAACCATGGAGGCTATCTAAAGGGATGACCGATAGAAATGCTCGTCTTTTGCAAAATTTTACGAATTGTGCTGATGTTCCAGACAATGGTGGTTTCATCAGTTGGTTGAAGTTCTTTTTCTTAATTTATTAGCGAAAAATTGAAGTCACAAGAGCTTGTGCACGCAATGGGTATGAGCTTCTTTGCTGATTTGATTTTTGGTAAATCATGTATGTCAGAGTCAACATCATGAATACGATAAACCAATTTCTCATTTGCATGTAATGAAGCATATAAAACCTTTTTTAAGACTTCTTTTCGTCTAAATAGAGTTTGAAGTAATCCCAACCACTGATCAGGCTTAATAAAACACTGAACCAAAGAAGTCCATATCCGATTTTTAAGTTAGGAAAGTAGGGGTGTATTTCGTTCACCATCATGAAAGGAACGGATATCATTTGTAAAGCCGCCTTCCATTTGCCCGTCGTTTGAGCAGGAATAATTAAGCCATCGGCTGAAGCTGCAGCCCTAATTCCGCCCACCAAAGTGTCGCGGGTTAGAAATAACATCACCATCCAAGGATCAATTTTTTGCTGATGTAATAGGATCACTAAGATAGCCATCACCAAGATTTTATCGGCAACCGGATCTAAGAATTTACCCAAATTTGTAACGGCATTATATTTACGTGCAAAGTAGCCATCGTAATAATCAGTGATTGAAGCTGCATAAAAAAGAAGAACAGCCATCCAATCTAAATAATATCCTTCAAAGTTTTTGCTATAAAGTAACAAGACTGCCACAGGAATCGTAGCAAAGATGCGGGCCACCGTAAGTATAAGAGGTAGTTTCTTCATTCGCTTTGATCTTGAGTTCAAAGGCTAGCTTATGTCAAGATATGTCGATGTTTACATTTACACGCAATATTCACGTTTACGAGACAGATTTGATGGGAATAGTTCACCATTCGAATTATCTGCGTTTCTGCGAAGAGGCCCGCGTTGCATGGTGTAAGGCCTTTGTTGCCCATGAAAAAAGCGATTTTGAACATCAAAATATTTTCGATCTGACTGTGGTTGAAACACACGTAAAACACAAAGCGCCAATTAAGTATCGCGACAATGTTCGAATCGAAGTGCAGGCGCAAACCACCGGAGTACTATTACGCTTTCAATATAAACTTTTAAATGACACAAATATTTGTGCCATTGCTGAAACTAGTCACTGTAGTGTAAATGAGAAATTAAAACCAAAGCGTCTGGCGCAGAAATATATCGACGCAGCTAAAAAGGATACCCCATGGACAGAAACCTGGCTTTAGAATTTGTACGTATTACCGAAGCAGCAGCAATAGCCTCAGCAAAATGGATCGGCTCAGGCCAAGAAAAAGCCGCTGACCAAGCGGCTGTAGATGCCATGAGAAAAGCCTTTGATTCTGTTCGTATGGACGGAACCGTAGTGATTGGCGAAGGCGAGCGCGATGAAGCTCCGATGTTATATATCGGCGAAAAAGTGGGTAATAAATCTGACGATGCTCCTCAAATTGATATCGCACTAGATCCTTTAGAAGGAACAACAATCTGTGCCACTGGCGGAGTCGGTTCAATCTCTGTAATGGCGATGGCTGAACGTGGCGGTTTTTTACATGCGCCAGACACTTACATGGATAAAATTGCTGTAGGTCCTGAAGCAAAGGGTTGTATTGATATTGATAAATCTGCTACAGAAAATTTAAATCGCATTTCTGAAATGTTAAAAAAACCAGTCAATGAAATCACAGCGGTTATTTTAGATCGTCCTCGTCATAAAGAATTAATTGCCGAAGTTCGTAAAGCCGGTGCACGCATTCACTTAATCGGTGATGGCGATGTTTCGGCAGCTGTTGCGGCTGCGTGGCCAGATTCGGGCGTCGATGTGTTGTTCGGTATTGGTGGTGCGCCTGAAGGCGTAATTTCTGCCGCAGCTATGCGTTGTTTAGGTGGAGACTTTCAAGGTCGTCTAAAATTCAGAAATGAAGAAGAAAAAGAACGCGCATTGCGTATGGGCGTGAAAGATTTAAATAAAAAATACTCATTAAATGAATTAGCGTCAGGGCATGTGATGTTCTGTGCAACTGGCGTGACTGACGGACCTTTTTTAAAAGGTGTTAAAGTTTACCCAGGTCGCAAAGCGCGCACGCACTCAGTGGTCATGCGTTCACAAACCGGAACAATCAGAAACGTAGAAACGTATCATGATTTTTCGGTAAAATCGGGTTTACTCTAGTTTAATGGAATTGATTTGTTTTCGTTGTCAGAAAGGCAATAAAATCGATGGCAAGATCGGGTACCGTGAAGAATGTTTTCACTGTAAAGCCGATCTTCATGCCTGCAAGAATTGCCATTTTTACGATGTCAAAGCTTACAACGAATGCCGCGAACCATCTGCAGAAGTGGTGCGTGATAAAGAAAAATTTAATTTCTGTGATTTTTTTCAACCCGGTGGTCGCGGGCCGGCTCAAGATGAGAAGGCTAAACTAAAAGCAGCTGCCGACGCATTATTTAAAAAATAATTAAAAGGAGATAACGGATTATGGCAACAGCACAAACAACGGAAGTTTTTAACTGCACTCCAGAAGAGTTTTTCAAAGTCGTAGCCGATTTTGAAAAATACCCTGAATTTTTACCAGAAGTAAAATCTGTAAAAATCACGAAAAACGAAGGCACCACTAAAGAAATGGAATACAGCGTTTCATTAGTTAAAACTTTTAAATATAAATTAAAGGCCACAGAGGTTGCTCCTTCAAAAGTGGATTTTCACTTTGTGGAAGGTGATGTTTTTAAAACCATGAAAGGCAGCTGGAATATTGCCCCAGAAGGATCTGACAAATGTAAAGTCAACTACACGGTTGAAGCTACTTTTGGAATGTTTGTGCCTGGCCCCATGGCTAACACGCTGGTCAGTGTGAATTTGCCGATTATGATTAATAATTTTAAAAACAGAATCAAAAAAGTGTACGGGAAGTAATCAGTGAGTAATAACGAGAGCGAAAAAGACCCTAAAAGTAAAGATCCAAAAATCACCGACGCTATTAAAAAGATTCTGACGGCGGGTAGCCCAACTGATATTTCTAAAGAGCTTTTAACAACAGTGGTTGCTCAGGTCTTAAAAACTAAAGATGACATCACTTTAAAAGCGACCAATGAAATGGTTGCGATGATTCAAAAAATTGATTTTGTAAAAGAATTTTCGAAATTTGCTGAAAATCACAAATTTAAGGTGTCAGCAGAAATTGAAATTCTAAAAAAAGAGGACCCAAAGCCTCAAGGTTAGGTCTCGTATGGCTAGTTTTAAAACTTTTAATCCCACTTCAGGAGCGTTCTTAGAAGAGTACCCGTTTGCGACAGCAGCGGATATTTCGCGCAGTCTTGAAGGTTTACAGATGGGTTTTCAGCGTTGGAAAGAATTAAGCTTTTCTGAACGTCAAAAAACTCTGCGTCCAGCTGTAGGTTTGTTTAACCAGCACAAAGAAGAGTTGGCAAAATCAATCACTGAAGAAATGGGGAAGCCCTATTTTCAATCTTTAGCCGAAATCGATAAAGCGCTGCAGTCTTTAGAATACATGTGTTCTACTCCGTGCCCAGAACTCGATGTGAAAGCTGTTAAAACTTTCAGTGATAGTGAAAAAACAAGCCATCAAATTTATCACAAACCAAAAGGTATTATTTTAGGCGTAATGCCGTGGAATTTTCCGTTTTGGCAATCGGTGCGCATGATTTTTCCGGCGCTTTTGGCCGGCAATACTGTACTTTTAAAACATTCTGAAAATACGCCGACTACCGGAAATTTTATTAAAAAAATTCTTTCTCGGGTAGACGTTAAAAATATTTTTGATCATTTGATTTTTGATCATAGCTTAACTGAATCAGTTATTGCCGATCATCGCGTTCATGGCGTAAGTCTTACCGGTTCTGTAAAGGCTGGCTATTTACTATCTGAATATGCCGGAAAACACATGAAGCGCGGGGTGTTTGAATTAGGTGGCAGCGATGCGCATTTAGTTTTAAATGATGCAGACATCGTAAAAACTGCCGCTAACATTGCAAAATCCCGCCTACAAAACACAGGGCAAAGCTGTATCGCTGCAAAACGGGTGATTGTTAATCGCCAGATTTCTAATGAACTTATCGACCAGTTAGTTGTAAATTTTGATAAGCAAGTCTATGGCAACGTTTTTGACCGTAAAACCACGCTTGGGCCTTTGGCGCATCATCGGTTTAAGCCTGAAGATGAAGCCCGTTTTAGCTATGTAAAGCCGTTCTGCGAAGTGATTTACGAACGTTACCCCGATCAGGCCATTATCAAATCTTTAGCCGAAGAGTCATCAAGACAAGCTTTTGTGCCGCTGCGAATTTTAAAAGTTAAAAAAGCCACCGATGAATTTATGAAGTACATGAAAACTAATGAATTCTTTTCGCCGACGTTGATTGTTTTTGAATATAACAACGTCGAAGATGGTTTAGCTCTCGTAAATCATACGCAATTTGGTCTTGGCGGCTCGGTTTATTCTGAAGATATTTTTCGGGCTCATGAGGTGGCGCGAAAATTTGAATCGGGTATGGTTTCAATTAATGATGCCGTTGCCTCTAATGTGATGTTGCCGTTTGGCGGTGTAAAGTCATCTGGTATTGGGCGCGAAATGGGAATGCAGGGTTACACCGAATTTACTGACATTCAGGTCTTAACAACGAACCGATTAAATTAAAACATATGTCATGGAATGATTTTGAGCACTCAATTTGGAAACAGTTAAAAAGCGAAAGTCTGCATGAGCGTTCTGAATTTATTTTAGCGATTTCAGGTGGTTTAGATTCGATGGTACTGCTTCAAGCCATGCAGAAATTAAAACCCCAGGCTCAGCTAGTCGTGGCGCATTTTCATCACGGCGAAAGTGATGATCCCGAAATTAAAACGTACCGTGAACAAGCGATGCAAATGGTAAAATCATACTGTGACACCCATAAGCTCAAGTTTTTTTCGGGTAAATCTTTAGATAAATTATCCAGCGAAGACGAATTTCGTCAAAAGCGCCTTCATTTTTTTGCACAAGTAAAAGCAGATTTTCCGCAAAGTGTTTTTGTAACTGCTCATCATAAGGATGATCTTTTAGAAACCTGGCTATTAAAAATGATTCGCGGAAGCGGGCCAGAAGGTTTAGAAAATTTCAAATTTTGGAACCAGCAGACTTTAAGGCCATTATTATCATTCACAAAAGCTGAAATTCTATACTACGCCCAAACTGAAGGATTAACTTGGTTAGATGACCCGTCTAATCAGGCAAACGACTATCTGCGCAATTGGTTGCGTAACGAATGGTTGAAGATATTGGCTGATAAAGTTCCGGGTTCAATTGCAAATCTGACGAATTCTTTTCAGCGTTTAATTGATGAAATAAAAGATGATGATCAGACGATAGTTATTAATTATCAGAACAGCTCGACCAAAGCCTTATTTGATCGCACAGAATTTCTACAATTGAGTCACTCAGATCAATTTAAAACACTGGCGAAAGCCCTAAAAGGCATCGGTCAACGTGACTTTTCTCAAGGTCAACTAGAAGAAATAATTAAGCGCCTCGACAAAAATCAAAAAGACCTCATATTTTCTATAGCGGGCGTTAATTGGTTTATTAACGCAGAGCAAGTTATGCTACAATTTACGTAACTTGTAGATTCATAAAAAGGAATTTTAGATGAAGACAAATCAGAAAACACTGGCCCTTTGGTTTTTTATCCTAATCATGTCGATTTTCGTTTTCCAGGCCTGGGAAATTAAACGACAAAAAACAATTGCAGATTTTGATTATCCAAAATTCTTAAAAGCTGTTGAGCTTAAAGAAGTTAAAGATGACACGATCATTTTTATGCCGGATGCAAAAGTGATCCGTGGTGAAATTAAACCAGAATTTGAAAAACGCTATGCTGGGCACCGCTTTGAATTTTCGGGCGATACTGACAAGGCTTACGAAGAGATCAAAAAATTTGGCTACATTCCAAAATATGAAAATGCACAAAGTGACAGTTTCTTATCTTCATTTTTTATAAACTGGTTACCGTTACTTTTAATCGTCGGTATGTTTATTTTTATCATGCGCCAAATTCAATCCGGTGGCGGCAAAGCGATGTCATTTGGTAAGTCACGTGCAAAGCTTGTCGAAAATAAGAATCGCGTGATGTTTAAAGACGTTGCTGGTGTAGATGAAGCCAAAGATGATTTACAGGAAATCGTTCATTTTTTAAAAGACCCGAAAAAATTCACTAAACTTGGTGGTCGTATTCCAAAAGGGGTTTTACTAGTTGGTCCTCCGGGAACAGGTAAAACATTATTAGCTCGTGCGGTAGCCGGTGAAGCCGGTGCGCCTTTCTTTACAATCTCTGGCTCTGACTTTGTTGAAATGTTCGTGGGCGTGGGCGCAAGTCGCGTGCGTGATCTATTTGAGCAGGGTAAGAAAAACGCTCCATGCCTTATCTTCATCGATGAGATCGATGCCGTAGGACGCCATCGTGGCGCCGGTATGGGTGGTGGTCATGATGAACGTGAACAAACACTTAATCAATTATTAGTTGAGATGGATGGTTTTGAATCTACTGAGGGCGTAATTTTAATTGCTGCCACAAATAGACCAGACGTATTAGATCCAGCATTACTTCGCCCAGGTCGTTTCGATCGTCGCGTTGTTGTTGGTAAGCCAGATCTTAAAGGTCGTGAACATATCTTAACTGTGCACATGAAAAAAACTCCACTTGGGCCTGATGTTGATGTGACTAAGATTGCTCGTGGAACACCTGGATTTTCTGGAGCTGATTTAGAAAATTTAGTGAATGAAGCAGCTCTTGTGGCAGCTCGTAATGATAAAAAATATCTTGAGATGGAAGACTTTGAACGAGCAAAAGACAAAGTCATCATGGGTGCAGAGCGTAAATCAATGGTGATGTCTGAAGAAGACCGTAAAAATACGGCCTACCATGAAGCAGGACATACACTTGTAGGGGTTGTGCTTCCGGGTTTAGATCCAATTCACAAAGTGACTATTATTCCTCGTGGTATGGCATTAGGTCTTACGCAAACTCTTCCAGAAAAAGATCAAGTTTCGTTTTCTAAACGTCAGGCCGAAAACTGGATCGCTTTTGCTTTCGGCGGTCGTGCTGCTGAAGAATTAATTTTTACCGATTACACAACAGGTGCTGCAAATGATATCGAGCGCGCAACGAATATGGCTCGTAAAATGGTCACTGAATGGGGTATGTCTCCATTAGGACCAATTGGGTATGAATCAAATACCGGCCCTGTATTTTTAGGAATGGGACACGGAAACCAGCAAAAAAATTACTCTGAAGCCAAAGCTCAGGAGATCGATGCTCAGATTTCAAGTATCATCAACACAGGGTATGCAACAGCTGTTAAAATTTTAAAAGATCACCGCGAAGCTTTAGAAAAAATCACGCAAGCTTTATTAGAGTTTGAAACGATTGATGGCGCTGAAGTAGATATGCTTGTTAAAGGTGCGGCAGTTTCAGAAATCCATAAAGTACGTGCGAATAAAAAAGAATCAAGCTCATCTGGTGGTGGCGGGCATCACGGCGTGATTATTGATCCAGATAACACATCTCCAATTCCTACAGGTAAAAAACCTGTACCAGTTTCGTAAAGTAATTATTGATGAATTACTTTCAAACATTCTGGGAAAACTTAATCTTTATCAGTTCACACCTGAGAGCGCAGGATGTCTTTGACATCTTGCTGGTGTGGTTAGTTATTTATCGCGTTCTGATGATTATTCGTCGTACTGGCACGGTGCAAATCCTGTCAGGCTTAGGGATTTTAGCGATCACTTATATCATGACGATATGGTTTGAGTTTTTCACGATGAATTGGCTTTTAGAGAAATTCTTTTCAAATTTGTTTGTTATTATCGTCGTGCTTTTCCAAGCCGAGATTCGCAGAGCTTTAGCACAAATCGGAAGTCATCCGCTATTTTCAGATGTGTCTGCCGTGATGGAAACTCACATGGTCGAAGAGATCGCAAAAGGTGTAATTACCGCAGCAGAAAAAGGCTACGGCGCACTTTTAGTGATTGAAAAAGACATTATGGTTGATTACCACATCGAAATCGGAACCGAAATGGATTCGCGCGTTTCAGTAGAATTAATTCAGTCAATTTTTCACCCGCAAGCACCTATGCATGACGGAGCAGTTCTAATTCGTTCAGGTAAAATTGCTTATGCCGGTTGTTTTTTGCCGTTAAGTAAAAATCCGGCTTTAGATAAGAATTTAGGAACCCGCCATAGAGCCGCGATTGGTTTAACTGAAGAAACTGATGCCGTAGTGTTGGTGGTTTCAGAAGAAACTAAATCGATCAGTATCGTGACCGGCGGGCATATGCGCCCGAATGTAGAATTGATTGATGTACGTATGGCTCTATACGAGGCTTTTGGTTTAAAATATAAAGTTCATCATCACGAAGGTGTTTCATAATGCCGCAACATCATGTCGATAAATTTCGCCTTTTTAGATCATTTTTCTCTGATAACTTAAGTTATAAAGTGGTCTCGTTATTTGTGGCCTTAATTCTTTGGATTTCCATTCTTGGCCGTCGTGACTTTGTCACGACTAAGGAGATGGAAGTGACTTTTAGGCTTCCGCCGGGATATATGGTCGCATCTCAAAGCCATGATAAACTTCGGGTGAAGATTTCAGGCTCGCAACCAGTGCTTAAAAAGTACAAAGATAGTTTTAAAAAAGTCGCATTTGATCTGGCTGATAGCGGTGAAGGCTTAGTTGAGATTGATGTTCCGAATAATCGCATTGATGTCCCGGATGGGGTTAAGGTTTTAAACGTGAAGCCTAACGTGATTCGAGTTGAAATCGTTCGAATTAAAAACTAGAATCTGACTCTATGTCAGACACTAAAAAAATCGTCGATAAGAAAATTGTAAAACTATTTGGTACAGATGGTATCCGCGGAACCGCTAATCAGTTTCCGATGGTTCCGGATGTGGTTGTTAAAATCGGGCAAGCGATCGGCTATTTGATCCGTACAGGCCGAATCACTTCGACTTCAAAAAGTAAAAAAGTTGTTATCGGTAAAGACACGCGTCTTTCTGGGTATATGATCGAACAAGCTCTTGCCAGTGGTTTAAACTCAATGGGTATTTATGTGCAACTTGTGGGTCCGTTGCCAACGCCTGCGATCGGTTATTTGACTAAAACCATGCGCGCTGTGGCAGGTATTGTGATTTCAGCTTCGCATAATGCTTATCAGGATAACGGGATTAAAATTTTTGGGCCCGATGGTTTTAAATTAGATGATTCATTAGAAAAAGAAATTGAACGTTTGGTAAGCGAAGATAACTTATCAAGTTTACTTCCAAAATCAAACGAAGTTGGTCGCACTCGCCGTATTGAAGATGCCCAAGGTCGATATATCGTGCATGCCAAAAGCACATTCCCTTTAGAATATACACTGGAAGGCATGCGTATTGTTTTAGACACCGCTCATGGCGCTGCCTATCGCGTAAGTCCTGCGATTTTTGAAGAGTTGGGTGCTGAAGTCATTCATTTGGGTTCGCAGCCTAATGGCACTAACATCAACGATAAATCAGGCGCCCTTCATCCTTCGCAAATTGCCAACGCCGTTATTCAGTATCGTGCAGATGTTGGTATTGGCCTGGACGGTGATGCTGATCGTGTGGTGATGGTGGATGATGAAGGTAAAATCATGAATGGCGATAAAGTTATCGCGATTTGTGCGCTTCACATGAAACAAAAAAACATGTTAAAGAACAACACGATTGTTGTGACTCAAATGTCTAATTTTGCTTTAGAAAAAAAGATGAAAGATTTAGGTATTAAGACGATCAAAACAAATGTGGGTGATAAACACGTTGTCGATGAAATGCGTAAAAATAACTACAATCTTGGCGGTGAACAATCTGGTCACATTATCTTTTTAGATCACACCACGACTGGTGATGGAACTGTTGCGGCATTAAATGTTTTATCGGTGATGAAAGAATCCGGAAAAAAATTAAGTGAACTGGCAACGATTTTTGAAGATATGCCACAAGTCTTGATCAACTGCCGTGTTCGCCACAGAAAAGCTTTAGATGAAATTAAGGGTTATAATGAATTGATCACAGCTAAAGAAAAAGAATTAAATAACGAAGGTCGTTTATTTATTCGTTTTTCTGGAACAGAGCCATTGATCCGTATTTTAGCTGAAGGCCCAAGTAAAGAAAAAATTTCTGCGATTGCAGAAGAGATCGCTTCATTTTTAGAGAAAGAATTAAGTTAATGGCAAAAGTAAGACTTGGCGTAAATATTGATCATGCGGCCACTTTAAGACAAGTTCGCGCAGCAACCACCAGCTATCCGAACATGTTAGAGATGGTGAAGCTTGCAAAAGCAGGTGGTGCAAAGCAGATCACGATTCATTTGCGTGAAGACCGCAGACATATTCAAGATCATGATGTGATTAGTTTATGTAAAAAATCACCTTTAGAAATCAATTTAGAGATGGGTGCTTCTAACGAAATGCTAAAAATTGCTTTAAAGAATAAACCTGCTTGGGTGTGCCTAGTTCCAGAAAAAAGAGCCGAGCTTACAACTGAAGGTGGATTAAATATCGTTAAAGGTTTTAAAAATCTAGAGACGATGACTCATAAATTGTCTGATGCAAAAATCAAAGTTTCATTTTTTATTGAGCCAACTCTAGACCAAGTTGAAGCTTCAGCATTGGCGGGCGCACATGCTGTTGAATTTCATACAGGCCGTTGGGTGCTGTTAACAGGTGCTAAGAAAAAAGCTGAATACAATAAGCTTGTGATTGCAGCTCTTGAGGCGCACCGTTTGGGCTTACGCGTGCATGTAGGTCATGGTTTAGATTACACCCATGCCAAGCTTATTAAAAAATTACCTCATTTAGTTGAAGCCAACATTGGTCATAGTTTGATTTGCTATTCTTTAACTGATGGGTTGAAAGCTTCAGTTAAAAAAATGGTGAAAGCTTTGAACTAGAATGTCGCGCGAACTTTTCTTTGTTCATTCTCTGTCAGACTGGGATAAAGTCGTCGCTTTTATAAAGCCAAAACTTAAAGGTAAGAATTTGTTTTTGCTGGCGGGTGATCTAGGTGCTGGTAAAACCACCCTTGTTAGTTTGATCGCAAAAACAATGAACATTCATCTGGTAAGTTCACCTACGTTTTCACTTATTTCGCAGCATAAAAACTTAACCCACGTTGATCTGTACCGACTAGAAAGTATGGAAGAAATCGATGCCACTGGTTTTTGGGAAATCTTCGAAGAAGAAGACAATGTCGTTTTTGTCGAATGGGCGCAAAAGATCTCTGATGATTTATGGCCGCTAGATTGGGATATAACTAGAATTGCAATTAACAAAAAATCTGAAAACTTACGCGAAGTTTTGATTATTGAAAGCTAACCTAGACTGCTTTTTCTGAAATTGATTCTAATGTCGTAATGTCGTCTTGTGATAGGTGAGTGGTTTTAAAGCCCACCAAAAAGCCAACAACTTTTGGTCCAAGTTTGATTGCAGAGATACAAGCATATTTAAAATCTAATATTTTTAAACCTAATTGATTGATATTAAAAGTTTCAGTGAAATGATTTTTATAAACATTAGTGAATGGGTTTTCTGCAGTTAAATCATAAGAAAAAATAGCCGTATCTAATTCTTCTTTTTCTAAGTCTTCATCCATTTTATAAAGCTCGGTCATATTTTTTCCTGTCACGCGTAAAACGACATAAGCGTCAAATTTTTTACGGGCGATTTCAGAAAAATTACCATGATTTGTCTCTAGATTTTGCCAGACATGATTGTTCGTCATGCCATTTTCAGCAGGAAGCGGTTGAAGCACCACTGGCTGTACTTCTTCAACTACCGGTTCAAGCACTTTGCGAATTGGCGTGTTTGAAATAAAAGCTAGATTTTCAGGAGAGCATAAAACAAAAACAGCATTCGGTAGTGAGAGAACTTTATCTGAAAATTCAAGCCCCGCGATCAGTAGTTGTCCATCCCAAGTTTGTAACGGAATTAATTCAGAATTAAAAGAAGGATATTGTGAATAGCCTTCAACACAGTCTAAGTGCTGTTTGCGTAATTTCAGAATTGAAGTCTGATCTAATTTTTCTAACACAGGCACACCGTAAAAAGCACTTGCCCAGGTTTTATAATCAGTCCAATTTAAAAATTGATTTTCTAATGCAATTTTAATTTTTGATTTTTGCAATAGCGCAGGATCGCCAGAATTTAATAATTCTTCGACCGATAAAATCGCATCAGGAAAAAAATGCTCCCAGTTTTGCTCTTGCGCCATGTCTTTTATATCGGACTATGGCCTTGCGATATTTAGCCCGAAGCGCGAAAAGTTGCAGATTAGTCGCCGGTAATTTCTACAAAAATGTCGATATTGTGGACGATCTAACTAACCCTGGTCTGGATATGGGGTGTCTAATGAGTAGTTTCAGGAGGAGACTATGACAACAACTCTTATCCAGTGGTTCTCGGTTGCAGGCTTTATCGGTTTAATGGCTTTTATTATGGTGTCGAACCGTGAAGTCCAATATAACGAATATAAAGCTCCAGTTGTTGAGGATAAGCCTTCGAAGTCTGAACCAAGACCTGTTTACCCTCCGCTTAAGAAAAAGCCTTATACTCGCTCAACGCGAATGGCTTAAAGGCTAATCTCACGATTTTTGATCTAACTGGTTAATTTTACATAGATAATCTTTATTGAAACAGCTCTAATCCTTTTCAAAATTTTCATTCTCGTGTAGAAGTCATTAGCCATGCTAAAGATTCCAATTTACCTAGACTTTAATGCGACGGCTCCGCTATCGCAAAAAGTGATTACCTCCATGCCACAGTTGCTACAACTGTGGGGTAATCCTTCGTCAATTCATTTAGCATCTCGTGGCCCAAAAACTATCTTACGTGAAACCAAAAAGAAATTAGCTGATTACTTAAAAGTTTCATCATTAGAAATTATTTTTAATTCTGGAGCTTCTGAAGGTAACAACACAGTTTTAAAATCAGTGTGGAATACTTTCCGTCCAGGAAATCATTTTAATCATTCCGTAAAAAATGAATTTTTAATTTCTGCCGTTGAACATCCAAGTATCACAAAGACCGCTCAGTTTTTAGAAACCGAAGGAGCGATTGTTCATTGGATTCCAGTATCGCTTAATGGTGATATTGATTTGAACTTCATCAAAGAAAAATTAAATGAACGTACGGCTCTTGTAAGTGTGATGTTTGCTAATAACGAAACAGGTACAGTGTTTCCGATCAAAGACATCGTGGCTTTGGCAAAAGCAAAAAATGTTTTAGTGCATTCAGATTGCGTACAGGCTTTTGGAAAAACTGATTTCAACCTTCAGGATCTTGGTGTTGATTACGCAACTATCTCAGCTCATAAGTTTTATGCGCTTAAAGGCTGCGGAGTTTTATTTGCACGAAAGAATGCGCCCTACATCAATTTAGTTCACGGTGGCGGGCAAGAGCGTTCTCGTCGTGGCGGTACCGAAAATATTCTTGGTATTGCTTCATTAGGCGTTATGGTTGATGAATTATCTCAGGTAAGCCATAATGAAACTGAAATCAGAATTCTTCGCGATTATTTTGAAACAGAAATTAAAGCGCAAATTCCTGCCGTAAGTGTGACTTGCGAAAAATCAATTCGTTTAGCAAACACATCAAGTCTAGTTATCACAGGCGTTGATGGCGAAACACTTCTGGTCAGTCTTGATCTTAAAGGTTTTGCCGTAAGCACAGGCGCAGCCTGCTCAAGCGGAAATCCAGAACCAAGCCCTGTTTTATTGGCGCTAGGTTTGACTCGTCAGGAAGCGCAAAACTCTTTACGCGTAAGTCTTGGCTGGACAACAACTAAAGAACATATCGATTTATTTATTCATCAGCTAGTTGAAGTTGTAGAACATCTTCGCGCAATTAATGAGGCACAAACAAATGTCTGATACCGTAAACGTACCAGTTAAAAAGAAAAAAGTATTAGTGGCAATGAGCGGTGGGGTTGACTCTTCTGTAGCCGCTGCGCTTTTAAAAGAGCAAGGCTACGATGTTGTCGGAGCCACGATGCAGGTTTGGGATTACACCAACTGCGATATCACTGAAGGTAACGGCACTTGCTGTTCGTCTTTAGACGTTGATGACGCTAGATCTGTGGCTGATAAGTTAGATATTCCGTTTTATGTTTTAAACTGCGAAGCAAAATTTAAAGCTTCAGTTATTGATCCATTTATTAATGCTTACCTTCAGGGGCAAACTCCGCTTCCGTGTGTAAACTGCAATACGTATCTAAAATTTGACCATTTAGTTAAAAAAATGAAAGAGCTAGAGTGCGATTACTTAGCGACTGGTCATTACGCACAGATCATTCAAAGTGCTAGCGGTGAATACCAAATCAAAACTTCTGAAGATGACTGGAAAGATCAAACATACTTCTTATTCACAATTGATCCAGCGATTGTGCCAAAATTATTATTTCCCATAGGTCATCTTAAAAAGCCTGAAGTGAGAAAATTAGCTGAAAGCCAAGGGCTAGTTGTTGCAAAGAAAAAAGATTCTCAAGGAATCTGTTTTGTTGGCAATATGGGCTACGATAATTTTATCAAAGGCCAAGTTTCTGAAATCATTCTAAAATCAAAACGCGGTGTTCTTAAACGTTACCCAACTAATGAAGTTATGGCTCAACATGATGGTATTCACCATTACACGATCGGGCAAAGTAAAGGCTTAGGCATGACATATCATGAAAAGCTTTTTGTTATTAAAATTGATGCTACTGATAACACAGTTTGGGTTGGCGAAGAAAAATACTTATTTCATGATGAAGTTGATGTGATTGAACCGCACATTATTAGTCAATTTACAGATGGCGAAGAACTGTCTGTGAAGATCCGTTATCAGCATAAAGGCTCAATTGCAAAAGTTGTAAAATCTGAAACTGGTTTTAAATTAAAATTCAAAGAACCACAGCGCGCCATCACTCCAGGACAAGCGGCTGTGTTCTATTCTCAAGAAAAAGTATTGCTCGGAGGCGGATGGATCAAGTTGTAATGCCGTCAATGGCTTCAGATCAATTCGTGGTGCACACGTTCGGTTGTAAGGTAAACACTTACGACGGTGGTCTTATTCAAAAGAATATGACCACCCATGGGTTTAAATTAAACTCAGGCCGTTTAAGTATCGAGACTTTAGATAAAACTAAAGCTCAGATTCATATTTTAAACACCTGCGCTGTAACAGCAGAAGCCACTAAAGAAGCCGTTAAAATAATTCGTAAGATCAAAGCACAACAGCCTTTTTCTACAATCATTGTAACAGGCTGTGCGGCACAAGTTGATACGGGAGCTTTTGAGAATCTTCCTGGCGCAGATTTAGTGATCGCTAACTCACACAAAGGTTTGCTTCCAGACCTTTTGAAAAAGCATTTTCGTGGCGAACTTCAACAAAAGACCTTCAAATCAAATATTTTTAAAAAAGAAGAGTTAGAAGCTGATGGTGGCGAAGAAGCAGCTCATACTAGAACATTCTTAAAAATTCAAGATGGCTGTAATTCGTTTTGTTCATTCTGTATTATTCCGTATGCTCGTGGTAAGAGCCGTTCTATTTCAATTTCCCATATCGTTGATAAAATTAATCAAATAGTTAGTGAAGGCAAAAAAGAAGTTGTTCTGACTGGCGTTCATATCGGCGACTATGAAGACAACGGTAAGAACATGGATGATTTAGTTGAAGCAGTTTTAGCGCGCACAACGATTTCGCGTGTACGCCTATCATCACTTGAACCTATTGAAATCTCAGATCGCTTATTAGCAATGTACGAAAATCCAAGATTATGCGCTCACTTTCACATGAGTATTCAATCGGCAGATTCGGAAACGTTAAAAGAAATGAAGCGTAAATATTCACAAGAACAAGTTGCATCTGCGTTACATAACATTTCAAAGGTGAAAGATGTGTTTGTCGGCATGGATGTGATCGCAGGATTTCCATCAGAAACCGAAGAGCAATTTGAAAATACCTACAAATGTTTAGCTGAAACTCCTTGGACACGTTTGCATGTGTTTCCGTACAGTGAACGCAGCGGTACTCGTGCTGCGATTATGGATCAAGTGCCACACCATGTTCGTAAAGAACGTGCTGCGCGCTTACGTGAATTAAGTTTACATCGTTTTCAGACTGAGGCTTTGAAACAAGTTGGTAACATTCACCAAACATTGATTTTAAATAAAGCTTCTAAAAAAGCTGAAGGCTTAACTCGTAATTACTGGCCAGTCAGACTTAATTTATCTGAAGATAAATTAAAAGAATTAGCTGGGTTGGAAGTACAAGTAAAAATCACGGCAGTTAATTTTGAAACGGGCGAAGGCCAGCTTGAAGGGGTTATTGTATGATTCCTCAAAGTTTAGAACAAAACATCAATTACAAATTTAAAGACCGCGATCTATTGTTAGAAGCCTTAACTCATAAAAGTTACTGCATTAATGAAAAGAAAAAACTTTCTCATAACGAACGTTTAGAATACTTAGGCGATGCGATCTTAGGGTTTGTCTTGGCTGAACAGCTTATGCAGCTTTTTCCACAGGATAACGAAGGGCTTTTATCTAAAAAGCGCGCAAGTCTTGTTAATCAAGACGTGTTGTCGCAAAAAGCATTAAACCTTAAATTAGACACCTTGTTAATTTTAGGTCCTGGCGAAAAAGAGCAAGAATCACATTTAAAACCTAGAATTTTATGTTCAGCTTATGAAGCTATGTTAGGCGCAATTTATTTAGATTCTGATTTTTTAAATATCAGAAGCTGGATTCAAAAAGAATTTAAACCGGACATCCAACAGATCAAGCCAGATCTGGAATTTGAACGTGATTACAAAACAAGACTGCAAGAGCTTACGCAAAAAATTAAATTAGGTATGCCAGAATATCAACTGATCGGCACTGAAGGGCCATCACATAACCCAGAATTTTTAGTTGGAATTTTTCTGACTGAAGATGGCAAAGCGGTCGAAAAGTTTCGTGCGACCGGTAAAAGCAAAAAAGCAGCCGAACAAGCGGCAGCTCAACAATTAATGAATTATTTAGAAACAGATCATAAAAGGAAAAGCACATAGTGGAAACTACAGAAAAAAAATCATTTAAAGCAGGGTTCTTAGGCTTAATCGGTCAACCCAACGCTGGTAAGAGCTCTTTATTAAACTTTTTAGTTAAAGAAAAAGTATCTATCGTTACTAATAAGCCACAAACAACTCGTCGTCGCATCACTGGACTTCATACTTCTGAAGCTGGCCAGATTGTATTTATCGATGCTCCGGGTTTAGTAAAATCAACTTCAGGCTTAAATACTTTTTTAGAAAAAGAAGCTCATGACGTGATTAGAAGCTCTGATGCTTTAGTTGCTGTACTTTCTGTTGATGAAGATTCAGCTGAACGCAATGAAGAGATCTTAGAGCTAATCACTAAATCTAAAAAGCCTTGGCTTGCGGTCATCACTAAAGTTGATTTAAAAGAAACTCAGCATCGTGTGATGATTTTAAAAGGTATCGTTGAAAAGTTCGGCGGAAAAGCCCTTACTGTTTCAAATACAAAATTTAAAGATGAGGATCGCAATGAAATCTTAGCGAAATTGGTTCAAATTCTACCTGAGTCAGATCGTCATCTTTATGATCCAGAAATGTTCACGACTGAAAATGTGCGTGGCTTAGTTGAAGAAATCATCCGTGAAAAATGTTTTCAAGTTTTACATCACGAAATTCCTTACCAATTAGCTGTTCAAATCAGAAAATTTGATGAAGACGCCAAACCTTGTCCTAAGATCTACGCTGACATCATGGTTGGCCAAGATTCACATAAGCCAATCGTGGTTGGTAAAGGTGCAGCAGTTATTAAAGAGATCGGCCAGCTTTCTCGTAAAGAGATCGAAAGCTTAATGGGCGAAAAAGTTTACTTAGAATTAAATGTAACAGTTAAAGCAAATTGGTTTGAAAACAAACAAACCCTGAAAGAGTTGAAGTATGTCGTTGATTCCGAATAGTTCTGAGGGTTTTGTTGATTCGCCAAAGGTTGCCATTATCGGCCGACCAAACGTTGGTAAATCTACGTTATTTAATATTTTAACTGATTCACGTAAAGCTGTTGTAAAAAATCAACCTGGTGTTACTCGTGATATTCTTATTGAACCAGTAGATATCTGGGGTAAAAAATTTGATCTTATCGATACGGGTGGTGTGACTGAGGCTACTGATTTATTCTCAAAATTAATCAAAGAACAAGTCACTGAATTTTTATTCACCGTTGATTTTATCGTTGCCGTAATGGATGGTCGTGCAGGATTACTTCCTGAAGATCGCGATATTATTAAAATCGCAAAACAAACGGGTAAACCGATTCTTTTAGTGGTTAATAAAGTTGATAGCCCGCACGAAGATGATCTGTTAAAGGCTGATTTCCATGAATTCGGTTTGGATGTTATGGGCTGCAGTTTTGAGCAGCGCCGTGGTGTTGGTGATGTTTTACAGTGGATTGTAAGTATGGTTCCTGAAATTCCAAAAGAAATCGGAAAATCACTTCGTATCGCTATGGTGGGTAAACCCAACGTTGGTAAAAGCTCTTTATGTAATTGTCTTCTAAAGCAAAATCGTATGTTAGTGAGTGAGATCGCCGGAACAACTATTGATTCAGTCGATGCGCCGTTTAGATTTAATGACCGTGATTATATGTTAGTTGATACTGCAGGTTTGAGACGGCAATCAAAACGTGATGAAGGCTTAGAGATGATCTCAGCGTTTAAATCACAAGAATCAATTCGTAGAGCCGATGTCGTGTTATTAGTTATCGATGGCGTTTTAGGGCCGTCAGAACAAGATGCTAAGATCCTGCAAGCTATTTTAGATGACCATAAAGGTGTTGTTTGCGTAGCTAACAAGTCTGACTTAGGTCAGGAAGAAATCGAAAAATACCGTGAAACATTCCGCGCACAAGTTGCACGAGTGTTCCATTTTTTTGTCGACATTCCATTAGTGTTTACGTCGGCTTTAAAATCTCAGGGAATCAAAGACCTTTTTGATGAAATCGAGCGCGTTGCAGATAAACGCAGTCTACAAATCAAGACTTCAGAGTTAAATGATTTCTTCTTTGAAACAATTCGTAAAGCTCCAGCTCCGGTTTGGGGTCAAACGAATGTTAAGTTTTACTACTTAACTCAGACTTACCAAAAACCACCGGCATTTATCGCATTTTGTAATCACCCAGAAGGTGTTCATAATTCGTACCGTCGATTCTTGATTAAGAACATGAAAGAGAAATTTGATCTTCATGGTATTCCTATCAGAATTTACTGTATGAAATCTCGTCGTGGCGGAGAAAGTAATCTGTAATGCCGACTAATAAGTTCACCGGAAAAATTCTATGGCGTAATCGTTTTGCGTTTTATCTTTTGGCCGTGGGTTCTGCCTGCGGTCTGGGTAATATTTGGCGATTCCCGTACGTAGCCGGTGAAAATGGAGGAGGAGCTTTTATCCTTCTGTATTTATTATTAGCTTTTACTATTGGTGTTTCGATTTTAATTGCCGAGCTGATGTTAGGTAAAAAATCAGAGGCCAGTCTTTTAAAAATTACTCAACGTGTTTCGACGACCCATAAAAAACCATTTTTCTGGATTTCGCGGTTAACTTTAACAATTACGGTGGTTATTTTATCGTATTACTCGGTGATCAGCGGCTGGGTTTTGCATTATATCACGCAGTTTATAGTTGGCTTTTTTCGTGGTGATACGCTTGCGTATATTTCATCGTTGAATATGAAAGTCTTAACGGATAACGGCTGGTTGCAGTTTGCTTTAGCTTCGGTGCATTTAATCGTAGCGGGACTTATCGTAGGACAAAGAATCACCAATCGTTTTGAGAAAATCTTAACGACATTTATTATTCCGGTGTTTATATTTTTATTTGCGATGTTACTTGTGCGCTCACTGTCGTTAGACTCGGCTCCTGAAGTGTTGCGTTTTATCTTTTACCCTGACTTTTCTAAATTAAACTTGCGCTCTTTAGGGCATGCCATTGGCCACGTTTTCTTCACGTTATCAATCGGGGTAGGGGCATTAGTTACGTTTGGCTCATACTTTAAAGATGAGGATCATCTGCCTAAAGTCGGCTTTCGCGTGATGATGGTAGATATCATGATTTCGCTATTTTCGGTGTTATTGGTTTTTCCAATTGCATTTACGATTGGCGAAAAACCACTGACTGACCCAAGTTTGTTATTTGAATCACTGCCACGTCTATTTATGAAGATTCAATTTGGCCCGCTATTTGGTCTGGCATTTTTTATCTGTCTCTGGGCAGCAGCTCTTAACGCCAGTGTGGGTTTGCTAGAAACACTGGCTTCAAACTACTCAGAAAGATATTTAAAATCAGATCGTAAGTCTTCGATTTGGTTGATTGTTCTGATTACTTTAGGTTTTACGGTGATTCCGGCCTTTTCTGGGTCTGGACTTAAAAATGTGAAGCTATTTGATCAGACGTTATTAGAAAATATCGATTCATTTCTGATTAATTACCTTTTGCCAATTTCAGGATTAGGCATGATCTTTTTATTTTTCAAAGCTTTGCCTATGGCCGATCAAAAAGACTTATTCTTAGATGAAAAAACTGAATCCAGTTATGCCTTAATCAATTACTGGCAAGTGATGCTAAAATACATTGCTCCGGTATTGATCGCGCTGGGTATTATTCTACAGATTGTGGCGTTATTTAAAAATTAGTTCCTAAAATAAAATTTATTTCGTAAATATCGCCATCTAAGTGGGGTTGGATAGCTTGCAGGTTAGGTGTTCCTGTGCCGCCTTCGTCGATGAAAAAATTATTCTCATCCGGAAATTGCACAAAGTTATAAATCGCCTGGGCGCCGAAGTAAAAGCGGCGCTGAACCAGTGGAATCTCAATGCCCGTACCTAAGCGAAACCCAGCTACTTTATCAGGCTCGTTCGCAAAACTTTCATTTAAGTTATAAGTTCTGACAAACATGCCGGCTCCGATTAACATGTAAGGGTTCAGGTCTGCCAAGCCCTTGGTGACGTTATCGGTGTTGACGTAATATTTCATGTGCAGATCAAAAATTTGAATATTCACCGTGCCGGTGTAGGTGTTATTCGCGCTTGAAAAAGCCACACCATGATCGCCCGTTGTGTAACTTAAGGCTGTGGCTAAATTCAAATCAAAGAAGTAACTAAATTGAACCCCATAATCTAGTGCGCCTTCGTATCCTTCGGCAAAGCCTTTTGTGAAATCACGATACCCCAGTAAAAGCCCCAGAGTTAAATAACGGCCATTGCGCAAAAAATGGATATCAGCTTCTTCGTCGGTTTCTTGGTCGAACTCATTGTAATCCGAGAACGGATCAAATGAATCATCAGCTTCTGGAGTTGTTGTTTGAGCAT
This sequence comes from Bdellovibrio sp., assembly GCA_036676395.1. GTDB lineage: Bacteria > Bdellovibrionota > Bdellovibrionia > Bdellovibrionales > Bdellovibrionaceae > Pseudobdellovibrio. Next base: position 1,447,225 of record JAKFCY010000002.1, read on the forward strand.
AACTTGGAAGCGCCGTAAAAGTCAGAATGATAGCCGGGATGCTGACTAAAACGAATGCAAAAGTAAGTCTATAGATGTGGCGCAAAAGCTGTTTTTTCATGATCAGGCTTTAAGTATGCACAAAGTGGTTTGTAAGGTTAAGTCTGGAGGCGTTAGAGATTTGAATCTTTCCATTGAGCTTGCGAGTGATGGCTGGTTTAATTTTTACTATGCTCAGCTCATTGGTAATTTCATCTAGCTCAAATGCTGTAAAATATAGCTCGCTTTTTAGATCCCTTGGTGTGGATGTGTCTTTTCTTATTCTCGATCATAGCAAAAATCCTAATTTTAGTCCCTTTGAGCAACACCGTTTTTTTAATCAGGGCATCGTTCATTACTTAAACCCTGCAGACAACACGATCTTAGCTCATAAAGAAAATTATCAGCAGACTGAAGTTTTTTGTCAGCAACTCAAAGAATATTTTTTAAGAGACTTAAATTTCAAAAAAAATCAAACGACCAATCTTATGGTTGATAGTTCAACTGAGCCGATCCAGTTTTTTGATAAAGCAGATGTTGTCGATTTAAAATATAATAAAAACCTAAACAATATCCAGCTCGAGATTCAAAACAAAGGACTAGTCAGTTTTGATCATTTGTTTATCGAGCAAACTGACTCGTGCTTAGAGTTTGTAAAATCAAAGTCAGCAAGCTTAGTAAAGCCCGTGCTAAAATCAGACTTAATCTGGTGTTCGTATAATTATAAATTATCAGCACCGCTGGCCAATGAAGATTTTTGGTTTTTAGAGAATAAAAATTACCAATCTGTTTTCGACAATTGTTTTTACTTACAACCTAAAAACAATGAGCTTGCGGTATGGGCTTTAATTCCAGATCATCAGTACTTAAATCAGCAATTTCATAACGATTTTCAGGATCGATTGCGTCATAAAATTGAAGCTACATTCAGCTTTTTAAGTCTTTCGTTTGTAAATGTGTCTGAGCCTACTTTGCATTTGATGAATAGCCAAAAAGAGACTGTGGCTGAAAATACCAGAGTTTCTGGTTTTCCATGTTTTAGTTTTTATTCAAATGAAAATGTTTATGACTGGTTTAATCATTTTCTAAAAGTTTTCAATAAAAAACATAAAGTTAAAAATCCCCTTAAAGAGGCCTCATTATGATTAGTCGTTATCAAACAGAAGAAATGAAAAGTGTTTTCTTAGAAGAAAATAGATTTCATTTCATGTTGCAAGTTGAAACTGTTGTAGCCGAAGTTCAAAGCCAAAAAGGCCTGATCCCGGTAAAGGCTTATCAAGACATTAAGAAAAAAAGTCGTATTAACTTAAGTCGCATATTGGAAATTGAAAAAACAACGAAACACGATGTTATTGCTTTCGTTAGCCAGGTTGCTGAAACAGTTGGTCCTAGTGGACGGTTTATTCATTTCGGTTTAACAAGTTCTGACGTATTAGATACAGCCCTTAGTTTGCAAATGTCTGAAGCTTTTAAAGTTTTAGAGGCTGAAGTTAAACTTTTAAAAGGCACTTTAAAAAAATTAATTAAAAAACATGATAAAACAGTATGCCCAGGCCGCACCCACGGGATATTTGCCGAAATCACAACTTTTGGTTTTAAGCTTGCCGGCTATTATTCAGAAATCGCCCGCGCTGAAGAGCGTATCAAAAAAGCCCATGCGCAATTTAAAATCTGTAAACTTTCTGGTGCGGTGGGAACATCAGCATCGTTTGATATGGATATCGAATCACTTGTGGCGAAAAAATTGGGCTTAACAGTAGAGCCATTTGCTACACAAGTTATTCCGCGCGATCGCCATGCCGAAGTATTTATGTCGTTAGCTTATATGGCCGCAGCCCTTGAGCGCTTGGCGATTGAATTGCGTCATTTACAGCGCAGTGAAGTTTCAGAAGTTATCGAAGGTTTTACGCCTGGTCAAAAAGGCTCTTCGGCGATGCCGCATAAAAAAAATCCAATCAGCGCAGAAAACATCACAGGGCTTGCGCGTTTAATTAAAGGCTATGCGTGGACAGCTTTTGAAAATATTCCGTTATGGCACGAGCGTGATATTTCGCACTCTTCGAATGAGCGTGTGATTTTTGCCGATAGCTTTACGGCTTGTCATTACATCGTTCGCCGCATGAATTCGCTACTTTCTGGTTTATATGTAAATACCGATAAGATGTTACAGAATTCGCATTTGCTGGGCGGAGTTTTATATAGTTCACATTTATTGCTGCATTTAGTTGAGAAACATAATTTTTCTCGTGAAGAGGCTTATGCCGTTATTCAAAAGCTGGCTCACGGTTTAAAAGACGGTGATCATCTCAAACAAGCTATTGCTAAAGATAAGTCAGTTAAAAAGTATTTCACTGACAAGGATTTAAAAACGTTATTTTCTGGCGATCGCTATACCGAGGCCATTCAGCAAAGATTAAAGAAATATGAAAAAGTTATCACGTAAGCTATCTAAATCAGACGCTTTTTATTTAAAACCAGGAGACATCGTAGATGTTGTAGCTCCCGCATCGGCATGTTCAGAAGAGCATCTTAAATTGGGTCTTAAGTGGATCGAAAGGCTTGGCTTCAAGCCAAGATGCAGTCCACATGTCTTGCAACCTGATTTATATCTTTCAAATTCAGATGAGTTTAGATTTCAAGATTTTAAAAAAGCACTTTATGCGAAAGATTCAAAAGCGATTTGGTGTTTGCGTGGCGGGTACGGCAGTTTCAGATTGTGGCCAGAAATGCTAAAGTTAACAAAAAAAGCTGCGCCTAAACTTTTTATTGGTTTAAGTGATGTGACAAGTATGCATCAGTTTCTGAATCAAAAATGGCAATGGCCGACATTGCATGCCTCACTTTTGGATCGCGTGGGTCAGAATAAATTGCCTGCAGGAAACGAAAAAGAGCTCGTTGATGTGATCACGGGCCAGATTGATGCCGTTGAATATATGAATTTAACACCGATGAATGAATTGGCTGCAAAAAAGAAAGTCATCAAAGGCACGGTGCGCGGCGGAAATTTATGCACGTTTATGGTCTCGGTCGGGACGAAGTTACAGCCTAAATATCAGAAGAAAGACAAAGTGATTTTATTTTTTGAAGATATTGGCGAACGCGGCTACAAAGTTGACCGCTTTTTGCAGCACTTAAGCCAAGCGGGTGTATTTACTCATGTAGCTGCCATTGTTTTTGGAGATTTTGTCGATGGTTTAGAGGCCAGTGGACAAAGTTTGGTTCATGAAACACTGGCTCGTTTTGCTAAGCAATGTAAGATTCCAGTTTTTTCCGGCGTCGAGACGGGGCACGGAGTTATTCAGCGTCCGTTATTTTTTAATACCCTCGCAGTGCTAACTTGTGACAAAAACCCTAACATGATAGTCTATAAAGCGTATGCGCCATAATAGTATTGAACGAGCCTTAATTGAAAAGCTACAAGTTGCCATTCAGGATGTAACTCCTGGCGTGGTTGTCCGCGCCTATCACCACGGAAGAATGATTTGCGATATTCAGGTTGGACAAACTTATCCAATTTATGATTTAGCGTCATTGACGAAGGTGATCTTTACCCAGCAAAGCATCATGCGTGCCTACGATCAGGGGCATTGGAATTTAGAAACCAAAGTTAAAGATTTAATTCCTGATTTTCAATTTTCGGATATTAAAATTACAGAACTGCTAACTCACACTTCAGGTCTTGAGTGGTGGAAGCCGTTTTATAAAGACATTAAATTAGACGACACTTGGCAAAATAAACGCCTTTGGCTTTTTAAAGAAATAAATCAGTCTGAACTTAAACAAACCGGCAAATCTGTCTATTCAGATTTGGGGTTTATGACTTTAGGATTTGTTTTAGAAGCGATTTATAAAAAAGATTTATTACAGGTTTGGCAAGATGCTAAAGATGATTTTTATCCAACGACATCATTAGATTTTCATGTGAACAACGTGCCATTGAACGATGTCAGTCAGTATGCACCAACTGAAGAGTGTTCATTTCGTAAAAAAGTGATGCGCGGTGAAGTGCATGATGAAAACACATGGGCTTTGGGCGGAGTTTCATCGCATGCCGGTCTTTTTGGTTCAATTGATGATGTAGCAGCCTTTGGTTTAAATTTACGTTCTCAGCTTCATGGCATCGCTAGATATAAGATCAAACAAAAAACAGCACAGCTTTTTGCAGCCCGCGCCATTGATCAAGATGTCGGTGATTGGGCTTTAGGTTATATGATGCCATCGATTGAAAATGCGAGCTGTGGCCCTCATTTTTCAATTCACTCGATTGGGCACACAGGTTTTACCGGTACTTCATTCTGGTATGATCCACGTCAGGATTTATTAGTGTTAGCATTAAGTAATCGAGTTAATTACGGCCGTGAAAACAGAAGGTATGTAAGTCTTCGTCCGCAAATTCATTCTTGGATTTATGAGGCCATTAAAAGGACAATATAGTATGTCTCAACACAGTTTAAAAAATATCAAACCTGGGTCTCATGTTCATTTGATGGGGATCTGCGGAACCGCAATGGCCTCACTGGCAGGGTTATTAAAAGATAAAGGTTATAAAGTAACGGGCAGTGATTCAAATCCTTACCCGCCTATGTCGACCCAGCTTGAAAGCTTGGGCATTCAGATTCAAAAACCTTATAGCAAAAACAATCTTAATCCAAAACCTGATTTTATTATCGTGGGTAATGTGATTTCTGCAAGCAATGAAGAAGCACAAGAGATGGTGCGACTACTGATTCCGTACTGTTCATTGCCGCAAGCGATGGGTGAATTTATTATTGATGATCGCATATCGTACGTAGTCTCGGGAACTCACGGCAAAACAACAACGACATCTTTGATGTCTTGGGTTTTAGATCAAGCTGGCTTTGAACCTGGTTTTTTAATTGGTGGAATTGCCAAAAATTTCGCGCAAAGTTTTAGAAATCCGAAGCAAAATGTATTTGTTATCGAAGGTGACGAATACGACACAGCCTATTTCGATAAAGTTCCTAAGTTTATTCACTACAGACCAAAGAATGTGATTTTAACTTCAGTTGAGTTTGACCATGCCGATATTTACGCAGACTTTGCTGCGGTTAAAGCTGCTTTTGTTCGTTTAATGAAAATGATTCCTGAAGACGGAAATTTCGTATTCTGGGGTGATGATTCAAATGTTTGTGAAGTGGCTGAATATTGCAAAATTAAAAATAAATTCTCTTATGGTTTTGATGCAAAAAATGATTTCACTTGTAAGATCGTTGAAGAAACTGAAGGTTATACAAAGTTTTCAGTTACGCATAAAGGTGAAAAATTAGCTGATTTCGTAACTACAATGACTGGTCGTTATAACATTCTAAATGCTACAGCTGTTGTTGCGCAGGCTTTTGCGAATCAACTTCCGCTAGATGGCGTGATGAAGGGTTTGTCAACTTTTGCAGGTGTTAAACGCAGGCAAGATATCTTAGGCGAGCCGGGCGGAATATTAGTGATCGAAGATTTCGCGCATCATCCGACAGCTGTAAAAGAAACAGTTTTGGCTATTCAAAATAAATATAAAAGTCGTAAAGTGTTTTCTGTATTTGAGCCTCGCTCTGCAACTTCACGTCGTAGAGTGTTTCAACAAGATTACGTCGATGCTTTCAGTGAGGGCCATGAAGTCATTATTGCAGAGGCTTTTGATCAGGGTAAGATTTCTGAAGAGGATCGTTTTTCTTCAAGTGAATTAGTTGCAGATCTTAAAAAGAAAAATAAAACAGCTCATGTGATGGCTAGTAGCGATGAAATCGTTAAGTACTTAAAACAAAATGCAAAACCAAAAGATGTAATTCTAATTATGTCGAATGGTGGCTTTGATGGTATTTATCAAAAACTTTTCACGGCGTTAGGGTAATCAGTTATGGCGATCATCTACACGCCATTAAATATCAATGATGAAACAGAACTTCGTTCTGCCGGTTATATTCATGAATCAACACCGCAGAATTGGGATCCAGCTTATAAAGTCACAGATGAACGCGTGCTTTTTTGGGTCGACTATTTAAAAGATTTACTCACTAAAGAAAAAAGTTATGCTGTCGTTGCAAAAGATGGATTGGCGATTGTCGGCCTTCATTGGTTAAAGCTTCATGATAAATTCGGTAAACCTAGTGCCTATATTGAATCACTTTGGGTGCACGAAGATTACCGAAAAAAAGGTGTTGGCCAAGAGCTAAAGCGCCTAGGCGAGGGTTGGGCAAAAGCTTCGGGTGCTACAGTCATCACCACAAGTGTTCATTATGCGAACAAAAGCATGATCGATTTTAATCTGAAATTGGGCTTCGAAGCCTTGCAGGTTGAAATGATCAAATCGCTTAAATAATGCGCAGCAAAAAAAGCGCTTTAAAATTGATACTCTAGGGCCTATTTTCTACACCTATCTGTATGGCTAAAAAAGACGGCGAACTGACTCCATTGATGAAGCAATTTTGGGATATTAAATCACTCCACCTGGATAAGATTTTACTTTTCAGGATGGGCGATTTTTTTGAAATGTTTTATGACGACGCCACTAAGGCCGCTCCCATTCTTGGAATCACTTTAACTCAAAGAAATAAAAAGTCTGAAGATCAAACGCCAATGTGTGGCGTGCCTCATCATTCAATTGGCGGACAGATCAATAAACTTTTAGCCGCAGGATTAAAAATTGCGATCTGTGATCAGGTTGAAGATCCTAAATTAGCGAAAGGATTAGTTAAGCGCGCGGTGACACGTATTCTAACACCTGGAATGGTATATGATTCTGATACGCTTGAATCAACACAAAGCCATTTTATCACTGGTCTTGATAAGGCTTCTGTAAGTTTTATTGATACAACAACGGGTGAATCATTTTATTTTTTAGTCGATGATTTAGCCGCGCAATTAAAATTGATTTCAATTCTACCTGTAGCTGAGCTTGTTCTAGATGAAGCAACATGGGCACCTGAGCAATTAGAAATTATTAAAAAATCCCTGTCACTAGTAACTAATTACAAAGCTGAAAAAATAAAATTAGCAGATGTTCCTGTTTCAGCTGATTTATTACAGCAATATGTCTTTAGTCTTGCTGATGATAATATCCAAAAAATTTTACAACCCTTTGTTCAGCGTGAAACTGAGCATAGATTAAATCTTTCTACGCAAACTCTTCGCCACTTAGAAATCTTTGCAACTTACAAAGGTGACGAGCAGGGGTCTTTATTTCAGGCGATTAACAGAACTAAAACTTCTTCAGGTGCGCGTTTACTGCGTCAGTGGATTTTGTTTCCACTACGCAATAAACAAAGCATCGAAAAACGTTTTGATCTGATTCATTTCTTTCGTGAAGATATGTACTTACTTAAAAAGCTTCGCGAGATCTTATCTGGTATGGGCGATATTGAGCGCCGTATGTCTAAGATTGCGCAACCGCAATGTAATGCGCGCGATTTAACTAGTCTTGCGACTTCGGTAAGTTATGCGCTAGATGCTTTTGATAAATCGAAAAATATTTTAAAATCACGAATCAACACCGATGTCTTAAACTCATTAGTTCACGAAATTAAGACGACGGTTTTAGAAGATGCGCCACTTAGTTTAAAACAGGGCTTTATCATTCAAAAAGGTGTTTCTACTGAGCTTGATGAATTAATTGATCTTTCGACGAATGCGCATGCACTTGTTGAAAAAATGGAAGCTAAAGAAAAAGAAGCTACTGGAATTAATTCTTTAAAAATTCGTTATAACAACGTTTTTGGCTATTATATCGAAATCACGCATCTGCATAAAGATAAAGTGCCAAGCCGTTATCAACGTAAACAGACTTTAGCTAACGCAGAACGTTTTTGTACGGATGAATTAATTGAGCTCGAGAAAAAAGTATTATCAGCGCAAACTAAACGTAATGATTTAGAATTTGCAATTTTTGATGAATTAAGAAATCGCGTTTTAAATACGGCGAGTGAATTGTTGAAATTAGCAAGTTACTGTTCTGAACTTGATGTACTTAGTGGTCTTGCCTGGTTATCGCTAGAAGAAAGTTACTGTCGTCCCGTATTCTCAACAGGCGAATTAAAAATCACTCAATCGCGCCATCCAGTGGTCGAGCAATTTCAGCGTGGGAAATTCGTTGCCAACAATATTCAATTAGACAAAAACGATTGTTATTTGATTACCGGTCCAAATATGGCCGGTAAGTCTACGTTAATGCGTCAGGTGGCATTAACGGCGCTACTTGCGCAATTGGGCTCATACGTTCCGGCGACTGAAGCCATTCTTCCGTTATACGATTCAATCTTTACTCGTATTGGCGCAAGTGATCAGTTAAGCGAAGGTCTATCAACTTTCATGGTTGAGATGACTGAAACAGCGACGATGTTAAAACAAGCGACAGCGAATTCATTATTAATCTTAGATGAAGTCGGGCGCGGTACAGCTACGTTTGATGGTCTGTGTTTAGCGCAAAGCATTTTAGAACATATTCTAAATGATGTGAAAGCTCAGGTGTTCTTCGCGACTCATTACCATGAGTTAACTTCAATGGACCAAGTTTTTAGCGAAGTTAAAAACGTGCATATGAAAATCCACGACAACGGTGGCCAGATTGAATTTTTACATATTCTACATTACGGACCAGCAGGGCAAAGCTACGGGGTTCAGGTCGCAGAACTTGCAGGCCTTCCGAAATCAATCACCGAGCGTGCGAAGTTATTGCTTCATGATTTAGAAAATAAGAAATCTGTAAAAGTGGTCGAGAAGGTTGTTGAAAAGACTCCTACAGTTAAAGCTACGAATCAGTTGTCGCTGTTTGATAAGCCTGCCATTGATCGCAAAGCAGAAGCCTTGATGGAAGAGCTTAAAAAGCTTTCGATTACTAATACGTCGCCATTACAAGCGTTGAATCAAATCGCTAAATGGCAAGAGTTGTTGAATTAGGAAATTAGGTAGGCCGTCCCTTTTTCGGGAGCGGCGTGCCGACGGTCAACTTCCGGCTGAAGAGTCACAAATAAAAAAAAGAGCGGCTTTTAGGGCTGCTCTTTTAGTTTTAATTAAAAATTTAAATTACTTAGTTGGCTTTTGGTTTTGACCGTTTGGTCCGCCGGCTTTAGTTCCAACGTGCGTGCGCCAGTTGTACTCGTCGCCTTTGATGTAACGGTTAGCCCAGTCATCCCATTTACGTTTTGGAAGTTTGTGTACTACGTTGCCTTTGTCGTCGAAAATTTCAGGATCTTTACCGAATAATACATCGCCGATTGTTTTTAAAATTCCCATGTTGTCTCCTGGCGTGTCTGCGACACGACATCTCCAATAGGGATATCCTAACTACATTTTTGGATTAGCGCAAATATCAATATAATCTAGACCCTTTTCTTCGCCTGGGTATTCACCATTTGTCAGCTTTTGAAAGCAGGCTTTTGACGCAACTTTAAAGGCTTCTTGTTTAGATTCTGCCTGCAATGTAAGCGTGAATGAGTCTTTAGCTTTAGGCTTGTATGTGAAAGTCCAATCTTTTGAAGCTGCCATTACTGTCGAGCCTAGGATTGTAACTAGTGCGAAAGATAATAATGATGTTTTCATAAGGGACTCCTTTTTGTTTAAAGCCTTGATACTCTAGATACATTACACAACCTGTGCCAACCAACTGGGTCAGGTTGATCCAGTTTAGGCGAATAGGGTGGATTTGACCTGCGTGGGGGTGTTAGTTTAATAACAGCTGTAGGAGTGAGGCTAACACCCGTCTCAAAATAAGAATGGCGTTTAAGGCAGTTTTACCTAAGGTCTATCAAAATTTTTTAGACCGAAAAATTCTAAATTTAGATATCAGTGAAACAAAAGCCACTTGTGATAATTGCTTACGCGCGCGCGATAAACGTTTTCCTTATACCTATGAAGCTAATTTAAAATGCTGCACTTTTGTTCCGTTTATTCCTAATTTTTCAGTGGGAGGAATCCTTTCACAAAAATTAGAGGGTTATAAAATCATCGAAGAAATGATTGCTGATCGCAGGTTTGCTTTACCGTTAGGGATTTTTCCAGACTTTGAATATCAGTATAAATTCTCAAATAAAAAACAAAAAGATTTCGGTAATCGTGAAGATTTATTATGTCATTATTACGACCGCGATAAAAATCAATGCAGCATCTGGGAGTTTCGCGGCGTAGTTTGCACCACATTTTTTTGTCGCAGTGATTACGGAAAATCTGGCCAAGATCTTTGGACTGAAGTGAATAATTATTTAAGTTATGTTGAAATGTCTTTAGCTGAAGACTGTCTGGTGATGAAAGATTTTTCTCCTCGCGATATCTCGGATCAGCTCGTGTTTTTAAATAAAAAAGACTTCACTAAAGCTGAAAAAACGATGAAAAACCTAACACCGTCTGAGTTAAAGCCTTACTGGAATGGCTATAAAGATCCAGCTGAATTCTATTTATCTTGCTATGAGCTTGTTCAAAAGCTGAACCGCACAACGTTTAAAGAAATAATCGGCGAACAAGGGTTGAAATTAGAAAAAAGAGTGTTACAAGGATACGCATGTCTATCGAAGTAAAAGCCCAAGAGATGGTCGCGCAATTTTCTAATATTAATGATTGGGAACGGAAATACGAAAAAATTATTGAGCTTGGCAAAGCTTGGCCGGGGCTTCCCGAAGAATTAAAAACAGAAGATTTAAAAGTTAAAGGCTGCCAATCACAAGTTTGGATAAAAGCTGAGTTAAAAGATGGAAAAGTTTTTTTTCAAGGTGATAGTGACGCGATTATTGTGCGTGGATTAGTGGCTCTAGTTTTGACAGTGTATTCTGGGCAAACCCCCTCTGATATCATGAAATATGATGCCAACTTTTTAAAAGAGATCGGTCTGGACTCAGGACTGTCTCCAAGTCGTACAAATGGCTTATATTCGATGTTAAAACAAATTAAGTATTATGCCACTGCTTTTGCCTATTTACTTTCAAAACAATAACCCCTAACATTAAGTAATGAAGTCTAATTTATTGCTTAGGATAGCGATTTTATTCACTATTGTTTTTTCAACAATGGCCGCAGAAGCGGGTCGTATTCGAATGCGTAAAGTCAAAGATGCTCCGAAAGTTTGTGCGACGATGAACGAAGACAAATTTCTTTCTCGTGGTAATAAGCGCATTTTCGGAACCTTAAGAAACAGTGTAATTATTGAACAAGACATCTCGCTGGTTAATGATTTAGGTAAAAAAATCTGCCAATGGCCCACAAACCGCTGGGAAGCTTTAGGTGATCTTTCTAAATATAACTTTTATATCGATGAGCAAAGAAATGCGCTTTATCCCTACATGAAAGCTGAAAACCAATATCAGTTTGTTAAAATCAGTTTAGATGATTGCTCTTTAAGTGAAGTGCAAACCACAGATAAGTTAGAACTGCCAAAATGCGAAGCTAAAAAGAAAGCCCGCTCCAAGTCTAAGCGCAAAGTTGCCAGCAATAATCGCTCAAGAGCTTAATTTAGTTTAAAATTTATAAGTCACCACAAAATAGTGTCCCACTCCCGAAGTGTCTCCTCCGAATCCGCCATCTTTTAGCAGGCCCATGTCTTTATAGACCTTCATGCCATAGCCGGCAGAATAACGCTCTGAATGCCAATAGAAGCCGTTGTACCAGGCGATTGAGCTGCTCGTGCGATTTATGTCGTCTGAAATTTTATTGGCGGCAAAAGTGTAATCAAAGAAGCCTTGATAAGTTATATAACTCTTATCTGCGGCAACGTAAAAAGGTTTAAACCAGCTTGTCGATAGTAAATATCCGTCAAATTTTCCTTCATTGGCCGCGCCGAAATTTTCTCGAACATAGCGGGCCATTATTTTAGGGGTAAGTTTTCCGAACCATGGTGCTTGTACATCGGCTCCAAGGCCAATGAAGTGTTCAAATAAGGATCTGTCGCCTATATTTGTTTGCGTTGCGATATACCACTCTGTAATTGGCCCTATCGAAAGATCATGTCCGGTCATCGCATCGAGAGAGAGTTTGGGAGCAAACTTAAAAAAAAGATTATCTTTGTTGTGAAGATCACTTTTTGAAGAATCAAAAATATCCAGAACATCCAAAAAGCCATAAACTTCGAAAAATCGAGAACGCCCGCCAAACTCCAATTCAAAAAACGTATCATTTTTGCTATTGAAAGGAAGCTTGTTGTTCACGCTCTGTAAGAGGCTAAACTGAAACCATTTGTTATCGTTTTTATGAATGTTGTCAGAATAGTCAGCGCAAAAGCTTCTATTGCAGTAAAAAAAACTAAGAGTCAGGGTCAGTAGCGATAAGTATTTTTTAAACATGTGTGAACCTCAATTGAATTTAAAATTCATAGTTAGTGGGGCAAAAAAACTTTTTGAAGTCGACCGGATTTTTTTGACTTTATAACTGCAGCGTTGATGTCATTAATTTTCAAATCAGATTTTTTGGATGAGGCACATTTTACGTTAATCGGGTCAATTTCAAACGGAGCTTCCTGTAAGTTCGAATGTTTTTTTCTATAATAATTATATTCCAAATTATTCAAGACAATATATTGAACGCGCTCAGAAAGAAGTTTTGCTATATTATCTGCTCCAGAAATCGCATCTTCACGCTTAATGCGACCATCTTTAAAATATGGACTCAGTGCCGGGTAGACGAAACCAAGAGCCGTGCCGAGCGTTCTTCCTTTTAAATCTTTCAAAGATTTCAATTGAGGATTCGCCATAGTTTTTTTAAGGCCAACGATAAGATTAGATTGTTTGAAAATCGGAATACTCCAATTGTAATCTTTAGCATAACTTCCGGCCCAGGCTTCTGTGTTGTAGCAGACAAGTTCGATTACGCCCTCGGCTAGTTCAGAGTCTAGCCTTTTTCGGGGGGATAACATAAAACGAATAGGTCGCTTAAGTTTTCTTCCGATCTCAAGGCCTAAATCAAAAAAAAGCCCACCCTGAATGATCGGCGTTTCAGTGTTATTATCAAACTGTAAAAATGGCGGAGAATTATTGTCATTCATCCCGTATGTAATCGGTCGGGGTATCGTTTTTGAATTTAAGTACCGGGCATATATTTTTTGAAATTCTTTTTTGCTTTTAAGATTGGCGATCGCTTTATTTAATTTCTTTAACGACACCGATGATTTTTTAGAAAGCGAACACTGGACTTCGCTTTTATCAAGAGTAACTGAACTTTTTTGTAACTGGGGGTAAGTTATCTTATGAAAATTAAATTCTATTTCACTCATGACAATGTGATCAAGGCGATCGTCGAGAAGTTTTTTAAGGCCTTCTGTGACTGAAGCAGAATCGTCTCTTTGTAAAACCTTATTCTTAAATTTTTCTTCTAACTCTGGATAAAAAACTTTTTTACCAACTAAGACATCTGAGTAAGTATAAAGAGGGTTGCTCCATAAAAATTCATCTTTAGAGGCGGGATCCCATTCAGGACTGTTGTGGCAAACAAGATCAAGATTACCCTCTTTTAAATCCTGAATCATTTTTGATCTCGGTAAAGGCAAAACCGAGTAATCTTGATTTAAATCTTCGGCGATTGCCACGGTGACTTCGTAAATAAATCCACCAGTTGCCAATGGAAAATTAGGATCATCAAATTGGTATAAAAGCGGCGCCGTATTGCTTGCATCAATCCCAAATTTAATATGAGCAGCGCAGGCTTCTGAGGTTAAGTGTGAGACAAGAACGTAGATTGAGATATAGAAAAATAAGAACTTTTTCACATTACAAATATAAAATATTCTACTCTGATTAGCTATTTTAAACTTAATTCGTAACGAGTGCTGGCAAGTCGTGGGGCGAGTTACCTCGTTAATTTTTTTTGTTCATGCGAAAACTATGTCTTAAGCCCCATCAATTTCACAGACTTTTAACATGAGCCTTCGAGTAGGATTTTTGAAAATTATTTTTTTAACATTGATTCGAAGCAGTTTTGTGACATAAAGTCATGTCTGGGTGATAACTATGATGTCAAAAGCTTCAGGAAAAATTTTAATCATAGAAGACGATAAAGATATCGCTTTTGTTTTAAAAACAATTATCGAGCTTGATGGTTATACCGCGTTGATTGCAGAAAACGGCAAAATTGCTCTTGATTTAATCAAGAGTGATGGTCCTTTTCAATTGATATTTCTCGATATGCAGATGCCTGTCATGAATGGCTGGCTCTTTGCTGAAAATTTTTATAGCTTATATGGTCATGCTTCACCAATCGTTGTTATGACAGCAGCGGCAGACAGTAAGCAAAGAGCAAAAGAAGTTAATGCCAATGACTGTCTGGCCAAGCCCTTTGAGGTCACAGACTTTCAGGCCATGGTTCAGAAATATCTTCCCCATTGAATGAGCGTATATGAAATTGCCGGTAGTAAGATCAATTGTATTTTACGTTAGTATACTGCTGGTCGTGACAGTGACGCTGGCTCTTGGCATGTATGGTTTTCTGAATTATTCAGAGATCAAAAATAGTCGCATCAGTAATTTAAAATCAAATCTTTCAATCCAAACCAGCCAGCTATCAATTGCTCTGGCGCTACCTGGCTGGAATCTTGACAACTTCGGGGTAGACAGAATTATTGATAGCTTTTTGTTAGATCGCAACATCAGTGCCGTCGTTGTAGATGTGGGCGATGAAGAAAAAAGTATTCGAATTCGAGATTCTGACTGGCAGATCGTAACAAGTAAAACGGTGCCAATATTAACTGAAGAATTTAAAGAAGAAAAAGAGATTGTTTTTAAAAATGAAGTTATTGGTTCTGTGCAAGTCTATGTTACACCAAAATTTATACAACAAGAACTCATTGGAATAGTTATTAGAATCGTATTCTTTACGGTCGTGCTTGATTTGGTGCTTGTCCTGCTTCTGTATTTTCTTTTAAGCCGTAATGTGCTTAAGCCATTAACCGAAATTGAGCGTTATGCGCTGGCTGTGAGCTCTACGGGGGCTGTTCCTAATTTACAAATGGGTCGGTATTTTTTAACTGAATTTCGAAGCCTTACAGTCTCTATCGAAGATATGGTGACCCAATTGATTAAAGCTAAATCAGATGCAGAACTGATCGGTAATATCAAAAGCCAATTTCTGGATATTGCGGCTCATGAGCTGAAAACTCCGGTTACTGCACTTGGCTTATTGGTCGATATGGCAAATGTTTACGTAAGCAAAGGCATGCCACTTGGTCTGTCTGATCTAGAAAGAATTAAAAAACAGACTCATCGTCTTAAAACTCTTCTGGAAGATCTTTTAGATGTGTCGCGAATGGAAAGAGGATTTCTAGTTATGCGGCCGGTTCACGCGGATATAGTGGCCTTAGTCAGTGAGAGTGTGGATGATTACAGAAATCAAGTGCCTTCTCGCAATTTTATTTTTACGAAACCAGACGCTGCAATTATTCTTGATATTGATCCTGAAAGAATTAACCAGGTTCTTGGAAATCTTTTAAATAATGCTATTCACTACTCACCTGAGGGTAGTCCGATAGAAGTGTCAATTAGTGCTTCAGAAAAAGTTATCAGAGTGTCTATTAAAGATTACGGTCCCGGGATTTCAGAAAAGCTTCAGGCAAAATTATTTACCAGATTTTTTAGAGTTATCTCAAATGAGTCGGCTATTCATCCGGGGCTTGGTTTGGGCCTGTATATCAGTCGTTCGATAATTGAAATGCATGGCGGAGTCATAGGCGTAAACAGCGAAGAGGGGCATGGAAGCACCTTTTATTTTGACTTACCACGCGTGCATAGCGGAACTCCTGAATTTAATTAGGGCGTAATGTGGTCGCGATCTTCCATAGCTTAAATTGCTCGGATTGCTTAAATTTGCTGAGTAAAGCATTAATCTCTTGCACCGAAGGCCGAATATTTTTTCTTACAATCACCGTGTGTAAATAATGTTGATCAACCTTGTTTGAAATCAAAATCTTGGCACGAGCTTCTGGGTGGGTAATAAAATACCAACTCAAAAATGCATCTGATACGATGGCGATATCCCCACGATCGCGAAGGATCATTTTAACGCTTCCTTCGTTGCTGGTCGATGCTTGCATATTGTATTTTTCACGCAAGTAACTGACATCTGCATTGAAGTTCGCAAAGCCATAGTGATAACCCAGCATTCCAACCATGGACTTGCCTGTGAAGTCGGCGAAGTATTTTTCGTCACGGCCAGGCTTCATTTTGGCGATGTAGATTTCTTTTCCACGCATGTAAACCATCGATGCGTCCACGTCGGCTTTATCCCAACCCCATTTGATATTATCAAAAAAGCTTAGATCATATGAGCCATTTTTGAAGTCGCGGATTTTTCGCATGGCCGATGTTTGAACGGGCACGAATTTGTAGGTGCTCTGAACAGAGTTCATGTAATCCAGCATCTCCATGATCATGCCGCCTGTTTTGCCATTGGCTTCAACTTCAATGTAGGGCGGAAAATGAACCACGCCAACTTTTACAATCAACGGTTTTTTATGAGCAGAAGTGTCGGCCCAAGCATCGCTTGGACTCATGAAAGAAAATAAACAAAAGATAGCGACAATCAGTAATTTCACGTCATTATAAAGTTGCGTAAACTTTATGAGTGTCATCAAGATCATCTACGGCCTGTAGAAATTCTTGAACTTCTTTAACCTGTGCTTCGCTTAATGTCGCATGATCTTTGGCTTTGTAACCTAAGTAGGCTGACGTTACTGTCCAGCCACGGGCCTTAAGCGCATCGTTCACAGACATCAGACCATCTGCTGGCGTGATAAATTCATAAGAGCCATCATCGTTTTTTGATGCGTCATCAGCGCCGGCTTCGATAGCTTCTTCGTCGATATCAAAACTTCCTGGTTTTGTAGCTTCAATAAATCCACAACGTAAAAACATCCAAGCAACAGATCCCGTTTCGCCAAGATTGCCGTCGTGTTTTTTAAATACTGAACGCATTTCTGGAGCCGTTCTATGTTTGTTATCCGTTTGGCATTCAACGATCACGCCTACGCCGTGCGGAGCATAACCTTCGTAAGTTAATTCTTCGATGATTTTTCCGTCATCTAATAAACCCGCACCTTTTTTAATCGCACGGTCAATTGTATCATTCGGGCAAGAAATCTTTTTTGCCACATCGATAGCTAAGCGAAGACGGGCATTCATGTCAGGATTAGGGCCTCCTGCTTTTGCTGCTACCGAGATCTCTCGCGCAGCTTTTGTGAACAATTGCCCTTTTTTCTGAGCGTTCTCTGATTTGCCGGCGGCTTTCCAACCTTTTCCCATTCAATAAACTCCTAATTAAAAGAGACCATGTTAAAACCTCACTTAAGGGTTTGTCTAGGGATGAGCTTGCGCACGAGGCGATTTTGGACTATTTCATTACTAGATTATGTGGGCATTTGCTGAAAAAAACATCTTTAAGAAAATCGAAATGGTTAAGAATATGACCACTTTAGATAATATTGTTGGTCTGTCTACGAAAGACCTAGTCCCAGCCCGTGATATCGCCGTTATGCCGCTTCGTTTTCATCCTGATAAAAAAGGTCTATCAACGAACGAAGGCCAAGCCCGTATGCTGCATGACTTGGCCAATATTGAGCTTCAAGCCATGGAGTTAGGTCTACGCACCCTTTGTGATTTTAAAGGGGCGCCCGAGGCTTTTAAAGAAGAATTGTATGCAGTTACAAAATCTGAAGCTGATCATTTAGAAATGTGTTTAATTGAAATTGAAAAATTAGGTTTTAAATGGGGAGACTGGCCAGCTCACACGGCTTTATGGGATTGCACGGCGGCTTCTGATTCTTTGTTAGATCGAATTTTAATTGTGCATCGTTATCTTGAAGGTTCTGGCCTTGATGCCGGCGACACTTTAATTCGTCGTTTAAAAGGCGTTGATGCAAAATCTGTTTTAATGGCGGTTGAAAGAATTAACCGCGAAGAAGTCGGGCATGTCCTGTTTGGCTCTGAATGGTATGTTAATATTTGTAATTTAGAAAAACTTGATCCTGAAACAGATTATCCACAGCGTATGCGTGATTTGCGGTGGTCACTGCCAAAACGTATGGAACCGATCAATGTCGATATCCGTAAAAAAGCTGGATTTACAGACTTAGAGATTAAATATCTACAAGATCTTCGTGAGTCTTTTTTAGAAAAACACGCTTCATCTCGCAACACTTCAGACAGAGGTTGAGCAATCTAAATTAAATCTCTTCCTTATCAGTCACAAAGCGCCACTGACCTTCAGGTAAGTCACCTAACTTTAAATTGCCAGTACGAACGCGTTTTAGTCCATTCACTTTAAGGCCAACAAGCTCACACATTCTTCTGATTTGACGTTTTTTTCCCTCTTTCAGAACAAAACGTAATTGATCTTCGTTGATCCATTCAACTTTAGCTGGCTTTAATTTTTCGCCATCTAACTCAAGACCAAAATTTAAAAGTTTAAGTTTAGACTGAGGTAGTGTGTTTTCAGGGCCCAAGTATTTAACACGCACTAGATATTCTTTTTCGATATCTGAATTTTCGCCAATAACTTTTTTTGCAAGTCTACCGTCTTGAGTAAAAATTAAAATACCTTGTGAATCGATATCTAAACGACCAATAACTGCGATGTTTTTTAAATCACCCATTTTAAGCCGTTGTCGGTAAGTTGGGTGATCTTTGAATTGGTTTTCATCAGTGATTAATCTGATGGCTGGTTCGTAACCAGGTTCAGGTTGTGATGAAACATATCCGATCGGTTTGTTTAACATAATAGTTATTAGGTTTTTCTGCTGAGTCATGGCTTCTGCAGAAAGAGTAATTTTCACATCAGGTAAAACTTTGCTTCCAAGCTCGCTGACAACTTGTCCGTTAACAGAGACATAACCTTTAGCGATGTATTCATCAGCTTCTCTGCGTGAGCAGATTCCGCGTTCTGACATTAATTTAGAAAGTCTTATTGGATCAGCCATTATTTAATATTTATCCCGCCGTCGATATTGTGAACAGCGCCTGTTGTCCAAGTTGATTGTTCTGAACCAAAAAAGAAAATGCTTTCAGCGATGTATTCAGGTCGGCCGATTTTTTTCAATAATTGCATATCTGTAATGCCAGCATGAATTTTATCTTTTGCCGATGCCGGAGCATTGTAGAAATCATGAATTGGTGTTTCGACAATCCCTGGGCAAATGCTATTTGCGCGAATATTAAATTCTCCGCCTTCTTGAGCTAAAGAAATAGTCCAGTTCACCATGGCAGCCTTTGATGCTGAGTACGCGGAAGTGTTTGGCGCGGGTTTGATACCTAAAGTCGAAGCAACATTCACGATTGAACCTTTTTTGTTCGCTTTAAATACGGGCCATAAGCTTTGCGTAATTTTAACTGAGCCGAAAAGATTTACTTCAAACATGTCTTTCCAGACATCTAATGAAGTATCGTCAGGTTTATTTTGTGTATAAATGCCGGCATTATTAACTAAAATCGTCGGCTTAGAAAGATTTGAAAGTTTGGCGTGAAGTTTAGTCGCGTCGAAATCTTTCAAATCCATCGAAAGTGTTTCAATTTTGATATTGATATTTCTGGCTTGCGCTTGGGTTTTAACTTTTTCTAATTTTTCAGAAGATCTTCCGATTAAAAGCAAATCAAAACCTTCGCTGGCAAATTTGTAAGCTGCAGCTTCGCCGATTCCGCTACTTGCGCCAGTGATGACTACAGCTTCTTGCATTAGGCTTTATCCATTTCAATTTTTGCAATTGTTTGTAATTGCATATTTGAAGTGCCTTCATAAATCTGACCGATTTTAGCATCGCGCCAGAATTTTTCTACAGGGTATTCTTTAGTAAATCCGTTACCACCGAATAAATCGATCGCCATAGAAGTTACTTTTTCAGCCACTTTTGAAGAATAATATTTAGCCATTGCTGCTGATTCGATAAAATCTTGGCCAGCATCTTTTAAGCGTGCCGCATTGTAAACCATCAAGCGTGAAGCTTCTAATTCAATACGCATTTGCGCTAATTGAAATTGCACACCTTGAAATTGACCAATAGCTTTGCCGAATTGTTCACGGCCTTTGATGTAATTTAAAGTGGCGTCATAGGCGCCTTGAGCGATACCCACCATTTGTGCGCCGATACCGATACGGCCTTCATTTAAAGTTTCGATGGCAATTTTATAACCTTTGCCAACTTCGCCTAAAACGTTTTCTTCGGGCACTTCGCAGTTTTCAAAAACTAATTCGCAAGTAGAAGAGGCGCGGATTCCAAGCTTGTCTTCTTTTTTACCAACTGTAAAACCTTTAAAGCCTTTTTCAACGATGAAAGCTGTGATGCCTTTGTAACCTTTTGCTGGGTCCATGTTAGCAAAAACGATAAAAAACGAAGCTTCTTTGCCATTCGTGATCCAAAGTTTGTGGCCGTTTAAAATCCATTTACCATCTTTTTTCTCGGCGCGACATTTTAAGGCGAAGGCATCAGAACCAGATGATGATTCTGATAAGCAATAAGCGCCAACCCATTCACGGGCTAACTTTGGTAAATATTTTTCTTTTAATCCAGCAGTCCCGTAACGAATAACTGCGTTAGTCACTAATGTATTTTGCACGTCACATAAAACTGAAACTGAACCATCGATGCGGCCTAGTTCTTCAATCGCGATACAAGCCATAGTGATTGATGAACCTGCACCACCGTATTGTTCGGGAGATTCAATGCCCATTAAGCCCATTTCAAAAAGTTTAGAAACGATTTCTGGTTTCATTTGAGCTTGTTCATCCATGTGAGTGACATGAGGTTTAATTTCTGTTTCAGCAAAAGATCTTACGGCTTCACGGAAAGCCACTTCATCTTCAGACCACATAGTTAGAGCTGGGCGTGCATTTTCAATCATTGATGTCTCCTTACGATTAACTTTTGTTTTTCGCTCACTAAATTAATGTCTATGTGGCACAGATGCAAGTAACACTTTGTGTCAGATGGTGTTTTTTAATCAGGTACAGCAGACGATAGATTTATGGATTCCAACCTTGTTCAAAAACTAGTTATTTTTTTTGGTCCTTTATTATTTGCTCTTTGTTTTCATGAGTACGCGCATGGCCTCGTGGCCAAGTGGCGCGGAGACAATACCGCTGAGCGCATGGGGCGTTTAACCTTAAACCCACTAGCTCATGCTGATATGATGGGAACTGTTATTTTTCCGATCATGTCGATTGTTTTGGGAAGTCCGTTTATTTTCGGCTGGGCAAAGCCAGTTCCCGTCGAAGCCAGAAATCTAAAAAATGTTCGTACAGATATGTTCTGGATCGCTCTTGCAGGGCCACTTTCAAATATACTGCTCGCTTTGGTGACCACTATTCTTTGGGCGTTGTTTGTGAAGTTTCAGCTTTTAGCGGCATACTCTGAAGGCATTAATACATTTGCGCAAACTTTCATCGGTATTAATATTTTGTTAGCTGTATTTAATATGGTTCCGCTTCATCCGCTTGATGGCGGCAAGGTTTTAGCTCGTTTTTTACCAGCTTCTATCAATTACAAATTAGAACAGCATGAACAAATTTCTGGAATCGTTCTTATGGCGTTGTTGTTTTTAGGATTTCTTATGCCGATATTGGTTATTCCAATGCAATTCATATATCGCGTGATGGTTTCTTCTATTATGGGGCTTTTATAAGCATCAGTAAAAGACACTATTCTTTCAGCAAACCTTAAGAAAGTTGTTGAATAACCCAAAAACGCTTGCTTCAATTATCAGTGCTGGATGCGTAAGTAGTTCGTAGGATGCGAACGACAAGGTTTTAAAACTTAATATAAGGTTATAAACAGCATGAGTATACGCGTTCAGCTTCAACAGTTTGAAGGACCACTAGATTTATTATTATATCTTATTCGCAAAGACGAAATGGATATTTTCAATATCAACGTCACTGAAATCACCAAACAATATTTAGAATTCATCAAAATGATGAAAGAATTCGATATCGAAGTTGCCGGTGATTTTATTGCCATGGCTTCAACGTTAATTCAAATCAAATCGCGTATGTTATTGCCTCAATACGATGAAAATGGCGAAATCGTTGAAACTGAAGACCCTCGTAAAGAATTAGTTCAAAAATTATTAGAGTACGAAAAATTCAAAGAAGCAGCTAAAGCGCTTTATGAGCGTCCATTATTAAATCGCGATCAGTGGGCACGTGGCTTACGCGAAAAAATGGATGTAGCTGATGATGAAATCGAGTTAGAAGATAATGCGTTATTTTCTTTAATCGGCTCTTACCGCAAAATGATCAAGGCTTCATTAAAGCGCATTCATAAAGTGACAGTTAAGCTTCAATCTATAGGTCACCGCATTTTAGAAATGAAAGACTTATTGGTGGTTGGCAAACAAATCACTATGCAAGAACTTTATAATCATTCAATTACCGAAGTAAAAGAGCGCTCACGTAATGTGTTAATCACGTTCTTATCTTTATTAGAGCTTGGTAAAATGGGTTACGTTTCTTTATATCAAACTGAAAATTACGGTGATGTTTACGTAAATCCAAATAAGCCAGTTGAAGGCGACGTCTTATCGCGAGTTGAAGAGTACGGCAATATCAACGCTGATCAGGTGGCTGAAAACCTATTTCATAAATCAAATATATTAACTGAAGAAGAAATCGAAAATATCGACGCAGAACCAGTTAATTTTGAACTTCAAGATGGCGGCGTTAACGCGCAAACTGAGCAATTATCTTTTGAGCAAACTTTTGCGGCAAATTTAATTGATGGCGACAATCTTTCATTGTCAGAAGACATTGCCTCTGATGATGAGATTTTAGCTGCTGAAATGGAAATCGATTCAGTAGACATTAAGTTAGACCTAGGTGTGATCAAAGATTTCAATGAAGACATCACTGAAGCTCCAGAAACCGTTGAAACAGTTCTAGAGCCAACGACACCTGACTTAGAAGCTAAAGAAGAATTAACTCCTGAAGAGTCTGTCGCGGCAGTTGAAGAAATTATCGAAGTTCAAGAAGTAGCTCCGCAAGAGTTAGTTCTTGAAGAATATCCAATTCACCATGTAGTTGATCAATCAGTAGAAGATGCAATCGAAGCCGCAGTTAAAGCGGCAAATGCATTTAATGACGGCGAAAGTAATGCTGAACCAGAGGGGCAAGTTTAAATATGGCAAAAAAATCAAAAAAATCTACAAAAGCTAAAGAAGTACAATCAGAAGAGCTATTAATCTCTGAAGATCTAGCAGCTGAAATTGATGCTGAACTTGGCGGGGATCTTGAGGTTTCTGCTGATTTATTTCAATCTGAAGAAGCTGAAAGTATCGGTTTTTTACCAGATGTTTCAGACGATGACGAAGTTGAAGAATTATTAGCTGTGAATGCTGATGTTGATCTTGAAGGTTCTGAGCTTGATGGTTTTGAATCTGCTCAAATTGACGAAGTCGAGTTCGTTGAAGACGAACATGCTGAAAGCATCGTTGAAAGTATTTTATTTGCCTCAGACCGTCCAGTAAGTCTTGCTTCAATCAAAGAAGTTTTTAAGGGCACTAACGTGCGTAAAGATAAAATCAAACGCATCTTAGACAATTTAGCTGTTGAGTACGCTAGTGGTCGTCGTGGTGTAACTTTAGAAGAAATCACTGGTGGTTACCAATTACGTACTAAAATCGATAATATGAACTTTATTAAACGCACAGTGAAAACTCGTGCCTTTAAATTATCGGGTCCGGCTTTAGAAACATTATCGATAGTCGCGTACAAACAGCCTGTTGTTAAAAATGAAATCGACCAGATCCGTGGCGTTGAATCAGGTCACTTATTGCGCGCTTTAATGGAAAAAGGTTTATGTAATTTCGAAGGAAAAGCAGAAAACTTACCCGGCCGCCCTATGCAGTACGGAACAACTCGTCGTTTTCTAGAAATTTTTGGTCTTCGTAACTTAAAAGAATTGCCAACTTTATCACAAATCGATGAATTATTGCCTGAAGGCATTGGTGATGAAGAAGAACAAAAGCCAACTCTTTCTAGCGTTACAGATGCTATGTCTGCCGAAGTTAAAGAAGTCAGCTATTCACAAGGTGAAGAAGAATTAGGTGCTATTGAAGATGAACTTCAAACAATCACAACATCTTCAGATTTCTTTGAACAAGAAAAAGTTCGTCAAAAACAAAAACGCGATGCTGAAAAAGCGCAAGACATTCGCGATGCGATGACAATGGGCGAGACTGTTCCTCGTCGTGATCAAAACTGGTTAAAAAAATACGACGAAAGTTTAGTTATGGCAGAAGCTGGCGTAACCGTGCCTGTAAACTTTGTTGAAGATGCGCAAGGCTCTGAAGACTTGCAAGCTTCTGAGAATAAAATCACGCAAATCGAAGCTGGTGATGAAGCCGACGAAGATTCTGATGAATTACATTTTTTTGAAGATGCTGAAGGCAATAAAAACCATGAAAATGGCAGTGAAATTTACGCTGACGAAGATGATGAATCTCCAGTAGATGGAGAGCTTTCATAAGTCGTATAATCCTGACTTCGATTTTTGTTTATTTTGTTTCCATGATGATTGTCATGGGTAACGGTTCATCATTTCTGGGGCGTTATTTAGGTCAGTATTATTTTGCGGTGGCAAATACTGTAGGCGTAAATACGACTTGGAATTTCTTTAGTCCAGACCCAGCTCATATTATGTATATCCATTACATCATTCATTTTGAAGATGAATATGGCAACCCTACACAAGAATCTAAAGAGTACTTTTATCCTGAACAAAAAGATGGCTCAGACTTTTCAATTAATGTGCGCCGACATAATTACATGATGCGCTTTGTGGCCATCGATCCAAGTCGGGTAGCACAGTTTTTTATTCCCTGGGTGTGTAAACAAAATCCAGGAGCCACTAAGGTTCAGTTTGGTCTTATTTTAAATCGCATTCCAAGTCTTGATAAAGTTATTACTTTAAAAGATACGCCTTATAATGAATTATTAGTCACTGAAGAGTTGAATCAAAATGTTTTTAATTGCAAAAAATAAAACTAAAAAATTAAAAACAGTGGTTACTGATTTTTTATTTGCCGAAGGCCATTTTGAACGCCTTGGTGTTTTTCGGTTTTTGCTTTGTGCTGTGATGTTTTACATTGCCTGCTCTCGCCAGTTTAATGTGGATCAGTACGGCCCAGATTCATTGATTCCTGGTGGGCAAGCACTTGATGTGTTCAGTGATTTTTATAAGCCTTATATTAAATTCTTTTTCTGGCCAGATGAGTTTGCTTGGAGCATGCATTTGATTTATATCGTGCTTCTTGGGCTTGCGACATTAGGTTTATCGAGTCGGCCGCTGATGATTTTAACTTGGGTGATCGCTCAAGGTTTTATTCAAAGAAACTTTTCAGTTCTTTTTGGCGCTGATGTGATTGCTACATTATTTTTGTTTTATTTATCTTTTACCCGCTGTAACGAATATTTTTCGCTGCGCCGATTTTTCTCATCTAAAAAAGTTATTTTCAATCCGAACTCTTGGAGTGACCAGTTAAGCACGATGTTTTTTAGATTATTGCAGTTGCAGCTTTTTACGATTTACGCCTACACAGGCTTTGAAAAGTTAAAGGGGAGCACTTGGTGGGACGGAACCGCGCTTTGGACAGTGTTGGTAAATCCGCAGTTTACTTCATTTGATTTGTTATTTTTAAAAGATTTTCCAATCTTTTTCGCGGTTGGAACTTTCGTGACTATTATTTTCGAAGTTTATTTTTGGGTCATGGTTTCAATTAAAACCACACGTCCATTATGGCTGTGGTTGGGCGTGCTTTTTCACTTGATGATCGGCGTGCTTTTAGGACTAATGTCGTTCTCGCTGGTCATGGTCTCGACCTATGTTTTATTCGCTTATCGTTCCAACCTGAGACACTGGCTTGGAAAAGCTATTCCAAAGAAGTTAGAAAAGCTTATAAGCCTTTAGAACCTTTAAGAAATCAGTAAAAAATGCCGATAAATTAAGTGATGTTATTACGTCTATCATTGCTATTATTGATGTTTGTTTTTCACGGTTGCACCGGTGCTGTGAATAATTCGACTCTTCTTTCGCAGTTCAAACCATGTGTTGATGCTGAAAACTGTACAACAAGCACACCAGGAGTCATCGCCGGAGAATTAAGAATTTTACCTGATGAAGGTGAAATTTATTCTTCACCCGAGGGCTCAGATTTAGTCGAAATCACAGGCAGTTGTGAAGATTTAGGTCGAAAATCAAATCGTATTTTGGTTCAGGTTTATGAAGGTGAAGACGATTCGATAAGTCCAATCATTGATAATTCAATCGGAATAATGTGTCAGGATAATATTTCAACCTCGTCGCTAGCTTCAAATGGCGGTGCCCCGAAAACCTGTATGTTAATCTCTCAAGGCATCGGGTTAGCTGATGCAGGCCAATCAACATCTCAGTTTCCGCAATGTTTCAATGGTCGTTTTAGTTTTCAGCTGCGCATGGGCCGTATTATTCGTAATAATACAACGGTAAATGATAAAACTGATGCGACGAATCCACGCACGCGTTATTTAGTAAAATTAAAATTACGTACAACTGAGGGAATTACTGCTGATTCTGGCGCAAGTACGATGTTTGTGA
Source organism: Bdellovibrio sp. (assembly GCA_036676395.1). Lineage (GTDB taxonomy): Bacteria > Bdellovibrionota > Bdellovibrionia > Bdellovibrionales > Bdellovibrionaceae > Pseudobdellovibrio. Next base: position 1,473,770 of record JAKFCY010000002.1, read on the forward strand.
ATCGCGCACTGCAAACCCCAAGTTTTTCGGTTACAAAAAATAAAGAAAACGATCGTTGTGAAATTAATTTTAACCCGTCGAAGTTTCGCGATTCAAGATATACGCTCTATTCAACATGGACAGGTCCTAGTTACGCAGCTTCAGGCAGCTTAACGAATTCGATCTCGGGAACAGTTTATGTGGATACATCACCGACATTTCCTGGCCTGGGCAACGGGACTACTATCGAAAAATTTTATCACTTCGGTGAACCTTTAGATTCATCAATTGGTTTGATGCCGGGGGTAAATTACACTTACCGTATGGAAACCGCAGACTATTCATTCAGAAATGTGACAACACCAGCCTTAACAGATTACGAAGTTCAGTTCGGCGGGGTTGTAGGAGCTGTTGAGCGCAGTGCTATTTCTGGAAACGTAAGCTGTAACATGGACCCAGCTTACGTGCGTGACCGTACCGAGCAAAACCAGGGAGCTGGAACTCCGAATTCATGTCTGTTGTCATTAGCCGGTTATAATACGCGTGGGTACAATATTGAATGGCGCGTATCTGATACATCACCGACTTGGATGACAACAAATCCAAACTCAGGATTTCTGATCTCTACAGGTGGAGATTCAAATTGTCGCTCGCTTCCAACATGTTTTGTTCATGGTGATCGCGGTATTTCGTCGGCCACAACTTTTATTAATGCTGTAGGTGTTGCAACGCCGTTTCAAGCAAATGTTCCATATTACTTTGCAGCCCGCCATTACAGAGACACAAACGGCAATAGTCAGTTTGATGCAGGCACAGATCAGATTGTAGGGGATTGGTCTCCAGCGACAACAACGACAACAAATTCTTCCGACTACAATCATCGATGCACTTTTAATACATTTCCAGTGCAGTAATTTTGAAACCCACGTTACACAAATAAAAAAGGCTTACTGTTTAAAGTAAGCCTTTTTTATTTTTCAGAATTTAGATTTTAAAACTAGAAAGTCTCGTCAAACGCTACTTGTCCAGTTACACCATGCTGGTAAGCAGATACACGACGCTCAAAGAAATTCGCAAGCTCTTGCATGTCTTGTAATTCCATGAAAGAGAACGGATTTTTTGTATTGTAACGTTTAGGAATGCTTAACATCTCTAAACGTTGGTCGGCGATGTATTCTAAGTACTGGCGCATATCAGTTACTGATAGACCTGCAATACCGTGAGTTAAAAGATCTTCAGCAAAAGTCATTTCGCATTCGATAGCATCTTCTAACATCTGAACAACCATTTCCTGCATTTGTTCATTAAATAAAGCCGGCTCTTCTTTTCTAACTGTATTGATGACTTCCATCGCGAAAGCCATATGCATGCTCTCATCACGGAATACCCAGTTAGTTCCAGAAGCTAAACCTGCTAATAAACCTTTAGAGCGCAAGAAATAAACGTAAGCAAAAGCTGCAAAGAAGAATAAACCTTCGATGCAAGTCGCAAAACAGATTAAATTCATAACGAATTTTCTGCGGTCTTCAACTGTTTCTAATTTTTCTAAATCATTGATTGAATCAATCCATTTGTAAGCAAATTCAGCTTTCTTTTTGATAGAAGGAATGTTTTCTACCGCAGAAAATGCTTTAGCGCGCTCATCCGGATGTGGAATATAATTATCTAAAAGAGTTAGATAAAATTGAACGTGCAAGGCTTCTTCATAAAGTTGGCGAGATAAATATAAACGCGCTTCAGGCGAGTTGATATGTTTGTAAAGATTTAACACTAAGTTGTTACCAACGATAGAATCACCTGTTGCAAAGAAAGCGACTAATCTGTGGATTAAATGCTTTTCTGAAACTGTCATTTTCGAGTGTAAATCAACTAAGTCAGTTGAAAAATCGACTTCTTCAACTGTCCATGTGTTTTTAATACCATTTTTATACATTTCGTAAAAAAGCGGGTATTTCATCGGGCGTAATGTTAAATCAAATCCTGGATTTAAAATCATAAAATAGTCCTTTTTATTGGCAAGCTTCGCAAGCTTCAGGGTTTTCGATACTGCAAGCAATCACTTCTGAATCTGAGTATTCTTTTTTCGCTACAACAGGCGCCGCAGTAGCTGCATCCATTGCCGGAATTTCAGTTTTTACAGAATTGTTACCTGATGACTTAGTTGTTGTCGTTTTCGCAATTGAAGTCGCTGGACGAGAACGTAAGTAATAAGTTGTTTTGATTCCGCGTTTCCAAGCGTACATGTACATTGAAGAAAGTTTTCCGATCGTTGGCGATTCAGAGAATAAGTTCAATGATTGTGATTGATCGATAAATGCGCCGCGATCAGCACCCATATCAATTAATGCTTTCATCGGAACTTCCCAAACTGTGCGGTAAAGTTCTTGAACGTCAGCTGGAATCGTCGTTAAGCCTTGGATAGATCCTTCGCTTAATTTAATTTCATTACGTAGATCTTCATTCCAAAGACCGCGTTCTTTTAAGTCTTGAACTAAGTATTTGTTTACTTGCATGAATTCACCAGAAAGTGTTTCACGTTTAAATAAATTAGATACTTGTGGCTCAGTCGCTTCGTAACAACCAACGATTGATGCAATTGTTGCTGTTGGCGCAATCGCGATCATTAATGAATTGCGAAGGCCAGTTTTTTTAATTTTAGCTTTAAGAGCGTTCCAACGAGTTTCGTCAGTTGGTTTAACATTCCAAAGATCAAATTGTAAAATTCCTTGAGCGGCTTTTGTATCGGCAAATGCACCGTGAGGTCCGTGAGCTTCAGACAATTCAGCGCTTGAAGTTAAAGCGTTGAAATAAATTTCTTCTTGAATACGCGCAGAAAGTTTCATCGCCTCTGCAGAATCAAAAGGTAATTTTAACTGAAAGAATGCATCTTGAAGACCCATGATGCCAAGACCTACTGGGCGCCATTTGTGATTTGAATCTTTCGCTGTATCGATCGGGTAAAAGTTAATATCAACTACGCGGTCTAAGTATTTAACAGCTGCGCGCACAGTTTTAGCTAATTTATCGAAATCAAATTGGCCATTAACAATGTGACGGCCTAAGTTTACAGAACCTAAATTACAAACTGCAGTTTCTTTAGCAGAAGTGACTTCTAAAATCTCTGTGCAAAGATTTGATAAGTGAATCACGTTTTCTGGTTTACCAGTTTGATTCGCCTTCATGTTTGAAGCATCTTTAAATGTCATCCAACCATTGCCAGTTTGCGCTAAAGTCTTCATCATACGAGCGTATAAATCGCGCGCTTTAAGTTGTTTAACGTATTGTTTTTTCTCTTCAGCAGCAATGTAAGCTGTTTCGAATTCTGGACCATAAAGATCTACGAAATGAGGCACAACACGTGGATCAAATAACGACCACATACCATCAGCTTCAACGCGTTTCATGAATAAATCAGGAACCCAGTTAGCCATGTTTAAGTTATGAGTACGTTTTTGGTCATCACCGGTGTTGTCACGTAATTCAAGAAATTCTTCAACGTCAGCATGCCATGTCTCTAAGTAAACACACGCAGCCCCTTTACGTTTACCACCTTGGTTAACCGCAGCTACTGAAGAATCCATAGTTTTTAACCATGGGATAATACCATTAGAGTGACCGTTTGTTCCTTTGATAAGCGACCCGCGTGAACGCACGCGAGAGTACGCTACACCGATGCCGCCGGCAAATTTAGATAATAAAGCGATATCACGGTATTTATCATAAATTGCGTTAAGATCATCAGCCGGAGAATCTAATAAATAACAAGAGCTCATCTGAGGACGAAGAGTTCCCGAGTTAAATAAAGTCGGCGTCGAAGGCATGTAATCATGTGAAGAAATCAATTTATAGAATTCAATCGCTTCAACTGGGTTTGTTGAAAGTCCGCAAGCTACACGCATAAAGAAATACTGAGGAGTTTCTAAAACTTGGCGTGAAGTTGGATTTTTTAATAAATAACGATCATAAACTGTGCGTAATCCGAAATACTCAAAACGATCTGTTTTGTAGTGTTCGATCGCTGCACAAAGTTCGGTTTTGTGAGCCATTACGAATTTGTGTGTCGTTTCTGATAAAAGACCGTTTGTGAAACCAAATTGCACAGAATCAGCGAAAGAGCCGATTTTTTGCGATTTAACTTCTTCATCAATATATGTAGATAATAAACGAGCCGCTAGGCGAGAGTACTCAGGATCTTCACCGATAAGTAAAGAAGCTGTTTGAATACATAAGTTATCTAATTCTTTAGTCGTAGCGCCATCATATAGACCGCTAATAGCTTTTGTAGCAACACGTAATGGATCGATCTGTTGTAAGCCTTGAGCGTTACGGCTAACGCGCTCAACGATCTTAGTAACGTCAACCGGCTCTAATGTGCCGTCACGTTTTTTAACTCGCATCATATGAGAGCCAGTGTTTGCACTGTGGTTAGTATTCATTCCTGCATTCATCGTATTATTTGTCGTCATGACAATTCCCCTCGTTCGTCTTTTAGATCCCCATCCAAAAGACAGTAAACAGCACCCTTTGTTTTTCCCCCTCGGAAAAACAACGATTAGATAAGTCTAGTTATAATGTTTCAAGAAAATTTTAGTTGACCGTCCTAGCCAACTTCGCGAACCCCTTCAAGTATAGCTTCGACATGCTGTCAAATCACTACATCTAGTGGTGCAATTCCCAGCCCCATCCTATGGGCCGTGTTTGTTCTTAAAATAAGGTTGATTGAAATTAATCAAACAATCAAACATTTTTCTTTCTTTTTTTAATTTATTTTTAAAGGTCCTGCCGCAAGTCTAGGCATGCGCAATGCGAAAAGTGAACAAAAACAAAACTTAAGTCGAGGAGTTTTCTCTCTCGAGAAATGGTGTCAATCGCAAAATTTAGGGTTTTTTTAAGGGGTTGTGTAACGATAAAATTTCAGAATCTTACATGATCTAAAATTTAGCTAAATGCGCTCAACTCTTAAACGCATTTCTTCAAATAAAATGTTGTCATTTTCGTTCTGATTATTCAAATGGCAACCCTGGTAGATTTTTGACTCTCGAAAGCGGTCAATAATGTACTGATGTGTTCCCATTTTGTCCGATGTCCATTTAGGTGCGATCAATTCATCCCAGCGGGAAGCAAAAGCTGCTAATCTATGAACCGCGATGCGCGGGTGAAGGTAAGACATAAATAATTTTACGCGCTCAGTGTATTGTTCGCGTTCGATCGGCGTAAAACGCCCTTCAGCATGCCACTTAGCAAGCTCGGTGTTTGTTAAGACATGCAGATTGTGAAGTTTGACATTAGTGATCGGCAGATCATTGCAGATTAAAGCCTGTTGTTTGATTTCTTCTTCAGTTTCATTCGGTGATCCAATAATTAAATGGATTCCCAGATCAACCGCCGTCGTGTTTGCGATTTTATCAATAGCTTTTAATGAATCGGCCGCTGTATGACCACGCTGCATGAACTCTAAGTGATGATCGTAAAAACTCTGAACACCCAGCTCAACAGCTACAAATGATTTTTGGTAGTACTCTTGCCATAGGTTTAACACCGCCGGTGATAAACAATCCGGACGGGTGCCTACGACAAAGCCTTTAACAAAAGGGTAAGATAAAGCGGTATCGAAATTTTCACGTAAAGCTGAAACTTTTGTGAAGGTATTTGTGTAAGCCTGGAAATAAACTAAGAATTTTTTAGAATTATACTCTTCGCCGATTTGAACTTGGTATTTTTCGATTTGTTCGCGTAAACCCATGGTAAAAGATTCTTCGCGCGCAGCTGATCCCCAGACATCGCAAAAGCTGCAGGTTTTCATGCCTTTTAAACCCATACGATTAGGGCAGTCATCAACAACCGTCACAGGTATTTTGTAAACCTTCTCTCCGAAGATTCTTTTGTAGTGCTCAGCAATACTGTGATAGGGTAGTCCCCGCCAGCCTTTTTCCATAGGGGATTTATAGTGGATCTAAAATCTTTTGTCATTGAATTAACAGGTGATGGAAGTCCTACATTGCGACTTAAAAAATCCTCGTCTGAAAAGCAGGCTGAATCTATGCATCACTCAGGCGGGGCCGCCGCTGAAACGCTTTATATCTACTCAGAACCGTTTAAAAAGACCTTGTCTGTCATTAAGCATGAAAATCCATCTATCGGCGTAGTTGGCTTAGGTTTAGGCTATATCGAACTTTCGATGGCACCATCACTGTCGAAAGCAAAGCTGGTTAGTTTTGAAAAAGACCAAGAGCTTGTAGAAAGTTTTAAATCCTGGATACATGGCCACGAAAATAAAACCTACGACTTAATTTGTGAAAAGCTTAATGTTGATAAATCATCTGTATTAAAAAAGTTAAATTCCTTAGACTGGCACTGCGCGGGCGAATTAACCCTTAAAACTAAAACAAGTCATCCATTTAATTTTATCGCTTACGATGCTTTTAGCCAGTTTACCGATGGCCCGTTGTGGACCGATGGATTTTTAGATTTTTTTCTTACAAATTTATGCGCAAAAGATTGTGTGTTTGCAACATACGCTTGTACGGGTTTATTAAAACGGGCGCTGCTTAGAAATAATTTTGTCTTTATCAAACGCCCTGGGTTTACCGGAAAACGCGATGCCACCTTGGCGCTTCGCGGAGAATTTATGTCTCATCAACATCTTTTCCAAAACGTTTAATGTAATCCATAACTAGCGCTTGCATTTCATCATTCAAATTAACGAACTTTAATCCCACATAGCCATCAAGGCCTGCGTAGGTCACTTCAGCAGTTAATGTTAGCGGAGAATAAAAATGCGGACTTGTTAATTGGCCGTGAATAGTTTCACCTAACTTTAATTCAAAATTATCAGTAATTCCCATACCATTATGGCTGATCGTGATCACACGCGCATTGATTTTGCTTCCAGATCCCACTAGTGATCCGCTAAATTGGGCAAGGATTGGAACGCGTTGATTTTCTCTGCGTGTAAGACCTAAGCGTTGCACGATATCCGGCATTGAATAGATCTCTTTCCATTCTTTTTCTTTTTTATCAAAGATTGAAATCTTCGAGACATCTTCTTGTTTGGCCGTAAAAGTCGTTAATTCTTCTTTCGTCATTTCGCCTTTATCAACAAAGTCATATTGCACACGAAATTTTTCAACAGTATGAGCTTTAATATCTTCAATCACGTCAGTTTTTGAAACGCGCGCAGGCTTATCAAAAATACTTTTTGGCGGCGGTGTGTAGGTAGCCTCTGTTGACGAGGCCATTTGTGCTTGGTTTTGTGCCGGTGTAGGCGCGTTGGCTTCAGGGTTCCATTTATCAGCGCGAATCCATTCTGAATAACCACGTGACCATAAAAATGTTGTCTGCATCTGATCATTAAGACTATGCATTTGATCTTTAATTTCTTCAGTCGAAAAAGGACCTTTAATAAAGTTATTAGCGTTAATAAACCATTTATTCATGAACTTCCTCGTTTAAAAATTTTAAAATCTCATTTTTTTGATTTAAACAATCGCTATGCCCCATTGAAATCAAATTATTGCAGAAGTCACTGTCAAATAAAAGATAACTTAAAAGCTCACTCGCTTCATCTAAATTACCAAAAGCATTTATCGTCATACGTAAAATACGAGGAATGTGATGAGCTTTAGTGCGCGCAAGTTCGCCGATATCTTGACTTGGCGAAATGCAAATCGCCGGAATTTTTTTCAACGTGTTGGCTTTAAAATGGGTGTTGCTCGCAGTGGCTTCGTCGTAAAGATCATTTAATCTTTGAATGCGATGAACATCTTGTTCAACTGAATCAAGCATCACAGCATTCAATAACGTATTTAGAATTCTTACCATTGAAGCTTCGTGTATTTCTTTTGAATTTTCTTTGAGCGGAGCGCCGCCGCTGCTGTTCGCAGATCTAACGCCGATCACCAAAAGTTTATTTGCTCCCATGCGAATCGAAGGGCTGCAGGGTGTACTATTGCGAACACAGCCATCGCCGTACGGCTCGCCGTTGATTTGAATTGGCGGAAACAACATCGGAATCGCTGAGCTGGCTAAGATGTGTTCTGATGTTAATTGCGAATGAACAGCTTTTCTACGGATTTCTTTCCACTTAAGCATCGATTCGTTCACGCGTGAAGCGGTTTGAACAAAACTTACGGCGCTATTTCTAGAATAGTTGTTCGCCGTAATGATTACGCTATCAAACAATCCTTTTTCTAGGTTTGGCTGCACATTTGAAAAATCGCAATTTTTGTCAATCAGATTTTTAAGTGGTGAAGTGTCTAATAGAGAGTTAAACGTCTTTTTCTTTCCTAACAATGCGCCCAATCCAAGTGTGTTTAAAGACATAATATCAGCTTTAAACACCTGATCAGTTTTAATCTTTGCCCAGAGCTGTACTAATTCAACAACGGCTGAGTGAAAATCCTTGGTCGTTGAAGCAAGTTTAGCTGTATTTATTGCGCCGGCACTGGTGCCGGATAAAATCCGAAATGGAGGGGCAATTTTCTCTTTTTTTAAAATTTCAGAAATCCCCTGAAGAACTCCGACTTGATAGGCTCCGCGGGCACCACCGCCAGATAAAACTAAAGCTGTATTATTACTCATAGTCCTAGTCTTCACTAGAGATTGGCCATTTGTCAGTAGTCACAAATCAGTGACTAGACTTCGGACCCGTTAAGCAAGAGATGTCACTGTCTCAGAGTGACTCGTAAAATTGAGTGGATTTGCATCATGATGAGACGTTTTCTGTCTCGTTTTAAGAGGGTGGATTGGCATCTTTGTTGTATCTCTAACAAACATAGGTCTTAACGAAAAAGCGAGGTTTTATGAAAAACTTAAACTTAAACAAAACGATTCTCTTATTGTTATTAGCAACATTTGCTTTTTCGGGTCTATCTTGCGCAAAAAAAGAATCAAAAATTCGTGGAGCTAAAACAAACCAGCAAGTGATGAATCCTCAAGTTACAAACCAATCAATCACTGTCGCCGAAACACAAGATATCAGTTATATGTTAAATTCAGTTTCTATTCCTGAAGCCAACCAAGATGGATCAAATACAGTAACCTCTGAAATCGTGAGTCGCGCTTCTAACTTTATTCCTATATATACAACCCACACCGAGAACCAAGATTCTTACGGAATTCATGACGATGCTTCTCAAGGCACTAAATTGGATATCCGCGCTCGTTGTATCGGAGCTGCTTGCGAAAAATACGTGCTTTTGGTGACGGTAGTTAAAAATGGGTATGCTTATCATCAAATGGCAGCAATTTCGTTTAAAGATGATAATTTTTTCTATGTCGAACAAAGAAATTACCGCGTTGCTCAGATGTATAAAAACGTAGATGAAGTGCTGGCGCAAAACGCAAATCTACAAGCCGGAAACTAATTGTTCTTCTTAAAATAAATCTATAAGCTCATGGAATGTCTGAATTAATACATTCCATTTTGAATCTTGATCAAACTCTAAATCTTTGGCTTCAGCTTTACGGATCAGGTGTATATCTGGTTTTGTTTTTAATTATCTTTGCTGAAACAGGTCTGGTCATTATGCCATTCTTGCCAGGCGATTCTTTGCTATTTGCAGCCGGCGCACTGTGTGCGATTAATCCCGTTGATATAAAAATTGAGTTTTTAATCCCTTTGTTGATCTGTGCATCTTTGATAGGCGATAGTTTAAACTATTACGTGGGTCTTAAATATGGTCGAAGACTCTTTGAATCTAAACACTCGTTAAGTTTTCTTTTTTCACCAAAGTATCTTCAAGCGACAGAAGAATTCTATATAAAGAAGGGCTTATGGGCGGTTTCTCTAGCGCGGTTTTTCCCCATCATTAGAACTTTTGCTCCGTTTGTAGCAGGTCTTACGAAAATGCCTTATAAGGTTTTTGTTAAAATGTCGATTTTAGGATCTATCGCCTGGGTGAGCATTTTTGCTACCGCTGGGTATCTATTTGGCCAAATCCCCTTTGTCCAAAACAACTTCACAATCCTAGTAATGGGTGTAGTTGGGTTGTCATTGACACCATTTTTAGTGGGTATAATTAAGCGAACATTCGTGAAAAGTTTATAAACTAAGCACAATTTATGTTTTTTTCACTAAATTAGAGTTGAATTGACCCCAAATAATGGCACTATCTTTGCGATCGACCTATCTAAAAGGCTAGGTCCTAATTTTAGGAAAATAAACAATACTTAAGGGGGAATTAAGTGAAACTAAATCTAATCGCAGCATTATTATTATGCGCATCGGTAGCAACAGCTGCCTCAGAAACAACGACAACAACAACGACGACTACAGCAGCTCCGGCTACTGAAGCTCCTGCAAAAGCTGTTAAAAAAGCTAAGAAAAAAGCAGCAGCTAAAAAAGACGAAAAGAAAGACAGCGCAACAGTAGCTCCAGCGACTACAGCTCCTGCAGCAGCAATCGCTCCAGCAGCGGCTACTTCAACTGCAGCGGCTCCTGCGGTACAAGCTCCAGCTAAAAAATGGGGTGTAACTTTACTTAACGAAATCGATGCTGACTATGCAGCTGGTAAAGATTTAGGTAATTCAACTCTTACGACAATCAACTACGTTGCAGCTTCTTATAAAATCACTGCAACTGAAAAAGTTGGCTTACGTCAGTATTACACATATGACTACGATCCTAAATCTGAAAAATCTTTTGAATCTTCAGACATCAAACAGTCATTCACAGTAGCGACTATCGGTACTAAAATGAAAGGTATCTTAGGTTCTGATGATATCTCTCCAATGTTCTGGTACTACATGCCAGGCCATACAGCTGAAGAAACTAACTTCGGTAAAGACATGGATAATTTCGCAGGTATCTTACGTATGGATGCTGAATTAAATTACACGTTAAATCCTAAATGGTCTGCTTCTTACTACTTAAATCCACGTCAAACTTTAGGTGCGACTGATAAAGAAGCTAACTTTGAAGCGACTTCTCGTTTAATTCACTACGCTAACTTATACTACAATGTTTCTGATGAGACTCAAGTATACGCTAACGCAGGTTTTGATCACAAAATGGCTACGGCTAACTTAACATCTACTTCTGATTACTACTTATCAGCAGTTGGTTTTTCTACTTCTTTCTTTGGTGGTAAATTAACTTTAAATCCAGAAGTTAACGTTGCAACAGCTTTAAAAACTAAAGGTGCTGCTACTAAATCTCAAGAATTATACAAAAAAGAAAATATCGCTTACGCTTTCGTAACTGTTATTGCTCTTTAATTTTAAAATTTTGCCGCAGGCGAATAGCCTAACAAAATATTAGAATAAACGAAAAGCCGGTTGAAAAACCGGCTTTTTGCGTTTTAGATATGTTATGCGCATACGACAAATGGGATTCTCATCAAAGCTTAAAGCCCATAAGCATCTACTGACTCTTGAAACTTTAAAATTTATCTCTGAATTTATGGAAGACGGTAATGCCCGGGGCGCAGCTCTTCGCATTGGCATTCCTGAAACCTATGCTGGTCGCTACGGCCAATGGCTTAAGAAGCACAGCTTTGTAAAACAAGCCATGGAATCAGAATTAGACGACCGCGAACTCTTAAAACTTCGTAAAGCTCTGAGTGAAATCGATCGTCAGATGCAAGTCTGTAAGGATATTTTAAATCTTGAAGAAATCGAGTAAGGCCGAAAAGAGTAGATTAGTACTCTTCAGCGCCATCATCAACTTCGTTAGTTAACGCTTCACCGGCTGGTAAATATGGTAGGGGATCAATTGGTCCGTCAGCTTTTCTGATTTCGAAATGCAAATGCGGTCCAGAAGATCTGCCTGTGTTACCTAAGGCTCCGATCACATCGCCTTGTTTTACGCGTTGGCCTTCGTAGACAACGATCTTATCTAAATGGCCGTAAAGCGTAGCCCAGCCATCTTTTTCGACCATAACCATCTTGCCATAGCCCTTAAACTCTTTGCCTGTGTAGATCACCATGCCGTCGTGTGAAGACATAACGGCCGTTCCACGTTGCGCAGCTAAATCAATGCCTTTGTGTGGGCGTTTGCGCTTACGTGTGACCTTAGGTAAGAATCCGCGCGACATACGAGCTTCTTGAACTGGCCAGTCAAAAAAGGGCTTTTCTTTAAAGCGTTGGGGTTTGCTTTTTTTAAATGAATTGGTGTCTTTATCAATTTCAACTTTTACTTCTTCGCCATTTTCGTTTTTAACGGGCGCACTTGTGCAGCCTGATTCAGTAAGTAGAACTAAAGCCGTGATTGATAAAACTAATAAATTGGAAAACTTTTGCATAGTTCTTTCACTTGGTTGTGTATTCTTTGATGTAATTCTGTGTTTTCTGGATTTTTTAAAACTTGAGAAATCCAGCCTGCGATGGTTTTCATTTCGGCTTCTTTCATCCCACGCGTTGTTAAAGCCGGTGACCCAATACGGATACCACTTGTTACAAACGGAGAACGAGTTTCATTCGGCACTGTGTTTTTATTTACTGTAATGCCTGCTAAATCTAAAATGCCTTCAGCCACTTTACCAGTTACCGTGTCTGCCACTTTAGATTGTTTTAAATCGACTAAAATTAAATGATTATCTGTACCGCCGGTGACGATATTAAAGCCTTCTGCTTTTAATTCTTCAGCTAAGACGCGGGCATTTTTAATAACATGATCAATGTAGGTTTTAAATTCTGGCTGCAGAGCTTCGCCAAAGGCGACCGCTTTACCTGCGATCACGTGTTCTAACGGTCCACCTTGAATGCCTGGAAATATTTTTGAATTGATCGTTTTAGCTTTTTCTTCTGAATTAGTTAGAATTAAACCACCACGAGGACCGCGTAATGTTTTGTGCGTGGTAGATGTTGTGTAATCAGCGAATTCAACAGGTGACTGGTGATGACCGCTGGCAACTAGGCCTGCAAAGTGAGCCATATCAACTAATAATTCTGCACCTACTTCATTTGCGATTTCACGAAATTTTGCAAAATCTAAATGTCGTGAATATGCAGAATAACCTGCGATAATTAATTTAGGTTTTACTTCGCGAGCTGTAGTGCGAATGGTGTCGTAATTAATTAATCCTGTCGTTGGATCTAATTTGTAGCTTGCGGCTTTGAAAAGCAGTCCAGAAAAATTAACAGGCGAGCCATGAGTTAAATGCCCACCGTGAGATAAATCCATTCCTAAAATAGTGTCACCAGCTTTTACCGCAGCCAAGTACACCGCCATATTAGCTTGTGATCCCGCATGGGGTTGGACGTTTGCAAATTTAGAATTAAAAAGTTTTTTCGCACGCTCGATAGCAATTGATTCTACACCATCCACGAACTGGCAGCCGCCGTAATAGCGTTTTCCTGGATAACCTTCAGCGTATTTATTTGTAAGAATTGAACCTTGGGCTTTCATCACTTGAGGTGATGTGTAATTTTCAGAAGCGATCATTTCTAAACCAAACTTTTGGCGCTCGAACTCTTGATCGATCAAATTAAATACATCTGTATCGTTAAAATTAGGAAAAACATTAGTAGTAGTGGCCATAGATACCTCGCTGTCTTAGCAGTATGACGGATTTTCGCCAAGTTTTGCAACTCGCAACGTGTGACGACCTTCGCTGAATTTTGCTTCCATAAATAGCTTGATCCATTTATTTGCTTGTTCTGTAGTGGTAAAGCGAGAACCCATGCAAATTACATTGGCATTGTTATGTTCTTTAGCAAGTTTTGCAATTTCATCTGAATGTAAAAGAGCTGCGCGGATATGCTTAAATTTATTTGCACGCATCGCCATGCCCTGGCCTGAGCCACAAACTAAAATACCGAAAGTATCAGCATCATCGGGTTTAATTTTTTCACATACTTTATTGGCAAAGTCAGGATAGTCTACTGACTCTGTTGTAAACGGACCGAAGTCTGAAACTTCATAACCTTCAGCTTTTAATTGAGTAACAATAGCGGCTTTTAGGTCGATCGCTGCATGATCGCCTGCAATTAAGATTTTTTTAGTCATACGTTAATCGTATGTTATTTTTCGAATTTTGAGAAAACTAAACAGCTGTTTGTCCCACCGAATCCAAAAGAATTATTCATCACATGATTAATTTGACCTTTGCGCGCCGTGTTCGGAACGTAATCAAGGTCACAATCAGGGCTAACATTCTCTAGATTGATCGTTGGAGCTACTGTTTGCGATACGATAGACTGAATACAAAACGCTGATTCTAAAGCTCCTGCAGCCCCTAATAAGTGGCCAGTCATAGACTTCGTTGAAGAAACCCAAACTTTTTTTGCATGATCTTTTAAAATAGACTTAACGGCGTTTGATTCAATGGGATCACCCATCGGCGTCGAAGTTCCGTGAGCGTTAATGTAATTCACTTGCTCAGGCTTAATACCAGCATCAGTTAATGCATTGTTCATCGCTAAGATAAATCCTGCACCATTTGGTTCTGGAGAAGTGATATGGTACGCATCTGATGAGGCGCCATAGCCTGTAATTTCACATAAAATATTGGCATTGCGTTTTATTGCTGACTCTAAAGATTCAATCACAAAAATTGCGCAACCTTCACCAAGAACAAAACCATCACGGTCTTTATCCCAAGGACGACTGGCTTTTGTTGGATCATCATTACGAGTTGATAGCGCACGCATATTGCTAAAACCAGCGATCGCTAAAGGACAGATTGTAGATTCTGTACCGCCTGCAACCATGGCATCAGCAAGGCCAAAACGAATGTAATTATAAGCTTCGCCGATGGAATGCACACCCGAAGCGCAAGCTGAAGCTATGCTGTAACTTGGACCTTTAAGGTTATGATTCATCGAGATCCAGCCTGCAGCTAAATTTGTAATTGCCGCCGGAATAAAAAATGGAGACACGCGCGAAGGGCCACGCTCCATCACTTTAGTATGTTGTTCTTCGATAATTGGAAGACCGCCCATACCAGATCCGATGATGGCACCCACACGTGGAGCCAAGGCATCAGACACTGTTAATCCTGATTGAGTAAATGCCATTTTCGCACAAGCAATCGCGTAATGGATAAAAGTATCCATTTTCTTTTGCTCTTTTTTCTCAATGTAGGTGTCAGGATTAAAATTTTTAACTTCACCGCCGAAGCGAACATCGAACTTACTAGTATCAAATTTAGTGATATTAGCGATACCTGAAACGCCGTTAATGGCATTGTTCCAAGTGTCTTCAAGTGAATTACCAAGCGGGGAGATGACTCCCATGCCTGTAATTACAACTCTTTGCTGTCCGCCTTTGCGAGTGAAAGAAATAGACATAAAATAGTCTTAAGCTTTGCCTTTAGAAACTAGGTAGCTTTGCACGTCATTAACTGTTTTTAATTTTTCAGCGTCTTCATCAGGAATTTCGATATCGAATTCTTCTTCCATCGCCATAACTAATTCAACGATATCTAAGCTGTCAGCGCCTAAGTCTTCAATGAATTTTGACTCTAATTTTACTTTCTCAGGATCTACGCCTAATTGATCAACGATGATATCTTTTACTTTAGCTTGTACTGCCATGTGGTTCTCCTTGTAGTTCTTGTATCTTTCAAATTTAATTGAATTTAAATTAATATCCAAATTTATGTTTTAGTTTAAATAAAGTCCACCATTTACATGTAACGTCTGACCGGTGATGTATGAAGAGGCATCGCTTAATAAAAATGCTACTGTTTGTGCAACTTCATGGGGTTCGCCAGCGCGTCCTAAGGGTATTTTTTCTGAGAAATATTTGAGCTGATCCTCACTTAAAGCATTGGTCATATCACTTGAGATATAACCTGGTGCTACCGCGTTGATACGAATGTTTCTTGAAGCTAATTCAAGCGCTAATGAGCGGGTGAAGCCTTCAAGGCCAGCCTTAGATGCCGCATAGTTTGATTGACCAGCGTTACCGCTAGAGCCGATGACTGAAGAAATATTAACAACTGATGCGTTTCTAGTTTTTAACAAGTTTTTTGCAAAAGCTTTGCTGACATAAAAAGCACCATAAAGATTGGCTTTTAGTACGGCATCAAAGTCTTCATCTTTCATGCGTAGTAATAATTGGTCTTTTGTAATTCCAGCGTTGTTAACAACGCCGTGAATATCGCCAAAAGCTTCAATAACTTTTGCCGAAGTGGCATCGACTTCTTCTTTAACCGTAACATTCATTTTAAAAGTCAGATGACCTTCACCAGGTAGAGAGCTTAAGATGGCCTGCGCTTGCGCTTCAGCGCTAGAATACGTGAACGCGACACGTGCGCCGGCTTCCGCACATTGTTTAACGATAGCTGCGCCAATACCACGGCTTCCACCAGTGATAAAAATGTTTTTACCTTTTAAGTTCACATTAACTCCTGAATCTATAACCTGAACGAACTAGAGCTATTGCTCAAGGTTTTTTTACGATTACTTTTGCGCTGCTTCAATAAGCTTTAAATCGTCCAAGTTTTGTGTTGAAAACACTTCGAATTCAGGATCAATTTTCTTTAATAAGCCCTTTAAAACGCTGCCATGACCACACTCAACAAATCGTTTATGACCTGCTTGTTTCATAGCCAACATGCTTTGAGTCCATTTGACCGAGCCAGAAACCTGTTTGATTAGATTTTCTTTTAAAATTAAAGCGTCAGTTTCAGCTTTTGCATGAAAATTTTGAAAGATTGGAAGCGTTGAATTTTGAAAATTTACGCCATTTAAAAAGGCGCGCATTTTTTCTTCTGCTGGCTTCATTAAATCACAGTGAAAAGGAGCGGACACAGTCAGTGGAATTAACTTCGCGCGACGAGGTTCTGGTAACCCGTTGGTCGCAAAAATTTCTGATTTAAAATTATCTTTTAGCCAATTTAAGGCTTTTAAACTTCCACTGATAACGATCTGGCCATCGCAGTTAAAGTTTGCGGCGTTGACCGGTTTAAATCCTGAGTTTTTTTCTGTCCATTGACATAAGAACATAACTTGCGCTTCGTCTAAACCTAATGTGGCCGTCATTCCACCTTCGCCAACAGGTACAGCTGATTGCATGTAGTGGCCACGTTTGCGTACAGCGCGAATTGCGTCTGGAAAACTAAATACTGAGCCTTCAACAAATGACGAGTATTCGCCGATTGAGTGCCCAGCTGTTGCAGAAGACTTAAGGCCGAAAGTCGTTTTCAAAACGCGGGCAGTGGCCACTGAAGTAGTTAAAAGGGCTGGTTGAGTATTTTCTGTTAAAGCTAGATCTTGTTCAGAGCCTTCAAAACATAATTTTTTTAAATCAATTGATAAAGCGTCACTGGCTTCTTCGTAAGTGTTACGCGCGATTGCGAATTCATCGAATAAGAATTTTCCCATTCCTGGGGCTTGGCTTCCTTGTCCTGGAAAAATAAAAGAAAATGACATAACAACTCCTTGTTACTGATATTTAATATTTCAAATATGTAATTTTAGAAACGAAGTAATACTGATCCTGAAGTTAAACCAGAACCGAATGCTGTGAGTAGTATTAACTGTCCGCGTTTAAGACGACCATCACGATAAGCCATATCAAAGGCAATCGGAACAGACGCTGCAGATGTGTTTCCAGTTTCATGAACTGAAGAAACAATTTTATCCATTGAAAATTCAAATTGATTTGCAACAGCTTCTGTAATGCGAAGATTAGCTTGATGTGGAACAATCCAGTCAAGATCTGCCGGAGTTTTTCCAGCAGCATCTAAAGCTTCGTGGCAGGCTGTCGCCATTGTGCGTACTGCATGTTTAAAGATTTCTTTACCCTTCATTTTCATGAAGTGTGCGCCTGAATCCAGAACTTCTTGCGAGAACGGAGTTTTTGTTCCGCCGGCTTCAAACCATAAAAGTTCGGCGTGCGAACCTTCGGCGTGACAATGACTTGTGATAATTGTGTTTTCATCTGTTGCGCTTGCACGTGATACGACCATTGCGCCAGCACCATCGCCAAATAAAATACAAGTTTCGCGGTCTTTATAATTCACTAGACGAGATAAAGTCTCGGCACCAGCGATTAAGATATTTTTGTAAGTTCCGTTTTTGATAAATTGATCGGCGATATGCATTGCGTACACAAAGCCTGTGCAAGCCGCGCTAATATCAAACGCCATAACATTTTTAGCGCCTAGCTTAGTTTGCACGATACAAGCTGTACCCGGCATACGATAGTCACCAGAGATAGTAGCTACAATAATTAAATCAATATCTTGAGCGGTAAGATTAGCGTCTTTAAGGGCGTTTTGTGCAGCCTTAACGACTAGATCCGATGTAGCTTCAGTTGGTGCAGCTACATGGCGGTGAACGATACCTGTTCTTTGAACAACCCAGTCGTGAGAAGTTTCGACCAATTTTTCAAGGTCGTAATTCGTTAAAACTTTTTCGGGTAGGTATGATCCTACCCCACTGATTCTGGTTTTAAACTGACTGGTGATAGACATATTAGATATCTAAAAACTATTTCTTAGCTTTAGCGGCGCTGATTTGTTTACCTTTATAGTAAAGAGCTCCGTCAGCAGCTTTAAAAGCGCGGTGAGGACGTACTAATTCTCCAGATTTTTTATCAATTGCCATCGCTGGTAATGCTAATCCATCGTGCGATCTTCTCATGTCACGAACTGATTTCGACGTTTTCTTCTTCGGTGTAGGCATTTCAAACTCCTAATAAATCATTAATTAATAAATGAAGGTTCTAATTTATGTATGATAGCGCCCCAAAAGGCAATACTAATTTAATTTAAGCCCTTTGAGTACATTAAAGGCATTGTTCTTTTTTTCGTGTTCAATGGTATTGTCCATTTTTTCATCATAGATAAAGGTGTCTGAATCAGCACTTTTAATGGCTGTTTTGCAGGCAGTGTCACCTTTATCATGACGCGGATTGAATGGAATCGAGAACGCCAAAGCTTCATGTAAGAACTCACCAATATCAAACTGCTCGCCGAAATACTCAGAAACACTTGGGCCGTCTTGATTAAGCTCAGAAACATGGTTCGATTTAGAGAATTGGCTATTCTTGATCTCTTCAGCGCCGGGAATTAAAATTTCATGCACCGAGGCTTGTGCTTTGAAGTGAAAATTTTCACCGCACGTAGAACACAATTCTTCAGTTTCGCTCTTAATAGAGCCCTTTAGATCGTAATTCTTAGTGTTCAACGGGCGGATAAATACTTGTGCTGTGTATTCTGCCTGACCAATCAGGTCTTCTAAAACTGCGTTTAATTCGCCGGTTTTACGGTTAAATACATAGTCGCGGCCATCTTCTGGGATTTCGTTTAATTTAATTTTCATAATAGTGCAGTCCTTATATCTAATTTTTAGTTTCTTTTCCAGCCATAATTAAAGCTCACACTAATTCGTGGCTCGGCGGTCGTGTTTAATGGAACTTCATGGCGTAACCAGCTTTCAAACATCACCACATCACCTTCATCAGGTTTAAGGGTGATAAAGCGCTGGTTGATTAGCTTGGCTTTTAACTTGGGCATTGGCGCATTCATAAAAAAGCCTAAGCGCGGGTCTTCAAACTTAATAGGACTTGAGCCTTTTGGCAGCTGTAAATACATTGTACCACTAATAACTGATAACGGGTGTATATGGGCTGTATGTTGCGCCCCCTCAGGCATTACATTCACCCAGCATTGGCTTAAATAGAGATCTTTGGCGCTAATCTCAAACTCTAAGGCATTGAGGTAGTTTTTCAGATGGATTTCAAGGGCTTGTTCCAGCTTTTTAAAGCTAGGCATAACCATATGTAACTTATCAACTGATCCGTAGCTGGTATACCCTGAAACATAATTTTTCTCTGACCACTTGTGACCGGCTTCGTCCGACGCCAATAGATTTTCGACGTCTTCCAGGAGCTGGTTACCTAAAGAGCGAAAAATCTTGGGGCTTGCCAGGGGCTTATTGTAAATTTGTGTAACGAAGGCCTGTATCATAGAGGCACATATTTACGGTATAACCCCTTAATATGTTAGCCCTTTTTCGCCTATGTAAAATTATTTTACACCCCATAAGAATTCCTAATTGGTTTTAACCGATCTGAGCCCTTACTTTGTCTTAAGTTGAGATTCAGAAATGGGTCCAACGGTTGCAAAGACATAAGAGTAAGAAAACAAGGAGTTTATATGAAAACATTAAAATCTTTAGCTTTAATTTCGATGATGGTTTTAGGATCTCAAGCTTATGCCATTGAAACTGTAGATTTTCGTGACATCATTAAAGAGAACTCTCAAGCCCAAACTGACTTACATAAGCAAATCAAAGAAACAGTCGATTCAAGCCGTATCGCCGCGCAAACGTCTGATACAGGGTCTCAAGTGATCGCTGATAATGCCCAAACAGTTCATGTTAGAACTAAAAAAGACATGTTAACTTTTGCTAAAGAGAAAAAGCACAGCGCCGCATCTCAAAAGCAAAACGATAAAAGACTTGCACAAGAGTTCCAAGACTTAGAATAATAAGTGGGTGCAAACCCTTAAATTATTCACCCTTATTTTTTTTATTTCAATCTCTGGCTTAGCGGCTGGTAAAAACAAAAAGCAAATGCAAGTACAGCCAGTTATTCTGGCTGTTTCTTTTGAAGTCTTCGATAAAAACAAACAACTCTTAAATACCTTTTCATTTGATGGCGAACAAAAAACTGAAATTGCCGCCGATGTTAAAAATACCGGAAATTTCAAATGTGAATGTTCTGGGCAATTTGAAATCGTCCCTTTAAATGGCCAGAAATACATAGCCACATTTTTTAATTTCGAATGCGGCGAAAACGATCAAAAAACCAAATCAAAAATCGGTCGGTTATTAATTCCTGTTACCGATTATAAAAGCTTTTCTAAGACCATCTTTCTTCACAAAAATCAGCCCGAAGTAGTGCTTAAAATTAAAGAACTTACCCTTTAATTGGCGCTAAGCGGTAAGCAAAGAGCGATTATCGGTTGTCATTTCAATCAAATATGACAAAACTATCCCACATTATTATAGAGCTAAAATACTACTAACTAGGAGATTCGCTTGGGTACTTTTGAAATGATCGCAAAGCACGGAGAACACGAAGAGATTTTATTTTGCCACGATAAAGATGTTGGTCTTAAAGCCATCATTGCAATACACAATACGGCGTTAGGCCCGGCTCTTGGTGGAACGCGCATGTGGAATTACAAAACTGAAGACGAAGCCTTAACAGACGTATTACGCTTATCTAAAGGTATGACTTACAAAGCTTCAGCTGCTGGCCTTAACTTAGGCGGCGGTAAAGCCGTTATCATCGGCGATCCTAAAACACAAAAAACTGAAGGTCTATTTCGCGCCTTCGGACATTTCGTTAATTCATTAAACGGTAAATACATCACAGCTGAAGATGTTGGTACTGCTGAAAAAGACATGGAATACATTTACATGGAAACTCCTTGGGTGACTGGTATTCCTAAAGACTTCGGTGGTTCAGGTGATCCATCTCCCTATACAGCTCACGGTGTGCTAATGGGTATCAAAGCAGCGGCTCACGAAAAATTTGGCACTGATGCTTTAAAAGGAATGCGCATTGCGGTTCAAGGCCTTGGTAACGTTGGTTCTAATTTAGTTAAATACTTAACTGAAGAAGGCGCACAAATTATCGTTTCTGATATTGACCAAGCTCGTGTAACTAAAATCGTAAATACTTTTGGCGTTAAAGCTGTAAGTACTGATGAAATTTTAGGTGTTGATTGTGACATTCAAGCTCCGTGTGCAATGGGTGCGATCGTGAATGACCAAACTATTGGTAAATTTAAATGTAAAGTTATCGCCGGCGGAGCAAACAATCAATTAGCTGAACCTCGCCACGGTGACCATTTACGTGAATTAGGTATTTTATATGCTCCGGATTACGTTGTTAATGCCGGTGGCCTTATGAACGTATTCGTAGAATTAGAAGGTTATTCTCCAGACCGCGCATTTGAAAAAACTCGCAAAGTATATGACAATGTAAAGAAAGTATTTGAAATCGCTAAGCGCGATAATATCGGCACACACACGGCTGCTGATCGCATGGCTGAAGAACGTATCCAAACAATTGGTAACCTTAAAAAACGTCATCCGGGCAAATCAGACCGTGCGTTCTCGACTTTAAAAGAAATTAAAAACAGATAATTTTTACGACATAAGAAAAGAGAGAAGAAAATGGAATTTTTAGAAAAAAATGTAAAAGGAATTTTAGGTATTGCAGGAATAGTTATCGTTGCAGGCCTAGTTGCTACTTTAGTAAATGCAAACTCAATTAAAAAAGAAAAACAAACGCAAGAAAAGTTTTTCGCAATTGATGCCAAAGTTAAAAAGTACAAAGAAGAAAAATTTAAAGCTAGTGATAAAACAGCAGACAAAAAAGAAGAAGTTGCTTCGGTTCCTGTTGATGTAGCTCAGTTAAAAACTGAATTAGAGGCTTTTGTTTCTGAAAACACTGGCTCAGTAGCTGCGCAAATTGCTGGTCTTGAATTAGCTGACCTTTTATCAACTGAAAATAAATCTGCTGAAGCCTTAGCATTACTTCAAAAAGTTGAAACTAAGACTGATTTATTATCGAATGTTTTAGTTCGTATGAAAATCGCTCAAAGCTTAGCTGATCAAGATAAATGCTCTGAGGCTTTAGTTATCTGGAGCAAAGTTTTATCTTCAAAAGCTACCAGCTACTTACATGCAGAAGCAAAAATCAATCAGGCTTTATGTTATAAAAAAATGAATGATTTAGCTAAGGCTGAAGAGATTTTAAACCAAGTTAAAAACGATAAAACGGATGAAACAGGCCAATCAAATCGTGAAGCTGATAGAATCTTAAGACTAATTCAATTTAACAAATCTTTTGGAACATAATATTTTTATGTCTAAATATGCACTTATCTTTTTGGCTTTCGGTTTTATCGGCTGCCAACATATTGAAAAAAACAACGGTGAAAAAAAAGATCTAAAGGTGAGTGCCTTCTGGGTTCAGGATACTTTGAAAGAACCTAATGTTGGATATCGTAAGATTAATCGGTTTGCGCCGATTCTTTATAAAGACCTGATTGTTGTAGCCAACGGCCTTGAAGGTATAGTTGCCTATGATGTTTTAGATAAAACTAAAAAATGGTCTATTGCGATCGATAAAGGGATTGAATCAGCAGGAGCCGTGATTAATTCACGTCTTTTTGTTGGTGGCTTAAACGGAATTTTTTATTCTATCGATTTAGATACCGCTAAAATTGTCTGGGAGTTCGATACACGATCTGAAGTTGTTGCAGAACCCTTAATTAATGATGGTTTTGTGTATTTTTTAAGTGGATCAAACATTTTATACTGCCTAGATGCTACCAATGGCCGTCAAATCTGGGTGTATAACCGCCAAGATACAGCCACTCAAATGACTGTGCGTGGTGGCGCAAAGCCAGCCATTTCGGGCGGGCAAATTTATCAGGGGTTTAGCGATGGCTCATTAGTCTCATTAAACGCAAAAACCGGAACTCCGAATTGGGAAGTTTTATTAAATCGTAATACTAAATTTAAAGATATCGATGCCAGTGCTGTCATTGAAAACGATACGATTTATATCAATAGTTATGATGACAAATTGTACGCAGTTTCAAAATCATCTGGAACTATTCTATGGAAGTCTGAATTCGGTGGAGCGACGCCGCCGATCGTTTTTTCTGATCGTTTAGTTTATTCGTCGTCTAAAGGCCATTTAATGGTTGTTACTAAAAAGTCGGGTGAACTGATTTGGAAAGTTTCGAACTTAAAAGGCATTGCCACTGAACCTGTTTCACACAAAGGCTTAATCGCTGTCGGCGAATCACAAGGGGCTATTTTATTTTACGACCTTATGAACGGACAGCTTAAAGGTAGCTTTGATCCAGGGCGTGGAGTTTTAGGGCGATTAACAACAGATAAAAACAAACGTTTTTATTTTATGTCAGGTGAAGCCAATGTTTATGGTGTTTTAGTTGAGTACACGAATAAAAATTCGAACTTTTCATTTTTAGAATAGGATTATATGAAACTAGTTTTAGCTCTATTAATCATTGGCTCTTTATTTTCATGCTCTACTAGAACATGCAAACCCAATGAAAATCTTGAACAAACTCAAGATGCAGCTGTTCAAAAAAATCTACCTATAGCCGGCGAGACGAAAATTTCACCAACTACGAATATGACAAATCAAAATAAAAAACTAAAAGTTTACAAGCCAGATGGCTCTGTTCAATGCGAACCAGGCACCGGAACTTCAGCTGCTGAAATGGCAAAACAGCTTGGTGATATTAAAGTTTATTCTTCTGAAAACAAACATGATGGTTTAATCCGTATTCAAGTCTGCGGTCAAGCCACTGGCAATTGTAACGTTTTTGAAATTAATGAAGCTGATGCTGCCAAGGCCGAAAAGCTTGGTTTCAAAAAGTGGAAAAGTAACTAACTAAGCCCGTTCGCCTAATAGCGTATCATTGTAAAACAATTAGACAGACAAGCCTTACCAGCTCGAATAGGGCGGGGATAGGGCTTGGCCCTGGTCTCGCTAATACTCCTATGGAATATCAATCCATATAGGAGCTATTATGAAGTCTTCACGTTTATTAAAGGCCTTTACCCTAGGTTTTGCTTTAACTATGTCTTCTAATGCATTTGCAGGCATGGCTCAGCAATTGTTAACTGAAGATATTCAAGGCGCGATTAAGACTTTACCGCGTGAAACGCGTCTTTATCATTATTTTGGAATCAATCTTAACGGTAACAAATTAGAAGATACGAATTTAAAAAAAGCTAAAAACCGCTATTCAATGGTGAATGAGCGCGTAAAATACGCGGCTGAAAGTTTTTGGAATTTAAATGACAACACCACCAGATTAGCTAATGCCGGTCTTGGTTTATACTTAGCGATCGATCCATATGCGTCTTCTCCGGCGGCGGCTCCAGATACAGGAGCTAACTTTGGTTCTACAATGATTGAAGTGACTTTCAACGCCGGAACCAAATATTTAGATTTAATGAAAGATGTACCGTTACGCGAAGAAACAATCCAAGCTATCGTTACTGAAACCGGAATGAGCCAGGCAGATGCGGCTAAACTTTTATTACCACGTAATGAAGTTAAACCAAACGGAGAAACGGGCGTGGCCCACAAAGGTTTTGCACGCGATACATTGCAATTTATGGCAGAAAAGCAAAACGTAAATTTTAGAAAATTAGTTTATGCAGTTTACTCACAAGCTGGAATTTCTTTGACTGAGTATGGCTGGCAAGCAGCGACGACTTCATTTTGTGGATCTACAAATCCTCATCGTTCAGCTTTAGTTTATATCGGCGGACCGCAAACACAAAATGCAATCAAATCGGTAACAATGATTTACTGGGCGCCACATTCAGCAGAATTAGATGCTCAAGAATCTGAAGCTTTAGATCGCAATAAAAAACTTTATAGCGTGTTACAGCCGTTACGTCCTTTAGAAAAAAGCTATCAGTCAATCGCAGACGATGCTTATAAAGCTAAAAAAGCTGGCGATAAAGCTACGGCAAAACAATTAAGTGATCAGTTGCCAGATATTATTTCAAATATCACTGCAACTATTATTTCTACGTATCCAGATCAGGCTGAATTATTAGACCTTCGCTCAAAAACTTTTGAGTGTATGAAATAATTCTTGAAGGATCCATTTGTGAAAACTCTTTTAGCCACGTTAATTTTATTTTTAGCAGCCGCACAAGCTTTTGCCTGTGATGCTGCTATTGAAAAATTCTCGCGCGATTGCGGGATGCAAGACCGTATGGCTAAAATTCGTGATGACTATGCGGCAATTGGTATCGATGTTGATGAAATCGGCGAGTACAAAGTATTACGTTTTATCGATCGTTCTTCTTGGGAAAAAGCTAAATCATTAAAAAAAGCCCCAACCGACATATATGATCCAGCTCCTGCCACTTGGCAAGTTTGGGAAAAAGGCATTGATTCACTATTTAAAGGCCAACAATTAAAAAATGTTTTATTCGGCCAAATGAATTTAGATCAAAATATTTTTTCACGCATTAATACTGTTTTATTAACTGATGGCATAACAAGTATTAAAGATAAAAACACTTCGCAAAGTAAAAAACCTGGTGAATTTCGTCATTATAGCGATGTTGGCGTTGGTTGGTGCGCGGGTAATGAAAATGCTAACAACTATCACCAAGGCATTCGCAAATCTGAAGATTCGATGGAACGTTTTCAAAAACGCTGGGAATCCTTAATGGGTATTGAATTTCGTGAAATCGTTAAAAATGAAGATGGTCCGAATTGGCGCAGAGCTGATTTACAATCTGGCATGCATATATCTGAAGGAGCAACTTGCCGTGGTGGCAAAGGTGTTTTCATTGGCTACAGCGATTCTGGCCAAGTAGAAAGACAAATCGATTGGATCCGTATTTTTATTAAATCCAACTTACAAAGCTATCAACGTGGCGAACCAAAGCTTGCGCCGGTCGAATTAGCCGCTGTTGTGCAAAAATGGTTTGTCAGCGTTCACCCTTTTGCTGACGGCAACGGCCGTACTTCACGCGGTATACAAGAATTAATTATGGCTAATTTTGGGTTACCCTTTGTACCAGGTGGCGACTTACAAAACGATGCTATGGAAGACGTTGATGTTTATATCGAAAATACATATAAAAAGGTAGATTCAATGTTAACTGAACTTGAAATGTGCCTTAATAAACGTGGTGACCGGCTCATTCCAAGAGCTTGTCGCACTATTGATGAATTAAATCATCATAGAATTTCTGATGACGAAGTCGAACAACCAGCTCAACAGATCCAAAACGGCGGTTAATCGTATAATCGCCCTAAAGCCTGGACTGTCGTATTGTGACACATTCCTCATGCAACATAATATAACTTATCAGAAGTTTATTGTGGTGTTCTAAAGGTATGATTTACAACATAAACAGTATGATTTATCTAAGCTAATGCTGCTAAATTCGCAGAATCCTAGTTAATCTTAATAAAAGCCTAACGTGATGTTTTAAATTCATCAGGTTATGACTTCTCCAAGACAAAAGTAAGACATCACCAATGGGAGACATTAAATCATGCGCTTAATCTTATCTGTAGCAGCTTTTTTTCTAACAATTCATGCCGAAGCTCAAATAACCTCAGTCTCTGAAACAACATCCGTTTCAGCGCCATTAGCGACCGCTGAATTTACGCCTTCAAATAAATTTTCTGGAGATTTTAGATATCGTCATCAAGATACAAAAGATGCTTCAAAGAAAAACCGCCGCGTTCATAGATTAATGTTACGTGTTGGCCAAGCATTTCAAATTCAATCTGATCTGAAATTCACCTATCGTTTAATGACCGGAACAAATAATAACAGCGGAAATACAACCATCGCCGATGGCGGGTCAACACAAGGATCACCAAGATATACCATCGGCTTAGATCAGGCTTATGTTACTTATTTACCAGAGCAAAACTTAAGTCTTTATCTAGGAAAAATGCCACAGTTTTTTTATAGCGCCGGAAAAAACCAGGTTATTCTTGATCGTGATATCACCCCAGAAGGCTTAGGCCTTCAATTTAAAGAGTCTTTCTTAGATAAAAAAATAGATTTGAATTTAAACTTAGCTTCGTTATGGGTGCGTGAAAAATATAACTCAACCGCCGGCGAAGACGTTACAGATTCATTTTTAAATGTGGCTCAGGCCACCGTGGGTTACAAAATTAATTCTGACTACTCTACCCACCTTGGGCTTGGAACTTATACTTTTACAGATGTTAAAGGTTCAGCTCCAAATGATTTAACTATTCAAACAGCACCTGATTTCAAAGGTAATACTACCGATGGTTCAGGAAAATATCTTAATGAATATGAGATCTTACAAGCAAGCATTGAACTTAAATATGCTAAAGCTGCAAATGAGATTTCTGTATTTTACGAACAATTGAAAAATGGCGGAGCCGATTCATTAAACGAAGCTACGATTTTTGGAACTACAATGTCTTATGGTAAATTCAGCTTAAGCGTAATGCGCCAAACTATTGAAAGTGATGCTGTATTAGCAATTTATGGCAGCGCAGACACAGCCGGCGGACAAACAAATTCACGTGGTAATGTTTATCTTTTTGGTTACAAATTAAATAAAAATGCTGTGATTAATTATTCACTCTATGACTTCGAAAGAAATGTCGAAACTACCCCGACTGATTACAAGGTTTCGCATATAGATTTAACTGTCGTATTTTAAAAGTTTACGTGTAGCAATCAGCCCAAGCTCATGAGATGACTCAGCACTTTTGCCGTATTTAGGAAAAATCAACAACCCTGGCGCCGGAGATTTAACTTCTTCGCCGTTAGGGGTGTAGCCCAAGATCTCCCCGTCACTCACCGGCTGAAGATTTACTAGACCCGGAAGCAGCTCAGCACTTTGATTTTGTTTAGTCAGCTGATGCGTAATTTTAAAATACGGGGTTTCGGCGATAGGTTTTGGCAAAATCAAATTCGCGAAGTTCAAATAAAACAGTTTATCGCGCATCTCGCGAGCCAAGCTTTGATCAAAACCGTTCTGACTGATCTCGATCACTAACGTTGAAATCTTTGCGTTACGGGCGAACTCTGAAAGCGTATGCCCATCACGCGAAAAGCCTTTCGCATCAAAACAAATGATCGGCCATTCAGTACTTAAGACATGCGCCATTGAAATCATGTATTCATCTTCTGGGGCCACGACAAACGGAGTCAATGTCGCAGCTGATGTCTGATGAAGATCGATGATTAGTTTGGGGCGCAGTTTTAGAATTGCTGCTTCGATTTGGCGAGCACGACCGTATTCGTAGGTTTTTGTGATTTCAATATTGATTACACCTTTTGGTTTATCTCCGGCATGAAAACTGCGGTTTAGATCTCGATCAACGAAACGCTCGTTTTTTTCGTAGGCCTTTAGGTTGTTTAGCAAGACTGCGAATGTAAATGGTGCGCTGATGTTTGATTTAATTACTTTTTCTAGAAATAGATTTACGGTTTGAAGCCCTATGACTTCGTTACCATGCGTAAGTGCTGTGAATAAGATGTCTGGTGTAGGTGACGTTGTAAAACCATAGGTATCGATTTGACTGTAACCCTGCAATACGCGGAACTGGTTATGCAGGGTTTGGAATTTGGTTAGTTCGTCGTGGTGTGAGGACATGACACAATGTTAAGCTGCTTTTTGAGCTTCGTCATCATTTTCGCAATCTCTGCATTTAAAAATATAATGGCCTTGCGCATTTGTATCTAAAAACATTACTGCGCTAGGATGTTTAGGACATTTTTGATTATCACTGCCTGCTAGACCAGAGTCGTTATCATCCCCATCTCTTATTTGAATCTGAGGTGCTGAAATCAATTTAAATATTGAATTTGTATCCTCATCGAAACCTTTTAGATATTTACGACCAACATCTTCTGTCCAAAATCCTGCCTCATTTACAATTGATGCCACTTTGTGATCAATTAATATTTGATTTGGCTCACCAATCGAGGTCAGACGACTCGCATATGGCAATGGAACTCCAATAGCTGTAAAAGTTTTAAAGTACTTCTGATCACCATAAAAACCTACGTTAGCAAAACCTGTAGAAATACCAACCCGAACTTGTAACTCAGACTTCCAGTGTTTCATATAAAACGACTTATCATCTTGAATGGCCTGGACTGCTTCTAATGCAGCCATACAAGTACGAGATATAAAATCAGTTCTTGCGATTGGCATATTCGAAAAGGCTAGAACTCCGTCGCCATGAAACTTATCGATAGTTAAATCATATTTTAGAAAGGTAGTTAGAGTAGTATCTAGAAAGCGCGCTAAAGATAACTGCATATCTTTTTCGTCTAGTTTGGTTACTTTATCTGTAGATTTAACAATATCGATAAAAATTGCGCAAATTTCCGCTCTTTTAACATCTTCATCAATAGAAATCTGACCACCACGAATAGCTTTAATAATTTGAGGCGAAAATTGCGAAGACAATTGATGTAACTTAGTGGCTTCTTCTGTTTTTTTAATGATAACTAATTCACGCGATCTCAATTCGTTTTCCAATTCGTTCTTAGCGTGAATCTCACTATTACGAAGCTTTTCATTAAAAAAACGAATAAGGGAACAAATAACAATAGATCCAACAATGAAAAATAGATTTCCGATAGTGTTCATTTTAAATTGGCCTTTAATTATTTCTACAATAATTAAAGCTAAATAAGGAAAATAAATTCCTGCCGCTGTTATAAACAAATATTTGCGACGAAATGGAATAAAGGACAGGCCACCTATTGCTATCAGGTTTAAACCAGCATAATAAGAAGTTGATGTGTCATTGATTCTGAAAATAAGATAATTAATCAAACCAGCAATTGATATTGCGTATACAGTTGCAATGGCTTGTGATTTTCCATAGTCATTTGATTTTCTGATTTGTCGATTAATTAGAATACAAATTGGAATAATCAAAAGTCGAACACATAGAAACTCAACAGAATTTTCTGCATAGAGCACTATATCCGCAAACCAAAAAACTAAAAAAAGAGGAACAGCCATCCAATTTGAAATCAGCCGAACAATCGACTGAACTTCAGCATTGTGAACCTGATCTCTCTTTTTGAAGTAGTTCGAGTTTGTAGTCATTAATTATTTTTTCGTCATTACTGCAAAAATATTAACTCCAAGAGGCTCTTGCTCAATAACACAAGTTTTACTTTGTGCTGTAAACATATTTTTCAAATCTTCTTTAGAACGATAAATTAAAACCCAATCCAATACATACTCCATAAACGGAACACACGGATTCTCTTTACTAAAATTACCGATAATAACGTGACCATCTGGCTTAATTGCATTTAGCATTTGATTAGCAGTAGCTTGCGCAACTGGTTCTGTGAAGTAATCAAATAGACCTGCTGAATAAATTAAATCATAATCTTTTTCTTCTATGCCTTTTCCAATAATATTTCTAATAGCTAAATTTTCATATCTGAATTTGAAACCGGATTGAACCTGTCGATCAATAGTTAACATTTGACGTTGAGCATGCTTTAATGACTCTTCATCTTGATCAATGCAGTGAAATTCAATATTTAAGCCATGAAATTCTGGATTATTTCTTACAAATAATTGCTGTTCCATCGCTGGACCACTGGCTATTGAAAGAATTTTTATTTTCTTTCCAGAACCCTTAGTTTTTACAACTTCTTTAATTTTTTGCTCTAAGTACGCACCACGATTTTTAACTGCATTGCCCGCTGGTTCATCAATAAAATATTTATGCATGCATTGATCGAATAATGTCGCGCCAACCATTTCATTGCGGTAAAGATGATTCATCATCTCATAATCACCAGCATACCCTCTTGGCTTATTATAAGCTCTACTTGCGAATGGAGCACCATAAACGAACTGTCCTATTTCTTTTCTAATAAAACCAGTGCAGATATCATTATCTTCTTTGCTCAAATTCTTTAAATAAACAGGAATATCTTTGTAAACTGCCGGCAAGAACTTTCCTAAATAATCAGACATAGTATCGGCTATAGTAAGTCGATATTCTTCATTAGCCTTAGCATCATCCAGTGGTGCAGATTTTTCCAAATTGTCGATCTGTTGCTTTAAATTCAAAAACCAATTTTTTAGATCGTAAACAGCCATGCGAAATTTTTCTGGAATTTTTAACGAAGTCATCGTTAGAGTTTCTTGATTGGCAATAATCAGAGAAGCTTCGTTGATAGCCTGACATCTTTCTACTTTGAATGGCTCACCTAATGTTTCAAGACCCACTTCATAGCGACCCTCTGCAACTTTGTCGTTACGAATCGGCTTCAATGCAACAGTTTGAGTTTCTACATTCTTATAAACTAATTTAAATAAATTGGTTACAGAACTTTCCATATATTTACTAAGGTTTTGCGCAGATGCTTCATCTACTAATACACCACAGCCAAATGAACTTAAATTTGTGACTTCGTAAGACTGATTATTGTGAACGATAAAACATTCTTTCGGATCAACAAACCATCTGTCCTGACGGATAATTTTTTTTCTATTGGCGATCTGTTGATCTAGGACTAAAAAGCCTTCTTGTTGTAGTTTGACATTTTGACTCATGATGCCTCCGCAATCTGCTGTTCTTTATCGAGATTTAATTCATCGAATTCAATAGGGCGAAAGTCTAGAGATATGCAAAACCCATAACATGATTAGGTTTCGTGTTCCAATTAGCTGCAGAACAAAGACCGTAACATGTGCCTTTGGCAGACAGCACTTCGCGCACATCCTGCATTCTCGCTTACACTCCCAACTGATCATAAGTTTTAAATAGGAGATCTCATCCCGGACTATAGCATTGTGCGGATTTGAGACTCAACATTACAAATCGATTTGATAACAGACCTGGCCACAACAGCAGCCTGAGCACCTTAAGTTACTTTGCTAGTCTTTTGATATGATAAAAATTTAATTTCAAAACTTCTAGGTATTTCTAATAAAGCAATTAATTGTTTTATTTTTTTCGTCCGAACCGTATCAAAATAGTCGTGCCTTTACCCGGTTCACTATCTATCGATAGTTCTCCTACATTATTTTGTACAAAAGACTTAGCATGAAACAATCCCAAGCCCGATCCTGCTTTAAGCTTATCTGCTTTACCAAAAGTATATCCACGTCTACCTAGTTGGTTTATTATATCCGCAGATATACCTATACCATTATCCGTAATCTTTATACTAAGCCCGTTGCTTACATATTCAATTTTAATTTCAATGCTAGGGCTAGATACGCTTTCAACAGCCTCAATTGAATTGTTAATAATATTGGACAACATTCGAACAAATTCTACTTCATCCATTTCAAGACTAAGTTTGCCATTAGTCATGTCCACAAAATGAAAATGTATTGCCCTACTTTTTGAGAACTCTATCTTTTTTTCTTCTATTAAGCGATTAAGTACCGATGAAATCAAAAATTCATGCGTACCTGAATACATACTATTTTTATCCAACAAACTATTCGCTATTCCCGTAATTCGCGCAGAGGCTTGCATTATCAATTCCGATTTTTCTCCTGATGGATCTTTTGCCAAAGTCGGCACCAGCATGGTTAATACTGACAATGGAGATTTAATATCATGGGCAATTTGTTCTAAAATATGCTTACGTTCGAGTTCTTTCATAAGCAATTCTTTTTCTTCGTAAATTGCTTTGATATTTTCGTTAACAATAGCTGCCATGTGAAAAAATACAAATACTGCAGCTAGAGGCACAAGCATGTAGCCATCTATAATGCCAAATATATTTAATAAGTCATTAAATGCAGTAAATACAAAAAATAACCCCGAAAAAAACTCTAGATAATTCATCTTTGATGTCTGGATTTTTCGGCCTATCTTAAAAAGAAAGCGTGTAAAAATTAAAATCGCTATCGGCATTGGGAACATAGTCCCAAATTGCACGACATCTGGCGACGTACCAAAACACAAGAATAAAAAAGCGATAATTAAAAAACCAAGATATACTTGAAATAATCGATTACTAATATATTTTCTATCTTTGAAAAAATAAAAATAAGCCGTCGCCCCGATCCAAAGGCATACATCAGCCGTTTTATGTGCATGAAGCATACTCAACTGAATTTGGAATCGATTATTAACAACCAAAATAGAATATCCAATAAAAGCAAGACCACCCAAGATCAAAACTACCAAGTATTTCTGATGAATCTTTCCTGCAAATAAAAATATTGCTAAACACAAAAGTATAGCAATATTTACTACAATTGCTATATTTAGGTAAACGTCGAAAAAACTATTAATGGCCGCTTGCGTGCCAGATTTTAAATTTGGAAATGATTTGTTTTTAGCAAAAAATTGAGAGTATGAAACTACTGTCCATTTGATTGATTGAATATTTTTAAGATACTTACAATCTAAACTAGGTCGTTCATAAAAAGCTGAAGCAACCTTAAAGGACGCATCACCAGTTTCAATTACAAGTCGATCATCGAGCCAAATACTATGAACGCCATGAATCACTTGCGGAAAAACAATACTCAAATCATCATTACATAATTTAGAAATTGAATCAGAGGTAGCAGAGTAAACCCAGGAATTATTTTCATGTACCCATTGTTTTTGCACAGTCCATTGAGCTGAAGCCGACATATCAGTCGCTGCGAAAAAACTCGAAAGCCCAACAAGAATTGAAACTGCTAACTCAAGCATATCATTTTAAATCTATTTTTAAATAAAGAGCTCTTATTGCCACAACATACACTCGATTAGTTTAGCAAAAAAAACAATTAAGATTTACCAATAAATTGTTTAGTTCACGACCAACATCCAAGGTCAATTCATACCTTATAATTACGATCCAAACCGCTCCACATACTGACATTTCTGACAAAGCTCTTCCAACAGCTCCCCACGCTCAAAACCTGTTTTAATTTTTTGGGCGCGCTCTGTTTTCATGATGTCTTTCAAAGAAGCTCCATCAGCCACAGAACCCAACTTAAGCAATGCTTCTTTATCCAAACAGCACGGCACCACGTCGCCATTAGCATGAATAGCTAACTGTTTTCTCATGCCGTAACAAGTACCCTTAGTAGATAGCACTTCACGCTTTAATGTAGGCCATTCGAATTCAGTATCAAAGTGAAGATATAACTTATCTTTAACCTTCTTAGATTTCTGCACACGCACGTCAACATTTTCGTTTAAGCTCACTCCGAAACGCTTCTCGACTAAATCATAAACTTGCAGGTTTTGATCTAACTGTGCGTTTACAGAAGCTAAATTCCAAAGACGCAGATTAATATAATAAGAATTTTTCTTTTCCAAAGACTGTTCGCAAAAGTCTAAGATCGGAGATAAGTACTGCTCTAAGGTCTGGCGCGAAGTATTGGCAAAATATGAGTGCACAGAAAAATTAATTTGTTCTAAATGTTTCCAATTTAAAATCGTATCGATGTGGCGTTTGATCAAAGTGCCATTCGTTGTTAAGAAAATTTTTAATTCTAACTCATCACAGACTTTAACAATTTCAGCGAACTGGGCGTGACCTAAGGGTTCTCCCATTAAATGCAGGCAAACTTGTTTCGCCAAAGGCTTTGCCTGGATAGCATAGTTACGAAAATTTTCGACAGAAATCACTTTTTTTTCGCGCACGACTTCAGGGCAGAAGCTGCACTGTAAATTACAAATATTACTGATTTCTATATAGATACGCTCGAACATGAGGCCCAGAAATTAGTCTAAGTTACTGCCCATGATCAATCTATTTATCGGTGACTAACAAATAAACAGAGTCGCTCAAACCATCTCGGATATAGAGTAGCTTGCACCTGAAGATTTGGCCCTGGGCCTGCAATTAAATGCGGTAGAGGTAACAAATGCTTAAGCGTATCACAATGAGACAATGCCTTTTAATTTTAGTGATCTTTCTAACTGCTGGCTTAAATGCGTTTGCGGGCGACTCTGAAGTGCAAATTTCTGAGCAACTTGATATTAATCCAAACGACTATGTTGTCGAAAGCCCGGCTGAAGTTAATTCTAAAATTAAAGCCACTGCGCACAAGGATAAAAATAACTATTCTGTAAAAGTTGATTTACCAAATTCATCATTTGTTATCGCGCACCCAACTGCAGAACAAATGGAATTTTATCGCGATTTATCTGACGCCGATAAAGTTAAATTTCACGAAAAAAGAATGATCGGATTAAATACTTTAGCCAAAGCACTTACATCGATCAAAAAAGGTTTAGGTATTGGTTCATACGTTAAAGACAAAGTGATGTTCTGGAAACACAAGCAAGGCCAAGTCAGCATGACTGAACGTGGTGACCATGTTGTTGAAGGCATTCTTCGTTCATTTGATGCTAAAGCTTGGGAATCAGCACCGATCTTTGCCGACTTAAAAGAAATTGGCTTTACCGGTACAGGTCAAATCGTAGCCGCTCTTGGAACTAACAAGCGTATTGATATTCACAAAGAAATCGCGCATAAAAAAATTGATGTTGTGGTTCCAGAAGTTAAATCCGGTGGAGCTATCGGTATTGGATTTACGGTCGGGGTAAATTTCGAACAAAGATCAGTCGTATTTCAATTATTCAACGCCAACGAACAGCTTAAAGAAGTTTACTTGCCGTTATTTTATTTGGCCGGAAACGTAAAAGCCGGAATGTATCTTTCAAGCTCTACGCAAAAACTTTATAGCTCACAAAAAGGCGAGGGCTTCTACCCGTTTGCAGCCCCGGGGTATTCAGAATCTGCACCTGGCAAAAAATCATTTGGCGGAACAATGGCTTTTGGTATCCCGACTTCGCCGATCGACGCCGGTCTTACTTTTAAAACAAACATGCAAGAGCAAAGCTATTTAAAAATTCGTATCTCGCCATTTACTTGGAAGTTTATCGGAATAAGTGTAAAAAACCCGATGGGAATTATTAAAATCGCGGTTAAAAATATACCAGCACTATTTCTTGAATTTAAAAAAATTTATCAACAGTTCTATTATGCAAGATCTTGTAAAGGTTTGTATATCTAGCCCTTAGTAAGCGGAAAAAACGAGACCATAAGTTCATACACATGGTCTTTGTTTTGGCTTTTCTTTTCTAACTCATCAGCGAGGGTGCGGGTAAACTGCGTGATTTTTTTCTTGGCCTCATCCACTAATGTAGAATCAATCGCTACGGTTAAGGTCATATTTGCTCTTTGTGAATTTGGAATATCATGCATAGCCTGCATAGCTTTAGCACCAAACTGCGTAATCGATTGTCTTAAGGCCGTGATATAAGATGCATGATCATCTGAAACAATTCTTAATCCAGGTGTTCCATTGCCAGATTTTACTAATTGACCACCTTCAGTTTTATTCAAAAAACCAAGAGTTATTAATCTTTCAACGGCTAATTTTGCTTCGTCGACACTGATTCCAAGTTTGGTGCTGATCCAAGCAGCCTCTGGCTGAAAATCCGCAAGCAAAGTTAATTCGACGATGGTGATATTGTACCAATTTTGAATTAATTTAAATTCTTCGTGATGAACTTTTACATCTTGCATGCTCTCAAAATGTTTTATGCCATCAGAGCTTTTTACATATTCGCGGTAAGAAATTAACTCAGGTTCGACAAGCCCCACAGAAGGCGCTAAGCGATCTAACATTTTTAAAGTGATCGGAACCTTTTTTCGAAGAATTTTAGATAATAGAGATGGTTCGATATTAAGATCACGGGCAAAAGCCCGTAAAGAGTAACTTGAATTTGTGGATTGTCGTCTTAATAACTCGCTATTCAGAAATGTCGAAAAATTAGCATCATGCATAAAACAACTATATTAAATTAGATTTTATTCAAACAAGCTAATTCTTGTGTCGAAATCAAAAAACACACGGTTTTAAGACCATTTAGTGTTCCAAAATCCTTTTCCTGCTTTTTGGCGTTGGAACGCTAACCGCAGTAACCCTTCGTAACCGAAAGCATCCGTTGACCTAAACCTTCTTCAAATAACTCGCATTACTTTTCACTGGTCGCGACTTTAAATACTGCCCCGTCGTCGCAAGCGACGCATGCCCAAGAGTAGTTTGCACGACATGAATATCAGCTCCGTTTTCCAAAGCATGAATCGCCGAAGTGTGCCTGAACCAATGGGGTGATGGGGTTTTTCCGCCCGGCACCTTAATGCCTCCGAGTAAAGTCGCTTTTTTCACGATCTTGAAGATCGTAATTCGCGAAAGCGGAGCCCCTTCATAATTAAAGATGTAAGCATTAGGTTCTAACTGCGTTTTTTTAATGTACTTTTTAATCTCTTTCCATAAATACGTGCCCGTTAAAACCGTACGTATCTTACTCCCCTTGCCAATCACTGTTAGATAAGCGCCTTGAGTATTACGCTTTTGCGTTGAAACCGAAAAGTCTTTAACCTTTATAGTTGATAGTTCACTTACCCGCAGGCCGGTGAAATACAAAATCTGCAGAATCAAGCGGTCGCGAGGGCTTTGAACTTTCTGAGTCATACGCTTGATCTGTTCGATGGATAGAACTTTATAATGAAAACTTTCAGTGACTTTTTCTTGTCTGACGACCTTAACTGGACTGCGCGGAATGTAGCCGACGTTTTCTAGATACTGAAATAGCGAAGATAAACAATTACGATGTAAATTACGTGTTGAAGCAGAGACCTTATCTTTCTTGCGCAGATATAACGTCACCAAAGCCGGCGTGATCTGTTTTAATCCTAAATGCCAATTGAATGTTAAAAAGTCTCTAATAATGCGCACATAGGTCTTTTTCGTGCGTTCTGAGAAATGGCCTTGATTTAACCACGCCCAAATCTGAATTGATTCTTCAGACTGCAAATAGGTCGATAACTGCGATTTATCCGAGAAAAAATTGTTATCATTTAAAACGACTAAGCCCTGCTTCATTGAAAATCCATTTCTAATGATAAGATTTGGTAATTAACTTCGGGTTTAACGCGGTTACGCCCATCTGATTTGGTCTTTTTCAAACTCACCAACCCCTTTTGCGCCAGAAAATTGACCTCTTTTTGAATGTAAGGCTGAGACTTTTGCAGCGTGTTTGCGAGCTCATAAACCGACTCTGGCTTTAAGCTTTTTATCTGCCAAAGCAGCTCTAGGCGCTGCTTTGAAAGCCCTGCGAATAAATCGATAAAATCCTGCATTTTCTTGACCTTAATCAACATTTTTTTCATATACTTAATTTTATCATATATTACTTAAAATGCAATACGTTAACAAAACTAAACTTATGTTAACCATTGATTTTTTGAATTTGGATTTTAAGGCTTGATTTTAAAGTGGAAGTTTTGGAAGATTAGACCCATGAGAAACAACATCACTGACTTTACTTATCCGATCATCTTCAAGCACATTCATGGTTTTTTAACGGTTTCGGTTCCAGACTTGGGAATTGACGCCAAGGTTGCTGTTCCGAACGATTTTTTTCAGACAAAAAAACTAGAGGAAAATAAAGAAATTATTTGGCAGATATTTTCACAAGTTATGAAAGACTCGGTGTCACATCTTGAAACTAAGAAATGGATACCTAACGCGTCGCAAATCAAAACTCAGCTCAAAACCGCAGAGAAAGACTATAGCCTTCCTGAATTTTGCCGGGCCGTTCAAAAACATATAACAGTCAGCGAAAACACTTTGCGCCGAGAGATCTCAAAAGGAAAGATTATTTGCTATACTACTGAAGGCGGACACAGACGAATTCCAGAATCAGAACTGCAACGCTATATTAAAAGTTCTCTAAATAA
This sequence comes from Bdellovibrio sp., assembly GCA_036676395.1. Lineage (GTDB taxonomy): Bacteria > Bdellovibrionota > Bdellovibrionia > Bdellovibrionales > Bdellovibrionaceae > Pseudobdellovibrio. The sequence goes on from JAKFCY010000002.1 coordinate 1,512,946, forward strand.
TACCGCGGGCTCAAATCCCCCGGAACAGGACGGTCACTTATGAAAAACATCTTACTTGCATTTTTATCTCTTCAATTAATTAGCATGGCAGCTTTGGCAGAAACCGCGTACCTAGGTGGAGGCTGTTTCTGGGGTGTTCAGGATTTACTGCGTAAGCAGCCAGGGGTTACAGCAACCGAAGTAGGTTACATGGGTGGCGAAGAAGCTAAAGCTAACTATGAACTTGTTAAAACCGGAAAAACCGAATTTGCCGAAACTGTGAAGATTGATTTTGACCCAAAGAAAACATCTTATGAAAAACTGTTATTATACTTTTTCAAGATTCACGATCCAACTACGATGAATCAACAAGGTAATGATAAAGGCCGCCAATACCGAAGCGTGATCTTCTACACAACAGACAAACAGCGAACAACCGCTCAGGATATGATTGCGAAAATTAATAAATCCAAAGCTTGGAAAAAACCGATCGTTACCGAAGTTGTACCGAGCTCACGCTGGATTAAAGCTGAAGATTATCATCAAGATTATTTAGTGAAAAATCCGGCAGGATATACCTGCCATTTTGAGCGGAAAATTGAATTTTAGATAGTTCTATTAGTTTAGTAAGAATTTTTCGGAAAATAAAAAGTTCTACTTGCGGGAAAAGTGGTCGCAAAACTTTGCCATGGAATTTCGCTGTTATCCAACACAAAGTTATCTAAATCGCGAGCCTGATTACAAGAAACCCCCGATAAGCCCGGACAATCAGTTGGCGCAGATCCTGACTCATCAGCACCAACTGGAGAAGATACTCCGGTACTCATGTAAGTTTCTAGCGCAGCAACAGTATCCCATTCTTGAACTTTCATTCGAATACGATAATTCGTCTCAAAAGCCTCATCTAAACAATCAAACAAATAGTCTGCATTCCCTGATCGAACTGGCGTACCAGAACGATCACTAATCGGCGTGATAAAATAAGGATTCACCGAGGTTGTTCCTGAAAGTGCCGCATAACCGGCATGCGTATGTGTCCCGACTGTAAAAAAGTTAGCTACGACAAAATTTTCCTGAGCACCGTTTACAGATTTACTTACATCCTTAACGGTGTAAATTTTAGTACGTTTTTTATCTGGAGTCATTTTCTCTATTAAAGAAGAAGGATAGCCATTTTGGTCGTAAGTTTCCCAACTAGTTTTACCAGGCCCACCTATACATGAAGCCACATTACCTCCCCATGATTTACCGCGCTCGTCAGTAGGTGTTGTTCCATCAGGAGTAACAACAGTAGTTCGCAAACGGTATTTGCCAAAACAGCAATTTTGGCCACCGTCTTCATCAGAAGTATCGTATTTACATTTAACACTAACTTCTTCTGCAAAATCGAATTCAATATCATTCCAAGAAGTCGGAGGAGTCGGAGTCGTGCAGCTTACTGGTGTACTGCCATCTACAGAACATAAAGAACTAGTCACTGTGCCACTGGCATCTTTAACTACACTAACAACAACATCGGTTGGCCCAGTACCTACTTCATAATTGTAATACCAGTAAGGATATGTTTCGATGTATTTACATTGATTCACAGGCACATTGTATTGAAATTTTATTCCACTAAAAAACAATGATAATTCACCGATCTCAACCACGCATGTTAAATCATTTATTAATGATGAACTTGTGAATGAACATTTCTGAGAATACGCGCCGGCAACGCTTGAAAAATTTGTATAATCAACTGTATCCGGAACTGTGACGAATATGTTTCCTTCATCATAGCCTGCTGGAATTGTAGCGTTCTCTTCTTCTTCCTCGGTCGTAGGCTCAGATGAAGTCGGCGTTGGATCTACTGTTGTTGTGCCTGAAGTTGTCGTACTAGCCAAAGTACTTTGGTTTCCTCCGCAGGAAGTAAAAAATAATCCTGCGAAACTTAATAAGACAATTGCTTGTACAACTTTTAAAGATCCATTCATAGATCCTCCAACCATTTTTTGATTACGGACAAGTTCATGCGGTTTATGCATACTCTATTATCGTAACAATAATGATCAGAGGCGTCCCCTAGACTTGTATCAATCTAGACATTAGTCTTTCAATGCGGGAGTGATATCAAAAGCTTCGTTTTTGCCATTACGCAAGACTAAGATCTTGGTCTTCACGTCTGGCTTAACCGACTGTAGCGTGTAGACATAATCGTAGATGTTTTCAATCTTAGTTTGATCAAAACCGGTGATCACATCACCCGAAACCAGGCCTGCTTTTTCAGCCGGAGAGTTTTTCGCAACGCCAGTGATACGCACGCCCTTAACGCCTTCTTGCGAGTAATCAGGAATTGTTCCTAAGAAAATTCTAAAACTTCGGCCTTCTAATTGTTTGCCAGAATTACTTTCGACTTTTTCGTATTTCAAAATGTCTTTATCAGTTTTTGCAATGGCATCACCGAAATACTGAACCACAGTGATTGTATCTTTTAGCCCTGAGTAATTTAGAGTTTCTGGCTTATCCAGCGGCGTATGATATTCATTATGCGCACCTGTGAAAAATGATATTGACGGCACACCGGCTAAATAAATCGACATAGAATCTGTTGGCAAATACGGATCAGAAGTTAAGTTTAAGGCAACACCTGTTTTAATCGATGAAGCTTCAGCTAATGCACGAAAACCTTCGGCCGAACCCACGCCTTGAATATTTAAATTATCGCGCAAGCGACCGATCATATCCATATTAAGGCCTGCGGCGAACACATCACTCATCTTTTTATATTTTTTCACAAAGTGGTGCGAACCAAGAACACCGATTTCTTCGCCAGACCAAACCGCGAAATATAGCGGGCGCTTAAGTTCTTTTTTTTGTGTTGAATAAGAGTGGGCTAATTCTAAAACACCGGCAACACCTGATGCATTATCATCTGCGCCGTAATGGATTTTATCTTTGTGTTTACTAGTTGCTAATGAAGAGCCCGGAAGCCCTAAACCCAAATGATCACCATGAGCGCCCACTAAAATCGCTTTTGCTTTTTTAGAAGTCGCAGGATCGAGGCGAGCAATCACATTGCGGCCAGTTGATTTATTAGTTAATAAATCAATAGTTGCCGAAAAATATTGAGAAGTTAGATTAAAGCCAACAACCGAATCATAGCTATCATATTTTGTTTTTACTTGATCATAACTAGTTAAGTCTTTGTTACCTGAAGTGTTTTTTAAAAGTTTTTCAAAGACTGCCGTCGTGATTTTTACAATCGGAAGTTGTGAATCAGATAAACTGCCGGCAAATTTTAAATCGCTGATCTTGTTTTTATCTTTTGTTTCTTCAACCAAAATTACACCAAATGCACCGGCATTTTTGGCCACCGTAATCTTATGTTGCATCCGCGAGAATGATAATAAGTATGTGTGTTTCGAGAATTCTTTCTTAGCAGGCTTTGGCGCTTCGTCTAAAATGACAACCCATTTACCTTTAACATCTAAATCTTTATACGAATCAAACCCTGAAAATTCGCTATGTGCAGGGGCTTTAATCCCAAACCCTGCAAACACAATCGGAGCCGCGTTAAACGCACCCGTCTTAGAATATGAAATCAACTGATAGTCTTCGTTTAATTTTAAACTTTGTTCGAAACGACCTTTAAATTCAGCTCTGTTTTTTTCACCAGCTGTTACGCCTGAAATAAACTCGAACGTCTGAATAAAATTTTTGCCATCGGCCGGAACCAAGCCCCATGATTTAAATAAATCGGCGATTTTTTGCGTGTAAACTTTTTCTTCTTCAGAGCCAGTAAAACGGCCTTTAAATTCTTCGCTCGCTAAATAAGAAACGATCGCCTTAGTGTCTTGTTCTCGAATTTCAGGCTTAAGATCAGTAAGTGTAGCCGCAGGTTTTGCTTTCGCTTCTGATAACCCTAATAGCTTTCTAGCCTTTACATCATCCCAATCAGCGATGTAAATCTGGCTTTCGCCTTTTTCATTTTTATGTGACCACGTGATTTTTTTGGCATCCGGTGAAAAAGTCGCAAGACCATCAAAACCCTCAGCAAAAGTTACGCGCTTTGGTTCTTTTAAGCCTTCGGCATCCACAATAAATAATTCGAAATTAGAATACCCACCTACTGTCGTATTAAAAATAATGTAATCCCCGCTTGGATGAAAAAATGGAGCCCAAGACATCGAATTTAAACGTGTGATTTGTTTTTGGTTTTTGCCATCAACATCCATCGTAAAAATTTCAGCCGAGGCACCTGATTCAGAAAATCGGCGCCAAGTGATTTTTTTACCATCAGCAGAAAAGAAAGGCCCACCGTCATAACCAGAACTTGTGGTTAAACGTTTTACATCACTGCCATCGGCTTTCATGATGTAGATTTCCATAAAGTACGATGGATCTTGTTTAAACTTTTTATCTTCTTCTGCAGTTAATTTGTGATCATAAGCGATGCGATTCGACGCAAACGCGATGTACTGACCATCCGGAGAATAAGAACCTTCCGCATCGTAACCTAATTCTTTAGTTAAACGCTTTTGATTTTTACCTTCAAGGTTTGATTCAAAAATATCAAAATGTTCGTCAAAGCTCCATGAATAGCGGCCTTTAACAGGGTTTGCACGCAAGGCTAACTCTTCTTTAACTTTTGCCGGAATCTGTTTATCTAAGTGAGTTGATGACCACATCACTTTTTGCATATTCGGATGAACCCAGCCACAAGTGGTTTTACCTTGCCCCGGAGAAAGCCTTTGCACACTTCCCGATTCAAGATCCATGATAAACATCTGGTAAAAAGGGTTACCCGGTTCACGCTCTGACTGAAACACCATTTTTTTGCCATCAGCACTAAAATAGCCCTCGCCCGATTTTGGCCCAACGAAAGTAATTTGTTTGGCGTTTTGAATCAGCTTTGGATCTTCACTCAATGCATCCGCGCCTAAATAAATAACCGCAGCTAATGGTAAAATTGAAATTCTAATTAAACTTTTTAAATTCTTCATATAAACTGTAATCCTTAAGGTATATAAAAACTTAAAAGGAATTTTATGAATTGGGTATTACTTTGTGTCTCTTTATTTATTTTCAGCTGCCAAAACCAACCACTGGCTGCCGACAAGAAACCTGCTTCAATTAAAAGCTATGTCTCTTTAGATCTTGCATACCCTGAATATCAACAAACTCTCAATAAGCTTGATGCATTTTTAAGCACTAAGCTTATCAACCGCGGCGAAGCCCATATTACGGTGATCACCCCACCTGAATTTACAAAAATAACAGCCAAGGTTTCACCCGAAACCATTCACCAAGAATGGGAAGAGTGGAAAACAAAAACTTTCAAAAAAGTGTGTTTAGGCGAAGGCAGTTTAAAAGAAAAAAACCAAGTTTTAAAAACCTATTACGTGGTCGTTGAAGCACCTGAATTATTAGCGTTTCGTGAATATCTAAAAAACAAATACGCCGTCGTTGATTTTAAGGCTAACGTGTTTTACCCGCATATCACGCTTGGTTTTACCGAAAAAGATTTGCACTTTGAACAAGGCGTAATTAAAGATCTGAAATCTTGTCCTAAGAAATTACAGCACCTTTTATAATGAAAGTCTGTGATTTAGCTTCGACATGCCCGGGCTGTTCATTATGGGGCATAGCTTATACCGAACAATTGACGCAAAAAACTAAGCGTCTGCAAGATTTATTTCTTGGGCACCTAAGCCCGCAACAAATCAAAACTCACTCTGCAGGGGAACATTCAATGCGTGAGCGTTTTGATTTTATTATTAAAGATAAAAAAGTTGGGCTGATCGACAAAGATAGAAATTTTATCCCAATTAGCGAATGTTTACAGCTTACTCCCAAATTACAGCACGCTTTAGATTTGCTAACTAAAACTGACTTCAATATTCGCATCGGCACAATCAGGCTACGCGCCTCAAGCCGTGGACAAGTACAAAAGTTCGGACTGTGGCTTGATTTTGCCAATAACGATATTAAAAACCTATTAGTTGAAAAAACTATTTTAAAAAAACTATCTGAAAACTTTTTTATCGAAGTCGGACAAAAAAAGAAATGTCTGGATGAATCGACATTTGATAAAGAGCAAATCAAATTAGCTGATCCCAAAATGCAGCCTTGGTTTCACACTTATAATTATAAAACTAAAACTCCCATAGATCTAAACTGCGCTGTCAGTAGTTTCACCCAACCATCGGCTGCCACGGCAAAGCTAATGACTGATATCATCGCCGACTGGATGATAGAGCCCGCCCAAAATGTTTGGGAGTTCGGCTGCGGCATCGGTCAATATACTTTTTCATTATTAAGCTTAGAACACAAAGTGAATGTTTTTGAAAACGATGAATTCGCCTTAGAGTGCGTAAAACAAACTGCGATACATAATCATTTACTTAAAAGTTTAACAATACACAGTGGCGACTTTCAAAGACCACAAAATCTAAAAGTCAGCGAAAAACCAGATGTGGTCTTAGTTAATCCACCAAAATCCGGATTAAAAAGTTTTACCCAAAACGTGATCGCAGCTGAACCGAAAAAAATAATCTATGTTTCTTGTTATCCAGAATCCCTAAGAGCTGATAGTGAAATATTTTTGCAGGCAAACTATAAAATCATCAATGCACATATTGTTGATCAATTTCCGCAGACAAATCATTTTGAAGTTGTGATGTTATTTGAGAGAGTAAATATTTAAGCCAGTAATCCGGCCTGCGATATCTTTTTTTACTAATAAAGATAGGAGCGGTAAAGTAATAATTCCTGTCAATAAAGTCATGGTCGTGCGAATAACCACGCGGGCTAAATAAGATCTTTTGACGCGTTCATGAGGCTGGCCTAAACGCAAAGCACAGGTGTGCTCACCGAGAGAAGCTCCGGTTAAAGTGCGACTTGCGATAAAATACATCCACCCGCAGAAAGTAAAAAAAACTAAAAACGTCATCAACACATTTTCATGCGACAATGTAAAACCTAAAGTTTGTTTTAAACCCAGTTTAAGCAGCACTGACAAACACAACATAAAAAAACAACTCATAGCCGCAATCACTAATGTGTCGATCGTTGCGGCTAACCACATCCAAATTGATAAGCGAAAGCCTGTTCGTTTTTGCGGACCGCCTAAAAAACCAAGATCGAAATCAACCGCATTGTAATTACTACGAAAAAGTGGAGACTTTATTAAATCTCCACTCGTACCAGAGTCTTTTTTAGGAACTCTGGTTTTTTCTATTTCGTTACGTGATCGATCTTTTTCAATAATCATTAACGAGTCGTATCCACTGGTTTAGTCGTTGTGCCTGTAGCAGGTTGTTCTGGGCAATTAATTGGATTTGCGACTTGCGATCCATCCCAACAAGTGTAATTCGCTGTTGCCGGACAATTTGCCAAATCACTAACTTGCGTCACACCATCAGCACAAATATAAAGTGTGGTTGATGTCGAAGTCGTTTCACATAAACATGAAGACGCATTTGTCATTGATTGTCCCGGAGGGCAAGCCGGACATCCACACGCACCACTTGAAAGCAACGCTTGAGGAGGAGTACAAGTCTGACCGCATGGAGGAATGGTTCCGTTAGGACATGCATCCGCTGCAGGATTTAATTTTGGTTTTTTAACCTGGAAGAAAATTTTCCAAGCGGCATAAAGTGCCACGCCACCTAATACCCACGGAGCGATTTTTTTAACACCACCCCAAAGTTTCGAGAAGAAACCTGGTTTGTCTTTATCGTCATTACCGCCGCCTGGTCCTTTACATTCACCGACTTTTACGCCGTCATGCTCTGAGCCCGGTCCACAAACTTTACCGTCAGTACATTCAGGATCACATGTCCACTCACCCCCTGGCGTTACAGGGTCTACAACTGGAGTAGTTCCTGACACTGGAGGAGTTGGAGGCTGTGGAGTTACAGCACACGCCGAACCTGGGTTAACCGCCGGACCTGATGGACAAGCACAAGTTAATGTAGCTTCATCAACTTTACCGCCATCTTTACAGCCTGGATTTTTTTCTAAGTAAGCGGCTACGAATAAGAAACGTTTATGTAACTGGTCACAAGCGCCCCAGAATTCGCGGTCATACTGAGTTTCAGCTGCTGCCGCCGCACAATCATTACGGGCCGCCGTGATTGTTGAATCAAATTGTGATTGGATTTCTTGAAGTTTTGCTAAAAGTTCAGCTGTGATATTTCCTTTTTGGAAAGCATCGCGCATTTCAGGTGATCCATTTAACATACTGTCTAAGTATTTTTTTGTGTTCGCAATTGCTGCAGGATCTTGTAAAGCTTTTGCTTTATTAGATTCTAAAATTCCCTGGTAACGGCTTGCATCTTTTGCCGCTGCTGCTGCAGGTAGCGGAAGTTCTACTGAAGTTAAAGGCATTTTAGCATCACAACCTTTGTTGTAATGTGTTGCAGTTTGTAATTCTGATGAATTACTCAAGCAAAATTGTTTACCTGAACCATCAAATCCATAAATTGTCGGATTACATGGAAAATTACAACCCGCTACTTTTGCACCAGCTGGGTATTGACAGCGTTTACCAGCCCCGTAAGAACCGATATAACCGGCCACAACACATTTCGTGTCGGCAGCCTGTGCCTCATCAAGCATGGCAAAAAAGTTGTTCCATTTGTCTAATGAGGAAGTCTTTTTACCTTTTTTAACAACTGTTTTTGCATCAAGAACGTCTTGTGCACCAGACCAAAGCATTCTCATGTTCATCATAAACTGAGCACGTTGAATCGGCGTCATTTTTTTCCAAAGATCTTTTGTGATTTTTGGCAAACCTGAAAACTTAGCCGGTGGAATAACCTTCTTCACCGCTACGGTTTTTTTCATAGTCTTAGGAGATGTTAAAGCATCGCCATAACCTTTTCTATGTGAAGCATCACCAAAATAAAGCTTGGCAAACATATCATCAAAATTGGCGATATCTTCTTCAGTTAAATTTGTATTATCAAATTTAACAAATTTTTCTGGCTCGCCTAAAAATTGAATATTACTTAATTGATCTTTACCACTGATTCGCATGGTAGCGATAGTTTCGCCTTTTGAGTTTTTACTAGAACCCACAATAAATTGCGGCATTGGTTCATCTTTGAAACGAACCAATAATTGTTCAACCATTTTTTGAACACGTGGTGGGTAATATTCTTTATTTTTTTTATAGAATTCACCAAACGTCATTGATTTGTTTAAACCAAGCTGTTGAACAATTTGTTCTAGCTGAGCTTTTGACATTTGTTCTTGGTTGGCTTGAGCTTGTTTACCCAGAGCCACTGGCGAGAACACCAGGGTGGCTAAAGAAACTGTCACCAACAAACCATTTATTTTTTTTAAAATCATGTTCATCATAAATTATCCTCTAATATTCTAGTTTGCTGTTGGCACGCCGCCGTTACAATCGCCATCTGGACAATTGTTACCAGTTCCGCCTTCAGAGACCGGAGGGCAAGTTGCTGGTGGGTAAACCGAAGTTCCATTTTGACAAATTGTCGGTGCCGGGCAAGTTGACGGGCCTGGTGGCGTGTAGAATGGCGTTACGCCATCCGGACATACGCCTTGCTGAACAACTGTATCACACTGACAAGTACTTAAGTTATAAACCTGTTGGCCCGGCGTACACGCATTTGCAGACGGACACGCACACACATTATTTTCAAGAACTTTTGGCGCTAGACAAATTGGTGGCTGAACAACCGGGTCACAAGCACATGTCGTTGGATTTTGCGCCGTATTCACCGGACAAGTCGTCTGACAACCTTGCGGCGGAGGAGGCACTACTGGTTTATCTTTTTTCTTTTTCTTAAATAAGAAATATAATAACGCAGCTCCACCGATAATACCGGCACCGATTAACCATGGTTTCCAGTTAAAGCCAGATCCGCATTTTTTATCTTCACCTTTTGGCTCTTTACCATCTTCACAAATACATGAACCTTCTTTTTCGATGGTTTCGCCCGTACATTTCAATGGTTCAGTAGCAACTTCAGTGGTTCCGCTGCTTACTTCAGCTGGTTGTACAGGAGCAACAACAGCTACACATTGCGCACCTGGAACTGCTTCGCCGCCACCATCACAAGGACATTTAAGCGTCTCTGGATTTACAGATTTATTTTCAGGACAACCTGGTTTTTTCGTTAACACTTCAGCAACGAATAAGAAACGTTTGTGCAATTGGTCACACGCGCCCCAGAAATTTTTATCGTATTGGTCTTTTTCAACAGCTGCCGAGGCACAATCTGCACGAGCTGCTGAGATTGTCGAGTCAAACTGTGATTGAATCTCTTGAAGTTTTTTTAACAAATCTTCAGTGATATTTCCGCTTTCAAAAGCATTTTTCATATCAGGAGTACCTGAAAGCATACTTGCTAGATATTTTCTTGTATTTTCAATGACTGCCGGGTCTTTTAAAGCTTCAGCTTTATTTTCTTCTAAGATACCTTGGTAGCGACTAGCATCTTTTTTAGCAGAAGCTAATTTCGGCAATGACAACTCAACAGCAGTTAAAGGCATTTTAGCGTCACAGCCTTTATTGTAGTGAGTCGCTGTTTGTAATTCAGTTTCATTAGTTAAACAGAATTGTTTACCACCATCGCCAAAGCCATAAATCGTCGGATTACACGGAAAATTACAACCCGTTGATTTTGCGCCAGTTGGGTATTTACATTTTTTATCAGCTCCGTAAGTGCCAATGTAGCCCGCAACCACACACTTAGTGCCTACAGCAAAAGCTTCGGCTTCACCATTTAACATAGCAAAAAACATATTCCATTTTTCTAAAGAGGAAGTTTTTTTGCCTTTTTGCGGAATAGCCTTCTTAGTATTTGTCTCTTTTGCATTTAACACATCTTCTGCGCCTGAATGAAGAAGTCGCAAGCCAATCATAAATTGAGCACGTTGTGTAGACGTCATTTTTTTCCACATTTCACGCGTAATTTTTGGTGTACCCGTGAAAGTGCTCTTCGTCGCTTTAATTACGTTCTTATCGTGTTCTTTTTTGATTTTGATATCTGAAGCCATAAGACGCTTCATCGCCGGCGTAATCAACATCACATCGTTTTCAGTCAGAACCACATTGTTCAATTTGGCAAATTTTGCCTTTTCACCAAAGATCTGCAAATTATATGATTTGCCTTTTTCACTAATGGTCATAGTAGGGATTTTTTCACCCGTAGAACTAACAGATTCTTTTAATGTGAATTCAGGCATTAACTCGTTCGGTGCTGACATTAAATAACGTTCAACATCGTTGTAAACCTGACCAGAATACAAATGTTTGGTTTTATTCCAAAACTCTTTATAAGTGATGCGCTTATTTAATTGCGTCTCAGACATGAAAGCTTCGATTTGTTTTTTTAATGTTTCTTGCGATTCAATCCCCAGAGCAACTGGTGAAAAAATCATAGTTAGAACTGAGCCTGTTGCAGCTAGCAGTCTAATAACATTTCTCATAAATCTTGAGTTCATGACGTCTCCTGTTTTTAATCCTTGAAAGTATCTCAAAAAAGTCCGTTTTATATTCAATACAAATACAGTCCCATATCGGTGTCTCATTTTAAAAACTTAAATCATTATGTTACGATCAAAATGAGACACTTTAGAGCTATTTTTTACGGCGTTCAGAATCGCGAACATCAGTTCGGCGATCATCACTTTGGTCTGTAGAAGTCCACTTCATGCGGCGATCGATATAAGGGAATTTGAAGTAAAATGCGATCACTAGAACGCCTAAAGTCGTTACCACCGCTAAAATCGAGAAAATCTTAAGAAAGTGGGGTTCAATTGAATTCGGATCGGCCTGAAAAAGTCTAATGGCATTGATTCCCAAAACCAGGACTAAGGTAATAATAGCCACTGTCCAAGAAAGCTTATGCTGGATAAATAATAAAACACCTGTAAACATCAAAAGCCCAAGCCAAACCCAGTCAAATGTTGAAATGGTTTTTAATAAGGCGATAAAAATAGGTGGCTCATACCAATTTGTTAAGCCAGAACCTAAAAAGCTTATTAGGATATTTCCCAAGGGGGCCAAGATGAACATGATGGCCATGGCATAAACGCCGAGAGGTTTTTGAAGACTCGTTGCTGATTCATCCGGTGTATTATTCATGCCTATAGCATAAACAGTAAGTCTATTTTTGAATACCAGAATGTTATAAAAGGTCTAGTTTCTGCAGGGGTTTTAGGCTATAAAAATCCTATGCCTACACTGACTTTTCCCACTTCTTTATACAACCTTTTAGATGTCGAACTTTATGTGGTTCTTGGCATCCTTTGTTTTGGTACGTTTTTATTTTACAAATCGTTTTTAAAGCGCGCCTCACAGGTTCGCCATCAAAATATCCAGAACCACCTAAAAGTGATCAACCGTCATTTTTTTGGTTTAACTTTCTTACTTGTTGTTTTTCTTTTATTACGCGATCAAATCAATGCTTCGGTCTTAGTAAAAAAATTAACTCCCTATGTGGCAACAATGACTTACCTAGCCGGAGTAATCCTGTTTGTACGCGTTTGCCGCCTTAATGTACTGATGTATCTTTTCTTAGGCTCAATGACCGCCGGGGTTCCATTACTTTTGGTGAATATTTTTTCTTTGATCTTATTCGTCAGCATCAGCATTTGGTCGGCGTCACATTTATTTGGTGTGCAAGTGGCTCCGCTATTAGCGACATCAGCGGCCCTTTCAGTTATTCTGGGTCTTGCTTTACAAGACACTTTAGGAAATTTATTTGCCGGCATTTCTTTGCAAGTTGATAAAACTTTTGAAATCGGCGATTGGCTAGAAGTTCAAAATGGTTCATGCAAAGTCGTTGGCCAAGTTAAAGAGCTTACCTGGAGATCAACAATTTTAGTTGGCTGGTCAGACGAAATCATCACCCTGCCTAACAAAGTTATGGCCTCATCACAGGTTTCAAATTTCTCACCACCCGACGCACCGATCTTACGCCGCCAGGTTTTTCGCATTCCACATTCACAAAATGCCTATGCCGCTAAAGATCTTTTAGAAAGAGCTGTATCGCAAATTGCTGATGTGCGCGCGATTCCTTCGCCATTAGCGTTTATCTCTGAGATCAACGAAAACTGGACTGAAATTAAAGTGGCCTATTTCATTGATTCTTACGGCAGACAATTTCTAATCGGCGATAAAGTGTACGCCTTAGGCCAAGATACTCTTTTACAAAATGGCTTTAAATTAGCTCACCAAGTGTTTGAGGTAAAAAATGAAGCCCGTTAATCGCGATCACCCGTTAGCTGTAAAAATTAGAAAACAGATCACTCAAGCCTTAAGCGATTATAAAATGATTGCTGATGGCGACAAGGTTATGGTTTGTGTATCTGGCGGTAAAGACTCATCCATTCTAACTATTTTATTAGAAGAAATTAGAAAACGCGCTGAGATTGAATTTACATTAAGTGCAGTGCTTTTAGATCAAAAACAACCTGGCTTTGACGTTGCGGCATTTAAAACGTGGATTGAATCTGAGGGTATCGAATTTCACATGATCGAAAAAGATACTTATTCTGTCGTTAAAGAAAAAGTAACTAATGGTGTTTATTGTTCGCTATGTTCGAAAATGCGCCGAGCGATTTTATACGATTACGCTCACGCTAATAACTATTCAAAAATGGCGCTTGGCCATCACCGCACAGATTTAATTGAAACCACGATGTTAAACATGTTCTACACAGGAAATGTTTCTACGATGCCTGCAAAACTGCGCTCTGACGATGGCAGAAATATCGTTCTTCGCCCGATGATGTATGTAGCAGAAACTGATCTAATTCAATTAGCGACTGATTGGGGATTTCCGGTGATTCCTTGTAATTTGTGCGGATCACAAGAAGGCATGAAACGCAAAAAAATGAAAAAACTAATCACCGAATTAGAAAAAGATATTCCTAATTTAAGTGCTAGCTTTATCACGGCTTTACAAAACGTTAAGCCAAGTCATATGCTGGATAAGAATCTGTATAATTTCGAGGAGCTACCGTGATCGGAAAAAAGTTTTTAGATTTAAAAGAAAAAGCGTTACATAATAAATCCTTAGAAATACCTACGCGAATTGAAAATCTTAAAAAACTTTTAACTTGGATCGAAAGAAACGAAACCGAAATTAAAAAAGCTCTTGGTTTAGATTTTCAAAAATCGGAATTTGAAACTCAGACCACAGAAATCGGCGTAGTAAAAACTGAAATCAAATATTTCATTAAAAATTTAAAAGCTTGGGCCAAACCTGAACACGTAAAAACACCAATGACTTTATTTGGTCACACAAGCACAATTCATTACGAACCAAAAGGCGTGGTTTTGATTATAGCGCCATGGAATTACCCTTTCCAGCTAACGATCAATCCTTTAATTCCAGCGCTTGCAGCTGGCAATACCGTCGTTATCAAGCCCAGCGAACTTACGCCGCATACAAGTAAACTCATTCATCAAATGGTGAACGAAGTTTTTGCAAGCGATGAAGTGATTTGCGAACTGGGTGGTAAAGAAAAAACTGAAGAGTTACTTACTTATGATTTTGATCATGTGTTTTTCACGGGCTCTACACCAGTTGGCCGCATTATCGCACAAGCTTGTGCTAAAAAGCTAATTCCCTATACTTTAGAATTAGGCGGAAAATCTCCAACAATCATTGACGAAACCGCAGACATCAACGATGCGGCCGAAAAAGTTTACTGGGGTAAATTTTTAAACCGCGGCCAAACTTGTGTCGCTCCAGATTATATTTTGATTCATCGTACAAAAAAAGATGAGTTTATCGAAAAGTTTAAACAACTTGAAAAAACAAATTCAGAAAAGCCTACGGGATTTGTAAATAACCAACATCAAGACCGCGTAACGAAGCTAACTGGCAATAATACTGATTTTAAAACCACAACCTGCCAACTTATTGATTCACCAGATTTAAATTCAGATATCATGAAAAATGAAATCTTTGGCCCCATCGCCCCGATTATTGCTTTTGACACGCTAGCTGACGCTTATAAAATCATGGCGCTAAACCCCTATCCATTAGCGCTATATATTTTTTCAAATTCAAAAACAAATATTCAAGATATCTTAAATAAAACTCAATCTGGTGGCGTTGCGATTAATAACGTGATCGTGCATCTTGCAAATCACTATTTACCATTCGGCGGTATTCGCACCAGCGGCATTGGCACTTACCACGGTCATTTTGGCTTTTTAGAATTTTCACACAGACGTTCAGTGATTGAACAAAAGTTTTTATCTAAAACTATGCGTTTTGTTTTTCCGCCGTACACTGATTTTAAAAAGAAATTAATGCAAAAGCTTTAGAACTTTTCTGTTCGCATTTTTTTGATATCAGATTTTTTAGTTTTACTATCGAGACGTCTTCGCACCGAAGATTTAGTAGGTTTAGTTTTGACGCGTTTTTTAGGAACATAAAGCGCTTTTTCTAAAAGATGAGATAAATTTTCAATCGCTGTATCTTTATTAGATTTTTGATCACGCTGTTCTTCACTGCGTACTGTGACGAACTGACCCTGCACTAAACGATGCGCTAAGTTTTTAAATAAAAGTGATTTTTGCGAATCCGGAATTTTTAGCAATAAAATATTAAGCTTTGCGATCACCGCAGAATTAGTTTTATTCACGTGCTGTCCACCAGCACCCGATGATCTGGTTACAGAGAATTCAACTGCATCTAGAATTGTATCTAAGCTAATTTGAGCCATAACTATCCATGTGTATGCGGCATTAATACTTCGACCACATAAACCATTAAAGAAAGAATAAGCAACATAATTCCAAAGATCAATTTTTCATTATTTTCTAACCAGTGAAGTTTAACTTTAGCTGCACCAAAATACATAATCGTCATAAAGATTGTCATGGCAAGCAGTGTCCCTACACCCAGCACGGCGGATAACACTGCAAAACCCGTCCAACCTAGTGGCCATGCCGACACGTACACGGGTAAAAAAGATTCACACGGCGAAAAAGTTAATAACGATAATAAACTTAAAACCGCCCAGCCATCGCTGGCCGTTTTTTTGTAGTCATGGTGATGCGGGTTTGTGTCGTCGCAGTGTGAATGTTTATGCCCGCGAAAATGTTGAATAATATTATAAGCCCCGAATAAAAATACAGCTGCAGCGGCGATAAAAATAAAAATCTGTTCTGCGCTTTCGCTGATTTTTACACCGAACCAAACGACTAATGCTCCTAAAAGGGTCGTTGTTAAAACATGCCCAAGACCTGCGATCATTAAAATTGAGAAGGTTTTTTTATAGCTCCATTTTTGGGTACGTGATGCGAGCACAAAAGGCAGCCAGTGCGTAGGTAATGATGCGTGTAAAACGGCGACTGTTAATCCAGTCAGGATAGCGGGTAAATACTCGAATGAAAGCATAGGGTTAGGTGATACCCCATGCGTAAAGCTTAACGCAAGCTGGGACTTGACCTTATCGTTAAAAAGGTTATTATTTACACGCACCAAATAAGGCAGACTTAGCTCAGTTGGTAGAGTACTTGCATGACATGCAAGGTGTCACAGGTTCAAGTCCTGTAGTCTGCACCAATTTTAAATTTCCACCCGCTCTAAAGTCGAAAACTCAGGCGCTTGCTCGTCAGTGTTCTGCGCCGGAAATAATTTAAGCCATTCTTTCGATGAATCATGAAATTCAATGCGTACAGAAAAATAATTTCCTGCGATCGAATCATGCTTTTTCCACATGGCAGCTTTTTTAATTTTTTTTGCAGCCAGACGCTCTTCTTTGTCGTGAATTTCTAATAAAGCTTTGCGAGCTAACTTACCGCCTACGGTATCATAACCCCGGTTGGCGGGTTTATGTTCTAAATCGCTATCACAGATCCTTGAAAGCTCGGCAAAGGATTCTCCTTGGCCATAACTATCAGTAGCCGCGTAGAACGTTAAAGCCTCTATGGCTATTTTTAATTGAGCTTCAAGATCTTGGATCTTGTCCATTTATGGTTTATCGGCCTTAGGTTTTTTTTCCATTACGCCACGGTTTTTAATAATCAGGCCATTTAAAAAATTACGTAAAAGCTGATCACCGCATTCTTGATAATTCGGGTGATTTTCATCGCGAAAAATAGCCGATAGTTCTGATTTTGAAATTTCGTAATCAACGTTCTTTAGACATTCGATGATGTCGGTATCACGAAAAGATAAAGCCACACGCAATTTTTTGAAGATATCGTTATTTGTCATAGGGGTAGTCTTAAAGCAAAATACCCCTTAAAAGCAATGCCTTAATTTCTTTTGATAAAATCAATAACCGCCATATGAACCTGATCAGCGACTTGGCTTACTGATTCGGCCATAAGTTGGTGGGGCACATGGCCTGGACGATAATAAGTTCTTAGTTCTAAATCAGAAAAGTTTTTTTTCAGCACCTTGATCTGGCTATGGGGATCTGAAACCCAGTCTTCCATAGATATAATTGCGTTTACAGGAACTTCAATCTGTTTTGCCAATTTTCGATCTCTGTTTACTTTACCTAAATCAATAACTTCAAACATTGATAAAATCGGTGCCGTTTGTAGATAAGTATCAGGCGTGTCTACAATAACTCGCGCATCCGCTACCGGAACATGCTCTAAAACCCAACCCAATTCGATTTCGCGAACTCCAGAAGTTTTGGCTGCTTGTAGAGCGATATTAAATTCAGGATGGTTCTGAAAAAAAGCTGAAATTAAAGTGACTGACGCAATTTTTTTATCTTCTGGATGAGTCGTTATATAATCATGAATGATCGTGGCACCTGTCGAAAACCCAACTAAATGAATTTTTGAAAAACATTTTTCTGCGCGTTTGATTTCACGAACATTCCAGCGAAGCCAGTGATCTTTATTGTAAAAATTTGCAACTTTTGCGGTCGCACCATAACCCGGAATCAATCCTGAATACACCGAATAGCCTGCACGATTCAGCATATCTGCCACTGATTTTAATTCGTTCGGGTTACCCAAAAAACCATGAATCAGAAAAACTAATTCATTTTTTTTACCTTTAGTGGCATAGCCTTTGGCTTTGTCAGTTAGATTTGAAAATTTCAGATCTAACAATCGATACTGCAGTTCACGTGACTCCATCAGCGATTCTGTGCGCTCTTCGAAGGTTTCCCAACAAGAATCGGCATGAGCAGTTACAGTTAAAAATACCGTGATAAATAAGATAAAGTTTTTCATTCAAGTTTTATGTTACCCACATAATCATGTCTTTTTCAAACTCGACATTGTGTGGTCTTGGTGTTAATCTAGCTGCCTATGATTAAGGCTAAAACCAATGTCCAACTACTTCAAGCCCGACCTTTTACATTATCTCTAAGTTCTGGATTTTTCGGCTTTTTTGCTCATGCCGGGTTTATTCAGGCCTTAGAAGAAAAAAGTTTAAAACCAAAACTCCTTGTTGGAAGTAGCGCCGGAGCCCTAGCAGCTGCCTGTTATGCGAGCGGCTTTACCGCAAAAGATATGGCCAAAGAATTTACTCGTATTAAAAAATCTGATTTCTGGGATGTAGGTTTTGGTTTTGGCATAGTTCGCGGCGAAAAGCTTGAAAAACTATGTGCTCAGTTTATGGCCTCTGACTTCTCTGAAGTTACAACACCGCTGCAAATATCAGCTTTTGATGTCTTTGCTTTAAAAACTAAAACGCTTATGACTGGTTCTGTAGCTAAAGCCGTACGTGCATCGTGCGCTGTGCCTGGCTTATTTCATCCCGTGTGTATTGATAAGCGCACCTATCTTGATGGTGGCGTCGCTGACAAAATGGGCTTATCTGGCGTATCTCGTGAAGACTTTGTCTTATGCCACAGCTTGGGCAGCACGAATGGCTTTGAATCTGCGCGTGTGAACCGAAAACATTATAAAAATTTAATGCAATTCGAATTAATGAATATTCCCCGCTCTGGCCCAGATCATCTGCATGTTGGCCCAGAAATTATCGCTGAAGCTTACAAGCAAACTAAAACCTGGCTTGAGTCTTAGGCTTAGCGTTCTTGTTAACGTAATAATAATTTGACTCCGCAATAGCGTGCGACTTCAATTGGGGCATGAAAAAAATATTTTCGTGTCTTGTTTTTAGCTTATCGCTACCAGCACTTCTTAATGCTAAACCCTTAGTGTTGGGTCATCGCGGAGCTTGTGGTTACCGCCCTGAGCACACTCTGGCTTCATATCAATTAGCCATTGATATGGGAGCTGACTACATCGAACCAGATCTCGTAAGTACAAAAGATGGAGTCTTAATTGCCCGTCATGAAAATGAAATTTCTGAGACCACTGATGTGTCTGTGAAATTTCCAGATCGTAAAACCACAAAAACTATTGATGGTAAAGCCATCACCGGTTGGTTTACTGAAGACTTCACTTTAAAAGAAATTAAAACATTGCGTGCAAAAGAGCGTTTGGTATTTCGCGATCATTCATTTGATGGCCAATTTGAAATTCCAACCTTTAAAGAAGTAATTGAACTTGCTAAAAGCCAAGGTAAAAAACTTAAAAAAACTATCGGTCTATACCCAGAAACAAAACACCCGACGTATTTTCAAAGTATTAAACTTTCTCTAGAAGAGCCTTTAGCTAAAGAATTAAAAGCGGCTGGATTAAATAAAAAATCATCGGCTGTATTTATTCAGTCTTTTGAATTAGGCAATCTTAAAAAACTAAAAGATTTAACGAAAAATAAGTTGGTCTTTTTAATCGACGATCCAGAAGTCGTGCCTGCGGATTTTCAAGCGAGCGGCGATAAACGCACTTATCTTCAGTTAATGACGCCAGAAGGTTTAAAAGAAATTAAAAAAACAGCTGATGGCATTGGCCCCTACAAACGTTACATTTTACCGACAAAAATAGTGACCGGTAAAAATGGTGAAAAAACTGAAGAAAAACTTTCACCAACACCCCTTATTAAAATGGCTCACGCTGTGGGGTTATTAGTGCATCCCTACACCTTCAGAAGCGAAGAAAAATATTTACTAAAAGAGTACAACAATGACCCGCAAGCAGAATATTTAGAATTTTTTGCTCTAGGTGTTGATGGCTTGTTTTCAGACTTTGCTGATCAAGCCGTACGTGCCCGCGAAACTTATTTAAAATCTTTAACAAAAAAAGAAACGAGATAATTATGAAAAGAATTATGTTACTAGCTGTAATGGCATTACTTCCTTTTTCTTGCACAAAAAAAGAAGAAAAAACAAAAGTGTGGATTTACACTTCGCTTTACAAAGACACAATTGCAGATATCCAACCAAAGTTAGCCGCAGCTTTTCCAGATGTGGATGTGCAATTTTATCAAGCGGGTTCAGAAGAAGTAGCCGCTAAAGTTCAGGCTGAAAACTTAGCCGGAAAAATCCAGGCCGATATTTTAATTTCTTCTGATCGTTTTTGGTATGAAGATATGGCAAGTCAGCAAAAACTGGTGGCTTACAAACCAGCTCATTCAGACAAAGTTCAGGATTTTTTCAAACACCCTGAAAACTTTTATACGACTTTAAGCTTTCCGGTCATGGTCATTGCGTACAATTCTGAAGCCGTCAGTGAAAAAGAGGCTCCAAAAACTTTCAAAGAACTGGCTGATGCAAAATGGAAAGACAAAGTTTCTACAGGCAGCCCATTAGCTTCTGGCACAAACTTTACCACAGTGGCTTTCTTAGCAAAAAAATATGGCTGGGATTACTTTACGCAATTACGTAAAAATAACGTGATTTCTGAAGGTGGAAACTCAGGTGTTGTGCGCAGATTACAAAGCAAAGAACGCCCGGTAGGAGTAGTACTTTTAGAGAACATTTTACGACTAACTACAACTGATGCCCGTATTAAATTTATCATTCCAACTGATGGCGCAGTTATTCAATCTAACGTATTAGCCTTAGTCAAAAAAGATGGCGATCAAGAAAAAGCTAAAAAAATTGCTGACTGGATGTTTGGACCTGAAGGCCAAGCGGCGATGGCAAGATCATTCATGTACCCATCGGTTGCAGGAAATGCAGCACCTGCAGGAGCTCCAGAGTTTACTAAGCTCATGGAAACAGCTCTTCCATGGACACGCGAATTTATCACTGAGACAATGAAAACTCGCGAAGAAATCAAAGATAAATTCGCAAAAATTATTTTCTAATTGTGCTAAAAAAATTAGTTTACGGCTTATGTTTAGTTTTGCTTGCGGCGCTTTTCTTAAGCCCGCAGGTCTACTTATATCTAATTCCTAAACTTTCTGATTTTACGGCAGTTATCGTTAATGAAAACACCATCAAAGCGATTAAAAATACGTTCATTGTTTCATTAACCGTAGCTATCTTGTGTTTAGCGATAGGTTTACCGCTGGCGTGGTTATTAACTCGGACGAACTTACCGTTTAAAAATTTCTTTCGATCAGGATTTTGTCTACCCTATGCAATTCCGCCCTTTGTTGGCGCGATTGGCTGGATCATTTTAGCAAATCCAACCAGTGGCGTTCTAAACCAATGGCTTGGATTAAACTTAAATATTTATTCTTATGCGGGTCTTATTTGGGTTGAAACCAGTTTTCTGTTCACTTTTGTGCTCCTCACCGCTTTAACTGTTTTAGATCAGATGGATTCATCATTAGAAGAAGCCGCAAGATTATCGGGTGCCAATGGCTTACGCGTATTTATTGATATCGCTTTACCACTGCTTCGTCCGGCGATCTTAAGTGGTTTTTTACTCTCATTTCTGGCAACGGCTGCAAGCTTTGGCGTGCCAGCGTTGATTGGCGGCCCTGCAAGAATTTATTTAATGACGACCCAGATTTATACTTACCAGCGCATGGGCACAGCGAATGGCTTACAAATGAGTATCGCTGTATCGGTCATTCTAGGTATCGCGACACTGATTTTACTTTACGGCACGCAGTTATTTTTTAGTGGCAACAAGAACTATACTGTCGGAGGTAAAACATCTAGACCTTCACTTGTTCCGCTGAATATCTGGAAGCTACCGCTAACGGTATTTTTGTCGATTTTATTTTTTATCATTTTTATTTTACCGCTATCTGGTGTTTTATTATCAGCCCTGAGTGCTGTTCAAGGCTCATGGAGTTTATCCGGCCTAACCTTAAATAATTTTAACCGTGTGTTATTTGAAACCGAAGAAACGGCTCGCGCCATCAGGCAGTCTTTATTTTTAGGTTTCACCAGTGCTTTAATTTGCACGGCCTTTGCTTTTATTTTTAATTATTTTATCTATAGAACATCATGGTTCGGCAGAACTTTTGCGAGCGTGATCGCTAGTATGCCGTTCTCTACGCCGGGCACAGTCTTAGCTTTGGCGTTTATCCTATCATTTAGCCAAGGTTTTTTTGGTGTTGGGCCTTCATTGTACAACACGCTATTTCTAATTTTACTTGCCTATATTGTTAAATATATGAGTTTAAGCCTTAAAACTGTTGGCGATGGCTATCAACAAATCCACCCCTCATTAGAAGAAGCCGCGCGCATTTCTGGTGCTCATTGGTGGACCATCATGCGCACGATCTATTTACCCCTTTTAAAAACTGCTCTTATCGCATCAATGTTTTTAGTATTTATGCCCGTTTTAAGTGAACTGACGATGACTATACTACTAACAGGGCCGGGCTTAGAGACCATCGGTACGCTTATTTTTTCGCTGCAAGAGTATTCTGATATGGGCGGCGGTGGTGCTTCGGTCTTATCAATTATCGTTGTAGTTTTTATTTTAATATTAAATTTTAGTTTAAAGTTTCTATCAAAGGGTCGGTACGGGCTATGAGTAAAGTGGTTTTTGAAAATGTCGGTAAAAAGTATTTAGCTAACTGGGCTGTAAAAGATATTAATCTAACTATTGAAAATGGCGAATTTGTTAGCTTTCTTGGGCCTTCTGGCTGCGGCAAAACCACGACCTTAAGAATGATCGCCGGCTTAGAAGAAAACTCTCACGGAAAAATTTTATTTGATACCGATATTGTGTCTGATCCCGCCAACAAAAGTTTTATGTTACCCGAAAAACGTAATGTCGGAATGGTTTTTCAATCTTATGCCGTATGGCCTCATATGAATGTTTTTGAAAATGTGGCCTATCCCTTAAAACTTAAAAAATTAAGTAAAGAGCAAATTAAAGCTGATGTAGAAAAAATCATGTCTATCGTTGAATTATCAGGATTAGAATTACGCAAATCTAGCGAACTATCCGGCGGCCAACAGCAGCGCGTAGCTTTAGCGCGCGGTTTGGTGATGCGCCCACGTATTTTATTATTAGATGAACCACTTTCAAATCTAGATGCAAAACTGCGCGAAAAAATGCGCAAAGATATTCGCAAAATTCAGCAGGATTTAAAATTGACAATGGTTTATGTGACTCATGATCAGAAAGAAGCTTTTCAAATGAGTGATAAAGTCGTCGTCATGAATCATGGCAAAATTGAACAGATCGGCGCCCCCTCAGAGATCCAGAAAAACCCGGTCTCTGAATTTGTCGCCGATTTTATTAAATCAGGCGAATAGCTTATTCGCCGCACTTAACTTTGTCTTCGTCGCACTCAAAACCATAACGAATAACTTCACTGCACTTTTGCATCACTTCAGCTTTGGCCTGCGTCATTGATTTTTGAGTCGAGCTAAAAAGCCCTTTGCTATTAGTCTTGATGAAACACGTCGTTTTTTTAACGTTATCATTTTCTTTTTTAAGAGCGCCGTTTTCGGCTTCAAGTTCAAAAACTTGCTCTTGCAATTGACGAACAGCTTTTTCTAAACGGTAGATACGTTTTTCAAACTCACGATTTGATGATTTTTTAGATTCAGACCCAAGATCAATATAAACAATTTTTTCGCCTTTATAGCGACCTTTTTGCACTTCAACATAATCATCAGCGTTTGTGCTATGGGCGATAAATGATGACATAACAGCAACTGAACAAACGATTTTTTTAAACATGGTTATTTCTCCTACTAAATTTAATCTATTTACTGACAAGAAACTTGAGACGACTGAACGGCTGCAGCTAAATCAAAGTGCTTTAGCCAAACTTTAAAAAATTCGCTCGGCGTATCAGACACACCATGATTTGCGACTGAATCGATTTTAGGAGCTGATACTCCGCAAGACTGAATTTCTTTAAATAGCGAAATATCATTAACGATATTAATACTTAATCCATGTAACGTAATACCATTTTTAATTTGCAAACCACAGAACGCAATTTTTCCAAGGTCTGTATAAACGCCAGGTTGGTCACATAAATCAATCGTCGAATTGATCTTTAATTCATTCAAAGTTTTTTGTGTGGCTTCAAATAATGATTGCACAAAACCTTTAACCGAAATTCTGTGCTGTTTCAAATCAACAATTGGATAGATCACTAACTGGCCAGGATTATGAATCGTAGCAAGACCCCCACGTGAGATTTTATGTACAGGATACATCCATGGCTTTACGCAAAAGCTATTCACATCAGCTTTGTGAGCGCGTAATCCCAAGGTCATCACCGTTGGATGTTCTAAACCAAGAATGTAAGATTTTTTATCTGTAGCTACTTTCGCATGATATTGATATTGCAACTCTAAGGCTTTATCAAAATCGACTAATCCTAAATACTGTGATTCGACACTATTGGAAAACTTCAACACGATCGCTTTCCTTAAAACCTGCGCCGGAGTGAATGACACCGACAGCACCATCATTACCAAAATAGCTGATAATTTCTAAAGTGCCTTTGGCGCGGCCTTGAACTTTTCCTAAATTATAGCCAGCTTCAGGGTCAAAAATTTCAGAAGAATCTTCAACCACTTTTAATAAGTCACCGACTTGTACACCAGAAATACGCCCGACATTTAAATAAATTTTATCACCGCGAATAGCCGCAATTCGGCCTTCCCAGGTTACATCATCCATGGTTTCTTGAATTTGTTGCGAAAAATCCAGAAATGCATCTTTAATTAAAATTTCTACTAATTCAGGATTTTTCAAAAAGATTTGATCTTCAGCCGCACGCTCGGCCACTCGAGTGTTTTTTTCTTCAAGGGTCACAGTTTTTACCGTGTGATAAATTTCTTCGCCAGTGCGCACGCTATGAATTCTTAAACGTACCACGACTTCATAACTTGCATCTAAATTTCTGACTAAACCGATTTGTTCAGCTTTTTTCTTTAAACGCACATCGATGATTTGGCCTTCGATAATCGAACTGATTCCCGATTTTTGCGAATCCTGAGCTAAACGTTTTAAATCATATTCATCATTTTTAATATAATTTTCAGGATTAACTGTAAGCTGATCTGAATCCATCACGATAAACTTTTCGCTTAAATTTAAATCATTAATAAATGCAATGCGCGCATTTATACGGGCAACTTCTGGGCGTTTAAGAGTGTCTTTATCCAAGAACGGCAAAACCACCAGGCGTTTTTTCATCGACTTATCCTGAGAGTTCGTTCGATAGTCGACATCTTTAATTTTTCGACGAATGGCTACGGGCTCATTAATTTTTGTCTCTCCAGTGGCTGGCGCAAACGCGGCACAACCCGAAAGTATGACCGTAAAACTTAAGGCACTTAAAATAAAAAAATTTAATGTTTTCATAGTGCTTATATCTTACCTTAAAATTAGATTTCGATAAAGTCCGTGCGACCAAAAACCTGATGAACTTCTTCAAAAAATGCATCCGAGATCTGTATGCGTTTAGGCGATTCTGTCTGCATCTCTACCGTCTTTTCATTTAGACTTAAGACTAGCCGAACATTTGTTTCGCCCTGAAAAGTATCAAGAATTGTATCTAGCTTTTCAAAATCGCTCGTCTCTAATTTATCTAATCTAAACGACACGCGTTTAGTTTTTTTCATAATTTCGTCAAATGGCGCAATATTATCGACGATAATTTTTGCCGAACCTTCATTGATTTCTAACCCTCCACCAATAAGAAGTGGTCGTTCATCTTTTAAAAAGCTTCCGCATTTTTCAAAAGTATCCGGAAAAATAACTAACTCTGCTGTTCCCGTTAAATCTTCAAGTTTTGCAAAAGCCATGCGCGTGCCTTTTTTAGTGATCATCTCGCGATTCTCAATAATCAGACCGGCAACGATAACACGTTTTTTAGAGTCTTTTTGAAAGCGGTTCCATTTGCCACTTTCTTTTTTTGCAGCCTCCGCAGCTTTTTCTTCAGGAGTCATATCATGTTTATGAAGGTCAACGATTTCGCAAGTCGTCCAAACTTTGGCTAATTTTTCAAAACCACGAAGAGGATGATCACTTAAGTAAAATCCTAAAACTTCTTTTTCATAGGCTAAAGATTGGGTGCGCGACCACTGTTTAGTGTCTTCAAGTTTGATAGCTTGTTTTTCGCCGCCCATATCAAAAAGACTGACTTGGCCGACATCTTTATCTTTTTGTGCGCCAATCGCGTAATCTAAGAATTTAGAATAGCCCGTGAACAGCTGAGCACGATGCACGCCAAAACCTTCGAAAGCTCCGGCCTTAGTCATGCACTCAATCACTTTTTTATTCACTCTGCGTAAATCAACGTTTTCAAAAAAATCATCAAGGCTTGCAAATTTTTTATCTGGCTGACGGTCACGAGCTTCAATAATCGCTTCAACAGCGGCAGAGCCCACACCTTTAATACCACCAAGACCGAAATAAATAACTTCGCCTTTTACCGAGAATAAATAATCAGAAAAATTCACATGCGGAGGTCTAACTTCTAATCCGCGTTTTTGCGCATCTTTTACATATTTAACAACTTTATCAGTATCACCGACTTCGGTTGATAAGAGGGCTGCGAAAAATTCTGCCGGGTAATGATGTTTTACCCAGGCAGTTTGTGCCGTAATTACAGAATAAGCTGCCGCATGCGATTTATTAAAACCGTAATCGGCAAACTTATACATTAATTCGAAAAGCTCTTCAGATTTTTGCTTATCGTGACCTTTTTCCAACGCCCCTTTCATGAAACGTTGGCGATGTTGATCCATTTCTTCTTTGATCTTTTTACCCATCGCACGACGAAGCATATCGGCTTCACCAAGAGAGTATCCGGCAATAATCGAAGCAATACCCATAACTTGCTCTTGGTAAACCATGATACCATAGGTTTCTTCCAAGACTTGTTTGGTTTCAGGTAATAGGTATTCTACCGGTGTTTCACCGTGTTTACGCTTGGTAAACTCTGGAATATTCGCCATCGGACCTGGGCGGTACAGTGACGTGATCGCGGTAATATCAGCAAAGCTTGTAGGCTTAATTTTTCTGGTGGCGTCGGTAATACCTTCGCCCTCGAACTGAAACACCCCGGCTGTATCACCGCGTGATAATAATTCATAAATTTTAGGATC
The DNA here is from genome assembly GCA_036676395.1 of Bdellovibrio sp. GTDB lineage: Bacteria > Bdellovibrionota > Bdellovibrionia > Bdellovibrionales > Bdellovibrionaceae > Pseudobdellovibrio. Next base: position 1,540,222 of record JAKFCY010000002.1, read on the forward strand.
GTTGATCGGAATATTTTTTTCTAAAACATCCAGACAACGATTTTGTTTAACTAATTTTAAAGCATGATGAATATGAGTTAAAGTTTTAAGACCCAAGAAGTCGAATTTAATTAATCCGATTTTCTCAGCATGCTTCATATCATACTGAACAACGTTTTCATCATCTGCGCCTTTATACATTGGCGCATGTTTTACTAAACTGCCATCGGCGATAATAACACCCGCAGCATGAATGCCGGCATGGCGAACTAAACCCTCTACACGAAGAGCAAGTTCAACTAATGTTTGTACAGTAGGATTAGACTCCATCGCCTCACGAATACGAGGCTCTGCCGCTAATGAATCTGTTAAATTAATCCCTAACTTATCAGGAATTAATTTTGAAACCACGTCCACTTCAGGAAAAGTCATACCCAATACGCGGCCCACATCTTTTAGAGCTGCGCGAGTTTGTAATTTTCCGTAAGTGATAATTTGTGAAACTGAAGCAGAACCATACTTTTCAGTCACATACTGAATAACTTCCTGACGGCGATCCTGACAGAAGTCGATATCGAAATCGGGCATCGAAATACGCTCTGGATTTAAAAAACGCTCAAACAGTAGAAAATTTGGAATCGGATCAAGATCAGTAATACGCAAACTGTAAGCGACTAGTGAACCAGCTCCCGATCCACGGCCTGGGCCTACGGGAATATCGCGATTTTTTGCCCAGTTAATGAAATCCATAACGATCAAAAAATAACCGTTAAATCCCATGCGATCGATAATATTTAATTCAAAAGTTAAACGGTTAAAGTAATCTGGTTTTTTTTCTTCAGGAACTTCCTGGCCCACGGCTTTAAGTTCTTCGAAGCGTACTTTTAAACCTTCGGTTGCATGATGCAGAATCTCTTCTTTAACTGTACGACCTTCAGATGTCGGAAAGCTTGGTAAATGGTAAATCGCTTTTCCGTTTTCATCTTTAAGTTTAAATTTAACATTACAACGATCAGCAATAACTTGCGTGTTCGTTATAGCCTCTGGCAAATCTGAAAAAAGCTTCGTCATGCTTTCAGTTGATTTAAAATAAAATTCAGAACTTCCTAGTTTGTATCTAGATTCGTCGGCTAAAGTTTTATTCGAACCGATACAGACTAATACTTCTTGCGCGATTTGATCGTCTTGCGTGATGTAATGCACATCATTTGATGCAACGATTGGAACATGACAAATCTTTGAAGCTTCTAAAATAAAATTATTAATCGTTTTTTGCGCATCACTGCCTTGCGGAAGTGTACGCGACAATTCTAAATAAAAACGATCATCAAAAAGTTCTTTTAATTTTCTAACTTTGGCTAACGCCGCTTCTGGTCCTTCTTTTAAAAGTGTACCAATGACTTCACCACGCGTTGTTCCGCTCAAACAGATTAAATCTTTCGAGTACTCTTTTAAAACGTCGTAATCAATTCTTGGCTTCCAGTAAAAACCCTCTTGGTAACCCACCGATGAAAGCTTACAAAGATTTTGATAGCCTTCTAGGTTTTGTGCCAGAAGCACTAAACGCTGTGGTCCTAAAGTAATCTCAGAATATTTTTGATTGGGATCTTGTTTTTTATCTAAACGTGAACCTGGAGCCACATAGGCTTCAAGACCAATCAATGGTTTTACACCTTTATCTTGGCAGGCAAAATAAAACTCAATCGCTCCGAACATGTTTCCATAATCAGTCAAAGCTACGGCAGGTTGTTGGTAATCGGCCGCTTTTTTAGCGATCGCCTTGACCCGACACGAAGCCTCTAAAAGGGAGTACTCAGAATGAACATGTAAGTGCGAAAATGACATTTCTTAACTATACTTTTTGAAGAGTTATGTTTCAAAACAACTGTGAGTAGCGCAGTGTATAAACTGCGATTAAAGTTTCAGCACTATTTGCAGCAAATCAGACTATGTTTTACGCTCTTAGAATGAAAATATACTCAGATATCACACAAACGATTGGCGCTACTCCGTTAGTTAAACTTCAAAGACTGAACAAAGGCTTAAAAGCTGAACTTTTATTAAAGTTAGAATTTTTTAATCCCCTAGGATCTGTTAAAGACCGTATTGGTCTGAACATGATTTCTGAAGCCGAAAAATCTGGAGATCTAAAACCAGGCATGACCGTTATCGAACCCACGAGCGGTAATACCGGGATTGCCTTAGCTTTTGTGTGTGCAGCTAAGGGTTATGCGCTGACTCTGGTTATGCCAGAAACGATGTCACAAGAACGTAGAACGTTGTTACTTTTATTAGGTGCTAATCTTATATTAACTCCAGGGCCGCTCGGGATGCGCGGGGCTATTGCTAAAGCCCTGGAAATTTCTGACACCGATAAATCAAAAAAATATTTTTTACCGCGCCAATTTGAAAATCCGGCAAATCCCGCAGCTCACGAAAAAACCACAGCCCTTGAAATCTGGAACGACACTGACGGAAAAGTCGATATCGTAGTTTCTGGTGTTGGCACAGGCGGAACAATTACCGGTGTGGGAAAAGTTCTTAAACAGAAAAATTCTAAAATTCAAATGGTCGCAGTTGAACCCACTGAAAGCCCTGTCTTAAGTGGTGGCAAACCATCGCCGCACAAAATTCAAGGCATTGGTGCTGGATTTATTCCGGTGATACTTGATAGAAAAATTATTGATCGTATCGAACAAATTTCAAGTGAAGACTCGTTAGCCATGGCCCGTAGAGTGATTAAAGAAGAAGGCATTCCCGTTGGAATCAGCTCTGGAGCAGCGATCGCGGCAGGATTAAAACTTGCGGCCTTAGATGAAAACCAAGGTAAGAATATCGTTGTTATCGTTCCGAGCTACTCTGAAAGATATTTATCAACACTTCTTGCAGAAACAGAACGCACGCAAGCGCAAAGCTTAACAACATCAACTGTAAGTGAAGAGTATTTAAAAAAAGTGGCTGTTCAAGAAGGGATCTAGCGAGGTATATAAACTTGCGCCAAAACATGGGCCACGTTAATGACCAAACAAAGACCAAAAAACAGCAGCATTTGCGGGTTGTTTAGCTTAATTTTAAACATGATGCGCATTAAAAAAGTGCGCATGATAAAATCGAATAACCCATACATCACTCCTTGCGAAAATCTGAAGCCAAAGTCATTTGTGATTGGCGGTGGCATGACCAGTTTAAAAACAAGAATATTGGCCATTATGGCAGTCAGGGTTGTAACTAGCGCCCAAATCTTTAATGATCGCTTCCACTCAATATCTAAGATGCGCTTAAATAAAACCGCATCAATGACAAAAAAAGCGACGAATAAAATTTGGCTTAGCAATTATTCCCACTCAATAGTTGCAGGCGGTTTTGATGTAATATCATAAACTACGCGGTTAATACCTTTAACTTTGTTAGTGATTTCATTAGAAACTTTTTTCAAAAATCCTTGCGGAAAATCAAACCAGTCAGCGGTCATTCCATCAATTGATGTCACCGCGCGAAGCGCAAGTACTGAATCATAAGTTCTGCCATCACCCATTACACCCACTGTTTGCACTGGTAAGATCACGCAGAAGGCCTGCCAGATTTGATCATAGATACCATCACGGCGCAGAGCCGAGATATAAACATCATCTGCTTTTTTTAAAATTTCCAATTTTTCTTTAGTCACTTCACCGATCACACGAATGCTTAAGCCCGGCCCCGGAAAAGGATGGCGGCCGATCATATCTTGCGGAAGACCTAACTCTAAGCCAAGTTTACGGACTTCATCTTTAAATAAATAACGAACCGGTTCTACAAGCTTAAGATTCATTTTATCCGGCAAACCACCCACATTATGATGCGACTTAATAGTTACGCTGCCACCAACGCTTGAAATACTTTCAATAACGTCAGGATAAAGAGTACCTTGTGCTAAAAATTTAATTTTACCTTGAGTGTGTTTTAATTCATCTTTGATAACTTCATCAAAGGCTTCGATAAATGTTCTACCGATGGCTTTACGTTTTTTCTCAGGATCAGAAAGACCTGTTAACGCAGATAAAAATTCTTTTTCTTTATCTACGCCGTGAACATTTAAACCAAAATCTTTATACTGAGTTAAAACTTTTTCGAATTCATTTAACCGAAGCAAGCCGTTATTGATAAATACGCAGTGTACGCGCTCTGCACCTAGTACTTTGGTAAGTAATGTCGCTACAACACTAGAATCCACACCACCCGATAAAGCACACAATACATGGTCATCAGGGCCTACAGTTTTTAAAATCATGTCCGTACATTCACTCACTAATGATTTTGCATTCCAGTCAGCTTTAACTTTAAAATTTTCTAAAAAGGCCTGAAGAATTTCTTTACCATATTCTGAATGAGAAACTTCAGGATGGTATTGCAAAGCCCAATAGCGATCTGAATAAAAACCTGCAATATGATCTTCTGTGGTACACAGCAATTGCGAATCTGAAGGGATTTTTGTAACCACGTCGCCATGGCTCATCCACACGTTCACTGTATTTGGAATATTATTAAAAGTTTTTTTCCAAACTACCGGTTTATGGCCGTATTCACGATGTTTTGCCGATTCAACCGCGCCACCCATTTGATGCGCTAACAGCTGCATGCCGTAACAAATTCCTAATACCGGAGCGACTTCTAAAACTTCTTTAACATTTTTAGTCGGAGATTCAGATTCATAAACTGAAAATGGACCGCCACTTAAAATAATCGCGTCAGGTTTGAAATCTCTAATATCTGAAATTTCTGTTTTATAACTTTTAATTTCACAGTAATAACCTAATTCACGTAAACGACGAGCAATAAGCATGGTTACTTGTGAGCCGAAATCTAATATCAAAACTTTTGAATGCTGTAACATAATGTAATTCTATTCCAATCTGTAATTCGGAGCTTCTTTTGTAATACTCACGTCGTGCACATGCGATTCTCTTAATCCAGAGCTTGTGATTTGCACGAACTGCGCTTTACTTTGTAATTCTTCGATATTGCGAGCGCCGATGTAACCCATTCCTGATTTTAATCCGCCCACTAACTGATGAATGATACCGCTGGCGTTACCTTTATACGGAACTTTTCCTTCGATACCTTCGGGTACTAATTTATCTTCGTCATTTGTGTCCATTTGACCGTAGCGATCTTTTGACCCCAGAGCCATGGCGCCAATTGAGCCCATGCCGCGATAAACTTTATAAGTGCGGCCTTGGTATAAGACCGTTTCACCCGGAGACTCTTCAGCACCGGCTAATAAATTTCCGATCATCACTGAATTTGCGCCTAACGCTAAAGCCTTAGTCACATCACCAGAGTATTTAATCCCGCCATCAGCGATAATTGTTTTACCCATTTTTTTAGCGATCGCAGAACATTTCATGACCGCAGAAATTTGCGGCATACCCACACCAGCAACCACGCGTGTTGTACAAATACTTCCTGGGCCTACACCCACTTTTACAACATCAGCGCCGTGTTCAATCAACATTTTCGTGGCGTCTTCAGTCACCACGTTACCCGCAACAAGAACTACGTCTTTATATTTGCTGCGAACATACTTTACCATTTCGATCACATTTTTAGAATGGCCATGAGCTGTATCTACGCAAATCACATCAATATGATTTGCCACAAGGGCATCAATACGATCAGTGCTTCCAACACCAACGCCAACGGCAGCCCCTGTAATTAAGCGGCCGCGACTGTCTTTTGTTGATTGCGGGAATGCCTCTGATTTTTCGATATCTTTAATGGTAATTAAGCCTTTTAGTTGTCCTTCTTTATTAACAACAGGCAATTTTTCAATGCGATGTTTTTGTAAGATTTTTTTTGCATCATCTAAAGTTGTGCCTTCAGGCGCCGTCACTAAATTATCTTTAGTCATTATCGCACGAATCGGTTGATTAACATTTGTTTCAAATCGCAAATCACGATTTGTCAGAATTCCCACAAGCTTACCTTGTGAAGTGATCGGAACGCCTGAGATTGAATACTTCGCCATCACTTTTAAGGCTTCATGCACGTAATGATCCGGCGATAGCGTGATTGGATCTTGAATCATACCTGATTCATACTTTTTAACTTTTTCAACTTGAAAGGCCTGGTCTTCGATCGACATGTTTTTATGGATGATTCCAAGCCCACCGTTTTGCGCCATGATTCTGGCAATGCGATGTTCGGTCACTGTATCCATAGCTGCCGAAATAACCGGAGCATTAAGAAAAATATCTTTGGCGAAAAAACTTTTTGGAACAACTTCAGTGGGAACCACTTCAGAAAATTGGGGAACTAATAAAATATCATCGAAAGTTAAAGCAAGATCGAAAGTCTTGATGGACATAGTGAGTACCTCTTGTGTTGTACTCAAAAGTGTATCAATACCACGATTTATAGAGCAAATAATTATCAGCAGACTGGTCGAGGAACTTGATTTCTTCCTCGGTGAGTCGACGTTTAAATACCGCAGGACGACCCACTATTAATGAATAGGGTTCGAACTTTTTGCCCTCAGTGACTAAACTTCCAGCACCGACCACTGAATGCTCACCGATTTCAGCTCCATCCATAACGATTGAGCCCATACCGATTAAACATTTACGGCCAATAGTACAGCCGTGAAGAATCACATTATGGCCGATCGTAACGCGCTCAGCGACTTTGCAGGCAAACTTACCGTAAGTGCCATGCAGAACAGAACCGTCTTGAATGTTAGTCTCAGCACCAATGGTGATCGGCATCACATCACCACGAATGGTTACATTATACCAAACAGAGGCGTGATTACCTAAAACCACATCGCCGATGATACGCGCGTTGTCAGCGACGAATACATTTTCTCCAACGATTGGTTTTTTGCCGCGGGCTTCGATAATCATTAGTGTAACAATTCTTTCTTAACAGCAACATTACGCTGATTCATCACGATGTGAGCTGTTTCATCCATTGAAGTTGTCGACATGACTTTAGATTTTTGAATAAAACTTTTTGTCGCAAAAAACGGAACTTTTAAATGTAAACATAAGCTCATCGCTTCATCTGCACGAAGTTTGATACTTTGGTATTTTGCATGACCTGTCATAAAAATACGAACGTACTGGTGGTTACCAGTGATCTCGATAAACACACAGCGCTCAATACGAATATCTAAGCTAGATAATAACTTTTCTAAAAACGCATGCGGTGTAGTCGTAACTTGTGTGGGGCTTGATTGTGACAAAGCTACACCCGCTTCTATTTGCGTCACCGCTACCGGAAGCGTGTGTTCGCCAAGCACATCTTTTAAGATTAAGAACGGACGAGCGTTGTCATTATTTAAACTTAGGCCGTAAGGTTTTAACTCGACTAAATCATCATCATCAAAACCAAACTTTTCGTCTTGCTGAGAGTTAAATAAAAAATCGGCTTTAATATTTTCAACTACCATAATTATTGAACCAATTCACCACGAAGTACATTCGGCGTCGAAGAAATAATACGAACCGGAACTGTTTTGCCGATCAAATCACTTGAACCTAAAAAGTAAACTGATTTGTTCTGCGTGCTACGACCAAACGCTTTACCTTGTTCATTCACGCTCTCAACTAATACTTTTAAAGTTTGGCCCGTGTATTTCGCTACCAGTTCAAACGCTAATTTATCATGCACATCAAACAAATGATTTAGGCGGCGATTTTTAACTTCTTCAGGCAATTGGTCTTCAAATTTTGCAGCTTTTGTAAATGGACGTGGTGAATACATGAAAGCAAAGATTGTTTCATAACCAATTTCTTCAACCATTGTCACTGTGTCATTAAATTCTTCTTCAGTCTCGCCAGGAAAACCGACAATGATGTCTGTTGATAAAACTAAATTAGGAATAATTTTTTTCATCTGGTTGATTTTAGCGATGTACTCTTCGCGCGTGTAATTACGGTTCATTCTATCTAAGATACGAGTGTTACCACTTTGAAAAGGCAAATGAACGTATTCGCAGATCTTATCCTGGTGATCAGCCATAACGTGCATTAATTTTTCATTAAAGTCTTTAGGATGAGATGTCGTGTAACGAATTCGTTCGATATCAGTCTCAGTGGCTACTTTTTTTAATAAATCTGCGAAATCAAGACCGTCTTCAGATTCATAAGAATTTACGTTCTGTCCAAGTAACGTCACTTCTTTAACACCGCGTTGAATTAATGTTCTAACATCCATCATGATATGCGAAAGAGGACGAGATTTTTCGCGGCCACGCGTGTACGGAACGATACAGAATGTGCAAAAATTATCGCAACCTTTAGTGATGTTTACGAATGTTGATACCCCTGGATTACGAACTAGGGTTTCAACATGGTAAGGCGCACGGTGTTCAAATTTTGCATTTACGGCTTTAGTGTTCGTCTCGAACACTTGAGTGACCAGGTTTGGTAATTGGTCGATATTATCAGTACCGAATACGAAATCGATCAACGGTTGGTTTTTAATTAAATTTTCTTTTTCTTGTTGGCCGACACAGCCACCAACGCCAATTTTAAGATTTGGATTTTTCTTTTTTAAAACTTTAAAAGTTCCAACTTCAGAATAAACTTTATGAACGGGCTTTTCACGAACAGAGCACGCGTTGATGATAATTAACGAAGCTTCTTCGGCCGTTTTTACCGGAGTAAAATTAGCCATTTCTAAAAGAGAATGCATTCGTTCTGTGTCGTTTACGTTCATCTGGCAGCCGTACGTAGAAATATAAACGCCGCGCCCTAAACCCACATCGCTGTTAAGGTAATTTTTAGAAATTTCAGGCATAGAATCAACATTAAGATCCGTCATTGCGTTTGCTTCCTTTGTACTTGAGAAATTTGAACCCCCGAGATATAAAAAACCCCTCTGTAACAGTCAATGAATACTCTCTAAACCGTGTATTAAAAACTCTGTTTACAAGAATGAGGATTACCTTATGAAACCACGTTATAAAATTAGCCAAAAATGGACCCCGTTCCCTGTTGAGTTCAGCGAACAAATTAGATTAGTTTTTGTGCAGAATTTCGAAAAAGACATGGGAAAAACCATGAGCTTATCGGTGGATGGCCGCATTTACCAGAAGGAAATAACGCTACGTGTTGGTCTTCATTCAAAAGGTGAACTTAAGCACTTTAACATCGAAGCCTCAGTAGATCTTCCTCCAAATCCTGCAAAAGATGAAAATAAAGTTTTTGAAACTATCTCTATCGCCGTCGATGCCCTAGCAAGTCTTGTGGCCGAATACTTTGAAAATGACCGCGAACTTGAAATTCCATTCACATGGACTGAAACAACTTTTGAAGGTAAAAAAGTTTGGATTCAACACTCTACAGAAAACCCAGACCTTGAGGCTGAAGCCAATAAACTATTGGGTCTAGTTGATGACGAAGAAGGCGTGTTAAAAGATGCTGCTGATGAAAAATCAGAAGACATCCTAGACGCTACCGAAGAAGAATTTGATGAGTTTGCCGAAAATCTTTCAAGCGAACCACAAATGTTCAAAAAAAAGAAAAAGGATGATTTACACTAGCTGAAAAATCAGCCACCATAACCGTATGGCTGAAGTTAGAGATATTCCTGCAGGCACTACTCTTTTCTACGAGGGCGAAATTCCCGACAACATGTATGTCGTGAAAAAAGGCGGCTTCGATATTCTCAAAAAAATCGATGGTAATGAAGTTAAAGTCAGCGAAGCCAAAGAAGGCCAACTGATTGGTGAAATGGCGTTATTTGATTTAAAGCCACGTTCAGCAACGATCAAATCCAATCAAGACTCATCAGTCGTGGTATTACCTTATGTAAATTTATTAGATCAGTTAGATAAATTACCAGCTTGGGTAAAAATCGTCATGCGCACGTTATCTGATAACTTACGTAAAACCACAGAACAAATGATGAAGAAGTAGCGATTTTTTAAAAATTGCGAATAAAAAAAGGGAAGTTTAACTTCCCTTTTTCGTTTCTAGATTTGCAGAACAAGGATCTAGTAATCCCCGTCATCATCCATACTTGGCGCATCGCCAATACCACGGATTTCGTCAGAGAATGATTGAACTTCATCGTCGTTGCCATCGTTTTCGTTTAATGCTGATTCATCGATTTCAAGTTCTTGGATAGCCATTAAGAATTCTTTTTCTGATTTAAGATCTTTTCTAATCATCTCTAAGAATTTATCTGGGTAACGAGATGTTAAATCTTCAACGTATTTTTCTAATTTACCATCAATTAAAATAGCTTTTCTGATTTGGATTTTCTTCCAAAGTAATAAGTAGTGAAAACGGCAGTAACCTTCAACGCTCGCTACTTGATCGCAATCACGTACGCGGCATAAACGACGGCCTTCAGAATCGGTAAGATAAATTTCTTCATCTTTTTGCTCTTCTTCGTCATCGTCAGAAATGTCTAAGTTTTCGTCTTCATCAACTTCTTCAACTTCTTTTAAATCATCTTCGTAATCAGAGATTTCTGAATCGCCAAAATTATCATCAAATAGATCATCATCTTCTTCGGCAGTTGCTTTTTTCTCAGTCTTTTTAGATTTAGATTTAAGCTTAGCGTCAGCCTTCGGAGCCTTAACGCTCTCAGCCACAACTGCTTTAGTTTCAACTTTTTTAGGAGCTTCGGCTTTCTTTAAAACAGGCTTTGCTTCTTTTTTAAGAACAACTTTTGCTTTAGGTACAGGCTTAGCAATAGGCTTAGCTGCCACTTTTGCCTGAACTTTAGCTTTTACCACAGATTTAGCTGCTGGTTTTGCCTTAGTTGCGGGCTTCGCAGTCGCTTTTGTAACAACTTTTGCTTTAATTTTAGACGCAATCTTTTTAGCCATGAGTACTCCTGAAGTAATATACAAAATAGCGTTGCGACATAATGCAAATACTGTCAACCGCTTTTATTGAAGTTCTTTTCGCTCTCGTGTTAAATTGATTTTTTAACAAAGGAATAAGTCTATGGAAAAAATCGTAATCGTATCAGCACAACGTACTCCTGTTGGAAGTTTTCAAGGTCAATTATCTACACTTGCGGCACCGCGCTTAGGCGCAATCGCCATTAAATCTGCTTTAGAAAAAGCTAATGTTAAAACGACTGAAATTGATGAAGTGATCATGGGCCAAGTATTAACTGCCGGTGTTGGACAAGCTCCCGCACGTCAAGCAGCGATATACGCTGGCATTGCAAACTCTGCAGTGTGCATGACGATCAATAAAGTTTGCGGATCTGGCTTAAAAGCAGTGATGCTTGCAGCCGATTCGTTACGCCTAGGTCATACAACGATCGCGGTTGCTGGCGGACAAGAAAATATGTCACTTGCTCCTCACTTATTAGAAAATTCTCGTAATGGTTACCGCATGGGTTCAGTGCAAATGATCGATTCAATGGTTAAAGATGGCCTTTGGGATCCTTACAATAATTTTCATATGGGAAATGCTGCTGAAATCTGTTCGCGTGAATTTTCATTCACTCGTGAAGCGCAAGATGCATTTGCTATTGATTCATATAAAAAAGCTCAAGCAGCAACAGCTGCAGGTCATTTCAAAAATGAAATCGCAGAAGTTACTATTGAAGGCAAAAAAGGTAATGTAGTTGTTAACATCGATGAAGAACCAACTAAAGCGATGTTTGATAAAATGCCAGGTTTAAAACCTGCGTTTGAAAAAGACGGAACAATCACTGCAGCTAATGCTTCAAAAATTAACGATGGCGCAGCAGCTGTTGTATTAATGACTGAATCAGAAGCTAAAAAACGCGGCTTAAAACCATTAGCTACAATCATTTCGCAAGCTACTTTTGCTCAAGAACCTAAATACTTTACTACAGCTCCGGTTGGCGCGATTAAAAAATCACTTCAATTTGCATCACTAAATGTAAATGACATCGATTTATTTGAAATCAATGAAGCATTTGCAAACGTGACTATGGCTGCACAAAAATCTTTAGAAATTCCAGCTGAAAAAACAAACGTACACGGTGGTGCGATTGCGATTGGTCATCCCATCGGTGGATCTGGCGCTCGTATTTTAACTACCCTTGTTCACTCACTTCACACTCGTAATGCAAAACGTGGCCTAGCTACATTATGCATCGGCGGCGGCGAAGCAGTTTCTGTAATCATTGAAAAATACAACTAGAGGATATTATGTCTACTAAAGTTTATGCTAATGCAAAAGAAGCCCTAAAAGGTGTCGCAGATAATATGACATACTTAGTGGGTGGTTTTGGTCTTTGCGGAATTCCAGAAAACTGCATCGAAGCCCTTCGCGATTCTGGTGTTAAAAATATTACTTGCGTCAGTAACAACGCCGGCGTTGATGATTTTGGTTTAGGTTTATTACTAAAAACCCGTCAGATTAAAAAAATGATGTCTTCATACGTTGGCGAAAACGCGACGTTCGAAAAACAATTTATGTCAGGTGAATTAGAACTAGAATTTTGCCCGCAAGGAACCTTAGCAGAACGATTACGTGCTGGTGGCGCTGGCATTCCTGCATTCTACACACCGACTGGTGTAGGAACTAAAATCGCCGAAGGCAAAGAAGTTCGCCAATTTGATGGCCGTGACTTCGTTTTAGAAAAAGGTATCACCGGAGACTTTGCATTTGTTAAAGCCTGGAAAGGCGACAAATTCGGAAATCTGGTTTTTAGAAAAACAGCCCGCAATTTTAATCCGATGATTGCTACTGCCGGAAAAATCACAGTAGCTGAAGTTGAAGAATTAGTTGAAATTGGCGAATTAGAGCCTGATCAAGTTCACACTCCTGGCGTATACGTGCAAAGAATTTTCAAAGTTACTAACCAAGAAAAACGCATCGAACAACGTACTGTGAGAAAAGGTTAACTTATGCCATTAAATAAAGAACAAATTGCACAAAGAATTTCTCAAGAAGTACAAGATGGCTACACAGTAAATCTTGGAATCGGCATTCCTACTCTTGTTGTAAATTATATCCCACCAACAAAAACTGTTATGTTTCAGAGCGAAAACGGATTATTAGGCATGGGCCCTTTTCCTCTGGAAGGCACTGAAGACGCTGATCTTATCAACGCCGGAAAACAAACTGTCACAGCATTAAAAGGCGCAAGTTTTTTTTCAAGCGCAGATAGTTTTGCAATGATTCGCGGTGGCCACATTGATTTAACTGTACTGGGTGCGATGGAAGTCGACGAAAACGGAAGCATCGCTAATTGGATGGTTCCAGGTAAAATGGTTAAAGGCATGGGCGGCGCGATGGATTTAGTTGCGGGTGCAAAAAATGTAATCGTAGCCATGCAACATGTAGATAAAGAAGGTAATTCAAAACTTCGCACAAAATGCACACTGCCGTTAACAGGCGTAAAGTGTATTAAAAAAATCGTTTCTGATTACGGCGTAATTGATGTCACAGAAAATGGTTTTGTCTTACGTGAATATGCTCCCGATCTTACAGCTGAAGCTGTTGTTAAAGCCACTGAAGGCAAAATGACAATCGCACCAGATTGTAAACCGATGACATTTTAATGGGAGATATTTCTCTTTCATCGCTAGCTGCGGGCTTTGTTTTTGGAGTCATTGGCTTTTGGCTCTTTAAAGAAGGTAAACGTCGCACAGAGGTGCGTTTAGTCATCATTGGCATTACAATGATGGGTTATTCGTACTTCACTGGTTCGCCTCTCGCTGATTGGGGCATAGGCCTTGGGTTATGCGGCCTGGCCTATTTTTACTGGGTGTAATTTAAACTGCCCGCCCTGTTTTCTAGAGTGAAAACTTGAGTATATTTTTCAAGCAAGTCACATTTTTGAGCTAGTGCCGAAGCGATACTGTGTTAATTGGCCTTCACCTTGCTTTAGTGATCTTCCGAACACATATCGGGAGATATAAATGAAAACTACACTCATCGCATTACTACTACTTTTATCAACTCAAAGCTTCGCACAAAAGCCACCATCAGCAGCTGTTACTAGCGTACAAATCGATGGCTCTGGCTGTGAAGCTGGTTCTGCGAATGCTCTTATCACCTCAGACTTAAATTACTTAAGCGTATTATATGATCGCTTCTCTGTAGAGCTTGGCAAAGGCACTGCAAATCCAAAAGATTCAAACGACGAAAAATCTTGCTCGATCGTTGTAAATATCAACGTTCCACATGGTTGGACTTTTGATTTTGATACTGTTGATTACCGTGGTTTTGTTGAAGTTACAAACTCAGGTGCTTTAGGTTACCAATTCATTAAGGCTGAAATTGAAGGCGGAAGATCTTTTGGTTTTGAACAAAAAGTATTTAAAGGACCAATCAACAAAAATTATGTTGTATCAGTTAAAAATCAAGCTCCAGGAATTTTTGGAAGCCTTGGTGGTATCGGTAAAATCGGCGGAGCTGTAGCTTGTTTATCCGGCGGTCAAAACATCCGTGTAAAAATCAAATCACAAATCGGCGTTAAAAGCTTAATTAAATTCTTAAAACCAAGAGCACGTCTAGTGATCGATTCAACAGACGCGTCTATGGCGCAAAGATTAAAATTCAACTGGAAACGTTGCGGCGGTTAATCTAACCAATCTCTTTTACAGATGAAAACCGAAGAGGCAGCTTTGAATCAGCTGCCTTTTTATATTCTTCGCCACCTAGCGTGTGCACATGTAAAGAATTCGTTTTACCTTTTTCTGATAAGGGCTGACCTAGCGTGAAAATAATTTTATCACCCGTTTTGCCTAAACCATTTTCGATTAACATCTGTTCAATTTGCGTGATAATATCTTTTAAATTCGTGTAAGGCTTTAAAGCTAGAGTTTGTAAACCCCATAAAATTTCTAAACGATTTAACACTTCAATATCTGTTGTCACAGCAACGATTTGAGCTTTCGGGCGAAAGCTAGAAATAATTTGCGCGGTTTTTCCTGAAGTTGTTAAACACACAATCGCTGAAGCATTTAATTTTAAAGCTGAAAGCGCAGAACTTGCTGCAATCGCCGCAGGCGTTGATAACAATTCATTTTCTAAAGAAATTTTATAATAATTTTCTTCGTTCTTTTCAACTTCAAGAATGATTTCATGCATAGTGCGAATCGCTTTAAACGGGTATTTACCGCTTGCGCTTTCTGCAGACAACATTAAGGCATCAGTGCCATCCAGCACGGCATTGGCCACATCTGTGATCTCGGCGCGCGTTGGGCGTGGATTTTCAACCATTGAATCCAGCATTTGTGTTGCTGTGATAACGGGTTTTCCTAATTGATTGCAAAGTTTAATAATTTTTTTCTGAGAACTTGGCAAACGGCTTTGGCCAACTTCAACGGCTAAGTCTCCGCGGGCGACCATGACGACATCTGATAGGCGCACGATCTCTTCTAAATTTTCAAGAGCCTCTAACATTTCAATTTTAGCTACGATTTTGGCCGGCGATTTATGAGCGTCAATAATTTCACGCAATTGCCTGATATCTTTACCAAAACGCACGAAACTTAAAGCGATAAAATCTACGCCATGTTTCAAACCGAAATCTAAATCTTTTAAATCTTTTTCAGTCATCGCTTCGACAGGCAAAAGAATACCTGGTAAGTTCATGCCTTTTCGGTTTTTTAAGATGCCGCCGTAAATCACTTTAGCTTCAAGAGCTTTTTCGCCGACTTTCAAGACTTCAAGCTCAATCAAACCATCATCAATTAAAATTTTATTTCCAGGTTTTGCTGCTTTACAAAGCTCTTTGAAATCACTTGGGATCAAACCCTCTTTACCCAACACATCTTCGATGGTCACTGTAACTATTTGATTTTGCGCTAATGTGATTGAGCCTTTTTCAAAAAGACCAACACGCACTTTAGGGCCTTGCAAATCTTGTAAGATAGTGACCGGCGCATTTAATTCAATCGATTTTGCACGTACGGCGTGAATCACTTTTAAATGATCTTCATGAGTGCCATGGCTGAAATTAAGCCTGGCTACGTTCATGCCGGCGCGAATAGCCTGAGCGATATTTTCAGGGTCTTGAGTTGCGGGTCCGATTGTGGCTACGATTTTTGCTCTACGATGTGCTAACATTGAACTACAATAGCGATTTACTGAACGAAAGTCCTCTTAAAAAAAGTTTCTTTGTTTTTACGCTGTTGTTCACGAATACGACGAGCACGCTCGGCTTCTTGTTTTTTCTGTTCTTCAACAGAAGCAATTCGGCGGTTTAAAATCTGCTTATGCACAGCCACATCTTGCTTGAAGCTTTTATTGTAAATAGGCGAAATGTTTTTGTATTCAGCTTTTAAGGCATCAACACTATTATAAAAACCAGCTAATTTTTTAATAAACGGTTCACGGTCTAAAAGATATCTTTCAGTCTCGCCGTCACTAAACTTAAAGACATAAAAATCCTTACCATCAATCACTTCGATCTGGCCTTTGGTAATATCGGCATAAGACGGAAATTTAGTCAGCGGAACACCTTTTACATGCACAGCGCTCTTTGTACCCAGCACAATGAACCCACCAACAACAGGTTCAAGATTAAGTTGTGTAAAGTCAGTAATTTTTACGACCGCATTTTTTAAAAAAACGAAGCTTGTTTGGTTAATGACTGATTTATGACGAGAAATTGATTTAATAGTGCAAGGCAGAGTTTGTTTTACGTAACAATCAGCTGGCTGACTTACGATTTCATCATCTTTAACCGCCACAGCTTTTGCCATTGCATTAAATGATAAAGATAAAAGAAATACCGCCACAAGTTGTTTCATATTATTCTACCTTTAACCCACTGAAATCGCTCTTAAGAATTCCTTCAATTTTGCGTGAATCTTCTTTGCGATTGAGTAATGCGTACGACTTTGATAACCACTGCAGGCCCTTACCTGTCCAATAAGACTCTGGATAGCGCAAGACCATATTATCCAATGTATCTATGCACACTTCAGATAATTTTAAATTTGAACACTGAAGCGCAATTGATTCGTAATCAGCACGCGCTAAATACTCATCATTAGCTGTAGATTTTTTAATTTTTTCAACCATGACCAATGCTTCTTTGAATTTTTTCTTTTGTTTTAGCTCGGTTACGCGCATGAAATAAAATTCAGACAGATCAACATCTTTATGTTTTATTTTAGACAATGACTTTTGCACATCAGAATCAACTGAAGCGATGCCACGCGCATTAAAATGGCTTAAACTGTTTAGCTCAGCTAATTGAATTTCCAGCTTTTTTTGCTCTAAAGCTTGCGACAAGAATTGGATACGTTTTTTGTCGATTTCTGAGCCTTCTATATAAATGTCAAAACAAATATAAAATGACGATAGGCCAAAAAGTAGAAATAAGCTTAAAAATAGATATTGATAGCTTCTGCTCATGTATCACATTTCGGCAATTATAAGACTAAAGTTAAGAAATTCCTTAATGTTATGCAGAAAAAGATGACTGAAAAGCAGTAACTCATTAGGTTCATAGTTCGCATTTACAGTGTTTGGGGATTCGATGAACAAAGCAGAGTTAGTTACCGCAGTTTCTGATAAAACTAAACTTTCAAAGTCTCAAGTTGAGACAATGATCAATACCACCTTAGAAGTTATCCAAAAAACTGTGTCTAAAGGCGAAGAGGTTAAGATCGTAGGTTTTGGTTCATTTCAAGTGCAAGCCCGCAAAGCTAAAACTGGTCGTAACCCAAAAACCGGCGAAACTCATAAAATTCCAGAATGCTCTATTCCCCGCTTCAAGCCAGGCAAAGAATTCAAAACCCTTGTTGGCAAAAAGAAAGCTACTTAGAACTTAAAATTTATCAAATTTAGATTTAAATGCTGATGGCCATGAATCGATGATTTCAACCGTCTCGTAATACGATTGTGTAAATAACTTACCCTGCAAATCTTTTAACAAAAGTTGTTTATGTTGTGGCAGTTTTAAAATTTTCTTTTGAAACGCAGTATAGACTTTTTCGCCCATAATACCACCCAAAATATTTGCTGCAGTGACGTGGCTTTTTTTATTTCTTAGACTTGATTTTTTCTTATTTAAAAACGACAAATCCTGAAATGTCGCAAAACGCACTTCATTTAATTTCTGCTCTAGAGCCAACACTAATGCCTCTTTACCTTTATCAGAAAACTGCTCTGATCGTAAGGCCGTTCGTATATCATCAAAGGTGTCTGTTTTTTTCTTAGGATTAATAATCTTAGTTAAAAAATAGGTCAGCATTTCAAGCCAGATATTTTTTAAAAAATCTTTTTTACCGTCGATGATAGATTTTTTATAAACACCCAATTTGTACAGAACAAAAAGAGCCGCTACTTTTGAAATCTGATTTAATGAAGGGCGCGCTACAAACCCCATTTGCTGTTCTGGGCAATAAAAAGACTGGCCCGACAAGAGTAGTTCTTTATAATAAGCGCGTTCTAGCGCAGGAAGTTTTTGAATTTTATTAAATAAAACTTCGTCATTAACTGAATACACACTCAAATCATCCACTTTAATATGAATATTCAACATTTTATTTAAAACTTCTACCGCTTGTGAAACGTGATCAGTTAAGTCGTAATCATCAACTTTTATTTTTTTATCGTGTCCGGTTTCAAGATAGAGTAAATAATCCTGCCATTTTACCCACGGCAATACTGACATCAAGGCCCAGCGGTTGGCTGATAATTTAACAAAATCAGCGCCGGATGGATCTTTATGTTTTTTTAATAATTTAAAGTACAGATTTTCAGGGCTTTGAAGCAAAACCACTTCTGAAAGTTTACGATTAACTTTACGCACTTCTTGCGGAAGATGTTTGCTTGCTAAATGAAAATCACCAAACTGCACTAATATTTTGCGTGTAGGATTAGCTTTAATCGCCGTATTGATTACTCCGGCAGTAAAACGGTCCTGGTCTGCAAACTTTCGTTTAGTCATCGAATTTAGGGCTATGATCGGCACTTTATTTTGACTGGCCCATTTCATTAAAGGACGCGTGAACTCCCACGGGAATCCCCAAGTCTTCTTCCATTCGATTTTTTTTAAAAATTCACGCTCGTTCAGATGACCAGACAAATAGGCATTCAAAACTTTTTGATGTTCTAAAAAAAAACACTCTAAGCCTAAGCACACATTTTGAGCGCCTAGCTTGCGTGCGATTCTAAGAACGGCTCTGGTTGACTGGGCCTGGGCATGAAAATCGCCAATATATACAATTTGGCTTTTATCCATTTGTTTAAACAGCTCTTGCTTACGCCCGATTTCCCATTGCGAGCGATTGAGCTCTTGTTCGTACTCTTGCTGGTATTTTTGAATTGAGCGCGTTTGATTCCCGATTAAATCTTCAACCTTGCTGCGAATTCTCATGTAGTAGTCGTACTTAACTTTAACCAGAGGCATTGCACTATGTTAATAAATGATTGCTTGATTTCAACCTTTAATCGTCAAAAGATAATATTTAATTCTTAAGGAACCTGACATATGAGTAAAAAATTAAACTTTCTGCTTTTGAGTTTCATCGCATCCGCTGGCGTTTATGCCTACCTTTCATACCATCATTACATGGTTAAACTAGGTCTTGGTGGCACAAGCCTTTGCCAGGTCAGTGACACGATCAACTGTGACGTGGCAGCCCTTAGCCAGTACGCCGAAATCCTCAACATCCCTATCGCTGTCATTGGACTGAGTTATTCAATTATTATGTTAGGCGTTTTTCTTTTTGCCAAATTTGGTTGGTTTGAAGAAAGCGAAGGCTACCAAACTATCGTGAAGAGCTTAACTGCATTTTCAGCGTTTATTTCTTTAGTTTTACTGGGCATTTCAATTGTGCAACTTAAAGTGTTCTGCCCGTTCTGTATTGCTGGTTATGTTCTTTCTTTTGTAATAGTTTTTCTAACTTGGTCGCTTTATTCTGATACTAAATTTAGTTTAAATTTTTCTGCATTGTCTGACGAAAAAGGAATCTTAGGAACACTATTAGCCGTGCCACTGTTGGCTTGGTTTATTTCAGGCTCAGTGCGCGACAATTACGGTTTAGATCAAATGCAAAAAATCGTTCCCGAAAAAATTTTTCAATGGCAAAAATCTCCGGTCGTCACATTTGATGATACTGTTGGTTTAATTAAAGGCAGCACCGAAGCCACAGCTCCAGTACTTGTTGAATTTGCTGACTTTAAATGCCCACACTGTAAATCTGCCGCTAATACGATCAAAAATTACTTATCCGGCAATAAAAATGTGAAAATGGTTTTTAAACCCTACCCGCTTGATGGCGTTTGTAATCCGCATATGCCGCAAAAAGGTGATGGCTCACGTTGTGAATTAGCAGGCTGGGCATTATGTGGCGAAAAATTATTTTCAAAAGGCTGGGATGTTCATTACTGGATTTTTGATCACCAAGAAGCCATGATGCATGATTCAGACTTATCTTCACATTTAACATCAATGGGTAAAGATCTGGGCATTGATACTGCACAACTTAAAACTTGTGCTACCTCTGCCGAGACTTACGATATCATCAAAAAAAGTGCTGCTGAGGGTGAAGCTGCTAAAATTACTGGAACACCGGCGATTTTTGTTAATGGCAAAAAACTGGAATACGGCCAATTTATTGACGTACTTCGTGGTGCTATTCAAACTTTGAAATAATAATTATTCGAGATTAAAAAATTTAAATACGACTTCTAAGGCCTGGTTCAGATAGTCATCAAATACGATGAAAAAAGTTGCGCCAAGTCCTTCGAAGATTTCAATCACTACGGCTGAAATCACAACGACTACTGTTGAAAACCAAACTGCTTTAACTAACATTGTTGTCGATTTAATATCTGATAGGCGTAATTCTTCCTGACAAGTTTCAACCTTGCGCATGACTGATTTCAGCTCTTGAAAATGATCGCGGTATCTTTCGCGCAATTCATTTTGTTTTGATTTTGTAAGTAAACTCATTCCCGGAAAATTTCTTTTCGTACGAATGGCAAAAATCAAATCGATCGCATGATTTACATAGCGGTCAATACGCTCTTTAAAATTCGGGTAATCAGAATCGCGTTCTAAAAAGTCTTTTAAATAGTTGATGGCACGGTCATATTCTTCGTTCACTACAAACGTTAAAACGTTGTAACGAACTGTATCCGGCACGCCGAGATCACTGATATCCAGGTCATTGACGGCTCGCTTATCTTTAAATGACATTGCACCCATAAGCCTTATATCGGCCTTTGACAGGCAAAACTGGAGCAAAATCTCGGGATTTAAGTCTAGTTTTATGGGTTAAAGGCCTGAACCTATTTCGGGTCGAGGTCTGGCTATGTGATAATTAAGACTGTTACTTCAGGAGGAAGTTATGGATTTTGAACTTAAGCATTTAGAAATGGTTCAAGGTGATACTCAATCCGCACGTGCACAGGATGTGACTCGTTCGATTGGCTCTTCACAAGTTTTAGAAGACTTAACCGGTCAAATCGAAGAACTTCAGAGTAAAATTAAAGTCAGCTACCGTAAATTATTACTTTACGAAACTGAAAATCAAAAATTAATTCAGGAAAAAAATTCTTTCTTTTTCGAGAATAAAGTTTTCGCTGAACATAATTCTATTTTAATAGAAAAGAATAAAGTTTTACAAAGCACGCACGATGAAATGGCCACGTCGATCGAGAAAAAAACTCTTAAAATCGAAATCGCTGAAAAACTAATTGAAGCGCAAAAAACTGACTTAGGCCGCCTTTCTAAGTTTCATGAAAAGGTTAAGAACATCATCAAGCCGTTTGTTGAAAATTTAAAACAACAGATCACGGTTTTGACAGCTGAAAATGCGCAAAAAACACGCCTTATCACTCAGTTAGAAACTTACCAGGCTGAATTACAATTAAACATCACAGTCCAAGCTCAAACTATCGAGACAAATTCGAATCGCTATGCGCACGAGAAAAAAGCTTTGATTCAAAGCTACGAAGAACAAATTCACTTTTTATCAAAAGAGATCGTTGAACAGCAACAAAGAACACTTGATGCTAATAACGAGAACTTACGACTAAAAAAACAAGTTGAAACAAAACATTTCGTAGAAAATGAACTTGTTAAGTACAAACGTGTACAAGACGAAAATATCCAAACTGTGAACGCATTACGCTTAAAAGAAAATGAATTAAGCCGTCAATTAACAGAGAGTCATGTTTCAGAATCTAATCATAAAAACCAAATGATTAGCATGACTGGCGAAATGGAACGTCAGCGCGAATTGCTTGACGCCACTAGAAAACAATTAAGTCACAAAATCACAGAAGTTGAAGATTTAACATTGCGACTTAAAATGTTAGAAAAGTTAAACTCTAATCTTTCTTTAAATTTAAAAGATCATCAGACTTAATAGCGTCTGATAGAGTCGAATAGGTCTTCATATTCATGCCTTTAAGCTCTAAAAGGCGATAGAAGTCATGCTGAAGGCCTACAATTTTAGCTTCTGGAATCACATTAATTGATTCAAAAAACGTGGTAATATTGGCCGATGCCGTGAAGTTTAACCCATCAAGGCAAAAGACGACCTTACGGCCTTTAAGCTTTTGCTCACACACATCTCTAAATGGTTTATTTTGATCTGGCTCGATTCGGCCTTTTATTTCAACAACAGTAACAGTGCCTACTTCATAGAACTTTGCTTGCATATTCACCCGCCTATTAGGCTTATCGTTTTTATTAGAAATAAGTGAATAGACCTCAGTCTTGAAGTGACAAATAATTATTCTCTTTTTAGACTTTTATTCAGTGAATTACACCTGGATCAGACTCCTATTATTAATCGGATTAAGCTTTGTCACCAAAGCCTTGGCCCAGACAGGACCACCAACGTCTCAAAAAGCGGCCGTATCAGCACCTGTACAGGCCGATTCTCCTTCGCTAATTTCATCTAAGATTTCTGGTTTTACTATTACGGCCGAAAATCTTTATCGCGATTTAGAAAAAGACATCATTCAAATTTCTGGCAGCGTACAAATCATTTATCAAAATCAACATTTCAGCGCTGATTTTGTTGAAATCAATCTAAAGAAAAAACACGCCTACTTTCGCGGGCGCGTAAATATTCAAACTATTGAATACAACGTCGGCGGCGACGAAGTTAGTCTTGATTATTACTCAAATCAGGCCTTGATCGTTAACGGCTATGTGCAATCTAATAACATTACCTTTAAAGGTAAACTGATCGAACAACGTGGTCCGACGACGTTCTTTATTGCTGATGCAGATTTTACAACGTGCACCAACTGCCCTTCGACCTGGAGTTTTCAAGGCAGTCAGATTCGCGCCGAACTTGGCGGGTATGCGTTTTTAAAAAATACGTTTTTAAAAGTCAGTGATGTTCCTATTTTTTGGCTTCCGTACTTAGTGTTACCACTTAAGAACGAACGTCAGTCAGGCTTTTTATTTCCAGAGTTTGGCTATATCCGCAATCGCGGTTTATTTTTCTCTGAAAGTTTTTTCTGGGCGATATCAAGATCGCAAGATTTAACCTTCACTTTGAAAAACTATGAACTGGGTGGATTAAAAGAACTTATTGAGTACCGCTATGCTTTGAGTGATTTTAGCGGTGGCCAGTTAAATGTGGCGCACTTCAATGACACCGTATTTTCTGCTGACTATGCAAAAACCGGACAAATTAACGAGGGCACTACTTTTCGGCGTTGGGCGATTCAAGGCTATTCACAACAAGAAATTAACGATGTTGCTCAGGTTCGGGTAAAAATTAACCAAATCAGCGATCTTCAGTACCCTAAAGATTTTTATGAAGAATTTAAAACTTATGCCGAAGGTGGTTTAGAAAATAGATTAAATATTTCTGCTCATAGTCATCATGCCCTAGGTCAGTTCGATTCGATCTATTATAAACATTTACTTGAAAGCGATCCACTTCAGTCAAACTCTTCGGCGGTTCATGCGCTACCCGAATTAAAATTTGACATCACAACGACTCAAATTGCTGACTCGCCCATTTATTTTAAATTAAATGCCCAATACGATAATTTCTATCGCAAAAACAAGTGGGATGATATTTCTACTTTAGATAGCCAAAAATATGTTACCAATATTGCGAACAATCCGGCCTGCGCCCACAATGCAAGCACAGGCTGCATATCAGTTTACGATGGCACTTTTAATCAAGGCAACGACATCCTGCGCACTGGCCAGCGCGCATTCTACAAAGCTTCATTACTTACACAAAGTTTTACCCCAGTAGATTATTTAAATATTTCGCCCGAAGTTTCTTACAACGAAGCTCATTATTTTTTCTCAGAAGGCGATGACCGGTATAATTCACGTCGTTATGCCCAAATTGATATTAATTCACGCAGCCGGATGTACCGAATTTACGAATCCGACAATCAAGACACTAAATATAAGCATGAGTTAATTCCTGAACTTTCATACACTTATATTCCTTTTGTTGACCAAGATGCCCATCCATTTTTCGGAAACATTGAAAACGGCGAATATTCTTTTTCATCACGCAATAACTTGGCCGACTCTGATTTAAATACGCCTTATGGTTTGCAATACGACTATTATGACCGCATTTATGATCGACACTTGGTGACACTGACCTTTTTAAACCGTGTCATAAAAAAACGTATGTCTGACAAATCTTATAAGAATATTTTAGATTTTCGTTTAGCACAGTCTTACGACCTCTACCAGATTCAAAACAAATACAGTCAAAGCAACCAACCCTTGTCTGATTTATCAGGAACACTAAATTTAAATATTGATCAATTTACATTTGCAAACCAATTCAATTATTATCCGTATTTGTCTGCAACCAATTCAACAACATCGCTTTCATATCTTAACGATCAACAACAGTATTTTAAAATCGGTTACAACTCAAACCGAGCGCAAGGTCCGCGCGTTGATGATGTGGTCTTAGCCTTAGGTTTTGTAACAAAATATATTAATGTCTTATCAGGCTTTATCGTCGACACAAGCGAAGATCGCAGCAGTGATTCAAGACTTAAAAAGTTTTCTTTAATTACCCAGTTAAAACCCCCGGGCGAATGTTGGGGAGTTAATTTTTACCGCGAACAACAAGTTGGTCTAGAAGCTGAGTGGCGCGTGCGTTTTGATTTTTCTTTCGACGGAAAACCACCAAAGATTATTCCGCCGGACGAGTTAAAAATTCAATAGTTTCAGGCTACTCACTTTTAATCAAAGTGCAGCCAAGGTTTTCACCACGATACTGAGCGATCGCTTTTTGACCAAACAAGCCACTACCAAATTGGGCTGTCACTGTTCCATCTTGGTTAACTTTAAGTTCAGGTAAAACTTTAGCAATGGCTTTAAGATCTTTTTTGCAAGCTGCTTCACTGCGCCCAACAACCAAGCGGCAAGAGCAGTATTCTTTAGCGCCATACGCCCGCATTAAATGCGGAAAACTAGTTCCCAGCTCACTGTTTGTATCATCAGCCGACTGGTCAGCCCACGTTTTTGTAATTGCTGCTTTTTCTGCGAAAGTTTTAGAGTCTCCCACTGTTTCATAGCTGTAACCTTTAGCTAAAATAAATTTTTTGGTGGCCGCGTAAAAAGCCAAGCGATCAAAATCTTTTTCATCCATCGCTAATTTTACCATCACTAAATTTTGTGACGGACTAGACATCACGATCTGACCTTGAAACCCATACATAATCACTGAATCTAAAGGTAAATCATTATAAGCCGATGGCTGATTTCTGCCTTCTATCGGAAGATTTGTAATCGCTTGCATAGAGTAGGCTTTATTTTCAGGGTTTCCCTCTTGAACTTTTTTCTGAACACCGTCGGCAACTTTATTCAAAAGTTCTATGTACCTAGCTGGAATAATTTGCTTTCCGTTCCAGACACCTTTGTTCATTACAAGTTGGCCCATTTTTAAAAAATCAGGCGCTGACATATAGATGTAAGCAGAACCTACAAAAGTGCCATTCATATCTTGTTCAAAGGTGGCATTGATTCCCAACGGTTTGAACAATTTTTCAAATGGATAATTATCATAAACTTCTTTGTTACCAATGGCGCTTTGTAAAATCCCTAACAAAATATTTGTGTCACCACTTGAATAATTAAAATACTCACCCGGCCCACCTGTAGGGGAAAGCGGATTTCTTAGCATGTAATCCACATAACCTTTGGCATGGCCATCCAGATATAACATGTTTGTTAAATCTAAATTTAAAGGAAGTCCTTCAAAGGCTTCTTTATATTTAATTCCTGAAGACATACCCAGAACATCAATAATGCGCGCATTGTTCTGAAACGTAGGAAGATATTTTTTAACGGGATCATTAATTGAAAGTAATCCTTCGCCTTCAGCGATACCAATTAGAATTCCCGACATGGTTTTTGCGGTCGACCAAGAAAGATGTTTTGTTTTTGGTGTATATTCACGTGCGTAATATTCGTAAATAAGTTTTCCGTCTTTATAAATAATCACCGCATCGGTGTTGGCTTTTTTGGTGTCGCGAAGTGCGGCAGTTAACTCTTCTTCGGGTGCTGCTGCCTTAGATATCGACGCAATAAATATGGCACATAACAATATGGATACGATCTTTGAAAACCCGTTTTTCATAATGAATACTCCCTGATATGAAAACGATCTCTTAATTAGAATGTTTGCACCAGTTATGTTGCATTCAGTCGACTTTATTCATAGCACTGCATAGATTTTCGGGGCAATTCGCCAGCGATTAGACAATTTCATCGAGCGAAATGAAGTGCAGCTTACCGTCACTGAGTACAAACACCACATAACCTTCAACTTTTATGTTACACACACAGTTTCGACGTCGCTCTCCAAGTAAGACATACTTTAGCCGCTGGATTTGTTTTGTTCCTATCCGCTCAAATGCGCGCCAGTATTGATCCAGATACTTTACTTCAAGGAGCACTCGCCGCTTTCCTTTTTCAACAACAAGATCAACTTCAACACCATCAAACTTAGTGCGTTCAGATGAAATGCTCCAGCCGTTTGATAGAAAATACTTTCGCACTACAGCTTCAGCGTCTGCTCCGCGCTGGTGAAATTTATCTGTTAGTTTAGAGGTGTTCTTTGACGCCGCCGAAGGTTTTTCGGTGGTGGATGGTTGGTTTAAAGTTTTCAATGGCTGTGCGGTGAATTTCGGTCGCGTAGCCTTTGTGTTTTTCAAATCCATATACAGGGAATTCCTTTGCAAGCTCTGCCATTAACTGATCACGCGCCACTTTGGCGATGATAGAAGCTGCAGAGATGCAACGCATGTGCTGATCCCCTTTGATAATAGGTAACTGTTTGTAGTCTTTAAGATCCGAAACACGGTCACGTCCGTCGATCAGAAGTGTTCCGTTCTTGATATTTAACTGATCTTTTAGTTTTTCTTCTAAAGAGCGAACAGCTCTTGTCATCGCCAGATAAGTGGCTTGCAGAATATTGATCTCATCAACTTCTTCAACTGAAGCCCAGCCCAGAGCCCAATGGTGATTGGCGCGAATTTCTAAAGCTAAGGCTTCACGTTTTTCTTCTGACAGGGTTTTTGAATCAAGAAAATGTTTTACAGGGAATTGATCATTTAAAATGACAACGCCGGCACACACTGGGCCGGCGAGGCATCCACGCCCTACTTCATCGATACCGATAAATGGGGTTGGAAGATCTTTTAACGTCTTACGGTTAAAAGTATTATTTTTTTGAATCATTAGATGAAGTAGCTACTAATTCAGACTCGATACGAGCTGCTTTACCATCTAAATCACGTAAGTAATAAAGTTTAGCGCGACGTACTTTACCGTGAGCAACTAATTCAACTGAATCAATAGCTGGAGAGTTGAACGGGAAAGTTCTTTCAACGCCTACACCCGCAGAAATTTTACGAACTGTAAAAGATTTGTGAGCGTGACCTTGAATTTTAGTCACAACGCCTTTGTATAACTGAACGCGTTCTTTTTCACCTTCGATAATTTTAACGTATACGTTAACAGTATCACCTGGAGCAAAAGTTGCGATTTTTGCATTTTTAGTCGATTTTTGAGTCATGCGCTTAACGAAATTAGTTTCAGTTCCTTTTGCTGGAGCTGCTTTTTTCATTTTTTTAGAAGTCGCTTTTTTTGCTGCTGCTTTTGCCATAAATAGTCCTTATTCATTTGGACCTCAGGTCCAATTATCTTTCAAAAAGAAGTATTGTGTTACCATGACCCTAGGAGTCGGTCAAGACAGATACTTACAGCCGCTCTTACACAAAGATGTCTGTAATCGTCTTTAGAATCACCTTTGATTGGGTCTAAAACCGCATGGCAGTTACGCATGAAATCCTGAGTTAAGCCAAAACCTGTTCCAAAAACAAGCATATAAGGGTCATCATCCTGCTCTAAAACGTTTTTAAAGCGCTCAAAGGTGAATTTCTCCTGCCCAGGCAGGTTGCGTGCGTGAGTTGCAACGATACGGGCATTAGGGTGACCCCAATCTGCCATGGCCTCATGAACATTACTTGCCGTCCTTACATCTGTCAGAGCCGTCTTACGCATGGGATTTAATCTGGCCCCCTCGCCGGTTCTCCAGTGATCTAAAACTCGGCCAACAAACATTTGTTGCTCTTGCATCGGGTGAACCAGGTAATACCGTTCAACACCGTACACGCGACAACTTCTGGCGATATCATGAATATCGAAATTTGTAATATTGGTCGCGCAAAGATCCCCTTGGCGATCAACAATCGGATAATGAAGCAAGGCTACGGCTAAAGGTGCTTTACGTTTCATAAACTTTTAACCTCGTTCAAATGCTGATCTAAATCTTGGCGAGTTAAATCCACAGCTTTTAACTCTTCATCTGTGATTTCACTTAAAAATTTCAAATGATTTTTAAGCTGTGTACTTACTAATTCTTTTTCTGCTTTTAAAAACAAATCGCGGCGTTTTTTCCATGTGATTAATAAACCCATATGGTGTTTCCAAATCGCGATTTTTTCATGATGTCCTGACAATAAAACGTCAGGCACTTTTTCATTTCCCCACAAGGCAGGCTTTGTGAATTGCGGAGCTTCTAATAAACCATTATGAAATGAATCCGCAATCACCGACTGGTCATGGCCTAATACCCCCGGAATAAAGCGAGATACACTTTCGGTAAGCGCTAGCGAGGCCAGCTCTCCACCACTTAATACGAAATCACCTAATGAGATTTCTAAATCAATATGGTGATTTATAATTCTTTGATCAATGCCACCGTAGCGTCCACTTAATAAAACTAAATGATCATACTTAAGTAATTTATGAATAGTGGCTTGCTCTAATTTTTCTCCTTGAGGAGATAGGTAAATACGTAATGCCGATTCAGGTTTGTAATCAGCAGATACATATAACTCATTAAAACATTTATCGGCGATCTCGGGGCGTAAAATCATGCCATCGCCGCCACCGTAAGCCGTATCGTCGACTGAGTTATGCTTATTGTCTGAATATTTTCGTAAATTAATAATGTTAAACTCTAAAAGTTTTTTATCTGCTGCTTTTTTTAAAAGCGCATCACTTAAGTAACTTTGAATAAGCTCTGGAAAAAGAGTCAGGTACGTGAATTTCATAACTATTGGTTCAGATCCAAAAGACCTTCGGGTAGATCCATCTGAATAGTTTTATTTTCGTGATCGATTTCTACAATAAAGGCATCCACAAACGGAATTTCAAACACGTTACCACTTACTGATGTCACAACTAATAAGTCTTGCGCGGTGTTTGATGAAAAGCCCGTAATGATGCCGATTTCACCTGCGGTTTTATCAACGACTTTGAATTTTTCGATTTCAGTTAGAAACATTCCTTCGTCTTCATCTTGAGAGAAGAAAAAGTCAGCGGGTAAATAAATTTGTTTTCCAATCAATGCTTCTGATTGATTACGATCAGTCACGCCCTTGAGCTGCACTTTAAGGCCGTCTTTGTGTTCAGCAGCCTTAATGACTTCGTAAGGAGTTTCTTCGATGTAAACTTCGTCAATTAAATCCACCCAGGAATAATCTTTGGAAAAGAAAATAATAAAGACATCGCCACGTAAACCGTGGGCGTCTTTGATTTTTCCGATGAGGCGCATTTCTTGTTTTTCCATTGATGATTGCTTGTAGCACTTAGGATAAAAAAAAAGGAGAGTTTTCACTCTCCTTTTTAAGTACTTTATCTATATTGAAATTATTCAACGATATCTAAGTGATAGCGTTTGTTTAACTTGGTACCTGCAGCTCTGATGATTGTTCTCATCGCAGCAGCTGTTTTACCCTGTTTACCGATGACTTTTCCAAGATCTTCTTTATCCACCTTAAGGGCTAAAAGAGTAGTTTGCTGTCCAGGAATCTCATCAACTTCAACATTTTCAGGCTTATCAACTAAAGACTTCGCCATGTGCTCAACAAGTTCTTTTAAGTTATCCATGTTCCCCCCAGAAACCATATCCAAGTTTGACAAAATATTTAGCAGACCTCAAGGAATTTCACAGTTCTTTGACCAGAAACGCCCCATAACGAGATCTACTCTATATTATTGTTTCAATTACGCTTCTTTTTTAGCGTTCTTGTTTTTTGTTTTAGCTGGAGATTTTTTACGTGCAGGTAAAGTGATTCCACCTAATTTAAGAACGTGTCTTGCAGTTTCAGAAGGCTGTGCACCTTTAGTTAACCACTCTTGAGCTTTAGTTGTGTTTAACACAACTTTAGTTTGCTTACCTTTTGGAGTTGGAATGTATGTTCCTAATACTTCGATAAATTTGCCAGTTACATAACGGCGAGAATCAGCCACTGTGATTCTGTATTTAGGATCATGCTTAGCTCCAACGCGTGCTAGACGAATAACAACCATTTGAAATACCTCTCATATGAAGAAAAAAAAGCTTTCTAGCTTTCTCAAAGACTAAGTTTTTATATCTTATATCGCGCAAGATCAAGCGATTAAAACGGAAATCAAAAAGGAAAGCCAGGTCCTTTGCCGCCCATTCCACCGAATGGATTGCCTTTTCCTTTACCACCCATGCCCATTTTCATCATTCCACTCATCATTTTTTTCGCTTCTTCGAACTGTTTGACCAGTTTATTCACATCTTGAACTTGGGTTCCTGAGCCAGAAGCGATTCTTTGACGCCGCGAGCCATTGAGGATTCTGTGATCATTACGCTCCTGAATGGTCATTGAATTGATAATGGATTCGATTTTTTTGATTTCAGTATCTGGTGGGGTCATGTTTTTCATCTGTTTAGAGATCTCGCCCATACCGGGTAGAAATTTCAACATACTTTCAAAACCGCCCAGTTTTTTTAGCTGCTGAATCTGCGCCAGGAAGTCTTCTAACGTGAATTCATTATTCATCATACGTTTAGCAGAACGTTCAGCTTCTTTCGTATCTATCACGTCTTGAGCGCGCTCTACCAATGATAGAACATCACCCATATCTAGAATTCTTCCAGCCAAACGATCTGGATGAAACACTTCTAATGCAGAAACCTTTTCGCCAACACCTAGAAATTTAATTGGAATACCCGTTACTTCACGAATAGATAAAGCAGCACCACCGCGCGCATCGCCGTCTACTTTTGTTAAAACTAAACCTGTTAAGTTTAATTTTTGGTGAAATGTTTCTGCAACATTCACAGATTGCTGACCTAACATCGCATCAGCGACTAATAAAATTTCAGTCGGCGTGATGACTTTCTTAAGATCAGATAATTCGTTCATCAACTCTTCGTCAATTTGTAAACGCCCCGCTGTATCGACTAATAAGACGTCGATCAGTTCATCTTCAGCCCATTTGATGGCGTTTGTTAAAATATCAGCAGGCTTATCGCCTACTTTAGATGGGTAACAAGAAAAGTTATTTTGTTTTGCTAAAGTTTGTAATTGGTCAATGGCTGCCGGGCGGTAAACGTCGACAGGAACAAAACCTACTTTTTTTCCTAGTTTCTGGCGAATATACAAACCTAGTTTTGCAGTGGACGTAGTTTTACCTGCCCCTTGCAGGCCTACCATCATAATCACTGATAGTTTTTCGCGAACGTTGATATCAACTTTTTCGCCACCTAATGTTTGCACCAATTCGTCATGGACGATTTTTGTAAACATTTGGCCTGGGTTTACGTTAGCAATAACTTCAGCACCCAAGGCTTTAGCTTTCACACGGTCGATAAAGTTTTTTACGACTTTAAAATGAACGTCAGCTTCTAATAAACTTAGACGAATTTCTTTAATTGCTTCTTCGACATTAGTCTCAGAGATCTTGTGCTGACCTTTGAGTTTTTTCATTGAACCTAAAATTTTATCTGATAAGCCTTCAAACATAGTCTACCACCGTGCAAATGATCCCTTTAAAAGGGAATATATCGCCATTAAATAAGTTACGCCCGTAGCTAATAAACACACAACAACAGTTGTCATAAGATCAACATCACTTACGCCAACCATCGAATAGCGATAGCCATTTATTAAATAAAACACCGGATTTAAGTGACACACCTTTTGCCAAAATGGATGTAACCCTTGAATCGTCATGAACACTCCGCCTAAATATGTCAGCGGAATTAAAATAAACGTTGAAAATGCACTTAACTGATCGAATGTTTTTGCAATGAAGGCGATAAAAATTCCGCAGAACGAAAAGATCAATCCGCAAAGAATTGTGAACATCACAAAAAGCAAAGGATGTTTGATCGGCAATAATTCGCCGACCATAAAATAATGGAAAATCATTCCAACAGCACCCGTTATAAAAGCAACAACCGAACCACGAATAATTCCGCCAATACCCATAGCCCAAATGATTTGATGATTAGAAATCGGAGCTACGCGAATATCTTCAAGATCTCCTGAGAATTTTGACGTTACAATTGAAGATGATGAATTTTGGAATGAGTTATTAATTAAACCCATAATCATCAGGCCCGGAATCAAAAATGTAATATAGGGTAAACCATTCGGAAGGTTTACTTGTGAACCCAATGACACACCAAAGATCAATAAATACAAACTAGAGCTTACGATCGGGCTTACTACAGTTTGAATCATCACTTTCATGAAACGTTTAATTTCACGGCGGATTAAAGTTAAAAATGGAATCCAGTTATTAATTGTTTTTTCCATGCTATTGGTTCACTACTTTCGTAAAGGCTTCTTCTAACTTACCTTCAGTCATTTGAATATCGGCCACATCGGCTATAGAAATCTTATGTTGCACAAGCACGATATTTAAACTTTCAGCTGCAGAAGTTAGAATTTCTTTAACATCACCATTTGTCATTTTGATATGAATTTTTTTAGTCGAATATTTAGCAATGACTTCTTTCGGGCTTCCGCAGTAGTTCACTTCGCCTTTGTTGATAATCGCAATGCGGTTACAAAGATTTTCGGCTTCTTCTAAGTAATGGGTCGTAAGCAAGATCGACATGCCAGCTTTTTGTAATTCTGCTACAAACTTCCATAATGATTCACGTAATTCAACGTCTACACCTGCTGTCGGTTCATCAAGTAGTAATAACTTTGGTGAATGAACTAAAGCTTTTGCAATCATCAAACGGCGTTTCATTCCGCCTGAGAGTTGTTTGACTTTCTTGTGGGCATGGGGTTTTAACGCCAGACGATCTAATAAAAATTGAATACGATCACCGTTATTCAGAATGCCGTAATAACCTGATTGAAATTCTAAAATTTCAGTCACATCGAAATAACCTGTGTTGATCACTTCTTGGTGAACGACGCCAACGTTTTGTTTAATTGCACGGGCGTTGTGAACTACATCAAGGCCAAAAACATTTAATTCACCTGAAGTAGGTTTTTCTAAAGTTGTAATTGTAGAAATTAAAGTGGTTTTTCCTGCGCCGTTTGGCCCAAGTAAACCAAAAATCTCGCCTTCGTTAATATCAAAACTTACACCTTTTAAAGCATGCACTGATCGAGATGCATCTTTGGCATCGGTATAGGTTTTTTTAAGGTTTTTAACTTCTAAAGCTTTCATTATCTGGCTCTCGAAATCGAAGTCGCAAATTCGACATCTGGGTTTTCTTTTTTAGCCCAGTTCAAATCCCACTCTTGGTTTAATAATAAGACCGGTTGATCAATCATGTCTCTGAATAGAGTAAAATTACCTTTTAACTCAGCAACGGGTTTACCGTCTTGAGTTCTTGGCCAACGGGCTACCGTGAATGGCAAGCGGTTCAATTTTACTTCTAAGTTGTATTCATCCATTAATCTGTGCACTAAAACTTCAAACTGTAACTCACCGACCGCGCCGATTAAATATTCTTGCGGGCCGTAAACTGGATCAATAAATAATTGAATCGCGCCTTCTTCAGATAAATGATTTAAGGCTTGTTGTAGTTTTGTTCTGCGAAGTGCATCTTTTACAGTTAATTTTGCAAATAACTCTGGCGCAAATTTTGGAATATCCTCAAAACGAACTTTACCGTTTGCTGAAATGCTATCGCCGATCGCAAAGTTTCCGGTATCGCCGACACCCACGATATCACCAGCATAAGCGACATCGACAGTTTCTTTATCAGCAGCTACGAACTGGCTTGAATAAGACAAACGTAATTCACGCTGTAAGCGCGCGTGGTTTACTTTCATACCACGTTCAAATTTGCCTGAGCAAATGCGAACGAAGGCAATACGGTCGCGGTGGCGCTTATCCATGTTGGCTTGAATTTTAAATACAAAGCCTGAAAAATTGTCTGACAATGGATCAACTTCACCCACTGATTTGGACGGACGTGCTTTTGGACCGGGTGCAAATTCTGTAAAGAATTTTAAGAAAGTATCCACACCGAAGTTTTGCTTTGCCGAACCAAATGTAACCGGAGAAATTTTTCCGGTTAAAAATTCATTCACATCAAATGGTGGAAGAGCTGATTCAATTAATTCTAATTCATCACGCACTTGTGCCGCAGTTTCTGCATCTAAGTATTTATCTAAGATTGGGTCTTGCGGGCCAGATAGGTCATGCTCAGTGTATTCATCACCTTCACGGCGCTGATCGTAGAAATACACTTTTTTATTTAAACGATTGTAAATCCCTTTAAAACGCTGGCCGATGCCTAACGGCCAAGTCACTGGGTAACATTGCATATTTAGCGTACGTTCGATTTCGTCGATCAAAGTAAGTGGATCTTTTCCTTCACGATCTAGTTTGTTTACGAAGGTAAAAATTGGAATATCACGCAGACGACAAACATCATAAAGTTTTTTCGTACGATCTTCGACCCCTTTGGCTACGTCAATTAACATACATGCAGATTCAACGGCCATTAATACACGGTAGGTATCTTCAGAGAAATCTTTATGGCCGGGAGTATCTAAAAGGTTAACTCGTAAATCAGCGTAATCAAAAGTCATTACCGATGAAGTAATCGAAATACCTTTTTGTTTTTCTAGCTCCATCCAATCTGATGTGGCTGACTTTGTTCCAGACTTACCTTTTACCTCGCCAGTTTCGTGGATTACCCCACCGTGGTATAAAAGTTTTTCGGTCAACGTGGTTTTACCCGCATCTGGATGTGAAATAATGGCAAACGTACGACGACGTAGAATCTCTTTTTGGTCTTGAACTGATAATGACATAAGCAAATAGTTATAGACATTTTTTAGGGTTGATTCAAACAGTTTGACCCTTCAAGGCAGGTGCATTAGAAGTAAAAGTCTGATTTTGATGACCTAAAATCAACTCATGGTGGTTTGGAGCCACCGTCTGACAACTGAAAGAGGTTCATATGACTATTAATGCGGCAAACAGCAGCACAAACGCAGCTCAATATTTTATCACTACATTCTATAAATTTATCCCGATTTCTAATGTTGAAAACACGAAAACTTGGTTCAATAATTTGGCAGAAAAGCACAATATCAAAGGCCTAATTATTTTAGCGCCTGAAGGCTTTAATTCTACGGTGTCAGCTCAATCAAAAGAGAATTTAGAAAATTTTAAAAAAGACCTATTAGCTCATTTTAATTTAACCGCACTTAATTTTAAAGATTCCGAATCGCACAAATCGCCATTTCGCCGCTTCGTTGTAAAATTAAGACCAGAAATCGTGACATTAGGAACTCCTGATCTAGTGCCGCCAGAAGGGGTAAATCGTCATTTAACGCCCACCGAATGGAATGAAGTTTTAAAAAAAGAAAAACCAATCATTATCGATACGCGCAATTGGTATGAATATAAAATCGGTACATTCAAGGGGTCATTAAACCCAAACACCGAGAAATTCACTGAGTTTCCGCAGTACATGGATTCACAAAATATTTCTAAAGATCAAAAAGTTTTAATTTTTTGCACTGGCGGAATTCGCTGCGAAAA
The DNA here is from genome assembly GCA_036676395.1 of Bdellovibrio sp. GTDB lineage: Bacteria > Bdellovibrionota > Bdellovibrionia > Bdellovibrionales > Bdellovibrionaceae > Pseudobdellovibrio. Next base: position 1,576,414 of record JAKFCY010000002.1, read on the forward strand.
AGGAATTCTAGAATTAACTGAAAAAGGTTACAGCAATGTTTATCAACTTGGTGGCGGAATTTTAAATTACTTAAAAGAATACCCGAACGATGAATTTGATGGTGAATGTTTTGTTTTCGATCACCGCGTGTCTGTAACTCAAGATCTAAAACCAACTGACAAATATTATCTTTGCCCTCATTGTGGCCAACCTGGAAATACGGCGATTGATTGCAAACGTTGCGACACGCACGATCATATTTGCGAAGACTGTGCTAAAATTGAATGGAAGAAAGACACCTGCTCGAAAGACTGTGCTTACCATTACAAACTTCATCCAGATCGCAAAGCGCCGCGCCAACCGCGCTCGTATTAATTATTTTATTTCTTCGAAGAAGAATTATTTTTCAGATTCGAAGCGCACTTTAAATAAAATGGCGCTCGCTACTGGTTTGTTATCAACCATTGCAGGTTTGAATTTAGATTCACGTGCAAGATTTAGCGCAACTTCATCTAAACCATAAGGTAAAGAATTTCTAAGCTTTGCACTTCTGACTTGCCCGTCTGAGCCAACAACAAGTTCAACTTGCGCAACTCCTGAATAATCGGCTCTTCGCGCAGCTTCTGTGCGATTTGCTTTTATCTTTGTCAGCAGCACCGCTGGCGTCGTAATCGCCGAATCACTGGCCAACTCTTCAGCGATCTGTTCGTGACTTGTACCGCCGATAGGGGTTTTAGTTTCGTTTGACAGCTCTTTTGATTTATCCGCAAGTTCATTTACTCTTTCGGATTTTGTTTTTTCAAGCTTACTATCGTTGGGCTTCACAATAGGCGTCACATAAGAAGTCACTTCAATATTTTCGTATATTTGATCTGTTGGATTTGCCAATAACATGATAATAGCTGCGGCAAGCATATGAAAGCCTCCGGATAGTATTAAAAATTTATATTTGCGCGATCCCGACATAATTTAACTTATATCGAAAAACACACCGAATAACAACTACTGCATAAGGTTTGAAGGCCGATAATCGCGATTACGTTCTTCTTCGATCGCTTCTTCTTCTTCAAGGGTAAGGTTTTCTTCACGGCGAAAGTGATCTTTTAATTCTAAGTACTGCTTACCGATCATTACACGATCTTCAACATCGCTCTCTTTTTTAAATGCAGGAAATATATCAGACTCTTCTTCTTTAAGATGATGTTCAACTAGCTCGGCTAAAACTTTAGCTCGTGCCGACCATAACTCTGCGCCTTCTGACATTTTTACTTCTTCCACCATATGTTCGGCTAATTCGTGCTCTACGTCGCCTTCCAAGCCATCGATGCGAAGCTCTTTGTTTTCGTCTTTTAAAAAAGTGTACAGGCTTTCTTGTTCTGATCTTGCATGCACTAATAATAACGGTACGAATTGATCAAAGATTCTTCTGCGGGTGCGAATTGGCGTGTCTAAGTCTTTTAAAATACCAATAAATCTTTTCAAGGGCTCGTGATCCGCTAAAATTAATTTAATGATATCCTCTTTAGAACTATTAGTAGAGGCTTTTTTTGCAGTTGATTTTCGCATAAGTACTCCTTTTTTTAAAGTCGACTATGATTTTAAAGCAACTCCAGTGCCACTGGGATGCGGGTATTTTTGTCTGAGTTGGTGACATTCTTGGATACGCTGAATGATCGTATTCGATAAATCGTCGTGATAAAACCCGTAAGATTCAATGTATAATCCTTTAACGTCATCTTCGATCAGTGATCTGATCGCGTACATGATCGCTTGATCATCAGGATCAGAAGTGTTTTCAAAACGTAAGACTTCGTCGAAAAAAATATCGTTGGGATAAAGTTCTAATTTACCTTCTTCACAAGTGAAATGATCAAAACGTGCCACAAGATTATACGTATAACCTTGTTTCTGCAAACGTTCGATGGCTTCTCGAAGCCCGTACATTTCGCCCGTGCCAGCGCGAATCATATCTTTCGGCAAGACTGTGGTGACATGTTCCATTTTATGATTTCCGTTCGTAAAAAAAGAGCCTTATCTTACGATAAGACTCTTCCAACTCGTTACTTTTTCAGAGCAACGAATTTGATTCGGATGTATGTGTGTGTGCCTGTCTTTTACTTTTACAAGTAAAAACTATTTATTAGATTTTTGAGATTGGCTTGTGTCTGATTGTCTTTCACCGTATTGCGAATCGCGTGAAGTTTGACCCGTGCTAGAGCTTCTGTCTGCATTTGGAGTTTGGTTCGATTTATTTGTCTGACCAGATTGTCCACCTTGTTGATTTTGATTTGCGTTTTGATTTGACATGTTATTATTTTGTGCCATTTTTATTCTCCTTGGTTTAATTCGATTTTATCGAAAGTTACTTTAAGGTCATTTACAAGTTCTGTTCCAAACTCTAATGTTGTTATTTTTGAGATGAAATAAAATGCTGCACCTAGTTCCCATAATTTTGACCCATAAAGGTTCACAATAAAAATTTTATGTTTCGCGAAATCAAATAAAAAAAAGAGCCTTATCTTGCGATAAGACTCTTCCAACCATTGTCTTTTTAATTACAATGATTTGATTTAAAAAATTTATTTACCTGATCTCTGTTGTTGGCTACCGCCAGATTGCCCTTGATTAAAACTTGAATCACGCGTCGTGCTGCCAGTACCGGTGCTTGGGTTTGTCGTAGAGCCTTTATCTAAATTTGGATCTTGGCCGCCCGATCGATTAGCTTGATCACCCTGTTGACGCTGATTTACATTTTGATTTTGGTTGTTAATATTTTCTTTCATTTTAAATCTCCTCGTAAAAGAAACTGTTAAGCCTTAAATACAAGTTCTGTTCCAGCACTCAAAGCTGCTAATTTTGAACTGAAGCACCTTTGCTGCGGCTAGTTTCACAAACTTGTCCCAAGAAAGGATTCGAAAAATTTCAGACAAGGTGTATAATTAAACCATGAAGACTTTAAATGACTGGCTTTCGGCTTATGGCGAAACACATAAAAATAAAATCAATAGAACAATTCATTTAATATGTGTTCCGCTAATTTTATTCAGCGTTATCGGAATTTTATGGTGCATCCCCAAAGGATTTTTATTTCCAGATATTAAATATGTAAACTGGTCACACTTAGCGATGTTGTTAGCCTTGGTTTTTTATGCACGTTTAGGCGTTAGACCTTTTTTATTAATGTTTAGTACATTTGCAGCAATTCATTTAGTGCTGATGCTTCTTGATTCAAACACAACGCAACTTCTGACATTGAATATCACAATATTTGTTTTAGCTTGGATCGGCCAATTTTATGGTCATCATATAGAGGGCAAAAAGCCCTCGTTCTTTCAAGATCTACAATTTTTATTGATCGGCCCGCTGTGGGTCTACTATCACTAAAATCGATTTATACCGTTGCATCAGGCCTTTAATTAGGCAGATTTATTAAAACTAATGCGTGACTTTAAAAGGCCCTCGCCTTATCTTAACGTCACATCAGTCAGTCGCGGGGTGGAGCAGCCCGGTAGCTCGTCGGGCTCATAACCCGAAGGTCGTAGGTTCAAATCCTGCCCCCGCAACCAATTTTTTCTCAAAGTCTTTTGAGAATTATTAAATCCACAGACATACAAGATCAGATTAGAAGAACCCCATTATTAAAAAATACATTACCGAATCAACGATCACTCAGGTGATTTGCAGCCATTTTTTTTGGAGCATCGTTATTTCTGCTGCTTTAATTTATACGTAGCCAATCAATCTACTTATCTAATGCATAATGACCTTCGTAACATTCTTTCCTTTTGAAGATTCAAATTCAACTAATGCTAGCTCGCTCGATTTGATTTTTAAGGTAATCTTTCTTAAGGACGGATGAAGTCTCTTTTTTTTAAGCTAAGTTGTTTGGTTTTTGACAAGCATTCAAGTAAAAAATCCTCAATTTTTTTTCATTTGTTTTTTTTGGTTTGATTCTTCAGCAAATAAAATGCTATTTACGTCCATTATGAATAAACAAATCTTAATAGCGGCGTCTACTATTCTTTTATCTATTAATACTCTAGCTAGTAATTGTGATGGCGATCCATTACTAGGTATATGGAAATCTGAACTTATTACGAAAACTGAAGATAAATATGACCCTTGCGGTAATAGAGAAGTAATCAATACATCGGAGTATGATTTTATCAGCATCGATGGAAAAATAACCGGCTCTGGTTTCCAAAATAATAGAATGAATTACAGTAATCCTTCTTGTCCTTCGAAAGAGCGTCGATGGATTTTCAAGCTTATAACACCTAAGAATGGCAATCTAATTATGACCGCAGACACGGGCCAGAGTGCTGAATTTAAATGTGATCTAAAAGGCGCAACTATGACTATAGAAGGAAAAGTATTTAATAAAACAAGTGATTCAAATATTCCTACAACTCCTAATGATCCAAACGCACCTTTTGTTCCAGAAGTATGCTGGAACTGCCCTGTTTTAGTTAATCACCATCCACTTCAATATCCTCCACCTGGAACGTCTGAAATTTGCAATCCAGAAAACTTACAAGGAACCTGGAAAGAGACAAAAGATTTTACCGACGCTGAAGGAGAATATTGTCAATGGAAGCATAAAACTGTAGAAGTCATCACTTTTGACATGAGTGGAAACAACCCCTACATTCAGGGCCCACAGCTAAATGGTCGTGGTTACATCAAGGGCGAACACACTTTGTTGAAGAAAGCCGACGGTTGGAATTGTAAAACAGTTATCGAAGACCGTGAATATACAAAGATCGAGATGGGTAAGTTAAATAGTGGACATACGACAGGAGATTTAACAATCCATGATATACGGCCTAACCCTAATTATCCTATGAGCACTAAAATAACGGGTATGGATCTTTTTCCAGCTTGCACTGTTTATGGCGGCAAGTTTTTGGTTTTTGGTTTTTGGTCGCGCCGAAAAGAGAAGATTAGAAAAACAATAGCTTAAGCTAGCAAAGCTCTTGCATCCTACAAAGCCCCGGTGATGTACCGGGGCTTTTTTTTATTTAAATCCTGCTTCACGCGAGTGAACAATCAAAGCCCATCGGGAGTTTTTGAACTTTTCTGAAAACATTGCTGTTTTATTCAAGCATCTAAAATTAGCTTATGACAAAGCGACTACAATCAATTACTTAATTATTTTCTATTTTTTTTATTTCATATTGTCTACAGCCCTTCGAACCCTCTCGCTGCTTGGCGATTAATTCAAATAATCTTTTACTTTCAATCACAGAAGATGCTCTGTACATGTAGTAATGGGGAAGCGCCGGGTGATTTTCCCACTTTGCTTTCGGATAAACACCCCCCAGCAATTCAGCTCCTCCCGCAGCATCACAATAATCCCAATTAGCACCGGCGCTCTGGTCAGGTGAAGTGATATAAAAAGTAATCGCCTGCTCATTAGGTTTCGTGCAAGTAAAGTTGTCGTTGTTCATTAAACTTAAGTCAGCGTGTCCAAAACAGCCCAAGTTACAAGATTTTTCTAAAATCGGCTCAATTGTTTCTGTTCTAAAATAGTAAGGAAGTTCTTCCTCAACAGTTTTTGAGAATTCATAAACGATGTGCTTTTGAGAGTTATTTTTCCAGTCTTTTAGAAACGTCGCGTCTGGCTTGAATCCGCCACTACATACATAAGTCGTCGAATGAGTATTACACTTACTCTTCCAAACGAAGGTAACAGATGGATCATTTTTATGATCATCGAGGGAACAACCTTCTTTGAAACTATTTGCTTTGAGAGTAAAAAACGAAAGTAACGCAATTACAAACGTGACTTTGTAAGCCATGCTTATCCCCCCATTTAATAGAGTATCTGTTATTGTTATTGAACTATAGTTTAAAAAAAGAATTACCAGATTGAGACGCCGAAAAAGGCCTGATCAAAGGCATACTGACCCTTCTGTTTCAATCACGCCTTCAATCTATTGATCTCGAGCTTATTCGCCTACAACAGTTTCTAGGTTCTGTTGATTTGACCCCGTACCAAATTTTTTTCTGATGAGTTTTAAAAAATTTTATTCAGACTGCGTTAAAACACAGCCAAATTTTTGCCCGCGGTATACAGCTTTTGCCTTTTTAAATAAACCTAAGCCCAACGTTGCCGTCACAATACCATCATCTTTAATTTTCAAACGCGGAAGCACTGGAAAAGATGTTTTCATATCTTCTTTACAAGCTTTCTCGCTACGGCCGACAACCAAACGACATGAACAGTATTCCTTAACGATATAAGCACGTAATAAGTGTGGCACAACTAATAGCGACTCCATTGTGCCGCGATCTTCTGGATCTTCATACTCTTGGTCATCGGGCTGATAATTAGTTTTAGCTAGAACCCGATTAGAACTACCCACAGTTTCAAAAGCTAAGTTTTTTGAACGCACAAGTTTTGCAACAGCTTTATAAAAAGCTTTCCGATCCAAAGCTTTTTTATCACGCGCAAGCCTTACAACAACGAATTGCTGTGAAGGACTGGCCGCCACAATTTGCCCCTGATGGCCGTACATAATTAAAGTATCTAGAGGTAAATCATTATACGCAGATGGCAGGTTACGCCCTTCGATAGCGCGATTCGTCGTTAACTGAATTGAATAGGCTTTGTTCACTTCGTTAAATTCTTGAATCTTGTTATGCACCCCGGGTGCCACCGTATTCATAAGTTCAAAATAACTTGGTGAAAATAATTGCTGACCGTTCCAGACACCTTTATTCATTAGAAGCTGACCTAATTTTAAATAGTCTGAAGGCTTCATGTAAATATATGATGAGCCAACAAAATTACCCTTCATATCTTGCTCAAATGTTGCATCAATTCCCATCGGGTTAAATAACTTCTGCCACGGGTAATTATTATATTTAGCCTGATTGCCGATCGCTTTTTGCAGGATACCCATCAGTAGATTAGTGTCGCCACTTGAATAGTTAAAATATTCACCCGGCTCGCCCACTTTTGATAAAGGCATCTTTAACATAAAATCAGTGAACCCCATTTTTTGCCCGTCAAGATACAGCATATTTGTTAGATCTAAATGTGACGGAAATCCCTTAAAGGCTTCTTTAAAATGAAGGCCCGAAGACATTTGTAAGACATCAACGATGCGGGCATCATTTTTAAATTCAGGAAAATATTTTTTTACAGGGTCATCAATTGAAAGTAACCCTTCTTTAGCAGCGATTCCGATCAACATCGCTGTCATTGTTTTAGCCGTCGACCACGATAAATGTTTTGTATTCGGCGTGTATTCACGCGCGTAATATTCATAAATGACTTTGCCATCTTTATACACCAGCACAACATCTGTATTGGCTTTTTCTGTATCACGCAGAAGTTCGGTTAATTCTTGTTGCGCGGTTTTTGCTTGCCCCAGAATTGAAAACAAAAAAGTTACGATAAACAATGTGCTGATGGTTTTCATATTAATTTTTTCGGGACTTTCTAGATCTGAATCGAGTCCAGTAGTCGAGAAAACATGTATCGAACTGAGAATTAACATAAAAAAAGGGTTATGAATTTCTTCATAACCCTTTTTTGTTTTTAGTATTGTAGGCCGTTTCTACTATTCAACAGTGCATTCCATGCTTTCGTGCAATTCAACACTTTGTCCGGTTTTTGCGTTGGTAATCAAACCAGTCAACAAAATGCTTCGTTTTTTAGAATCAATAATTTTGATTTTAGCATCAAGTTCAACATCAACTTTTAAACGAAGTTTTTTGCTGATGGATTCAGAGCTAACGATACTTGCGTCTGAAACTGTTTGAAAATCTTTTCCAGTGACATCGATTTCGCCTTGCTTAACTGAACATGAGAAATCTTCGCTCAATGAATCATTGTTGTTTGTGCAAGATCCTTTTGGCGAAAGGTATAATCCTAAAGCAATGGGTGCCAGGTTCTCATCAGACGCGCGGCCAGTTAACTGATTTACACTATTAAAACCAGCTTGAAAAAACCATGAGGCGTCTATGGTGATATAGGTGCCATTAAAGCCGATAGCTCCATCGCGGTTGATAAACATATCAGCTTGGCGAAATGATATGACTTCTGTACATTTCAGGCTTTCAGCTAAAGCGCTAAAAGATATAAGACTTGTTAATGCGGCTACTGTTAATGATTTAATTTTCATAAGGGAATCTCCATTTCTTAGAGATAACCTAACTTAGGTTTAATAATTAAAGTAATGAATAGTACTGCTGATTATCATTAATCATTTTAATGATGCGCTAACTCCTATAGAGCGAGACGCTTAGTCTTAACTAAAATCTTTAACAGCAACAGAGCAACCATCGGCCCCACTAAAAGCATGTAATACCAGTTTCCGGCGACTCGGCCAGCGTAGCTTGCAAAAAAGATGAACCACAAATAGTACATGCCAAACGTGTGTAAAGTTCTCCAGCGCTTGATTCCTAATTTTTGAACTGAAAAATCATTCGAGGTCATCGTCATGGCAAAAATAAACACATAACCAAGTCCGCCAAAAATAATGGTCGTTGGCTGCGCCACTTGATAAAACAATTCAGGATCAATTTTGTATAGCATGGCAAACAGGATTCCGTGACAAAGATGTGAAAAAGCAAAACTTAAGCCGACAGCGCGTCTGTTCTTCATCCAAAAGCCAAATTTATTTTTTAGAAGAAATCGTAAAGACGATGTCATGAAGGCGAGCAGAAATAACAACATAGATATGCGAGCTGTTACTTGTATACCTAAACGTACCCCTTCTTGCAGAGTCAGATCCGTCATCACTTTAGTCTCTCCTTATACGATCAGCGTAACAACGCTTCGATTCGTTCGCAAGCTTTACCATCCCCAAAAGGATTCTTCGCTTTCGACATCTTGTCGTAAACTGCTTTATCGTCAAGAAGCTCGTTCACTGTCGCAATGAAGGCCCCTTTTTCAAGCGGAGCTAAGCGCGAAGTGCCTGCCGCAATGGCTTCAGGACGTTCGGTATTTTCTCGAGCGATAAGCACTGGTTTTCCAAGCGATGGAGCCTCTTCTTGAACCCCGCCCGAGTCTGTGATGATGAAATGGCTGCGATTCATTAGATAAACAAAGGGAATATAATCGACCGGATCAGAAAGCCAGATTTGACTGGTTTTACCACTAGCCTCTTTAATCCAGGTGGCATGACTTTCTAAAATTTCACAGGCGTTCTTTCTGACTTCAGGATTTAGATGCAGAGGGATTAAAAATTCAACGTCTGAACGTTTAGACAATTCTAGGATGGCCTGCATAACTGTTTTAATATTTTTTTCAAATGATTCACGTCGATGAAGTGTCACTAAAATAAGTTTTTTGTTTTTATTTAAAAACTTAAACTGAGATTCAAACTCTTGCGTAAGAACCGGTGTATTTTCGATCGTACTTTTAACTTCAAAAAGCGTATCGATTCCGGTATTTCCGGTCACATGAATAGTTTTAACATCGACGTGTTCAGCCAGAAGATTTTTTTTAGCTTCTTCAGTAGGTGCCAAATGAATGTTACCGATAACTGATAGGGCTTTGCGATTAAATTCTTCAGGAAATGGTGAATAGATATTATTTGATCTTAAACCAGCTTCTAAGTGAATCACTTCGATTTTATTATAGAAAGCCACAAGCCCACCAGTAAAGCTACTGGTGGTGTCGCCTTGAACAATAATGCTATCAATCTTGTTGTTATCAATTATTTCTTGCAGGCCTAACATCACACGCGAAGAAAGCGCTGTGAGTGTCTGGCCTGGCTTCATTAAATCTAAGTCAAAGTCTGGGGTAATTTTAAAAAAACTTAATAAGGGTTTAAGCATTTCTCGATGTTGACCCGTTGAACAAACCAGCACCTTAAATTTTGAATTTTTTTTAAGTTTCAAAATGAGCGGTGCTACTTTAATTGTTTCAGGCCGGGTTCCAAATACAAAGAGAAGTGTTTTCATTAAAATTACGACTAGTTCTTAAAGTAGTGGTCTTTAACAATGTCTTCGGTTTGTTGTTTTCCAACCGGAGAAAAACCATTATCATTTGAACCAATTTTAGTCGGATCTACAGCGATATCCCAGAAATTAATACCTTTAAACCAAGGCCATTGCGGTGTCCAAAACGAATCAAAGATCGCCTGAAAAGCGGCTGCTTGATGGGGAACATTAACGGTACCTGTACCTGCATAAGCAAACGGATCAATAAAACCTGAATCTACCGAGCGAAAGCCGATCTCTTTGATAATCGCTTCTTTATGATGATCTAAAGTTAATTCGATTTGCATAAAGCCATTATCTAATTGTGTAGCGTAAGAATCTGAACGCGATTTCAAAACACTAACTAAAGCACTATAATCAACTGGTAATGTCTGATTTTTAGAAGCTAATGAACGGTAAATATCAAGACCTACAGAATCCAATTCTTTCCAGAAACTAACCAGATCATTCCAGATTTTTAATTCTTCAGGATTTGTGGGATTAGCAAGGTCAACTAAACGGTAACGCCATCTTTCAAATTCACCACCAGAAGCGGCAAAACCATCGGAATTCACAGTATCGTCAGTAAAGTTAATATCATACATCAAACGAGCCGCCGGAAGTTTAGCGCGCACATAACGAAGAAGTTCTAACCAACGACCCGGAAAGCCGTAAGGAAACTCTAGCCACTGATCTTCAATACCCACTGTCATAGAATAAAGCTCGGCACCGATTGTGAATTCATCAACTTTAGCTAATCTAGCCACAGTAAGGTACACATCTAAGTACACACGAAATGATTCAAACCAGCGATTAGGATCTTGTGGTTGAATATTACCGTGCCACCAAGTCTTGATAGAACCATCTGGTTGTTTTTCAAAATAAGGAAATTCGCCGTTGGGGCCGATCACGAAAAATATCGGACGTAATCCCACAGTCATACCTTGTGATTGAATGTACTTAATTAAACGAAGCATGCGTTTAGCTTCAGCAGCGCGTTCTGCTGGCGGCGTTACCGGCACGATTTCAGAAGAAAAAGGCCCTTTCATAATCGCACGCACATTTAAAATAATATGGTTTGAACCCAAACGTTTTGCGTGATCAACGGCATTTTGAGCCAAAGTTTTTGGTTCAACAGAAGTTGCCGTTGCATCATAAGCAAAGCCTTCAGATTCGGTTAAATTAAAACCGGCAACATAACTGCCCCAGGCCACACTATGAAGTGCAGCAACTATTAAACTTGTAAAAATAAATCGCGAAAATTTCATGATATTCCTTTAATTATTTACGTTTTAAAAAACTGACTTTAGGTGACTGGGCTTTACCGCCGATAACAACATGAGCGTTTAGACCCTCTGGTGTTAAGTGACCGCGCAATTGAAACCACGTTCCACCTTTTGAATTACGGCCCGAAGTTAAAATCAGAACCCCATCAGTGCCTTTTGTTCCGATGTTAAATTCAATTGTTAAGCCGTCAGGACTATCTAAGCGACCTAATGTGTAGCCACCGAAACTAGTCACGATAACTTTCACGCGCATTGGGCCAGAGGCTAAATGCAATGTGCCCTCATACGTGCCATCCACTTCGCCGCCCGGGCCTTGGAAGGTCTCCCACATATCAGGAAAACTTTGAACTTTCTGACCTGTAAATACTTGTGAACCAATACGAATATACGGATCAATTAATTTAATCTGACCTTTGTCGTTCACCATAAACTTAATTGGCGGATTCATCTGATCGTCAGAATCAGGCTCACGCTCTGAAGCTACGAAACTTGCGATTTCACCACTGTAAGTAATGTTATAAAATGTTTTATAGATGGCGCCTGATTCAGAACCGATCGCTGCTACTAACATGTTTTCACGCGCATAAGAAATTGTGAAAAACCATTTTTCGCCTAATTCATTTGTTAGCTGGTAGTTACCTTGTAGGTTTAATTTTTTAGCCATAACAGGAACTGCAGCACGCGCTAACCATTTTGACATTTCGTCAGCATCTTTAGTCATTCCGATTTTACGGGCATGCGCTACAATAGCTGTTGAATAATTCATGTAGTTATCAGCATAAACATGCGTTGGTACTTTTTCTTGCACTGTCCATTGCTGAATTAAATTTAAAGTCGAACGAATTTTTAATGTGCTAAGAGCTTGAGAAAATTGCTGCTGATTTAAAACAACTTCTAAACGAACCGATCTTAGTAAAAGTTCTACAATCGCATCACCTACGGCGTTTGTTAACCAGCCCGGCGCTGTGTCTTGAAAAGACTCAACCTGGGCATTTAGTAACAATAAACGGTGTAAATATTCATGAGAGTTGTCTTTATTATCAGTGTTCAAAGCATAAATATCTTGATTTAAAATCTCTAAATATTCTGAAACTGAAGCCGGCATCATTAATTTACCGATCCAAAAAGTGACTTCGTGTGCCGGTAAATTTTTATTACGTAAAATTAAAATCGCAACATCTGTGATTAGACGGCGGTATCCTAATAAAATGTGCACTTGATTTTCTGAACGTGCATCAATTAATGGTAAGGCTGCTTCAATGTTTTTGGCCATTACAGCTAATTTCATCTGATCTTTAACAAATGAAATCTGGTAATTTAAGTTATCTAAGAAACGGCTTAATGTGTTCGCATCCATCCACTTAACATAGTACTGAATTTTTTCAGTAGAATCTTTCGTGATATCTAACCAACGCATTCCAACACCCGTCATTTTCAGACCTAGGCGTTCAGTCATTTTTGGGTAGATTTCGTCTAATTTAAGACTTACCGAAAGACTTGTTAAGTCATCTAACATATAGAAATACTTTTCAAACGTGGGTTGATCACGCATTTCTGAAAGATTCATTTCAATATCAAGCATGACTTCACGTAATGCGATTCTGTTTTGTTGGGCTTTTTGCATTAACTCAGCAGGTTCAGCTAAGTTAATTGCAGCCATTGCCCAGACAGGTAAAAGCAAGGCGATTGCTATTCTCGAAATTAATTGTTTCATGGGTTTTGTTCCTTATAGACCGGTTCAGGTCGTTTTGATTTTGTGTTCGTTTTTAAAAATTCTTCTAAACTAATAAATTTATAACCAAGTTTTTTGATCTCGCGCAGAATGTATTCAAGTTCTGCCGGATCACCCGGAAACTCACCGCGGCCACCATCTTCGTAAGTTGTTAACAAAAAGGGATGGTAGAAAAACGAAGCCCAGACATCACGTAAGACTAAATTACGTTTTGCATCGATGATGATTTCTTCTTTAGAACGAGGAACCACAACATGGGCGTTCACAAAAGGCTGTGAATTGCCTAAATTTTCTGGAATCAATCTTTGACCATGAACATCGCCGTAAATTTCATATGGAAACATCTGCCCGCTCCAGCGTTCAGATTCATAAACGACTTCTAAGTTTTTAAAATATTCAGTACGTAAATTATAACCGTTAGTTAGCGCACTTAAAAACTGAACGTCTTTATTTTCATTTGGTGTCGAGAAACCTTTAACCGAATGATTATAATAAATCACGCGCCCAACATTCCAGGTAAATACATTAGCAAAAATAATATAATCTAGAGGGCTTGCCTGATAGTGAGGGGTCAGCCACATTTGCGGGGTGATGCCTGTTTTTTGCAGGGTGTAGAAGCCATCTTCTAAACGATCAACAACATATTTAACACTGTCTTCTGCGATCGGACGGTTATTCACAGCATCGAAAAATTCGAAATCGCTGCCGCTTACGCCATCGTGCGGGTTTTTTTGTGCATTGTACTGGTGGGTAACACCATGCCAGATAAAAAAAGCCTGATCACGTTTTACTTCTTCGATGAAATTCATGAATGGCACTTTACGATCCATTGTGATGAATTCACCCTGTGGATCTGTTTCACCACGGTGTAACGGGTCAAAATAAATTGGAATCAGCGAAATATGAATCGGCACTTTTTCGTTTTTTAAAACATTCATTGTTTTATAAAGCTCGCCCAAAGGCATTAACGGATGAACATCTTCAATTCGAACCAATGCATACTTGCCGTTATGACGGGGTTTTTCATCTAAAATATCGAATAACAGATCAGCAAATACAAAATAGCGGTCAGCTTCATGCATAAAACTAAATGGCACATCAGCCACATAAAAATGATTTTTAGCCTGAAGCGCATAAGGCAGAATTTCTTTAGTCACATTGTGTTCTGCATGCGCTAAAATCTGAGATTTCTTGGTGTCAGTAGCTAACAAAGCTGCTTGTTCAAACGGAGCTAAAAAAATCGACCGATCAGTTTTGCTCCAGTCGCCGTACTTAAAAAACACTTCACCTTTATAAAGTACATTTTTAAAATAACTTGGTCGGCCTGTTGAGTCTAATTTTTCGCGGTTTAGCGTTGTTAAATGTGAATACTTATAGCCAAAAATTTCTTCAAAATTTGCACCTAATTGCCAAATGCTATAACCCAGCCAGGCCACACGTTTTTTTGTGGCCGTAAAATCTTGTAAAAAATCAGCCGGAATCTGATTGTTAAAATAACTGCCGATATAAAAACTGGCATGACATGTTTCGATATCGCCCTTTTTATACATTTCAATCGGGCTTACGATTTGTTGATATTTCGGAAAATGACCCAGAATATTTTGCAATAATGTAGCGTAGGTTTTTCCCATCCAATAATTAGGTTCTTGTGAGCGATCAAAATAAACGTTCACGCAAGGAGTAGCGACGGCTTTGGCCTGAACCTGCCAGCTAGATAATACTAACATCACAGAAATAATAAAAATCTTCACGGTTGCACCTGAGCCTTAATATCGAGACCAAAATGTTCTGGCATACGATGTTCTGTTTTAATCCAAACAGGTCTTTGACCTGTTTTTTTACTTTCACTAAATTGTTGGTAGGCCTTCAATGCAGCGCCCACGTTGATCACGTTAGCCACCAGCCAACGCAGCGGCACTAACAGCACATGCTGTCTGGCGTTTGTTAAAGCGACAGCACGCATTCTTTGCCCCATACGCAAAACCATATTGAACATGTTCAGCGCCAGTAACGATTGAAATAAACCATGCTGTAATGCACTTTGGCCTAACTGCAGCTGATTTAAGACAACAAAGCCAATCAGCAATAAAACTGACAATACAATAAGAAGGCTATTATAAGGGCTACGGCGATCACGCCACATAAAGTATTTATCGACTAGGCTACCCTGCCATTGCAGGTTTTCTGTACCTTGAAAAGCAATACCCAAAGTCCAGCGAGATTTCTGGCGCATAGATGCTGACAGTGCATCAGGAAAATATTCGCGGGTGGCAATAAATTCAGTCTGGCCGTTTTCTTTTTCGTACTGCACGCAGGCAAATTTAGATTTAAAACCCAATTTTTTAGCCATCATTCCTAAGTGATAATCTTCGGTCAAAGTGTCTTCTTTTAAAAAACAACCATCTTGGGCCTGCATCATGCCTAACATCAGATTACGGCTTAACAAAGTACCCACGCCGGCTGAAGGAATAGCTGCACCCATGGCTTCGCGAACCAGTAAATCTTTTGTGTGAGCTTCGGCAAATTCATCAATATAAATGCCACCGACAAATGAAGATTTTGGAACATCAAATGAAAATACCGGAATTTGCACAAAGTCTGCATCATGGCTGACTTCGTTTAATAGTGAAAGTGAATGCGGGTGCAAAACATCTTCAGAATCTTGCATTAAAAATAAATCAAACTTTTTTCCGAGTTTAATTTCGTAGCTAAAAATCTTGCGAGCCACTTCATTTAACATCTGGCCTTTAGAGGTTGGTCCTTCGTGCGAATTTAAGACCACCTGAACTTGTTTTGGGTAAGCAGCTTGAAGATTTTGTGCTGCAACAACAGTGCCTATATCATTGGGGTATACACCCAAGAAAAAAACATAGTTCTTATATTCAAGGCCACGTAGATTACCCCGAATCATGGGCGTGATAATTTCAGCTTCTTTCCAGTTAGCAATTAAAATAGCAATTTGTTTTTCAGGGGTTCTTTTGATCTGCGCAATGTAATCGACCGTCACTCGTTGGGGCTTTAAGCCACGCATTAATGCCTGTAGATCAATAAACATATCATCCACAGCAAATACCAGTGCGCCAATAACAGCAATACATACCAACGCTACAAATAACATTTCAAAATTACCCATTAAAATTCTCCGCCGACAACAAAGAGAACTTCTTCATGCGCACGTTCATGTTTTACAAAACTTTCATAAACTAAAATTTGCGCTGACCACAAATTAAATAGGTAAATACCGCGCACTCCGACACGCGCTTGCTCGGTGTCGCGCCCAAGATCTGCTTTGGGGCTGCGACGTGTGTAAATTTCTACATACGGATCTATGATAACTGCCGTTTGCTCAAGGCGATAACGTAGCCCTTGCTTAAACCAAGCCGATGTTACGGGGTTGTGATGAAACAAAGGCAGCGCGATGGCTTCAATATAAAATTCAGAAAACAGCGGAGCATTTTTAAACCGGTATTCAAAAATTTCACCCAAGAACAGACCATAACGACTTCTTCTTTCAGTGCGGTATTCGGCCAAGGCTGTTAGAGATTTCCATAAAACAATGCGACCACCAATAACCGCCATAGTGCGATTTTTCGAATAAAGATCGTCATCATCGCCTGAAATTTTATCTTGGCGCTGCAAAACTGCACCGATGTAGAAAACATTTCTTTCGGCCTGAAAAAGTTTGACGCGCAGTTGGGTTTCAGACAGCAATCCGTATTGCGGAACAAAAGTTGTTTCAGAGTAAATTTCAGCGACCGTATTTGCATTCGCAGGCATGCTGACGATATAAGTTGCAGCCATAAATACGCAAATTCGTAAAAACAATAAATATAAAAACGAACTTCGTTGGCTGCGCATATAAGAGCGACGATAACTACAGGAAAATAATGTCATCAGCAATGCCATAAATATGATAAGTAAAAAGCTACATAAGTAGTCTTATATTGGCACTAGCTTGGCGCACCCAAACTTAAACAAATAGCCTTTTGTTTTAAAGACAACTCAGCATTCAGAGCCGCTTAGGAAAATACCCAAACGGAGCCTGAACACTTTCATCATGCGAAGGCAGAATGATCACCTTAGGATTGGCTTCTTGAAAAGAATGAAGCTTTTGAATTTGTTCGAGCACTTTATCAGCATCAAGATCAACTAACTTTTTTGACAACCAGAATTTGCCTAACTTTAAATCAATACCTTTTTTCTTCCATACCGTGTCGCCGATAAGAAAAAATTTATTTCCACGGTCTGTGTTTACAAATATTCCGACTGAGCCTGGCGTATGACCTCTTAATGGAACGACCACAATAGATTGATCATTATATATATCTAAACTTTCAGAAAAACCCATGTACGGTGTCTTAGTAAACGTGTAAGGCCGCCATTTAATATTTGGGTTTGAGACTTGTGACTTTAAGACTGCCGGCGGTGTGCCTACATCTTTAAAGGCGATCTCTTCTGAAAGAGCCCAGATATCTTTATCTAAAAAATCAACTAACCCACTGACATGATCAAAATGAAGATGAGTGATAAGGATGAAGCTAAAATCTATTTTTTCTTTGGCTAATTGCGCTTTTGCCGTTTCAGATTTTTTATAAGCAAAAGCCGGCCTGTGAAAAAAAGAAATATCCTGGAATTGGTCATCAATTTTTTCGCCAAGTCCTGTGTCGACTAAGATATTTCCTTTAGGATGTTCGACAAGAAAAGCTGAATGATTTACTTCAATTTTTTTCCATGCCCCACCTTCAAGAGCCAAGCTTTCATAAGTATGGGCCGTACCCGTTTTGATAATGCTGAGTTTGACTTTGTCTGCAGCATGCACGATAGAAGCAAAACTTAAAATCAAACCTAAGGTCATAATCTTCATAAAACCATCCTTTGTTATAGAAATTGTAAACCGTTGGGTATACAACATGGTCAAGGGGTTAATATGTTAATCGGAGAATTAGTCAAAAAAACGCAGCTAAGCAAAGAGACCATACGTCATTATGAAGACATTGGCTTAATTCGCGGTATTAAAACTCAAACAAATGGCTATAAAAACTATCCTGAGCGACTGGTAGAGGACCTGAAACTGATTGGCCTTGCGAAAGATTTAGGTTTCACCTTAAAAGAAATCAAGTCACTTCTAAGCCTGCTGCAAAAAGGACAACTTGGCAGAAGCAATCTGAACCAAGTGATTCAAAAAAAGATAAGCGAGATTGATCAGAAAATAAGTGCTCTTAATCAGCTTAAAGAAAGATTAAACCAAGAACTTGCCCGAACATGTTCGCCGCAAGAAACTTTGAAAATTATGACTACTTAGCACTGCCGCGGGCAATACCCAGGCGGTCTTCATACGCATTAAGAACTTTTACGAACGCCGGCCGCGCTTCGCAATTAAGACGGTACTTCTCAAGATTCGGGTACTTACCCAAAATCTCTGTTTTACGAATTTCACGCAGCACGCACGTAAGAATAATATCAGCTACAGTGAAATCAGTTCCCGTAATAAATGGCTGCGCTTTTAACATTTGATCGATCGTCGGAAAAAAGCGTTCAAGAATTTCAACATGCCAAGAACGCAGTTTACCGTGGTGGCTTGCTTCACCCTGAAGATCAGCAAAAAAAACCGGTAGCGCAAATGGCTCGATGTTATTAAGAGCCGTAATTAACCAGCGATAAACTTGTGCGCGCCCCTGCAGGTCAGCAGGAATCAATTTTTGCGATTTTTCGGCTAGGTAAAGAAGAATCGCCCCCGACTCCGTTAGAATATATCCATTATCATCGATGACCGGAACTTGTTTGAACGGAGAAACCACATCAAACGAAAATTCATCTTGAAGACCATTCGGCCCGCAATCAAGCCCGATAGTCTCATAGGCGATGCTACACTCTTCAAGTGCCCACATCACACGTATATCGCGCGTATAGCCCCATAGAAATGGCGGCAGCGACTTGAAGACGTAAACTTTCACAGTTTAGTTGCCTTTACGTGGCCCCCAAGATGGGCCTACATTAGAATTGTTCTCATTGCGTGGTTTGTCTTTTTGAAACTTACCAAAAGTACCAGTGGTACCGCCAGATTTTTGCACTTCGTTTTTACGCTTCAACAATTCAACAAGAGGATTGGCTTTTGAAGCGGGAGTTTTCTTTTTCGTGGTCTTCTTTTTCATAAGTGTATAATTAACATAAAAATGAAATTACGGAACCAGTATTTGGTTCCGCGACCTCTTTTAGGCAGAAATTGGTCATTTTTTATAGTCCACCCCTTATTGTGTCACTCTATTTTCGGCGGCTTTATTTTTGATAAGCACACCTTCTGGGGTTTCGGCCGTTGCCGGATCAATCATTCTTCGAACTCGAGTTACGTTATCAACTGGAAACTCAGCTCTTTTGCCATGCTCACGAACAAGATCTTCATTTTCAGCGTAATAGACGCAGTAAACTTTATCGTCGGTGACATAACTTTCAAGCCACTGAACTTGTGGACCCATTTCACGTAATACATCGCAAGATTTAACACTTCCTTGTTGCCATTCGCTGTCAGACATTTGACCGGCCCCAGGCATGTTTCTTTCAATAATAAATTTAGGCATTAAAGTCTCCTTTTTCTGTAAAAAGAAATAGATTACAAATCATATGCCATTGATATTGGGGCAATTTAGTCGGCCTCTCGATTTCAAGAAAAATTTAAAACTTTCTCGATCTAATACGTGTCAACTTAACGCCAGCGTTTCATTTGTAAATAAATTGTTCTTTATATTTACATAAATACCCGTTTTAAATAACCTAAACGGGCGAATCAAACGCTAAAGGGGTTATGGCATGTTTAATGAGACCGTGGATCTACAGCTCGTACTTTGTCCCGTTCGCGAACCAGAATCGAAATATATTGAATTATATAACAAAATCTATAAGTGCTGGAATAGCGTATGGACTTCGGCTTATACCGAAGTGAATTATCAGTCAGACCACGAATCTTTGAAGTCTGATAGCTTTACCCGTCAGGATTTTGTGGCGGCTATTTTTCATAAACAGGAGTGCATTGCTTTTATTTTATTTCGTCAGGTGGATGCGAATTTAATATCTACTAAAGATGATTCGTTTTTTGCCCAATGGAGTGAAATTCATCTTAAGTCTGTTGCAAAAATAGGTCAGCAGTTGTTGATTTGTGGAAACTTGGGAATTCATCCGACGTTTCGTCAAAAGACTCTGGGAGTTTCTCTAAAAGAAATTATGGGAGGCTTAATTTCAGAAATCACATTACAATCAAATGTCAATGCAACCCTTGCGACCCCCCGCCGCGATCGTAACGTACACGGCGCCGCCTATCAATGGGGAGCTGCTCCGATAGCCCAGGATATTTCTTGGGGCTGCGGAATTCAAATCGACTTAATATCTTTTCATAAGGCAAATCTATTAAAACACCGCAATCACGCATTACGTCCGCTCATAGATAAGCTATGGCAAAATAAAATTGTTGTAGAAAACAAAGCTCAAGAGACGCTTCAACAATTCAAGCACACTAGCCCTTATAGTCTGCAAAATTTAAAGCCAAACAAAAAGACAGGTTAAAAATTTTGTGACAAAGATTACTTATAAACATATTCGAAAAAGCCTAAACTTTGATTTTCAGCCACAATTTTTTATAAGACAGGTTGGAACTGACTTACTTTTACTTGCAACGATGTTTGCGTTGTTTCAAACAACATTTGCCGTGATTAATGTTTTTCTAATTCCGGCGTTTATGTTTCGCCAATTTTCGATTTTACATGAAGCCGTGCACGGCTTAGCACATCCAAATTCTAAAATTAATGATGCGCTTGGCGTAATTTCTGGTGCTTTTTGCCTAACACCTTATGCCACCTGGAAAGCAGCTCATCTAAAACACCACTACTGGACAGGCAATCTTAATCAGGATCCAACTTTTGCCATTTTGAAACAATATGAACAATTCTCGGCACTTAAAAAAAATCTTATCGAATTTACTTGGCGTAAAGGCCTTCCGTTACTTGGTTTTTTACAGCATTTAGGTTTTTGGGTTTTTACATTTAAAAATACGGCGACGTTTAAAAATGTTTTTAGCTCAGTGATGGTTATAGCTTTATATGCTGCAGTTTTGTCTCAAACCAATCTAGCAAACGCAGTTATTAGTATTATTGGAATCTGCCTTTATTTTCGTGCTTATGAAGAAATGATCGTGCCCCAACATGTAGGAATGTATTCAGATGATGAAATAGAACACCACCCATCAGCCTGGGATCAGCAAGAGATTACCCGTTCATGGCCTTTAGCCTCGGGATTAGAAAGATATGTCGTCTTAAATATGAATTATCATACCGAACATCATCTATTTCCAGACCTGCCATGGCACCAACTGGATAATGCCCATCAACTTTTGTTGCAAGAAAATGAACCCTTAAATTTGATTTCGTTAAAATGGATGAGCGAACAACGCCAAAGACCTTTTGCCGAAGTTATTATCCCGATACCTAGCCGCAAGAAAAATGCAGCTTAATACTAAATCATAGCCAGCTTATCCACTTCGGCATCGTAACCTAATACTGTGCCACGTAATGAGAATACAAAGCCTTTAACTTCGTTAGAGCCTTCTTCAAAAAGTGGACAGGCAAAACCTGGTTCTACAAGAACTGATGAACATTTAAAACCGATAGAATCATCGTTATAAATTTCTTTAAGAATATGACGAGATGAATTAATTTGGGTTGCTGTTTTCATTCTACCCTCCATCATCTGCTGAGCCGCTTCTATTAAAGCGTTCATCACAAAAGAAGGTCGCTCCCAAAGCAGGTACCATTCAAGAGTCAGTAAATCTAAAAGCGAATAAGATGAAATTTTAAAGAAATTAAACGTTCTAAAAAGCTGAATGCTTTCTGAACTGTATATTTCAATAACGTCATCTTTTTGCACCTTATTCCAAAACTCAGTATCGCGCAGCTCTAAGCCATACATTTTGATGGCTGGCTCGATATAACAGCGTTCACGGTGTTCTGACGAAGGCTGTTCAACTTGTGTAGACATTAATACAACGCTTAAAGCATTTTGCAGCTGTTTAGCTATGAATTCTTTTTTTTCAAGAGGCATAGTTCTGAAAGCGGCTATAGATTTTGGTGAATATGGTCTGCAAGCATAACCTTGAAGTCTGACAATTTGGGCTAATCTTTGTAGGTCTGCTATCAACGACAGTTCTAAGGGAGTAAGGCGCGTGTCTAATGCAAGATTCGAAGCATCAATACTCATACTGACCTTTTAACCGACTTAGATTTCTTATAAACTTTGGCGGTGATTATATTTTTTGAATCTTCAACCATGACCTTAACCAGCTTGTCGCGGCTTAGATTCAGCACGTCAATGAGTTTTTCAAAACAGTGATTTGGGGGGGCGCATAGACCGCGCTCCCAGTTAGAGATAAATTGCACGTGAACATTGCCTAGCATATCTGCGAGTTCACTTTGGGTTAAATCTAACCCGAGACGTTTTTGCTTCAAATATTGGCCTAAATTTAAAAATTCTGACATACTTACCTTATACAATAATTTTTTATTTAGTTCAATAGGGTTAGTAATTAATACCGTAACCAGTCAACCTGTCAAATTTCGATACACTTTTAGGCTATGACTGCTCCTATAAACGAATCTGGCGCGGCATATTCTTCGCTAACTTGAACAGCTATGAAATTAAAATTCCAAATTCTAGCTATAATCCTTTTAGCGACCCAAGTGGCCGCAGCTTATCAGGAAGTGCCGTGGACTTGGCAAAAAAGTGACTGTAAAGATTGTGGAATTAATTTTAGGATGTCGACGCAAGATTATAAAGATAATCCTAAAATGGTCGAATTTTTAAAAGCCCTATCAACTGAAAAGCACAACATCTTAAAACTCTATAATTCAGATCCCCAAGAATATAATTTACTAGCGCATATGGCGGTTGGAATTTTAGGAAACGAATCTACTTACTTTAATAGCATGCGATACAAAGTTAAAAGAAATACGCAGCTACCTATTCAATGGGCCAAGGATCTTAAAGCCTGGTTTGGTGACTACGAAGCATCACCTAATAGCAAAGGCCCGACTCAAATTAAAAAAGTGCCTGACCGTATTGAACAGTTTTATAATATTACAGAAAATAACTTATGGCATCCTAAATATGCTGCTGTTTCTACGATGGCTTTTTTGATCGAAGCCTTAGTTGAACTAAAACAACGCGCGAAAAATAATAATTTAGAAATGATAACGCCAGAAACTTATGTTGATTATTTACCGTATCTTTACTTTGGTGGCAGCAAAAAGCTTGTGAATCGCACGGCAACACCCGATACAAATATTTATGTTAAAAACATGAAAAAGAACATGAAAAAAGTCTCGGTTTTAGAGATCATTCCTTAATATGAAGACAATATTGATTATAAATGGCAGCCCCGCAGGCTCTAACGGCAACTGTAATAAACTGATTAAGATGATTCAGAATGATTTGCCTAAATCATTCAAAACTCGAATTGTACACTTAGCCGAAGTTAAGAAGTCTGCAACTCTATATAAAGATATTAAAAAAGCTTCGGGCTTCATTTTTGTAACCGGCACCTACTGGGATTCATGGGGAAGCCCGTTACAAGAATTTCTAGAAGAAATGACTGATCTTGAAGGCACACCCGCCTTTGTTGGAAAACCATGCGCTGTCTTCGTTCTTAATCATTCTGTCGGCGGCAAGGCTGTGTTATCAAGACTTCAAGGAGTGCTATCAACTTTTGGATGCTTGATTCCACCGATGAGTGGAATGGTTTATTCACTCGTGACCAAATTGGCATTGAAAAATTCAAAATCGGCTCACAAAGATGATTTGTGGACTCCGGATGATATTCCGATGATTTTAGAAAATTTCAAATTAGCTTTGGATATCAAAACAAAATGGCAGACCTGGCCAGTTGATCGTAAAAATTTTCGTAAGAGCTGGGTTTAAACAGGACAGATTTTTTTAAACTCTTGAAGAGTCACTAATGTTGGCGTCGCTGTTTCAAAATCAAAAACAATTTTGATCAGCTCTTTATCGAGCTGCCTACGCACTTGCTCTTTTTTCTTATCAAGGCTGATTTCTTGCGAACCGTAGTCAGTGCCTTCGCGAAGTACGAACTCTTCTATCAGGGCATCAATAACCTCAGTAGACAGTTTTTCAATTGGAACTTCAATGGGTGGTCGCACTTCGTTTTTCGTCTGATTAAATTTATCCATTGCCAGTAGTTTTTAATTTTTACGGGTGAATAGCAACCAGTGATTCGTGAAATTAGTTCATAAGCGTTTTGTGACCGATACCCCTGCACAGGTTGTGTTGCTGGCTTCATTGCGTGTGTCATTTTTGTCAGATGCATTTAATCTGTGATCGGCGCTTTTCATGTAAAAACTTTCTAGTGTCACAATAGCCTAATATTGCGGCACGTCAGTTGCTTTATAGAAACCCGAACGACAAATAAAACCAAACCATTAGGGGAAAAAATCATGAAAAAGCTATTATTACCGATCGTATCAAGCGCGTTATTATTACTAGTATCATGTAAACAGGAGTTTTCAGGAACTGTAGACATCCTATCTCAAATTCAATTGAGATCTACTAAGGGTGAAAATGTTCTCATCAATCCTGGTTATAAAAACTCAAAAATCAAATTCACCGGCAAAAAGAAATTTGAATTACACTTAGACGGAAAAAAATTCGAATTCAGAACTGAACAAAACCTTAAAAAAATCAATGCAGGCGATTCTTTAAATTTACCTGCTGGATCAAACGGCCAATCCTATCATCTTAATGCTAAGTATGACGTTTCAACTCAAAGCTCTGGCTTAATTCGTTCTGTTGAAAGCTGTTCATACAATGTAACTGAACAACGTTGTCAAAACATCCAACAGCCAAAAGGTTGCCAACAAGTTAAAGAGTGCGCACCAAACGGTGGATCTTGCAAAGTTCGCGAAGTATGTACTGATGGCCAAACAGTCACTAAATGCGGCCCAGTATCAGTAACTCGTTACGGTAACCAAGAAGTTGAATACTATAACAGAACAACAACTGACCACATGAATGGACAATTGATCCATCCAGCTAACGGCGCCGTCGTAGCTAAACTTAATGTTGCTGACAGTGAAAACGAAAAAATCTACCAATACAGAGCTGTTTGTAGATAGTTTCGAAATTAAAAATTTTAAGTTTCATTATAGGGCACCTAGTTAGGTGCCCTTTTCATTTTGAAACATCTTTAATCACTTGAATTATTAAGCATTTATGAAATACACGGCCCCTTCATTTTAACCAGCAAGTTATCCGCCGACAAGAAATTATGGCAATACTTGATCAATTATCTTTAAAGAAAAAAACCACCAGTCCCTTAATTTTAATGGCCTTCGGGTTGTTAATGGCTGGGGCAATCTTAATTACAAATTCATGGTACAGATTAAACCAGGCAAAAGGTTTAACTTATTCAAACGAGGCCCTTTCACTTATTTCAAATGTTATCCATGAAACACAAATAGAAAGAGGCATTTCTTCATTGTATCTGACCGGAAAAGCAACGTTAGATGAAGTTCGCCAACAGCGAAAAAAAGTAGATGAAAATCTAAAAACAGCTGCAGCCTATACCCAAGAAGAAAAGTCGGTTGAATTACTTAAGATAAAAGAGCAGGCTCTGGGTCGTTTAAATGAAATTCGTAGCGGTGTAGACAAACAAGCCGTAGCTACTGAAATGGCAAAAGGTTTTGGTCAAGTGATCGACATCTGGATGAATTTACAAATCGGATACGCACGCCTTTATCAGATGGATGGACTTGAATCGAACTTGCTAAGCATCGTAATTTTTGAAAAATCAAAAGAAAATATGGGGCGGCTGCGTGCCTTACTTAACGTATCTTTAGGCGCAGACAAACCAATTCCGCCACAGACTGTTTCGCTATTATCAAATTTTAAAGCTGGGATCATGTCTAATTTAGATTCGCCGGGTCTTTCAATTACTGCCGACAGCCGCAAAGCCGTCGCGAACATACTCGCCTCAGAAGATTGGAAGTCAGTACAAACTACTTTCGATACAGTTATTGAACATTCGGCAACTGGCTCTTATGGTGTTGATGCAAAAAATTTTTCGGCCACAATTACCCGTGTTATCAACGGCGTCAAAGAAGTCATCGATCCTGAAATTGACCACACTCGCCAAACATTACAGGCAGCACAAACTTCTGCAAGTATTCATTTCTGGGTCAGTTTAAGTTCACTTCTGGTTTTATTGCTGGCCAGTTTTTCTTTGGCTTTTGTTGTTATTCGGTCGATGACTGAGTCTTTATCAAATATTTCTGACCAGCTTTCAAACGGAGCCGATCTGGTTTCAAGAATTGTAACGCAAATAGATTCAGCCAGCCAAAATCTTTCTGCGAGCACCTTGCAACAAGCGGCCGCCCTGCAACAAACAGCAACAGCCGTTGAAGAAACCTCGATGATGGTTAAACGCAATGCTGAAAATGCCGTCGCATCGACAGAACTTTCTGAACAAAGCAGGCACACAGCGACCGAAGGGCAAAAAACAGTTGAAGCCATGAAAACAACTATTAAAGAAATCTCGCAATGTACAGAAGCCATCGCCAATCAAATTCATGAAAACGACCGCGAGATGAGTGTTATTTTACAAATCATCAGCGAAGTCGGCTCTAAAACAAAAATTATTAACGATATCGTTTTTCAAACTCGTCTTCTTTCTTTTAATGCTTCAGTTGAAGCCGCCAGAGCCGGAGAAGCCGGAAAAGGCTTTGCTGTTGTCGCCGAAGAAGTCGGAAACCTTGCAAAATCCAGTGGCGCGGCCGCTCAAGAAATTTCGCAATTACTTGAAAAAAGCATTCAGCAAGTCAATGGCATCGTTGTTACAACAAAAACGCGTATCGAAGGTTTAGTCGGCAGCGCAAAAAATAAAGTCGAAGCTGGAACTACTGGAGCCGAAGAATGTGGAAATGTTCTGGGTCAAATTGTACTTCACGCCTCTGATGTCGGATCACGACTTAATCAAATATCAATAGGAAGCACAGAACAGTCTCGCGGCATTGATGAAATTTCTAATGCAGTTCGTGAACTTGATAAAGTCGCTCAAATCAATTCGACAAGTGCACAGCAATCAACGGCTTCAGCTCTTGAATTAAGCGATCAGGTTACCGAATTAAACAATATGATCCAACGATTGCATATGGTTGTTCATGGTCTTGGTGAAAGTAACCAGCACAAGCCTCATAATTTAACTCCTCTTTCTGCGGCAAAACGCCCACAGAAAGTAGCGCCTCAGAAAAAGATCGCCAGTTAAGCAAACATCTGCGCATCTGGCCTTACAATGTAATGCACAATTAATAGAAATTGCCGTAAAATGAGTGCACTGCTCTTGGATTTTCGCTAAATTATAACCTTTAGAGGTTTAATTATGTCAGATGCACAAAAACCACAGTTTACGCAGCCAACTGATGTTAAGTCAGTTTTAGCCATGCACAAAAAACCTAAAAAAGTTGTCGTGACCGCGGGTATGCCCTACGCGAATGGTCCACTGCATTTAGGTCATTTAGCCGGAGCCCACGTTCCAGCCGATATTTACGCGCGCTGGATGCGAATGCTTATTGGTGCAGAAAATGTTTTGTTCGTTAACGGTAACGATGACCACGGTTCAACTTCTGAAGTTGCAGCTAATAAAGCTGGTAAAACCATTCGTGAATTTATCGACGCGATTCATGAACAGCAAAAAGACACTTTAAAAAAATATTCTGTTCAAACCGATGTGTTCACAGGAACTTCACGCCCTGAGACCTACCCGCTTCACGAAAAGTATTCGCAAGATTTCTTACGTCGTTTATACAAAAACGATATGCTAGAAAAACGCATTACCAAACAATGGTTTGATCCGAAAGCTAATCGCTTTTTACAAGATCGTTTTGTTCGTGGCACCTGCCCGAATTGCCAAAGTACTGAAGCTTACTCTGATGAGTGCGACGCTTGTGGGGCTAAGTTTGATCCCAATGAATTAAAAGAACCACGCAGTCAGTTAACTGATGCTACTCCTGAACTACGTGACACCGCTCACTGGTGGCTGAACATGTGGAAAGTGGCTGATCCGTTAAAGGCCTGGATTGATACCAAACAAAAAGCTTGGCGCACTGGCGTTGTTCAAGAAGTGACAAACACGGTATTAATCGGTTGCCGTTTTGAAAACTCGCATGAGCCTGCGTACAAAATTATTAAAGATACTTTACCAAAACACAAATCTCGTTACGTGCCTGGTAAAAAAGTTGAATGTTTATTTGATAACAAAGCCGATCTTGCTTCAGCACAAGCTACACTAGAAGCTGCGGGCATTCCGTCGACGATCACTGACAAATGGGGCTTTCGCCCGATCACTCGTGATGTGTCGAATGGTATTCCGGTTCCACCAGAGTTAGATCCAGAGATGAAAGGTAAAACACTTTACGTCTGGCCTGATTCATTAATTGCTCCGATTGTGTTTTCGCAAGTTGCACTTAAACAATCAGGTCGTGATCCTGAATCTTACAAAGATTTCTGGTGTGATCCAGAAGCCACTGTTGTGCAGTTCTTAGGGCAAGATAACGTTTTTTTCTATGTGATCATGCAAGGCTCTATGTGGTTAGGCCAACAAGCTAATACACAAATTCAACCAACCAAGGGTGAATTACAGATGACAGAAATCTTAAGCGTTTTTCATTTAATGGTGAATGGCGAAAAGATGAGTAAATCAACTGGCAATTTTTATTCTGGCGACCAACTATTAGACATGGGTTACGGCGCTGATCAAATTCGTTATTACTTGGCGATGTTGTCTTTACCTGTAAAAGCATCGAACTTTGATTTTGCGCACTTTGCTGAACGTAATAAATTTTTAGCGGGTCCGTTAAACGCAGCTTTAGAAAAGCCAATTTCTGCTTGTAATAACAAATTCGGCGGAGTTGTGCCCGAAGGAAAATTAATCGGTAAAGCAGAAGCCGAAACTGTGAAACTTGTGCAAATGTATTTACGGTCGATGCAAAAAGGTGATTATTCGACCTTGTTAGGACAAATTGAAAACTACGCGCGGCAAATTAATTCACTCTTCACTCAGTTTAAACCGCACGATGATCGTGGAGTTGAAGCTGATCGTAAGGACGCTTTGTTTACCTGCTTTTATGTTTTAAAGAATTTAATGATAATGCTAGCGCCATTTGCGCCGAGCACGATGAATGAACTTCGTCTGTCGTTGAATTTACCTGAAAGTGTAATGATGGCTTCAGAGCTTGGCACTGGCATTCCTGCAGGGCACAAGATCAATGAAAAGCGCACTTACTTTCCTGCTGTCGCTGGTGAAGCTACTGAAGAACAAGCTTGAGTTCTACTTAGGCTTAATTTTCGTAAGTTCAGTTTCTTGATGATAAACTTTAACATCATAAAAACCGTTATTGTACTTTTTGATTTCGACTAATTCAGCTGTGCCGATATATGAAAATACGCTTTTATCCAGTTTAATGATGGCTACAACCTTATGATTGTCTTTGAATTTTAAACCTTCGACGAGCTTTCCGCTTAATTTAAAATTCGTTTCATTGTCGGTATCGCGATTAACCGTTAAAAAGACATCCGTCTTATTCTGTACTGTTAGATACCCTTCTAATTCGTAGGTTCCAATATCAAACCGTAAAAGCGCCTGCGCCTGAAAAAAGAATAGGCATACTGTTGCGAAGAGAAATATTTTTTTACTCATTAGATACTTCTTTCCATACAGGCTTTGAGTTTGCGGTATTTTTCAAGTTGCTCTGGGCTTGCTGATTGTAAGAATGTAATTTGCTTTTGATAATTAAGAATATATTCGTTTAAATTTTTTATTTTCGTTTCATAGATCTTTTTGGTTTCTTCTAGGGCGTCAGCTTTTTTATTAAATGCCGCATAGGCTAAATCCTTTTCAGGGCCTTCTTTCATATTAAATAATTTCTGATGTACACTGCTCATCTCATTTCGGGTGCGGCGGTATTCATTGTCTACAAAGTCTGCCTGTTTAAATTTTAACGACTTTAGATTTTTCTGCGTTTGTTCGATCTGCGCTTTTACCGCTAATACTTCAGCTTCAGCAGCTAAAGGCTGGGCCACATTTTTTGCTGCATTGGCTGAACCTGCGGGATTAACCGAAGTACAAACCGGTTTTGCACTTTTTGCTTTTTTTAATTCATTGCCGACAAAATAATCCAAACTATTCATAGATCCGACATTTTCTGGAAATATATCAACGGCCCTGGCATCTTGATAGCTTTCGTAAAAACTTTTCTTACCCAAACTACTTGCATAAGCTCCGGCAAAAGGACTTGTATCTAATTTTGATTTACTGAAGTGCTTTGAATCAACTTGCGAAACTACACAAGTATTTAAATCGGGATCAGTTAATTCGACAAGCTTTCCGCCATAACAGATATTATTAGCGATTTGCACCGTCACTCCTGGCGGAAGCAACTTAATCATTTCTTTGAGCTGATCGACACTCATCGTTTTTGAACGCATCGCTGTAACGCCGTGTTGTTTTTCGTAAGCGCGATCTTCAGCAGTTTTTTCAGCCTCAGGCTTAGGCTCATGCCCCCACATCACCACATTGCCTTTAGTGCTACCGTGATCAGTGACATAAAGACTAACAATGTCGCCTGGCTCAGCTTTAGCGGCGATGCTTAAAAAAGCTTTTTTTACATCTTCAACATTTGCAGGCCCGTTAACATCAATATTTTCATTTTTTTTAAAAGAACTGGCGGCATTAAACGTAAGATCTTTTTTTCCACGCGTAAAATCCTTATCTAAGACGCCGATTTTTCTGGTGTCATTGGTTTTCGAGTTACCACTGGCAAAAAAAGTATAAATATCTGTTCGATCAACACCGTTATTGATAAAAGCTTTGTGCATTTTAGTCGTTGTTTCGTAATAACGAAAGTGATTGCTCTCTTGAGCCGCACCACCACTCAGAATAATACCGTAGGTTTTTGAAGGCGAGCTTTGCTGTTGCGCCCACGCTATGTGAAATAAAAATATAATAGATGCCAATCCTAGAGCGCTTTTCATTCTGCTAGTATACAACGAAGTCATACAAAACTCGCTAGACCTTGGACTCGAAATACTTAATTAAGTATTAAAATGCGCAGCTAATTTTGCGTGACGATGCTCAAAGAATTTTTGAATAACAAACCTAGTGATATTTTTAAACTGTCGCGGTTCAAAAGTCAGCTCGTCGATGACCGAAGTCTCGGTCGAACTCACAGCAACGATCTTACGTTCGTGACGCCAGTATTTCATTGAAGCCATATTCGACTCTTCTACAAAACCTTTAAGCGGCACTAAACTTGTCAATTGCAGATCTGTATGATCAATCGGAAAAACCCCGAATAACAACACCCAACTGCGAAAATTACTTTTTCTTGGATAGATATCACTCAGGGTTTTAAAACCCTTCGGTGCAGTTAAGCGCATCAATGGCATCATCTCGCGGGTTAAGCCCTCTAAAGAGGTGATACTACTCCACACTTGTTCTGGCGTGGCTTTGAGGTGGGCTTCGAATCTTAAATTAATCATCTTTAGTAATTATACACGTCAAACCTTGAATCTGCACTCTATTAAGCTTTAAACTAAACCAATGCATATTTTGAACATCTACAAAGAGTCTTTAAAAGCCGCTGGTCGCACAAATTACAAAGGCGGAGTCCTTGAGTTAGCCGAAACTTTTGGAGCTAAAAACCTTGGTTTTCATGTCGAGACTTTAGATCCGAAAAATTTCTCGTGCCCGTATCATTATCATGAACAAGAAGAAGAACTTTTTTTAGTTTTAGAGGGTGAAGCCATCGTTCGCAAAAATAATGAATTTCGTAAAGTTAGCGCTGGCGATATTATTTTTTATGAAGTTGGCGAAAGCTCTGCGCACAATATGTATAACTTTACTGACAAACCATTTAAATTTTTAGCGATTTCAAACAATAGCGACACAGATGTTTGCTACTACCCTGATTCGAAAAAAAGAAATGAATCAGGCCAAGTTACGCAAAACGGATCTGTTGTTGATTACTTTCATGATGAAGAAGATCCTGCGAAGTACTGGCCTGAACATGCACTACGTGGTAAAGTTTGAGAAGTTTGTGCTAGTCAAACTCCATTCCTTGCCTATAACCCCGTCTACCCCACTGTTATACTAAAGCCATCCACATGGAGGGTTATATGAACGATGCTGTATTCACTGTTTTTACTGGCGGCATTGCCGTGTTCTTTGCAGCAAGCCTTGTGTATGTTTGTTTTCTTATCTTTTTACCTGAATGGGTTGGCGTAACTGGTAAAGTCGCCCTTGATGCCGAAAAAAGTCATACCAAAGGTTCAGCTGACGAAGAAGCTGGGTTTGGAAAAAATATTAGTTAACTAATTTTACCTTGGCGCGAAACTTTGCCGGCGATGCTTTTACTGCCTTGGTGAAAAAACGCGTAAAGTAATTCGCATCATCAAAACCTAAGGCATAGCCGACTTCGGCCACACTCAGCTCTGAATACGATAACAATCTTTTAGCTTCTAAAATAAAACGCTCTTGAATCACAGCTTTTGGCGATTTCTTTAACGCCCGACTGACCTGCATGGTTAAGGCTTTCGGAGTCATATGCATTTTCTTAGCGTAAAATCCCACAAGGTGTTCGGTCTGATAATTTTCATCAACTAACTTTTGAAAACGTTCAATCACGCTTGAAGTATTATGTTGCGCAACGCTCGTTGAAACGCGAACCAATTGCACTAATAAATTTTGCAGCAGACCTTCTAAGCATGCTTCAAATTGCGGTTTCTGCGCATTAAATTCTTTAAGCATCAGTTCACAGACGTCTAAAAAATCACTCCACTGGCTTTCTGCTTTAAACTTGATGGCATCTTCGATGGCTGGCACTTGTTTTAATAAAAATAAGGACTTAGCAGAAATAGCTGGTAGCGATTCTCGGGTAAATTCGATCACGATGCCTTCAGCGCCTTTAGCAAAAGCCCACGCGTGCACCTGGCTTGGCTTCATAAAAAAGATCTGGCGTCCGTTAATTTTATGCTTAGTAAAATCAATGTCGTGCCAGCCTTTACCCTTGATCACGAACGTTAACTGGTAGAAATCATGGCGATGCGGAAAATCAACTTTTGGTTTTAATCTGTCGATGAGTTTTTCGACGCGGATTTCACCAGCTGTGGCTTTTATAACGCCTAACGCTTCGATGGGATGAAGAATATTAATTGATTTCATGATGGCACAATCATGCCCGATGCGGCCTTGATTGACCACACTTGTTACTACCCGTTATGATTTTATCTATGGGTGATATTGCTGAAATCGAAATTGGGATTTGTTCAAGTTGTATGGCTAAATGGGCTGATGCCAAGACTCCCCCTGAATTTGATAAATTCGTCGCTAAAGTAAGAGCCGAGCTTCAAGCAAAGCGTCCTGATCGGGCTTGGAATATCAAAATGCAATCGTGTTTTCGCTTATGCCCCGAAGAGCGAATTACGATATCTGTAGCTCAGAAAATGACGATGACTCGCAATGCTACTGTGGATAGCGTTGTGCAAGAGATTTTAAGTTTTCTAAAACCTGTATAAACTGCCGAAATTTCTATTTTTTGCCCAAAAAATCAACTCCTTGATAGTTGTTAAACGCTGATTTCACGTCTACATTATACAGATGGCAAAAAAGACTATTTTAAGCGGAAGTACAGTAACTGGTGATTTAACTCTTGGTAATTATATCGGAGCCATCAACACCTGGACGCAGTTACAAGATGAATATGACTGTCTTTATTTTTTAGCCGATCTGCATGCGCTTACAGTTCATCAAGACCCCGAAGTTTTACGTAATCGCACGTACAGTTTTTTTGCACAGTACGTGGCTTTAGGACTTGATCCGAAAAAAAATATTATCTTTGCCCAGTCACAAGTTTCACAACACACAGAGCTTTCATGGATTTTAACTTGTCTGACGCCGATGGGTAATTTAAATCGCATGACTCAGTTTAAAGAAAAAGCTGAAAAACATACGAAAAATATTAACGCCGGGTTATTTACTTACCCCGTCTTAATGGCCGCAGATATTTTAATGTATCAAGCTGATTTTGTTCCGGTAGGTGATGATCAAAAACAACATTTAGAATTATGCCGTGATCTTGTGACCTTTTTTGAAAATCGTTATGGTAAAGGTATTTTCAAAATGCCAGAGCCAATGATTGGAAAAACTGGCGCTCGTATTATGTCGCTACAAGACCCGACTAAAAAAATGTCGAAGTCTGATGAAAATGATAAAAACTTTGTTTCTATCATTGATGACGCTAAAAAAATTGAAAAGAAAATTAAATCTGCTGCGACTGATTCAGGCACTGAAATTAAATTTGATCCTGAAAATAAAGCCGGCGTTGCAAACTTATTGACGATCTATTCTGTGTTAAGTGGTAAAACTATCGAGCAATTAGAAAATGATTACGCCGGTAAAATGTATGGTCATTTAAAAGTAGACCTTGCAGATGTTGTTATTCAAAAACTAGCTCCGGTTCGCACTAAATATGATGAACTTATGAAAAACAGGGATTACCTGGATCAGTTATTAAAAGAAGGCGCAGAGCGAGCTTCAGAGCGCGCCGAAGCGACCACTAAAAAAGTCTACGATGCTGTCGGTTTAATTAAGCGCCGATAATATTATGGCTATAAAGATTTCGCGAATTTTGCATGCGGGATATTTAATTCAAACAGAGCATACACAAATCTTGATAGACCCCATTTTTGAAAACCCGTTTAGCCGTAATTGTTATGCTTACCCTAATGTTGAATTTGATCTTGCGCAGATTAAGACCCTAAAGCTAGACGCTATCTTCATTTCGCATCATCATGACGATCACTGTTCATTCGACAGTTTAAAATTATTAAACCGTGATATTGCGATTTACATGTACTGTGTGCATGCAGAAATGTTTTCGCTTATTCGCGAATTAGGATTTAAAAACGTTTTTTCTATAAAATTAAATGAAATCATCAAAGTAGCAGATTTGGAAGTTATCGCCCATAGAGCTTTAGATGCGAATGTTGATTCGCTTTTTCAAATTAAATCGCAAGGTTTAAATATATTAAATGTTGTTGATTCATGGATAGATGAAGAAACTCTTGTCTTACTTTTAAATGAGCCTGCTTGGGATTTAATAATGTGGCCATTTCAAACCATGCGTGAAGTCGAAGTCTTATCACCTAACCGCTATAAAACCGAACCACAGACCTTGCCAGAAGAATGGCTTTCGCAATTAGCAAAACTTAAACCTAAAAACTTAATTCCAAGTTCTTGCCAGTTTCGCATGGAAGATTGGTCTTGGTATAACCAAGCATTTTTTCCGATCAGTTATCAGCAGTTTGATCACGAAATTAAAGCGATTCTACCGGATACCAAAATTGCCCGTCTTAACCCTGGCAAAACACTTTCATTAAATCAAAATGAAATTGCTGAAGATCAACCCCTTTCGTGGATTAAACCCATTGGCGATCAGAATGTTGATTATCATTATAATCTGTCCGTGATTCCACAAAGTACCAGCGAAATCGCAAAACATTTTCCAGCACTCAATACTGTTAATAAAAACAGCGTACGTAATTACTGCGAAGAAAAGCTTTTACAAAAATTCACCTCTTTGGGGCCAGCAGAAGATTCGTACTTTATTAAAATTAGATTTTGGCAGCTTTCACTTTTTGATCACACAGGTCTTGTGAAAAATTATTATTACCAATTAAAAGAAGAAAATATCACCTTATTAACTAAAACACCCGCTGTGATAAATTGGACCACTGAGGTTTCTGAAAATAAATTATATGCGGCTCTTAAGCTGGGCGAATCTTTAACTTCGATGTATGTGCGAATAAATTGCGACGATGACGACGTTGATATTATCCAAGACCCGCTTATTCGCTGCTTATTTAGCGAAGGTTTTGCAAAGTATCAAAAAGCTCAGCTTAAACAAATTTTATCTTAGTAATGTGGTGGCTTTTCGTGGGGACGAATTTCGTTATCACCACTTTGAACTGAGTGCACCTGACTTTTAAATAGTGCAAATGCTTTTTCGAGCTGATCGATTTGTTTTTGCTGTCCAATCACAACGGCATTCAAATCTTCAATAACTTGATCTTGAAAAGCAATTTTGGTCTCTAAATCTATCAGGCGAAATTCTAATTCCATGGCCGAAATAAACCAATAATGCGGCAAAAGATCAATCATTAATCTTTTGCCGCATCAAAATTACTGCATTTCTAATAACCTTGTGTATCGCTAGGCACTACCGTTCCTGATGCCGGAGGTGCCATCGCTCTACGGCGTGCCTCTGACATATCGGATTCTGTGCCTCTGCGGGAATCAGTGGCTGGATCCATTGGATTCACCGTGGTGATTTCGCTTGGTGCTGTTTGTCCGGGAACTGCAGGTGCCGTATTCGTAGTTGTCTGAGTCGGACTGACCACACCGGCTCCGGCGTTAGTTCCAACGCCATTTGCTTGCGGTTGCGACTGTGCCCCACTGAAAGCGCCGTAGCTTATCGTTAAAAACAAAGTAAGAATTTTAATTTTACGTCTAAGTTGAATCATAGTACCTCCTACTGAATCACTGATTTGATTTCTTTAGCGTGTGCGAGATGCACGGTGATCGCATCACGAGTTTTTTCTAAGTGAGCCTTATAGGCCGCATTTTGCGCCCCAGAAATTAACGTGTTCACAGTGTCTAAAGCTTTTTCGTGCATGCCCACCTGCTGATCCATATACGCACGATCGAAGTCTTCTTTAGCTGTTTTTTTCAAAGTTTTTTCCATATCTTGGGCTTCGGCTTCTAATGATTTACTCATGTCTGTTTTTTTGAAGTCTAAGTCTTGTTTACGTGCTATTTTTTTTGTGTCTTTTTCATTTTTCTTGTGTTGATCGACCATCATTTTAGCGTAGTCTTTGACTTGTTTGTTGCTGGCTTTACGTTTGGCTAATTGACCTAAATCAATTTCACCTTCGTTTAGAGTCACCATGACCTCTGCACTTTCTCCGTCAGAAAGCGTTGTGGGCATAGCCTTAGCCATGTCTTCAGCTGTAGCATAAGGAATATTGCTTAAAGTGAATAACACGAGTGTTACCATTGATATTAAAAGTTTTCTCATTTCTAAGTCTCCTTTTTAAGATTGTTTATTTTGCTGCGTGATCCAACAGCGATTAACAATAATATTGCAAGCGACCCGCCAGAATTGGCGGGGTGATATTCCTCGAAATTGAAAATTTAATTTGGTTTACGACACGTAACGGTGCTAATCTTTTGGCTATGAATACATGGGTTAGTTTTCTTCCGGCAATCTTAGGTGTGGTCGTTGTTTTACAAGCAGGCCTTAATAAAAAAATCTCTGCAAATTGGGGAATAACTTCAGCCGTTTTATTAAACGCTATCGTCTTCTTTGTGATTGCGGCTGTATTCTTTGCTGTCGCTTTATGGCGCGGTGATTTGTTCTCAGCGAACATGAAACCCAGTTTAGACCTGAAAACTTTTTCCCTCTGGTATTTAATTCCAGGCGCTCTAGGTTGTGTTTTAGTTTTTGGTGGCCCGCTGGCGATTATGCGCTGGGGCGCTGTTCACACCTTTATTTTAATTATTTCAGCACAGTTGTTAGCAAGTCTTATCTGGGATTGGAAAATCGAAGCCCTACCGGTTTCGCCGATGCGTATTGCCGGAATTTCTTTAGCTTGGATAGGTGCCGTGCTGGTATGCAAGGCCTAATCAGCTACTATGCCACGTTACAATCATTGGTTGAAGTGGGCTTAGGAAGTTTTTTACACGCGATGCATATTCCTTTCTCAGGGCATGCCTTATCGTTAAACCAAGGATTGATCTTAACTCAAGCTTGTCAAAAAACTGAAAACCGTAAAGAGGCGATCACAGCAACCAATGGCATTTCAATTATCACAGCCATTCTCAAATCACTTTCGCCAATGGGAAAACGCCTGACGCCGATGCTTGCGATCAGCATGCAGGGGTTTTTATTTTCAATCGGTGTGTTTATTTTCGGAAATAATATTCTAGGCATGATTTTAGGTATTAGCCTTTTATCACTCTGGAGTTTTGCGCAACCGCTGCTGTTTGCTTATTTGTTTTTTGGTGAGAAATTATTTTTTGCTGTTGAAAAGCTTTGGCTAGATACCGCTGAAAAATTATCGCTATCTGCTGAGTATGGTCTAAATATCTTAATCGCTTTTGTTGGCTTAAAAATTATCTTAGCATGGATTGTAGCTCTGATTGGCTGGAAGTACCCCACTTGGATTACCGAAAAGTATTTCACTAAAATCATGAAGTACAAAGACTTCACGACGAATAAAATTAAAAATAGAAAAACTCAAAGCGCTACTAGCGGCGCTTTTAAAGATTTATTAAACCCCTGGATGATCATTTCATTAGTCTTAACGATTGGGTTTATGATTTTAACCGAGAAATCAGATTATTTTCAGATTTTTGTTTATAGTCTGCGAGTCATCGCCATTGCCTACGTGGTGTTTTTTATTTTACGGGCTTTTCCGCAAAGCTGGATCAAAAAAGCTCTTAAGTCGTTTCCCACTTTAGCAAAGACTGTGGATCAAGTTTACGATCGCGCTCCTGAATCAACTGAGCCGAAACACTAACTGCAATCTCATAAGGATGATTTTGTCCGATGGGAAAGCCAATTGGGCAATGAAAGTCTTTAAGCGCTTCTGCACGAATACCGAATTCTTGTAATTCTTTACGCAGTCTTAACCCTTTAACTTTGCTGCCGATGTTTCCAATAAATGGAGCTTCAGCAAAATGCGTGTAGAGTTGTTTTAAAATTGGTAAATCCATGGCATGACCTTGAGTCATGATTACAAAAAAAGAATCTTTATTTAGCGTTTCAACCATCGCTGATGGATCTTCGGCATGAATTTTTTTAAGATTAAAGCTTTCAGGAAGTTTATCTAACCATTCGGTGCGATTATCTATGCAAGTGACCTGACAATTTAAATTAATCAATAACCGAATCAAGGCTTGCGAAACATGTCCCGCACCGAAGACCACAATCGGCCAGGTGCTATAACGATGCACTTCAAATAGATATGTGATCTCGCCGCCACAGCTCATACCGATATCACGCTGTAAGTTCCACGTGATAAGTTCAGGTTCTGATTTATTCTGGTTGATCATTTCTTTACTGTGTAAAATCGCACGCGCTTCAACCCGACCACCACCAATAGTACCCCAGTGAAGTCCGTTATCGGTGATAATAGCTTTAGCTCCTGCATCTTGCGGCGCTGAACCGCGCGAACCAATCACTGTTACGACAACAAAAGACCGTGCCCTATTTTGTAATTCGAAAGCTACATCCCAATATGTTTTCATTAATGCAGCTTCGACCATTTTTTGAAACGTTCAGGATTAATGGCTTTTAAAATTTCTTCGTTCGTCGCTGGCAACTCCATCAAAGGATATTTTCCTTTATACGGTGTTAACGTCTTAAGTGCATCGTGAATCGCTGTCCATACACTTAAACAAAGCAATAATGGCGGCTCGCCTGCCGCTTTGGTGCCGCGAACGTTGGGTTTGTTTTCATTATTATTTAACAAGCGCACATTAAAAATTCTTGGCGTATCTTGAATATTCGGAATTTTATACGTACTTGGTGCATGTGATAATAAATAGCCGTTTTTATAAAATAGTTTTTCAGTCGTAACCCAGCCCATGCCTTGAATAAATGCGCCAGTTACTTGGCCTAAATCAAGCGCTTCATTAATTGGTCGGCCCAGATCCATAATAATATCAACACGAGTCACTTTAGCTTCGCCGGTGTCTCGATCAATACTGACTTCAGAGCAAGCGGCACCTTGGGTGAAATATAAAAAGGCTACACCTTTGCCCGTTAACTTATTAAAAAGTAAACCTGGAAATCTATAATGCGCGTATTCGCTTAGTGAAATTCGATTATGATAGGCTTCAACGATTAACGAATGAAAGCTCATGCGCTTTTCTGGATTTTTTGTCGAGAAAACTTGGCCATCTTTAAAACTTACCCCGAAGTACTCAGCAATTCCCGAGCTCCATTCAGCGCCTTCGTTAGGATCATTCGTAAGTTTTGCTTCATTCACTTCGACTTCGGGCTGAGTACCAAGACCTGCCGTGTGCCTTGCCCAGTGGCTTTCTGGAATATCAAAAAGTTTCAGGGCTAATTCACTCAAGCGCTGTTTAATTCTGCGAATTCCAATAAGTGCTGCTGCTCCGTTTAGATCTGTACCACTAGAAGCGGCCGTTGGTGAAGTGTTGGCATTTTTATCAGTTGATGTTGGCATCATGCGAACATCACTGCGCTGCAACCCTAATTCAGAAGCAACTAGTTCAGAAATGCGCGCGTTCACACCTTGGCCCATTTCAGTGGCCCCAGTTGAAACTTGCAATGTGCCATCACGGTGAATAATGACTAAAGCATTGGCTTGATTCAAAAATCTGGTCGTAAATGAAATACCAAATTTTACTGGCGTTAATGACAACCCCTTCATCGGAAGTGATAAATCAGTTATAGCTTTTCGATTATGATCTTCGATTTCTTTACGACGTTTTAAATAATCACTTTCTTTTTCAAGATCACTTAATAATCTAGGTAGGCAATTATTTTCAACGACTTGATCGTAGTGAGTCATGTTTCTGCCGTCACGGTCTTCGTAACAATTTAATTTTCTAATCTCTAAAGAGTCTTTTCCTAAGTAATGCGCGATTTCTTCGATGATTTTTTCAATCATCGCGACACCTTTGGGCCCGCCGAAACCACGAAATGCTGTGTGGGGATGGTAATTCGTGCGGCAAACTTGGCCTACAACTCGCATATGCGGAATAAAATAAGCATTATCTGAATGAAGCATCGCGCGCTCCATAATTGATGTCGATAGATCAGCGTAAGCGCCGCCATCAGAATAAAGTTTGGCATCAAGAGCTGTGATGATACCCTCGTTATCAAAACCGACATTATAAAACACTTCAAACGGATTGCGTTTACCCGTCATGATCATGTCGTCATCTTTTGTCAGATTAATACGAGCGGCACAATTTAGTTTTTGCGCCACTAACGCTGCGTAGGCCGCAATCGGAGCAGCTTGGGATTCTTTACCACCAAAACCTCCGCCCATACGTTTTACAATGACGCTCACATCTTTAGAAGTAAGCCCAAGACCGTGCGAAACAACATGCTGACATTCAGTTGGATGTTGCGATGAAGAATGAATTTCAATCTGCCCGTCTTCTTTAGGGTATGCAACGGCCACATTACTTTCTAAATAGAAATGATCTGCTCCGCGGATAACTAGTGAATTTTCTAATTTATTGGGTGCAAGTTTTAATGCTTGTTCGACATCACCGCGTTCAATTTTTCTAGACCCTGCGATCCAAGATTCTAATGAGATCGCATCTTGAATAGAAAGTACAGCAGGCTTTATTTCATAACTAATTTCAATTAAGGCTTTTGCCTCACAGGCAGCATCAATACTAGTTGCTGCGATAAGTGCGATCGCTTCGCCAACAAAATTCACTTCAACGTCAGCCAATAACGGCTGATCGCGAAAAATAGTTCCCCAAAGGTTTTCATGAAAGTCTTTACCTAAGAATATACCCTTTACGCCAGGATGTTTTAAAGCTTTATCAATATTGATCTTTTTAATTTTAGCTTTGGCGTGCGGACTAAATAACACTTCAACATGTAATTCATTGGATAACTTTGGGCGATCATCAACGAATTCACTTTGGCCGGTTACATGGGTATGTGCCGAATCGTGAGGAAGATTACTCATGACTTGCCCCATTTTCGCGAAAGAATTTATTAAATAGATTTTCGGTCACGATATGGCGAAATGTATCCGATGCACGTAAATCACTTAATGGCGTAATTTCAGCATGCAAATGATCTAAAGCTTTTTCTAACAAGGCTTGGTCGATTGTTGTGTTCGTTAAGCTTTTTTCAGTTTTATATAAACGTAGTGTCGTCGCAGCTACGCCGCCAACGGCGATTTTAATATCTTTGATTTTAGTTTTTTCTTTATCAGCCCATAATACACGAGCTGCAAAGTTAACCGCTGAAATATCTAAATCTTTACGCTGAGATATTTTATAAAGCGCTAAAGATTCATGTTTTTGCGGAATATCAAAATGCAAAGCTACGATGATCTCTTTCGAAGTCAGTGCGATTTTGCGATAATCTAAAAAAAACGATTCTAATTTCACGAAACGTTTTTTAGTAGGACCATGAATTTCGACTTCAGTGTTCATCGTTAGCAAAAATGGCGGTGTATCAGCAATTGGCGAAGCATTTGCCACGTTTCCGACTAAGGTAGCTAAGTTTTTAATTTGTGGCGATGCGAATAAATCTAAAAATCTGGCAAATTCAGGAATCAGATCTTTCACGTACAAACGCAAATCACTTAACGTAACACGGGCCCCAACCGACAAGCGCGTTTTCGATGTTTTTTCGATGTCATATAATTCGGGCACTAAATGTAAGCTTAGAGTCTGCGATAAACGCATTTTGCGTTTATTATGCACAACTCCCAGATCTGTGGCCGCAGCTACAATTTTAGCCGATTTGTTTTTACCTAAGAAATTAACAGCATCTTTAATTTTAACAGGGGCAAAGAACGAAAATTTATCGCTAGTTAACACAATTGGTACTTTTAAATGAGCTGCCACATCTTTTTGCGAAGCAAGGCTTGAAAATCTTTTACTCACCGATTCAGATTCGCTCAAAGAAATGTTTTTCGCAGCATCAATAATGGGTTGATAACCGGTGCAGCGGCAAAGATTACCTGTGGTCGCATTTTTAGCATCACAAGAAGTAATTTCTGTTTGTTTTTGGCAAAGTTTTTTCTCGACTAAACCAGTCAACGCCATCACAAAACCCGGAGTACAAAAGCCACACTGACTGCCATGGCAAGTCATCATCGCCTTTTGCACTGGCGTATGCTCTGGATTCGCCAAGGCATCAACTGTGACTAAATGTGAGCCATCCATCTGTGCAACTGTCGTCACACATGAATTAATCGGCAGAAAAATGTTTTTCTTTTTTCCAGACTGATAAGGGTAAAAACGCAGCACCGAGCAGGCGCCACAGTCGCCCTCAGCACAGACGATTTTTGTCCCCGTAAGATTCTTATGATAACGAAGATAATCTGAAAGCATCACGCCGGCCTGTTCGCCCGAAATTTGATGTCTTTCACCATTAAGATAAAATAGGATGTAATTGCGTGTCTTCATCAATCTTCATTGTTCCCTTAAAACGCTCTTGATCTAAAGATTTTTCTTTTGTAACGTAGTTCGTCATGAACAATCAATATATGAAAAGAGCCATTGAGCTTTCAAAAAATAATATCGCCCACGGCGGCGGTCCCTTTGGCGCTGTCATTGTAAAAGATGGTAAAATTATCGGTGAAGGTTTTAACAAGGTCACCGCTAACAACGACCCCACAGCTCATGCTGAGGTTG
The DNA here is from genome assembly GCA_036676395.1 of Bdellovibrio sp. Classification (GTDB taxonomy): domain Bacteria; phylum Bdellovibrionota; class Bdellovibrionia; order Bdellovibrionales; family Bdellovibrionaceae; genus Pseudobdellovibrio. The sequence goes on from JAKFCY010000002.1 coordinate 1,619,880, forward strand.
AAGCCATCCGCGAAGCTTGTAAGAACATCAGCAACTTTGATTTAAACGGTGCCGAAATTTACACCAGCTGCGAACCCTGCCCGATGTGCTTATCGGCTATTTACTGGGCGCGCCTATCGAAAGTTTATTACGCCAATACAAAAAAAGATGCTGCAGATATCGAATTTGATGATGCTTTCATCTACACTGAAATTCCAAAACCGATTGAACAACGAAAAATTTCAATGGTTCAGATGATGCGCCCCGAAGCTTTAGAAGTTTTTAAAGCCTGGCAAACTTCAACAGTAAAAATTAAGTACTAGGCATACGAATTGTAACTTTGTTTTGGAACACGATTCCAATCGAGGTAAAACAATGCACAATGCCCCAACTTTTAAACGACGCCTATTTTTGCAAAACATTTTCGGTTTTTCGATCCTTCTATCAGCTACGAGTCTGTCTGTTTTTACTGGCTGCTCAGGCAGCGGCAGTAGTTCTGATGACCCAAATTCAGCCTTAGACGATGGCGGAAGCTGTATCGTTAGCGGCACGCAAATCGAAATTCAAATGGTGCATACACCTAACCACACGTTACTCATTTCAAAAGATGACGTTAATGCTGGAGTTCAAAAAACATTTATTTTAGAAGACAACGGCTCTGGACACATTCACGCCGTAACACTTTCTTCAGCCGACTTTGCCACCTTACGAACTAATAGCGCCATTCAACTTATAAGCACAACCGATGATGCCCATGCGCATGTTGTTGCCGTTGGCTGCGCCTAAATCTTGTGGCCGCCCACTTGCATTTTTATTCACCGCTTAAGTCAAAGGAGGCTTTATGGAACAAAACAAACCAAGTAACGCTACTACCGAAATAGATACCGCTGCAGAGCGTGCACGCGCCGCCGCAACAAACATCGCCACGACTGCGCCGGTCACAGTGACCAACACCCCGAGTGTCGTTGTCGAAGGTGAAATTCGTCAGCTTTTAGAAGAATTTGCAGATTCAGTTCGCAGCGGAAAAATAGAAGATATTATGTCGTTTTATGATCCAAGTTTAGTCGCCTTCGATGTCGCCCCACCCCTACGCTTTACCAGTGCTACTGAATATAAAAAGAATTGGGAAACCATGTTCACATCGGCCATGGAATTTCCAGTCACTTACGAATGGAGTGAAGAAAGAATTTTTGCTAGTGGTGAGATTGGTATTTTTCATTGTCTGATTCACACGGCAGGAACATTTAAAAATCCGCCAGAAGGCCAAGATAAAAATATGGACTGCTGGGGTCGCTACACGTGCGCCTTGAAAAAAACGAATAATCGCTGGCGCATTGTGCACGAACACTTTTCAGTGCCCGTGGGTGAAGATGGCAAAGGTTTAATGAATTTGAAACCTGGCTTTCAGGCTTCTCATTAGATCGGTGAATTATTAGAGCATTGCATTTTACGAAACTGATCCATTTTTGAATAAATGAGGTCAGCCCATAATTCATTAATTCTAGAATTTAAGGCATCGCCTTTTAAACCCGTTTGTTTTTCAACAAGCTTTTTAAAAGGCATGTCGACATCGTGAAAATTTGAAACTTGCAAGATCGTCATTAAATCCTGACGAGAAACTAAATCTAAACGAGCTACGAAATCACGGCGAGCTTGCTCTGTAACAGTTTTTAATCCAGGTAAGTCTTTATTAGGACCTTTTCCCGGCTGCGCTGTCAGGGTACAGTTATTATCAGCAAACATATTTAAAGCTCTGTAAGCATTGTAGTCACCACGCGGATGATTTTTATTTTTAACAAACTTCAAATCGCGATTTCCAAATGCAGAACCTAAATCGTGGGTTCCGGCAATCGGTGAATTACAAAGTTTTTTAAGACCATCAGCAGATTTCACAACATTCGCCTCTTCACATAATAATACGTGCTGCGAACCACGTTCTTCCACCGTATGAACCAGATTGATAAATAACGCTAACACCTGAATTTCGTGCTGCTGCAGAACTGATAATTTTTTGAAATTCGTAATGTATTCATCCCAGCGCCAAGGTGTGTTTACAAAACTTTTTCCAAGTTTTGGATTTGAAGTAAAAGCCTTCATGATACGTTTACCTTCAAACTTTCTCTCGATACTTGCACCCGGAAAAATATTTGTTTTAGCCACCGGAACTAGCTGCGGTTCTAAACCGTTCTTCCAAGGGTCGGTATCACAGCCAAAGCACACCACTTCATTCACCGGGTAATAATTTTCAGACGGAAAGCCCATCATCCAAGCTAAGCGAGTAGCTACGCTACTGGTGTAAGCTTCGCGGTGACGCCATTCATTTAATTCTGATTGGTTTTTCATGCCCTCTTCAGACACTTTAAAACGAACTTTTAAAACATCACCGATCATTGGTTTTACTTCGCCTTTTTTAGTCGTATAGGTGATCACGCTGCCATCCTTACGAATCATAACATCTTCTTCAAGTTTTCCAGAAATCAATACATCTTTAATCATCGCAGCTTCTGGTGAAAGCTGGCCTTTATCAGACATCATTACATTTTTATCATCAGTTCTGACACAGCGAAATTTATTGCTTGAGCCATTTTGGTAGCGATAAAAATAGCGGCAAAACAAACGGCTTTGCGCCGTGATTTGAGGCTCACTGCTCTTAGCACCGGCAATGATTTCATCTGGTGTTTTTTTAGCTGGAGCAGGTAATAAAAAACGAGACTCACGCAAACAATTAATACGGTTAGCGTCTTTATTGCTGATAGGCTTTTCTAGATCGGCAAAAATTTCGCAGGCGGCAAAGCTAGTTTGAGCAAAGGCCGACGTCATTAATACCATAGCCAAAATACGAGATAATTTCATAAGATTCTCCAACATGAATTAACCCAGCAACCAAGGTGCCACTTCAGCTGGTGTTTATTTGCCTTAGAGACCGCAAAAAATGCAAATAGGCTCCAGATATTGACAGCTTGTCGAATTTCTAAACAGCGAAAGTCGTCTCAAAATGACTATAACGAAAGCCTTCTTGGCACCTAGCTTGAAGTTGTAACTCTCGGTTAAAAAGCCCTTTTTTTTGGAGATACAAAATGACCCTACGTCAAACTTCGCTATTTTTTGTGGTTTTACCATCGTTTTTGGCAACACCTGTCTTTGCCTTGATGGATTTAAAAACTCCGCGCGGAAGCCAAACGATCAGCTATACGAAAAACGAAGTTTGCGTGATTCCCAGAAAATTTCCGAATATCGATGCTAAAAAGCAGAATCAATCAAATTATTCGAATAAGGATTTAGAGAGCGAATTAGAATTATGCCGCATGGATTTTTACGCTCAATCCCCGTTTACCAAAAACACCGCTACGAGTTACGCGACAGGTTTATGCCCGAAATTACATAACACCAACCCAGGTCTTGAAATTTACGAAATTCAACAAGGTGATAATAAACAAGCTTTAGAAAATAGAATTTGCGATATGCCCTCAGACATGCGCGACGGCACTAAGCTTGCAAAATATAAATTAAGCACCAGCTGCAGTTACACGCCGTCAATTTTAGCTTATTATCATGTGTCTCGCATCATGGGAGACCTGTTGAAAGTTCCGCCCGTGGTGTTACGTACCATGGATGTTGAAACTTATAAAGCTGTGCCGGTAAAAGGTAAAAAAACTTTATCTAAAGGCGGCGTTATCGCTGCTACGTGGAAAAACGTGATCAACCAGTTAAATAACCCAACAACAGATAAACGTGGCCCTTATTTATTTACTCATGATTACCAACAAACTTTCGGCGGCCTAATGAAAAATGCCAAAGGTGAAGCCGACTGGTCAGAAATTTCTAATCATGCCGGTGGCGATCAAATGGCGCGCGGCAAAGCCTTTATGCAGGAACAAGTGTATTTAGATTTAATTAATCCAAATTTAACGTCTGAATTTATTGGCCAAAACTGGGATCAAAACAATGCGCAACGCATGCGTTTAATGGGTGATGCCGCAGATATGTTAGTTTTAGATTTTATTTTACGCCAAGAAGATCGTTTTAATAATATCGCTTACAAACTTGAAGTGTCAGGGCTTGTGAAAAATGCGCAAGGCCTGCTTGATATTAAATCTATCGATGTAAAAAAAGCTGATTCAGCTGAAGAGTTAGCCAAAGCCAATTTAGAGTTTAAAAATAAATATAATACAGACAGTTTCGCCATTCGCCGAATTATGCTTAAAGATAATGACTGTGGCGTGGCCGTCGAAGGCCCTGTAGCTCGCACAGGTATTGCTGAAAAATTAAAAATGTTAGAAAACATTCGTCATTTGAAAAAATCAACTTACAACCAGCTCTTACGTTTTAATTTATATTTATCAAGCGCAAGTTCTGCCAGTTACGCCAAAGATTTTTTCATTAAAGAAACGATGATGACAGATAAAGATTATAGTCAGTTTGTTTTAAACACGAAACGTTTAGCTGAGGGCTTAAAATCATTATGTAACGCAGGCCAATTACATTTAGATCTGCAATTAGAAACCCATTTCGGCGCAAGTTATAAAGCTGGCGCTCAAAACTGCTCCGTCGATTAAGCTGATTTTTTATTTTTTAATTCGTCGATATTAAGTCTGCGGCCCGAGCCTTCACCCGGATATTTTTTATGATTGGCTCCGGGATAAGCATAGCCGTTGATCAGCACCCTGCGCGGCGTAGCCGAAACATTCTTCGTGCTGGCATGAATAACATAAGGGTGAAATAAAACAATATCACCTGGTTGCATTAATAATTCTTCAGCCCGCGAAATATCGACCACAGAATTAATATCTGCAATATTATTTAAACCCATATGATTTAATTTATTGCTGCCAGCAATGAACTTTACCGGGCCTTTATCAGCTGTCACTTCGTCAATGGCAATGAGAGTTTGCACATAACTTCCAAGTCCATTCACATCCGTCCAATCGCTGGTTCCATAACCGCGATGCTGGCTATCTTGGTGCCATTCAAATTCGATATCATCACCTGGCATTTTAAAATGTATTTGATTGATCAATTGATCCATCTCGATTGTGCCTAAAAGCTGGCTCACGGGTTCTAAAATACGAAGATCAGCACCAAAATCTAAAAGATCTTTTTCATGCGCCCCTGCCCACACCACTCGGTGCAACGCCTGGTTTTCGAAAACAAATTGCGAACCGTTAAAGACTTGAGATGTTGAATTTAATTTTTTACTAGATTGCAGCAGTCCTTCGGTCGCCGAAATCATTTGCGCTAAATCCTGCCTGCTAAATACTTTGGGTATTACAATAAAGCCACGTTCATAGAATTCTGCTATCTGTAGTTTCGAAAGTGTTACCATGACATTATTTTCGCAAGTCTACAGATTTACAGAAAGTCTTGATTCATAAAACCTAGACAAAAGACTTTTAACTTAACCAGCAAAACGTTGGCCCACATCCATGTTAGCCAACATCCTTTCTCTTAATGTTCAATTCACTGCATATTGCGGCCGGATCGTGATGCAGGAGCACTTTGCGATATTCGGCTCACCGCAGCTTCAAACTGCTCTGGTGAAAATTCAGAAAGAGAAATATCTCCTAATGATAAAACTCCAACTAATCTTTTATCCCGGTTCAATACCGGAAGACGACGAACTTGATTGTCACCTAAATTGCGTGTGACTTCTTCAAGCGTTTGATCTTCAAAACAGTACAACACTTTTTTAGACATCACCTCATGTACTTTTGTTGTGTCTGGCGACAGACCCGAAGCCACACCGCGAATGGCGATGTCACGGTCAGTGACTGTACCGATTAATTTATCGTTTTCTTGAATTGGTAAAAATCCAAAATCCCCGTCGCGCATCAGACAAGCCACTTCTTTGAGTGACATGTCGGGGCGCCCAAGCTCTACATAATTTGACATGCATTCTTTGACTAACATAAAAATTCTCCTTTACTTTATGGTGTTGTTACTTCTAACTGCTCTTGCTCTGGTGATAAATCCACACCAACATGGTCTTTAGCAACAAGAGTATACCCGTGATAAGCGGCAACCACCGTTAAGCCAAAACCTAATCCTGTAATCATGGTATTGATTATATTCGGAAGAACGCTTGCATTGAAGGTACCCCAAATTAGATACAGATTTATCGAAAATAAAATTAATGATGTTACATTTAAGGCTGCATGAATATAGCCCCGCTTTTTTGCTGGCGAGCTTTTTGGCACGCCTGCATACAAATCAATGGCCCCTGGCAGTGCGGCAACAACTGCAGCGCACACACCGGCAAGATTTGTCATAAATGCCACACGATACCAAAAAAGATTTTCTGTTCCTTGAAATAAACAAAAACAAACAAAAGCGCCAGTATAAAACACGATGGGAAAACTGACCAACATTGGGTGAACGGCCCGCCCCAAAATTTTGACTTTGCTATACATAATAATTTCCTTTCGTTTAAGGTTTAATACAGTCTTAATGAGCAAGTTAAAGGCCCGCGTTAAAAAACATATGCTGCCTTATCCCAATTTGAGACACGAAACTTTAGAATACTTTAAAGATCGCAGGCCTTAGGTCCGATACCTAGACTATATGCCAGATCAATACCTGCACCGCATTTTACCTCATATTAAAGATACTTTTTCTGATGCAGAAATTTCTATTCAGGCAAATCATGCTGTCGTTGAAAAATTAAATCACAATTTTACTTTAATTTTAGAAGACAACAAAATTCACAACGATGATTCGTTTGGTTTTGTTAAACTGAAAGTACCGATTGATAGCCAAGGTTTAAACTACGAACAGCTGAATCTATTTGTCGCGCAAATGAATCATTGTCATCGCGGTTGCCACTGGGCCATAGACACCGTCACAGACACGATCTCATCAGATGATGTGCAACTTTATCTCTACGCTACGATGATCACAGAACTTGGCCGAAGAATTGATGATAAAGATCAGATCGTGATGGAAATTTTAAATCTGCAAAAAATGAAATATTACACCGATCAATATTTAACCGAGATGAAATCAAATCCATTGTGGTTAACTAGTTTTTCGTTAACTTACGGTAAAAATATTATTCCGTGCTTAGCGCCTGAGAATTTTCTAAATCCAGAAGACAACTCGATTTACAAGCGGACGATAAAGCACATGGAAAAGCTGAATTATCGCATCGAACAGATCAATGGCTCATGTTTTAAAGTGACTAACGAAAAGCTGACGGTTTCGGTTCTGACTTTTCTTGGGCCAGAACTTATGAGTATTTATTCAGTCGTCACAGAAGAAAATAAAACCTTTCTTAACTTAAAAAAACTGCTGAATGAACGTAATCAAGACTTAATCATGGGACATTATGAAATATCGCCTATTGCGCAAATTGTAGGATACACTAACTACCTGCGTTTAGCTGATGGCATGCGTGATATTAAGCTACGTTTGTTCTTAGACTCGCCAGACATTGCAAAAATGATTTATTTTGACAATCAATCTGTGGCCGCCTAAAAAAACTATCCCATGAATAAAAAATCAAAATATTTTAAGCATTATAAAAACAAGCCCTATCGTTATGTGGGCGTAGCCAAACACTCTGAAGAATTAAAAGACTATGTGATCTATGAATGCTTATACCCAAACGATTTAGCGACCTTATGGATTCGTCCGAAAGATATGTTTTTTGAAGTGAGTGAGTTTCAGGGAAAGACGACTCCCCGTTTTGCACAAGTTCCCTTTGAAATCAAAAAATTCTCTGGCCTTGTTTCTGAAATTCAAGCACCGCTATTACAGCTTTGCCAAGACGCTTTCACAGATTTTGAAGAAGAAAAATTTAAACTGCGCTTTAAGAATCAAAAGAACATGATGATATTTTGTTTTTACTACGAGCAAGAACTTGTGGGTTTTAAAGCAGGTTATGAATTAGATGAAACAAAATATTACAGCTGGATCGGCGCGGTTGCAAAAAATCATCGCCAACTAGGCGTGGCCCACGCGTTAATGCAAGAGCAACATGCCTGGGCCAAAACAAACAATTATACATTAATACAAACCAAATCCGATAATCGCCATAAAGAAATGATGCAGCTAAATCTAAAAGCCGGTTTTAATATCGTTGGAACAGAATTTACAACTCTGAGCCCTGTATTAAAAATACTTTTTGAAAAAAAGTTATAGCCTTATTTCAAGACAACAAATTGCGCTAAAACTTCACCAGAAACAGACAGAAATTTAATAAGTCCATTTTCAAAAGTCGCTTTAAAAAATGGAACCGAAGAACCGCTGTGCTTGTAACGGTCCACAACAAAATATTCTGAATCAGTGTATTTTTTGATGTCATCCACTGAAGTTTGAATCACTTTTCGAAAACTGTAAAAAGTCATTTGTTCATTGCAAAAATTAAAAGTCAGCATGTTTTTATCGTTGTTTTCAAAATCACAACAATTAACCCACATAGAATCGACTTGGCTCAAAAAACGATCGTCATTGTTACACTCTACCAGCAACAACGGCACCCGGTGTTGACGAACCCGAAGGCCAATACTAAGCACGCCCTGTGAAGTTTTAAAATTTAAATGCAGCTTACTTCGACAAAGGTTCTGATCAAGAACTTCAATGGCCACTTGATCAGAAAAATAAGCTTTAAATAACTCTCCTAAACCTGAATTTCCACCAGAAAGATGTAACCCTGCATTCAACATTTGTTCATTTCTAATTTCCGTCTCGGCAATTAAAATATCTGCCGACAACGAAAGACCCGAATACATAAAATTATCTATCAAGCTCAACGAAATTCCGAAACAGTGTGTTTTGGGGCTATAAACATGCCCGCCGATTGCCGCATCCAAAATGGCGACGACATCAGCCTTAGTTTTTATTGCCGATAACTTTTCGCTCCAATTTAAAATTTGCGAATCATTAACAGGTTCTGAATTTTTATTGAGTAGATTCGAAAGTCTTTCGAATAATTTCTTCGTCATGGCTATAAATTTTATCACTCTGAATACAAAGTGATACTTTACCTGGCCTAGATGATTCTATGAAATGCAAATATTCGCTCTCAAAACTTGGAGCAAATATTAATTTTGCCCGCAGCGATCAAGACTGACCGTTGGAGTCTGAACTACACCATTTTCAGTGTAAGTAAGATCGGCTATACCACAACCGGTGATAGTCATCGTAAAATTACCCAGCGAAGTGCATGTACCTGTCCAATGTCCTTGTGTAGCACAGTTACAGTTTGCAGTACCCCAGGCCACCGAAACCGGTTGAAACGTGCAAGTTTCTCCCGAAGTCGCATTCACGATCTCTAGGGCTCCCGCACCACTTGATAACACACGGTTACCACGCGTATTACCAGTGATTGTAAGTGGCGTCACCGTTCTGGTATTAAGACTTAATAACACTGTGCCATTAGAATTTAATGAGCGATTAATGCCATCATTCACATAAGAAAATACTCTGGTTGTGCCTGAACCTGTAGCCCAAGTCAGAATCGACCCGTAAGTACCAGTTTTAGTTGCAGATAATGACATGTTATTACTAGCGATTGTGTAATTCGGCGCAATTCGAATAGCTTGGCCAGCTGCAGACATCGTGCAATTTGTGCCACCAGTCCAAGTCATGCCGACTGAGCCAGTTAAAACATATCCGCCAATCGTACAGCTATTGAAGTTTCTTAAAACAGAATTTGCAGAGCACGTGCTAAATTCGGCCGTGTTGCAAGTCGCCGCTTGCGCTTGCGGAAATAAAGCGAACATTAAATTATCGACAGAGACATTTTTTGAAGAAGAGTTATTAAAAGTCGGCGCAAAATGTGCGATCGCAGTTGTACCGCGTCCCGCTTCATCAATCGTTGCCATGACATCACCAAGTTGATTTGCGACTTCGAGAGCGGTGTTGGCTTCGCCGAATGAAACCTGCTCTGAAGCGCCACAACCTAAAATCAGGTTACAAACTGCAGCCATTAAAACTAGCAAAAGTGTCTTGTTCATGTTTACTCCAAGTGCTCTATAGAGCTAATTATTGGGCAAAATACCCCGATGTCATCAAGATTGTGTTATTACGCACAGAGTGCATTAATTTTTTTTTGCAACTTCTGTATTTTCATAGCGAAATAGGCCCACAACTTAGATTATCCAGTGGAGGGGTTCCATTATGTTAATGCGTTTAATAATTATTACTTTATTTTTTAGTTTATCTGCCCAAGCCTATTCACCAAAAGTGGCTTGGTTATCACAGTTAAAATCAATCGATGATTTAGAATTAGTGGCAACTCCAGAACAAAATCACACGCCTCTGTTTGAGGCTTTCGCTAAAGCGCAAAAAACTATTCGCATCGGAATTTTTGGAATCTCGTCCCAAGAGATGGCTGATCAAATTGAAAAACAAGTTAAACGCGGGATCAATGTTACAATTATATGTGATAAATACTGTACGAATAATGAAAAACGCAAAGCCATTTTCGAGCAATTAAAAAAAGCGGGCGCTAACATCATGGTGGCCACTAGTGGCTTTACAATCACTCACTGGAAAATGTTTGTCATTGATGAATCCTTAGCTTTTGTTTCAACGATGAATTTTATTAGCCGATCAAATCAAATGCGCGATTTGGGCGTATTTACTGCGGATAAATCAGTGATCTCTGAAATTATCTCTGTGTTTGACCAAGATGTTAAAAATTCTGTGAATCAAACTAACATTACACCAGAGTTAGTAAGCACTAATTTAGTATGGAGCCCAAATAATTCCGAAGCTAAACTTGTGGACCTGATTAATTCAGCTGATAAAACCATCGAAATTTGGATCGAAAACATGGGACATGTAAAAATACATGCAGCGTTACAAGAGGCCGTTAAACGTAAAGTCAATGTGCGCGTGTTAACCAGCGTCTGTGGTTTAGGTATGTCAGGTGCACAAGCTTATAAAAATCTAAAAGACTTAAAATCACGTGGTGTGATCGTTAAAGGAACCCCCTACCCTGCGACTGAAGGCATCCCGTATATCCACGCAAAAACAATCAATGTTGATCATCAGGCCGTATTTTTAGGGTCTGAGAATTTTTCTGGAAATTCGATCAATAAAGCTCGTGAATTAGGAATTGTATTTAGAGATGTCGCTGTTGAACAGAAGATGGCAGCCCTTTATGAAAAAGATTGGGCCCAATCTGTCGAAATTCCGGATTCTCACCCAGAAAAATGTAGCCCATTGACTGCAAATACGGAAGAATAGTCATGTGACTATTCTTCATCTATTGTCTCAAAATCAACTTACTGGTGCAGAAGTCTATGCCAGTCAGCTTATCGATACCCAAGTGGCCGCAGGCCATAAAGTCTATCAAGTCTCTAATGGGTTTTATTACCCGACAAAAGCTGAAAAAATTGAACTTAAAGTCGAAACTAAATCTATTTTCGAAACTTATAATAGCGTAAAAAAACTTCGCGACATCATCAAGAAACACAATATCCAGGTGATCCACGCCCATTCGCGTGCTGCTTCAAAGCTAGCCGACAAGGCGGCTTGCGGAATGCCTGTGGGTTACGTAAGTACGATTCATGGCCGTCAGCACTTATCTTTTTCAAAACGCTGGAAAAACATCTACGGCACGCACCAGATCGCCGTTTGTGAAAACATCAAATCGCAGTTAGCCATCGAATTTAATTACAACCCTAAGCACATTAAAGTGATCAGAAACGGAATCAGCACAGAATTGTTTTTTCCAAAACGTGTGAATTCTGCGAAAAGCAAAACTGAAACGTTAAAAATAGCCATCATCGGCCGCGCTACAGGCCCTAAAAAAGTCAGAACTGAAAATACGATTAAATATTTCACCGAGATTTTAACAAAACAAAATATCGTCTGCGAAATTCATATCATCGGCACAAGTGAAATAGATATTGATCCAGCACTTCATTCTAAAAACATACACTTTCACACAGCTCAAAATCTGCACCAGGGTATTTACGCTCAGTTTGATCTGATCGTGGGCGCAGGCCGTGTCTGTATGGAAAGCTTAATGAGCGGCGTGCCAACAATTGCCTTCGGCGAAGCCAAGTACTTAGGTTTAGTAAAAAAAGAAAATATCACTGAATTTATGCAGTCTAATTTCGGCGACATTGAAAAATCATCTTGGGGAGCTCCTGAAGTAAACGTCGAACAATTAAAAATCGATATCGAAAATTATTATAAATTAAATATCCAAGAAATTTTAGATTTAGCCAAAGTAACAAAACTTCACTTCGCGCTTAAAACTGTCAGCGATCAGATTCAAAAAATCTACGAAGCCAGCTACTTTGAAAAAAATCACAAAAGCTGGATTCCGGTTCTAATGTACCATAAAATCCCGAAGCAAGAATTAGATTCACCTCACAAGATTTATGTTACGCAAAGCAATTTCGAAAAACATCTGCAGTTTTATAAAAACCAAGGTTTTCAAACGGTTACTTTTTCTGAACTTAAAGACTTTAAAAACGGCACCCGCAGTTTTAGCGAATTTCCGAAAAAACCGTTAGTGTTAACTTTTGATGATGGCTATTGGGATAACTACAATAACGCCGACCCGTTACTTAAAAAATATAACTTTAGAGCGCAGATTTTCTTATTAGCCAATAGTGATATTTCACACAATCAATGGGATGAAGCCAACGCTGAAAAAGGCGATAAGATTGTTGCTGGTAGCGATCGCAAGTTATGGCTTAAATCAAATTTTGAAATCGGCTCACACGGCTTTAGCCACAAACGCATTACTGAAATGACTTCTGATGTAGCTTTTACAGAATTAGTTGATTCAAAACGTTCGCTTGAAAAAGAATTCGACCGCGAAGTGTGCGTTTACGCTTATACTTACGGCGATACTAACGCAGCCTGTGCGTGTTTAGCTGAAGCCGCTGGATATGACTTTGCGGTTAACACAGATACTGGTGGATTTAAAATGTTTGATGATCCTTTTCAGATCTTTAGAGTAAATATTTTTCCGGATGAGACGAAGTTTTCTTTATGGAAAAAAACTTCGTCTTGGTATCGTAAGAATTATTTCAGAAAACGCGGTAAATAATTAAAGCCCGAAAGCTTTAAGTGATTGAACCGCGATCACAGCTAACAAGTAGGCCACAGCGTTACTTCCTACTAATTGCAGACCAGTCCACAACCAGCTGCCGTTTTCTTTTCTTAATACGCCGACAGTCGTTAAGCACTGCATAGCGATCATAAAGAATATGAAAATACCGACAATAGAAGCCACAGTGAAAATCGGCGTGCCATCAGCAAATTTAGCTTCTGCCATTTTCTCTAATATTGGTGTCGTGTTTTCTTCGTCATCCACTTGCGCATTCATTGATAAGGCTAAGCTTGATACGAAAACTTCGCGGGCTGCGAAAGATGCCAAGTACGCAAATCCCACGCGGCCATCTAAGCCTAGGGGTTTAAATACAGGCTCGATAGCATTCGAAACTTGCATAGCATAAGTTAGTGGCGCTTGATCTTCAGGCGTACCTTCGGCAGCTTTTGGAAACGTTGTAGCAACCCACAAGATCACAGAAAGACCGATAATGATCGGACCTGCTTTTTTAACAAATGAAATTGATTTATCCCACGATTGACGAAGAATCGTCGAAAAACGAGGTCTACGATAAAAAGGTAAATCCATCATTAAGCGCGAAGTCTGTTGGCTTTCAATCATTTTAGATAAAATAGCTGAAGCAACAGCGCCGACAACAATTGAACCAAAGTATAACGAGGCCATCACAAAGCCCGCAAGTACGGGGCTACCGTCTGCGAACAAAAATGAAATTAGTAGCGCATAAACTGGTAAGCGCGCAGAACAAGACATAAATGGAATTGTAAATTGCGCAATCATACGCTCTTTACGTGAAGTGATGTTACGAGTAGCCATAATCGCAGGAATCGCGCAGGCAAAACCTGAAAGCATCGGAACAAATGAACGGCCACCAAGACCCACTTTTTTAAGGGGCCCGTCGATTAAGGCGGCTACACGCGAAAGATAACCTGTGTTTTCGAAAATACCGATTCCGATAAAAAGAATAAAAATCTGTGGAACGAAAATAACCACGCCATTGATCGCAGCTAATAAACCATCACCTATAAATTCACCGATAAGACCAGGAATGTGGGCTTTTGTATAATCAATTGAAGTGGCCATGGCTCCATCAATTAAATCCATTAATGGCGCAGCCCACCAGTAAACCGAAGCAAAGAAAAGTGTCATCAGCGCAAAGAAAAATACATAGCCTAGCACTGGGTGTAATAACCATTTATCTACATTCAGAGTGAATTCTAATTGTGATTGGCTTTGAACCGCCGCCTGAGCCGCTTGCACTTTTTCTTTCATAAAAGCATTCTCTTTTAAAAACTGAGAAATAACTTTTAGCTCTTCAACTTTTTGAGCTTCAGAGTATTTAACTTCATTGTATTGAGAAAGTTTTTGCGGTGTGTTTTTTAACAAAGCAACGATTTCAAATAAACCTTTACCTAAAACACCATCGAATAAAACAACATGTTCAACACCTAAAAACTTTTTGATTTCTAAGACGTTAATCTGTTGTTTTTCTTTAGCCACAAGGTCAGACATCGTTAATACAACGATCACATGTGAATTCGGCTGGATTAAATGTTTAGCTAATAATAACTGACGGTTCATTTGTGTCGCATCGATAACAAGAATAACTGCGTTGTATTGCACGTGGTGAGAATGTTTTAAAATTCCTATGGTTACTTTTTCGTCATCAGATTGCGGATCAACCGAATAAATCCCCGGTGTATCAACGATACTAACAGGCTTCATATCAGCTTTAGTCGCTAACTCATGCTGAAGTGAACCTAACGAGTACTCAACTGTAGCCCCTGGATAATTTACGGTTTTAAATTTCGAGCCAGTCAGCCAGTTGTAAAGTGTTGTTTTACCCGAGTTAGGTGATCCAACTAATAAAACATTTCTTTGATCTAGCGGAGTTAGTGAGTCATTTAGTGCATGAGACATTTGAACTCCTGTTCATTTAGCGCTAACAAAGTTTGGTGAAAACGAATCACTGTCACGTTAGAGAAATTTAATTTTTTGATAATTTCAAATTCAACACCTGGGTATAACCCGAAATCAATTAGACGCTCGACCAACACTTGATTGGCTTCAGGAGTGTCCTCAACTTGATTAAACCCATTTAACTTTAATATTGTGCTTTTTTCACTCATACGGTTTTGTAGCTTTCCTTGCTCTAAATGAAAATGTTTTGCATTTAAGACTCACTTAATGAAAACCAACTGACACATCTCACATAGAAATCTTGTAAAATAGCTCTGCCAAAGTCTAGAAAACCCCACCACTGGTCAAGTCCTATAACCCTAAGTCCGATCTGGTTTACATGAACAACCGCCTACGATTTAAGACTTTCAGCTTGATGATCTTGGTGCTTACACAACTAGCAACGCCGACTGCGCTTGGCGAAGTATTTCGCTGGCCAAAACTGTGCGTTAACCAAACGGTCAGTATCGAAAATAAATCGAACAAAGAACAAACTGTGTGGTTACAAGAATGGGAAAAATACATCGTTGATGAAATCGATCATCAGGTTCCGGCAAAAGGAAAAATCTTTTTACAACTTTCACATGACCCGTCGACTTCTGCTCAAGATTATTCATTATTAGCCTTAGATAGTCCAAAAGACTTAATCATCGAAACAAACTGCAACTTACGCGATATCGCATCGGGTGATTCATTAGAAGGTGGCGTCGTTTATTATAAAATAAATCCGCAGGCTACGAATGAAGTTCAGCTTAAAAATTTATTTCCGGGTCGTAATACTTTTTACATTGAAGATTTAAGTTTTACAAAAAAATCAGCTCCCCTTGAAATCGATGTTGAAGGCCGTGAACTTTTTAAATTCACTTTAAAACCAGAACCCACTTCGACGTGGGTTAAAATCACTGCCCGCGAGCGTTTTCGTTCGAGTGTAAATACCTCTTCTGCCGTTTTAAAACCTGTCTATGTTGAAGCACAACGTTCCGTGGCCTCGACTGATGAGAAATATTTTTTAATGGGCTCTAGTGATAACACTGGTGATCAATTCGTGGTAAAAATCAAAGATCCTGCGATGGTGCAAAAAGCGCGCGATCAAATCACGAATCCAAAATTACAAAAAATTGTTTTTGCGAAAATCATTTTAGGGCATCAAGGCTATAATCGTAACCTGATTAAAAAAGAAAAAAGCTTTTGGTCATGGTCTGTGACTGAAGTCACAAATATTTCTGATATCGGAAGCACTGCGTGTAACGGTTTTCCGCAAATGTTAGAAGACCAAGCTGTAGCCTGGGTTCGTGGTTTAGGCAAAATTTGTTTTTGGTCATACCGAATCAAAAAAGAACTGACTTACGACGAAGTTACAAATCCGAAATAACTATTCTATAGTTGTTGCCGCTGATTGACCGCGCGTCTCTTCAACTTCTACGGTTAATTTAGCGATGCCGTATTTTTTAAATTCTTTAAAAAACTCTTCAGCTAATACAGAAGACAATTGTTCAACACTCGTATTTGAAATATCTAACCAAATCACTTCTTCTTTGGGTAATGAATAAAAACGATCGCGAAAAGTGATTTCATAGTTTTTACTATCAGAAGACATTTTTGATTTCACATCAGGATGATTTTTAGGTAACAAAACGTGTTCATCCCAAATATCTAATCTGGCTTTAATGAACTTTTTAAGAACATTGAAATCCACCATGTAGCCCATTTTGCCCTGTTCGTCTGCAGCATTACCCACATCAGGAGCCAAAATAGAAACCACCACTTGGTAATTATGGCCATGAAGCATTTCTGCAGATTTCTGGTCAAAAATTAAAAAGTGCGCCGAAGAGAACTTAAAATTTTGCTTAGATAGGCGTAATGAAGTGGTTTTCATGCTGACAGTATAATCTTTTTGGGGGTATATAACAACCCATGAGTCAGATCTTTGAACTTAAGACCCACTACCAAATCGAATCAGCTAGGTTTTTACCTCACCTACCTGAAGGTCATCCGTGCAAACGCATGCATGGCCATAGTTTTAAAATCATTCTGACATTACGTGGCCCTTTACAGCCACACGTCGGCTGGGTGCAGGATTACCACGAAATCGATCACATCATGAAGCCTCTATTGGCTGCTATCGATCACCGTCTATTAAACGAAGTGACAGGTTTAGAAAATCCAACATCTGAACTTTTAGCTAAATGGATATTCGATCATGCTGTCGTAAAATTACCATTACTTAAGTCGGTGACTATCATGGAAACACCTACTACAGAGTGCACTTATCCCGTAATTTAATTTGCGAAATCTGAATTTACTTTAACGGCTTTATTGTGAAATTGTTCAAGCTGTGAATCTTGTAAACCCAGCACACCTTTTTGATAAAGCATAACAATGGTTGAACCCATTCTAAACATGCCAAGTTCATCGCCTTTTTGCACTTCTAAGTTTTTATACTCTTTAATTAAAGGTTTAAAAACCTTGAACTGATTGCCGCGAATTTCAGGATCAAAACTAAGAGCGATATCACCAACATTTGTTGCCGCAACAAACACCACGCCAACTAGGCCGCGATCGGTTTTAATTTCTACATACACACGTTCGTTGATCGAAAACAATTCGTGAATATTTGAAGTCGACCAGTTATTCACCGGCCATAAAGCCCCTGGAATATGAATTACACGCACAATTATACCATCCACAGGTGAATGCACGCGGTGGTAATCTGTCGGGCAAAGATAGTATGTTAAAAATTGGCCATCGCTATAAATATCTAAAGCTTTATCAAAACCTGCAAAATCTTTTACGTTATAAGTCTTACCCTTAGCTTGAATGAGTTTACCGTCTGCCATAAGAGCAGCCTGAGTAATCACTGAATCTGCAGGGTGCACAGCCCAAGTTCTACCCAGTGGGCGGCTGCCTGATTTTAGTTTTCTGATAAAAAATTCACCCAAAGATGGGTACTGATCGACTGGTTTTTCAGCCTCTTCAAGGTTGATATGATAAGCTTTTGCAAAAATTCTAATGATCGGAGTCCAAATAAAGCGTGGAAACTGCAAATGAACCAATTTACCCACGATATAGCTTAAATGATTTTTCGGTAAGAACTGTGTGATTGCTGCCATGGGCTGATTCTGCTACATTACCCTTTCAATGTCGAAGATTTTTAAAGATATTAAACTCAAAATTGATGATGATTTAGAAGCACATCTTGAATGGCTCATGCCTAAGCATGGCGAATTTCGCATCTTACGCAAATCTGTCGACGCGCGCCAAAAACACTCTCCCCACTTTGTTTACACCATTGAAGTCGCTGAAGAGGGCGAAACGTTATCTTTAGAAAAATTTGAATTAGAAAAAATCAATTCTGAGAAAAAATTCGACCGCCCGATCGTTGTCGGCACCGGCCCGGCTGGGTTATTTGCTGCCATTCGTTTAGTTGAACGCGGAATTCCGTGTTTGTTATTTGAACGTGGGTCTGAATCTGCAGAGCGCATCAAAGGGATTAATAAGTACTGGCGCTACGGCCAATTAGACCCAAAAAATAATGTTTGTTACGGTGAAGGTGGCGCAGGTTTATATTCTGACGGAAAACTAATTACGCGCATTAAGTCTCCGCATATTCCTTATGTGTTAAACCGTCTGGTGCAATTCGGCGCCCCTGCTGAAATTCAGTGGTTATCAAATCCGCACGTAGGTTCTGATAAAATTCGCCGTGTGATTCCGAAAGTTCGTGATTTTTTACGCGCGAATGGCTGCGAAATTCATTTTGATTCTAAAGTTGAAAAATTAATTTACGGCGAAAAATCAATTCAAGGTGTTGTCATTGATGATGGTTCTGGAAAATTAACAGAGTACAAATCAGATAATGTGATTTTAGCCACCGGCCATTCGGCTGAAGACATGCTTTATCACCTATTAGAATCAGGTGTGCATATCGAAGGTAAATCTTTTGCGATGGGTTTACGTATTGAACATCCGCAAAAATTAATTAATGAAATTCAATTTCGTCAATTTTCAGAACACCCAAAATTGGGATCTGCGAATTACAAGTTAGTTCATCACGATGACAAAACCGGAATCGGTGTTTACAGCTTTTGTATGTGTCCAGGCGGATACGTTTTATCAAGCGGTACGGAAAAAGACGGCGTAGTTTGTAACGGCATGAGTAATTTTAATCGCAACTCTGAATTTGCCAATGCGGCAATCGTGGTCAGCATTCAGCATGAAACATTATTTGGTAATGATTTACTTGGTGGCATGAAAATGCGTCGCCAGCTAGAGACCCAAGCTTTTCAAGCAATTCAAGACAAAAAAGGCACTAAAGAATTACCGGCACAAAATTTAGTATCGTTTTTAAATAGATCAAATAAAAATGAATTACGTAAAACATCTTCACCATCTGGAGTATTACCGATTCGTTTAGACGAACTACTTCCAAAATTTATGTATCAAAAAATCGCTGAAGGTTTAAATAACTTTAATAGCAATATGCGTGGATTTATCTCTGAACATTCACAGCTTTATGGCGTTGAATCACGCACCTCTTGCCCACTGCGCGTAACCCGCAATGATGACTCATTAGAAAGTCTTTCGCACAAAGGTTTATACCCTTGCGGCGAAGGTGCTGGCTACGCTGGTGGAATCACTTCAGCCGCAGTCGATGGCATTCGCTGCGCTGATAAAATCTTTGAAAAACTTAAGTAATTTAGGCTCGCTTAAACGAAGCTATGCTTCGATCAGTGAAAAATTACTGGTAACAAGACACATAAGCTTCAGCCTGCACAGTGCATGTGTTATTTACCGTTTCAGTTCTAACGTTCCATTTCGAACGCAAAAAATAACCTGATCGGCAGAGGCTTTGAGCGTAGTTAGATGCTGCATGGATTGCGGCCTTTTCGCCTACTTGCGGATCTTCTGGTGTGCATTCTGCCGAATCAAAAGCGCGATGAATACCGCAACCATCCACGCAGCCATTATGCGGATTACACGAATCCACTGGGCATAAGATAGCTGAAAATGCTGAAGCAGAAATTAATAACGTTGATACAAATAAAGTAAGTTTCATAAGAGTTCTCCTTGATGGAGTTACTAAAACGCAGTTGACCCAATTTGTATAAAACTATATATAAAAGGTCAATAATTGACCCGAAAAGTAGGAAATTAGGCTATGGATTACGAATGTAAGAAAATTCAGAAAACATTAAAGACCATCATGAAGTCTAAAAAAGCCACTTACGAGAGCCTGGCTAAAGCGTTGAAAACTTCTCCGGCTACAATCAAGCGCAGGCTAAACGGTGATGATTTAACTTTAAAACAAGTCAAAGACTTAGCAAGCACGCTTTCAGTTTCTTTTTATGAAATTATTGAATTATCAAAAATTGCAAAACGTGAACCGCATCTATTTACTGTCGAGCAAGAAAAGCTTCTATCTTCAGATTTTAAAATCAAAATGTTATTTCGCCAAATTTTATCAGGTACAAGTTTTTCTGATATTAAAACCATTTTAAAGATTTCAGAAAAAGAATTACGCTCTTACGCGCGTGATTTAGAAAAAGTAGGTTTAGCGCAATTACTGCCCGGCGATCGTTTTCTATTGCTCGTGCACTACCCATTTCGCTGGCAACCCAACGGAGCTCTTCATAAAACTTACGGTGATATGGTTTTAAAAAATATTTTTAACCGCATCGAAACTGATAAGGGCGAATCTGGCTTACATAAAAAGTTTGAACTGATTCTAAACGATGAAGCCTATAGTAAATTCTGCGAAGAAATTCAAAGCGTCTATGGCAAGTATTTAAGCCTATCTGAAATCCATATGGAAACGCGGCCTGATTTAAGCCGCGTTGTCTCGGGAATATTTTTTATTGATCGTTTTTCGGTCTGGGAAGACTCGAAAAACCGCCTATAGATTACGACGGTACTGCCCGCCGACTTCGTATAGGGCTTGTGACATTTGATATAACGTACAGTATCTTGCCGCACTCATTAGCGCTTGAAAGATATTCGCACCGCTTAGACAAGCTTCTTTAAGTTTTTTAATCTCAATTTCTGCTTGCACGTGGTTGGCTTTTTGTACGGTCTCAATTTGTTTTAATTGATAATTTTTTTCTTCTGTTGAAGCACGCGCTAATTCAATTTTTGGTGGTTCATAACCTTTTTCTAAAGTTTTTGGATCAATAAAGGTATTTACTCCAATAATTGGCAATTCTCCAGAATGTTTAAGATGTTCGTAGTACATCGACTCTTCTTGAATTTTTGAGCGTTGATACTGAGTCTCCATCGCACCTAATACACCGCCACGCTCGCTGATGCGCTTAAATTCAGCAAGCACTGCTTCTTCAACAAGATCAGTTAATTCTTCGACGAAGTAACTGCCTTGGTTTTGGTTTTCATTTTTAGATGCCCCGAATTCACGGTTGATGATCATTTGAATGGCCATTGCACGGCGAACTGATTCTTGAGTTGGCGTTGTGATGGCTTCATCGTAAGCATTCGTGTGTAACGAATTGCAGTTATCATTTAGGGCGATTAACGCTTGCAGCGTAGTACGAATATCATTGAAATCGATTTCTTGCGCGTGCAATGAGCGGCCTGAAGTTTGAATATGGTATTTTAACTTTTGTGAACGATCGTTACCTTTGTAAAGATCACGCATCGCTACTGCCCAAATACGGCGAGCCACGCGGCCTAACACTGTGTATTCAGGATCTAAACCATTTGAAAAGAAAAAACTTAAATTCGGTGCGAAATCATCGATCTTCATACCGCGAGACAAATAGTACTCAACAAAAGTAAAACCGTTTGAAAGTGTAAATGCCAATTGTGAAATCGGATTCGCACCCGCTTCAGCAATATGGTATCCAGAAATTGAAACTGAATAGAAGTTGCGAATATTTTTATCAATAAAGAATTGCTGAATATCGCCCATCATTTTAAGCGCGAAGTTAATCGAGAAAATACACGTATTCTGACCCTGATCTTCTTTTAAAATATCAGCCTGAACCGTACCACGCACCTGCGACATCGTTGCTGTTGCCAGTTGCTGCCATTCTGTATCTGAAAGTTTACGACCAAGTTCAGTTTCTTTTTTAGCCACTTGCTGATCAATGGCTGTATTAAAGTAAAATGCTAAGATCATTGGAGCAGGGCCATTGATCGTCATTGATACAGATGTATTAAGATTTACTAAATCAAAACCATCATAAAGCTTTTTCATGTCATCAAGACAACAAATGCTAACACCTGATTCACCCACTTTACCGTAGATATCCGGACGTAAATCAGGATCTTGACCGTAAAGAGTTACTGAATCAAATGCTGTTGATAAACGATGAGCTTTTTCGCCTTTACAAAGGTAATGAAAACGACGATTAGTGCGTTCTGGCGTGCCTTCGCCGGCAAACATACGTTTAGGATCTTCATCGGCACGTTTTAATTGAAATACGCCTGCCGTGTATGGAAATTCTCCGGCAACGTTTTCCATTTTTAAAAAAGTAAAACGATCGCCCCAGTCTTTTAAAGTAGGTAAAACGATTTTACGAATTTTTGTGCCGCTTAATGATTTAGTCACAAGCGATTGGCGAATTTCTTTATCACGCACTTTAAAGATTAATTCATCTTGGGCATAGATACGTTTTAATTCATCCCATTTTTCTAAAGACTGTAATTCTTCAGTGGTAAAACCTTCTGAGAATTCATTACGTTTTTTAGTCACAACTTCTGGAGTCAGGCCCAGATCAGTTTTTAAATTCTCTAAAGCTCCAAGTTTTGAAGCTTTCTCAGATAAAGTTTTAACGCGGTCTTTGTACTTATGTACACTTGATACGATTTCAGCCAGATAGTTTTGGCGATCTGGTGGAATCACCGTGTGTTCATCAGCAGATAATACCGTGTCACGGTAAGCCTTAGGAACTTCAGGTAGTGATTTTAATTCATGTAATTTATCTGCAACCGAGAAAAATAAATTATTAACCCCACCATCATTAAACTGCGAAGCTTGGGTTAAGAATACCGGAACCGAAATTTTATCATCCCAGATTTTACGAGAGCGTTTATATTGTTTTGTTACATCGCGAACCGCATCAAGGGCCCCGCGGCGATCAGCCTTATTCACAGCTACGAAATCAGCAAAATCGATCATGTCGATTTTTTCTAGTTGTGATTGTGCCCCGAAATCAGAAGTCATCACATACATTGATAAATCTGACACATCAGTGATTGCCATGTTACCCTGACCGATACCTGAAGTTTCTGCGATAATAAAATCAAAATCGCATTGCTTTAAGAAATTTAAAATATCTGGCAATGAACTTGCGATCTCTTTACCAGATCCACGCGAGGCCACAGAACGCATAAAAATATGCGGGCGCGATAACGAGTTCATACGAATACGATCGCCTAATAGCGATCCGCCCGTTTTACGTTTCGATGGATCGACACACACGATTGCGATCTTTTGTTCAGGGTAAGCATTTAAAAAACGTTGCGATAATTCATCGATCAACGACGACTTACCGGCCCCACCTGTTCCTGTGATACCCAAAATTTTGGGTGCGGCACCTTTGCGGATAAAATTCTTTAAACCAAAGTCTTCAGGCTTAACGCCTTTTTGCCCGTTTTCAATGGCTGTTAGCGCAATGCCAATTTCAGTTGAAGGAATATTATCGCCAGCGAAAACATTTTTAGATTCTGTCGATAATTTTGAAGGCATTGCAAAGTCACAGCCTTCAACGATCATTTTAATCATGCCTTCTAAACCAAGTCTTCGGCCATCATCAGGATGAAAAATTTGCGAGATGCCATAAGCTTCTAGTTCACGTTTTTCATCATAGACGATAACGCCACCACCACCGCCGTAAATTTTTACATGCGCAGCACCTGCCTGGTTTAATAAATCACGTAGGTATTTAAAGTATTCCATGTGACCGCCCTGATACGAGCTAATACACACGCCTTGTGCGCCTTCTTGCAGAACCGCTTTAACAACGTCATTCACTGAACGGTTATGACCTAAATGAATAACTTCAGCCCCGAATTCCTGAAGCATACGGCGAATGATATTGATCGATGCATCGTGGCCGTCAAAAAGTGAAGCTGCAGTTACAATACGCACAGGATTTTTTGTCATATTATTTATATACCTTTAAAAACTGGTTTTCTTTTTTCTGTGAACGCTTTTGTGCCTTCAGTGGTATCAAACGAACCAAATAGGCCGCCAAACACCTCAGCTTCATTTTTTAATGCGGGTTCTGTTTCTAAATCAAAAGCCTGGTTGATAGAAAACTTAGCTTTACCAATCGCTAACGGAGACTTTGTTAACATCATTTCGATTTTTTTATTCACCGCGTGCATAAGCTCAGATTGCGGCACAACTTGCGAAACTAAGCCAAGCTTTAAGGCTTCATCAGCTTTAATCATTTCGCCAGTGAAAGTTAATTCACGAGCTTTACGGATACCTACAGCGCGAGTTAAACGAACTGTTCCGCCAAAGCCTGGAATTAATCCTAACGATACTTCTGGTAAACCAAATTTTGCGTTGTCACTTGCGATCATAAAATCACAGCCTAGAGCTAATTCTAAACCGCCACCTAAAGCGAAGCCATTGACAGCTGCGATCACTGGAATTTTTAATAAGTTTAATTCATGAAATACGGCTTGGCCTTTTTCAGCAAATTTCACCGCTTGGTCGTTTGACATATCAAGCATTTCTTTAATGTCAGCGCCGGCTACGAAAGCTTTTTCTCCAGCTCCTGTGATGACTAAGACTTTTGCAGTTTCGTAATCAAGTTCTGAAATTTGGCGAAGAGTATCGGCCATTTCGTTTAACACTGTTTGGTTTAACGCGTTTAAACTTTCTGGGCGATTGATGGTTAAAATCCAAACGCCGTTATCTTTTTGTTCAAGTTTAATAGTTTGATAATCTAAATTCATATTCATATTCCTGCTTACTTTGCGTAATTATAAAAACCGCGACCAGATTTGCGGCCTAACCAGCCAGCCTCTACATATTTTACTAATAATGGGCTTGGGCGATATTTTGAATCACCTAAACCATCATGAAGCACGTTCATAATCGCAAGGCATGTGTCTAAACCGATAAAATCAGCTAACGTCAAAGGCCCCATTGGTTGGTTGGTTCCAAGTTTCATCGCATTATCGATAGATTCAACTGACGCAATACCTTCATGTAATGTGTAAACCGCTTCGTTGATCATCGGCATTAGAATACGGTTTACGATAAAACCTGGCATATCCTTTACTGATTCAACGAAAACTTTTCCAAGTTTTTCTGATAAGGCCTTAGTTGTTGAAAAAGTCTCATCACTTGTTTGTAAACCTTTGATGCCTTCAACTAATTGCATAAGTGGAACTGGATTCATGAAATGCATTCCCACGACTTTGTCTGGACGCGAAGTGCAGGCCGCAATTTTAGTGATCGAAATCGAAGATGTGTTTGTTGCTAAGATCGAACCAGCTTTTACTGTTTGATCTAAGTCTTTGAAAATTTTAAGTTTTAAATCAATGTTCTCGGTCGCAGCTTCAACAACGAAATCGCAGTCTTTAAGATCTGTTAATTGCGTTGTGGCTTTTACTTTTCCAAGTAAGGCTTTTTTAACATCTTCAGTCATCGTGCCTTTTTTGATTAAACGATCACAGCTTCCAGCGATAGTCGTTAGACCTTTGTCGAGAGCGGCGTTCGAGACATCGAACATCACAACTTCATATCCACAAGCTGCTGCAACTTGTGTAATACCGTTACCCATTTGGCCTGCGCCAACAACGCCGATTTTTTTGATGTTTTGAACCATGACTTTGCCTCCTAAATAGCTTCGAAAATAAGGCTTAGTTATAGCAAAGAACTGGTCTTGAATGAAACGACTAAGATCAGTGACAATGGTTAGATGCTGTTTGTCATGCTAGCTTTTAGCGTAATTTTGACTAGTTTTTCTGCTAATTCAGCAGTGAACGCCGTGGCTACGAAGCAAGCCCCTATTTTAAGCGAACTTTTCGCTGGCCGTAAGACAAAAGAGATCCCCTTTTTTAAGTCAAAAATGAGCATTTTCCCTTCAGGACATACAAGCCTTGATAAGCTCAATGAGCAATTAATTTCGTCAGAAACCAGCGAAGCTTTTTACTTGGCCAAAGATGAGAAAAAAATTTCGCCGACACTTGTTCCGCACATCACGGCTTTTCATCTATCACGCGTGTGGATTGAAAAATATAGTAAACGCCGGGTTAAACCTAACAGCAACGCAGACCTTGCGACCATTTTATTAAACTACGACACTGACCCCTATGACCGTGGTTTAGTCTTAACGTTAAATGACACCAAACTTCGAGTAAGTAGCGATATAAAAGCTGCGGCTCTAAAAGCTATTCCAAAATTTAATTATTTTATTCCGATTAGTTTTGAAAAGGGTTTTGTTAAAGTTTTATTTAGTGGCCAATTTGGTTTTATCGACATCAATGACTGTATTTCAAAATACGATTTTGCAAAATTTGCTTATTCATTCAAAACAAAAACCAACACTTGGGAAGTCGTCAATCACCGTGAATTCGACACATTAATTACAGCTAAAAGCGAAAGTCTGCAGTTAGCAGAAATCAAAGGTTTAGTGGTTGATCAAAAGCTTGCGTTTGCCTTTAAAGACAATGAACATTATCCAAAATGGACAAGTTTTAAATTAGTAAAAGAAAAAACCAAACCGTGGCTGCAAAGTGCAATTAAAGGCCATGGATCGATTTGGTGGCAACGCCCCGACACTGAAATTGTCGGTAAAAATACGATTTCTATTGATGATCTGATCAAAAAAGAAATCTACTCAGTTTCATTTCAAACAGATAACCCCAAAAAAGGTTTAGCTTCTGCCAATGGTGTTTTTATCACTGAAGATGGCCAAAACTGGAACGAGATCGCGCAATTCAAAGACTATTCTGGCCCGGTTTATTATTACAGCAACACTCTCATCTATGTTGGAAATTACCGAAGCCTTGATGGCGGTAAAACTTTTGAAAACTATATTCAAGTGGATAAAGTCTCTTCAGCAATTACAAAATCGACTGGCATTATTCCGAAAAAAATTCAGATCACAAAAATCAAAGTGCAAAAACCGTATAACGTCGTGATCGACGTTCATACAGGCACACGCAAGGTGCGGCTTAAATCCCCGATCTTCTCGCAGGATTGGACAACTGCTAAGTATTAGAGGCTACAACATATAAACGCTAAGCTTATACCCCAAAGTGATCAAAAATTCGTAGCGCTACGACAAATTCTTCCTCTAAATCCAGAGGATCGGCTGGTAAGTAGAATGTATCAGCCTGATCGCCCACCTGAATTTTTTTAAGCTTTTGCTGCCCCGATTTCCAGTAAAGATCTTGCCATACAGGGTTTGTCACGCGCACGAAAAGTTCGCTCAAACCTAATGCGCGTTTCACGGCCTTGCGGTTTAAAGCTTTTTGCCCAGGTAAAACGTAATCAACAGCTGCAGTCACATCGTCGTAGTGCATACCTTCAAGCGCATAGTAAGTGGCAGCCAGGATAGCCAATAAATATTTGCGGTATTCAGCTCGAGTTTCATTCACTGGGCTATCTTTGGCGCCGGGGTGATAAATCACCTTCATGCGTTCAAAAGCTGTTGAAAGTTTTAAACCCAACTGATCACCTAACGCCATATCAAGCGTTACCACCAAGCTTTCGGCAAAGTTTAAATAGCGTTGCACATCTTCTTTTTCTTCAGGTACGGGCGGAAGTTCACGCCAAATAATACGGTGATTCTGCTCGTGAAAAATTGAAATTTCGGTAAACTGCATCAGCGAATAAATCTGATCGCTCGCACCTTTTACTTGATAGCCAAACTCACGCAGCCAGTTTAATTCAGACAAAGCCGGAGTGTATTCAATTTGGTTTTTAAATAAATCGTGTGTGCTTAACCCGCGCATGGTTGAACACATCGTTGGCGAAAAAACGCCACCTAATTTTAAATAAAGTTTACGGCTTTGACGATACAAAGAACTTAAATTTAACAGCTGCACATCAAACGGAAGTTCGCTGACTACAAGTTTCGGAAGTTTTTGAATAGTCGGAACTGCAAAAAGGAGGTTCGCATCTGCGATGAAGTTTTTAACTTCTTTTTTTAACTTTTGTTTTGCCGCAGTCTTTTTAGCCATTTAGTTATCTTCCACATAAGCTTTTAATTCTTGCAGGTGATCGTTCCAGCCCATTTTAAAATCAAGCATCAGTTGTTTGCTTTGATCTTTAGAAAACTGATCCCAACCTTCGTGGTTTACTTTCACATC
Source organism: Bdellovibrio sp. (assembly GCA_036676395.1). Taxonomy (GTDB): domain Bacteria; phylum Bdellovibrionota; class Bdellovibrionia; order Bdellovibrionales; family Bdellovibrionaceae; genus Pseudobdellovibrio. The sequence continues at coordinate 1,648,138 of JAKFCY010000002.1, forward strand.
GCAAAAAGCGCCGTCTTTAATAATTTTTATTGTACAAACGGTTACTGTTTTTTGCGGCCAATCTTGCTCTTTCCAGGTAAATTGAATTTCTTCATTCACTTTAAAACTATTCACGCTACCGGTGGCTAATTGTTTAGTTCGTTTGTTATCTTCCCACGGTTCGCGAAACACTCCATTTTTTTGTGCCTGCAGACGTACGCCTTCGCCCCACCAGTTTTCAAGCTCATCTGAGTCTGTTAAAGCTTCCCAAATATCTGCAGGAGAAGCTTTAATTTTAAGGGTTAGTTCGATTTTTAACGGGGTTGTCGCTTGGGTCACGGGGCATCCTTGTTTAAGGCTAAGTACTAACTCGTATACACATCATTCATCATTTTATAGATTTTTTCTTGTAACGCCGTACGATCTGCATTCGATAGACCTACTGTAGGCACCGGCTTTAACACATGCACTTCAATAGTGCGCTTCCAACGATCAGAATTAGCTAATAGTTTACCTTTAGGCCAAATGGCATAGGCCCCCTTAATAACAACAGGAACCAGCGGCACTTGCGATGTTATACCAAACACAAATGGCCCGGCCTTAAACGGTAAAAGTTTTTCGTCATCATGAAAACGGCCGCCTTCAGGAGATAAAGCAAAACGCTCACCTCTGGAAAAGCGCACTTTAGCTTCTTCGTAAACTTTAAAAACTTCTTCTCTGTTAGATCTGGCAATAGGAAGAGTTCCGAACCTGCGCATGCACGCGCCAAAAACCGGAATCTTAAATAATTCAATTTTAGCCCCGAAGCGAATGTTATATAAACTTCCGCACAGAGCAAAAATATCCATAAAGCTTGAGTGGTTAAATAAAATAACTGCCCCCTGCTTGGGATCTAAATTTTCGCCGCCGAACACTTTAAGTTCAACGTTAAAAACCAAAAATGTCAGCTTAGACCACGTGGTCATAATCCAGTTATCGAAAGATCTTCGGTTAAATAAAATATTAATCACTACGCCCTGAGCAGATAAATAGCCTGTGATCAATACGAATAAGAAACTCGCAATCAACGAACGTATGAACAAAATTACTTTCATGTCGACAGGATCCTTTTTCTGGCCGCTGTGATCTGACGATTTTTATAGGCTTCATGATCGGTATCGCCGATTTGCATTTTTTCATATGCCTGTTGATCCATGATCTGAACCTCGAAAGGATAGAAAAATGAAAATTCTTTCGCATTTTGCCCACCCGAAGAATTTAATCCAGGGGCAATTTTAATTAATTTACGACAGATAAATTTAATATATCTAAAATCAATTGATGAATATGGGTTTTCTTTACGAAATAACTTTAAAAGTGGATTAGTGCTCACTTTCAACTGTTGCCGAAGCAAACGATCAACTTTAGCAGAATCCATCATAAATTCTTTGCCATGCTTAGCTTGTAAGTGTTCACACACCTCTAAGAACTCTTGCACCGGATACATGTTATTTGAAGACTGATCCGGCATAATATGCGGATAGCTAATCAAATTTGCATCCGTTAAATAACGAATGACCTGAAACGAATCAAAGATCGTAGGCGTTACGATACGCACGCCTAGTTTATCAAAAACTTTAACGGCTAAGGCATCAGGTTTGGCTAAAAGCTTAATAACCGTCGATGTTGAAGTTTTAAATGGCTTAGTTTGAAACTTATGTAATTCAACTTTATTTGTGTCGTCTTTATGCAGCGGTTTAAAATAAAGTTTATCATGATGTTCAACTGCATTTTCAAAAGGAATTAAAATCTGCCTTTGAATTTCTTCAGCAAAATGCGAGAACAGATCAGTCTCTGAATGCACGAACACATGAATACAACGCAACATCGCACACGCCCACTTTTGAATCTTAGAATCATCATGGTGGGTCGCCCACACTAAAAGATTACGCATATCTTTTAAGTGTTCGGGGTTTTTAATCTCTTTCGGGATTTCATCGATATTAAATTTTAATTTTTCGGTCATCAACACCACAGAGCGGCGGTGAAAATACCAAAGACGTTTTAAATCTTCTTCATGAGAATAATCAAAGCCATAACTTTTAACAAAAGCATCGGCCTGTTCAATATTGTGAATATAAAGTTTGGATTGATCTAACGTCGAAGCTCCACCTGCGATAACAGATAGAGCTGTAGGATCGAACTTAAAATGCGATTGGCTATGATGGCCGCTAGATGAGTGCATTGACCTCAGAGACTATTTAATAATTCCGCAGCGAGCAACATAGAATTGACCTAACACACCAGAAGCTGCTGAACCACCGGTCACATTGACTGAATTTACGAAGCTAACTTGGCCTGATAAGTACTCACCGCTCAAATTTCCATCAAATCTGATCTCGCCGTACTGATCGCGAAAGATCACGTAACCTGAGCCTGTTTGCATATTAAATTGGCCTTCTGCAGCAGTCGTAAATTCGATAGGGATCGGTTGGTATTGATTTGTGCCATCAGTTGCGGATTGTAAAACAAAGCTATCGTAAACTTTAATTAAGATTTTAGTTTGCGCTAAATTAACTGTTCCGTTTGATTCGATTTTGATTTGGCCTTGAAAGCGAACACCTGTTTGATCACTTGGTGATGAAGAGATTTGACCGATTTCATTTGGATCAATCGTTGCTGATAACAAACCTTTTACGCGAGCTTCGAAATTTCCGTTTGAGTATAGACTTGCTTGCGTTCCTTGATCGTAAATTGTACCAATCGAAGAAAGATTATTTCCGCAATAGTTTTGAGTAAAGGTTCCATTTGTTGTTCCCGCTACCGTTGTGCGCAAGGCACCCGATGTACGTTTAGATGTTTCCTTATTAGGGTTACAACCGTTAAGAGTTAAAGCAATAATTGTGAGTAATAATACATTTTTCATATAAGACTCCTACAACCCTATAGTACAAACGGGGTGCCAACATTTCTGTCTCACCCTGAGAAACAGGTTTTGTTATATTGGATTTGAGGAGTCCAAGACAATTACTGCCTAGAACCTTAGACAACTGTCAGGTTTCTAACAGGCTATGAGCTCCATGGTTTTGGTCCTACGCCTGAACAAAAGTTCTAAAGTAGTTTTACTTAAAAGAAGAAAAAGCCTCTAATATGGCACTTGAACAATGCTTTGACGGTCTAAAAGAACCTCTTGGATTTGAATGTGCCTTCTTTTTGCATCAACTTGACTTAATAAACCATTATAACAAAGAAGGTCTTATGAAAATGCATTTAGCTTTATTCACCATTTTGGTATCTTTAAATTCTTTTGGATATGTTAAAGTAAATCCTTATACCGTGATTAATTATCAATTTAGTGAAATGGTCACTGAGGACGCAAGTGCCGAAGATTTACTTGTAAAATGCCAAGCTTCTCTTGTCGCCGAGCAAGCTCGATTAACTGCCGCTGGAGACTATGTTTTTCCAGTGACCGACTGCACGATTCGAATCAGCCAGGACTCTCAAAAAAATATTCAACTTGTTAGTGGCAGTCTTTCGGCTATTCACGAGTTATAAAGCTAAATAGACTTTATGAACCTACCTCGATTTGATGGACACCAGATTTTGTGGTAAACACACAAAGGACAGGAGTCCACATGGTTAGAGGTTCTGAAATTAGCTGATCAATCCGCCGTCATCGCGCCACTCATCGTATGGCCTACAGCTTTACGCATAAATAAATCTTTAAATACTGACAAGTCAGCTATTGGCCACTGTCAGATCAAATCCTAACTTCTACAACTAATTAATTGTCTAGTGGGTTTCTTTCGTAAACTTCCTTCACAGCATTAACATTGTTTTTTAATGACGCCGCAGAGGCGCAAGTTGCTTTAATTTGCAACTGACTCGGAGCTTGATCTGCAGTGAATTTTAATTGAGTTTCTGATGTGCCTTCAAATTGAAGTGAGCGGTCTACCACGATTTCACCCTGCGTAGTCATACGTCCTGTCCCACATGATTCATTAATATCATAAACAGAAGACTCTGTGTAGTAACCAGGAATTATGCTGTAGTACAAAGTGTCTTTTTTTCCTCTGATAATAAGGCGATTTGCATCAATGGTTGCAATCCCATTCTCATCTGTGAGCGCTATTTGAATATCATTTACGACTTCAACATCATATTTTTTCTTGAACAAATTAGAAAACCAACTCCCACTGTTACCACCAGATCCTCTTTCGGTCGTCGAGGCTTTAATTGAGATAGGAAAATCACTCACCGGTTCGCCCGAAGCATCCAAGACGCGAACTTGAAGAGCAGAGGCAGAGCCCACATAAACCATCATTGTGATTAAAATAAAACTAATTGATTTCATAAAATATCCTTTCAAAAGGGACCACGATATTTTATATGCAATTCCTATGAAGGCACTAGATGCAATCTAAAAGGTCTTTGATGTCAAAATTTTTGACACTAACAAAAAGTGTTTCCAGAATATGTTTAGTTTGAGTTAAGCCATTCAGCCACAACCGCAGATTCATTGATCACGCGCTGGCTAATAGCTAAATCTACACCAAAGTAACCAACACCTCGCAATTGGTGCGTGTTAAAAACTTGGGTACTTTTATTTTCTAAATTGTAATTCGCATTTGTGTATTTAAACGCTGAAAATAAATTCTGATCTACAGTCGCGGGCAATTTTAGCGATAAATACTCACGTGCGGCTTGCGCAATATGACAATTTACACAGTCCATGCTTTCAGGATTAAAAAGATTTGGATTTTCAATCGCGTACGAGGCCTGAAGATTTGCAATAGCTTCTGCTTCAGTAAACACACCTGATGTTGTTGCTTGCTGAACAAAACCACCTAAATTTGATTCTGGAGCTACGGGCGGCTGGGCAATGCCTGCGCCTGTGTAGCCTTTTGAATTATTAAGTTGGTTAAAAAACATTTGCGAAGTTTTACCGTCTAATCGAGGAATTGCTCCGACAACAAGTTTACCATCAACAACTTCAGCTCCTAAAAATCCCCAAACATCGTTCATACGGCGCAATACCATGACTGTGACACGACTCAGATTTTTTTCGCCAGCGTACTTAGTAATTAATGTGTTGAATTCACCTAATGAAGGACTTTGATCTAAATCTTTTTTCCAGAACGGATGAATGTCTAAAGCTGCTTTTGCATTATCGATTTCAGCTGTTTGAAATTTCTTTTTCCAAGTTTTTAGATCTGCAATCAGGGATGCGAATTCTTCATCAGTTAAAACATAGAAACTGTGAAAAGCGGCATCAATTGTTGTAACACCTGTGCTGGTTGCTTTGAGTGGCTGCCAAATCATGCGAATTTGTTTTTGACAGGCCATCGGTGTCGGCAGCGGAAAGCAGTTATCAATACGAACTGTCATCAATCGTGTCATTGCATTGATTTCATTTTTTTCGTGCTGCATATCCATGAACGGAAGCTGCATCACCATCGCTTCTGGAACTAATGCTCCTTTAGAGCCTTCTGATTGCAATTTAAGTAAGTTATTTTCTGCAGCATCAGTTGGTAGCGGCATGATGTAAGTGACGTCGTTTAATCCCCATGAAAGATCTGAGGCTTGAACTAAGAATGGAATCACGAAAATAAAAGGTAAAATTAATAGTTTCATGGCTCTGAAGTCTTGTCGTAAAGGATTCCGGAATCAATGAAGAAAAGTTACAGGCCAAGCAATCGAATGTGAGTTGATAATACAAATGCTTAAACGTTAGCCAACGCTATGTTGGTGCATATTTATGCGTTCGCGCACCATGCCATAGATAGCAATAAAGAACCCTAAAACAATGGCCATATCTGCCACGTTAAACACACCCGTTCTTAAAAACGGAGAGACTTGAAAATCCATGAACATAAAATCGATCACATGACCATTTTCATGCGTCAGACGATCAATCACATTACCAATGCCACCAGCTAAAATAAATGAATACGCTAACAAGTCTGATAAATTCATTTTGTTTTTAACCAATGACCAAAGCATCACAACTAAACCTACTAAAACGAATAAGCCGAACACCACAAAGCGTATTGATCTGGGCATATCGCCACCCATACCAAGAAATGCTCCCGGGTTTTCAGCGTAAACAAACTGGAATAATCCGCCAAAGTACATAATCGGAGCTTTTCCGACTAAGTGTTCAACGGCCAACACCTTAGTCCATTGATCAACAGCCACAACAGTGATTAGAATTAGAAATAATATGAGAAGTCTCTGGCCTGTTGCTAAATTATTCATGCTTTCATTTTGCTTAATTGCCGAAGCTTCGGCAACTGAAAAAGTCTCGCCCTATGTGGGATTGGGATCAGACATGTTCGCTTTTAATATAGATAGCTTTAGCGATGCCCAGAAAGAACTCGCCTATGAGCCCAATATTCCCGGCCTTACGCGCGTGGGAATCAGCGCTTTTGGCTTAGGGGCGTCACTTTCGACCCGCGGCTCCGCAAAAGATTTAGAAGAAGCTAAGGGTGAAAGCGAGTTTTTTGATTTTCAAGTGGGCTACCACAACACCAAATGGGGTGTTGATCTGTACGTGCAAAACTATGAAGGTTTTTATCTTAAAAATTCTGAAGATGTTGGCGGCACCTCTGACTATTATCTTTTTCCTGATGTTAAATTTAATCATTACGGCTTAATGGGTCGCTATGCTTTAGATAACAATGGCTTTTCAATTTCTGGATTATTAAATCAATCTGATGAAATTACAAAATCTGCAGGCAGTTATTTTTTAATTGGTGGACTTCGTCAACATAGCTTTGAAACAGAAAACACACTGATCCCAGCCCCCCTTCAGGGTGTTAATGTTGATATGGATAATTTAAGAAAACTTTCAGTGAATACATTAAATCTGGGAGTTGGTGCTGGTAAGTACTGGGTATCGTCTTCAAAATTTTTTATCGGAGCCGTAATTGATGCGATGGGAACGTTTGGACTCTATAAATACACGCTCACTACCGAAAATCGTTCAAGCGATTACGGCACCTTAAGTGTCTCAGCAAAATTAGGAACAGGCTATGCCGGAAAAAAATGGCGCTCTGGCATTAGCGCTTATACGGACTCAACAACTCTTCAGGCTCTTGATCGAACGTACATAAAACCTCAGGCCATGGCCTTTATGATTTATGTACGTTATGTTTTTGATTAATTCTTAATTATAAAATTTCTTACCAGAACTTGCACGCTCAGCTAATTTAACACTTGGTGATAAACGAGCTTTAGCATTCCTGCTAGATGCGTAGTGAGTTAAACGCTCAGCTACGTACTTACAACCAACGCTATCAGCATACTTTAATAAACCACCACGGAATGGCGGAAATCCTGTACCCATAATCATCGCAAGATCGACTTCATGCGGAGTCTCAACGATTTTATCTGCATCTAAAGCTAAACAGCATTCGTTAATCATCGCAAACACACCGCGCTCAACACACTCTTTTGCATCATACGGGTTTGTACGCGCACTTAAGCCAAGTTCAGTGTAAACAGATTGATCGACTTCAGTTTTACGACCGTTGTGATCATACTTGTAAAAGCCTAAATTAGTTTTTTGACCTAACCGTGATTTATTTGCGGCAAGTTTTTCCATGATTGGACTTACTTCAACGCGATCTGGATAAGCTGCACTAAATATTTTTAGAACTTTTGCACCCACATCTAAACCAACGCTATCCATTAATTCAAATGGACCCATTGGCATACCAAATTTTAAGTAAGCTTTATCGACAGATTCGATATCCATGCCTTCAGTTAACAAGAAAGCCGCTTCTGCCATGTATGGTAATAATAGACGATTTACTAAAAAGCCTGGACCGTCTTTTACAACTACTGGCATTTTTCCCATTTTTTTCGACAATTCAAAAACCGTAGAAATTGTTTCATCCGAAGATTTTGGTCCGCGAATAACTTCAACTAATGGCATTTTGTGAACCGGAGAGAAAAAGTGCATACCTGCAAAATATTCTGGACGTGGATGACCATCAGCCATTTCAGTCACAGATAATGATGAAGTGTTTGTTACGATAATTGCATCTTCACGCATATTTTTTGCAGTTTCTGCGATGACTTTTTTCTTAATATTCATATCTTCAACGATAGCTTCAACAACCACATCTAGGTTTTTGAATCCTGAAAAATCAAGAGTCGTAGAAACTAACGAAGTTTTTTGCGCGAATTGATAATTATCAATCACTTTTTTCTTAGTTAATTTTTTCCAAAGATCGTAAGCATGTTTTAAGGCTTTAACGTTAGCATCATGAGAAATATCTTTTACACGCACGCCGATACCTTTATCAGCCGCCACATAAGCAATACCGCCACCCATTGTTCCGGCACCTAAAACACCGATATTTTTAACTGGTTTTGCTTTTACATTTTTATCGGCAACGCCAGTAGATTTTTTAACCATTTCAGTTAAATAAAATACGTGAATTAAGTTTTTAGAAATATCAGTTAAAGCACATCTTACAAAGTGATCTTTTTCGATCTCTAAGGCTTTCGCACGATCAGACATGCCGTAAGATTTTTTAATCACTTCTAAAGCTTCAAGCGGAGCTGGGTAATGACCTTTAGTCGCTTTTAAAGTGGCTTTTTTAGCTTGTGAAAACACAACGCCTTTTAATGGCCCTTCTAAAAGTTTTGCAACCATTCCTTTAGGACGGAACGTCTTTCTGCGTTTACCCTTACCAGAAGCTAAAATCTTTTCGATTTCTTTTTCTGCAAATGATTCTAACAAATTAGGATGAACCATGTAATCAACTAAACCGATTTTTAAAGCTTTTTTAGCGGCTAATAATTTACCAGCTAAAATCACATCTAATGCGGCTTGAATACCAACAACACGTGGTAAACGCACACAGCCGCCAAACCCAGGTAGAATTCCTAATTGAGTTTCTGGAAGGCCAATGCGAGTTGATGAATCATCTGAAGCGATACGATAATCACAGGCTAAGATAAATTCACAACCTCCGCCAGCGCAAGCGCCGTTGATCAAAGCCATTGTTGGCATTGGCAGATCTTCAACCATGTTCATGATTTCTTGACCACCGCCGACGGCGTGACGAACAGCTTCTTCAGTATTTAATGCTTTGATTTCTTCAATATCTGCGCCAGCGATAAAAATTTTCGGCTTTACTGATTTAAAAACAACAAATTTATATGACGACGTACTTAACTTTTGAATAAGTGCTTTGAATTCATTCATCACCGGAGTTGAAAACTTATTAACTTTTTCTCCTGGTAAATCAAAAGTAACTGTCGCAATTCCGTTTTTTTCAGTTACAGAAAATGCTTTTGCAGATGTATTTCCTTGAGTGGTTTTTTCTAATTCCATGTTCTCAATTACCCTTCGTTTTCAATAACCATGGTGCCACCTTGGCCGCCACCGATACATAAAGTTGCTAATCCGAATTGTTTATTCGAACGTTTTAATTCTTTAGCTAATGTTAAAACCAAACGTGTGCCCGTAGCGCCTACCGGATGACCTAAAGCAATCGCTCCACCATTCACGTTTAAAATGTCATCAGTCACTGTTCCGACTTTAGCTGATAAACCTAATTTATCTTGAGCAAATTTGTCTGAATCAAAAGCTTTTTGACAAGCCATCACTTGGGCTGCGAAAGCTTCGTTAAGTTCTATACGATTCATATCTTTCATTGTAAGACCTGAACGACGAAGTGCAATAGGCGTCGAATAAACCGGGCCCAAACCCATTCTTTCAGGTTCACAACCTGCAAACGCATAACCGCGAATTTTCGCAATTGGTTTATAACCTAAGCTTTGCGCTTTTTCGCGCGACATGATTAACAACATCGCGGCGCCATCTGTAATTGGACAAGCATTACCGGCAGTGATTGTTCCTGTGACTTTGTCGACCATCGGTTTTAATTTTCCAAGGGCTTGCATAGTTTGTTCAGCACGAGGCCCGATATCTTCAGTCACAACATCTTTAAAATCTGGCTCTACATAAAGCGGAGTCATCTCTTCAGCGAATTTTGCTTTAGCACCGGCTGCTTTTAAATGTGAAGCTAGGGCGAAAGCATCTTGGGCTTCACGAGTTAAACCCCACTCCTTTGCTAAAATTTCTGCAGTTCCCATCATGTTGATTCCAACAAAAGGATCTGTAAGACCTTCAACAATTGAAATGATGGGTTTGTATTTTGTTTTCATCATCGGAGGTGTAGTTACCATCTCTTTGATTTGCGAAAGATCAGCTTTAAACCAAGCCCATAATGCAGCCATACGTTGACCCGGAGTTTTAGCTGAACCTAATTTTTCTAAAATAGACGTAATTGAGGGTGGCATAATCAGAGGCATTTGCGACATATTTTCAGTTCCGCCAACTAATAATGCATCCATAGAGCCAGCTTTAATTTTCTCGAAACCAATCGAGATACTTTCTAACGCTGACGCACAGTTTCTGTGAACCGTAGAAGCTGAAGTTTTTTGCGGAACTCCTGAATTTAAAGCAATAACTCGGGCAATATTTACGGCATCCGAAGGAGAACCCGTATTACCGATGATGACTTCATCAATAACGTTCACATCCAAATTCGTACGCGCGATCAAATCCTTCATGGCCACTTGGCCAAGTTTTGCAGCATGTACACTTTTTAATTTTGTTCCCGCTTTTGCAAATGGAGTACGCACTCCTTCGACAATCACAACATCTCTGTTAGACATATAAACACCTCACTGTGAAAACTAACCTATAAAGCGTAAACCCAAATGAGAGCTAAAGCAATTGACGCCTATCAATATAGGACGTCTGTAATGATTGACCCTCGAAAGGTGTCAAACCTAGAATGAAAACTCTAGGAGAGAACTTTGAAAACTTCTGTAAATAAAACGAACCCAACTACTCAATCTGATAAAGCAACTGAACGTTCAAATTTTGATAAACAAGCCTTGGATTTTCACCAATTTCCAAAACCAGGTAAGATCGAAGTCATTTCAACAAAACCGTGTAACACCGAGAAAGCATTGGCTTTAGCTTATTCTCCAGGTGTTGCTGTTCCCTGCAAAGTGATCGCTAAAAACCCAGACGCGGTTTACGACTACACTTCAAAAGGAAACCTGGTTGCCGTGATTTCTGATGGTACCGCAGTACTTGGTCTAGGCAACATCGGCCCCTTAGCTTCAAAACCAGTCATGGAAGGTAAAGGAATTTTGTTTAAAAACTTTGCTGGCATCGATGTGTTCGATATCGAAGTTAAATCTTCATCAGCTGCAGAATTTATCGCGGCGGTTAGAACTTTAGAGCCCACGTTTGGTGGTATTAATTTAGAAGATATTAAAGCCCCAGAATGTTTTGAAATTGAAGAGACTTTAAAAAAAGAAATGAACATTCCGGTATTTCACGATGATCAACATGGAACTGCGATTGTTTCAGCCGCAGCGCTAATCAATGCCTGCCAAATCGTGAACAAAAAAATTGGCGAAGTTAAGCTTGTCGTGAATGGTGCCGGAGCCGCATCGATTGCCTGTACGAAAATCTTTGTTAGCCTTGGGGTTAAAAAAGAAAATGTGATCATGTGCGATACAACTGGTGTGATTTTTAAAGGCCGCACCAACGGCATGAACAAATACAAAGAAGAATTTGCCAATGCCACAACTAAACGTACTTTGTCTGAAGCCCTTGAAAATGCAGATGTTTTCATAGGCCTTTCTGCCGCAGGTGCTGTGACAGGTGATATGGTAAAAACTATGGCGAAAGATCCAATCATTTTCGCCATGGCAAATCCAGATCCAGAAATTACTCCGGATGTAGCTCGCGCTGCCCGTCCGGATGCCATCGTTGCCACCGGCCGTTCGGATTTTCCGAATCAAGTGAATAACGTTTTAGGATTTCCGTCGATCTTTCGCGGAGCCTTAGACACTCGTTCGACACAAATTAATGAAGAAATGAAATTAGCTGCTGTTCACGCGTTAGCAAAACTTGCCCGCGAAGAAGTCCCTGACACTGTTTCTGCAAGCTACGGCGGACAAAAATTTAAGTTTGGCCGTGATTATTTAATTCCAAAACCATTTGATACGCGCGTATTGATGTGGGTGGCTCCGGCTGTTGCAAAAGCAGCTATGGATTCTGGTGTTGCTAGAATCAAAATTACTGATTGGAATCAATATCGCGATCGCTTGGAAGCCATTCAAGGTCCACAAAAAGTTTTCATCAGATCTGCGATCAATCAAGTGCATGCAAACTCTGATCGCCAAGGTGCACTTCCGCGCGTAGTGTTTCCAGAAGGCTCAAGTTCAAAAATTTTAAAATCGATCAGATCTTTGATCGATGAAAAAATCTGTCATCCGATCGTGATCGGCAATCCAGATGTGATTCGCGAAAAAGCAAAAAAACACAGTATTCATATGGATGGCATTGAGATTTTAAATATTCAAGGTCACCCCAAATTTCATCAGTACTCAGAAGAGCTTTATAAACGCCGTCAACGCAAAGGCGTGAACATTAAAGAAGCCGAACGTTTAATGAATGATCCAAGTTACTTTGCAGCCATGATGCTTGATCAAGGTGATGCCGATGGCATGGTGAATGGCGCAACCACAAATTACTCGCAAGCGGTAAAACCAATTTTACATGCGATCGGTTTAGCAAAAGATCACGTGCCTGCGGGCTTAAATATTTTAATATCTGACGACAGATTTTTATTTTTATCTGACACCACTGTAAATATTAATCCAACGGCTGAACAATTAGCGCAAATCGCTATTCAAACAGCATTGATTGCAGAACATTTCGGTCAAAAACCAAGAATTGCGATGTTAAGTTTTTCAAATTTCAGTGGCGCCGATGGAACCCCTGCAAAAATGAAAAAGGCCGCAGAACTGGTTCGCCAGCTTCGCCCAGACTTAACCGTTGAAGGTGATATGCAAGCAGACACCGCGGTCAGCGCAGAAATTCAAAGTCGCATCTTCCCGTTTTCACAATTAGGCGGCGAAGCAAATATTCTGATTTTTCCAAATTTAGAAAGTGCGAATATCTCGTATAAACTTTTACAACAGCTTGGAAAAGTTGAAGTCATCGGGCCTTTCTTAATGGGTGTACGTCGTGCAGCCAACGTTTTACAACGTACAACAACTGAAGAAACTATTTTCAGCTCAGTGGTGTTAACTGCACTTGAAGCTCAGATTATTAAGGATCGCCGTACGGTGAAACACTAGTGACGGAACTGCGGATTAACGACAAAGACAAAGTGATCGTAGTTGGGGTCGGTTTAAAAACTGAACCCATCTCTGAAATCAAAGAAAATCTTTGCGAACTTGAAGAGCTTGTCTCTGCCGCCGGTGGCGATGTGATTGGCTCAACAGTTCAGGTGTTACCTTCGTGGAATCCCAGCACTTTAATCGGCTCTGGCAAAGTGACCGAAATCAAAGAGATGGTTCAAGAATCCGGCGCGCAAATTGTTGTCATCGATCATCAGTTATCAGGAATTCAATCCCGAAATTTACAAACTGAAATCGGCGTGCGCATTATTGACCGTACGCAATTAATTTTAGATATTTTCGCCCAGCGTGCACGCACGTACGAAGGTAAACTTCAGGTAGAGCTGGCACAGCTTTTAGATCAAATGCCCCGCATGATCGGCGCTTGGAATGATTCATTATCACGCTTAGGTGGTGGTATCGGCACACGCGGCCCCGGCGAATCAGCCTTAGAAAACGATCGCCGTCGCGCCAAAGAAAAAATTGCTTTAATTAAAAAGAAATTAGACGAAGTTTCACAACACCGTGCCCAGCACAGACAATCTCGTCGCCGTAATGAAGTTCCAAGTTTTGCTTTAATTGGTTATACCAATTCTGGAAAAAGTTCTTTATTAAATCGCCTAACAGGCGCTCAAGTTATGGCAAAAAACATGCTCTTTGCAACTCTTGATCCGACAACCAGAAAAGTCTTTTTAGATGATGGCCCTCCAGCAGTTGTCACCGACACCGTAGGATTTATCAGAAAATTACCGACACAACTTATTGAGGCGTTCAAAGCTACGCTTGAAGAGTCTGCCGAAGCTGACATTCTTCTTCATGTCATCGATTTGTCGTCGCCAAATATGGAGCGCCAAATTGAAGTTGTTGATGGTCTAATTAAAGAATTTGGCTGGGATAAGCAAAAGGTCATTCATATTTTTAATAAATGTGATGTGGCTTCACCGGATCGCCAGTTCAGAGTAAAACAATTTCCGCGCCTTTTTGTAAGTGCTTTAACAGGACAAGGTTTTGAGCAGCTTAAAAAAATGATGTCTGATTCAATCAATGAAATGCAAACCGAAGTAGAATTGTATTTTGCACATACCCAAGAATTTAAAATTTACGACCTTAGTCGAGAAGCTAAAATCACGCGTAAAGAGCCTGCCACAGAGGGCACCGTGTGCTATGCACTGATGACCCCGACCTTAATCAACAAGTGGCGCGATTTCCTCGTAAAATAGCCTTATTGTTTGTTACAATTTAACAATGAACAAAATCAAATCTGCTCTAGTGATTGTAGCACTTTTTCCTTTAACTGTTTTAGCTGACTCAGGCGAACAATGTTTATCAGGCACTTCAGGCAACAATCACTTACTGCATCAGCTTGCTCGTGTTAAAAATTCAAGCGCGGTCAGTCGCGAACTTACAAAAAAATATAATTTAGAGTCTACACATGCCGAGCCACCAGCGGGTCTTCCTTGTGCAAGTTGCCAACAAGGCCCCGGAAGCAATCCACTCAATGTAGGTAACCACGCAACCGCGCAGCTTTTACGCCAAATCGCACCCGATGCCAGATTGTTAATGAATACAGAATGTTTATCTGCTGCTGGTAAAATCGATGCACCCACAAGCGAATTAAAATGTCCTGAAGGCAAACTCTCACCAAAACACAATTTCTGTTTTAACTCTAATTTAATGCGCTATCAAAATGCCGTGATTACAGATTTTTACAAATGCATAAAAAAATTAACAAACCTGCCTCTAACACCTGCTGGTTTATTTGAAATGTATTCTTTAGAATCTGGGTTTAAACCTCATTACACTTATGCAGGTGGTGTCGGTATCGGCCAGTTAACTGGAATCTTCATCGATGATATCAATCAAAAACATCGCGGTTTTAGCATCTTAAAAAAAGTCGCCGACACCAGCGATGCTGATTGCGATATCGCAAAAAAGATCGCCGCTAAAGATGTAAAAGCTCCGGTCCGTTTAAATAACAATCGTTGTAAGTTTGTTGAATATGGCGAAGGCATGGAGCGTAATGTGCTTTACACTATGATCGGAATGGCTAATTCTTGGAGCAAAGATTTAGAGCCACTTATGAGTGCCTACATTAAACGACACCACGGTAACCCGGCCTTACCACGGGTTCAAGAATTAGCCCTGCTGAATGGCTATGGCCCTGGCGGAAGAGCCGCTGCTCGTGCTGCGATTCGCCGTTTAACAAAACTGAGTCCCGTTAAATTTGCTACTACAATTAAAAAACCAATGTACGGCGGCAGAAGAGGTACCAACTTAACAAGTTATCTGGGTAAAATGGATAAGCGTCAAACACAATTGTTAGCAGATATGTCACCAAGTTTACGCAATGAGTACACGAAACAAGGAGCTCGCGCATGTATCAACAACTAAGCTTAATCATAGCCCTATTAATTTCTGTTTCTGCTTTAGCCTCAACTCCGACGTCATTATCGCCTGAGTTAAGAAAAGACTATGATGAGTTTCAAAAATCTTACGAAGATGCTGTGACGATGTCTGAAGATAAAGCTAAATTCTTAAAAGAATTTAAAGGCATCGAAACTAATTTGCAAAAAAAATACAAAGCTTTTGATAAAAAAGAAGGCCAAGCTATCACCAACGAAGGCAATCAAATGGCCTTAGATATCGAAATGCTTGAGCCGTTAAAAATCATTGCTGAAGGCAATGCCTCTGAAGAAAGCTGCTCAAACGCCAAATTTATTAATGAATTAAATAATCAATCAGATGCAAAAACTTACGATAAATTAAAAGCGCAGATCACTAAACTTTGCAGGTAACTGCAAACGTAACTACCGAAAAAAAATCATCAGAGCAGGTACAACAAAGACCATAAGTAAAAATACCTGTTCTTGTTTTTGTGAAGCTCTGTTTCTTTTAGCAATTTCTAAGCTACCTCTAGATAAATTCATTAAAACCCCTTTCAACATCCCCTTACAGATTTATAAAGCAAACTAGACGCCACCGCTAAGACCCATCACAATGCATAACACAAATACTGTAGAATATAATTTAGTCACATTCACTCGGGACGACGATGCTAAGTTAGCAGATTTACAGACAGATTCATGAATAAGTCATGAATCTTTACAAGTGTTAGGATTTAACTCATGTCTCAGAAAGCGACATGCTCAGTCTTCGGCCCCGACTGAAATCCGAGCTTACTTGGTGCACGGTCTTGAAAAACTAACACCAAAAGACCCGCTAAAATCACGCACAAAAATATATTCAGTTTCTTAAAAAAATCTACCGTCATAAATCCTCCTATTGAAAAAATATTACTTACACTTAACTTCAGGAATATCCTGAAAGGTATTTCTCTTAAAGGCCTTCGGCAATTGCCCCATCGAATACGTTTGTGAAGTGGCTCTTAAATCATCTGTCACATTCGTGATAAAATAATTGTGCTGATTCCATACCGCCCGGGTTGGCATCCATGAGCCTTCTACGCTTGGGCCAAATACTCTGACACCATTCATTTTATAAAAAGGACTATCGGGCTTCAGATCATAAGAGTAAGAATTTTGTGCCACGATAAGATCTGCGTAGCCATCACCATCTGCATCAGCAACAACCGGATATTCACTTAAAGTTCCACTTGGATTTTTTGTTTGCCAAATTGTTTTTAAATTTAGCGAGCCATCCAATTCATAAATTCGAAGATACTGTTCGTCGGCGTAAATAATCTCTGGCTTACTATCACCATTAAAATCAAAAGAAGCCACGCCGGTTTTTCTTGAAGAACAATCGGTTGTTAAACTGCCCGCGATTTTATTTCCAGACACATCATAAATCGTCAAGGAGCGGCCCGTAGCGATGGCGATCTCTAACGACTGGGATCGCCATCAAAATCCCCGATCGTAGCCTGCCCGCCACCGATAACGCCCGTACAGGTACTGTTTGTGTGTTCAGTTAACGCCTTATCAACAATCAGCACACCTTTAGAGGAGTAAACCTGAAACGAAGACCCGCCGGCTAAAACAATTTCAGAACCCAGATGATTTTTATAAATATCTGCAATCGCCGGAAATCCTGTTTTAGAAAATTTAGAAATGGTTTTTCCCTGAACGTTCATAATTCCACCAGCGTTAACGATGCTCATTTTTGTAAGCGTACTCATCGGTTGCAAATTCACTGGTACATTATAACAGGCTACAATTTCAAGATTGGCCTTAACGAAAGGAATTTTACCTTTAGATTCTGAAACCACAAATCCAGGGGCTACGATATCTGCAATACCATCATTATCAATATCGGCAGCGGATAGTGAATCATCACAATTCATAGAACCAGAGGGTTTGTTTAAAACCCAGCGCTCTGACCCATCAGAATTAAGCGCAATCATGTTAACACTGCCTGAAACAGCACGGCTTAGATAGATGACTTCACCTTTGCCATCACCTTCAATATCAATTAACAAAGGCGCCATTGATCCAAAAGACATATGTTCAGGCTTCATTGCTGACCATTTTTCCTGCCCATTAGCACCGCTAATTACACGCACATAACCTGGTGAATTATAACTACCACCTTTAAAAGTTGTGAATGCAATTTCTGGAATTCCATCACCATCAATATCACCAACCACAGGGGTTGACATCACCTGACTGTATAATGGCTCTTGAGTTGAAGCATGATCCCAAGCAAATTTTAGCTTAGGAATAATTTCATAAACTGTCATATCACGACAGATTGGTGCCGCAGCTTGAAGCGATGCCGTGTCGACTTTAAAATCCATTTTTGAAGAAGAACAATTTTGAAACCACAGCATCAAAACAGGAACTACGACTATCATTTTAAATAAGATGTGCTCGCGTTTTTGCGAACCGCGTACTGATTTCATCGATCCCCCACCCAGCTTTATGTAAAGCAATTTGGTCGCCATAGCGCGAAGGCGATTCTAGTCGCGGGCATAGAATCAGAGCGAATAAAATGTGATCACTTTTTATGAAGATAATAAGCTAACTTACTAAATTAACTTAAGCTTTACGAAATAGTCTTAATACTCAACGACTGTCAGAATTAAAACCATGTCGCAATCTGAGATCAAAACAACTTAAACTAAGCTTCCACTTTGCGTTGCTGAATACGATGTTCGCGGCGTTTTTTAGCAGCTTCGAAACGGCGTTTCTCAGTTTCAGTTTCCAACACTAAACTTGGAACCTTAGCAGATCTGCCATCAGAGCCTAAAGCAACAAACGTTAAATAAGATGAAGCGGTATGAAAAATTTCACCTGTTCTAGGATTTTCAGCATCAACACGCACACCGATTTCCATAGACGAAGTAGAAACAAAATTCACCGAGGCTTTCAAGTTAACAACCCAACCGCGCTTTACCGGAGCAATAAAATCTAAACGGTCGATTGACGCTGTTACGACTTCTTTACCTGAGTGGCGCTGAGCTGCAATGGCGGCAGCAATATCAATCCAAGACATGATGGTTCCGCCAAAAATCGTATCAAAAGAATTTGTGTGTGATGGCAAAACAAGTTGGGTCATGATGACCTGAGAACGAGAAACAGATTTAGCTTCCGACATGATGATATCTCCGGGTGAATATCTAAAGCATAACACAAAAAAAAACGGGACATCAATTAAGATGACCCGTTTTTGATTTAACTAAATAAATCTGATAAGAACTAAACGCCTAAATCAGAGTTACCATTGTTACGGCCGATGCCGCCACCTGGTAAAGTGATTGTCGTGCTCCCAGCAGGGATTGTCGTCGTAGTAGTAGCCTGTGTATTAAAAGCAGTTGCTCCAGCAGGTTGAGAGGCTTCCATACGTGCATCGCTTTCAACAAATCCTAAGTGCGGTAAGCACCATACGATTAATTGTGCGCGTGATTTAACATTCATTTTTTTATAAATGTTTGTTAAATGAAATTTTACAGTTTTTTCTGTAACGAATAATTGATTCGCAACTTCTTTGTTCGAAAGACCTTTAGAAACTAGTTCAGCAACTTCTGCTTCACGATTAGAAAGACCCTTTTGAATTAAAACATCTCTGAGCATCCTTGCTCCTCCTGCTTAATTGTTTTTTGTTTAATACAGCTAATTTTTTTGTGTCACCCTGAGACTAGTCTTGATTTCCTTATCTCGACTTTGCTTCAGATTAACAACAACAACCTGAATTTAAGTCTGACAGACTTTCGATAGAACGCAATACCTTTGGCTTTATTTTTTTTTAAAACTAGACCGACCTCGTCAAAATCCCCGCAAACCTAGTAGATTCTAAGGAAATTTGTAGAAATTAACATAAGAAATCGAATCAATTAACCGATAAGTCTGGGGTAAGGAGTCTACATGTTTATCCCAAATACAAAGTTTCTCATCGTCGATGATTTTGCAACAATGCGCAAGGTAGTCAAAAAGGTTCTGGTCGAGCTTGGCTACAGCGATATTCTTGAAGCCGAAGACGGAAAAATAGCATTACAGTTAATTCAAGACGCTGCCAACAGTGGCGCCCCTTTTCAATGTATCGTGTCTGATTGGAATATGCCAAATATGACAGGGCTTGAGCTACTAAAAGCCTGCAAGGCTGATCCTAAGCTTAAAGAGACACCGTTCATGCTAGTCACCGCAGAGAGTGAAAAAGAACAAATCATCGAAGCAGCTAAGGCCGGCGTATCTGAATACGTGGTTAAGCCCTTCAACGCGGCTACTTTAAAAGATAAACTTACTCGCGTGTACAATAAACATAATCCAGCAGCGAAGGCGGCGTAAGTGTCTACAGCTTTAAAAATTTCCACATTAAAAAACCCACTCTTTGAAAAAATCGTAGTGGGTAACATTTGTGCCGGCATCAAAGACACATTAACTCAACTAGGCCCTTTTACGACAGAATTTCAACCGCATTTTTTTGCGGCTAAATGGGTTGTACCAACTCCGATTTCAGTGATTTTAAATTTAAAACAAGATGAACAACCCATACAGGTGCGTTTTCATTTCGACCCAAAACCAGTTATTGATATCTTAGAAGGCATGATTGGCGATAAAGTTGACCCTGAATCTCAAGATATTTTAGACGGCGTTGGCGAAATCAGTAATATGATTTATGGCCTTATTAAATCTAAAGCCAATAGCTCAGGGTTTTCTTTCGGCATGAGCCGCCCCGAAGCTTGTTTTACAAAAGATATTCCGCCAAATGCGAATCCTAATGGCCAAAGTTTAGTGATTCCATTTTCTGTTAACGGCAGCGTCTGCCATTTTGAATTTATTGTATTTCAATAATTTTAATCGATCAAATTTTGATCTTGTAAAAAAATAAGGGCTTCGGAAGAAGTCCTTATTTTTTTTTCAAATTGAGCTTTGCGCACAAACTGCAAAAGCGTGGCGATTTGTGCAGGCGCACATCTTCCATAAAACTCTGTGCCGCTTAATAAAGGCTTAGGAAATTCATTAAAATAACCCACAACGGCAGCATTTAGAGCTATTGAGCATTCCCCGTAGCTTGAATAAAATTGCAGTAGCATTAGTGAATGTTCTTTGTTCCGTTCTTTATCAATCAATAGCGTTAAGTCTAAAGCTTGCGGTTTTTTTGAAAGCTCATGTTTAAGATCAATCGCTTTTTTAGCAAAAACCGCATCTTCTTTAGAGCATTTTAGCCGAGCTTTTAAAAACTGAGCTGCCTCAGGAGCATAACTCCATAAGATAACAACATTCATCACAAGCTGTTGTGCAGAGGTCATTGCCGTGGTTTTCAATGCAGGCAAAGCTAATAAGTTATTTGCATTAAACTCAGCCCCAAGGGACTTCCATAATGCGGCCGTTAACTCTTGCCCCCAGAAAAGGCTTTCAGCATGGCTTTTAACTATCTTTAAAATCTCATCAAAAATGCGTTCACCGCTGACGGTACGAATGAGATCGATATTATTTTTTGCAGCCATTAAGTCCGCTTCGGGGATTTCAAAACCAAGCTGCGCCTTAAAACGAGCTAACCTTAATAAGCGCAAATGATCTTCTTTAAATCTACGATCGGCATCACCAACACAACGTAGAATTTTATTTTCTAAATCTGAAACCCCACCAACATAATCCAAAACCTGATGTTTTTCTAAATCATAAAATAACGCGTTTACGGTAAAGTCGCGACGTTTTGCATCTTCAAGCGGCGTTGCACGTTTAATACCTTGAGGCCTGCGACCATCAACATATTCGTCTTCTTCACGAAACACCGCTAGATCAATTATTATGTTTCTATTGTTGATAAAAAATGGAAGTTTATAAACGCCGAATTTTTGCCCAACGAGCACGGCTTTTGGAAAAAGCTCTAAGATTTCTTCATCACTGGCATCAGTCACCAAATCAATGTCAACCGGTGTGCGACCAAGCCACATATCACGAACTGCCCCGCCCGAAACCCAGCACAGGCGCTTTTTTTGAGCTAAATCTTTAGAAACCCTATAAATAAAACTCGCCGACTCTAATAAATTCAAGCGATCAGTAAAATCAATTTCATAAACAGAGTGACTCATATATATACTATCATTCATGGTTTCAGAGCCGCACACAATGAAAAATTTATTTAAAGACCCTTTGGATTTAATGCTAGATCCAAATCTGAAATCCCATTTGCAGCACATCAAACTTGATCAAAATTTTGATTTAGTCAGCGCGACAGCCTTGAATAAACCTTTGACCATCGACTTTTACAAAAATTGGTTAGCCAATAACCAGCATGGCGACATGAATTATCTAGAAAGTCATCTCCCCCTTAAAGAAGACCCCACCCAAATTCATGCCAGCTTAAAATCAGCCATCACCATCGCGTTTCATTATTTTCCGGCGATTAAACCGTATCAACAGCATGTTCCCGCGCGCGCCGCCCTTTACGCGCAAAATGAAGATTATCATTTTTGGCTAAAAGACAAACTCACCACCAGCATCAGTTATTTACAGACTCAATATCCCCATGAACATTTTTTTCCTTACGTGGATTCAGGTCCGGTCTTAGAACGCGACTTGGCTTATCAAGCAGGCCTTGGGTGGTTTGGTAAAAACACCTGCATTATCCATTCGCAAAAAGGCAGTTTGTTTTTCTTAGCTGAAATTTTAACTTCAATCGAAGTTAAAGAAAAACTGCCGTTACATGAAGACCTGTGCGGGTCTTGCAGTAAATGCATCGACATCTGCCCGACAGGTGCCTTATCAGGTGATAAAAAATTAAATGCCAATAAGTGCATTTCATATTTAACCATTGAATCAAAAACTGTCGCCCCTAAAGAGTTACGTCCCAAGATTAGCGATTGGTTTTTCGGCTGCGATTTGTGCCAGACCGTCTGCCCGTGGAACCAGAAAAAACTAAATATCCTTGTTCCTGAGCATAGCCAAAAATCAAGCGCACCATTTTTAAGTTTAACTTCTGAAAAAGAACGAGAGCTAGAAGATTTTTTTCGCACGATTTTAGATTCTTCGAATAAAAAAATTCAAAAAATGTTTTACGGAACACCAATGTTAAGATCTGGCGGCTTTGGCTTAAAACGCAATGCTATGGTGGTTATCGCCAACCGCAAAATGACTAACCTAAAAGCTGAAGTTGCAAAGTACAGTGAAGATCCAAAATTAGCCGAATTGGCTCAGTGGACACTCGAACAACTTAACTAAATACCAATCGCCGTTTTCCACTCAGGCGTCGGTAAAATAATTTTTCTGGCTTTTAAATCAAAAAATGCCAGCACCACGATAAGCTCTGCGCAGACTTCATTTTTATCATTAAACATTTCTTGTTTTAGTTTTCCGATTTTTCCATTGTATTCTGTGCACTCTACTGAAATTTTAATTTTATCACGTTGTTTAAGCTCTTTGATAAAACGTAAATGGGCTTCTAAAATCACTGGCCCCTGGCCTGTTTCCTGAATTTTCTTTAGGCCAAATCCACGCTCAGTAATGAGATCCCAGCGGGCTTGTTCGAATAGCTCTAAATAACGAGCGTTATTCATATGGCCAAAAATATCCAGATGTGTTTCTTGCACCATGGTTTCAAATAAATACATAAGAACCTACTTAGTTAATTAAAAAGCCCAAAGAGATCGCTGGGTATGTTTCTTTAGCGATATACTCATCAAAATTCGTGATCGTATCATTTTTTTTAAAGTTCATCTGACGGTGAGATACTAAGGCACCGATATAAAAATTCGAAGCAAAGCTTACTTTATATTCAAGGTCGGCCTGAAAACCACTGCCTTTGCGATAATCACCAAAACTTTCGTCATGGCGGTAAAACGCACGAAAATTAAAATTATTACGAAAGAAATAACCAAAACCCACTCCGCCGGTTTTACCATTTGTGGGGCCCGCTAAAGTTGAATAGTTTTTTACCGAATACAAAAGGCCTAAATACCAATTACTGTCATTGATATAGCCAAGCTTAGAGTCGTAAATCGATGTGTTGTTCTTAAAATCCTGCGTTGATGGGTTTCCGGCGGCTTCGGACTGGCCGTAGTGAATACCAAAATCTAGGAGCACGCCAGATTTTCCAGCCACATAAACACTGCTGCCACCGCGTGATGAGCCACCACCACGAGTTTGTGCCCGACTAAGGACAGACAAACTCAACACAACAAAAACGATTGATAAAAATGACTTAGATACAATTTTAATCAAGTTAACGATTCCTTGTTTTTTATTGTGAAAAATTTATAAAAAATGTTCAATAACACATTTCTAACGCAAGGCAGAAGTCTACGCGCAACACTTTCTTGATGACTTCAATTTTAGGCTATGGTTTTTCACATGTATGCGAAGAATCAAACCTGCATTTAAACTTGTAGTACTGCTGATCAATTTAGTGTTCTGCTTCGCATTTACATCTACGGCCCAGGCCGGCGAAAGCATCAAAGGCCGCATTAAAAAAGTAGATAACACTTATCTCATCGTTACAAAAAACCAAATTGCTTATACTTTAGATTTTTCAAACGGCGTTTCTGAACAACAAATTAGACGTTTAAATAATGGCGACTTCGCTTCCGTGTCTGCTAACTTTAGCAGCATCTCGCCAAGCCTTATCTACGTCACTTCTGTTGATTACGTAGGTCTAAATATGCTGACTGGTATTTGGTTAAGTGAGGCTGGCTTGTGCTATGAATTCGCAAGCTTTACGCGCTTATACGTCTATGGCCCTGACAATGACGGTGAATGTGTACGCAGTCTTGATCCCGAAGAGTACTCAAAATACACCTACTTCATCAATCCTGATGTCGACGCATGGAATATGTTAATTTCTTCGAACAATTCAGAATTCGTCGGCAACCTAGATATTATCAGTGATAACGAGATCACAATAGAGTTGTTTGACGCCCGAACTGACGCTACCCTAGGAACAATGGTTCTTAGGAGATAGACAAATTGTTTCTACCGGTTAAATCTGACATCTTTTTTACAAAAAATGATCCTGAAGATATTCGTCTTGGCGATTTAGCCCGTTCTGTGAATTTTGACGAATTAAAGCCCAATGACTTCGTCATCTTTGGCTACCCTGATGATGACGGCATTAAACTCAATGGTGGCCGCATCGGTGCGGCAGAAGCTCCCAGATTGATTCGCCAATTTCTTTATAAAATGACCCCGTCTTACAAAAAGGCGATCGTTAAAAGTAATATTCACGACTATGGCGACCTTGCCTTAACTACTGGTGACATTGCTGTTCGCCATGATATGGCTCGTAAACATTTAGTGAAATGTTTAATGAAAGACGCCAAAGTGATTTGCATTGGCGGCGGCCATGATTACGGTTTTGCAGATGCCGCAGCTTTTGTGGATCGTTATCAATCAAGCCATAAGAAAAAACCTATTATCATTAATTTTGACGCTCATATGGATGTGCGCCCGCCAAAAAATGGACCTAACAGCGGCACACCTTTTTATCGTCTTTACGATGAACACCAAAATCGATTTCAATTAATCGAAATCGGCATTCAAAATCAGTGTAATTCTGCGCACCACATTCGCTGGGCCAAAGAGCGTGATATTCAAATCGTAGATTTAGATTTACTGCGCACTTCTGGCTGGGGCGCTGTTTGGACACAAACGGCACTTAAAGATTTAGATCATGATCAGCCGGTGTTTGTAAGTTTTGATATTGATGCCTTAACAGCGGCCGAAGCCGGCGGCTGTAGCCAAGCTTGGGCGACGGGTTTAAAAATTGATGAGTGTTTAAATTTTCTGACTCAGCTTTATAGCAAATGCAAAGTGCGTGGTTTTGGTGTGTACGAAGTATCGCCACCACTTGATCGTGATTTTCAAACTTCGAAAACTGCGGCCCTTTTATTACATCACTTTATTTTTAACAGCTAGGACATCTCATGCGTGGATTTGGCAGCGATAATCATTCCGGAGTACATCCTGAAATTTTACAGACTATAACAACGGCTAACGTTGGCCACGCCCCTAGTTACGGCACTGATCCAATAACAGAAAAATGCCAGCAGGCTTTTAAAAACTTTTTCGGCAAATCCTGCGAAGCTTTTTTTGTGTTTAACGGCACTGCGGCCAATGTTTTATCATTAAAAACTTTAATGAAAAGTTATGAATCGTGTTTTGTAACTGACATCAGCCATCTGAATCTTGATGAGTGTGGCGCTCCAGAATTTTTTGCCGGAAAACTAATTCCGGTAAAATCTATTGATGGAAAATTAACAATCAGCGAACTAGAAAAACATTTAATTCGACTAGGCGATCAACACTACACGCAACCCCGCGTAGTGAGCCTGACTCAGCCAACCGAAGTCGGCACTTTATATTCATTGGATGAAATTAAGGCCATCACGACATGGGCTAAGAAAAACAATCTCTTCATCCACATGGATGGCGCTAGATTTACCAATGCCGTTTATAAATTAAATTGCAGCATGCAACAACTGACTGTTGATCTAGGTATAGATGTTTTATCTTTTGGTGGCACTAAGAATGGCTTAATGTTCGGCGAAGCTGTTGTTATCTTAAACCCGGCATTAGCAAAAGATTTCAAATATATTCGCAAACAAGCGGCACAATTACCTTCTAAAACTCGCTTTATCGCAGCACAATTTCTGGCTTTTTTTAATGATGATTTATATCTAAAAATTGCGAAACATTCTTGTGATATGGCTCAGTATTTTTTAGAAACACTTCAAGGCAAATTGAAAATCAACTACACTGTGCAAAGCAATGCGATATTTGCCGAAATTCCTCAGCCTTTAATTAAAACACTAAAACAGCAGTATTTTTTCTATGTCTGGGATGAAAAAACTTTTGAGTGCCGTCTGATGACTAGCTGGGACACTCAGAAATCAGATATTGAAGGCTTTTGTAAAGCCCTCAATGAAGTTCTATAGTTGTTTGATCGTTTGCAATATTAAAGCGGCATGCCCTTCAGCTTTAACCTTACGGTATTCACCGATGATTTTATTGTTTTCATCAATGATAAAAGTAGAGCGTTCAACACCCAGAACTTTTTTGCCGTACATATTTTTCTCTTTGATCACGTCGAAAAATTGACAAAGCTTTTCTTCAGTATCAGCTAACAATTCAAATTTAAAATCGCAGGCTTGAATAAATTTATCGTGGGATTTTAAACTGTCTCTGGAAATACCGTAAATAATGGTGTTTAACTTTTTGAAATCTTTTAAAAAAGAATTAAATTCATTACCTTGAATTGTACAACCCGGAGTGTTGTCTTTAGGGTAAAAGTATAAAACTGTCTTGTGGCCTTTTAGATCTTGCAGACTAATTGACTTTCCTGACGAAGACTCGACGGTTAAATTAGGTAATGATTTTCCTAGCATCTTAACGTCCGTAAGGTTGTTGCGGAGGTTGGTTTTGGTCGTCTTGGTTTTGGACTTCGTCTTGGTTTTGGACTTCGTCTGGGCTAACTTCGCCGGTGCCCGAGACGCTTTGCGCGTTGGCTTCGCCGCCTTCTGCTTCATTGAAGTATTCCGGCTCTGCGGTGTGCGGCGTGTTTTCTTCTTTAGCACTTTCTTCTTTTTGGCCATCTTTTACATCCTCTTTAGGAACTTCTTTAGTTTCTTCGTCGGCTTTTTCTAAACCCAGAAGTTTATTTTGCATGTCAGTGAAATCATCTTTAACTTTAATTTCTTTTTCAATGATCGAAATTTTTCCTGACATGGGCACAGTCATATTGATTTTTTTCGTTTCGATTAAATCTTTGTACTGCCCGCCTTCGATCACTAATTCATCAGCTTGGTTACGGTTAAATTCATACTTTTTAATTTTTAACTCATAAAGATTAATATCTAAACCGGTTATGCGCGGGGAAAAAACGGTATCTTTGCAATTGAACGACTGCACCTTGTTATCTTTGATTGAAAATTGACAGACTCTTTCTGGATTAATACCCGCCGCATTACCTAAAATGACTTTCCAATTAGGGGTAAAAAAGACAACGGTTAACTTATGTCTATTCACCACATCTTCGCTGATCTCGGCTAATTTTTTTGCGGGCTTTGTACATTCGCTAAAAATTTCAAACTTTTTAGTTCCCGCGCGCACAGCTATTTTTTGGCAACCAAAACCAGGCAAAAAGCCGGTTTTAGCCCCATTAAACTTATCAAATCCAAAAGCTAGCACTTCGAACTGATTAACATCAGGAGCACTGGCTTCAAGAATAAGCTTTAACACTTCTTTTTCAAGACTTGCGATAAACTTAAGATTACCAGTTAACATTTTCGCAAATGCCACTTCATCATTTAAAGTTTGCGAGGCCAGCGGCGCAACGACGGTGACAGGAGTTGTAACGACTTCTTCTTCGCTCTTCGTTGCAGGAAGGTCTTTTTTTGTGCAACTAAAGAGCAAAGCCAGCGTGATACATGTCGTTATGAATATCAGTTTCATGGCCTTATTATGCTGTTTCTTGTTTTCATTTTACAAGTTTTAGTTGAAAATATTTAAACAAATTAGCAACACGACAAGTGCGTGTCGAAGACACGATAAAGGGAAAGTTTAATGGAAAAAATTTGGCTTAAGAAGTACCCAAAAGTTGTACCGCATGTCATCGAAACTGATGAATATTCAAATATTTTAGAAGTATTTGATGAATCAGTGCGAAAATTTCGCAATAAAGTGGCCTTCAAAAACTTTGGAACTAGCTTAACTTTCCACGACCTAGATGTATTATCTGGCCAATTTGCATCGTATTTGCAAAATGATCTTGGATTAAAAAAAGGCGATAAAATCGCTATTCAAATGCCAAACGTTTTACAGTTTCCGGTAGCCCTTTTTGGAGCTATGCGCGCTGGTCTAATCATTGTAAATACAAATCCACTTTATACCGCGACTGAAATGAAACACCAATTCAGCGATTCAGGCGCAACAACATTAGTGATCTTGGCACAATTTGCTCACTTGTATGAAAAAATTCAAGGACAAACCCCAATTAAAAATGTGATCGTAACCGAAGTCGGCGATCTATTGGGTTTTCCGAAAAAACATCTGATTAACTTTGTTTTAAAGCATGTTAAAAAAATGGTGCCGGCTTATAACTTTAAACACATAACTTTTGGTGATGCTTTAGATGCAGGGGCTACAAAAACTTATATTCAACCCCTATTAGCCGCAAAAGATATCGCCTTTTTACAATACACTGGCGGAACAACCGGAGTTTCTAAAGGCGCTATCCTTACCCATGAAAATATTATCGCAAACATGTTACAAATTTGCGCGTGGATGCGCCCAAAATTAATCGAAGGCGAAGAGATTTGTTTAACTCCGCTTCCGATGTATCATATTTTTTCTTTAACTGTGAATTGTCTGGCTTTTATGCGCTACGGAGCTATGAATATCTTAATCACCAATCCACGTGATATTCCTGGTTTCATTAAAACCATGAAAAAAGAAAAATTCTCGATCATGACTGGTGTAAATACGCTTTATAACGCCTTAGCAGTTCATCCCGATATTAAAACTGTCGATTTTTCTCATATGAAAATTTCAGTCGCAGGCGCAATGGCTTTACAGGGCGCAGTCAAAGAACGTTGGAAACAAGCCACCGGCACTGATGTTATCGAAGGTTATGGTTTAACTGAGACATCTCCTGTGGCTTGCGTAAATCCAATTGATGGCACAGACAAAGTCGGAACCATCGGCTTACCTGTTCCAAATACAGATATCCGCTTAATTGATGATAACGGCAAAGACGTAACGGCAACTGGAGAACCCGGCGAGTTATGCGTTAAAGGTCCACAAGTTATGCAAGGTTATTACAACCGCCCCGATGAAACAGCTAAAGTGCTTAAAGATGGCTGGTTATTAACTGGTGATATCGCTGTGATGGATTCTGAAGGATTTTTTAAAATCGTCGATCGCAAAAAAGATATGATCTTAGTATCAGGCTTTAACGTTTACCCAAATGAAGTTGAAGATGTTATCGCGAAACACCCTAAAGTATTAGAAGTAGCAGCGATTGGTATACCGGATGATCATTCAGGCGAAGTGGTTAAAGTATTTGTTGTTAAAAAAGACGAGTCTTTAACAGAACAAGAAGTCATCGCACATGCAAAACTTTCAATGACGAATTACAAGGTGCCAAAACACGTTGAGTTCAGAAGTGAAATTCCAAAAACCAATGTTGGCAAAGTTTTACGTCGGGCCCTACGCGATGAAGAATTAGCAAAATTAAAAAAATAAGTTTTATAACAGGGAGCCCTCGTATGAAAAAGTTAGTTTTAATCGCAACTCTAGTTTTAACCTCAACTGCATTTGCACAAAAAAATAAACAGTCTGCTCCACCCGCAGCTGCAGCACAGCCTTCTTACAGCGCTGGCCAAAAAGTATTCGGTGGCAACATCGGTATGAATCAAAGTGCGTTTAACTTAGGCGTTATGATTGATTCTGGCACTGACACTGGTGATCTTGGGGGATCATTTTTCTTACAAACAGAAAAAAAAGAAAATGGTGTTGTTGTCGTAACCCAAGTCATGACTTTTGGCGGACATGTTAATTTAAATGTATTTGACCAAGCTGGTTGGGTTTTAGATTTGCGCCCGGGCATTAATCTTTCGATGCTTCAAGATGTTGGCGCTGGTGGTGATGACAAAACTGTATTTGGCCCATCATTACGCTGGAGTGTAGCTCGCAGAACTGCTGGCGGTATGGAAATCGGTATTGAACGTTTAGAAATCTGGAACTGGTTTGATGACGAAGCTCCAGGATCTGGCGCATTTACGTCTTTAGTTTTCAGAACTCGTTTCTAGTTTTTACAAAAAATTTAGAACTTTAAAAAGCCACACTTTCTAACGAAGTGTGGCTTTTATTTTTACGCAGCTCTCTTAAGCCGGATGTTGACGGTCGTCAGAGCGCGTCGATTTATAGACACGCTTCTTAGAAAGATTTAGCATTTAGTAGTGAAAAGAGACGAACCATTTAACCCATTATCTAAAAGCGCTGATACTCCTTTAGGGCTTAAGTTTCGCCTTGCAGAACGTAAAGACTGTTCCGCAGTCAGTAAGCTCATGTCCGAGCGCAATCCCACCATCGAAGCTTCTCAAATTTTATCTAATATAAATCGTGAGCTAGATCGTGTAGAAACAGATTCCAACTATAAGCTTTATGTAGCCGAACTTAAAAATGAAGTTATCGGGTTCTGTCGTTTTTATCATAGCTCTGGGATGCCTGCGCAAAAAAAGATCTATCCAAGCCCTGAAGGTTGGTACGGCATGGGAATTATGGTGGACTCAAAATTTCGCAGACAGAACATTGCTCACTTTATTTCTTTAAGTAGAATTGAAGTTTTGAAAAAGATGGATGTCAGAGAATTTTACTCTATTGTTGATTCAAATAATTTAACTTCAATGAGAATGCATCAAGAATTTGGATATATTGAAATTTCGAGAGCAGAAGGTTTTTTGCATTTAAAATTTAATGAAGCAACTGGAGTTCTTTTTAAATTGATCATTTAAAGCCTTATCAAAAAAATGGTACTCACAATAACTTTGATTAAGTGCGCATCGACGCGCTCTGACGACGGTCAACATCCGGCTTAAGAGTAACACGTAAAAAACAGTTAAGGATTTTTTATTGAGCTAAGATTTTATCGACTTCGCGAAGAATATCTTTAAGTCGTTTTTGAAAAAATGTCTTTTGCTCAGGCGAGCGGATCTTCCAGATTTCTAAAATAAAATTTTTAAAATCATTTTCAAATATTTCACGCTGTTGTTTATAGGTATCAGTTCGAATACTGTTGTCACCCGAATAATACGCTAGGCTTAAATCGATCATTTTATCTTTTTGCGGATACAGCTTGATCAAATCGGCATTGAAGATTTTGCGCATCTGAATTTGCTCTGAATAAAAATTTAAATGTTCATCGAAAAATTTCTCCATTAGCTTTTCTTGGTCTTTCGATAAATCATCGAGAAAAAATTCGGCAATTCGCACAAAATTAGATAATTTTTTCTTTTTAAAATATTTTTTATCTGCCGCTTCTTCTTCTTTTTCGCTGATCTGTTCGTCGGTGTATTCTTTGAAAACTTTCATCTCAGCATCGCTGACTTCACCAATGACTTTTTCAAAGCTGGGTTTAAACAACAAAATCATATCTTTTTGAAAATTACTGGCATCTTTGCGTAGCGTTTCGCCTTCGGCATCGGTGATTTGATCTTTTGCCGTTAAGGCTTCAATTTTATGAAGATGTTCTTTAAGTTTAACAAAGAAAACTTTTTTATTCTTAGTGAATTCAGCCGATAAAAAATGATCGACGTCTTTACTTTTAGACCGTGGTGAAAACTCAAAAGCATCATCGACACGGTTTTTGATTTGATTCGTACCTAGGCTATACCCCACCCCTACTTTTGAACATGATGCGCACAAGAGTAAAGTTAGTAAATAAAGCCAGAGTTTAATCATAAGGTGAGCTCCGGAAAGCGTTTAGCTTTTTCAGCGTCTATGTTTGGGGCATTATAATTTTGATTATAAATGCGCGCACTCTCTGCGGCATTTATAATGTTTCCTAAATAAGTGATTGAAAATACCACGCCACTGACAAGTGAAGCCGCATGTAAATCATGATCAGTTAATTCTAAAGTAGCTGATAAGAATAAAGCGTTTAATACAAAAGCCATCGCTCCTGATTGCCAAGATCCAGTATAGGCTTGTCCTGCCCCAGGTAAAAAAGCACTCATTGTACCAGCTAAAGCAGGCGATTTTTTCTGCGGCAGATTATCTTTCCATAGGTTAAAAGCATCAACGCGTTTTGCTTCTACAGTGTCTTCAGCTTTAGGAAAGTAATAACTTTGGTAAAGTTTAAGTTTTTGCTGATTACCTAATGAAAATTTCAGCGGATACACTTTGTGTGATAGATGAAACATTTCATCGCGCTCACCAAGCTCGGTTGCAGCTAATAAGTATCCCCATTGAGCAGCTTCAATATTTTCAGCGCAGTCAAATTTCAGTGCCATTGAAAATTCTTGCAAGCTTAACAGATACTGTTTACGTCCATAAAGTTCACGACCGCTGTCTAATGCTAAATTTGAAGATTTACAGAATAAACTTTTAGATGTGTCTGCGGCTAAAAGGTTTTGTGTAAACAACCCGATCAGCAAAGCTGCTATCAGATTTACTCTAAGATTAAAGTTCACAATTTTCTGGCGGCAGATCAACGAAGCTAATTCCATGATTATTATTTACCATAGGTAATCCTAAATAACCAGCGTCTGGCTCACGCAGAAAACGATCAAATGTTTTAAATAAAGAAGGAATTGTGCCACAGCGTTTCGCCAGATTTTGCGAATACACGCTATCACTTGGAAAGTAATCGCAGCGCGAGAACAAACTAGGGCGTAAAACCTGTTGGTACACACTGACTGTGGCACTTTCGGACTCTGTTACAACGCGACTAATTTTTTTTAATTTATAAGTTGAATCGATAGAACTGACGTTAGCTGATTGTAAATTAACACAACCAGCTAAGGCTAAAGATAAAAGAAAACTATTTCTTTTGAGAAGTAGAAACACAGTTGTATTCGTATGTTCTTTCAGCTTTATACTTTTGAATCCATAAGAATGGAACTAATACAAATACACCACCAGCACATGCGCCAGCGTCGAATTCTTCGCTACGAGAAAATGTGTAGTAAGCAGGTTCACAACCTGGCTTTTCGATACGAACAGAGTTTGTAGAACCCACGATTTTAGTATCAGTGTGAGTTGCTGTACCAGTTCCTTTAAACTCGCCATCGATGTAGATTTTAGCTTGTGAATCAGTTGTTCTGATCATTGTTGTTGATGAGCATGATGCAAATAATGCAGCACTTAATACGATTGCGATTGTTTTTTTCATGTGTGGATTCCCCTTAGTTGAAACTATAAATGGGTGTTTTTTAAAACACCCATTTATTTAATAAAACATTTGTTATGAAAGCCAGATCTATTTAAGCTTTTTTAGCCCAAGAACTGCACCAGCCTTCAGCAGTTACCATTTTACCGCCGGTGAATGGCATCTGACATGGAGCTGCTTTTTTACCAGCTGCGCTAGTTTCTTTTCCAGTCTCATAAAACGCACAATTTTTGCACTTTTGATCTTTAAACTGCACGCCTGCACGAGCATTCATCAACGTTTTGTCTTTTAAAGCTGTGTTAAGTTCTACGTAATTTACTGATTGAGCTTGGCGATCTTTTGGATCCACAAGTTGTGGTCCTGCTGCTTTAGCTGCGCCACCGCCACGACGACCTTCTGCACGGGCAACTACTGGTAATAATGCAGCAGCTCCGATTAACATTCCCACTGATTGAAAAAATGATCTTCTATTCATATGATAAACCTCTTTAGAATTTTTGATTAATAGATCTATCATAGCTATTTTCATTTGGTTTTCAATATCAATTTAGGGATGTAACACAAGACCGCAATGACTAACTCACAAACAATTCCCATTTATAATTTAGGCAATGATTTTTACGACGAAGTCACACCTGCGACTTTTCCTGAAAAAAAATTAAGATACTTTAATCCCCATTTGAATTTGCAAACGATTCCCGATTTCACCGTTGAACATCTTTGGCATTTTCACCCACTAAACAACAACATATTAAAACCCTTAGCGCTTCGTTATCACGGCCATCAATTTCGTCATTACAATCCTGACATCGGCGATGGCCGCGGTTTTTTATATGCGCAAGTTATGCAAAACAATCAGTGGTATGACTTAGGCACAAAAGGTTCAGGCACAACCCCTTATTCACGTAGTGGCGATGGACGCCTGACTTTGAAAGGCGCTGTTCGCGAAGCCTTGGCCACTGAAACCTTAGAATCCTACGGTGTAAACACCAGTAAAACAGCCTGCATTTTTGAAACTGGCGAAAGTTTAGTTCGTGGTGATGAACCAAGCCCGACGCGCTCGGCAGTTTTAACCCGTTATAGCTTAGGTCATATTCGCATTGGTACTTTTCAAAGATTGGCCTTTTTTAATCAAACAGAAAATATTAAAAAATTAACTAAGTACGTTTTAAAATATTACTATCAAGACGAATGTAAAAAATTAGACTGGGATAACGATCTTGATGTGGCAACACGTTTTTTACAATGCGTCGGTGAACGTTTAGCTCATCTGGCCGCCCAAGTGATGATGGCTGGTTTTGTTCACGGCGTTTTAAATTCAGATAATATTAATGTCTCGGGCGAATTATTTGATTACGGGCCGTATCGCTTCTTGCCCGATTACGATCCGCAATTTACCGCCGCTTATTTTGATCAACAGGGTTTATATAGTTTTTCAGAACAACCAAGTAATTTTTTATGGAATCTAGCGCAGCTTACACAGTGTTTGATGAAAGCTTACCCGCAGCTTCCGGGCCAATTGATCTTAGAAAACTTTCAAGAGCAATTTAATGATTATTTGTACTTAGCTTTTCAGAATAAATTAAATGTTCGTTTTATAGATGATGAAACAACTACTGAAGCGATTTCTCTGTTTTTCCAAACCGTTACAGATAAGAGTATAAATTTCGAAGAAGCTTTTTTTGCGTTTCATTCAAGTCATATAGATAAAGAATTACCCGCTAGTATTAAAGATATGACGTCTGCACAGTTGTTGAAAAAAATGATTGCATCAGCCCATGTCATTGATGAAAAAATTAATACGCACGCGTATTTTAAAAACGAAAAACCAGAGATGTTATTGATTGATAAGATAGAAGCTATTTGGAAAAAAATCAGTGATCAAGATGACTGGACTTTATTCGAAAACAAAATCCAGTCACTAAGATTATTTAGAGGCGTCTACAGTTTGTGAATGACTGTTACTTTCGTTTTGGCCATTTCCTGCGTAAGCAGCCACTGGCGCTTCATCATCACCTTGGAATCTGCGCACAAGTCTTTGCGACCAGTTACGGAATCCTTCAATATAACCAAACGCTGCCGGAACAACGATTAAAGTTAATAACGTCGAAGATAAAATACCGCTGATGATCGCCACGCCCATTGACTGGCGTTGAGTTCCTAACTCAGTCACCCCAATGGCAATCGGAATCATACCCGCAATCAAGGCTAATGATGTCATGACGATTGGACGTAAACGCGTTCGTGATGCTTTAACAATCGCTTTATTCATCTCGATACCGTCATCCATTAAATGCTTTGTATAATCCACGAGTAGAATCGAGTTCTTCGCCACAACACCCATTAATAGAATGAGTCCGATGATTGAGAAAATATCGATTGATAAGTTAAAGACCACAAGACCTACGAAGGCTCCAGAAATACCCAATGGTAACGCCAGTAAAATCGTAAACGGCGTCACGAAACTTTCGTACAATGAAGCAAGTACCAGGTAAATAAATAGAACTCCTAGACCCATAGCGATGATCATATTACCAATAAGATCTTTAAAGTCTTGCGCTTGACCTTCGAATTTGTAAGTTACACCTAATGGTGGTTTTAACTCGTTGGCTAACATTCTTTCGATCTCACTCGTGATCGTCCCTAACTGTCCGCCCGGGCCTAAGTTTGCGGTTATGGCAATGAAGCGTCCTTTATTTTGACGATTGATTTGCGAATAGCCTAAAGCCTCTTCAGCTTGAGCGACACGATTAAGTGGAATCATATTAAAATTCGAATTCGGAACAAACGTCGTATTGAATTCTTTTTTCAAATCCATTTCTGAATCAGGAAATTTCATACGCACATCATACTCAATACCATTTTGACGATAAACCGCAGGTAAAGCACCTTCTGTGCGGTAACGAAGTTCTGCCCCGGCAGTCACTGTCGAAATACCTAAAGCTTCTGAACGTTCACGGTTAAACACCACATGAAATTCAGGCTTACCACCACGAAAGTTAGTATCCACGTCAACTAAGCCCGGGATCGCCTGAATTTTCTTTTGTAATTCTAGAGTGTACTTAGAAAGTTCTTCTAAGTTATCACCAACGATATATAGATTAAGTGGTTTTTGCCCGCCGCCACCGATATCGTAGTCACCTACGGCAATGATCGCATCATTTTTATAATTTTCAGTAATTTTTCTGACCATTTCTTTTACGTCAGTTGTTGAATAGCCTTTACGTTCTTTTGCAGGCTTAAGTGCAACGTAGAAATCAGCTTTGTTTGATTCAAAAGACATCGAACCCACTGTCAGAGCCACGACTTTTACTTGCGGAAGAGCTTTAACTTCGGCTTCCAGTTTTTTAGCGAATTCGAAAGTTCCAGCTAACGATGTTCCCACCGGAGCTTCGATAGAAACTGTAAACTCACCAGTATCTGCTGCTGGTAAGAAAGTTTTTTTAACAATCGCACCACCACCAATTGTTGCGACTAAGAAAAACGTAAGAGCACTGGCTAATACGGTTTTACGGTGGCCAAGTGTCCAATTAAGTGCTGCTTCATAAACGTCTTCAAGCTTTGTTTGAAAGCGATCAAAAGCCGCAAGCATTCTATTAATAAAGTTATCTTTTTTCTTTTCATGATCTTTTTTAGTCACCATGTAAGCTGAAAGCATTGGCGCCACAGTAAAGGCATCCCACAATGAAATAATCATGGTAAACACGACTGTTAAGCCGAACTGTTTAAAGAATTGCCCGATGATTCCAGGCACGAACGCAATTGGACCAAACACGGCAATAACCACTAACGTTGTGGCCACAACCGCTAAAGCAACTTCTTTTGTTCCTTCAATGGCTGCTGTTTTTGGATCTTTGCCCATTTCTAAATGTCTAAAAATATTTTCACGCACAACAATGGCATCATCGATCAGTAACCCTACCGCAAGCGACAGAGCGATCAATGTCATGATGTTTAATGAGAAACCCATCGCGTACATTAAAATGAATCCACCTAATAAAGAATTCGGTAATGCCAGACCAGTAATAAAAGTAGATTTTGCTGAACCTAAGAAGAAAAACACCACTAAAATACAAAGGGCAATACCGATAAAGATAGTCTCTTTAACGTCAGCCACATTCAGACGAATCGGAACTGATCCGTCACGAACCATTTTGGCTTCTGCATTAATTTTCTTTTCTTTTAAAAAAGCATTAACTAGCTCTACTTGTTCTTTTACACGATCTGCAACGGCTACCGTATTTGCGCCAGACTGTTTATACACTTGTAAGAATAAAGCAGTCTTTCCGTCGATTGACGAAAAACGCTGAGCCTTAGCTAAACTTTCTTTTACTTCAGCGACTTCCGATAGTTTTACCGGGCGATCTGAACCGATAAAGTTAACGGCCACATTTTTAATTTGGTCTAAACTTCCGAATTCACCCACCGTACGATACACGGTTTCACTTTTTGCGGTTTCATACTTACCAATAGGAATATCTTTTGATGTATCTTCGATGCGTTTTGCAATCTGCACCATTGATAACTGGCGATCTTGAAGTTTATCTTTATCAACTAAGATTTGAATTTCTTTTTTACGGCCACCAACAATACTAACTAAACCCACATCCGGCAGACGCTCAAATAATGGTTTAATCTGTTCATTAGCAATATCGTATAAGGCTGCCGGATCTAAATCAGAATTCACCGCAATCATCACGATCGGTTGATCGGCTGGATCAAATCTGCGAATAATTGGCTCTTCGGCATCGTCTGGAAGTTTATTGCGAATATTCGAGATACGATTTCTAACTTGCTGTTCAGATTCTTTAATATCAACGCCAAGTTTGAACTTGATGATGATTGAACCTAACGAGTCATAGTTAAAAGAAGAAACAGTTTCAACGCCAGGGAGGGACGATACTTCATCTTCAATTGGTTTAGAAATCTGGCGCTCGACGTCCACAGGAGAAGCCCCTGGATACATCACTTGCACGGCTACGACGGGGAATGTCACATCCGGAAATTGATCCACTGGCATTTTCTTGTAGGACATCAGCCCCAAAACAATCATTAAAATAACTAAACACGTAATAAAAATCGGACGTTTAATCGATAATTCTGCTAAATTCATGACTTACTCCGCACCGTTTACAGTGTCGATAAAAAATAAACTTGAAGCTTCAAGCTTTCTTAAGCTTGATCTTGTTCTTAATAAATTAATTTCTGCTTCGGCGGCGTCGGTTTCAGCGAGCACCACATTGGCTGTGACTGTGCGGCCTTTAGAAAGCTTATCTTGTTCGGCTTTTGCACGTTCACGTTGATAACCCGCTACTTTTTCTAAAGTAGCTACAGAGTTTTTTAATACGTCATACTTACGGATTAAATCAGTCCAAGCATCCTGACCTTCGCTACGTCTTTTTTCTGCTTTATATTTTGCAGCTAAAGCATCTTTTCTAGCCGCATCACGAGTTGCTGATTTTGATCCCGTTTCAAAGACCCAAGTTAAATTCACACCGAGTGAATTTTTTGGATAATCATCTTTAGTCATGTCACTCACCGCTTGTTGGTGATCACGGTCATATGAAGTTCTTGTATAATTCGCAAACACTGATAAATCCGGACGTAAACCATCCACAGTTTCATCTGCAATTAGCGAACGAGCTTCAGCTTCAAGAGAAGCAATGCGAGCTTCGATTTTTTCGACGTTTTTCATTTTAATAAGATTAATTAAATAGGGACGAGAAGTTCCTAAATCGCCGTTAATTTTTGGTGTTTGTTCTCCGTCTGGTAATTGTAAATTATCGCGAAGTTTAACTTCTTGGGCTTTTACTTCTTCTTCAGCTGCGATAAACTGAGCTTCACGTAAGGCCATGAGCGCTTTTGCATTCATCAAATCAGAACGATCAGAAATCCCATTACCGACGCGATTAGCTGTCCATTTATCAATTTTTTGTGCGCGCTCTAAGTTCGCTTTTTTAAGTTTTAAATCTTCTTGAGCAAGAGCGTAATCCCAGTAATTTGATTCAACATCATATAAAGCTAGGCGGGCTTGTAATTCAGCACCTAACTTCTCTACTTCAGCTAATTTCTCTAAACGAGAAACTTTGGTGCGCGTTCCGTGCCCAAAAGAATCTTTCCATAGGGATTGCTGGAGAGTTACACCAACGCTTCCCGTACTGTACATGTCATAGCCCGGTATCACTGAACCTGTATTCGTAAATTCGCCAGTTTGCGCATCTAATTTAACTAAAGTTCCCGTGAAGAACTTTTTCGCAATTCCTAGATTGTAAACTTCAGCCTCGCGCTCAGGACCAAGTTGATTCGGGCGTGATTTATCATTTGAAGTTAAGTAACCGAAAGTCAAAACTGGAGCTAAATCAATTTCGGCAGCTTTTGTTTTGAGGTCTGCCGATTCAAGACTGTATTGATAAGATTTTAAAAGCGGATTTTTTTCTTTCGCTAATCCGATATACTCATCAATTGATATGGCTTGCGCATCTTGAATGAACAAAGCCAGGGTTGCTGTCATAACAATGGCTAAAAATTTACATTGTTGCTTTACGGTTGAAGTTCTCACACTAGAGCTCCTGTTAAAAATAGATCGACGACTTGTTTTTTAAATAAATCTTTATCTTTGATGAATTCTTCGCAATCTGAATTGATTTTGGTTTTACAGTCCATAAGTTCAAAGAAACCAAAAACTCCTTCTGAAAGCAGAATAAAAAATATCGCGGGGTGAAGACTTTGCTTCACGATGCCTTCGGCCTGCGCTGTTCTGAACATTTCAAAAAAGTTTTGAATCATCGGATAAAAAACTTCTTCATGAACTTCTTTACATAACGGCATACCTTCAATTTTTTCACGGGCTAAGATCAACGAAATTTCAGGATGTGACGAACGCATCTCGATCATATTGCCAACCATCGTCTCTACTTCTTTCATAAAAAGCTCTTTAGTCATTGGTTGGCTGCGAAATTCAGAAATTGAAGGCTGAACTTTTTCACGCACTTTTAAAGCAAACTCGCGAATCACTTCGCGGTATAAACCTTCTTTACCGCCGAAGTGATAAGAGATTAATGAAATATTTGCTTGTGAATCTTTTGAAATATCGCGAGTTGATGTTTTGTCTAAACCGCATCTAGAAAATAACTTAGCTGCAGCTGCCAAAATACATGTCTTCGCATCTTGTTTTGAATTTAATTTTGCAGACATAAAATCCTCGGGTTATCTAATTAAGCTAACTTAGGATCGGTTAAAAAGCAGTAAAAATTTAATCAATCGTTTGATTTTATTGCAAATCATTGAATTTACTAATGAATTCTAGTCTCATTTGGTAATCACTAGGATGTTTACTCTAGTTTTTAGCTGCATTTTTGATACAAAAAAACCCTGAAAGCACAACTTTCAGGGCCTATCTAATGACTAAATAAGTTCTCTTAAAAAACTAAGAACCTTTAGCGCACTCAGTACAACCAGCAGCTTTTTTTTCATCTTTTTTAGCTGTATCGTGGCCGCCGCATTTACAAGCTGTGCCTGATTTTTCGCACGCACATGCTGCTCCACCGTGATCGTGTTTGTGGCCGCCAGACATATGGCCGCAGCCTTGAGCAGTGACAAAAAGTGTAAATAAAATTGACGTAGCTAGGATTTTTTTCATGAATTCTCCGTGGTTATGTTTATTTCAGAGAAAAAAAACCTGTTAAGTTAGGCTTTCTCTCTCTCCTTTGATATTTTTGCCTAAGTTTCAGTTAAAGACAACTGGACTAAGGCGCGGTTCAGCGCCTAGGGGGATCCATGAAAAAGTCTACATTAGTTAGCGTGCTCGTGACCATGTCATTCATCAGCCAACTGGCTTATGCTCAGACCGACAATTCTAATCTAACCGGAACAACCACCCTTCTCGTGGGGCCCGCACCCACTGAAGTTCCCGCTAAGGCGCAAGAGCTTTATACGCCAAGAAATAATGTCTATTACATTAAAATACACCAAGCCGCAGATAAAATTATCTCGATCGTAAGCAGCTTAAATATGTTCTTATTAGATAATTTAATCGCTCAAAATAATGAAACCATGTCATTACTTGATTTTGAATATCGCGAAAATCCAGAGGTCACTGTTGAAGCCTACGAACGCATTCATCATTTTGGCGGCTGGGTAAAAAATAAAAAAAGTGGCGATTGTTTTAATACACGCAATAAAGTCCTCGTTCGCGAAAACATCGGTGATATTAAATTAAAAGAATCAAATAAATGTTCTGTAGCCGAGGGCGAATGGGTTGATCCATATTCTGGAAACACCATGACTGATGCGCAAGCTGAAATTCAAATCGATCACATGGTTCCACTTAAAGAAGCGTATATCTCTGGAGCTCACAAATGGACTTTTAAAGAACGTTGCTTGTACGGAAACTACTTAGGTTACAGAAACCATTTAGTTGCCGTAAGCGGCGAAGAAAATAACGAAAAAAGCGCTAAAACTCCCGAAGACTACATGCCAAGTAATCAAGCTAATCACTGCGGCTATTTAAAAGACTGGTTAAAGATCAAATCTTTCTGGGGATTAAGTTTAGTGCCTGAAGAAATGAAAGCTATTCGTAAACTTGTTGATGAAGCAAATTGTGATAAGTCTGAATTTACCGTGACCCAAAAAGAGCTTGAAGAACAAGAAAAGTTTTTTAAAGCGAATGCGGAATTGTGTCGGGTTTACGAACAAAATCAAAACAAAACCCCATAATCCAAATCCTTGAATAAAAAAAGCCGCTTAATCAAAGCGGCTTTTTTCGTTTAACATCTCAATTTAAAAATTAATTCAAATTCTTTTTAAAGAACTCAATCATGTGACCGATTTCTAAAACTTGATTTTCTTTCTTACTTGATCCGTGACCTTCATCAGCAAAAATAATTAATTGTGAAGCAATATTTTTCTTTTGTAGCGTCTCATGAATTTGAATCGCCTCGCCTGCTGGTACACGCGGGTCATTCGCACCTTGAATGATCATTAATGGGTCGCGCACTTGATCCACGTATGTGATCGGTGAAAGTTTGATTAATGATTCTTTATCTTTAACTGGGTCACCGTATTCAGTGATACGCAAAATTCTGCGGTAAGGTGCCGTGTTATTTAAAAATGAAACTAAATCACTCATACCAACCAGCGCTACCCCTGTGTTGTAAGCACCTGCAAAGCGGCTCATCGCCATTAGTGTTGCATAACCACCGTAACTCCAACCCATCACACCAATTTTCGGTGTAACGCCATTACGAGCCCAGTTCTTTTTCATCCACGTGGCAGCATCTTCGATATCTGTAATCACAGCTTCACGTTTTGGACCATTATCCATATCGATCCATGTTTTACCGTAACCGTCACTTCCGCGCACGTTTGGTTCAGCAAAGATAAAACCTTCATTCACAAAAGCTTGGGCCATCGGGCTAAAGCCTGCTTCAGATTGCCCTTCTGGGCCGCCATGAAAATGAACTACGATCGGACAAGTCTTTTCTTTGCAGCCTTTTGGAAAGCGCACGAACATCGGAATTTTAACACCGTCACGCGTTTCATAATTCATAAGTTCTGCAACTGCGAAAGATTTTAAATCAACTTCAGGAGCAGATGGCAGTACCCACTGAGTCATTTGTTTTGTGTTCCAGTTATAAGAGTAACTTACACGCGGAGTTTGTGCAGAGATAACACCCACCATAGTTACAGAACTATCACGTGTAGTTTTGCCGGCAAATACATGATCGGCATTTTTAAATTTAGGTAACGTGATGGGTTTAAACGTTTTAGCATTCATGGCATACAATTCAGTGTAACCATCGCGGTTTACGTTATAAACAATGCGTGTTCTTTTTTCATCAATCGAAAAACCAGAAACATCGAATTTTAAATTTTTATCAGTGAGTGGTTTTAGGTCTTTTGATTTTGCTGGCGCAAAAAGATATAATTTTTTAAATTCTTCTTTTGGAGTTTGCACAAGGTATTCACCTTTTTTAGCGCCAAATGAAACTTCGAATTCACCTTTTTCATCAACACCGATGATAGGCTCAAGTTTTTTAGTCGCCTGATCATAAGTGTAGTATTCAGAAGTTTTAGAACCTGTCGCTTTATAGAATAACAATTCTTTGCCATCGTCTTTTTGATCGGCAATACCCCAGTAGCCGCTGCCTTCGTAAACTAAAGTTTTTTCGCCCGAGCTTAAATCCATTTTATAAATATTGTATGAATCAGGCTTGGTGTCGTTAGCTGTAAAATAGATTGTGTTTGAATCTTTAGTGATAAAATCAAAGCGCGTTTGCACTTTAGCTTTACGGTACAATTCTGTAATTTGGCCCGTGGCCAAATCTAATTTAAAAATTCCCGGATTTTCTTCGCCATTACTGTCTTTAGAAATAATTAAAAATTTACCGTTGGGTGCGATTTCACTTAAACTGACCGCATCCGAGCCAGAAGTTAACTGCACCGGAAACTTTTGCGGGCCATCGATTTTCCAAACATGGCTGATACCTGTTACACGCCATGTGAAAAATAACG
The DNA here is from genome assembly GCA_036676395.1 of Bdellovibrio sp. Classification (GTDB taxonomy): domain Bacteria; phylum Bdellovibrionota; class Bdellovibrionia; order Bdellovibrionales; family Bdellovibrionaceae; genus Pseudobdellovibrio. The sequence continues at coordinate 1,692,118 of JAKFCY010000002.1, forward strand.
TCTTTTTATCAGGTGATAACAACCCCATTCCCGGCGCTGTCACATCAAACATTTTTTTAAGCTTATTCGTCATGACCGGGTTTAAAGCCGGTGGCGCATATTTTTTTAAAGTTTCTGCACTCACCGAGTCAGAACCATGCCCCTTATACTGAGCCATCACATTCACTGCTAATAACGAAGTAATAGCAAAAGACATCCATTTCATAAAAATTCCCTCTTTTTTAATGGTTACCAAGTTATCTTAAAACTTAAGCAGCGGTTGTCATGTAATATTTTTTAGTTTGTTTAACCTTTTTACCTACCTAGCCAGTCTAAAGTTTCGTCTGGACCCAATGGAGGGGTTTAAATAATGATGAAAAAAAGGAATTTTTTAGGCACCACGACGGCGCTACTCTGTTCTACACTGCTAGCTGCAGGTTGCGCCAAAGAGGGGCTCACAGCAGCCGCAGAAGCTAATACAAAGACCACACTCACCGAAAACGTTATCTATGGCAGCGATGGCCGCCAAGAGGTTTATCAGTCAAGTGAGGCATTAAAGCTATTAGCCGATTCAACGGTGGCTTTAATTAAAAATGCAGATTTAACCCAACAAGGTGCAAGTACCTTAGTTGCGGGTGAAATCTTCGCTCAAAGTCATCAATTATGTTCCAGTGAAAAATTTCGTGAACAGAACACCTCTGCTTTTTGTTCGGGTTCTTTAGTTGGACCTGACACAATTATCACCGCAGGACATTGTATTACCAGTCAATCTGACTGCGTAGGCACAAGTTTTGTCTTTGGTTTTGCTGTTAAATCTGCCGGAGTATTGCCTACTCAGGTAAGTTCAAATGAAGTGTATCGTTGTCGTGAAATTGTTCATCGTGTTTTACAAAATACGGGCGAAGATTATGCGGTGATTAAACTTGATCGCGCGGTTACAAATCACGCGGTATTAAAAGTTCGTCGCAGCGGCGAAGCCTCTGTAGGTGATCCCCTATTAGTGATCGGCCATCCAGTAGGTTTACCGACAAAAATAACTACGGGTGGAAAAGTTCGTTCGGTAGCGAATGCCGGCTACTTAGTTACTAACTTGGATACTTATGGTGGTAATTCGGGCTCTGCCGTATTTAATGCGCAAACTTTAGAAATCGAAGGCATCTTAGTTCGCGGCGAGCAAGACTTCGTTTATCAAGGTGGCTGTAACGTTTCAAAAGTTTGCAGCGATGATTCATGCCGCGGTGAAGATGTAACGCGTATCTCTGCATTACGTCAGTATATTCCGCAAACGGACGTGCCTACTCCGCCAACTTCAGGAACTCCTGTCGTGACGAGTGAAACTTTTTCTTCAACACAAGTTGTTGCGATTCTCGATAACAATACTGCGGGCAGCTCAAGTTCAATAAAAGTAACTTCTGCACCCAGCGGCAGAAAGGTGTTAATCAGTGTTAATCTTACTCATACTTATATTGGTGATCTGGTTGTAAAAGTTGTGGCTAGTGACGGTAAAACTGTAACCTTACATTCGCGCTCTGGCGGTAGCACAGATAATATCGTTAAAACTTATGATGCGACGGCCGCTTTAGGAAGTGTTGCTTCGGCAGGAAATTATAAGTTAGTGGTGCAAGATTTAGCTAAATACGATAGCGGAAGTCTGAAGTCATGGTCTGTGAAATTTCAGTAAGCCAATTCGCAGCAGATACTTTTCCTTGGTAGTTCAAAAAAGCTCTTCCCTAAACGGAGGAGCTTTTTTATTTTTTTCTCTTTTAAGCCATGATGTTAAAAATTAGTGTTTGATCTTTTGCTGGGTGCGCATGTAACGCAAGAGATATCCTGTTCTTGAAACGGAATTAGCCATGTAAAATCAAAATCACTAAATTTCATATTTTCACCAGATTCAGGTGCTAATTTAATAGTTTCAGAAATTTTATTGCTATTAAATAAAACTGACCGTTGAATTTTTTTCTCAAATCGATCTACAGAATCCCTACAAAGAGACCAAGTTCTAGTCTGCATTGGCATAGCGTATTCATAAGACATTTGAAGATTCACTGATGTAGACAACAACCCTTTTGCATTAAGTAATGGAGATATGGCAGGATCTACTTTAGAGGATTTGATCTCATGTGCTTTTCCTACAAAAAATAAAACAGAATCACATTCTTTGGTCTGAATAAGATCTACTATACTGTTAGACATGTATTGATTTCTGATTACATTAGAAAAATTCTCTTCAAAACTTTTCGGGTGGTCTACAGGCTTTACTTTTAAACCCATTGACAAAGCATAGTTGGTCGTTGATTCGTAATAATTAATAAGATCATCCTGAACATTAGCGTGATCTATAGATTCATCCTTACGATATTGTTGTGATATTTTTTTAAGATTTGAAAAAAAACTATTAAGCCCTTCTGGCCAATTGGGTAATTCTAAGGCTACACAGACATTTGGACCGTTAATTGCTTTGACCATTCTTATTAGCGTAGAACGAGCTTTAAAATCAGTATATAAATGAATTTCTCCAGCAACAATGACATTCGATTTTGAAATTGCGGTAATAAATTCTTGATTTGCTTCTGGCTGTGGGTTTTCACTTAATACTTCATTTAACTTCTTTTCACCCAGAGAACAAATAGAGTGCTCTTCATTTGGATTTTTTTGATTAAGAAGACTTTTCCAATCAGTATTAAAACTACCGGCATCGTTAGCTATCGCGGATGAATGATAAACTAATGTTGATATGAGCAGACTTAAAATGAAGTATGATTCTTTCACCGCATACACCTCTTTCAAGAAAAGATGCAAACAGTGCCAATGTCTCAAAACGAGATAATTTTAGGTGGCCGAGAATATATCGCATATTGAACTGCAATCAAACTCACAAGTGTATGACAAAAAAAGGAATCTTATTCGTTCAAATTATCGATTTACTTAGCGAAAGCTTCTTCGATCCAGCCGCCATCAAGGCGCATGCTTTTTTCGTCTCGCTTGATTTCAAAAACGGTTCTATACTCTGGATTATAACCAATACTTTTTTGCTCGACATCTAATTCGGCTAAAAGTCTTTCGAAGTTCTTTTTTTCCTGTTCGAATTCTACCGGCTGGTTGCTGTTAAATGCATGTTCAGTGTTGTCACAGAATTTTTTCAAGCGCTCATCGGCTGCAATATCTGGTTTAAGAGCTACGGCTTTATTTAAATTAAAATATAAATAACTGCGATCGGCGATCGCCTCAAAATCAGATTTATGCGCATTCATTGCGGCAAACGCTGCGACGACTTTTCCATAAAATGCCGCTTTTTGAGTAAAACTTTCTTCAGTCTGGCCTGCGGCCGCGGCAGCATTTACTTCAGAAATTAAATCCTGAAATTGCGGAATACGTAAAATGTAACGAAACAATGGTTTAAGCGCTTGTGCACGAGGATCTGCCGTCGCTTCATCTAACGACAATTGAAACGCTCTGTTGGTTTCTTGATCTGTCATTGCGCCGATTTTGGCGTTTTTTAATGAACTACAAAAATTACTTAAGGGCTTATTTGGATTAATTAAATCATCAAGCCCAGCACGCGAATTTAAACTTTGAGTTTGTGTGACTGTCGTTGTCGCTGAAGTTGGTTTTGCCGTCGGGTTTAAAACCGGAGGTGGTTCTGGAATCAATTGCGTCGTATGAACTGTGTCATTCACCATGGCCAGGTTTTGCCGTTGGCCAGGATTTAAAATTGCTGATGATAATTTATTCGCTGACGGCAAATGATAAACAATAAATGCAGTAAACCCTGCGACGGCGATAAAAACCACTGCCGCAAAGACCAATAGCACTTTAAAAATCAGTTTCGCCTTACTTCTTGTTTCCACTTTTTTGCATCAACGAAGATAAGTTACCGAAATTATTCGTCGCAAAGCCAGTTCCTGCTTTTTGAGTTCCACCAGCGGCACTGTGTTCGCGCCAAGTGTTGTCTTCAGCAAGTCCTGGAATACCTAAAGAAATTCTTTTCATTTCAAATAAAACTTCATCTACTGAAACTGGGAATATATCGCCTTTTTTCTTACTTTCATAAGTGGCAGCATCTGCAGAGTCACGCCATTTGGCACGTGGTAGTAAACCTGTGATACCCGGAGCAATTTGCACGAATAAACCGTACTGCTCTTTTTTCTCAACGATACCTGTGTGCACTGATCCAATTTTGAATTTTTCTGGAACCATATTCCAAGGGTCACCGTCGCCACCAGCTTGTTTAACTGATAAAGAAATTTTCACGCGACCATCTACTTCTTCAACTTTTAAAACCTTAACCTGAACCGTTTGGTTTAAAGTTAAAACTTCAGACGGATCTTGAATACGAGACCAGCCGATTTCAGAAATATGACAAAGACCTTCAACACCGCCACCTAGTTCAATGAACGCCCCGAATTTTTCAAAACGCTTAACTGTACCGTTTACGATATCACCCGGTTTTGTGTTCGAAAGAAATTCTCCTTCGTTTTCAGCTTTTTGTAGATCTAATAATTTACGACGAGATACCACTAAGTTACGACCGCGCGGATCAAACTGAGTAATTAAGAAATCAAATTTCTTACCGATGTAAGAAGGCTGATCGATCACTTTGTAATCCATTTGGCTTAATGGGCAAAACGCTGTCTTTTTCATGATCTCTACGCGAAAACCACCGTTACAAACTTCTAAGACACGGCCTTCAACAGGTAATTCCATATCATGAGCGTCTTCTAATGAATCCATGTCTGGATTAGATTTTTTCTGACCTGCACGAGTAACGCGAATTTCTGAACCGCGAACTGAAGTCACAACAACGTCAATGCGATCGCCGACTTTATATTTTAATTCTTTATTTTCATCTAAAAGATCATTACGCATAATCATCGCATCTTGATGAGATGGCGTTGATACGAAAGCTTCTTCTTTGCTGATTGATAAAATTTCAGCTGTGTAAGCAAGACCTGTAGTTAACTTTTTACCGACGCCGCCAACGCTATCTTCAAACAATGAAGCAAAATCTTGCGATTTTGTGTTGTTCGTTGTCGTTGTAATTTCATCACCAAAAACATCTTTTTTAGACATAGAAAATCCTTACCTTTTACGAAAGGCATTACTTTACTTGAATATTTTTAATTACTTAAGATTTTTTCTTAACTCGACGCTTAACTGACAGCGTCAACTCAAATTCTGCCACTCTTTCAGTCTGGCTTACCGAAGGAACGATCGCATAGGCCTTCATCGTCCGGTTTATGCGCTCTTCAGAGGTTTTAGCCTCATTGATCTGATCAACTACGACCTGGGCCTCTTCACAGATAAAATGCACATCACCTTCGGCGCGTTTTAAGAAATTGGCCTTATAATCTTTAAATAAAAAATCAATACGTTCGCCAGAGGCTTGAATTTGTTTAACTGCAAGCATAGCAATGCAAAGCTCAGAACCCACAGCCAGTGCGCCAAAGTACATAGCCCCTAAGTGGTTTTTAGTTCTAAAGTTTAACGGAACCTTTAATATAGTTCTTTGATTGTTGGCTTCTAAGACTTTTGGTCCAACAAAGCCAATTAACGGGATTTTAGACCAAGCGTACAAAGTTAAAAATAGATTCTCTTTAAAGTTTTTCATAGTGCTCATTCACTAAATTCTAGCTTCATCTCAATAAATAAGCCAAACTTTTAATATGACAACACAACAAAGCGCGCTGACAAAGATCGAAACTCCTTTAACCAAGATGTTAGGTATCCGTTACCCGATCATCCAAGCCCCCATGTTTTTAGTCTCAAATGTCGACATGGTCGTGGCAGCTTCTGAAGCCGGAGCCATCGGAACATTTCCCGCATTGAATTACCGCCCTGTTGAAAAATACATCGAGGCTTTAAAGGAAATGAAAGCCCGTACGAAAAAACCTATTGGTTTAAATATTATCGTAAACAAATCAAACACTCGCGCCAAAGAAGATTTAAAACATGCTCTTGATGCCGGGGTAAATTTATTTATCACTTCGCTTGGTTCACCCAAAGAAGTGATCGCTGAAGCCCACAAAAATGGAGCAAAAGTAGTGTGTGATGTCGTAAATCTGGAGCACGCCAAAAAAGTTCAGGATTTAGGAGCTGACGGAGTGATCGCGGTTGGCACTGGCGCTGGTGGGCACGCAGGCCCGCTATCACCCATCGTTTTAGTTAACTGGTTAAAACACGAATTAGAAATTCCAATTATCGCAGCCGGCGGAATCGCCAACGGCGCAACCATGGCTTCGATGATGGCCGTTGGTGCCGCAGGCGTAAGCATCGGCACAAGATTTATCGCCAGCACTGAAGCTAAAGTCGAACAAGCCTACAAAGATGCGATCGTGAATTCATCACCAGAAGATATCGTACTCACAACAAGAATCTCGGGCACACCTGCTGCTGTGATCAGAACTCCCTACGTCGACAAAATGGGTTTAGATTTACCGTGGTACCTAAAAATGGCCAAAGACCAAAAGACTCTAAAAAAATACATCGTTCCATTAATCCATTATTTAGGATCAAAATCCCTAGAACAAGCAGCCGTCGGCCCGACATGGAAAACAGTTTGGTCAGCAGGACAATCTGTAGGCTTGGTCGATGACATCATTCCCTGTGAACAAATCATAAAAAATCTAGTCAGTGAATACGAAGAAACATTAGCTAGCTTACCAAAAGTACAATAAAGAATTTCAATGCACGCTCTGTATTTGGGTTTACACTAATTTTAAAAGTGTAAACCCAAATACAGAGCAAATACGAATCCCGATCTAAAAATTCAATAACCAAACTCCGCCATCCCAAATGATCTGACGGCAGGAAGCCGTCAGAAGCATCAGCAGGATGCGAGCTCCGTAAAAACGCTACTCCAGCAAAAACTACGAAGCGCAAAAATAAAAAAACCGTTAGCTAATCAGCTAACGGTCATGCCCCTCGAGAGAATCTTAAAATTTAAATAATTATTGCATTAAATCAGAAACGAAGTCTTCTAAGCCAGCGCATTTAGGTAAATCTAATTTGCACTCTTTCATCACTTCGATAGCTTTTGCCTGAGCGATTTTATCAGCTTCCATAGCTTGGAATAAAAGTAATTCTAAGCGATCAGTATACGCGTACACAGATTTATGTTGTGGCCAAAGGTTTTCAACATCGTTCGATCCACCGATGCTTAACGGGATGAAGTGATCGATCTTGAAATCACCGCGATTCATTGAACGGATTTTAAAACCTAATTCTTGATCATAATCAGCAATGATTGCGTTTTTTTCGCCTGAAGAAACATTGCGTTCACAGTAAGTGATTTGCTGAGCGTAGCGTTTTGTGCCGCGTTCACACAATTTACCTGGAGTCATTTCTGCATCTGGGTGAATAGGATATTTGTCAGATGGATTTAGCCCAGTAGTCGGAGCTTTATCTGGTTCTGGAAAACTTGGTTTATTAGGTTCGCTTGGTTTAGCAGGAGCCGGTTTTTTCTTTTTTTCAGAGTAATCTTGGCGAGAAACTTGTTTCGCTTGATCATCAGCACAAGTTTGCGCAGTTGCGAAAGAAGCCGTTAAAGTAAAAGAGATAGCAGCGATAAGGTTTAAGATTACCTTAGTGTTTAGTCCTTTAGAACAGTTCATAGATCCTCCATAGAAAAGCATTACGGTGCTTTGTAGAAACGTCGGGCCAATCCCCAACTTATACGTGGTAGTTGTTGTGGCTAGAGATAATCAAATTACCCCCAGCTCTGGCAACTGTTAAAAAACGAATATTTCGCGAAGTGTCTAAACACTGCTAAGCAGAGCTTAAGGTGCCGAAGTTTTAAGCCAAGTTTGGGTGCGACCTAGTAGGCTGAAACCTATAAATCCTCGCACCTCTAATTTTTCACCGTTTTCGATCAGGGTCATTTTCGCTTTGTAAGTTTTACCGTTCTTAGGATCAAGGATGTGCCCGCCAGTGTATTTATCGCCGTCTTTTTTTAGATCCCAAATAATTTCTAATCCAACAATTGGCTTATCTTTTTTATCGCCAGAACATTCTGTACAGATAGTTTTATCACCCTCTTTAGGAAAAGTTTTGATGATGTTACCAAAAAGTTTTCCGTCAACTTCTTTAATTTCAACGATGGCACGTGGCTCATTTGTTGAATCATCAATTGTTTTCCAAAAGCCAACCGGTGACGAAGTTGTCACCACATCAGCCGAACCAGTTTCAGCAGCAAATGCCGAAAAACAGATAAAAAAAGTCGTCGCTACAAATGAAAAGAAATTATGTTTCATATTGGTTCATCCTTGTTCGTTATATATATTACCGTTTAACTAGACCTTTAGATTGTCCATAGAGAAGCCCTAGTGGTCAACTACTTCAAAACACGGTATAATTTCATTATGGGACGTTATCTTATTGTTGATCGTGAAGATAAGTCTGTAGAGCAAATAATCGAGGCTCTTAAATCGGTTGATGCGCAGGCACAAATCGAAAACTTTCCGAATATGGAAGCTTTTGAAGCGCACGCCAATGCTCTAAGCCCTGAAGCTGTTGCGCCGTTCTGGGTGTTTGATCTGATGATTCTAGATTACAGCCTTCACACTCCTGCCACTTGGCCAGAAAAAATTGCAAAACTTAAATCGCAAAACTCAAAAGAATTTTCATTTATTTTAACTAGTTACGAGAATAACTTAACGATCGCTAAAAATATTCGCCCACTTGAAATTTATAATTTCGTTTTTAAACCTTTTGATTCTTTAATCTTAAAAGAGAGTTTAAATCTAGCTTTAAAAATTAAGAAAAAAGCAGCGCCGCTAGAAATGAAATCACAAAGCGCTACGGCCTTTATCGCCCTGTTAAAAGCGGTTGAATTACAAACTATTTCTGAGCTGGGTTTTGTAACTTTAAGCGATTCGCAAATCGAAACCGGCAGCATTTCAAAATATTTTTCGACGATGTTTACTTATGGTAAAAAACAAAGTGTGTGGGCCCAGTGTTTGGTCAGCATCCCGCACCCGCAAAAACCGGGAAACTTTATTAACAAGTTTCAATTCTTTGGCGCCGAACAACCTTTATTAAGTGCAATTCGTAAATACATCGCAGCTCACAAGGCTGATAGCGCATCAAGTGCTCTATGGAATTTAAATCCGCCCAAATCGACAGTGCCGTTAAAATTAGCTTTCATCGGGTTAGACAACGATGAAAATAAAAATTTTATCTCTGAAATCCAAAACCGTTACAACAATGTAACTCCTGAAATCGTAAAACTTGATCCTTCTAAAAAATCGGCTGATAAAGCAGTCTATGATCATGATTTTTGCATCAACACCACAGACATTAAACATGAAAACTTTAAAGAGATGTTTAAAGCAGAATGTGTGCATTTTTGGTATGCGCCAAATCTTCCTAAAGAAGATGATTTAAAAATTCATGCAACTGAATACCGTGATATCTTTTTACGCCCGTTAGATCGCTCTTATTTTTACAAAAAAATGAAAATTCACATAAATGCGTTAAGTGAAAAAGAACCAAGCCATTTATTAAACATCACTTCGCGCGAAGTGATGAAAGTGGCTAACAAGGTTAAAATTTCTGAAATTTCTGAATTGTATGTGAATCTTGTCTACAGTCGCGAATTGCAATTTAAAGAATTTCGTGAATTTGTATTCTTAAGTGATGACGAGACACAAACAGTAGAACTACCCGCCTTTTGCCATTACACTGAAAAAGCAGCCAGCACCGGTGGTAAAGATGATCCCGCGGGTTTTTTACACCAATTTGTGTTCTTCGGCATGACAGATCATTTGTTAAAACAAATTCGCCTATGGTTATTGCATAACTATATCGTTTCGAATCAAAAGAACGATTAACAATTTAGTCAAATCGAAGATTTGCCAATGAATAATTTAATTATGAACTTGTGACTGTACGCCGTATTTTTCGCCAGGCCCGATTGTGGTCTTTGGCAAGACTGCAGAATTTGGCAGAATCGTGGCTCTTTCTTCGATGGTCACACCACCTAAAAGTTTTGCCCCCAGACCAACCATCACGCCTTTTTTAAGATGCAATTTATCAATGACTAAATAACCCTTCATTCCGTAATGGGCCATCATAAATGCCGAGCCCCCGATAGTTACGTAATCATCTAATTGAATCAGACATGGATCAGAAATATTTGATGTGTTAATGACGACGTTTTTACCGATCTTCATACCCATCATTTTAAAAAATAAAATATTTAATGGCGACGGCGTTAAAAATTCTAAGATCGTGTAACGAACAAGATAAGTTAAAGCATTGTGATAATACCAAGGAATCGATTCTAACGAATACCAAGCCCCACGGTACGGACGCACAAATGGAAGCAGCGGCAAATTAAAAAGTGGTACGATAAAGATTAACGACAAAATAAATGAAATAAAACCTGCACCGGCACACATGCCGTAGCACAGTGATTTAACAAAAAGCGAATAACCTTCTACCCAAATATTAACCTGCTGAAATAGATAAATAGCTGGTGTGATCGAGAAACCTAAAATCATCACATACAGCACAACTAACGGTAATAAAAACAGAATAAAGGCGACGGTTGAAAACTGACGAATCAGGTTCTCTAGTAAGGCCATGGGGCCCTTTTTGATAGATCGTGAAGAATTTATATCGGTATCGGCCGCTTTATTACTCATACAACAATGATCGGTTGATCCCTTGCATAAGTAAACACAAAAATGATACCTATTTCTCCTATGAAAACTGATACAAATTCTTCTGATTCTGAAGCTCAAACAAATTCTGGTTGTACAACGGCTGGGTGTGCACACTGTGGCAAATCTAAATCGCCTTACCAATGTGGAGTTTGTAACGATGCTTTATGTAAATCGTGTGTTCAGTTTATGCCAGACGGTGCTTTTCAATATTTAACTATCAGGCCACCAGAAATCAGCCACAACTGGTACTGCAGCGTGTGTTTTGATAACAACGTAGGCACTGCGCTTGCGACTTACGAAGATATCGCGGCTCGTGCCAGAACTATTTCGGTTTTCGATATTAGCCAAGGCAAAGAAACCCGTTTTATTAAACGCTTAGAAAAGCCTATCGTAATTCCATCAGGCTTAGATGAGTTCGACATCACGATGCGCCTGGCTTACATAGCTGCAGAAAAAAACTGTAATGCGCTTGTTGACGTAAATATCAAAGCCGTTAAAGTGCGCGATGGTTCATACCAAACTACAGCTTACTCAGGCACCGGAATCCCAACGATTGTTGATGATCGCAAGCTTATGAAAGATCGTTCTCTTTGGACTGACCCTAACTAGGTCAGTTTAGATAAATCAATGTGCGCTTCTTGGTATAACCCAAAACCAAAGCGCCAGCGAGCTCCGCGATAATCCGTTTGAATCCCCGCTTTATTAAATTCATCATGCAAGTTTTTAGTGATTTCAGAATTACCTGTATCAAACGTTAAAAAATGCCCGTGATGATTCAAATCATGAACTAACAGATTTTTTTCGTTTAACCACTGGCTATGTTTAGGATGCGAAAAACTTTGGATATCGTTTAAAAAGTTTTTCTGTAAATTTTGAACATGGCGGTGAATTTTTGCGACAGACAAATCGGCTTTTGCAAAAAGTGATAACGAAGCTTCAAGTCTATAAAGAGCTGAAAAATCCATTGTACTGCCCGCAAAACGGTAACCATCATCTGAATACACAACACGCGAACCAACATGGGCTAGCCCTGAAAAGCCCGCAAACCAGCCCGTGTTAGAGGGCTTAAGCTGAGTACCCTTGGGTACGGTCATAAAACAGCAGCCTTCACCGCCTTGGGCGTATTTGTACGAACCAGCGATATAAAAAATGCGATCTTCAATGCCTTGCAGGTCTGTCGGCAGTGCCATAAAAGCGTGATAACCATCAATGGCTATGACGGTCTCAGGATTTGTCACTGCGCCAACTATTGAAATTAAGTCTTTAATCGCCACACCTGAATTAAAAAATACCTGACTGATAAAAACTAAATCCCATTGCTCAGTTTTTAAATGGTCTTTAAAGCGGGCTTCAAAAGTTGCAAAAGGATAAGTCGCAACTTTAACCACTTCAACAAATTCATCTTCGATCAAACGGTTAATTTGACGGTCGAAACTATAAAACTCTGAATCGGTCGTTAAGATTCTGATTTTTTTATTCGGCTTAAAACAGCTTAAAAGTCTGGTCACAAATTCATGGGTGTTTGGGGCAAAAACGATTTGTTCTGCGTGGGATAAATTTAACACATCAGCAATCAGTCTTTGCACGCTTGGTATTTTAACGCCAAATATATGCGCCCATTTATCATCAACAAATTTCGCCGAATCATCCCAATAATCTAACATCGCTTTGCGAGTCACATCGGGCCAATAGTGATGGCTGTGACTTGCGTAGTGTTGTACACCCTTATTAGCTTCTAAAAAAAGTTGATAATGCTTTTTATACATTAAAGTTTAATTGTTTTTTAATTTCTGACGGAATTTTTGGTAAACGTGAACGCGGAATTAAATATGTCGATAAATTAAAAAGATCGACGAATACGCGGTTATTATCGGCAGCTTTTTTTAAGTACGTGTGACCTGATGAGCCACCCGTTCCAATTTTAGAGCCCAACATACGCTGTGCTAAAAGCATGTGACGGTAACGCCAAGTTGTGAAATTTTCGTCGATATCCATTAAGATAGTCATCATTTGAAACGGCATAGATAACATCGGCTCATCACGGTAAAGCATAATGAATAAAGCGTTTAACATCGCTTTTTGCGAAAGTTTACGTTGGCCCGCTTCAACCACTTTTTTGTGCGCTTCTTCGTTAAATAAATTATCAAAAGAGGCTTGTGTCGTTTTTAGATTTTCTAACTGACCTTGTTTATCTTTATCAGAAAGCCCAGCAGCATTGGCCTCGATGGTCGCTTTATCTTCAGCTAACATATTGGTAATCGTATTTTGGTATTCAGTCCAAAAATTGAAATTCTCTTTATTAGTAAATGGAGTACGCTCTAACCACTTCTCTAAAAGGCGAAGCATTGAAGGGACTGATTCCAGATTTGATAGACGTTTACGGTCGGCTTCGTTTAAACGGCCCAAGAAGAATTCACGATCGATGCCTTCACGGTCTACGGTATTTAAGCCTAACTTAATTTCGATTTCACGAAACTGTGTACTTTGAAAACCTGAAGCCGGAGATAACAAACTACGAAATTCAAGAAAATCCATCGGTGTCATAGTTTCTAAGATTTCGAAGTTGTTTTGAAAGCCAGCTTGGATTTTGCGGATACGATCTAAGCGTTGATTGATGTAACTAAAGTCACCCTCTTCAACAGCTGGTTTTTTGAAAGTGGCAATGACAGCATCTAGATCATGAAGGATTTGTTTGAACCATAACTCATAGGCTTGGTGAACAACAATAAAAAGTGTCTCGTCATGCGCTTCAGGATCTTCTTTTGTAGCAAATTTTTTACTTAAAGGTTCCTGGCAAGACAGAAATTTTTCTAACATTAAATAATCGTTGTAGTACACCGGGCCTTGGTTCTTATGCATAGAGTATCCTTTTTTAAAAAATTCTAGGGTATTTCATTTAATAAGGCCATCTGAAACTTGGTGCGTCCTTTAAGCGCCGGGCTATAAACTGCCTGTTTAAATAGACTCTCAATAGCTAACTTGTAGGTTGCTGGCTTTTTATCAGCAATCACTGCGGCCAAATGCCCTGTGACGAAGGCCGTGGCTTGCGAAGTGCCACTTTGAAAACCGTAGCGATTTTTAGGCAGTGTTGAATAAATTAATTTTCCCGGCGCTGCAATATCAACAGTGTTCTTTCCGTAATTACTAAAGCTGGTTAAACCACCATCTTTTTGCAACGCCGCAACCGAGATCATATTATCTAATCTATAGCTTGCGGGGTAATACCTGACCACATCGGTGTCTTCTTGTTCATTACCCGCAGCAACCACCATCATGATTCCAAGTTTCCTGGCATTTTGAATGGCTTGTAGTTCGTAAAATTCTGGCAGCGCCCCGCCGGCAGAGTAATTCACGATATGCGCCTTCATACGTGTCGCATAATGAATGGCCTTAATGGTGTTGATGATATTAATTTGATTGCTGACTTTCGGGCTATAATATTTAACGGCCATCATTTGCAACCCAGTTTCGCCATGCTTTTTTTGCGAATACTGAGTGTTAATGATTCCCGCGATATGAGTTCCGTGCCCCTCAAGATCCATAACCTGGTTATTATTATCGACGAAGTTCCATCCGTGGATGTCATCGGCATATCCGTTACCATCATCGTCAATTCCATTAGTTGATTTATTTTTACCGTATTTATCTGTTCCGGTTTCGCCGGCATTTATCCAGATCGATTTTTTTAAGTCTTTGTGTTCAGTATCAATCCCCGTATCGATAACTGCGACAATGACATTTTCATTTAATGCTTTTGCGCTGGTAGTGAGTAAACACACCATCATAAAGCTTGTGCTGATAAAAAGTGACTTAGATAAAGCTCTGCCCGTAATGAATTTTGCGTTCATTAATTCCCCCTTGTACAATTTGTTTTGTTTGTTTTTTTAGACAGTTACGTCTTAAGAATATAACAAAGCAATGCGGGGGCCAGCGCGGCTATAGCGTATAAGAGAGCTTACAACTGTCTAAGGTGTAACCTGTATAGAAATCTTTAGACAGTGTTATGGAATGTACTGTTAGAAAGCTAACACGTGTGCTTTACGCTACACGTGCGGGTTTGACTGAATTAGATGGCGCAACCGTGTATTGATTGCGGCCAGAGTTTTTAGACTTATATAAAGCAGTGTCTGAGCGCTTAACCCAGTCAGAGGCGCTTTCACCCTGTAAGAGCTGGGCTATGCCCATAGACACAGTAAAGCGCACGACTGATTCACCGTGCACGAACACTTCAGAACGAATACGCTTTTGTACCTCTTCAGCGCGAATCAAAGCATGCTCGATGGCATGGTTTGGCAGAATCACAACGAATTCTTCGCCGCCAATGCGCGACACCATTTCTGAGTCTTTATGAAATACTGATTTTAAAATACGAACACATTCTTTTAAAACGAAATCACCAATATCATGGCCATAAGTATCATTAATCTTTTTGAAAAAATCGATATCCATGATGATAAGACTTACCTGCAGTGGATTCATGTTATTTAGATGCACGTACTTTCTAACAGTGTCATCAAAGCTCTTACGGTTGTGGGCTCCAGTTAAGTGATCCAGATTCAATGAAGTATTGGCTTCTAACAATTGCTTTTTGACCGTGTCTAAATTCTTTTTCACCGATGTCAGACGTCTTTGACGTGTTTCGTTTTTGGCGTTTTGGTGTTCAACGTATAAATTAATAAACTGACGCGATTTTTTACGAAGTGTCTCAAGCGAGTTGGCTTCAACTGCTTCTTTTAAATCTTGCAGATGCACGGCTAACTGATCATCTTTAGCAGAGTCATCGTGTATGTCTTCAGACAACTGATCAGCTAAATCCCAAACAATACGTTTAAAGTCATCGAAGGTATGCTGAATATAAGTTGATTCATCAACGCGGTAACTGGCAAAGAATAATCTGATTTCAGATAAAGTTTTTTCTACATTTTTTGAATCGGCATCGACAAGGCCTTTTGCCATCATGTCTAATTTTTCGCGCACTTTTCTGACCGAGTGTTTTTCCATATCGAAAAGATGTTTATTAAAGACATCCATGATGTAAAGTAGCGTAGCTTTTTCTTCGGTGATGACCGGCATTTTTTTCGTCGGCGCAGAATCAACGCTAATCGAATCTGAATCTGCAAATGAGATATCCAACTGCTGTAATAATTTAACAACCCATTGTTTCAATGAAGCCTCCACTATCAGTATTCTTTTCGGCTTTTTGCTTTCGAATTTTTATGTTTTTTTTAAGCTTACGCGTCCCAATATGAAACAAGACTAGGCGTTTATGTTGTTTACTAACAACTAGTTAAACAATAGTTTGCAAGATCCAGCACCGCCGTGGACAGCTTCGTCGCCACCACGCAGGCGCGTCGTAACTTCGTTAACCAGAGTTTCAAGCTTACGTTGATTTTTAAAAAGGATATTTGTCGCACGATTTGCTTCAAGCCACTGAATAACCTTATTAGATTTAATTAACGCCAATAACCCTATCGCTCCGCTTGCCACAATTGCAACAATCGGAGAATATCCATACACACCAGGCTGAAGCACCATTCCCATGCTGGCAAGCTGGCTCATCACAATATTTCTGACGTCAGATAATCGTTTTAAAGCATTTTTAGCCACCGGGTTTTTTTCAGCATCGGCAGCAGCTAATAGCTCACCCCAGGCAAAACTTGCCAGAGTCGTGATCACTGCCACTTTGAGCGATGTTGCCCAGAAAGGGGCACTCATCATATTCGTAGCTAAGTCATGAAAAGACATAATCGAACCGCGCAAAACTTGAAAGCCTACACTGAAAGTTAGATTTGCTAAAAATTGTGAAGCTAAAACTTTACGTGCATACGTTGCTGATGTTTCTGTAACGTTAAAAACTCTATTCGATAATTTATCCAACGTTTTCATGATGCGGTGACGAAGAGGCACCGTCATCTTTGTCCACATATCGCGGTCTAATGCGAAAGCGGCGGCAAAAATCACATTCATCATCACCATCGCTGATTTTTGATAAACATCCATCGATCCAGAGTTGATCCAAATAAATGAATCAAAAGAAGTTGTGATGATCACAATCGAAAGCCCAAGTTTATCATACTTAACCGAATGCGTAACATTATGTTTATAATCCGCCCAGCCCGATGCTAATTTTTCTCGGCTAGAGGCTAATTTTCCGGTCGGCATAAAACGAAACATACGGTCAGAACTTTTTTCAGTTTTCTGAATAGTCTCGGCTACAGTTTCATAAATTTCTGGCGTGTCTGTAGATAAAAGAATGTCAGCATTGCGTGTTTCTTCGCGCTGAAGTATTTCACTGATTTGCGAGGGATGTTCGATCGGAACTTCGGTGTATGAAAATTGAGATTTACCTTGCGGGCCGTTGATATCCATCACTAAAGTTGCGGCATCTTTTGATTTTGAATCTAGATCTTCGGCGGCAGCTACGGCGCGGTGATGGTACGGCAAATCCTGTGGTGTCGCTAATAGCGATACCACTTGGAAATAGACTAATATAAATGCCAAGACCGACTTTTTAAAACTCATCAACGTTCCTTCGCCTTTCCAGTTTTTTGAAAGTGCAGGGCTTGGACCGCTTTTTAACAGCTCTAAACCAATCTATTGCTTTTAATCGCGAGTTTTTCGTTAATGGCCGCAAATTAGCCGACGCCGTCTAATTATAAGACACTGTCGCTAAAATAAAATTTATAAGTGCGAAATTGCCACTGGCTCTTTTCAGTCGGCCTTGATAAAACCCTCCTCAATCAGGGGAGTTTTTTATGAAACAAATCTTAGTTATCTTATCGACGGTATTATTATCATCTTTTGCGTTCTCGGCTGAAGAGCCACCTATCCAAGTGGTTTGCGTAGCTGAAGCAGTTAAAGCTGCAGAAGCGTTATTTACCTTAAACAACAAAACAACTGAATTCACTTCGACAGTTGAACTTGTTGATATTGCTCATGTTCAAGAAGGTGGCTACGAAGTCTATGACGTGATCTTTACTTCTAAAGGAGTGCAACACTCACCTTACCGCGTGACTACAAACATCGACGCCTGTCTTATTATTAATTTCGAAATGCCATTTTCTGGTTAATTTTATTTTTAGATTAATAGCTCTAATTTTTTAGAGCTATTAATTGTTCTCGACATCTCTTGCGCCCCGCTTCAAAATATATCTATGGCGCTTTCAACTTTAAAAGAATCATTTAAATCTAAAAGTTTTCGTATCGGTATGAACTGGTACCCGATGTTTTTCGCAACGGGAGCTAAAGTTTTATTTTGGTCAGGCGACTGGAGCGAAGTTAAACTTCGCCTGACTTTAAATATCTGGACACGCAATTATGTAAAAACGATTTTTGGCGGCAGCATGTTTTCAGCGACTGATCCGTTTTATGTGATTATGTTTATGCACATGTTAGGTAAAGACTATGTTGTCTGGGATAAATCAGCTTCGATCAAATTTAAGCGCCCAGCAAAAGATCCGCTGTATGCCCTGTTTAAAATTACTCCTGAAATTTTAGAAAAAGTAAAAGCCGAAGTTAAAGCCGGCTATGAAACAACTTATATTGCGCATATTCAATGGCTTGATAAAAAACAAAATGTATACGCAGAGCTTGAACGCACAATTTATATAGCCGATAAAAAATTCTATAAAGAAAAATTAGAAAAAAGAAAACTGGCCAAAAAGGGCTCTTAAAGCCCTTTGGCGAAATCCACATTCGTTAGATCGATACTGCAACTTGTAACATTCAAATAAAAATACTTTTCAACCCACTTATCAGCTTGCGGGTCATAGTATTTTTTAAAGCGACGAAGATAACCAACCCCTGATTCGCGGTGCCATTTCATCATACCCATGCCTTTTTTACCGTTACGGTATTTCAGCCACTGAATGCCTTCATCTGACCACGGCCAAATATATGTTCTAACCATATCAATTTGCGATTCGGTTTGTTCAGTTACTTTCTTACAAGACTCGCTGAAGAATTCAAAACTCAGTAAACGGTCATCACCTGTTACATTCGTATTTTGATAAACGCTTACAATACCTGGCTGCTTTGACTCTTCGCTCTGATAGCGACAAGAGCCTAGGTATTCATGTGTGGTTGGGCTTTGAGAAAAACATTGAAACAAGATTGGTAATAAAATATTCATGCATCGAATTCTAGTTCCTGTTCAATAACTTCTGCAGCTAAAAAGTTTTTTCGATGAAGCGCATAATAAATCAACCCAGTGATGATTCCTAAGCCAAAACCGATCACATGACTGATGTAACTAATACCCTCTTTGTACTCTTGCGGCGCGAATAAAACAAAGCTTGAAAGTATGCTTACCGCAAACCGTTTACGTAAACTTGATCGGCGATCGATTAAGAAAAAAAGTGTTAACCACAGTGAACCCATCCAGTTCACCAAACCAGAAATGCCTAAAAGTTGAGTCTGCATGGGCATCGTCAGTAACGTTAGAGCATTAATAACTCCACCTAATAAAAATCCCAACATTGGAAAAAGTGAAACACTAAAATAGCCGGTCAGCAAAAATGCAAACGGCACAAATAAAAATAAATTTCCGAAAAGATGACCAAGATCACCGTGAGCAAAAAGTGCTGACCATAACCGCCAATACTCTTTTTGCGAAAAGACTAATTCGCGTGAAGCAGAAAAACTTAACTGACTTGAGCTCCAGTCGATCAGACACAGCCCTAAAACTAAGATCAGTAAAAGCCCCGTCGCCATAAAGCTAAGGGGGTGTACTTTACGAGTGTACCAATTAGCAATTATGCGGGGAGGTTCAACCTTGTAGGCTGCGTTTTCCATAGTTTAAAGATGAGACGTTTTAAACTCTTGGCAAGGCTTGATGTTGGCGCCCAGGTTGCTTTTATCTAAAAGCAGCGGCACAGAAGAATTAAAGCCCTATAAGGAGTTATGCTATGAACGCAAAATTGTCAGTCTTGGCCTTAATAGTACTTGTCGTATCTTTACCAGCTTTATCTGGCCAGCCCCGTGGACAGGTTTTTTCATTTAAAAGCCCCTTAGGACAAACTGAACAATGTATCAATTTAGATCACATTCCTGAAGGCACTTTTTCTAAAAAAGACTTAAAAAAAGAATCTGAATTGTGCGCCATAGATTTTTACGCATCAGCAATTGCTCTATGCCCTAAAACTTGGGGCACATCTCCAGCCCTTATTCTTTACCCTAACGATTCAGGTTTAAGCTCTGAAAATTTTGAAGCTAAAAACTGTCTTAAAGGTGATGAACCAAAAGGAACAGAAATTCCTATCGAAAAAATCGCTAAGATTAAATTTTCTATGAACGATGCTTCGACAAGTGCTACTTATTCACGGGCATCCTTTTTATATTACCAGCTGGCACGCTATTTTGATGTGTCGGTGGATGTACCTGTAGCAGTTTACCGCTCAATGGACAAAACGGTTCATTACAATAGAATTACTTCAAAAGTAAAAGATAACGGCAAAAAAAATGGAGCCGCCTGGAAAATTTTTGCCCAAGCTGAAAAAAATCCTTCCAGCTATAAATTTACTGATGAGTTATTTACTGATGATCGTCAGCAAATTTTTGGTGCGCTACTTGATGGGGGTGGCGATAAATATACGACTGACTTTAATGGTCTGCGCAGCAAGTGGGGTTTGGTGCAAACTCAGGAATTTATGAACACGGCGCCATTTCAGGCTTTACGTTCTGAATTGAATCTGCAACAAGCCATCACTCAAGGCGAAAAACTAGCGCGCGCAAATTCAAGAATGAACACAGACTTAGGCAGCTCTCTTTCTCCCGCGCAAATGATCACATGGATGAAAGAAATTTCTGAAATTACTTTATTAGATCACTTATTAGGTCAACAGGACCGCGTCGGCAATATTCATTACAAATGGCACTGGGTTTGGGTGCAAAACGGCCTTGTTGAATCTAAAAAAGCTGATCTCAAAGATCAACCGCGCCCAAATGTGATTGGTAAAATCAAGCCGCCGGCAGAGCTTGCGGCATTTAACCCGATCTTAATTCAAAAAACTAAAATTGTTGATAACGATGCGGCCCTAAAAACAAATTATAAAAGTTTTGGCAAAGTGGCTGGGCATTTAGTTTCGTTACGCCATTACAATGCTAAAATTTATCAAAAACTAATGGCACTTGATCATGATTTTAAAGCCAAAGGCCCAATCTACAGTTATATTGCCAACACCTTTAACTTAACAGCTTCTGAAGTTGCGCAGCTGGTAGCTAACACTCAAGATGCCGCTAACATCTTAAGATCAACGTGCAAAGCCGGTAAATTACAATTTGATTTAAAACCAGAAAAATTTATTCTGGGCCAACCAACGACGGACACGGTTTCTTGCGATTAGGCCAAGACTTGACTTAAGCGGGCCTGGCAAGCCACGCTTAGTTATGAGCGATTTTTATCAAAACGGACCAGAACTTTCGAACACATTTACCTCTGATAATTACTTAAAAACATTTTTCGAAAAAAATGTTCCCAAAGAGTATCATAAATCTATTTTTGAACATTTAACTCATGTGGGGAACGAAGCCAGCAGCACCTGGCTTGAGTGGGCTGCAAATGCAGAAAGTCATCCACCAAAACATGTGCCTTATTCACCCTGGGGTAAACGCATTGATGTGATTGAAACTTCTGACGGCTGGAAAAATTTAGAAAAAGCTGCAGCCACTGAAGGTATCGTAGCTACAGCATATGAACGTAAACAAAAAGAATTTTCGCGCTATTATCAGATGGCTTTATTATACCTTTATTCACCATCGAGTGCTTTTTATTCTTGTCCGCTGGCGATGACTGATGGTGCAGCCCGTGCGCTTGAACTTTATGGCGACCCGGATTTAAAAGATAAAGCTTTTAAAAATTTAATATCACGCGACCCGAAAACTTTTTGGACATCAGGCCAATGGATGACCGAACGCACTGGCGGTTCTGATGTCAGCATGACCAGCACCGTAGCTAAAAAACTGGATGCGAAAAATTTTACGTTATCAGGAACTAAGTGGTTCACATCGGCTACAACTTCACAAATGACTTTAACTTTAGCCCGTCCTGAAGGAGCCGCTGAAGGCAATAAAGGTTTATCGTTATTTTATTTAGAATTACGTGACCAAAAAAATCAGTTAAATAATATCGAAGTGCACAGACTCAAAGATAAACTTGGAACAAAAGCCCTACCGACGGCTGAATTAACATTGCACGCAACTCCGGCACGTCTTATTGGCGGTGAAGGTGACGGCGTAAAAAAAATTGCCAGCGTTTTAAATATCACGCGCGTTTACAATTCAATCTGCGCGCTTGGCCATTCACGCCGCGCTTTAGATTTAGCCTGGGATTACGCAAAAAAACGTAAAGCTTTTGGCGCCGCTATTCTTGATCACCCGCTACATAAATTAACTTTGCAGCGTTTAGAAGATGATTTTAAAAAATGTTTTGATCTGACATTTTTTGTTGTTGGCCTGCTTGGTAAAGAAGAATGTGGCACCGCCGTTGAGTTAGATAAAAAATTACTACGCGCTTTAACTCCGATTTTAAAACTATATACCGCAAAAAAATCTATTCTGATTTCAAGTGAAGTTTTAGAATCTTTTGGCGGAGCCGGCTATATTGAAGACACAGGACTTCCGCGTTTGCTGCGTGATGCCCAGGTGTTTGCTATCTGGGAAGGCACGACAAATGTGCTTGCGATGGATTTCTTACGCGTTTGTGAAAAAGAAGACGGAGTTGCGGCGTTAGGTGAATTTTTGAAGAAAAAAGGTTCAACTAAAGTCGGCCTTTTAATGGATCCAAAATGGAAAGACACGGCTAATGCACGTGATTTAGTTTTTTTAGTCGCAGAGCTAGTGGCCGAAGTTTTATAAATTAATCAATCACGAGCACAATTTTACCAACGGTCGCGCCTGATTCAAGGGCTTTGTGGGCTAAGCCCACTTCACTAAATTTAAACGTTGTGGTTTTTAGCGGTTTAATTTTTTTCTCGAGAGCTAAGCGCATAAGATCAGTCATGGCTTCGATAGCTAAATCTTGGCGCGCAAATAAGAACGATAAATTAAAGCCAATTACCGCTTTATTATCAGTGATCAATTGCAGCGGACTAAATCGCGGCGATTTGATTAATCCAACTAAGGCTTTGAAATAATTAACTCGGCCAGATCCGCCTTTGGGCATCAATGAATGAGCACCGTAAGTTATAATTTTTCCGACCGCACGCAAATGGTTGTAGCCATCTTTTAGTGTCGTATACCCGTTCGCATCAAAAATAACATCATAACCATCAGGACAAACTTTTTTAGCCTCAATCCACAAATCTTGGTTAGATTTATCAATCACAAAATCAGCTCCAAGATTTTTCACATCCTGGACTTTATGCGAAGACCCCACAACGCCTGTTACTTTAAAATTAAAAGCTTTTGCGAGTTGCACGAGCGCTGAACCTACACCGCCGGCTGCCGAATGCACTAACACATGCGAAGCGGGATATATTTTTACTAGTTGAAAAAGGGCATGATAGGCGGTGAAAAAAACTGTGGGAAAACCAGCCGCCTCGATTAAAGAAAATCCGGCTGGTATGTGGAATAATTGATTTTCTTTCACTTTAACTTCTGAAGCGTAAGCGTTGAATAAAGTGATACCGACGACTTCATCACCGACTTTAAAACGAGATACGTTTTTACCGATTGATTTAACAATGCCAGAAAATTCAAATCCAGGTGTAATTGGCCAACCAACATATTTTTTTGCCGATTCATAAACACCAAAACGAACTAAACAATCCGCATAATTCACACCAACAGCTTTCACATCTACGATAATTGAATTATCGCTTGCTGATAAATCCGGAAAATTTTGAATCGTTAATTTGTCGTAACCACCAGGGCTTGAAATAACTACTTTTTTCAATTTTAAAACGCAATCCAGATAACAAAATAAGGATCAATGCGATCATCAACGTAAGCAGGATCTAAATCTATGCCGTTCACTTTAGTGTATTTAAAAGTTTTTTTACTTAACTGCGGTGCGATTGAGATTTTATCTAAGGCGAAACGAAAACCTACGTCTAATTGGGTGCCTGTTCCTTCGAAGCCACCAGTCATTGTCGGATTAATAAAGTATGTTCCTAAAAAGTAAAACCCTTGGGTTTTACTTTTCATGTAACCTATCGTTGGACCAATGCCTGTTCGACTTAAAGTTTGGGTAGACTGATCATATTTTTCTGAACCGTACATGCCACCTAAAGAAAATCCATTATTAAATAAGTGCCCTGCTCCAAAATCAATTAAAGTTCGAGACGTTTCAACTGCTGAACCTTCAGAACCAATTTTATCACTCATGTACATGAAGGCGATGCGGGTATAGCCGCCAGCTAAAGCATTAACCGGAATTAAGAATAAAACGACTAGTATTAAATTTTTAAAAGACATTTAAAAATTGTATGCAGTTTTATTTAATAAACAAGCTGTAAATGGCCATTAATATCATCAATACGTTTTCAGCCACTGTGACCCACGATAATGGCAGGTTAAAGCCAGCCCCTAAACAGGCACATTGAATCTGATTTTTAGCGGTAATAGTCTTGATCACTCCAAGAGTCGTAGCACTTAAGACCAAAATAGTTAAAAAATTAGCCCAAGCTATACCAAGTCCAGATATAAACATCAGCCCTAAAGCTAATTCAATAAAGGGATATAATTTTCCATATCCCCGCAACGTTTTTG
This sequence comes from Bdellovibrio sp., assembly GCA_036676395.1. Taxonomy (GTDB): domain Bacteria; phylum Bdellovibrionota; class Bdellovibrionia; order Bdellovibrionales; family Bdellovibrionaceae; genus Pseudobdellovibrio. The sequence goes on from JAKFCY010000002.1 coordinate 1,716,471, forward strand.
CGATGGGGTCATACTGAGAAAAAGCTGTGCTGAAAGCTTGCAGATTTAAAAATTTAAAAAAGGATAAACCAATAAAAAAACCAGCCATCAAATGGCGCATAAAAAGAGTGCCGGAAAACCGAGGCTGACTGACTTGATACGCCAAACTGACAAGTAAGATAAAGATAAAAACCACAATCAGGGGCTGATAAGTTTTTACAAACGAGTCTTTAATCTGAACTTCTGAAGAACCATCACTTTGATTTTCATCATAGTAATCGGCAGAATACTTCGGCAGATCTTCTAAGGCCATGCGAAGCTGTAATAATGAAACAGGCTCGACAGAATCGATATCAATTTTTTTAGTGTTAAGATCAACTTTGACCGAAGCGACACCAGGAAGCTGAGCCACTTTTTGCGTGATTTTTTCTACGCAAGAATTACAAGTCATGCCGTTGATTTTATAGGTTTGCATCATCATACCTTAATACTAGGATACCTAAAGCAAATCTGTGACTAAATAATTTAATTTAAACAGGACATCGTTTTTTTCATTTGATTGACAACTTATTAGGCGATCTTATACAAGGGGTCCTATGTCAGCGCTTGCACCCTATTTGCATCAATGGATCGATCGTTTTCTTGTGCCCATTGATGATCCGACTTCAAGACTATTTCACTTGAATCTATTATTCTGCGTGGGCTTTGTTTTTTTATGGGCTTTGCTGATCAAAAAAAGAGCCCTAAAAAAAGTGCTTCGCTGGAATTACGTTCGTTTACTATTTTTCTCTAAAAACTACTGGTGGAACAAATCCAGCAAAACTGATTATAAGATCTACACCTTAAATTCGTTATTAAAAATTTTTATTTTTATTCCTTTTTTAGATGGCACCTTCCATATCTCGATGTTTCTGATACGCAGGTTACAAGATATTTTTTCGGATTATTCAGCCTTAGCCGTCACCACGCAGAGTCTGTTTTTTTTCACACTGGCATTTTTTATTTTCGACGACTTTATTCGTTTTATTCATCACTATTTTATGCATCGTATTCCCTGGTTATGGAAATTTCACGCCATTCACCATTCAGCAACAACACTGACACCCATTACTCTTTACCGCACGCACCCCGTTGAGTCTGCCATCGCCACGGTTCGTAACAGCTTGAGCTTAGGCTTGGCCACGGGTGTTTTTGTATTTTTATTTCAATCACAGTTAACCATGACGACACTTTTGGGTGTTAATTTTTTTGGTTTTGCTTTTAACCTGCTTGGAAGCAATTTGCGCCATAGCCATATTGATTTTTCTTTTGGCCCGCTTGAAAGAATTTTTGTTAGCCCCAAACAACATCAAATACATCACTCAGATAACCCTATCCACTTTGACAGTAACTTTGGTGTTTCACTGTCTATTTGGGATCAGTGGTTTAAAACATACATCTCGTCTAATAAGGTGAAAAAAATACGCTTTGGCCTAGGCTAAGTTTCATTTCATTTTCATCTAGCTATCAGAATGCTTTCAAACACCTGATAAATGCAGTTAATGGTGTCGCTTTTTACATTCTCCCTCTAATAGAAGAGCGTCCATTCAAACAACGACTAAACAGGAGACTCTATGAAAAAGGCTTTCTTAATCGCCGCATTACTTTGCACGCAATCAGCTTTCGCTGATTTAACAATCTACACTGACCGTGTAACAGCTAACTTACAACCGATTGCCAACGCATTCACAGCTCGCACTGGCGAGAAAGTGACTATCGTTGAATTAGCCTACCCAGCATTAAAAGCCCGCATCGAAAGCGAAAAAGAAACTTCTCCTGCTGATTTGATCTTCGTAAAAGATTTAATCTACTTAAACGAACTTTCTAATTTAGGTCATTTCAAACCTTTCGCAGCAGATCTTGCAGCTTCGGTTCCAGAACAAATGCGCAGCAGCTCTAATCTTTGGACGGCAATTTCTTTTCGCGTAAGATCGCTTGTTTACAACGCGACTTCTGTAAACCCGAACGAAATCCAATCGTACGAAGATTTAGCGACGGCTAAATGGGCTGGCCGAGTTTGTGTAAGATCTGGAAGCCATGCTTACAACCAAGCTTTAGTTTCTTCATTTGTTCACAATATGGGTGCAGAAAAAACTACTTCGTTTTTAACTTCATTATTAGAAAATTTATCGGTTGATCCGATGTCTAGCGACCGTGCGGTTATTGATGCGATCGCATCAGGTGTATGTGATGTTGGTTTTGTGAATCACTACTATTTAGCTCCATATGTTGCTGCAAACCCAGCCTTCGTTGTTAAAATGGCTTTCTTAAACCAGGGTTCAACGGGCGTACACACAAACGGAGCCGGAATCGGTATCTACAAAGCTTCAAAAAACCAGGCTTCAGCTGAACAATTTATTTCGTTGTTATTAGAAGACCAAACACAATTAGACTGGTCTGCCAATCATTACGACTACCCAGCTAAAGCTAACTTAATCCCGTCTACTTTAATCAAAGACTGGGGTATGTTTAAAACTGAACAAGCTTCTTGGGAGACTTTAGGAAAAAGCTTACCCGCTGCTTTAAAAATTATTTCTGATGTTCAGTACAAATAAGTTTAATTTATACATTCTGACTTCCCTGACGGCGCACATAATCTGTGCGTCGTTTTTGCTTTTGCAAAAAGGCGGTTTTCAGCAAGTAAATAATGATATTACTGAAATGGTGAATATTGTTATTCATCAATCAAGCAAACCATTTACGAATCCACACCGTCCCGAAAAAGTAAAACCACAACCTGCGATTGCAAACACAGATAAAAACTCAATCGCCACCGAAGAAAAGACTGTGGCAACAAGCATGGCATCTGCGCCATCCAGCGACGGCGGCCAAATCGGCCGTTTAGCTAAAACTACTGAAGAAATTTACATCGCAGAGCTAAAATACGATCTTGAAAAAAGAAAAAAATATCCCGTTATGGCTAGAAAAATGGGTCACACTGGCCGCGTGACTATTAAATTTATTATCGATCGCCAGGGCAAAATTATTCAAAGCGAAATTTTAGAACCCTCGCAACATGTTAGCCTAAATGATTCTGTTAAAAAATTACTCAGTGAAACTAAAAACTTTAAACCCTTACCTGAAGAAATTCAGCGCGCGACCTGGCAATTTATTTTGCCCGTTGAATTTAAACTATAGCGATTTACAAAAGGAGATTTTATGCCTGTTAAAAAATCAATGATTATTCTGTTAGCGCTAGCACTTACTCTTACCGCTTGCAGTGATTTTTTTAATAAAAAAACTCAAGCTATAGCAAAAGCACAAGATCAAACCGGGCAAAATGAAAAACCTGACATTAATCCTTTTCCTGGTGCTTTTGAAGAGCCTACTGTCGGTCTGTTTTCAGAAGAAAAATTACTTCTTAATACGGGCCTGAATGTCATTGCTCCAATCACCGAAAACTTTGCCCAAGAAATGCAGATTTTTTCTCTTCGTTTGCAACAGGCTTGCCGCACGACCGGAACACTTACCCCGGCGCTTGTTCAGCAATGGGAACAGGTCGTCATCAGTTTTCACAAAGTGGATGCTTTATCACTAGGGCCAATCCTTGAAATCAATCCAGACACAAAACTAGATATTAAATCAAGACTCTACAGCTGGCCGGTGACAAACTTATGCCGCACCGACAAGGCCGTTTACGATATTTCAATGACTGGTCAAATTTCTGAAGCTCTACCTTACAATTCGCAAGGCCTAGATGCTCTTGAATATTTGCTGTTTGCTAGCACTGATTCAGTAAAATGTAATTTAAAAGCCAACCCGCAGCTTAAAGACTGGCTGGCTTTACCACAAGCTACAAAAATTAAAAATCGCTGTGACATGGCCGCACTTTTAGCTTCAGACTTATCAGAATTATCTTTAACTTTAAAAAATAGATGGGATCGCCAAAAAGGCAATTACTCTAAAACTTTGGTGGATGGCTCTAAATACGCAAACCATAAAGTAGCTATCAACGAAATTACAAATGCCTTATATGCTTTAGAAACTGTGAAAGATATCCGTCTAGGCGTGCCTACTGGCAAAAATAAAAAAGAATGTACAACTGGTAAATGCCCTGAACGCACTGAACATGTTTATTCGAATCAGGCTTTTACGGCTATTCAAGCCCGCCTTGAAATATTTAAATTAGGATTTTTTGGTGGCGCTCCTGAATCCCTAAATTCATTTGGTATTGATGATTACTTAAAATTAGCTGGCCATGCTGAAATTGCAGAAAAAATTAATCGTTACATCATTCGGGCTGAAGTTAATTTAGCGGCGCTTAAAGCACAGGGTGACTTACAAACACTTGCGGCCAATATTGACCCCGCACAATGCAGTGCTTCGACCGCAGATAACCGCGGTGAAGAGCTTTGCAGCCTATACGAAGATATTCGCGCGATCACAACGACTATGAAAACCGAAGTACTTGTTGCGCTATCGCTAAATGCTCCACCGATTTACCAAGGTGATAACGACTAATGAAAAAGATTTTCTTTTGTCTGTTATTCGGATTTTACAGTAGCCTTGGGTTTTCGCAAGAAGCGACCAAGCTTTCAACTTTAGAAATTAGCGATGTGATGGTTGATGATATCGATAATGGTTTTTCTTCGAAGAAAATTTCTAAAAGCCGTTTAAAAAACATCTCAACAACCGATGTCGCACGCGCCTTAAAAGAGTCTCCGGGGGTCTACGTTCGTGAAGAAGACGGTTTAGGTCTTAGACCAAATATCGGTCTGCGCGGAACAAATCCCGATCGAAGTAAAAAAGTTGTTATTCTGGAAGACAATGTCTTAATTGGCCCAGCCCCCTATTCAGCACCTGCAGCTTATTACACACCTTCAATGCTAACCACAGAGTCTTTAGAAGTTTTCAAAGGTTTTACCGCACTTCCGTACGGGCCAAATTCAATTGGTGGTGCTGTTAATTATAAAACACCAGACTACATCGACATCAATAAAACAACCGCCGATGTCACATTCGGAAGTTATTCAACGCGTGTATTAAAACTTGGCTTAAATCACAAAGTTTCTGATTACGGCGTGGTTCTTATCTATGGCCGCTCGCAATCTGATGGTTTTAAAGAATTAGATTCAGGCAAAGCAACTGGTTTTAACCAGAATCATGTTCTTTTAAAAGTTCAGCGCCCTTTTGACATTTCAGGACACACTCATCTTTTTGAAATGCGCTTAGGTTATGGCAATGAAGATTCGCATGAAACTTATTTAGGCCTGACTGAAACAGATTTTTTAAACAAACCCTACCGTCGCTACAATGCTTCTGAATTAGACCAGATGAAGTGGAATCATAAAAAAATCCAACTTGAACATCTTACTGAAATCGGAACAGCTGCAAATATTAAGACTACATTTTACCATCATGAGTTTGCGCGAACTTGGTATCGTTTAGATGGTTTTCGCGACGCTACTAAAATTATTCGTAATATTTTAAAAGACCCATCAGGCACAAACCAACCCTTTTATGATGTGCTATCTGCGCGCGAAGATTCAAGCAATGTTGGCGCCAATGCTGACTTGTTGATGGCTAATAATGACCGTGAATACTTAAGCCAAGGTTTACAAAGTCAGATCGAAATTAATAATATTTGGTCTGCAGAAATTGAATCTATAACCCATATTAAGTTTTTGCTTCACCGTGATCAAATTAATCGTCAGCACGATGCAGACTATTATTCAATGACTGGTGGTTCGATGGTTCGCACAGCCGATCAACGCATAGCTACAGCCCGCAATAAAGAAAGTGCGCAAGCGATTGCAGTCAGTGCGCAAGATAAAACTCGTCTTGGCCAATTTACTTTACTGCCGCAGTTTCGTTATGAATCAGTCACTTTTGATTTTGACGATAGTTTAAATAGCCGCAGTAAAAAAAGAACCGATTCGATTTTTATACCAGGTTTTGGTTTAGCTTATGCGATCAACGAATCACTGATCACGCGTGTGTCAGCCAATAAAGCCGCTACACTATCAGGCCTTGATTCATTAGGTAAAGAATCTCGCGAAGAAAGTTTAAACAAAGAAATCTCGGTAGCTTGGCAATCAAAACTACGCCAAGAGCAATTTGAAATTTTATACTTTCATAATGACTATGACAATATTACCGGAACCTGTACGGCATCGACTGGGTGTTCAAGCCTGCAACTTGACCAGCAGTATGATGGTGGCCAAGCCCTTATCTCTGGAGTCGAAGCGCGAGCTTCTAAAGGGCTGCAATGGAACAAGTTTTGGATTCCGTTACAGCTTAACTACACTGTTATTGATAGCCATTTTGCTGATAGTTTTAATTCAACAAATACTGAATGGGGTGTGGGCCAGGTGAACTCTGGCGACCCTCTGCCTTATGTTCCGCAAACACAAATGACAGCTATTGTTGGCCTTGAAGCTGGGCGCTTAAAACAAAGTTTGATCATCAATCATTTCGGAAAAATGTATGATCAAGCCGCAGAAGCAGGTCGTTTAGAAATACCAAGTTATGGGTTAGTCGACTACACCGCTCAATACGCCGCAAGCCAAAAACTTAGTTTACGTTTAAAGTTAGATAATATCTTTAATAAACAATATACAGCGGCCATAAAACCTTTTGGCTACCGCCCTGGCAAGCCGTTCACGGCAGCATTAGGCTTAACTTACGATTTCTGAATGAAGGCTTAAACTGTCAATGATTTGTCATCAGACATTACTTTTTTAATAATACGATATGCAGCCGCCCCTGAGATAGGAGGGCAAATTGCATATTTAAAATTAAATTGGCCTAATTTTATCGCAGAAGAAACTAAACTTTTTTCTACATAACCTACTATCGAAACTTTGCTTTGCATTTTGAGAAGTTGCATACTGAACATGTCTTCAGAAGCAGATTCTGAGCTTACAAAGATGCAAATAGGCATCTCTTCATACACTCGCGCCACAACTTCACCCACACTCTGATAAACAAACACTTCCAGATCGTGCTTTTGCAAAGAAAGTATCACAGTTTCGAGACTCTTTGGATTCGAAGCTATAATAAATACTTTTTCCTTTTTCGTTTTAATATTCTTTCGCAAACTAACTCCTTGTCTTTGAATTAACTACCAAACGCTTTTCCGTAATCGTCGGCACATCAGATAAAATTGCATCTTCTAAAATGTCTAACATCCCTTCGACATCAATAAGCTCTGTCGCTCTGGGTTGGCGCCTGTTTGCCATTGCGCAAATATAGTCTGAAACTCAGCAATAATTTAATGTTTAGATCTTTTAGAATTAACCATAATATTTTTCTCACCTACGTACTGCGTTATTATCAACACAGTACTTATCGAGAAGATCCTCAGAATCTTTAGATATTTAAGAATGTTTGAGCAAATCTACACAACCCTACATGAAAAATCTCATTCCGGATCGAAACTCAAAGACTCGTTTTGCGAATTAAAGACAATTTATGGCCAAGGTTATGGCCTTATGATAAAGTACACTACTCACATTTAAATTCGATTTTTTTACAGCGATACATCGGCTGATAGGTGGGAATCGAGTCAGAAACTTTTTTAGTGTTATCTTCGAAGGTCACTTGCACCTTTACATACTTACTATCTTCAAGTTCTGCTTGCCCGGCCTTAGTGTTATAGTAAGGCTTTAATACTTCTTTGCCATTTTTCATTTCATAGACACAGGCGCCAGTTGTGCCATCACCGTTTGCGCCGGCTGCATTAATGTCAACTTTTGCAGTGCTAATATCAAAGTCTGCTTGCCCAGCTTGCGAAAATAGCGCCGGTAGGATTTTGGTTTTTGCTGTTTCGGCTCTGGCTTGTGATAAACCCAGAAATCCCTTTTTACAAAAACGACTTGCCGCTTCGCCGGTATTATTTAAAGAAGAAGCTGATGAGTTAATACTGACATGATGAAGCTTTGCACCTTTGGCTAAGCGGTCTTTTATACACTCAGAAACTTCTTTAGCTTCTGGAGTTGCTAATAACTTACCTAATTCAGCAGTGCTGACATCAAATTTATTGTTGGCGAAATTTTTCTTAAAATTACCTGCACAAGGCTGGATACGATTTGCAACAATAGTGCGAGCCTCTAATTCAGGTTTTGTGCTGCAAATGTAAAATGCGTTTGGAGATTCGTCGGCTATTTTTTGTAAACGCTCTTTCAAGGCCTGAACATTTTTAGGATCAGCCATGTCTTTTCTCATATTGCGTAATTTGAATTCACGCTGCTCACGCCCCATTTTATCGGCGCGAAATTCTTCAATCGTTGGATGTGATTCAATATAATTTGAACTCGCTTTAAAAGTCGGTGTACAATCCATTTTTTCTGCGAAAGATGCGTATTTTTCAATGAAGCCTTTTTTATATTCGTCTGGAGTTTTTGCTAATTCAGCAAAAACTGGATCCGCAAACCAATCAAGAATAGGAACAGGAGCGGTTCTTCTTTCGCGGTCATAATTATTTCTTGGCGCGTAAAACTTCTCGGCCCAAGGATTCGATTTTAGGTATTGGTCGAAGGCTGTTTTTAAACCATGCATGCGGGCTGGGTCTGTTGTAAAATTTAATAGGCCTTCGATTTTCTTTTTCATGGCCTCTTTATCAACCGGAGGCGCTTCTTTACACTGCCCGTTTTTATTGATTTCTTCGCAGTTCACATCTTGAATGTTTTGCACATTATCGCTTAAATCATTAAGCGGGCTGCAATTTAGCACGGCTTCGGCCAAAACCATTTGTGAACTGAAAATCAGACTGAATAAAATTATTTTTTTCATACAGACCTATGTCGGAACCTTGAATGTCAAAATGTAATAATTCTTAAAATGAGACAGTTTCGCAAACTCTAGCTTAATAAACAGTTAAGTATCTATAACTTTAATGACATTTTGCCTAGGCCAAGTATCTGTTATTGGTTTAGCATGAGAAGCTTTGACCACATAGCAGAACAAACCCTAAAACACATGCAGCATGGTACAACTGATTGTGGTGATGCGACCACGTCAAACTTGATCACTTCTTATTTAAACCAGTCACAGCACCAACAAGAAATAAATTTACTGCGCCACAGACCCATCCCCACCATCGCAGCTTCTGATATTCCTAATCCCGGAGACTATGTCACAAAAGTAATTCGTGATGTGCCGTTAATTATTTACCGCAATTCAGAAAAGCAGATCAAAGTTTTTTTAAATGTTTGCCGTCACCGTGGCGCAAAACTGACGGCACAAACTAACAGCCCGAATTGTAAAACGTTCACCTGCCCTTTTCATGGCTGGAAATACCAGGAAGGTAAAAATCTGGCAGAACTAAAAGCTTATGAGTTTGTCGGTATGATTTGGGTTTTGTTAAGCCCACAGTCAGAGTTTTCAATTTTAAAATCGCTATCACCTTTTGAAAATGATTTAAATAACCTTGCGATGGTTCCCCGCTTTGCCATGCCCGAATCTATTTTTCACAAGAATTTTAACTGGAAGATCGGCGTTGAAGCTTTTTTAGAAGTGGACCACTTTCCGTTTGCGCATGCGCCACATTTAGAAAATATTCAATATCCGGGGTTAAGTTTAGCCGATCAATCAGACGAGAACTTTCGCCTCGTAGTCCCCTTAAAAAAACCTGCACCACTTGAATTTATTTTAAACTGGGCCCAGGTCATGTATTTTGTTTTTCCGAGCAGCTTTTTATTGGTTTACACCGATCATATAGCTCTATTAAGTTTAATTCCGACAAGTATTGATACGACAGAATTTCGCTATGTTCCTCTGGTGCAACAAGAATCTGATTTAACCTCGTACGCCATTCAAAACAAAGTTGATTTTTTAAAAATTATTTTACAACAGGATTTCGATATTCTTGAGGACGTGCAAAACGGATTAACTTCCGGTGCGAATACCGAAATGACATTTACCCGCAGTGAACATCTCTTAAATAGTTTTCACAATTCTATATCAAAAACGTGTGGGGTGATAAACAGCACGTTGTAATTCAGATTTTCCTGAAACGATGAGGTCACTGACTAACTGACCCGTACCTAAACCCGATTGCAGCCCTAACATTTGATGACCACACGCAAGCATTAGATTATGATAGTTCTTGGCCCACCCGATGATTGGTACGCCATCCGGCGTACAGGGGCGTAAGCCACGCCAAGTTTCGTGAACTTTGATGCTATCTGGAATATGTAAAAACTCTTTAGCACCATCAAAGATCGCTTTTACCCTGCGATCAGTGATTGAAAAATCCTGATTCACTAATTCTAAGGTTCCCGCAATGCGTAGAGAATCTTGTCTTGGCGTGATGGCGATTTTTCGATCGACAATCATAATTGGAATTTGTGGTTGTGATTTCAAACGATCTACAATCAAGGCATAACCTTTGCCCCCTAATATAGGAACATCTAATGCTAAATCCGAGGCTAAACTTTGTGACCAACTGCCTGCGGCCAGCACAAAAACATCGGCATGCATCTCGCCTTTAGAGGTTTGAATAGATTTAATTTTTTTCTTTTGACCATCGGTTGAAAAATTTGCTTTTTTAAATTCAGTGTTCTCTAAAATTTTTACACCAAGCTTTTGTGCTTTTTTAGCTAAGGCTTGAACAACTTTTAATGGTTCAGCATGAGCCTCATCAGAAAAATAAACTCCGCCTAATAAATTTCCTTTTAGAGCTGGTTCAAGTTCTTTGATTTGGTCTGCATTTAGTTTGCGGCCAGGGATATTATATTTTTCAACAAGGTTCATTTCATCAACAGCAGCTTTTACTCCTACAGGTGTCGCGCTGACCATGAGTAAGCCCTTTTGCTGCATTTCAATTTCTGGATATTCTTGGGCTAATTTTTTATAATCGTTTAAACTTTTAAGAGAAAGTGTAACTAACGCCTCGATCGCCATTTGTGATTTTTTTTCAGTCATTGATAATAAAAATCGAGTCAACCACTGAGTTAATAAAACACTGGGAACAGGTTTGATATACAACGGCCCACTTGGATTCAACATCCACTTCATGGATTTAAGTAGCATCCCGGGCATTGGTAACGGCATCGAAAAACACGGGGTCATCCATCCGGCATTACCGTAAGAGCAACCGTAACCCACTTGCTCTTTTTCAATAACGACAACATCAGCTCCAGCCTCTGCTAATTTCACAGCACAAGATAGACCAATGATTCCACCGCCAATAACCGTAACACTTTTCTTCATAAGTCTATATTACGGCTATTGTTTAAATTTGAATATTGAAAAAATAAGATCCTGGCCTTAAAGAGCCCTGCCACCAAAACTTTGTGTATCTAGGCTTAACAAAAACTGATCTAGCTCTTTTTTACGGGGTTCAGCCATTTCTTTGCAGGCTTGTAAGCTGCATTTATCAGGTAAGGCTTTGGTAAAACTCTTTAAGATATTCACAGTCGGCGTCAAAGTCCCATCTGTTCGCCCAGGCTCTTGGGTAAGAGCTAAAATTCTAGCGACTCCGATGGCTCCTAAAAAATCTAGGATATCCGCATCACGAAAAGCTTGGGCTTGCTGAGATTCTGGTTTTGGTCCGTAGTAAGTGTGGCCTAAAATCATTTCTTTAACTTGCGCAAACTTCTGCATCGGGAACTCCCACTGAGTTAAAAGCGGCTCGATAAGTTCAACTGATTTTACCGCATGATCCACATCCGGGCTATCATGCGGGGCAATGCCCCCTAAATCATGCAGAAATGAAGCTACAAATAAGACATCCAGATCAATCACAAAATCTTCTTTGTCAGCTAGCGCTAGTGAAACTTGGTAGCCTCTTTCAGAATGCGCAAGCCCCCATGAGGGGTGTTTCACGTTAGCTTTTGCATAAGCATAAACTTGCTGTTTCCATTCAGTGTTTAGAGCAATGCCCGTCGCTGTTTGCGATACGGTATTAGCCATTGCTGCAATTGAGACATTTAACATTAATAGTGTAAAAATAATTTTTCTCATGGTTATTTCTCCTGTAGCCCAATTTACACATAAGAAAAAACCTGCCGTTATACAAAAGATGATCGGGTCAGATAGTGACCCTAATTGTGATCATCTATTCTAAATCGTTAAACAGTCTTTTTGTTTTCGGCAAATAATTTATAAACCAATCGCCAGCAAGCTTTGAGACCTGTTCTAATGTACCGGCCTCTTCAAAAAGATGAGTAGCTCCGGGAATAAGTGTTAATTTTGCATTTTTTAATTCTTGGCGTGCTTCTTCGTTATAAGTAATGACTTGATAATCCCGATCACCAACAAGCAGAAGCGTAGGCGCCGTGACATCTTTTAAATGCTGCATAGCTAAGTCGGGTCTTCCGCCCCGAGAAACAACGGCGAAAATTTGATCTTTAAGATCTGCAGCGGCCGATAACGCAGCACCTGCACCAGTACTGGCTCCGAAGTAGCCGATCGAAAGATTTTTAGCGAAATCTTGTCGCTGTACCCACTTTGTTGCAGCAATAAGTCTTTTTGCCAAAAATGGAATATCAAATACATTCGTGCGATTTTGCGATTCTTGCTCTGTCAATAAATCAAACAGAAGAGTACCTATGCCAATCTCATTTAAGCTAGTTGCCACTTGTTGATTACGAGTACTGAAGCGACTGCTTCCGCTTCCGTGCGCAAAGATCACAAAACCATTCAGCGTACTGGAAAGATTTAAAAACCCTTTTGTTTCAATTCCCTGTTCATTAGGAATTATTACTTTTTTACTCTCAAATTTTTGATTCACTGCACACCTCGGTTAAGAAAATATCAAACAAAAAAAGAGCAGATAACGTGCCATTGCTTAATGGAAAATCTGACTCAAAGTTTTGGTTTTGGTTTTGCATGGAAAAATCCATTCAGATCGAAAAACATTTTAACCAGGAGCAACACATGTTTCGCAGAAATAAAGATTCAGAAAGATTACCAGTAACACGCAGATCAAACCTTTCACCATTTTCAACCTTTTCACCGGACTTTTGGGAGCCAGCACGCTGGTTCGATGACGTCTTTAGCCGAGACTTATTTCCGAGCACGCAAGAATCCCAATTTTTATCACCAGCTATTGACATTGAAGAATCCGATACCGAATATTTAGTAAGCGCAGACTTACCAGGCGTTAAAAAAGAAGACATCAATGTCGAATCATCCGGCAATCAATTAACAATTTCAGCAGAAAGAAAATACGAAAAAACCGAAGGTCGCAAACGCGATCGCCAGGAAAGATACTTTGGCGCTTACCAAAGAACCTTCACTCTTCCGTCAGGTGTTAAAGCTGATGAAATTCGTGCCGATTTTTCTAATGGCGAGTTAATGGTGCATATTCCAAAAGGCGAACAAAATCGCGCCAAAAAAATTGAGATTGCTGATCAAAAATCATCAGAACAAGCCAAACATTAAAAACTAAATGCGACATACCAGGTAGGTCGAATACAAAGACCTACCCTATTCGAGAGTAATTTATGAAATACTTTATTAAAAGCAAACCTGTTATTGCTATATTTTTCTTTATTATTGGCGTTGCCGTAACCAGCGCTTACTGGAAACAAAAACCGTTCAGAAATATGCACACAGAAGCTCAGCTTGGCCCTTCGTTCAATTCAAGTTTTTTTGACGGTTTATTTAACGACGATTTTTTCGGTAAGTCGAAAAATCCGTTCGCAGAAATGCAACGTATGCAAAGACAGATGCTTAAAGAATTCAATGAGCCCGATGTTTTTCAAAATTCATTTAATGATTGGTACAAAAATAAATTTGGCGGCGGCAATATTTACGAGTTAACACAGCGAGAAGATGCTCACTATATTTATTATGAAATCCAACTCGAAGGTTTACATCCACAAAAAGTAGATATCGATGTAAAAGACGGACAAGTCTTTATTTCGGGAAGTGCTGAAGCCACAACTAAAGACAGCTTAGTAGAATCTACTTTTCAAAGATCATTTCCTGTTCCACCCAACGTAGATGCTAATAAACTTAATATGGAACAGCTAGAAAGCAAGATTATCATAAAATTTCCGAAACTTTAAACCCCTTGCGGCCAAGTTTCAGGAATATCTTCACGTTTAAATTCTTGTGCAAAAGGAATTAGTGCCGAAGTGCGGTCTATAAAAATAAATCCGTCGTAGCGTCTGCTTAGCGATGTCGGCACGTAATTACCCAGCCGCTCATAAGCGGGATTATAAACAACCCCGATGGCTCTGTGCCCTAGCACTTGAGACAGTGCACCGACTTTGTCGTCATCGTGAAGCCAAACATAAAAAGCATTCTCATGTATTTTTTGGGCAGCTGCATGAAAGTGAGCTTCATAACTTGCGGGCCGCCCTGGAGGTACAGCCATCTTCTGAGTAGGCCCATCCCAGGCATTTGAAGCAATCACTTCGCCTTGGTAAGTTCCAAAACCAACAAGTGACACGCGTTCGGCGCCCCACTTTTCGCGCGCAAGACCACCGATATTAACTAGGTTTTCTTTGACCATGTCAGTCGCCCGGTAATCCCCGATATGAGTGTTATGGGCCCAGACAATGCCTTTGGACTCTGGCCCGAAGCGCTTAAATAATATTTCAAGAGTTTCAATCATGTGGCGGTCTCTGACATTCCAAGAATCTTCTACACCCAGAATCATAGTGCGGTAATAGTCTTCAGCATTTTTAACAATTCTTGCGTTTTGCTCGGCATCGAAAAGCTCTTCAAAGTGATCTTTAATATTTTCAACGCGAATTTTTAACATATCGGTAAGAACTTTTACAACTTGCGCTTCACAACCTGCTGGCGAAAATTTTAAATGGCGTGCATACGCGCGTTCATCTCGCTGAAAGGGCGAAAAACATGCGTAATGCTCACGCGCTTGCCGGGCCAGGCCGGGGTTAACCTTTCGCAGTTGTTTTATAACTTCGTCGATGGATTCAAATAACGAATACACATCCAGACCGAAAAAACTGGCTTTGTTATCTTTGGATCTTGATTCATTATATGTTTTCATCCACTGCGCTAATTTCATGACTTCGGTATTAGCCCACATCCAAGTCGGCCAGCGCTTAAAATACCCTAGGGCTTCACGCGCCGTTTCTTTTTTTAACTCAGAATGAAGAAAACGATTAAGCTCGGCACAGGGCGGCCAATCCCCTTCAACAGCAATAAAATTAAAACCATATTGCGAAATAAGTTCTTCAGAAATCAGACGTCGCCACTCATAGAATTCTTGGGTGCCGTGACTTGCTTCGCCAAGCATCACCACTTTTGACTGAGAAAATTTAGAAACTAACGCCGACAAATCTCTACGTTCGTGTAAGGGCTGTGCATTTTCTATGATGACATCTTCAATTGAAGTTATAATTTTATTCATAACGACACTAAAAAGCATACCCTATGCCATTACAAAAATGGGACAGTTTGACTCAAATGAGTGTCTTGAATTTTCTTACTCCTTATTGTTAAAATGTAATCATGAAAACAATTTATTTTGCTGCCGCCAGCATGGATGGATATATTGCCGATGAAAACAATTCTTTAGAATGGCTTTTTAAAAATGGCCCAAGCGACACTAGCTTTATTGACCAATTTCTAGAAACTGTGGGTGCCATCGCCATGGGAGCTTCAACGTATCAGTGGTTACTTGATAACCTTAAAGGACCTTGGCCCTATAAAGTTCCTTGCCTTGTGTTTACCTATCGAAATTTTAAAATGATAGATAATGCTGATGTACGTTTTGCTTCAGGAGAAGTTTTAGCCCAGCATGAAGAACTTAAAAAATTAGCCGGTGATAAAAATATTTGGCTTATGGGTGGCGGCGACCTGGTTGGCCAATTTTATGACTATGGCCTACTGGACGAAATGCACATACAGACTGTCGCCGTTTTCTTAAATGACGGCAAAAAGCTGTTCAATCGCAAAACTGAGAATGCTTTTAAGATAAAAGAAATTCGCCAACGAGGCGATACTTGCATTGAAGTCATATATTTAGTTAAATAATCTAATGAAAACTTACATTGTAATTTTAGTGACGATGATGGGCTCTTTGACTTTTGCAAAACCAACTGAAAATGTAGAAGGTTTTTTAAAAAGCTGTTATCAGAACTATGTAATAGCATTTGCATCCACAGCTAAAGATAGCGAAGAAACAGGCGCCAAAATCAGAGAAAAATGTCTTTCAAAAGAATTTAGAAAGTTTTGGTTTAAAACTATTTCTAAATCTAACGCAGATGGCCTGTTGATCGCTCAAGAGGCGCCAAAATCTTGGAAAACAAATATCGAGATTAAAGGTTTAGATACAGAAAAAAAATCAGCTAAAGTCATTTTAGGCAAAAAATCCGAGCAACATTGTTTAGTGATCAACTATATCAACGAACCTGATTTAAAAATTGATTTTGTTTCTAAATGCAAACCTTAATGCGGCTGCTGGTGGCGGTCGCGTGACATTTTTTTATGTAATTTTTTTTGCACCTTAAGCTCGTTTTTTACATCATTTACCCCAACCACATAATCTAAGGTTTCGCCGGTCATCTTTTTAACGACATCTTCTTCAACGGCTCCGCTTAAGGTGACCACACCGTCTTTAACTGAAACTTTAATTTCAGAACAATCGACGTGGGGTGTTTGAGATAAAATATCACAGACATCTTCTTTAATTTTTTTATCGGAGGGATGATGATTTGTTTTAACTTTCATGACGGCACTTCCTTTTGTTTAGAAAAAATATCGAACACAGACCACCTGGCCAGCTTGTCATAGCTGCCAAAGTGTTTAAAAAATTGTCCTTTAGGTAGACTTAATAAAATAACCAGTAGCGAACTTAAAATAATTTCCCATTTTAATGAAAGCTCTAATTCGCCCGAAACCCCGATCGCAACAGCCAGTATGAACCCCACGATGATATTTAAAATCCTTACTGGACGTGCAATTTCAGATAAAGCAATAATTGAAAAAGTAACTAAAAGTGCTGAACACATATGAATTATGTCTGATGCAGATTTCGGTAACTGCAAATATGTCGGCACCGCCATTAAAAGAAAACTTATAAAGCAACAACCGACAAGCCCCCACGGAATTGCCGATTTAATTTTCTGTGTTTTTTCGTTAAATTTTTCTGCCGGCAGTTCGACAATTTCTTCTGTCGTTAACGGGATGCCCCGCAAAAAAGTTCTCCAGAAGGGTTTACCTTCTCGGTGACTTTGTCGTAAAAATTGAACTGTGGCTACGACCTCATCTAATGCCGGTGATACCATAACCAGCATGATAAATGCTGTTAACAGACAAAGAAAACACCACGCCCCGACACCAACGGGTTGAAGAATAACCAGCACGATGCTGGTGACTCCGGGCGGAATAATCATAAAGCCAAATAAAATAACCATCCAAGGCATCGTGCGCCAGCGGCGCTTATCGCCTATCATGCCAGAAACAGCGTCTAACAAATAAGAAAAGGCTCCTAATCCCGCATCCGAAACCGGAAAAGCTTTAGATATATCTGATTTTAAAATAGTGGCCGTCTGTTGATCAAATACTGGATCCCAAACTGTGTTGGTATGACCTAACTGATAAGCGGCCATATACCTTGCAATGAAAAAACCCAAAAAAGCCAAAGTAATAATAGGAATTCTTTGGCTCCAGGCCGAAGGGTTATAATCCCAGTTTTGCGGTGTATTTAAAACTTCTGGAACAGCATAGTAATGTTTTGCCGGCTGATAACAACTACAGAGTATAATCAGCAGGCCTAATAAATTTCCTAGCGAATATGAAGTGCTTGAAGGTGTCCAAAATGCCAGTGGGGCAAATAAAATCCAAACACCAGCGATGGCTGACAGCCAACGCGGCCAAGCCCATAGCGTCCAAAATGTAAGGCCTGAAAGCAGTATCACAAGCAGACCTGAAACCACTTCACTTCGTAAAACCGCTGCGTTTGATAAATGGGTAACGCTATCAGAAATTAACCAAAGGCCCCACAAAATATTCATAAAGTTAAGGGCATTGAGCTGGCGTATATAAATTTGCGAGGGCACTTCAAAACCTGAACCTTCTCCCTGCATTCGGCCTAGGGCCCGAGCTAACCGGTTTGGAATTTCCAGTTTATTTTCTTTATACCATCTAACAGGATCAGCTTTTAAAGCGTCTAACATCAATGGAATTGTTTTTTTCAATTGATGATTCGGGTGCCAATTTAGCAACCGCTGGGCCTGGGTAATATCCAAATCATAATGATCATCGGCAAAATCAATCATCCAGTGTTTTACAAACGGTTTACGTATAAAGGGAGTGTGATGTTGCAGCCAAGCTCCGGTTTTGGCAAACCACGTTGGCACTTTGAGTGAATCCCACTCATGACTGTAAAGCAGTTGCCCGATTTTTTCTTGCAGCTGGTTGTAAGACACCACCTCGGGTTCGCCCAAAAGTAAATCCAGCTGCTTCGGTAATTGTTTTCTTTTTTGCACGACTTTATCAATCGCATCAACTAGATCATTTAGATGGATAAAAGCTTGCCCTTTAGACGAATCGCCCGGAAAAAAGTGACTGGATAAATGTTTTTCATAGATACGCACAATTTGATTTGAAATCGGAATTGAATGGCAACGATCATCGTAAACACCCGCTATTCTTAAACTCACAATCGGAATATCGCTGCTTGATCCTTTTAAGATTTTTTCGGCGGCGACCTTTGAGGCCGGATAAGCCCAAGAGGGTTCAACCGGCGAAGTCTCTTTGATCTTTTCGCCTTTTTGAGCCGGTTTATGAACTAGCATCGTGCTTGAAAATACAAACTGCTCAACAGTATAATTATTTAAAGCTGTTAATAAATTTTCTGTGCCTTTGACAGTGATTTTTTCATATTGCGGGCTTTCTTCTTCGGCAAAACTGTAATAGGCCGCTAAATGCACAACTGATGCAATATGATTTCCGTGTTTAACTTTAACCAGCTCTAAAGCCTGAGAAATACTGTTCAAAGATGAAATATCAACTTCGTAGTTTTCGCTATCTTTTGAACTGCCGGATATTTTTTGGTCAAATCCGATCACGGTAAATTGCGGCGATAATCTTGCTGCTATGGCTTTGCCGATGAAGCCACTGCTTCCGGTAATTATAACTGTAGGTTTCTGCGTTGAATTATCCATATAGGCCAGAATTGCAAAACACAGACCCTAGCTAATGAATAAGTGTGAGGTGCATAGCCGCGAAAGTCAGAACTCTTGCCCCGTTGTTTTTTGGGGCGTTTGATTCAAATTGGCACGTTAATACATAGGCAAATACATAGGTAAATGCATAGGCAAATGCAGCGCTGATAAACAGATTTTCAGCTAAAAGAAGGTGTATACTCATACATATGAATGACATACTAAGAATTCTTATTGTCGAAGACAATAAGGTAGATCAAATCATCATCCGGAAGACGTTGGAAAAGTCTAAACTTAATCACGTCTCTGCTCTGGCTGATAATCATGTAGACTTTTTAAATCAACTTGAAAAATTCAAACCAAATTTAATTCTGTGTGATTATTCAATGCCAAATTACGGGGCTCTGTATGTATTACGGTATTTAAAACAAAATAAAATCGATATTCCACTCATTATCGTCACTGGCACCTTAACTGACGAGATGGCCGTCGAGAGTTTAAAAAATGGGGCTTCAGATTATGTTTTAAAAGATAAACTTGTCAGGCTTCCCACGACGATCAAAAATGCCATGAAAACCACCCAGTACCTAAAAGAAAAGGCCGAAGTTGAAGACCGACTGGAAGTCATTTCTAATACAGTACCAGCTTCGCTATCTTATATATCAGCTGATCTGATTTTTTTATTCTGTAATAAGTTAAATTACGAATGGTTTCAAAAAATAATTGTCGGGTCTACAGTCAAAAATATTTTAGGGCCCGAGGTTCACCATAAAATTTTAAAAAACAAAGCCACCCTACGAAAAGGTTTGCAAGTTAACTTCGAAAGCTGCGTCGATCTTAAATCACGCCCAAGATATGTGAGTATTACACTGACCCCTGAATTAAATGGTCATGTCATTAAAGGTTATGTCTGCCTTATTACCGACATCACAGAACGAATTATTTTTGAAGAAACTTTAAAAAAATCAAAACAAGACGCCGAAGCTGCCAACAAAGCCAAAAGTCAGTTTCTTGCAAATATGAGCCATGAAATACGAACGCCCTTAAATGCAATTTTAGGTTTATCAGAGATGCTTTTAACTAATCACAATAGTATTAATCAAAGAACTTTATGGTTAAATAAAATTATTAAAAATAGCGAGCATCTTAAAAACGTCATTGATTCAGTGCTGGACTTATCTAAAATCGAAGCTGGCAAAATGAGTGTTTATATACAAAAAACTTCAATTGCTGCAATCATTGCTCAGGTAAGATCTCTTTTACAGCCGCTAGCCTCTGAAAAAAAAATAAATTTGAAATTTGAAGTTCTCGGTGAAATTCCCGCTTATATTTTTTCTGATATGTCGAAAGTCATTCATATATTACTTAACATAGTCGGCAATTCTATAAAGTTCACTCCGCATGGAAGCGTTACAATTCAAGTGAGTGGCTTCAAAAATAAAGATAAATACTTTATTAAGTTCTTAATCAAAGATACAGGAGTTGGTATATCACAAGAAACCTGCAAAAATTTATTTTTGCCATTTTCGCAAGCTGACAACTCAATGACCCGAAGATTTGGCGGCACAGGATTAGGTTTAGTACTTTCAAAACAATTGGCCCTGGTGCTGGGTGGCGATATTGCACTTGAAGAATCGCTTCCTGGACTTGGATCTATATTTTCTGCAATCATTGAAGCTGGTGTTGTTGATTTCAGCCATACAATTACAAACTTTGAAAATTTGATTTCTGATCCTCATGAAAAAATCGACGAAATCATTAAATCAGCACAGCTTACAGATTTCAAAGTCTTGCTTGTTGAAGATTCTCCTGAAAACCAATTAGTCGTTCAAAATTTTTTAGAAACCGCAGGAGCCAAAGTCGATGTCGCCTCTGATGGCCAACAGGGCGTTGAGATGGCCGAGAATGGTAACCACGCCCTCATTATCATGGACATTCAAATGCCGATCATGGATGGCTATACCGCCGCTTCATTACTTCGCAATAATGGCTATGATAAGCCGATCATTGCTTTTACCGCGCATGCTTTTGAAGAAGAAAAACAAAAGTGCTTACAACTCGGATTTACAGATTTTCTTTCAAAGCCGATTCGAAAAACAGATTTACTTCAATGTGTTTCAAAATATAAAACATACAAGCACATCTAAAAAAAAGAACAGTTCACTGAATCTTCGTCTGGAACAGAAACAGCTGAAGCCCAATCTTTTTCAAAAATATTCAACATTTCTTTAATAGGTGCTGCTTCTGAAAACAAAATCCCCAGCTCGCGCGCATAGGCCATCGAATTACGAGAAAAATTAACTGAACCTATATAAGATGTTATTCCGTCGGCGATCATCATTTTAGAATGCATATACGGATGGGTCACGCTTTCAGGTTCTGGCATGACTTTGGTTTTTACTCCGCCAGCAGCCAGTTCTTTTAAATGGGGATAATTTAATTTCGCACTGCCACCTTTACTGCACATGGGCACTACAATCCTAACAGCGACGCCCCTTTTTACAGCCGCAATTAAAGCGGTTTGAATTTCTACCGCACCAAGGTTTTCGACTTGCACAACCAGTGATTTTTTTGCTGATGAAATTAAACTGACAAGCTTAGTTAAAGAATTGACAGGACTCCATACAAGGTGAATAGCGCTCACCGCAGGCGTCAGACCCTGTTGGGCACTTGCATTTTGCCAATCTTGCTCAAAAACATTTATCACTTCATTTACGACGACAGGGTCGTGAACGATCAAACCAAAATCGCGAGTGGTCTCGGTCAACTTTGTTAGATTAATAGCTGTAATAAATGCTTCTGAATGATCAATGACCATAGATTTCTGATGCGAAATCGTAAATGCAGATGTGCTTGCACGCACGTCAACGCCACCGGCTTTTAATTGCTGATAGCCAAAATTAAAATTGGGCAGATTAAGGCTTATAGCATCGACAATAACTTTAACTGTTACTCCCCGTTTATGCGCTGACACTAAAGCATTGATAACATCGTTATCAGTTATATGAAACATCGCCATACGAATAATGCCGCCACTGACTGTTTTATTAATGCTTTGTAAAAACTCGACATGGCCTTTTGCATTCGGAGTTACAATTAACTGAACCGCTCCACTCAGTGCTGGTATCGCTGAGCTCACAACCGGCGAACTTGTCGGTGGAATTACCGGAGAAATCACTGGTGGTTCTTCGGAATTTGGAGTTTCAGTTGAAGTATAAGTCGGTAAGATAGAACTGTCTGTACCTTGGGTGCAATTGAGTAGTAAAAAACAAACAAACAAGATTGATAAAAACTGATTTTTCATCTTTTAGTTGTAGTCGATTTTTTCAGATAAAGTAATAAACAAACGTATTTATTTGGTTTTTTCGATAAACAAATAAAACTGTGAATCCAAATATCTTCTCATAAAAAAATACGGAGCTGGCGTTTTCATTTTTTTTCTGACTTCACGCACACTGACCGGGCGCACACATTTAAACTCAAGAATTTTTTCAGCTTCACAAAGTTCAGAAACTTCTTCGCCGCGTTCAAAATATTGAATGTAAATTTCGACACTTGGTTCGGTTTTTATTTTTTGCGCTAGCTCTGCAGGCAGCGGCGTATTTAGAACTTGAATATACCAACAGTTTTCAGTGCAATTTGTTTGTGGAGCTATGCGAAGATCAAAAAACGAAGGCTTGCTGTTAGTTTGATAATAAGAAAGTGTACTTTCAGGAATATGCGTAAAAGGCTCATCTTCTATACCCATATACCAAATTACATTTTTAGCTGTTTGAAAATCCGGAAACAAACGAAGTGCGATTGACTTTGCAATAAGTTCTGGCGCCGTGCCGATCTCTGTTGGGGCGATGACTCCCGCAGGGCGAAGTGCTGCACCTTGCTTCACTAGATAAAGCATTACACCAGAACCAATTAGAACAGCTGCCACAAGTAGAGAGATAACTATTTTCATACAAAATTAAATCTACAGTACTTTTTCTCAGAATAAATGCCGCTCCTTGCTAAACAACTTTCTAAGTAGAGTTGCTGATTTTTTAGAGCGCTCATATTAGCTGACATCATACCTATGACAGATTATCCTGAATTTCTATGGAGAATTCATCTAATACAGAACAAGCAAAGTTTGAGGCCGTTTTTTACGGCACCGAAGCTCCATTAGTCATCTTCACCGGCCCTGAGATGGCCTATGAAATGCTGAACGACACTTATCAATCGATTTATCCGGGCCGCGAGCTTTTAGGCAAACCACTTCTTGAGGCCGTTCCTGAACTCGCCCACTCACCTTTTCCGGGTATCTTAAAAAAAGTTTATGAAACCGGAGAAAATTTCATTTCGCATGAAGGTGTTGTTTATCTCAAAAATGAAATGACCGGCAAAACAGAAGAGCGCTACTTCGACACCACATTTTCGCGTATTGATTACGGCGACGGGCAATTTCGCATCCTTGCAACACCCAAAGAAGTCACAGAAAAAGTTTTTGCCCGCAAAAAACTTGAACAAAGTTTAGTTGAATTAGAAGTTGAAAAAGAATTACGTGAAAAATTTGTTTCAGCACTGACTCACGACTTGCGAACACCACTTGCAGTGATAAAATTGAGTGCGCAAGTTTTAAAAATGAAAAACGTTGATGCGCAAGCTCTTAATAAGAGCGTTCATCGCATATTGAGCAACACTGACCGGGCCGATCGCATGATTCATAATCTACTTGATGCCAATCGCTTAAAAGCCAACGAAGGCTTATCAGTCGTTGCTCAGGAATGCCAGCTTGAAGAAGTCATCGAGTACGCTATCAATGACCTCGAAGATCTTTATGGCAAAAGATTTGTGATAGATAATTCTATCGGTAAAATCAAAGTCTACTGGGATAACATGGCTGTCCATCGATTGATTGAAAACCTGGCCAGCAATGCCATTAAATACGGTTCAGAAAACACCCCCGTCACGATCAGAATCAAACGCGACGGCGATTGGCTGGAAGTCAGAGTCCACAATTTGGGTAATCCAATTTCTGCTGAAGACCAAAAACTACTTTTTCACACCTATCAAAGAACTGAATGCGCCAAGGCCAGCAAACAAAAAGGCTGGGGCATCGGGCTGTCGCTTGTTCAGGGATTAGCGCAAGCCCATAGCGGCTCGATTTCACTTGAAAGCTGTGCCGATCACGGGACCTCGTTCATCGTTCGTCTTCCGATAGATGCGCGAAAATAATTTATTATAAAATTAAGTGAGCCCTAAATAGCCCATGACTGCTGCGGCAAGAATCAACCACGCTGAATTTAATTTGAACCGCACAAGCAAAACTAAACTTACAGCAAGCATAAGACCGAAATACATTGAAATATCGCTTGATCGAAATAGTAAAATCGAAGCTCCCAGCATTAAGCTTAAAGAAGAAATATTCAATCCATCAAGAACATATGAAATTTTTTTTGATTTTCTAAGCCTTGGTAAAAATGGTGCGCTTAACGCCACGAATACGAAGGCTGGTAGAAATATACCTAAAGTTGCCATGACTGCACCTAAATTTCCGGCAATGACATAACCAATAAAGGTAGCGGTCGTGAATACCGGGCCAGGAGTAAACTGGCCAACTGCGATGGCATCAACAAGTTGCTGCTGATTAATCCATTGATACTTCATAACTAAATCACTTTGAAGAAAAGCGACAAGCACATATCCACTACCGAATAAGACTGAACCAATTTTAGCAAAATAAAAAAAGAGTTGGTTTATGGATGCATTATTTAGTGACGCCACGAAGCTAGCGGCTTTTGCCCCTGGTTGATGTAGAAAAGTTCCCAACATCAAAACACTGTACCCAGAAAAACTGTTTCGTTCGCGCCATATTAAATTCAATACGGCCGCAGAAAACAAAATAACTAACTCATTTACACCAAACACATAAGCTACTAACGAACCAGCTGCCAAAACAAAATGGCCAATATCTTTAACGGCTGATTTTGAAAGGTTATAGACCGCATGAAATATAATTGCGATGATCACGGGAACAGTAGCTGCAAAGATAGCTTTAAAGGCTGGTAATGAGCCAAACTTCATATAGAACCAGGCTATCGCCCATACAATTAAAAAGGCCGGTAAAATAAAACACACCCCCGCAGCGACAAGTCCACGCCACCCTGCTTTTTTGTGCCCGATATGAATCGCTAATTCTGTCGAATTCGGACCAGGAATAAGATTTGTTGCTCCCAGCAAATCCAAAAACTCTTCTTTAGAAAGCCATTTTTTCTTTTGCACAAGATCGCTTTCCATCATCGCAATATGAGCCGCCGGGCCACCGAATGCAGTGGTTCCAAGTTTTAAAAAACTGAGCGCTATTTCTTTAATTGAAACTGGCTTGTCGTTAGCATTCATAAAGTAATTTAGACTTCTGTACGTTAATTGACTTATTTTTTGGTATTTCAGCAAAAAACTCCAGCTGCCAAGTTTGGGTCTTGCCGGCCTGCTTACTTTCAGCTTTATCCCAAGGCGGATAAACTCTTAAGGCGCGCTTACCGCCTTTTCCGTTAACTGAAATCACGCCCTGCTTAATTAAAGCAGCTTTTGGAAAAACAAACTGACCGAAATTATTTTTTTCTTTAACAATCACGATCAACAAATCGATATCGTCAGAACTATCATAGGGCTGAATACTTTTTGCAGATGGTCGCTTCCAAAAAGTAACAAATTGTCCGACTTTAGTTGGAGTAATCTTAGCATGCCGGTAATGCACAGATTTTTTATTAAGCTTAAAGGTGTGCGCGCAATACTCTGAACTTTCATCTTCTTTTTGCAACTTAGAAACTTTGAATTTACAAACTTCAAAGACTTGTTTTCGTAAAATATTAAAAGTAGCCGAAAAATCCATAATCTAACCTTATTAGGAATTTAAAGTTTTGAGAACAGTTGAATTTTATCTGGAAGAAAAAAAGGCGTGTTCTTAACAGCTGGGCTGAATTGCTGGCTTTTTGCACAATATTGAACTATCGCAAACTGCTTATGAAATTAATAAGAAATTACAATTTTTGCAGATCGATCACATTTTTCGATATGACTGTCGTAAAGCTAATCTCCATCGCTTATAACCTTAAAGTTCTGGAATTAATCTTGCACAACTCTTTATAACAACTTTCTAGCTTGGGAACTGACATTGTATCAATTTAAGACGATTTTAACCGCATTTATATTTCTATTTGTAGGATTTATTCTATCGCCCTCTCGCGTTCTGGCTAAGCCAGCTGGCCAATGCATTCAGCTTTTTGCTGCGGTCAACGTGTCGGAAAGTGCTGTGTTTGTGCTTGGACTAGATACAAATCTGAATTCATTTACTGAATATATAAAGGGTCAAACAGAGCTTGGCGTTTTTAACTACCGCACGATGAAAAATTTTATCAGTGAACGTGAATCATTAACTCAGCAGCTACTTAAAGATGTTTCGCTGCAAGATAAATACAGAACTGCCGAAGAATGGGCGCCCGTGTTTCAAAAAATAGTGCTAAATTTGATTCGCTTACCAAATCCAGAAAAGCCAATACTGTTCAATTTAGATGGTTACAATCTGCGCGAGCTTGTACATTTTCAACAAGGAATCGTGCATCGAAAAACGAACTTCACTAATGTAGAGCTTATATTCATACTTTCAAACCCAGATGTCTTTAAACAAGTACGTTGGTTTTTATATGACCGTGAACTTTCAAAAGCTGAAACCGAAAAGTTATTTAAAGATATAAATCCAAATCTATTCTTAGATTAAGAGTGTCAAAGGCGATAGGCCTTTTCAAGGCTTAAAGCCGCTGCAGAGGCATGGGCTGAGGTCAAAAATGGTGCTGTCACCAGCCCATGAATAAAAGCGTGAATAAC
Source organism: Bdellovibrio sp. (assembly GCA_036676395.1). Lineage (GTDB taxonomy): Bacteria > Bdellovibrionota > Bdellovibrionia > Bdellovibrionales > Bdellovibrionaceae > Pseudobdellovibrio. The sequence goes on from JAKFCY010000002.1 coordinate 1,743,380, forward strand.
AATGATGTCTTCTTCTGGTAAGTTTGAAAATATTTGTTTAAGCAAGGCTTGAAATTTCTTTTCGGTTTGTATCAATTCTAATTTTATCCACGAATCTTGGGTGCGCCACTTTTGATAAAATAAAACAATCTCAAAGTTTTTTATTAAAAAATTACGCGTAAATTCAATGCGTTGATGAAATGGCATTGGCTTTTCTTCATCTCTGAAGCCGTAAAATTCAAAAGTAAAAATCTGTAACGAGTTTTTTAGTATTTCTTCTTTTGTGCTTCCCAAATAGCGATAAATCAATGAACGACTTACTTTTGATTTTGCCTCTAGCTCTGTGACTTTCCACTTTAAGTGCCCCTTGCTGGATTCAAGCTTTAAAACACTGACCGATAACTTTAGCAAAGTGGCTTCTTTTTTTGGTAATACGGTGGCTTTCATGATCCTATGATATGAAGCTCTGAGCCAAAAGAATAGGTCAAAAATCGCGAAAAGTGTAGACTCTATATTCTCGCAAAAAAAGCGTAAAATGCTAACGTCTTAAAAAAAAGGAAGTTCCTATGAAAAACATTTTAATCAGTTCAGTTGTACTAACATTTATCAGCATCAATGCTGCTGCCGCAGTGAGTGATAATCTTACACCTTTTGTAAGCTATTCAGGTAATTACACCGTGTTTGTTGAAACTGGCTCATATTGCTCGCAGGCTTATCAGTCTTTACAATTAGAAATTAAGCCAAATCAACAAACTGTTACCGAAACTTTCATAGGCGAGGGCGCTATGCACGGCCAACCGACAGCCGGCGTACAAGATTTTTCAGTCAGTGTAAATGACACCTACGAACTGCCAAGTTCTACAGGCCGCAGACTTCAGCGCGTCGTTGTAAAAAAACAAGCTATCATCGTTCAAGAGTCTACATTTGCTCCGCTTTTTGGCCTATTTGGAAAATGGAAAGACAACCAAGCTTTATTAACATTTCATAAAGATGGAGCTATCTCTGTTTACCGTGGTGGCTATAACTGTAAATTTATCAGAGACTAATCACTTCATATAAGAGGCTTTATATTTACGACCCTTGATTTTATTTGTGGTGAGTTTTTGCAAGGCCTTGCCTGCGACAGAAAAAGAAACCGCCACATACGTAAATGTATCGTGAAGTTCGATTTTTCCGATATCAACAGCGGCGATGGCCTGGGGCTGCGAAGTCAGGGTGCCGATAATATCTCCGGGACGAAGTTTATCTTTACGGCCACCAGAAATATAAATCATTTTCATTTTTGGTTGCTGTAAGGTTTTTGCGATAACGGCTTTACCTTTTAAATTCAGTTCAAAACGATTAAATGGTTTTCCGATCACCCGTTCAAGTTCTTCTACTTTAGTTGCCTCAAAAGCATCGGCAATTGAAACAGCAACACCTTTTTTACCAGCGCGGCCAGTGCGGCCAATACGATGAAGATAAATATCGGTCGTCGACGGTAAATCAAAATTAATTACTAATTCTAAATGATCGATATCAATTCCGCGGGCTGCTACATCTGTTGCAACCAATACACGCAAACTGCCACTGCGAAAACGAGCCATCGTCTGATCACGTTGCACCTGCTCAAGATCGCCATGCAATGCACTTGTTGCGACATCAGCCTCACGCAAAAGTTCGTTGATTTCAGCAACAGAAGCTTTGGTGCGACAAAAAATCAAAACGCTGTTCGCTGGATGTTGTTGAAGAATTCGCATAAGAGTATCGATTTTTTCAGATTTTTCTGCAGTGTAAAGAAATTGTTCGATCAGCGGGGTAGATTTTGTTTCTTGCAAAACACTGACGGTCTCTGGATTTTTTTGATATTTCAAGCTCAGCTGTTCAATGCTTTCAGGAAAGGTCGCAGAAAAAAAGACAGTCTGTCTTTTTGAAGGTAATAGTTCAATAATTTGCGTGACCTCTTCAGTGAAGCCTTCATCTAACATTCGATCAGCTTCATCTAAGACCAAAGTTTTTAAATCTGACTGATCAAAAAGTCTATTTTTTAAAAACTCTAAAGTACGCCCTGGAGTACCTACAATAATTTGTGCCCCCATTTCTAAAGACTTAATTTGTGCTGCCGAAGATTGGCCGCCAACTAAAGCCATTACTTGAATATTTTTAAGGCCTTTAGAAAATTTACGAATCTCTTGCAGAATTTGTTCACACAGTTCGCGGGTCGGAGCTAAAATTAAAGCTTGTGGGGTTTTATCGTCTTTACGTATTTTTTGTAAAATCGGAAGCGCAAAAGCTGCAGTCTTGCCGCTTCCGGTTTGTGATCTTCCAACCAGATCATGGCCTTCTAATAAAAGAGGAATACTTGCCGCTTGAATCGGGGTCATTTGCACATAGCCCAAATTTTGGATCGAGGCTAAAATCTCTGCAGATAATTTTAAACGTTTGAAGCTGTTTGAATCCATTTCATTAATGTAATTCAAATAATGCAGTATAGATAATGTTTTTACCCTAAATCTGTGGTTTTTTGGGACAAATTTCTGGTTAAAAGCCTACACTAATAATTGCAGTTTAAAGTCGCTAAATGTCAGAAATAAACATACGACAACTTACAGAAAATGATTGGCCCTTGTACCGCGAAATTCGCTTAGAAGCCCTTGCGCACGAGCCTGAGTTTTTTACGACCTGCGAAAATGAAGCAAACTTTATTTCAGAAAACTGGATTGAACATATAACCAATAAAAATGGGGCTATATTTGGGTTATTTCACAAAGGCCAGATTATTGGGGTTACCAGTATTCATCGCGAAAACGATGACCCCAAAAGCTACCGCGCCTGGATGGGATCAAGCTACATTAAACCCGAATTTCGTGGCAATCATTTATCCGATTTACTTTTTGAGACCCGAATCGAATGGGCAAAAAAACAAGGCAACATCATTGCCTTAGTCGTAGCTCATCGTGAAAACAATCAGGTTTCGAAAAAAGCTATTCAACATAATGGGTTTAAGTTTATTGGTTCACGCACAAAAACTTACTTAGACGGAAAACCCGCAGCATCTTTAGTTTACGAACGTGATTTAACTAAGTAAGAATCCTTATAAGCCTGTCTTTTTCAATCTCAATGCATTTGCAATAACTGAAACAGAACTTAAACTCATGGCCGCTGCAGCTATCATCGGACTTAAAAGAACTCCGAAGTAGGGATAAAGAACACCTGCTGCGACAGGAACTCCTAAAGCATTATAAAAAAATGCAAAAAATAAATTTTGCCTGATATTTCTGATAGTTCCTTCACTTAAAGCGCGCGCCCGCACGAGGCCAACCAGATCGCCCTTGATCAAAGTAATTCCGGCGCTTTGTATGGCCACATCTGTACCTGTACCCATAGCAATTCCCACCTGGGCTTGAGCTAATGCGGGAGCATCGTTAATTCCGTCGCCGGCCATTCCTACAAATCTTCCTTCAGCCTGCAATTTTTTAACAATGTCGGCTTTGCCTTGCGGCAAAACGTCTGCGAAATAACCATTAAGACCAACTTTATCTGCCACGACCTTAGCTGTCTTTTCGTTATCACCAGTAATCATTACAACTTTAACTCCAGCTTTACGTAATTGCTGAATAGCTGCGATCGTCGTCTCTTTGATGGGGTCGATGACTCCTAATAGCCCTGCGATCTTTCCATCGATCGCGACATACATGACTGTTTGCCCATCGCTGCGCAGTGAATTTGCTTCTGTTTCACTGTTGTCTAATGAAATTCCTAAACCAGTAATTAGAGCTTTATTACCAATGGCTATTTTTTTACCTGAGATTACAGCAGTTGCACCCTTACCCGTAACCGATTTAAAATCTTCAACCGGCAATAGAGAAATTTGTTTTTCTTTTGCTCCGTTTACTATCGCTGCGGCCAAGGGGTGTTCGCTGGCTCGTTCAAGACTTGCTGATAGCGAGAGAAGTTCTGTATCAGTTAAAGAAAATGATCTTACAGTTACAAGTTTTGGTTTTCCTAAAGTTAAAGTTCCAGTTTTATCAATTACAAGCGTATCCACTTTTCTCATCAGTTCGATAGCTTCTGCATTTTTGAATAACACGCCCATCGTGGCGCCTCTGCCTGTGGCAACCATGATCGACATCGGAGTAGCCAACCCTAGCGCACACGGGCAGGCAATGATTAAAACAGCTACTGCATTGATGATCGCATGGGCGATCTTTGGTTCAGGCCCCCAAAAAGACCACACGGCAAAGGTAATCACTGCAGAAAAAATAACCGCCGGCACAAAATACGCCGAGACCTGATCCACTAATTTTTGAATTGGTGCTCTTGATCTCTGCGCTTCTGCGACCATGTGAACTATTTGCGACAGTAAAGTATCTTTTCCAACTTTTTCGGCGCCGATAACTATTGATCCGGTGCCATTGATAGTTGCACCGATAACTTTGGTGTTGATCGTTTTTGCAACCGGAAAAGATTCTCCGGTAACCATTGATTCATCAATCGAAGTTTCTCCAACTAGAACGACTCCATCGACCGGAACTTTCTCTCCGGGCCTTACTCTTAGTTTATCTCCAACTTGAATCAATTCAAGTGGTACATCTTTTTCAGTACCATCAGCAAATATTTTTCGTGCTTCTTTCGGAGCAAGTTGAAGCAGAGATTTTATTGCGGCACTGGTTTGGCCGCGGGCTTTTAGCTCTAAGACCTGACCTAAAAGAACCAGAGCCACAATCACTGATGCAGCTTCAAAATACAAACCTACTTCGCCAGACATCGGATCCAAAAAAGAATCCGGAAAAATATTCGGAAATAAAACCGCCACAAAACTATAAAGATAAGCCACGGCAACTCCGAGGCCAATCAAAGTAAACATATTCAAGGATTTATTTTTTAGCGACTGCCAAAATTTTTCAAAAAAGGGCCAGCCACACCAAAGCACGACAGGAGTCGCAAGTGCTAATTCAACATATTTAAAAAAACCGTGCGCGTTAGAAAAAAAATGTTTTCCGCCCATAGCTAAAAACACAAGTGGAAGACTGAGTAAAGCGCTTATCCAAAACCGCTTTTTCATAATAAGATATTCAGAATTATCATCTTCTTGATTTGCCGATAACTCTGCAGGCTCTAAGGCCATTCCGCAAATGGGGCAACTGCCAGGGCCCTTTTGTCTAATCTCGGGATGCATAGGACAGGTATATTCAACATCGCTTTGAGCTGGTTTTTGCTTTTCTTCAGACGATAAATATCTCTGCGGTTCTTGTTCAAACTTGCTCTTACATTTAATGCTGCAAAAGTGATAGTCGTGGCCTTGAAAAACAACGTGACCGCCTTTTGCATTTTGCGGATTAACTTTCATACCACAAACAGGATCAGTAACAGTTCCAGACTGAGCATAATTTGAATGTTGATGAGACGCGTGTTCGTTCATATTTTTCCTTTATCGAGATAATATTATTGGTAGCAAGTGGCATACCGCGTGCAAGTAGAGCTATAAACGAACTCATGAATTGTTAAAGATCATCTCATGAAAAACTTGTGACGATTTGTCATTTTTAACCGACAAATCGTCACATAAAATATAAAGGAAAAACCATGAATCAAACAATAAAATCAGCTCTAGCGGCTTTTGCATTAACTGGACTACTGACTGTTGTAAGCAGCGCCGACGAAGTAAAAAAAGACGACAAGTCTGAAATGGGTATGATGCAAAAAATGGATATGAAACACATGCACAGCATGATGGACGAATGCATGAATACGCAGAAAGATAAAAAAATGTGTAAACACGACATGATGGAAAAATGCGAAAAACAAATGTCTAAAGACGAATGCACTAAAATGATGAAAAAAGTTAAAAAATAAATTCTCGTGGTTGATGTTATAAACTAAATCAGCGTTTTAAGAATTTTATCAACTGAAGGGCCCACGCGCTCACAAAGACGCGTAAGCTCTTTAGCTAATTGAGTTTCAAATTTTTCATCTGTAGCATCCAGATACTTTGTAAACGGCTGTTGACCGTATTTACCCGTTCTGAACTCATAACCTTCCCATGACGAAACTTCATCATAGATTTGATCCACCAAGGGTTTGGCGAATTCTTTACGTGAAATTTTCGTTCCAGGAATTTCATCAGCATGAAGCGCATGTAACGTTACATAGGTCTTTTTTTGTTTTTTAGGGTTTAAATCAAAATAAGATTCAAAGTGAATCCCCTGACGTTCGTCATTAAACCAATTCTTTTTAAAAACCTGTAAAGTTACTCCATCTGGATTTTTTGCCGGAAATGGATGAACTGAAACGATCCAACGATCTTTTTTAAACCAAGGTTTGGCTTGAAGTAATTTTTCGACTTTTTTAAAACGCGAGATTAAATCGTCTATTTGCATGAGCTTGATGTATCAGTATTCGCTATCATTTGCCAGCAACTGCTGAGGTAAATTCTTAAACGACTTAACTTTTACACCTTTAAACTCTAAAACCCAGTAACGGTCAAAATTCTTACCCCATGCGATAGGAGCATTAGCTGCCCCAAACTGATGTGCAATATCAGCCAGCGTCTCATGCTGCCAGGCAACCAGAACCACTTGGCCATCGTATCTATCGTCATGCGATAACATCTGCACTAAATCTGTAACTTCGTCTCGAGTAAAAGGTGTCTGAATCTGCAAACCGAGCGCACTAGATAGCGGTTGCAAAGTTTGAATAGAACGAATAGATCCCTTTTTTTTATGCGGCTTTAATGTGGCTGTCTATTCATTTGACGGTCTACAGTTTTATGTCTTTTTTTAGTGTTTTCTCGAGATAACAGGCATGAAAAATCAGACACAATTTGTGAGTTAAACCATGAATAAATTGCTATTAATTTCATTTATCATAATCCAATAGTTTATGAATTATCTTAATTATTTTGTAAGGGGTATTTCATCATTTAAGAACAACCTTAACTGACAAAGGAAAACAAAATGAAAAAATTATTAGTTATCTTAACAGGTACCCTATTAACACTAACATCAACTGCGCAAGCTAGAAACTCAGTACACACAGTTACTCTTGAAAGCAAAGCGATCGATTTAGCGATCAACAGCGAGTCAGCTCACTTCAGAGTTAACTACCCTGGCCTTGGAAATCGTGCTGTTTGCTCTCTTGAACTTCAGGTAAGCCCGTTCAACTATGTATCATCAGCAGGTCTTAATGACATTTTAGTTGTTGAAGAAACTTTCGCTCACCAAGTGACCCCGTTAACAATCGTTGATTCAAAATCAGCAAGCATTGAATTAGAACGTAATTTGTACGTAACCCAAGTTTCTATTTCAACTCGCGATGGCCGCACATTGCGCGAAGCTTTAAAAGATCTTGGAATCTACAAAGGTTACTTAAAATTAGTTGGCCGCGGTTGCCAGTAAACAAGTCATTGCGAATGTATCGCTCTCTCACTCATATCATGTAATACATCTTTGAGTGTTTCGATCACAGGACGAAACTGAAGCGAGAGTTCATTTTGACTTTTTGAATGATCGAAGGTTGATTTACCCGCTTCTTTGTTAAGTAACTTGACCGACCCTAAGCCAAGCAACACCGGGCGACCCGTAAGGCGCGCGTAGGCTTCGCTTAATAACGCTATTACATAGAGCAAGCGAAATGGAATTGGCTTGGATGGTCCACGAACCCCAGAAACATTTTGCAACTCCAGTATCAGTTCCTTCATATTCATATTGCGACCAGCGGCAAGATAACGCTCGCCAGGTCTACCAAGCTTAGCAACTTGAATCTGTGCCCAGGCGACATCGCGAGCATCGACGACACTGAATGTGCCCGGAGGAATTCCAGGAAGCTTTTTATTTAAAAAATCTTGAACAAACTGACCTGATGACGTGGGTCCTAAATCGCCTGGCCCAAACATCCATCCCGGCAGCACGAAACTAATACGCATGTCAGGGTGAGTCTTTAAGAAATCACGAACGGTGTTTTCTGATAAAATTTTACTTCTATAGTAGTCATCCGCGTCTTCAACTTTTCTACTCATGGTCTCGTCAATGGGAAAACCAGAAGGCCCGTCAAGAACTGCTATTGAAGAAGTATGAACCACTCGGTGAATTCCCGCTTTATAAGAAGCCTCGAGAAGCTGCTTTGTGCCCTCGACATTGATTTTATATAACTCGTCCCAGTGTTTGCCGCCCTTATAGTTGTCGCGAAAAAAAGCGGCGGTGTGAAATAGCACATCCGATCCTTGAAGATGTTTTGCAAAGCTATTGATATCGGTCATATCGCCAACGATGATTTCAACATCGAGGCCCTTGAACTGAGCCTTTGCTTTGGACTCAGATCGTGCCAGTGCTTTCACCCGAACTCCCTGCTTTAAAAGCAGACGTACCAGGTTATTGCCCAAAAGGCCTGTAGCGCCAGTGACGAAAGCCGTATTAAAATCTTGCATTTTGCTCTCCATTCATACTAATATGTATTCAGATACCTTTAGGTATATTAAATACCAAAAGGTATCTGAAATGCAAGTTTTTATTTTATGACTGCGAGGTGTGTTTCATGGCGAGATTAACAAGAGAAGAAAGTAAGCTTAAAACACGTCAGATGCTACTGGCGGCGGCTAAAGCAGAGTTTGCCAATGTGGGTTTTGGTGGTGCATCGGCTGATGTCATCGCAGAGAACGCAGGATTTTCAAAGGGTGCCTTTTATGCAAACTTTGAATCTAAGGAAGACGTTTTTCTGGAGCTTTTAAAAAGTCATATGGACCTGGAAGCTCAGGCCATCCATCAATTGATTCAAGTCAGTTCAACAACCAAGCAAATTTATAGTGGTATTGAATCTTGGTTTTTGGCGATGCAAAAAGATGCTGATTGGAAGCTTTTGTCTGTCGAGCTAGCTCTGCACGCAAAACGGAATGCTGAATTTGGAAAGAAATTCGATGAAGCTCAAGATCATCATCGTAAAGAACTAGGAAAGCTCATTAAATTATTCTTTGACGGCGAAAAAAAGAAATCCCCTGAAAAGCCCGAACGCTTAGCCGGTGCACTGATGGGATTATCACATGGCCTGGGCTTGGTGAAAACATCCAAGGATGATTCTGATAATATTGCAGGAAAAATCACCGTCTTATTTCTTAAAGGTTTGCTGGAGATAGCCGAGAACAAATGAGCGGATCCCTGCTTGTTGTAAATAATTAATTTCAGACAAAAAAAATCCCAAGTTTTAAGGCTTGGGATTTAAGATTCAGAATTAAAAATGGTGCCCCGGGCCGGACTTGAACCGGCACGCCCGTGTTAACGAAGCTCAGGATTTTAAGTCCTGTGTGTCTACCAATTTCACCACCGGGGCACTAGAAATGTGAAGTTAGAATCTAGATATTTGTAAAAGCTTTGTCACGCCTTTTCATATTTTTTTTCATGGGACTTTTTATTGACTAGTAAGCTGTATGCGCCAATGATGAATCATGTTGTGTCTAATGAACAAAATTTAAGAACATTCAACATATTCCACACCCTGAAAATTGCATTTCTGCCGATTTTTTTAGCGTTATTAGTATCCGGAACCCTAGATCAGTTCATAAACACTAAAATTGAAGCAATTTTACGTTCGCCCCAAGGCTTATCCCAAACTATTTGGTTTTACGGTGCAGTCTCTATTTTTTCATCACTTCTGTTTCCGCTGATTATTACTTTTTTTGCAAGCTACGCCCTGGCTCGCTCGATTCAAGATGTCGACTATGCCGCGTTTATGCCGAAAAGCTTTGATGGCTTTTTTAAAGATAACTTTGAATTATCGTTCTTAGAAACGATCCGCTCTTGGGGAAAAACCTTTTTATGGACGTTTTTATTTATCCTCCCCGGCATTATCAAATTCTTCTTATATATTCCGGTGCCGTTTGTGGTGTTTTTTTCGAAACGTTACCAGGCTGGCGAAGTCGATGCTTTAAAGCTGTCGCAAAAAATTGCCAAGAAGCATTGGTTTTGGCTTTTGATCTACATGACGATGTTTACTTTCGTGTTACCGATGACTTTGTCTTTAGGCATGGACCAATACCGCGTATTTCGCGAGTACATTGTTTATGCTTCGCTATTAACTGCAATTGATGCGGTGATCGTTATTGTTTTTCACTACTATATTTTAAAATTGATTCTAAAATTTATTAAAGACGACGATTTAAAAGGAGTTACTGCAAATGGCATTAATGTTTAACTGGAAAGATATTAAAAATCGCGATCACGGCTTAACGTTTGATGACGTTTTAATTATGCCTAAAAAATCTGAAATGAAATCGCGCAAAGACCCGTCATTAAAATCTCGCATTACTAAAACTAAATTTTTAGAAACTCCTATTATTTCTGCCAATATGGATATGGTGACTGAAGCACGTATGGCGATTGCTATGCACCAGTTCGGTGGTTTAGGAATCCTTCATAGATTCATGGACACAGATAAACAAGTGGCGATGATTGAAGAAGTTAAAGCTTCAGGTGCGGGAATCATTTCTGCAAGTATCGGTGTGAACGCCGATTTTAAAGAACGCGCGCATGCAATCGTTAAAGCTGGTGTGAATTTAATGACGATCGATATCGCTCACGGCCATTCAGTTTCGATGATGGATACTTTAAAATGGTTAAAAGATACATTTCCTGGTTTAGAAGTTATCGCTGGTAATTTAGCTACGCCTGATGCTGCGATTGATTTAATCGAAGCAGGTGCTGACGCCATTAAAGTTGGTATCGGCCCGGGCTCAATGTGTACAACTCGTATTATTACTGGTTGCGGAGTTCCGCAATTAACAGCGATCGCATTATGTGCTGAAGCTGCTGAAAGTTACAATGTGCCGGTAATCGCTGATGGTGGTATCAGAACAAGTGGCGACATGGTTAAAGCTTTCGGTGCAGGCGCATCGGTGATCATGCTTGGTTCGATGTTATCTGGAACCATTGAAACTCCGGGAGACATCGTTAATGGTAAAAAACAATACCGCGGAATGGCTTCGAAAAAAGCGCAAGTTTCTTGGCGCGGTGATATGCCAAAAGGCATGGCTCCAGAAGGTGAATCAACTTTTGTAACTGTTAAGGGTCACGTTGAAGATGTGTTACACGAACTGTGCGGCGGCATCCGTTCTGGTATGACTTACATGAATGCGCAGACAATATCAGAGATGCGTGATAAAACTCATTTTATGGAAATGTCTTCTAACGGAATTTCAGAATCACGCGCGCATGGAGTGAGAACTTAAGAATGTCATTTGATCATCGCCCTATCGGAGTTTTTGATTCAGGAATCGGAGGACTAACAGTTCTTCGTGAACTCTTAAAAAACTTTCCGGAAGAAAATTTTATTTATCTTGGTGATACTGCACGTTTACCGTATGGCAGCAAGTCTGCAAATACGGTTCGCAAGTACACTGAACAAAATATGAATTTTCTAAAAAATCGCGATGTGAAAGCGATCGTTGTTGCGTGCAATACCGCTTCAACACAAGTTTTCGAAACAGAGTATGAAGGTTTACCCGTTTATAATGTGATTGATCCAGGTTCTGAATTAGCCGCTAAGATCACAGAAAATAATCGCGTGGCAGTTATCGCCACTCGCGCGACTATAAAGGCTGAAACTTACACAAAAAAAATTAAAAATCATAAACCAGAAATTGAAGTCTTCAGCACCGCGTGCCCTTTGTTCGTGCCTCTTGCTGAAGAAGGCTGGCATGATGACCCGATTACAAATCTAATTGCCTTTAGATATTTACAAGGTTTAAAAGCTCACGAAGTAGATACTGTGGTCTTAGGCTGCACTCATTACCCACTCTTAAAAATTGCGATTCAAAAAGTATTTGGCAATCACGTAAACCTTGTTGATTCAGGTGAAGCGATCGCTAAATTGTTAGCCGAAGATATGACTAAAAATCGTGTGGTTGCTAACAACCAAGCTGAAGATAAATTGTTAATTTGTCTGACTGATGCCGGAGCCCAATTTGAAAAACTGGCGCTTTCTTTAGTAGGTAATTTTACCGAACAAAAGATTGTTTTCGAAACAGTTTCTGTCATTTGACGAACCTTTTTACGCTCTAATCCCCCCTAATGCCATTTAATATTGGCAAGCATTGGCTTGGTCTCTGCATAGTTATTCTTTTGCATGAAAACCATTAATGCCAAAATTTTGCTTCTACTACCCGCTTTACTTCTGGCGTTTTCGGCCTGTGCACCTAGCTCACGATCTAACAAAAATGACGTGGTTACCGCTGACCAAGCTATGCAAGTCGGCGATATTATCTTTCACAAAAGCCAGTCTCAGCAATCTAAAGCCATTCATGAAGCTGCAGAATCGGAGTGGACACACGTTGGAATCATCGTCTCTAAAAATGATGAATGGTACGTAGCTGAAGCTATCGGCCCAGTGGTATCAACTAAGCTTCAAGATTTCATTAACCGCGGTAAAGATAAAGAGTACAAAATCTATCGCTTCAAGCATTTTAATCCAGAGACGATGGAAGATAAGCTGATCAGAGCTATCAAAAAACAGAACAAAAAATATGACATATACTTCGAGTTTTCAGATGAGAAAACTTATTGTTCTGAGTTAGTTTACAAAGTCATGCTTGCCGTGACTGGCCATGAGCTTGGTAAAGTTCAGCAGTTTAAAGACTTAAAACTGGATGGCCCTCATATGAAAGATTTAATTAAGCGCCGTTTGACTGATAAAGGCCGCGAATTAAACCCGGATGAAGAGATTATTACTCCAGTTTCGCAAATGATTGATTCCAATTTAGTTCTAATTAAAGACTAGTTTTGAAACAGTTTCTGTCATCTGACGATCTTTTTTACACCCAAAAAGGTCTCTAATGTGTCAAATTGCAGCTAAGATATGGCGCGGTCTCTGCTTTAAATCTTTGGTAACTCTAAGGAAGCAGTACGTATGAAACAGTCCATTTCTAAAATTCCAGTTATTTTACTAAGCCTAATTATGGCCTTATCAGCCTGTGCACCTAGCACTCAGCGCGCAAGCAATACGGGTAAAAACCAAGAAGCCGGCGTCATCAACGGCGAAGATGAGCTTCCACCAGTTGTTGAACAAGATCTAGTTTCTAACACTGATAACTTTCAAAAACTTTTAGAAGAACAGGGTAAAACGGCCGCTGATTACGAAGCCCCTACCCAATCGATTACCAATGGCGAAGACATCATGTATGTCGGCTACACTAATTTAAAGAACATCAAATCAGTTTTTAACCGCAACAGTAAAGAGTTAGAAGTATCTGGTCTTGCAGAAATTATGAACGCGGATAAAAAAACAATCCGCGTAAGCCAAGCTTTTAAAATCAAAGGCAAATACAAAGCTAAAACTGGAACAATTAATTTACGCCCAGTCGACGAAGAAAAAAATGAAAATGGCGTGCAAGTTCGCGCTGTTGTTACCTGTTTAAAAAGTGATTTAGATGATAAATATGACTGCGCTCGTGCCATCATTGATTTATTCATTAAACATCAAAATAACTACTACACTGAACAGTTAGAATCGACGGCTTTTGAAAAACCAAAAATGGTTGGCGGCAAAGACTCTAGCAAGCCCGCACCAGAAGTTAAAGTTGAAATCACAGAACCTGATATTGTAAATCCAGTGAAAGTGACACCTGATCAAGAACCAGCAAAACCAGTTATTGATACAAAAATTAAAGATGCACCAGCGGCTTCAGCAGCGGTTGTGGTTAAAGTGATCGATGAAACTAAAGAAGAAGCTGACGGCGAAGCTGTTGCTGAAGTTGAAGAAGGCGATGATGGCGCTATCCAAGGCCGTTACGAAGGTAAAGCAGCATTAGTAAAATTAGCTAAATTATTCTTAACTCCTAAGGCTGGCAAAGAAGATTCTGAGGATGAAGACGACGAAGACCAAAGTGATGATAAAAAACAAGCGGTCACTCCAGAAGTAAAAAAAGACACTAAAGGTCGCCTGATGTTAACAAACCAAGCTATCGGAAGCCCTGATCAAGGCAGACTTCGCAATGCTTCGTTTTTAAAAACGCATTTAGATACTTACAACTTAGCAAATAAAATCGTGATCGCGAATTCTTCGACAAAGAATTATTATGGTACACAAGAAATGATGAATGTCTTAGAAGCTGTTGGCGATAAGGCTTATTCATTTCAACAAAATAAAATTCATATCAGCCGTATTTCTGCAAAACAAGGCGGACGTTTACCTCCATCAGTAAGCCATCAAAACGGAATGGATGTGGATATGGGATACCCTACGGTTCAGGGCCGAGTTGGCTTTCCGATCGTGGCCTCTGGCGGTTCGATGAAAAAATCTGATTTTTCGATCGCAAAAACTTTAGAGTTATTTAAATTTATCATGACTCAAACAGTTTCTCCGGTGGATCGTTTATTCGTAGACCAGTCGATCATTAATAGACTTTGTAAAGAAGCTAAAGAAACAGGTCGTTTTAAAGGATCTGAGCGCGCGGCGATGGTAAAATTATTTGAAAACTTACAACACGTCGATGGCCACGGAAATCATTTTCACATGCGCCTACGTTGTACGCCGAACCAACCTGATTGCCGTCACAAAGTTTATAGAAAAATGAATAACTGCGCTGGGTAGTTTGGTTGCGCGGCCTACTGGCCGCCAGCGTTTAAATAAATATTTCGGCTGCGATATTTTTTAGATTATAATTGCTTGCCATACTGCGAACGTAAGCACCGCAATCTGCCATCACTAATAAATCCATCTCTTTAGTTTCAAATAACTCGAAATTTTTGTGAAACACATCTGATGATTCACAAATCGGCCCGACTAAAGAGTAATTTAACTTCGCATCAGAATGTTTTTTTAAATTATAAAAATGGTGATGCGCCTGGTACAATGATGGGCGTAAATTATTATTCATCCCAAGATCAAGAACTAACATATTTTTATTTTTAATATACTGCACCTGACAGATAAACACCGCAGACCTTGCCACGATAAAACGGCCAAGTTCTGATAAAATATCAGCGTTGAAATCTTTTAATGAATCTTCGTACGCTGATTTTAATAAATTCCAGCGGTCAAAATCCAGATCTAAATCATGTGATTTATAATCAATACCTAATCCCCCGCCGACATCAAAACGATCTAAGCTTGGAAATTGTTTTTTTAATTCTAAAAAATAAACTTTCATCTTTTCGACAGATTCTTTAAACACCATTGGATCAAGAATTTGCGAGCCGATATGAAAAGATAAACATTTAAATTCAACTAATGGATTTTTCTTAATCACATCTAAACATTCAGGCACATCATTTAAATCAATGCCGAATTTAGAATCTTTAAGTGCCGTTGAAATATAAGGATGAGTTGGTGTGTCGATTAAGGGATTTACACGCAAGCCCACGCTGGTTTTTTTATTTTTTCGAGTTGCGATTTCACTGATACGGCGAAGTTCTGCCGCAGATTCTACGTTGATCTGATAAATTTGTTGATCAATCGCAAATTCAATCTCAGCAATGGTTTTACCAACGCCTGAAAAAATAAAATCTTTCGGGCTAAAACCACAGTCAAGGCCATGCTTAATTTCGCCAAGGCTAACCACATCAAGGCCGCAGCCCCCGTCTTTAAAGAGTTTTAATATTTCAGGGTTATAATTCGATTTCATCGCAAAATGCAGCTGTTTAAGCTTTGTCCAAGATTTAACCCAGGCAATACGTTCACTGATCAGTGATTTTTGATACACCAAGACAGGCTCTTGGTAGTTAAAGACCACTGGCAAAGCGCTTAAATTGCTGCCTGCAAAGTGTAATTCGTTATTCTGATAGTGAAATAGTTCGCGTGACATTTCAGCTATCTTAGCTAATGATCTTAAGAATGAAAATGATTAATTTAGGTTACACAAAATTAGGTCTTCCGCTTCATGGATATCATTTTACTCCTGTAAAGGGCGTAGCCAAAAACCGCGCTCTTGTTATCGGCGGCATTCACGGTGATGAGCCAGAAGGCGTTGTCGCAACGCGCGGCTTACTAGATGCTTTTCTAAAAAACTACACTTTGGATTTAGAATTAGTGTTAGTTCCTGAAATGAACCCTGAAGGTGTGTTACTTAAAACTCGTGGTAATTCAAATAAAGTAGATCTTAATCGCAATATGGCGACAAAAGATTGGTCTCCGGTTGCGGCCAGCGAACGCTATCACCCAGGTCCTGCTCCGATGAGCGAACTTGAAAACCAACTGTTAGCTAAATTTATCGAAGACTTCAAACCTACAGTTATTTTTTCGCTGCACTCATGGAAGCCGATGTTAAACACCAACGGTGTTTTACCTGAAGCTGACGCTATCGCCAAAATCACAGGATACGAAATTCACCCCGATATCGGCTACCCGACCCCCGGATCACTTGGCACCTGGGCAGGCTTTGAAAGAAACATTCCTACATTAACTTACGAAGTCGAACGCGATATTTCATTTAAACCAATTATTGATATTCATGTGCCAGCGATCATCGAAGGCCTAAAAGTCACAGCCCAAAGGTAAACAAGTCGTGTCGAAGACACGCGGAGAAACAATGAAACAAGACATTCTTAAATTACACCAAACATTAGCCGACAATAAAGACTACCAAATCTCAGCTTTCGATAAAGAATTAATCTTGAACGCGATGAATGATTTAGACACTGGTAAAATCCGCGTTTCAGAAAAAATAGATGGCCAATGGATCACCAATGAATGGGTTAAAAAATCTATTCTTTTATATTTTCGTATCACGACAAATAAAGTGATCAACTCGGGCGATTTATCTTACTTTGATAAAATCCCGGTTAAAAAATTTGGCGAAGCCAATGGCGTACGTGTGGTTCCGCAGGCGATCGCACGTTTTGGTTCATTCATTGAAGCAGGCGCAATCTTAATGCCTTCGTATGTAAATATCGGGGCATATGTTGGCGCCGGCACAATGGTTGATACCTGGGCCACTGTAGGATCATGTGCACAAGTTGGAAAAAATGTTCACTTGTCTGGTGGTGTTGGTCTTGGCGGAGTTTTAGAACCGGCACAAGCACAACCCGTTATTGTTGAAGATGATTGTTTTGTTGGCAGCCGGTGCATCGTGGTTGAAGGTGTTCATCTTGAACCCGGTGTTGTGTTAGGCGCAGGAGTTACAATTACGGCTTCGACAAAAATCATTGATGTGACTCAAAAAGATGTGGTTTACAAAGGTCGCGTTCCTGCAAATTCAGTGGTGATTCCAGGTGTTGAAATGAAGACTTACCCTGCCGGAACATTCGGTGTACCAGCCGCTTTAATTATTGGTTTAAGAAAAGAATCAACGAACAAGAAAACATCGTTAAACGATGCGCTTCGTGATTTTAACGTTAGTGTTTAGATTTTAAAAGAATAGCCGGTTCGATCTTAAGCGATGCTCGAGCCGGAATATAACAGCCAACGACAGCTAAAGCAGTCACGCCCAAGACCACATAAAAAGTAAATACCGGATTTACCAAAGCCGGAATCGAAGAATCATAATAAACCGCAGGCAAAATATTTAAGGGGTAATACTGCAAGTAATATCCCGCCGCCACGCCAATAAATGTTCCTAAAAATAATCCTGATAATGAAATCCATAAGCCCATCATTAAAAACAACATGAGAGTATTTTTTGATGAATAGCCTAACGTTTTAATAATCGCGATATCTAATTTTTTCTGCGACATAATAAGAGCCAACACCGTTAAAATTGAAGAAGATGCAATTAATCCTGCAAGCCCCAGAAATACACCGATCATGGTTTTCTCCATAAACAGAGCAAAAAATAAATCTGAGTTTTTTTGCTGCCAAGATTCAACGTGCTCAAAACCTTGCGCTTCTAAACTGGTTCTTAGCGGCTCCATTTGGTTGATATCTTTTAACCACACATGATAACCGCTGGTCTTAGACGGACTTTGTCGTAATGATTTGATCGATAAGTCTTTATTAAAAAATAGTAATTTTGAATCGAGATCATATAAATCGGTCGTAACGATTCTACGAATAGTGGCCTTTTCAAAAACTGGAGCTTCCATCGAGCTTAATAATAAACTCTCGGCCGGAATCAGCGTGACCATATCACCTTCTAATAAACCAAGAGATCTGGCCAGATCAATCCCCACCGCGATTTCATTAGCCTGAAGCTCTAAGTCGACATCAAGTGATGGGTCATAAAACACAAACCTTGGATCTTGGTTACTTACTTTTAAATCTTTAAGTTGTTTAAACCAAAAACTGATCCCTGCTTGGTCATACCCGATCGCACTGGTTCCGCGAAACTGGCCGTCCACTGTTCGAAGCATCAGATCATAACTCTCATAGGGAATGACCGACATGTCATTTGTCGAAGGAATCTCGGCTAAGGCTTTTTCTTTTTTAATGATATTTAAATGCGGGTCTAAAGCTAAGATACGGTTTTTAATATTGTGGTTCATGCCGTTCATGACAAAAAGCACCAAGAAAAAGATGGCGACACTTAAAGTAATGGCGATAAACGATAGTAGCGAAATCCGGCGAATCAACGAAGCTGATCTGTTGGAAATAATTAATTTAGTTAAAAAGAAATAACTTAACGAATCTCGCAGCATGCGAGCTTATTAGAACACTGAGGCTTAAACCTGTCTAGTTCGAGAATTTAGAAATGAGCGACTTTTTTAGTGGGCGCTGTTTCATCAAAATAGATGATGCCTTCTTCTAAAAACAATTTGTTATGGCCAATATGGTTCATCGCCGTTGGGTGATGGTTGGTCATAAAAATGTGGCGCAAATGCCCAGCACGCTGTTTGTACTGAATAAGGTCTAAAAAGTTTAACCACTGTGCCTCTGTAAGGCCTGAGGCTGGGTCTTCTAACAAAAGCATTTGCGGATTTTTAGCAATGGCTTGAGTCATAAAAACCATCTTTTGTACGCCATAACTTAATTTGCCTAACTCGTTATTCAAATAAGGAGTTAGATCTAACTGTTCACAAATCACTTGAAGTTCTTCAGGCGTGGTAAACTGATCAAAAAAAGCTTTCACCGTGATACTTAAGTGGTGATGACTACCTTCAAAGTAGGCTCCCATAATTGAACGTGGGTCAACCTCGTGTTCGTCTGCAAAAATATCCTGACCGTTCCATAAAATCCGGCCCGAAGTGCATGGACGAGCCCCCGATAAAAACTGTAAAAATTGTAATGAACTATTTGGGTTTGATGATTCAATCACCACAGTTTGATCTGCAGGCAATTCAAAATCTACGCTTTGCAAAACGGGATCTGTGCCCGGTTGTAAAAGAGTAACGTTTTCTAAGTAGACTTGATTTAGATCAAATAAATTTGCCATCAAGGCTTTATCGGCTTATGCGCCGATAAAGTTAACTAGACCGAAGACTGTATAGAACAATGATTTCACTAATTCTAAGGCAAAATCAAAAACTGATTGTTCTGACCTAGAATTGGCTAGCGTAAGCTTTTTGATATCGATGGTGTTCGGAAAGACATCGCGAAAGATCGAATAAGCTCTGGCCATGTGCAATTGCGACGTGACCAATAAAACATCCTGGCATTTAAGTGATTCAACTAAAACCACGGATTGATGGGCATTACCAAAAGTTGTTTGTGATCTTTTTTCTAAGATCACATCATCGGGATTAATTTCATTATAATACGGCCAATACGGAAAAACTTCGGTGTAGGTGGCCTCTTTGAAAACCCCCGACACGATTAGTTTTTTGATGCGTTTTTGCTGAAGTAGTTCAAAGCCTTCACGGATTCTTCCAGGTGCGCCAGTTAAAACAACCGCACAGTCGGCTTCAGTCGTTTGCGTCCATACATTGATCGGTTCATCTTTTATTTTTTTGGCGTGAATAGTTAAAATACTCACACCAATTAAAAAGAAAACATAGAAGATCAATGATTTAGGTCTAAATGACATCGAGCTTAAGCTTGTTTATGAGCAATCACTTCGATTTCAACATTCACACCTTTTGGTAAACCGGCAACAGCTACAGTTGAACGCGCTGGTGGGTTTTGCGGAAAACGCGTGGCATAAACTTCGTTGACCGCTGCAAAGTCATTCATGCTTGTTAAAAAAATCGTCGTTTTGATGATATTAGAAAATTTAAGATCAGCTTGAGTTAAAACAGCTTCGATATTTTTCAATACCATTTCAGTTTGCTGTTTAACATCGCCCGTGAACACTTCTTGTGTTTGTGGGTTAATTGCAATCTGCCCAGAGCAGAATAAGAAGTCTCCCATTTGCACAGCTTGTGAATATGGACCTACTGCTTTTGGAGCATTGTCTGTGTGAAGAATTGATTTAGCCATTACATTTTCTCCTAGAAATAAAAAATAATACCAGCACGTAACGGATGATCTGCAATCGTGCGGATACGGGTGTCTTTAACTGACGACAATCCTAAACCGCCCTCAAACGAAAAACCAACATTTTCTAGCCCGCTAGCGAAAAACTCAATGCCCATTAAAAAATTAGCTTCAAAGCCATTTTCTTTACCGGTTACCGGCTCTTCAAATGTCACTAAACCCAGCTGACCACCAGCGTAATAATGCAATTGGTTTTCGTGAAAAATAACATGGCGAATACCCGCATTGATTTGGAATTTTGAATAATCTTTTTTCGTGTCTACACCGACACCGCCAGTGACAGCTGTTAAGCCATTAATGTGATAGACAACGGCTAAAGAAGGAAGACTTTCAGAGGTATTATCTTTAATACCCACCCCTAAACGTTGGGGCATTTCTTTAGCCGCAACCAGTGATGAAAATAACGACACAATTGCAAGGGCAAGGAATTTTTTTGATAACTTCATAGTAGCCTCCATCCCCTATAGGTTGACACTGCGGCGTTGGCTTGTCAGCATATTTTCTATGGAGATTCGTATGAAAAAATTAATGACCTTAGTAATTACAACTGCAATCACAGCTTTTTCTTTAGCTCTATCTGCTCAATCTTTGACGACTAATGTGGGCGATAAAAAATATGACACTTATAGCTTAGCTGATTCAGCTGATCTTAAAGTTGATAAAGACACGATGAACTTAAAGCCCGTTTCTCATGGCATCAGAAAGAAAAAATTTTTCGCAATCCTGCCAGTTAAAGTTTATTACGCTGAATTGTTAGCAGCTAAACCTGAAGCTTTAGTTAAGACTGACACAGAAGTTTTACCTTCATTAAAAGCTGCAGGGCCTGTGCAACTGCGTTTAACAATGTTACGTGATTTACCAGCAAAAAAGATTTCTGATTCTTTCGTTGATGCTCTTAAGGCTAATGATGTCGCTGTTGATTCAGGTGACATGAAAACTGTATTAGAACATATCTCGACGATGAGCGAATTCAAAAAAGGCGAAATTTTTTCAATCGTTGGTTCATCAAAAGACGATAAAGGTTTTTTATACTTGCAAAAACCTACTGGCGAAATCATTACGGTTGCTGGTTCTAATAAACTTGTCGAACAAATGTTTAGCATTTGGTTAGGCAAACCCGTTGATGACAAATTAGCAGAGTTAAAAAAAGAACTTCTTAAATAGTGCGTAAGTTCATATTATTTTTCTTTATTTCACTTTATTCAGCCTGTGCTTTTGCACAGGCTTTTTCTATTGGCCAATTTTCAATCGGCGAAGCTGCCGTTGATCTAGATGTAAATGATTTTAACATCGAAAAAAGCCATAGTGATATCGACGCCAGCTTCAATGCCGATAGCATCCAGTGGCTGCGTCCGGAGAACAATTTATTAACTCCCCGTGTTTTATTAACCATTAATGTTCCTAAGAAATACCACCCGGTTTATTTTAAAATTGCTGGCCAAGTTGTCTTTGCCACCCAAGTTTATGTAAATTTATTTAATCCTGAAACGATTCAAATTTTTCAGGGCGATAAAATCTTAGACACTATTCATATCACTGCCAAATCGGTGGCCCGCTCTAAACTAAAACAATGGATCGATTACACTTGTCTTCCGTATAACGTGGTTATCACTGGCATTGAGCAGCAGTACTCATCTACGGGTTGCAAATTGCATCGCGTGGGTTCTTTTGGCCGCGAAACTCCCCGGTTAGAAGTAGCATTCGCTTCTCCGAATTTAGCCACTTTAGCCGGTGATCACCCGCCATTTTTATTTAATCTTCAGGATAACGCAGCCGTTGATACGGTTTTAATAAATAATAGCACCAAAGAAAAAGTAAACGTTTCTGTCAGTGCAAAACTTCCTGAACGTTTGCAGCGTTTAAAAATGGCTGGCGGTATTGGCCCTTACTTTTTTACGAGCACTTATAATTTAGAAACTAAAGGGCCAGATGCGGCTCCTTCATATATGCTTTATGGAAAATACGAATTATCTGAAACATCATCATTTAAAGCTTTTGATGCTTTAGTTTATAATAATAAATCGTTATTCAATAATTCAGGTTTGTATTTTTCTTATGATTTGGCGCAAGTTCTTGATGGCCAGGTTGTTTTAGGCGCACTGATTGGCTTTCAGGGTTTGCACTATCGTTTTGACAGCGGTTATCCGAGTGAATTTGAAGTGATTTATCCGCAAGGTTTTGAAATTACTTATAATCATGCTTTCGGAATCCAGAATTACTATTTAAGTTACGGTATGTTTTTATCGACCACTGAAGATGTGTACCGCAACATCTGGCTCCGTTACGGCAGCCAAGTGTTTTACGAATTAAATTATATTACCTGGGGTTCTGATATTGCCGAAATCGAAATGTGGGGATTGTCTGTGGGCTTTCCGTTATTTAAAGCTTTTTAATTAGACTTAAAATTAAGCTGAAATAAATCCGGCCGAACAATTAAATTAAACTGGCCGGTATCATCAGTGATATTAATTTCAGATCCATCTTGATTTGGAAAAAACTGAGCAAACATCTCTTTAGCTTTATCTCCGGTGTATTTTACGATCGCCGAGTTAAAACCGATTTTTCCAAAAGCAGAATTAAAAACTATAAATGAACAGTGATAGACGTTTTCTTGTTTTTTATTGCAGATGAAAGTCATTTCTTTTTGTGAAACGGCTAAGGCTTTGCCTGGCCCCAACATACTGTTTTGCTCAGAGACATTCATCTGTTCATAAATTCGTGCCGGCGTATGATCAAAGGTGCCATCGAAAGAATTCGAAATAAGATTAATCATATATTGCTGGCCCAGAAACCGCCCCTCGGTTCGGGCCTGCAAATTAATACTGACTAAAATTAAACTAAAAAATAATAACTTATTCATGACTTCTAAAAGGCTAACGTAAAGATCTGAAATTCACAAAAACTTTTTTTCCAGATTTGATTTCTATGACTTGCGAAGGCAAGTTATCCGCCGTGGGAAAATCCGCGCTATCTAACCCCAAAACTTGTATGTCATATTTCCCCGGTTTTAAAAAAACACGGGCCATTTGGATTTTAGACGGTAACGTTGACCATTGACGAAGATCAGCGCGGTCGGCCAAATTCATCGCAATCCAGGCTACCCCACCTAATAATTCATTTTTCTGTCTGATTTGATCAGACATTACAGCTTTTGCAGCAACGCCCCCAATTCGGCGCGCTACCAGTGACGAATAATCTTTATCTAAAGTCATCATCGCCATACGATCAATATCATAAATCACGCGCGACTTATTAACTTGGGTATAGGTTTTACCTGTTGATGATTCAAGCGGAGTAATTTCAACTTGGGCGATACTGGTTTTAAGATATTCAGTTTGTAGCGTTGGAAACCTAGGTTCATCTTGACGCGGGATTTTTTTCGCGCCGAATCCCTGTTGAAAAATAACAACAAGTTCACCGTTTTTGCGACCATTTAATTCTGCATCTAAAGCATTACGGTCAGCTTTAAACTCTTTTTTCCATTTATCTAAAGCTTGTTCTCGTCCGGCTAAACGCGCCGTGCGAATAAGGTCTCCGCCAAGGCCCGAGATAGATGGATCTAGCTTGTACGCTGCTTCATATTCTATGTAGGCATCGTCATATTTTTTTTGTGATTCCCAAATAATCGCTGATAGGTAACTGGCAAAGGGCGAAAGTTCATAGGCTTCGCGGCCTTCCATTTTAAATGATGAAATCTTGCTGTTGATTCTGCGGCATTCAACCAAGGCTGCATCAAAATCACCTAACATTAAATAATTTATAGCGTTCATGCTGTTGAGTAAAAATTTTTCGTAAGATTCACCCTTGTACTGAACCATTTCTTCGGCGCCTAAGGTGGCACCTACAATTTGACTGACAGAGTGGTAATCTTTTTCTTCTAAAAGTCGATCCGCTTTAATAAAAGCCTCGGCAGAACTGCGGTAATCACCAGAAATTTGCAAAGCCATGGCGTAATCCAGCGTATACATCAGCTGGTCTTTTCCTGCCTCAGAAGATTTTTCTTTAAGTTCTTTTAAAGCTTGCATGATTTGCCCTTGGCGAAGAAGACTTTTGGTATTTTCGGATTGCGCCAAAAAAGAAGCGCAGCCGACCATCGCCAAGATTGTCACGAC
The DNA here is from genome assembly GCA_036676395.1 of Bdellovibrio sp. Lineage (GTDB taxonomy): Bacteria > Bdellovibrionota > Bdellovibrionia > Bdellovibrionales > Bdellovibrionaceae > Pseudobdellovibrio. The sequence continues at coordinate 1,767,778 of JAKFCY010000002.1, forward strand.
AAGTACAAAACGAATAAATTGAAATGATTTTTTTGTGACTAGCATTATTAAAATTATGATTTATTACTTGATAAGCCGCAATAGCAAAAGATAGCATGTGGAATCTATGATGCATCTACCGGAGCTTATTCAGGATCTTGGCTTTATTTTAATCACTGCAGCTGTAGTGACGTTGATCTTCAAAAAGCTTAATCAGCCCGTTGTTTTAGGCTATCTGATCGCAGGTTTTTTAGTAAGCTCGCATGTTCCTTTTTTGCCAAACGTGAAGGATGTTGAATCTATTAAGATTTGGGCCGAAATCGGAATCATCGTTTTACTATTTGGTTTAGGCTTAGAATTCAGTTTTAAAAAATTAGCGCAAACCGGCAGATCAGCAACTATCACGGCGGTCTTTGAAGTGATCTTTATGTTGGTGGCAGGCTTTGTTTTCGGCCAAATCATGGGCTGGAATCAAATAGATAGTCTGTATTTAGGTGGTATTTTATCTATTTCTTCGACCACGATTATTATTCGCGCCTTTGATGAACTAGGACTCAAAGGGCAGAAATTTGTTTCATTAGTTTTTGGCGTGCTGATCGTTGAAGATATCGTGGCGATTTTACTCTTAGTGGCCCTATCCACAGTGGCGATCTCGCGTGAACTTTCAGGGCCAGATCTGCTCTATTCGGGTTTTCGCTTAGGATTTTTCTTAATTTTGTGGTTTATCATTGGCATTTACGTGCTGCCCACACTCATGCGTAAAATCAAACGCTTTTTAAATAATGAAACTACTTTAATAGTTTCTTTAGGGCTTTGTCTTGGAATGGTCAGTTTAGCGACTTATGCTGGGTTTTCTCCGGCACTGGGCGCATTCGTTATGGGTTCGATTTTAGCTGAAACTAACGAAGGCCCGCGCATAGAAAAATTAATCCATCCGATTAAAGATCTTTTTTCTGCGGTATTTTTTGTGTCTGTGGGAATGATGATTGATCCGGCTATTTTACAGGAGTACAGCTGGCAAATTTTATTAATCACTTGCATCACGATTTTTGGTAAAGTGATCAGCACTTCATTGGGCGCGCTGTTATCTGGCGTGAGTTTTCGCCATTCAGTTCAAGCTGGGATGAGTCTTGCGCAAATTGGTGAGTTCTCGTTTATTATTGCAACTTTAGGCTTAACTTTAAAGGTTACCAGTGATTTTTTGTACCCCATTGCCGTTTCAGTTTCAGCGATCACCACTTTTGCAACTCCGTACCTGATTAAAAATTCTGACAGCTTACAATTGTTTTTACGGGCTAAACTGCCGGTGAATTTTTTTAATCGAATTGAAAAATATCAAACTGCTTTCTTAGCTGAGCAAAGTGAATCAGGAATCGTTAAAATTCTATGGCGCGCCTATGGCTGGAAAACTTTGATTAACGGTGTTTTAGTTTTTGCGATCATTTCTATAGCGATTCTTTTACGTTCGCGCTTTGGCGATTATATTTCTTTTGGTATAGCTTGTTTTCTTTCGATCCCGTTCTACTGGGCGATGTGCTTTGGTCAGCCTTCGAAATTTTTAACGGATAATGAACTTGTACGTCTTCACCAGCTTGATATTGGTGTTTTTATCGGGCGAAATATTTTAGGTTTTTTATTTGCTCTTTATGCCGTAAGTAGCTTTATGTCGCTAAACTCATGGCAAGGTTTAGTTTGTTTTGCCAGTCTTACATTGCTGGTGTTTTTTGGTGGTCTTTCGCAAGGATTTTATCAAAAAATTGAAAATAAATTCATGAATAATCTGGTGTACGAAAGCCCAACCCGTAAACCCAAACTTGCCCCGTGGGATGCAAGTCTTGCGACTTTTACTATAAATCCGAACTCAAAATATGTGGGTTTAACGTTATTAGATTCAAAAATTAAAGAAAAATATAACATCACAGTGGCTTTAGTAGAGCGTGGTGAAAGTAAACATTTAGCTCCGGATCGCGATCTGATTCTTATGCCTTATGATAAGTTATATCTAATAGGTACAGATGAACAGGTTCACAAACTTGGAACTGAACTTGAAACTTCAATCTATAAAGATGGCGATAGCCCTGCTGAATCGTATCGCTTACGTTCTTTAAAAGTAACTCCGTCATCCCCATTCGCTAATAAAACGATTCGTGAAAGCACAATTCGTGAAAAAACATCGGGTTTAATCGTAGGCATCGAACGTAATGGTGAGAGGATAATTAGCCCCGACTCGTCGATGGAAATCCTGGTCAACGATATACTTTGGATTGTTGGCGATTATGATAAAATTAGCCGACTGCGTTCATAGCTTGGCTTTTGCATGCTGAATTCCTCAATGGAGAATTCATATGAATATGCGCAACGCAATGACCGTCTTTTTAATCTCAGCATTAACTACAACTGTTTCGTTCGCTGGTCCGATCGTAAATAAATTAGGTAAAAACCCGTTCAACACTCAAATTGCTGAACTTATCGAATCCGCTTTAGGGCGCTGGTCTCAATCAGATTCATTAAACCCAGCGGTTGCGTTCTATGAAACTTTTCCTGCACGATCAATGCTGCCTTTAGATGATGTTACATTTGTACCGCGATCGAACGATACAGATTCAGTGGTATTAACTGATTATATTGCCATCGGCGCCCAGTCGTCTGTGGGATCTGCAATTGGCTTACGTATGGCTTTAGCGCCGCAAGAATCCCGGCTTAAAGTTTCTCAGTCACTGGCCGAAAGTGGATTAGTTAAAAGTGGTGATATTATCGTCTCAACTCGTCCTCTATTTGCGAACTCGTTACAATACTTAGCCTTACAATTATTAAATACTCACAACTCTGTAGCTGTTGTTGTTAACGAAAACGGCAAAAAATTATTTTATAACATCGATATGCCGATGGATGAAGACATGTTAGGAGGTGCAGCTTTGGGTTTTGGCAGATCCACCATCGATTCACCGCATTTTACTAAAGATAACAAAAACATGATGGTTCATATTTTACGCCCACGTTTAGACTCAAACCAAAAAGCAAACCTGCAAAAATGGCTAGAAAAATCCTTAAGCAAAGCGCGCGCAAAAACTATTTACCCAAAGTTTGTATCTTTTAACAAAGATTACAATAAACCGACGTATCAAAGTAACGGAGATCTATCTTTCGTGGCTGATGTCGCCCGTCTTTTATTGGGCCAGAAAATGCAGGTTCACAAACATATCAAAATGTACTGCTCTGAATTTTCGTGGGTAATGTTATCGCTAAAAGATTGTAATCCAGACACAACTGCAGATGATTTCAAAACATCAAAAACTCCGGCATGCGTGAAAGAATTTTTTAAACCGATGCAAATGTTTGGTTCTGCATTCAGCGGCGGCTCGGCTTCGGATCCGAGTTTATATGGCATGAGTGATGGTATTCCGATGTTGATCACTCAAACGGGGGCATTGCCCCGGACAAGTATGGAACTTATCGACTTTGCTTTACCTGGTGTTGATCGTGAAGCGGATGGTTTATCTAGCGGACACAAAGCCATCGCTGCCGAGATGGCACCCTTGATTAAAAAGGCCAATGGTTACTTCAAGTTAATTTTAACTCGGGAATACTCACAAATTGATGATGCCCGGGCAAAACTAAATCCAGCTGCTCCCCGCAACTATTCTCCAACTAGTTTTTCAGTACTGGCTGCCATACCAGACACGTTAAACGGTCAAAAAGTAACACAAAAAAAATTCGACTACGTCACAACAATTAAATACCTTCCCAAAGCTAAACTCAAAGACCTACAGTCGAAATAAGCCTGTTTTTTCTCGCACCGAGGGGGCATTGCCCCGAATAAACGTAGTGTCTCAATCTGAGAAAAACACTTACAGCAACACTGAACTGTGTCTGATTGTGTCTGACGACGAGTTAGACACTAGGGCCCGCAATAATTGTCCTACGTCAAAATTTTAAGCCTTAAAACAATTTTATCCTGTTTAAAGCTTTCTGAATCGGGCACTTTTCTTGAACCCTAGCTCTTCGTTGAGTTTTTATAAACGGTTATTAATTATATAAAACGGAGAAAACATATGAACATGAAAAAAGCAATTAGCGCCTTTTTAAGTACAGCATTACTGGTAAGCACAGCGACTGCTGGTCCCATCGTAAACAAATTGGGAAAAAATGCGTTTAACACACAAATTTCTGCAGGGATTGAATCAGTTCTTGGTAAGTGGACTCAGTCTGCTTCATTAAATCCTTCAGTCGTATTCTATGAAACTTTTCCGGCAAAAGGAATGTTACCTTTAAATGACGTATCTTTTGTTCCCCGTTCAGACGATTCAAATTCAGTTGTATTAACAGACTACATTTCTATCGCTGCACAATCAGCAACTGGAACTTCATTAGGTTTACGTATGGCTTTAGCACCGCAAGAATCTCGTCTTGAAGCAGCTCGTTCAATGGCTGAAAGCGGATTAATTAAAACTGGCGACACTATCGTTTCGGTTCGTCCGATGTTTGCTAACTCATTACAATATTTAGCGATTCAATTACTTAACACGCACATTTCAACTGCTGTTGTTGTTACTGAAAATGGCCGTAAGGTTGTTTACAACATCGATATGCCGATGGATGGAGACATGTTAGGCGGAGCTTCTTTAGGTTTTGGTAAATCAGCAATGGATTCTCCGCATTTCGTAGCTGATAACGAAAATATGATGTTACATATTTTACGCCCGCGTTTAACTGAAGCGCAAAGACAAAACATGCAAAAATGGTTTGAAAAATCTTTAGCTAAAGCCCGCGCTAAAACGATGTACCCGAAATCTTTATCTTTCAACTCAGATTACAACAGCCCGACTTACCGTGGTAGTGACATCTCTTTCGTAGGTGATGTAGGCCGTCTTTTATTAGACCAAAAATTAAAAGCTGCTGACCACTTACAAATGTTTTGTTCTGAATTTGCTTGGGTCATGTTATCTTTACGTGACTGTAACCCAGATACTACTGCAAAAGATTTCGCAAAAAATAACACTCCGTCTTGCGTATCTAAATTTTTTGAACCAATGCAAGTTTTCGGTTCTGGCTTTAGCGGTGGTGATGTTGAAAGAGACCAATCATTATATGGTATGACTGATGGTATCCCAATGCTAATCGAGCAAACTGGTGCTGGTCCTCAAGTGGCTATGCAATTAATCGACTTCTCTTTACCAGGTACTGAAAAAGAAGCAAAAGGTTTATCGAGCGGTCATAAAGGTGTAGCTTCTGCAATGGCTCCGCTAATCGCTCAAATGAACGGTTACTTTAAATTAGCTTTATTAGACAAAACTGCTGCGAAAATCGATGGAGCAAGAGCTCAGTTAAATCCGGCTTCTCCTCGTAACTACTCGCCAACAGGTTTCTCGGTTCATGCAGCAATGCCGAACTCGATCAACGGTAAAACTGTATCACAAAAGAAATTTGACTACGTAGTAACTGTAAAATACGTACCTAAAGCTAAACTTAAAGATCTTCAATCTAAATAATTTAAAGCGAAAGAAAACGAGAAATATATGAAAAAACAAATTTTATTAACTCTAGTGACTTTGTTAACTGTATCTTCAGCTTTCGCTGAATCAGAGATCACGAGACTACAACGCGTAAAAACTAAAGATTGCTCGACTGCTGAATTAGCAAAAGCAATTACAGCGACTGCAGATAACGTTCTTTACTCAGAGAAAAAAGTAACTGTTCTTGAAGAAAGCTTAGAAATCACAACAGAACAAAAAGAAGCTGGCACGATCGCTAAAGTATTAGGTTCATACCCACGCTCTAGTGTATCAGCGCACAACAAAACTGTTGCTAAAGCAGAAGCGACTGCAGCTGCAGGTAAAGTCGGTATCACAGCCCCTGCATCATTTGATGTTGTTTACGCAGTTCAAGATGCATCTGGTGCTCAAATTGGTTCTAGAGGCCGTGTTTCTATCGCAGTAACTTGCCGTGTAGAAAAAATCGGTAACAAGATCGCTCACGCGGCTTCTCTTTTATCTTTCGATGTAAAAGCTAAAGGCGTTAAGTAATTTTTAAATAAGAAAACCAAGACCCAAACTTTAAGCCCAGACACTTTATCAAAGTCTGGGCTTTTTTATTTCTGGAACACTTCTTTCTAGACTAGCCGTTAAAACCCGCGCCCTGCTTACCGATAAAAACGGTATGCAAAACATAAAACAAAAAATCAGCGCTCTTTTTTTATTAGCTACGTTAACAATCGCGGGCAATGCCCATGCTCAGACACTTAAAGTCGGCGATATTATCTTTCACAAAAGTCAGTCGCAACAAGCAAAAGCGATTACTGAAGCCTCTGGATCTGAATGGACTCACGTTGGAATTCTAGTTGCCAGCGCCGGTAAATGGTATGTGGCCGAAGCTATTGGCCCGGTTAAAGCAACTCCGCTGCAAGATTTTATCAACCGTGGTAAAAACAAAGAGTATAAAATCTATCGTTTCAAACACTTCAATCCAAAAACAATGGAATTAGCATTACATAATGCGATCAAAAGACAAAACAAGCCTTACGACATCTATTTCGAAATGTCTGACACTAGAACATATTGTTCAGAACTAGTTTACAAAGCGATGCGCGAAGTAACCGGTCAAGAAGTTGGCACAATGCAAAAGTTTAAAGATTTAAAATTAACTGGCCCGTATGTGAAAGCGTTAATTAAAAAGCGCCTAACAGACACTGGTCGCGAACTAGATCCGAACGAACCAATCATCACTCCGATCTCACAAATGCGCGAATCAGATTTTACGCTCGTAAAACAATACGTAAAATCACGCTAATTACTTTCGCAAAAAATACGAATTACACTTCACAAACCGTTTCCAAGGCATTGCCCCGAAACGGTTTTTTACTTTCCACAACCGCCGCAGTTCCGCACTTCGTCCTTGATCTCGCGTTAAACTGGGCACCGCCCCGCTCTGTAAGTTGCACCATGCGCATATATGCAACAAAGCTTATATTTCAAGACCAAAGTTAATTACAGAAAAGAACACGGCGGAGACCTTTCTATATGCCGACGTAAATCTAAACGCCATCTCACGATCAAAAATCCCTTTCATGTAACACTTAGAAGTGAGTATGCGACTGGAAAACGATCTTTGCTGCGGCATAAAAACATGATCTACAAGGTTTTACATAAGGCTTCTCGCCGTTTCGGAGTTAAGATTTATCAACAGGCGATTTGCGGTAATCATATTCATTTATTAGTACGCGGGCGACAGCGATTTGCGATTCAAAACTTTTTTCGCGTTGTTGCAGGCCATATCGCGCAGAAAGTTCTCGAGCTCCACCCGATTTCTGATCAAGAACGCCAGCGGGGCAATGCCCTATCTAAAGATGCAAAAGCGAAGTATCAGCGGAAATTTTGGGGAGCGTTGTTGTATTCGAGGATGGTTCGGTGGGGACGGGATTTTTCGAATGTTGTGAATTATATCGAAAGAAACATCCTGGAAGCTATCGGCTGGATTCCGTATGTGCGAAAGAAATGGCGCTATATAGAAAAAGGTGGGGCAATGCCCCACCTTTTTGAAATTCGTGAATGAAAATCTGCTGCTTAGCGAATAATTTCTAAGGCTTTATTGATGTGTTTATCACCGTCTTCATCAAATGATGTTGATGTGAATTTGAATTTCGACGACGTGTTATCTAATTGTAGTACTGTGAAATTATGTTTGCTTGTCGAATCAAGACGACGCGGGTTTTTCTTTCTTTTTGCATTACCTAAGAAAGTAAAACTGTGCATTGAACTTGAGGTTATTTCGAATGTTTTATAACCTAAGACTTTCGATTCAATTTGCATAATTTCAGAAAAATGTACGTCTCCTGAAACAAAACACACTGGCGCATTGATACGTGACAACTGTTGGCAAATTAACGATAAGTCTTTAGCTTGCTCGTATTCGTAAGCGTCTTTCTTAAGATAACCACCGAAAAATTGGCTGCCGTTCATTAAAAATGCCGGCGAATTATCAGAACTTAGTGTTGAAAATAATTGGTCCTTTTGCGTCTCGCCCCATTGAGTCGTTGCATTTCTGTTAAAACGACCATCCATTAAACAAAATTTGTAACCGAAAACAGATAGAACTTGTGATACACCCACGCCACGTTTGTATTTGTCGTGTTCTGGATATAACCAAAAATTAGAGAATAATTCTAGCGTGAATTGCTTTCCGCCAAAAGATCCATCGAAGCCATTGCCCCCGAAATCGTGGTCATCCCAAATAGCCATGATAGGAACTAAGTTTTTGTGACGAAACACTCCGATTTTAGTACGCGTTTCAGTGTAACGTTTCCAAAAACCTAATTGTGTTCCATCATTGCCGTTATCTGCATAACATGTATCTCCGACCAGAAAAACTAAGTCTGGAGTTTGATTTCCCAACGAGGCCCACATTTGCGTGCATGCTGATTTAAAAAAATCATTCATACAGCTTGCAATAGCTACTTTTGGATTTTTCTTATTCGTATCTAAGGCCTTAAAATTACGTTCATCGACGATTTTACCCTTAGCATCTAAAACACGAAATCTATAAGTCTGACCTAATTGAAGACCAGTCACTTTAAATTTATCTAATTGTAAATCTGAACCCTTCATTCCCGCTGCTGATAAAGCAACTAAGGCAAGCTTTGCATTTTTGCTATCAACTACTTCAACCGACAGTTCTGCTGTTTTTGGACGTAGTACATTAAAGTAAGCTAAATCTTCAAAAGTTAAACCTTGATGAATTGGATATTTACCCGTGTAAGCAGGAGTTGTTGCTAATGTAGATACCATATCTGATTCTTGTGCCCAAACTCTTGAGCCCCCGAAAGGTTTAAATGTAAGAATGCCGGCAGATATAATACCTGAGTGTTTTAAAAAATCACGACGTGATTGTGACATATGGATGGTCCTCCTAACTAACCTTTCGGAGGGCAAATTCGCCGATTCGACTAGACTTATGTGAATCTGGACTATTGCTAGACCACTGGCCTAACTTCTGTAGTGCGATTGTACTAAAACAAAACGGCGCCAAAAATTATTCACCTGAAATTTGGTGCACAAGTTCGCTTCAGCCTGAAACTTTTTAAAAAGTTATCACCGTGAATTACGCAGCCAATCTGATTCTCATTCTTACGAACGCACCTTTCAGCATGAACTTGTTAAAAAAAAATGAAGGATTAAACAAGAAATTCCAATGTGAAACTGGACTTACATCGCCGGTGGATTCTTGACCTTAGATGGTGACCGGGTCTGGATCGTTTGCACTGCTAAAGGCTTTGCAAACAAGAAATTAATTTGCTGTCTCAATTTGATCTATGTTGGCTTAAGTGAACAGGTTTTTTTGTCGATAAATTAGTCGTGAGATACATGTTGGCACATCTTTGTAAAGCTATGCGTTCTTTTAACCCCATCAGATTATTCGTGGGCGCGTGTTTTATTTTGTTAACATCAGGTTGTGATTTAAAAGCAAATCTACAATCACTTTTATCAGTTTCAAATGTTCCCATTTGTGAAATTACAGACGGCAAAATTACAAATCCTCCGTGCGAATTACCTGATGGCTACGAGGAGCATTTTATTTCTGAAAATGAATTCTCTGGCCGTACCACAACAATCACTTCAGCTACTATCGCAGCGTCTTCAACACTTGTTTACGGTGAAGAAGGCTTTGAAGGTGTAGCCGTACTTTCACAGCTTCCGATAGCTTGGTCTACGGGCTATGCCGTCTTGAGTTTAGATAAATCTTTAAATCAACAAGGTGGAACATTTAATCCTGATTACCTTGCTAATAATATCGCGTCTGGAACTTCTATCTTTGGCTTGGCTGGTAGCTTCTTTAGCACGCAAAAAGTTTATTGCTCTAATACAGATACAGCGTCTTCGACCTCTACTGTTCCTGGCATTGGACTTCCGGTAAATGGTAACGAATGTGTGGCTCCTGAAAATAACTTTATCTATACGACACCATTTAATGGTCGCGCCAACAACTGTAACGCTGCCGGTGGCACGAATAATTCAAGTTGTTTCATTCAACAAGCTGCCCAGGATTTATATTTAGCAAATGCAAATTCAGTTCCGTTAGCTTGTACATATAATGGTAACAACGGAACATTCTGGGATGTCTCAACTACAAGCTTAACTTACGGTAAATTAAAATCTCCGACTATCAATAGTATTGTTCGTGACTACTGCCAAGTAGCACAAGGACAATTTTTCTATTCAGACCCATTCGGAGGACGCACGTCAGTTTGTGGTCCGGTACCAAATCCGCCATGTTTTTTAGAGATTCCACCATATCAGACTCGAACGGTAAACTTAGGTGAATCATCGACCACGCCAGTATGCCTAGAAGATCAATCAGACATTTTACCAGCAAACTGGTTAGGTGGCCTTGATGAACCGCTAAGTAAAAATTCGGCGCAATGTTTAACACCGGGTAATAACCGCTACGTTTACAACACAGCCTATGATGGACGTTTTCGCGCTTGTAATGGAACTAATATCGGAAAATGTTATTACACTGGTTCAGAAGTTTCTGCAAATATCAGTTATATTTTTACAACAAGTGAAAATGCATCTTGTCGCACGACTTTGAATTCTTGTGTTAACACTTGTGCGACGCAAAAAGATACTTGTAATGGCTTAGCCGATGCTGATGAGAATAAATGTTTAGGGCAATATTCACAATGTTATTATAGCTGTTACGAGCGCCCTACAGTTTCTGGAGTAACACCCGTTGGCTATGCAAAATGCGCTGACAATGCTTGTACAACGACAAAAAATTCTTGTAACACAGCTTGCGGGTCGAATGTCACATGTAAAAATAATTGTACGACAGCTTACAACGACTGTAAGTACGTTGAGAATCCACGTACTGGCATTTGGTTTTTAAATGCTTCATTTAATTTAGCAAATCCAAGAACCAAAGCTTTGATCATCCCCGTTGGCCAAAAAAAATCGGCATCAATTCCGATGGCTGATCTTTTAAATACATCTGCAATTAAAGCCGGTGTAAATATTTTCGGATTCACTGGTTCATTTGGTGGTCTTGGTGTCTGGGCATCTGGTATGCATCGTGATAAATCAATTCCACAATTAACCTTGAATGAAGAGAATAATAACTTTTCAGGTTTATCTGAAGAACCACTTCCAACAAATTTTCCGAACTTTTACGAGCCTTTTAAACCGTATCGTGAAGTGACTTCAATTGCCAAAGACGATGATGGTTCAGTCACTGATCAAAATGTATTAGCTACTCCAAGTCGCTCTTCATGGGGACAAACCCAGTGTGGTGTCGGGGGCACGTTAACAACAATAGATCTAAAAATTTCAGATTGCGGAGCCAAATTCGGTTCACTTTCATCTTGGGATGGCGTAACGAATGGAAATGCCGGTCAAGGTCGCTGGACACTGGTGTCGCGCAAATTAAACGCTTCTACAGGAACAATGGTTGAAGTATGGCGTGATGAAAGAACCATGATGTTATGGAGTTCTTTAATCAGCGAAGCCACTAATTGGTGTAAAGCTTCAGGCAGCAGCAACAGCACTAATGCTGCGGTAAATAACCGTTATAAAGAAAATGATCCGTCTGATATTTGTGATAATCCAAGTAACCAAAATCAAGGAGCAGCAGAGACTGTAATCAGCGCTTGTCTGGCAGATTTAGGTTTTACAAATACTGATGCAGATTTCAATATCAACGGTAAAGTAGACTTGGATTTAACTTCAGCTCCAAAAATTCACTGGCGCATCCCAACGATGTACGATTATGAAGTCGCAGAATACAATGGCATTCGTTTCGTATTGCCAGATATGGGAACACAACGAGGCATACCGCTGGTTGAATGGACAGCTACGGTTAACTCGGCAAATCGCAGCGAAGCCTGGGGCATCAACTCAATGGATGGAGCACACAGAGTCATCAATCGTTCTGACTTAGCGGGGGTAAGATGTATCGGCCGCTAATTTCAATTATTTTTGTTTTTCTATTTAATGTTTCAGTCGTTCGCGCTGAAGAAATCATCGACACATCTAATCTATTTTTATGTGATCTTGAATCTATCATTACACAAAAATGTGGCGTGTTAAATACCGCTTATGTTTATGATGTTCAGTACGGCCCGCGCAGTTCAAGTTATTTACAGCACTACACGGCGAATGCCGAGGCCTCAACTATTCAGTTAGCACCAGGTTGGCATGAAGGTAATGAAATCACTTGGCAATCGATTGGTTTACGACCAGAAAACATCGTGAAAGATAAAAAGATTTTTGGTGTGGTTGGAACTCTTGATAATACCGTTTACACAAGTTGTGTAACGAATGCGGCTTCTGGACAATTAACAGCACACAACTCGAACTTTTGTTATGCACCGGCTGGCGCATATTATGTTTATTCTTCATACTGGGGCGGACGCAATAATGAGTGTTCGTTTGTTCAAGTCGATTCAATATCATACAAATTAGTTAATAAATTTGACGGCGAGAAGCCAAAAGGCGCTTGTTGGATCAACACACAAGACACAATAACTGCAGACGGATTTAGCATTGATGGCAACGCCTTAAAAACTAGTGGAAATCCAAATTTTGTTATTCGTAACACGGCAACAGCAAACACCTGTTCGGTTATTGGTGGCGGTACGGGTTTACAAACAACGTCTTGCACAACTCCGGATCGTAACGATTTTAATGGTTACTTCTACCCGGCATTTGTGACAAGAACCATTAATGGGGTGGCCAAGCAGGTCAGTGGATCTTTCGGTGGCCGTGGTAAAAATTGTATTTACGGAACAAACAACGAACCTTGTTGGATTGATGATGCCGATGCTTATGTAGAAAACGATACGACTTGTAATGAAAAATATCCAGACGGAACTCCTGGTGTCAGCGCAACTTCACCATTAAATGCTTATTCTTGTAAAACAAAAGGTATTGAGCGCGCGGTGAACATTAACAATGGAATTGTTTCTTCGACTATTGGTCGTTTCGTTTACAAAACTGCACGCGGTGGAAGAAATACAGACTGCGCCCAAGGTAAAGTCGGCCTTTGTTTTACGACAACTGATTTTAAATCCAATCTTGATCCTGATTTAGATCCGAATAACATTCAAAAAGGAATCGTTATTTTTGGCGTGCGCGGAACCTATGAAGCTCCAGAAATCGTCTATGGCAGCGGTGCACATCGCACACCATCAAGCAGTACTGTTGCAAACAAATTGAATTACAAACAAAACTTAACTGGTGAATCTAACCGTCTTGAGGCAAATCCAAATCAAAACTCAAGTCAGATTTACCCAGCGGATTATCATGCGATTCCAAAAATAGCCACTGACTCTGAAGCGGATGTAGTTAAAGTAAACCGTGCCACCTGGTCAAACACTCAGTGCGGAACGATCGGTACAACTTCAGCCCGTATTGCAAATTGCGTAACTGCTTTTGGCACGAACGCCACATGGAAGGGTTCTGTTAAGGGGAATGCCGGGCAAACGGATTGGGAGCTTGTAACCCGTAAACGTGATAGCGTTGATGCAAATAAAACTTATGAAGTCTGGCGTGATTCAAGCACTGGCTTATTATGGAGTTCACTGGTTTCAACAAGTCAAAATTGGTGTAAATCAACCGGTAGTAATGGTAGAAAAATTTCTGATGGTGTAGACATGGTTTATGACCAACAAACATCTTCTGAAGATGATCCGTCAAACTATTGTGACAACCCGACTTATCAAGATCAAAATACTCCGGTTTCAGTTTGTTATATCGACATGCCCGAAAATGGCGATCCAAATTTATTTTCTACAGATTACAGTACAGCGACAACTCCAGGTAAAGCAGGTCTTCTTCCTGACCTGACGGCGGCTACAGGCCGAGTTTACTGGCGCGTACCGACAATGTTTGATTACATTTTAGCAAATCACCACGGTCTTCGCTTTGTAATGCCAGATATCGGTGTAAATACCGACGAAGAATGGACAGCTACGACATCAGCTTCAAATCGTAAGAATGCCTGGACATTCAGTGGTAAAACCGGCGCTCGTCAATACAAACAACGCAACAACCCTGCAGCAGTTCGCTGCATTGGCCGGTAGTCATGAATTTTAAATTTTATCTATTATTGTTTTTATTATTAAGCGGCTGTACCGGCTCTATTTTAGAAGAAGAACTTTTATCTAACCTGTCACAAAAAGGTGCCGGTGGTATTGAGCTTGATGAGTACATCCCGCCAGGAATCCAATTTGTCGAAAACACGACTCAGGGTATGCAACAAGAAGGTTTTCCATTTCTTCGCAATAACAGAACTTTTAATATCAAATGGATTATCAAAACTTGTGATCCTGTAAATAATCCGTTAGATGCCGCGTGCGCAAATTTACCCACAGGCACTGCTGAAAATCCAGATCCGGGCTTTTATATTACTCGTTTAGAATACACATCTGGAACAACTTACGTGCAGATTCCAGGCGCTACCAGTCTTGGTGGTTATAATGACCAGATTCAAAGTTTCAGTTGGTCAATTCCGATTTCTTTAACTGATGAGGGCGCTGATTTTCGCTTTAGATTAATCACGCGCAATGCAAAACTTGAAGACTTCTTTGCAACTTCAAGTAGTTTTGTTATGGATAGCAGCGCTCCTGTTATTCAAACTGGTTCGTTAACTTTTAATGGCTCGGCCGACACCCCGTTAAACCTGAAATCGCCGGGTGTTAATATTGATTTTAATGCCGATGATAATTATTCTCCGGTTGAAAGTTTTTGTTTAAAAGATTCAGCGGCTATTCCAACTGCAGACCATGCCTGCTGGTTAAAAATCACTTCTTTAGGATTAACTGAAAGTAAAAACTTACAAGTTAAAAACTTAAAACGTGTTCTTGGCTGGATCGGCGGATCTTTTACTTTCTATTTCTGGATCAAAGACAAAGCCGGTAACTACTCACGTTTAACAAACGATGTCGGCGATGAAACAATCGACCGTCGCACTATTTCTTATGCTCCAGGGCGCAGTGTTGCGTTCTTAAAAAACATTGCGGCAAACGATGATTCGGTTACAGATAATCCGGCGCTCGATAAAACTGTAATCAATGCTTCTGCCCCGACTGTTTTTATCAAGTGGAGTTACACCATCGATCAGAATACAACTCTGGATTCTGTGGAGCCTTATAAAATTGAATACTCAACAGACGGCGCTACTTTTCAAAACATCACCGGCGTAAGTGAGACCGCTTTACTTGACAGTGAAATTTCAAACAACGTCAATGTGAATTGCCAAACTGTTCCTTCACAAGATCCGGCCTCTATTGATAGCTGTTATGCTTGGACCGTTCCGGCAAGTCTTCACGACGTCCCATTCTACATTCGTGTCCATGTGCGTGATTCGGCAGGTTTCGTTTATTCAATCAGTACAAACCCTTTCAATCTAAGCACATCAACTAGCTTAGACGGAAAAGTTCAGGGTTTACGTTTTGCGGCTGGCCTTTCAGATTCATTAATCGGCGCCTCGGCGCTGAACACAAAATTTGATATCGATACGGCTTATTCTCGTACTGGCGGAAAACTCGTTGTGCATGAAGATGGACGTATGTTTGTCTTAGATAACAGCGCAGGTATTATTGAAATCAGTCAGTTCGACGGTCGCGCACGATTATATATTAAAAAATCCACGGCATCAGTTGACGGTTATGCTGTTGATTCGCCAGATCTGCTAGCCGGACGAACAGAAGCTGTCACTTCAAATATTATTAAAATTTCTCTCGATTACAAGGGCCGTTTGATCATCATGGAAAACAATCGTATTCGTCAGGTCACTGATGAACGTGATGCTCAAGGAAATTTAACCGGCGTTCGGTACGTAAAAACCATTGTTGGTTGTTTACAAACACCAACATCAAATTGTTATTACAATAACACTTATAAAAATACCGCTTACAATGCTAAAGTGCCAATTCAGTATTGGCAAAATGCGTGGATCAATGCCGATGAATTTACATTTCCAGGCCCAGTTAACGACTGGAACCGCCAATTCAGACATTTCACCGCACTTCCGAACGGCGATATTTATTTTTCTGTGAATGCTGACTACACGCAAGTCTCGACGGCTTTGGCAAGTAGCGCAAACAGCTGGAGAGCTTTAGACTTTCGTATTTACCGTCCAGATGCAGATCCGACCAAACCCGGAAAGTTACTTCCCTTAAAGTTAACTGGTTATGGCGTTTTAGGTGAGCCATTTAAACCGATTTCAGAATTGTATCCACAATCAATGGGTGGACTTACGTTTAATCCAATCACCGGAAATCCGACGACCCTTGCGATGTTCTGGGATTATTGCCCACCAAACACAACAGCTCAGTGCGAATATTTCACTTCAAATCATAATCCTAAAACCGGCCAATCAAACGGCACTGGTACACATTACTATTCATACACCATGTCGATCAAAAATTCGCTCGCTAAAGGCTATGTTGATTCACACACTTTCAGATATTTTACTTCACGTCGCGGCGAACTTTACGCTTACAACACAAACCAATTTGAAAAAGTGTTGGGTAAATTAAATACTTCGACTAACAAGTTCGAAAGAATCTTGGGCGGTATTGGCTATGATGGCTATTGCGCCGATGGCACCTTAGCGATAGCTTGTCCTAATTATATTCGCGATGCCTGGGTGACCCAAGATAACACCGTCTTTTTTATTGATGGGCAACAAATTCGCATGATCGGGGCCGATGGCCGCGTAGTTACACTGTTTGGCCGTAAACCTGCTGATCGCAGTGGCCTTGAAGCGACTCTTTCTACCTTAGGCCGCTTTGAGAATTTCGGCAAATGGTATGACACTAACACGTCGAGTGAAAAGTTTGTGCTGCGCGAATACGATAGTATTTTACTGCGCGAATTCAGTATGGATAAAAAAATTGAAACCATCGCCGGCAATGAAACTACAAATTGGGGACTCACTTGGAAAGCTGCGGCCTCAAAACCCGGTTATTTTGTTTCGACCAAATTGGCTAATGCTGAAATGGGTGCATGGACTCAGGCTCACTACATTCATCCACCAGTCACTGTTGACCCTAATAACGGTGAAGTTTTTGATTTTACACCTGAAACCAATCGCTCAGTGATGAAATTAATCCGCTCTGGTCATCCAAGTGATACCGGCCGCTGGATGCGTATTTTAGGTGGCGGTAGTGCGGCTACGCCATATCTGAATACTAAAGGTACAAGCTCTTGCGATGGCAAAATGAACACCCAGTGTCGCGGTGATTCTAATGGCGCCAACTATATCTTAGGCTACGTCCCTGCTAAAAACATTATCGTTAACGGTAATCCCGAAGTGCGCCCAGCGCAAATCATCACGCAATATAGCCGGGCGTTTAGTAATATCTGGCAACAAAATTATCTAAAACTTGTAAACACAGACACAGGACAACAAACCCATGTCATGGGAAACAATGATTTAGCTTCTTCTTGGGATGCCCTCCACTTCCCGAATACCTTCTCGCCAGTGTCGGTGGCCGCGACTAATAATATTGATATATTATATAACGCTGCACGAATCATCTATGATGAAAACAGAGACGCCTTATTAGTCACACGCTACGGCGGGACTACAATCGGCGCGATTACCTTTAAATCTAACTCCAACGAACAAATCACCGAAGCCGATAAATACTTTAATATCACCGCTGTCGGAAACGGAACCATTTTATCCTTCACGCACAACGTTCAAGAAGGTGCTGATGTATTTTATTATTGTAACAACAGCGGTCGCCTATATCGTCGTGTAGTTACAGCGGGTTTTTCTTCTGAAATTATTTTACCTTTACCAACCGGCATGACTTGTTTTGGTCGTACACTAGAAAAAACTGTGGATGATAACAATGGCGTTATCAAACTTTATTTTCCGGCGGCTTTCAAAGGTCAATATATGATGGGAGAATACAGTGTATCGCTTGATCTTTAGAGCGCTCCTGCTCGTATTAATTTTTACTTCTTGTTCTGGCTCAATGGAAGATCTTTCAAGCCTTGAAGCTTCTAAAGGTTTTATCACTGACGGAGAAAACGTCGAAACACCTCCAGCGGTAGATCCTGGACTAGAAACTGATCCCGGCAACGCCGGCTCTGTTCCTAGTGATGGCTCTGGTGATGGCTCAAATGTTGGCGATGGCGATGGCAACTCATTACCTCCGGCGGCTCCAGTAATTGAAATTTTAAATGTAAATTCAAATTACTTTCGTGGTGGAATAACTCAAGATCTGATTTTTCGTGTCACTTCACGTGTGGGTTCTGTAAGTTTAGTTGAATATGTGGTGGCCTGCCCTACACCAACTGCGATTCCTGAATTTAGCATCTTAACTGGCACAACTTCAAATACGACCTCAGCTGTCACTATTCAATCAGGCGTGGTCTCAGTCGGTGCCGGTGAAGACACGACAGTTTCCTGGGCAACGCCCAATTTAGCCGGTGTGCGCTGCCGAAAAATCGATAATTCTTTTGAACAAGCAGATAACCGTTTTAAAATTCGCATCACCAGCGTGGGTGAATCAAATTTATCAAGCTCAGCTGAAAGCCAGGAATTTCAAATCGATTCTGAAGCGCCGATCTTAGCTGCAAGCGGTCTTACATGCATTGGTGGCAACTGCGTGATCGGTGGAGTTTCTAACTTACAAGTTTCAGGAGTTTACGATTTAGTAACCCCGGTTGCTGATATCTGTTTAAAAATGGATGATGCCACAACTCCAGAAGTGAATGATGTTTGCTGGACACCACTTTCAAGCTTAGGCATTACAGTACCAACTCTTACACCGGCAAATTTTGCATTTAATTATTTCTTAGGATTTTTACCCTTCACGATGACCAGCTATTTCTGGACAAAAGATTCTGCCGGAAATATTTCTGAGCTGTCTGCAGCCGCTGCCGGCACAGATGCCCGCGACCGTTTAAGCATTACAACCAGCGGCACAACCCGCTTTGTAAATGATTACGCAACCCTTTCAGCGTCATCAACGGGCCTTTATCATCATGCGGCTACAGGCGAATTTTTAACGATGCCCAGCGCCAGTGTTTCAGGAATTAAAACTTATCTTGAATCATCAGCTAACTTTAGTTTAACCGTTCCGGCTCATGATAGTTTAAATTTAGCTCCGAATGGTGAAATATTTGCTAAATCCGAAGACGGCGTTTATCGCTTCGATACAAAAATTTTAGATGATGCTCCAGGTTCTACTATTAAATCTTCGTTCATTCTAAACTCAGGAACTTTCGCAGAAGGCGCTTTAGGGGCTGCGACTTTTAACCACGTTAAACGTCATGCGATTGATGCTAAAGGTGTTCACTGGTTTTTAGATGACGGAAAAATTTCCTATTTTGACCCAAGCTCTGCAACCCCACAACTGACTTATGTTGCTGGTGGTGGTACCAGCGAAACAACAGATGTGATTGATGATCCCAAACAATTAAAAATTAACGATAGTTTAAATATCGATGCCTTCGGTGTATTTACAGTATTACCAAATCAATGGGTGGTTTTTTCGTCGGATGATCCAACTCTTCCGGTCAGTGCCGGTGTGCCTGCAAATCGTTTTAAACTGCGTGTGTACAAGCACAGCAGCGATCCAAGTAAACGTAGCGTATCTACAGTATTTATCAGCGGCAGCACCGCTCAAGGGCCGACCGATGCTTTAGTTCCGTATTCACGCTTAGCCATTAGCTTTGATCCGATTCGTAATAACATTGCAAATATCACCGGGCGTTTTTGCGCGACCAGTTTTGTTGATGGAATTACCGATCACTGTGATAGCGCTAAATTAATTAAGTTTTATGTCAGTACGAATACGAGTCCTGAATATATGGGTTCGGTAAATCGTGATAGCTTTCTATCATTTCAATACGGAAAAGATACACTATTTATGATGGATTCAACAAAAGGCACGATTTCAAAATATGATTCAAGTTCATTTCAAAAAATCGCCGGTGGTAATAGTCTTGGAACCGATTATTGTACTAACTTTACGCCTTCAACAAGCTGTCAGTTACGTGTGCGTGATTTTAAACCGATCATGAATGGAAACGATCAAGTGCTAATCCTGGATCAAAACTATTTACGAATTATTGAACTAGGACAAGTATTTAGTATTTTTTCGGCTGCGCCTTAGAAATCGAGAAGAAGACCAAACTTAGTTAAACCAAATTTACGGCTACTGCCTGCCGCGGTAGCCAATTGCATATCTTGTGTTTCAAAAATCCCGCCGATAACATATTCAGTTTTACCCACAGTCATTTTATATTTGTAGTTTAAGCCAATTTTCATGTGTGATTTTACAACTTTTGAACCTAACGAGGCCATTTCAAATTTGCCGATAACCGTGCTTTTCGGATTCATCGTGTAAATAGCGTCGGCGCCGAAAGCAAATTGTGAAGATTGAAACTTCGTGCTTGAAAGATCTTGTTTAACATCGAAGTTTCTATGC
Organism: Bdellovibrio sp.; assembly: GCA_036676395.1. Lineage (GTDB taxonomy): Bacteria > Bdellovibrionota > Bdellovibrionia > Bdellovibrionales > Bdellovibrionaceae > Pseudobdellovibrio. Next base: position 1,788,200 of record JAKFCY010000002.1, read on the forward strand.
CCCGTCCATACGCCGTAATTAAAGCTCGCTTTGTTGTTTGAATAATAACCAAAGGTCATTTTTGAATCACGAGAACTCACTACCGCCGGGTCTTCACCCGTCGAAAAACTATTATAAAAACCAAAGCCCACTTTAAAAGAAGTCCAAACAAAGTCTGTTAATCCAGAAAATTCGTAGAAAAAACTTGAAGAAGAATAACTTGCAGACTCACTGGCTAAAGCCGCTGACGCCATGCCAAAATAAAATGTTTTATCAAAGCCAATCGATAAAGCCGCTGCTTTTTCTTCTAACTTTTTAACAAAAACTGCAAAGGTTAAAGTTTGGTCTTGGTGTTTAAAACGAAAAGCCCCCGAAGCCTGGCCTTTTAAATTTCCGGTGGGAATCTCAAAAGTGCGGTAACGCTCACCTTTTCCAGAAACTTCAACGATGTTGGCGCTATTCCAACGGGCTTCTTGTGGAAGCGAAATAGTCACTAAGCCTGGCGACACTGAAAAATTACAGTTAATCCCCATCGGAAAAGTCACCGCTAAATTTTTAACTTCTTTTAATTTAAAAAGTTCTTCTGGACAGTTGCGGCTCATAAGAACTTTTTGCTCAGGCTTCCATTCAATTTCATAAAGCACTTGGCCCGCTTCATCTTGAATAAAAGTTTTACCAGCGCCAGTTACAATTCTGATTTCATCAGCCATCACCGGAGTATCTAATAGATCTTCAGCGATCACAGGTGTTGCCGCAGCTGCAGTTTCGGCTTTTACCGTGCCTGATTGCTCGGGTGGCGCTGCCGTTGTTAAAATGTATTTATTCATGAATGAAAAATCTGTTGCCGCAGAGTCGGCACCTTTGGTTCTATATTTTTGAGGCAAGATAAAACCTTTTTTTAGAACAATTTCAACCCCGTAAACAATATTTACCTGATCAAGTTTTACAAAGCCTTCTTTGGCAGAAAATAATACGGGATTGGCCGTTGAATTATTTTTGATATCTTTTATTGTGACTTCAGCTAAAGCAAATGACGAAAAGACCAATGAAAATAGAAGAGTTTTGATTTGACCTAGATGCATGCCTTAATAGGTTATTAATCTGCGTTATCTAATGCAATGTTTTTCTTGCTGCCGCGATAAGCGAGTACAAACATCACAACAAGAATAATAAAACTTATAGTAACTAGACCACCACCGGTATCGTGGGGTTGTTCCGAAGCCGGAGCCCGCTCAGCAATAACAAGCGTACCCTCTGTGGTTTTCTCGTTCGCCATAGCAAGCTGTTGATCTAAAGAGTTCTTCTGAGCTTGGCCTTTGGCACTGCTGGTTTCTGCAAATGATTTTTTTGCATGATAAACTTTAACCTGTACCGAAGTGTTGGTTGCAAAGTCTGACACTTGGAACCGGTTTAAAGCTAAGACCTCAATCCATGCATTCGAATACCCAATATGTTCATCTAAAGTGGTTTTAAAATCAGACTTTGTTAAAGTCACTAATTGATACGGACAGCGTTCTAATTCGTGGTTATTTAAAACTTTTTCTTTATGTTCATCTGCACGGGGCAAACTAGAATTAAAATAAACAAATTGTCCTGGTGCAAGCCCGCGCGATACACTGGCATCGATTTTTTCAATATCTGCCGTTTTACCACCCAAACGTTTTATCGTTTTACGAATACCAGAAAGTGTATCACCGGGTTTAACGATGTAAACCGCGTTGACTGTGATTCCACTTTTAGCAAAAGTTTGGGTTTGGTACTGCTTCATTAGTTAAATTTTTTCAAATTAATTTTTTTAGTTTTAGAACGATTGTCATCGTCATCTTTTAATAATATTTTTTCGACTAATTTTTCCTGGCCGTTAACTACAATGAAAAGTGAAACTTCATTCGCTGATTCATCACCGCGGCTATTATACAAAGAAATATCAAAACTGTATTCACCGTCTTTAGGCGCTGTTGTTTTAAACATTTCAACACCTGGTCCACGATCTGAATCATTTACGAATTCATCAGGATCGGTATCAGATAATTTGCGGTTTTTGAAATTAAGTTCTTGGCCTAATGGTGTTGTCACTTTTAAATCGACGTCATGACTTCTATTAGCCCATTTCACAAACACGATCACACTTGTTGCATCAGCTGGTATTGCTTTCGTAGAAGCTACACCACGTGCAGCTTCTTGCATTTTGTTTTGAGCTGTTTTTGAAAATTGTGCAATTTTAACAATGGCTAAATCTTTTGTGCTTAATTCATCTTTAGCTTGTGATAATTGTGAACGTAATTTATTTACATCTGAATTTAATGACGCGATAATTTTTTTCAGTTCTTCAGTATCTGCATTAGCCACCATTTTATCCATGGCTGAACTTTGTTCAACTGCAGATGACTGAAAACCTTTTTCAGACATTTTTTTAAGTTCTTTTTCAACAGCATCAGCAACACTTTTATTCTTTAGCGCAAAAGAATATAACATTACGAATAGACCAAACAATAAAGTCATCATATCCGCATAACTGACTAGCCACTTTTCATCAACGTGGGGAACCCCGTGAGAATCGCTATGACGTTTTTTACGACGCACTCGCCACCTCATCTTTTGGTGGTTCCTCCACCGGAATTGCTGGCTGTTCATAGCTGGCAATAAATTTACCTAATGATTTTCTAACGGCCATTTGTTCATTGATATCTAAACCAAAAGTAATGACCTCAGTTAAGCTTTCAAATGACACGCCTTCTTTTTCTTTTACGATCGCTTCAGCGATAACTTCACGGATATGATTATCATCTTCAGCTAATTGAAACGCATAATCGGCCAAGGGTAAGAACACGAAATTGGCTAAACCGATTCCCCAGAAAGTGGCTGTTAAGGCCACCGCCATGGCTTTACCCATCGCCTCTGGGCCGCCCGATCCTAAATTAGTCATCATCTGAATCATACCCGTTGAAGCTCCGAGAAGACCTAAAGCTGGTGGATATTTAGAAATATTAAGTAAAACTTTTGCGTACGCTTGGTAGCGGATTTTAAAATTTTGTACGCGCATGGCCATAGCTTCATAAACTTCATCCGGCTTCATGTGTGGTTCACGCAATAATAGTAATCCGTCTAATACGAACATGTGGTTGTATTTACGTTTTTTCGCATCAAAAAATGGGGATTTATTCTGATACAACGATGTTAATAACTCATAAACCACTTCGATATCGTATGAACTCTTTTTTAAGAAGAATCCGTAGATTAAGAAGTCGATAAGTTCTGAAACCATCTTAAACGAGTACGATAAAAGCGTAATCGCGATGGTTCCGCCGAACACTAAGGCTAAGGCATGCGTATTCGCAAAAATCGATAGATCCGCAAATCCACTGAAAACCCCGACATACATCACAAAGCCGAGAGCAATAAGTCCAAACCATATTGATCTAATTTTCATAACCATTCCCCTTTAATTAGCCACACTAATAATTTCGCGCGTGCGATGTGTTAAACGAACCACATCCCCATTCATATTCAGCAAACGAATTTGCTGAAACGCGCTTTGATTGTTTAAGTTCGTAAATTTAAATTCTGAAGTAAAATTGAAATACTGAGAGGCACTTTCAGCCAATTCTTTAGTAACAACGATGTTTTGTTCAAGCACCGTATGTAAGTGTGCCGCTTTTTGCACTTCTGAAAAAGGTTTACCAAAATATAACATTTCACCTGTTTGTGGGCTCATGTGAATAACAGCACTACCTTTAGCCGCACACAGCATAAATGATTTAAACACGCCACTATCATTCATCTTATGTTTTAGAAAACTTTCAATATCTAAGAGTGAGTTCAATCCGCGCAGATTGATTTGCATATTTTCATCAAACAACCCCCACGCCAAAGTCATTGAACCGTTTAACTGTGAAATCACAACGCCATTTGTTTTTGCGATAATTTCTTCTAAGTTTTTACGAATAAGGTCGTACTCTTTGACCACATCAGAACCCAGAGCAGATTCATCAACTAATAATTCTAATTGCACGGCTAAAACTTCAGATTCACTTAAATCAAGATTTACAGCTTTAAAGTTCAATTTATCAGCTAAATTTACCCGGCCAAATTTTTGAATAACATTTCCCAGCTCAGAACTACGTTCAACAGTCTCAAATGTACTGCATACATGTTGTGATAATAGATCGAATTCATCTTTTAAGGTGCTGTCAGTGATTGCCGGTTTTATTTCACGGCGCTGAGCATAATCTTCAAGCTGTTGCATCAAGTGTTTTACTTTTTGAGAAGTAAATAAACCCATGAATGCGAGCAGCACCACCATAGCTGAAAATAGTACGCCCACAGCTTTAGAGAAATTAGATTTAATTAAGTAAACCGACTGCCATAAATAACCTTCAGAAGCTTCGCTTAGAACGTAGAAGCCGCCAGCACTACGAATAACTGTGGCGTAAAAATTTTCGGTCGTAAGTTTATCAAAATACTTATTTTGCAAAACGGCCTTATTACTTTTATTTAACTCGACCAGCACTGGATGCTCGTTGATATCACCTAAAAATTCATTACCGCTTTGGGCGATCATGCCACCAACTGATTCAAACATAAACTGGTTATAGCCTGTTAAGGGTGTAAACAGAGCCTGAAAACGCTGTAAATCTGCATAAACTACGACAACAGAATTATGATCTGCTAAGCGGCTAACCACAGCTAAAAGCTGGGTTTTTTTATCATTTGCTGTCAACTTTTGAATAAAGTATTTATTAAACTGTAAACGCGAAAAATCTAAAGGATTAGCCCCTACTGTTTCTTTGATAAAATCACTAGATAAACCGCGGTTTGCGGTAAAATCTGTATTGGTAAAATTTGCCGAAACTTTATATTTGCCGTCTTTAAAAGTAAATAGATCTACAGCCACAAGGTCAGCATCCAAACCTTCTGAACCAAAACTTTCTCTTTTAACAGAAAGTTTTTTGACTATTTCTAATGAAGCCAATTGGTAATATTTAATTTTAGCTTCGATCTCATTAACTTTTGTAGCCGTTGTTGTATGTAACTGCGTCAGTGCTTGAGTCACAATGTAATCTTTTAAAATATCCTCGGTGCGTGACCAAGCGATTTTTGTAAAAACACCCACAATAAGAGCTAGGCCGATTAAGTATTTAAACATAAGCTTCATGGTCATAAAGCCTCCATAACATAGCCCACATTAATGTAGTGCCCTGAGTGTGAAACGGTATTTACGCTGGAGCTGTTTGAGCCTTTAAATTCATGCTCGCTATTTTTAAAAAGATAGCCAATTTCAAAACGATCATTACTGCCTGCACGGTTAAATAAAGCATTAATTGAATAATCAATGCTTTCGCCTTTTTCTAAGGTTTGATCCTGAGACTTAGTCAGTTGATAAACTGGTTTTAAATAGCCCACGCGAAAATCGACCGCATACTGGTCTAAATAATTATATTGCAAGCTTGCATTCAAAAAAACATTCAATAAATGCTGCGAATAGATATTTAACTGTGTCGCCGAAAGCGGATCAGTTGTTGCCTGAATAAGGCGATCTAACCCAAGGCCCCCATTTAATTTAATAATCTGTGGGTATGAATTATAGTATGAGTACTCTTGGCCAAAACGAAAGTCATAGATCAATTCACCCTTATTCGGTAAATTAAAATAACCCAGATTTAATTTGTAATATTGATTTAAGCTATCGATAATGCCCGGATCATTTTTCGTATAAGAAAAATTTAAAACCTGGCCACTGATATCTACGATCGAAGACTGTGACGGAAAATCTGATTTATAATCAATGCTTGAAGAAATTAAATTAAAATTGTGGTAATACTGGCGACTTTTGGCCTTTATAGTGTCACGGTAAAACTTGTTTTCTGCTACCAGCGTGCGATCACCTGCTTTAATCGAAAAATCAACACAAGCATCCGTCGAATAAAGTTTGGCTTTAATATGGGATTTTACGCAAAAAGTGTATTCTCCACCCGCCCAAGATGACGGAACTCTAAAAGTTGTTGCATAAAAAGACGGAGCGCTAAATTTTTGCATTTCTAATGGATCAACGTTTTTTTGATACACGACAATAGCATATCTTTTAACATCCATCACTTTGTGCCAGCTGATTTCACGAACAAACGTATTTGCCGGAGTAATTACGCGCGGACTAAATTTATCCTGTTCATAAACTTCTAGCGGCATAAGATTGGCCGCGATAATTTTATTTTGCGCATTGCGAGCCACAACTTTTAACATATAAGAACCAGACTCTAAGCCTTTAATTTCAGTTTCAGCGGTTTTAAGATCTGTTAAAACCTGCTCTGGTGCTTCACTGAATATTTTGCTTTTTTTGAAATCGCGTGTAGAGCTTAGTGGGTTTATCTCAAAACGTTCAGTCTGATAAACAGAAAGCACATAAGAAGCTGCATCACTGATCGGAGTCCATTGTAAGAAGGCTTTATTCTGGTTTTGTAAATCTTTGCTAATACCAGCCACATGGCCATCAAGATTTACTAAAGTGATTTTATAATCTTCAATTACGAATGAACTAAATTCGCTCCAGTTAGACTCTGTCTCATCAGCAAAAGAAATTTTAAAACGAAAACGATAACGCCCTTTAGCAAGATATTCTTGCCATTGAGGCGTAGCCTGTTCAAAACTCATTACAGCCCCACGAGCTGGATGGATTTCGACGATATATTTTTTGGCGTTAGGTTCAGCCTTAAAATTTAAAGCCACCTTACGCTTCATCTCAACATCAACTCTTTCAGTCATATACTTAGAATTCGCCAGCGCCGGCAGCGATACAAATAGTCCTAAAATCAAAATAAATGTTTTTGCACTAATTTTTGATTTCAACATTTTCAACCTGCGGCGTGATAATTCCCTCTTTAGTGACGTTGTAATCCGTCGGAGGAATCAGTTTAACAGAGACACCTTGTTCAATTTGCGCATTCTGACTTGCGGGCAAACGGCCTTTTGAAGAACTATTAGGCTGTAGATTTTGACTTTCAAAGTAATTAGTCAATTTTCTGTCTTCTACATGAAACTTCACCTGATAGTAATCAGTTGCCAGACCTTTTAGATTTAATTTATCACCTTTATTAAGAATACCTTTTTTAACAACTTTGTTATCTGTCGCAAGCACTTCAAAGTGATAATCATACAATGATGAAATTGATTTCGGATCAACATTTAAACTGTATTCGCGATCTGTGATAATTTCTTTCTTTTTAGTTTTTTCATGTTTTGCAAAAGTTAACAGTTGTTTAGGTGAACGTTTCGAAAGTTTAATTTCGTACTCTAAAGTTTTGCCTAAAATCTGCATTTTATTATTAAACGGCTCAATTTTTACTTTAACCGGCGTTGCCGTATCAATTTTTACATTTAGCTCTTCGCTATCAACGAAAATACTTTCTTTGACTTGTGAAAGTTCGCCTGATTTAGCTTCTTGTAAATAGATTAAAGTGACTTTGTATTTGCTGACTGGCCATCTCGAATTTTTCTGCCATTGTAAATGCAGTACCGGATCACGGTAATAAAACTGTTCAACTTCCGTTGTTTCGTGCCAAGAAACAACATCAGAATCACTTTGGGCAATCGGGGCAAAATAAAATGCACGCGACTCACTATATATAGAATGATCTTCATTAAGCACGCGCCAGTAATAGAAACCAAATTCAGACGGCTTATAGGCCAGCTGATTCCTGTTGCCAGCAAACATCTCAGCGATCATTTGATTGTTTTTAAAAATTTGTACTTTAACTTTATCTACATTAGCCGCTTTTGACCATTTTAAGATAAAGTCGTCAGGGTTAATCACATTATTAATAACTTCTTTGTGCTCTGGATAAATTAAGTTAATTTTAGATTGAAATTCGTTTTTCCAAAAATTAATGGCGCCAGCTTCTAGAACTGCTTCATTTTCTTTAACAACGGCTTGCCAGAAAAATTGCGTCATTGTCCAGTCTTCTGAAAAGCCACCCGCTTCAAACGGGTAAGTTTTAACAAGTTGTAAATTGTTTTTTTCAGCACCTGCCCAAAATTCAACCCAGCGATTTTTTACTGTATCATCTGCTAACCATTTAACTTCAAGCTTAGAACCTTGCTCTTTCGCATTCAGAGCAACCCCATTTAATTTAAAAATTGAATTTTGATCTGGTGACATCGGACCTTGCATCGCCATTTCACCAAATTGACCTGAGTCATTTTGTTCAAATAGATTTACAGCTGCTGCTGCCTTTGTTGTTAATGCGACAACAGAGCCTTTGCTGACGTAAAATTCGACTTTATCTGAATTCTTTTTAACGATCACATCGCTATAGGGTAAAATTCTAAACTTATGTTTGCCGATCTCTAACACTGTCGATACTTCAAGTGTTTTGATGCTGTCATTAGCCAGAACGATTTGTCCATGCATGGCTAATGTGCCAGATAATGATTGCGCTTTTTTAATAAGTACTGGTTCACCATCAGTGATCAAATAACCTACGACTTCTAACGCATGGTTTGTGGCTTGTTTACTTAGGTAAAAATTAGATAATTGAAAAGCGGCACCGCATACTGATGCAGTGGCCATAAAAATATATAAAAAGCTTTTCACGTTTTTGTAGAAGAACACAAAGGCTTCATCGGACAAACCTGTGTTATTTTATAGGGTTACACTCTTAATTTCAGCCTAAGGTATTGTTTAGTTTTGTTAAATGTTTGCAAGAATTATACTCGCGTAACCAAGTTGCTGGTCTATCGGCTTACGACCTAAGACTGCAATACTCGTCTCGATCAGTATTCAGACCATTAGCTGCTGATCGCAACCAAATATCCACGGTCTGCCCTCGTAAAAACGCAGAGTTGATATTTGTCGTTAATATCAGGCGCAAGTAATATCGGTCTCTGTAGACGTGAATTGTTGCTGTGCCTAATTCAGGAAAAGTAATAACTCGGGTCTCGCGATCAAATGAATATCGCGCGCCAAATTGCTCTTCAAAATTCAATGTATGAAAAGTATATTCTCGGTAATTCGCTGTGTATGTGCCATCGCGATTTAAATAAATATAAAACTGACCAGTTAAAATATCACTTTCACTCTGCGTTTGTGGCACATCCCACAAGATCGCCCCGCCGCCAACTAATACACGAAACGTTAAACTTCCGTCGTTGCAAGACCCTATGGTCTGATAGAACAGCTCGTCTGGAATTCCAGCAAATCTTTCTGCAACCCAACTACCACCAAAAACTTTTTCACCGTCGCACGCAGTAAGAAAAAGCCCACAGAGACCTGTAAAAATAGCCGTAAACAAATTTTTCATTGCCATAATACGTTACAAGTAGTTTTTAATAACCGCAACTACCCACTCAGAAATTTCTTTAGGTGTAAATCCCAAAGAATGAGCACGATCGGTATTCATAAACCAGTCTTTTTCCAAACCGTAAGGGGATTTTTCATCGGGTGTTAAAGCCTGCGAATGAATGCTAGCTTTTTTACCGACAGTTTTTTCAATCAAACTCACCAGATCTTTTAAGCGCATTGGATTTTTTGAAGCCATATTTATCGGCCCAGTAAAATCAATATTTCCAAGCAAAAACAAACCATCGGCTGCATCTTGCGCGTGCACAAAAGACATGCGCGCTTCAAGATTTGGAAAATACACAGGTTCACCGTTTTTAATTTTATCGACGTAAAATTTTAAACGTTCGGTATAATCATCTGGCCCCATCACAATCGGAAAACGCACGGCTACAACAGCCATGGCATTTTGCGAAAAAAACACGGCTTCGCACTGGCGTTTTGCTTCGCCGTAATCTTGTTCGCGAGTTAAAATTTTGTCATAGGTATGTGTCTTGGGATCGAACACAGTTTCAGATAAGTTTGCACCAGACTGATAAACCGATTGAGTTGAGGTAAAAATATATTTTTTAGCTATGCCAGAAAAAATATCGCAGGCAGCTTGCGCTTGATAAGCATCAAAACACACTTGATCATACACGATATCCCAATTTTTATGTTGCACGCTTGGTTTTAGTTTTTCGATGTCATCTCGGTCGCAAACAATGCGCGACACCCGCTCACCGAAGCCATCCTCTCAGTGGCCGCGGTTTACCACGGTCACTTGATCGCCATTCGCAAGTAATTTTTCAACCAGACGTTTTCCAAAAAAACGATTGCCACCAATAACTAAAATTTGACGTGATTTCATAGAAAATCATTATGGCAAATAAAGTTAGCAGCGGCAAACAAGTTAGCGCGATCGGCGCTGAAGCCGGCTCGGATGCGGACGACTATGCGAAGCCGAATATCTTTCTTGCGAATGATCGTAGTCGTGCTCGGGACGACGTAGTGGGTATCCGCTATCGCGGGCAAACTTGCGATCGTAATCGCGTACAAATTCACGGTCATGGCTAGCTCGGCGATCACCTGTGCTGCGCATTCCAAGATCGCGATCTTCATGGTACGATGGTTGTCGCATAGACCCACGGCGGTCATCAGAATAATTCGCCGCTAATCCACGACCACCCATTCCTGATCTGCGGCCTTCGCTGTATCCGACTTCATCATCAGCAAAATCAGAATAGTCTGGGCCTGAATTACGCTGCTCACCCAATTCATAACCACGGCCCATTCCGCCGCGCCCGCCTGAACGGCCATGTCCATCACGTTCGTAGTCGGCATCTTCAATGTCATCATAGTTACGATATCTGTCGTAGTCGGCATTTCTGCGATCTTGTTGCTGTTGTTGTGTGTAACGCATAAAATCTCCTTATAAAGTTACGAGTTATGTTTTAACCGTTCGACCTGACATGGCCGCGCTTATTTTCACGCTGCGCCTCATTGAATTCCATTATGTGGTTCTTCGCACCGAGTAACCGTTTTGCTGCGTCAAAAAAAGCTTCATTTTTCACAGAGATATAAGCAGCAAGAAGTAGGCCTTACTGAAATAAAATTTTCATAACAGCTCAGAAAAGGAATATCAATTGCACACTGAAGTTCAGTATGGCTAAAACGCAGTTAGTTGCTGATCAAGATTATTTACCCGAGGTATTACGCCTGATCGACAAAGCTAAAACTCACATAGATATAGTGTCGTATTTATTTACGATTGGCAGTTCTTCGAACATGAAAAATAGAGGTTTTAATTGAAAAAATTTTTTCTTGCCGGCGAAAATGGCTTTTTAGCGACAATTCCCATGAGTATTGTCATGTTGACCTTTTTAAATAGAACCCCACCAAAACAAATAACTAAAGAAACTTTACAGAGCGCCGACATTTACCCAAGTCGTCGCTCTTTAAAGCTCGCAAGTTTAATTGCTCATTTTAGCTTTGGCACTGTAGCTGCTCTTCCCTATGTTTTTGTAAATACTAAAAAGTCTAATAACGTTTTTATCAAAGGAAGCCTGTATGGATTAGTGGTTTGGGGCACAAATTATCTTTTGGCCTTACCCGCTTTTAATTCTTCAGCTGGTGCGCCAAAGATGTCAGTGAAAAAAAACTTAACAATGATAGCTTCGCATATTGTTTGGGGAGTCGCTTTAGCGACCCTTTCACAATACGCTGATAAAAATAGAAGTCGTTAATAAGACCAGTGGGCTACGAACTAGTCTGCATTTGAAAATTATTCTTAAGTTGTTCTAAAGTAATTTTTTTATCTGTATCTCTATTGCAAGCGATACAGTCTTTTGGCACAGAAACTTCGTATCCCCGCATATGCGCATCATAAGCTGTAAAAAGAACGCAAACATTACCGGCAATGCCGGTAATAATTAATTTTTTAATTTTAAAATAGCTTTCGCTGCAATTAAGGCTTTGGGTCGAAGCTTATTTGCTTGCGGAAAATTAAAGATATTCAGCATATCACAAATTAAAAGCGCCGTCTTTTTCTTCATACATGCACTTTACTTTTAAAATTCTGCCATTTTGTCAGAGTCCATAAAATTAACTTTCCGATCGGCTCTTGCAGAAATGGAACATCAAGTGCCAGCAGCAAAACACCTACAGGAATCATCCACACTCCAAACACTGGCAAAACTCCCAATACGCCTGCAATAATCAATGCTAAACCAATGGGTATGCGATAACGACGTGCCTTTGGATTTTGGACCCAACGCAAAAATTTAGCAATGCGAGGAGAACTATCTTCCAATTTTTTTAAAGACTTTTGAAGCTTTTGGCCTTCGCTTTCATTCATATGTTAAAGTAGGAATGCAATAATACTTCCACTGTGTTGAGGGGCGAATACGGACCAAAATGAGACATATTTTGACCTTCCTTGACATATGCATACAAATGCACATATTATTAATCATGGCGATTACACAAACGAAACAACAAGCTATGAAAGACCTGGTCGAAGTATTCGACTCACAATTTTTTAAAGCTATGGCTGAACCTGTACGCATTGAAATTTTAAAATTTCTTATGATCAACGGAAAGTCAGACATAGCAACTGTCGCAAAAAGTATTCGCAAGGATCGCTCTGTTCTATCGCGCCATTTACACTTTTTGACTGAAGCTGGACTTCTCAAATACGAAAAGATTTCTCGCAACTCAATCTTCGAAATAGATGCCACCGGATTTCGCGTCAAAGTTTATGCCCTATTTCACAAAGTTGATCGTGCCATAAAAGACTGCTGTCCTTAGGTTTTTTTTACATTATTGTGTGCATGTAAATGCACGCATACATAGGAGTTAATATGAATAATGGTTTAATGCTAACAAGCTCAATAATTTTAATGCTGTTTCTGACATTGTCGGCCTTCGATGGAATTTACTTTCATCTTTGGAAGTTCAGACTGCAAGAGCGCGAGGATTCAAAAACTGAACACATTATTCACACAATTCGGGCGGTGCTTTTTATTCCAACGATCATATTCATTTACTGGATAGGACTGAAAGGCATTCTGCTTTGGGCGACAGTAGCTGTTCTTGCCATTGACATGATAACAGAAGTTGCGGACGTACTTAATGAACGTGCTAGCAGGATGACCCTAGGAGGTTTACCTTCATCTGAATACCTGCTGCACATCGTGCTGACTACATTACGGGTCGCCGCTATTTCATTAGCTTTGGCAGCGCTTCCGTTAGAGGCTTGGAATATAAATGCTGAAGTTGAAATTGCACTGCCTGATCTGGCGAAGTTTATTGCCTTACAAGCTCTTCCAGGCGCTGTAGTAGTTGCGGCACTACATCTATATCTTATTTTTGATCCTACGCTGATTTCGCGAACGGAAATGTTTATTAAAGGTAAATGCTGTGTAGCTAGAGAGATTTTGTAAGAAAAAAAATTGGGGCGACCAACGGGGCTTGAACCCGCGACAACCGGAATCACAATCCGGTGCTCTACCAACTGAGCTATGGCCGCCACTGACGAAAGAGACTCAAATTTATAATTAATTTTGGGTCAAATGGCAAGAATTTGGATTTCAAAACTGTTAAAAGGCCATATCGTCTAACAAACGCGTGGCAATTTGGCTAAATTTTCAGCCTTTTTTGGACAATACGCCACTTTGACGACGGCTTTAGAAGTGTTAGGCTTTAAATCATATGAAAACTTTATTCTCTATACTTATCGCTACCCTAGTTTTATCAACGGCAAACGCCCAAACTAAAACGGCATCTGCGACCACAAATACTGCCAAGACAGCAAAAACGGAGACCAAAAAAGTGGAAAAATACAATCCAGAAACATGTGCATTTCCTAAAGATGACGATGCTTTAAAAAAATTATTAACTCCTGAACAGTACGCAATCACGAAAAAAAATGGCACTGAACGCCCGTTTGATAATGCATACTGGAATAATCACCACCCCGGTATTTACGTAGATGTGATTTCAAAAGAACCGTTATTTTCTTCAAAAGATAAATTTGAATCTGGTTCTGGCTGGCCAAGTTTTACCAAACCTATCGATAAAGGTGTTGTTGTTGAAAAATCTGATTCTGCACATGGTATGGACCGCGTAGAAATTCGCTCAAAACGTGCCGATTCACATTTAGGCCACGTATTTACCGATGGACCAAAAGATAAAGGCGGCCTTCGTTACTGCATGAATTCAGCCTCATTAAGATTTGTGCCTTTAGAAAAACTAAAAGATGAAGGTTACGAAGATTATCTGAAGTTATTCACCACTAAAGAAATCACGGATGCGAAAGCGCACCCGTTTAAGCCGTAAAAAGTTTATTCCCAATCAAGCAGAACTAAACGACCGTCTGGAGTTAAAGCCACCTGACGGGCTTCTTGCACCAAGGCTGTATCGCGATCAATAGCTTTAGCGCTCTGTAATGAGGTCACCCGTGTTTGATCATTCGAGCGTTTGGCGATCTCTGGCGCGATTTTAGTGAATTTATCCCAGACCGCTTGTAATTCAGTGAGTTCTTTTTTCTGACTATCAGTAGGAGTCTTAGTCGCTTTTAAAGAGAACAACCGATCTTCGACTTCATTTAAAGTCATTTTAATCGGAACTCTTTCATTCACGATATATTCAAAGTTTTTACCATGATCAAAAACTTTGACGACATCTAATCCTGGAATGCCTACGTACTTATCACGCGTCTGAACGTAAGTTTGAAAAAAGTCTTTTCCACTTTTTTGGCCAGATACCCCAGTTGTTAAAAACGGAAGTCTAACTACTTTGTTAGGATCTTTCATTGCATATAAATTTGAAGTATTACCCGCACCAATATAATCGCCCAACTCAAAACTTTCAACCTTACCACTTTGCGCAGAGGTGGCCTGAACGACATCACCTTTTTTAAGGCCTGAAAGTACATTATCGTACTGTGATCGTTTAAAATTGATTTGTCTTTCAACTTGCCATGCATTTAATCTAGATGGCTCTAAAAGTTTTTGATCAGCTAAATTGACAATCACCGGGTCTTTGATTGCAGCTGGAGTACGCTCTAAATTTTTGTATTCTAATAATAATTTAGTGGCATTGCCTTTTACATCATAATGTACAGAATTGGTAACATCTTTGTTTTTTAACCAGCCCGCAAACGCTGGATCATTTTTATATCTTTTTAAAAATTCGACCACTTCAGGTGCTTCTGCTTTTTCGTTATCAGAACGTTTTGCAATATTAACTAACAAATAATCTAACGAAGCTTGTGAATGACGTTGATCTAATTTTGCGGCGTCAGCGGCAGCTAAAGTTGCAGTCCGGGGCGGTGCCAGTTTAAATTCTTTAAATGGATCGCCGTGCAGGCTTTCTTCATGGCGTAACATTTTCTCCATGGCACCAGCCACATCTTCTGCCGGTGAATCGTTAGTTAAAACGATTTTTTTATCCTGGTAACGTAAGGTCATTTTTTTTATTAAACCATTACTGTCTTTGGCGATAATTACATTCTGTTGAATAAAATCATTTTGCTTTTGTAGGCGCACTATAGCCCCACCCACAAAATGACTAAGTTCTGTTTGCTGGGTTTTAGAAAATTGCGGGCTCGTCGCTGCATGCTGCTGTAAAGCTTCTAATTGGCTCATTGTTTTTTCAGGGTTTCCGATTAACATCTCATGCGGAAGCTGTAACCCTTTATTCGGGGGCACGCCGATTTCACGAATTGCTGTTTTTGGATTGGCCGCCAGAGGAGCACCGCCCAATTCATAGAAAATTTTATCGATGCCACCACGAGTGCCCTGGCTTAAACGATCAAATGTTGAATGCACAATTCCTGCCGGAGATTGCGGAGCTGGATATCTGGGAACTACAACTCCATTAATAACTTGATCAGTAGCAAAAACAGAATCAGCAAAAAGCAATTTAGCTTTTGGATGTTTGGCATTACCTAATGAAGTTGGAACAATATTATTTGATAAAAAACTCCAATAGCCTTCATTCGGTCCATTATGACCTAAATTTGCTAAGATGCGTTCGCGAAATTGATTTTGCGTAATATGACCGGCATTTAAATCGCGAATCGCTAACTGCATACCCGGTAATTCGTGCAAATAGCCCCGAAGCACCGGCACTTCAGCAATGATTTCTCTGACTTCTTGATTTGTTAAATTAGGATTCAACAAATTCGGGTGCGGAAAACCCAGATCTTTCAAAACCGTTTTTAATTCTTGCGCTGCCGGAGTTTTCACCGTTCCGCGAAGAGTATCAAATAATTCCTCTGATTCTTTGGTGTTTTTTAAAAGTAAGTTTTCTTGAAACTTTGCAAGTTTACCTACATCAGAATCAAGCATACCGAATTTTAAACCTTGATAATCTACTCGGGCTTTATCTAAAACCTTAGCCACTACTGGATTTCGAGTGGCGGCAATTAAATCTTCCTGATGTAAAATTGATTTTACTTCTTTAGGAGACAAATCTGCACCTCTTAAAGCCTCGACATAACGATCAACTTGCGCTTCTAACTCGGGTGTTGATTTAGAGATACCTGAATGGACTGCCTTTAATTCAACGGGTAATGCCGCACTAGGCGCAGCCATAGCCGAAGGTGCTGAAGTGCTTGCTGGTATTCGCTGTGTTTTTTTGAACTTTTCAGGATCAATGATTTGTTTTGGATTTTGAATTAAATCATCCACTGTTAAATCAGCCTGATCATCTATTTTTTGAAATCCCTCTTTGCCTATCACGGCTTCAATATCATTTTTTAATCCGTATTTTTGTACAATATGTTGTTGCTGTTTACGAATCACCAATAGTTCTAATTCTTTATTTTTATTACCATAGCGTTTTACACCGTAAAGAATGCGGTCATACTCGTAACCTAAATTATGATATTGATCCAGAGCCACTTTTTTGACGTCTTCGGCTGCATTAGATTTTGTTTTAGCTAACACCGATTTTTGCGTCGCCATGTGCGCAAGCTCAGTGTTATCTGATATAAATCCAGCCTTAATAGCCGCTTTTGTATTTACTTCGCTGGCCCAGAAACTTTTTGCCGTGCTTCCAAGATTATTTTCGATCGTTTCAGCAGTAAGACGGTAATAAGGCAGCGCTAAGTCGACATCACCTGATTTTAGAAAGTCATTGGCTACATTTGAAGAAATGCGCGCAAAGTTTTCTGGTTGAAATTCACGATCTGCGCGGCTTAACCGGTTAACAATCTGACGTTGCTTTTCAATAACCGGAGTTAAGGGGTGCCCAGAAGTTAATTCAGCAGTGCTACGAAGCCCCATTGAACGGCCTCTGATGCCGATCACGCTATCAAGCTCTTCAACCAATGAATTTGTAGATGTATTTGATGAACTTAAAGCCTGCGCTTTCACGCGATCTGTTGCCGGATTTCTTGCTACACCTTTAGCTTCAACAACTTGAAAAACACTTTCGCCGTTTAAAGGCGGCGCAGGTTTTGGTACCCCCACTTTAGTGCGAAGTTCTGTTAAATAAGCTTTATCGTAATCTAGACGACTTTGAGCATTTAATAATTTAATTTTTTCTTCTCGAGAAAATTCGCGCAATTGTCCCATCGCTTCGCTGCGTGACATATTTACGGGCGTTGAAAAAGATAAGTGCACAGGGCCATTTTTGCCTTCAACATTATTTAAAGTGATTTGCCAGACCGTAAAGTTTTTATCTCCAGAGCGGCCAACATCTTTCGCAACAATTGAACCCAGTGACTCATCAACTTGATCTAAGGCATCACGTGAATCATTAATAAATGCTTGTCTGCGATCAACGCTTGTTTGCATATTAGAAATATCGCGCTTAACAGCTCTATTGGGAATTCCGGGCTTACCCGCTTTGCTTTGCGCAATTACCGTTTGTTTATCGACTGCAAAATTAACTGTAGCGGCTTTGATTTCATCAAAACTAAAACCCTTACCATAACCTTGCGCTGATAATTCTTTACTGATTGATTGCACAGCTAAATCACCGCGCGCGCGATCTGTTTTAGTGTGCGACACTTCATGCAGTAGCGTTGAAAAGCGAGCATCCGTATCATAATCGATATTAATATAAACTGCGCCTTCAGGAGTTGTAACCCCAGCACTATTAGCCAGTAATGGGTTACTGGCATCGTCATAGATGACTTTAGTTTTACCTTCAACCTTAAGACGTGCTTTACGACGTAAATCTGCTAATTGCCCTTCATTGCGTGCATTTTTAAAATCCTCATCAATTTGCGAACGCAGTGCCAGTGGATCCTTACTTCGAGACGATTCAACTTTAACACCCACATAGGCAGAATTTGAATCACCTAGTTCACGGTCAGTCATTTTTTTAAAGCTAGTGCTGCCATCTTTATTCACAACACCAACAGTGTAAATGATTTCGCCTTTGATTTTATCGCGACCTACAACTATGCCCTCTTTGACTTTATCACCAATACCTGCGGTCACGACATAATCACCGGTTTTTAGCTGCGCCAGCGGCTTCACAATAATCGGTGTCACTGGTAAATTAGTGACCGATGCTGGCGAACGAATAATATTTTGTGCCAAAGCTAAATTCTCTAAGCCTTTAATACCGCCCCGGCGATAGGCTTCAAACACTGCGTTTGAAGTTACGCCACTGCGGCGGGCTAATTCAGACAATGCAGAATGAGTTTCAGCATTTAAATCTGGCTTATCGACAGAGCGGCCTTTACCTACAGCATCTTTAGCTGCACGATGGCCTTCATCTAAGATTTGTTGCAACTCTGAATTTGATTTACTTTGATAAGTTGCACTTCGTTCGCGATCAGCTTTTACTTTTTTCAAAGCTTCAGGAGTATTTGTGGCTAATAGTTGATCTTGGGTTAAATGAATTTGGTTAGAAATACCTGCTTCATCTAAGTATTCAACAACGTAAGTTTTAGCTAAACCAGGTTTTGCTTCAAGCTGTGATAACACACGACCCTGGCGCAATTCGCCATTTCCTAATGGAACCACGATATCTGGATTTTGTTTTTTATCTTTAGACACCAATAACGGAGAATCCGGAGTGGTATCAATACTAGGCGCCACTTCACGTTTTATAACAGGGGGTTTACTTCCCCATTCGCGCGTGATTTTGGCATTTGTTGTATCTTCTAAATCTGTCTTATAGATAATAGTTTCTTTGCCGTTAACTTCACGCAGTAAGTAGCCACCATTTTTTGCTGGTCCGGCGATAACACCTTCAAGTTCACCCGTGCCGTTAAATTCGCTGATCAGAACTTTATCACCGACACGTGCATTGCTGACATCAACGGGAACAGCTTTTTTAGCCACGGCAGCAACAATTGGAGCGCGTTCTAACGAAAGCTCTTCAGCGTTGGCAATAAACCGGGCATTCGGGTTACGTGTGATTTGTGCATTAGTTAAATCATCTAAATCATTTTTATAAATAATTGTTTCTGCGCCATTGGCTTCGCGTAAGATTAACCCACCATTATGAGCATCTCCTGCAATTGCACCACGCAACTCACCGGTTCCGTTAAACTCGTGAATCACGACTTGATCGCCAATACGTACTTCGCTTGGGGTGACTTTGATCAATTGTGAAATTTCTGACGAGTTATTACCAGTAATACCTTTGCGTAATAAAAGCGTAGCTTCCGAATTTGAAAAACCAGCTTTACGTAAAATTGCTGTTTTTTCTTTAAGTTCTTTAGCGGTGTAATCAAAATAGCCGCGCCCTTCGCCGCCCACATTATGTGAAGCTAAAACAGCATTTTTCTGTGCGTCGGTTAGCGGACGTTTTACGTAGTCGGCAGCAGCCTTAACCCGTGATGGATCATCTAAATCTCCATTCACTTTTAATTCAGCTGTTAAGCCGCGATAAAATTGCGATTCACTGGTCGCTTGCGCTCCCAAATTAATTTCTTTACCTTGCGAATCTTTAACTCGAATTGTGCCATCTTTGTTTCTACGAATAAACTTAGCATCTAAATCTGCGCCACCACCGCCGGCCAAGGCTTCAAAGTTTTTCACAGTGACTTGATCACCGGCGCGAGCCATCTCTGGTTTAATTTTAACTTGTGCGACCACTTCATCACCACGAGCAGCAAAGGCAGAAACCTTGTTGCTAATAATACGCGGAGGCACAACTGCCTCTAAACTTTGACGATTAATAGTCTCTATAGTGGGGTTAACTTGACGTGCGTACAACGGCGCGCGGTCAGTGTATTTATTTAATAACCGACGCTCTGATAAAGATAATGTCGAACCATCAATATCTGCTTTTTGCACCGCTTTTACAAATTTTTCTGCATTAGAAAATTCGGCATTACCAATATAACCGCCACGAGGGTTATAACTCATGCTTTGGCGTAACATTTCGGTATCGAAATCTTTTTTACCCGGAAACAACTTATCAAATAAGGCCGTAGATTCTTTTTTCGAACCGACAGAAGCATAATCAAGAGCAGCAGCTTTATTTTCGTTATAAATTCCCAGTTCGCGCGCCACGCTTTCACGTTGACGGGGATTTAAACGTGAACTTTTAAGACGATCTTGTTCGGCTAAATAATCTAATTGATTTCTGGCATCACCAGCCACTTCAGCTGGATCAATAGCTCTTACGCTAATTGGCGCCGAATCCGCGCTAGCGGTTTTTCTGATGACTGCTGAATCTACTTCTAAGCTTTGACGCGGAAGTAACGCCACATCCGCATTAGTTTGACGTGCATACAATGGCGCACGATCAGTAAATTTATTTAATAAGCGACGTTCAGCTAAGGATAAATTAGCGGCGTTAACATCTGCATTTCTTACCGCTGCAACGAATTTTTCGGCATTGGCAAATTCGCGGGCATTGATATATCCACCACGCGGATTAAAACTCATTGTCTGACGCAATAACGTGTCATCAAAGTCATTACCATTCGGAAACAACTTCTTAAACAATTCACGAGTTTCTTTACGCGAAGCGACCGCCGGATAATCCATCGCTGCGATTTTATTTTCATCTGCAATACCTAATTCAAGTGCTGCATTTTGGCGTTGTTTTGGGTTTAAATTTAAAGTTTTTAAGCCATCTTGTTCTGCTAAATAATCTAGTTCATTACGAGCACCACCAGCTTGGGCCGAATTAAACACATCCGCTTGGCTTGCATCTGTGCTCTTGGCTCTGACCTGAACTTGCGGTTTAGCTTTACGTGCTAATTTAACTTCTTCATAAAGCTCATTTACTTCTTTATTTTGGCGTTTGGCTAATTCTTCTAAGGCTCGTTGACCTTCGATATCAATCTTTTTGCTTTTTAAAGCTTTATCAGGCTTACCTGAAACACCGTAATCGACATTATAAGCATCACGCCCGCCGCGAGAATCGGCTTGGCGAAGGCTATCATCTAAAATTTGTTCAAGCTCTGCTGATGAACGATCTGCAAAACTAGCACGTCTGGCTTCACGAATTTTTGCCTGACGCACAGCTTGTGGCGTATTGGCTTTTTTTAGTTCAACTTCATTCATGCGCACGACAGTTGCTGTTTTTCCCGGAGGATAAATCTCAACTTCGTATTGGCCTTTGCCATTTGGACCACTAATAACTTTACCTGGATAAGAAACATCTTTTCCAACCACAGGCACATTAATTATTGGGTTGTCAATTTTACCTGGTAGTTTTACGTTCGCTGCCGTTAGTTCAGCTGCCGTTTTACGTGTGCGCCCGATACCTGCACCCTTTTGATAAAATTCAACTTCATAATACCCGCGCGCATCCGGGCCACTCATCACCGCGCCTGGATTTGTGCGTCCGGTATTTCCCATCGGAACTTCAAGTTGTTTACCTTTGACGATTTCAAATTTTGGAATTGCCGCTTGTTCTGCAACAATGCGCACATTATCTAAGCCGGGGCTTCCGGTTACACCTTTACGTAATAAAAGACTGGCTTCATCTTCACTTAGACCTGCATCGCGTAGTGCTTTAGCTTTTTGACGAAGTTCAGTTTTACTTAAAGCAAAAATCCCTTTGTCATCGGCGATCTTATGCGATTTAAGAACTGCTTGTTGCTGGGCTGCAGTCAGTGGTCTTTGTAAATAACCCTCTGCCACCCTTACACGGGCTACATCATCAGCAATTTCTAAGTTTTGTTTAACTTCTGCAGTTAAACCACGCGAAAACTCAGCATCTTTGACTTCAGCTTTAACTAAATCAAATTCTTTACCGGCTTCATCCTTAATACGTACAGTGCCGTCAGTGTTTTTTCTGACTACACTGGCATTAAGATCTGATCCGCCCTCAAAGTTTTTAACGTTAACGGCATCACCAGGACGAATAAATTCTTCTTTTAATTTTACTTTTTCAACGACTTCAGCTGAGTCCGCTTTCGTCAGCGACGGTGCTAAACGTTCTGCAGATTTAACTTCATCGCGAAGCAAATCAAACTCTTTACCATTGCTATCACTAACGCGCAGTAAGCCATTTTCTAATTTTTTAACAATTTTAAATTCGGCATCTTTGCCGCCTTCAAAATTAGAAACTTTAATTTGCTCACCTTCGATGAACCGCACATTATCGCTCTTATCAACATAAGTCGTTGGCCTGTTATCGGCCTTCACATTTATTTGCGGAGTAGAGCCTGAGCCTGCGCCACTGTTTGATTTAAAAATTGAAACTGGTTCAGGCTTAACTTTTGCAAAACTGGTTACAGGAGCAACAGCACCAGTGTTGTTATTAGAAGTTAAAGCTCTGACTAATTCATCTTCAGCAGCCGTCGAGGGTACATTTTGTGTGAATGATTCAGATGCCGGAGAGCGGCCTGAGCCTTTTTGAATATTATTTACAGGTGCTGCATTGCCAAAATTTTGCATATCAACTTGTGCAACGACAGGCTGAGTACGTTGCATAACCGGTTGGGTTACAACCGCTTGCGCAGCTGCGACTGGACGGCTGGGTGCCGCGGCGACGGCCATTGCACTATTGTTCGTACTACCACTGCGCATATCAAGGGCCGCAGATTTTTGCAAATAATCTCCTGTTCCTGCAGCAGAATTCATTGTTTTTGCAGGCTGCGGAATAACTAGTTTATTTTGTGCAACGGCTTGATCAGCTTTAAATTTGCCACTTAGAAATTCATAAAACTGATTATCGAGCTGAGATTTAATCTCTGGGTTTGTTTGATATAATTCTTGTGCCTGTATTCTTCTTGAACGCATGCTGCCATCACGGTGCTGATAGGCCACTTCAGCCATTGCCCCCTGAGGAGTCTGATGCAATTTAGTTACAGTTCCTTGAATAACTTCGCCAGTTTCATCCGAAATTCTTACAGCAGCATCTTTACCAGCTACACTATGCATTGCTGCAACCGTAGAGTTAGTCGCTGTTTTTCCTGAATTGCCGATTCGCCCTGCTGTTCCGTCTGTTTTAGCAATTGAAGAATCAACTACGGGTACTTTTGGTCGTGCAGTTTGTACAGTATCAAAAAAAGCCATATTTGCATTTTCATTTGCAGTTAAGTCTTTATTAGGAACGACGACTGTATCGGTATTTGGCTTATCCGTAGTAGGTACTGGCTTATCAGCAACCACGGCAGGTGTAACCTCTGAATCCGCAGAAGTTGCCGGTGATTTATCGGCAGCCACAACTGGTTTATCAGCATTAGGTTTCGTTGTATCAGGTTTTTCAGCATTAGTTTTTTCAGGAGGAGTTTTCGCGGCCGTATCGGTTGTAGTTGGCTTTTTAGTATTAGGGTTAGTTTTTGCCGTTGTAGTTGCAGGTTTATCTGCCGGTTTATCTTTTGGTTTTTCTTCTGGTTTTGTAGCCGCTTGCTGAGCTTTCTGCGCTGGTGTTGGCGTCGCAGGAGTTTGAACTGTTGGCGCTGCATTTGATGAAACTGTTGGAGGAGTTGGTGCACTCGGTGTTGCTTTCAAACCACGAGCTAACAACGGTGCTGCGGCACCAACAAATGGCAATACATCAACTCCAGCTAATAAGGCGTCAACCTTACATGAAGTATCAAGTTCACGGGCAATCGTTACTTGTGATTTTGCGTTATCACAGACCATATTTTTTTGTTTATCTTTTACAGATAAATTATCTAAAATAGCTGTGTTTTTATTTGTACATGATTTATAGGCCTGTTTCATACTGCCTTGAGCAAAGTAACCATCAACAGCTAGGGTTCCGGCAAAAGCCCCACGGCGTGTAGCGATTGCGGTTTTACTTAAACCACCGATAACTTTAGCACCTACAGCTATAGATCCTAATCCAGCTGTCAAAACAGTTAACCCAGCATCTAGTGCGGCATTATCAACAATATTTTTTGTACCGGCACGATCTTCACCGCGATCTAACAAACAACTTTCGGCATCAAAATAAGTTTTAAATTCCATGTTGCTGCGACGGTCTGCTAATTGCGGCACTGCCGGCGAATCAAGTTTTGCTAATTCAGTTCTAACTTTGGCAAAATCACATTTTTCGCCTTTATCATCAGTGTCATAAATTAAACATCTTAAATTTTGTAAATTGTCTTTATAAGCTCCAGATAAAGCTGTGCGATTAGCTTTTAACTGTTCACGCAGGCCTTCTTTAATTTTTTCGCGACTTAAATATTTTCTTTCTGATGATCTTGGTCTTACTTTTTGACGTGCGATTTTATCAAAGATTTCACCACGCACCCAAGGAACTTCATCTCGAAGAATTTCGATGGCTTTAGTGATGTTTTCACATTTTATAGCGGCTGTTTTTTGCGAAGTGTAAGTAAACCCGCCGCGCATAGGGCAGTCTTTTGTTGAACCCGCGCATTTAACCATTGAACCTGATCTACATTTTAGTTCGGCATCTTGAAGTGCACTGATCTTACCCAGATTATCCATCGTCTTTTGCACTTGTTCTTCAAAACGATCTGCGGCTTGCCCTTTACACTGCCCGCCAGCATTACGTAAATTTTCACAGTTGGTTTTTAAATCCGGAAGTAACGGATTACACTCGATGCCATTAAGCACAGGCGTACCTTCAGTCACAGAATCAATAAATGCAATTTCATCAATCGCTGATTTATTAAATTTTTCAATGCGCGTTGCTGCTGCATAGAAACGCGTTTGCGCAACTTTTGCTTGTTCTGGAGATAAATCAGCAGAAGTGTTACATCCGTTTAACGTGCGCGCCATGCTTGGAGAAATTGTTGAAGAAAATTGTTTGCTTAATTCTGCGCTTAACGCCTGTGGAGTTTGAAAATTAGTTTGAACGCCATTGCCGCTCATGTAGTTTTGATAAGCTGTTACATATCCGTTACAAGTTTTTGCTTCAGAATCAAATTTAAAAACTATTAATGTCGATTTATCTTGGTAATCATCTAACACTGATTCTTTAAGCGCTATCGGACATTTTCCTTTTTTTAATTGCACATCAGATTCAGCTGAAGACGTTTTTTTGTTTGAACTTGACGAAGTTTTTCCGCCGCCAGAAGTTTCAGGCCCGGCAAAAGAAAATTGAGAATTAAAAATCAGTGAAAATATGACTAAAAAATGTATAGCGCGCATAGGCTATTTATCGGCAAAATCCCTGAATTTATTAAGGATTTGCGAGCTATAGAACAGTCTAGATTATTTGGATTTAGCTAGCGATTTTTTCTTTAACGATTTGCATAGGCAGTTTCATGAACAAATCCATCGGCAGAGCCTTAGAATATAACCAACCCTGAGCAAAGTAAGCGCCTAATTGCAATAAAGCTTCGCGCTCTTCAAGCGTTTCAACACCTTCAGCAATAATATCCATACCTAAAGCTTGCGCCATAAAGACCATAGACTTTACAACAGCTAAAACTTTTGGATCAGCGTTTATTTTTGAGACAAATGACTTGTCGACTTTTAGATAACTGACTGGCATTTGTGATAAATACTGTAAACTTGAGTACCCAGTACCGAAATCATCGATTGAAATGTGAAAACCTTTGTTTTTACATTGATCTAAAATCTCGATGGCAACGACTCCGTTCATCATCACACGTTCAGTAACTTCTAATTTAATATTTTTTGGAGCGACTTTGTGCTTCCATGTCAGTTTTTCCAGATCCACTAAAAAATCCGGATGCGTAAACTGGCGACCGCTCACATTGATACTCATAATAAAGTCATCACCAAACGCCGTTTTGATCTTTTGAAAGTCTTGAAAACAACGTTCAAAAATCCAATGACCGACAGAAACCATAAGTGATGAATTTTCTAAGAAATCGATAAATTTATCCGGCTGAATATATCCAATAACTGGATCTTTCCAACGGATCAAAGCTTCAGCTCCGACCACTGCACTCGTCTGCATATTGACGATGGGCTGATAAAACATTTCAAACTCTTGGTTGTTCAAAGCTTCTTGCAGACGATTTTCAAATTTCAGGTTTTCAAAACCATCCATAATCGTATCATCTGGGCTGACGATATCTTCATTGCCCTGAGCAACATGAGTCAGTGATGAATTGTTTTTACGTACGCGATTCATCATCACTTTTAATAATAATTGAACTAACTGGTCAGACCCTTGAAAACGCTCGATCAATTGATCTTTAGTCACAACATTTAAAACTGTATCTTCAACAGCTTTAACAGAAGCCGAACGTGGTAAAGAATCAATTAATGACATCTCTCCAAAAATTTCGCCTTTTTTAATTTGTGTAAGTGGAACTACTTTTGAATCGATTTCCAGGTAGACAAGGACTTTACCGCTTTCTACAACGTACGCACAATCACCAGCTTCACCCTGTTTAAATAAAACAGTGTCTTTCGCAATTGTAATTTGTTTTTTTAACGTACTCATTAAGCTTCCTCGCAAACAACCTATCGACAGTGGTGACTGTGTTATTTACTGGACTCCGGTCTAGTTCTTGATGCGGCTTAGGGCTAAAACTCTACCAATTCGAGAATGTCTAAATATTATTAACCTTGTTTTTATTTAATCCCAGACTTTTACACATCAAATAATCGTAAATTCTCAATGGAATCAACTTTGGTAAATACCAATTTTGAAATTTTCGCGGCACCGGAGCGTATCTAAACTTTGGATTCGAATTTGTCAGCGCGTGATCGATATCTTTAACTACATCTTCTACATGCAAGGCATGATTGATTTCGCTACTAACAAACGCGATAAATTTTTGGAATGATTTTTTATATTCTGTAGAATCAAAAGCGTTGGCTACTGCATTAATTCCTTTATTCCAAATCGGTGTACTCACCGACCCAGGAGCAACGATTGAAACCTTCATGCCATACAAATTTAATTCACGACGAAGTGTTTCTGAAAAACCTTCGATCGCATGTTTACTGGCACAGTACCCCCCTAAAAATGGGGTCCCGTTTTTGCCTGAGACAGAAGAAATATTAACAATTCGGCCCTGCTTAGCTTTTTTTAAAAAAGGCAGAATCACTTGAGTCATCTTAATCACCGCAACTACATTAACTTGCAGCATGCTCTGAATTTCTGAAAACTTTTGATACTCGATTGGCCCAGCCAAAGCCACTCCGGCATTGTTAACTAAGGCATCAATGTGAGTGATATTATTTTTTATCAAGAGGTCTGCAATTTGATCTACTTTTGCGAAATCGGTGACATCTAATTGCAGGCCCAAAAAATTCTGTGGATGCGTTTTTTGAAAATATTCACCGTCTTTTTTGTTTCGGTAAGTCCCGATAACTTTACCCCCCTGTTTTAGGTAAAAATCAGCAGTTGAAAAACCTATTCCACTGCTGACTCCGGTAATAAAGACGATTTTTTGATTCATACTTATTAAAATTACTCTAAGAAAACTCTTCGAGGAGCTCTTGAATCACAACGACCTGAAAAATTATGCGCAACGACGCGTTTTTTAGGTGAATTTTCTAAAAATCTGCGAAGGCCTGGCGTGTTTACATCGACCATGTTTTTAATTGCCGTAGTGTCTGGGTTATGTGAAAAACCTAATTCAAATAATAAAGACCAGATGCCATGCTTCCAATAAGCATAGTCCTCAAAAGTTCCGTCAGCGGCGTATAACACTTCTGTATTATTACCAGTTTGATAGCGACTTTCTATAGTTGCATCAGCCACTAACTTTTTATAAGTGTCATCATACGGCGTTGATAAGTCAGTTGTTGAAATTCCCCAAGGGTAAACCACGGCTGGCCAGTAAGTATGAAGAGTTGCAGATATTTGAATATTTTTTTCTTCAACAAAGGCAGCTAAAGCACTTGTCGATTTTAAACGAAAAGCCTTATCTGTCTTACAAGGGCTGGTGTAATCGCGATTGGCATCGACAGAAGTTTGTAAATTTTGTTCATAACGGCTTCCGCGGTTATAGCCAGTTACGTTCAATACCGGCACGATGTAAACAGTTTGTCCCTGAATCGGATTAGCCGCGATACTTGCTGCAAAACCTAAAGCTACGGCAGTTGAACCGTACTCATTACCATGATGAGTGGCCACAACTAAAGACGCTGTTTCACCGCTTCCAACTTTTAAAGCTTTAATCGGAGTTCCCTGATCATTCGTTCCGATCGTAACAACCACAGCTTGTGCCGGGTTAGTTGCAGCGATTTCATTTAATTTATTGACGGCATTATCATAGTTGTTCGCTGCAGGCGCTTGTAATAAGAATAGCGCCAGGATTGATTCTAACATTGGGATCTCCGTTTCCTAATTGTTAAACGTAACTTTGGTCTTGTTTATAATCGTCTTTGGATTTCCGTTGTTTGTTAAGTAATTTTTAACAAGAAGTGATTGAATTTTTAAAATTTCAGCTTTCGGATAGTAATGCGTCAAAATATCCATGTAAGTTCGGCCCTTTTTAGCCATATATAAACTTCCCCACTGACACAACCCCACACCATGGCCAAAACCACGGCCACTAAAGGTGACAAGTGCATCGCTGACTTCAACAGCTTCAGGATTCGAACGAATTTTAGAATACCCGAACACCTGACGCAGCTTTTGGATGCCCCAGTCTTCGAAACGAACTATTTTGTTTTTAAAATATGCCGCTTCAAATACATCTTTGTTTTGAAATTCACCGACAGGCACTGAAAAGCTCCACTGGTTGCTGGCTTTCGTTTGGCACCACGGATCTTGAGTCGTTCCTAAATCGACCGCGCCTTTCCAAACTTTATCTGCGGGCAAGGTTTGTCCACCACAGTCTGAATGATAAAAAGTTTTAACGATCTTTTTATTCATCGACAGCACGATATCCTCAGTTGCCGCAACGACAAGATAGGCTTTGTCTGAAGTAGTCCATTGAAACACTTGATCCATTTGATCAGCATCGACATGAAATAATTTGTCGCGACGTTCATTCATGCGCGAAAATAAATACGAACGCGCCACTACGGCTTGGGCTTTTAAAGCCTCAACGGGCCAAGCCAAGGGCATCTCTTTAGAAACTACTCCGGCTAAATAGTGCGTCAGCGGCACAACTTCGATCAGATCATATTTATTATTTTCTTTATGAACCACTTCATAACGACGTGCTTGTGAACCAAAGCGCGCGCTTAAGTTTTTCGGATATTGAATCAAGTCTTTTTCGACACGCACCCGAACATGCGAGAATTCTGATTGCGTCGCTTCAACCCCCAGTGGGGTAAATAACGAAGCCATTGCTAATGTAACAATAAAATAAGAGCGAACCCAAACCATGACTTATTTGACCGAGACTCTGTCTAAACGACTAGGAAATTTTATCCCTTAGGCCGCAGAGTTGGCCCTGTGTCTAGTTTAGTGATTTATACTTTTGCATGATCGTCTGTAAGAAAGTCCAGACTGTGCTTTTAAGATTTTTATTTGCGTGCAAAATTTGCGGAGAATAAGTCTGGTTTTCTGAAGTATCTGGACTAAGTACTAAGTCAAAGTCGATTAACGACTGCCCTACGGTTTTAAGAGACAGATCATGCACCACCATATCACCATCAGGTATTTTCATTGCGGCTAACATATTATTTAAAAGTGTATGGTCTTCTGTGGTGAATTGATTGTAGTTTTCAACCCACACAGAGATTTTATGAGCTCCTGTAGACGCGGCTTCAAAAGATAAGCTTTCATCCTTCAAAATCTGGCTTACGCCCAATACATTTTTTAAATATTTGATATATTCTTGCATGTTGAGCCTTCAGGTATAAATCGCAATTGTCATTTTTTCAAAGACTCTTTTTGGCACTCAAATCAAATATACCAGCCAAAAGCGCCACAATAGCCTAAAGCGTCGACTCTTTTTACAGCTCCTTTTTACAGAGTCAAAAATCATAACATCTATTTAAATTAACACACCCAAGCTAAATTCTTTCAAAACAAGGAGTTCCCCCCATGAAACTACACTCTCTATTAATAACATCAGCTTTAGTTATCTCAGTAATAACTTCGGCGACATCAGTGAACGCTATGTCTGCAGCAGAGTACGATACGCAAACTGAAATGTTCATGCCCGGTTATTTAGAAGAATTCGCTAATGCCGTTAATATGGATCAATTAAAACATAACGTCAGCTACCCGTTATCGACTACTGAGGTTGATGATAAATGCATAGCTCTGATGGATGGCAAAATGATCGCCGGTGACGTGGGCAAAACTCTTTCGCAAATCTTTTTAGATAATCAACAAGGTTTAAGCAGTTTAGTTTCTGGTGGTTCTGTTAGGGCTAAATACTGCCCTCGTTACGGAAAAATGACAGCTAAAGAAAAATCTATCGTTTGGGTTTTTATCCTAACAGCGATGGCTCACTTTGAAAGCAACTGTACACGCACAGCTGCAGCAAAAGGACCAAATGGCACAGCTTATGGTTACTTCCAATTACACCGCGGTCATGAAGACAACTATGGTGGCGGTAACTTTTGTAAAAAAGGCGATGCCGCAAAACCAGTTGCAGCCAGCAAATGTACTTTAGGTATGTTAGAAAAACAGTTCGTAAATCGCCAAGGAGAATTATTCAGCAATAAATCTTACTGGGATGTTTTACGCCCAACTGGCAGCTCTAAAAAATGGTCTGTAATTCGCAGAGCTTTAATGCGCTCTAGCCTTTGCAATCCGCAAACGATCTGATTTTAAATTTACTCTTCTGTTTTTTCTAAAGAGTCTGAGCCATCAAGCTCGGACTCTTCTGAATTTAAATGAATCAAAATTCTTTCAGCCAATACCCGATTAAAAGTTTTCAAAGCCGCAATAGTTTCAACATCTGATTCTTTAATTGCCTCAACAGATGGAAACGCCTTAAGTAAAATCGCTTTTCTTTTTTCACCCAAACCACTGATCGCATCTAATTCACTTGAAAGACTGCGCTCTTCACGTCGTTTACGATGAAACGTGATCGCAAATCTATGGGCCTCATCACGAATACCCGTTAGAATATGCAAGGCTTCTGAGTTGGTTTTAAAGGTCACAGGGTTTGACCTGCCCGGAAGAAAAAATCGCTCTTCAGTCGATGAGACTTCTTCAGCCTGAAAATCCCGTTCAGTTCTGGCTTTGGCTAAACCGACCACCGGAATATCCGTTTTACCGATTTCTTGTAAAATGCGCACCGCTTGCGATAACTGCCCTTTACCACCATCGACCACTAGTAAATCGGGGTCTTCATATTCGGTGTGTTTAAATCTGCGCGCTAAAACTTCATACATCGATTTAAAATCATCGATGCCTTCGACCGTTTGGATAATGTATCTGCGGTAATGATCTTTACTAGGGCGCCCGTCTTCGAACACCACTTGGCTGGCTACGGTTTCAGTGCCTTGAAAGTGCGAAATATCAAAACATTCAATTCTTTGCGGAATTTTAGTTAAGTGAAGTTTTGTTTTAATTTCAGCAAGGCCTTGTTGTTTTTCTTCTTCTTTAGAAACTAATTTTTCAAAATGGGCTTTCGCATTTTGATCAGCCATTTCTAAAAGTTTTTGCGCTTTCGAATCATGACCGAAACGCACGATCACATCTTTGCCTGAACGTTCTTTTAAAACATCATGTAATAACTTATTTAAATCCCCGCCAAGGTCTATGACCGTTAAGATTTCATCCGGAATAAAATTATCTTCGTAATACTGATTTAAAAATGAGGTAAACCACTCTTGCGGCGATTCATCAGGTGAGGTGATATCTAAGCCCCCTAAGTAATGCGGCCTTGCCCCGATCACACGCCCTGCACGCACATGCAGTGTTTCAACCACTACACCCCGGGAGTCACCATGAAAACTTATAATATCCTGGTCAGTTTCAGAGGCATCGTTAATAACGGTTTGTTTTTCTAAAATGCTTTTAACTGACCACATTGAATTTCTTAATTTTGCCGCCACTTCAAATTTTTCTTCATCGGCTGCAGCCATCATCCGAACTTCGATGTCTTTAATAACTTTTTTACTGCGACCTTTTAAGAAATCTTTCGCACCTTCGACTTCGTCGCGGTAAGCATCACGCTCAATGTATTTCACACACGGCGCGGTACAACGGCCGATTTGATAGGTCATGCACGGCCGCGTGCGCGAACGAAACATATGATCCGTGCAATCGCGAATTTTAAATACGCGATTTAAAAAGCGAATCGTACCGAATACGGCTCCGCCTGAAGTAAACGGTCCAAAGTACATGGCCCCGTCTTTATGAACTTTACGGGCTAAGTATAACCTTGGGTAATCATCACCCCACGAAAGTTTAATATAAGGATAAGATTTATCATCTTTAAGGCGAATATTATATTTGGGGCGATGTTTTTTAATTAATGAAGCTTCTAATAAAAAGGCTTCGACTTCTGTTTTTGTTAAGATGTAATCGATCTTATCAATGTTATGAACAAGGGCTTTAGTTTTTGCCGAATGATCGGCTGAATTTAATAAATAACTGCGCACACGATTACGAAGATTTTTGGCTTTACCGACATAGATGATCTTGTCGATCGTGCTTTTCATTAAATAAACCCCCGACTGGGTTGGAAATTCTCTGACCAGTTCTTTTAGGGTTTCTATTTTTAAAAGGCCTTCTTCAAACTTGCTCATTACTTCTCGTCACTCGAATCCCCCAGATGGGCATCACGAATTTGTAATTCTAAAATCTGCAGTCGTTTGATTTCGTCACGCACTTTCGCTGCCTCTTCAAATTCAAGCTCAGCCGAAAGTTTTTTCATTTTTTCTTTTAATTTTTTAATTTCATCCTGAATTTTATTTGGCTTAGCAGAAAACTTCTGCATTTTTTCAGCAGTTTTATCTTTTTCGCCTTTAAGTTTGTAAGCACTCACCGATCCGTCGAATAAATCGCCAAGTCCTTCTTTGATTCTTTTCTTAATCGTGGTTGGCGTAATGCCGTGCTCTTTATTATAAGCATCTTGAATTGCACGACGACGATAAGTTTCAGCAATCGCTTTTTTCATCGAATCAGTTTCACGGTCTGCATACAAGATCACTTGCCCGTTGGCATTACGAGCCGCACGACCGATAGTTTGGATTAACGAGCGCTCAGAACGTAAGAAACCTTCTTTATCAGCGTCAGTAATACCAACTAGTGACACTTCAGGAATATCCAAACCTTCACGCAGTAAATTAATACCAACTAAGACGTCGAATACGCCTAAGCGTAAATCGCGAATAATCTCGGTACGTTCCAGAGTTTCAATTTCGCTATGCAAATATTTAATTTTAATGCCCAGCGATTCATAGTATTCGGTTAAATCTTCTGATGAACGTTTTGTTAATGTTGTAATCAACACGCGTTCTTGTTTGGCGATACGAATACGAATTTCTTTTAACAAATCATCAATTTGTGATTTCACCGGACGAATTTCAATTGGCGGATCAATCAACCCTGTCGGGCGAATGATTTGTTCAATGATTAATCCTTCAGATTTTTCTAATTCATAAGCTGCAGGAGTTGCTGATACATAAACAACTTTATCCATTAACTTTTCAAACTCTTGAAAGTTTAACGGACGATTATCTAATGCCGAAGGTAAGCGAAAGCCATGCTCAACTAAAGTTGACTTACGCGCTCTATCACCGCGATACATTCCACCGATTTGCGGAACAGTAATATGTGATTCATCAATAATGGTGATAAATTCTTTCGGAAAATATTCAATTAAAGTTGGCGGTGGCTCGCCGGGCCCGCGGCCTGTTAAGTGGCGCGAGTAATTCTCGATGCCTGAACAAAATCCAATTTGCTCCATCATTTCAATATCATAATATGTACGCTGCTCTAAGCGCTGCGCTTCTAAAAATTTAATGTTAGCTTTTAACTCATTAAGCCTGTGCCCTAGTTCATCTTGAATAGTCACAATCGCTTTTTTTAACGAACCTTCACCTGTTGCATAATGCGATCCTGGGTAAATACCGATTTGATCCATCTCTTCAAAAACTTCACCGGTTAGTGGATCAATCCAAGAAATTTTTTCGACAAAATCGCCGAAAAATTCAATACGGATCACACGCTCTTCTTCGTACGGAGGAAAAACCTCAACGATATCACCGCGCACCCGAATCGTCCCGCGCGAAAAATCTATGTTATTGCGTGCATACTGAATACGAATTAATTCACGCAATAAATCATCACGTTTTAATTTTTGCTCAACAACGACATGCACCATCATGCCCTCGTAAGCTTCAGGAGAACCAAGACCGTAAATGCACGATACACTCGATACAATAATCACATCACGACGATCAAATAACGAGCGCGTGGCGCTGTGGCGCATACGATCGATTTGTTCATTGATCGCCGAATCTTTTTCAATAAAAGTGTCAGACGATGGCACATAAGCCTCAGGCTGGTAGTAATCGTAATAAGAAACAAAGTACTCAACCGCGTTCTCTGGAAAGAGTTCTTTCATTTCTGAATATAGCTGAGCTGCTAAGGTTTTATTTGGCGCTAAAATCAAAGCCGGCTGATTCAATTGCGCAATAGCGTGCGCCATCGTAAAGGTCTTACCAGATCCGGTAACCCCTAAAAGAGTCTGGTGTTTAACACCGTTTTTAAAATTTGATACCAGCGTTTCGATCGCTTTTGGTTGGTCACCTGCCGGTTGAAACGGAGATACCAATTTGAAGTTTTTCTTAAACGCTTTCTTTTTAGCCTCTGCCATAACTAAATATTTTAGGTCGTTATCAACGAGCTTTCAACCAACAAACCGTTGACCACGAGCGCTACTCCTTATAAATGGCGAACCTCAGCAGGTTTATTCCACCAATTATTATTTAAACCATCAAAGTAAGTAATAGGTGCAGCGATTAATTCTTCTGGCTGAACATCTTCAAGACACGACAGAGCAATAGAAATGTAGGCCCCACCCAACTCTTCAAGGTGGCCTTTGCCGAATGGACGACAGCCACAGGTTTTACAAAATAGATGGTGGCCGCTGAATGTGCCAAACTGATAGCCCGACAGGTTATCCTGCCCAGAGATAAGCTCAAAGGCCTCGGGTTTAATAATGACACTCCAATTACGAACTTTACGGCAATAAGTACAATTACAACGGCCAGTGCCCTTGCTTAGATCAATATTCGCTTTAATTTTAACCGCTCCGCAATGACAACTTCCGTGATAAGTTTTTTCAGCCATAGTAAATTCCCTTCAAAAAATTAAACTCTTTATACTT
Organism: Bdellovibrio sp.; assembly: GCA_036676395.1. Classification (GTDB taxonomy): domain Bacteria; phylum Bdellovibrionota; class Bdellovibrionia; order Bdellovibrionales; family Bdellovibrionaceae; genus Pseudobdellovibrio. Next base: position 1,823,524 of record JAKFCY010000002.1, read on the forward strand.
TTCATTATCGGCGCAAATATGTCATAATGTGGCATATTTGTTTTTAAAGTGAGTTTATGACAAAAAGCAGCTATCAGGAAAAAAAACTGCGGATGGATCGACTTTTGGGAATACTTAAGTCTGAAGACCACTCGACCGCCGCAGGGATTGCAAAAATATTGCGCGTCAGTCATCGCACGCTGATGCGTGATATTGAAGAACTTCGAATTTCTGGAATACCTATTGAAGCTGACCGCGGGCGCGGTGGCGGCATTCGTCTGAATACGCAATGGGGCCTTGGACGCCTGCAACTGAATTATAAAGAATCATTGGATTTGATTCTTTCACTCGCCGTCATGGAGAAACTTAAATCGCCAATGCTTCTCACTCATGTCAGATCGTTACGGGATAAAGTTTTTCAATCTTTTCCCGATGAACATCGTACAAAACTACAATTAATTCGCAAGAGAGTACTTATCACCGAAGTCGCTGAAACAGAAGCACTGGGAATGCCCGCAGAAATACCTACAAATGTGCGAAATGCACTTCAAGAAGCCTTCTTTGAAATGAAAGTTATTAAAATATTCTATCAGGATGGCAAAAAACAAATTACAGAAAGAAATATCGAACCGCACTATCTGCTTTTGAGTTGGCCTTTTTGGTACACTATCGCTTGGGATCACCTTCGTAATGATTTGCGCTCGTTTCGCCTTGATCGCATTTCAAAAGCACAAACTCAAAACCTAAGCTTTAACTTACACCATCAAGACCTATTCGCAAAAACGGTACAATCATTTTCAGAAAGTGTTTAAATCAGGGCTATTTATTTACTTCCCAGAAGCTACCTTCTGGCGTATCGCTGACTAAAATATTCATTTCAGTCAATTTAGCGCGGATCTCGTCTGATTTTGCATAGTCTTTTGTTTGTCGGGCCAGCGAGCGCGCAAGTACTAATGCTTCGACAGCATGCTCATCAATTCCAGCTTTAGCTAAAAGTTTTTGGTCTAAAGAGCGTAAGAATTTTTCTGCAGGCATTTGAAATAGCGCAAGAAGCTTTCCAAATTGCATAATAAATTGTTTGAATTGTTTTGCCTTACCAGAAAGTATCGCATTAGTTTTTGCGCCACGCTTAAATTGACCGTTAAATTTACGAATCTGATCAAACATGACCGCAAAAGCCTGTGGGGTTGAGAAATCATCATTGATGTGTTCCATGATTTTCTCCCAAGCTGCATCAAGCTCAACTTGGTATTTTGAATCCTCGTGAACCTCGTCAGTGATAAAACTATCTGCCAAGGCAAGAGATGAATACACACGCGCTAAACCAGAAACTGCTAAATCAATAGTGGTATCACCAAATTCACCCACACTGCGGTAATGAAGTGATAACATCATCCATTTATAAATTTCTGGGTGATGCTCTTCTAAGAAAGTGCGCATATTGATGATGTTACCTAATGATTTAGACATTTTAGAGCCGCTGAAATTTAATAAATTCCAGTGCATCCAATAATTCACGTAATGTTTTCCGGTGCAGCCTTCAGATTGCGCGATTTCATTTTCATGATGCGGAAACACTAAATCTAAGCCACCGCCATGAATATCAATTTGATCGCCGTATAAGCCATGTACCATCGCCGAACACTCGATATGCCAGCCTGGACGCCCATCACCCCAAGGTGATGCCCAGCTAGAGCCTTGTAGATTTTCATTCGGTTTTTTAGATTTCCATAGTGCGAAATCTAAGGGATGATTTTTTTTGTCGTTAGCTTCAATACGAACGCCGACTTGCATATCGTCTAATTTACGACCTGAAAGTTGCCCGTAATTAGCAAATTTATCGACAGCAAAGTTCACATCACCGTTTATGGCATAGGCTTTGTCATTTTCAATAAGTTTACCGATAAATTCGATGATCTGAGGCATGTATTCAGAAACTTTTGGATTATGTTCGTGTGGACGAAGTCCCAGATCAGAAAAATCTTTTTTATATTCTTTAATGAAGTGTTCAGAAATTTCTTTAGCAGATTTCCCTTCTTCAACCGCGCGAGTGATAATTTTATCATCCACATCGGTAAAGTTTAGCGCGTAGTCCACTTTATATCCTAAGTACTCTAACCAGTTTCTAACAAAGTTAAAAAACACAGGTCCACGAAAATTTCCCACATGTAAGTATGAATAAACAGTCGGTCCGCAAACATAGATTTTTACTTGCCCTGGATTTATGGGTTTAAATTCTTCAGTGTTTTTTGTCAGAGTATTATAAATTTTCAACATAACTATCCTAGCTTTGTTAGAACCTTATTTACACGAGCTAATAAACTTTGTTTGCTCATCAATGGCACCAATAGTTTCACTTCTGTTCCATGTGGCTTACCAATAACGGCCACACGAATCGGCATAAATAGATTTTTTCCTTTAACATTCGCACCCGTTTTAACTGCGTTTTCCATCGCCACGAAATCCGTCTCAGAAAAAGTATCTGCTGCGTGATTTTCGATTTGCGTTTTCCAAACAGTCAATACGTTCTTAGTCGGCTCCCAACCAAGAGCTTCATTACTTTCATCACTGATTTCAAATTTAGAATCATCTAACGATTGATATAACGCTACCGCGTCGGCCAAAATTTCTAATTTTGGTTTAAATGTTTCAACTGACTTCATTTGCCATTCAACTGATGTGGCCTCTTTTGGTAATTGAATTCCTGCAGCGACCAAAAATGGATTTACTTGCTTCCAAATAGTTTGGTTATCTTGGGCACGTAAGTATTGTGAATTCATCCATTTTAATTTTACACGGTCAAACACCGCACCCGATGCATTTACGCGATCAAGAGTAAAAAGCTTGATCATTTCATCCATCGAAAAAATTTCTTTACCTTCAGGATGCGACCAACCAAGCAAAGCCATAAAATTATTTAAAGCCTCTGGCAGATACCCATCTTTCATAAACTGGTCGCACGCTACAGCACCCTTACGTTTAGAAAGTTTTTGACGATCATCATCTAACACTAAAGAAATATGACCAAACTGTGGCGTCGGCCAGCTCATTGCTTCATAGATCATTAACTGACGAAGTGTATTTGGTAAATGCTCCTCAGCACGTAACACGTGTGAGATCTTCATTTGATAGTCATCAACCACACAACAAAAGTTATAAACAGGCATGCCATCAGAACGAAGTAAGACAAAATCGCCGACCATATCAGATGGAAAGCGAACTTCGCCGCGAATAAGATCTGGCAATAAATAATCTTTACGTAAATGTTTAGTTCTAAAACGCACAACGGCAGTTTTACCAGTCGCTAGTTCTGCCTTAGCTTGATCTAGAGTCCAAGCTTCGTAAGGTGATTCAACGTGAGCGTTCTGATTAATCGCTTTTACGCGCGCACGCTCTGCATCTAGCTCTTCATCAGTCATAAAGCAGTAATATGCCTTACCTGAAGTGATTAACTCGTCTGCGACCTTCTTATAGATGTCTAAGCGCTGTGATTGGCGATACGGAGCGCAAACTCCCATATCTTTTAATGTTACAGGATCAACGCCTTCATCCCAGTTAAGACCAAGCCACACCATGTCTTGCACCATCATTTTTAAAGACTCTTCAGTAGAGCGGGCCTGATCAGTGTCCTCGATACGTAAAATGAATTTACCGTTATTGTGTTTTGCAAATAGTAGATTAAATAAAGCAGATCTCGCACCACCCACGTGAAGATATCCAGTTGGGCTTGGGGCAAAGCGCGTACGAACTTCAGTAAAACCAGGATTCAAAGTAACTGTTGCGGGGGTTGGCATGTAGTAGTCTCCAAAATGAAAAAGCCTAGATTTCTCTAGGCTTTCAATTCTGTCTTACTTTTTAAAACGAGTAAACTAATACTACTTCGAGTCCAAAATAGTTCTTACTTCTTGGTCTTGGTTCATCACGTCTTTCACGTCAGCAGCTAAATTAAGCTCTTTTAGTAAGTAGCTCTTAGCTTTTTCTAACATTTTCTTTTCGCCAAAGCTTAATTCTTTGTCGACTTTTAAAAGATATAAATCACGCAATACGGCAGCGATCTCGAAAACTGATCCGGTATTGATTTTATCTGTGTATTCACGGTAACGACGATTCCAAGTTTGGGTATCGATTTTAACGTTTTTATCTTTTAAGATGCCTACCACTTTAATAGCTTCGTCTTTAGAGATAAGGGCTCTAAGACCTACAGATTTGATATTAGCCGCAGGAATCATAACTTTCATACCGGTCTCTAAGATAATGACCGAGAAGAACTCGTGTTTTGACCCTAAGATCTCTTTAATTTCGATCTTGTCGATGCGTCCAACGCCGTAACCTGGGTATACAGCATGATCTCCAACTTTAAACTGTGTCATCGAACCACCTTCATCACCATAAGTTAAAAAAATCCCACTCATGACGTCTGGTTGTTGTAACACTGATGACGTGCTCCAGCAATTTTATTAAGCATTTTTGATTAAGTTTTTTTTAACTTGTAATTTCTACCTGTGATTAATGACCATCACTTTGACACTGTGGCAATTAGCGGCTTGAGCACCCCTATAAACAACGCTAGCCTTTGAAGCAAACCTCCTTGAAAGGACACACTATGAACTTCAAAAAATTAAGTGCAGAAATGATCGGAACAGCTTGGCTAGTGCTAGGTGGATGCGGCTCTGCCGTTATTGCCGCAGGATTTCCTAACGTAGGAATTGGCCTACTGGGAGTTTCGTTTGCTTTTGGTCTGACTGTTTTAACGATGGCTTATTCTATTGGCGCTGTTTCTGGTTGCCACTTAAACCCCGCGGTCACAATTGGCCTTGCTGCAGCAGGCAAACATCCTAAATCTGAAGTTCTACCCTACATTGTTGCTCAACTCATTGGCGGTGTGATCGGCGCAGGCCTTTTATGTGTGATTGCATCAGGTAAACCTGGCTTTGACTTAGTGGCTTCGGGCTTTGCCGCAAATGGTTACGGCGAACATTCTCCGGGTGGATATTCGATGCTGTCAGGCTTTGTAACTGAATTAGTTGCGACGGCGTTTTTTCTTTTTATTATTTTAAGTGCGACAGACAAAAAAGCTCCGGCTGGCTTTGCTCCGATTGCGATCGGTCTTGGTCTAACATTAATTCACTTAATCACGATTCCTGTAACAAACACTTCAGTGAATCCGGCGCGAAGCCTTGGGCCTGCGTTATTCGTTGGTGGTTGGGCATTACAACAAGTGTGGTTATTTTTTGTGGCGCCCATTTTAGGTGCTGTACTTGGCGCAATTGTATATTCTGTGACTGTGAAAGATAAATAAGTACAAACAATTTCGCCCGCAATACTTTGTGGGCGAAATTGTTATTATTAAAGATATTTATGATACGTGATAACCGCAAAATACGATCGAACACCCTCGTACTTAGCCTCTGTGCAAGTGCCTTTGACCATAATGGCTTTATTTCTGGTTTTCAACAATGCATTAGCTTTTGCAAGACTCTCTTCACAATTAGCCATTGAATATTCCAAGACACTAATTGTAGTTAAATCTGTATTTGCCGAGTCCCCATACAGAGTTCTCGCAAAAGTAGTCATAGGCGCAAACGCCAGCATTCCAATAATAAGTAATTTCATAGTAATCTCCTAAGTGATTTAAAACATACCACTGGCGCCATGTCGCAATAAGAATGCCTCACTTAAACGGACTTAGATTTTATTAGGAGCAAAAACACTGTCAAATAACACAACAAAGTGCCGCAAACGATCGACGAACTTTTCGACGGTTTTTATTTAACCAACGCCGGCTAAAGCCTGCGGGCCGTGACTTTTTAAAAGCTCTTCGCGGATCAATTTATTTTCTAAGGCCTTAAGCTTTGGATCTTTTTCTAACAGCTCGAAAGCCGCATCACGGGCTTGTTTTAAAATTGCAAAATCTCTGACCAGATTGGCCATTTTAAAACCTGGAAGCCCTGATTGTTTAGCTCCCATGAATTCACCGGGGCCACGGATTTCAAGATCGTATTCGGCAATTTTGAAACCATCGTTGGTTTTTTCCATAAAGGTCACGCGGTCTTTGGTTTCTTCGCTGACAGCGTAACCCATAATCATTACACAAAAAGATTTATACTCACCACGACCAACGCGCCCGCGTAATTGATGTAACTGCGATAAACCAAAACGCTCAGCGTGCTCGATTATCATAAGATTCGCGTTCGCTACATCCACACCGACTTCGATCACGGTTGTTGAAACTAACACATCGATTTCATGCTTGCGAAACTGGGTCATGACTTCGTCTTTTTCTGCGGGTTTCATTTTACCGTGTAGTAAACCGAAGCGGATTTTTGGGTATTGATGTTTTAATTTTTCAAATTCTTCGGTGGCATTTTTTAAATCGATTTTTTCGCTTTCTTCAACTAACGGATACACCACATAACATTGACGGCCCTTAGCAATTTGTTCAGCCATAAAATCCATAGCGTTATTTCGTTTGGCTTCATTCACCACACGAGTTTGAATGGGCGACCTGCCAGCTGGCATTTCATCAATGATCGAGACATCCAGATCACCGTACACGGTCATAGCTAATGTTCTGGGAATGGGTGTTGCCGTCATCACTAAAAAGTGCGGCGATTGGCCTTTAGATTTCAAATGCCCACGCTGAGCTACGCCAAAACGATGCTGTTCATCAATGATAACCAAAGCTAAACTTTTAAATTGCACCCAATCTTCGATCAGTGCGTGGGTACCGATTAAAAAATGAATTTCGCCGGCAATTAATTTTTCTAATAATTCTTTACGCTCTTTAGTTTTAGTTTTTCCGGTCAGTAACCCGATTTTCAAACCTAACGGCTCAAGACGCTTAACCGCATTTTGGTAATGCTGCTCTGCTAAGATTTCAGTGGGCGCCATCATACAAGTCTGAAAACCGCTCTCAAAAGCGTAAAGTGCGGCCATAAAACTCACCATGGTTTTACCGGCTCCCACATCCCCTTGCACTAAACGGTTCATGGGTTTTCCTGAAGTCATATCTTTTTTTACTTCGTCAAAAGCTTTTCTTTGTGCTCCCGTTAAAGTGAATGGCAATGATTCGATTAATTTTAAATTCAGAGTGTCTTTATTAACAACAGTTACACCTTGTTCATTTTTAAGACCCGTTTTTTTACTCGCTAGGTATAATTCTAACCAAAAAAATTCTTCAAAAATGATTCTCTCGTGCGCTTTTGAAGTTAACGTTGTCATCGCTTCGGCATTTTCGATATCTGGAAAATGAATTTCTTTTAAGGCTTGCTTGCGCGGTATTAATTTATTTTTCTGCATCAGACTTGGCGGTAAAGTTTCTACCGGCCACTCTTTAATATCCATGTAAGCTGCATGAATGAGCTTTTGCATTTTAGCCGAGCTAAAGCCTTCAATTTCGACATAGATCGGCAGCAACTGATCAGTCATTTCTTCTTCAGGCACCACATCTTTTAAATCGGGATGGTGAAATTCTAATTTACCGCGGTAGTTTGTAACCTTACCGATCACGCGAATTTCGGTGCCGGTTTTAAAACGTTCAAAATAACCTTTATATGGCGTGCGAAAAAATTTGCAGCGAATTTGTCCTGAACTATCGCGAACTAACACATCATAAATTTTTCGCGACGATCTTCCCATCGCGTAAGAGCTGACACTCATCACTGTCGCCTTAAGCGACACTAATTCATCACCCTTAAGGGATGCGATATTCCTAGCAGCCCGCCTGTCTTCAAATGCCCGGGGGTAATTTTCAAGCAAATCTTGTATATTTTTGATCCCATTTCGAGACATAAGGGCGCCAAGCTTTGGCCCGACCCCTTTTAAAAATTGAATATCTGTCTCTAAACTTATAGGCATGCATATATCCTATTTAGGAATGAAGTTTTGTCAAAGTTTACCTGAATTTTTGCCGATAGGTTACCTATGAGCACCAAAGAACATTTCAGAATTCGATTAAGCACGATCCGTCCATCGGAGGACATCCCTTTTGCTATTTTCATTTACATCGACGGCAAAATGGTCGAATACGTTCGCTTAGGCGACAAATTAGCCGCTGCTAAAATTGCAAGCTTACACGGCAAAGACACCGGTGAATCATTTTTCGTAGAAAATATTAATAAACCCCTTTACCGCGAATACGTTAAAGATTCGATGAACTCTTCATTAATCAGCAACGATCAAAAAGCCAATATCCTTCGTGAAAGTTCGATTGCGATCTTAGAAGATCTTTTTGAAACTCCTGATGTGGGCCAAGCCATCGAAGAAACTAAACCGATCATCAAAGATCTTTTAGAGTTTATGCAAAATGCGCCCGAATCTGTGGGCGGTTTAATAAGTTTATCAGGTCATGACTTTTACACTTACAATCATTCGTTCGATGTCAGCATCTACTCGTTAGGATTAGGCGGCGCTTTGGGCTTTGATAAAAAGACGATGGAAGATTTAGGCTTAGGCAGCTTATTTCACGATGTCGGCAAACGCATGGTTTCGTTAGATGTATTATGCAAACGCGGCCCCCTTGATGACGCCGAATGGGTGCAAATGAAAATGCATCCGCAGTTTGGTCTTAAAATTTTAAATGAATCTCCTAATATCTCTGATGGTATTAAAGCTGCTTGTTATGAACACCACGAATCGTGGAAAGGTGGCGGCTACCCGCAAGACCTGCACGGACAAGAAATTCACCCCTTTGCTCGCATCATAGCCCTGACCGACACTTATGATGCAATGACCACACAACGCTCATACAACGTGCCTATGCGCCCAGTAGAGGCTTTAAACATGATGAAAGAAAAGGTCTCGCAAAAGTTTGATCCTGACATGTTAAAAGCGATGTATTCGGTACTTTTCAAGATGGACGCGGCTTAGGTAGGCCGTCCCTTTTTGGGGAGCAATGCGCCAAGAACTGCGCCCCGTCTTTACTCAAACAATTGACAGATTAGCCAAGCCTTCCTAGCGTGAGGACTCATAAGGAGTTCTTGTATGAAAACTATTTTGACTTACGCTTTTGCTTCTCTTTTATCATTGTCTGCTTTTGCATCTAATGATCACCGCCCGACACCACCGCCGAACAAACCAATGCCTTTAATCGTGGGTCAATGGCGATCAGACAACCCAATTTATTCTGGTCATGTTTGGATTCACACGAATTTCAACTTCACTCAATACGATATGACTTTACATGCGACATGCGAATTCAGAGCACCTAATGTTCACTTAACTGTCGGAGTTAATTCTCGCACAGCTTACAACGGAAACTTAATTTACGTTTATGACCGTGCTGAAGCTGGCGTGAACGATGGTTACCGCTACTGCAATGCCGCTTTATCTCCATCAACTTGGGAGTTCTACTTCACAGCAGGTGATATAAATCACGCCGTTATTTTCGCACCGGTTCCCTACCAAATGCGTTTCAATGTTTCGCGTATTTTAGAACCAATACCATTGAATTAATTAAAGACAAATCTTGTCGTTCCACTTAAGAAAGCACTTCGGTGCTTTTTTAAACACAAGATCTTTTTGAAAATCAGGGCTTGTTAATAACGGCCACGGCGTTTGCGGCTCTGCCTTCGCAAAACGATTGTTCTGACCTTTGATCGATTTTTTCAAATCATTCAGACTTTTAAGTTCGATATATTTAATTTCTAAATAACTTAAAAGCCATTTCCATTTTTTATTCTCAATAGAATCAGCTTTATCATTTAATAACACGATCGTCTTATCGGGATGAATGCCTTTAGAAGCCAAACGTTCAACCGTCTGCTGAAGATCAGGGTCTAACATTCTGGTTTTCTTTTTCGGATTTGTTAAAACTAAAAAATCTTCTGACCAAAGGTTCTGCGAACCTTCGATGTGAAACGATTCGTATTGAAAAGGGTTACGCGTATCAATCAACACCGCTTTTTTAACAAACACGTTTGTTGTTTCGTCTAAGACTTTTGTGGGCTTTTGCTGACAAGCCCACACGAAAGATACTAATAAAACTAATAAAAGTTGTTTCATCGCTTACTTATTTTGAATCTTCATTGTTGGAAAGAATAAAATATCACGAATCGATGCACAATTAGTCATAAGCATGACTACACGCTCAATACCGATACCTACACCACCTGTTGGCGGCATACCTGTTTCGATCGCGTGCAAGAAATCTTCATCCATCGGATGCGCTTCTTCATCGTGGCCACGGTTCGCTTCTTGGTCTTTAAGACGTGAACGCTGCTCTTCTGGATCGTTTAACTCTGAATAAGAATTTCCGATTTCCATGCAAGCTGCGAACGGCTCAAAACGCTCAACAAGCTTATTGTTATCGCGGTGAATTTTCGTTAACGGAGAAATCTCGACCGGATGATCCATTACAAATGTCGGCTGCCATAAGTGCGGTTCAGCCGCTACTTCGAATACTTTCATTTGCAGTTCACCTAAAGATAACTTATCCATTTGCATTTTTTTAAGTTTTTGCGGCTCTTCGTTGGCTTTTAAGTACTCAACCAAAGCTTCGCGATCTTGCGGGTCGACTTTAGCATGAAGTTTTACACCATCAAGAACAGTGATTTTAGCCCATGGCGGAGTAAAATCGACTTCTTTATCTTGGTACATAACTTTCATTGAACCAGTCACATCTTTACAAACGCTTGAAACTAATTCTTCGAACTGTTTCATTTGGTAATTGTAATCAGTGTAGGCTTCATAAAATTCAAGCATGGTAAATTCTGGATTATGAGTGCGGTCAATTCCTTCATTACGAAAGTTCTTACCGACTTCATAAACTTTTTCAAAACCACCTACGATAAGGCGTTTTAAATAAAGTTCTGGAGAAATTTTCATATAAAGCTTCATATCCAAAGCTTTGTGATGAGTTGTAAATGGCGTTGCCGCAGCACCACCGTATAACGGCTGAAGAGTTGGTGTTTCAACTTCCATAAAACCACGGTCATCTAAGAATTTTTTAATGGCTTTGATAATTTTAGAACGAGCCACGAAAACTTTTCTAGAATCTGGATCAGAAATTAAATCTAAATGTCTGTGACGATATTTAATTTCAACATCTTGGATGCCGTGAAATTTTTCAGGAAGTGGTTCTAGTGTCTTAGTTAAAATTTGGAATTTTTTAACGTATAAAGATAACTCACCTTTTTGTGATTTGAAGATATAACCTTCAAGACCCACAATATCACCCAGATCAATCAAATCAAAACTAATGCGATCAGCTTCAGATTGCTCTTCAACTTTAATATAGCACTGTAAAGATCCAGTTTGATCCTGGATATTAAAAAAGCTGGCTTTACCCATCGCACGTAAAGTCATTAAACGACCGGCAATGCGAAAAACTGTTTCTGTCTTTTTTTCTCCGGCAACCAGATTAGAATAATCCTTCACCAACTGTTCAATGTGAATATTCTTATCAAAAGAATAAGGAAACGGGTTAATACCCTTTTCTTTAAGCGCATGAAGTTTTTTTCTTTTCTCGGCCTTGACTGGATTATCGTGAACAGAATCAGACATATAACATCCTTATTTTAACGGTTTGCCGGCGAAAGTTTCCATCACGTTATGTAATAACTCGATAGATTCTTTTTTCGGGCGTTGAAAAGCATTACGGCCCATGATCGAACCAAACGCCCCACCTTGTGCTAATTCTTTAACTTCAGCTAATAACTCAGGAGTTCCTTTAGCTTCGCCGCCAGAGAAAATCACAACGCGTTTACCGTTGTAGCAAGATTGAACCACATGACGGATACGATCTGACATTGATCCAACTTTAACACCTTGAGCTTCATAAACTTTTTTAGCTTCAGCTTGCTCAATGTGAGCAGTCGGTGGTTTTACTTTAATGATATTGGCACCAAGTTGCGCTGCAATGTGAGCCGAGTAAGCGATAACATCAATTCCAGTTTCGCCTTCTTTAGAAATTTGTTCACCGCGAGCGTATGACCAAATCACCACTGCAAGACCTGCTTTTTTCGCTTGCGCAGAAGCTTCAGCAATTTCCTCGTACATTTGTTTTCTTTGCGCAGACCCCGGGTAAATTGTAAAACCAATACCCGCACAACCCAGGCGTAAAGCATCATCAACTGAAGATGTTAACGCAGAGATTGGATTTTTTGATCCGTAAAGAACATCTGAATTATTAATTTTTAAAATCAATGGGATTTCACCAGCGTAATCACGCGCACATGCAGATAAAGCACCCAATGGAGCAGCATAAGCATTACAACCAGATTCAATCGCTAAATCAAAGTGGTAACTAGGATCATAAGCATCTGGGTTTTTTGCAAACGTGCGCGCAGGGCCATGTTCAAAACCTTGGTCAACCGGAAGGATTACCAATTTACCTGTTCCTGCAAGTTTACCATGATTCATCATACGAGCCATGTTTGTTAATACACCGATGTTTTCGTCGCCATACCAGCTTAAAATCTCACGTACACGTGGGGTCATCTTTACTATCTCCTGTAAGCTATAACTTGCGTGCTTTCAGCACGACGGTTCATTTGTTTGTTTAGACGCATAAACCCTATCGAAAAAAACTATGGCAGGCAAAGAATTACCAGTAAAACTTTGTACTTTCGTAACACACCTGATAAACCTATAGGCATGAAAGTCACATACGAAAACACGCCAAATCCATCGACACTTAAGTTTAACTTTGCAGCTAAGATTGCAGATTCAACTTCTGAGTACCCAAACGTTGAATCTACCGACACTTCTCCTCTTGCTGCCAAAATATTCGGCTTTCCGTGGGTTTCTAGCGTATTTATTGGCCAAGATTTCATGACGATCACCAAGCAAGACTGGGTGGATTGGTCAGTTATCGCACAACCCCTCACAGGGCTATTATCCGAGCACATCACAAGTGGCCAGCCAGTGTTCGTGCAAAAGACTATTGATCCCGATGTGAACGAGAACGATTCACCGATCGTTAAAAAAATTAAACAAGTTTTAAAAGATGAAATTCGTCCCGTTGTCGCAATGGATGGCGGCGATGTGGTGTTTAGTAAATACGAAGATAATATTTTGTATATTCAAATGAAAGGCGCTTGTAACGGCTGCCCTTCATCACAAGCGACACTTAAAGATGGAATTCAAGTTCGTCTAATCGAAGCGATTCCTGAAATTAAATCTGTCGAAGCCATCTAGTCTTAAAATTTGAATTCAATTGTGAAAAACGGACAGTAATCCTGTCTGTAATCTCCGGTGCCGTTGCCTCTACTACACTTTGCAACGCTAAATCCTGCGCGTCCGCTTTTTAACACCTGAGATCCAAATATTTTATTAATATATGGACGCAGTGTTTCAGCTGAATTTAATAAAAGTTTTGCGCCAAAGCCTAATTTTGTTGAACCTAAAACCTCGCCGTTGTTGGCTTCAACTTTCTGATACAACTGTAAGAACAATTCTCCGATTAATGATCCGATCACAGGTGTCGCCCATAAATCATTCCATGAAGGCGTTTCAAAAAGTGATTCCACGCCGTATTCCCAGAAAAATGTCGACATCAAAAAACTGTAACCAAATGACTGCATTTTCGAGTATCCAGAAATCCTGGCCGCTTGATAATAGATAGATCCAGAAATTGGGTGCAAAACGAAATTAACAAATGGCCCATCTTTATCTCTGACTGGTCCGTTTTTCCAATGTTCAGTAACTTGGTGAACAGCACCATTATCTTTTAATCCCTGTATATCCCAACCTGAACTGTCTTGATCTTGTGAAGCAAAAGCGGCTACCACACCGCCACTTAATAAAGCGATGTTGCGCGTGCGCTCATAAAGAGCTTGGCGACGTTCACTTGGACCGTCATCATTAAATAGATTTGGATTATTTTGAAATATCTTTTGCTCTGGAGTTAATGAGTCTTTATTAACTTCTGTTCCTAATGTTACAGACACATAAGGATTATTTACATCTAAACGACATAGACTTGGGTTTGCCGGCCAACCTTTAGCTACTAAATGAGTATACATTTTCTGACAACCGGCTTGATCACGGGTATCAACAACAATCACCTGCTGCGCAAGCTTTTTACTAGTCACCTCTTGAACGATTTCGCGAAACTGTTCTTTCGTTACCCACTTATCTAATGGCGAGTATTCTGCAATTATCTTTTTCACTTCAGGTGAAATCTCTTGCTGGTGCTGAGCCTGGGCGGCAAATGAAATTGATAAAACTACGGCGAATGTTTTTAAGATGTTTTTTTTCATACAATATATAGTTATGCGAATTTGCGACCACATTTTAAGTTAACCTACTGATTCTAGCGCCTCTTTTAACCCCTTGGTGTTTACCCTTAAACGGCCATTGTAAAAACTTTTGACAGGAAAAATTTACCAACTTTAACCTGCGAGATTTGATTCGGCGTAGTTCTTGTAAAAGTGGTCCTTGAGGTATTGTTTGAAGTTAAATCAGATCGCTAACTATTTTGTTGTACTTATGCTGTCAGTGGCAGCTGCGGGCCTTTATTTTGCGCCTACCCAACAAACTAAGCCTGTGGATCAAGTTAGCTTACCTTCTTTAATTAGTCTCAATTTGAATCAACAGGTGTTTTTAACTAAAACTTTCGAAAAACCTGAATTTAACAGTATTGCTGAAAATTTAATTCGCGAACAACAGATCGACTTTAAAACTCGCCTATCACCCGTTTACTCTGGTCTTAATTCGTCTTATTTAATGACCTTTTTTGAAACCGCAAAATCAACAGCTCACTCACGTGATATTCAATTTGTAATTTTTAAGAAATTTCAGGAACACTACCGGATCGTAGCCACTTTAAAAGTGACTAGCCTTGAAGAGACAAGCATTAAGCTGTCTTACGGCTCGATCGACTTCTTAGATCAAGAATCTTTTAACTTAAATACTTTAAAATTAGCACAAACTTTAGAATTAGAAGAAAACTTCTAGGAGCAATAGCAATGAAAAAACTAATCCTTGGCTTAATCGTAATGTTAGCAGTTCAGTCAGTATTTGCTGACAAAATCGTTTTACTAGAAGGCACTAAAGAATCTATCGAAGCCCGCAAAGATTTAATCTCATCTGCGCAAACTGAAATCCGCGCTCAGTATTACACTATTGAAAACGACGAAGTGGCCAACGGCGGTTTAGCAATTTTACGTGATTTAGCGATTTCTAAACCCAATGTAAAGATCAGAATCATCGTCGATTCTATGCATAACTTAATGTTACGCGAAACAATGGCTGCCTTTTTATCTGATAATCAAGGCAATGCATTAACAAATATCGAAATCAGAGAATACAACACCTTTAAAATCTATGCACCTTGGCGCTACACAAAACGTATGCACGACAAAGGTTTAATTATTGATAATGATGTTTTAATTTCTGGTGGCAGAAATATCGCAAACGGCTATTTCGGAAAAGCTGATAAAGAAAATCCAACTCACGCCGTTCTTGAAGACACTGATATTTTAGTTATGGAAAGCCGTGCAATTGACGAAGCAGCAACTTATTTTGATAACTTGTGGGCCTCTAAATTCGTTAAAGCCGTTGCTTTAGGTAAAATGTCGATCAGCAAACTTAAACCAGGCTCTTGCGAAGCCGAGCGCACGACGGATGAGACTGATCAAAATGTAAGATCATGTGAATACTTTCGTAAACGCAATGAAGCTTTGGTTGGTAAACAACGTGCTGAACTTATTCAGCTAGCGATTGCTCACAAATCGACTTTAAATAAATCACAAGCCCTTGAAAAATGGTTATCAAACAAAGACGCTCTTAACGTAGGAAACATTGATTATATCTATGATAATCCAGTAGGACAAAAAAGTTCTCTTAAAAAACCAGAAGCGTTAGAAAATAACATCGCTAAACAACTTTACGCAGCCATAAAAACAGCACAAAAATCAGTAGTGATCATAACGCCATACCTTATTGTGACTCCTGAGCAAGAAGCTTTATTTGCTGAGTTACGTGCGCGTAAAGTAAAAGTGCGTATTTTCACTAACGGTAAAAATTCTAATGATGTACCTGCAGCTCACGTAGGTTATGAAAAAACTCGTAAAATCGCTCTTAAACTTGGGGTACAAATCTGGGAGTACAATGGACCAGATACACTACATGCTAAAATGGTTTTAATTGATCGCAACAAAATGTTTATTGGTTCATTTAACTGGGATTTTAGATCACAAAATTTAAACCGCGAAGTCGGCATCATTGCTCAGCTAGAAGAAGGCAACCAAGTAAATATTGATGAAACTGACGTTTTCGCAAAAGTAGCACGCATCTACGAACGTTCAACTCGCTTAGGCAATACTCGTAAATCGAATACTGACATCGGTGATGAAGGTGAATTTGACGATGATGATATGTCTAAATTGTCGAAACAAATTAGAAGTGGTAACAGAAACACTTTGTTTTGGGAAATCATCTACCCGTTAATCAAAAAACAATTGTAATTAACACTTTTAAGATTTGCAGGAGTTGTCGATGAAAAAACTAATCTTACTTCTTATTACAGTACTGGCGGCGCAAGCTGCTTTTGCGGATAAGATCGTATTTTTAGATGATCCAGATGACTCGTTAAAAGCCCGCGCCGAATTTATTTTAACTGCAGAGCAAGAAATCCGCGCCCAGTACTTCACGATCGAAGACGATGAGGTTTCAGCTTCAGGTTTAAGTTTATTAGGTTACGCTGCAGCTCGCGGTGTAAAAGTGCGCATCATCGTAGATGCCATGCACAACTTAATGTCTGATGCTAAACAAGCTGCTTTATTACTTAATCCAAATGTAGAAATTCGCGAATACAACAATTTTAAAATTTACGCTCCATTTCGCTATTCAAAACGTATGCATGACAAAGCCTTAATCGTCGATCGCCATGCACTTATCTCTGGCGGAAGAAACGTGGCGAATGGATATTTTGGCCGAGCTTCAGATGATGACGATGCTCCAAAACCAGTTTTAGAAGACACCGATGCTTTAGTTTTAGAAAGTTCTGCTATTGATGAAGCAGCCAATTATTTCGATAACTTATGGAATTCAAAATTTGTCAAACCCGTTGATCTTGATCGAAAAGCAAAAAAGCACTTAGCCGAAGACGCCTGTAAAGAAGAAATATGGGTTGGCGAAGACAACTATCGAACTCAATACGACAACTGCGAATACGCCAGAAAACGTAATGTTAAAAAAGTCCAAGAAGCGATGTTAAGCTTAAACGCCGCTTATCAAAAAACAATTGCCGAACACGGAATCCCCGCTAACAAACAAGTCGTTCTAGATACTTGGGATAAATTGGCCGTTCGCACTGGTAATATCGATTATATCTTTGATAACCCTGTTGGCCAAAGATCAAGTTTAGAAAAACCAGAAGCGTATCAAAACAACATCGCAAAACAACTTTACGGTGCCATTGCCCGCGCGCAAAAGCACGTCGTGATAGTGACACCTTATTTCGTAGTCACTCCTGAGCAAGTTGAATTATTCAAAACCCTGCGCGCCCGTGGTGTTAAAGTTGAAGTGTTCACTAACGGCGTTAATTCAAACGACGTTCCGGCAGCGCATGTAGGCTTCAAACGCACAGTACATTTAGCTGAAGCGCAAGGTGTACAAGTATGGCTATACAACGGACCAGACACTTTGCATGCGAAAATGGTTTTGATTGATAATCGTGTTTTATTTGTTGGTTCATTCAATTGGGATTTTAGATCGCAAAATTTAAACCGCGAAGTTGGCATCATCGCTGATATCACAGCAGTTGAACAAACCAACCACCTACAAGTTGATATTCAAGATAAATTAGCCCGTATCATGGCGCGCTCGATGCCTCGTGGTGATGACAAGAAAATGAATGCAAGAATTGGCCGTTTAAACGAAAATCAAATCAGAAAACTTGCTAGTATGATTCGCAATGCTCACGCTAACACTTGGTTATGGGAATTGTTTTTTCCGTTAATCAAAGAACAGTTATAGTCGAGCTACGCATCCTGCACATTCGTGCGAGTTATAAACACAAACTCACTATCAACGGGCCATTCCCAGTCATCGCTGGACCGGTAGCCTCGAAGCCACAATACTCCCTCTAAATTTCTTATATAAAATCCGGTGGGATATTCTTCATCTTGCTTGGGCTTTGCTGACGCAATATGAAGATACGGCCCCTCTGCCTGATCTAAGCATTCTAATCTTAGAAAGGCTGCTAGATTTAACGGACAAAGTTTTAAGCCCTTTGCTTCTGCAATTGCGACAATATCTTTATAGTAACTAGGCTTCGTTAAGCCGAGCTCTAACGAATTAACTTTGACTAAATTAACCGTTTCAATTTTTTCACTGACTAAAAACTCTGGGTCAGCAAACAAAGTCTTTGCATAAGCAT
Source organism: Bdellovibrio sp. (assembly GCA_036676395.1). GTDB lineage: Bacteria > Bdellovibrionota > Bdellovibrionia > Bdellovibrionales > Bdellovibrionaceae > Pseudobdellovibrio. Next base: position 1,841,828 of record JAKFCY010000002.1, read on the forward strand.
TAAATTGAATGCCTTGCTTAATTAGCTGATCTAACAGCTCTTCTTTGGTAATTCCGCCGAGGGTGATTGTTTTAAATATTTTCATAAAAAAAAAGCCCACATCCCTTATTGAGATGTGGGCTCGAATAATTCCTAAAAATTACTGACCTAGTACGTACGCAAACATCAACGGCGCACAGATAGATGCATCAGATTCAACGATGAACTTAGGAGTTGAAACACCAAGTTTACCCCAAGTGATTTTCTCATTAGGAACCGCACCAGAGTATGAACCGTATGAAGTTGTAGAATCACTGATTTGGCAGAAGTAACCCCATAGTGGAACGTTATCTTGCTCTAAATCTTGGTCTAACATTGGAACAACACAAATTGGGAAGTCGCCAGCGATGCCGCCACCGATTTGAAAGAAACCGACATTTTGTTTTTTAGCTGCTAAGCCCATGTACCACTCAGCCCAATAAGTCATGTACTGGATTCCACCTTTTACAGTGTGAACATTTTTAATGTTACCCTTCATCACGTGACCCGCAAAGATGTTACCAGTTGTTGAATCTTCCCAACCAGGAACTACCATCGGAAGATTTTTTTCTGCCGCTGCTAATAACCAAGAATTTTTTGGATCGATTTGGTAGTGCTCTTTTAATTTACCGCTCAATAAAATTTTGTACATGTACTCATGTGGAAAATAAGACTTACCTTCTTTATCAGCTTTAGCCCACTCCTCGTAAACTACTTTTTCGATACGACGAATTGCTTCTTCTTCAGGAATACAAGTGTCAGTCACACGGTTTAAGTGACGATCTAATAATTCTTGTTCTTGCTCTGGAGTTAAATCACGGTAGTTCGGGATACGAACGTAGTGATCATGTGCTACTAAGTTATAAATATCTTCTTCTAAGTTTGCGCCTGTGCAAGAAATCGCGTGAACTTTTCCCTGACGGATCATTTCAGCTAAAGATAAACCTAATTCTGCAGAACTCATTGCACCCGCAAGAGTTACTAACATTTGGCCACCTTGATTGATGTGCGTTTTGTATCCAACCGCTGCGTCTCTTAAAGCTGCGGCATTGAAATGTCTGAAATGATGATCGATAAAATTTGTAATAGTCATTTTATAAGACTCCGTTTTTGTAATTTTTAAGAGGTTGAAATTTAGCCTAGATCTTTCCACGAAGGAAGGGCTTTTTTCTCTTTTTTAAGTTTATACCAATGGTAAAGCGTCACACTAATGACCGTAAGACCTGCTAAGAAAACCATAGATGCGAATCCAAAGAAGATCACTAAGCTCATTAGTTCACCGTTTCAGTCGTAGCTGCAGTTTGAGCCGCTAAGTTTTGCGCCATAATATCGCGAACAACCCATGAAGCCATCACAAGACCAAAAGCTCCGGTTACAAAACTTGCTGTTCCGTAGATGACACTTCTGTGTAAACAAGAATGCGGATCGTATTCGCCTTGCGGGCAAACACATTTAAAGCCTTGGCCATTATCATAGTTTAATTCAATCGAAGGCATTGGCAATTCATCTGAATAAACACATTGAATTCCGAAAGCGCCACGGCCGCGTGGAAAGTTATACTCTTGGCGTAAAATTTTACGCATAGCATGCGCTAAAGGATCCACTTCTGTTTTTGCAAGATCAGCAATCTTAACGCGTGTTGGATCCATCTTCGCAGAGGCTCCGCATGAAGTGATCACTTTTAAATTTTGCGTGCGGCATTCATTCAATAAAAAAGTTTTAGCCGTGATGTTATCAATACAATCAACGATGTAATCAGGCTTTTCACCTAGAATTTCAGCTGATGTGTCTTTGTTGTAGAACATAGCTTTTGCTATTACTTCAGCTTGCGGATTAATTTTACGAAGACGTTCAGCCATGATCTCGGCTTTTTTCTTACCGACAAGACCCTGAAGTGCATGTAGCTGACGGTTTGCATTCGTGATACAAATTTCATCGTGATCGATCAAAGTGATTTTACCAACACCAGAACGTGCTAAAGATTCTGCAGCCCATGAGCCTACGCCACCAAGACCTAAAATCATCACGTGAGTGTTGAAAAGAGTTTTCATATTTTTATCACCCACAAGTCTGCCCATGCGGTCAAATCTGCGGTGTAAAACGTAATTAGTTTCTTGAATTTCGAAAGGCTTAGTTGGCTGAATTTCCATAGGCGTTAGGAGTACCAAAGATCAGCGTAAGTTTAAAGTCTTAAGTGAAAAGCTTTCTGAAGTTTTCAGAGGTCTTTTCTAACACGGATTCAACGCTCAGCTGTTTGATATCTGCCACTGTTTTAGCCACATTTAGCACAGATAATGGGCTATTTTGCTGTTCAGGCCAGCCATCAGGAGCTTGATCAGGGCAATCGCTCTCTAAAAGAAGCTTTTCCAAAGGAATGCTAGCTACGGCTTCACGTAGTTTTTTGTTTTTTTCAAAGGTCACTGCCCCGCCAACTGAGATCAAAAAGTTCATTTTCATATATTGCTGCGCCATTTCGATAGACGAATTAAAGGCATGCACCATTCCGCCGACCGAATCAGCCTCCCAAAGGAGTAAAACTTTTAGCGCTTCGTTATGCGCGCGCACCACATGTAAAACCAACGGTTTTGAAAAAACTTTCGCCATCTGAACTTGGTTTTCAAAAAAAACAATTTGTCGGTCTTCAGCCCCGTTTTGAATATACTGTTCGCGAAAATCTAATCCGGTTTCACCTAAGCCTGAAGCCTGCGATAAAATTTTAGAAAGCTCATTCATCGCTTCTTCGCAGATTTCGTTCTCATTTTCAGCTACAAAATACGGATGCAATCCAAAAGCATTTTTAAAATTTTGCGGATACTGTTTTTGTAAAAGAATCTGCCGCCGCCACCCTTCAGGATTTACACCGGCTTCCATAAATAAATTTAAATTATTTTTCAAAGAATCATACATCCAAGTTTGACGCTGCTCTTCGGTGACACGCAAATCTGTCCAGTGACCATGACAGTCGCAATACATAGATTAAAAGCCTAATTTTTTCATAAGGTCATCGATTTCAGATTGCGCCTGAATCGAGCTTTGTTTACTAAACTGTTCAGAAACCCAACGAAGGCGCTCGATGAAATTAGGGCTAATGACCTGTTTTAACTGATCCATTGGTAGCTCAATTTTTTTAATTAAAACACTTAATGCTTCAACTGCATCTAACAAAAGCGCCACCGTTACATCATACAATTTAGCATTGGTTTCAATTTCGGCCGCCTTATAGGCCACAGCTTTACATAATGAGGTGTAATCGGTGACTAAATTCAAACCATGGTCTGGTTCTGCCATCATCGCGATACTAGCAGAAGCTCCCATGATGCGATCGATTTTATTTCCAAAGACCTTTAGGTTTTCTTTTTGCGAAAAATCGCCTTCCATAGATTCAAGAAGATCTATTGATTCGACAATGATGGTGTTGGATTCTTTATAAAAATCATTTAGAATATCTACATCTAGTGACATACTCTAGAAGTCTACCAAAAGAGAAAAGAATGGCAAAGGATTACGTATCAATTAGAGTTAGCACCCTGCGCGGCGATCAAAAAATCGACTTTGATGCGTATTTGAAAATAGATGAGAAATGGATTTTATACCTTCGCCAAGGGGATTCATTCGAAGGTAGCCGCCTGGACCGTTTAAAAACTAAAAAATTAAAAAAAATGTATATCGCCACAGATGATGAATCTAAATACCGTGATTACATGCAAAAAAATATTGAAATGGCCTACGATGATAAGTCTGGCAAAGACATCAAAACCCGATCTGAAATTATTCAAGGGGTCCAACAAAATAGTGCTGAAGATGTTTTCGAAAAACCAGAAAATGCTGAAGCCTACAACTCTGCCAAAGATGCTTCTGCAAAATACGTGGATTTTTTAATTAAAAATAATGATGCTGTAAAATCTATTGTTGCTCTGCCTAATCTTGATCAAAGCATTGCCCATCACGGCGTTACGGTCTCAACATTAGGTGTAGCTTTAGCTGAACAGTTAAAACTTTTTGATCCCAAACAACGCCAGCTTTTAGCACTGGGTGGCCTGCTTCATGACTTTGGTCACTTTGATTCTACATTAAATATCGCCCGCCCGATGAAAGATTTTTCTAAAGAAGAATTAGAAATTTACAAACGACATCCCATCGAAGGCGCGCAAAAAGTAAAAGATAAAAATCACATGGATTTAGCAGTGACAACGATCATCCATCAACATGAAGAAAAATGTGATGGTTCAGGCCCATTAGGCTTTCTAGAACCACAAATCGATCCTATGGCTTTAGTGATTGGCGCCTGCAATGCGATTGATCGTTCGATGACTTACGAAGGCAGTAGCCGCGACCAAGTTGTTAAGAAAATGTTAGTCGATGAACTTGGAAAATTTCCTCTCCAATACATTCAAACCCTGGGAACAATTCTCAAGACGATCTAGTTATAAACACAGCTAAACACACCAAACCTAGACCAAAGTTATATCATAAACTCCTGGTTAATTGCCGATAACATCTTGTGATTTATTAATAATATTACGGGAGTATTTTCGCATGAAACCTTCTTCATTTGTTATGGGTTTTGAAATTAAAACTGTTCGTGGCCCGGTGTTAAAACCAGTGAGCCTTGAAATCTGGGACCAGCAATCACGCTTTGCTGAATTCACTCCGCACGCGCCATTAAAGTTTATGAACGACTCGTTAGTGGGGTTACAATTTCAAAAATTAACGAATTATTTAAACGCTCCAAAACAAACTGAATTTATCAACCATGCGATTGAAGAACTGTGCCCGTACTCAACCCTATTTTATTCATGTGCTGATCGTTTATTTTCAATTCAAAACAAGCTTAAACCTGTTGATGAAAAAACTATTCAGGCTTTTGAACAACAGTGGTTTGCCTACTGGGATGCACAAGATTTCTCTAAAGGAATCAACTTTAATAAACTTGATCAAGCCTTCGATATGCTTTCAGAATTTGAAACGAAAATGAAGGCGCCATTGATGTACAATTTTACTTTGCAGTTTTCTAAAAAATTCAATGATCACTTGCTTGCGATGTACTCTTTCTTATTCCATTTACGCTCATTAATTGCCTTAGATCACAATATTCATATCGATGATTCATCGTTTGAATCAGTTAAATGCGATTCAATTTCTGACTATTTACCACGTGCAGATTTTACGACAAATGATGCTTTAGTTTACTGGCAATTTAAAAAACTAGCGACGCCGTTCGTGGGCCACAAAGATAAAGATGTGCGCATCGAAAAGCTTTTCGTAGAACCTATGCAAAGAGCCTTTGATCAGTACAACCACAACGCCTGCGCCCTGGTCGACCAATTACCTCAAGAATTACTTTCACATCATGCCAATGCAGATCTTGAACAAAACCTACACCAAATCCAAATGGACTGGTTATTAGGTTCTTCTGCAGGATTATTATTTCGCGTGCGTGAAGAGTTATTTGGCTTGCACCACGGATATGACAAAGTTTTCTGGCCAGAGGCTTCGAACCAAAAATCTAAAAAACCAACGCAATTTAAAGTTTGTTTTGAACTAACAGAAGCACATCTTGGCGCAAAAAAAGCTGCTTAAACCGCAGCTTTTTTCGACGAACGCCATTTTGTGTAGAAATACACAACCAAGGCGATCGCGCACAGCCCCAGCACGACAAATTTAAATTTACGTAACCCGTCTAAGATATCTTCACCATAATGAGCTAAAATTAAAATTTGAGTTGGCACTGAAATCAGGGCCGCGACGCCATCGACTAAGGCAAATTTCCAAGCAGGAAACTTCACCATCCCGCACGCCAAATGCCCCGGAAAACGAATCCCTGGAGTAAATCTAAAAATTCCACAAGCCCAAGACCCATATTTATGAGTCCACTGCTCGATCCTCATTCGACCTTCGCTAGAAATAACTCGCTTAACTGGCCCCCACTCAAAAACCCGTGAACCAAAAAAGCGGCCTATTCCATAAATTAAAAAGTCAGAACAAAACACCGCTAAAAAAGCGACCATTGCAGCAGTGGTTGGATGCACAAACGGAGCCCCAGGAAACGGCGGCGGAAACTTATCAGGATTAGCCCCCATGTAAGCCAAAATTCCCACAGAGACTAACGTGACTTCTTCAGGAAGTGGCAAGCCCACCGCAGACAATAACATCATCGTGACCAAGAAAAAATAAATCCACCCCGGCTCATAAGCATATGGGGCTAAGCAAATTAACTTGTCTGCATTATCAAACAGACACTGCATGGTTTCTTGAATCATCCAACTATCATGAATCTAAAAGCATTAGTTGTTAAGGTCTTGAGTTAAATAGGTACAGTGTGCTATCTGAAAGGCCATGCTTAAAAATCCTACGCACCTACAAACGCCCGTCCATTCTCAAGGCTTCGAATACGGCGTGAAGCATTTTAATAGTCCAAAGTCTGGCGATTTAGGCGAAATCATTTCAGAAGTGCTAACTCTTCCAACAGATGAAGTGAATTTTTTAATTCAATTAGGAAGTGTTTATGTAAGCGGCAAACGCGCACAAAACAACGATCAGGTCACAGAAAATACGCAAATTCGCGTACACACGAAACCACGCAGATACAATGTCGACTACGACTGGAAATCAAGAATCGTGTTCGAACACCAAGATTTTGTAGTGTTAAATAAACCAAACAATATTCCCAGTCACCCATCAGTTGATAATCAAATCGAAAACTCACTCACTCAATTATCGCTGGCGATCGGCAAAAAACTATTAATCACTCACCGCTTAGACACCTTAACCGAAGGCCTCATCGTCTATGCAAAAAACGCAGAATTCGTAAACGGTTTCAATACCCAGTTACAGAAAAAACTAATCACAAAAAAATACGTAGCTTTAGTTGAAACCACTGAAAAGTTACCAACTCATTTAGTGCACTACATGGAGCCTTCACCACGCGCACCAAAAAAAGTTTCACAAATTGCCAACAAAGACTGGGATTTTTGCGAGCTAAAAATCGAACAACAAAAAATATTTGAACGTTACAGCTGGATTAAAATTAACTTGCTGACAGGCAGAACCCACCAAATCAGGTCACAAGTTTCTGAAGTCGGCGCACCCATTGTCGGTGATAAATTGTATGGAAGTCAGATTATTGAAGATGAAAATAAAATCGCCTTAAGAGCGCAAGAGATAGAATTCCAGTGGCTTGGATCAAGCCACCAGATTAAGATCGAAGAGAATTTCTAGAAAGAATTGCGAAGCAATCTAGAATAAAGTTCCGCCAGTAAGCAAAGAATAAGATATTTCATCATCTTGCTTAGCTAACAAATCCTGCTCACGCTGAATACCGATAGTAAAGCTCAACGCTTTCATCGCACGTACTTCTAAACCTAAACGGTAATCAACAGCACTGCTTCTAAAAGTAGGCTGATTATTAGCCGCCGAAGCATTTGACCAGCTTTCAATAAAGTTCAATGCCGGTTTAACAGAAAACATTTTATTTAAGTCATAAGATAACTCTACACCGTGCTCAGAATCAGCCATTCTCGAAGTACGCACTCGCCCTGCAGAAGTTAAAAAAGTTGTAGAACGTTGAAAGTAATAACTAGGCTTAGCATAAATAGAAACTTCTAAATAACGATCTAAGTTCCAACGCAGCGATTGTTCTAAACGAAGACGCGCAATCATGCCTTCTTCTTTAGAGCCATCAGATGTTGGTAAATACAAACGCGGGGCAAGTCTGTAACTTATTGCTGCCGGCAAAGATTCTTGAAATAGGTTTGAAAAAGCGGCTACAAACGAAAAATCGCGAATACGCGCTCTGTCGTTTGTTTCACGTCCTGAGTTCGTCGTCCCTTGAAGGGCATAACCAAAAGCAGGGCGCGCAGCAATACGAAAATCATTCGAAATTTTATAGTTAAACGATAAATAAGAATCGAAGATATCAAAAGAAGAAAGCTCTTGAGTGTCATTATTTACGGTTTGGCCGCCAATAAAATACCAAGTTATACCAAAGTTACCTTTAGTTGGTTTATCACTGTCTACATTAACAGTGCTAGTTCCTGCGGCTTCTACAGCTGCTGCTGGCGCCGTTGTATTTTTCTTAGTAGAGCTTTGAGCTTGCGCAAAACCTGCAACAAAAACCGCAGCTATGATAAATAGGCCTTTTAATTTCATATTTCCCCCGAAGTCTTCCTAGAAAGAGTTTGCGCAGGTATATCACACTGCACTAAAAATTGTCTAAACTACCTTTAAATTCACGGGTCGATTAATGTCATAACATGGAAAAAATACAAACTCTTTTTAAGATTCAATTAAGACCAACTATTATCGTTTTTATGTCGCTTTTAGCGCTAGCTCCGATCGGCTGTAAAAATAAAGACATTAAATCTAACGACAGTCTGCAGACCAATGCCGACATTATAGCCCCCGAGCGCCTAGCAAAAGCAGCTGATGAAATCTCGGTGATGACCTTTAATGTAGAAAACATGTTCGACAATATTCACGATAAAGGCACAGAAGATTACGCCTACCTTCCACGCGCCCAGAAAGGTTCTGCTGAAGTCGGCGACTTTTGCCAGACGGTAAGGTCTAAATTTTACCGTGAAGAGTGCAACTTTAAAGATTGGAATGACGACATCGTTCAGTTCAAACTTTCACAAGTCGGAAACACCATTAAGTACATCGACCAAGGCACTGGCCCTGACATTATCTTAATGGCTGAAGTTGAAAATTTAAATATCTTAAATCAATTAGCTGATACCGAACTTAAAGGCATGGGTTATCAAACACGGGTTCTTATCGAAGGCCCCGATCTTCGCGGTATTGACCCAGCCATTCTTTCTAAATTTCCATTAAAAGGAAAACCAATTCTTCACATTATCCCCTACAAAGACGAAGACCCTCAAGCCTTAAAATACGCTCAACGTTCTCGTGGCGTGATTGAAGCCATTGTACTTTTGCCGAATAAAAAAGAATTAACCTTGATGGCTGTTCATTTTCCGTCACAAGCAAATCCAACAGCCTGGAGACAACAAGCGGTTGAGTTCTTAAAAAGTAAAATCACTGAATACGAGAAAAAAGGGCGCGCTGTGATTGCCGGCGGCGACATGAATATCACTGCAACCGAAGAAGGCCGTAATGGTTATTTCTCTAAAATTCTAAGCCAAGCAGGCCCTGTTTCTCACTTAGTGGGCTGTGATCACTGCAAAGGAAGCCATAACTACAAAGGTGAATGGTCATTCTTAGATGTAATCGTTTACGGGAATGCGATCTCAAAAGTGGGTTTAACTTTGATTCCAGAATCTATTCAGGTCGTGAAAACTCCTGCGAACAGCATTCACGGATCGCCACTTCGCTTTGATGACGAAAAAAAAGAGGGAGTTGCTGATCACTTCCCTCTTTATTCAAGACTTAAAATTTCAAGTAAGAAAAAATAATTATCTAGCGTATCTCGTTAAATCTACACGAGGGCGCATGCTACATGCTTGCGCTTTCGAAGTTACCGCATCAATAGTTACTGATGAATCATCAATTTTCACTAAAGTTTCAGGCAATACTGTTGGCTTTTCGCCGATTTGAGTTTTAGCATCTTTTACGATTTTTAACTCTCCGCTAGCACTGATACATTGTGAATCTAATTTCACTTCTAAAACAGGTGCCGCATCCTTAAGAACCAAAGCCCCTGATCTAGCACCATGCATACGTGCGTTGATTCTTAAAGCCGTGATTTTAACAGCTTCATTTAACATTTCACTAGAACCATCCCAAGCAAATTCAAGTTTGATTTGCGTATTTGCAAAAGCTGTCGTGTTTTTTGATAAGCTTAATTCTTCAGTTTTTTCGATAGTTAAAACGTATGATCTTTCACGAACGCCTTTTGCAATCACAAGACGGTCATTCATATTATTTGAAGATACAAAAGATCCCTTACCCGAAGACTGAATAAAGTGCTTTGTTTCTAGCTTTGTATTTTCAGACTTTAAAACTAAAAGAGTAATTTTACCTTCTTGGTCTTTATCTAATTTTTCGATCACATAGTTAATACGACCTGAAAATTGGCCCGATTGTGCACCTTCAAGGTAAAAACCAGTTGTTACATCAAGAATGTCAGTTTCAAATTTATCCGCAACTACAGAGGTTTTTTGCGAAACTGCGTATTCAGGATTCAAAACAGCTTTAACTAAAGATAGACCTTCAAAAGCGCGATCTAAGCTAACAGCTAAAAATCTTGCCGATTCAAGTTTATTACTTTCGATATTTACTGATTGAGTAGTGACTAAACCACCCGCAGCTTGCAGTTTATCGTCTTTCGGCGCGCACGAAAATAACGACGTGGTCATAATAACAGTTGAAAGAGCTAAAACAAATTGGTTTTTCATAAGCCTAATCCCCCAAAAACGATTGCCCCAAAGCTATACCGCAGTTCGAAAAAAAGGTCATAAGAAAGTGCATGTTAACGGTTTCTTAAAGAAATCTTGAAAAAAGTACCTGTTAAAAAGCTAAGAATGAAGCTCTAAACTTGTGCGAATTTCGTTCCAGAACCAATTTAAGTGGGGGTCTTGGGATATAAACTCGTTTAGTGGCTTTGAGTTTAATTTTAGGCGCAAACGCAAAAAACTTTCTAAATCATCAAATCCAGGCCCAATTGTTACGACGTTCAAAGTGTCGATCGTTGATAATTTTTGGAACACTTGTGTTAACTCATTAAAGTGTGAGTAGTCTTTTCTTTTTAAAATAAGATCAGGCTCAACGCCATTCTTCATCCAACGACGAAAAAGCGCATTTTGTAAGATGGATTTTAAATGAGTTTTTTGATGGTAGTTTAACGCGCGATAAGCGGAAGTTTCGTTCATAACCATAAATAAATCACAACCGATAAATTCATCATGTGATTTTCTTAATGACTCAATAACCTCAGGGATTCGAAGAAGTGATCTTCGAATCAAACAATCGTCAATGAGTGCTCCGTCCGTGAAGTAGATGACCGTCATAGTCCTCGCTCTTTGCTAGATCTAAGGTTAGAGTACTAAAGTCTAAAATGCTAGCCCTTCATCGCACATCACTATCAAATCACCACCTTGGTCCAGAGTTGAACTCAAGCTGTTTAATCACTTACGTCGAGAGTTCTCTGTTGCTATGCTGAACACTGGAAATTGACTATGAAAAAATTGAATGCGCAACAACGATCTGTCATCCAAAAATGGGCTCTTTACGGGCTATTGCTTTTCATTGGCTTTACCGCAGCCGATCTTGGAATTATCTATGTGCGTGAATATTTTATTCCACAATCTGCGCCTCCGAAAAAAGCGCCAAAACAACAAACCTCTGGTTACGTCGATCGCAGTCAATATTCAACAATTACGAATAGAAATTTATTTTCGTCTTCGGGCACAATCCCCGATGCACTCGCCGCCGTAAACGCTGCGCAGGAAGAGCAAGCAGAAGATATTCCGGTGCAATCAAGCTTACCTTTAAATTTAATCGGCACCCTGGTTCATACTGATCCATCAAAATCAGTTGCAGCTATTGAAGTAAAATCAAAAAATATGTCTGGCTCATATATGGTGGGCGCAGAAATTGAAAACATGGCTAAAATTGAAAAAGTCGAACGCGGCATCGTGTATTTCAGAAATCTAAACAATGGCGCCTTAGAATATATTGAAATCAGCCGCGGCAATTCAAAAGTAAATTTTGATTCAGGTAAAGCGGCTGCTCCTGTAAAAGCTGGTGGCAAAGAAATTCAAGCTATTGGCAACAACACATTTCGCGTAAAGCGTGCTGACTTAAATAAATATTTAAACGATTTATCTGGTTTACTAATGCAAGCACGCGCGCTTCCGAATCGCGATCCAAATACGGGTGAAATCAATGGCTATCGTTTAGTTGATTACCAACCAGGGTCAATCTTTGAACAAATGGGCTTACCTCGCGGCACTTTAATTAAGTCGGCTGGTGGAGAGCCTGTGAACAGCATTCAAAGCGCTATGGAAATGTTTAATAAATTAAAAAAAGAAAGCAAAGTTAAACTTGGGGTTGAGGTCAATGGATCTGAGCAAGATTTTAACTATGAAATTCAGTAAAGAGGTATATGATGGCCTTTAAAAGAAGTCTAATTACAACAGCTGTAATTACTAGTTTTTTAGCTTCACAATTAACAGGAAGTTATTGTTTTGCTCAGTTTGAGGATTTTCCCCCTCCACCACCTATTGATGATTTTGCGGCACCTTCGGTAGGAGAAGTTCCTCCTCCTCCGCCACCCGTTCCCAACATAGGTGGCAACCGCGTCGGAACAGCGCCAATAGGATCTGGCCCGGCAAAAGTGATTTCTGCTAAAGGAACTAAATCTACGGTTTTATCTGACAAACAGCGTGATAAGTTTGCCAAAGCCGGCCCAGAAGATATCACTTCTGAAAACTTTCCAGAAACTATTGAATCTTTCGATTTTCCGAACGTAGATATCACAGATATTATCAAAGCCATTTCTGAATTAACCGGAAAAAACTTTATTATCGACTCTACTGTTCGTGGAAAAATCACGATCATTGCTCCAAGTAAAATTACTGTAGCTGAAGCTTACAAAGCGTTCTTATCATCTTTGGCGATCAACGGTTTTACGATTGTTCCTTCTGGTGGTTTCTTAAAAATTAGAAATGCAAGATCGGCGCAACGTGACGGTATTGATATCTATTCTGGATCGTATTATCCGAATGCCGATCAAATGATTACTAAAGTTGTGCACTTAAAGCATATCTCGGCTGAAACTTTAAAACAGCAATTAGGTCGTCTACTAAATTCTTCTTACGGTGAAATCGAAGCCTACCCGCAGACGAACTCGATGATTATTTCTGATTTCGGTTCTTCGATTGATCGTATTATGAAAATCATCAACCAATTAGATGTTCCGGGATTTGAAGAGCAATTAGAAGTTGTTGGCATCAAATACGCTAAGTCTAAAGATATCGCTGATCTTATCGATAAAATCGTTAATAAAGGCCAAAAACCTGCAAGCACAGGTGGTTTTAATGCCGGCGTTCCTCGTTTCAGCGGCGGTGGTGCAAGCACTGGCGGCAAATCTGGTGGAGCAGCATCGTTTCTGGTATTTCCGGATGATCGTACGAACTCTTTAATCATCGTAGGTAACCGCCCAGGTATCGCGCGTGTTAAAAGATTAGTGGCACAATTAGATTTTAAAGTTCGCGCTGAAGATCAAGGTGGCGTTTATGTTTATTACGTTAAACATGGTAATGCCGAAGATATCGCAAAAACTTTAAGTGAAGTGGCGAAAGAATCTGCTCCGAAAGCTGCTCCTACTGGTGGTTTTGGTTTTCAGGCGCAAGGACAAGCTGCAGTTCGTGAAGGTTTATTTGGCGGCGAAGTTTCAATTAAGTCTGATAAAAATACGAATGCTTTAGTTGTTTCTGCAAGCAAGCAAGATTACGAAAAAGTTTTATCTATCTTAAACAAATTAGATATTCCACGCGATCAGGTGTTTGTTGAAGCAATCATTATGGAAATGAACATGTCTGATGGTATCGAATCAGGCGGTGGTTTAGTGCAATTTGGTAAAGACGGCGGTAAAGCCGGATTTGCTTCAAGTGATACCGATTTAGCTGCAGTTTTAAATCCATTGTCGGGCGCAGGCTCTGCGATCTTAGGATTCTCTTCTGGCCGGGTGACTGTTCCTAAAGACATCACTAACCCTGCTGGTGGCAGCATCGAAATTCCATCATTGTTAGGCTACCTAAAATTCGTAAAACAATTTGGTAAAACAAATATCTTATCAACGCCACAAATTATTGCGACCGATGCCCAAACAGCAACGATCGAAGTGGGTGATAAAGTTGTAACTCGTAATATCGTAACTCCTGGAGTAAATGGCGCACCGTCGCAGTCTTCTCCTGAGTTTGGTGATGCGACGATCAAAATGGAAATCAAACCGTTTATTTCTCCGACATCGAATTCAATTCGTATGGAATTCAAACAAACAATCAATCAGCTATCAAGCGTGCAGGTGCCGACAAGTTTTCAAGGGCAAGTGCAACCTTTAGCAACGCGCTCTATCAATACCAATGTTGTTCTAAACAATGGAGACACTGCCGTCATCGGTGGATTGATGAAGGATGAAGACTCTGAAACAATCGCAAAAGTTCCTATTTTAGGGGACTTACCGATTTTAGGATGGTTTTTCAAATCAAAAAAATCAACTAAACGTAAAGTGAACATGTTGGTGTTTTTATCACCAAAAATTATTCGTAATCGCGCCGACAGCCAAAATCTGTTAACCTACAAAACAGATGAACGCTTACGCTTCTTAAAACAAAACGGCGGTAAAGACCCTTATGGATCAACTATCGATAAAGTTTTAAAGCGCGATCGCGTGCCGCAATCAACCGGCGCTGCAGATAATGACATGCAGCCAGTGATTAAAAAATAAGGATTTTAATGGCTCAAATGGATATTCCTCTTTTATTAGGTAAATCGACTAGTCTGACACCCGATCAGATTAAATCGGTTTTAAAAAATCCAGCCACTTCGCGCCCGATTAGCGTGGGTGAAACTTTATCCTCACGCGAATATGCAACGGCTGATGATCTTGTGGCTGATTTATGCCGCGAGCTTGGTTTGGATTTTGTTAAAGATATCGCGGTTAGCGAAATTTCAGCTGACCTAGTTCGTGATATCCCGATCAATTACGCAAAAACCCAGGGCGTATTACCTTTTAAAGAAGAAACTGACACGTTATACGCCTTAACTTCAAATCCGGTAAATACAAAAGCTCTTGATGATTTGCGTGCCCTCTTTGGTAAACGCATTCGCCCGATGGTTACAACATCACAGCGTTTACAAGAAGCTATTAATCGCGTTTATGAAAAATCGACTTCAAATATGTCTGGTATGGATGATATTGAAGATGATGAAATGGATTTAGAAGATCCAATCATCGATTTACTTGAAGCTGGCGAAGACGATGCGCCGGTGATTAAATTAGTGAATTCAGTTCTATTTCGCGCCGTTAAAGAAAAAGCTTCAGATATTCATATGGAGCCTTATGAAAAAGACATGGCCGTACGTTACCGTATCGACGGTAATTTGTATGACGTGTTTAAACCACCTAAAAAATTACAAAATGCGATCACTTCCCGTATTAAAGTTATGGCCAATCTTAATATCGCCGAAAAACGCCTACCGCAAGATGGTCGTATTCCATTAAAAGTCGGCGGTAAAGATATTGATATTCGTCTTTCAACAGTGCCAACAACGCATGGTGAACGTATTGTAATGCGTCTTCAGGATAAATCATCACAAGTGCGTGAATTACATCATGCGGGTTTTTCTCAGGAGCTTTTAGATACCTTAGATAATATGATTGAAAGATCGTACGGAATTTTACTAGTCACCGGCCCTACTGGTTCTGGTAAATCGACTACGTTATACGGTTGTGTTTCTAAATTAAATAAACCTGATATTAATATTTTAACGATCGAAGATCCGGTAGAGCAACGTATTCACGGTGTTGGCCAAGTGCAAGTGAACTCTAAAATCGGCCTTACCTTTGCTGCAGGATTAAGATCGTTTCTTCGTCAAGATCCAGACATCATCATGGTGGGAGAGATTCGTGACTTAGAAACTGCAGAACTTGCGATCAATTCATCATTAACGGGTCACTTAGTGTTATCTACGATCCATGCCAATGATGCGGCCGGGGCTTTTCCACGTTTAATGGATATCGGTGCTGAGCCATTTTTAATTGCCACTTCGATTCTTGGAATTCTAGCACAACGTTTAGTGCGCGTATTATGCCCGCACTGTAAAGCGCCCCACACCCCGTCTGCTTTTGAATTAGAAACCTTAGGCATCACTGCCGAACAAGCCCGCGGTGCAAATATTTGTAAAGCGATGGGCTGTGAACACTGCGGCCAAAAAGGTTATGTCGGCCGTACGATTATCGCAGAACTTCTTCCAGTAACTGATGATATTAGATCTTTAGTGATGCAACGTAAAGATGGTAACACCATCAAAAAACTAGCGGTCTCTAAAGGGTTTAAAACTTTTCGTGATCATGGTATTCAAAAAGTGATGGCGGGAATTACCACGATTGAAGAACTATTAACAAATACGCAGATTGATATTTAATTATGCCATTATTTGAATACAAAGGTTTAAGTCGCGATGGAAAAACAGTCAGAGGCACTCTGGACTCTGACAACCTTCGCACGGCGCGCACCAAACTAAAAAAAGATGGCATCTTTGTTGTCGACATTAAAGATAAGAAAAAAGCCGCCGGCATTAAAAAATCGGCCATCCGCTCAACGGGCACTGTACCTGTTAAAGATTTATCTTTAATGACCCGCCAGTTAGCGACTTTAATTAAAGCTAATATTCCGTTAGTTGATGCTTTGACTGCAATTGCTGAGCAAGTTGAAAATCCGATTTTATCTGAAGCTATTTCTGACTGTAAGAATATGGTCAACGAGGGGCAATCGCTTCATAAAGCCCTTTCAAAATATCCAAATGTTTTTGACACGATTTATATTTCGATGGCTGAAGCCGGCGAAATGTCAGGAACCCTTGATATTATTCTGCTTCGTTTAGCTGAATTTACCGAAGCCCAAGCTGAGCTTCGTCAACGTGTGGTCAGTGCTATGACCTACCCGATTATTATGTTGTGCGTGATCACCCTAGTGATGTTTGGTTTGTTTACAAAAGTATTACCTGAAATTTTAGCAATTTTTGATTCAATGCCTGATATGACTTTACCGGTTATGACTCAATACATTGCGGCAATCAGTAAAGTGTTTGTTGAGAGCTGGTATTGGATCGCTGGTTTTATTATTATTACAGTTTTAGTTTTCTTAAACTGGAAAAACTCTAAAGAAGGCCGTAAATCTTGGGATGCTATTATTCTTAAAATTCCAGTGGTGGGAGAAATCACACGCATGGTCGCCATTTCACGCTTCACTCGCACGTTAGCCACCTTACTGGCCGGCGGTGTGCCTATGCTTAACGCTATGGATATCGTTCGTAACGTGGTCGATAACCACGTTTTAGCGTTGGCTATTGATGAAGCTAAGAGCAATATTTCTGAGGGGGAATCGATTGCTGGACCTTTAAAAAAATCAAACCAGTTCCCGCCTATCGTAGTTCACATGGTGAATATCGGCGAAAAAACTGGCGATTTAGAAAATATGCTGTCTTTAGTCGCGGATGCGTACGATTTTCAGGTTAAATCAAAAGTAGATGGTTTAACAACATTGCTAAATCCAATCATGACTTTGTTGATTGGTATTGTGATCTTTGTCATAGTAATATCTATTATTGTTCCGATGTTCGATATGACATCTAAATTAGGAGGATAAATCCACATGCTAAATTTGTTTAAATCTCAACGTTCTTTATCTACTACAATTTCGACTCCACTGAACAACTCAAAAGGTTTCTCGCTTGGAGAAATCATGATCGTATTAGTGATCATCGGCGGCATCATGGCCATCGTATTACCCAAAATTCAAGATGGTCAGAAAAAAAGTCAGGTCAATCAAACAAAAATGAAAATGACCGAAGTCACGACTAAACTTAATGAGTATTATGCTGAATGTAGCAAATACCCAGCGTCTTTATCTTTTATTACTGATGACGATGCTGATTGCAAAAATTGGACATCAAACCCAAAACTAAAACATCTTTTAAAAGATGCTTGGGGATCTGAATTCCAATACGGCACTGCCGGCAATGGTTATAACTTAAGTTCATTAGGTGCTGATAAAAAAGCTGGCGGTTCTTCTTTCGATAAAGATCTATTCTCTGACGAATCAGTTGGCGGCGAAGAGTAATTTGAACTCTGCTAACAACCGGGGATTCTCGCTGATTGAAATTATCATTGTGATAATGATTATCGGCGGAGTCCTTTCTATGTCGCTTTCGCGAATGTCGTTTGGCAAAAAAGTTGATAATCGCACCGTCTTTCGCGACATCGTAATTGCGGTCAAAGAAGTGCGCAATCGCGCCAAGCTCTACAACACCAACTACCGCTTAGTTTTTAAAATTGACGAAAAAGAATCTAGCTTTTGGTTAGAAAAATCAATTTCTCCTACTCTGATTGATAAAGAATTTTTAGCCAAACAACGCGAACGTGGCAATAAAGAAGACGAGGGTGCTCCGCCTTCGCCTTATCAAGTCGACACCGGTTATCTTAAAAAAGAAAAAGTACTTGCTTCAGGTTACCTTGTTAAACAGCTGGAAAGTGGCCCGCAAGATGCGGTCTTCACTGAGGGCATGGTCTACATTCATATTTTTCCGACTGGCATGGTTGAACCCGTAGCCTTACAAATTCAGGACCCAAGAAAAAACATCTGGACGCTTGTCTTTAACCCGCTCACAGGTCAAGCTGATATTATAGAGGGTGCAAAATCATTACGTGATTTAAGCCGTCAATAAGTTGTGCTGAAAGCGCACCAATAATATTAGTGAAGATGAAATTAAAGAATAAAAAAGCCTTTACCTTAATCGAAGTCGTTCTTGCTATGATGATCATGGCATCGGGGATGTTTATTTTAACAAACTCTTGGGCTGGCACATACAACCGTTTAAAAAAAACGCAAACTCAAGTACAATTAGCAGCGCTGTTAGAGCGCAAGATTGTCGAGCTTGAGCGCGAATTTAAAACCCAAACTCTAGATGCCATCAAAGAAGAAGATGCTGGTGATTTCGGATCTGAACTTGAAGGTTACTCGTGGGAAATGAAATCGCAAAAAGTCGAATTTCCTGATCTTTCAGGAATTATTGGCGGTGTCGGTGATAATCAAAACTTAGATTTAATCTCGATCATGAAAATTTTCACCGAGCATTTATCTAAATCAGTTAAAGAAGTTAAAGTTGCTGTAACCTACAAAGACAAAAAAAAGCCGGTCACTGTTGATGTGGTATTTTACGTTATAGATTACGACAAGCCACTCCCTTTACCAGGAGGTACCGGTGGGTCGTAAAGCCTTTACTTTAATTGAAGTGATTTTAGCAATTAGTATTTTAGCGACGCTGACAGTACTTGTCGCAACAACATTAGGCAATGCCTTAAGAGCGCGTACAAAAATTCAAGCTGAAGTGCAAGATGTATCCGGTCTTCGCGATGCGATTAAAATTATGCGTGCTGATTTATACCAAGCGTACAATCACTATGATTTTGAAAAAGAAATTTTAGACGCCGCTAAAAAAACTACAGCGAAACCAGGACAGCCGCCTCCAGCGACACTTCCTCCACCGTGGAATGACCCTAATGCAGCACCGGCGCGCGAAAATAAACGTGAAGATCCAAAAACGGATTTTGTTGGCGATAGTGAACAAGTTAACTTTGTGACTTTAAATAACGGACGTTTTTTAGCTAATGATATCCAGGCTGATTTTGTTGAAGTTGGCTATGCCCTTAAAGGTTGTAAAAATTTAACTAAAGACACTTCAAGCCAATGTTTATTTCGGCGTGTGCAAAAAGTTTTAGATGCAGATGTAACTAAAGGTGGCACTGAATCGGTGTTACTAGAAAACGTCAAAGAATTCAAACTTCGCTATACCGGCGAAAGCAAAAAAGACTGGCAAAAAGAATGGAAAACCGTTGGTGGCCAAGATGATTCTGTAAAAGGAATTTTTCCTGACGCTGTTGAAATCACTTTAGCTATTGAGCGCGAATTAAACGGCAAAAAGCGTGAATACTCTTTGCAATATGTTGTGCCATTGCACTTTCCAAATAATTCAAAAAAATCGACTGGCACCTCTGGTGCGCAGGGCACAGCGCCCACTCCTACAGGAGGCCAGTAATGTCATTCTTGCAAAGATTAAGATTTAATCCTCTTCGTGAAAGAAAAAAATCTTCCAAAAAAGGCGTAGCCCTTATCCTGGCTATGACGTCGTTACTTTTAATGGTGTGGGTGGCCAGCGAGGTTTCAACCGATTCTACTATTGAATACGTGGTGAATTCACAAGAAATCAACCGTATTAAAGCTTTTTATTCAGCCCGCAGCTCTTTAGATTTAGCTCTTTTACGCATTAAAGTTTACCAACAGGCTTCAAGAATGAATTTACCTCCAGGCTTTGCGCAACAAATAAATATGGTTTGGAGTTTTCCGTTTGCGTGGCCTCTCCCGATTGGGCCCGACGCATCTATTGCTGCAAAAGACGATATCGAAGGGGCTGCAAAAGCTTCGATTTTTGACGGCCAGTACACTCATACGATCACTGATGAAGGTTCAAAAGTTGACGTGAATGATTTAGCTTCGCCGTCAAAAACATTACGCGAGATCACGAAAAAGCAGATCTTAACAATTTTTGAAGCCAAACTGCAAAACGATGATAAATTTCGCGATGCTTATGGCAATTATAATTTTGGTGAGTTAGTTAATCGCATTGCCGATTGGATGAGCGAGAAAAACTCTTCTGAAAATGGCGGCGATAAACGCCAACCGTTTCAAGGATTAGGCGACACCTACCCGCCAAATCGCGGCTTTCGTACGCTTGATGAAATGCGTTTAGTTCCGGGAATGACCGAAGAATTTTTTGCGCTGATGTCACCCTCTGTAACTATTTACGGATCAAAAGCTATTAACCCAAATACGGCAGCTAAAGATGTGATTAAATCTCTTGATCCCGGCATGACCGAAGAAGCGATCAGAGACGCTATCGAGCGTCGTGACGACGAAGAAAAAGGCGGGCCATTCAAGGGCGCTTCCTCTGATGAATGCCGCACTGATTTTAAAAATTTCGTTGAAGGCCGTGGCGCAAGACTGCTTCCTGAATTTGATAAAATTCCATTTCAATGTGATAGCGTTGTGAATTTTAAAATCGAGTCGGTCGGAATGACCGGTTCTGGCAAAGGTGCGGTTCAGAAAAAAATCACAGCCTATGTGATGAACACGCAAAAAGCAGCCGCGACGATCAAAGGTTATTTAGAAAAAGAGAAAAAAGAACAAGAAGCCGCCAGCGGAAATCCGCCAGCAAATCCACCACCTGGATCTAAGCCCAGTGCACCCGCGCAAGAAGCACTTCCCAAAGGTCGCCCTCGTATCGTATACTGGGTTGAGCAGTAGGCTCACGCCGAACAGAGCAGTAAAGCATATACAACACGGAAGGACAACATGCGCGCATTGGGAATTGATATTGGTGAAGATTCCATAAAAATTGCCGAAGTTGTTCAAAACAAAAAGTCGATCTATGTTCAAGCCGTTTATGAAAAAAAACTTTCTCAGCAAGTCACTGCCCATGATCGCGAAATTGAAGCCATTGAATATATTCGTCAAATTGCTCCACAATTAGATTTCGCTTCGGCCCGCGTTGTGATGTCTTTAAAACAAGACAAAGTCACTGTTAGAAAAAAACAATTTCCTTTTGCCGACCGTTCTAAAATTTTAAAAAGTTTATCTTTTGAAATGGAAGAAGACATTCCCTTTGATCCGGATCTTTGTTTATTTGAAGCTAAAGTAATTTTGACAGAAGGCCTTTCGGCTCACGTTTTAGCTATTGCTGCGCCAAAAACTCATATTGAAAAATCATTAAGCATCGCCAAAGATTTCGGCGTTGATCCCTACACCCTAACTGTAGATGGAATTGCTTTTGCAAACTTATTAGAAGCTTGGGATAACGCTCCCCCGCAATTTGCGACAGCGACTGGCCCATTAAGTTTTACAGCTGATGAAGACATCCCTGACGTCGAAGAAACTAACAGCAGCCCTGCTTTTGGCAGCCCTATTCAGGTGACTTTAAACATCGGCCATAAAAGAACTTTACTTTGCGCACAGATCGAAGGCCGTTTAGTTTTTGTCAGAAGTTTAATGTGGGGCGCAGATCAAATTATTTCTGAATTTATGCGCAAGTTTCAGCTTCCGTACCTTGAAGCGCAACGTTTATTACAAAACGAAGCTGCCTTACTTTTATCAAAAACGAATCAAGATTTCGAAACAGCTAATACCGCTTCAACGATTGAAAAATCAATGCGCGAATTAGTGCGCGATTTACAAATGTCATTTTTAGAATTGCAAAGTGAATTTCACGGAAACATTCAAAATGTATATTTAACTGGTGGCTTATCATTACTTCCAAACGTGGGTGCTTTTTTAACTCAACATTTAGAAGTGCCATGCAATCCGGTTTCATTATTAGATCACTATATCGACCCAACAACGATTCAAACTAATAACATCCCACTTGAGTCTGTGAAATCACGTTTTGCAACTGCGGTGGGTATTGCAATTGAAGCGTTTAAAAAACCAAAAAACCCTGCCCTACAATTTATGAAGGGCGAATTCGTTGCTGAGAACAATCGTCTAAAACAATTTTGGACTGATTGGGGTTTAATTGCCAAAACGGCAGCTGCGGCTGTAATCGTGTTTTTCATCTGGGGTGGTGTGCGCGAATCGATGACGGTGACCTTAGCTGAAAAAGGCGATGAAGCCCTTACCACGCAGGCTAAAAACGTAGCCCGCCTTCCACGCAAACAAGCCAACGAAAAAGGTATTAAAAAATATATCAGCGATAATAAAAAACGCGCCCAAGAATTCAAATTATTAAGCCAAGTGGCCGGCATGAATTCAGCATTAGATGTTTTGAAAAAAATCAGCGAAGTTTCACCTGATAAATCGCAAAGTAAAATTGATATCATGCAATTACAAATTACTGACGATAACGTAAAAATCGTAGGCTATGCGAATTCTCCGCGTGAAGTGACTTTGATGAATCAGCGCCTGGCGACTATGGCTTTAAATAAAAAAGTAACCGAAGAAACACCGACCCTGCCAAGTCAGCCAAATCGTGTGGCTTTTTCATTAAGTTTAAAAACTGACCGAGGATTACTTAAATGAGTCGTCTTGAAGAATTAAAAGATCAGCTTAAGACCACACTGCAGACAACCTGGGAAAAAATCCAAGAATCTGAAGCTTATAATCAATTAAGTGATAAATACCAATCGCTAAGCCCATCAGGCCAAAAAGCAGCACAGGCTGTGACGGCCTTATTACTTGCCAGCGTTGTGTTTTATTCGCCGATCAGTCAGTTACAAATTTCAAATGAACTTATGGTGCAGTTTGAAGACAAACGCACTCTTATTCGCGACCTATTTAAAACTTACCGTGATTCTACGGGTGGCTTACAAATGGCCCCGGCGCCGCAAGTTGCTGATTTAATTTCAACGATTCAAAGTTCACTACAGAATGCTAAACTTATTCCTGAACAAATCGTGGGCGTTGACATGTCACAAGCTGAAGGCCGTTTGATCCCTTCAAGTTTGCAACAGGGCGTAGTTGAAGTAAAATTAGCGAAATTAAATTTACGCCAAGTGGTTGATATCGGCTTACAGTTAGCCAATATTTCATCAGCCGTAAAAGTTAAAGATATGTTAATGCAAGCCAATGCTGAAATGGCTGGATACTTTGATGTCAGCTATAAACTTTATGCGCTAAAAGTTCCTGAAGCGCTTCCTGAGCCGGCACCAGAACCAGTCAGCAATAAAAAGAAAAAACCATCTCAAAGCGAGGGTGACGAATAATGATGGACATGATCATCAAAACATTTCGCTTCGTCTGGGGACAAAAATTTAAAATTCTGTTCACTGTTGTTTTTACGTTTGTGTTTCTATTTTTACTATTTCCGTTTAAAGATTTAAATGATTTTATCTCTGGACAAGTTTCAGCGCTTACGCAAAACAGTGTTTATTTACAATTCGAAGACATGCGCTTAAATCCAGTCACTGCTTCAATCAGCTTAGATGGCGTCTTAGTTGAAACTTCAACAATCGAAGGCCTAAATATTAATTCAATTTCAGCTTCACCGTCTCTGGCGGCTTTATTTAAACGCCAGCCGGGCGGAAAACTAGTAGCTGATGGTTTATTCGGTGGCCATTTAGAAGTTAAATTAACTCCGCTTGAAACCTTAGAAAGCGGCGCTTTAAAAGCTAACTTAGATGTTGCCAGCGACAGCATTTCTTTAAAAAACTTACGCGACACCATGCAGATCTCAATTCCACTTTCTGGTTCTGCGAATATCACAGCCAACATCACTGCCGATATGTCTTTTAAAGAACAACCGGATGGCGAAGTATCTATTGTCATTGATAATTTCGAAATGCCGAGTAGCTCAATGAATTCTCCAAACTTTGGCAATCTTGTGCTTCCAGAAATTAAGTTTAAGCAAGTGGATGTAAAAGGAAAGTTAACCGGCGGAAAGTTAGTGATCGAAAATGCTAAGCTTGGAAACCCTTCAGATGATTTATCTGGAACACTAAAAGGTGATATCGCCATTCGCATCGACAATATCGGTGGAACCGCTCGTCCGACAATTGGCGCCTACAATCTAAATATCGATCTTATCGCTAAGCCCGCATTCGTTCAACGTGCGCAAACTTTCTTAGTTCTTATTGATCAGTTCAAAACTGAAGAAAGAGGCTCAAGTCGCTACCGTCTGAAAGTTCAGGCTTCGAGCACAGACTTACCGCCTTCAATCCTTCCTCTAAATTAAGCATTTGTTTTCAACAAAATTAAGCATTCTCCGGTTTACGGATTTCGCGAACTTTTTAATCACATTACGCGCCGCTTGCAATGGCCATCATTATGCTACTCCTCACGGTAAACAAACAGTCAACATTTAAGCCATGTCGGTTTTAGTGTTGACTCAATTCTGCGCCCAAAGGAAAAAGAAGAAGGAGGGCATATGTCTGGAATTAACAAAGTAATTATTGTTGGCCGTTTAGGTCAAGACCCCGAGATGAAAGCTGTTGGCCAAGGTGCTACAGTTACCCGTCTTAACGTTGCTACAAGTGAATCTTGGACTGATAAAACAGGTAACAAGCAAGAACGCACTGAATGGCACCGTATTACGGTATGGGGAAAATTAGCCGAACTTTGCGGTAAGTATTTAGCAAAAGGACGCATGGTTTACGTAGAAGGTAAACTTCAAACACGTTCATGGGAAGACAACGGACAAAAGAAATACGCTACAGAAATCGTAGCTTCTACTGTTCAGTTTTTAGGTGGTGCTAGCACTAACGCCGGAGCTTCTAACAACCAAAATGATTCATCAGTGAATCAAGGTGGCGGAGACTTCAATTTTTCTGATTTCGGTCCGGAGCCTAGCTTCAACCAATCTGAAGACATCCCATTCTAAGCTGATAAGCTGATTTGCTTTCAGCAAAATTCTTACTGTAAAATTTAAGCCTTTTCTTTTTCAAAAAACACGCTCAAACTATGAGAGTGAAGACAAAGAAAAGGCTTTTTTTATTTTTATTTCTGACACTTTCTTCGTGCTCAATTTACAAATCAGCAGATCGTGCTGACTTTGAATCAGAATCACCTACTTTTAAAATTAAAAGTCTGCAGAAGACCACGTGTTCACCACAAAGCTTAGCCAGTGAATCTTCGCAAAGCCGTTTAATCACCACGATTAATGATGAATTTTTATGGGAACACCAAGTTCAACAACACCCCTATTACGAATCTAACGATTTAAAAGGCACTTACTGCTTGTATGACGTTACTTTCGAATAAGTTAGCCCTCATCCTTAGCCTTATGTTTTTAACAGTGCCAGCCCTGGCCTATAAGGTTAAAGACATCACTGGAAAAAAAATCCTGATCGATCTTGAAGGCGAAAAACTTTTTGTCGGCGATGTCGTCATTTCAATTGATAAAACACCAAACGGACCAGAAATCGCAGGTTCAGCCAAAGTATTACAAGTTCGCGAAAAACTAGCTGTTGCCGCTATTTCAGATGGTAAATTTATCATTGGCAAAAAGATCGCGCGTAAAGCTGCCGAAAAGACCGCTGTTGAAATTGCTAAAGAACAACAACCTAAATTAGTTGCTGAACCTGAATACGCCGAAGATGAAGAAATTTACGAAACCTCGCAACAACGCCGTCAGCGCTTAAAATCTTCTGACGAAGATGGCATCGTGTTTCGTCGTGACATGATGAAGGTGTCACTTATAGGCTCTTTTACGCAGGATAAAATCTCGGCTAAGCAAGCCGATGACACTTTACCTTTTGCCGTTGAAGAAATCGTTGCTATGGAAGGTTCAGGGGCTGGAGTTGGTCTTGCTTTTGATTACCCATCACAATGGGGCGTAACTTTGCGCGGGGTTATATTAAATGAAAAGCTATCTGTTTCTGGCTTGTCGATCAACGAGGATATGTGTAACGGAAAAACTTCGCAAATCTGCTCAGTTAATGTGAATTACCTAAGTTTAGGTGGCCATTTACGTTTCGATTACAACATTAGTCGATTAACATTCTGGGCTGCCGGCGGTGCAGTTTTTAAATATCCCACCTCGGTGGAAACTACAGCTTTGCGTACTGCAGATTTAAAACTAGCCAATGCCATCGTTGCCAGTGGTGGATTTGACTTCGCTTTTAATAATCGTTTTTTTATGCCGTTAGCTTTTGAATATCACTACTCATTAAATAAATCAGACACGGTGTCTATAATTGACCACTCGGCATTTTTTGTCGGTTTTGGCGCTAAATTTTAGACCAGCTATTTACATCAATCACAAGATTAGAAAAACCAGCAATCCAATTTGCGTTATCATTCAACGAAGGCACCATTTTAAATTGCTCACCACCCCACGTTTGAAATTGGTGATGCAATTCGATATTGATTTCTTCTAAAGTCTCAAGGCCATCAGTCACAAACGCTGGGCATGCGACCACTAACGATTTCACCTGCTTTTGCTTAACTAAATCTTCGGTAGTTTTTTCAGTCGCTGGCTCTAACCATTTTTTATAACCCACACGGGATTGAAAACATAAGGTGTATTTATCTGGATTTAAATTTAATTTGGCGGCTAATAATTTTACGGTTTGTTGGCATTGAGCATAGTAACAACGAGAAATATCCGGACGCTCACAACATTTCTGATTTAACTCACATCCTGGATTTTTTTGAATTTGTGAAACTGGCAGCCCGTGAAATGAAAATACCAGGTGTTCATTATTTTGAATATAAGGCTTAATTTGATCGGCCCATGAATTAATAAAACTTTGATGGTTGTAAAAGGGCTTTAAAGTTTTTACGCTCTTTTGTTTTGGCCATAACTGACTGACTACAGGCAATAAGACGTCAAAAGCTGAACCAGTCGTAGCCATCGCAAACTGTGGGTATAATGGCGCTATCAGGATTTCGTCATAGTTATTATTTTTATAAGAAGCAAGAGTTGCTTGCGCTGATTTTTCACCGTAGCGCCAATGAATGACTACATCTGTATCAGGCAATTTTTTAGCAACTAAATTGGCAAACTTTGTTGTCTCAACAACCAAAGGCGAACCATCAGGAGTCCAAATACTTTGATATTTTTTCGCTGACGGTTTTTTACGACGAGGCACAATGCCAATATGAACTAGAATAGATCTAAAAAACCAAGGCATGTCTAAAATACGCTGATCCATTAAAAATCGCCCAAGATATTTACCGACCGCTTTGGGCGTGGGCTCAGAAGGGCTTCCGATTTGACTTAAAATTAATAACTTTTTACCCATATTTGGCCTTCAACTTTTCTGCTAAAATAATATTTTGATCATAGATTTTAGCAAGCCCTATTTTACCTAAGTAATTTCCGGCCAAATAAATATTTTTATTTGCTAAGCTGTTTTGCGTTTCTGCTAACTCAGAAAGAAATCGCTGTAACTGCTGGTTATAAGCAGGAATTGCTTTGGGCCAACGTGTGATGTGATATTCAGAAGGCTCACCTTGATTTGCAAATAGTCTATGGCGATCTGCTAAAATGGATTTCTTAATTTGTTCGTCGGTTAAATTTTTCAGGTCTTGACTGATAATCCAAGTTTCAGAAGGGTTTGGCCCGCGGTCAGTAAAAATACATGAATTCACTAATACGCCCGCAGCGAAAAAATTTTCGCTTGGCGGAAATAGACAGCCAAAACCACTTAATGTGGCTGTATTCATTGGCCAAACTAACGTTACTGAAATTAATGGAACAGATTCAATATTTTTTAACTGAGTTTGCGGTAATAATAAAGCTGCATCCCAGGCAGAAGTTGCAATAACAATTACATCTTTATCTTGAAGCGACAGTTCGCTCAAACTTTTAACGTCTTGCTTAACAATCTGCAGTTTTGCTTTAAGGGCATTAATTAACTGGCCCATCCCTTTTTTAGGAGCATAAGTTGTTGGTTTATATTTTTTGGCTTTTTTAAACTCATTTACAGCTTTAAAAGAATCTAAAACGGCTTTGGCATTCAGCTTTGTGGCTGGTAAGGCAAAAATTCCGCGAACTGCCGAAGTTAAAACGTAGTCTGTAAACTTTTGACCGAAGTTTTTTATTCCCCAATCATTTAAGCTTAAGTGCGGATCTGGTTTTTTCTTTGTGAAAACAAATTTAGCCAACTTTGAAACTAGAAAAAAAGTTTCACTTAGACTTAGCGGCCAACGTTTTGCTTCACCAGCACGAAAGATAAATCGTTTGCTAGAGATTTTTTGTGAAGCTAAAAATTCAATTTCTAATTCTTTGGCCAGATTTTCTAAGCGCGGCGTCCACAATAGGCCATTCGCGGCAGTTTCACGAAGATGGGTCGCTGATTGATGCGTTTGAATTAATCCGCCAATTCGGTCTTTTTCATAGAGCGTTACACTAAGACCTGCTTTTTGCAGCTCCCAAGCAAGCGTTAACCCTGTAAAGCCTGCTCCGATGATATGAATCATAATGACGAAGAAAAAATTCTTGTTTGTGGTTTATTACGCTTCAAATGCTCATCAAAAAAAATGCAGATATTACGTAAAAATGGTTTTCCCTGTTCGCTGACAAGCAGACGATCACCCAGAATTGTGACTAAATTGTCATTGATCATTTCACGCAAAAATTCAGGAGCTTGTTTTGTTTGCTCGGGGTTCATTTTAACCTGATAGCTTGTCATCAATGATAAAATCTGCTCGCGACGAGAAACATCTTCTTCTGTTAAAATATGCCCGCGCGCTGTTGGAATCACACCAGAATTAATTAACTCTTCGTATTTCGGAAGAATTTTTTCATTCTGATGAAAAGATTGTGGTGATTCAGAAATACTGCTGACTCCAAGACCTAACATCACCTGCGATTTTTGATCGGTGTAACCCATAAAGTTTCTATGCAACTTATGATCAGTCATCGCTACGGCTAAAGCTTCGTCTTTTAACGCGAAATGATCCATACCCACTTCAACATAACCAAAATTTAATAATTCAGTACGGGCGTATTCATAAAGATCGCGTTTTTCTTTACCCGTCGGCAGATCTTCGTCTTTAAATAATCTTTGTGCAGGTTTAATCCACGGCACCAAGGCAAAACTATATAAAGCAATGCGATTTGGGCGCAGTTTTTTCGTTTGCGCAATCGTGTGCTCCATTGTCGCACGTGTTTGTTTCGCTAAGCCATAAATTAAATCATAATTGACTGAATCAAAACCGATTTCACGCGCATAGCGAGTGATGCTTTCAGTTTCTTCAAAAGACTGCAGGCGATTTACTAGACGTTGAATTTCAGGATTAAAATCTTGCACGCCTAAGCTAATACGACGAAATCCTAATTTGTATAATATCTGAAGTTGTTCACGGTTAGTTCTACGAGGATCTACCTCGATTGAACCTTCAAAATTTGCACCGCGCGTAGTTTGATCTAAAATCGGCGTTAACATCTGTGCTAAATGATCTGCTGATAGAAAAGTAGGTGTGCCGCCGCCTAAGTGCATACCTTGCAGTTGTGCTTTTGAGAATTCAGGCACCATCTGGCGATATAAATCCCATTCTTTTAAAATTAATTTTAAATACGGGTCTTCTTTTTTATGATCTTTAGTAATAATCGTATTACAGCCGCAAAACGTGCAGAGCGTTTCACAAAAAGGCACATGAATATACATCGACCATTGGCTTCTGCCGCCGTCCAGGCCTTGGCGTAAATGCGCTAACCACTGCTCTTGCGTGGGTGCTGCCCCCCAATAAGGAACTGTCGGATAACTTGTGTAACGTGGGGCTGGTATATCGTATTTAGCAAATAACATTGAATCATTCATGAAAAACTTCACGCGTGATTTGCACGAAACGACGAACGTTAGCTTCAGGAGTTTTTGGCAATACGCCATGGCCTAAACCACAAACCCATTGACTTCGCTGTTCAGGAGTTAATTTTT
Source organism: Bdellovibrio sp. (assembly GCA_036676395.1). Classification (GTDB taxonomy): domain Bacteria; phylum Bdellovibrionota; class Bdellovibrionia; order Bdellovibrionales; family Bdellovibrionaceae; genus Pseudobdellovibrio. The sequence goes on from JAKFCY010000002.1 coordinate 1,871,958, forward strand.
TAAAATCCTCCAAATATAATCGGTAAGTTTTTTCAAACTCTTGCGCTGGTAAAAACAATAACGCTTGGTCAAAATTACCTTGCACAAAACCCGGCGTCGCCAGTTCAGTTTTATTTAAAATGCCTGGTAAATTCCAACGGTGATCAAAGCCCATCCCTGCCCACGGAAGATCTAAAAATTCTTTAGTAAAGAATGATCTTTGTGTGCCTTTTGAATAATAGCCGAGTTTTCCTGGGTATGCTTTCGCAAGTTCAGACAGAAGCGGCGCAATCCATTTTTGAAATAAAGCTGGGCTGACTTCGCCAGCTGCCGTATCAAAAATCATCACAGCATCTGCGCCACCTTCAAATTGAATACGAATGTTTTCTTTTAAAAGCAGAAGCATGATTTTCGCAAATTTTTGAAATAGCTCATAGTCATTTTTACTGTGAATTAAAGATCCCGCATGTGAACCCTCAACCGCATAAACGAATAATGTCCAAAGACCACCGACAAAACCCGTTACATGCTTTTGTGCCGGAATTTTTTGGCGAGTTAAAATCATTGCTTCTTTTTGAAAATGCAATTTAGGCAAAGCATCTGTCCAAGGCACTAATTTATCAATTGTAGTTGGGTTTAATTGAAAACCTAAACGTGGGCCATGATCAGTGTATTCTAAACCCATGCCTAAAGCTTCTAAAGGAAACAAAATATCAGAAAATAAAATTGAAACGTCGAAATCAAAATCTTGCACAGGGCCCAAAGCTACTTCAGATGCAAGTTCAGGATTTTTACATAAATCCATGAAGGAGTGTTTGGCGCGTAAATTTTGATAATGAGAATGGTAGCGACCCGCTTGGCGCATCATCCATACTGGAGGCGCTTTTGTTTTAGTTTGAAAAATCATATTTGTTCTCCGCTTGCTTTGGTTTCATAGACATAACCCACACCACGAACTGATCTGATCATCTGTTCGTCAGTATCACCGATCAACTGGCGAAGGCGTGCAATCGCATTATCAATTGTGCGATGGCTGGTTTCGCTATCAGCGCCCCAAACCAAATTAATAATCTGGTCGCGGCTGACTGGTGATCCCGGATGGGCTATGAGGTGTTTTAGAATTTTAAGATCGTTAACCGGTGGGTATTCAATGCCGCCACCCTGGCGATAGACTGCAAATGTAGTAAAATTAATTTTTACTTTACCCACTTCAACTTCGATTTGATTTGGGTGGGCTTCAAAGATATGCCCGATACGTAAGATTAATTCTTTTAAGTGAAAGGGTTTCGGAATAAATTCTTGGATACCGATTTCGTAACCCTTTAAACGAGTCTCAGGGTCACCTTGTGCTGATAAAATTAATACGGGTGGCTTGTATGACAAAGTTTCTAATTTTTTAACCAAGTCTAAACCATGACCGTCAGGCAAACCTAAATCACAAATTAATAAATCAAAGGCTTCACTTCTTAAATACTGTTCGGCTTTAGCTAAATTGTTGGCCCATTTAACGTTATAGTCACGACCTAGGCTAGTTTGTAAACCTTCACCTAAAGTAGAATCATCTTCGACTAATAAAATGCTTTTTTGAGGAGTTATGCTCATTTAAGCTTTTTTCCTTTTGGTAAAATCACTAACACCATCAATTGTGAAGCTTGCCCTTGGGTAAACTTAATGCTGCCACCTAATTTTTCCACTAAAAAACGCGTAAGGTACAAACCTAAGCCATTGCCGTGCGAAGATTTTGGCTGGATAAAGTTTTTACCTAATTCATTAATATTACCGGTAAAGGCTTGGCCGTTGGCTTGAAATTGAATTTCAATTTCGCTGTTTACGGGTTTTACTGCTAACTGTAATTTAGTCGCTTTACCATGCATCACTGCATTTTGAATTAAGTTACGAAAAACACTGCGAAGAGCTAATTCATCACCAAACACTTGCGCATCACTGGTCATGCTGAATTCTAACTCTGGCCATTCATTACGAATCGCCGACATAACAGAAGAGATTTTCACATCTTGCAGGTGTAACACCTGAGTTTCACCGCGGGCGACCCACAATGAGTTTTCTAACTGCAGATCCAACTGATTCATATTTTCACCAAAACGGTTTAATACCTGTTGGTCAAAATTATCGCGAAGTAAATCTGATTGTAGTCTTAATCTTGAAATCGATGTTTTTAAATCATGAGCGAAGTTTCCAAAAAACATACGAATCTGTTCCTGGCGCTCTAAATCTTTTTTCGCCAGAATAATTAATCCAACACCACCTATGATAACTGCCAAAAAGAAAAACAATCCTTCTGACATAATCATGCGGTTTGAGCGGGCGAACCCTTCACCCGACATTAAAGTCTTCATAGCCTCAAGCTGGCGCAGACTTAATAGCCACCACCACATCGTCAATGCCCCGATTAACACGAGCCATAAAATCGATAGGTAAAAGCGCAGTCTGCTTTGCGAGAGAGCTTTCGGATTCACGCTAGTGATTCTCCTAGGATTTTCACCATGTCATTAATCACTTCATCTGTGTGAGCCAATGATAAAAACCCAACTTCATAAGCGTTCGGCGCTAAATATAAACCGCGATCTAATGAATTTAAGAATAATTTTTTAAAAGTTTCTTTTTGTTCTGCCGGAATTTGTTCAACCTGACGTAATGGAAGACCAGAAGCTGTTTTATTGTGTAACCAGAATAAACTGCCGTAACGAACAAAATTTAAAGGTAAATTTAAATTTTTAATCACATCATTGATTTTATTTTCTAAATTTTGACCGCGTGTTTCTAAAACTTTCCAGCCATCGACGCGCTCCATTTTTTCTAATGTCGCAAGCCCTGCAACCATTCCTACCGGATTAGCACTTAATGTACCTGCTTGGTAAACTTGTCCAAGTGGTGCAATTAAATCCATTAGATCACGGCGTCCGCCGTAGCAGCCGACGGGAAAGCCGCCGCCCAAAATTTTACCGTAAGTCACAAGGTCTGGCTTGATTTGTAAAATTTCAGCCATCCCGCCAAGTGCTACGCGAAATCCTGAGATCACTTCATCAAAAATGACCAGCGCGCCATTGGCTTTAGCTAGATCGCAGGCTTTTTGGATAAATTCTTTACGTTGAATTAATAAACCATAATTAGCAGGAAGTGGTTCCATGATTAAGGCCGCGATATTTTTACCTTCACGCGCGAACACTTCATTTAATGCTGTTTCGTCATCTAATGAAACTGTTAAAGTTTCCGCAGCAGTTTGCGCAGATACGCCGGCGCTGCTCGATGCGGTAACGCCAGCTAAGCCAGAACCAGCTTTAACAAGCAATGAATCCACATGGCCATGGTAGCAGCCTTCAAATTTTAAAATTTTAGTACGGCCAGTTGCTGCACGTGCCACGCGAAGTGCACTCATCACAGCTTCAGTACCTGAAGATACAAAACGTAATTTTTCAACCCAAGGAACTCTGGCTTGAATCCACTCGCCTAACATTAATGAATAGGGTTCGCAGGCACCGAAGGTCCATGCGGTATCAATCATCTCCATCACTTTTGCTTGAACTTCTGGATCACGATGACCCAAAATTAATGGACCAAAACTTTGGCAGCAGTCGATATATTTTTTATTTTCAACACTTGTTAAGTAAGCACCTTGTGCTTTGCTAAAAAAAACTGGTGAACGGCCAAGACCAGCAAAAGATCTTACCGGAGAATGCACGCCACCCGGAGCTACTTTTTTTGCGCGTTCGAAATAATTTTCAGAAGTCATATTACTCATAACTAAGATTTCCAACTTTCTTCATTTAGATAGATATATAAATTTTTATCAGAGCCTAAAGCCTCTTTGATCGATTGCCACGTTTTACCTGCTCCGCAGGCATGAGCACAATTTAAAAAATGCTTCTCTTGAGAGGCGTCTAAGACTGTGCGAGCGGCCTGAAACTGGGTAAAGCTTTTCCAGTAGAAAAAATACTTCTCTGTAGCTAATACATCGCTTTTTAGCTTTGCGATTTCGCCATCTGCCAATTGAATTTGCAGATCGTAGGTGCCGGCATTAGAGGCCTGAGTGTGCGTCAAAGTGACCTGCTCTGGGGTAGATTTACCAATAAGCTGTTCAATTCGAGGATCTTCTGATTCTCCTAAGCCTTCGGCGCAACCATTTACCCACACGCCTTTAGCTGCTAACTTTTGCCAAGTGTTCGTACCGGCAGCCCAAACAACACCTTTGTAAGAATTTAAATCGACTGAACCTGCAGCTTCACTGCGAGCCACCCAAACCAAATCAGTTTGCGCGAGCGAGATATCAGCTTTCTTATTTTGGCGGTCGATTGAAAATGAAAATGTATGTTTAATTAAGTCTTGTGGTGGCTTTTTTGAATTTAACAATTGATGTGTATTTAAAACTTCACCCTTTGGTGATAAACCTTTAACGATTAAAATATCACCGTAATGACGTTTTAAAACTGTGACACCGATTTTTTGATGGCAGCCGCCACCGTAACCTGAAAACACTTTACGTTCATGATTCACACTGTCTGCTGTATCTTTACAGTGAATTTTAGAAAATATTTCTTTTAAATCCTGACGATCGCTTTTAATTTCGATCGCAAGGGCTCCTTGAGCTGCCGCATTTGGATTTTCACTCAACGGTGGAACAAGCCAATTACATTTTTCTAAATGCGTTCGGATTTTTTCTTGCACTGGTTTAAATTCTGGATACGGATGTGCCAACAAACGATCAAGTGCTGCTTTTGCTAAAACTAAACCATCAATAGATTCATCATCCATCATTTTTTGCATGCGTGTCGGAATATTTCCGCGCACATTGGCAAATTCGATTTTTTCAGTTGTCCATGGTAAGTGTTTACTTAAAAATGGAATCAAATTATATTCACGTCGCGGTGATGATGAAAAAATGCGAACGTGTTTTTTGTTTAAGCTGGATTTTTTAATTAAAACTAAGTCACGCTGATCAGCGCGCGGAAGTGTTGCGACAATCTCAGTGCCTGCGGTTGGCTCGACCGGCAGGTCTTTCCACGAGTGCACGATGAAATCAAATTTACCACTCATTAAGTCTTGATAGAAATCTTGCGTGAATACGCCTTTTTCAGGCATTTTCCACAAAGGATCTGTTAGATTTTTATCACCTAAAGATTCACGAAAAATATATTCAACATCATGGCCTAAACTTTTTAGCTTATCACCAACCAAGTACCCTTGCAGACGAGCTAAATCGCTCTGTCTGGCTCCTAAAACTAGCCGCATAAATCTTCCCAACCGAAAGGTCGTACTGTTTGCTTATCCATTTGAGCTAAACGCCACTCATCCACAGCAGCAATAGCTTGTTGTTGTCTGACAGCTAACAAATCCTTTTGTTGGGAGAAAAACTCCATCACATCTTCTAATGTGATCCAAGATTTAATCTGCGCATCACGTGCCGTAAACATTTTAGCGTCACGGCGTAGATCGATCACAGTTTTCCATTTGCGCGGCGACGCCGCGATTAATTGAGCTAATTGATCATGAGAAATTGGCGCTGCAATCACTAAAACATCAGATTGCGGTAATGGCTTCTCTAAAAGGTGCAAAGATAAATTTCCGCCACCTTCAACAAAGTGCGAGAAATGTTTCATCACCTGAGTTTGCGCTTTTTCAAGATTACGAGCAAACACCTGCACGTTCTTACTGACTAACCACGGAAGCACATCTTCAACTAAGGCACCCGATCCGATAATTTGCACATGATTTTCATTTTGTAAGACACGGCGTAAATATCCACCGTAAGATTGTGAACCAAAATTATATAGGTATTTTTCGCGCACACCTTTAATTAATGAAAACCAAATTTGCATGCGTGATTGCCATTGCTGAACCCACGCATGTTTCGAATTGTTATTAATAAATTGGCGAAATTGCCCCAAGATTTCTGTTTCACCAATCACTGGTGAATGCAGACCGCATAAAACTTCTAATAAAAAAGTTTCAGCATCAAGGCCCTGTTTAAAACCACGACCGTCGGCTAAAAAAGCTGTCTCATCTAAATAAAAATAAATTTTACGGCGGCAGGTTTCCCATAATAATACAGAACTATTATCAATGATAAGAGGAGCTAATAATTGGTTTTCTAGTTCGATAGGCTGATGCCAGAGCTTTAACATGGTTTTAAGATAGCAAAGTTTTCTCATTTGATTGTCATATGTTTGTCATGAAAAATAAAAAAAGTTGCTATTTGCTATGACGCTGATAATTTAACCATCATGCATAGACCAAGACGTTTAAGAGCCAATGAGAATATCCGTGAAATGATCAGCGAGACACACCTTAGCGTGGCAAACCTTATTTACCCTGTCTTTATTTGCGACGGCGAGAAAATCGAAGAGGCAATTCGCACGTTGCCTGGGCAATCACGCATGAGTCCTGATGTTTTGGCTGAAAAAATCACCATTTGGAAGAAATTAGGCCTTAAAAATTACGCTCTTTTCCCGAAAATCGATGAAGCTAAAAAAGACTCTGTAGCGAGCGAAGCTTTAAACGATAATGGTCTACTGCCTAAAGCCATTAAATTACTGAAACAAAAACATCCAGATATTTGTTTATTTACTGACATCGCACTTGATCCGTACTCTTCAGATGGTCATGATGGCATCGTAAAAAATGGCGAAATTTTAAATGACGAGACTGTGAAAATTTTAGCCGAAATGGCAGTCAAACAAGCAAGCTGGGGTGCTGACTGGGTTTGCCCGTCGGACATGATGGATGGCCGCGTGGATGCCATTCGTGAAGCCTTAGATGATGCTGGTTTTGTTAAAACAAGTATTCTTTCTTACACCGCAAAATACGCTTCAAGTTTTTATGGACCCTTTCGCGAAGCCTTAGATTCAGCACCAAAAGCTGGCGATAAAAAAACTTACCAAATGGATATTCGCAATCGCAAAGAGGCCCTTCGTGAAATGGATTTAGACATTTTAGAGGGCGCAGATATGGTGATGGTCAAACCTGGGCTTCCCTATTTAGATATCGTCTCTGATTTAAAAACTCATTCGTCAGTTCCAGTAGCCGTTTACAATGTCAGTGGCGAATATGCGATGTTGCACTTTGCCGCCCTTGCAGGTGCTCTTGATTTAGAAAAAACGATGATGGAGTGCATGTATGCATTTCGCAGAGCTGGCGCTGATGTGATTTTAACTTACTTCGCACCAGAAGTTGCGCGCGTACTGGCTATTCAGTCACGCGTTTAACGCCGATAATGCCTTTGATTTTTTGCAGGGCTAAAATCGAATTAGAAAGCTGACTTAAATCTTTCACCGAGATTTCAAATATACATACCGCTTTTTTATCGCGAGTCGTTCTGATCTGCGCTGATTCAATATTAATTCCCTGAGCTGAGAAAGCCTCTGACATTAATTTTAATAAACCCGGAACGTCTTGGCCGATCACTTCAAGTTTTACTTGGCGCTCTTGTCCTGCAGCTGCAGTTTTCGTTGTCCACGCTACGTCTACCCGGCGCATTTGATCTAATTCAAATACCTTATGGCAATCGCTACGATGGATCATGATGCCCTTACCGCGCGAAATAAATCCCGAGATTGGATCGCCCGGAATCGGCGAGCAGCATTTAGCAAAATGCACTAACACATCATCCATGCCGTCGACGGAAACCAAAGAATTTGTTTTCCGTTTTTTACTTTTCGCAGACTTTACAACTTTTTCCATGAAAGTTGCTGATTCACTCTTAGCATCTTTTGACTCTTCAGCTTCGGGCACTAATGCAGAAATTAAATGTTTGGGCTCGGTTTTTCCGTAGCCGACTTTAACGTAGAGATCTTCAACATCAACGACTCCGCTTTCACGGATGTATTTATCAAAATAGTCGCCCTTTAAATACTTTGAGGCAGCCATGCCGAATTTACGAAATTCTTTTTCCACAAGCTCTTTACCCATGGTTAAAGCATTGCGGCGCTGTTCTTCTTTAACAAATTGGCGCACTTTTGATTTGGCCTTGTTCGTTACAACAAACTTTAACCAATCTTTCGACGGCGTTTGCGTTTTTAGAGTGATAATTTCAACACGATCCCCGTTTTGCAGGGCGTGTTTTAACGGAACCATACGCCCATTTACGCGCGCTCCGGTGCAAGTATTTCCAAGATTTGTGTGAATCGCATAAGCCAAATCCACCGGCGTCGAATTTTCTGGTAATTCTTTAACATCACCGCGTGGAGTAAAAACATAAATGTCTTTTTCCATCAAATCGGTTTTTACAGTTTCTAAAAATTCATCTGAAGATTCTGATTGCTGATGTAGCGAAACTAACTCACGTAACCAATTGGCTTGCTGTAATTTATCTCCGGATAGACTTCCGCGCTCTTTGTAGTTCCAATGGGCCGCGATCCCTTTTTCGGCGATCAAATGCATTTCTGCAGTACGAATTTGAATTTCGATACGATCGCCGCCTGGGCCGATCACTGTGGTATGCAGTGACTGGTAATTATTTGATTTTGGCATTGCGATGAAATCTTTAAAACGGCCCGGAATCGGTTTCCAGATAGAATGGATATAACCTAAAACTTCGTAACATTCGACCACGCTGCTGACGATAATTCGAAACGCCAGCACATCGTAAATCTGATCGTAATCTAAATTACGTGAAGTCATTTTTCTATAGACTGACCATAAATGCTTTGATCGGCCATAGATTTTATACTGTTGAATATTCGATTTAGCTAAAACTTCACTGACATTTCTTTTAACTTCTTCGATATAACGATCAGTGTCGACTTCAGTTTTTTCGATAAGCTGCACTAACTCGTAATATTTATCCGGAAACGAATAACGAAAACATAAATCTTCTAATTCAATTTTTAAAGCGCTGATACCAATACGCCCCGCTAAAGGACAATAAATCTCTAAAGTCTCTTTAGCGATACGATTTTGCTTTTCGTATGGCATATGATTCAGCGTGCGCATATTATGTAAACGATCGGCTAGCTTTACTAAAACTACGCGCACATCTTTACCCATTGATACGATCATCTTACGAATATTTTCGCCTTGTTTTTCAAAGCTATTACGAAAATTCATTTGCCCGATTTTAGTTACACCATCAACTAAGTAAGCGACTGTTTCGCCAAATTCACGACGGATATCCTCTAAAGAAACATTCGTGTCTTCAACGGTATCATGCAGTAATCCTGTCATGATCGTGTCCACATCGAGTTTTAAATCGGCTAAAATTCCAGCGACGTTCAGTGGATGCGAAATATAAGGTTCACCCGAACGACGAACTTGGCCTTCGTGAGCTTTTTCAGAAAACAAATAAGCTTTCTCAACAAGTTGCAGTGGTGCTGCAGGATGGTACGCTTTGATTTTTGCTAATAGCTCTTCGACGGTTCTTACCGGCTTAGTGGGTAGGCGATCATCAAGATGGGACATCAAAGACATGGGATCTGACATTCGTTTATTTTAAAGCAAAAATCCCGCCTTGTGAGCGGGATTTTAACGAATTTTAACAATTCAGACTTTAGACTGTTTATTTAGCGCAAGGTCTGCGACAACAGATTACTTATTTAAGTCTCGTAACATGTCTTCGCGAGCTGTGTCTGCATCGATTTTTGTATCGAAAATCACGTTACCGATAGCCACTTCACGTAGTGAGTTAACGATATATTTGTTATTACGGGTTGCTACTGTGCACTCGCCGCCTTTTAACAATTGTTTCGCGCGTTTAGCCACTAATAGGACTAAAGCAAAACGATTTGGAACTTTATCTAGGCAATCTTCTACGGTTACACGAGCCATGGGACCTCCGGTTTACAAGCTATAAGTTTTAACCTTAAGCGAGCCAGGTATCAACGATTTTCTTAAATTCTGCAAAAGAGCGTTCAAAATCGTCATTAACGATTCTGACGTCAAATTCGTGGGCCTTAGCCATCTCTTTTTCAGCATTTTGCATGCGAACTTCTAGGTCAGGCGGAGGGTTTCCATCGCGCTTGATGACGCGACGGCGTAATTCATCTAAAGATGGAGGCAAAATAAACACGGTTTTAGCATCTGGGTACTTGCTCTTAAAGGTCGCAACCCCTTGGATATCGATATCCATAATCACTACTTTACCCTGAGCCCAGGCTTTTTGTAGCTGTTCGTACGATGTGCCGTAGTGATTCGTGTGAACCTTCGCCCACTCGATAAAGAAATTTTCATTCTTTTTCTGTTCGAAGTCTTCAGGTGTAATAAAAAAATAAGGTTTACCTTGGGATTCACCAGTACGCATAGTGCGAGTGGTGTACGTAACCAAGTCGTGCAACCGATGATCTTCGGCAGCTAATTTTTCCACGAAACTACTTTTGCCTGCACCACTCGGGGCAGCCACAATAATCATTCGTGTTGCATTAGCTTTTTCTTTACTCAATGTTTTGCACCTGTTCTCTGATACGTTCGATAAGTGTTTTAGCTTCTACAACAGATTCAGTGATTCCGGCAACCTGACTTTTCGATCCAATCGTATTAACTTCACGCAATAATTCTTGTGTATAAAAATCAAGCTTTTTACCTTCGACCACAGAGTTTTCAATTAACTTTTCGAAATTTTTTAAATGTTCTGTTAAACGAATAAGCTCTTCGTTGATATCAGCTTTCTCGAGCTGAATGACAATTTCCTGAGAAATGCGTAAAGGATCAACCGACTGCCCGGCCAATTCTTTTGGCAGACGAGATTTGATTTTCGCTTCGAATTTCTCCTGCAAAAATTTATTAGCGTCATCGCGTAATTTAGAAATTTTTAAAACATGTTTTTGCAGATCTTTTAAATTTTTTGAAAGATCTTTTTTAAGCGCTAAGCCTTCACGAATTTTTTCTTGTTCAAATTTCTTTAAAGCCACTTCAAAGGCTTTTTTAAGCAACGCCATTTCTTGCGGATTAAGACTATCTGTTTCTTCCATCACGATCACATCGTTTTGGCGCGAAATTAAATCAAAACGAATGGCATCGTTTAATTTTAAATCTTTAGCTAATTTTTTAAATGATTTTAAATATTCTTGTGCAAGCTTTGTATTAATAACAACTTTGCCTGTGGCATGATTTGCTTTTAGCTTACGCGAAATATAAATATCAACAGTGCCACGCAAAGCGTAGACAGCTAATCTTTTCTTTAAATCAGATTCAAAAATAAAATAAGGCTTCGGTAAATGGAAGCGTGTCTCTAGAAATCGGCCGTTAACGGCACGAATACTGATTTCAAGCGACACTTCATTGGTTTGAGCTCGGCAAAGTCCGTAGCCAGTCATGCTTTTCATTCTATTATTATCATTCCTTGCATACTAATGCGTCAAAAGTTCAATCTCGATCTTCTACTTTGATCTCGTCAGACAAGACCAAGGTCGTGTTTTTTTATTCGCTGGTAGTTAGATCACGATGATCAATGCGACCGACGAATTTCACAGACATAGTTTTGCCGATTTTAGCTGTGGCAGGTATGTAACCTACGACATCTTCGCCGGCCTTCAAGTCATAGTTGATATTTAAAATTGCGACCTTCAAAAGATCACCTTCTTTACCCAGAACAACGACCGGAGTTCCAGGTCTGATAAAACCAGGATCATTTAACTCGCCTTCGATAGGGTCATTATATAACTTAGCTTGTGTTTGCGCTAAATCTTTAAAAAACGGAACCTTTTCTTGCATTATAACATTCAAATTCATAGCGTAATCAACATTGTTAAAAAAAGTATCTAGATGACGTAAGGCATTGATCCTACCCTCAGCATCGATATAGGCTTCATTTGTAAGTTGATATAATTCTTCTTTTTTAATTTTAAAAAAATTAATCGCTTCTAATAACTCAGCCTGATTGAATTTTTGACGAAGGGGTAAAAACTTTGTAACAAACATAGATTGTGCATGATTGTTTAATTTAAAATACGAATTATTGTATAATCCATCTTTCACCATTTCGTGACTTGCCACAAATGTCGAGACATCAAAATCATAAACAGCTGGAGTGATTTTTCCATCGGCAGCTTTAAGTAAAGTCGTATTCCATAAAGGACTATACGTTCCACCAAACAAGACATTGGCCACTTTTTCATGTACACGTAATTGAGCATCATCATTGCCAATAAGTTTATGAAACAAAAAAAACTTTGCACCTTCAACCGGATCGATATTGGTTTTTTCAGCTTGAATAAACTCATTAGCATCAACCACTATCATCGAAAGACGCTCAGCCATTTTTTTATCGGTTTCAATCAACAAAGCATGGCGGGTAAAATCGGCTGTAGAACCTGTATCGACATAATGAATATCAGCTAAACGCGTCGCTGGAGCCGCAAGACCTAAAGCGCGCGCCAATGAAAAAGCTAAACCTTCCCGCAACGGTGAATTTTCGTTATTTAAGCGACCCATTTCTGTATAAACAGCCTTCGGATCTGTAGTGACATGCGTGTTAATACGAAAATTGCGGGCACTTTGAAAAGTAGAGCCCTTAATATCTTCGCTATCATTAATTTCTAAACGCAATTTCGGAAACGAGGCTTCACCTTTCATTAAACTTGTATTACCACGCGCACGAATGGATGCTGTGATAATTCTGGCAGGATTAGATTGATCTACTACCTGGGCAGGCAAATAGAATTTTGGATTACTTTTGCTTGCGCTATTTTGAAAACTAGCACGTTGTGAAATTTTATAAATTTGTTTAAAATCAGATGTGATCTCTAGACGAATTGGCTGCGTATCCTGAAACAATGGGCTAGGTGACGGAATACTAAATGAAGTTATAAAAAGCTGCGCACACATTCCGGCTGCAAAAAGGCTCTGCCTGACACACAAGGTAACCATAAAAATTAAGGCTGAATATTTTAAGGTATTATCTGTTGGTTTATTGCTCATGAAATACTTAATGCGACTGTTATGCCATCAGAATTACTGATAAATTTGACATAGGTAAATATCTGCTAAAAATTGTTAGACAGCCTGCGGTTATTAGACAGTTTTATGTCTCATCATGAGAAATAAAACTGTGAACTTCCCTCTCTAGAGCTGTATAATTAGAACTAAAAACATCCGACCAAATTATGGCGTCATCGCGTTTAAACCAAGTCTTCTGTTTTTTGACAAGCTTCATCGTGGCCTGAGTGATAGCTGCAGGCAGTTCTTCACGGCTTATTTGCCCCTGCAAATAAGCTTTCGTTTCTAAATAACCAACACTAGCCAGTGGCGCCCAAGATTCAAAACCTTGGGTTAAAAAGCTTTTGGTTTCTTCAACGATACCTGCATCCAGCATTTTTACAGTTCTTTGATGAACGCGGTTCATAAATTTTTCTTTGTCTTCAGTCGCAAATGTAAGGCCGATTTTCATCGCAGGGTACGGTAATTTATTTTTATTATCTGCGCCTGCATTTTTAAATTCAGACATTTTTAAATTAAAAGCGCGCTTTACCTCTAGGGCACGACCTACGCGGTAGTGGTCATTTGGATGCAATTCAGTGTCTGAATCAAAATTTTTAAGTTCTGCAAACATTTTTTCTGATCCGAAAGTTTCAAAATCAGCTAATACTTCTTTTTTTATTTCTTCGCTGACTTCAGGCAGGTCATACATGCCTTTTTCTAAAGCCTGAATATAAAACCCCGTGCCACCGACAACAAAGATTGGTGAATTCACTTTGCCTGATTCGATCAATTCATAAAAATCACGAATGTATTGCCCTGCTGTCATTTCAGCGGGAGCTTTTACGTAAGAAAATAAATAATGGGGAACTTGTTTTTTTTCGTCTTCAGTGGGAGCTGCTGAACCGATATTTAAGCCTGCGTAAAACTGCACACTATCGATATTTATAATGCTGCCGTTAAATTTTTTAGCCAGCTGTAAGGCTAACTGACTTTTTCCAGAGGCTGTTGGTCCAACTACAAAAATAACTTTGGTTTGCTCACTCACAGCGTTCGGCCAAACTGTTTTTCAATGTCGTTAAATGTAAATTCAACTGACACTGGTCGCCCATGCGGGCAAAAAGAAGACAGCGGAAACTCATCCATGCTTTTTAGTAACTCAACCATTTCGGCCTGGCTTAGACTTTGCCCGGCACGAACGACAGAATGACAGGCCATCGTCGCAAATAAATCGGCGATCGATTTTTCTAATGAATAACTGCCGCCGTAATCATTTAGATCTGTCGCCATTTTATCAAAGATTTTTGGCAAAGCCGCTTCTTTAACAAACAACGGGGCTGACTTTACGCCGATGACATTGGGGCCTAAAGATTCAATTTCGATTCCCATTTTTGAAATGTCTTGGGTTTTCGCTAACAAGGCTTCAACTTTTTCAGGCGACATATCTATAGCTAACGGAAATAAAAAATCCTGTTGGTCAATATGGCCGCCTTTCCATTTACGCATTAACTTTTCAAAAGCCACGCGTTCATGGGCCGCATGTTGATCGACTAAAATCATGCGATCATTTTTTTGACAAACTAAGTAAGTTAAATTGAGTTGTCCTAAAACTTGTAAGCCTGACCAGAATCCATTCGAAATATTCGTTTCAATAACCGGAGATGAGTCCATTTTAAGCTGCGATAACTGCTCAAGCATATTCAGCTTAGTTTTAAACTGCGTATTACCTAACGATGAACCCAGATCGGTAAAACGTGTTTGATCCTGAACTTGCATCTGCGGATTCATCTCGCGCACGAAATTATAATTCGCTGGTTCGCTCGTTGTCGACCCTTGAGCACCACTCACTTTCGGAACCCATGGTGCCAGTTCTAAACCTTGTCTGACAGCACCGTGCACGGCCCGAAACGCTTCTGAGGCTTCCTGAAATTTAACTTGTGATTTTGTCGGGTGAATATTGACGTCGATTAAATCTGGTGCACATTCTAAATCAATCACCACTTGCGGGTATTCACCATGCATTAATAAACTTCTATAGGCTTCAGTGATCGCGGCTTGTAAACCGCGATCTTGAATCCAGCGTTTTTGCGCAAAGATCCAAATATTTTTCGAAGTTTTTTGCGTGTCATGCGGCGAAGAAAAATAAGCTTTTACAATATATGACTTGTAACGGTTTTCTTGCACGAAAATGCGATCTAATCCTAAAACTTGCGATGCCCGCACTGAAATATCATTCGCGTCGGGCTGAGCTTTAAAAAATAAATCAAGCTTACCATTTTCAATAAGCTTAAATTCGACATGTGGGTAGACTAACGACAATGCTCTGATCACGTTTCTGATTTGTGCTAGCTCTGCTGAATCTGATTTTAAAAACTTTAAACGTGCGGGAACGTTCTCAAAAAGGGCATCCACAGTTAACTGCGTGCCTTGATCGATCGATGATGGCATTACATCACTGATTAAGCCAAAATCAGATTTAATTTGAAAAGCTGATTTTGCTTTTTTCGCTTTACTCATTAATGTCAGTTTTGAAACTGCGGCCACGCTGGCTAAAGCTTCGCCACGAAATCCGTAAGTTGATAAATTCCAGAGATCATTGGTTTGTGTGATTTTACTGGTCGCATGTCGCTGCAGCGCTAATGGTAAATCTTCTTTCGTAATACCGTCACCGTTATCAGTGATTTTAATAAATTTACCGCCAAAATTAACATCGATTTGAATTTGTGTAGAGTTTGCATCAAGACTATTCTCGAGCAATTCTTTCACTAAATGTGAAGGGCGTTCGACGACTTCGCCAGCGGCGATCTGATTGACGACATCAGGAGATAAAACTTGAATCGATGACATAGGCTTTTATAAAAAACTTAGAATAAAAAGCCAACTCCAAAACCGCCGTAACCCTCTTTATCCCAAAAGTAACGTAAACCTAAATCGATGGTCAAATATCGGCTATGTAGCATTATTCCGGCCTGAACATCTAATCCTGCCGTCAGATCTTGAAGATTGTACTTACTTTGAGGACGTAATGGCGCATCTTGAATGGCAAAGTAGGAATAGCGTAAAAAAGGGCCTGCGCCGTAACGTAAAGATGTGTTTGAATTTAAGGCAGAAATATTTGAAATTCCTGCAGCGCCCCAAAAAACTGCGCCTGAAGTTTTAGCTCCGGTCTTATCAGCATAATAATCTGGGGGTTTTGTAGCCACCATCAAATCATAGGCCAGGCCCGATTGATAATTACCCTGCATCGGTTGATAACGAAAACCATAAGCCGCAAGATCTGCAACCTGAATTCCACCCATCGTGTCTTCACGAAAGTTAATAATTGAAAACGTCACACCTTTGTAATTGATGTTTGGGTTCTCAGTGTCGTCTTCAGCCTCTTCGTCTTCCATTTCACGTTTGGCGCGTTTGGCATTTTTATCAATATCATCGCCTTTAAAGCTTTGTTCTTTAACAGTGCCAATACCTTCGATGTTTAAATCTGTATCTGGAATATACCCGATTGTTCCATCTTTAAATTTAACTTTGTAAAAAGGGCCGTAGGTTTTTTTTGAAACTAAAAACGATTGATCGGGGTCTACTGAACCAATGACCGCGGCATCAAAATCCGGGGTGCCATAAACATCAGTGTCTGGATTTAAAACGTGAGCTTTGTTTTGCGCTGAAGCAAATGAACTGCATAAACAAAAAATGATGATTAAAAAAATCGGCGAAGCTAGTCTCATCACCCGTCATTATTAAATCAACGGATTAACCACGCAAGGATAAATTGTCGCCGCCATAACTTGGCGCACGGCGAGTTGGTAAATTCAAAGCTGGTTTTAGTAAAAATGCGGGATCTTCTGAGCGTGTTTTCATGAATGCTTTAATTTTAACTGCCGCAAGCTCGGGGTTTTTCATATAAAGCATCGGATCAAATCCACAATGCTGACACAGTAAGGATTGGCGCCAGCGAAGCTTGGTGCAGCTTTCGCCCACCAGTAACAGTGTTCCTAAAATTACAAGGCCACGTACATCCGGCTGGTGCCAGATCACAAACGTCATGACGTAACTTAATAGCACCATACCAATAATACCCATCATACTCAGATGCTTACTGGTGTATACTTTACGGGTATTTTTGCAAAAGGCGCAGTAGCAAGATTTACGATTTTGGATCATTTGTATTTCCTTGTATTTCCAGTTTGCCAAAGAATAGGTTTATTTTCTATTCTGAGACTCATAATAACAAAGGATTAGCCTTAAGCCCGATGAAGATAGAACTCAAACCAAACTGTTTACTGACTAAACGCCCTCTGAAACTGGTCTCTGGTCCTAAGAGCATCTTTTTCTACCGCGCACCCTGGGGCTTGCTGCCCGAGGTTCTCTATGAACATGGCTACCGTGCTTCGGTGATGCAACTGCCTTTTAACGACAAAAAGCTACGCCAAAAAGCCTTCACTAACCGCCTTGCTGAACTTAACGATTGTCACATTGTGATCGATGAAAAAACCTATCAAGAATTTTCAAGCCTTTTGAAAAACGTAAAAAATTCGACAATCACCATCATTGGCGACAACTACAAACCCGCATACACTACAACTTCGCTAACCTACAATTTACATCGGACTTGGCTTAAGTTTTTAGGGTTTGAAGCGACCTCTCCACAAAATTTGTTTCTGAATGCCGATAAAAACACCTGGTATGCCTTTATAGATCACTGCGTGAAATTAGCAGAACTTGATTTCCTTTCGGAATAAGAGATAATTTGTTGTGCTGAAAGCACACAAGGAAACAGATGAGAGAAGTTAATCCGCAAATGGAACCCCAAAAAGCGAATGTTCGCGAAATTCTGAATTACTTAAAAGAATTCGTGCAAAATCCGGTTTTAAAAATTACTGAAATTCCTTCTTGGGATTGGATGTCTTTGATCATCGTGCAAATCACTTTTGCAGTTGTTTCTGGTGTTTTAGCCGGAGCCATCAAGCTGAATTTACTTCGCGCGCTGTCGGGTATTTTTCTAATGCCGATCGTGTCGACGATTTCGAGCATGCTTTTAACCACATTTTTCTATTATTATTTTCAATTTTTTGAAAACCGCACTGAAAGCTATCGTCGCATTTTTGCCTTCGTCACTTTAGCTTCAATTCCCTTTTATATTTTTCAAATTGCTTCTGAGTATTTTCCGCCGGTGACTTTAGTGGGTTTTGGTTTTACCAGCTTACTTTGCGTTGTCGGGCTATCAGAAAACTTCAGGGTTGATCGTAAACGCGCTTACCAAATCGCGGTCTTTTTATACCTTTTAGTGTTAGCTACGTGGTTATTAAATAAATATATATGAGCCGTATTAAAACCTATTCAGAATTTTGGTTTTTTTATTTACAAGAACATTCGCATGCGATGAACCGCAACTTACATTTTATCGGCACAACATTAGTTTTGATTTTTATTAGCCTTGCTCTGGCCACTGGCAATTATAATATTTTTTGGCTGTGCCCGCTTGCGGGATACGCTTTTGCCTGGGTAGGGCATTTTAAAATTGAACACAACCGACCGGCAACGTTTAAACACCCGTTTTGGAGTTTGATTTCAGATTTTAAAATGTATTTCTACTTCTTAAGTGGAAAGCTCAATTCCGAAATCGAAAAATCTAAAGACTATAATTTTAACAGCTAAATTTAACTAAGGTTTCTTTTCAAAAAAAGCATCAACTGCTGTTTCATGATCTTTAGTTCTTTGCGTGATACCTTGAAACGCAGCCAGTAAATCTAAATTCACCTGCAAATCATTACGATAAGCTGCTTTTAAAGATTTTTTAGCCATTTGCACAGCGACTGCAGGAAGGCCCGCAATCTTAGTGGCAAGCAATGTCACTTCTTTTTCTAAATCAGCTGTTTCAACAAAATAATTCATTAAGCCAAAATCAAAAGCTTTTTTGCCAGAAATAATTTCAGCAGTCATCGTCATTTGCATGGCTTTAGAGAACCCCACAACTCGAGTTAAAAAATAAGTTCCGCCGTCTCCTGGAACTAATCCAAGTTTTGCAAAAGTTTCGCCAAAACGCGATTCTTCACAGCCAACACGCAAATCACACATCATCGCTAAATCGTTGCCCGCACCTATTGCAGGGCCATTGACCATGGCAATAATAGGTTTAGATAGATCTTCCATACATTTAGGAATTTTTTGAATGCCATGCATATAGCGCATACGTAATTCGTTTGAATCTCCCTGAAACATGCCCGACTTTTCTTTCATCGCTTGCACATCGCCACCGGCTGAAAAAGCTCTGCCTGCACCGCAAATCACGATGACTTTCACATCAGGGTTCATATCGGCCTTAAAAAGTGTTGCCACCAATGAATCAATCATTTCATAGCTAATGGCGTTCAGTTTTTCTGGGTTATTCAAGGTAATCCAAAGTTGATTTTGATTTTTCATTTCAGACATTAAGTGCGGCAGATTTTGTGTCATTACAAGTTTCCTCTTTTACTATATTAACGAGAAAGATAGGTAAAATACACCTTCTGATTTCGGCATATTCGTTTCATTTTTTACTTTGTCGTAAGCTTCTGTGTATCTTTGGTCGTTGTTAGATAATGATTTTGCGAATTCTAAATTATTTAGCGCCTGAATGCGATCACCTTTACTCCAAGACGCCCAGGCTAAATAATAATAGCGAAGTGCCTGCAATTTTGAATCTTCTTTTACGCTTGGAAAAGCATTTATTAGTTTTGCCCCGCCATTTTCTGAATGAATTAAGCCATACATATACATTTCGCGCATTTCGATATCACGCGGATTTAATTTATAAGCCTGTTCTAACTTCGGAAACAGCTGCCCGCCTTCAGCATAAACTATGGGTTTCTGACCGAAGCCAACGGCTTTTATATAAATTTTCAGAGCTTCGAAGTCATTCGGGTATGAAGCTATTAAGGTTTGCACCATCGACACCATCAGAGGTGGATTTTTAACCTGTTTTAAAAGTTGAGCCTGAATTTTTCGCTGTAGAACACTTTGAGTTAAACTTTTAACGTCGACATCATCTGCATACTGAAAATCAGTGACGTAAGCTTGATAGACTTTTAAAAAAGCCTTACACATAACACTTTCGATGACTTCATTAACTTGCGCGGTATTTTTTTTATTTCCGATCAGACATTTATCGGCAACACTCAGATCGCCTGACTCTGGAAAAGTAAAACATTTGATATCGTATTTACCAGGATCATTTTTACGGGCTTCAACGAGCTCCGCATGACTGTTCTTTTTTAAAAGATCATCATGCTGAAGTTTACAGTATGAACTCTTTAAAAATGTTTCTTCAGCGCTTAAAGTTTTTGCAACCGCTTCAGGCAGCGGTGGCGGAGGCGGAGGCACAGTTTGTGACACTTCACTTAACGGCGGCGGCGGCGGTATCGCCTGACTTTGGGTAGCAATTACTTCAGCTTTTGGAACAAACTCTTCTTTTGCAACGATCACACCTAAAAAATTATTTGTATAACTATACCAAACAATCACGGCAACGACGACCGCTACGGCAAAAAATAAATTCGCCGCAAGATCTTTCACAATGAATCCCATTCAGGCATAAGTTCAAAATCTAAATCAAAAATATTATGTTGCCCGAAAACAACTTTTTTATCGTTCACTTTTTTTAACGTCTTTTCAAATAAATATTTGTGTTTCACACTTTTTTGCACACCCGTAGTAAGGTGTAGTTTTGTTTTTTCAAAGCTGGATTTGTGTATCCAGTAAAACCAAGCATAAAAATAGTAGGCGTAAAAATCATCTCTCAAAAATTCAAGTTCTGTTAATTTAAAAAGTCCCCGTTCAGAAACCATTACGCTGTAAGCGACAAACTGCTGAATTTCTTTATCCTGAGGCGCAAGCTTATAGGCCTTCATTATATATGGATACACTGGCCCTGCACTTGAGAAATCATGCACAGGAAGAAGATATTGCGCGATCAAATACAGCTTCAAAGCCTTTAGCTGATTAGGTGCGCGGCGAAGCACTTCGTCTGCCAAAGTTTTTTGTAATTCATCATCATAGTGTAAACGGGCTACAAATTGCGCAATCAATTTAGCCCGAAGAATATCCTCAGGCATATTATTAATATCTGTTACATCAGTATAAAAATAATCAGTTAGCATGAATTTGTAATAAGTCAGAAACGCATCACATAAAGCGTCTGCAACCACGCTATTCGTATCACTGTTTTTATAAATGACTTCAGTTGATGGTTTATCAGTGCAACTTTTAATGTCCATCCCTTTTACAGTTGGAATAGCAAAACAGTTGTTATCCATGAACGCCGGATTTTTTTCAAGCGCTTCACGAAAGACTTTTCCGCTGGGAATTCTAAGCATTTCTTGAAATTGAGCCTTACAGAATGGACTATTGGGAAGATTCTCAGAAGTTTTAACAACGGCTGCTGAAACTGCAACTGAAACCAATGCTGGAGCAGAAGCAGATGCTACAGCTACTGGGCCAGAAACTACTGCGGTATGAGTTACGATTGCCGATGTAAGAACTTGAACTTCTTGAGCAGCAAGGTCTCCACTGAAATAATTCGATAGAAGAGTCCACAGAACAACTGCAACAAGTACTAAAACTACCAGCCCAGCTTTTACTGCAGATTTATTCACTAAGCTCTTCCTGTTGAACCAAATCCACCAGCACCACGTGCTGTATCAGAAAGCTCTTCCACTAATTGAAAGCTAGCTTGAATAATCGGACAAATCACAAACTGTGCGCAACGTTCTTGATCGTTGATCACAATCGGCTCTTGACCAAGGTTAACTAAAATCACTTTCACTTCACCACGGTAATCAGCATCGATTGTACCAGGTGTATTTAACACTGATAAACCTTGTTTGGCTGCTAAACCACTGCGCGGGCGACATTGAATTTCATAACCTACCGGAATTTCAAAAGTTAAACCTGTCGGAACCATCGCGCGCTCCATAGGCTTTAAAGTTAATGGTTGCTCTAACTGAGCACGCACATCAAAACCACTTGCACCATGCGATTGGTAAGCCGGAAGTTCACCTTTGAAATGTGGCCATTTTTTAATTTTAACTTGCATAACTATCTCCTGCCGCGCTTTTAGCGCGAGTCCTATTTTTTCGCAAAATTGATAGCATTCACCCATGGTTTCATTTTTGAAACATGAGGTCCCATAAGGATGACAGCCATCTTTTCCAAATCAAAATGTTCTTTAAGATACATCTTGATTGATTTTTCACTTACGGCTTCAACTTCTTGAATGACTTTTTCAACTGAACGATAATCTGCAAAAATCATTTCATTCACACCCAGTGAAGTCATACGGTTATCAATATCGTCAGAACCCATTAATAATTGGCCACGCACTTGGGTTTTAAATAAATCTAAATCCGATTTTTTAATTCCATCTTTTTTAATTTTTAATAATTCATCTTTAATAATGCTAATAACTTTTTTAACTTTTGTGGGATCAGTGCCGGCATAAATGGTGATATTGCCACAATCGACTTGCGTATTTAAAGACGAAAATACGCTATAAGCTAAACCCTGCTTTTCACGCACGGCTTGATAAAGTTTAGACGTCATACCACCGCCTAATAACGAATTCACAATAAATGCTTCAAAGCGGTATTTATCGTGAAAGCTGGTCGCTGGCAGGGCCAAAAGAATATGAACCTGTTCTGAATCATCATCGTAAAATTTACGTGTGGCTTTCCAGCGGGGCGCCCGACGCACATTGGGCACATCAAAAGTTTTGCGGGTGCGAAACATTTTTTGCGCTTCGATAACCAAGGCATCATGCTCTAAAGGGCCAGCTGCAGAAACGATTAAGTTACTACCCTGGTAAAACTTCTTATAGAAGTCGTAGACCTTTTTTTGTGTCATCTTTGATAGAGTGTCACTTTTACCTAAGATCTGACGACCTAAGGGATGATTGGCGTAACAGTGTTCGAATAGGTAATCGTAAATAATTTCTTCTGGCGAATCATCACTCATTTGAATTTCTTGTAGAACGACTTTTTTTTCTAATTCAAAGTCTTTCTTAGAAATTTTCATATTACAAACCAGATCAGATAAAACTTCTAAGCCGATCTTCCAGTCTTCTTTTAAAACTGTGCAATGGTAAGTCGTTTGTTCACGAGTTGTGTAAGCGTTAAGTTCTCCGCCTAAAGATTCTAAAGACCTTGCGATTTGATAAGCATTACGCTTCTTGGTGCCCTTAAAAACTAAGTGCTCAACAAAATGCGAAATACCGATTTCTTCTGGATCTTCATCGCGCGTGCCGGTTAACACCCACACACCTAATGCGACAGATTTAGAGTGCGGATGATATTCACTCACCACGCGCACTCCATTAGATAAAGTCGATTTTTTAAAATGTGACAATGATAACTACTGCATTAAAGCTTTACGAGAAAGTTTAATACGCCCTGAACGGTCTACTTCAAGTACTTTTACGTCAATCATTTCGCCCTCTTTAAGAACGTCTGTTACTTGGCGTACGCGCTCGTTAGCAAGCTCAGAGATATGTAATAAACCTTGTGTGTTCGGAAGGATTTCTACGAAAGCTCCGAATTCAGCAATTTTCATTACTTTACCTTTATAAACTTTTCCAACTTCTGCTTCAGCACAGATTGATTCGATGATCGCGATAGCTTTTTTAGTTGCTGCTGGATCAGATGAAGCGATGTTGATTGTACCATCATCTTGAATTTCAATTTTAACGCCAGTTTGTTCAGTGATTGAACGAATAACTTTACCGCCCGAACCGATAACTTCACGGATTTTATCAACTTTAATTTTGATCGTTTCAATACGAGGAGCAAATTCAGACATTTGACCGCGAGGAGCTTTCATCACTTTTTCCATTTCGCCTAGGATGAATAAACGTCCGTCACGAGCTTGGTTAAGTGCTGTTTCCATAACTGCAAAAGAAACTGAATCGATTTTGATATCCATTTGTAAAGCTGTGATACCAGTAGACGATCCTGCAACTTTAAAATCCATATCACCTAAGTGATCTTCATCACCTAAGATATCAGAAAGAACGGCAACGCGGTCGCCTTCTTTAATTAAACCCATCGCAATACCTGCAATGTTTGTTTTAATTTTGATACCAGCATCAAGCATCGCTAAAGTTGCAGCACATACTGAACCCATTGAGCTTGAACCATTTGATTCTAAAACTTCAGAAACTAAACGGATTGTGTATGGGAATTGCGCGTGATCAGGAGCCACTGCTTTAACTGAACGTTCAGCTAAGTTTCCGTGACCGATTTCGCGACGACCTTGACCGCCGAAACGACCTACTTCGCCCACAGAGTATGGAGGAAAGTTGTAGTGTAATGAAAATTTACGTTTAACAGTTCCGTTTAATGTTTCAACTGTTTGTTCATCATCAGCTGTACCTAAAGTTACAGTCGCTAAACACTGAGTCTCACCACGTTGGAATAAACCAGAACCATGGGCACGTGGTAATAAACCAACTTCACACATGATCGGACGAACTGTTTTTAAATCGCGACCGTCAATACGAGAAGCTGTATCTAAAATTTGTGAACGAGCTACTTTGTATTTAATATCTTCGATAACTGTTGAAACTTCTGATTTACGTTGAGCCTGAAGTTTTTCATCAGTGATTGTTTTCACTAACTGAGTAACAGCAGCATCTTTAGCTGCATCAAATGCCGCATAACGATCTTGTTTAATTTTTTGCGATAATGCTTTTTGAATCATTGGTGTTAATAATGTTTCAGCTTGAGTTCTGAAATCAGCATCAATCTTAGCTGCCGTGAACGGACGTTTTGCTACACTTCCTGTTTTTTCACGTAACTCTTCTTGCATTTGTAATAACGGCATTAAAGCTTGGTGACCGAATTTTAAAGCAGCTAGTGCGTCTGCTTCAGAGATAAATTTCGTTTCGCCTTCAACCATTAATAAACCATTTTTAGTTCCAGATACGATGATGTCCATATCTGATTGAGTTAATTGCTCAGGAGTAGGATTTGCAATAAATTGACCGTTTACACGACCAACTTGGCAAGTCGCTGTAGGACCAGCAAATGGAATATTAGAAATATGCAATGCAGCTGAAGCTCCTAAAGAAGCTAATACGTCCATTGAGAATGAACCGTCAGCTGAAAGAATAGTTGCTACAACTTGCGTGTCGTTTAAATAACCTTCAGGAAAAAGTGGGCGGATCGGACGATCAACCATACGTGCACTTAATACTGAATCATTTGAAGGTTTACCTTCACGTTTGAAATAACCGCCCGGGATTTTTCCGATAGCGTAATATTTTTCGATGAATTCAACTGTTAAAGGGAAAAAGCTTTGTCCTGGTTTTGCTTCTTTAGAAGATACTGCAGTAACTAAAACTACGTTGTTGCCACATGTAACTAAAACTGAACCATCAGTTTGTTTAGCAAGGCGTCCTGTTTCGATTGTGATTTGTTTTCCTGCGATTGAGGTTGTAACTGTGTTGACCATTATTGTAGGTCTCCTTTTATATTTTTTCTGAAATCTTTCAGATTTACTTTTTTGTCGTTTTTACTTACCGACATTAAGACATAAATTTAACATTTCGCCAATGAAAAAAGGGCCAGTTTCTCTCTCGAGGATTGTCTGATTTTTCATCTTAATTTTGAGTGTGATTTTCGGCCTGCGTCACAGCCTAAACTACTTAGCATTACCTGAAGAACTGCTCTTTTTTACGTCATTGCCAGAGTTTTCTGAGCTTGATACTGAAGTGTTCGCAAATTGGCTTAAACCTTTTAGTTTATTGGTGTGTTTTGGACAAGTTTTGCGGTTATCTAAGTAGTTTCCAAGCAAACCGGTAAAGGCGTAACCTGAAACTTTATGTTCTCCTGAACCGTAAGAGGCGCATAAATAAGACTCAGGGTGAGCTTTCTTTTGCTTTTTTAAAGACTCAGAAACCATGTCATTGATTTCTGAATTATTCATCAGTGAATTAAGCATGATCTCTGACGTTCCCGCCCCATACACCGGCGTTGTTCCCATATGCACTTTGTATAAACATTGATTGCTCATCGGCTCAGTCACACCGAACTTGCCAAAGCCATTAAATGATTGTGCATACATGGCCATCTTTTCTTCAGGCCGCCTCATGCCGGCAGATCGCCTTGCGGCTGAAGTAAAACGATTTTGCATATACTTATGCGCCATTATATCTAAAATTTTTAAACGCAACTCATCACCTGGATATGAAAAAACCTGATCTATCTTTTCTTCATCACGAATCGGTTCATGCACGAATCCTGCTGGATTTGTTTTAACCACCATACAGCACTCATCTTTCTGGGGGTTGCTCACTAGAAAAAACATTGCACTTTGACCAACGGCAAAATTTTCAAGACAAACCGTATGATCTTTTCCTTTTGGGTCTTCGGTAAATTTTTTCAGACGCGAGCTGCGGTTTTTTAAATCCACCAGGCCGTTGTCATACCCTGTTCTTTCGCGGTCACAGCCCATGGTATCACCAACAGCAATAGCATCCAGTGGAATAGTCCCGAAAGCTGAAGCATAAGATTGCGCCGAAGTCATATTGTCGACCACCTTGCGGCCTGCAAGCGGTGGGTTTTCAGTCACAACGATCGCTAAAGCCAAATAGGGATCATTGCCCGCCTTGATCGCAGAATCTATAATTTCTTGCACAGTTTTTTTATGATACTTTGTCGATTCTTTACTTTGATAATACTGATCGTTGGGCATTGATAGCGTCATCAGTTCAGATGATTTATTTGTTTTTTTAGAATCAAAACAATTTAAATATCCATTGGCTAAAAAGGCTTTACACTCGTCAGTGTTTTGATTAACCGTCACGTTTTCAAAACGTGTTATTTTTTTCTCAGCACATGAAATTTTATATTCATAAGCAGATGCATGAACGCCAGCAAAAATTATAAGCGTAGAAAGTTTATTTAACTTCATAAACTTTTGTGACCTTATTGTAATTCCACGTCATCTTACCGGATTTTGCGTCAGCAGATTTGGTTTCGGTTAAAATTTCAGGCAAGTCAGAATCTTTGACTGATTTTGACTGCGCAAAAACGCCATCGATCATTCCGGCGAAATCAAAACTTCCACTCGGGTTTTTTACGAAGGCGTAATACGTGCAAAGTCCGCTGCCACAAGCTGCCGAAGAATTTAAAAGGATTACGCCGTGCTTAAAAGCTTTATCCTTTTTCAAAACGATACGTCGAATGTCATCAGGATTTACTTTTTCTTTTTGCGCCACATATTCAGGTAAAAATGATTCTTTCAATGTGGTTTTTGCTGTTTGTGAAAACGCGAATACCGAAGCAAAAAGCACTATGAAAAATGAAACTTTATCCATAGCTTATTTAAACATTTTTTTTGAATGTTGGGTAAAAACAAGGCTTAACACAGGACTTTTGTTAGGTCCTAAAAATAAAAAACCCAGATCTTTCAATCTGGGTTTTATTAATCTTGAACTGTAAGGTTCTAAATTATTTACGGATTTCTAATGCTTTGATTAGAGTTTCGTAACGAGAAGTGCTTCTAGATTTTAAATAATCTAAAAGTTGGCGACGTTGATTTACACATTGTAAAAGACCACGACGGCTGTGGTTGTCTTTTTTGTGAGTTGCGAAGTGACCTGTTAAATCGTTAATACGAGCCGTAAGTAACGCAACTTGAACTTCTGGAGATCCAGTGTCTAGTTCGCCAGTTTTGAATTTTTTTAAGATGTCTGCTTTTTGTTGTTTTGTAACTGCCATTAAATGCTCCTATGCATGTCGTGTGTTTTAATCCGCTCTCCGAATCCTCGTCATGACTGACTTAGGGCCCCGATTTGTGCGATGGAATTTTTTAACAATTTCGATAGTTTATGGCAAGAGATTAATAGCGAAACCCGCGTTTGATCTTAAAGCCCTGCTCAGGCTCTAAGCCAATAATAGCTAAAACCTGTTTAGTGGCTTTAGAGCTAGCAAAGATCCATTGATCCTTGCATGGGTTAAATCCTACAATCAATTTAGAACGCAGATCATGGCTAATTTGGCCGTTATTCAATAACATCTCGTCATGGCCATCCACTTTTACAATACGAACGCCAGAAACTGCCTCCGTCATAGGCACAATCTTATCATTCATATCCAAAGTATTCGCCTCTTTTGCCGCAAGCATAGCCTCTAACGGCTGCGCTTGGGCTATCGAAAACTCATGCGATTTCGTACGACGCAGGTTCGACATCGTTGCCCCGCAGGCCAACTGTTCGCCTAAAAGCTTAACCCATGAACGGATGAAACTTCCTTTTGAACAATGTAAGTGAAAACTATAGCGCTGTTCTTTTTCGGCTTCGGTATTTTCAACGTAAGTGACATTCCAAAACGTCATCGCTTTTGAAGGGATTTCGACATGTTCGCCTTCGCGGGCGTATTCATACAATTTTTTGCCATCAATTTTTTTAGCAGAAAATAAGGGAATCGGAAGCTGCATTTCGCCCATTAATTTTAATGCGCGTGCGATGACTTCTTCTTTTTTAACTGTCACTGGATTCGTTTTTTCAACTTGGCCTGTGATATCTAAAGTGTCGGTCTCGATACCAAGTTGCAATTGCACTTCATAAGCTTTGTCGCCTTCAGTCACTATTGAACTAAGCTTTGTAGCTTCACCAATAAGAACAACCATTAACCCACTGGCTAGCGGATCAAGAGTACCTGAATGCCCTACTTCTTTAGTGTTCGCTAAACGACGAACACGTGACACAACATCATGAGATGTCATACCCGATGGTTTATCCACGAGCAAAAGGCCATGCAGAGTTGTTCTTGGTTTAGACATCGTCTTCTTCAGATTTTTTCTGATCTTTAGCAGACATTTCAGAAATAAGTTTTTCGATTTTTAAAATTTTCTCAGTCGATTCATCAGGAAAAAACGTTAATTTCGGCAAGTACTTCATATCTAATTTATTGCCGATTTCTTCCTGAATGTCCGGAGCCCAGTGTTGCAAGATTCCGACAGCTTCTTTCAGAACTTTGGCTTGCGTAGAATTTTGTAACTCTTCAACATTAGTTTGAAGAAGGCTTACAAACACGCGCGCCTGACGAAGATCAGCCGGAATTTGCACGCGAGTCACAGTAATTAAACCTGGAAGCTCACGCTGCAAACGTTGAATAATAAATGTAGAAATAACCGATTGAACTTCACGTTCGACGCGCGCCACACGGCGCCCGTCATTCATATTTTTCATGACAAGAATCCTTTAAAGACCTTTACACCGAATGCTTTATTGCATCGGTGTAAGTTCTCTTGCGATTTCTTCCTTGAGGTAAGCTTCGATAACGTCGCCCACTTTTAGATCGTTGAAATTTTCGATGCCAATACCGCATTCAAATCCTTCTTGAACTTCTTTAGCATCGTCTTTGAAACGTTTAAGTGAAGACACTTTACCTTCGTAAACAATCTTACCTTCACGCACCAAGCGTAACATATTTGAACGTTGAATTTTTCCAGACGTTACGAAACAACCTGCAATCATGCCGATTTTCGGAACGGTGAAAGTATTTCTAACTTCGGCAGAGCCAACAGCTTTTTCAACGATTTGCGGAGCAAGTAAACCTTGCATCGCTTTTTTGATGTCATCCATCATTTCGTACACAATCGTATAGCTTCTGATATCTACGCCGATTTGCTTAGCTTTTGCTTGGGCATTTGTATCTGGTCTAACGTTAAAACCAATCACGATACCTTTTGAAGTATGCGCTAGTAATACGTCATTCTCATTTACTCCGCCTACGCCTGAGTGAATAACTTTAGTTTTAACTTCCATAGAATTGGCTTTCGCAAGCATTCCCTGAATAGCTTCTAAAGAACCTTGAACGTCAGCTTTTAAAACGATGTTTAAGTCTTTAACATCACCTTGAGTTACACGAGAGAATAAATCTTCAAGAGTCATTTTCTTGTGGAATTCTTTTTCTTTTAAAGTTTTATCTTTTCTGATTTGAACAACTTCTTCAGCTGTTTTTTCATCTTTAACAACGTCGAAGCGATCGCCCGCTGCAGGAACTCCATCAAGACCTAAGATTTCTGCCGGCATGCCTGGTAACACTTCATCAATGCGCTCGCCTTTATCGTTGATTAACGATTTCACGCGGCCTTTCATTGAACCTGCTACGATGTACTGACCCACTTTAACGTGACCATCTTTAACTAAGATAGTGGCTACAGGGCCTTTGCCTTTTTCAAGCTTGGCTTCAATAACTAATCCAGAACCAGAGTTCTTAGGATTAGCTTTTAACTCAGCCACTTCGGCTAATAGCTTAATATTTTCTAATAATTTATCGATACCAGTGTGCTTCAATGCCGACACTTCAACAAAGATCGTGTTACCGCCCCATTCTTCGGGAACGATTTCAAGCTCTGTTAATTGCTGTTTAATACGGTCTGGATTAGCCCCTGGTTTATCCATTTTATTAACCGCAACGATCATTGGAACACCAGCAGCTTTAGCGTGATTAATGGCTTCAGCCGTTTGTGGCATCATACCATCATCAGCAGCTACTACGATAATCGCGATATCAGTTGCATTGGCCCCACGCGCACGCATTGCTGTGAACGCTTCATGGCCCGGAGTATCTAAGAAAGTAATTAAAGATCCATCTGGAGCAGTTACTGAATACGCACCGATATGCTGAGTGATACCACCGGCTTCGCCAGCAGCTACTTTTGCAGAACGGATTGCATCTAGTAATGATGTTTTACCGTGATCGACGTGACCCATTACAGTCACAACCGGTGGACGGATAATCACATCAGCTTCGTCACCGCTGAATGCTTTTTCAAGAACAACATCTTCAGCAGATTTGAATACGTTTTCTGCTTCCCAACCGAAATCTCCAACAGTTAGTGCAACTGTATCGAAATCTAAGTCAGTGTTCACATTGGCCATCACGCCATTTTTCATTAACACTTTAACTAACTGAGCGGCTTTTAAGCCCATCTCTGCAGCCATATCACCTAATTTAATTTTTCCGTTAACTTTTAAAACACGTTTAGAAGCTTTTGGTTTCGTAATTTGAGTTTTTAAAGCCTCGCGGTTTAACACGGCTAATTTTTTCTTAGGTTGGAAAACCATTTCACGCTTGCGGAATTCAACAGCGTTAAAGCTTGATACAAGTGATTCTTGTTCTTTTTCTTTAGCTGAGATTCCAGTTGCTTGCGAGAACGTGCGCGATTTTTTATCGCGATCACGTCTTGTATCTTCAGTAAAATTTGGAGTTGGAGCATCAGGAATAGTTTGTTGAGCTACGAAGCCCGGACGAATATTTCTTGCGCTGCTTGGACCACCAGGACGAGGAGTAAATCCACCACCGCCACCGCCGCCACCTGGGCTGCGTTGAAATCCGCCACCTTGTGGGCGATTACCTTGATATCCACCCGTGTTTGTTGCGCCCGGAGGAGCTTGAACACGGCTTAAATCCATACGACCGATAATATTTCTTCTAGAGGCAACTGCCGTAGAACTTGCAACACCGCTATCACCGATAGCGACTTCTTTTTTACGCGCGACAACTGGAGCTGCAGGTGCAGCTGGAGCCGCCGGAGCCGCTGGCGCCACAGGAGGAGCCACTGGAGCTGCTGCTGCAACTTCAGGTTTTGGCTCAGCTTTAACTTCTACCGCCACAGGTGTTGGCGCTGTTGGAGCTTCGGCTTCTACAACTTCAGGAGCTTCTTCAGGTTTTGAAATCACGCGTGCTTTGATTTCAACAGCTGGTTCAGCTTCTTTTGTTTTACGTCGAATGACATTTGCTTTTGGCGCTTCCGCAGCCGGAGCTTCAGCTGAGGCGGCGGCTTTTTTAGCCGCTTTTGGTGCTGCCGCAGCTTTAGGAGCAGCGGCTTTTCTAGTCGCTGTCTTTTTTGGTTTTTCATCTGTCGCAGACTCAGCCGGAGCAGAAAGTTTAGCCTTTAATGTGGCTAATACTTCAGGCTCTAGTTCAGCCATGTGATTTTTAATCGGTAAATGCCATTCTTTGATTTTGTCCATCAAAGCTAATGGGGTCATCCCGACTTCTTTTGCGAATTCAAAAACTTTTGGATTACTCACGCGTAAATACCTTTTTTCTTCTTAACGAGAACCTAGTTCTCGTCCGATTTTAGCTTAGATAATTCAGCTTTTAACTGATCTTCTGCTCTTTGTTTAACCGATGATCCGGCTTCTTTAGCAGCTTGTAATTGTGGCGAAGTGGGAACAGGTAAACCTTGTTCTTTGTACTTCTCAATTAAGGCTGCAGCATCAGAAATTAACTTCTGAGCTTTGTCTTGGTCTTCATAACCAGGGATTGTCATAATTTCTTCAGCAGATGCTTTTGCTAAAGATTGGAAAGATCCAAAACCTGATTGTAAAATATTTTGCGCCATCGTTTCGTTCATACCTGGCAATAACATCAAGTTGAAAATCGACTCAGCCGTACGAGATTGTACAGAAGTCGTAGAAATAATATCTAATTTCCAACCAGTTAATTTTGCCGCTAAACGAACGTTTTGGCCTTTTTTACCGATAGCTAAAGATAATTGAGAATCTGGAACAACGATTTCCATCTCTTTATTTTCTTCATCTAAGTAAACTTTAGCAATTTCAGCAGGAGCTAATGCATTACATGCAAAGCGTGTAACGTCTTCGTCCCATAAAACGATATCGATTTTTTCGCCACGTAATTCCTGAACGATATTTTGAACGCGCGAACCTTTCATACCAACACAAGCTCCAACTGGATCTACTGAGTTGTCATTTGAACGAACGGCGATTTTTGCACGTTGTCCCGGTTCGCGAGCCGCAGACATAATTTCAACGATGTCGTCATAAATTTCCGGAACTTCCATTTCGAATAATTTAACTAAATAACGCTCATCTGCACGAGACATGATAATTTGTGGTCCACGTGTTGTTTGACGAACTTCAGATAAATAACCTTGAATACGATCACCTGGTTTGAAAATTTCGCCAGGAATTTGTTCGCGCGGTGGGATGTGGGCTTCCGTGCGGCCTAAGTCTACAACGATCGCGCCTTTTTCAACACGACGTGCGATACCAGAAGCGACTTCACCTTTACGCTCTTCAAATTCAGAGAAAATGATTTCGCGTTCAGCATCACGTACTTTTTGTAAAATAATTTGTTTAGCAGTTTGAGCTGCAATACGGCCTAAATCGCCAGATTCTAATTTGATACCGATTGAATCGTCTAATTGAGCACCTGGATCAAGTTTTAAAGCTTCATCAAGAGGGATTTCAACTTCTTCATCGATAAATTTTTCGCGTAAAACAACTTCTTTAAATTCGTAAAGTTCAACTTCGCCAGTCTCTTCGTTGTATTGTGCTTCGATTTCACGGTAAGTGCCGTATTTTTTTCTAGCAGCCACAAGCATCGCTTGTTTAACAGCATCAACGATAACAGCTTTATCGATACCTTTGTCTTTTCCAACTTGGTCGATAACTTTTGATAGATCGTTTATGTTTAGTACATTTTCTGCCATAGTAACCCTCTCTATTTACGCCTAAGAATAGTTAATTAAAACTTCTTCTTAGTACCTTTTGTATTCTCTTTAAAATCAAAAACTAATTTCGCCTTTTGAACTAAGTTCAATGGCACTTTTAAAGTTTCCTGTCTGAAATCGAAAACTAAGTTTTCGCCATCAACAGCTTTTAAAACTTCTTCAAACTTTTTCGTCAGTTGAATCGCTTTTTCTTGGGCTCCTAAAGAACCTAAGTTTTGATCCATCTGAACAAATATCTTTTTACCCACCACTTTTTCAAAGTGGTATTTGGTTTTTAACTGACGATCCAAACCAGGGCTTGAAACTTCTAAACTGTAAGCTCCACCCGGAACGATCTCTGGACCACCTTCAACATCAAGCACTTCATTTAACGCCCGCGCCACGTTCGAACAATCTTCGATACCCACGCCTGTCGTTACAGTGCCGTCTTCATGTGTTGTTGATGTTTGCTTATCAATAAAGATTCTAAGAACTCGAGCATTACCTGAACCGGATACTTCGACATCATAAAGTTCACACCCTTGTTTTTGGGCGATGTCGCTCACTATAGTTTCTACTTTTTTTACCCAGGGCTCTGTCTTTTGTTCCAACTAACGCTTTTCCTTTAACTTTTACTACCCCTTAAAAACAAAAAAGACCTCAAAGGGTCTTTTCGTAACCATCCATTAAAGATGGCTGAGGCCAAAAAAAATTGGGCTTTAAGGGCCCAATTCAGACTCAAAGCTATCAAATGGTTATCAGATTGGCAATCTATATATACTGAAAAGTCAGAGCATCAGAGCGATCAAGATAGTAAGCTTTACGAGTTCCGATTTGTTTAAAGCCTGATTTCTGATATAAGCTAATTGCAGACAGGTTTTGGCTGTGAACCTCTAATAACAAGGGTTTGGACGCTTTGCGACTATTGTCCTGTAATTCGCGCAAAAGCAGGCTCATAACGTTTTTACGGCGGGCCCAGCGAGCTGTGCCTAGCGCCATGATCTCACAACAGTCTTCATTATTACGATAAGCAATAAACCCGCAGATTCGATTATCATCATCCCGACAAATCAAAAATGCTGACATCACTAGCTCAATTTGGATGTTTTCCATGGGCCAATTGAATTCGGCCTTGTTTGAAACCGAGTCATAGACCTCAAAAAATAGCTCGGTTAGCTCTTTATATTCCGAAGCGGATGCGACTTTTAAAGTCATTTGATTTCCACCCTAGCGAGTATTTACGTTTTAAAACCACAAGCCAGGCAATGATGGCTTGGCGGTTTTGCAATTGGCGTTCTTTGATCGTTACGATCTCGGCTATGCGAAACATTCTTTGAATTTCGTTTTTTACAGCTTCAGCTTTTTTTGAGTTGTCTGGATATTTATAATTCTGCAAATAGCGTTCTACAATTTCAGGATCCGCCTGAATATCCAACTGATTAGCTTCACGCAAGGCTAAGCTGCTGAAAAGGTAAAACTCAGCACTGTCTTCAAATGACTTTAATACGTTGGGAGAAAAAAAGCGCTCCATCGATTTCGACACGTCTTCAAAAATTTTAAAATCGTAATTGGTGCGGCCGTCACCGTTCATATCAAAAAGAAGTTCATCGACAGTGATAATACCAGCACTTGGTTTTTGCGCGGCTTGCACCAATTGAGCAGAGATCAGAATAAAAGAAACTAAAAATAAACGAATCAACATACCCATATCATAAATAAAAAAGGCCAGCTCTGTAAAGCTGACCTTTTTAAGTTCAGGTAGATATCAGGAATTTTCTAGAAATTAACGCGGGCGAATAAACCCGTTGTAAAGTATTGCAATTGCTCAACCGGAGTTGAACCTGCTGCAGTCTGTCCACTGATTTTATTCGACATGTTGTACATGTACTTCATGTCAAAACCTGCAGACATTTTGTCGTTAAATTCTAAATCAATACCCGCGATTAAACCTAAGTCGATCGCGTGTGATGTTCCGAATTCAGTTCCGGCCACACCGTAAGCTGTGTTGTTGTTAGCAACATATTCTCTGTATGAGTAAGCGATTAAACCACCAACAACCGGACGAACAAAACCGCCGATAAGCTGATACTTAGTTGAAATTATACCTTGGTATTGGTTCATATCAAAGTTCGCTGAACGAACATTAAATCCATCAACGTATTTAGCGTTTAATGTGTAATTAGAATATAAAAATGCACCTTCAACTAAGAAGTAATCAAAGCGTGTACCGAAACCAGCACCTAAAGCGTAGTTACCTTTTACCGCATCGATATCAGGATATTGGCCAATCGCTGCGTTTGCCGTAAAGTACTTTTGTTCTAAAGATGGCATAATGGCTTTATCATCTTCAGTTAATGCTGCGCGAACTTCTTCACGTACTGCATCGCGAGTTAAAGTTTCGTTTTGGTTAATAATGATGGGTTGAACTTGTGATGAAGGAGCTTCTACAGGAGCAACTTGTTGCACTTGAACAGGTTGTACTGGTTGAGCCTGTTGTTGATTTTGAAGAGCATCAAACTTATCACCGAATAAAATCGATGCACGTTTTTTCTCGTCTTCTAAACGGCTTTGCTCAAGCTTTTCAACGATTTTTGATTCAGTTCTTAATTCTTCTTCTTGGCGACCACGGCGGATGTTATCTGCACGTGAATTGCTAAGAGGCGAACCCTCAACTGTCGTCTCTGGCTGTTTTTGCACCGTAGGATAAGATTGCTGCTGCGGTACCACAACTGTTTGTGTAACTACAGCGCCAGTAGCCGCGTTTGCGTCTGCTGTTGGTGCGTTTTTGTTAGATGTACTTTGTTGTTGATACATCTGTTCGATTTCTGAATCGACTTCAGCATTTAATTCATTTGCTGCAGACGACTGAGCTTTTGCCATTTCTGCAAACATTAGGTTCGCTAAAATCGCAGCGGCGATGGTTAATGATAGTTTCATATATACTCCCCTGATCTTTTTTTTAACTCTGTCTTTTTACTACAGAGAATCAAATTAGCAACCTAAGTGCCAATAAATGTAGCTTTTTCCAAACTGCTGACAATTATTGTAACTGCTTGGAAGGACTGGTTTTTCCCTCTGGAGGCTCAATACCTAGGTGTTTAGCTCAATTGAAAGAAGGTGACGATGATTCGGTCATCCTTGAAAAAAATACTTGAACAGCATGCCTTGGTGCCATTAAGTTAGAACATCCTAATGTCTATATATTGTCGGTGGCTCGGTGATGAAATTGGTAGACTTGCTAGACTCAAAATCTTGTGGGAGCAATCCCGTGTCGGTTCGATTCCGACCCGAGCCACCAAATTTTATCTCTAAAACAAAAAAAAGACGGCCCTTTGCAGAGCCGTCTTAGTGTGAAGAACGCAATTGGCGTTGCGCTATTTGAATGTACTTATATTATCGGCTACTAAAAAAAAAGCGAAAGTCCACTAGACTCAGTTTCTGTTCACTTAAGCCGCTGCAGTAACCAAATACTATGTTATTTACAAAAAACACAGTTAATTACCGACTTGAACCCAGGCCGCACCATCGCAGTATTTAAAACGGCTTGTTGCTGTAAAATACTGGTATTGCCCTGGAGCCCCAATTGGCGCAACACAACCCACTCCCCCAGCACCTGGCGATGCCCCCATCGCAAAATAAGTTGTTCCTTTGCAATATTTCAGTGTCGATTGAACTGCATCGTAAATCACTTCACCATTTTTTGTACAAGCACCCAGCGAGACTGGCACTATATATTCAAATATAACCAGACTGCTGTTATCGGCTATGTAGCCTGTGTTGCCCGAAAAAGTCATATCTTTCGGAAAGCTGATCCCTGACGCCGTTGAATCCAACATCACTGGCGAGGCCGGAGTCGTGATATCAACCGTCGCTAATAATTTTGGCGAACCATTCACCAAATGAAGATAGTTACCCACAATTCGCATCGCCCGCACATCCGTAAAACGGGCATCGACTAAACTTCCCGTAATTGATGGCACCGTCGGTGTTGTAATACTCACTACCGTTAATTTTGTATTGGTACTTCCAACTACAAAAAGATTGTTACCCGAGATGACAACAGAGTCACAACTTTCAAAACCTGCATCTGACAGCGTAGCGACAATGGTCATTGAAGCCGGATTAGCGATATTCACGACTTGAAGATCCTGCGAACTAGTGCACACATAAGCATAGTTACCAGAAATCGCAAAATCCATCGGGTTTACGATAGTAGCACTATCGTAAGTGACTTCGGTTGGCATTGAAGCAATTGACGTCGCCGAAAGTTTGTCAGCACCAAAACCATCCCGTATCCAGAAATGATAATTTCCGGCAGTCTTACCTTTAAGCCCCGAACCAGACTGATAAATATCTGTGACAAACGACATCGCTGCTGGATTTGAAAAGTTAACTACCGCCCCCTGATAACCAGAGTTTGCTGTTCCAACAAAAGCATAGTTGCCTGACAAGGCCACACTTCTTCCCTCTTTAAGAGCGCCGTTATAAATCGTCGAAAGCAAAGCTGGGCTATCTGGATTAGAAACATTGACTGCCGTTAACCGTGAAGTATTCGCACTGATCACATAAGCAGTTGTGCCCGACACCGCTACAGAGTTTACACCCGATAGCCAACTGGCTTCATTGTACGGGTTATTGATTTGCCCTGGAATTTGTTTTGGGCTGATATCCAAAATCTGAAACACTCCGCCCGTTGTGACTTGATAAACATAATTACCAGAAACTTGCATCGTGGCAACTGATGCATGCGGCGAACCAGAAACTCGTCCGCCGAGTTCGACAGCTTGATTAGCTTTTAAAACGCCCATGCCCATATAGTTGTAATCAGAATAATACGAAAAATAAAAATAATTACCGTTACCGGACATCTGACTGATGGAAGCAATCGGCGAATTGACCACAAGTGCTGGCGCTGATGGCGTTGAAACATTAATTGTCGTGACTCCGGTTGATGTCGAGACGTAAATGTAGTTTCCATTTTTATAAATAGATTTCGGCGACGGCAAATCAGTCGCACTCTGATAATAGCCAACTAAGGTTGGCGCATTGGGTGTAGCAATACTGATAATCACCATTGAGTTTGACGAATTACACGACACATAAAGATAATTTCCGCTACGAACCATGCGGCTACAGGTCCCCAGCGCCGCATGACTAACTTGCGTGACATAGGTTGGTAATGCTTTATTGGTAATATCAACTACGGTCAGCCCATTAGTTTTAGTCACATAAGCGTAATTTCCCGATACATATACAGCTTTGGCACTCACAAGGTTAGTGGCATCCAAAAGACGGCCACTGACTGTCGGACTTGCCGAATTTGAAACATTCATGACGGTTAAATAATTTGAACCGACAACATAGGCGTAGCCTGATAAAGCAAAGACATCACTCGGCGCCGGAATATTTGTCGCATCTTGCCTGTAGCCTAAAAAAGCCGGAGCTGTCGGATTTGAAATATTAATTATAGAAAAAATATTTGAAGTTGCAGCTGTCGCATAAGCTAAGGTTCCAGAGACGGCTAATGAAACTGTTCCATTTAAACGCGCAATAACCGGAGCTGTCGCAAGTAAAGTTGCACTTGTCGGGGTTGATATCGAATAACTTCGGATTGTTGTATTTGCGCCGCCTGAATTGGTCACCAGTGTCGTACCAACGATAGCAGGTAGACTGCCGGTATATGAATTGCCGACTGTCGGCGATACAGGATTTGTGACGCTGACAATTTTACCATTCGTGTACAAATAAGAACCCTTGGCCGCTATGATTCCGCTGTATGCTGCATTGGTAAAATTGGCTGTCACTGCAGGGCTGGCTTTATTTGAAATATCTATGATGGTTAATTTATTAGAACCTGCATTGACATAAAGATAATTGCCGACCACAGCTAAACTATCAAAGGTACCTAAGTTAGTTGCATCTGATACGCTTCCCACCACCGTCGGAGATGCTGGATTGGAAATATCTAATATAGAAAGTGTATCGGTTGAATTAATTCCTGCATATAAATAATTTCCTAATATATACATCGCATTTGGCTTTGCTCCGAGTGTAGCTGTGGCAATGACGGCTGGTGCTGCTTTATTGGCGACGTCAATAATTTTTATTCCAGTACTTATTGCCGCATACAAAGTGTTTCCAGAAACTTCTAAATCATCCACCGAACTTAATCCACTTAGCGTTGATACAAGCTCTGGTAAATTAGGATTTGTAGCTACATCCACAATGGCCACTTCGCCCCAGTTTATCATCGACATATAGGCATAACTTCCGTCAAAAGCCACATCGTTGGCGCTGTAATTAAAAGTGTGATTACTTTTATACTGACCTTTTTGCACAGGTGTTGTGGGAGCACTAATATCAATCACACCCAACTGCTCGGTAGACCCACCCAATAACACGGCGTAGGTTCCAGACGCGGCCATCTTTGATACCCAAAGATCAGCACCGGGCAACTCTGCAACAGGTGGTAAAGTTAAAACCGGCTGCAGTCCCATATCCATAACATGAACCGTGTCATTGCCAGGGTTTAAACACACCGCACGCTGAGAATCAGCACCGGCATGAGTACACGAAGCTCCGCTCGGCCCGGGAATTCCTAATTGATAAATTGGATTCGCAGGCGCAGCTGAAGTGATATCAAAAACAGATATGTAATTGGTGCTATTGCGGCCATTACTTTGTACGCTGATGGCGTAATTTCCATACCGCGCCATATCTTTTGGATCCTCTAAACTGCTATCAGTCCAACTAGCTAACAGCGATGGGCTAGCCTTATTCGTCACATCGACAATAGTCATATTTCCACTGGCCCCAGCTTCTGAAAGTACAGCTACGCGATTTGCGAAACTTCTGACTGCTTTAGCATAGGTATTAGAAAAATTTGAATCGGCATAAGTTCCAACAACCGACGGTGCGGTTGGCGTAGTTACATCCACCACTTGAAGTGATCCAACTGTGACGACATAAGCATAATTGCCTTCAACATCAAGAGCCCGCGCATTAGCAATTGGCAAGGCCGCAGCAAGAGTCGGTGCCGCCGGGTTTGAAACATTGACGATCACTAATTTATTTTTGTTACCATCAAGTGCATAGGCATAGCTACCTTTCACCACTAACGCTTCAATATTGTAAAAGCTTGAACCTAAGTTTGTTGAATCGGTGTAAGTTCCGGCAACAACCGGAGCCGCAGGGTTTGCAATATTGACGATAATAATTTTTTCAGCTTTGCGAATATATAAATAATTGCCAACGATGACACTTCGATCTGCATCAGTGAATGCTGAATGTGTTAGTGTTCCTGTTGTCGTGATACTATTAATGTTTGAGGAGTTAAGCACTACCAGTTTATCACCAGTAATCACATACACATTTGTTCCTGAAACGGCTGGCGCCACAGGGTTAGAAATTAAAGTTGTACGCGTGTCTTCTAATTGCGATCTAAAATTATAACCACCATATTTAACGCTCTTCCAATTCGTACCATCACAATATTGCAAATCCGATGCACTGGCATCCCAGCGCATCGCTCCTGCATCACCAGTTGGTGATGCACAAACGGCAGATGCAAATTCTGCACTCAGCAAACATACGCCGGCTAGAAAAATTTTAATTAGGATCGGCATCAGCTTCATACTTATCTGATTCCTAATTTTTTCTCGATCATTCGCAGACGATTTTCAAGTTCATTATTTTTTTCTTTAAGCTTGCCGTTTTCTTCATGCAATTCTTTAATTGAATTAATTAACGGTGCGATCAGATATTGATACTTTACGGCTTTGTAACCACTTTGACGGTCTGTCACAACAGCGTGTGGAAATACCTGTTCTAATTCTTGCGCGATAACCCCGGCATCATATTGGCCATTGGCTTTCCATTGGTAAGAATAGCCATTCAATTTTAAAACGGATTCTAAACCTGAAATTAGCTGAATATTTTTTTTAAGTCTGCCATCTGAAGTTGAAATAAAACTTGTGGCTTTAACACTGCCCGAGACTTCTAATTTTTCTGACGGCGTTGTCGTGCCAATTCCGACATTGCCTGAACTATCAATTCTTAGCCTTTCTAAACTGTTAGTTGAAAAAGCAAGAACCTGTCCGCCCGGAGAAAACATACCCGAATTATGAACGCCGTTAAAAGTATATACCGGCGCAGCCGCAGTTCCAGAAGCGACATTAATTTTTACGCCGTTTGTCGCTGCAGAAATCATTGAACCATAACCAAAAGAAAACATTGTTGATCCATTAGCGACTAATGCAAACGAATCGGCATAGTCTTTATAAAAACCAGTATTGGTATCGGAAGCAAAAGCAATTGAAGGTGCACCTACAGTGCCATCTGAAACTTTAAGTGCACCCGTCATCGCGACAGAGCCGTCTTTCATAAAATCTCCGGCGACAGCCAACGCGGCTGGTGCCCATGCTGACCCGTTATAAGCTAACACTTGTCCAGATGTCGGCGCTGTCGCCAGCACACTTCGACCCTGAATACCATCTACTGTCAGCGAAGCTGAACCGGAAACCGACGACACATCACCGGCAAACGCAGGAAGCCTAGCCGCGGCCAATGTTCCGGTAGCACTTGCACTGCCTAAATTTAAACTTGATACCGTTGCAAATCCACCCAGGCCTAAATTCGTTCGCGCAGTGGCACTTGAACTTAAATCTGATAAATTATTTGTTTTAACTAAGTAATTTCCTAACACGGTACTGCTTGCCGGAACATAACCCAAAACCTGTGCAATGCTTGCAGCACTTGATGTGATTTTGTTTGTGAAGACTGTGTAATCTGCGTTGGATAATAAACCCGCAGTTACAGAGCCTGCACTTGCCAATGGAATATTTAATGTATGAACTCCATTAGCTGTTACAAACAGCGGTGCTGTTCCTGTTATACCATGAGCAAAAGTTTGCGTACCTGAAGTTGAGCCGTTGAATGTTGTAATTCCACTGCCTGCAACACCGAATGCAGACCAGCTTGTGCCGTTACAAAATTCCACATTTTCTGAATTATATCTTAATGTTCCAGCAAAGCTTACAGCACAAGTTGCAGATTCCATACTGATTTGCAAACCACCCGATACTGATAATTTTGTCACAGGTGTTTTGCTTCC
The DNA here is from genome assembly GCA_036676395.1 of Bdellovibrio sp. Classification (GTDB taxonomy): domain Bacteria; phylum Bdellovibrionota; class Bdellovibrionia; order Bdellovibrionales; family Bdellovibrionaceae; genus Pseudobdellovibrio. Next base: position 1,914,412 of record JAKFCY010000002.1, read on the forward strand.
AATCCCGATATTACCTGTAGCAATTGTCGCACCTGAGCCGTTGAGGCTGGTTCCAAAAATAAGATTACCTATATTTAAAGTTCCTGACGATGTCGCTGCGACGGTATTGATATTATTACCGATAACAATGTTATTTGCGCCTGTTGTTAAATTACCTGCTGAATAGGCACCAATCACAATATTATTATTTGCGCCGGTTGCAATATTTGTAGCAGCTTCATAACCGATGATTGTGGTGTTGCTGACATCCGAATTATTGCTCGGGCCATTACCAGCACCTGCTCCAACGTAAACATTTTGATGGCCTGTTTTATTTGTTCGCCCGGCGTTTAATCCAATACCTACGTTGTTAGTGCCTGACGTATTATTGTTTAGCGCACTTACTCCTACCGCAGTATTATAATATCCAGTTGTATTATAGCTAAGCGCCGATCCACCCACTGCGGTATTTTCATTTCCCGTAGTGTTGTTCCATAATGTTTCAGCGCCGATGGCTGTATTAAATTGCCCCGAGGTATTTGCCTGTAGAGCATACCAACCAAAGGCTGCATTTTCGTAACTTGTAACTGATGATTCAAGTGTACCAAAACCAAAAGCTGTATTTTGCCCGCCGTCTTGATTTGCTGCCATCGAATTTACACCGAAGGCTGTGCTTTCAGAATTATTTGAATCTTCAACTAAAGGCCATGAAGTTCCAGAGCCGACAAATAATCCACCATTTCCGGTATGCACATGAACGATGTCATTTAACGTAACTTGTGAACCACTAGTGACACGGCCTTTACTATCTACTGTGACTTTCGTATATTGTGCTCCGCTTGCTACACCAGAAAAAGTCATTAAACGCGCCTCAGAAATAATTCCGGTAGCACTTGCGCTTCCTAAATCTAAACTTGATACCGTGGCAAATCCACCTAAACCTAAATTCGCGCGTGCTGTTGCTGAACTTGTTAAATCAGATAAATTATTTGATTTTAAAACGTAATTAGAAAGTGTCGTCATGCTGACTTTATTCATCAGAGTAGTGTAATCAGAATTTGAAATTAAGCCTGCAGTTACAGCACCTGAAGAAGCTAAAGGAATATTTAATGTGTGCATACCGTTTACCGTCACAAAAGCAGGAGTCGTTCCGGCTGTGCCATTCGCAAAGGTTTGGGTACCCGAAGTTGAACCGTTGAATGCTGTAATTCCACTGCCTGCAACTCCGAATGCTGACCATGTTGATCCATTACAGTACTCTACGTTGCCAGAATTATACCGCAAAGTTCCCGCGTAGCTTAGCGCACAAGGTGCAGATTCCATACTGATTTGAATTCCGCCTGAAACAGAAAGTTTTGTGATGGGTGTGTTTGTGCCGATGCCGACAGTTCCTGCAGAAGTGATTCTTAGGGACTCATTTCCACCGCTCAGGGTCTGAAACCGTATGTCACCACCGTTACCATCGGTATTATTGGTAATTTCTAATGTGTTGGCCGAATTCATGCGCATCACATCGCGATTTTCAGTGTTAGCTGCATTTTTAAAACGAATACTGGCGTCATTATTCATAACAATGTGTCCACCGCTCATGAATAACCAACCAGTTAAAGTCTGATTACCTTCTACATATAAAGGTGTTGTCGGATTAACAGTGCCGATGCCCACATTACCACTTGCGTAGTTGATCGTCGTTCCCGACGTTGTCCATTGCGAACTGACCGCACCACTCGCTTGCGGTGTATACCCTAACGCTGTAGCGACATCACTAGCTGATAATTGTGCACCACTTGTGACACGGCCTTTGCCATCAACAGTTACTTTTGTATATTGTGATCCACTTGTTACATTTGCAGAACTTGGTAAACGTGCTTCTGCTAATATACCTGTTGCACTTGCAGAGCCTAAATCTAAACTTGATACTGTGGCAAAACCACCTAAACCTAAATTCGTGCGCGCTGATGCACTTGAAGATAAATCACTTAGATTGTTTGTTTTAACTAAGTAATTTCCTAAAGCCGTACTGCTAGCCGGAGTGTATCCAAGAACTGAAATAACTGAAGCGCTAGTGGCACTCAGCTTATTAGCGAATGTTTGATAATCAGTATTTGAAATTAAACCTGCAGTGACTGATCCTGCGGAGGCGAGCGGAATATTTAACGTGTGCACTCCGTTAACAGTCACGAACGCTGGCGTCGTGCCCGTTGTGCCATTTGCGAAAGTTTGTGTCGCTGAAGCTGAACCATTTAAAATAGTGACCCCAGCGCTGGCCGCATTGGCCGGCGTATAACCTAAAGCTGAAACAACATCGCTTGAAGAAATTGTGGTTATCGTTTGGCTGGTCCATGACAAGTTGCCGCTGCCATCAGTTGTTAAAAATTGGCCACTTAGACCATCATCGCTTGGAAAAATTAAATTATAACCAGCTGATAGACTTATCGGCGCCTGCAGTCTGATCGAAAAAGCCGTACTAGGCTTAAAAATATCGACATAATTTGTTCTTGTACTGTTTGCGTAGACATCATTTGCCCAGATGTTTCCTGAAGAATCGCGAAGCAGTAAAGTATTTGCCGTATTTGATACCGCTGCCGCTGCAGAAATTTGCGCCGTGATTTGCGTAGCTACCGCAGATGAACTGACCGGAGCATAACCTAAAGCATTTGCGATTTCTGTGCTGCTGACTGACATCTTAGTTTTAAATTCGGCGTAATCAGCAGCCGTTAAATAACCATCACTCGACATTGAAGCCACGCTGATTGAAATCACCGGCGCACTTGCAGATCCTGAAACCATGATGGGTGCAGTGCCTGAAACAGAAAGTAGACCATCTGTGCTACTACTGCCTACAGCCACACAACCGAAAGAGGCTCCGTTAAACTGTAAGGCTTGCGAGACAGAGCAGGTTGGTATCGAAGTCACTTGGACAAAATCAAGATCGGTTTTTCCGTTCAATTGAGTCGAATTTTTAGCGTACATTGCATACGGCACATGATTAATATTCATTGCCGGTAATGTTTGCCAACCAAGACCATCATGAAATTGCATCACAATTTTGCGCAGATCATTTGCGGCCGGAATATAAGCCGGAGGCCCACCTGCAGCACACGAAAGCGCTGTGCCATCGTTATTAAATACATCAGAAAAATTCACGCTACCGCTTACGGGAAAAGTTTTTATTCCCGAGCCCAAAGAAAAATTAACTAAACCGCCGCTGCCAGCCATATTAATGGTATTAAAATTTTCTGCATAGAGAATGCAGGCTCCCAAAGGATTTAAAATAGTAAAACGAAAATTTACGTTGGTTGATTCTAGAGGCGTGCCATCTGGCTTAATAATTTTTGCCTGATACGTGGTGTACATGCCTGCGGCTTGCGTTGAAAACGATAACAGCATAGCTATAGCAAAACTGAGGACAGTGGTTATTTTTTTGAACATTCCCATGTTTAGATTATCGTCCGAAACAAAAAACCGCTTAAAAAACCAAATCGCCTGTAGACGCTCTAAAAGTATATTGGTAACTAAGCGCACCCAAGTAAGCAGTTTTCTATTTAACCCTTTGGTCCTGTTCAGCAGAGAAAACGATGCTTCTGTGTGAGACACTCAGATAGTGGTTTCCAAGCCATTGCCAAGTTACCATTTTTTTTCGAAAGAATTACTCTTTCAACAAAAATGAGTTAAGTTTGAAGACAATGACTAATCAAGCCACTGAAGATTACTTAAGAATTTTACAGAATGAATTTCAACAACGTAAACAAAAGAATAAAAAATACTCGTTGCGTGCCTTTGCTAAATTTCTTGGCGTAAGCCATGCTCTTTTATCATTAGTATTTCTTAAGAAAAAAGGGCTCTCACTTAAGATGGCTGAAAAAATCAGTGCGAAGCTGGCCTTAAGCCATTTAGAGCGTAATATTTTTGTCAGTAGCGTTGAAAAATGTTTTTCTCGCAGCGCCAATAAAAAAACCAAAGCTGGTCAGGTTTTAAAAGAACTACAAAAACAAAAACAATTCAAATCACTGACTCAAGATACGGTTAGCCAGATTGATCATTGGGCTTATGTGGCCGTGTTCGAAGCTATTTACAGCAAAAAAGCCCTGACTACGAAAGAGCTTTGTTTCTTCTTCGATCAGAAGCCTTCACTGATCATAAAAGTTGTAGCCTATCTGCAAGAAATCTCAGCCATTGCTGATGAAAATGGCACATTTTCGGCTATTTCTTCATCCTTACAAACCAGCAATGATATTCCGGCTAAAGCCATGGTTAGTTATCACATTTCAATGGCCCAAAAAGCCATCAGTGCAATCCAACAACAGCCTGTGCATATGCGCGAATTTCAAAATGCTATCCTAACAGTCAACCAAGAGTCTTTAGGCGAAGCTAAAAAAATGATTCGTAATTTCATCCATGACTTTAACACCCGTTTTTATGTGGACAACGATACCAGCCAGCTTTATTCCTTGTTTGTCAGTTTTTTTAAAATGGGAAAAGAATAACGTGAAAGCCTGCAAAACTATTTTCATTTCAGCCCTTTTATCAGCCCTAACTGTGTTTGCCGGCCCTAGCGTTATTGGCAACGGTGGCAATGGTGTTTTTTTAGAAAACAAATTTTATGTTCTTGATCTGGTTGAAGCAGATTCTCATACCAGACCCTTCCTTAAAGAAACCATAGCCACGTACTATTACGATCGCTTAAAGTACGCACTTCATGCGCTTGAAGATCCGTCTCTTGTAGCCCTTGTTTCCAGAAAAATTACCGAGGCTGGAGCCCTTGATTTAATTTACACCGAAGCCCTACTACGTACTTTTGAAGCTATTCGCTGGAACTTGGTTGATTATCGTTTAACACCGATGCCTGTAGTAACTCCAGTAGCAGCAGATCAGCACCAAATTGCAATTCGCACGAGCGATAATATTCTGATCGATCGCTACTATTGGAATTTATTAACTCCCGAACATCGTACAGCCTTATTATTTCACGAAGTTAATTTTATTCTGATTCGCCCTAGCTCAACCGCGGACGATGATGACTTTCAAAAATCAGCCTTTCAATCACGCTTACTTACAGGTTATATTTTTTCAGATTCAATGGCGAAAGAATTCGGCCCATCTTTTTCGCGCCGTTTGTATCCGCTTTTTCCTTCGAAATTAATGAAAATCAACGGCGAAGATGTTTTTTCGGTTTATAAAACTAAAGCATTTTCAGCGTTTGCCTATGAAGATGTGATTACGGCAAATCCTTATCTTGAAATTATTTTTAAAGAATCTAAAGTTAAAATGAATGTTTTCAGAGCCAGCCAGGACGATGTCATTACAGCTATTTGCAAGCAAAATGAATTACCAAAGTTAGTGCAACTACGCACTCACATTATGCATTTAGAGCTTTATAAAGGTGATAATAATTCGCAGGATTACCTGTCGTTTCACCCTGCTTCAGACGAAGGTTTTCCAGCAGTAAAACCCTTGAAAAGCACCTGCGTGCAACAAGCTTCAAAATTGCATCACGATCTTATACGTCACATCGATTAAGTTATTTAATGTCTAAAACTCTGACTGTGGAACTGACCTGATTTTTATTAATGTACCCAATGGCATTCGGGTTTTTCAATAGCCAATTGATCATGGCACGGTCATTTTCACTGCCTACGAATGCCGGTGGGCCTTCACGACCACGAAAAACCTGGATCATCCAGAAGTTTTTAATTTGATCAGCACCCCGCCCGAAAAATGATTGATAGAAAGCTTCCTTAACTTCGCCTTCAGCTTGATCACGTGGTTCTACACTAACTTTATCACCGACTTGACGAATTTTTTTGTAATAGATCAGCTTTAATTCTGAAGCAGAAATTGTCATTATATTACTTTTTTGACTAACAACAACGACAACATCGGGTTCGGCTTGGGCATAGCTGACTACAAACTTAAGAATAATCCAAACGAAAATAATTTTCTTAAACAGATTCATTAAAACACCGCCGTCAAGCCTGCACCTAAGGCCCACTCGGGTTCTGTCGGTGCTGTCGCAAATGGAGTTGTTCCCTTTTGTACATGAGACCGTTTCAATTCTATCTTGAACTTTGTATGATCATTAAGAGTGTGCGTTGAACCCAATGTTTGAATATCATAGCGGCTTGAATGAGACTTCGTCTGATATTTTGAAAAAGTGTAAAACGGAGTTAGTTTTTCAAATTTTTGGCCGACAGTAATGTAATAGGCTTCGCTGGGGTCGGCTTGAATTCCTAAAGTGTTGTCCCAATCAAAACGCGTACGTGCATATTCAGACATCAATAAATATTTTGCAGAGTTTAATTCTAATCCCGCCGAATATAATTCGTAGTCGCCATACAATGCCAGTTGCCCGGTCTGCACGCCAGTTAGTGGAATTGGCAAACCTGGCAGAAAAACTGTACCACTACTTGCGGTGATCATTAGATCAATATTGGATTGTAATGCCGAATACGCCAATCTGAAAGTTAAGAGCTCATCACGATAAATCAAATTAGCACCGCGCAAACGAGACAGCCCACCGCTAAGTTCAATATTTGAAATTCCCAGAGTATTTGCTTGGCTTTCTCTATTAAGTGCGGCATTTCCACCGTAAATTTCTAATATGATTTCACGTAAAGAATCTGTTGCACGATAAAGAGAAGATTCAATCAGCACGCCAGTGAAGTTACGAAATGGCTCAGCACCATAGACAGCTACTGGTGGAACAAGCCACGGATAAGTGTATCCAACATCTAAGCGATCCGAAACCATCCATATTGGATACTTTTGTTTTCCTAAAAAAATATTTGTTTTATCTGTTAGGCTATAACCTAACAGCATCCAATCAAAAGTCGCTTCAAAGTTATCTGTGCCTTTTCCTAAAACTTGCGAAACAAATCGCATATCTGGAGCTAGTTGAACGTTCGCTTGCAAACCCACCGTCGAAAATCGGGTAAAGTTAGTTTCTTGATCCAATTGTAATAAATTATGATCAGAAAAATCTTGTAGCGCTATCAGGTTTACGAATCCACGCCACTTGATCTCTGTAGGCAGTGGAATGGGCAATACAGCTTCTTGGGCAAAAACTGAGTGCGAAAAAATTAGCAAGAATTTAACAATGACAACGAATTTAAACATGTTTGGCTTGTTTCCTATAGTCTTATAACTAAGTTATATGTGACTAAAGCACTGTACAATTATCCGATGCAGATAACTCAGCTCGTCGTCTACTTTTGAGGCGTTTTTTTTAATACTTTGCATACTTTTTGCCGATAAGATGACATGAAATCTTTAAAGCAAGCCATCTTACAGAACTTTTTGACTGTCGTTGGCCTAACCATGTGTTTAACAATCACCTGGTCAGTGTATAACACCTGGGTTGCAGCCATTGATTCTGGTAAAACTACGGTCAAAGATTATGCTTCGCTATTGGATGGCTTGTTACAAGAACAAAGTTCAGCTCTTCGCTACAAAGCGGTTTCTGCTTTTGTCACAGCGGGAGCAAATCTTGAAGACAACGAAGCCGTTATATTTTTTCCGGTTGATCCTAGTAAAATAGCCTCTACGAAAATAACCATTACAGAAAAAATTCAGCAAAATAGTAAATCGATCAGTAACAACGGCTTCTGCATTGTCGATGGCCAGCTTTTTTTCACCTATAAGGGTTTTTGGTTTGATAATAACCAAAATGAACAAGAGGCCGTATTTGCCAAAGCCATCAACACGCAGTTTTTATTAGAACTGCAAAAACGGGCTGGATTAGAATTATTTATTTCCATTGGCAATCAAGTTACGGCCAGTACGTTTTTAGATTTCAATAACATTCCGGTTAACCCCATCATGAAAGAGTCATTTCTTAATTCTTTACAGTCTGAAGTGGTTTACGAGGAGACAATTCAGGTTCCTTCATACCGGGGATTTAAAAAAAATGGTCATGAGTTTAATGCCAAAGAAAAAGAAATTAAGTCATTTATTACTTCTGTTTCATTTCTTGATGAACAGCGTAAAACCATTGCCCATTTAGGCATGGTCATTCCAACTGACGTTTTGTTATACGGACCCAAAAAAAGTCTTGCCGGCTTTTTAGTTCTGAGTCTTTTGGTTTTATTTCTTTCTGGGTTGGTCGCAATACGTCTGTCAAACAAGCTATCGCGGCCAATTACCGAATTTTCTAAAGAAGCCCGCGCCCTTTCAAGCTCAATTGTCATTGATAGCTCAGAACATACCCTTACCGCAGATACAAATAATTTAATGCCCGAAGAAGACACCTCTGAATTAGACACCTTACGCCGTTCACTAAATGTACTTCGTCAAGAGATCGAACGCAGCGAAGGCTACAAACATGATTTAAAAACGACAAAACAAAGTCTTAAAGAGAACGAACAACATCTTATTGCCGCTAAAGAATCGGCCTTGGCAGCTGCTCGCGGTAAAGCTGATTTTTTAGCAAACATGAGTCATGAAATCCGAACGCCAATGAATGGCATTATTGGATTATCCACTATACTTTTAGACACTGAACTGCAAGATGAGCAACGCGGCTACACCAAAGACATTCTTAAATCCGCACAAAATTTACTAACGATTCTAAATGACATTTTAGATTTTTCTAAAATTGAAGCCGGTAAATTAGAAATTGAAACTATTGATTTCAAAATCTCTGAATTACTTGAAGACATTAATCGCGTGTTTGGAGTTACGGCTAAGAACGCCGATTTAAAATTAAATTTTCATGTTCCGAATATGACTAATAAATTATGTGGTGACCCTACCCGGATTCGCCAAATTCTTTTTAATTTGGTTTCAAATGCTATTAAATTTACGCGCGAAGGTGAAATAATAGTGAGTGCGGTAGTTACCAATATCGATCATGACAAAGTATCAGTTCGTTTTGAAGTGAAAGATACAGGTATCGGTATTCCAGATTCAGAAAAAAATCGCCTTTTTAGTGCTTTTGAACAAGTTGATAGCTCAACCACCAGAAAATACGGCGGTACCGGCTTAGGGCTTTCAATCTCAAAACGTCTGGTGAGTTTGATGCACGGAAAAATAGATTTTACCAGTACTCAGGGAAAAGGTTCGACTTTTTGGTTTGAAATTCCACTCAAAATTGGCGAAGCGATTACACAACATTCAAGTAGCCAACCGGCACAAGATGCAAATACCTTTACGCCTTTAAAGGCTCATATTTTAGTTGCTGAAGACAACAATATTAATCAAATCGTCATCAAAAAAATGCTTTCAAAAATTGGCTGTAGCCATGTTGTCGTCGCTAACGGCGTTGGAGCCATTCACGCTTTGCAGAAAGAAGCTTTCGACCTTATTCTGATGGACTGCCAAATGCCGGAACTTGATGGCTTTGAAGCTACCCGACGTATTCGCCAAATGTCTGAACCATTTAGAAATTTACCAATTATTGCCCTTACCGCAGGAGCCCTTCAAGAAGACCGTGACCGCAGTATAGCTGCTGGCATGAATGATCACTTATCAAAACCTTTAGACGTTGAAACTTTATATAAGACCCTCAGACGTCATTTTAAAAAAAATCTACGGACCTAGTAGACTCTGAGGATTAAATCCAAGGCGTAATAAATTACGCCATTCATCTCTTAAAATTCCACGCACATGACTTAGGTTAGCTCCATTTCCACTACCACCTACGCAAGTTGCCAATGGAGAATAATTTCTAACATCGCAATACTTTGCCCGAATTGTTTGTGGTGTTGGTGAAATTAGACGAAACCATTCTTCTTGGGTAATGGGTGTTGCACTCATTCCGGGATCTACAACTAAAACTTGGCCGTTAAAGATATAGGCTGCCGCCATGTGGTAGCGCCAATAGACACGCCGACCATTTTTAGCATAAGGAGAATCGAATTCTAGATTTCCGTAAGCATAGATTTTTCCGGGCTGGGGTAATCTTTTTTGCTTGGCCAGATAAGAAACGTGGGCGGCTTTGGCGTAGCACCCGTTGGCTGGATATAACCATGGACCACGGCGCAAAAAATTTCCTGGGTTTGGGTTATCGTGCATTCGAATCTGCGCGGCCTCTGTCGCAAATGCGGTAAGTTGTTCTATCGGCAGCGGCCATGTCGGCATCACATTTGGCGAAGTCGCGCTGATTTGCACAATGCCGTCATTGGCTAAGGATTGCTGCCAATGCTGATGTGGCAGACGTTCTTGCGAAAGCCCTAGCTCCGAACTTAATGCAACAATAGGAAAGAACAGTGATAATAAAAGCGATGCAAAATACCCCACAACAGCCTCCACTGTTAAAGAACAGCAAAGGCTATACCGTGGTTATGTTTCTAGATCGAAGCTTCCGGTTTTGCGCAATTGGCCCACGACCTGGTCGACTTCTAATTCTTTTTCGAACTCCACCACAAGTGAGCCATCGATCAAAATCTTAGGATTAATCGCTAATTTTAGAACTTCACGATAAACTTTTTTCGCCGTTGGATTTTTGCGGGCATTTTTTAAATAAGTAATTACATTTGATAAAACGATAAACGGGTAAAAAATCAAAAACCAGCAAAACGCACTGAATTTAAATTCTGAGAAGTGAATGTTTTTTATTCTAAAACCAGTCAGTTTTCCCATAAGGCGTAACTTTTGAATGCCGATTAAAAACACGTGCCCTAAATAGATTTCGTTATCTTTTACGTTTTGATTTAACCAGATAGAATCAACTTCATTCGGCGCCATGTAACGATTAAATCTTTCAGACTCAGTTAACAAATAACTTAGTTTAGCTACGATATTTGAATAATTCGGAGTCGTTACGATTAAAGTTCCACCCATTTTCAAAATGTGTGAAAAGTTTTTTAAACTTTTTAACTGATCTGAAAAGTGTTCAATACCCTCTTGACATAAAATCATATCAACTGAGTTCTTTTCTAATGGAAGACCCGTCATAGCATCGGCTTTAACACATCGTAAGGCCGGGTATTTAAAAAATTCAGGAAACAAATCAAAAGGCAAAACTTTGATGTTCCAGCCTTTTTCATTTAAGAATTGAGAGATCACACCTGAACCGGCAGGAAAATCCACAACGGTTTTACCCTTGAACAGGGTCTCATTTGAATTCACATAAGCTTTAAAAATTTCTTTAAAATCTCTCATATTTTTAACTTCAATCTACGGCGATATAAAATCGCAATATTTTTTGCTTTGGTCTTTAAACTTTTGTTTAAACATAACCAGCATTTTTTGCGTTAGGTTTTTAATTTCAGTTTTATCTTTAGCCCACTGGTTTAACTTTTGAACTAAATTGCTTTCATCATAAAACAATGACCAGTCGTTAAATTCAGATTCATCTGAATAAACTTTATCAAGCAACAAAGGCTTTTCGATCATAATTGATAAAGAATAGGTGCCTGAAATTTTATATTTCTTATATAGATCGAAATACTGATTTTTTGGTCCGATCAAAGTCATTAGCAAATCTGCTGAATCAATTTGGCTATAGACTTCATTTTGCGGAACAAAGTGATCATAAAAAGAAAAGTTTTTTTCTAGCCCAGCAGCCTTAACTTTTTCGATAAGGTCTTTGCCATCTTTTTTACCGGCATTGCCTAAAATCACAAATTTTATGTTACTCGCTAATTTTTCTGACCCGCTTGTTAACGTTTGGATTAAGTCTAAATAATCACGACGGTGAAATTCGACAAAACCCGGAATTGCAATCTTTAATTCTTCTGGGTTTTCGTTTTTCTTTAGTTTGTAATCAGTCATGTTAATGTAAAACGAAGAAAATTTAAATTTATCCGAAACTTTGCCGGTTAGGTTTTTAATAACGTAATCGGCTAAGACAAAGTATTTTTTAATTTTCAGATTAATTAATGATTGAGTCAGGCTTCCGAAAATAAATTTATCCGCATTGTGATGAACTCCGATAAACTCGGTTCTTAAAAATAAACCTAACAGCGAAAGCCACTTAACCGACTGCCCTTGCCCGTCGTTCATCACGGCGTAGTCAGCGTCGATCGCTCTAATTTTTTTGAACGCGGTCCAGATGGCTTTAAATTTTGAATCTTTTGGTAAAACTGTCGCAGACTTGATTAAATCAGACTCGGTAAGATCTTTGGGTAAACCACGGACGACTTCTTCGGTTGAAATGACATGCATTTCAAAACGATCTTTGGCTAAATACAACTGCGCGATCATCACATCAATTTGCAGAGGAGAAAAATCTATCCAAACCGTTTTTTTTGCACTCATTCAGCTCATAAGTTCACTTAAAACCCACACCCTGTCAACGGGCTGAATTTAGCTTACTTTAGCGGCAAGTTCCCGTCTTAGGATCGGCTTCGATTTGCATGAACCATTTTTCTGACATCTGCGGGCAAAGCCTACTATAGAAACTGATCCCAAAATGCACTGATGGATTTTTTCGATCTGGAGATTTATTGTTCGGGTACATACTTACAAACGTTGTTTTATTCGCATGCTCTAAGACTACATTTGTTGTGTTACCGATTTTCTTTTGTGGAAAATTAGCTAAGTCGATCACACAGCGTTTATTGCCTTCGGTGGCCACATATTTAAATGCAACTACTTTATTATTCACGATCTTAGCTTCAAGCGTAGCTGCAAATGTTAAGCGAATGCCACTGATGATATCGCCAAAATAACTACATTTAATATCTGCGTTTAAATCTTCTTTCATCTGGCCAGTGGCACTTGTTTTAATATTGCCTTTACCACTGATCGGGCCTGCTGTTAAAGTCGGTAACGGATCAGTAATACAATCCAAACACTCTGTCGGTTTTGGATTTTTAATAGCTTTTAATTTATCGGTTGCGGCATTCATGGTATCTAACGCAGAACGCGCCGGTGGTGTGTACTCTTCTGGATCTGGCGAACGATAGGCTGTAATTGGCGCGCGAGCTTCCATTCTTTCGGCGCGATCAGGAAATTTCGTCATCGTACCCATCGCAGTGAAAAAATTAAATAATGGATTTTGCGCGCTTTGCGAAGCCCACATCGTTTGCCCCATGTGCGGACCCGATTGTGGCACAAACTGCATCGCATATTGGTTATTACCCATGTTCACCGTTTGCAATAAACGTAGACGGTCTTGCGGGCTAATCGTGGCCATTTGCAATTGCTGTTGTGGTGTTAAGTTTTGCGGGTACATTTGCCGCATGTAGATATCAAGTTGTGACGGCTGTGCTGGCACCTGCGCATTCGCATACGTTAATAAAAGTAAGAATCCTAGAATAATTTTCACACCTTCTGTATCGACAAAAAGTGGCACCAGATTAATGCGACTTGAGTCTAGGTGTACAACCATGATAGGACTAGCGCCATGAACATCGCCATAAAGCTATTAATGACGTTTTTACCAATTATAACAGCATCACTTTCAGGCTTTGCTTATAATGTTAATCCAGACAAAATTTCAATGTCCGGCATTTCAGCCGGAGCTTTTTTCGCGCATCAAATGCATGTGACTTATTCGCAAACTCTTACCGGCGGCATTGCGATGATTGCCGGTGGCGTTTACAATTGCTCACGCGGAAGTGCAATAACAGCACAAAACAGCTGCATGAAAATTTCTGGTTCTCAAACTTCTATAGACCAAACAATTGTCGACATTACGAATTTAGGCAAAAATAAAAAAATCGATTCTCTTGAGCATATCGCAAAAGCAAAAGTATTTTTAATGTCTGGCAAATTCGACGATGTCGTTTTACCTCCAGTAGTTGATAAAGTCGAAGAGCTTTACCTCAAGCTTAATGTACCGGCGCAAAATATTGTGTACAATAAAACGATTGCCATGGGGCACGCTTTTCCAACAGTTGATTACGGCAATCCTTGTTCATCGCCGAGATCTTCGCCCTTCATCAGCAACTGCAATTATGATGGAGCATTTGAAATTTTAAATTTCTTTCATGGTCCACTAGAAAATAAAATTGCGGCCGTAGAAAAAAACTTAATCCAAATCTCACAAGCTAAATTTTTTCAAAAAATTACGGCCTTTAAAACATCAATGGCAGAATTTGCTGCAGTCTACGTACCGACACGATGCCAGCAAGGTTATGAATGTGCTTTGCATATTTCTTTTCATGGCTGTCTGCAGTCACATCAAGATATAGGTGATGCTTACACACATAAGTTAGGCTTTAACGAATGGGCTGAGGCCAATAACATTATTATTTTCTACCCACAAATCACGAAAAACTTTTTCTTAGGCAACCCGAATGCCTGCTGGGATTGGTGGGGTTACACCGGATCAGATTTTAACACCAAAAACTCGGTTCAGATGAGTGTTATTTACAAGATGATCCAGGATTTAATTAAAAAATAATTATTTTTTAAAGTGATTCGTGAACAAAAGTTAGATTTTTATCATCCAAAAGACCTACTGGCGTGATGATTGGCTCTTCAAGATCAAGCTCTTTACCGATGGCAGTTAGGCGATCTTCGATAAGTTTAGAAACATAAGGGCCATCAAGTTTTAATTCTTTCATTTTTTGCAATCGTCCGACCGGAGTTCCTGTGACATCGCGAAATACTTTGTAAACCAATTCACTGCAATAAATTCGGTCGTCAGAAAATTCGAAGAAAATATCATAAGGTTGGTTATACTTATACAAAGCTACATAAAGTCTTGGTAACATTTTTTGCGAAAACTTTTGATTGCGCATCACTTTATAAGACTTACTTTTACTGCGACCGATAAAAGACTTTAATGAATTAACCTGTAACGGGCCAACAGATTCAGCCACGTGCCAATCGCCAGATTTTTTGATGATGATGCCCACGTGAGTCCAGATAGACTGAGTGCCTTCAGCAATTGCAGGTGCTTGCTCAGACTGGCTTTGAATTAAGATAATGTCACCTTCAGCGATAACTTTTTCTAAAGGGATTATGGCCGCAAATGCAAAGTTTGAAATAAAGAAAATAGACAAAACTAATGTTTTCATACGCGAACAGTATAGGCGTCATTTTTTGAACGAGGCAAACATTTAAGTCGCTCTACTGCGTCGTTCTTTGATAGAAAAACCACGCCACTGCTGCAAAAATCGACGTGTTGGTATCACTTTTGTATAACGGTGAAGCTGTATTTTCAGATTCGCCAAAATAACTATGACTAGCCCCGAAAATAAAATTAAAACGATTGTACTCATACAAGAAGCTCTGCCCGATCGACATTGAAGCTAATCCCGCTTCGGCGTTGTAAGCGGCCCTGTCCGCGGTGGCGTAGACATTTTCCACCTGATAGTAGTAATTTGCCACACGTTCGCTGAAAAACTCCACAGCTAAAGATGTCGAAGCCGTTAAATTTGGCACTAAGAAATTTAATTTTTGAAATCTTAATTCGGGCTCAAAAACAAAACCCAAAAAATCAGTTCTTCGAAAATCGGTCTCAAAAGTTAAGCGCACGGGAATCTGTAACGTAAGGGATGCGACTTTAGGAAGCCTCCATAACTTATAATTCAGGCTCGGACCGGTCTCTAGAATGTAATTTAAATTGGGCATTCCTAAGCGAGCTTTATTGTTTTCACTATCGCTGTTGAATCTGGCGCCAAAGCTTAAATTAATTTCGACTTCTTGCGACTTAAACAATTCGGCGCGCGTACCCTCTTCTTGATCTGATTTTAGAATATCACCACGATAAATTATTAAAGGAAGCAGCACGGTTTTTCGCGAATATTCATCAGCGGCTGGATAATCAGCAACTGAGCCAAACCCATAACCAACCCCAATTTCTAATTCAGAAATTGTCGGCTTTTTTTCTTTTTGTAATTGGATATTTTTTTCGATCTCGATGATGTTAATAAGGTTTTGATCAATGCGTTGAGCCCGCAATAGCGGGCTCAAAAAGATAATACAGATTAAAGGAATTAAATAACGACTATTCATCGTCCATTTCATCATCACCCATAACACCTAAACTGTATTTTTCAACACGGTAGCGCATAGATCTGAATGAAATTTTTAATAATTTAGCCGCTTTTTTCTTCACGCCGTTTGACGCATGAATCGCTTTTATTAATAATTCTTTTTCAATTTGGCCAACAACTTTATCAAGATCTAAGCCATCATCACCAATTTCAATTTCATTCGATGACGCCATCTTACGACCTGAAGTCGTGTTCACCATTGGCGGTAAAGATTCAGGTAAAATAGTTGAACCTGCCTCTAAAGCAACTGTGCGCTCGATCATGTTTTCTAATTCACGCACGTTACCCGGATAGTTGTACTTTTTAAGAACATCCATCGCTTCAACCGAGATCGTTTGAATTTGTTTGTTCAGCTTATCATTATATTTCTTTAAAAAGTGATTTGCTAAAAGTGGGATATCGTCTGAACGATCACGTAACGGCGGGGATTTAATGCCGATAACATTTAAACGATAATATAAATCTTGGCGAAAGGTGCCTTTAGCAACCATGTCTTCAAGATTTCTATTTGTCGCAGCGATAATACGCACTTCAACTTTATTATCATCAGTAGCACCTACACGACGAATAATTCTTTCCTGAATCGCACGAAGTAATTTAACCTGGATTGAAGCTGGTAATTCACCCACCTCATCTAAGAATAAAGTTCCGCCGTCAGCTACTTCAAATAAACCCGCTTTATCAGCGATGGCTCCTGTGAAAGACCCTTTTTTATGACCAAACATTTCTGATTCCATTAAGTTTTCAGGAATCGCTCCGCAGTTCACTGTAACAAATGGCTTATCTTTTAGCGGACCGTTATAATGGATAGCCTTAGCGATAACCTCTTTACCCGTACCAGATTCACCCGTAATTAATACATTTGTTGGCGCTTGTGACACGCGCTGAATTAAATTAAATACGGCGTGCATCGCATCCGAATTACCGATCATATTTTGAAACGAGTACTCTTTTACTAATTCTTTTTTAAGAACGCGCACTTCAGTTTCTAAGTTTTTAGATCTTAATGCATTCGCGATATTTAAGCGAACTTCATCGATTTTAAAAGGCTTAGTTAAATAATCATACGCGCCAAGTTTCATCGCTTCGACAGCAGTTTCAGTTGTGCCGAAGGCTGTGATAATCATAAACACCAAATCAGGATAGTTTTCACGAACATGACGAAGTAATTCGATTCCCGTCACATTAGGCATTTGCATGTCAGAAATGACCATATCAAATGATTTTTTGGTTAAAATTTCTTTAGCTTTGGCACCATCTTCTGCAGTGGTAACTTCATAGCCCTCTTTTTTTAGCATGATCTCGAGAAACTCTCGGATTGATTCTTCGTCGTCTACTACTAAAATGCGTGATTTCATCTGTGTCTCCTAGTTGTCTTTATGCTCTTTTAAACTTTAAAATAAATTCTGTACCAATACCCATTTCACTATGAATCTGAATTTGCGTCTGATGACTTTCAAGCACCTTGTGAGTGATTGCTAATCCAAGCCCCGTGCCTTTGGGTTTTGTTGTATAAAACGGTTCGAAAATTCGCTTTTTAACTTCTTCTGGCATTCCGCTGCCGTTATCTTTAATTGATAAAACCACTTCATCCCCAAAAGTTTCTAATCTAATTTCAAGAATTGGTTTTTCATTATTCATCATTGCTTGTACAGCGTTCATTGAAATATTTAAAAAAGCCTGTTTAAGCTTATCTGAAAAACCAAAAATTACACCAGAATTTACTTTCGCGATCAATTCCAGTTGTTTTGGTGTGTGAGGGCTAGCTTTGATATTGTTAATCACATCATTCATCACATAAGCCAGATCAACTTTTTGATCTGGACGTGTTTCAGGTTTTGAATAATCTAAAAATTCAGTGATTAAATTATTTAAACGATCAATTTCTCTTAAAATGATTTTCATTAGCTTTTGATCATCAGGATTTTGTGTCTCATGTGATAACAATTCAATACTGCCGCTAATACCTGCTAACGGATTTCTGATCTCGTGGGCGATACCTGCTGCCAGTTGACCAATAGCCGCTAATTTTTCACGCTGGCGCATTTGGTCTTGCAGGTGTTTAACTTCGGTCACATCTTTTAACATCATCAAATTAACAGTTTCATTAAGATAAACATCTTGATAGCTGGCTTGATTAACTTCGTAGATCTTTTTTTCTTGCAGCTGGGCATTAAAAAAAGAAAATTCACTCTGCACACGATCTTGGGTTTGGGTAAAAATAGTGCGCAAATCCTGAATAGATAAATGTAAGCGCTCAGTCAGATTTTTATTCGCAAATAACAAATCATTGCTATTATTAAAGGCCGTTAAACCTGTTGGCATTTGCTGAATTAAAATCTCAGAGAATTCTTCGCGCGACCGAAGCTTGCGGCTTACCGAGCTTAATTCTGTGTGCAAATCTTTAAGCTGCACGCGAAATTGCTGTGAAATAATTGAAACTGTAATAAATGAAAAATTAAATAAAACTAAGGTAAATAAATTTTGAATGCCTTCCCAGCGGACCGACAGCAAATTAACTAACGATAGGCTTAGCGAGCTGAATACCGTAAGTAATACAGATGCATTCTTGGGTAACTCAGAACCTGCAATAAATAATAAAATAAGTAAGACAATCAGATTAAAGCTAGATAACACCGAATGTTGTGCCATTAAGTAGAATAAAATTGAAAAATCAAAAATATACGACAGCACATGATTTTTGCTGTTAGCGTAATACAATAGCAAATGGTGCCCAAAGAACAATAAGACCGCCGCATAAAAATGAATTAAAAAACCCACCTGTAAAAACGGCGCTTGCGACAAAATCGCCAATTGAAATAGAATACAGTATAAAAATAATACCACAGCTCGCCAATCGCGAGCCGTTAATGAATTTAAGTACTGTTCGATTTGAATTCTATTGAGCAACAGTATCTCCCATTTGGAAAATCGGTAAATACATGGCAACTAGAATAAAACCAATGGCTCCACCGAGAACGATCATTAAAATTGGCTCAATCAACGAGGTCATACCGCGAATGGCATTTTCAACTTCATCTTCGTAGAAATCAGCAATTTTACCTAACATGGCATCTAAGGCTCCCGTCTGCTCACCGATAGCCACCATTTGCGAAACCATTTGTGGAATTTCTTTTTGTCTAGATAGCGGCAAATGAAATGGGCGACCTACTGAAATCGACTCTTTACAGCTCTTAAGTGCATTTTCGATAACACAATTACCAGCTGTATTGGCAGCGATATCAATTGATTCAAGCATACTGATACCTGATGACAGTAGCGTCGACATGGTACGTGATAAACGGGCCACGCTGGATTTTTGCACGACATCACCAAAAATCGGCGCGTTGATTAAAAATTTATCCAGAACTTGCCGGCCTTCTTTGCTGGCAAAAAATGAAATGATAAAATAAGTAGCCACGAATAAA
Organism: Bdellovibrio sp.; assembly: GCA_036676395.1. Taxonomy (GTDB): domain Bacteria; phylum Bdellovibrionota; class Bdellovibrionia; order Bdellovibrionales; family Bdellovibrionaceae; genus Pseudobdellovibrio. The sequence continues at coordinate 1,933,709 of JAKFCY010000002.1, forward strand.
ACTGCAATAATAGCTAACCAGTTATTTCTTAACGCGTCTGAAAAGTTAATTAAAAGTTGTGTTAAGCCCGGAAGGTCTTTACCACTTGATTTATAAAGCTCTTGAAACTTTGGAATAATAAAAACGATAATACCTGTAATAACCGCAATCGCTGCAAACACGATCACCATCGGCATCATCATAGCACTCTTAATCTGATTTTTGATCTTTTCATTTTTTTCAGAATAAATTGATAAACGATTTAAAATCACATCGATAATACCGGCTTCTTCACCAGCACGAATCATATTACAATAAAGATCATCAAATACACGCGGATAAGCCTTCATTGAATCAGATAATCTTTTACCTGTTTCAATCGACGCTTTAATTTGAATAATCGCTTCTTTGATCAATTTATCAGAAGTTGATTCAGAAAGAATTTTTAAAGCATCGACAATCGGAATACCCGAATTAATTAGAGTCGCAAATTGGCGGGTAAAGATTTGTAAATCTTTAGTTTTAACTTTGGGCGCAAAAAAGGCCCCAAGTGCCCCAATATCATGAGCCCCTTTTTTAGTCGTCGTACTAGCCACTACTTTCAAAGTCATCGGCATTAATTGTTTAGCGCGCAATCTGACTTTTGCTTCAGGTTCGTCTTTAGCGTCGATATAACCGGTCTGAATTTTTCCGCTCAGTGAACGGGCCTGGAATTGATACTTTGCCATATTTTACAACCCCATTCGCTTTAATTGTTTATCTAAATCGTCTGGCGCCTCAGTGGTTGCAAACGCTGATTTAACATCAATGCGCCTGCGCACTAAAGCCTGAATAATAGATTGATTTAAGCTCTGAAAATATTTTTTAAAGGCTTCGTCATCATGCTGTTTTTTAAATTCAGAAAATGACATTTTAAAAAGATCTTCTTTAAATTCTTGCTGAGCTACAAAAAATTCATGAACTGCACCCTCTTTGATGCCGATCACTTTTTGATAACAAATACTATTTAACACCTGATAAAAACGACGCGCTAAATTGCTCTGAAAACCAATTTGCGAAATAATTTGTTCCAGGCAGTTTTCTACTGACAGGCCAGAAATCGTTAAATAAACCGAACGACCCTCTTCACAAAGCTTAATCCACTTTTCCCAGTTTTTAATGCTGTTAAAATCAACGACAAATTGATCGATACCATCATAAATCGGATGGTGAGCTTCCCACGCTAAAGTTTCTTCAGACAGGTGAATTAATGAATCAATATTTAACATCGACAAAGTCGAAAAATTTCCGTGAACGGCAATTAACTTTGGCGAATCTTTTTTAATTTCAGAAACAATATCTTTTAACAGTGATGATTTACCCTGGCCACGTTGGCCAGTCACAATAAATAAACCACTGCTTTTTTTCAAAGTGTCCCAAAAAACCGGCGACTGGATATACTGGCTTAATTCAAAATTAGGAATCACGCTAAAATAGGCTTTTAGGCAATCTTTGTGCTCGGTGAATGAAAACAACCACTGTTGATCAGAGGCTTTATAAACCCCACGCACAAACCCTTTAGTTTCTAGCGCCAGCTTATCGTTATTTTGCAAACATAAATCTTTAAGGTCTTCCCATTCAGAATAACCTAAACTTTCTTTATCAATTTCTAACCATTCACTTCTGACTTTAGCGATAGTTTTATGGCCAAGACGAAATTGCACCTCTAAAGCTGAAGAATCTTTTACTTTCGTTAAAATCTTTTCAATCATAGTTGCATATCCCCTAGTCGTCTCTCACAGATGTATTTAAAACTTCGTCAATTGTAGTCTGGCCGCGCGCTAATTTTAACAAGCCACTTCGACGTAATGTGCGAAAGCCTAATTCTCTTGTTAACCGACGCAGTTCTGCAGCCGATGCATTTCGTAAAATCGCTTCTTTAATTTTTTCAGTTGATAATGGCATTAATTCATAAATCGCAAGTCGACCGCGAATACCTGTATTATTACAAGTTGAGCAACCTTTGCCGCGCATCAAATTAAATCGTGGAATATCTGCTTTGCTAACACCAAGATTTAACAATGTAGATTCTGGTACCTGCACAGGCTCTTTGCATTGTTCACAAATTTTTCCTACAAGGCGCTGAGCGACAATAAGATTTACCGTCGAAGAAATTAAATAAGCCGCCACACCCATTTCAGTCAAACGCACAACCGTCGAAGGGGCGTCATTGGTGTGAAGCGTACTTAAGACCAAATGACCTGTCGAGGCCGCTTTAAAAGCAATTTCTGCAGTCTCTAAGTCACGAATCTCTCCCACCATGATGATGTCGGGATCTTGACGAAGAAAGGCTCGCAAAGCACTTCCAAAATTCAGATCGATATCTGGATTCATTTGCACTTGATTAATACCTTGAAGATTGAACTCGATAGGATCTTCAGCTGTACTGATATTTACATCTGCCTGATTTAATTCAGCGAGTGCAGAGTAAATCGTGGTGGTTTTTCCGGAACCCGTAGGCCCTGTGATCAACACCATGCCCTGGGGAAGGCTAACGCAACTTTTAAATAATTTTAAATCATCTTCTTCAAAGCCGAGCTTGGTCATATCGAGTTGAAGATTTGATTTATCAAGTAAACGCATGACCACTTTTTCGCCCCACATGGTCGGAACCGTGTTCACACGAAAATCCATTTCTTTATTTTCTTTGGCGATATTGATTTTCAAACGGCCATCCTGCGGACGGCGTTTTTCAGCAATATCCATTTTCGACATAATTTTAATACGCGCAACGATAGCGGGCCCTGAAGTAACGCTTGGGGCAGCTACTTCAAGAAGCGATCCATCGATACGAAAGCGCACGCGAAAACTTTTCTCATAAGGTTCTAAGTGGATGTCTGAGGCACGTCTGCGCATGGCTTCAATCAAAATACCATTCACAAATTTAACAATCGGAGCAGAGCCGATTTTACTATCGGCCTCTTCATTAACTTCGGTAGAGGTGTTTCCACCCATAGCGATATCGCCAACGTCATCGCCACCTAAGTTTTCATCGTCGTTAAATTGCTGTTCATTCTGCTTAAACGTGCCGTAAAATTTTTCAATCGCTTGGACAATTGATAAATCGGTCGCAAGAACCGGTTGTACTTTGCATTTGGTTAAGAAACGAATTTGATCTCGGATTTCAATATTTGCAGGATCAGCAAAGGCCACGACTAGCGTAGTTCCCGCTTTGGATACAGGAATCACATTGTTTTTGTCGCAAAATTCTCGAGGCACTAAGGATAAAGCTGAAGATTCAATTTCAATTTGACTCAGGTCAACGCCGGGAATTCCGTACTGCTTTTCTAGGGCTCGCAGTATCTGAGAATCTTTTAAAATTCCGGAGTTTACGATAACCGAACCAAGTCGTGCTTTTGTCTTTGCCGATTCAGCCAACGCAACCTGCAACTGATCCGGACGGATCAGGCCTTGACGTGTTAGAATTTCCCCAAGCTTCGACATAGTATAAGTCTACTGAAGGTGACGTTTTTTGTAACTAGACCTAGGAACGGTTATTTGCGGTTTTTTTGAAATAATCTGTATTTATGCAAATGAAAATCCGCAGAATCCAAGACGCGCAAAGAAGCCTTTTCTGCCTCTGAAGAAAGCGCGTCGTTTGAATAATTTTGCAGATCAAAAAAGATCGCGCGTTCGGCGACAAAATTAAAGTATGTCAGCGTCTCTACCAGGTCAGGATGTTCATTAAGATCAAAATCAATCGCCAGTAAACTTGCAAGGTCTGCAATATTGGCCATTTCATCAAGACTTAGTTGAGTTAACTGCACATTAAACAAAAACTTCTGTACCCCTGCGATTTGGTTTTGATAAGAAACATTACCTGGCGACACTAAATAAATTTTCTTAAATCCTAATTTTGCCAAAGCAATGGCATAGGTAATCAAAAAAGAATAGTTTCCGATAAGCACGGCGTATTTTGCCACATCGACGGCAATATGCTGCGACTGTAAAAAGCTAACAAAAGCTGCTGAACTTAAATGTATCGGTTTAAATTTATTATTTTCATTCGCAAAAGCATCAACGGCACCGGTTGATTGAATTGGCCAATCTAAGAGCGGCATTCGTGCTAAAATTTCTTGATTCTGCTGTTCAGAAAGTTCGATCAAATCAAAATCTGAATGCATCAACTCATCTTCATTCATTGGCTCAAAATGAATTTCAATATCAGTCGCATTGATTAGTTTTTCACTGAGTTCGGCAGCACCTAGTTCGATTGATCGATATATTTTCATGAACCAAAAAACTTTCTAGCTTCATCAATATCATTAAAAATTTGATGCTTAAGTGAATCGACGCTAGAAAATTTCATTTCATCACGGTGAAAATGCTGCAGCTCAACTTTGATTTGTTCGCCATAAATTTCTTCGTTGAAATTAAAGATATGAGTTTCAACTTTTAAATAAGAATTATCATTTTCAAACGTTGGGTTATAGCCAATATTTGTAATCGATTTAAAAACTTTTTCATTCCAATAGACCAAAGAAAAATAGACGCCCTTGCGCGGAACAAAATCAATATCAGGACTTACATTTGCGGTCGGCACCCCTAGCTGGCGGCCACGTTTAAAACCCACACGAACTGGTCCGCGAATATAATACTTGCGACCCAAAAACTGCTCAGCCTGCTCAAGGTTTCCGTGCTCTAAAAGCTTACGAATAACAGATGAAGAAACTACTTGTCCCGAAAGTTCGAGAGCGCTGACAACCGTCAAGCCAATTTGATTTTTTTGGCAGTATTCACGTAAGAAATCGATACCACCTGAACGGTCTTTTCCGAAGTTAAAATCATAGCCAACCACAAGGTGTTTTGGCTTAAAATAACGAGTGATGTAAAGATCCAAAAACTCATCCGCCTGCATGAGTGAAAAATCCTTTGTAAATTTTTCCTCAATTAGAAAGTCGATCCCCATGGCTTCCATCTTTTCAGCTTGGTCTTTGTAATCAAAAAGTCTAAGCACTGGCGTACCGGGATTTAACAAAACGCGGGGGTGTGGCTTAAAAGTCAGAACCACAGAGGGTAAATTATACTCTTTACCTTGAAAAATAAGCTCTTTTAGAAGCTTTTGATGCCCTAAGTGCACGCCATCGAAGTTTCCGACGGTTAAAACCGATCCATTCAGGTGAGGTAAAGATTGATCGACGGTACGAATCCATTTCATAGTATTTAATATAATCTATATTGATCTGATTATCCAGCTACTCGTCATTGAAACTGGAGCTGAAATAGGTTAATTTTGCAACGCGTGAAAAATGATATCATCAATTGGATAAAATGGACGATTAGCAAGAAAGGCTTCTGGAGCAGAGCCTTGCTTTGTTGGCTATTTTCGATAGTCCTGCTTAAATTTGATGAGATGGATCTTTACGACAGCCGTTTTAAGATTCGCGGACCACAACCTGTAACTCGCGAGGCCGTTTTAGTCACCATTAAGCCCAGCGATTTTGTTAAAATTTCTGACGCCAAAACCAACTCTTTAATCAACATGAACGAATCACAAGATGTCAGCGATAGCTTTTTCTGGGATCAAAAAATTTGGTTTCAAATGCTATCACAAATTTTAGCGCAAAAACCGAGAGGCATCGGCGTTACATTATTTTTTGGTGAAAATATCGGCGTTACGCGTTTGAACTCTCAAGAAATTATGGTTTTCAAAGATCCAAAAATCACCTGGGCCACAAACACCAGTCTTTTAGAAAACATGTCTTTACCGTTTGCCACCCTGCCCGACCGGTCAAACATTGCCCATGTCGAAGTTTTACGTGACGAAGATGGTATCGTACGAAGACTGCAAGACAGTCGCGGTTTTTTACAAGACATCAGTCACGCGGTGATCGATCATGGACGCCTAAATAAAGATTCGCTGGCGGTGATTAATTACCGTGGCTTAGGGCGTTTTAAAAAAGTGGATCTGCAAAAAGTTTTGCGGGGCGATCTGCCCAAAGATTTTTTTCGTAATAAATTAGTTTTTATCGGCACCGACCGCACGATCAATTCACAAATTTTAACACCCCTTGGAACCATGTCTAAACATGAATACTGGGCCCAGGTTAGCGACAATATTTTAGAAAAACGCTTTATTAAAAAAGGCCCTACGTGGATCAATTCACTGTTGCTGCTATTTTTAACTATTGCTGCTGTACTGGTGATCACGCATTTTCCGCAAGCCGTGTCGCTGTTTTTATTTTTCTGGATTGGCACAATCTGGGCTGCTTTTTCAATTTGGGTCTTTGATACATTTTATGTCTGGATTCCCTTAGTAAGCCCACTGGTGTTATTGATTTTAATTTGGGTTTTATATATCGGTTACCACGCTCTGCGCATTGAAAAGGCCCATGCAGAATTACAACAAGAACAACGTTATTTATCAGACCTTGAACAGTTAAAAAATAACTTCATCAGTTTGATCAGCCATGACTTAAAAACTCCGATTGCTAAAATTCAAGCCGTGATCGACCGATTGGATGCCGAAAAAAACATTCCTGACCAAATGCACGAAGATTTCGACAATTTAAAAATTTATTCTGAAGAACTAAATCGCTATATCCAGTCCATTTTAAAAGTTCTGCGTGTTGAATCGCGTGATTTTCAAATTTTAAAAGAAGTCGCAGACTTAAACGAAATTATTGAAACTGTCGTTGAACGTTTAAAGCCTGTGGCTAAAACTAAAAATGTTCGCATTGATCTGACTTTGGAGCCGATGTTTTTAATTGAATTCGACGTGACGTTAATGACCGAAGTATTTTTAAATTTAGTTGAAAATGCGATTAAATACACTCCGGCAAATGGCCAAGTTTCGATTCGCACTAAAGAAACTGACACTGAAATTTTGATTGAAATTCAGGATACCGGCGAAGGCATCGCCACCGAAGATCAAATGCACATCTGGAAAAAGTTTGTGCGTGGGCGCAACCAAGATCAAAAAACTAAAGGTACAGGCCTTGGGCTTTACCTGGTTAAATATTTTATTGAGCTGCATGGCGGAAATATCGCTTTAAAATCTGAAGTGGGCGTTGGCACGACGTTTTATGTTCGACTGCCGATTGATCCGGTACTATAATTAGCTTATAGGCAAATAAGGGATGTTATGAAATTAAACACACTGATCGTAGATGATGAACAAGAGTTAAGAAAATCGGTTGCGAGTATTTTATTAAACTCAATGCCTGATGTGACATTCAATATCACCGAAGCCTCAAATGGCCGTGAAGCTGTTGAGCTTGCAAAAAAAGAATTCTGGGATCTAATTTTAATGGACGTTCGCATGCCCGAGATCGATGGTCTTGAAGCCTTACGCCAAATCAAAGAGATCGACCCACGCACCTTTGTTGTGATCATGACGGCACATTCAAATTTGAATGACGCTATTATCGCGATTAAAGATGGCGCTTATGATTACGTTGAAAAACCAGTAAGCCCTGACAAATTATCAGCTATCGTGCGCAAAAGTATCGAAGCTAATGAAATGATCACTGAACTTACCGCTTCTAATCCGATATTTGATGACGATATCGAAAGTGAAATCGTTGGCCAAAATTCAAAAATGAAAGAAGTTTTTAATCTGATCTATAAACTTTGCAAAGTCGATACAACGGTTTTAATCCGCGGTGAAAACGGAACTGGTAAAGAACTTGTAGCTAAAGCGATTCATTTCAATTCTCCGCGTAAATCTGGCGCATTCGTTGCGATTAACTGCGGTGCGATTCCTGAACATTTAATGGAGTCAGAATTATTCGGCCATGAAAAAGGCGCATTTACCGGAGCTATCGAGCGTAAAATCGGCAAATTTCAATTAGCTAATAACGGCACACTTTTCTTAGATGAAATTGCAGAGCTTAAACCTGAAATGCAGGTTAAATTATTACGTGCGCTGCAAGAAAAGAAATTCACGCCGGTGGGCTCAAACCGCGAAGTTAAAACTAACGCGCGTATTATCGCAGCCACCAACCGCAATTTAGAAAAAATGATGGAAGACCAAGAGTTTCGTGAAGATCTTTTTTATCGTTTAAATGTAATGCCGATTTTCTTACCGCCATTGCGTGACCGTTATGATGATATCCCTGAATTAGCAGTTAACTTTTTAGAGAAGTTTTCTAAATCACACGCCAAACAAATTCATTCTATTGCACCAGATTGTTTAGATTTAATGAAAAACTATCGTTGGCCAGGAAACATCCGCGAATTAGAAAATGTGATTGAGCGCGCCTTTATCGTTGAATCAAGCCAGATTATGACGTTGGCAAGTTTACCTGAAAACATTCGTAATCAAGCGGCTGCCAAACAAGCGCAAAATCAAGCCGCAACTGCAGTCGGCGGTGTAAAAGCGGTTCCTCAGGCGCATGGCGCTTTGGATTTCGAATTATTTAAAGAACAAGCTGAAAAAGATTTTATCGTCAGCGCTTTAAAAGCGAACAAAGGTAAGATCAATCAAACAGTAGCACAGGCTAATATTCCGAAAAATACGTTGTTACGTAAAATTCGTAAATACAATATTAACGTCAAAGATTTTTCTTAATTTAATATTTTCTTAGCTGTATGAAAGACATTTTCAGGTAAAATCTCTTTCATACACTTATGATGACCCAGAGGGCATTTATTGTGACCATGCAGTCCGCAGGGTCTACAAGTTAAATTTCTGTTCTCAACCACGATGCTGTGATCATTCCACGGCCTAAAACCTAAATCTAAAGTCGTAGGACCAAATATCGCCATCACAGGCGTGCCGACACTGGCCCCAAGATGCGAAGGTGATGAATCATTACCGATAATCAAATCACAAGATTTTAAAAAATCGATTGAATCCACCAGTTTCATTTTGCCAGCCAGCACTTCAGCTTTTGGATTCTTAGCTTTAATCTCTTCACATAAAGGTGCTTCCTCAGGGCCGCCCATAAGATGAACCTGATAACCTTCGGCGATTAATTTTTCGCACAATTCAGCATAATAATTAACGGGCCATTTTTTAGTTTCCCAAACCGATCCTGGAAACAGGGCGATTTTTTTAACTTGGTTTGGTGAATGCGAACCAGCCTTCATCGAAAAGAATTCTGGAATGTTTTGAAAATCCCCATCAGCTTTGGCTTTATTTAAATAACTCCAATCCTGCTCTTGAATTTTTGCAGCAGTGACAGGGTCAACCGGAGCTAATAAAGCCATTTGGCGAATAGCATCTGGAAATGTTTTTAAATATTTAACGGTTTCGGTAAAAAATAAAAAGTTTAAGCCCTGACTAAAACCGTATTTCTTTTTAGCTTTTAACTGCATCGTAAAAAGTGCTGATCGTAATGAACGATGCAGGCAAAATACCGTCGCCACATTAGCATGGGCATTAATATTTTTTACAGCCTGATGGTATGACGATTTATCGCCTTTGTTTACGGTGATGAGTTCGTCGATCACTTGTAATTTAAGTAAATAGTCTGCGACCCCTTTTTTAGCGACAAAGATAATTTTGTCATTAGGGTATAAAGCTTTAAGCCTTTTTAAAAAAGGAATAGATAAAAACACATCGCCGATAAATGCCGTCTGCACGACAACGTGATAAGCTGACATTAGTTTCCTGGTTCGATCTCGATCACTTCTGAGACTAGAGTTCCGATTTTGATTTTAGCTTCGACTCGCAAGATGTATTTATGTTCGTCGTCTGAAACCCAAATAAAGATATCGCCGGTTTGCGATAAAGCCCCACGAGTCACAATACTGGCTTTAATCTTAATTGCGTTAAAGTCACCAGCTTCAGTGCTTAGCTTTTCTTTACCAACGGCTGTGCCTGTAAACACGATATTTTTTTTATCTTCGGCTACACGAAAAGAAACCTGTTTGCCTTCTTTCCAGTTAAATACCCGCATGTAAAATAAACCGCTAAAGGCATTTTGTGAAAACGGTAAGATATCCCAGGTGAATTTACGCTCTTCTTCTCCTGATTTCTCGGTGTATTTTTTCTCCCAAAAGCTTGCAGTCAGAGTTTCATTATTAAAATAAGATTGGGATTGAGCTAATTTACCGGTCTCTTTGATGTTAATCTTTAGAACATGCGGCATTAACGTTTCGTAATCTAAAAATGTATCAACGCGGTCTTCAACTGAATAAAAATTTGAAAACACGCGGCTGGATTGTAAACTAACTGAAAAATTATAGCTTTTACGGTTATTAACCTGAGCAAAAGGTTTTACCTGCATAGTTAAGGTGCCAGCTTTAGCAGAAAAGTAGCTGACTTCGTGAATGACTTTTTCGCCGACTTTAAATGGATCAACATTAGGTCTGCGCGAGTTTCCGGTAAAACCTTCGCTATCTTCGATTTCTGGCTGACGCTTTGTCGAAACTTCAACTTTTTTAGCATCGGCTTTTTTTGTTTTTGGCTTTTTTAATTCTTTTTTTGTTGCGACTTCTTTAGGTGTGGCCGGCTGAGGCGCCCCCGGCTGAGGCTTTTCTTCAGCTTTTGCAGCTTCGGCTTTGGGGGCTTCGACAACATCGTCTTCTTCAGTTTGAATTTTTACTTCGCGTTCAAATTCTTCGTTTTTAAAAAACTTATCTTCTTTTTCGTACTTTAAAAATTTACTCGAACAGCTCGATAAGGCTATGAAGAAAACTAAGCTAATCATTCTCATTCGAAATCCTTCCACCGGCGATGTACCCACATCCATTGATCTGGATACTGTCGGATGATATTTTCTAAAGTCGCATTAAAACGATTAGTTATAATGCGTTGGGCTTCTTGTTTATCCTCGGTTGAAACATCATCAATTTTGATCGCTGTTCCAATTCCGATATGTAGCTTTTTATTATCATCCCAATATGTATAAAGTGGCAACACCGGAGCCTTAGTCTTCATGGCAAATACAGCTAGACCATAGGCGGTACCGGTTTTTTTACCGAAGAATTCGGTCTCGATACCGTAAGGTTTACCCATAAACTGATCGAGCACAAAAACCACGGCGCGTTTTAATCTTAAGGCTTTTAAAATATCAAAAGCATTCTGCTTGCTATGAGCATCAATAATCTCGGTTTTTGATTTAGTTCGCAAATAGAACCAAAACTCATCAACAAACGCATTGGTAAAGCGTTTAGAAATTAAACTTAAAGGAACAACTTTCTCACTCATTACAGCAGCGGCCAAATCTGCCCCACCTAAATGCAAGGTTAAAAAGAAAAAGCCTTGGTCTTTGGGTACATTTTCTAAACCGTGAAAAATGATATTATCTTTGATTAACTTATCATTTACATAAGGTACGCGCCCTAAATCAACCAACCCACGGCCTAAAATGTAAATTGATTTTCGCATCCATTGTTTTTTAGTTTTTTCAGGGGTTCCCGGAAATGCAATATCGATATTGTCATACACTACTTTTTTTCTTAGCTGCAAAACATCGACCCATAACCACGCCCAAAAACGTGCAAAAAAATCATTAAACGCCCAGGGCATCAAATGAATAATGAAGGCGTAGATATTACTAAATAACCTTGCTAAGCGCCGCACGCAAGTCTTCCTTATCCTGAGAACTAAATTGCAGTTTTAATGAGATCGCCAGAGTCTGAGATTTAAGCTCTGTATCAGTGATTTTAACTAAATCTTTTTCAGTCGCACACAAGACGCTGTTAGGAAATTTTGCGCGCCATTGTGTTAGAATATCACTTTGATCAGCCAACGAATACGCATGGTGATCGGGGTACACCAAGTGCTTAACGATATTATATCCACTGGCTTCTAAGTTGTTTTTAAGCTGTGCCGGATTACCGATAGCCGAGTATAAAAATAAATTCTTATTTTCTGAATTCACCACTGACAAAGCTTTAGATTCGAAAAAAGGATGATTATGCGACTTTAAATAATCGCGAAAGTATCTAAATGTTTCTAAATTCGCATTATTAACCTTTGTTAATATCACAAAATTTGAACGTAACACTTGATCAATATCTTCACGCAAATGGCCAAAAGGCAGTAGCTGATAGTGCGACATCGGTTGCGAAACATCGATTAACACAATGTCTAAATGGCGCTTTAAAGTACGGTGAGAAAAACCATCATCAACAATCACGACATCTATTTTTTGCTTCTGAAGTTGATAGTAATCTAAAGCAAATTCAACCGTATCTGTTTTATGTGGACCACTCCACACAAACACATGTGGCGCCAATTTTTTAATTAGACAAGCTTCATCACCATACATAAAAGTGTGTTTTAAATTTTCTAGTGTGACTTCAGCAGGCTGGGGAAGTTTGGCTTTATAGCTTTTAGCGACGACTAAGATATTTTCACCCTCTAATAGCGAAATTACTTCTAACACAACCGGAGTTTTACCGGTGCCACCTGTCGTCAGGTTTCCGATAGAAATAACCGGAACTCCGAATTTTTCAGGTTTGAACCAGCCCTTGTCATACATCGCGTTTTTTGCGGTTATAACTAAACGATAGGGATTTAAATATTTCATAAATGTTTTGCTAAAGCCGCACCAACACGCGCGGTAGCTCCCACATCACCTAATAGATACTGCACTTGGGCTAATTTTTTGATTGTTGCCTGAGTATAGGCTTCATCATTGATAAATTTTTCTAATAACGGAATGATATTTTCACTTGTAGCATCACCTTGTAAAAGCTCTGGCACGACTTCTTCGTTCATAACCAGATTCACTAAGCCAAAGTATTTAATCCCGCGAACCAAGATACGAGCAATTACGCCCGAGAGCCACTTCATGCGATAAATGATCACCATCGGTTTTTGCAGTAATCCCACCATCAAAGTGGCTGTACCTGAAGTCGCTAAGACATAATGAGCTAAGGCGATCATTTTATTTGGATCATCTTGAATTAAAATATATGGCATTTTAACATCAGCTGAATTTTCGTCGATAAAATCGCGAATGTAGTCTTTTGTTAATGTCGGAGCCACAAAGATCATAATTCGTAAAAAATTATATTTTTTAGCTAAAGCTCGCGCTACTTCTAACTGAACGCCGAAGTTAAGCTGAATTTCGCTTTTGCGAGATCCTGGCATTAACGCCAGAACTTTTTCATTTGGGCTAATACCGTATTTTTGCCGAGACAATTCTTGTTGTTTTAAATCTAATAAATTTTGGTCAATGTCTTCCAATAACGGATGACCCACGAATTCGTGAGGAACGTTATGTTCTTCGTAAAATGTTTTTTCAAATGGAAATAGCAAAAATACTTTATCGCAAACTTTTTTAATATTGTGAATACGGCCTTTTCTCCAGGCCCACACTTGCGGAGAAATATAATAAAATACTTTAATACCGTGAGCGCCCAATTTTTGCTTTAAGGTTTTAGCCAGCTTTAAATTAAAATCCGGGTAATCCAGCAATAATAAAAATTTAGGTTTAATGCGAATAGCTTCATCGACTAGTTTTTCAAACACAGCTTTTAATTCACTGTAATGAGCAATCACTTCGGCAACACCGACAACAGCCATATCTTCAGATTTGCCAAAACGGCGCATCCCGAAGTCTTCCATAGCTTGTGAACCGACACCGCAAATATCCAGATCGATATTATGCTCTTTCCAATACTTCATTAATTTCAACGCATAATACGCACTTGAAGCTTCGGCGGCCACAATCATAATCTGCGGCTTGCTATTTGTATTACTCAAGATTTGATCTCCGCTAAGATCTTTTCGATATTAGCTAGTGCAAGGCTGGCCTCTTCGCCAGTGATGGCGACAGGAACTTCTTTTTTAACAGCGCGAATAAAATGATTAATTTCAAGATTTAGTGAATCCACTTTTTCGATATTAAACTTTTCAGTTTTATAAAATGGATCATTCGCTTCGCCAGTTAAAATTTCACCTTCAAGAGTTGCCGTATTTACAAAGATCGTGCGATCGGTTTGCACGGCACGGTAATTACGAACGATTGTCGGATTTAAACGTGAATTGTTAATAGTCACTTGCACGCCTGATTTTAATTGTAGGCGCACAGACACATCATCGATCGTGTCTTTAATAAATTTATGGCCATAGACCATAAATTTTTCGATATCAGAATTAAATAGATATTGAATCAAATCTAAATCATGAATCATTAGATCGTGTAATACGCTAACATCAGCACCACGGGCGCGAAATGGAGCTAAGCGGTTGATTTCAAAATATTTGGTTTTCGCCGCTGATTCTTTAACGATTTTGTATGACGGATTAAAACGTTCAATATGGCCGACTGAAAACACCACATTGTTAGATTTTGCTAAAGCCGCTAGCTCGTAACCCTGTTGGCTAGTCGCTGCGATTGGCTTTTCAACTAAGACAGCGATTTTATTTTTAAGAAAAAATGCAGCCAATTCATAGTGCGCTTGCGTCGCCGCTGCGATAGTCACGAAATCCACTTGCGAAGGAATTTCTTCTAAAGTTTTAAAAGCTTGAACACCCAGATCAGTAGCGATCTTATCAGCTTGTGGTGCGTACTGATCAAAAACACCAACTAAGGTGGCATGTTCTGACGCTTTAACTTTTTGCGCGTGAAAATTACCTAAATAACCAACACCAATGACTGCACCACGAAGTTTAGACATACATTATTACTCTTCCATAGACGGGGTAGATGCATTCTGACGGTGAATAGCAATACCGCGTTTAGATGATCTAACGAAATGAACTAAGGCCGCGATATTTTCTGATTGAGTGCATTCGCTTTGAATACGCGCTAAGGCCTCATCCACTGTACCGTGACCCATAATAATTATACGAATCGCTTTATGAATATTTGAGACTTCTTCTTTAGAAAAACCTTTACGTAAAAGGCCCACTTTGTTTGTTGCACGCACGACCGCGTAGTTACCTTGGGCGCGCGAAAACGGAAGAATGTCTTTATTCACAATACTAGAGCCCGCCACAAATGAATAACGGCCGATTTTAGAAAATTGGTTAAAGGCACAAACCCCACCAATCACTACGTTGTCTTCAACTTCACAGTGACCACCGAAGTGCGAATTATTCGCAACGATGACGTTATTACCGATTTTGCAATCATGGCCAACGTGAGAGTACGCCATGAAATAACAATTGTTCCCAATTTGAGTTGTCGCATCGCCTTTTGAGGTCGCTAAATTGAACGTGGTAAATTCGCGAATAACGTTATTATCACCGATAATCAATTTCGTTGGTTCTGATTTATAGCTGATATCTTGTGGCGGCCCGCCGATCACTGCGCCCGGAAGAATATGATTATTCTTGCCGATTTCAACGATTCCATAGCGTGAACCGATCGAAGCATGCCCTTCGATAAAAGTGCCTTTGCCGATTGTTACATAACCTTGAATATTACAGTAAGGTCCGATCTCAACATCTTCGTCTAACTTCACGTCGGCCGAAATGACCGACGATGGATGAATTTTCATAAGCTAATCTCTACTGGTGAATCTATTTTTCTTTATCGAAAGCGTTTAATACATCAGTTGTAACATTTACTTCAGTTGAAGCATAAACAACGATAGGAGTCGCTTGGCTAGATTGGATAACCATAGAAAGACCTTTGTCTTTAGCAACACGCTCGATAACTTTTTTAATTTTTTCAACAATCGGAGCCACTAAATCATTTTCTTTTTTAGCTAACTCAGTTTGTGCTTTTTGTGCACCTTGGTTGAATTTCATCATCTCTTCTTGTAATTCCTGAGCTTTTTTACCAAAAGCTTCTTCAGATAATACAGAACGTTTTTTCTCGATATCTTCACGCATTTTTTCGATATCGCCTTTTTTCTTTTCTAATTCTTTGTTCTTTTTTTCTTGGTCTTTTTTAAGTTCTTCAAAAGCTTTTTTACCAGATTTAGAATTTTTGATGACTTCTTGTACATCTACGTAGCCCATTTTAAATTCAGCGTGAGCTGACATAGCTACCATCATTACTAAAGCGGTGATCAAAGTTGTTAACATATTTCTTTTCATAATTTCTCCCTTTAAAGTTGTTAAACTTGTTTTAAAATAAAAATACTAGAACGGAGGACCAATCGAGAACTCAAAGTTAACTGAGTCGCCGTTGAATTCATCCGTTTGCAATGGCCAACCCCACTCGAAGCGTAAAATTCCAAGAGGCGACTTCCATCTAAAACCCATACCAATATCACTTAAAAATTTTGATGAGTTAATATCATCTTCAGCCTGACCAATATCATAGAAACCCACACCACTTAGCCCAGCTTCTTTAATTAACGGAAACTGTAATTCAGTTTGGAATAAAATTTGTTTCGTACCACCGACAATCAAATTAGCGGCTTTACGACGGTCTTCTTCAGAAATTCCTGGGCGGTGGAATGGCGATCCACTGGTTCCGATGGCATCATAGCGAGCCTGTGAAAACACACGTTTACCAACGCCAGAAGAGCCGAAACCACGTAATGTGTACGGACCACCTAATTGATAAGTTTCACTGAATGGAACTGACCCGCCCTCTTCGATCGGTTGAATGTTTGAGTAAGAAATATTATTTCTCCAAACAACATCCCAGAATAAATTATGAAAAAACTTAAAACGGCCTGAAAATTCTTGGTATTTTAAATCCCCGCCAAAACCTGTGCGTTCATAACTGATATCTGTGTAGATACCTTTAGACGGCTCTTGACGGTCATTACGATTATCAAATTCTAATGTGCCTTGCATAGCCGATGTGATTCCGCGGGCTGTGTCTAACGGGAAGATCAATGGATCTGTGTTTTCATTTTCAAAAAGCTCTGTTTTATCTAAACGGTATCTTAAGTAGGCACGCGTGTAATCACCATACACGGGATGACCGAAACGTAAATTTCCACCGGTTTTACGAATATCGTAATTAATTCTGGCTTTATTTTCAATGTAAAATACATCAAAGCCTGAAGACCATTTTGTATCTAAAAAATATGGATCTGTAAGACCTAATTTGTAATCCTGACGGTTTTTAGAGGCATCAATCCGCGCTTCTAACGATTGGCCCAAACCACGAAAATTGTTCTGCTGAACTGATCCACCTAAGCTGAAACCTTGCGTATTACCGTAAGCTGCCGTTAATTGAATTTGCCCGGTGTTACGCTCTTTTACCACAACTTCGATGTTTAACTGATCTGGTTTTTCAGGAGGTGTGCTTGTTTTAAAGTTTACTTCTTCAAAGAAGCCTAAACGCTGAATGTTTTCTTGTGATAGGCGTTTGCGGGTTTCATTGTAAAGCTCGCCCTCTTCGATTTTTAATTCGCGGCGAACAACCTTATCGCGAGTTTTTGAATTTCCGGTAACAATGATATCACCGAAGTAAACCTTGTTACCTTTTTCGAATTCAAACACTAAATCGACTTTTTTATCTGAATCACGAAAATTATAACGTGGAATTACGTTGGCAAAAGCATAACCAAGATCGCCGTATTTCGCCTGAAGGTCGGTGATATCTTTACGCATCACTTCGACAGAAAAAATGCCGTTATCTTTGATTTTTACCGCATCGTAAAGTTCAGATTTTGGAAACAATAAGTCTCCGGCGAAATCAACTTCACCGACGTAGTACTGCTCACCCTCAGAAATGTGGTAAGTGATGTAGATTGATTTTTTATCCGGAGTTACTGTCACTAGCGGGCGGTCGATCTTAACCTGTAAAAAACCTTGGTTCCAGTAGATGTACTTTAAAACCTGCAAGTCTTGGTCAAAGGCTTCTTGTTTGAAAGAGCCTGAGTTAGACATGCCTGAGAAAAAACCTGCTTCTTTAGTGAATAAGCGTTCTTTTAACTGGTTATCTTTTAAAATCTTATTGCCGATAAAAGTCATTTTTTTAACTTTTACTTTATCATTTTCAGTAATCACAAATTTAACACGCACGGTTTCACCGGCTGTTACGTCTTCGATCACGGGTTCGATTTTAACCAGGTAATAACCTTTTTCTTCGTAATATTTTAATAACTTTTCAACCGCTGATTGAATTTTTGCATTATTAACAACTTCAAAAGCTTTTAAGCCTGACTGCGTTTCTAAGTCTTCAGATTTAATTTCTGATTGGCCCTCAAAAACGATTTCAGCCACGATTGGTTTTTCGATAATTTTGTAAACTAGTTTCAAACCTTTAGCTGTGTTTTCTTTTAAAACTTCAACCTGAATAAAATAAGTCATCGCAAATAAATTTTGAATGTCTTGTTTTACGTTTTGTGGATCAAAAGATGAACCTACTTTAGAAACTAGTTTTGCTAAAACTGCATCTTTTTCGATTTTTTTAAGACCTTGGATTTCGATTTCAGCAACTGCTGGTTTGCTTGTCTGCGACGAGGCAACCTGAGCCATAAAAATGCCCGTGGTGAAAATCATGATAGAGAATAAAAAGCTCAGTTGTTTTAATAAGTTATTTAACACCTAAAAAGGCTAGCTAGACTTTAGTTTGATGTCAAATAGCCATCTTTCATTCGGTAGATTTTCGAAAACGCCTGCGCAAATTGCAGGTCATGAGTTACGACGATCAAAGTCAATCCGAGCTTTTTTTGCAACTCAAAGAATAGGGTCTGAATCTTCGCCGAATTTTCTGAATCTAAATTACCTGTAGGCTCATCTGCCAACAAAATGCGCGGATTACGAATCAACGCCCTAGCAATAGCTACTCTTTGCAGCTCTCCACCACTTAATTGGTTCGGATAATGGCTGGCGCGATCTGCTAAGCCCATAAACTCAAGCCATTCTATGGCTTTTTGTTTCGTCTCTTCACGCGGAAGTTTTGCCAATAAGCCTGGCAACATGACGTTTTCTAATGCACTTAATTCATGAATGAGATGATGAAATTGAAATACAAACCCCATTGTCTCGTTGCGAAATAAAGCCAACTGATCATCGTTTTTTTCAAACAATGAAGCCCCTTCAAAAAGCACTTCGCCCTCAGTAGGCCGATCTAAGGTTCCTAAAATTTGCAAAAGGGTAGATTTTCCGGCTCCAGAAGACCCCAATAAACACACCGCTTCGCCAGCCTGAATATTTAAATCCACGCCACGCAAAACTGAAACGTGTGAACTGCCTGTGATATAGTTTTTTCGTAAACCTTGAACTTGTATCATTAGTCCTCCCGTAATCCTTCAACCACTGTAAGCTGGCTGCCTTTGCGTGCTGGCGGATAAGTCGCCAGTAAACATGCAAATGTTGTCGCGATAAAAATTAAAAAGAAATCAATCCAGCTTAGTCGAATATCAATGCGATCAATTTTATAAACAGAACCCGAAATCAAAGGGTATTGAGTCTGTAAAAACATAAACCCCTGCGACAATAAATATCCGGTTATAAAGCCAAACAAACAACCCAGACAAGCCACCAATAGGCCCTGCATGACAAAAATAATTTGAATGTTTTTTTGCGTAGACCCGAGAGCTTTTAGAATAGCAATATCTTGATAACGCTGGCGAATTAACACATACAGCGTGCTTGAGATATTAAATGCGGCGACAATCACAATCAAAAACACGACAAAAAAGATAACAACACTTTCGTATTTAACCGCTTTGAATAGGTTTTTGTTCACTTCATACCAATTTAAAACTGCATAACGCGAACCTAATTCATTTTCTATTTTCTGCGATAGCTCAGGAGCTTTATCAGAGTCTTCGATTTTAACAAAAGCTCCTGTATAACGATCCCCTATTTGGGTAAGAGCTTGAAAATCTGGTAAATGCGATAGAATAAGACGTTCGTTCCAGTCATTTTTACCAAAATCTAAAATCGCTGAAATTTTAAAAGATTTAGCCTGACGTTTAAAATTGTCGTCTTCAAAAGGTGTCGCTAATGACACAGCCAAATAAACTTCATCATTAATTTTCAAACCATAACGTTTGGCTAAACCTTGGCCAATGGCGATTGTTTCTAAGGGCGACTGCAAACTGCCTTCGCGCACTCGTGATTTTAAGTTTAAAATTTCGCTCACTTGCTCAAAGTCAAAACCCTGGATCAGCACCCCTGAAACTTTTCCTTTAGAGGCGATCACCGCTTCAGTGTATGCAAAACGAGCGATTTTTTGAATACTTGGATCTATTTTTTGAATGTCTGCAGCAAATTCATCCCAGCTTTCAATCAACTTACCTTTTTTGATAATTTGAATATCACTAGTCACATCAATCATCGCCTGCTTGAGTGAGCTTTCAAAACCACGCATCACCGACATACTTGCAACTAGAGCTGCAACACCGAGCACTAAACCTAAAAATGACAATGGTGCAGAACCACCGAATAAAATCTGTTTATTAAATAATAAACGTCCCGATAGCCAAAATTTAAATTTCAAATCATTATACATGAGAACCGCTTTCAGCGTTATACATCGGTGTCAGCCTCAGCGACTTGCCCCAATGTTCCGTGAATCTGGGCTTTTAAATACGCCATAATAAAATCTGAGAATTCACCATTCATCACGTTGTTCACTTGATTTGTGCTGTAACCCGTGCGGTGATCTTTGACTAACTGATAGGGATGCATCACATAAGATCTGATTTGCGAACCCCACTCGTTAGCTTTTTTTGTAGAGTTCATCGCATCTTTTTCTTTATTTCTTTTTTCGACTTCTTTTTCGTAAAGAGCTGCTTTTAACATCTTCATGGCTTTTTCACGATTTTGAACTTGTGAACGCTGCTGCTGTGAAGCAACAACAATGCCTGAAGGTCTATGGCGAATACGTACGGCAGAATCTGTTTTATTCACGTGCTGACCACCCGCGCCGCTTGAACGATAAGTTTCGACATCGATGTCATCGGTTTTAACTTCAATTTGAATATCATCGTCGACTTCGGCCCAAACAAACACTGAAGCAAACGAAGTGTGGCGTCGGGCATTCGAATCAAACGGAGAAATACGCACTAATCGATGCACGCCGGATTCAGCTTTTAGATAACCATAGGCATATTCACCAGAAATTAAAAGTGTGCAAGATTTAATACCTGCACCTTCGCCGTCGGTCATATCTAAAATTTCACATTTATAACCCTGTTTTTCGGCATAGCGTGTGTACATGCGCAGGAGCATCTCGGCCCAGTCACAGCTCTCAGTACCACCCGCACCAGAGTTAATTGATAAATACGTGTTATTTGCATCAAGCTCGCCGCTTAATACTTTTTGTAATTCTAATTGTTCGCCGATTTTTTGAACGGCATTTAGTTCTGCTTTAACTTCTTTAAATGAAGCTTCATCGTGGGCATCAACGGCCATCTCTAAAAGCACTTTGGCATCAGCAAAACGATTAGAAAATTGATTCCATTCGGCGAAGGCCCGCTCTAAGAGAGTTTTTTCTTTATTGTGTTTTTGCATTTCGGCAGGCTTGTTCCAAAGTTCTGGATTTTCTGCCGCCATCGCTAATTCTTCGAGGCGTTTTTTCTTGCGATCAAGGTCAAAGATACCCCCGAAGCTCTACAGAAAACTGATCCAGTTCTGTAATTTGTTTTTTAACTTCAGATAATTCAGTAACTATTGACATAACCCTAGAGTCTAGATTGATTTTTTAAGCTGTCAACTGCTCGAATAATGCATCTTGAATGCGAAACATCAACTTTTCTTCGGCTTTAGATAATTCATGATCGTACCCCAACAAATGCAAAACGCCATGAATCAACATGTAAAGAAATTCATTTTCTAAGGGATGTCCTTGCTCTTTCGCTTGTTTTTTTAGCACATCGAGACAAAAAAGGAGCTCTCCCAGAGAGTCGGTTTCCATTGAAGCAAAACTCAAAACATCTGTTGGCTTATTTTTACCGCGAAATTGTTTATTTATTTTTTTCATTTCAGCAGCATCCAGAAAAACTAAAGTCAAAGTCTTAGCCCTCAATTGTTTTTGATTGCGCACCTTGGTTTTGCCAAGACCATGCACAACCGCATCAAGCCAAGCCTGAATTTTCTTTTGATGCGTTCTACTTTTTGACTGATTGACAACCTGAGCTTTCATATTTTCAAATACAGCATGCCAACTCCTCCAAAAAATCTCAATGAATTTTCAAGCTTACTTCAACTTATGCGCGATTTACGCGGGCCAGATGGCTGCCCGTGGGATAAAGAGCAGACGCATCTATCACTTGCCCCCTATGCCATTGAAGAAACCTTCGAAATGGTTGAAGCCCTAGAAAAACAAGATGATGCTGAATTTTGCGAAGAATTAGGCGATGTGCTTTTTCAGGTGGTCTTACATGCTCAACTTGCGACTGAGCGAAAAGCCTTTGATATTGCCGATGTGATCACTTCGATTTCTGAAAAGCTTGTGCGCCGACATCCGCATGTTTTTTCAGAAGTTAAAGTCAGCGGCTCTGAAGAAGTGATTAAAAACTGGAACGACATCAAAGCGCAAGAAAAAGCTGGTAAAATAAAGCCGGTATTTAGCTTACCTAAAGGACTTCCAGCTTTACCAACGGCTGAAAAAATCGGAAGTAAAACTGAAAAATTAAAATTTGACTGGTCAGAAGCAAAACAAGTTCTGGCGCAATTAAAAGCTGAAATTACTGAACTAGAAGAAGAGATGAACCGTGCTGAAACCGACACTGGATCGCTAGATCACGAAATGGGTGATGTTTTATTTTCGGCAGCACAGCTTGCGCGCCACTTAAAATTAGATGCTGAAAGCTCTCTGCGCAGAACCAATTTGCGTTTTCAAAAACGTTTTAACCAAATGCTTTCGTATTGCGAAAATGATGTCGATAAATTCACAGCATTAAGCTCTGAAAACAAAGAACAGCTCTGGATCAGAGCTAAAAAAGAATTGTCCTAGTTAAAAAATCAAAAAACGTATTTTAATTTTTCTGTCTAATGTTTTTTCGAAAAAACTGACTCTTAATATTATCAAATTCAAGGCAGTGTTATTTTTTACCCATACTGTCAAAGAACTTGACGCACAAAAAAATATTTTCGCCTGCAAAAAATATTTTTTTCAAGGTTTTCGCGTATTTAGCGTGTCTCAAAATAGCTCGGCAGTTTTTATTCACCAGACATAATCAACACTTACGGGCTCGTTCGCCCTTCGTTTAGGGCCATTCTATTCTAATTTCACGGATTTAATTATTTTATATCACTGGACGATAATCTAGTAGCAATACAAGGAGAACAAAATGTTCTTACGACAAACGAAACTGAAGATCGCAGAAAAAATTATGTTAGCCGGCTTAGCAATGACTGCTGTGGCCTGTGATAAGGGCGCAGGCTCTTTTTCAATTCTTTCTGACAACTCTCAATTCCAACAAGCTGTTACGTTTACTCCACGTAAATTAGACGTGCTCTTCGTTGTCGACAATTCAGGCTCTATGCTGACTTCACAAAATAACTTAGCAAATAACTTTCCATCTTTTATCGATAAGTTCATTGAGCAAGGATATGACTTTCGTATCGCAGTGACGACGACTGATGCTTTCTATGGTGACCAGTTCATCGCTACAGGTTGTTCTTTATGTAACACTGAGCAAACTCGTTTTCGCTCAGGCGTTAATCCTTCAGTTTATGTTATTGACCGCGCAGATTATGATTTAAGCCTAGCTGGTGAAGAAACCCGCCTGAAGAACGATTTCACTTTAAATGTTAAAGTAGGAACAAATGGTTCAGGTGATGAACGCGCATTTTCAAGCTTTAAAGCAGCTCTTAGCTCTGGTTTAAATGTGAACTTTCACAGAGCCGATGCTTTCTTAGCTATCGTTATCGTTTCTGATGAAGAAGATTTTTCTCAAAGCGAATTTACAATGAACGAAAGCTATGCCAATTCAAACATTCACACAGTAGCTTCATATAAATCTTTCTTAGACAGCTTCACTGGTGGTAATGCTTCTGAAGATTACTCAGTGTCTGCGATATCAATTTCGGATCAAGCTTGCCGCGATACTTTAGCCGGCGGTTCTGGTGGAGCACAAAAAATTGCTGCTCGTTATAATGAATTAGTTGACTTAACTGGCGGCACTAAGAATTCAATCTGTAGTCCGTTTGACCAAACACTTGATAATATCAGTTCTCAGATTATGACCGAATCAAAACCAGTATATACGCTTGATAAAAAACCAATCATCGCTTCTATCCGCGTAGCTGTGGGTGGTGTGCAAGTTCCGCAAAGCAGCACTGATGGCTGGTCTTACGATGCCGTCGACAACACGATCACGATCAATGGCGCGACTTACAAACCAAGTGCCGGCGCACCGATCTCGATCAACTTTGACCCTGATTTAAACTAATTAAAATAATAAATATAAACGATTTAAAGAATTTAAAAAGATAAAAGGAAAATGAAAATGGCGACAACTGAAAATAACTGGTATGTGTTAATGGGCGATCAAAAATACGGACCGTATGAATATAAATCACTAATCAACATGATTCAAACGAACCAGTTGATGGATTATAATTATGTCTGGGCGGCTCACTTAGGTTCTTGGACGCAGATTCACCAACTTGAAGAGTTCAGCAAAGATCGTTTTCAAATTTTATTACAGCAGGAATCAGAAGTCGTTTCTGCATTCATCAAGCGTGAACACAATCGCCAGGATGTCGATGTTCCCCTATTAGGACACAACCACCAAAGATTCTTTGATGGCCAAGTTGTCTCAATTTCGAAAGTGGGCGCACTCGTTCTGTTAAACTCGCCTTTGATCCAGGTGGGAGATAAATTAAAACTTCATTTAAAGTCTAATGATGAGACAAAAGCATTCAATGTTGAGTGCGAAGTAATCAGAAAAAACTTTTCAAAACAACGACTTAACTCAAAATCTGGCCTCTATTATGCGGTACGTTTTCACGATATACAACCAGTGGGAGTGCAAATTATCCAATCATGGTTAAGTGCACCAAAGGCCGCATAACATATTTTTTTAAACGTAATAACAGAAAAAAAATCTCGGAGGATTTATATGGAAATTTTAAACTTTATTAGAGAAGCCGGCGTAGTTGGCTGGGTTATTCTAGCAACTGGTGTTGCCGTTGCTGCCCTTGTGGTTGAACGTGCCCGTACACTTTACTTTGACTATGGTATGAATGTCGATGCGTTCACAGGCAAAATTCATACATTAGTTTTATCAAAAAAAGTTGATGAAGCTATCGTCACCTGTGCACAAATGGAAGATAAACCATTAGCACGCGCTTTCAAAACGATCTTAGAAAAAGCTGATCGTGATGATGAGACGATTTTTCAGGCGCAAGACATCGCCATGTCTGAAGCGGTTCCTTTATATACGAAACGTTTACATTACCTTTCAATGTTAGCCAACGTGGCTACTCTGTTAGGTTTATTAGGTACGATTCACGGCCTTATCTTATCGTTCCAAGCGGTAGCCCAAGCCGATCCTGCAACTAAGCAAGCGATGTTAGCAAACGGTATCGCGGTATCGATGTATACAACGGCACTTGGTCTTGCGGTAGCGATTCCTGCAATGGTTCTTTATTCATTCTTAGTTTCACGTCAGAATGAATTACTAGAGCAATTACAAGAAAAATGCTCGAAATTAACTGAAACATTAACTAGCAGCTCAATCCCAGGTCTTAGCAAAAATAATATCTATCCAGATGTTTCAAATGCTCCGACTACGAATACACAAGTTCCTCCATCGCATTCAACTAAAGCGTCTTAATTAAGACGCTAACAGGAGACTTTTATGGGTCGCAGATTTAAATTACTTATCGATCGTAACGCTGAGTTTGAATTAGACTTAGCGCCGTTACTTGCGGTGATGGTAAAACTTGTGCCAGTTCTATTGTTGTCATCGGCCTTCGTGCAAATGATGATCATTGAAACTGATTTACCGCAAGTCGTTCAAGAGGCTATTAAAAAACAAGAAGCAGATCCTAATGCTGCGTCAATTTCTGTAGCCGTAACAACAAAAGAAGGTGTTAAAATTACTTTGACTGAAAAAGGTAAGGCTCACATTGAAGTTGTCGGATTAGGTCAAGATAAACAGATCGACTACCCTGCTTTACACGCTAAATTTGTTGAACTTAAAAAGAGCCATCCGGCTATTTTTAAAATCGACATTCAACCAGACGAAGACGTGGCCTACAAAGACGTTGTTAAAGTGATGGATGAAGCTCGCAAAGCCCGCGCTAAAGATCTTAAATTTCCGGTCAAAGACGAAAAGTCAGGTAAAGAAAGTACTACAGAGTACATGTTTCCTGAAATCGTATTTGGCAATACGATGGATGGTTAATTATGCCTACAAGAACAAGATTCAAAGTACCAGTTAAAAGAAGCCAATCGTTCGGTCTAAACATTACCTCGATGACAGATATGTTCACGATCTTACTGGTCTTCTTATTACAAAGTTTCGCCGCTGGCGAAGTTCAAATTGATCCGGCTGAAGGTGTACGTCTGCCGCAATCGATGACAGAGAAAAATCCTGTCGACGGTGCGCGCGTATCAGTTTCAGCTAAAGAGATCAAATTTGATCAAAAAGTTGTGGCGTTAATTAAAGACAATAAAATAGATAGCGCAGCTTTAGATGCGCATGATAATCAATTTATCAAACCGCTATTTGACGAATTAAAAAAATTAAACACAGAAAATGAAAAACTGGCTAAGACCGGCAAAGTATTATTACAAGCCGATCAAGATCTTCCTTATGCAACATTACGTAAAATTATGTATACGGCATCTATGGCTGGATTTCCAAATCTAAAGCTTGTAACAACTGTGGGTAACTAAATATGACGACAACTATGACTCTTAATTCAATTATAAAGGATGAAGTAAATATGAACTCAGATGAGTAAACATTTATTAATAATCGTTCTTCTTTGCACTACGCAATTCGCGGCGCAATTCACCAATGCAGCCCAAGATGAGGCCAAAGGCCTATTACCTGAAGTTAAACTTAACTCTGATAATGAAGAAGTTAATACTGAAAAAGCTTTCAAATCTGAAGTGTTAATCACTAAAGCCGAAGCCAAAGCTATTGAGTCTTTAAAAAGGATTATTCAAAAGAAAAAAGGCACTGCCGAAGAAGCAGATTTACAATACCGCCTGGCCGAACTTTACATGCGTCGCGCTAAGTCGGGCCGTTTTTTTGATTTAAATGAAGGTGCCAGCAATAAGCTTGATAAATTAGGCGTGCAAAGCCAAAAATCAATCGAGTCGTTAAAATTAGCTATCGACATTTACAACAAAATTGAAAAGCAATTTCCTAATTACAAACAATTAGATGAAGTTCTTTTTAATAACGCTTTAGCCCACTCGCAAACCAAACAAATTGAGCGCGCTAAAGATTTATATAATAAATTAACCCACCAATTTCCAAAATCTTTTTTAATTCCTGATGCCCTGCTTGAAGTGGGCGAACTGTATTACAATCAACAGAATTTTTCTGTATCTTTAGACAAATTCAAAGCCATTGAAAAATACCCTAAATCAAAGGCTTATCCGTATGGTTTATATAAGTCTGCTTGGGCGTTATATAATTTAAAAAGAACTGACGAAGGCGTTCAGCAACTGGTTCAGGTTGTTAAAATCAACCCAGCCGATGCACAGGATGAAAAAAAGTACAACTTACGTAAAGAAGCTTTACGTGATTTAACTTTATTTGTAGGTGAAACGACTCCCCCAGAACAGCTGTACGGATTTTTCAAAAAACTATGTACTGAAAATGAACTTGGCGAAGTTGTTTACAACTTAGCTAATCTTTACGAATCACATTCGCGTTTTAAAGAGATTTCAATCTTTGCTAACGAATTTATCAATGAATTTCCGTCGAGCGAACATTCTTCGAAAGTTTACACTAAACTTATTGATGCAGAAGAGACTTTAAAAAACCGCCCACAGGTGATTTCACACCTTAAAAAATTCGGCAATCATTGCCAATTGTTAGTTGGTGAAAATCAAAAACCTTGTAAAGACAATTTTCGTAAAATTAGTTTAGAAATCTCTAAAAAATGGTGGGATATCTGGCTTAAAAATAAAAAGCATGTTGAATTTTCTAAGTTAACAGAACAAGCTTTTGAAATTCTACTATCACAAGAAGATGCGGCACTTCCCGATTCGACATCGCGTTATGCCTATGCAGAGCTGTTATTTCAATTAGAAAAATTTGAGGCAGCGCAGAATAACTATTTTACTGTTTCTAACCATAAAGGTTTAGATAAGACACGTTCACATGATGCCCTGTATGGCGCTTTATTCAGTGTCGAGAAACAACTAGAAAAAACTAAAGACGAAGTGCAAGTGGCCATGTTAACAGCTCAGCAAAAAGAGCTGGCTCAACGTTATGTTAAAGAATATCAAAACGGTGAACACTTTGAAAGTTTACAGTTTAAATTGGGTTTTATCGCGTACCAACAAAAGGAATACGATAAATCATTAGAAATTTTAACACCATTTACAACTAAATCTAAAAACACGCAGCTAAAAACTAAAGCTGAAGATATTGTATTAGATATTTATAACGTTAAAAAAGATTTTAAAAAAATCATGTCATTCTCTGGCCAGGTTGAAAAATCAGCCACAGATGATAAACGTAAAAAATATTTAAATCAAATTAATGAAGAAGCTAACTTTGCCCAGGTGCAAGTTGATTCTGCAAACTTAAAGGTTGATAAAAAAATTCAGCTTTTAAAAAATTTCGCGTTATCGCATAAAAATTCAAAATTAGGCCAGGATTCATTATGGCAGTGCGTATCGTTAGCTTTTGCTAACGGGCTAGATGTCATGGGCGCCGATCTTTCATTAGAGTATGCCAATGCCTACCCTTCTGATAAAAAGAACTTAGATGCCGTAAAAGATGCTGCTAATGCCTATGTTGAAGCCGGCCAGCTTAAAAAAGCTATTTCAACATTTCGTGAATTAGCGCGACTAGAACCAGCAAAATCTTTTGCTCACTTAGAAACATCTTGTGATTTATTGCGCGTAAATTCGCAATTACCAGAAGCACGCGGTTGTTATAAAGCCTTATTTGATAAAGCCGAAAAAACTAAAAAGATCGAACTTCTAACTAAAATGATGAAAGCTTTCGGCGATAAAAAAAATCATGCAGAACTTGAATCTATTGAAAATCAGATCTTACGCGACAATATTGAACCTTATGCAACGCAAGTATTGATTTCTAAAGCCAGAGACCACTTAGTGAATAAAAAACATACTGAAGCTTTTAATCTTGCTATGAAAATTAATTCGCGCCCGGTGGATGCTGATGCTCGCGCTGAAGCGCGGTTAATTCAAGCGGCTGTATTAGAGCACGAATTTATCACTCAAAGCGTAAAAGCCCGTGAAAGTAAGTTTTCAATGGTTTTAGCCATGAAGACTGAAAAATTCGATAAAGCATTTACGGCTTATTCATCAACGATCAAAATGTCTAAATCAGATAAGATCCAAGCTGAAGCTTTACAAGGTATTGACCGTTTATATGCTAACTTCGTTGAAGCATTGACCACTATGCCTGTGCCACAAAGTTTAACGCCAGATGAGCGTGATGGTTTAAAAGCTGAACTTGTGAAAATGTCGACGCCGTTTCAAGAAAAACGTAAAGAAAATTTAACTAAATTACGCCAAGTTTCAAAACTTTCGGCCACGAATAGCGAAATGATCAACTGGGGTGATTACAGTATCGAAAAAACTGTCGAGCCACGTTTGTTCTTTCCGTCTTACCAAAAGTTAACTCACTACTTACCGTCTAGTCTTACTGATTACAAAGACTATTCACGTTTACCAGCGTCAGATAAAAAGTGTGATTTACAAAAACCAGTCGCATCAAGCATCGGTGGCTGTATTCAGGCTAAACGTTACGCGGATGCAGAGAAAATGGCTCTTAAATTAACAGAGACTAAAGAGCAACGTGCTATCGGTCTTTACTATTTAAGTGTTGTTGCTGATGCAAATGATGAAAACGACAAGGCTTTATGGATGATCGAAAAAGCCCAAACGTTAGAACCGTCTGTGGCCTTCTTTCATTTTCAAAAAGGGAAAGTTCTATATTCTGTCGAAGGAATCAACAGTGCTTTACCGAATTTTGAAAAAGCTTTTGACATCAAAAAATCATCTAAAGAAATCACTGTCATGAACGCTTTAAAGTCGTTCTCAGATCGAGATTTTATTACGGCTTCGACTGAATTTTCGCTACTATCGACAGAAGACCTGTATAATTTTAATGTGGCTGTATTATACGTAGAATCCATTTTACAAAAAGGCGAAACGGCAGAGGCAGTAAGCCTGGCTCAAAGGCTAGTCAATGCACAGCCTAAAAATGTCGATATGCTTTTAGAGCAAGCCCGTATTTTTGAAGAATTTTCTTTAAAAAAAGAAGACGCCGTCCAGTCTTACCAAAAAGCCATGGGCGCAACACTGAATGCAGATCAAAAAGACTGGCTTAAAAAGAAAATTGAATTTTTAAAAACGAATAAAAATAGTCAGATTTCAATGAGTGTGGGTGAATAGTATGAACGTAAAATTTTTAGCTTCTATAACATTGGCTTTAATCTTAACTTTTATGCCGTTTATGGTATCTGCAAAAAGCGCAGCGAAAAAAACGAAAACACGCGACGTTCAGGAAGTTAACTTTGGCGAAATGAACTTAAAAGGTACGATCAGAAATCCTGATGGCGCTTATTTAGTGCAAAAAAAGGGTATTAAATTTATGCCATTGCACGATATCCAAAAAGACATGGATAAAAAGATTCGCGAAACTTCACTTTATATTGAATAGTTTAATTTAAATACGGAGATACTGAATATGAGTATTTTAAAGATCACACAAACGACACAAGATGGTCGCCGAAAAATCTGGAAGGTCGATACTAAAAAGTCATTACTGACTTTTGGTTCTTCGCGCAAAACAGACTTTGGCTCGATCGACCGCATGAGCACGCCATTTGATGCTGTTGTTGAAAACCGTCCAGATGGCTGGCATTTTATCAGCTTCGATATGAAGAATACGTCACCGGATTTAAAAATCGCGGATAACACTTCATTTGAATTTGCTGAATCAAAATTATTATTTAATATCGTTGAGAAAGAGGAATTTGTTCTTAGTGGCTTAGAAAACGTGAACCCCCAAATTACTACTAAGGGCACTAAGAAAAAAATTCTTATCGTTTCTAGAAACGGTAAAATTTTAAAAACTGAAGTTAAAGATGTTAATTACACTTTAACTTATTCAATCGGTGGCATTTCGCACACCCTACCCTTTAAAGGTAACGATTCATGGGAACACCATGAAATCGAAGGTTTTAATTTCAAATCTAAATTAATGAACTTAAATGAAGTGACTGATTTAGAAAAAAATCCTAACGAAGGCCTGGTTGATAAAGAAGGCAAAAAAATGTTGATCCTGACTTTAGGAGCGATGTTTTTGTTCGTGGGTATCGGAGTTTTTGTACCAAAAAAAGATCTACTTGAAGAATTAACTGTACCGAAATCAAGCTCAAGCCTGGTTGTAAAAATGGAGTTCAAAAAACCTAAAGAAAAATCTGCAGGTCAACCGACTCCGGTTAAAATCAAACAAGCTGCGGCTACGGCACAAACTAACCCTGCTGCTGGCGGCGGTAAAGTAAACGCCCTTTTAAAAGGTGCGATCGGCGTTCGTATTTCACAACTTATGGGTAAAGTTTCTGCGACCGAAGCGCGGACCGCACAAGTTTTAGTAACTACATCAGGAGTTAAAGCTGGTGATGCTGATTCAGGCCGTGCCTTAGCTGCTGTTGGTAAAGCTGATTCATCAGGCCGTAACTGGAATGGTGAAGCTACGGCTACTGCTGGTGGTAAAGGTGTATCAACTGGTGGCGTAGGTGCCGGCAAAGGCACTAGCGCAATGGGTACTGGCTTAGCGGCTGGTAAAACCGGTTCAGGTGGTGTTGGCCTTATCGAAGAAGAATCTGAAGTGGTTGGCGGTTTAGATCGCGAAGTTATCGCACAATATATCAAATCACAACTTGGACAAATTCTTTATTGTTACGAACGCCAATTATCAGCAAATCCTGATTTATACGGTAAAGTGGCCGTGAAATTCACGATCGCCGGTACTGGCCAAGTTGAAACACAAGCTATTAACCAAACAACTTTAAAAAGTGTTCCGGTTGAAGGCTGTATCTTAAATAAAATCGCTAAATGGAAGTTTCCAGAGCCTAAAGGCGGAACGAAAGTGGTTGTGACCTACCCGTTCTTATTTAAGAGTACGAATTAATTTAGCTGTAATTTATTGGGTTGCACCCAAATATATTTAAGGGTTTAAAAAAATAACTTTAGGTAAAGGCCTAAGTAAAACAAAACGAGGAAATGAAAAAGAACCAATTACTTCTTGCAGTTGCAACAATGATGTTATTCACCGCTCAACAGGCCTTCGCGCAATCAGCTTCTGGAACAATCAGAAGTTCTGATAAAGTTGATTTAAAAAAATTAGAAGATAAATACTGGTCTGCTAAAGATGAAGACTACGGTGTTATCCAAAACAGAACTTACTCAAAAGCACAAAAATTTTATGGATCTCTTGTCGCCGGTACCTTAATCAATGACCCGTTTGCAGAAGCTAAACCAATGGGCGCCATGC
This sequence comes from Bdellovibrio sp., assembly GCA_036676395.1. Classification (GTDB taxonomy): domain Bacteria; phylum Bdellovibrionota; class Bdellovibrionia; order Bdellovibrionales; family Bdellovibrionaceae; genus Pseudobdellovibrio. The sequence continues at coordinate 1,966,118 of JAKFCY010000002.1, forward strand.
TTGGTTATTACTTCACAGAAGATTTCGGCGTCGAATTAAGCTATTTAAACCACGATGCAGATAAGAATGAAACTGTTGAAAAGTTAAATTCAGTCAACGTGGCGGTTTCGCCAAATTACAACTTAGTTAAAAATGCCATTACAGCTTCGGCAACGTACACGCCGTTTTATGCAAAGATGGCGTTTATGAATAAATCGATCATGTACTTTGACATGGGATTTACAGCAGGTCTTGGGATGACAACTTATGACCAAGTTTCAACACCTTCGCAAGGTGCTGCCGAACAGTTGACTTCAAAGTCGACTCCGCATTTTGAACTGGGTTTTATGCAGCAGTTATTTATCAGTAAGAATTTTGCATTTCGTTTGGATTTAAAAAATACATTCTATTCGCAAAAAGTAGTTCCTTACCAGTCAAATTTTAATACCACAACTGGTGAAGAAACTAAATCGTCGAATGATACGACATTAACATTCGGTGTAACGTTATTTACGAATTAATAGGGATATTTAAGATGACTTTATTTTCAATTAAAAAGGATGAAGTAAATATGATGTTTCATGTCTACAAATAAATTTATTCTGGCCTTTGCTACACTAATGCTAGCAGTTTCGGCTGTTAACGCTCAAAAAGCCGCACCGAAATCGGCTGCAGCCAAACCTAAGATCGTTAACCTTTCTCGCGTGAATGTTCCAAGCGAAAAAGTGTTTCAACCAAAAGATGTCGGCGTACAATTGCCTGCGGCAAAGTCTTTTGTCGCTGTGAAATACAAAACTATTCTATCACCAGGGGTAGTTGTTGTTCCGACAACAATAAAGCCTATTCCAGTTGTAGAAGCTGCCAAAGTGGTGATTAAGCCTGAACATATTGCGCAAATTCCGATGGTTAAACCCGTTGATTTAGGTTTAGAGCCTATTCTTAACGAACCACAGCCTGAAGTGCAAAATCTAGTCGAAATTAAACCTGAAGAATACAAAATGATTCAGGCCCTAATTTTTATTGAATACCACAAACGTTATGACTTAGCGATGCCACTGTTTGTTGAATTAATGGATGTGCCATTGTACCAACAGCAAGCGACCTTTCACTACGCTGAAACGGCCTTAGGTTTAAAATTATATTCTGAATTTCGTCAAAAAATGCTGCAAATTTCGAAAGAGGCCAAAGATTTATCTATTAAAAAAATGGCTATCGAATCTTTAGTTAAAAATATGCAGCATTTGCCAATCTCAGATATTGAAATGATCGATCCAGTGGCTAAGCAATTTGATGTCGACACTGTTAATTTTCCGGCTTATCTATTGAAAAAAGCTAAGTACTATTCTGAAAAAGGCGATTTAAAAGAATTCGAAAATGCATTACTTTTAATTCCGACTGATTCAGCTGAGTATAAAGAAGGAACCCTTTTAAAATCAGTGCTTAATTACCGTCGTGGCCAATTAGACGAAGCTATCACTGAATTAGAAGTATTATGGCCATCAGTTGAAGAAAAGAAAAAAGACCCGATCAGGAATTTAGCGGCTTTAACATTAGCCCGTCTTAATTTTCAAAAAGGCGAATATAAAACAGCCTACAAATATTACCTCTTAGTTGATAAAAATTCAGGCCAATGGCTGCAAAGTATGGTTGAACAAGCTTGGACACAAATCTTAGCTAACGATAATATTGGTGCTGCTGGTAATATGTTTACCCTGCACACTGAGTTTTTCAGCAAATCTTATGCTCCAGAGACTTATGTTGTGCGCACTGTGGGCTATTTAAATTTATGCCAATACGGTGATGGCGTACACATTCTTGAAGATTTAAATAAACGTTATAAAGCAATTCATGAAGGTTTAGAAGGCTATCAAAAAGCCAACACTCAAGGCATGGCTTATTATGATTTAGTTAAATCATTCTTAAAAAACACAAAACAAGAAAACTTTGACGGTGTTCCGCGTTCGTTCGTTGTTGAGCTGGCCCGTCACCCGTCTTATATGAACATTCAGTCGCAAATCAACTCTTACGAAGATGAAAATTCTCGCTTTAACAAAGTGACTATTGACTTAATTCGCAAAGAGCGTGATGCACGTTTAGAAATGTTAAAAGCTAAAAACGAATTTACAGCCGCACAGCGCGAAGGCCGTAAAGGCGATAGCTTACGCAATCTAGAGAAAAAATACTTGTCTAAAGGTGTCGAGCATTTAATTTACTCTCGTGCCCGCACAGGTATTAAAAAAATGCGTGAGGCAGCTCTTGCCCGCCTGACGAAAGAAGAAAACACCTTACGCGAAAAAGCTGGCAAAAATTTACAGGCACGCTTTGGTGTGTTAGCGGCAACACTTGATCGTTTAATCGATCAACAAGAAGTCTTAAGTTATGAAATCTATTCTGGAGCTGGCGAACACATCCGTTACCAAATGGCTGGCGGCGAAGCTAAAAACACCGACGCAAGTAAACAACCAGCGTCTTTAACTCCAGACGATAAAGATAACTATGCGTGGAAATTTAAAGGCGAAGTTTGGGATGATGAAATCGGTCATTACCGCTCATCATTAAAAAATGTGTGTCCATCAGACGATCGCACGCCGAGCTCTGAGAATGCTTCAACAGACACAGCCGAAGACAAAGAAAGCCATAACTAATTTTTAATTTTTATAAAAGGAATAATTTATGAAACAGACACAAAAGACAATTTTAACTATCAGCGCAATCACAGCCATCAGTTTTTCTGCAGTCATAGCTTTTGCTGATCCCTATTCAGCACAAACTGGTCTTGAAAAAATTAAAATCAATGTTGAAACCGCAAAGGCCAACAAAGGTGATTACGAAAAAAACTTAAGCATGATTAACGGCAATATGTCTGAGCTAGGCAAAGCCAAAGGCCAGGCCCAAAAGCAAAAAGATTCAGTGAATTCTGAAATCGTAAATAATAACGAAGCCCTTAAAAAAGTCGTCTTACAAGAAAAAGAATTACAAGCCTTAATCACCGCTGAAGAAACAAAGCGTGCCGAAGAAGAAAAACAACTGAAAGAGTTAGAAAGACTAACAACGCAAATTGGCGAAAACCAAAAAAAGCGCGAACAAATTATTGCTGATTATAAAAAGCAGATGGAACTTGTCGCTGAAGAGAAAAAATCATGGAAAGGCCGCGAAGGCGAACTGCGCGCGCAAGAAACAAAAACCATCGATGCATTACGTGGTTTAGCTTCACAAGAAGTGGCCTGGAACACAAAAAAGAAAACTTATGAATCAGAAGTTAAAAAATGGTCTTCAGAGCTTGATAAACAACAAAAAATCTCTGAAACATACCAAGGTTTAAAAGAGAACAAATAGCAACCCAACCTAAAACATTATTACTATGAGGCGAAGAACTTTGGTTTTTCGCCTTTTGTATTTTTAAACTAAATAAACTTACGTCTAGTGCCGAATAGACTACTGTAAACACAAATTTGCAGAGGTTTTATGTTTCTGTTGTATTTCATAGGTTTTCACGCGCTTTTGATATTATCCGAATCTGCTTATGTAAAGCGACTACATAATAAAAAAGATCGCGTAGTCATTACCGACAAGCGAGCAGCTGATTTTCTAAACTACTTCATCGAATATATCGTTCTTTCTAGGTATTCGTTTTGCGGATATAAAAATAATATTAAAGGCAACTTAAGGATTTTGTCCGCAATTTCGCTGACGATATTTCTAGGTGCACTAGTTGATTTTATCTGCAATTTATTCGGAATTACTTTTTCGCTGGTTAAGCTAAATACAGGCTATATTAACTTAGAATTTTCGCTTCTAGTAACTGGGTTTGGTCTTTGCATTTCAACTTTTATCCTAGAACGCAGCCATCTTCACAAGAAATGGGAATTTTTAGCACAGCTACAAAATAAAGTTTTCGAAACAGATCTCGGAATCAAAAGAGACATTTTAAATGCAACACTAACGTTACATCTGATCGAAATGGAAATGTGGTCGCATAAATCATTTCGAGATCGCTTTATTTCAGCATTTGCCTTGGCTAATTCTACGGCCAAAGGCGAGTACCCATTTAAAATAAATAGCTTAAAATATGCTGAGGATGATGTCCTCAAGACAACTTTTACAAAGAAAGAGGCCCTGGGAAGCGTCATGGCATACCAAAATATTCTGTTAAACAGACAAAAATTCGACAAAACATTTCAAGAACTTCAAGCCAGCTAATTAAACAATTACTTTTGACTAGCGACTCCCCGTTTGCACCAGTTGATTTTTTCTTTGGTTTGGCCTTCGTAGGCATAAGCTAGATTATTTTTAATCAAAGTTTCAGCGACATCTTTACCATCGATTTTAACATCAGCTAAGATGCGAAAATATTTATCACGTTCGATATTTACTAAATCAATGCGCTTAGAATTTTTAAGCATATTCTCAACTAAACGTTTTGAAGTTCTTGCCATATCTTTTTCGCAAGGAAGTTTACCTTTAATTTCTGGCGAGTCGATATGCTTTATGCGAATACTGATTTTTTCGCCAATTAAGGGGTGCACACCCGGAATATTAAAGGTGATCGTATCGGCGTCGTAATTTTTAAGATATTTAACACAGGCAAAAGAAGTTGCCGTGTGGGTGCAGTCATTAGCTAAACTGTACTGTGTTAATAAAAAGAAAAAAGCTGCTATTAATATTTTCATAAGAAAATGTTAACATGCAGCTTTTATTTGAAAAGAAGAAAATCCTATCTTGGCAGATTCTAGATGCGGTTTTTTTATTTTTGTGACTTAAAATTGGGCTTTAAATTTTCCGATTAAAGTAAATAACCTCATGGCATAAGCAGATACTTTATTTTTTGCTTTTAAGTCTTGTCTTTTTTGCGATAAATAATATGCGTCATAATCTGAAAGTTTAGCCTCGACCTCGGCGGACTTACCAATATCGTAAAGACTTGCATGCGTATATCGACTGACCCATAAATCGAGCTCGGGTGTATTAGATCGGGGTATATAAAAATAGTCTTTACTTAACCAATGTTGTGAAATTAAAAATTTTGGAATTTGTAATTCAAAGATGACGCCTTTTTCACTGATGGATTTTCCATACATTAAGCCTGACGTATAAGCGATGGCATCCTTTAAATTTCTAGAGCCAAAAATTCCATTATTAATGCCCACTCTAAATGGAGGCGCAATAAGATTTCCTCCAGGGGTATATCTTACATAATAGGGGTCATGTTGACTAACTTCTACAGAGACCCCTCTGTAAAGAGTCACCATTTCTAATGTCTTATTTTCAATTTTTTCAATAATCTTTCCTGACAACTCAGGATAAAACTCAACAACTCGCGCGGCAATTAATGGATTTATACCGGCAGAAATCATCGTTTGCAGAGAATTCACCTTAGCTTCGTGAGTTACAATGGCTTCAACCCTAGCTCTAGAGTCATTTTCATTTAAAAATAAATCTGAACATTGTGGGCCAGCATAAGTAATGCTTCCAACAAAGAACATGAATAACAACAATGAATATTTTGCTTTCATAAATCTTTCCATTTCACTTAGTGGTGAATACTATCTTGGGCAGATTCTAGATGCATCTTCTGCTGAAATTTTTAAATCATCAAACAATTGAAATTTCTGAATACGTAAAATTTTACCGTTCGGAACATTGGCAAACCAGTACGCCTGAGCTTGTTGTGGTGTCATTCCGCAGAATTGAATTAATGCATATGCAGCCATTTCGCCTGATGCATGCCAGCCGTTCCAGCAGTGAACATACATTGGTCCTTTTTTGTTTTCGATAATGTCTTTTACTTTTGTTAAAAAAGTTTTTACTGCTGGACGGCTTCTGGTATCAGGACCAAAATTTGTGTACTCAACACCATGAGTTGCACTTGGTCTTTTATCCCAACCGTAAGGATACATATAAACAGCAGCTGAAAAGCCTTTATCGGCCAAAGATTTTAAACCAGTTTCATTTAATGGAACTTGTCCGCCCACTGAATTACCACCGCGGTATAAAACACCCGGAATAACTACGCGATAATTTCTTAAACCAGAAACCTTTTCATGAGTCGCTTCAGTGTTTTTCATAAGATCGTTTAAAGACACTTGTTGAGCGTTTGCAGTAAAAGCGATCAAAAGGGTTAAAATTGAAATTAATGTTTTCATCATTACTCCTGTAATAAGGATTAACTCTGCAAAATCATGCGCTGTCTCAGATTGAGAATCAGGTCTTTAAAACTGATTAAATGAATTCAGGATTACTGGCTACTGTACAACCCTATTGAGATGACAGAATTTGGTAGACACCATCTGGCGAAAGCCCGGGTAAGCCGTTTAAAGCCTGGTACGACGCTGGCCAAGCCTGTGAAAACACCATCGGCTTGGGAGCTAAATCCAAGAGCTTAGCGATTAATTCAGAACAATAGATTTTCTCGTCATCCCAGATATAACCATGATCGAAGGGTTTACCAAGCATTACATTAACTTTAGCTTCATCCAGTTCTTCAAGATTTTGAACTTCAACGTATTCTAGGATTTCGCCCATTTTCTGAATTTTATCAATAGTCACAAGCTCAACACCTCTATAGGGATGAGCTTGCAGCCATTGACCTTTATAAGAAATCGCAGAGTGGGCAAAACGAGCACCCGGTTCAAGTTGAATGACGTTACCGTAGTAATCTCGCATCTGAATAAATGCGACCATGACTTTAGCTTGCACAGAAAAAGAAAATAAAATAATCGTGGCTGCGACAAATTTCATAAAACTTACTTTACAAAAACTTTTTCACTTTGAGTAACTAACATCGCAGCCATTGTATTTTTTAGCAGGTCACCCAGCAAAAATGGATACAGGCCAGCAACGAATAAGCCTTCATGCGGAATAAAAAATGATAAGCCCACAAGACCGAAAGTAAAAACACAAACGCTGCCAAGGTAACTGGCCAGTAATGTTTTTTTAAATGATTTAGTCCAACCGATGTCACTTAAATAGCCCATAACAATAGAGCCCGCTAACATTCCAAATAAATAGCCGGTGGTTGGCCCGCCAATACCCGCTTTAGCCGCGGCAAAGATCGGAAACCCTGCTGCACCTAACAGTAAATAACTAAGCACTGAAGAAAAGCCTCGCTTAAAACCCCACATCAACGCAATCAGCGCGACGCCAAAAGTTTGTCCGGTGATCGGTACCGGTGTCCAAGGCAGCTGAATTGAAACTTGCGCCAATAAACTTAAAACGATAACACCGCTGGCGATAGCAGCCAGGTTATAAGTGAGTTGATTTCCACGAGAGATAACAAAGCGAGACACTAAGGCTTGTGAATTTTTCATAACCTGGATCCTAGAAAATATTTCTGCGTCATTGTAGTAAAAAAAAGTAATTTTAGGTTTCAATTATTGAACTACTAAACTATATTTCGCCCATGAAAATTACAAAATACCTTGATGCCAGCCCCGTATTTGCCCTGAATAGTGCCTATGAAACTATTGTGTCGGACATCAACCGCACTTTGAAATCTGAAGATTCAAACTTACTGCAAGGCTTAGTTTTAACGGCACTTTTTTTTGAAGATAAAGACAGCATTACCCCGTCTCAGCTGGCCAAAGTGTTTCACACCAGCCGCGGCAACATCAGCCATATTGTTTCGCATTTAGAATACAAAGGCTGGGTTAAACGCCTGGTCAGCCCAAAAGATGCCAGGCAGTTTATGATTATTTTAAAACCTGAAGGTCGAAAAAAAGCACTTAAGCTTGTTAAATATTACGATAAAATTCAGGATCTTTTTGAAAACCATTTAGGCGCAGCCCCTTGCAAACAGACTGCAGAAAATATTACGAAACTTAAAGAGAGTTATCTTACTTTCGGCTAAAACGGCCCATGACTTTTTTGCCGATTTTACCGAATTCATTCGGAAACAAGCGCACACCAATGGCAAAAAATCCAATCAGCACTAGAGCAATGGTGATCGATAAAGCCAGATAGCCAGCCATATACCCATTTAAAATAAAATTTAACTGGGCAATAAAAAACACGATCAATCCAACGAAGGCAAACTTCACAAGGCTTTGTAAAAATTTAAGATACGGAAAATCAAAAATTAAAAAATTATAAAACACTAACAACATCGTAAGATTTACTGCAGCCGATGTCGTCGTAGAAATCATCAACCCCTGCACGCCCCAACGAGCCATTAAGACCGGCGCTAAAAAAATATGAATCACTAAACAGCCACCTGATAACATCGCCGGAAACCACGTGTTCTTAATCGCATAATAAGCTGGAGTCAGAACTCGCACCCCACTTGAAAAAACCATAATCCAGCAGTAAGTTTTTAAAATTAAACTGGCCGTATGCACATCATCTGGCGTGAAGCGACCGCGGCCGAATAATAAATCCATAATCGGTTCGGCTAATACAAATAAGCCGCAGGCTGCGGCGATTGAAACGAATAAATTTAATTCTAAGTAATGTCTAGTTTGCTCAGCCATTTCAGATTTTTTATCTTGCACCCAGTATTTTGATAACACCGGTAATAATGCTGTGCCAAGACTCACTGAAATTAAAGATAACGGCAGTTCAATCAAACGATCGACGTAATTAATATAAGAAATGGTTCCTTCTTTTAATGACGAAGCAAAACGAAGATTCACGATGGTTGTAAATTGCAATAGCCCTAAGCCAACAAGGCCTGGCCCCATATTGCGAAAAACTTTTAAGGTGTCTTTGTTTTTAAAATCAAAAGAAAGCTTTGGAAAATACCCACAACGGCGCAGTGCCGGAATCAAAACTGCAGCTTGTAAAAATCCACCAATCAAAACACCCCAGGCCAATTGTGTTCCATTATTTTGCGCAGCTTCTGACAACCAAGATTTTGGCCATAAGGTAGAAATCACCATCGCCAGATTCCAGAATGTTGGGGCTAAAGCTGGCCAAAAAAATTCTCCGAGGGCGTTTAATATCCCCATAAAAAAAGCAAAGCTTGAGATAAAAAACACAAAACCAAACATGATTTGCGCCATTTGTTTGGTGATCAGGTATTTTTCGGTATTGGCGATATATTCTGGGTCTAAAACTAAATGCAATAAAGCATCAGATCTTAAAATGCCCAAAACAGTGATCACCGATAGGATCATTAATAAAAGCGTGTACAATGAATTGACCAGATTTTGGGCTCTTTCACGGCTATCGTGATTGGCTTCGACAAAAATGGGGATAAAACTAACAGAAAGCGAGCCTTCACCCAAAAGCCTGCGAAACATGTTGGGAATTCGAAAGGCCGCAGCCCAGGCATCGGTAATTTGTTTATCAAATAGCGCAGCTAATAGACTTTCGCGTACGAGCCCTAAAGCTCTGCTCGTCATCGTTCCAAATGCCATCTTTAAAGCATTTTTAAGAATCCCTGCTTGCTTAGGTTTATTTGGTGTGTTAGCTATTTGTGTTCGTTCTGAAATGTCAGACATACTTTACTGGAGGTTATACCTTGGCACAACATAAGTCAGCAGCTAAAAGAGCTCGTCAAGCCGTTAAGAAAAACGCTATCAATACAGCTCGTAAATCTACTGTTCGCACAGCTGAAAAAAGCTTAGCATCAGCAATTAAAACTAAAGACGTTAAAGCTGCTCAAACATTATTGTCTAACTACGTTAGCAAAATCATGAAAGCCGCTCAAAAAGGCGTTATGACGAAACAAACTGCAGCTCGCAAAGTTGCTCGTTTATCGACTCAAGTTTTTAAAGCTACTTCTGCTAAATAGTAGAAATACTTCGAAACGCTAAAGCGACAATTTGAACTTTTCTTGTTCATGACTAGTCCGAGCTACATAGGCTCGGATTTGTCGTTTTAGCGACAAACTCACGTCTGTGAAACTTAATCCATACACAGTATGACCAGGCTTCGTGCTGAACCCATCAACGGTGTTTTTCACAACCGCACGCAGGCAAAAGAATCCCCCATTCGGGATATAAAAATTAACAACAATAGGACTATTCATATCTAAGGCCATTTCGGTTTGAAATGAAATGCCACCTTCACCTATTTCTACTCCGCCAGTAACTTCTGAATACCCTTTACAGGTAAATGCCACAGGTTTTTTAAAGTGTGTGCGGGGATATTTTCTTTTCGGGGCGTCTTTGATATGTGCATCCATACTGTACTTATCGGTAGTCTAGATTCAAATCCTAACCTGCAAATTCAAACTAGACCTTAGGCTAGCGGTCTAAGCGGATGCGCATACCCTTTTAAGACAGTTTCGATATGATCATAGCCATGAAAAAACACACTCTATTTTTGACAGCATTGATCACATCTACTTTACTTTTCAACTGCGCAGGCACAGGACCTCTTTTAAATAATTCAACTAACAACGGTGCGAAAGCTAAAGCCCGCCCGATGTTAGATTCATCGAAAGAATCGCAATTAAATATTCCCTACCGCAGCCTTGATACCGATAAAGAACTCACGTTAATCGGCCTTGGTTCATGTTCAGATCAAAACTTGGCTGAACCCATCTGGAAAACGATCAAACAAGCTAACCCCCAACTTTTTATCATGATGGGTGATAACGTTTATGCTTCTCGCAAAGAAGACAAACCCATTATCGACCAGTACATCAAAATGAATCAAATTGCTGAATACAAAGAATTGCGCGAAGCGATTCCATTTTTAGCAACTTGGGATGACCATGACTATGGCCAAAATGATGGTGGTTTTGATAACCCAGAAAAAGACGAAGCCCGAAGAGCATTTCTAAATTACTGGAGCTACTTAAAATTCACGATGCCTAAAGACCAACAAGGTATTTACCACAGCCGCATCATCGGTTCAAAAAATCGCAAAGTGCAAATCATTATGCTAGACACGCGCTGGGACCGTTCAGCTCTTGTTAAAAATCCTGAATATAATGCGACAACCAATACCGAACAGCCGCCAAAAATCTTTTTACCCACAGACGACAAAAATGCACGTGTTCTTTCAGAAGCACAATGGAAGTGGCTAGATCAGGAATTAGCAAAGCCTGCGAATCTACGCCTGATCGTTTCTTCAATTCAAGTGATCGCCAATGATCATTACTTTGAAAAATGGGGAAACTTTCCAAAAGAGCGTGAACGTTTTTTCAATTTGTTAAAAAAACACAAAGCTAAAAACACAGTGATTTTATCGGGTGACCGCCATTTATCAGCCGTTGCCAAAGAAGAAGTTAAAGGTTTAGGAACAATTTATGATGTGACGGCCAGTTCGCTAAATAGACCTTCACGTAATTTAACACCTGAAGTTGATAAGACCTACACAGCGCCAAGTGTTTTAAAACCAAATTTTGGAGTGCTGTTGATTGACTGGAGCAAACGCACTTTATCAGCCAAAATTATGGATGAAGAAAATAAAGCTCAGATCGAACAAGATATTAAATTTTAATTAAATAGTTATTTGAGCCTACTTGCGTAGGCTTATATTCGAATCGATCGGTGAAAGCCAACCTTTCACCACGATGTAGATAAATAATGCGCTTGAAATAAATAGCATCAACACGATCGATGCCAAAAATCCCCACTCATTCTGTAAGCCCGGAATATGAGTAAAATTCATTCCGAATACACCAGCAATAAAATTTAACGGTAAAAAGAAAATCGTTAACACAGTTAATACGCGCATGATCTCATTGGTGCGAAGTGAGGCTTCGTTCGTGCGCTGTGAAGCGATCGACAAATGTAATCCTAACAACCCTTGTGTGTTTTCAAAAATATCATCGGCATAAAACTGATACCGTTCTAATTTGTCGCGGCTATCTTGCCATAAATCTTTTTGCGCAAGTCTTGTCATTACTTCTAATGTGTATTTTAAAACTTTGCGATAAGCTGAAGCTTTGCGCTTGATGTAATAACCTTCTTGTAAAAGCGCTTTAGAACGTTTGTGATTGAAAATATTTTCTTCAAACTTTTCCATGTTAGCTTCAAGCTGATTGATCGGGTTTTCAAACGCCAAGGCGGCTTGCTCGAACATCAGACCCATCAAGGTTAAGACACTTACATCTTTAAGATGGTCTTCGGTTAAGGCATTTACAGTACTTGCGACCTCTTTGATCACTGGAAGTTCGGCAATGCGGTGAATAGTGATCACCTGCTTTTCGTGAATAAAAATCGCTATTTTTGTAGTCAATTCTTGCACGCTATCAGCTTTGCCTTCTGAAACTGGCTCTGGAATACGCAAAATAACAAAGCGAGTCGACCCATAGGTTTCAACATGGGGTAGGTAATCGGGATTCAAACAGTTTTGAATTATGCTCTCAGGCAAACCTAAAACGCCCGCTAGCTCATTATATTGAGTCTGAGTCGGCGCTGCATAGTTGAGCCATTGAATTTCTCTATTTGAAAATAATTTTTTACCATTTGCCATAGTTTTGCTACTTTACTTCGATTATTGTAAGGGTCGTGCCAAAGGCACGCAAGGAATTACGCATGAAACAAGATCAACTATCTAATACACCTGCCCGCATCTATTTAACTGATTATAAAGCTCCGGATTTCAATATTAAAGATATCCACCTTTATTTTAACTTGCACGAAACCCAAACCGTTGTGACGGCTAAAATAAACTTCTCGCGCGTGAGCACGGCGAAAGATTTAGTTCTTGCTGGTGGCGAGCACATTAAACTTTTATCGCTATCAATTAACGGTGAAAAGCTTGAAGCCAACCGTTTTCAAGTTGAAGGCGAAACTTTAACGATCAAAGATGTTCCGGCTGAATTTTTATTACAGTCTGAAGTTGAAATTAATCCTGAAGCGAACAAATCTTGTGAAGGATTATATTTATCTGGCGGAATTTTCTGTACGCAATGTGAAGCTGAATCTTTTAGAAAGATCACTTACTTTTTAGATCGTCCCGATGTGATGACAACTTACACGGTTGAAATGGAAGCGGATGAGAAAAAATATCCACATCTTTTATCAAACGGCGATAACATCTCTAAAAAATCATTAGGCAACGGCCGTCACCACGCTATGTGGAAAGACCCATTTAAAAAACCGAGCTATTTATTTGCTTTAGTAGCTGGCGACATGGGCGTGATCAAAGACACGTTCACAACTAAATCCGGCAAAACTGTAAAACTAGAAGTCTATGCCCCGCATGGAAAACAAGAGCGTTGTAAACACGCCATGGTTTCATTACAAAAATCAATGCAATGGGACGAAGAGCGTTTTGGTTTAGAATACGATCTTGGCACTTACATGATCGTATCGATTGATGATTTCAATATGGGCGCCATGGAAAACAAAGGCTTAAACGTATTTAATTCACGTTTAGTTTTAGCTGATGAAAAATCGGCGACTGACACTGATTTTGAAATGATCGAATCAGTCGTGGGCCATGAATACTTTCATAACTGGACAGGAAACCGCGTCACTTGCAGAAACTGGTTTGAGCTTTCGTTAAAAGAAGGTTTAACCGTATTCCGTGACCAAGAATTTTCTGCCGATATGAATTCTCGCTCGGTACAAAGAATTAAAGATGTCGACTCATTACGTTCACGTCAATTCACTGAAGACGCAGGGCCAAATGCTCACCCCGTTCGCCCAGAATCATGCTTAGCTGTTGATAATTTCTATACCGCAACGATTTACGAAAAAGGCGCTGAAGTCATTCGTATGATGCAGACAATTGTTGGTCGTGATGGCTTTAGAAAAGGTATGGATGAATACTTTAAACGCCATGATGGCCAAGCTGTGACGATTATTGATTTCGCTGAAGCGATTGCCGCTCCTAATAAGGCTGATTTTTCTCAGTTCAAACGTTGGTATTCACAAGCTGGTACTCCGGTTGTAACGGTAACTGAAAATTATGATCAAGCTTCAGAAACACTAACGTTAACTTTGGCACAGGCTTCTGAATTAACGCTGACCGAAAAACAAGAGAAAAAAGAAAAGTTACCTTTTCATATTCCATTAAAATTTGGTCTTATTGATCAAACAGGCAAAGAAAATCTTGAGCATAACCAAGTTTTAAATTTAAAAGAATCAACACAAACTTGGACATTCACAGGTATTGCGACTCGTCCGGTAGTTTCACTTAATCGTGAATTTTCAGCTCCGGTTAAATTAAAATGGAATCGATCGAACGCAGATCTTTTACATTTAATTAAATTTGATACGGATGCTTTTAATCGCCGTGAATCTTGCAGTAAAATGCTTTTTGATGAAACGACAAAATTAATCACAGCTTATCAAAATAAAACTGATCTAAAACCAAATCCAGAAATTATTCAGTCGTTAGGTTATGTGCTAAACGATACGGCGATCGATGCGCAATTTAAAGCGCTAATCTTATCGATGCCTTCTGATAGCCAGTTAGCCCAAGAACAAGCTGTTCTTGATCCGGCAGCGTTTTTTAATGCAAAGCTTGCGATCAAAAAAGCCTTTGTCAGTGCGTTTAACAATGACCTTGTTTCTACGTACACTAAACATCACAGCCTAAATAGCATTGGTGATCGCGCTCTTAAAAATAAAATTTTAGGTTTCGGTGTTGCAACTGAAAATGCAGACTGGATTGCTTTAGCTGATAAACAGTATTGGTCAGCACAAAACATGACTGATAAAATTGCAGCCTTAAGCTGTTTAGCTGAAACTCACTCTGAGTTAACAGATAAAGCGTTAAATGATTTTCATGCGACTTGGAACACAGACAGTGTGGTCTTCAATAAATGGTTAACTGTGCAAGCCACTAGCAGCTCAGAAAAAACATTTGCACGCGTTCAGGCGGCAACTACGGCTAAAGGTTACGATCAAACTAATCCAAATAACCTGTACAGTCTTCTTGGAGGCTTTGCCGGAAATTACCTACGTTTTCACACAGATAGCGCGCAGACATATAAATGGTTTTCCGATGAATTATTGCGTATTGATAAAGTAAACCCACAAGTTGGTGCTCGTTTAGCACAAGCTTTCAATTTTACGAAAAAGTTGCCGACGCACTTAAAAGCTTTAGCACAAACTGAAGTTCAACGAATGTTGGCCAGTGATACCTTATCAAAAAATGCACGCGAGCTTTTAGAAAAAACTATGTAGTCAGATTAACAAACTCACACGAAAGTATGGGTTTGTTAATTCTTCGTAGCACTCTTAAGTCGGATGTTGACCGTCGTCCGCGCGCGTCGATGGACGCTTAGTCTGTGCTATTGTGAACACAGGCTGAGCGAATAAGATTAGCGACTAATCTTTTTTTAATAAAAACTTTTTAAGTTCCTGCTGAAGAAGTTTAACTCTTATATCCGCGCTGCTCTGCTGAGTTAGCGAAAAACAAATTCGGTGTTTCCCAAATCCTTTGCTTTGAATGCCTTTGACTGAAATTTTTCTTAAGTGTCCAGACTCTACATCAGATTTCGCTAAGCGTTCTGGCAAAACAGCGATTCCAAGACCAGCAAGGGCAAAAGCTTTAACTGAAATAAATGTATCAAGCTTATAGCATTCTGAAAATTGAATTTCATTTTTTATGAAATGATCTCGAATAGACAACCCATCCTCATCATAAGCCTTTTCTACATAAATAAAATTTTTGGCGTCAGACATTTCGTCATATTTTTTCGATATAAAGAAATTAAAAACATCGGTGTAAAGAACATGTGAATCCCATTGTGGGCCAACTTGGGGCTCAGCATTGACTATTACATCAAGGACACCTGATACGAGTTTACCCCAGTGGTCCTTTTCGTCGCGTGTGATAAGTTTAATTTTAAGTTCGGGATGGGATTTTGAAAACTGCTTTAAAAAAGCCGGCCATAAATAGGTTACCAGCGTTTCGTATGAAGCGACCCTTAACTCACCTGAATAAGGCTGATTGCCTGAGTTAATTTTTTCGCTGGTGTCACCGATGGAAGCTTCAATCTTTTCATAAAGAGACAGTATCAATCGACCCGTTTCAGTTAATGTCACGCCTTTGACAGACCTAACTAAAAGCTTTTTATTGATAACGCCTTCGAGGGTTGCAATTGAACGTGACAATGCTGGTTGAGAAATTTTCAGTTCTCTAGAAGCTTTGTGAAAGGATCCTAG
Organism: Bdellovibrio sp.; assembly: GCA_036676395.1. GTDB lineage: Bacteria > Bdellovibrionota > Bdellovibrionia > Bdellovibrionales > Bdellovibrionaceae > Pseudobdellovibrio. The sequence continues at coordinate 1,982,113 of JAKFCY010000002.1, forward strand.
CTTCGCCACAACAGTGAAGTTGCGTAATTTCTCTAAATGTAGTGCCAATTCATTTTTGTCCAACTAAACTCCAAACGATAACCAAAAGACATCACTATATGTATGTCAATGCATTATATATATCAAGAAGAAATCGGTATTGTCGTCTCATCTTAACAAGGAGAAAAAGATGAAAACGTTAATAGTATCGATAACACTTCTGGCGAATAGCATGGCTTTCGCTACAACTTTTAAAGTCACTGATCCAGTGACAACGACAGAACGCATCGTGGTTTCTATTGCGAACATTTCATGTCAGAAGGGTCCGTTTGGCATGTCTCAACTTCAGGTAAGACTTGCGAAACAGGTTGGCAGCCCAGATCATAACGGAGTTTTGAAATCAGACTTCATGGGCACACTTGGCGATGATGGCTGTAATGCCATTATCATGAATCTACTAAAATTCTCTAATGGCATAACTGTTGAGTTAGAGGCAAAGGTTGAAACTCGTTCGGTCGTCAAGCTCGTGGATTCGGGTTCATATAACTGTGAAGGCGCTCAGCAAGAAGTCGTTAGCATGAACGTAAATGGAACAATGGCGAGAGAAAGTATTTTTACTTCTGAAGGCTTATTGAGTTGTCCAGATGGAATCTATCCTTATCATGTGAGCTCACGAGATAATGTCATCTATGTTCTTCACGAAAACGGAATTCCTACAAGCTCTGAATATTAACCTCTATCGACGCACGCTGACGACGGTCAACATCCGGCTTAAGAGTGTAAGCAAAAATTAAAAAACCCACATCCCAAACTGAGATGTGGGTTTAAAAACAAAACTTTCTTTTAAGGCGTTTGCCCTTTTGAATACATTTCGTTCATTTTTTGTTTCATTAATTCCATAGGTACATCTTCAACATGAGTTCCGATTGACCAAATATGCCCGAACGGATCTTTGAAGGTTCCGGTGCGATCGCCGTAAAATTGGTTTTCTACCGGACGTAACGTTTCCATTCCTGCTTCAACTGCTTTTTTAGCTGCGGCATCGACATCTTCGACGTACATCATAAAAGACACTGGCGTACCTTTAAGGGCTAGCGGCCCTTGTGTCTTCATCGTGTGCTGACCTTCAGTATCCATTTCTGAAGTCATCATTAGAATCGAATTTCCGATTTTAATTTCTGCATGCATGACTTTGCCATTAGGCATATCCATGCGCATAAGTTGTTCGGCCCCGAACGCGCGTTTATAAAATTCAATCGCTGTGGGTACATCATTAACAACGATGTAAGGTGTGATAGTTGAGTATCCTTTAGGAATAGCTTCGGCTTTTGCCATATATAATCTCCTCTTGATTTGGTGTGCGCAAATATCTAAGCACACCAAACCAGAGACGCAGATCGACTTATGCCACTTGTTATAAATTAAATTTGATTACGGCACTGCTTCAAGAATTCAGAACGCGTATCACCGCTCACTTTGAATTCGCCACGAAGATCAGTCGTTGTCGTTGAACTGTGCGAATCTTGAATACCGCGCGCAATCACACAATAATGTCTTGCATTGATATGAACGGCAATGTCTTCAGTTTCTAAGATGTAAGATAAGCAATCAGCGATTTGCTTTGTTAAACGCTCTTGCACCTGCGGACGGCGCGAGAAAAATTCAACAATGCGGTTAATTTTTGATAAACCGATCACTTTTTTATTAGGAATATAGGCCACCGTTGCAAAACCATCAATCGGTTGAAAGTGGTGTTCACACATCGACATCACTTCAATATTTTGTACACACACCATTTGGTCGTACTTCATTTTGTTTTCAATAACCGTCATCGCCGGAAAATTTTCAGGATGCAAACCACCGAACACTTCGTTGACATACATTTTTGCAATACGCTTTGGCGTATCACGAAGACTGTCATCATTGAGATCAAGACCTAAAACATTCATAATCTGAGAAAAATGAAATTTGATTTCTTCGATTTTTTCATCGGCTGATAAATTATTATCAAACGTCGGCGAAGCTAACACATTGGCTAATACTTTATGCCCGTGTGTTTGTTTTTTAGTTTGTTTTTTAGCCTTAGGTTTTACTGATGTTTTTTTAGTCTTTTTAGGTGCAGTCATAGAGTTAGATATAATCTATCTGGGCTACATATCCAATTTAAAAAACTGCACTTCTTGCTTAACCAGTTGTAACAAGCTTTCAATAGAGGAATTGGCTGCTAAAGTCGTTGGCAAACCCCTGGCCGGAACAAAAGATTCGGCTAAAATTCTTAACTTACCCGATGGAAACGCAATTGAACGCGTATCGATTTCTTGCTGGGCGCGCGAATCTAAAGCCTCTAAACCCCAGTCTTTGCAATTTTCGGTGTTTAAATCGAATTGTGCGTTCGTGTACTTACGCAACACACCCTCTAAATGCTGAATCGGACGCAGCGGATGATCTAAAGTCATGCGAAAGGTAAAAATCACCTGATCTTGCTTTTGGCGCACAAAAAACTGGGCCGTTTGCTGAGGTGGTGACAATTTGTAAAATGACTGCGCCATAAGGTCTTCGTTAATACGAAGCCCCTTTTTAAAATTCGCATTGATTTGTTTAGTCGAAACGACAATGCGAATATTAGTCCAGTTACGAGCTTGGGCTAATTGATCAAGTATAGGTTTTACGTCTTTAACTTCATCTAAATGACGAATTTTTAAAATTACATTCTGCGGTAAGGCTAAAATGACTTTTCGGGCAAAAAACATTCTTTCGCGATCACCGGCTTGAAAAGTTAATTGATAACGTGAACCAATTTTTCTTACACTGACTAATCGGTGCTGCAGGCGAATCTGTTTTTCAGGAATTAGGCCCTGCACGATGTCTGAAAGTTGGTCGACAAGGGCTGAGGCTCCATTTTTAAAAGTCCACGTTTTACTATCAAGATCGGTTTTTTCTAAATTCAGTTCTTTAGCTAAAGTATTTAAAGTCGTGTCTTTTTTAGAAAACTCAAACGCACCCCATTCAGTTTTATCAATGGTTTGAATTTTTCCGCCCAATCTTGACGAGGCCTCAAAAATTTTAAATGGAATTCTATTTTTTTTAAGTTCGTATGCAGCATATAGACCGGCAATGCCGCCACCAATAATGACTACTTCGTTATCAAAATCAAACTGATCTTCGATGAGATATTCATCTAATGTCGAACAAGAGGGCAAAAGCGGTAAGAGCGACAGGCCCGCGGCTCCCCACAATGCTGTACTGAGAAATTCACGACGGTTAGTTCTAAAACGGTTTCGTTTCGACATAAAATTATGCTAGCGTGAAAAAATGTTCCACACAAACGATCTTGAACAATTAATGCAAAAAGTTGATGGCTTTGGTTGGGGAATGACGTCATTAGACCCACTATTTGCTAACCTTTTGCTTGAACGATTTCAAGACGTGCAAAACCAAGGGCTTTTACAGTCTGCGACTATCACTCAACCGACTGATCAGGCTACAGCTATTCGTAACGATCTGACTTACTGGCTGGAAAAACAGCACCACCCGACTGAAAGCAAAGTCTTAGAAAATCTTGAACAGGTTCTGACGGCTTTAAAGAATTATTTTCGCATTTCATTATCGCATTTAGAATGCCATTTTGCTTTTTATCCGCCAGGCCATTTTTATAAAAAACATATCGATCAAACTGAAAATAACAACAAGCGTTTTTTTTCGTTTGTGATTTATTTAAATCCGAACTGGAAAACTAGTGATGGCGGTAAACTTATTGGCTACGACCAAGAGCAGAAATTATTTGAAGTTATACCGCACTTTGGAGAAATGATTTTATTTCGCAGCGACATCCCTCATGAAGTTGAAACCAGTTACAACGAGCGCCGTTCGATTGCTGGATGGTTTCGCGTATGAAAAATTTAAGATCACAAAAAGATGTCGTTTATTTTGTTTTGTTTGACCGTTTAGCGGTTCGCATTGGTATTATGTTACTTGCATTTTTTGCAACCTTAGCAGGCCTTGCGGTTCCCTATTTTCAACGTGATTTCATGCTCCAACTATCAACTAACCCTTTATTCGTGTGTACGCTACTGGCCCTGTTATCTTTTGTCTTAACGCAGATGACGAACTTTTTAGGTCAACGCGAAGCTTTGATCACGCAAAAAGCGTTATCAGAAAAATTATACCACCACATCTTACGACTTAAGCCATTAACCACCAGCCACAAAACTGTGGGTGAAATGGTCGCCTTATACACAACTGATATTCCAAGTTGCACGATGTGGCTTGAACAAACGATTCCCTATGCGCTGACGACGGCTTTTCCGTTAATGCTGGCACCGATATTTTTAAAAGTTGTCTATCATATTCCTTATAGCTTAACGTTATCTCTGATTGCAGCTTTGGTTTGTGTGAATCTATTATTAGCACGCAGACAGTCTGGATTTTTCTATTATTTTAAAATCTTAGCCGGCCAGCGTATGGGTTTGGTGAATGAATGGATTCAAAATATTCGCGGACTTAAATCCCTAAACTGGATTCAGGGTTTCGAAAATAAAATTATCAAAAAACGTATTGAAGAAACAAATAATCGCATCGCTATGGTCACTAACGGTCAGATTATGAATTCGATTTCATCTAGTGTAACGTTCTGGCTAAACCTGGCGATTTTATTTTACGTGACCTATGCCCATAATGAACTGATCGGCCAAATTGATCTGATAGCTGTGATGTGGGTCATGGGTGTATTTTTGTCAAAACCCTTAAGACAGCTGCCGTGGTTTTTTACGATGATGTTTGATGCCTGGACTTCGGTTCGCAGAACCGGCGATTTTTTCTCGCTTGAAAATGCGCGTTACCATATCGATGATGAAAACACCGCTTTAACTGCTGACGAATCATTAGTGGTCGAAGATTTAAATTTAATTATTGAAAATAAAATCGTTTTAAAAAACATTAATTTAAAAGTTAAAAAAAATGAAGTAGTGGCGATCATTGGCCCGATTGGCTGTGGCAAATCGGTTTTATTTAAATCACTGATGCGCGAAACTCCGTTTAAAGCCAAACGCCTGGCCCAACTGCCGCATAGTTATTTACCACAAGAACCTTTTATCTTAAGTGCGACGTTAACAGAAAATATTATTCTGGATTATCATAACGAACCTTCTGAGGCGATTCATCACGCCGTAAAAGCTACGCAAGCCTTAAAACATGCGCAATTTGATATTGAGCATGATCGTATTAGTGATGGTTTACAAACAATCATTGGTGAGCGTGGGTTAAATATCTCGGGCGGACAAAAACAAAGACTAAATTTGGCCAGATTATTTTATAATCCCCTGCCATTATTTTTATTAGATGATCCCTTTAGCGCTGTCGATGTGGGCACCGAGAAAAAACTGATCGATGCCCTATTTACTTTAAAAGAACAAGGGCATAGCTTTCTAGTGATCACTCAACGTTATGAGTTTTTAAAACACTGTGATCGTATTGTTTATTTAGAAAAAGGCGAAATCAAATTTAATGGCCCTTATACAGATTTTATAAGTCAGCCGAAATATCAAAAATTTATCGCAGGCGATATAACATGAAAAAAGCCTTTTCTAAAACCATCTTTGATACCCTGATGCAGGCCTATCGCCCTTTTATCGTTAGAATCATTACGGTGGTGATTTTAGGATTTGCCGCAAGATTGTTGTTTTTATCCAATGCCCAGATGATTGCTCGCTTTTATGACGCGCACAAAATTATTCAGCGTGATGATTTAGTTTCTTTAACTTCAAGTTTATTAGTTGTGCTGATCGTTTCATTTTTATTAACGCTTATTTACCGCACGGTATTTTCAAGGCTTTCGGCTCTGGCGGTTTCGCGTATTTATGATGAAACGACTTACCGTGTGTCGCGCTACCCATTATCATATTTTGATAATACTCCGGTCGGTAAAATCACGACGCGTTTTTCGAGTGATTACGGCAACATCTTTCGTTTATTCGGCGGACCTTTAGCCGAGTTTTTATCGATCATCTTTGATTTAATCGGCATTACAATTTTAATCATGTTAACGCACCCGTATTTTGTGGTGAACTTGCTGTTAGCCGGCCTTGGTTTTTATGTGATTTTAAAACGTAATCAAATCAGACTGCGTGAACATCGCCGTGAAGTTTCGATTTTACGTGGGCCTTCGGTGGCGCATTTTTCAGAAACTGTTCAGGGAAGCCTTTCGATCAGACAAAATTCCAAAGTCAGAACTTTTATAAATCGCTTTTTAAAATTAGATGATCTTTATATCACCAGTAAATACCACATCGTAAAAAGCATTATGCGTTTTTCGACAGAACTGAATGTGATTTCTACGCTGTTATTTTTAATGAACGGCTTATTGGGAATGTATCTGGTGCACGAAGGCAAATTAGGCGCAGGACAAGTGGCCGTGATTTTAGGTTTCACTATTCTGGCGACAAATACCCTGCAGATGTTTTTTGAGTGGTACTCACAATTTGAAGAGGCTTTAGTGGGTGTTGAACGTTTAGATGAATTTATTCGTAACCCGATCGAAGAAGGTGCCTTGCTGCCGTCGTATTCAGATTTTAAAACTCACCATCCGAAAAAAGATAAGTTAAATAAAACTTCTGAACCAGCGGCAAAACTTGCTTCTGATTTTAAATTAACCGTTGAAAACCTATCGCTTACATACCCAAATCAAAATCACCCCACACTTTTGAATGTGTCGTTTAAATTAAAACCTTCAGAAAAATTGGGAATCATTGGCCGAACCGGCGCCGGCAAGTCGACCTTGATTGCAGCACTTTTACGCTTATACCCTTTCAATCAAGGTGTGATCTTAATCGATAATGCTTTTAAAACAGATATTGAAGACCACCGTAAACAGTTTTCGTTGATTTCGCAGGATCAGTTTTTTATCAAGGGAACAATCAAAGATAATCTTGATCTGTTTAACCAGTTTTCGAGTGATAAACTGAACGAGACCCTGAAGCTCGTGGGTCTGCCGCTACAGTTACATTTTATGCTGGATGAAAAGGGACAAAACCTTTCACAAGGTGAAAAACAGCTCTTAAGTCTGGCCCGCGGGCTCTTACAAAATGCAGAGATTTTCATCTTCGATGAAGCTACCGCAAACATTGATCCGCAATCTGAAAAATTAATCGAATTAGCTCTGAAAAAGACTTTAGCCGACAAGACACAAATCCGAATAGCTCATAGACTGCAGACAGTTTTGGATTGCGATAAGATTTTATGGCTTGAACACGGGCAGGTAAAAATGTTAGGTTCAACCCCAGAAGTTTTAAAAGCATTTGAAGCGTCTCGTTAGGAAACTATGTCAGACGAAAAAAAACCATCAAATCCACGCGACGAAAAGCCGCTGGATTTTATTGAGAACGAAGCCGAAAACGCTGTTGATGAAAACAGTGTTGAATTCCTTCGTATGAACTGGGCCCAGCTTCCGCAAGCCCAGAGCCATGATGCGTTCTTTCGTCTTTCTCGTACCGATGCCGAAGAATTATTCTTATCACTGACAGCTCAAGATCAATTTCCTTTAATTAAAGCCTGTACTTCATTAGAAAAAAGATCTTGGATCAGATTATTAGCGCCGGATGATGCGGCCGATTTAATTCAGGAAGAAGAAGCTGATCAGCGTGAAGCTTGGCTAAGCCTGCTTGATCCACAAACAAAACGCGAAGTGGGCGTGTTATTAGCTTACGCTGAAGACAACGCCGGCGGTATCATGTCATCGCGCTTTTTACGTTTGCGCCCAAACATGAACGTCGACGAAGCGATTAGCTATATTCGTTTGCAGGCCAAAACTCAGGTTGAAACTATTTACTATGCTTACGTCTTAACAACGGATCAAAAGTTATTAGGCGTTGTCTCATTTCGAGAACTATTTGCTTCGGCTCCGCAAAAAAAAGTGGATGAGATCATGTCTTCAGACATTATCTCTGTGCCGGTTGATATGGATCAAGAACAAATTGGTCAGATCTTTAGCCAAAATAATTTAATGGCCCTACCCGTAATTGATGCTGATGAAAAAATGATTGGTATCGTCACGTTTGATGACGTGGCTGAAGTTATCCAAGAAGAGGCCACTGAAGATATTCATAAGATTGCCGGTATGGAAAGCTTAGATGCACCCTATTTACAAATCGGCTTTGCTGAAATGTTAAAAAAGCGCGCGGGCTGGTTAATCGTACTTTTAGTTGGTGGAATGTTTACCACCACTGCACTTGGTTACTACGAAGATGAAATGCAGCGGGCCGCAGTTCTGTATATGTTTTTACCTTTGATTATTTCTTCGGGCGGTAACACGGGTTCGCAGGCCTCAACACTGGTGATTCGTGCTATGGCCTTAGGTGAAGTTCGCCTAAAAGATTGGTGGCGAGTTTTACTTCGCGAGATTTCTACGGGGCTTTGCCTGGGATTAATTTTGGGCGCGATTGCTTTACTTAGAATTTATTTATGGCCATGGGCTGAACAAATGTACGGCGAACATTATCGTTACATCGCACACACTGTCGCCGTTTCTATAATTGGCGTGGTTTTATGGGGCACGATTACAGGTTCAATGCTGCCATTTGTCTTAAGAAAATTTAAACTCGATCCCGCTTCAGCATCTGCTCCTGCAGTTGCGACCATCGTGGATGTCACAGGTTTAATCATTTATTTCACCGCCGCTAGCCTAATTCTAAAAGGCATTTTGTTGTAATTGGCACTTCTCATGCTTAGTAAACCGTATGTACGTCAGGGAATGCACATACAGTTTTAGATCAACTAAGGAGATTTAAATGCTAACAAAACCACAAAATGCGGCCTCACAAGATAAAAATTACTTGTCGCTGCTTACACCAATCATCGTGGTAACGATTTTTACTTTTCAAACAAAAGTACAAGCGATGGCAATGGGGCCATACATTGATTTATCTGAAGTCAGAGCCGCTGCAAATAAGCCGCGCGCAAACACATGGAGCCAAACTTCAACGGCAAAATCCGCAGAAGATAAAAATACCGAAGATCATGTGCGCGAAGTGATTCCATTATGGGAGACAAAATCACTCAATCACCGTTCTTGGAGTGAACATGTTTATGATGAATTACCGACTCTTGGCCCTGCCTTATTAGCGGCGAATCCAACAGATGCAAAAATATTTTGTCCGAATTTTTCTAATTTATCAGATAGTGAAAGAAAACAATTCTGGGCATTTTTTATTTCGAGCATGGTTAAATTTGAAAGTGGCTTTGACCCCAAATCAGCTTACACCGAAGGTTTCAGAGACAACACGGGCCGCTACGTTATTAGCCGCGGGTTATTGCAAATTTCAATGGAGAGCAGCAAAGGTTACCGCTGTGGATTTACATCATCGACAGAAATTCACAGCCCTACCAAAAATTTAAGCTGCGGGATTAAAATTCTAAATCACTGGATGAAAAAAGACCAACGTATCGCCAGCCGTTCTGGTTTAGGCTGGAAAGGTGGCGCCCGTTATTGGTCGGTACTACGCGCAGGTAAAAAATCCTCGTATCAATCCATTGTTAAATGGAGCAACGACTTACCATTTTGTAAATTATAAATTGCGAAAACTTACGTAGGGATCAAACCCTGCGTAAGCCCTTGCACTTGTGATTTAAGATTTTCAGTGACGTTTAAGAATTTCACACCGAACGAGTTCAGTTCAGTTGACCAAACAATTTCGCCTTCGACTTCTTCGTGCACGTCTGAAATTTTTAATTTAATTTTTTGCCCTTTGGCAAACTGTTGCTCTGATTTAAATGATAATCCGCCAACCGCTAATGTTTGTGAAGCGGCACTAATCACTTGATCACCGATTTGAATCATCACTTCTTTAGCTACGCTGTAACGTTCGTACTGACGTAATGATACGTTTTTAGTTTGTTTGCGACGTAAACCAAAAGCCATCGCCAGGGGCATTAACATCATAAAACCAAACATCAATGCCTGACCCATTTGCCCGCCACTTGGTGGACCTTGATTTAATTCATTCGCGATGGCTTTTACTAAACCGCAACCACCCGCCGCACCACCAGGTTCAGCCGCGGGCGCTCTGTCTTCGGTTTTATAAACGGGTGAATAACTTGGAGCCCAAGCAGTAGAACTGATCTGCGCTTGTGCTATTTGCATAACTTTAAGCGCGTTCACACGCCCTGCAGTTTGCGAATAACCATTCAGGTATGAAGAAGTATCTATTCCTGACATAACGACACCACGGATTTGATAAGCCGACAAGTGCGGTGCTTCACGAATGGCCAGCGCGGCAATACCTGCCACTAACGGTGCTGCCATTGAAGTTCCGCTCATTCTTTTTTTACAGTAAAGACTTAGATTATTGATATCCGAACACTGGCTGCCAGGTATAGTACTATCAATTAAATCACCTGGTGCAAAGATATGAACATAGGTCGAACTGTAATTAGAAAAAGGGGCTCGACGGTCTTCGCCCTTTGAAGCTCCGACGGCGATATTACTTGGCGTATCGAACATCGCCGGATAAGTTGCCTGAACGCCCAGATTCATACCGGAATTACCAGCCGCAGTTACGATCACGACATCGTTATCATAAGCAAACTTGTAAGCATCATGCAGTGCACGTGAATAAGATCCGCCACCCCATGAATTATTAATAACCTTTGCGCCGTTATTAACTGCATAGTACATGGCGTCGATGGCGCTAGCGGTGCTGCCACTGCCTTCACCATTTAAAAATTTTAACGGCATAATGCGAATTTTTGATTCGCGCACAGGGTTTTGAAAAATATCCTGCCCAGCACCGACAACGATTCCGGCCACGTGTGTTCCGTGATCAGCATCGTCATACATGTTTGGCGAATTATCGACGAAATTCCAACCGTTGATATCATCAACATAACCATTACCATCATCATCAACACCAGTGATGCCATTCACTTCGGCCAGGTTTTTATAAACAGCATTTGCATCAGCAAACACCGCATGCTGAATATCAACACCCGTATCAATAACCGCAACAATAGTTTTTGTTGCTGATGCCGGCAATTGTTGAATGGCCCATGATTCAGCAATTTGCACCCACGAGATTGTTTGTGTGTAGGTATCTGTAGACGATGCAGCAACACCCATAGCTGTTGAGGCTTCTGTATATTCTGGTTCTAAACTTAAAATATAGTTGGGTTCAATAAATTCGACTTCTGGATTTGCTTTTAAAGCTTCAAGATTTGTCGCCGATACATCACTGATATGCATCATACCTGCTTTTTCAAACTTGCCTTGCACACTTAGACCTTTAAAAGCTGATAAAATACGCGCACCTTTTTCAGAGGCCAGTTTGTTAGCCACGGCCATTCCAGAAAGACCCGCTTTACCGCTGAGTCTAACTGAACTCAATTGAGGTTTAAATTTAATGATATATTCGCCAGAAACAGCGACGTTCTGCGCATGCACGACCTGCGATAGAAAAATGAGCCCCAAAGCTGTATAAAGCCAACGTACTTTAGTGAATGACGACATACTTAGATTATCGTCTGGTTAGACCTTAATCTAAAGGGTGAGATGAGCAAGTCTCACTATAAGACAACAAAGTCGTTGTCGATCTTGGGGTAATGTTTATAAAATAGAATTATATGTCTCGATTGCAGAAAATATTCATTAGTGGTTTGGTTGCGTTTTTACCTATAGCTTTATCGATCTATGTTTTGATGATCGGTGTCTCACTCATCGAAAATATGTTTGGTCAATTTTTGCGACAAGTTTTACCTGCAGGAACATATATTCCGGGTTTTGGTTTTTTAGCGACAATCGCTTTTATTTTATTATTAGGGGTTTTAGTTGATAACTTTATCACGGCCACTTTTTTTCGCCGCCTGCAAGAAAAGCTGCGCGAAGTTCCGTTAGTTAAAGTTATTTATTCGCCGCTACGCGATTTAATGAATCTTTTTGCCAAGGGCCAGCAACAACAAACCATGCAAAAAGTGGTGTTGGTGCACTTCACAAAATCACATTCTGTTTTAGGGCTCGTTACGCGCGAATCTTTTAAAGATTTAGATATAAAGTTATCGATAGCCGCTGATAGAATTGCTGTGTATATCCCCATGAGTTACGGCCTTGGCGGTTACACTGTTTTAGTGAATAAAGCTGATGTTGAAGCTGTTGATATGCCCATTGAAAAAGCGATGAGTTTAGCCTTAACCGGCTGGATTAAAACGGATCCTGACCCACAAAAATAGGCCAAAAAAAAGCAGGAGGCCATTTGAGCACACCAAGAACCCAATCCATTTCTGAAAAAGCTTTAGATATTAATTTAGATCCGCAACGTTATGGATCATTTGCCGAAATTGGTGCCGGTCAAGAAGTGGCCCGTCAGTTTTTTCAAGCCGGCAAAGCATCGCAAACGATTGCTCTTACAATCTCAGCCTATGATATGACGTTCAGTGATATCATTTACGGTAAAGAAAAATCTGGCCGCTATGTTTGTGAATCACGAGTGCACAAAATGTTAGACCGCGAATATGAAAAATTAGTTGAACGCTTAGGATCAACGCGCGGTAAAAACACGGCCTTTTTTTCATTTGCAGACACTGTAGCCACAGGCTCTGAAGGCAAAAAGAATTCACACGGCTGGATGGGTGTAAAGTTTCAACATAAACCCGGAGTTGCGCCTTCTGAAGTTATTTTGCATATGCGCTTACTTGACCGTCATCGTTTGCAACAGCAAGAAACCTTAAGCATGTTAGGGGTAAACCTGCTGCATTCTGCGTTTTATAAAACGGCTAACCCGCATGAATTTATTGAAAGCCTATTTGATAAAATTAAATCAGGTTCTATCGCGGTTGATGCCATTCATTTTACCGGCGAGGCCTTTAAAAAATTTGATGAATTAGCCCTTAATTTAACGATGGTTGAACTGGGTTGGTCTGAGGCGATCTTTATCAATGCCGAAGGCAAAGTGCAAAATGCCAGTGACGCCCTATTTGGTAAAGATATTTTAGTTCAGCGTGCGTTTTATAATCCGGTCACAAATACCCATTTAGATGTTATGGATAAAGGCACAAAACACTTTAGTAAAGAGTACGGCACTCGCACCAGTGATGTCGTAAATCTATTTGAATTTACTCTCAATAATCGTTTAAAAAACACTCAGATTTCAGTCACTGAAGCCTTAAAAAAAGTAAAGATGATTTCTTCACTGAAAAAGCCCGTGCTCGTCAGCAATTTTACTTTGTTCTACAAATTAAAAGAACATCTGCGTGGCATGTCTGATAAGCCCTTAGGAATCGTGATCGGCGCTACCCACCTAGAAAAACTGTTTGATGAAAAGTTTTATTTTGATTTACCGGGTGGCATTTTAGAAGGCATGGGTAAACTTGTAGATAGCAAAACTCACTTATACATTTACCCCCATAAAACAGAGCTTATGTGCTTACAGGTCAGAAGCTTTCGCCCCAAACCTGCGATCAAGCATATTTATTCTCACCTTTTAGAGAACCAGTTAATTCAAGATATCGCCGGCTGTGATGAGATTCAGGAATTCGTGCATTCAGATGACATCTTAAATCTGGTAAAGAAAAAAGATAACCGCTGGAAAAAACTTGTTCCCGAATCAGTGCAATCGATCTGGATCGAACAGGTTAAAACCGAAGCCCGCAAATAAACCTTTAGCCTAAGACACGGCCTAGTCCAGTTCAAACTTTACCCATTATTCGATAAACTAGTAGGCGTATGAAACATATCTACGCCTTTTTTATTTTCGTTGTTATCGCTTCAACAACTTTTGCAGCCAGTGACTGGAAAAACCCGGCGATCGAACTAAGTGGTGATCCCGAGCTTCGAGCTCAGGGCGTAAAAGAATTAAAAGAAATTAAAAACTTATCTGAACAACTCAGCCAGAGTTTTAAAAAAGACCGCGCTTTAGTTTTGCAGGTTATTCGCGAACTTGAGCTGCGTGATTTTTTACCCCGTCTGTTTGAAATGATCACTCATTTAAATGGCCGCGATCTTTCATATGATATTGTGCAAACGGCAACCTATCTGTCTCATGAAAAAAATAAACCTGAACTGACGAAGCTTTACAGCGGCAAGTTAGAAACAGCAAAACTTACAGATACTACAACATTAGCATTACTTCTGGGTTTACAAAAATTTGACTACCCGATCGAAGAAAAAAAATTAATCAGCTATCTAGAACATTCATCGTATGAAGTTCGCATCGCTGCCGTTGAAATGGCTCAAGCTCTTGATAAAGATAAAAAATCTTACGCTAAGGTCTTTCAGAAAGCGATCGCGACTTCACCTTACCAGGTCAGAATGGTGGCCTACAGCGAATTTCTGACTAACACCGACTTAAAAAAATCTCATCAAGCAGATCTTAACAAAGCCTGCAACCAAGAAAAAAACGACGAAGCCAAAGAGCTTTGCCAAAAACTAAATGGCGGTAAAAAATAATGCGCTATTCAGTTTTATTATTTACTTTACTATTTTCGCTCCCAGCTTTTTCACAAGCTGATAAGGCCTGTCACGAATCTTATGATAAAATGTATGCCGACGGAGAATTAACGCTGAGTTTATTTTTAGGCTACTCAGACAATGAAGATTACGTCGATGACGTTATCTCGAAAGCCAACTATGTTGAAACCATCACCACAAATTGCGATGAAGAAACTCTGGTAACAGAACTTTGTGGATTTAAGCGCGATCCGGATGACGCTGACATCTTCACAAAAACTATTACGCGCGCTAACGGTAAAACCGATAATATTAAATTAAGAATAACAAGTTCTGCGGTCACTTCAAGTAACCATGTAAATACAGGCACGAATAAAAACAGCCAATATAAAAAATCAGCGCAAACCGAAGCTAAGTTTTTAAAAGCCCTGCAAACTGATGATGTCGTCATTTACAACGGCCATGCGCGCAGAGGCACCGGCCCAGGCTTCAGACCCATGGGCAATGCCGACTGGGTAAAAGCTGTTGCTCTGAAGTCATCTTTGCAAAAAATGGTTCACGCCTTAAAAACCGCTAAAAAAACTCCTGCAATTATCGGCATGATTACTTGCGAAGGTGAATCTCACTACGGCAAGGCCCTGCAAGACGCAGCACCTAATTCGGGTTTACTACTAACTCGTCAAACGACTTCGTTTTCTGATTCAGATATCATCGTGCAAAATTCAATCGAAAACATTCTACAAAAAAAATGTGCACCAGCGTTCAGAAAGAGTATTCAGAATTCAGTTAGAGATATTTACAATTCTCCGCTTGATGGAACTGATAATTACAAAGACAAGCTTCCCGAAATTTATAATTTCTTTGAAGTGAATAAGAAAAAGTTTCTACCGCCGCGCGGGGCGATTTTGACTTTGATTAATGGCCAATACGAAGAGCTCTCTGACCGCGATCGTGAAGCGGCCAAAGAACGCAGCAGAACTAAACCGGCGCAAACTGATAATCCAAGATAAAAAGATCGGCCGGCAGGCCGACCAATCAACCAGCTACTTAACTGAATCAAGCCATTCGATAACCGATTGTACCGGTTGCCCTGTGGCAGAACCGGCACTGAGTGCGCCCGTTGATTTATCTGTCCAGCAGTACACATCTAAATGCGCCCATTTTTTACCGTTTGCAAATTTTTGCAAGAACAACGCCGCCGTGATGGCACCGCCGAAGCCGCCGCCTGAATTTTTAAAATCTGCAAATTGTGAATTTAAATCGCTAAAATATTTTTGAATTAATGGCATTCTCCAGCTTGGCTCTCCTGAACGCTGCCCAGCGGCTACGATTTGATTGGCTAATTTATCATCGTTTGAAAATAAACCTGCCGTATCGCCGCCTAAAGCCACTTTGATGGCTCCGGTTAAAGTTGCAATATCAATTAAGTACTCAGGTTCATCGCTACCGGTTTTTTTAGCGGCAACATCCATCACATCAGCAAGCACAAGTCGACCTTCAGCATCGGTGTTATCAATTTCAACTAGAAAGCCTGCGCGAGACTTATAAACATCACCCGGACGCATTGAAAAACCATCTACTGAATTTTCGGCCAACGCTAAATAAAAATCACAAGGTCTGTCATAACCCGTACTATCAGCCCAAAAAGCTAATGCAAATACCGAGGCGGCACCGCCCATGTCTTTTTTCATTAAGCGCATCGCAGCCGATGGTTTAATATCAAGTCCACCAGTATCAAAAGTAATGCCTTTACCGACAAAAGCGATTGGTTTTTTATTTTTGGCTTTAGTTTTTGGGCGATATTTAAAATGAAGCATTCTTGGAGCCGTTGCAGAACCTGCCCCCGTAGCTAAAAGTAAACCCATGCCTTCGGCTTCACATTTTTTTTCATCCCAGACAATGATTTCAGTGTTTTTAGAAAATGGTAAATCATAAGCTAATTGTTCAACTGTTGCAGGGTTTACAATATTTGGTGGTAAATTTGTTAAATGCCTTGCGATTTGCACAGCTGATACTTTACCTAACGCTGCCGTTAAATTTTCAGCTTTAATATTTAATTGAACTTTTAATGGCTCTGCTTTGACGGCATTAATTTTTAAGTGATTAATAAAGATGTAGCTTGCAAGCTCCATCCCGACAACAGCCCCTTCAGTCACTTCAGGAGTTGCGCTTTGAAAATAGATCGAAACACTTTTTAATTTTAAAGCACGCACTTGAGTTATAACTGTGCCGAATTGATCACGCGCAAATGCATAACCTGATTCATTTAAAATTCCGCCGTGATCTGTCGCCGTTGTTGTTGATTCAAATAAGATCCACACTGGACCATTGCGCCCGATAAAGTGAATATTTTTTTTGTCTGATTTTTTTAATTCTTCAATTTGAAAATCAAGCGCATGCGTTTCAACTAGGGCTTCAAGATTTTTCTGCTTGTTTTTTGCTTCTTTTGCGCCGAAAAAATAAATGATCGCATCACACTCAGATAATTTGTTGAAATTAGCGACTGGACTATAGTTGATAAGCGGAGTTAGTAGAGCGCTAAACGAGTTTTTGGTTTTTGTGACGGTTTTTTTCATATATTTCTCCAATACAACTACACTTTACTCACTCGTCTGTTAAAATCAATACGAGATGCTTAATTCTGTGAACCTAAAATTCTGCCTGTACAACGTTGAAAACCTGTTTTTGCTCTTTGATCAGCCTGTGCCTAAGAACTTCGAAAAGATGGAAGAAGTCCAATGGCAAAAGCTTTCGACTTCGATTTACGAGAACAAGCCGCTTTTTAAATTGCAGCACCTTGCTCGCACGATTCGCGACGCAAATGCTGACATCGTTATGCTTTGCGAAGTGGGCGGCATTGAATCTTTGAAGAATTTTAACACGCTCTTCTTAAATAGCGAGTATTCTCCGATTCTGATCGAAGGCAACTCAGACCGCAATATTGATGTAGGTTACTTGATTCGTAAAAATCAGAGCTTTTATTTTGATCTTTTAACGCACAAAAACCGCGATCTTAATTTTTTATATCCTCACGAAATTCAATCTAAAGAGAAAAACTATCCCGTTAAGGTGATCAGTCATAAACTTTCTAGAGATTGCGCTGAGCTTCGTTTATTCTCCCGCGAAATTGAAAAGCCATTTTTGATTGTTTTACTGACACATTTAAAGTCACCGTTAGACCCTGAACGCATTGATCCAAACGGAACAGAGCGACGCAGCGCTGAGCTAAAAACCTGCTTAGAAATCTACACCGAGCTTGCAAAACAGTTCAGCGACTGCCCTATTATTTTTGCCGGCGACTTCAATGGCCAAGCTAGTAGTGCGAATACAGATCGCGAATTTGTGCCTCTGCATCAGACAACGACGCTTAAAGATATTTTTGAGCTGGCGAATGTAAATAGCGACAATCGCTACACTTTTTATCAAGTTCGCTCTGGCTTACGCTCTGACGGCAGACAGATCGATTACTGCTTTATTGATGAGAAATTCAAACATCACCTGAACCTGGCAAGCGTTGCGGTGTGTGATTATAAAGATGAATTCGGAAGCTCAATTAAAAAGCCAGAAACATTAGAGCAAAAAATGGCCTTGCCGTCAGATCATTACCCCATCGTATTTACTCTTGATAACATAAAAATTTAGTGTCAGCATATTTTTATGAGTTTGAAGAAGATACCGTTACATGCGAATTTTCAAGTGAGCGCTTTAAGCGTTTACGTAGCAAACGAATCTCAGCCTGATAAACGCATTCATCTTTTTGCCTACAAGGTCACAATCAAAAACACCGGAACATCACCGGCGCAGTTAGTTTCGCGTCAGTGGACGATCACTGATGGCTTAGGCCATTCAGAAGAAGTTCGCGGACCAGGTGTTGTTGGACTTCAACCTCGTATCATGCCAAACCAAGTTTTCGAATACGAAAGCGCATGCCCTCTGTCTACAAGTTCAGGCAGCATGAAAGGCACTTATCAGTTCATGTCTGATGAGGGTGAGCCTTTTAACGTAGAGATTCCTGAATTCTACCTGATCGCGCCGCAGGCCGTACACTAATCCCTCCGCAAGCAGTTCGTTAATCCAAACTGTTACGCAACCCCATTAATGCCAAGTTGCGTTTTAAGACAGACTTCCCACATGCGCCTACCAATAAATGAAATCTTCGTCTTTCTTTAATAGTTAAATTAAATTCGCGTGTTATTTTTTCGGCTTTTGCCCGCGACAACCCGCGCTGGTTTTGCAACACCTGACTCAAATGAACATAGTTCATTCCAATATCAAATGCGAACTTTCGAATGGAATAATTGAGATCTTTGTATCGTCGTAATCGATATTCTTGCAAGATCACTTCAATCACCTTTTGACGCAGTTCTGGTTTAAATTCCTTTAGTTTAGCTATTTCTCTTCTTCGCTTCATCAATTCTCCCGAAAGCAAATCTGCGACCTTTCCTAAATGGATTTAAATGCTTAACAAAATCGAATATCGGAAAACATTAATTAAAGAGGCTTTTTCTATGCTCTGTAGTTTAGCAAGCACTTGTTAGCTAAACTACAGAGCATAGAAATAAGGTAAAAGCTGCGATTTTGACGTTTAACAATTATGAGCGTGATTTAGCGAAGTTTACGATTTCGTTGGCTGTTTTCAGCATGAGCTCGAAGTCCATTTTTGGCTGATCTGCCAAACCTTGCTCTGGCAAGAACGGCACATGTACAAAGATGGATTGAATTAATGGGTTATTCTTTAAGACTTTGAAGTACAGATTGTTACAAACAAAAGCGCCGGCAGAAAATGAGATTTCAGCTCTTAAGCGGCGATCGGCTAAAAATGCGGCTAAGTCATCGACTTGAAAAGTTGACATGAGCGCAAGCTCGCCGTCAGCGATGCGGCCTGTTTGGGGAACAAATTTTGATTCGTCGGCTGACTTTGTTTGATTCCAGTTGAGTGCGATTTTCTCTAAACACACATTCGGACGGCCACCCGCTTGGCCGAACATGATCACGAATTTTGGCAGATGCATTTCGATTTGTTTTTGTAATTCTACATAGGCGCGATCGAACTCTACAGGCAAAACTACTGACTTTAAGTCTTGATGGTTTACTTTAAGTTTTTCTACCAAGAGCTCGCTGGGGTTAGTTTTTTCATTTAAGAATGGCTTAAACCCTGAAACTAAGATCATGGAAACCTTAGTGATGTTTTCCATTGATAGTCAGTAAGGGCCGTTACTTTATCTAAGGCATTTGTCGCCGTATATACGTAGCGTTCATGCAGCCTGCCGTTACGGCCAAACCAGAATTCGATCTCGCGTGGCAAGATGCGATAGCCACCCCAATGCGGAGGGCGCGGAACTTTTTGGCCTTCGTATTTTTTTTCAACTTCAGCCATACGTTGATGAAACTGATCAAAACTTTGCAGCTCAGAAGATTGCAATGAGGCCCAGGCCCCTAACTGATTTAAACGAGCTCGAGTTGCAAAATATTGATCAGATTCACTGTCTGTTAACTTTTGGGCTATGCCCGAGATACGCACTTGTTCATCGACATGTGGCCAGTAGAAGTTAGCGCAAATATTTGGGTTAAGATCTAGATCATGGCCTTTGCGGCCACTGTAATTGGTGTAAAAAGAAAACCCTCCGCGAATCAGACCTTTAAAGTACACGATTCGAACAGAGGGTTCATTTTTTTCGTTCACCGTCGCGATAGACATCGTCTGGTGCTCGGGGATTCCTTTGATCTGAGCTGCCTTTAATAGGCTTTGAAAATTCAAAAAAGGATCTTTCTTAAAATCAAAGCTCATATGGGCAACCCTTTCAAAGAAAAAAGTATAACTACTTTTTACCTTTTTTTGCTGGAGCAGCTGGAGCCGCGCCGGCTTTAACGATATCTAATAATTCAACTTCGAATACTAAAGCTGAATTTGGTGGAATACCTGGGCGACCAGATGCACCGTAGGCTAATTCAGCAGGGATGAAAAGTTTGTACTTAGAACCAACTTTCATCATTTGTAATGCTTCAGTCCAACCTGGGATAACACCGCCAACTGGAAATTCAGCTGGTTGACCACGATCGTATGAAGAATCAAATTGTTCGCCAGTAGTTAATGTACCTTTGTAGTGACATTTAACAGTGTCGTTTTTAGTAGGAGTTGGGCCAGTACCTTCAGATACAACGATGTATTGTAATCCAGAAGCAGTTACTTTAACGCCTTCAGCAGTTTTATTTTTTTCTAAAAACTCTGCTGATTTACCTTTATTTTTATCGGCTTCTTCAGTTTGTTTTTTCATCGCCATTTCTTGTAACTTCATCATAGCTTTTTGGATTTCATCTTCTTTTAATTCAGATTTTCCAGCCATAGCGTCTGTTAAAGAAGCTGCTAAAGTTTTTGCATCGATTTCGATGTTTTGAGCTTTTAAATTACGGCCGATTTGCTGACCGATTGCATAGCTCGCCTGACCTTTGTCAGATTTAAGATCTGGCTTGTTACAGCCAACAAGTCCGATAACTGCCAATGTAGCAGTTACTAACATGATTTTGTTCATGGTGTGTTCTCCTGTGTGTTTCGTTTTCGTTTACGTTTTTTATAATTTACGTTTACACTAAAAAGCATGATCGAAATCCTAAACATTTTCAATCACATAACATGCTGCACATAAGTCTTTATTTTTTAGCCTTGGTTTCACTCTCGACGTCACCAAATTGGGCAAAACTTAATCAAATGTCGGCGGCGACCTTAGGTTTTTACCGGTTAGCGGGAGCTGCGCTGCTGCTGTTGGTCTATTTATTACTGACAAAGAAGCTTAAAAAAATCAAATTTGACCAAAATTTTGTCTGGGCGCTGGCTTCAGGTTTTTTCTTTTTTTTACATCTGTGGACTTACAAATTCGCCTCTAAAAACACTCTTGTATCGAACACCATGATTTTGTTTGCGACAAATCCCGTCTGGGCCACGTTAGGCGGACAACTGTTCTTTAAAGAAAACATCAAACCCCGAGTGATTTTTTCTTATATGCTGGCCCTGATCGGCGTTTTTATGCTGGTTGCACAGAATCTGCAACTGACACCTGAAAATCATTTAGGTAATGTCTCGGCGTTAGTGTCTGCATTTTTCTATGCGCTTTATATGTTATCTAGCAAAAAAGCCCGGGCGCACATGGAAAACTTCGATTTTTCATTAGTTCTGTACTCGACGTGCGCGTCGATGTTTGTAATTGCGGTTCTTTCAACCGATTCGCCAATGACAGGCTTTGATGCGATCTCTTGGTGGTCAGTGTTAGGGTTAATTATACTACCAACATTTCTGGGCCATATGAGTTTTACTTATCTGGTTAAACATATGAATCTAAGCTTAATGAGCTGCGGAAAACTGATCGAACCTATCATTGCGACCATTTTTGCTTATTTCTTATTTAACGAACATCTTGGCAGCAATGCTATTTACGCCTTTATTTTGACAGGTATTTCTGTACTTATTTTATTCTGGCCAAGCCTAAATAAACGCACAAATATCTCTTAAAAATTTCCGATCAGCAAAAAGAAGAAAATAGCTACGCCCGTTGGCGCAAGAGCAGCTAAAAGCAGTTTTGCCGCATTCAGGCTGCCATTTGGAAAACGCGGCGATAAAATTGAAAACCCTGCAGGATTTGGCGCATTGGCAAGAATTGTTAATCCCCCGCCCGTGACTGCCCCTGAAACTAGGGCCCATTTTGAAGTCTCGGTTAAAGTTTCTACCTGCGAACCCAGATAAGTCAGGGCCGCATTATCAGTAATAGCTGTTAACCCGACAGAGGCAAAAAATAAGGTTTTATCTGTGATGACTTCAAGAATTGGGGTTAACCACCACTTTTGCAATGAACCAAAAGTAATTAACCCGGCTAAGAAAAATCCCACCAAAAAAGCTTCTTTAAATTTTAAACCGTCTTGGTATTTTTTTGTTACCGTTGTTAAACCAATGAAGGCCATAAAGAAACTCATAAACACATTTTGGTAATGAGAACTCATCACCACGAACACCATAAGTAAAACATGCAGAGTGATAACCCACCAAGGCATTGGATAATGTTCAGCCTCAAGCTGAGTAACTTGTTCTGCAATTTTTCGTTTGAAAAACACACAAAAGAAAAAAGCATTCACGAACACCGAACAAATCACCGCTTCGCCTAAATTTGTAAAAACATCTTTTAAGCCCCAACCGAATTTTTGCGCCACGATCAGAATTGGAGGCGCGGCAAAATGCGTAAGCCCCCCGCCGATAGAGACATTCACGAAAAGTAAGGCCAGCACACCGTACAATAATTTTTCGTCGGCTTTATTCAGCATGCGGTAAAGCAATAAGGCTAAAATTGTAATGGCCGCGGGCTCTGTAATAAATGAACCCAGCATCGGACCAAAACTTAATAATACAAATATCTGAATGATTTTTTCATCAACCGGAACAATACGGCTTAAAACGCGAACGATCGATAATAAAAACGTTCGCGCAATTGTGACAATCGGGCGCGTCGACGCTAAGATCATAATACAAAACACAAACAGGGGTTCTGTCATATTCAGCGACTGCTGGTATTCAATAACTGGCGCCGGGCCAGCTAACACGGCCCAGGTCGATAGAAAAATGGCGGCCCAAAAACCAAAGACAACTTCAACTTCAGCCAGCAAATGAAAAAAAGATTCACCGATTGAATCTTCAGGAAACTTCTTACTGAATTTAGCAAAAATAGGCGTTAAAAAGCTGTGCACCAAAGCACCGGCTAAAAAAATGGTCGATAGAACTTCTATTGGCATAGATTTTTGTTAACTTCCATGTACTGATGCTGTTCTTTGATCTCGGCTGCAGAAACCGTCAGGTCATCTACACTGCAGTGATTTTCTTTGATTTCACTTTCAATGGCCATCACTTCACGTGGAGTCATTTTTAAATTCCAGATGTATTTAATTTCTAACCAGTTACGTAAATATTCACACACATAAGCTTTTGTTGGCGGAACATATTCTAACGGGCTTTTATCGCTTTTTTTCATGTTCTCGGGACCATTCACTGCTAACAGATGAAATTTATTTCCTAAAAAGTTGGCGTATAAGCAGCGTTTTGCTTTATCCCAAGTGTGACCACCGGTCATGTAAGCATTTTTAAGCGCCACGACGTGATCAATTTGAATATCAGCAGCATCGCTGTAAGTTTGATTGGTGTATGGATCAAACCACTGGCCAGAAAGCACTGTGCATTTTTCGTTTGTCGCAATATCACCGATTGAATCACGTTTTAAAACGATGCCACGTGTATTTAAGCATGATGATTTATCAGGTCTGATCCAATCGCCGAATTGATCATCACGATCGTAATCAACGGCCGGTAGCGGAAAAGTAGAGTTTACTTTTTTAAAAGCAGCCAAGTTAATGCGCTCGCCAGTGGCTGTCGCAAATGTAAAGTAAGAAGAGTATTTAAAGGTTTCTTGGCTTGCCTGAGTAAGCTCACTATAAGCCCAAGTTTGCGCAATAGAAGAATCATAAGCCTGTGCAAATACTGCAAAGAACAACAATCCTGTGAATAAGAAATTTTTTAGCATCATCCTTCAACCCCTTCCTTGAAGTTTGAAATCAACTTGGCTACATTTCATTAAATTAACACAGAGAACTCAAGAGAATAATGAAAGATACTTTTAAACCTTTATTTTGTGCCTCATCTTTTTACACAGAATATCAAGATTGCTTTAGAATCATTGATGCAGCTGTTTATGAATTGCATTGGGATAAAACTTCTGAAGTGATGCTTTGGGCAGCTTTATTATCAATGCTAAGACGCCGCACAGACTGGTTTCAGGGCATTAGTTCCACATTGCCTCAACCTACATCAGACACTTCTCCCCACTATGAGATCTACGCACTTGCGCAGAAATTAAATATCGATTGGCCAAAAAAATTAGCGAAAGATATTTCGTTTGCCGAGTTTTTAAGAACCGTAAAAATAAAACCGCTGCCTGCAGTTGCACAAACGGCAATGTATTTTATTTTTACCAAGAAATATCCCATCACAGTTTTAGATTACGAACCAAGCCCGAAAGAACTTTTGCAGATTCAATGCGAAGGTAAAAGAATCATTACTTTTAAAAATGACTTTGCTAAGTGGCCGACCCAAAAATTTGGCAAACGTGACCCGCTTAGCTTTTGGTTACATGACTGTATTCATGCAGAACATTTTTTTTCTCAAGCCGATAACTTCACAGCCCAGCTTGGTTTTTACAAATTCGTGGCCGATGCCTATGCCGCCCGTTGTTGGCCTGAACTTGCTGATAATCAGGGGTTTGAGGGCGATTTTTCGTACCTAATTTCTGATATGAATTCGCACCCGTTGCATCTTT
This sequence comes from Bdellovibrio sp., assembly GCA_036676395.1. GTDB lineage: Bacteria > Bdellovibrionota > Bdellovibrionia > Bdellovibrionales > Bdellovibrionaceae > Pseudobdellovibrio. The sequence goes on from JAKFCY010000002.1 coordinate 2,006,863, forward strand.
TTAAGACCTTAAAGGCGATAACTGACATTCACTTTAAAGCTGAATCTGTTGGCATTTGGAACAAGGTCATAGCGACCTCTCAAGGGTCAACAGAAGAGTTGAATGCCTTGCGTAATCTCAACACCACTTATTTTGTCGATAACGACTGCGACGCCCTGCTGCAATTAACAAAACGTCTGGGTGCACAGGGCTATCAAAGTTAGCCCTTCGAAAGTCTAAAGCCCCTTGGTATACTCGTTAGTGTGTCGGATATGACACATTAACGATATAGAAAGGAGGCAAAATGGAAATTAGCACAGCGAAAAATTCGAACGCGAAAACTGAATCTCAAAATTCAGCAAACACTACTTCGGCGAATCATTCAGCGCCTCAACAGGCGAAACCACTTGCTCTAAAAAAGCGTAAACGCAAAGCCCCTGCAGGCTGGTAGCACTTCTTTGTAAGTGCTTCCGCCGGGCTTCCCGGCGTGATAGTTATTAACTCATGAAATTATATTACTCTCACATTTCTCCGTTCACCCGTAAGGTGCTAGCAACTGCAATCATTGCTGGCCTTTACGACAAAATCGAAATCATCGACTTAATGGCTTCTGGCACCTTTCAACCTACCAACGAATTTAAAAAAGCTAATCCGTTAGCAAAAATTCCGACCCTGGTTTTGGCCAATGGCGAAGCTGTCATTAATTCTCCGGTGATCTGTGAATACTTAGATGCAAAATCGGTAATGGGTTCGATTTACCCTACAAATGAAGAAGCTTATTTCTTACAGAAGAAATTCGAAGCTTTAGCCGATGGCTGTATGGATGCTGCGGTTCTTAGAAGATACGAATCTCTTCGTCCAGTGGCTCAGCAAAGTGCCGAGTATGATGAAAAACAAAAAGAGAAAATGGCTTTAAGTTTTGCGTACTTTGAATCGATGGTTTCTAAACTTGGAACTTCTGAGTTCTTTATCGGCGAGATCAGCATCGTTTCGATGATTGGTTATGCGGACTACCGTTTTGCTTCAGAAAACTGGTTGGCTAAGGCTCCGAATTTGAAAAAATGGTATGACCAAGTTCGGGTTTTACCGCTGTTTATGCAAACAGAGCCTAAAAAATAGGTTTTTTCTGCAGAAATTTACCCTGTTATTTGACAAGGGTTCGGTTCGCCTTTAAAACAATTGTTCACTTTGAATATCTTTGTCGGTGGTGGGGTAGCTCAGCTGGTTAGAGCAACGGAATCATAATCCGTAGGTCGGCGGTTCAAGTCCGCCTCTCACTACCAATTTTTTTAGTTTGTCGCAAGACAAGCACATAGCTCCGAGGGTGCGCCCGAGGAGAGTCTCTCTGGAAATGAGCCTCTAGGAGAGATATTAAACCCGCAGAAATGTGGGTTTTTTACTTTGACAAAAAGCTTCGCCAACTTTCATATGAACCCATGAGACCATCTAAAGTAGCCAATCTAATGAACCTAGCCGAAGTTGTCGCCCAGAGATCTCATGATGCCGAAACTCATGTCGGAGCTCTGCTTGTATCAAATAAAACCGGAGCCATTCTTGCGACGGGCTTTAATGGTTTTGTTCGCGGCACCAACGATAAAGAATTACCCAACACCCGTCCCGATAAATATCCTTACATGGTTCATGCTGAACAAAACCTTATCGCCAACTGCGCCCGCCACGGAATTTCAATGGATGACTGCACAGTGGTTTGCACGCATTCACCCTGCGTTGTCTGCATGCGATTATTATTTCAATGTGGTATTACCGAAGTTCTTTTTAAGGTTTCATACACTGACTCTGAAAAGGTCAAAGAGATGAAAGACATCAAAGTTATCGAAATAGAAACTGAAGAGCCTGGTATCAAAAAATTAAGATACGAAGTCTAAAAAATAAATAAATTATTTGTCACAAATAGCGCTTACCAATCATAGTACTTAGAGAAGAAGGTATTTAGGTATGCTAGATCGTATTATTAAGTTTTCTCTTTCTCACCGTCTATTGGTGATCGCTTTTGCGGCATTAATAGTGTCGTATGGCGGCTGGATTGCCACAAACTTGCCGGTCGACGTTTTCCCCGATTTAAACAGACCCACAGTTACGGTAATGACTGAGGCCACTGGGCTAGCGCCTGAAGAAGTCGAAACCCTCGTTACCTTTCCTTTAGAAACAGCTCTTAATGGCCTTCCCGGCGTTGAAAGAGTTCGGTCTAACTCTGGTGTTGGGCTGAGTATCGTTTATATCGAGTTCGCATGGGGAACAGATATTTTTAGAAACCGCCAATTAGTTCAAGAAAAACTTTCTTTAGCTCAAGCAAAACTTCCAAAAAACATGACTCCTATTATGGGCCCGATTTCTTCTATCATGGGAGAAATTCAACTGATTGGTTTAACTTCTCAAGATCCAGAAATAAAACCGATGGATCTAAGAACCCTAGCGGATTGGACGATTAGGCCGCGCCTACTTAGCATTCCAGGAATTGCCCAGGTCATTTCAATTGGTGGCGGCGTAAGACAATACCAAATTTTATTATCTGCAGAAAAAATTCAGAAGTTACAGCTTTCAATTGAAGATATTGAAAACAATCTTTCAAAAGTGAGCCTGAACTCGACCGGTGGATTTATTAATATTGAAAAAAATGAGTCGTTGATCCGGGTCATTGGTGCGATCAGAAACAAAGAAGAAATCCTTGATTCAGTCGTTGGATTTCATCTGGGGCGACCGGTTGTTGTTCGCGATGTGGCTGAAGTTCGGGAAGCGCCGCAAACTATGCGTGGCGAAGCCAGCGTAAACGCCAAAAGTGGTGTCATCATCAGTGTGCAAAAACAACCTGGCGCAAGCACAATTGATCTTACCAAAGAAATTGAAAAAGCTTTAGCTGAGCTAAAAACATCACTACCTGCAAAAGTTGAACTTAATTCTAATTTATTTAAACAAGCCCATTTTATTGAATCATCAATCGATAATGTAAAAGAAGCCCTTCGCGATGGCGTGATTTTAGTTTTAATCGTGCTCTTTCTATTCTTAATGAATTTCAGAACAACCGTCATTACAATGACAGCAATCCCCTTAAGTTTTGTTTTGACGGCTGTTGTTTTTCATTTTTTCGGATTAACAGTTAATACCATGACTTTAGGTGGCTTAGCTATCGCCATTGGTGAACTTGTCGATGATGCCATTGTTGATGTTGAAAATGTCTTTCGTAGATTACGAGAAAATAATCTGTCTGCAAATCCTAAAAACACATTAAAAGTTATTTACGAAGCTTCAAGCGAAGTTAGAAACTCAATTGTTATTGCCACTGTTATCGTATGCCTTGTGTTTATTCCACTGTTTACAATGAGTGGAATTGAAGGAAAATTATTCGTACCATTGGGAATTGCCTATATCGTTTCGCTGATTGCTTCTATGGTGATTTCGTTAACGGTAACGCCTGTTTTATGCTCGTATTTACTTAGCAAAAAAAGTCTTCTTGAACATAAGGAGGGAAAGCTTGTTACTACTTTGAAAGCTTGGGACACAAAACTACTTCTCAAGGCAATTAAGCATCCGCGCGCAGTTATAGGTATAACGGCCGCACTTTTTATATTTTCTCTTATCATAGCCTCATTTATGGGGCGCGATTTCCTGCCAAAATTTAATGAAGGCACGGCAACTATTTCAATGATGGCCCAGCCTGGTATTTCACTTGAAGAGTCTAATAAATTAGGTTTTCAGGCCGAAGAACTTATTTTAAAAACGCCAGAAGTTAAATCAGTGTCTCGCCGGACTGGTCGCGCCGAGCAAGACGAACACGCTGAAGGCGTTCATTCATCTGAAATTGATGTGGACTTTAAAGAAACTGGTCGTCCCCGTGCAATCGTGCTCGATGAAATCAGAAATAACTTATCTTCGATTGAGAATGTCTTTATCAATATCGGCCAACCTATTTCTCACAGATTAGACCATTTGCTTTCTGGTGTTCGCGCCCAAATTGCTATAAAAATATTTGGACCCGACCTTACTGTTTTAAGATCTAAATCTGCCGAGATCTTTAAAGCTATCGAAGGCACTACAGGTCTAACAGACCTGCAAGTCGAACAACAAGTTTTAATACCACAGGTGAAAATTCAGCTCTTACGTGATGAAGCCCTTAAATATGGTATTGTCGTTGGCGAACTTTCTGCCTTAATGGAAAAAGCTTTACAAGGTGAAGTGGTAGGGCAAATTTTAGAAGGTCAAAAAAGTATCGACCTTTTAATGAGATTCGACGAGAAATCTCGCACAGACCTTGAACTTATAAAATCAACCGCCATCAAAACTATGCCAGATGGAACAAAAATTACGGTTGAAAAAGTGGCCGATGTTTATGAATCTACAGGGCCCAATATCATCAACAGAGAAAATGCGCAGCGACGAATTGTTGTTTTAGCAAATTCTTCAGGTAGGGATCTAGATAGTTTAGTTAAAGAAATTCAAAGTAAGATTAAGCAAAATGTCGAACTGCCAGAAACATATTTTGTGACCTACGGGGGGCAGTTTGAAAGCCAGCAACAGGCCGCTCGCTTAATGATTGTACTAGGCTTACTAGCTATTGCAGGTATCTTTATAGTTTTATACGCCCACTTTAAATCTACATTTATTTCGTTTCAGGTTATGTTGAATATTCCGATGGCTTTTATCGGTGGTATTATTGGAATTTATTTAACTGATAAAACGATTTCTATTGCTAGCTTAGTTGCCTTCGTCACGTTGTGCGGTATCGCATCCCGTAATGGCATCATGATGATTTCTCATTATTTACATTTATTGCAACATGAGGGCGAGAAGTTTACCCAAGAAATGGTCATTCGCGGTTCGCTTGAAAGACTTGTTCCTGTTTTGATGACTGCACTTACTGCTATTATCGGTTTAATGCCGTTAGTATTTGCCGGAGGCGAGCCAGGTAAAGAGATTCTGCATCCTGTGGCCGTCGTCATCGTGGGCGGACTTATAAGCTCTACCCTATTAGATATTTTTGTAACTCCGACCGTATTTTTTCATTATGGAAAAAAATCAGCGGAGAAAAGTCTTGAACGCACAAACCAAACTAATTTATTCGAAGGAGCTTAAATATGTTTAAAAAAATGATCTTCACTACGGTTTTATTATTAGCACTAAATCTATTTGCACACGATGGGCATAATCAAACTCCGGGCTCGTTGAAAGCAAACCACGGCGGAACTGTTAAGACCGGAAAAGAAATCAATCTTGAATTTGTAGTTGCGGGAAATGAGCTAAAATTATATCCAGCAAGCCACGAAGGCGCCGACTTAGCGCCGACTGAAGTTAAACTTAGCGCAACTGGCAAACTACCTAAAGGCAAACCTGAAGCTTTAAAAATTGAATCAAAGAATGGGGTTTTGGTGGCGCCCATCGATTTTAAAACAGCCTACCGAATTGAAGTTATAGCTACGACCGAACACAAAGGTAAAAAAGATACTTTTAAATTTCAGGTTGAAAAATAGGAATTTTACATATGCAACTTTTGCGTAAAGCAGATTTCTTACTACCGCTTATTGTTTTGGGATTCACTGTTATTGCTGAATCCCAAACGCGGGCTGATTTAGAGAATAGATTGATTTCGTCTAATCAAGAACTTAAATCCCTGCAACAGGATATTTCAACGCAAGAAAATTTTAAAAATTCTACCTACTCGCCTTTCTTACCTAGCTTGAATGCTATAGGCGGCTTAGCAGAGATTAAAACCGATGATGATAGTTATAAAGGCCAAGTTGGCTACCTTCAGGGAACTGCGAATATATTTTCGGGTTTTAGCGACCGGGCTGCTTTTAATATCCAAACGCAAAAACATGAATTAGCCCGTCTAAATTATGAAATTGGCCTTCGTAAAATAAAAGAAGAGCTTACAGAAGTATTAACTTCAATGATTGGCATTCACCAGCTTGAAAAAATTTTGGATGAAGAATTTAAAATCACACAAACCCAGAAACAGATGGCGGCACGTAAAGTCAGCGCTGGGCTTACTAGCCAAGTCGATAATTACGAGTTTGATTTACGCGAAAGTGAAATAGAAATTCAACGGCGCAACATCGTGCGCGAGCATGAAGCTGTTCATCAAAAGCTAAATGCTTTATTTGACCAGGAAATTCAGGATAAAGAACTTGAAAGTCTAAAATTTGGCACCACAGGCACACTGGCTCAAGATGTAAATTTAACGTCTTTTGAAAGACACCCGCTGGTACTTAAAGCAAAACTTGAAGAACAAATTGCGCAATCAGAAAAAACTTCTGTAACGTCAGAATTTTTACCAAGAATAGATATTAATTATTCATTTGGAAGACTTACACCGACAGAGGATAAAGTTAAATACAATGAATCAGAAGTGGCCTTACTCATTACTATTCCACTTTTTTCAGGATTTGAAACCTATCATAAAAGAAAAGCCGCCGTTGCTAGCGTAGCTGCGAAAGAGCACGAAAAAAATCAAATTTTCTTAAATATAAAATCGCAGTTTGAACAATTAAAAATACGTGCCAAAGAACTTGTTGAACTGTACAGGATTATCGAACGCAAAGTTGCAACTGCCGAAAAATACTACGGCTTAACTTTAGGTGAATATAAACGCGGGGTAAAAAACTCACCCGATTTGGTTGGCGCGACCGAGCGTTACTTCGATGCAAAAAAGAAAAAAATAGAAATTCAAAAAGAGCTTGAGCTAGTCCAGGTTCAACTCAACAACTACAGATAGGAAGAAAAAATGAAAACAATATTAGCTTCAATTTTATTAGTCATTTCACTAAAAGCATTCGCGCATGGCGAAGATAAATTCGGCCCTAATGGCGGATATTTAAAAATGCCCGGCGGATTCCATACCGAAGTAGTTCCCGAAAAAGACGGAAAAATTAAAATTTATCTATTAGACATTAATTTCAAAAACCCGACAGTAAAAAATTCTAAAGTTACAGCCTCGATCAATAATGACAGCAAAAAAGATCTTAAGTGCACTGGCAAAAGAAATCATTTCATCTGTGAAACAACCAAAGCTGAACTTACAAAAGGAACTTTAAATATCGTAGCCGAAAGAAGTACTGTTAAGGGCGCAGAAGCCATTTATGAATTACCTTTAGCTTTAGCAAAACCTGGCACAGAAATGAAAGAGGAAGATCATGGAAGCCACCACTAATACACCAAATAATTCTAAGATTACTTATACCTATAAAATTGAAGGTATGACTTGCAGCTCGTGTGTTGAGAAAATTACCTACCGATTGAAAGCACTACCCGGAGTTTCTTGGGTTAATGTCAGCCTAAGCGAAAAAAAAGCAGACATCATCGCTGACCGCGCAGTTTTACTAAAAGAAATTCAAAGTGCCATTGCAGATATGCCTAAATATAAAGTGGATTTTTATGACGCCGTTGAAACCAGTAGTGTGTTACCACAGCAAAAAACATTTTTTCAAACTTACAAACCTCTCTTTACAATCTTTGGATATGTATTAATTTTTAGCATAGCGTATCAAATTAGCCGTGGAACATTCTCAGCTCATTATTTCATGAATCACATCATGGCGGGATTTTTTGTTGGTTTGTCGTTTTTTAAATTTTTAGATTTAAAATCTTTTGCAACCGCATTTTCAAATTACGATCCGTTAGCAAAAAAATGGAAAGCTTACGGTGTAATTTACCCTTTTATTGAGCTTACACTTGGTTTTTTGTTCATCGCTGACAAATTCTTAGTGTTTGCAAATGTTATGACGATTTTAGTGCTTACAACGACCACAATCGGCGTTTATCAAAAAATTAAAAGTAAGAGTCAATTTCAGTGTGCCTGCCTAGGTGCTGGGTTTAATTTACCTCTGTCGAATGTTACTATTTTTGAAAATTTAGCTATGGTTGTAATGGCTTTAGTCGGAATTTTTTCGCCACTGTCACTCTAAATTAAGGTCTATCTTTTGCTTCTAAATATTTAGGAGGAAAAATGACTCATACATCGTTTTCATTAGCGGCTATAGTTTTTCTAACAAATATGGCAAATGCCCAAATGGATCATTCAGGCCTGGATCATTCTAAAATGAATCATGCGATGATGGACCATCGCACTCAATGGGGCTCTTCGACTTGTCAAGACAACGAGGCTTGGGATTATTCACAAGGGATGTGTTTATTACTTAATAAAGATGGCTCTGAAAAGTCTCAGCTTATGATCCATGGCAATGCTTTTTTTACTGGAATTTGGGCCGAGAAGCCACGCGGTAAGGATCAATTTGCTATCCCTAATATGGTGATGACAAATTATGGGCGCTCTTTTGGCGAACGACAGTTTGTTAATGTAAATATTATGCTTACATTTGAGCGTTGGACTTTTCACAAAGATGGTTATTCAGAGTTGTTACAAATCGGTGAACATGATGACGACGGAAATCCGTATATAGATGCGCAACACCCTCATTCTTCGCCGATTATGGGTTTAACCTTTAGCGATACTTTTTATATAGGTGATAACAAAGACAACCTTAGATTATTTTTTGCACCGCGAGGCCAATCGACGGATGGACCAGTTGCATTTATGCACAGACCTACCGGCATGGCCAATCCTGATGCCCCGTTAGGCCATCATTTAGCACAAGATGTGGGGCACATAACGAGCACTGTATTAGGCGCATCGCTAACAAAATCTAAAACTACATTAGAGCTATCGGCTTTTCATGGAGAAGAACCAGAGCCTACAAAAACAGATCTTCCCATGGGTGAACTTGATTCTTATGCGGCTCGGGTGTCGCAGGAGCTATCAACTAAATGGCAAATGATGATTTCTGCTTCTTTTGTTAAAAATCCCGAAGGCGATCACAATCCTGATTTAGATCATATTTGGCGGTATTCGTTATCCAGCTACAATCAAGTTGCGCTTAATAGCGAATGGACTTTAAGCAACACTTTGATTTATGGAGTAATTAATTTTTATGATGAAATACCAAAACTAGCTTCAGTAAATGAAGAATTTCTTTTCCATAAAAAACCATTAAATATCTGGGGAAGAATAGAATTCGTCCAAAGATCGGCAGCACAGTTAGCCATTGCAACGACATCTGATAACCTGGCTGCACAAGATATCTATGCCGTGACTTTGGGTTATACCCACGACTTGCCAGCGTGGGAGTTTTTAAAATTCGGCTTAGGTGGCTCACTTACCAAAATTTTATTACCCGATAAATTAGAAAGGGCCTACAATGCAGACCCTGTGAGTGGACGGTTGTTTCTTCAATTAACTGGCTTATGGATGCAAAGGTAAGATTTCGCGCGCCGACCACAATGCCAGATTCATTTTGCCCACCTAAAGCATAAACACGGCTGATTCAACTCCCTTTTAACGTGTCAAAAATAGACTTTAGTTGCAAAACATTCTAAAATTCATTAGAATGTTAGTATGAAACGTAAAATAAAAGATTCGGTCTATGGTCATATGGCGACAGTTACTAAAGCTTTGGGCAATCCTAAGCGCTTAGAAATTATTGACCTTTTAAGTCAGGGCGAGAAGTCTGTCGAACTGCTCGCTGAACAAGCTGAGTTAGGAATCAAAAATGCCAGCGCTCAATTAAAAGAGTTAAAAGCTGCCCGGCTGGTGGAATCGCGTAAAGACGGTAAATATGTTTATTACAAATTGAGTGATCCACAGGTTGCCCGCTTCTGGGTAGAACTTAGCAAGTTTTCTCGAAATCGCATCGCTGAAATTGAACAACTTTTATCGCTAGCAATCGGTCAGGCAGACGTCTTAGAAAAAATCGACCGCGAAACACTACTTAAGCGCGCCAAATCTGGAGATGTCATTTTACTTGATGTCAGACCGGAAGATGAATTTTCAACAGCACACTTACCCTTTGCGCGCTCTATTCCTATCACCGCACTAAAAGCCCGCTTAAAGGATTTGCCTAAATCAAAAATGATTGTTGCCTACTGCCGCGGCCCTTATTGCTTCTATGCAAAAGATGCCGTGGATTTTCTTCGAAAAAATGGGTTCAAAGCAGAGCAATTAAAAGACAGCGTTCACGATTGGGCCTCTGAAGGTTTACCTGTTGAAACTTTCTGTACTCCAACTTACCCAATGAAAGGAAAAATATGATTCTGCGACAATTTCTTCATAAAGATCCAATTGGAATCTCTTATTTATTCGGCTGCGTGGGCCAAGCCTCTGCAGCCGTTGTCGACCCTGCAAATGATGTCGATTTTTACATTAAGGCAGCAACAGAAACTGGTGTTCGCATTTGCTATGTCATCGACACACACATTCACGCCGATCACGTGTCGGCAGGCAAAAGATTAGCAGAGGCGACCGGAGCTGAGTATATTTTATCTTCAAAGGCAGAGGTTTCATTTTCATTTAAAGCTGTTAACGATAAAGACATTCTACAACTCGGCAATGTATCAATCGAGATTTGGCATACACCAGGACACACTCCAGAGCATTTAAGTTTGATCGTTAGAGACCACACCCGATCAGAAGACCCATGGTTTGTTGCCACTGGACACACACTGATGGTGGGAGATTTAGGCCGAACCGAACTTGCTACTTCAGCAGAGGCCGGCGCAAAAGATCTTTACAAAAGTATCAACAGACTTAAAACTCTTCCGGACTATATTGAAATTATGCCCGGAGCTTACGCCGGCTCGGTTTGCGGACGACGACTGAGCGGAAAACCCTTCTCTACGATTGGTTTTGAAAAACGTAACAATCAAGCCTTTAAGATTAATGATGAAGCTGAATTTATTCAATTCATGATCAATGAAACTCCCCCTGAACCAGACGGCGCTGCGAAACTTCGCGCCATAAATTCAGGTTTAACAAAATGACATTGAAAAATTCAGAAGCTTCAGGCGTTAAACTGGGATTAAGCGAGAACTGGATTCAGTTTTCACTTTTAGTGTTAGTAAATATTTTTGTCGGCGGCATGATTGGTCTTGAACGAACAGTCGTTCCACTTATCGGCTCTGAAGAATTCAAAATATCATCTACAACATTAATTGCTTCTTTCATTGCAAGTTTCGGCATAGCAAAAGCGTTTACTAATCTGGTGTCAGGCGAGATGGCCGATCGCTTTGGCAGAAAAAAAACCTTAGTGCTGGGATGGCTGTTGGGAATTCCTGTGCCGTTTTTAATTATCTGGGCACCGAGCTGGAACTGGATAATTGCCGCTAATATTCTTTTAGGTGTCAGCCAAGGTTTTGCGTGGTCCATGTGTGTGATTATGAAAATCGATCTCGTTGGGCCAAAATCCCGTGGCCTTGCCGTTGGCTTAAATGAATTCGCCGGATATTTTATGGTCGGCCTTACTGCATATTTAACCGGGCTAATTGCTTCTACGACAGGTCACCTCAGGCCAGAGCCATTTTATTTAGGAATCGGCTATGCGTTTTCTGGCCTTCTTATCTCTATATTTTTTGTGCGCGATACGATTCATCACGTTAATCTTGAAGCCGCAAATCATTCTTTAGAAAAAGTGATTTCTTTTAAAGATGTTTTTCTAAAGACGTCTTTTAAAGACCGAAACCTTTTAGCGGCGTCTCAGGCTGGTTTAGTTAATAATCTGAATGACGGAATGAGCTGGGCTATTTTTCCACTTTTTTTTGTGGCTCGCGGATTGGGCGTTGAGCCCATTGGTATTTTGAAAGCGATTTACCCGGGCGTTTGGGGCGTCATGCAAACTATTACCGGCCCAATCAGTGACCGTATTGGCCGTAAAGGATTGATTGTCTTCGGCATGTGGACTCAGGCAGCCGCACTTTTTATGGTGCCGATTCTTACTGGTTTTTATTGGTGGCTCGTGGCAAGCGTACTCTTAGGCATTGGAACTGCGATGGTTTATCCAACATTAATCGCGTCGGTTTCAGATTATTCGCATCCCTTGTGGCGAGCTCGATCATTAAGTATCTATAGATTTTGGCGCGATATCGGGTATGCCGTTGGCGCATTGCTAGCAGGACTGGTTGGCGATGCCTATGGACTGAGTTGGTCGATCGCAGCGGTAGGATTACTGACGTTTATATCCGGCGCGATTGTCGCAGCCCTTATGACCGACGACAAACCAAGAATAATGCCTTACGCCCAAGGAAAGTCTCTCTGAAAATAAACTTTTAAGAGAGATATTAACCTGCAAAAAAATGTGGGTTTTACTTTTGCAACAGCCCAACCTTGCTGGCTAAAATACACAGCCCATACCCGAAGTCGATTTCACCTTTTATTTTTGCGAAGTTCGCACTTTTTGGAAAAGCGTGATGATTATTTTGCAATCCTTCACCAAAAACAAAAAGACTTACAAAAGTATTGTTCGTTGAATGATCGTTGGTTTCAAAATTTCTATAACCATATTTATGCGCTAATGAATTTACCATCCAGCCGTGAACAGGATGGCTCATAATCCCAACGTAATAAGCAGCTCCGATTATCCAAGCTCCGGCGAAATACCCGAAAGCTACTGAAATCGCTAAATGCAGAAAATAAGGAATTAACCACATTTTTTTTCTATTCAGTCGACTGACTTCAAAATTTATATCAGTCACTAACTGGATATATTTTTTATTCTTTTTAATCAGGCCGATTAATGCGCGTTCATAAGAACGAAGCTGACCTAAAGCCACACCAAATACCCCGAAGCGAACAGGGCTATGCGGATCATTTTCAGTGTCTGAATACATATGATGGGCCCGGTGCATACACACCCATGCTTTGGGATCAATTCCTGTTACCCATATCCCCGTTTTTGAGATCAGCCACACGGATGCTCGGTTTAATTTCACCGAACCGTGCGCAAGACCGCGGTGGTATAAAACTGTGATATAAAAAATATTTAGCAAGCTGGCCAATGAAAATACGATGAAGGCGATTAAAAAAGTATTCACTCTAAATCCTCGCCTTTAAAGTCGAACTCAAAATCAAATGGGTCAGCTAAAAAATAGACTGAAACTATCTTCTTTAGTTTTCGCTTAAGTTTGTTCTTTTTACGACGCAAGATGCGCTGAGCAAGGGCTTTATTTACGACTATAGTCATATATTCTCCTAGTTAACGTTTGTGTCTTTATTATGAGTTTATTTTATAAATCAAGAGGTAAAATTACGATTCAAACGTTTATAATCACAGTATACATACGTTTACTGAGTTTAGCAAGGGGCCATTTTTACGTTGACTAAGCTATTGTAATCACGACACAATATCGGCATGAGCCAACGATCAGAACAAAAGTCCAAAACAAGAGATCAATTAATAGCCTCTGGCTTAAAACTTAGCGGCAAAAAAGGCTTTTCAGCTTTGAGCTTACGCGAGGTCGCCACCGACGCCGGCATCACCCCTGCGGGCTTTTATAAACATTTTCATGACATGGAAGAATTAGGCTTAGCCATGCTAGACGAAGTTGGCTTAAGCCTTCGCAGACTTTTACGCGAAGCTCGCAAGAAAGTTGCGCCGGGCCCTGATGCCGTTCGATTATCAGTAGAAGCTTTTTTAAAATTTATTACTGAAAATGGAAACCTATTTCGCCTGCTGCTGGGCGAACGCCAAGGCGCAAGCCCAACGTTTAGAAAAGCCATTCATACAGAATTCGACCGGTTCGTTAGCGAAATGAGTGTCGATTTACAAAGAATCCATGAAGGTTTGAAATTACCCCTGCGCGACCCTGCTATGACGGCAGAGGCTATTGTAGCCATTGTATTTACATTGGGTGCTGAAGCGCTGGATTTGCCAAAGCATAAGCAAGTTGGGCTTGTAGAACGATTAACGGCGCATGTTCAAACGATACTTCGTGGCTCTATTGATCTAGAGCGAAAAGTAAGCAAACCGAAAAAATCTAATCCGCGACGTGCTCGCTCGCTGGCGGAGTAAAACTCGTATTCCAACGAACAACCTGACTCACGCGAACTTCATCAACGACACCATTTAAAGACGTTGTGCCATTGTAGCCGACGCGAAGGGCTGCCGTCGAAGCCGCTAACCGACTTGAACCTACAGTGCCAATACTTGATGTACCTTTAGCAACGCCGTTAAAATAATATTTGATCGAGCCTAAATTCCACGTCATTGCCACATGGTTAAAACCTGCGGTCAAAGCTGTTTCTTCTGCGGCTGTAAAACTTGTCGATTTAACTTCGGAATATGTTGTACCGTTTAAACTACCGCGAAAATAAATAAAATATTTTGAGCCCTGTTTTCTGATGCCGTATTCAAAACTGGCCAAAGAAGATCCAGAATTAATTTTTGACACCACCGGAGCATAACTTCCAGGAAGAGAATTTAATTGTACAAACGATTCTAGTGTTAAATAACTGGCGATCGCAGCTTGCGACGGCGTATTAGCTACTGTCACATAGTTTGAAGTCGTATTCATACTTCGGCCTTCAGAAAATTTACCGGCGACATTACCCGAAGAATTATCGCTTAAATCATTTTTAGCCCCGCCGCTATATAGGCCTGCATCAGCTAATGGTGAAGCGCTATTCAGATGGTAAAGAGCAATACTTTTATAAGATTCTTGCGTCCATGTATAAGTGGCCGGCGTGCTATCGCTGTTGCCGGCTTGGTCAAGCGCGCGAATGTCTAATGTATGTGAACCATTTGATAGCGAAGAATAATTCAGTGGCGACACACAAGTGCTATAGGCGGCCCCGTCTAAACTGCATTGAAATGTGACTGGCGATTCATCGGATGAAAACGTAAAAGTTGAAACCATCGAGTAATTCGTACTGCTTGGTTGCGAAGCCAGTGTTGTCATGGGCTCAACTGTGTCTTTTGTCCACGTCTTAGCTGTCTGAGCCGAATTACTAACTCCATTTGTTTGATAAACACTTAAATTATAAGTGCCATCCGGTTTGCTAATCGTGTAGCCAAAGGCTGAATCAACACAAGATACAGATAAGCTGTTGCTGGGAGTAATAACATCTGTTGCGCTTACGCCTTGCAAAACGACTGTCAGACCTGTTTCGCAAGTTCCGCTAAGATTTAACTCGACAACATTACTGATAAAAGGTTGCGCAGAAGGAGACGTGATCGTGACCATCGGCAATGAAAAAGAATCGCGGATCCAATCCTGGTTTGCCGCGCCCGATGTGTTCTGCGCTAAATCAGTTTGATCAATAGCATAAGAATAGGCGCCATCCACAGCCTGAGAAACAGAAAATGTAAAACCTTGTGAAACACAAACCACCGACTGGTTGTCGTCTCCGGTTAAATTTACCGTAGCATTGTTTTCACAACTCCCTGTGATAACTAACATTGAACTGGTCGTAGCCGGTGAAAGTGTTGGCGATGTGATAATTGGTGCAACAGGAATTTGCGTATCGTACACCCACTGAAAATCATAAGTCGCCGATTCGATTAAGGTAACGGCATCTATTTGATAAACCGAAAGCGTGTAAGCTCCATCAACTCCTTTCGCAATATTGATCGTGTAAGTACCACTTGCACTACAGGTCGTATTTGCCAGACTGGCACCCGCTTCGGCAATATGAACTATGTTATCGGCGATGCAAGAACCTGAAACCACCAGCGGAGAAAAATTTGTGTAATGCGGATTATCGGTAAAATTAGTAATCGCTGGCGTCGAAGGAATTGTCGTGTCGCGAACCCACGTAAAAGTGACTGCCGTCGATGAATTTGCGGCCGAGTCAATTTGGCTTAAATAATAATTATAAGCCCCATCACTAGCTTGATTAATATTGTTAATTGAAAAAGTTCCGCCTGTGCATGATGTTGTTGCTGTATGACTTCCGGTCATAACCACAGAGGCACCGGTTTCGCACTGACCAGCTAGGCTCAGACTAGAATCGCCCGAAGTAAAGGGACTGGTTAACGGACTAGTAATAATAATTTCGGCAGGCACATTATTATCTAAGATCCATGACACCCTGACATTTCCTGAAGTACCGGCGGCATTGGCTTGGCTGACATCAAGAAAATAATTACCGCTTAAAGTTTTTGAAACAGTAAAACTATATGAACTAGAAACACAAGCAGCACTTTGTGTATCATCACCACTCAACGTAACAGTTGCCTCGGATTCGCAGGCTCCGGTAATAGTTAAGGCTTGGTTCGTAAGGGCGTTCAGTGAAACTGGATTGGCCACCGTTGGTTTAGCTGGAACACTCACCGCGGGAGTTACTGAAGGGGCGAGGCCATCTTCTTCGATTTTTTTACTGCAACTACTAAAAGTCAGCACAGTAAGCGCTATAAATAGTAAGTAAACGTACAACAAACGCATAACTTAATTATACCGACTTCTTTTAGCTTTTTAAATGAAGTTATCTAGGCGTATTAAATTGAGACATTTACGAACAATTCTTTATTTATTTATTGCGTAACATCATTGAGAGTCTTTTGAGCCAGCGAGTTAAGAAAGGCCTGCAAAGCATCAGACAGGCTTTTTTTAAGCGTACAACGGTTTTGAAATACACAGTCGCACTTCCTGTCAGAAAAACATTCAGCTATATAAAATGAAGGCTCTGTCTTCAGGATTATTTCTTTAAGGCTTCTGCGCCCGGTTTGCTCGGTGATCAGAAGACCGCCGGCCCGGCCGCGGCTGGTTTCAATAAAATTTAGTTTCGCAAGCTGATTTGAAACTTTAATCAGATTATTTTTCGAGATGCCGACTTTCTCTGTGAGCTCATTTAAAGTAACAAGTCTTTTTTTCTCGTTTAGGTACATAAGCACTCTTAATGAATAATCAGTATGATCCGTTAAACGCATTAGCTTTACTCCCCTAGCATGAAGGCTTCGCCTGCGGTCCAGGCTTGAAGATTTTGGGTAAAAATGTGAAACACCAGCTAACAACTGCAAGTATCCAGAATGTTGCAGCCATGTGAAGATAACTTATCTTCCATAACCCGCCCGAAAACCCATATAAAATTCTTGAAATAATAGCCAAGAGCAAAAACACGACAAGACACCAAAGAGCTGGTGATTTCATCTCAAGATCGGTAGAGTATGCCCCATGAGCCAATGTCACGCGTGTAGCAACAGCAAACGTGATCAAACCAAAACAGCCGATAAAAAGAAAATGAAACCACGTCAGATACATCGAAGGTTGAAGCCAAATAAGAAAAAAACTTAAGGGAATCATAGCCGCAACAATACGAACACCATGTTTTAAGGCTGATGGGCGTTCGGATGGCCGCTGAATTTGCCAGATTTTAAAAAGATACACTAACGACAATAATGTTAAACCAAGATAGGCTATTGTGACTCCCAGCCCAGCTAAATAAAGAAGCCCTGCCATCAAAGCTCCTGCACTATGAAATAAAAGACGAAGCCATAATGAGGTTATATTTTCGAACACAGATGGAAGCCCCGAAAGAAACGAAAAAAAACGAGTTCCAATACCTAACACTAACAGCAAAGTTGTTCCGACATGATAAAGATGAATTCCCATAAAGGAATTTCCGCTAAAATGAAAGTATGAGCCCAGTAGGGCCAGCATCATAGCCATGCCTACGTGAGAGAAAAAAACTGGAACCGGCTTGGTCAATTTAAGAATTCT
This sequence comes from Bdellovibrio sp., assembly GCA_036676395.1. Taxonomy (GTDB): domain Bacteria; phylum Bdellovibrionota; class Bdellovibrionia; order Bdellovibrionales; family Bdellovibrionaceae; genus Pseudobdellovibrio. Next base: position 2,024,335 of record JAKFCY010000002.1, read on the forward strand.
TCGTCCACCAAAGACAATCATAAATAAAATCAGCAGGGCTTGATTGGTGTAAAAAAACTTCGCGTCTACTTTCCAGGAAAAAACCGTCTGACCGATCAACAAAACCGAAGCAAAAAGGTATTCGATTTTATTCGCGCCAGCAGTTCCCGACATTCGCGGCATTGCTGTCATTAAAAAACCAACGATAAAACACCACAAAAATCCACCGGCGATAAGTTTCGAATGAATCAGCAAAGAGGGGCTTTCAAACCAACCCAGGTTTTGCACGAACCAAACACCGACAGCCAGTAAGGCATTTAAAATGCCTAACGGAAAAAATAACTGATACGGTGAAATATTTTTCATTTTTTATACCTACTAAAATCCTTCAAGCCGATTGACAACTCATGTAATGTTGCATATCAAATACAACATTACAACGAAATTTGCTAAAGTAGACCGCCAAAGCGAGGTTTAAATGAAACAAAATGAATCACCAAAAACTGGCAAATCTGTGAAACTTAATGGAATTGAATTCACTCATGATGATATTTTTCGCGTTGTCGATAATTTTTATGACCGCATTCAACAAGACCCTATGCTTCAGGTTCCGTTTAAGTCTGTCGAAGACTGGCCAGAACACATTCGTAATCTTACCCATTTTTGGTGGGCACGCTTTGGTGGTCAGCCCTACCTTTTCAATTTTTACAATCCAGTTGAGAAGCATTTTTTCGCAGGGTTCAACCAAGAACTTTTGGCCAGATGGCTTTTTCTTTTTTCTGAAACGCTTCAGACCCAACTAAAACCCGAGCAAGCGGCTCTCTGGACGTTAATTTCAGAACGCATGGGCGAAGGTTTATCGATTAAAAATGAACTCTATAAAAAAGAGTATGAAGCGCGAGAACGAAAATAATTCGCACTTTTACGGACAAATGAGGATGGGTTTATTAACAGAGCGAACGATTTTGGTCGCAACTTTACCCAGCAATGGGTTTCTTCTGTTTTTATCCCGAGGCGATAACGCAACAATATCAAACTCTTTAGATTTTTTTTCGACTCTATCTAAAATATTTCCATTGCTGCGCACCATTTTAAGATCTGGGTGTGTTTTTGAAAACTTGGCAAAAATTTTATTATCTTCATCATGTATCTGTTTAACCATTTCTTTGTGAACCGGAAAGTTCAGTATAGGAATGGGCTTAGGAATCACATGATAAAGCTCTAACTTAGGATGAACACTAGATTCGAAAGATCTAACTTGCATAAGTGTTCGATCAGTTTGTTCACTAAAATCAGAAGGAATCAGAATGCGCTTTGGCAACAGTGCGCGTTGGCCCCGATGCACCCACACCGGAAACGGCGAAAGAGTGGCGACCTTTTCTGCAGTGCTGCCTAAAAAAAAGCGAGCCAATTTACTATACCCTTTATGACCCACGATAATTAACGGCACTTGCTCTACTTTTTTGCCGATATCAATTAACTGTTCAGCGGGGTCGCCCATTTTAACAAAGATATTTGGATTTTCAGGCAGCTTATAAGTTTTTCGAATCAGAAACTTCATTCTTAAAACAAATTCATCGACGGTATCACCCAAAGTTTGAAAATAATCATACGCATACAAATAAGTTAACGGCACCTTCATCGTTTCAGATAGTTTTTGCGCTTCTTTCACTACGATTTTTGAATACTTTGAAAGATCTACTCCAACTATAATGTGCTTGATTTCTTGATGCTGCATTTAAATACCTTTTTGCCTCTTGAGAACTTTATTTCTAATAAGTGCGAATACCATGCCATCGATTAACTTATCATTTAGCCGAGAGCTGGCGATCGATAATATCTTTAAACGCAGCCAACGGATAAGCCCCTTTTAAAGATATGCCATTAACTAAATATCCAGGTGTTCCTGAAATATTAAATTTTTGCGCTTCTGCCGTATCGGCGTTAATACGCTGAGCAATTTTTTCGCTTTTCAACGCAGCTTCTACTTTTTTCAGATCTGCACCAACTTTTTTAGCTAACTCTTTAAAAAGAGCTTCGCCTTTATCTTTCATTTCACCCTGTTTTTCAAAAACTAAGTCATGAAACTTTTCAGCTTTTGCATGGTCTTGCATCGCGATCGCTTCAAAATAACGAGCCGCTGGCATTGCTAATGGATGAAAATCTAAAGGTAAATGTTTATAGACGATTCGCACCTTATCGCCATATTCTTTTTTAAGCTGCTTCATTGTTTGATAGCCACGCGAGCAATATGGACATTCAAAATCAGAATATTCAACTATTGTAATCGGTGCAGATTTATGACCAAAGATGACGCGGCCTTCTTCAATTTCAGGTTTTAAAGGGTTTTTAAATTCTTCTTCGCGCTGTTTTTGTTCATCCTGCTGGGCTCGTTCGCCGGCGACTTTCTGCGCGCTTTGTTGGGCTTTCATGACCACTTCGATAAATTGATCCGGAGCTTTTTCAATGGCGGTGAAAACAATTGAGGGATCTTTTTCGACGGCCTCTTTAATTTGTTTTGCACTCGGCGCACAAGATGCAAGTAAAAGCCCGATAATTGATATTTTTAATAGTCCACTAAGTTGATTCATTGAATCCTCCAATAAGATGTTGGATTTCAGAATAACAGCAGGCTTTTTTGTCTTGTCACAGCTGTGTGAATAGTTTGTAAATTAAACTTTACAAAACTTTTAATCGATATCCCACCGAACGTACCGTTTCGATAAGCTGGTCATCAGTTTTCTGCCTTAAAAGCATAATATGCGTATCTACGGTACGAGTTGTCGGATAAACCTCGTAGCCCCAGACTTTATTTAAAATCTCATCCCGAGAAAAAACTTTTTCCGGACTTTCGGCAAGTAAGACCAAAAGTTCAAATTCTTTTTTAACCAGTTGAACATCCACGTTTTTAAAACTGACTTTATGACGAATGCGATCGATAACTAATGAACCCACAGTTAAAATTCCTGAAGCTTCTGGCAGTTTGGTTCTTAGCTGCACACGCAGTCTTGCGATCAGTTCGCGAGGTTCAAAGGGCTTAGTTAAATAATCATTAGCCCCCACTTCTAAGCCAAGAACTTTATCCATAATATCTGCCCGTGCCGTCAAAAAAATTACCGGAGTTTGAATATCTTGCTTGCGAATTTCGATGAGAAAATCTAACCCCTGGCCATCAGGTAACATCCAATCCAGAATAATAAGATCTGATTTTACTTTTAACCGCTCGCGAGCCTGAGCCAAGTTTTCGCAAATAGTTACTTGATGACCTTCTTTAAGAATAAGATCTTTCAAAGGTAAACTGATGTTCTGATGGTCTTCAATAATCATTACATGCGGCATTAGTTATGACCTCTTAAAGTGAGTGTTAAGGTAAATAAGGTTGGATTTTTAGAAAACTGCAAGCGAGCGCCCCATTGATTAACAATAAATAAAATCATATTCAGACCTAAACCCATGCCTTGGCTCCGCGGACTTTTTACAAAAGCTTCGGTCATTTGATCGATCGATTCAAAATCGTTTTTTCCGGCATCTTGAATTAAAATTTTCAAATGAGTTTTGTTTTTTTGAAGCTTAATAACGACCGGCGGGTCTCCATGCAGAAAAGCATTCTGCACTAGGTTAGATAAAATAAATTTTAGCCAAAACGCATCTAATCTTAAGTTATGGTCTTCTGATAATAACTCGCAAGAAATTTCTCTGCCCGAGTCGGCTATAAAATCAGAGATCCAATTATTTATTGAAGGAATATCCGCATTATTAAATTGAATGCGATGACTTTCGGTTTGCAAATAAGTTTTACTGACTTCGATAATTCTTTGCATCCGGTAAATTTCAGTCGACATACGAACTAAAATATCCTGACTTTCAATATCCAGTTTTTTTTGCTTATCTGCTATCTGCTCAATCAATAAAAGCATCGCGCTGACCGGGGTTCTGAATTCATGACTTAAAACCTGCAAAGACAACCGATGTTTAATTTGAGCTTTATTTTTTTCGTAAAGGCTTTTGATGTAAAAACCAAAAAAGCTAAATAAAATAAGCCCAATCAAAATCAAAATTGCAAAAGAGTAACGGTAAAAATAAGCCTGAGTCTGTTGCGAATTGTAAGTCCAGCAGCTATTTCCAATTTTTAAAATACATACCGAATTTTCAGCTCCTGAAGTGACGTCAAATTTTCCGGCTTTAACAACCTGATTAAATTCAGAAGCAGAGTAAATCAAATAACTCAGTGGAGAAAAGCCCAAGCGGTCTTGATCTTTAAATAAAACATATTCTGAAGTAATAATTAATTCTTCACCGCGAATAACAGACTCAACTTCGTCTTCGTTAAAACGGGATAAAATTAAGAATTTTAAGTCATTGATTTTATATTTCTGCAGAACTTCGGCAAGTTCAGAAATTTTAAAATAAGAAAGATGTTGCTCAACCCATTTTTTCTCATCATCAAAGGGTGCCGTGTACATCGAAATCAAATAGGCATAACTAGAGCCTTTTTGATCTGCGAAGGGCGGTTTCAAAAAAAAATCATTCGGAAGCGGAGCCGCGCCAGACAAAAAGAATTCGAGCTGACGTCTTTTTTCTGTTTCTAAATTAATGCTTTCTTTATTTTCTTCGGCTTGGGCTTGTTTTTCGCTGCAGTTTATACAAGTTGGAAAATGCAGTTTTTTAATACTTAAAAGAGGATGTAGAATTTGAAACTGGCCGCTGTTTCCGTAAATTTCTGAAAAATTAATCTCGGCCACAGGTTTTGTACTCAAGCGAAACTGGGTAATCGTTTCGCGTATTTCAGAGCCCGCACGATCTGTCGAAATAAACAAACCCTTTTGACTTGCTATTTGCGCCCAATAAATAAAAATCAACATTAAGACTGCAAAAAGACTTAATAACCCAAAATGATTTTTAATAAATGACGTATTCAAGGCTTTTTCACCATCACAGCCGGATCATGACGAATATATTTGTCATTAATAAATTTCATCATAAACACCGTAATCGTTACCGTACCCACCAATACATAACCAAGAACATCGAAATGCTCTAAAACCCCGTCAGGTCTTTTCACAACGATATACCCGGCAATCACCGCAGCCACACCGCCTGCGATTTGCTGCATTGACGCATTAATAGCCATGAATGATCCGCGGTGTGCGGGGTCGGGCAATGCCGACATCAAAGCTTGTGAAGGAATCATGCGCGAAAAAATACCGATGAACATGACCGTATTAACGATGACTACGGCGATTAACGAACTTGGCCCCATGTTTGTGTAGTAGACAACCATGACCGCAGATAGAATCCCACCAAAAACAAAAGTTCGAAGTTTACCAAAAGAATCACTCAGTTTACCGACAAGTGGCCCGATAAAAAGAGTAGCGATGCCGGTAATTAAATAAATGATCGGTAAATCCTGCATGGTTAGCTTTAGATTATTCACTGTAAAATCTGTTCCAAACGGCATCAGCATAAATCCGCCAATTGACATCAACGCTGTGGCCGCAAACCCATAAAGGTATTTTTCATTGGTAACAGTAGTTTTCATGTGATTAAAAGCATTGTGATCAACACGTGCAATTTTTAAATGTTCATTAATTGGTTTCAGATAAATAAGAATCACAACACCTGCGATAATGCTTACACCCACAATCATGAAAAATGGCGCATGCCATCCCCAAATGTTTGAAATATAAAGCCCTACGGGAATACCCAGAACTTGGCTTGCGGCAAAAGCGGTTTGAATGAACCCCATCACGCGGCCACGCTGCGACAGTGCAAACACATCAGCTGTGATAGCCAAAACCACAGAGCCGATGACTCCACCAAAAAGGCCAGTTACGATTCTTGCGGCCAGCATAAAGTGATAACTTGGGGCTATCGCGCAGAATAATGTTCCGATGACAAATCCAACATAGAAAAAAAGTAGTATTTTCTTTCGATCATAACGATCAGCAAAGCCCGAAGCTAAAAGCCCGGCGATGCCTGCACTGAACGCGTAAGCCGAATGGACGATACCGAATTGCGACGGGCCCATTTTAAGGGCCGGCATCATAATAACCCCCAAAGGCGCCATGATCATAAAATCAAGAATTATAGTAAATTGAAGAAAAGCCAAAAGCCCTACGACGAACTTTTGGTAGCCAGTAAATGCAGTCTCATTTTTGGAAGTCATTTAATGATACTAGCCCTTCACGGCCGATAGTCACTAAATGTTATTTTGTTGATTGGTACATCCTTTAAGGATCTATAGTTTTTTAATCTGATCAAATAAAATAAAAGCTCCCATAATCAGAACAAAATAACCGAATCCTTTTTTAAGACCTTTTTCTGAAACTTTTTTAGTTAAAAACATTCCTACAAATAAACCGACAACGGCTATACCAGTTATCGCCGCCAATAGCGACCATTGAATTTCACTGGGCATATTACTGTGGTGTTGCAAATCACCCAGAAAACCAATTAAAGATTTGGCCGCAATAATAAATAATGAGGTGCCCACCGCGATTTTCATCGGCATCCCGACTAAAACAACCAGCGCTGGAATAATTAAAAAACCGCCGCCAGCACCGACAAATCCGGTCACTCCCCCGACCACCAAACCTTCAAGTGAAATCAATGAAAATTTAGCTAAGAGTGATAATTCTGCTTTTTTAGTTTCTGCTTTTTTAGTTTTGATCATTGAAATAGAAGCCGCCAGCATCAAAACAGCAAAGACTAACATAATCAGTAACGGCTTAGAAAAAGCTACAGATCCCGCCGTAAACACCGGATCTGGAAGGCTTGGCACCACATAGGCTCGGGTTAAATAAACACCGATAAAACTTGGAACCGCAAAAATTAATCCTGTTTTAAGATCAACTTCGCCTTTTTTAAAATACGATACACCGCCGACAAGAGCGGTCGATCCCACGATAAATAGTGAATACGCCGTGGCTGTGATAGGATTAATTGCAAACAAGTACACCAGGATTGGAACAGTTAAAATTGATCCGCCGCCACCGATCATCCCTAAAGATAATCCCATAAATATTGAGGCTATATATCCTGCAATTTCCACAATGACCTACTTTTGTAGTTTTAATTTTTTATCGACCTGTTTAAACAAAAACATTCCGGCAAGCATACTGATCACAAAGATGAAAGATGTTTTATCAAAACTTGCAAGTGAGGTGATTGCCGGCCCGGGGCAAAAACCACCTAACGCCCAACCAACCCCGAAAATAAAAGCACCAATAATTAATGCTGGGGTAATTTCTTTTTTTGTGGGCACATGCCAGTGCGTACTTAATAAAGGTGATTTTCTTTTTCTAATCAGTTTGTACAGCACAAAGTGAACTAAAATTGCACCGACCATCACAAAAATTAATGAGGGATCCCAGTGGCCAAATAAATCTAAAAAGCCAATGACTTTTTGCGGCTGGGTCATGCCTGATAAACCCAGGCCAAGGGCAAAAATAAACCCAACAGCTAATGCCGATAAAGCATTTTTCATAAATAGACTCCTAATTTTCTAAACACATAAACAGCCGCAATACCTGCCGCCATAAAAACAATCGTGGCCGCGATTGATCTTGCTGACATACGACTGATACCACAGACACCGTGGCCGCTGGTACAGCCGCTTCCCAAGATGGTGCCAAAACCTACAAGCAAACCTGCAACGACTGTTGTCCATGTTTCTGAGTTAATCGTGTTAGCAAAGACCGTAGGTTTTAACTGACCCATAACCAATCCACCTAAAAAAAGTCCGCCCATAAAAAGTACTCGCCACAAGGTGTCGCCTTTAACTGGCGAGAGCGCGCCATTAATAATACCGCTTATACCGGTGACACGACCGCTCCACAAAAGCATTAATGAAACAGATGTTCCGATTAAAACTCCTCCGAATAAAGCATTGATCCAGTCTTGTTGCATACGTTAACTCCTTAACTTTTGACCACGGGTAATTTTTTTTCATTCCAATCAATCATTCCACCGATCAGATTCATCGTAAACCTGAAACCTAACTTAATACTTTCTTGTGTGGCCGCTTCAGAGCGTACGCCGCTCCGGCAGACAAACACAATAGCTTGTGAACGATCAGCCTGTTCTAGAAAAGTTGTGAGTTCTGGGCCTAAGGTTATCAGTTCAGCACCTTTGATGTGACCCAATTCATTGTTATATTCGTCAGCTCGGCGCACATCGACGATGCGTAAGTTTTTTTGACTTTCACCTGATTCTGCCAGATGCGCGAAAAGCTGTTCGGTTGTAATTTCAATAGTGTTCATGTAGACAGTTTGCCGAATACACAAAATAAGTATGATGTGCCAGCACACAATTCAGAAGAATTATTTTAGCCCAGGTCTTGTAGGGCCACGAGGTGGTCGCGCTTTAGAATTAAAATCGAACGTCCATCTTGCAAAATTAATCCGTCGGCTTCAAGTTCAGCTAACGCTTTAATAACTGTTGAAACGGTGCTCGCACAAAAGTTGGCTATTTCTTGGCGCGTCCAATTATGCTCGGGATGAAGATCTTTTAAATAAACAACTGATTGCGCTACGCGAACCTTAATTTCATTTTCTAAAATCATAACACGTTGTGTTTCGCAATGTCGCAATTCTGTGGCCAGCACTTGCACCACATCTTCAAGCAGCGACTTATCTTGGTCAATGCCCGCAAGCACTACAGCTTTAGGTACAAATTTAATGGTGGTCGGTTCTAGGGCCACAGTCGTTCCGTGATAACCCTCATTCGAAAACAACGCCCGGTGACCGAAAAATTGACTCTGTCTAAAAAATCTTAACAGGTGTTCTTTACCAGAGTGCGAACTTAAAATCGTAAGACCCACCAGCCCCGCTTTTACAAAATAAAGACCCTTGGGCATATCACCTTGAGAATAAATAGGATCACCACGCTTAAAATGCAAGGTTTGCGACTGCGCCTCAAAGTATTGGCGTATGTCAGGGTTAATGTCTGACCATAATTCTTTGCTTTTCATAGCGAAAGCTTAGCAAGCAACAACTGTAAAATACAGTGTGCGGCGCGGCCTAGACCTATTTTGTTTCATAAATGCTGTGCCAGCACATAACTTGCCTACTTGAACAGTGATATATTGAAATAGAAACAACGGAGCTTCTTATGAAACCAACAGTAAAAGAATTTTTTGATCAAGCCACTTGGACCATGACTTACGTGGTTTACGATGCCGCGACAAAAGATGCCGTTATTCTTGATCCTGTCTGGGATTACGACCCGGCGGCCTCTAAAATGTCATCACAATCAGCCGAACAGGTTTTAACCTTTGTTAAAGAAAATAAGCTTAAAGTGCATTACATTCTTGAAACCCATGCCCATGCAGACCATGTCAGCGGTTCACAAATTCTAAAAGAAAAACTTCCGGGAACAAAAGTAGGCATTGGCGCAAAAATCACTGAAGTGCAAAAAGTTTTTAAAGATGTTTTTAATCTTGACCCGAATTTTAAAACCGACGGCAGTCAATTCGATTTACTTTTAAACGAAGAGCAAGTGCTTGAAGCCGGAACATTAAAAATAAAAACAATCTACACCCCGGGCCACACCCCAGCCTGTTCAAGTTATGTGATTGGCGATGCAGTGTTTACCGGAGACGCCTTATTTATGCCCGACTACGGCACTGGCCGCTGTGATTTTCCGGCAGGCAGCGCAGATGATCTGTACACCTCAGTGCACGACAAACTTTACCAACTACCAGACGATTACAGAGTGTTTGTTGGCCATGACTATTTACCCGATGGCCGGGCTTTGGCTTTTGAAACAACCATCGCCGAAGAAAAAGCTAAGAATGTGCAACTCAAACACGACACCAGTCGCCATCAATTTGTCGAATTTAGAAATACCAGAGATAAGACCTTAGCGGCACCAAGATTAATTTTACCCAGTGTACAAGTAAACATTGATGCCGGAAAACTTCCGGCACCAGAAAAAAATGGCACAAGTTATCTGAAAATTCCGATAAGGTCTTAAAACTTCTTATTAATTTTGCACGTGTTAATTCCAAAGATTGCATAAGGTGGGCACCAGCCCATCAAACCAGTCAGTAAAGGAATTAACCCAAGCAAAAACCAATAATTTACAGGCCCCCAGAATGCCATTGATGTTAAAAAAATGCCGACGGCAATTCGCACGATTCTTTCAGTAGGATGGATATTTTTTTTCATATTTTTCTCTCAGTGCTTTCAAAAATTTTATTTGCAGAATCGGCAACAAATCCCTGAAAGATTTCTCCACTTTTTGTGGGATATCGTTTAGCAAATTCATAATAACAAGCCGGAATATCAAATTCACCCTCTGCAAACGAGACGGGAACCCTATTTGCCATGGTTGAACTTTGTTCAAGATAAACAGCAGGGCTTCCTTTAATGGCGCCACCAGCCGTGTTTAAAATAAAGCCATTTTCTAGCAAAAATGAATTTAACTCTTCCATGCAGTTTAATTTTTTAAGGTGATTCACATCAACAGTAAAATGATTGGGTCTAAAACCATGCGCATAAACCCAAGCCACATATTCACTTTCAAGAAGTAATTTTTTATAAACTTCATAACTAGCGGGCCAAGGGCGCCCCAAGTACATAAAGGCAAGACTATCCATTTTTGTTTTATCCATCTGAGCCACTACATTATTGACGACGTCTTGTAAAAAAGATGACCCTTGGGTTAAATCAAATTCAGAAATAAATACTTTAGGCATGCATATATCAATATGTTCAAAATGTTTGGCTTTTAATTTTTTCGCCGCAAAATCATAGACCCCGACTTGCTTGTAGCCATAATTTAAAAAATGCTGGCTTAAAATGTCGGTCGTTATAACTGGATGTGAAAAAGTTCGAAAAGCGATGTGATCATTGACCACTTCTTCGCCAGCCGTTGTCAGGGCCTGATAAACGGCTTTGGCCTGTGGGTTAAGACTACAATAATCGATCCACATTTTTTTTAAATGAACGGAAAGTTCTTGTTTTTTTGTCATGGGTTCTCCTTATTTTGACTTGGATAAGTTTTGCTTAATTCAATGAGTGATTGCACAAAATTTTTTATGCGATCGGATGTTGTATTTTTGTCTAAAGATTGAATAAACCTAAAATAAACTTCTCGCTCCTGAGCTTCATCAATAATTGGACAGTCCGTAATTTGTTTGAGTTTAAAAATATCTTCCGCCAGTGTTATGCGTTGTTGGCAAAGTAAAACAATTTGCTGATCAAGTTCACCGATTTGTTGACGTTTTTTTTCAATCGCCTCATTAATCATTGTCACCTACCAAAAGCGATCCTTCTTGTGCTCCGGAAAAACCATCGGCGTAGACATGAAATTCACCGCTACCGGAATGCACTTCATTTCTCTCTTCACCCTTGCTGTCAGTCACTTTTAAAATCTGAATGCGCTGCGAAGATCCATCTGGACAAATCAGACCCATCGATTGTCCTGGGTAGACCTTATTTTTTATTTCAACAAGGGCTTGCTGAGAATTAATAATTTTTTTTACCAGTCCGACGAATTTGTAGTCTGGATTATAAGTGGTACTAGATTGATAATTCTGGCCTTGATGGTTTGGATTTTCAAACATAAAGCCTGTATGATAACCCCGGTTGGTTAACTTATTCAGTTCATTCTGCCAATAAGGATTAAAAGGTTTATTCGCCGTCAAATCATCTAAAGCCCCGCGGTAAGCTCTTGCCACCATAGCAGCATAAAATTCAGATTTGGTGCGCCCTTCGACTTTAAAAGAAATGACACCGGCCTCTGCCAATTGCTGCAAATGAGCTATCATACATAGATCTTTTGCATTTAAAATGTAAGTGCCTTCCGCGTCTTCTTCGATTTGAAATTGCGAAGCGGAATTATCATCGGTGCGTTCGATAAAATGCTGCTTTTCTGTGAGCTTATATTTTTCACGGCAAGAGTTATCGCACACGCCTTGATTGGCATCTCGGCGCCCCATATACGAAGAAAGTAAACACCGGCCAGAATAGGCAATGCAAATTGAACCATGCACAAATGCCTCAAGCTCAACGTCCGGAACTCTTTGTTTGATTTCAGAAATTTCTGCGATCGACAATTCGCGACTTAGAATAACACGCTCAACGTTTAATGTTTCTCTCCAGAACTTAACAGCTTGCCAGTTCATGCAATTTGCTTGAACCGAAAGATGAATAGGAATTTCAGGAGCTAACTCACGTGTTATTGCAATTAAACCGGGGTCACTCATAATAAAAGCGTCAGGCTTAAGATTGGCGTATTTTGAAATTTCATTTCTAAATGGGCTTAATTTTCGGTTACGTGCAAAAATATTTAAGGCCATGTAAACTTTTTTTTGCTTTTGCTGAGTATAACGAATGGTCTCGGCCATTGTTTCAAGATCAAACTCATTTTCACGCGCACGCAAACTAAACAAAGGTGGCCCTAGGTAAACCGCATCGGCACCGTAGGCCAAAGCCAATTTCATTTTTACAGGCGATCCGGCTGGCATAAGTAATTCAAGTTTGTTAAAGCTCATATTCCACGACCATCCAATTACCAAGCAGTTCGCGGCTCTATGCGGGGATTCATAATTTGAAATCTATCATTAAGCTGCAAACCAAGGTCTGCGTGACTAAAACTTAAAAGTTTTCCGTATTTAAGGAATGTTTCACAAAAATCAGGTTCAATCCTATAGAGATAAATTTGCTGAACACCTTGGTTGTTCTGTTTGCGCATAGCAAATGAACTTTTAGAGGTGCAACCGCCACTTCGAACTTGTATGAAAACACCATGATTATTGTTATAATGGCCATACACTGCTTCTAAAGGAACCTCAGCTTTTGCTCTGGGTGCGACATAAGGATTCATAATTTTGAAGCGATCACGATATTGTAATCCTAAGTCTTCATAAGTAAAATTGAGTATCATTCCATATCTAAAAAACGCTTTACATAAATCTGGTTTAATTCTGTAAAAATAGATAAGCGCCACGCCTCTGGAATTCTGTTTTTGTACTGCGAAAGAATCTTTACTTGTACACCCGCCACTGAAAACTTGAATACTGACACCTGACTGATTATAAAAATCCCCATAGAGAGACTCTAAAGTAGGTGTAGTGTGGCCACTAATTGAGAATAATAACGCTACCGTCATCAAAATAACTTTGTTTTTCATTGATTGCCTTTAACTTTCTTTAATATATAAATAATTTCTTCATCTCCCAATTGAACATGAAGATGTAATTCTGAATCTGAAACATCTAGCTGTGACTGGGTTTGTCGCCCGAGCTGCATATCTGGATCTTTTTGACAATCGAAGGCATTGTCTGGATTGAGTGCAAAAACTTTTTCGCTGAGGATTCCCAAACTATATTGAAAGCTTGCGAACCGCTCGCAAAAAGCCATCTCGCTTCTATCCCAATAAAGTCTTTCTGTGCCATTCGAATAGAAGGTCCAAGTTAAATTTAAGTTGGGATCAGGTCTTGGAATACGCTGGCCCCGATAAATGAGTTCTTCGTACTTCCACTCTCCGAATAGGATTTCTGCGCGCAGCGATTGACAAGCCAGCAATAAAAATAGGGTAATTAGAAGTTTCATTCTTGCCATCCCCTGCTCTCTAAAATCGCCAGCACTTTCAAGCGGACACTCGCCTCTTCATTTTTCAAAACATCAACCAGCTCTTCTTCGAACGAATCAAAATTTGAAGCCGGTGTTAATCTGAGCAATGTATTCCAAGCTAGCCTTTGAGAAGCCACTGGCCCAATAGTTTGCCTAAATTGCCATAGCAATCCTGCAACAATTCCCGAATCATGATAAAGACCGTCATTAATATCGGTGCGCTTTAAATTGTTATCAATCGTTCGCTTGTAGCCAGCTTTTTTGTATGAGGCCTCGCCAAGTTTTGGATTATCTAAAATACTTGCGGTGAAAAAATCGGCGAAAGCCTCATTCAGTGAACCGCCTTGACCATCGTAAGGAAGGGACGCTGTTGCTTGAATTACAGCATGGATAGATTCATGGATGACGATGGATGGATCAAGGGCCATTCCTAAAAAGACGATTCCATCACCTTCACCAAGACGAATTTTATAATTATAATAAAACGCGGTATTTGTTTTTTCAGGAAAGCCTACCGAAGTTTCAACCTCTAATAAAAATGGCAGCTGAAATTTGAAATTTTCTAAAAACCAATCTGCCGTCTGATTTAAATAAAAGTAAACCTGAACCTGCTCAAACCGCCCGTCAGATTGGGGATATAAAAACTGATTTTTTTCTGCTCGAGCTAAGATTCCTGATTTAGGGGTGATTTTGAACCACTTAGAATTAAGCATTCCTTCATCAGAAACCCTTTTTAAAATGACCTGAGCGACTTTGCTTTGTAATGGACCCATGGGATAAAGCAATGCTGTTGCATCAACAAATTCTGAGCCCAGTTTTTTTACCGTCACGACATTTAAGAATTTATCTAAATACACTGCCGTCAGGTGACCATCTTTTTCTTCAAGAATCACTTTCCAGTTTAATTGTAAATCATCAGCACGAATAATTAATTTTGGGGTTTCAATTAACTTTTTTGCAGAAAATTCTGAGTGCGATTTAATAAATCCAGCGACAAAATACCTTTCGTTTTTCATCAATGAAATCTCGGTTTGAAGACTTAGCGGAATACGTTCAAGCCAACGCTGTGTAATAAATTTACTTTCGTTAACATCGAAGATTCGCTTATAGAAACTTCCTTCAATCTCAACGCCGCTGATTTTTTGAGTTTGAAACTCAAGTTGTAAATCACCGACATTCAACGATTTACTTTCTGCTTTTAAATTTGGTGGAATTAGAACAGAATCAGTGCCACTGCTTTTACTCCAACGTAATGGAGTTAGCTTGTACGGCGCGCAGGACTGTACCGTCATTGCGAAAAAACAAACTAGTAAAAGTATCGTTTGAATTCTATTCATAACACCACCGGTTTATTTTTTTATTCGATTTTTAAAGTTTTTTGTAAGTAAGTTCCATCGCCATTTAAAAACTTAAGAGTATGTTGGCCTGATGCGAGTTTTCCCAAACGAACATCATGGTTAAATGGCACTAAAACCATAATGCATAAGCCCTGGCTTACAGCTGCAACGGCTTTAATTTCATGTTCATAAGTACTTGTCTCGGCAACTTCTGCGCGTAACCAGCGATAACATCCGTTGGGATATACACCATTCACGACAACGTAAGCATCTGCTTCAGAGTCAAAGCCACCCGGAATAAAAGCATCGCTGATCGAAATATCAACTTCTTTTGTTTCTACAGCGTTGGTTTTTGCATTGGCAATATTAGCAGCAGCTAAGGCTAAAGCGGTAATTGTAAGTGCTTTTAAAAAAGATTTCATTTTTTGTGTTTTCATAACTTCCTTTGTTTTTTTGTTATCAGCAAATCGCTGTTGATCTAGACCTTAGCAAGTGCTGCTCCAAGGCCAGACCATGATAAATTTGTTTAGAAGTTATTTTTTTGACAACGTGGCTTAACTTAGAAGTTTTTAATGACAAGATGGCGTGATTAATTTTTTTAAGGACAAACTAAAACAGGCACATTCGCTGAACGGATGACTTTACTTGCAACACTTCCAAGCGTTGGAAATCTACTGCTCTTGTCGCGCGGTGCAACAGCAACTAAATCGAAATTTTTAGCTCGGTTAACGACTTTATCAACCACATCACCTTTTTCTCTGACTGCTTTAAGGTGGGGATGGCTTTTTTGAAACTGCTTAAAATTAAACTCGTCGCCTGACATGATTTCACCATAAACATTAGTCCATTCAGGATAATCAAACATATACACGGGCACGTGCGCCACATGATAAATCTCTAATTCTGATTTGAAGATATGACTAAATTTATCGACCTGATTCAAAATATGATCGGTTTGAGTTCCAAGATCAGACGGAACCAGAACTTTTTTCGGCAATATAACTTTGGCGCCACGATGAATCCAAACCGGAAATGGAGATTTTGTTGCCAGCCACTCAGCTGTGCTACCCAGAAAAAAATTTAGAATTGGGCTGAATCCCTTATGGCCGACCATAATCATTGGGTCTGCAAATTTCTTAGCTGCAGCAATCACTTGTTTAGCCGGATAACCGTAGCGAATAATAATGTTGTCAGTGTCACCAAGATCATAGGTGGCTTTGATTTGATCGACTAAAGTTTTTCGTAAATCTTTTTTAGCCCCATGAATGGCATAATCAAATTCAAAGGCATGAACATAAGTCACTGGCACTTTCATTTCATGGCCAAGTTTTTGGGCTTCTTTAACAACAAGTCTTGAGTAGTCAGACAAATCCAGGGCGACGATAAGATTTTTAATACTTTTTAGCGGGCTTTTTTTCATGACGTTTCTCCTAAATTGATGAAACTGTTTTAGATTGCGATACAGAACCTTCGAGTTGAAATTCTTTAATACTTTCTAGAGTTGTTTGCGCGATATGCGCTAGAGCTTCCTGAGTCAGGAAAGCCTGATGCGAAGTGACCAACACATTGGGAAAAGTCAGAAATCTTGCCAAAGTATCATCTTGCAAAACTTTATTAGAAAGATCATGAAAGAAAACACCTTCTTCTTCTTCGTAAACGTCTAAGCCAGCTGCGCCAATTTTACCGCTTTTTAAACCGAACAGGAGCGCTTTGCTATCAAGTAGCGCGCCCCGTCCCGTATTTATAATGAAAACACCATCTTTCATTTGTTCAATTCGGGCGCGATCCAATAGATGATGAGTGCTGGGTGTCAGGGGCACATGAAGTGAAATAATATCTGATTCTTTAACCAAGGTCTCTAAATCGGTGTACGTGACGACCCCATCTTTTTCAAGATCAGTATCAACTTTGATATCATAAGCTAATACTCGGCACCCAAAACCTTTCATTATATGACACATAACTTGACCGATGCGTCCCGTACCGACAATACCAATTGTTTTACCAAAAAGATCAAAGCCAACTAGCCCATCAAGTGAAAAATTTAATTCTCTGACTCTTGAGTGCGACCTGTGAATTTTTCGGTTAAGTGTTAGTAATAGTCCTACTGCAAATTCAGCGACTGCATGTGGAGAATAGGCTGGTACACGCGCAACAACTATTTTGTTTTGCGCGGCCGTGCTGATATCGACATGATTATAACCCGCTGACCTTAAAGCAATGAGCTTAACTCCCAGCCTGCTTAAAATTTCAATGCACTCGCTATCAATTTTATCATTAACAAATGAACATATGACATCGGCATTCTTAGCTAAGAATGCCGTCTTGGCTGTCAGACGTATTTCTAAAAAGTCGATATCGAAATCGAACTTTTCATTTATTTTACAAAAAACTTCTTTTTCAAAGCCATGAGTATCAAAAAAAGCAATTTTCATTTAGCGACCTCTTTAGTTTTACTGCAAGCTGGTAAAAATGGACTGACCGTTTTTACGGCCCTGTAGATTTTTTCTGAAAAAAAATCTTCGCTCGAAATTTGGTGATATTTAGGATGGTTTTTCCAAACCTCATGAATTTTATGATCAATAAGAATGGCTGCCTCTGCTGTTTCAATTCTTTGGGGATTATGATGATTATAGTCTTTCACTGCCGGCGCCCGCAGGTGAATCACGGCTTCATACTTGGCGTATTCTTTTTCTTTAGTTGTATTTAAACTTTTAAAAAAGTCAT
Source organism: Bdellovibrio sp. (assembly GCA_036676395.1). GTDB lineage: Bacteria > Bdellovibrionota > Bdellovibrionia > Bdellovibrionales > Bdellovibrionaceae > Pseudobdellovibrio. The sequence goes on from JAKFCY010000002.1 coordinate 2,041,958, forward strand.
CTTCTGATCCTGGCCAGTACGCCAGGCCATCAAGGCTTCCGCGGTCGCACAATCCTAATGACCAACGTTTTTCTTCTTTAAACATAGTCTCTAATTCTTTTTGTACTTCAAAAATAGCACGTTGTGCCGATCGTTCACCGGTGACGCCAGAAATTCTCCAAAATCCACCGCTAAATAAAATGCTGGCAGCCTCTGGAAGTATTGCCACATGCTCACAAAAAATTTTTCTAAAAAATTCTAAAACGGCAGTTTTTCCGGCGCCTGGTCCGCCGGTCAAAACGATAAGACGCGGAGGCTGTTCAACAGCACCGGAACAAGGTCGGTCACAATTGTAAACTTGTTGGTTCATAAACTACTCCAAATGAAATTTTTCACCGTGTTCAGGAACATGACAATTCCAACCAAAGGTTTCTGTAATTCGTCGACGCAAATCATCCGCCGCCGAAGCTTCGCCATGAGTAATAAATACTTTTTTGGGGTTAATATTCGACTTCTGAAGCCAGCCAAGAATTTCAGAATAATCTGCGTGTGCAGAAACATTATCTAACATTTTAATTTGAGCATTAACCTGAATATATTCACCATGAACTTTAACTTCTTTAGCCCCGTGCTCTAAAGCTTCACCACGGGTACCGGCAGCTTGGTATCCAGTCAGTAAAATCGTATTATTAGGATCAGAAGCAAATGCTTTTAAGTGATGTAATACTCTGCCGCCGCCTAACATTCCGCTGGCAGAAATAATTAACATTGGCCCAGACCTTTCGTTGATCTTAATTGATTCTTCAGCCGAACGTACATATTTAACGAGGTTACAGACATCATAACATTCTTCGAGCGATAATTTGTGCAAGCCTTTATACTTACGTAAAAGTTCATTCACGTTGGTCGCCATAGGACTATTTAAATACATCGGCATATTTGGAATTCGGTTTTTTAGCCGTAACTGCCAAATACAGTACATCAATGATTGCGAACGCCCGACCGCAAATGCCGGAATTAGAATAACGCCTTTTTTATTATACGTTTCATTAATGACCTCGGCTAATTCGTCAAGAACGTCAGTCTTATTATGTAAACGATTTCCGTAAGTTGATTCTGTAACCAGATAGTCAACACTTTCCATTTTTTCTGGCGGATATAATAAATGGTCTTGCGAGCGGCCTAAATCACCAGAAAAACCAATCGATCTGCCCGAGACATTTACGATGACCGAAGCAGCCCCTAAAATGTGCCCGGCATACTTAAACTTGAAACTTAAGGTATCATCAATTTTATAGGAATCATTAAAATCAACGCCGACAAAGTACTCCAGCGAGTGAGTCGCATCCTCGCTTGTAAACAACGGCAATGCAGGGCTGTGTTTTGATTTTTTATATCTATTTAAATACTCGGCCTCTTCTTCCATCAGAAACCCAGCATCCGGTAAAAGAATTTTACAAAGATCTTTGGTTGCATGAGTACAAAATATTTTTCCGCGAAATCCCATTTTTATCAGCCGCGGAATATAACCTGAATGATCAATATGGGCATGGGTCAAAATCACCGCATCGATTTCTGATGCCTTGATTGGCAGTTCATTCCAGTTTTTTAAGCGCAGCGATTTTAAACCCTGAAAAAGGCCGCAGTCGATAAGAATTTTTTTATGTTTAAAGCTGAGCAAATACTTTGAACCTGTTACGGTTCCGGCACCACCCAGAAAGTGTAGATCAAATGCCATTAAGACCTCCTGTAATTAAAGACGATATACCCATTGCTAGTACAAAATATAAAACAGCCCTGCGAAAATGCTGTGTAGAAATTTTTTTTAAAACTTTTTTACCTAACCAATTTGCTATGACAACCACGACCATAAAAATTGGAATGTAAAAATAATGATCTGCCGTCAAATAACCTTTTTTTAAATAAATGAAAAGTCTGACGATATCACCGCCGAAGTCGATTAAACTTGAAGTTGCGACGAAAGCCACAGGGCTAAGATTAAAAGCAGTCATTGCCAGTGTTCGCACCGCTCCGCCCGACCCAAGTAATCCAGTTAGTAGGCCTGAAATCGCACCGCCGATGTAGGGAATCCAGCGGCCAGAAAAAACCTCATCTTTGTTAATGAATAAAAAATAGATAGATAACAAGGTCAAGAATAGACCTAATATTATAGAGTGAATACTTTTGGGTAAAAAATCTGAATATTCGGCACCTAACCCAGAAAATAAAATCGCTGGCAGTCCAAACTTAAACGTCAGACTCCAATTAATCTCTTTTCTATAAGAAATAGTACGAACTGAATTACCTAAAACATGTAGGACTGCAGTCAGCGCTAAAGTGATCTTTAGCGGCTCGACAAGCAAAGCCAACGGCACAAATAATGCCGAAGTACTTACGCCGCTGACCGAACCGACCAGTTCTGAAATAAAGGCAATAACAATAAAATAAAACTCATTCAAATGACTCATCGAAATAGCCGCCGTGGGTTAATCCTCTATTTTTTATCTAACTTAATAACGCCTTTAGTGTTGATAAGTTTTTGCAAAGACTCTAATTCATCTTTCACATCGCCAGGCAAATTCGTGCCAGCAGAACCAGAATAACTGAAGATCATTTCTTTTTCATATTCGCTATAACATTTTTTAGCTATAGGTAAATCCGGATACTCAGTGACACATTCTTTAAGATAAAGATCGGCTAAAGAATAAAAAAAGTTATGATTAATCATGCGATCACTCACTGCAAGCCAGTAAAGGATTTCAGGTGTCGCTTTCAATTTTGGATGTGTGAAAAGATATTCATACAATATACCTGACGTGTATAAATGTGTTACCAAGTCTGGCCCGTAAGATTGATTATTTGCCTTTGCAGCTTTGGGATCAAGACGTGTGCGGGCAAATTTTAGAATTTCTTTTTCGCTTGCAGTTCTTGGGTCGATAGTATGATCTAATTGCCAGTTTTTAAACTGTAAAATCCAATTATCGATATCTCGTAAAGTGGTTTCAGTTAAGTTTTGGACTTTTTTATATTTTTCAAATTTTTTAATGGCCTCTTTGGGATTACGCTTAATACGGCTGTAGTAAGCAACTTGACGTTCAAGGGCTTTTTCAACTTCAAATTTATCATCAAATTTTAGATTTCTATTGATGATTTTATCATAAAGAGCCGAAGCCTTGTCAAAATCATGGGTGGCAAACAAGAATTCAGCCTGTTCAAATTCAGAAAAATAACTTTCTTGTTTAGTGAATTCAAAAAATGTTCTGTTTCCTGATGGCATTTGTGAATGACAACTCATGCACACTGATAAAGTTGAATTCAGCATCCAGCGTGAAAAGTTTTTATTTCCTTTATCAAAAACTCTGGCTGTTTCCTGAATGTGATTTTCTAAAACTCGCTGCGAGAACTTAAAATTATCATGCTTAAGAATTGGATCATGACCGGCCGCTTTTGCCGCCTTAGCAAAACTATTCAAATGCTGAGAAATCTCGACAGAGTTTTTTGGATCACTAAACTTTTTATCCGAAACTGAATATTTTTTCAGATATTTAAGCTCTTCAAAAAACTGACGCATTATAACTGGAGTAGAAGTTTCTGCTTCAGAACTCCAAGAAAAACAACCAATTGACACAAAAACTAATGTGTTTATTAAAATATGTAACATGCTCCCCCTCTTTGACATTTATGGATAAATTAAAACCGGCTTTTCGCTCGAGCGCACTAACTTGGCATTTACACTACCAAAAATAGGAAAACGCTTTTTAGAATTTTTTGGTGTGATTGCGATCAGATCAAACTTTTTTGAATATTGTAGGATATGACTGGCTACGTCTCCGGGATTCTTACTTGTTTTAAGATTCGGATACTTCGTCTTCATTAATTTTATTTTTTTATCTTCTTCTTTTTTTAAAAAGGTATAAACAGGAACCCAAGCCGAATAATCTAATAAAGGCGTTGGCTCTTCTAACACATAATACAATTCAAACTTTCCATTTACTGGTTTACTGAGGAGTTTTACCCCTTCGACCGTGTGATCTGAACTGTGGCTCAGATCAGAGGGCACAAGAATATTTTTTGGCACAATAATTTTATGACCACGCTGAATCCAGACAGGAAAAGGAGATTTCTGTGCGATCTTTTCTGCCGTACTGCCAAGAAGCATATTTAAAAGGCGGCTGTGCCCCTTGTTGCCGACAATGATCATTGGATTAGCGAATTTTTTTGCAAATCCAATGACTTCAGCATCGGCTTTTCCAAACTTTATGCTGACCTTTGTTTTTTTATCAAGCTTGTAGATTTTATTAATTCTTTCAGTGGTACGCTGAATAATTTCTGTTTTATACGTCGGCGCATACCAATCAACAGGGCAAACAAATACCAAATTCATCGGTATAGCCATATTCTCGGCCAGCATTTTAGCTTCGCGAACAACTATTTTTGAATAGTCTGAAAGATCAACACCTACAATGAGGTTTTTAATTTTTTTGTTTTTCATCGTGCCCACCGTTTGGCTTTTTTAAGTGTGAGATCTGGTGACTAAAACCTCTGAAAAAGCTTTAAAGGCATCAACCTCAGTGAAAATTCCCACAAGCTTTGCGTTATCCATGACAAGCGCACAGCCATATTTTTTTTCAGCCATTTCAGCCAAGACTTCATTTAGCGGTGCATCGGGTGTTGTACAATAAGGATCTAAAGTACAGGCGTCTTCAACCATAACTTTTGTAGGATCAACGTCTTTAAAACCAAGAACAAATTTGATGTCGCGATCAGATAAGATTCCAACAATTTTACCGTCCTTTAGAACTGGTAAATGTCGGATGTGTAATTTTCTTAAGATCTCAGATGCACTAGCTATAGTTTGATCATAGCCAATCGATTTTGGAACAAAGGTCATGTATTTCTGTACTTTGGGAATTGCTTTCATGGGTTAGCCTTTCAAGGTTATTGTTGCTGTTAACCAATACAACAAGAAGTGAGCCACACTCTAATGCAATACAATTGACAACAAAGTTAATTTAATGACAAATTGTCATAGTAGCCCGTGGCGATTAGCCAAGTTGTCATACGTACCAAAGCCATAAATAGCCTGTTGAATTTGAGATTGGCACTGACTTTGAAATTACTAATTTGATGTTCATAAAAAAGAGAAATGCCTAATGAAATATAAAATAGCCGTTGTAGATGATGATGTTGAAATGGGTCGCGTCGTGCACGATCTGCTAGTCGATGCTGGATATATTGTTAATCAATATTCTTCAGCTTCTGAGGCCCTGGCAAAATTTAAAACTGATTTGCCACAAGTTTTAATCACTGATCATAAAATGAAAGATATTGATGGCTTGATGTTTTTACGTAAAGTCCAGGCTGATTATCCCGAAATCGTTTCTATTATGATGACGGCCTTTGGTTCGATCGAAACCGCAATTGAAGCCATGAAGGCCGGCGCTTATCATTATATTGTTAAGCCTTTTAAAAATGAAGAACTTTTATTGTTAGTACAAAGAGCTACCGAAAGATCAGGACTAAAAAAAGAAAATAAAATTCTTCGCACTGAACTGAATAAAAGTTTTAAACTTGAATCGGTTGTCGGCAAAAGCCCGGCGATGAATTCTATTTTTGAAATGATAAAATTAGTCAGCAGCGCCACCGCAAATGTTCTTATTTCTGGCGAAAGCGGTTCAGGAAAAGAAATCGTCGCCAGAGCTATTCATAACTCTGGCGCAAGAAAAAACAAATCTTTTATCCCTCTTAACTGCTCTGCGATTCCAGAAAACCTTTTAGAAAGCGAACTGTTTGGCCATGTGAAAGGATCTTTCACAGGGGCCCTGACCGACAAAAAAGGATTATTTGAAGAAGCCAATGGAGGCACACTTTTTCTTGATGAGATTGGTGATTTAGGCCTACCTCTACAAGCAAAACTATTGCGCGTTCTGCAAGATCAGCAAATTAGACCGGTCGGCAGCAATCAGTTAAAACAAGTCGACGTTCGTATTATAGCGGCGACGCATCGCGATTTAAAGATCCTCGTTAAAGATGAAAAATTCAGAGAAGATTTATTTTATCGTTTAAATGTATTACAAATCCGGGTTCCAGCGCTTCGCGAACGTAAAGAAGATATTCCGTTGCTAGTTGAAAGTTTCATTCAAAAGTTTAGCGCCAGAAATAATTCTAAAGTAACCGGCATTTCTCCTGAAGCCATGGCCATTCTAATGGCACACCCTTGGCCTGGAAATGTACGAGAACTTGAGAATGTCATAGAGCGTGCGATGGTGTTAAGCCGTGGCGAACAAATCGAAAAAAATGTTGTTCTGGATAGCGCTTTAAGCGAAGCCAAAGATACAATAGATCAATTACAGACCGACCGCCCTACTCTGGAAAAACTAGAAGAACGCTATATAAAATTAGTATTAAGTGAAACCGATTACAAAAAAGATGAAGCCGCCAAAGTTTTAGGACTCAGCCGTCGCACACTTTACCGCAAAGAAAGACTTTACGGGATGGTTTCAGAAGATTTGTCTGAAGAAATGGATGAAAATGATCACTCTAACAAATGAAGGTTTATCCTCGAAGACTTTCGCACATCTTAAATCAGCTATCGACGAAGCGGCGATTGTGGCTATTACCGACAAACAGGGGCTTATTACCTACGTTAATAAAAAGTTCTGTGATATTTCTCAGTATTCAAGAGAAGAACTGATTGGCAAAACTCATCAGATTATTAATTCTCATTACCATCCCAAAGAATTTTTTTTAGAAATGTGGAAAACAATTTCTCAAGGTACCGTATGGGAAGGCGAAGTACGTAACCGCGCTAAAGACGGTAGCGTTTATTGGGTTAATACAACCATTGTTCCTTTTCTAGACGCTGATGGAAAACCAGAACAATACGTCGCGGTTCGATATGAAATTACCAAAAGCAAACAATTTGAAGAACAATTAAAAATTTATGCGAAAAAACTTGAGGTCAGCAACAAAGAACTTCAAGATTTTGCCTCGGTGGCTGCACATGATTTACAAGAACCACTCAGAAAAATTCAGTCTTTCTCAGATCGACTTGTAACTAAAGCCAAAGAACAACTGACTAAAGAAACCTTTGACTATGTTGATAGAATCCAGAATTCGGCCCACCGAATGCAAGTCTTGATTGATGATCTACTTACCTATTCACGCGTGACCACAAAAAACGCACCCTTCTCTGTGATTAATTTAAATGACATCATCGCCCAAGTTGTTTCAGATCTTGAAGTTCGAATTGAACAAAGCCACGGCAAAGTTGTTTGGCAAAATCTTCCTTCACTAGAAGCTGACCCAACTCAAATGCGTCAGTTATTTCAAAACTTAATCAGCAATGCACTAAAGTTTAAAAAATCTGACTTAAACCCATTAGTCACAGTATCTGCTAAGATCTTTGATAACTCACCCCTAGGACGCCCTGGCCCGGCCTGCCAAATCACTATTCAAGACAATGGGATCGGTTTCGATGAAAAATACTTAGACCGTATCTTCACTATTTTTCAAAGGTTACATGGTCGCCATGAATACGAAGGCACAGGTATCGGCTTAGCGGTTTGTCGAAAAATCGTGGACCGCCATGGTGGATTCATTACTGCTGCATCGCTGCCTGATCAGGGTGCTACTTTTATTGTAACATTGCCGTTAAAACAAAATTCTGGAGACTCAATATGAAAATAAAACCTAAAAGCAAAGTTCCTATTTTGGTCGCCGACGATGATTTAGACGATTGCCAAATGATTAAAGAAGCCCTTCAAGAAAGTCGTTTACTGAACGAAATACACTTCGTTCACGATGGCGAAGAACTGATGAATTACTTAAATCATCAGGGAAAATACACAGACCAGATAAAATACCCACAACCCGGCTTAATTCTTTTAGATTTAAATATGCCAAAAAAAGATGGCCGAGAAGCTTTAAAAGAAATTAAGACAAACCCAGCCCTGCGACAGATTCCCGTTGTCGTATTGACTACGTCAAAAGCTGAAGAAGATATCTATCGCACTTATAATTTAGGAGTTAATTCTTTTATTACCAAGCCTATAGCTTTTAATTCTTTGGTTACGATTATGACCGAACTAGGTCGCTACTGGTTTGAAATTGTAGAGTTGCCTGAAGCACCACGTAAGGAATTCTAATGGCGCACTTCAGAGTCTTGTTAATTGATGATGATGAAGATGAATTCATCAACATGCGTGATCTATTTCAGGAAATTACGACAAGTAAATACGAATTAACTTGGAAATCAAATTACAAAGACGGCCTGGCCTCGCTGCAAACGGGCAATTTTGATATATGCCTGCTGGATTATCGCCTTGGCGAACGCACAGGGCTAGAATTACTCAAAGAAGCCCAAGAAACGTCTCTTAACTGCCCTGTAATTTTATTAACTGGACATGGCGACAGAGACCTTGATCTTCAGGCCATGCAAATCGGTGCAGCTGAATATTTAATTAAAAAACAGTTAACAGCCCCTCTTCTTGAAAGAACACTTCGATACTCAATGAAGCATGCTATGGACATGGATGAACTTCATGACCAAAAAGAAAATTTTAAGACATTATTAAACTCTACTTTCGAAGCCATATTTGTTCTGAAAAATGAGATCGTTCAAGAGGTTAATTCAAGCGCTGGTGAAATCTTTGGCTATGAAACTGGTGAAATGTTACACCAGTCTTTTTTTAAACTTATACGCCAAAGTGATATTGCTATGGCAAAATCAAAACTGAGCTTAGCCGAAAGAGTCCGCTTTGAATGTGTCGGCATTCGAAAAGATAATTCAGAAATCTACATTGAAGTATCACATCGGTTAGTCACTTTGAAAAATTCTTCGTATACGCTAGTGGCCATTAAAGATTTAACAGAAACTAAAATGATGGAAAGTCAGATTTTGCAGCAAGACAGGATGGCCTCATTGGGTTTACTGGCTTCAAGCTTAGCCCATGAAATTGGAACCCCACTGGGAATCATTCGCAGTCGTGCAGAGCTGGCTGCCAAAAAATCTTCTGACAATACTTCTCTTAAGCAGGATATGGACAGTGTTGTCACCCAGATTGATCGAATTACTAAGCTAGTGAATTCACTTTTACATATTGCCCGCACCAACAACTCTGACCACGCAGCAACCGTTTCTCTGGCAAAAGTCAAAGATGACATTATTAATCTAATTAAACACGAATTGGATCTTAAAAATATTAATCTTAAAATTTCGATTGCTGAAGATCTTCAGGTGAAAGCAGAAGCCGGGCCGCTTGGACAAGTGCTTTTAAACTTACTCATTAATTCTGTGCATGCTATTGAAGAATCTAAAAAAAGTGCTCCAGAAAAACAGCACGAAATTTCGCTGGCAGCAATCTCTGATAACAAACATGTCTACATTTCAATTCGCGATACAGGCTGTGGCATCCCTGAAAAAAACATGTCTCAACTTTTTAAACCTTTCTTTACAACAAAGGATATCGGGCAAGGCACAGGCTTAGGCTTGGCAACCTCGTACAAGCTGATTCACTCTTGGGGTGGAAAAATTTCGGCAAAAAGCAAAGTGTCAGAAGGTACAACTTTTGAAATTGTGCTTTCTAAGATACGTTAAGAAAAACCGTTTTTATTCATGACAAACTGGGCTTTGACGCCATCGCATAATTTCGACATTATGGATTTATGAGCTTACCAACTCTTAAAAAGATCATCCATGTCGACATGGATGCATTTTATGCTTCTGTTGAACAGCGTGATCACCCAGAATACAAGGGTAAACCCGTAGCTGTCGGTTACGCCGGTGCACGCGGCGTTGTGGCTGCGGCCAGTTATGAAGCCCGAAAATTTGGTGTGCGATCAGCTATGGCTTCGGCGACAGCACTTCGCAAATGCCCGTCTTTGGTTTTTCTTCCTACACGCTTTGATGTTTACAAATCTATTTCAAAACAAATTCACGAAATTTTTTCTGAATACACTTCATTAATTGAGCCTCTTTCGCTTGATGAGGCCTATCTTGATGTTACAGAAAATATTAAAGGCTTAAAATCAGCCACTGTCACGGCTGAAGAAATTCGCCGGCGTATTTTTGATGCCACCAAACTTACCGCTTCAGCTGGCATTTCATACAATAAATTTTTAGCTAAGATTGCCTCTGATATTAAGAAACCTAATGGTCAGTTTACAATTCTGCCTTCGCAAGGCGAAGAATTTATTGAAAAACTAAAGATCGAAAAATTTTATGGTATTGGCCCTGTAACTGCAAAAAAAATGAAAGGCTTAGGTATTCATAACGGGGCTGATCTTAAAAAACAGTCGCTGCTATTTTTAAAAACTCATTTTGGAAAAACCGGTGAATGGTATTATGCCATCGCCCGCGGTGAAGATGATCGCCGCGTTGAGCCAGACCGCCCGCGCAAATCATACAGTTCTGAAAATACTTTTGCCGCTGATTTATTTGAACAGGCTGAGGTTACTAAAGAAGCTTTAAAGTTGATGGATGAAGCCTGGCTCTGGAGTGAAAAAAATAAAATCTTTGGCCGAACCGTGACGATTAAAATTAAATTCAGCGATTTTAAACAGATTACACGTTCTCGCAGCCTTACTGTTCAAATTGACTCCAGAGACGTCATTGAAAAATTAATTATAGAATTAATTCAAGGAATATTTCCGCTGGAGTTAGGCATTCGTTTAATCGGTGTAGGTCTTTCAAACTTTGATCATATTGAAGAAGAAATTACAAGTCAGTTAAGTCTTCTTACTTAACTTTGACACAAACTTTCGATTTTGGATGCAGTTCGCAAAGTGCTGATTTTAGTTCGGCAGCTTGCGATTCGGCTTTAATCGCTCGCGAAGAAGCGTCTTCAGCAATATTTCTAAGTTGAGCATTTTCAGCCTTTATCTTAGCAATCTCTGAGTGAATCTCATGCGAATCGTGAAACCAGACACTGTAGAACTCTTTCAATGCATTGATCAGAAGGGGAATAATTTCAACGTACTTAACACCTAACATGCCGTTGGATTTTCGCTCAATCGCTTCAGGTAAAACTTTTTCAACGTCTTGGGCAATCACACCCACGCGACGAGGAGCAGACTCAGAATCAGTGTTGTAAAGATAAGTCATCCCATTTAGCTGCAGAGCTTTTTCAAGAGCTGATTCAATCGGGCGAATATGTTTTTTAAGACGGCGATCAGAGTTAGCAGCCCAACTTGTACCACCGTTACTCATCCACTGCCCCGTGCCTGAGCCATTGTAAATAATAAAGCTTCCAGTTCCACCTTCAGGCCCGACTGACCACGAAGCCGTTGGATTCGATAACTTAAGTGGCGTACCGCTCGAATGAGCATGTAAAATTGCTCCCGGATTAGTAAGGCCAATACCAACCTCACCAGTTGAGTGCTCGACATAAACCTTACCGTCAGCAAGATAAACATCACCACTGGCATTGTTTACACTCATTGGTCTTAAAGTATTCCACGTGCCATACTGATTTCCTGAAGCTGTTAACAGTGGCATATAGGTATTAACGCCATCATTTCTGATCATGGCTGCGTAATTGCCGCCAATAGCCCGAAAATTCGCATAGGTGCCTAGTGCCGCAACGACTTCGCCATTTACATCCAACTTTTGTTGCGGTGATGTTTTACCTATACCGACATTACCACCAGCGTCTTGTAAAACTAAGGCCTGACTCACGTTCGAACCAATTGACATAAAAGCATTTGCTGGGGTGGCGTTATAAGTCCATTTAATACGTCCACGATTGGTCGCATCTTGTCCTAATGTAAATAGAGTATTTGCGTTTGCACTTCCAAGAGTTATTGAACTAAGAGGATTTGCCATTGCACCTAAATCTGCACCAACAGAAAGAATATTTGCAGGCGATGATGTACTCACACCGACATAACCGGCCGGAGTAATAACCATCGAAGGGTTAACATGACCGGAGTTTACACCATTTTGATCTGCATTTAAGTATAAATAACTTAACGTACTGCTTGTAGCCAGAGCACCAAAGCTACCAAGTTTTGAACCACCATAACCTAAAGAAAACTCTCTGGCCCAGCTTCCAGAGTATGTATTTGAAGTATCAATATACGCGCCATATGTTGGACCACTGTACCCTAACCGAACTGCACCACCTGAAGTTCCCGCACTAATATCTAGCTGTGCAGCAGGTGCCGTCGTACCTATTCCGATGTTACCTGAACTTCCGGCAATAAATAATCTTGTCGTGTCGTTCGCAAACAAATGAAAATTATTTAAATTTTTTGTTCCTAAGAATAAATCAGCTTCGGCGGCAATGGTATTTCCATCGAAGTTAAGTGAAGTTCCTGAGGCTTCTTGCACACGCATGACAGCGTTGTTTAAATTCAGCGAGCCCACTGAGCCCATCGTTGTGGATTCTAAAACATGAAGTCTTGTGGCTGGCGCGGACGTACCAATACCGACATTACCCGGAGATCGAATGACCATCCATTCTTTATCCAGAGAATCAGTTGTGGTGTGCCCACGAAAAACAAAGCCCCCATCAGTAGCTCCACTAGTTGAATTGCCATCCTGCATTTCTAAAACTATTGCATCCAGGTTTGAACCGAAATAATTCGAATCACCCAACAGCCTAAACCCCTCGCCCATATTTGCAAAAATATTACCTGCAACATGTAGTTTTTCAGATGGCGCTGCTGTACCAACACCGACATCACCGGTTATGTAATTTATGCTAGTTCCAGAAGTATTCCATTGCGAAGATGTAAATGATCCACTCGCAGCTGGTGTATAACCAAGTGCTGTAGTCACATCACCTGCGGCTAATGCTGCTGATGAAGTTACGCGCCCTTTAGCATTAACTGTTACTTTTGTGTATGTACCGGCCGTGACGCCACTGTTAGACAATACCAGTGTATTACTTGCCGCAGCTTTTGTTACATCACCTATGTAGGCCGGAGTTCTTGCAATAGCCAATGTTCCTGTTGCAGAAGCTGAACCTAAATCTATTGTTGAAGCCGTAGCAAATGTTCCTAATCCTAAATTTGTTCGTGCGGCCACGCTTGAAGCCAGATCACTTAAGTTATTGGCCTTGACTAAATAATTTCCAAGAGCAGTTGCGCTTGCTGGCACATAACCTAGCACCTGCGCAACTGAGGCTGCGCTAGAAGTGATTTTATTACTAAACGTTGTATAATCTGTATTTGATAAAAGACCCGCAGTTACAGAACCTGCCGAAGCTAATGGAATATTTAATCTATGGATTCCATTAGTTGTTACAAATGCCGGGGCAGTGCCCGTAGTTCCGTTTGCAAAACTTTGTGTTGCACTTGCTGAACCATTTAATGATTGCAGACCTTCACCCGATACGCCAAAGGCTGCCCAGGTTGTGCCATCACAAAATTCTACATTGCCTGCGTTATAACGTAAGGTACCTGCGTAACTGACAGCACATATTGCTGATTCCATACTGATCTTTACACCACCACTGACAACTAACTTTGTCACCGGAGCTGTAGTGCCAATGCCCACATTGCCTGTTGAAGTAATGCGAATTTTTTCTGTTCCCGAAGTTGAAAAACCTAATTCATTACTGCCACCAGAAGAATTTGGATTAAACATTCCCGTATCAGAATCCACATTAAACGCATACGAAGGCTGAGCTGCATTACCACCGGTAAAATAAATTTGCGGACCCGCGCCCCCGGCATTAAAACTTAAACTGGAGCCAGACCAAGTTCCTTTAAGCGCACCTGCTACAGAAAAACCTAAATATCCGCCGGCATTGTACAGACCTGTATTTGGATCACTTGCAAAAGTGATTGATGGCGAATTAAATGCGCCGTTACCTGCATATAGTTTATTTACTTTGACTGTACCGCTAACGTCTAAAGTTTGTGATGGATTAACTACACCAAGACCAACATTGCCTGTGTTATAAAATATAGACGTTGCACTTGTTGTCCATTGCGAAATTGTGAATGATCCACTTGCAGCTGGTGTATATCCAAGTGCCGTGGTTACATCACTTGATGCTAATGCCGCTGATGATGTTACACGGCCTTTTACATCGACTGTTACTTTTGTATATGTTCCGGCCGTAACACCGCTGTTAGATAACACCAGAGTATTACTGGCTGCTGCTTTTGTTACATCACCTGTATAACCTGGAGTTCTTGCAATTGCCAAAGTTCCTGTTGCACTTGCTGAACCTAAATCTATTGTTGAAGCCGTAGCAAATGTACCTAACCCTAAATTAGTTCGCGCTGCCGCATTTGAAGTAAGATCACTTAAGTTATTTGCTTTTACTAAATAACTTCCAAGTGCTGTTGCACTTGCTGGCACATAACCTAGCACCTGCGCAATAGATGCAGCTGATGAAGTAATTTTTCCTGCGAAATTTGCATAATCTGCATTTGAAATTAAGCCAGCCGTTGTTGTTCCCACCGATGCGAAAGGAATATTTAATGTATGAATTCCATTCAGCGTAGCAAACCCAGGGGCAGTGCCCGTAGTTCCGTTTGCAAAACTTTGTGTTCCACTTGCTGAACCATTTAACGATTGAAGACCTGCACCTGATACCCCAAAGGCTACCCACGTTGTGCCATCACAAAATTCTACATTGCCAGCGTTATAACGTAATGTACCTGCGTAACTGACAGCACATGTTGCTGACTCCATACCAATGCGTAACCCACCATTCACATCTAATTTTGTAACTGGTGAACTCCAGCCAATACCGACATGACCTGTGTCAGCTAACTTCAAATAACCCGCGATATTTTGTAATTGCACAGCGCCCGAAGTATGTTGCGAGTATATAGTAAAAGCTTTACTGCCTGCCGTTGGATACCCTACATAACCAGTGCGCATCGTAGAGCTTGCAGCGTGGGTATAGAATTCTAAATAACCATGATCTGCCGGTGCGGTATTAAAAGCTGCAATGGCAGGAGCATTACTTTGCACATCTAATCTTCGCGTTGGATTGCTCGTTCCAACACCCATGTTGCCTGACAGGTTTATAGTAACCAGAGGCGTTGCTAAACCACGAGTTGTGCCGCTGGCATAAAATCTAAAACCGCCACTCGCGTCACCATTAGAATCTGCGATAAATTCAACATAACCAGTATCGCGTATTAAAGTACCTGAGCCATCCCAAATAATATCGCGCGGAATGGTTGTAGAGTTGGGTATCAAACCTATACCTTTACCGCTTGTTGCAATTCTAATATCTCCATTCGCAACTTCAAGCCGCGATTCTGGTGATGCTGTTCCAATGCCGACATTGCCAGCTATGTAATTTATTGTAGTTCCCGAAGTATTCCATTGCGACGAGGTAAACGATCCACTCGCTGCTGGTGTATAACCAAGAGTCGTAATAATCGCCGCACTTGTAGCCGCTTGTTTATTATTAAAAATATTCCAGTCACTTGCTGATAAATATCCGTTATCAGTTGAATTAGCTTGCGCGATGGACAATGTCGGATTTGAACCACCGGTGCTGCTGATCGGACCAGTTACTGTAATTGAAGCCACTGTGCCGCTGGCTCCAGCATCAAAAACACAAGCAAAGCCTGAACCATTAAAAGTTATGTAATGATTGCCCGCACAAGTTGGAATACTGCGGTTCACATATTTTGAACCATCATATTGAAGAATGTCATTCGCTGTTAAGCTGCTCACCGTGACCGATACCCCTTGGATACGATTCACAGTGATGTTTGAAATAATTCCTGAAATATCTCCGGCAAAAGCTGAAGTTGTGCTTAAAACTGTATTTGGTAAGTCAGACAACAATAATGTAGTGGCTCCGCTGGTTACGCGGCCCTTGTTGTCTGTGATAACTTTGAAATAAGTTCCGGCAGTTCCGATGTTAGCTAATCCCAGCGCTGGCGTAGATCCACCCGTTGAAGTGATTTCATTCAAAGTGCCTGACACACTGGTCACCGCACCAGTTGCTGAATCTATCCAAGATAAATTTCCAGTTCCATCAGTCGATAAGACTTGCCCTGTGGTACCACTGGTTGCTGGTAAAATTAAAGTGTAATTTGCACTCAGGCTTGTTGGCGCCTGCAGTCTGATGTTAAAACTTGTACTTGGTTTGTAAATATCAACGTAATTGGTTTTTGTGCTATTTGCAAAAATATCATTTGCGGTGAAGTTTCCTGAACTATCACGTCTTACTAATGTGTTAACAGAATTTGCCGCAGAAGCTACGGCATCAATTTGCGCCGTCACTGCCGCACCGCTGACTGGAGCATAACCTAATGTAGTTATAATTTCTGTACTGCTTGCACCAAGCTTTGTTTTAAATTCGGCATAATCCAGAGATGTTAAATATCCATCATTTGACATTGATGCGGCCATGATACTGATCACCGGCGCTGATGCTGTTCCACCTGTAGTCAAAACCGTTCCGCTTGTGGTTACACTTGAAATTCCGCTGCTGCTTACACCAACTGGAATACAACTAAAACTAACACCGTTAAATTTAATGGCTTCATTACTTTGGCAGCTGAGCGAAGCTAATGATGAATATTCAACAAACTCTGAATCAGATTTTCCGTTAAGTAGAGTTGTGTTTCCAGCCTTAGCGGCATACATCGCATAAGGTACCGCATTGATGGCCATTGCCGGCAATGTTTGCCAGCCGCTACTGTCTTGAAATTGCATCACAATTTTTCTAGCATCAGTCGCCGTCGGATTATAAATTCCTGGCGATTGACACGGAAATGAAACTGTCGAGTTATCAAACACTGATGCAAATGTTGTTGCACTGACTGGATACGATCTGGTTCCTGCGCCGAGGGTAAATGAAATAAGGCCGCCAGTACCAGTCATGTTTACTGCTGCATAATTTTCAACGTATAAAACACAAGAGGCCGCAGGGTCTAAAATTGTAAATCGAAAATTAACATTAGCCGCTTCAAGAGGATAGCCATCTGGCTTAACAATTTTGGCCTGGTATGTTGTACGTAATGGAGTGGCAAGCACCAGCGTTGCTGACAATAAAATAGCCGTAGATAGAATGATTTTTACGAGCTGACGAACCACATATACATATCGGTATAGAATGAAAATTCCATAATGACCTCTGTCGATTTTCTGAGCGAAAAAAGCATATTTTTTTAAATTATTTCTTATTTAAATGTTTCAACTTGATACAACTGGGCTAGCTACCCACCGACGCCATTTAAAAACTTAGGAAGAGCAACAGAAATGCCATGGCTGTAATCCAATTTATCTGATTCTCAGGTGCTCAAAATTTGAAAGTCGTGACAACCTGTCATTTGCTCATGACAAAGTGGCTGACTTTTCTAACGAGAATCATTTTATTCAACTTTTAACATGGCGGTAGTTTTGAATTGTACTTCATTAATGGCAAACACTGCATCCATCACATTTTGTTTACACTGTGGAATTCCCACTCAGGGAAAAGCTTTCTGCTGTGCTGGATGTGAATCCTTAGCCAATGATTTTTCTACGGTTGATACTTCAACTGAAAAATTCGATTACCTGGACCAGCCTAATTTTAAAGAAATGTACAGACATCTAGAAAAAGACTTCGATTACTATCTGTATGTTGAAGGAATCCATTGCTCGTCTTGTGTTCATTTAATCGAAAAATTAAATGATTATGATCCAAATATATTAGAAGCTCGCGTAAATTATCCGCTTTCGCAATTGGCGATTAAAACAAATATTGATTTTTCTTTAGCCCGGTTAGCTGCACTACTTTCTTCATGGGGATACACCCCACACTATATCTGCACCTCTTCTAATAAAGAGGATTTCTTTAAAAAAGAAAATAAAAAGTCGTTAATACGTTTGGGTGTAGCTGGCGCCTGTGCTGGCAATATCATGCTATTTGTAATTCCAGTTTATTCAGGTTTGCAAAGCCCTTTAAAAGAAATATTTAATTGGCTTAGTTTTATTTTATTTCTTCCGGTTCTTTTTTATGCAGCCACTCCTTTTTATCAAGGCGCACTAAATAGTCTAAGATACCGAGTCATTAATGTCGATTTACCAATTACTATAGCTTTTCTAAGTAGTTTTATTTTCTCGCTGGTGAATTTAGTGCGTGGAAATTCAATGATCTATTTTGATTCGACCGCTAGCTTTGTGTTCTTAATTTTATGCGCACGGCATCTGTTGAAAAACATTCAATATAGGTTCGATAATTCTATTCAGATTCACGATATCTTGCAGTCTGATCTGGTGACTAAAGTTGTTGGCGGCACAGAAACTAAAATATCATTAAGTGAAATAAAACTTGGTGATATTTTGAAGTTTGAAAGAAATGCCATTATTCCAGTTGATGGAAAGCTATTAAGCGAAAAAGCTTCACTTGATGTGGCTGTTCTTAACGGAGAACCGCTTCCTCAGTTTTTTGAAAAGGGTTTACTGGTTATCGCTGGATCTAAAATTCTATCTTCACAAATTGAAATTGAAGTGACCCAGACACCGAACTCTACCTACCTGGCAAAAATGATGCAACAATTGCAGGATGGCACATGGGTAAAAACAAAATGGGCTAATCTTTCAGACAAGGCTTCGCAGTATTTGATAGTCATCGTCTTTACTGCCGCGATTATATATTTTGTTTTAAATTATGAACAAAATTTTAATGAAGCCTTTAACAGATCTTTGGCTTTGATCGTTCTAGCCTGCCCTTGTGCTTTAGCTTTTGGAACTCCTTTAACTTTGGCTTTAACATTAAGAAAAGCTAAGCAGCTAGGCATATTAATTAAAGATGCTAATGTTTTAGAAAAAGTTTTAAACCTTAAAAATATCTTTTTTGATAAAACGGGAACTTTAACAGAGCTAAATATTCATCTTGCTAAAACTTCACCCGAAAATTTAAATGTTGAGATTAAAGAGATCATCTTAGGTTTAGAAAGCAACTCGTATCATCCACTGGCCTTTGCTTTAAGAAATGCCTGGCAGGATATCAAGCCGCAGGCTTTTACATCCACGACTGAAAAAGCTGGCGTAGGTGTAACCGGAATTCTGGCAAACCAAAGTTACACTTTAGAAAAAAGTAAAGAATCCAATGATAGCCTTTGCGTAGAGCTCTATAAAAATCATGAATTCATTTGTGCATTGCACTTCGAAGAGGTTCTTCGAATAGATGTCGGCACTTGCCTGTCACATTTAAACGCCCAGGGTTATGCTACCTATTTACTGACTGGTGATCACCATAACCGGGCCCTTAAAATCGCTGACCGATGTCAAATTCAGGCTTCTTCTGTTTTTAGCTCTCTGACACCTGAAAACAAAAAAAATATTGTAAGCCAGCATCAGAATAGCTGCATGATTGGCGATGGCGTAAATGATGCCCTGGCCATGCAGCAGGCCGATGTAGGCATTGCTGTGCAAGGCAGTACTTTCGTAAGCCTTAAAGCTGCAGATATTTTCTTTACCCGCGGCGGCTTAAAGCCACTCATTGATTTAGTCAATCTGGCTCGACAAAGCCGAAAAGTGCTTCTGCGCAATCTTACATTTGCTTTTATTTATAATGCTACCGGAGGAGTTTTAGCCCTGATGGGCTTCATTGACCCAAGATGGGCTGCGATTTTAATGCCGATAAGTTCGGTTTTAATAATTTTATCTACGCTGGTGGGATTTAGATGAACATTTTGATCATTATTATTCCTATCGCGTTAGCGCTGGGTTTTGGATTTGTATTTATTTTTGTGTGGGCAACTAAAAGTGGTCAATTTGATGATCTCGATACACCTTCACACAGAATTTTGAAAGATGATGAAAGGAAATAGAGTGAAAGAGTTCATTAAATATGATGACGAGATTGTCAAAAAATTTGTTTTGGCGACTTTAATTTGGGGAGGCTGTGCATTTATCTTCGGTTTGCTGGCCGCACTGCAATTAGCTTACTGGCCGCTAAATATGAATTTAGAATGGGTTACTTTTGGCCGGCTTCGCCCGCTGCATACCAATGCTGCTATTTTTGCATTCGCAGGAAACGCGATTTTTGCAGGAATATATTATTCAACGCAAAGATTACTCAAAGCACGGTTGTTTTCTGATGGGCTTTCAAAAATTCACTTTTGGGGCTGGCAATTTATTATTGTTGCCGCAGCTATTTCGCTGCCTTTAGGCTACACGCAGTCTAAAGAGTACGCCGAGCTAGAATGGCCCATTGATATCGCGATCACCTTGATTTGGGTGGTTTTCGCCGTCAATTTTTTCGGAACTATCAAAAAACGCCGCGAAAAACATTTGTATGTCGCTATCTGGTTTTATATTGCGACGATAATCACTGTTGCTGTTTTACATGTCGTAAATTCAATCGAAATACCTGTAGCCGCTTTTAAGAGCTTGCCGATTTATGCCGGCATTCAAGATGCTCTTGTTCAATGGTGGTATGGGCATAATGCAGTAGCTTTTTTTCTGACGACGCCATTTTTAGGGCTAATGTATTATTTTGTTCCTAAAGCAGCTGATCGTCCGGTTTATTCTTATCGACTTTCAATCATTCACTTTTGGGCCTTGGTTTTTATCTACATCTGGGCCGGCCCACATCATTTACTTTACACTTCTCTTCCGGATTGGGCACAGAACTTAGGAATGGTATTTTCTATTATGTTATGGGCTCCTAGCTGGGGCGGAATGATCAACGGCTTGCTCACAATTAAAGGGGCATGGCATCGGCTAAAAACTGATCCTATTATTCGATTTTATATTGCCGCACTTACTTTTTACGGCATGGCCACATTTGAAGGCCCACTACTATCGATCAAAAGTATTAGCGCTTTAGGTCACTACACAGACTGGATCATCGGGCATGTTCATGCTGGCGCTCTTGGCTGGAATGGCATGTTAATTTTTGCTATGTTCTATTATTTAATTCCAAGATTATGGAATACAAAAATTTATAGTGAAAAATTAATTCATCATCACTTCTGGATAGCCTTAACCGGTGTAATTCTTTATTACACATCAATGGTCGTAGCTGGTATTACGCAAGGTCTGATGTGGCTATCGATCACACCAGAAGGACAACTGACTTATCCCGATTTTATTGAAACCGTTACAAAAATTATTCCTCTCTACTGGGCACGCGCTCTGGGTGGAGCATTCTTTATCGTTGGTTTTGCAATAATGATTTACAACATTTACAAAACTATTAAAAATGCCCCGCAAGCCGCTGAAGAAAAATCTGTAGAAGTCTCAAGAACAGGCTTTGAAGAACAAGCAGAAGGCCACCGAAAAATCGAAGGCCTTGGATTAACTTTTTCAATTCTAACTTTTTTAGCTATTGCTGCCGGTTCGATTATTGAAATTTATCCAACGCTTTCTCTGCATCGCTATATCAATCCGAACGACACAACAAAGCCATTTTCTGCTTTAGAAATTGCAGGGCGTGGAATTTATGTGCGCGAAGGATGTTATAACTGCCACTCACAGCAAATTCGTCAGATACCGGCAGACGTTTTACGTTATGGCCCGGCATCGACAATCGAAGAATCCCAATATGATCGTCCGTTTCAGTGGGGATCTAAACGCACCGGCCCAGATCTGGCGCGTATAGGTAAAAAATATCCGCATATGTGGCACTTAAATCATATGTTGAATCCAAGAACTATCGCCGCAAAAAGTATAATGCCGAATTACCCTTGGCTATTTGAGAAAAACACAGATTTTTTAGCGCTACGCAGAGAGTTTTCTGTCATGAAAAAATTAGGTGTGCCTTACGACGAAAATACCGTAGCCAATGCAGACATTCTTGCGCAAAAAGAAGCCAAGTTGATTGCTGATGATATTTCTGCAAATGGAGGTCCTGCCGGCTTAGAGAAAAAAGAAATCGTCGCCTTGATCGCTTATTTACAATCATTAGGGCAAAAAGGAGCAAATCCATGAAACAGGGCTTACTGCACTTTACTGATATCTATTTAACTTCATTTGGCTTGATTATATTTTTCTGCTTTTTTATGAGTGTGATTTTTATCACTTCGAAAGCAAAAAACAAACAGCTTTATAAAAGATTAGAACACCTACCATTTGGGGAACACCATGAGTGAAGAAAAAAATGAAACCGAAGTATCTAAACATCATTACGACGGCATCTATGAGTCTGATAATCCTATGCCTTATTGGTGGATCTGGAGTTTTATTCTGACGGTCATCTTTGGATCAATTTATTATCTTCATTATGAAGTTTCAAATGGGCCAAGTTTAAAACAAGAACTGGCCGAGGCCATGAAAGAAATTGAAAGCCGAAAAGGTCACGTCGCCCTTGTGGTAGAAACAGAAGAATCACTTATTGCGCAAATGAAAAGTCCAAATGATTTAGCATTGGGTGTTGCTGTTTATAACGCAAAATGTGCGATGTGCCATGGCCAAGACCTACAAGGCCAGATCGGACCAAATTTAACTGATCGCTATTGGATTCATGGCAAAGGCCTTAGAACAGATCTAGTTAAAATTATTCACGAGGGCATTCCCGAAAAAGGAATGCCACCATGGCGCGATCAGATCAGCAAAAAAGAATTGTATGGCGTTATAGCTTATATTATTTCGAAAATTGATTCTAACCCAAAAAATGCGAAAGCACCTCAAGGCGATTTGGCGAGTGAAAACTAAAAAAGAAATTGGCAAATTAACCAGTATTGATGACGAAGGTCATCACATTCAGCTAATTCCCGGCGAGGTCAAAGGTACGTATAAAAATTTACGTACTGTTGTTCAATTTTTTTTAGTTTTGCTATTTCTAATAGCCCCATGGATAAAAATAGATAGTCACCCGTTGATCTTATTCAATATCGCATCACGCGAGTTTTATTTATGGGGAGTTCTTTTTAAATCGCACGATGCTCCCCTGATATTTCTTCTGCTGATAACCGCAGTTCTTGGAATATCATTTGTAACAAGCCTTTGGGGGCGCATCTGGTGCGGCTGGGCTTGTCCGCAAACAGTATTTATCGATGGTGTATTTCGACGAATAGAGCTTTTAACTGAAGGAAACTACCTTGAACGGCGAAAAATTCAAAACAGCCCGTTAACTGTAAAAATATTTTTTAAAAAATCTGTTAAATGGGCATTGTTTTTTTTAATAAGTTTTTTGATCGCCAAAAGTTTTTTAAATCTTTTTGCCGGAGTTCCCGATTGGATGCTCTGGGGGCTGACTTGGATTTTACTTTTTAATTTTTCTTGGTTTCGCGAACAATTTTGCGTAGTGGTCTGCCCGTATGGACGAATTCAAAGTGTTTTGCTTGAGCCTTCTTCGATGGCCGTTGTTTATGATGAAAAACGAACAGATTGCATCAATTGCAACCGCTGCGTAGAAGTTTGCCCGACTGGAATTGACATTCGAAATGGCTTACAAATGGATTGCATTGGCTGCACAGCCTGCATTGATGCCTGCAACACCATTATGAAAAAAGTTGATAAACCGAAGAACCTTATTTCATACCGCACAATTGATGGAACTCGCTTTAGCTTTTTCAAACTAAAAACATGTATTCATGCTCTTCTAATTTTAATCGCGATCACAATATTAGTTTACAACCTCAACACCAGAAAACACGAAAACATCGCTATTGTAAGAGCTACAGAACAACCTTTCTCTATTGTGTTAGATGAAAATGGAAACAAACAAATTCTAAATCATTTTAAAATTCATATAACAAATCAAACATATGAAAATCGCACCTATACAATTTCACTTTTAAATAATAGTGCTAAATTAATCACTTCAGTAAACCCCAAAGTACTTACTGCTAAATCAACTATGACCTTACATGTATTTATAAGCACCGCGCTCGTAACACTTAGTTCTGATCAAGCGACCTCCGCGACTTTAATTATAGAAAATGACAAAAAAGAAAAGCACAGTGAAGTCGTTACCTTAATAGGACCAACATGAAAACAGATTCATTAGCCTTAGCTTTAGCTATCCTATCAACAAGTTTTTATGGAAGTTTACATTGCGCAGCTATGTGCTCTCCAGTCGCCAGCTACATGGCTAAAAAAAATTTGGCTTTAAGTTATCATTTGGGTCGTGGGGTTAGTTATACCGCCATAGGAGCACTTGGCGGCTATCTTGGATCATTGTTTTTAGAAAGCCAATTTCAATCTCTACGAATTATAGCAGCTATACTTTTTGCAGCTGTCTTGATCTTTTTTGGTCTAAACTTATTCCAACAGAAAACTAACTCTGGATGGAATTTTATGCATCGATTCTACTCTAATAAATTACCAGGATTTATATTAGGTTTGCTTACAGTCTTTCTTCCATGCGGTTGGCTATACAGTTATGTACTTGCAGCCATCGCCACAAAATCACCCGTAGCTGGCGCGTTGGTTACTTTTCTTTTTTGGATCGGCGGCCTGCCGATACTATCTGGCATTGGTTTATATATGAAAAAAGCAATTATTACCTCTTCACCCCAGCGCCAAAAGATAGCTGGGGTTGTATTAATAATTGCTGGCTTATACTCTGTAATAAGTTTTTTTTATTTTAATTAAATACTTAAATTTTTTATATGCTTAAGAAATTTTTCGTGAACAGCATTTTCCATTTTATATACGCCAGATTCTTTACCCATCAGCCATTTCGCGGCAAAAATGGCTCCGGTGCCGAAGGCCGAACGACTGACACTTTCGTGGGTTAATCTGAGCGTTTGATACGGAAGCCCGAAGATCACTTCGTGTTTTCCGACGATGCCACCCACGCGAATTGAGTTAATATGATTATTTTCGTCTAAATTTAGATGTTGGGCAATTTTCAGTGCGGTACCAGAAATGTCTTTTTTGTTTCTAAAATGCTCTTCAACAATTTCGATATCTGCATTCGGAATAATTTGTTTAAGTAACTTCGAAGCAATTAATAGCCAGTTAATTCCCAGTGTAATATTCGGCGAAGCTAATACCGCAGTTTTTTTGCCTGCCGATTTAATCAATGCTAATTCATCAGTTGTATAATTTGAAATGGCCGAAACTACTTTGACCCCTTGCGAGGCTAAAATGTCGTAGAGTTTTGTAGATTCACCGATAGAAAAATCAATAACCACATCTACAGGATTAGCTTTCAAAAATTTTTCACAAAACATTTCAACAGATACAAACGGGGCAAACTTTTCTTCGTAACCTAATGAATGACTTGCATAGAACGAATTTGGGTTGACCGTTTTTTTCATGACCCACTTTAAAGTGAAATCTGTATCTTTAACCAGTTCTTGCGCGACCAGAGAGCCTGTTCTACCAAATCCGAATAAACCTACATTTAAATGCATAGGGCACCTTTCAGCGAAAAGCGACCCTACTTTTCAGTAACTGCAATAAAGCATTGCACCCTTAGTATTTAAATTTATATCTCTATATCATTAGGGCGATAGGGCTCTGTGGTAAAGTAAAAAAGGCCTGTTTAGCGTGAAAATCAGTATATTAGCCTAGAGCTAAAATTATACGCGTGAGTCAATTGTTTAGAATTAAGATAATTATCAGACATCACCGAATAATGCGGATCTTCAAAAATATTTACCTCGATGTAAAAAAGATAATTAACAACATAGAGTTGGTTTAGCAAGTCCTGTTAGTCGAGTGGAAATTGACGACCAGACCAAAGAAAAAAATGCCAATCATTATTTAACTTATCATGTAACTGGTTTTCGCGACGGCGCGAATGTTTTGATTCGTAAAGATATTCCTGATCGCCGCTGGTTTGGCGCCGATGTCACGTTAGTGCAAGAACTTAAAGGTGACAAAGCACAAGTTGCAATTGCAAAGATTGCCCAAGCCGCAAAATCTTACCCCTATCAACAAAATTATCGTTTATGGCCTGGGCCCAACAGCAACACATTTATTTCTTATATTATTCGCAACACCGATGAACTTGGAGTTGAACTTCCAGTAAATGCGATCGGTAAAGATTGGATTGGAAAAGCTGATTTTTTCGGCCCCAGCGAAAGTGGAACTGGTTACCAGTTATCTATTTACGGTGCCTTGGGTTTAACCGTAGGTTTAGCTGAAGGTTTTGAAATGAATTTGCTCGGTCTGACATTCGGTATTGATGTCTGGCGACCAGCTTTGAAATTGCCATTCGTGGGCCGCGTCGGCTTTGCACATGCCCCCATATTTTAATTTTCTTGAATAAATAACTATTAATTTGATTATAGAACTGTTTTGACTCAATCCTAACAAATAATTTCAATGCTCTTCAAAATAGATTAAAATGAAGTATGTTGGATGAAGCCACGAGGCACATAATCATTGCCAAGATTAATGTAATTACTGAAGCTCAGAAGCATACAGTTTTGTCAGAAACTTTTTCTCATTCTGAGATGAAGCTAAAATACCCTTTGCCGGTGCAATTTTTAAATCAAAAATCTCCGATAATATTTCAGATCGTTTACACCAATGAAATTAGAACATATATTTTTAATGTCTATGGCAATGCGAGCGCTGACTCGCCGATGACAGTTGTGTTTGTTCCCCAATCGCTTAACGTCATTCAACAATTTCTAAATGATGTCGTTTTGAAAAAAAAATCGACTGTCATTGAATAACTACCCGAGCCTAGTTACAGAATCATTTTGCCGAAATAAAGCGAGGCATAAATCGTTGGACTATCGGCATCGGTTACAACATAAAAGCAAAGTCTTTGGCTTTCGGCTTCAACCCAAAGGCCTTCTGGTTTTAGCGCACAATCTATTTGATAGCGGCCGATTTCTTTACCCGCTGCATTTAAACAACCAATAATAGCGCCATAGTATCTACCATCTTCATAAGTTGACTGGCTGTCTTCGGCTACAGCTAAGTACCAAATGGTATCATCCAGTGTGCAGGCATCGGTAAAATCCAGTTTATATCCCGCAAGCTCACCAAGTTGGTAAGTGTTAACAGCTAGAACGTGCTTTGGGTTTAGAGAGCTTTGGTTTTTAAGGTCGTTACAAAATCCTTCGAGGTCTATATCAATGATCGCATTTACACCACTTGCACCATTGCCGCGCTGAAAAAGTTTAAGTTGGTTATTAAAAACACAAGCACCTTCGATATTAAGATCCGGAAGCTTTTCTTTTAACTGCAAATAAATATTAGAAAAATCGACCGTAACGGGATCCTGAGTTGGGTCAATGGCGCCTTTAGCATTCAATTTAACAAAAGCCCCGGCCATTCTGTTTTCAGTCGATCCTGATGGTACCGCCAAAAGAATATCTTGGTGATTTTTAATATCAATTTTAACTAAAGCTTCCCAGTCAGGTTTTTGAGCTTTTCGTTCTTTTGCATCTAGTGAAAGAAGGCCACTCTTAAGTTGCACAGAATTAATTTTAGTCTGACCTTCAAAACTAAATTGAAATAACGAAAGCTCATCATCCGCTATAACAAAAAAATCGTTACCCGATTTAACCAAACCGCTGGCCGCTTTCACACCAACTGTTATTTGCTCTTCCAATTTAAGCTCTCGCATCCAGCGCAGAGGTATCTTTTTTGTATCCAGCATTTAATATTTCTAGCAGCTTTTATACCTTAACACCACGGCATAGTTTCTGCTTTAGCATTACGAATTATTAACCGGAGGTCCTTAAATGCCATTAAAACCTGTTTTCATTATACCCTTTGTCTTACTTTTGTCCTTAACCGCTCTGGGAGAAGAAACTTCGCCCCGTTGTTATCAATTCACGTCTGGTAACGTTGAGGCCGTCGAGCACGATCATGACTCAAATATTCATGTGTCAGACTCAGAGATTTGGTGCTACCAGCGTGTGACGACACCGCAACCAGGTATGCTGATCTATAATATCGATAATGGCCGCGCAAAACCTGAGTTAACAATATTGAAAGGTGATGATGGCTACATTGTGCATGCATCTCTGTTAGCTGGTCGAATTACAACTCACAGAGTTAAAGCCACAGACTTTAACCCGTTTTCAATCCCGCTGACAGAACCTGGCATTGCTCAACGCCTGTCACTGAAACCATCTGCAGCAATTATTGAATCTGCAAAAACAGCCTTTAAATTTCTTTTAAGTGCTCCGTTAAATTCATCGCCAGCAGAAGACACACCGATGACCATCGAGGCTGGCACTTTCAAAGCGCAAGCAACGCATTTACCTTGGCGCGGTTATTGGTTTCCACAACGCGGCCAAACCATCGCGGGCCCCCTTAAACGCTACGATCTATTTATCAAAGCAAAAACTGGTAAAAGCCCAGACTCAGCTCGCTATGAACGCAATCATCACGGTTGGACCGGAGAAGTTTGGGAAGGCCATTGCAACGGCTGGGCAGCGGCGGCAATTTTAAATCAAGAACCTGTAATTCCCAGAACAGATAAAATTTCTGGTGTCACTTTTTCTGTACTTGATCAAAAAGCATTACTTTCTGAAAGAGACTTCTGCGTTACCCATACTTTTTTCGGTTCGCGGTATAGAGATGCCGGAGACAACGCCAGCGATATTCGCCCTGCGCTTTTTCACAAAATTTTAGTTTATTACATCGGTAAATTAGGCAAACCCGTAGCCACTGATTATGACCGAAGTGCTACCGTTAACAATGCTGTTATCTCTAGCTATGATATGACAATTACAAAAACCGGAACTAGAACATTTAAAGTAAACATGGTGATTGATCTTCACCATTACGATAAGACAAAAAGTGAAAACACTGGCGTCGCCCGCATAGAAAGAAAAAAATATAGATATACGATTAAAGTGAACGAACTCGGTGAAATTATTGGCGGCAACTGGCTTTCTGGCAACCCTGACTTTTTGTGGGTGCCGCTGAGCACGTCGCTTTGCCCTAAGAACAATCAAAAATTAGACGCAAAGTATATCGAAGAAATTCTTAATCTACAGTAAAAATTAAAGAAGCGCTGATTCCCCATCTTTTCTATGACCCACATCTTTTAAGCGAGATGTGGGTTTTGTTTTTTAAGCCCACAACACTTCCCACTCGGATGAGGAAAGCCCTGTTAAACGCTGCGGTTTATATTTTATGGAACCAGAAGCTTCTTTTATATTAAGCTGAATATAGTTTCTAACAATCAGATAGGGCTTCCACCCCTGAATCACACGAGTAAAAGGCCTGTACTTCCATAGCTTTGCGGGTTTCATGGAACTTGCTGGGGTATCGGTCACATTTCTTACAACAAGAAAGCCATTTTTCTTAAACTCCTGTGCAATTTGCCCTGCCATGACACGCAAAAAATGTTGGCCGTAAGATCTTTTTGAAAACCGAACTAACAAATGTAAATGATCGTGGTTAATTGAAACCTGTTCAACTTTAACAAAGAACCTGCGCGCATATTTTTTAATAATAGCGTTGATCAGATAAAACCCTAAAGGTGATCGAAGCCCCCGGCGCAGGGATTTAAAATCTGTTTTTAACACTAAATGAATCGGCGCTTTTGTGGATAACGGGCGAGCTTTGCGACCGCGGCGTTTGTTGCGTAAAATACCACCATGGTTATAGCGAAATTGCCAGTGTGTTTTTGTAAAATGTAATTGTGTGTGACCCATACCCAAGCCTTTCGATGAGCTGACGAAAAGCAAGAACCTGGCGCAGGTTAGAGGGCTGTTATCTGTAGCTGGCAAAGATATATCCGATAGACGGATTAAAAAAGATGTGGGTCATAGTAAGGGCTCAATACCTGCCTTTTTTTTATTTCTAAAAATGTTCTCCGTTTTCAAAATAATCAGTTTTCGGCAGATCAAAAAATACAACCACGATAAATTCAGATTTTGAAAAGCCACGCACAAGTTCTGTGACTTTCTTTGCAGCTACAGCTTTCATCTCGGCCCCGCGATCAAACCAGTGAATTTCAATCATTGGATCACCCAACCCGTCAGGCACGATGACGCCGTCGCGGTAAAAAACTGAGTGAATTTTTTCGACGGTGAAATTTTCTTCTGGCGTGTTCATAATTAGCGAAAGTTCTTTTGGTAAAACTTGGCTTAAGTTTTTAACATCTGAATCAGTCATGGCGCGAATACGAATATGTGGCATAATTACCTTCCATTTTAGCTAGATTTCTTTCTATACTTCAAGGATGGATTTAATTACCCCTGCTTTAATTTATCTTTCGTTATCAGCTTTACTTGTTCCCCTATTTCATAAACTGGGGTTGGGATCTGTTCTAGGCTACTTAACAGCAGGCTTTATTATCGGGCCACATGCGCTGGGTGTGATCAAAGACGTAAATAGCGTTTCAGGTTTTGCTGAATTTGGTGTGGTGTTTTTATTATTTATTATTGGCTTAGAATTGCAGCCAAAAAAATTATGGAGCATGCGTAAAGATCTGATCGGCTTTGGCGGTTTACAAATTCTAGCTTGTACTTTGGGGTTAGGCTTAATCGTTAAATTTTTTGGTTTTTCATGGACTCAATCCATGGTGATTGGTTTTGCGCTATCGTTATCTTCAACTGCATTTGCGATGCAGACATTGATTGAACGTAAACAATTACAAACTGTACCTGGAAAAACAGCGTTTGCGATTTTACTGATGCAAGATATTATCGCGATCCCCGCTTTGGCTTTAATTCCCTTATTAGGCGGAGAAGTTGGCGGTTCTAATCTTACCCGCTGGACGGCTTTATGGTTTATCGGCACCGTGATCGTGCTGGTTTTAATCAGTCGTTATTTAATGCGTCCGCTACTTCGAATGGTGGCCTCTATTCGCAATCGCGAAATTTTCACAGCGATTACTTTAGCTATCGTGCTTGGGGTATCAATGTGGATGCATCACTTGGGTTTATCAATGGGCCTTGGCGCGTTCTTGGCCGGAGTACTTTTAGCCGATTCTGAATACCGTCACGAGTTAGAAGTAGATCTTGAACCGTTTAAAGGTTTATTGATGGGTTTATTTTTTATCTCGGTTGGAATGTCTGTGAATATTTCATTACTGGTGGCTTCGCCGTTATTAATTTTGGCGTTGACGGGATTATATCAAGTCGTTAAAGGATTTTTGATTGTAGCTGCAGCACGTGTGTTAGGTCTTGAAGCAGACAGTTCAAAATGTATGGGTTTAACCATCGCCCAAGGTGGAGAGTTTGCCTTTGTTATTTTTGCTTCAACTTTGAAGATTAATTTTTTACCGGCAGAAACTGTCGAGATGTTAGTTTTAATTGTAACATTATCAATGGTATTAAGCCCGATTGCGCTGGCGTTTAACGAAAAAATCTTAGCTAGTCTGAACAATCGAAAAAAGAAAGATCCTCAGTATGATGAAATCGAAGCAAAAAATAATCATGTGATCATCGCTGGTTATGGCCGCTTCGGACAAATCTGTGGCCGTATTTTACGTTCTTTAGGAATTCCATTTACGGCGTTAGAGTTAGATCCTGCTCAGATTGAATTATTGCGAAAATTCGGCACCAAAGTTTATTACGGCGATGCTTCGCGCGCAGAACTTTTAGAAAAAGCCGGCGCTGCAGATGCGACACTTTTAATTTTAGCCATTGATGATGTTGATTCAAGCATTGAAGCAGCAAAAGTTATCACTGAGCAATTTCCGAAATTAAAAATTTTAGCGCGGGCTCGTAATCGTGATCACGCTTTTCAATTGCGTGATTTAGGAATCAGTTTTATCAAGCGTGAAACTTTTGATGCCGCTGTTGAGCTTTCAAAAGAAATGTTAGTTGAACTTGGCTACAAACGCGATCACGCCGATCGTTTAACGGATAAATTTAAACTGCATGATGAGAGTATGCTTATCGAACAACATCTGATCAGACATGACGAAAAGCAGATGATCAGTGTTTCGCGCCAAGGCGCCGAGCAGCTGACGCAGGTTCTGAATGACGATATCGTGCTAAAATAATAAGCGCTTTTGCTATGCATTCACTTGGGTAACCATTAATACCCTTGTGTGCAGCGTATTCTGATTGAATTACCGACTTTGCTTTCGTAAAAATAACTATACAAACGAAGGTAGGTTTTCAATGAGAAATTCAGTTTCTATGTGCGGTTATTTATTAGCGGTTCTGATTATTCCTCTGCATGGCTTTTCTCAAAGCACGCCTGATACAAAAAACCTATCTACCTTAATGGGAGCAATTGATAAAATCGTTGCAGAAAAAACTCAAATCTCGGGCTTTAACGAAGAGCCGGCTAAGCTTACGCCGTCGGCTGAACAAGCTGCTGATGATATCGCGAATGAGCTTGAAGACTGCCAAACAACAAAAACCGAAGAGCCGCAATTAGTTGTGGTTGAAAAAGACGGTGTGACAACTGAGCTTAAAACTTTTGATCTAAAAATTTCTGGCGAACGTTGTCCGCTAGAAATGTCGGTTTCAGTGATCACTGACGAACAAACACCTGAAAAATTTGTTGGCGGCTTTACAATGTCGATCATTTTTAAAACTGAAGGTTTTATTGAAAAATACCGCATGCGCCACATCAAAGCCACGGGCGTTATTAAAGCCCACGCCGAAAAAAAGGGAACAACAGTCACGTTACCGGTAAGTGTTGAGATCGCAAGCTCTGGCGATAGCTTAGATATGGGTTTGTTTTCACAAAATATGTCGATCAAAGTTTCAACGAGCGTAAATTTAGCTAACTTTAGTTTTTCTGCACTGACTGAACAAAATGTTTCTTTAAAGTACGGCCAAATTGACCAAAAAGGCACTGCCCGCTTAAAAGTAAGTGGCTTTTCTGCCCCTGAGCAGTCATTCATGATTAACGATAAAAAAGTTTCTGAAACAGAATTTCAAACTTTTTTACAAAGCTTTATCGTTGCAGGCTTAGTGTCTGAAGACGACCCGCAAACTCCGGATGGCCGCAGACCAACACGCTGTAAAGTTGCAGCTTACGATAAACAAGCGATCACTGAAGCTGATTTGAAAGTCGCTTTATCAAAGCCGGCTGCCCTTCCTGCAAAAGGCCAATTAGTTAAAGCTGAATCATGCCTTAGTAATAAAGCTGTTCCCTTTAAAAATGGCGCTGATAATTTAAATGGCTTATTAGATTTTCAAACTGAATGGATTTCATTCAACGTGCAAAACACGGCAACTCAAAAATCTACTGGTGATGTGTTTGTACTTTATGGTGATAATGCTCCACAAACTTCACAGACTGAGACTATGATTTTAGGTCTTATGTGTGAGACTGTGCCATCTTGCAAATAATTCGCTTTGTTTTATTTTTATTTCTTTCGGTAACTGCAGTTGCGCAAGACGCGGTAGAAATCACTGATCCGCGTGATCAGCTGAAATGGATTCGCGGCGCGTCTGCGCGCCCTGCGTTCAGCACCGCATTTCGCTGTGGCGAAGCACTCCCGTTTTTTGTGCGCACTGGGCAATGCGCGATTCACTGCCAGTTCGCGCTTTGTGAACAAATGTGCGACTGGCCAGAAATTGCAAATGCTGATTTTCAGGTTGAAGAATGCACCAGCGAATCCGCTTCTCTTTATTCAACAAAAGGTCATTCAATTCAACTTACGGCTACTGATTATAAAGCTTCAGGTAATACAATCGCGCTTTCATTAATTAAAGCGATACCGGTTTTTTATCAGCCCGTACAAAAAATCGAAATCGATCGCATCGGTATGCCGATCGCAAAAAAGTTTATTGAAAACGGCAAAATGAAGACAGTCTATATAACACCGATCAGTGTACTGGTTTTTCCGAATCGCACTAAACCAGATTTTATGATGTTGGAATTAGATTTAGATTTATCACGTTCAGGTTTAGATCAATTGATGTGCTTTAGTGAAATTGAATTTTGCTTAGGTACAGACGAATATTTTATAAAAAGAAAAGGACTCGTAAATGGCAAATAATCTTAAAAGTTTTTGCAGCGTTTTTTTAGGTTTTTTATTTATCGCGGGTTTTGCTTCAGCTAATGGTGGCTGGGTTAGCTCTGGTGGCGAAGTTTTTAAAAATGGCAAGAACCCGTGGTTTGTGAATAACACGAAAGTGATTAATTACTGCGTGCGCTTTAGCCCAAGCGAATTTTCAGTCGATGAATCAACGGCTTTACGCCTAGTGCGTGAAAGTTTAGCTTACTGGAAAGATCAACTTGATGGTCTGGCTTCGATTAACTTAGATGCTCCCATTCTTAGCCCCAACCAAAATCAAATTATCATCGCCCAGCAGGAATTTAAATTTAGCGCGATCTGCAACGGCACCGAAGATCTAACGATCAAATTCGGTTACGATATGCTTGATGCCGCTGAAAAAACTTACATGATTACGCCTGAAAAATACTTAGGCTTAACGATTCGTAAAAATTACGACGATGTGCAATTACGCGGTAACGGCGTCATTTATATCACTGGTGATCTTGGTGCACACTCTTACAAGAAGACTTCACCTGATGTGATTGATGCGGCTTGGAAGTACACAAAACTTTTAAATTATGTTTTGATTCATGAATTAGGTCATGTGTTTGGTTTATCGCATTCAGGTTCTGGTTTAATGTCAGAAGTTTTCTTAGATCAGATGCTGATTCGTAAGTTTGCGGCGTTATACGCGCGTGAACCGATTTCACCGTTTATTAAACCTCCGGTTGTAGCCGAAGTGTGTGATAACAGTAACAGTGTTTTTCCTAAAGGCAGCCAAAGCTTTTTAGCGCCATATTTTTCTTTAACTTATAAAGAAGACTGTTTAAAGCTTGAAATGAGTGCGAATAAAAAACAATTTGCCATTCTGACTAAGAAAATGAATGGCACTGAGTGGAAACAAATCGGTATCCTATTTATCGATCGCAACGAAATTATTGATTACTCATTACGCCCGGCCCTGACATTACAAGTCACTGAAGAGCAAAAAATCTTCAAATTAAACGGAGCCTCTTTTATTTTAGGGCCCATTTACCAGAACTATAAAGTCGATGGGCATATTAATTTCGGGACTTCGTTAAAACCTTTTCCGGTACAGATTGATTTAAGCCCGGATAACATCGTGGTTTATGGCCTGCATGAAAATCGTCTGCGCCAGGTATTTAGCTTCGGCAATCCACTGCTTTACTCTTTAAGTAAACCCTTCTAAATAAAAAAAGGGAGAAAACTTTCGTTTCCTCCCTTAAGCGACCATCAGTAAAGAGGTTTACTTCACCGTTGATTTCTTTGTTAAACATTCATAACTAATCTGCCATTCTTTAACTTCTGTCGTAGACACTTTTGCCGACGTGTTTTCTGAAGGGTCACGACCACCTGACAATAGCGGCATTCCTAAAAAGCTGCCAACATGTGTTGATTGAGTTCCTGCATTTTTAGAGGTGTTTGAATTTGTCGTTGATTCCTGACCGATGACCACTTCACCCTCTTCGATCACTTTCGCTTGTGTCGGGGCGCAGTTAGAAGCCATCATGTGTGTCGCTTTTTGACGGTCTTCATCGCGGTAACCAACTTTTAAAGCGATGATTCCATTTTGACTTGGTTTTTTTTTCACATCACGAGCGTAAGGTTGGTACGGCACACTTTGGCATGATGTTAAAAATCCAGCGATCATTGATACAGTCATTAATAATTTTAAATATTTCATAGTATTATTCTCCAAGATCTTTTCAGATTAGAACGGGATTGCGTAACCAGCTTGAACTTCAAGACCTGCTAATTTACCGCCGCCAGTTTTAAATACTTTAGTTAAACCATAGTTATAAGTTACATCCACATTTAAACGCGATTCAGAAGCGATTTCCCAATTAGCACCTAAGCCAGCTTGTGCAAAAGCGCCGAAAGAATTTAGTTCACTTTTGATATCTTGAGATTCACCTAAAACGTTGGCTTCAGCACCGACAACATAAGTTGCAGCTACACCTGCTTTACCATAATAACGAGCTCCAGTTGAAGTCGGATTAAAAAGGTATTGCGCACGCACTGGAATCGTAATCATTTTAATATCTACAACCACTGTATCTAAGCTAAAAAATCCGAAATCTAAACTTTGCTTAGCTCCCGCTTCTAGATATTGCAGACCGCTCTCTACTGACAAAGTTGGGCTAAATGCTTTTTGCACTAATAGACCAGCAGAACTTCCGCCTTTAGAGCTGTAATCAACATCAGAACCAGTAATGTTAAAATATGAATATCCTAATGTTGGGATAAATTTTACGTTTTCGCTGTGTGAAACAACTTCGCGGCTTTCAGCATCTGCAGCTTGTGCAAAGTTCTGAGCTGCACATAGGCATGTCACTAAAAGTACTTTTGCTGGTACGGTTTTCATTGTTCTTAATAATGCTTTCATTGGGGTCTCCTTTTGTTTGCGTGATCGCTTTTTGTTGGCTCACTATTGAACCGTTAAAGTAATGGTGCTTGAGGCGTTCTGACTTGGTTATTATTTTTAATTGAAATTTAGCGAATAAAGTTATACTTTTAGTATAACTTTTAAAACGGGGTATTTATGGCGTTTTTGATCTTTGAGCATAACAATTATAAAAAGATCATTCGTGAACGCCTTAAAGAACTTAAAAAATCTAAACCTAAATTCACTCTGCAATACTTGGCTGAAGTTTTACAAATTCAGTACACGTTCTTATCTAAGGTCTTAAATTCAGATTCACATCACTTAAACGAAGATCAAATTTTTTCTGTAGGCTACGCCCTTGAATTTTTAGATGACGAAGTTGAATATCTGTTATTACTGCGGGCGCACGCGGCTACCGCGAACAAGGCGCGTAAAGACTTTTTATTTCAGAAGATCTCGACATTGCAAAAAAAACGTAATTTAAGTCTTAACACCGTTGAAAAACCATCTTCGCAATTTGCCGATGATATTAGTTATCTTATGAATTACCAAGCCGTGCTGGTGCATGTTTCTCTGTGGATTAAAAGCTTACAGAAAAATCCTAACCAGCTGGCATCGCTCTTAGGTTTAGATGTTATCCGGGTTAAAGAAATTTTAATCTTGCTTGATCGTTTAAATCGTATCGAATATGACCCAAAAGAAAACCAAGTTAAAAAAGTCACAAGTTCGCGCATTCACTTTGGCAGTGATCACCCGTTAATGCGCACTCATCAATTAGTGATGAAGACAGCTATGAATCAAATGAGCTTTGCTAAAGGCGAAGAAAAAAAAGATAATATTTTTGTGTCATTTACGACGGATGCCGAAGGTTTTGACAAGATTAAAGGGCTGATTAAAAACTTTATGACTGAAGTGCAAAAAGTAGCCGTCGATGGCAAGCACACTGGGCTTTATCAGCTCAATGTGGACTTGCTTGAGATTTTTAATTTAAAGTAATTTATTTTAGTTCGACTAAAATTTCTTCGGTAGCACCTTTGTATTTATACTTTGCTAAAACACCTACAACAGGGTGTTTTGCAGCCGTGGCAGCTTTTGCATCCCAGTGGTGACCGTCTGGGCGAATTGTCCATGTTGTTGGAATCAACTCTTCTTGTTTTGCACTTTTTGTAACAACACTAATCACAACATCAGATACATCTTTTGCTTTTACTTTGTTAATAATATCAAAAGTAAATACGAAAGGCTTTTTTAAATCAGGTTTTTCATCGTGGCCAATGTGGGCACACATGTCTTTTGTTGTTGTGCTGCAAAAATCTTTCGTTTTAAATTCATGAGCCATTGCCGGTGCAGATATTAATAAGATTGTTAATAGTAATTTCATTTTATACTCCTTGGATTTATCCTACAGAAGCACTTATAAAAAACAACTATTTAAGACCCGGATAAGCAGCTTTAAGAGCTTTCATTTTCTCTTCAGCTGCTTTTTTGATGATCGAATTTTTACTGGCGGCCTGCTCAACAAGATTACTGTATTCGTTGTGAATCTGATTGCTCAACGCATCTTGATAACCTGGTTTACCCGAATAACTTTTTTTGATATCGCGCTCAATCTGTACCCATTTTGCTTTGGTGATTTCGTTAAGCTGCTGAACTTGACCTGATTTAGCGGCAGCTTCTTCAAGTTGCATCAGTTCACGCTCTGACTTTGTGGCTAGAGTTCTTTTGGCCGAACTTGCATCTTTTAGATCAACACCGCTTTTCTTAACGTAAGCTTTGTAAGCTCTGTTGTAGGCATCAGCAGCTTCAGCATGCAAACGGTGATACCATTGCGAAGCCCGATCTTTGTTTCATCAGTAGAAAAATACGGTTTACCGATATTAACAAAATAATCGCCCACACCGATCATACAGCCCGTGGCCCAGTCGGCAGAAGACGATAACCAACTTTGATTTTGATCACCGTTACAAATTAATGAACGATCCGAGGCCGTGCCGCCCGCTTCATTAATTTCTTGATACACTTTTTGACATTGCTTTGAGGTTTTAGTTTCTTCACAACTAAGCTTTACCAGATCTGTCAGAGATTCAGATCTAAGATCACATCTTTCTGCAGCGAATGCAGAAAAGACAAAAGATATAGAAAGAAAAAATGTTTAAAACCATGTCGTCATACGAATAAATTATCGGTTTTTTAACAGGGCTACTAAACTTGACTAGACCTTCGCAGATGAAAGGTTATTACTGGTGAAACTGTTACTGTAGGTTCTGGCATTTCTGCTAACCTAATCGGTCAACACTGCCGTTTTTTATCTAAATAGTTTTATTTAAATAAATGCTCTATAGAATCGCCGACTTTACCGTCGGCGATTCTATTTTAATTACCGCTGGGAATGGCTTGCCGCTTGCGTCGCACCTGATTAGGCGATTGAAAATTTAAGCAGCTTTGTTAAGATTTGCCATGGCTAGTGTCGATTTCCAGTTATTATTTGAAAATGCTCCGGGTCTTTATTTGATTCTTAATCCTCAATTCATCATTGAGGGTGTCAGTAATAACTACACTAAAGCCACATTGACTACCCGCGATTACCTTATCGGAAAACACATTTTTGAAGCTTTTCCAGATAACCCTGATGATCCGACAGCCTCGGGCACAGCAAATCTGGGAGCTTCGTTAAAACGCGCTCTTGATTTAAAAAAACCCGATGCGATGGCCGTGCAAAAATATGATATTCGCCTAGCTAGCGGCGATTTCGAAGCCCGTTACTGGAGCCCGATTAATACTCCGGTACTCAACGCAAATGGTGACGTGATTTATATTATTCACCAAGTTGAAGATGTCACCGAGTTTATGAAACTTAAAACTGATCGTATTGAATTATTATCACGTGCTGATCAAATGGAAGCTGAAGTTGTTCGTCGGGCGCAAGAAATTCAGGAATCTAATAAACAACTGCGCCAACTGAATGAAGAACTTTCAGTGGCAAAAGAACAAGCTCTAAGTACATCACGTTTAAAATCTGATTTCTTGGCCAATATGTCTCACGAAATCAGAACGCCGATGAATGGTGTGCTTGGTATGTCTGGGCTATTATTAGATACGCCATTAAATCCAGAGCAATTAGACTACACCCTATCGGTGCGAAAATCGGCTGAAAGTTTACTGGCTATTATTAATGATATTTTGGATTTTTCAAAAATCGAAGCCGGTAAACTGACTTTTGAAAATGTGGATTTTAATCTTAGTCATTGTTTACATGAAGTTAAAGATTCTTTTGCAATGAGTTTAACTGAAAAAAAACTTACGCTAACCATTAATAACGACCCACAGCTTCCTGCAGTTTTAAATGGTGACTCTGGCCGCTTTCAGCAAATTTTACGTAACTTAGTTTCTAATGCGATCAAGTTTACGCCGCAGGGCTCAGTTACTGTGACCACAAAAAAACGCGACATTACAGATTCTGCAATTGAGCTTTATGTTGAAGTTAAAGATTCAGGTATTGGTATTGATTCGAAACTGCATACAACTTTATTTGAAAAATTCTCGCAAACCGATTCTTCGAACACGCGTAAATACGGCGGCACAGGTCTGGGCTTATCAATTTGTAAAAGTTTAGTTCACATGATGGGCGGAATTATCGGCTTAAGCAGTGAACCTGGTAAAGGTTCAACATTTTGGTTTACCGCAAAGCTTCAGCCTGCAAAATCTCAAAGTGTTCCATTACAAAATCAGATGATTCCCCAGTTTACTCACGAAAAAATTAATGGACGCATCCTTGTCGCTGAAGACAATGCGATCAATCAAAAAATTGCTTTAAAAATCGTAGAAAAAATGGGTTGTCGTGCCGATGCCGTCGGTAACGGTAGCGAAGCGATCGATGCCGTAGCAAATATTCCATATGATTTAATTTTGATGGATTGTCAGATGCCTGAAATGGATGGCTTTGAAGCCACGGCTAAAATTCGCGAAATCGAAAAGGCTTCGGGTAAAAAAAGAATTCCGATTGTGGCACTGACAGCCTCGGCGATGGGTGCTGATCAGCAAAAATGCATTGATGTCGGCATGGATGATTATTTAACTAAACCTGTCGATTTTCAAAAAGTATGGTTAGTTTTAGAAAAATGGCTTAAACAAAATCCTACGCCTTAGGTCCTAACGTGACGCAATTTATCGTTACACGAAAATTTTATCTCGCCTTTATCCCCTTCTGGTAAAAACTGGATCAACTCTTGCACGAAAAACATCCGAAAATCTTTACATAACTTTCGAAAGGATTTTCATGTCGGCAAGAAATTTGTCTTTAGCCCTATTTTTATCATTATGTCCAATCACTTTATTGGCACAAACTACTAGCGCATCTGAAGAAACAACACACGAGGTTGTCTTACCAAAATCCGTACAGGATCGTTTAGATTTTAAAAAGAATGTACCTAATACTTTAACTGAAGAAATTACAGCTGAAGATATTGTCCAATCTGGTACAAACTATGACTATGTTGACCCTAGTCGAGTGATTCCAAAAAAACTGCGTGATGCGGCACTTGCCTATTTTGATGTGAATAAGAAAAATTTTGCGAATCAAAAATATCTATCGATTGTCGATTTTTCGGTGCACTCATCTAAATCACGTTTTTACTTAGTTGATATGACAACCGGAAAAGTTTCAGCATTACACACTTCGCATGGTAAAGGTTCTGACTCAAACAATGATGGCTACGCCGAACGTTTTAGTAATGTGTCAGGCAGCGAGATGTCTTCACTGGGCTACTTTCGCGTAGCCGAGACTTATCATGGCAAACACGGTCTTTCTATTCGCCTAGACGGCTTATCTTCAACAAATTCAAAAGCCCGCGCCAGAGCTGTTGTTGTTCACAGTGCAAGTTATGTCAGCGAAGAAAAGAAAAAAGCCGGCCGCAGTTGGGGCTGTTTTGTTCTAGATCCAAAATATCACTCTTCAGTGGTTGCTAAGATTAAAAACGGAAGCCTACTTTACGCTAATCTTTCTAAATAATAACTATAGCGCTTAATTTAAGCAAAAACGTCTTTTAATCTTTAAAAGGCGTTTTAGTTTTTTTCATTTTTAAATAAAAAAATTAATTACAATTTATTTTACAAAATTAACGCACTATTTTTTCCGCAAAATAGATAAAAGTGCCATTAAATTTGAGTGTATTTTCGTCACGCAATTCTTAAAAAATTATTAGATTGAATCAAAAAAAAATTCGATCAAGCATAGCAGCTCTTTAAAAAAAGGAACTCTGCTTTGAACCTCCCTGAACTTAATTTGTCTCATTCTCCTGTAGTCAGCTATCTGATGAATTCTGTGAAAATTGCAGAAGTCACAGAATCTACTGATTTTACAAAAGTCGTGTTAAGCGTTGAAAGCTTAATAGTTAAAGAGATGACGGTAAGACATTTAATGAGTCAAATTCAGGACAAGTACGAAAAACTTTACAATAAACCTGCGCTGATCGAATTTATTATTGAAAGTCGCCAGCAATCATTATTGGATTATTCAACAGAGTCAGAAACAGCTCCCATTGCATCTTCTATTCAGGTAGCCGTGGCAGCACCAACGTTTCAATTTAAAAATAAGTATGAGCTTTCAAGACAATATAGTTTTGACACCTTGATTCCGACTTTAGAAAATACTTTTTCGGTTCAATCACTACAGGCGATTGTTACTGATAAATCAATCACCATGCCTTTTGCTCTTATTAAAGGCCCATCAGGCGCTGGCAAAAGCCATATGTTACATGCCGCTGGCTGGTTAGCTCTTTCGCAATACCCTAACCTACGCGTTAAAGTGATCAGTGGTGATGAGTTTATTAATGATTTTCAAACGGCGATTTTTACAAAAACAACCGGTGCTTTTCGTGATAAGTACCGTTTAAAAACAGACTTATTATTAATTGATGATATTCAGGCTATTGCCAGAGCTAAAGCCACACAATTAGAGCTATTCAATTTAATGAATGATTATAGCCTGGCCGGTAAGAAAATATTTTTCACCTCAGATAGTGACTTAATGGCGATTGATACTATTGAAGAACGCCTGAAATCACGCTTTCAATCGGGCTTACAGCTTCACCTTGAAGCCCCTTGTTATGATTCAAAAATGAAATACTTTCGGGCGCAGCTTGATAATCATCAATTAAGCTTAAATGCAGATTTACAGACAAACACCAGCCAACACTTTGGCAGCTGTTACCGTAGCGTTGAAGGCATTGTTAATCGCTTAATTATGCTTAAAAAAATCAATGGCTATCTAGATGTGCAAGCTGTTGAAAAAATGTTTCCCGTGCAATCGAAAGAAAAAATTAAAAACCTTTCAGCTGATTCAATCATTGAAGAAACTGCACTTAAGCACAAATTAAAAGTCTCAGATCTAAAAGGTAAATCCAGAACAAAATTGATTTTTGCTGCCCGCAAAGAAGCTATTATGCGTTTACGTGATGAATTAAAATTAACGGTTGCTGATATTTCCAGAATTTTTCAAAAAGATCACACGTCTATATTGAATGCTTTAAAAGCTAATTAGCCTACGGATCTAAAATCCTAGCCACTCCGCCTAAGCCATTTTGTAAGATCGGAAAAATAATCGAATTCTGCGCAGGATCCCAAGTCATCGAATAACCATCACAACTGATCGTTTCACTTGGCCAAAATAAAGCCGTTTCGTTCGATGTGTTCAGATTATATTTATACACCTTACCCCCAGAGCAGTAATACACAT
The DNA here is from genome assembly GCA_036676395.1 of Bdellovibrio sp. Lineage (GTDB taxonomy): Bacteria > Bdellovibrionota > Bdellovibrionia > Bdellovibrionales > Bdellovibrionaceae > Pseudobdellovibrio. The sequence continues at coordinate 2,084,781 of JAKFCY010000002.1, forward strand.
GCGGAATACCGGTTTTCACGACGTAGTAAAAAGACTGAGCCCCGCGCGGTAAACTGACAAGGTTGCCGATTTCTCCGCCTTCAACCGCGGTGTGAATAATTGAACTGCCGATATGATGAATCAACCAATAGTTATTCACAGAATCCCACTGCGCTTTTGAAAAAGAATTAAAATTTGTCGGAGCTTTACAAGTCGCCAGCGTGCTACTGACCGCACAGCTATCAAGTGAACCGACATTCACGCCAAGCAGCCCGGCAAAGTGAGTCTGGGTACCACCTGATGTGCTATAAAGTTTAATCATTGAATTGACTTGGGTTGTTCCGTTCCATTGATGAAATGAGCGCATGATTTGTGAGCCATTATAACCCATTGGCCCTTGAGCATAACCCGAGATTGAAATTTGATTTCCAAGCAATGTATCACCTGCTGTGTAATCAGTTCCACCACCGCCGGCGATATCAGACCATAAACCTGTGGCACGCGTTAAGCGTGAAAGATATGAACCATTACGAGTATAAAAAATATCACCAGTGGGCGCATCGACTGAAAATGGATATGTGGCCCCCCAGTATTTAACCGTGATCGGTTGACTGACTGCAGGGCTTACGGTGTTGGGTGCGCTATCAGATCCGTTACCGGCAACTAAAGACATGGTTCCGCCGGCGATAAATTCGCGAATTCTAAATTCATTATTATCAGCTACGATAATTCGTCCATCAGCGGCACGGTCAATCCATAGCACCCGCGATAAGCGAGCCGACGTGGCTTTTGAACCATCTCCGAAAGCTAATGACTGGCCAAATAAAGTTTGTACTTTATTTGCCGCATCGATCACACGAATGCGGTTTCTATCCATGAAATAAACTTGCCCGACCGGACTTACATAAATATCAGTTAAATCTGTATTACACGAAAGCGCATCTGCGCCATCAAGACATTGCCCTTTGGTGCCCGTACCTAATATGCGAACCCACGCGTTCGTCAGCGGATTATAACGGTGAATTCCTTGCTTATCAAAGTGATCGACATTGTACATCACACCACTCATCGCAGTAAAAGTATTATCATCAGCCCAATAAGTGACATACGGAATATGCGGAGCTTCAACACCGCCGTGAGTTGGATTATAACTTACGCTGCGCGGAGTGTGGCCACCAGTGGTTGGAATAATCGAGCGTGAACGAATTTTTGTTACTGTTGAGGTATCCGGATCAAAAGTGATTCCGAAATTGTAAATTGAGTACGTACTTGGATCAAAACCAGCATCTTCAAGAGAACCTGTACCTGACGGAGTGATAATATAAACTTTTTGATCAGCGGCATTGTAATAACGAACTTTGGCCCCGGCATTACGTGAGCGCATAAAGTCATCACTAATTTGAAACCAGATATTCCCATTCGGAAGAATCGTAAATAACACATATTCAAAACTGCTACCTATTGGATTAATTTGAAAATCACTGGCTAAAGTTGCATTGGCGTTGCTATTACCCCCGCCAATTAAAGTCGTGATTTGTCCTGTTGTAAAATTAATTTTTCGAATTAGATCGTAGTCATAAATGATTAAATTTTCTGAAGCATCGAGTGACATCTTGATTGGATTTTTTAAGCTCGCGGTAGCAATATTGCCGTTTACCGCAGTGCCATTGATTGGCATATATAATTTTAATAAGCCATCATAAGGATTAATTTGCAATAATCCCCGTTCATCTAAAACATAAACATTACCATCACTGCGCACGACGAAGCGGCCTTGTCCGGTATTATTAGTGCCCGCGGCATTACGCGTTTTAAAAATGGCCGAGGCCGCACTGCCGTTTAAACCTAAATCGGTATTACCGGCAATAATAGAAAATGGTGTGGTGTTGTTTGGCGGAGCCGAGGCATAACTAATTAAACCCGTTGTATCTGCAACGCCCACCCGAATTTTAAAATAAGTTGAAAATGGTGACCCGTTTGTCCACCGGTAACAGCCAGTGGCATTGCCATCAATAGTACACCCTGCTCCGGCCACGTTCGGAATACCGCTGACAACAGAATTAAAAATTTCTTCATCGGCGGTAAAAGAAATCGTGATCGCATCAGCAGGAAGAGCAATATCGTCAGTGGCGGCCCATTTAATAAAAACAGATTGCCCTGCCGGAATAAATAAATCCGCTTCTGAAATTGGGCTTCCCGGAGTATCAGAATTTAACGCCAGTACATTGGTGATTTCAGGGGCTTGCGGCGGCGTATATGTGGTGTCAAATTTATCGATACCGATGGTGCCCGAAGCCGTATTAGAAAGTGAAGAAATCGCGCCCGCTTCACTTTTGGCCCACGCATAGATTGAATAGGTTGCTTGCACATAACCGATACTAAAATTAAATCCAGAAAAAGTAATGGCTGTTGCTGGCAATATCGGTGGGTTAATCCCATCAAGAGTTTTCCAGCAAGCATCGTTTTTAGGTGGATCAGCAGGTGCCGGAGTTCCGATTTGTGATTTTAAACAAAACTGATTAATTTTTAAATTCGTGTGATTTGCCGTCAGTGCAATTTGCACCACATTAGAATCTGTTGCGGTGGCTCCGCCGTCGGCAGCAAGAGTTTGCACGACAGGTTTAATCGTATTTACACGTAAGGTAATACTGGCCGTGGGTAAATTTTCGTTTTGCCAGGCACCGACAAAGTTTTTTCCGATCACACAGACGGTAAAAAAATCATCGACGGTATTTACCGGCGGAGTAAAATAAAAACTTGTTGCAATTGATTCTTCAGTGGCCGCAAGTAAATTTGCCGCAACCCCTGGACTATTACAGGTGCCTGAAGTGATCAGCACGGCTTTATATGCAAGAATTCCGGGCCCGCCGACGGTGATATAGCGCTGACTGGTATCATTACTTGGTGTTGCACCGATTCCGACTGAGCTAACTGAGGCAAAGACTGGATAAATTGATCTTTTCCAAAAGGCCATATTCGGAAAAAACGCATTTCCGAAAAAACCGTAAAATATAAAAAGAATAATTAAACTTATCTTCATCATTGAAAATCTACGACTTGTGCCACGAATACAAAATTGTTTGCGCGCAAGAAAGAATACACCATCGGGTTACCCGTTGATGAAAACTTTTGTCCTGCCGGATATTTAAAAGCTGTAACTGCGGTTCCGCCAGAACCACCAATCGCATGCGAGATACCTGTAAAATCAACCAGACAACCATTCGGTGCAACGATAACAATCGAATAACTGCTGCCTTCATGTATCGAAAATAAATTAACTGTTAACACATTACCCGGACACGTACTAAACGTAACGTATTGAGTATTACCAGAAGCAAAATCAACAGCTTCGCTGACTGGATTTACTAACGGAGTTCCCATTGAAGTTTTGACCTGACCTTGAACATCTAATTTTGCCGCAGGAGCAGTTGTTCCGATACCGACGTTGCCGGCATCCATGTAGATAGAACTGGTTGTCCCGGCATCATTGTGCTGAATGGCAAACTTATCATTTTGAAAAGAAATTCGTCCCCAATTGCTGGAATCTTTTCCGACAAAAACAGAACCACCGCCAGCTGCATCACCAACGACAATACCACTGCCAGCAGTTAGATCTCCGAGATCATCACCAACAACTAATTTTTCAGAGGGGCTAATAGTGCCCACACCCATATTACCATTCGCAAGAATAGTTGTTTTAACAGACCCATTTGTGGCAATTTGCACAGGTGCTGCTGACTGTGATCCAAAAACTGTGGCAAAAGTTAAACTGTTCGTAAACAGCGTGCCGGCAATACCTTCAGTTCCGAAAAAACTATTAAAAATCCCGTTGAGATTCGTCATTAAATAGCTCGGGCTAACGCCATCACTCGATGTGACCTTGATCGTAGCCGAAGTATTTTTTACTTCAAGCTGCGCAGTTGGCGTGTTTGTTCCGATACCGACACGACCTGTATTATTAATATAAAAATCATAATTTGTTGTCGGCGCAGTTTCACCTGTCGCGAAACCGATGCCACCATAAGCGGTCATGGTTAATCCACCCGTACTAATGGCATCTTCTCTGATTAGATTCATGACATTCACACCACCACCAGAGTATCCAGAAATTCCCTGACCGCTCAGTTGGTTTGAAAATCTTAATGAACCACTAAAAATATCTAAAGCAGCTTGTGGTGCGGCAGTTCCAAGACCGACAAAACCATTTGTATAATTAATGGTTGTACCACTCGTGCTCCACTGCGTACTGGCTGAGGCGCTGGCTGGTGTATAACCTAAAGCCGTGGTTACATCACCTGATGAAATTTGACTTCCGTTAGTTACAAAACCTTTTCCATCCACTGTAACTTTAGTGTATTGCGTTCCTGATGTTACCCCACTGCGATTTGCAAAGCGGGCTTCGGCAATGATTCCGGTTGCACTGGCTGAGCCTAAATCAATGCTATTGGCTACAGCGAAAGTTCCGAGCCCTAAATTAGTTCTAGCGGTTACAACATTTGTTAGATCAGATAAGTTATTCGCTTTGACGGCGAAAGTTCCAGAGACTGCGCTATCTAACGGAGTATAACCTAATGCTGGTTGTTTATTATTAAATGTTACGAAATCAGCTGCAGATAAATAACCATTCGACGAAGATGTCGCTTGAGTGATGGAAATTGTTGGCGTTGTTCCACCCGTCGAGGCTAACGGTGCTGTTGCACTTACGCTACTGACTTGAGCTTTAAATTCGGCATAATCTGATGAAGTTAAATAACCATCACTCGACATTGAAACTGCGCTCATAGAAATAACTGGTGCTGAAGCAGTTCCGCCAATAGCTAAAACTGTACCGCTGACAGAAATTCCTGATACCGGAATACAACTAAAACTTACACCATTAAATTTAATGGCTTCATTACTTTGACAGTTCAAACCTGTAAGAGCTGTATACTCAACAAAATCTGTATCAGCTTTACCATTTAATGTTTTTGCTGTATTCGCTGTACTAGCATACATCGAATACGGAACAGAATTGATCGTCATCGCCGGCAGCGTTTGCCAACCGACACCTTCGTTAAATTGCATCACCACACGGCGCGTATCATTAGGGCCTGGATTATAAATTCCTAAATTTTGACAGGGAAAAGAAGCGACAGAGTTGTCAAAAATATTTTGAAATGTTTGTGAAGTTCCACTGGTTGGAAAAGCACGCGATCCATTACCTAATGCAAACGACACTAAACCGCCGGTATCTTGCATGTTAACCGCCACATAGTCTTCGATATAAAGAATGCAACTGCCGACGGTATCTAAAACGGTGAATCTGAAATTTACGCTGGCTGATTCCAGGGGGTAACCATCAGGTTTTGAAATTTTCGCCTGATAAGTCGTGCGCCCGTTCATTGCAAAAATAGGAAGAGCAAACAAATAAATGCTTAATAGAATTAAGAATTTTGCAGCGTTCACGTTCCACATGACTACTATATCGACGTTTACTGCAGTTAACTTAACTCGCTTTGATTCAGAATGAGACAGTCTAAGTAATATTTTATTTACGCGATTAAGGGCTAGCTGAAATCTAATTAAACTAACCCCACTTTAAATCGCTATTACCTCAATTTAAAAGCGGCCTTACTGATGTAAAATGATATCTAATCCATAAAGCAAAAGCGTTGCTTCTGGCAGTGAAACTTTCGCATTTTTAATTTTATTGCTGTCTGGGCGAATTGAATAATTTCTGGCTTGGCGCAGATCTGCTTTTATTAAATTAGTTGAAGCAAATCTTGCCGAAGCAAAATCAGTTCCACATAAATTGGCTTCGCTGAAATTAGTTTGAATAAAGTCAGCTTCAATAGCCATGCACTGAAATAAAACACATTTACGCAAATCTAAACCGGAAAAGTTACCGTAATTTAAAATACATTCATACCAAGCTAAATGCATAACTTCAGAAGTCGCTGTCCAATTAATACCGACTAACTTTGAATTTTGAAATTTAACTGAGCGTAAAGTCGAACTGGTTAATTGTGTATTACTCAGGTCGCAGTGTTCAAAGACACAATCGACAAAACGGCAGTTTTTTAGCGTAGCGCCACTAAAAGAGCTCTGTTTAAAAGTGCAAGCATCAAAACTACAGCCTTCGATAGTTTGCTGACGTAAATCCAAATTTTGAAATACTTGATCAGTGAATTCTTTTTCCAGATTAAAATCTATTGGTTTTTCCATGGGTACCTTTTCACGGCGCGATCTAATGAACGTGCTAAGCCAGTAGCTAATTTTGCTTTTTGTTTGGCGGTCATTGTTAATAACATTCCCTGATTTAATTCAATCTCAAGGCCGATATAATTATCAGGTTTATTTTCTTTGCGCATTTCACAAGTTAACCCATCACCGTCGCCGCGGTAAGGCTTATTGCGCGCTATTATATAATCTGGAAACTCTTTGCGTAACTCTTTAATCCATGAACTAGAAAAGCCAACTTCATTCTTAAATGCGGGATTATACAATAGCGCTAAGTGCATCTTACGTTTTTGACCGTTTAACTGAGCAGTCATTGAATGCACCGCCACGTGCACAACCCGGTTTTCTGTGTGCAATAAAGTGCGAATATTTTTTCGCACTTTCGCCCAATGAGGAAGATAATATTTAGCTAGTACTTTTTTAAGCGTAGTCTTTGCCAATGGCTGCATAAATTCAGAAAATAGTGTCGGGTTATTTAAAGTGCGATTAAGATCTGCGACCAAGCGGCTTGTGGTCGAATAAATAAATGGAGCTTGTAGTTGTTTTTGCATTAATTTTGCAATTTCTAAAACGCCGATATCAAGACCACGATGAGTATTTAAAACCTGATCGCTATTTTTAAATTGCACTTGGTATTCTTTGGGAATTTGATTTCCGCCATGTTCGCAAGTCAGTAAAATTGATGCTGTCGCATGAGTCATGGCTTATATTTACATGTCGAAAGCTTAATTACAAAAAAAGAATGCAGCTTAGGCTGCATTCTTTTTTTATACTCTAAGCCGCTTTAGAAAAAGCTCTTAGGTATTCACTTCTGCGAAGGTCTTCTTGGACTTCAAAGTTCTTCATCTCATCTAAGTAGTAAAATTCAGGGGCGCTTGATTTAAAGAAAGTTTGTTTTAATAGGGTGAACCATTTTTTCATAACAATCTCCTTACATATGATTATCGACAACCCTAGACCCAAAATAAAGAGCGTGTTTCAAGGTATTACTTATTAATACTATAAGTATTATATTATGATACTTTGACTTGCGCGCCGTCTCGGATTAATGCAGAATCTATGTAATGAGTACAGGATCAAACACGACTTTAATTATAGAAAACTTAAAATCACACCTTAAGCTGCGTGGCCTAAGTTACTCAGATCTTGCCAAGACATGGAAACTGTCAGTATCAAGCACCAAACGAATCATGGCTTCAGAAGACATCAGTCTTTCAAAAATTGAAACGGCCTGTGAATTAATGAATATTTCTGTGGGTGAATTTTTACAGCGTATTCCTTTTGAAAAAAGTTCTGAACTTTTTTACCTAACGCCCGAGCAAGAAAATCGTTTAGTTAAAGACCCTGAAGCGCTTCATTATTTTTTATTAATTTTAGAAGGCTTCAGCCCGACTGAAATTTTGCGCGATTACACGGTGTCTGCAGAAAAGAATATTCGCATTCTTAATCAGTTAGAAAAATGGGGCTTATTAGAAGTTCAAAGTAAAAACCGCATCAAACGTAAATTCGATGGCCAGTTACGCTTTCGCAAAGACGGCCCTCTGGGTCAACATTTAGAAAGTTTGATGAAGACTAAATTTTTTGAAACGCGATTTAATGAAAATGATGATTTTTTTACATTTTTAAATTTAAATTTTGTTCCGGGCGGCCCACAAAAATTAAGACAAAAACTTTTACAGATCAGTAAAGAGCTAATGGCTGAGTCTGATAGCCACAGAAATCATCCGAATGCGAAAGATTTTGGTTTAGTGATTGGCTTACGCCCGTGGGAATCCCCGTTCACTAAGGCTTTTAGCAAACGTAAAAAACAAAGTTAATGACAAGAAAATGACGTAGTCTCGACTTGACCGGCCATGTGTTCGACCGTCCAAACACCACCAGAATATGTCATTGTCGCGTTAACAGATCCGTTTGATACACCAGTGATAGTTCCAAAGCTGGCATCTAGAAGTTGCACACCCCAACCAGCATATTGAATATCGACTATATTTGTTGCGCCGGCTTTACCGATAACTAAGCGATAAGTTCCGCCCCAGGTTGAGTCTCCAGCATTCGAAAACATGTAGCCTGCTGAAGGCCCAGCACCACATCCTACAGTATCTTTCAAACTAGGCGCAGGAGCGCGCCATGTGAAAACTTCATCTTGATGTGTATTCATGTAAGCATCAGTTAAGAATGTCGGCATAGAAGTAATTCGTGTTACACCATCCCACGAAAACCATATTTGCCCGTGATTTGGCTGTTTAATGCCACCGACAACTTCTAATTTTGAAGTGGGTGTTAAAGTGCCGACACCAACGTTTCCAGCAAAATAAGCATCACCATTTCCTTTGATGTTCGCAGTTGAAATACCATTATCGTCTCGATACCCATAAAGAAGATACTGACTAGCTAAATTAGTGGCCAACATTCTCCCACCATAAGCAATCGCATTGCTATTACTTGCTGCTTCCATACCAGCTCTAAATGCGTATCGAAATCCGCTGTTAGCTCCTGAAGGAATCGACTGAATAGTCGCCAAATCAACGGCTGTACCAGAATCATTCACATCCAATTTAGCCACAGGCGATGAAGTGCCAATACCCACATCGCCATCACCTTTAATAATCATTTTTGTTGTAATCATCGGCGACGAGGCCACGGCTTCAAAAGTTCCGCTTGGCGCATCAGGCGAAGCGTAAGTGTCAAACACGATGTTACCTGCAGCCATTCTGATTCGATCAGGACCAGAAGCATTATCTGAATCATTACCTTTAAATAATAATAATTCTGAAGCTTCAATGCCGCTATACAATCTTTCACCAATATAAGTGTGATTGTAAGATCCTGCACCATCGCCAGTGGTTCCGCGAAAGGCAATGTAGTTTGAATCAGTTGCCCCGATACGCATATTACCTAAGACATCTAATTTTTCACCTGGCGTTGAACCGACACCCAAACTGCCGCTCGCAGATAACGTCATTAGAATTGCGCCAGAATTTTCGACGCTATCATAATTAAAATATAAATCATTACCTTGAGTCGTTAGCGCATGGCCTTTATAAGCTGCACCAGTTTTTTTATACAATTGAATTGCCGCTGATGAATCAACTGTTGTCGCCCGAATGACTGAGTTTCCACTTCCGGGAGCGACATCAAGTAATTGGCGCGGAGCTGATGTGGCTACACCCACATTACCCCCATTTGAAATAAAAAATCTTGACGACATTGCCACAGAATTACCGATTGCTGCAGCTTGATTAGACGCTGTTAAAAAATCTATATCCTGACCAAGTTGTACAACTGATCGCCCGAGGCTGGCCGCGTATGAGGATTGATAATAATCAGCTGCAGCTGGCCCAGGCCCGGCTTTGATACCGTAACCTAAAAATAACCCACCTGAAGAATATCTTGTTCCGACCACGGCTGTAGTTTCTGAAGTGGCTCCGTAACGCGCATAAATTAAATCTGAACCCTGAACCGAGTTATCATCACCAATGCGAATAACACCTGAAACATCAAGCTGGGCTTGCGGTGCAGATGTTCCGATACCCACACGCCCGGTCACATTAACGTCACTTCCGAAATTGGCAGCACCCGCAACACCTAAACCACCTTTTACAATCAAAGCACCGGTGCTAGAATTTGTTGAAGCCGTCGTGCTTGAAACAATCGCCGAGCCCGTTGGTGTAAGCGTAATATTGCCTGATGAATTAATAGTAGATGCATTATCAATTGATCCCGCAACAGAACCTGTCGCAATTGTTCGGCGAATGTTTGCGCTATCAGTTAGATAGTATTGATAACCGTCGTATTCCATAGTGCCAGATTGCGGCGTTGATAATAATGTTCCTGAAGTAAATTTAAGTGGAGCATTACTTACTGAACCAGCGGCTAAATTTAATAGTGCCGTCGGAGTTTGTGTGCCGATACCGACAGAACCACCGAGCAGACTAAAACTATCATCACCATTTAAAATAAATCTAAAATCAAAATCAGTTGATGGATCATTTACGAAATCAATGTACGGAGTGCCGGCACTGTCATTTTCACGCATTTCAATAAACGCGTTGCCGTCGTTACCCGTAATAACTGAACCATTACTTGCGCTACCCGTGCGCGCGCTTCCAGAAACATCAAAAGCAAAAGTTGGATTTAATAAACCAACACCTACGTTTCCACCGTAGCGATTAAAAACTAATGGTTTATTATCGACATTGTTTTCTCTTGAACCAATATGCATCGCTGTCGTATCAATATTTTCAATATAAAGACCCATATCGTTTGCATCTGTTGTGGCAAAAAATCCCAAGACATTGCTTCCACTTTTTAAACCTTTGCGAACATCAAGGACTTGTGTAGGAATACTTATACCAACGCCTACATAACCTGTGCTGTAAGAAATATGTGCTCCGTTAGTCATCCATTGTGTGGCACTGGTTGCATTCGCCGGCGTGTACCCAAGTGTGGCAATGATGGCCGCTTGAGTAGCTTGTTGTTTGTTATTAAACGTATTCCAATCAGCTGATGATAAATAACCGTTCGTTGAAGACGTCGATTGCGTGATTGAAATTGAAGGTGTTGATCCACCCGTTGAAACTAACGGCGCTGTCGCACTGACGCTTGTTACACTGCCTGTGGCCGCACTGATCCAAGATAAATTTCCTGAACCATCAGTTGATAACACTTGGCCAACTGTTCCGCTGCTGGTGGGTAAATTTAAAGTGTAATTTGCAGCTAAACTGGTTGGCGCCTGTAAGCGAATATTAAAACTTGTGCTGGGTCTATAAATATCGACGTAATTTAATTTTGCAGCATTGGCGTAAACATCATTTGCAGTGAAATTGCCCGAAGAATTACGCTTAACAATAGTATCAGCCGTCGAAGACGACGTTGCAGCCAGCGTATCATCGACACTTGTTGCCACTTGCGCCGAAGTTTTACCACCAACACTTTGAACAAAGTTTGCAGCAACTGTGCCGCTAACATCACCAGCTAAGTTTGCAGCTTGAATTTGCGTATTTACCGCAGAACCACTCACTGGCGCATAACCTAACGTGCTAATAATTTCAGTGCTACTTGCAGAAAGTTTTGCTTTAAATTCAGCGTAATCTAACGAAGTTAAATAACCATCGCTCGACATTGTCGCCGCAGTGATTGAGATCACTGGCGCACTGGCTGTTCCACCTGTTGATAAAACAGTACCGCTGGTTGTAACACTTGAAATTCCGCTGCTGCTAACGCCGACCGCGATACAACTAAAAGTCGCGCCATTAAAATGAATCGCTTCATTTACCTGGCAGTTTAATCCGGCTAATGTCGAAACTTCAACAAATTCAGAATCAGCTTTACCATTTAGTAGTGTAGAATTTTGTGCTTTCGCAGAATACATCGCATACGGTACCGAGTTGATCGGCATTGCTGGCAATGTTTGCCAACCCGAGCCTTCATTAAATTGCATCACGACTTTTCTATTGTCTGTTGGAATCGGATTGTACACGCCTGGGGTTTGACAAACAAATGACGGCGTCGAGTTATCAAAGACTGTGGCAAAAGTTGTCGGCCCACTTGCTGGGTATGTTCTTGTTCCCATACCTAAGCTGAATGAAGTTAATCCACCACTGCCAATCATGTTAACGGCGGCGTAGTCTTCTATAAAAAGCACGCATGATGATGACGGATCCAAAACAGTAAAACGAAAATTAACACTGACCGCCTCTAAAGGTTGGCCATCAGGTTTGTAGATTTTAGCTTGATAAGTTGTGCGCCCATTAATGGCAAATGCCGAGGCCGAATATACAATTAGACCTACCAAAAGCAGAATAGAATAAACGTACTGCAGACGATGCTTCACTTAGGTCTTATCGGTGTTTTCTGGAGTGAACTTAAACGAATACTCCTATGAGTCTAGGCCTCAAATACAAATGAAGCTGCAGACAGTGTCTCATCTTGAGAACGTGATATTTAAAGTACGGGGCAATGCCCCTAAATGTGATCTGTCAAAAGCTTCGACGTGATGACTAAGAACCAGCCCCCCAGAATAGTTTTCACCTGTGGCATAACAATCGCTAGGTAAAAAGCCATGATCAAACGCATTCACGCCTTATCATTAATTCTGTTAACTTTTACAAGCTTAGTAACCACGACAGCCGTAGCTGGGGGAGCTCCCCTATCGCTGTACACCGAGCTTGATCACAACTTTAAAAAAAGTGAAACGCAAAAAGTGCGCATGATTCCTAAAGGCAATGGCAACCTGAAAACAATCCCCGAAGTCGCAAAACTGCGCGTGTATTCACGGGCGATCTTAAGTGGTGAATGGGAAGCCCTGTTAAATTCAGGCCGCGAAACTGAATTTGCTTTAACCCTGGGTAAAAACAAAATTCCAAAAATTTTAGATGCTTTAAACGAAGAAGGTCTTTTATCTGAAACTTTAAGATTAGCAAAAGCATTTAATATTCACCCGTTACATATTCTTGGGCCAATTATCGGCGAAAATTCTTTTAATGGAGCTATCGACAACACGATTCAAAATAGTTTTGCAAAAATGTTTAACGAATCTGATTTTACTGTGATGTCTGCACGCATGAAGATCATCACCAAAGACCCAAACACACAGGGCTGCCTTGATTTAAAGATTTCAAATTACTGGAAATGGCGCTGCCTGCTTAATAAAACAAGTTATTTAGCTAATGGCAGTAACCGCGACTTTGTTTTTTGGTTCTATCAAATTTCAAATAAAGGCCAAGGCACCTTTGGTTTAGGCCAAGCCCAGCCCTTTTTATTATGGAGTGTCGCAGACCTAGTTGCTGAAAAAACAAAACCTCTTGGTTACGATTATAAAACTTATGATGTCACGAATCTAAAAAAACCATTTCAAATTATTTTCAACAACAAAGAAATGTTAGCCTACATCGCCGCTATGGCACACACTTCAATTACCGTTTACAAACAAGTTGCCGGCGTTGATATCAGTCAGAACCCGGGGCTTAGCACTACGCTTTACAATTTAGGTGATGAATACCAAAGAGCATACATGAATACAGTTCGTGGTGGCGACCCGCAGGTGAACTTTATGGGTTGGTATGTTAATTATTTCGAAAGTGCGATTACAAATTATTTGAAGACGACTCCAATTAAATAGTCGCCATCATCATTACTATGTTACGTGAAAACAAAAACCACACCTAAATTTCCCAACAAGAGGCAATTCCAATTTTTTGTTTAACTTTTTTACGAAATTCACCGATCTGTATGTATGAAAATACTAAAAACACTCTTGGTACTGTCGCTATTCTTAAACATGTCTTGTACTAAAGAAGAGCTTGCAGCCATCGCTGACGGCACTACTCCTACTGATGGAAGTCAAACTGCGGCTCAGTTGGCTGGATCAGGTCAATACTGTGAACTCGTTTCAGGAACAGGCGCTGGCGGCCCTTATGCTGTTACTAAATCGTTAACCTTAAATGCCGATAATACCTTCGCATATACGGTTTACTTCACTGACCAAACTGCTTGTTCAACTACGCAAAATGCTGGTGGCGAGAATATCACATCGCTATTTGTTACAGGCTTATGGACCGTTGGTGGAACAAACACAACTCCAAGCACTGGAACTAAAATTTTATTCACAGTAGGAGCCACTAATGTCACTGTTTACGCAGGTGCAGGTCCTGCACAAGCAAATGCCATAGACATGGCAAGCTTTTTAAATACATGCTCGAGCATCCCTGCTTTTTCAACGAATTCAACGAGCTCTCGAACTTTAACTGGAGATACATGTACAGGTGGTGGCGGATTTACTGCGGTAACGCTTCCAGCACTTAATGATGTTCTAAATAATACGGCTTACAACAATGGGACGACTAACTTTCAAATTGGCTTAAGTACAGCTGAAGATGTTTGGAGACCAGGTGGATCAAACTTCCCCACGGCATACACGAACACATATTATTATTGGTAATTAACCTAAATTTTTAATTACAAAATACGAAGAAAACCAGCCATGTGCTGGTTTATCTTTTCGATCAATGCGGCAACTTTAAAATCTTTATCTGCTGTAAAATCACAATAAATAGAATAATTACTATTTTCTAAAACCGAATAACGAATGACTTCTTTATTCGGAAATTCTAGTTTTTCAATTTTAAGCTTCGCTTTTTTAGTCGTCTTAATTTTTAAATTTTGTAATTTGATATTTTCTAAAGCGCAATAAGTACCATTGGCTTCTAGATCTGTAATATTAGCAGTGGCTCTTTTACCATTGCGAAAGCTAATAAGTTTTTGTGTTTTACCGATCTGCAAAGCCTGAATGCGGGCTTTCGCTGTTTTTAAATCCTGCGGGTTAAAAATGGGTAATGAATAAACCACGTCTTTTCCGCTTACATTTGCGCGCGCTAAATTTAAAGTTAATTTTTTAGCTTTTTTGATGTTTCCGGCGCGTGGGTAACATTCGAAATATTCTTTTTGCGCCACACATAGAATTTCTTGTTTTGATTGCGACGGCCCCTCTGTAGAACCTGTCACGTAAGAATATCTGACCGTAGATTTTTTAGTTTCAGCATCAAGCAAGTAAACATCAAACGAGCCATCTTTATTAACTAAGACTTCAACTAAAAATGGGCCAGCCGATTTAACCTGCCCTTGATGAGGACCAAGTTGTTCTTCTTGAGCAAAAGCAAAAGATGAAATTAAACTGATGATGAGAATACTTAGGCGCAAAATCTTTGTCATAGTGATATTTCAGCGCTGTTAGCTTAATTCGTCAACAATGGCTTCCATAGTCGATTCGATTTTTTTAACTGAAGCTGGGGCCACGAAAATCGTGTCGTCGCCGGCAATGGTACCTAAAATACCATCAGGTTTAGTTAAATCTAAATGATGGGCCACAAGACTTGCTGACCCTGGTGGGGTTTTAATAACGATCATCGAACCGTTATGTTCAATGCTTAAAAGTAAACCTTTAATTCCCGAAGTTAGAACAGGGGGAGCTGATGGCAATAACAATTCATCGGGTAAACGATAAACCACTTCACCTACAGGTGAAATGGTCTTCACGGCACCGATACGGCGTAAGTCACGCGAGATGGTACTTTGCGTGACCGAAAAATTTTTTTTCTCTAAAGCTTCGCACAGCTCTTCTTGAGTACTAACCGTTCCTTCTTCTAGAAGTTTACGAAGGGTTTGTAATCTGGCGCGTGCGTCGGCTTGCGTTGTGGCTGCCATGGTCTCATTTCCTCAAATGAATATAGTCCAGTCAACAAAGCTTTTTGCGCATGCATGCGATTTTCGCTTTGTTGAAATAAAACTGAGTTCGAATGCTCAATCATTTCGCGAGTGATCTCTTGGTCTTCGTGAATTGGCATGCAATGCATGATAATTGCCTTTGAATCAGCCAAATCATGAAGTTCACGGTTTACTTGGTACCCCGCAAAAGCTTTTAATCTTTCAGCTTGTTCTTCTTCTTGGCCCATCGATGTCCATACATCCGTGTATATCGCATTCACCCCGGTAACCGCTTCTTGCGGCGTTTTAAATTCTTTGATCTCAGCCCCTCCAGCTTGCGCACGCACTTTGGCGCGCGCTAAGATTTTAGAATCCGGTTTGTAGCCCTCTGGACATGCATAATGAACATCAACTCCAACATACGGAGCTAAAAGTAACAGACTATGAAGTACGTTATTGCCATCACCGACATAACAAAGTTTTAAACCTTTAAGTTTGCCAAAACATTCAAGCAAAGTTTGCAAATCAGCTAAGGCTTGGCATGGGTGATGTAAATCAGAAAGCCCGTTAATGATCGGAATTCTTGCGTGCTTCACCATCTCTTCTAAAATTTCATGCTCAAACGTTCGAATCATTAAACCATCAACATACCCCTGCATCACACGAATCGTGTCAGCGGGAGTTTCTTTTTTACGTTGCGTAGAAGTGATTTCAATAACACTGCCAGAAAGCTGTTCAATGCCTACAGTAAAACTCATGCGCGTGCGTAAAGACGATTTTTCAAAAAGCAAAGCGATGGTTTTATTTTGCAAAATACTTTGTTTTTTATTGGCTTTAAGATAAACCGCACAATGAAGTAAATTCATTAATTCAGTTTGGCTTAATTCTTCACCCGTTAAAAAATGAGGAGAAGTAATGTTAAACATAGTGAGCCTCCGAATTTTTACACATAGTTCCGACGTAATCGCTCCATAAGCCGTTATAAGCCTCAGTGCCACGTAAAATTCTTACCTGCGAAACACCGTGAACCAAAGCATCAACTACAGTTAACACTTTAGTGTACATGCCACCGCTGACTACGCCGTCAGTGATCAGTTTTTGCAAATCGTTATGACTAGTTTGCTCAATTAATTTTTGGTTCTGATCAAGGATTCCGTTCTGATCAGTTAAGAAAATTAATTTTTTAGCTTTTAACGCCGAAGCAATTTTCGCCGCAGCCCAGTCAGCATTAATATTAAATAGCTCTGCATTTTCGCCAATACCAATCGGCGCAATTACAGGAACCACGTTTTTTTCTGGAGTAAGAAGTGCATGAATCATTTCGGTGTTCACAGCTTCTACTAAACCTACTTGGCCTAGGTCTTTTTGTGCCTGACTACAGAATAATAAATTATTCTTTGCCCCAGACAAACCAATTGCCGGAACTCCGCCTGAATTCAAGGCTGAAACTAGTTCAGCATTAATTTGGCCGAATAAAACATTTTCAATAACATTAATCATTTCTGTGCTCGTTACGCGTTGACCGTTAACGAAACTCCAAGAAATATTTCTTTTTGTTAATTCTGCATTAATCGCAGGTCCTCCACCGTGAACAAGAACCACGTCGTAATCATAACGACGGTAATCGCGCACTGTTTTAACCACTTGATCACGAGTTGCCGGATCAAGTAATGAAGCCCCACCTAATTTGATGACTACTAAATCTGTTCTCATAGTTTAGCCCCTCAAGAGTATTCTGTGTTGATTTCAACGTATTTTTTAGACAAGTCACAACCCCATGCTGTGGCTTGGTAAGGACCCGATTTTAAATCAATCTCGATTTTAACATTTGATTGTTTTAAAAGGCCTTTTACTTCTTCTTTATTAAAAGCGATCGGTTCACCATTTGTGAAAAGCCTGATGCCTTGTAAAGTTAAATCCATTTTAGCAAGACTTGCCGCCGGAACTTTTTCAGCTCCAAGACGCGCTAAGATTCTTCCCCAATTTGGATCTTCACCATGAACTGCCGTTTTAATTAATGGCGATAAAGTTACACCACGAGCAGCTGATTTTGCTAATGCATCTTCAGGCGAACCTGTTAACGCCACTTCGATTAATTTAGTCGCGCCTTCGCCGTCGGCAGCAATTGATTTTGCTAAATAAATAGAAACTTCAATCACCGCTTTTTGAAACGCGTGATAGTCAGCATCATTTTTTAACTCAACACCGCTTTCACCATTTGCCATAATAAATGCGCAGTCATTCGTCGAAGAATCACCATCAACACTGATCATGTTAAAACTAACGTCAGTCGCCGTTTTTAAAACTGTGTGTGCTACATCTTTAGTGATTTTTGCATCCGTTAAAATGTAACCAAGCATTGTTGCCATGTTCGGATGAATCATGCCTGAACCTTTGCAGATTCCAGTAATACGGATACTTCCAGTTGAAAGTTTAACAACTGTAGTTACAGTTTTAGGTACAAGATCAGTCGTAAGAATGGCTAAGGCAAAACTTTCAGCATTTTCTTGGGCACGTTCAACTAAATCAGGAAGTGCTGGAATAATTTTATCAGTCGCCATTTGCACGCCAATCACGCCAGTTGATGCGATCAACACTTGTTCCGGAGTTACATTTAAAGCTTCAGCCATTCCAACAATAACTTCTTGGTTACGTTTGAAACCTTCAGCTCCCGTTGCCGCATTAGCTTGTCCTGAATTTGTAAAAATAGCGCGGATGTTATCAGCTGGTAAAACTTTAGCACAATGTAATACCGGAGCGGCTTTACATTCATTTAATGTAAATACACCTGCAGCAACTGCATCAACTTCAGAAATAATTACGCCAATATCCGGACGGTAACGGCGCACACCGCAGTTTGTTCCGCTCGTTAAAAAACCCTTAGGTAATGGTGTTCTGTGTAATCCTGGTCCTGGTGTCATATCATAGCCTCCATATCTGCAAGCCCTGCATCTTGAGAGAAGTCATTCATGCGGTTGAAATTTTCAATCGCTTGGCTGGCTGCCCCCTTCATAAGGTTGTCGATCGTCGAGAAAACAAAAAGTTTCCCGTCCATAAGTTCATAACTAATGTGCGTGTGAGCCGTGCCAACAACTTTTTTCAAAGATAAAAGTTGCGGTTGCTTCGCGCTCTCGCCGTAAAATACTAAAGAGTTTTGCTCGTAAGAATCTGCAAAAGCCTTTTGGATCTGTTCTTTAGTAACGCCAGATTTAACCTTCATATATAAAGAAGATAAAATCCCGCGACGAGTTGGTAATAAATGTGTCGTAAAAAATGGATTAATACTAACGCCAGTAAACAGCTCTACCGCTTCGATGATTTCAGGTAAATGCTGATGCTTGCCGATTTTGTAAGGTAAACATTCGCCATCAACCTCAGTAAATAATAAATTCTCAGAAGCTTTTTTACCGGCTCCTGTTGAACCTGATTTTGCATCGATAACAATAGTATCAACTTCAACTAAGTTATTTTTAATTAATGGAATTAAAGCCATTAATACGCTGGATGCATAACAACCAGGGTTTGCAATTAACTTAGATTCAGAAGGTTGTGCAAAAGGCACTAATCCATAAGTAGCCGCTTGCAACAATTCATTTTGTTCATGAGTAAAGCCGTACCATTTACCGTAGTCGTTCTTTTTCAAACGAAACGCTCCAGATAAATCGATCACAGATTTGCCTTGTTTTAAAATCTCGGGTGCTAATTTTAATGAAGCTTCTGCAGGCGTGGCTAAGAACACCACATCAGTTAAATTTTTCATTAAATCTTTTTCAGCCAAACAAATTACTTCACTAGCTTTTTTACTTTGTAAGTAATCAGTTAATGAAAATTCAGTCGTAGCAAAACAATGCGTAAGCTTTGCAAACGGATGACGTAATAAATGTTTCGCCGTCTCTAAACCTGTGTAACCACGGGCCCCGACGACTGAAACTGAAATAGATTGTGCCGGCACTTGCGCTGCCGTGCGTGAATAATTATGCAACATTCATGCATAATTATGGATTTATGTTGCATATGTCAATCATTAATTTATATATTCTCGTTGACTGCATAATTATTCGCATATAAACCAGCTGTATGCATAAACGCGCCGAAAGCGCGCAAGGAGATAGAAATGAACAATAAAAAGGTTCTATTAGTTTATTCAGGCGGTTTAGACACCTCAATTTGTATTCCATTAATGAAACAAGAGTATGGTTACGAAGAAGTGATCACTGTAACTGTTGATGTGGGCCAAGATCCGGCTGACATTATTCAGGCTCAAGACAAAGCCAAAATCATGGGTACAACGCATTACACAGTAGATGCTAAAGAAGAGTTCATTAAAGAGTACTGCTTTAAAGCTTTGCAAGCCAATGGCGACTATCAAGGTTACCCGATGTCGACATCTATCGCCCGCCCCTTAATAGCTGCAAAAGCTGCCGAAGTGGCTAAAAAATTAAATGTAAATCACTTTGCACACGGTTGTACTGGCAAAGGCAATGATCAATTTCGTATCGAGTTCGGTTTACGCTCTTTAATTCAAGACGCTACAATCCACGCCCCCATTCGCGAACGCAACATGACTCGTTCATGGGAGATCGAATACGCCTTACAAAATAATGTACCAATTCAACAATCTTTAGAAAAAATCTGGAGCATTGATGAAAACTTATGGGGTCGTTCAATCGAAGGCGGCAGATTAGAAGAGCCAGATTTCGCACCACCAGAAGAAATCTTCATGTGGACAAAATCTTTAGAGAACGCAAATGCCAAAGCTGAAGAAATCGTTGTAACTTTTGAAAACGGAATGCCTACGCACATCAACAATACGGCATTTTCACCTGGGCAATTAGTGATTCACTTAAATAAAATTGCCGGTGATCACGGTATTGGCCGTATCGATATTATGGAAGATCGCATGATGGGTTTAAAAGTTCGTGAAAACTACGAATGTCCAGCTTCGACTGTATTATTAAAAGCTCATAAAGCTTTAGAAAACTTAGTTTTAACCAGAGATGAAATCCGTTTCAAATCTACAATTGATCTTGAGTGGAGCAAATTAGCTTACGAAGGTCTTTGGTGGGATCCGTTCAAAACTGATCTAGAAGCTTTCATTGGCGCAACTCAAACTCGCGTTAACGGAACTGTTAAACTAAAACTTTACAAAGGTAACGTTGTTGTTACTGGCAGAACTTCTGATTGGGCCCTTTACTCAGAAGATCTTGCAAGTTTTGACACAACTACATTTATCCAATCTGAAAGCACTGGCGCAGTTAAGAACTTCGGTTTACAACCACGTATGTTCTTCAGCATTAAAGATAAATTAGCTTTAGAGTCATCTTTAAAAGGATAATTACTATGAAACTTTGGGGTGGATTATTTCAGGAGCCGACACATCAAGAGGTAGAAACTTTTTCTTCTTCATTAGAAGTTGATGCCAGGCTTTGGGAAGTCGACATTTTTGGATCAATTGCACATGCTAAAATGCTTGGGGATGTGGGTATTATTCCTCAAGCAGAAGCTGGCGTTATTATTTTAGCGTTACAGCAAATGCATGAAGATTTTAAAACAGGTAAAATCGCAATTGATCCGACCTCAGAGGATATTCACTCGGATATCGAGAAAAAACTTTACGCTAAAATCGGTGCTGTAGCTGGAAAGCTACACACGGCACGCAGTCGTAATGATCAAGTTGCAACCGACACCCGTCTTTATTTAGCGCAAGAGATCTCATATTTAACAGCTAGCCTTAAGGCGCTGCAAAATTACCTGGTTAGAACCGCTGAAAAGCATTTCGAAACTATTTTGCCAGGCCTTACGCATATGCAACATGCACAACCCGTAAGTCTTGCGCATCACTTGATGGCGTATTTTTGGATGTTTCAACGCGACGTTGATCGTTTGTTAGAAACCCAAAAAAGAGTTTTAAATTTACCCCTGGGTTCTGCAGCTTTAGCTGGAACTGGTTTTCCCTTAAACCGCGCCCAGGTTGCCAAAGATTTAAATTTCAATTCTGTGAGTGAAAACTCATTAGATGCGGTTTCTGATCGTGATTACGCGATCGAATTTTTATCTGACAGCGCAACGATCATGATGCACCTTTCACGTTTAAGTGAAGAATTAGTATTATGGTCAATGCCAGAATTTAAATTCGTAGAGCTATCTGACAGAGTAACCACTGGCAGCAGCATCATGCCACAAAAGAAAAATCCAGACGTGGCAGAACTTATCCGCGGAAAAGTCGGCCGTGTTAACGGCGCACTGATTGGTTTACTGACAACATTAAAAGCGTTACCGCTGGCGTACAACCGCGATCTGCAAGAGGATAAATTCCATTTATTCACAGGCCTTGATACGGTTAAAGGCTGCACGCGCTTAATGTTAGTGATGCTTGAAGAAGCCACTTGGAAAACTGAAAACATGAAAAAATCCCTAGCGGGAGATTTTTCAAATGCGACTGATCTTGCTGATGACTTAGTAAAAAAAGGTTTACCATTTCGCGAAGCCCACGAAGTGATTGGCCACGTCGTGCAATACTGCAATAAAAAACAGTTAGCTTTAGAGAACATTACTTTAACAGAACTAAAAGCCTTACATGCGTTGTTTGATGAAGAGAGTCTTAAAACTCTTCCTCATTTAGCGGTCATGCAGGCTAGAACTTCTGCAGGTGGAACTTCTCCAAAAGCTGTTGCCGCACAAATTCAACACGCTAAAACGCTAATTTAGTAAAATACTTTTAACGAGCAAAGCATTTCTTAACAGATTTATTGCGTCATGATTTTCTAAATCGTGATCCAAGTTTGTTGAATTCTGACTATCTTTTTTACAGGACCATTTCTGATTTTTATCGGCACCTGGACCCCGACCTTTAAAAACTAATTTTTCACTCTGACCTGACTCTAAATTCGCTCTCAAAATGACGATAAGTAATCAGTCATGATGAAGCTGTTTACGGCATTTTTAAAACGCCATTTTTATATTTTAGGATTAGCCAATTTTGCATTTTTTCTGATGCTGGCTTTTTCTTATCAATCAGGTTTAAGTCAGAGCCTAAATTCACTTTTTGTGACTCAAGAGCAACTGACCAAAGAAGAAAAAGCTTTGTATGAAATCGTAAACGCTTGGCAAGAAAATATCGTGTCGCTTAAAAGCTACATTGAAAGTTCTGAATACACTGCAGATCAAAAAGTAGCGCGTTCAAATAAGTATAATCACTTTTCAACACGCAATAACTCGCTGATGACTCAGGCACTATCATCAACACAAGCGAAGAAGGCCTCAGTTCACAATACTTTAGCCCAGCGATCGCTGAATTATGCCGACTACTTTGAATCTGTTAAAAACTTTATCGCTTCGGGCGCCACCGTTCACACAAAACTTGTGGTTGAACCGATGGATTTATTTCAAAAGAATGTCGGCGAACTTAAATTTAATAACGAATCGACATTTTTAGCGATTAGCTTAGCTTCATTGGTCTTGTCTGTGCTTCATTTATTGTTCTTATTTAGCTCTACCCGCAAAGAAAATATTATGCTGAACTCGCAAGTTGATACCTTTAAAAAAGTCATCAGCAATATGTCAGAAGGCGTGATCGTAACAGATAAGTACGGCTTTTTCACATTCACGAATGAATCGGCTAAAAACATCATCGGCCCGGTTGTTAATGATATTTTTTATTCAAGCTCGATTGATGTGATGGGTTTTCAGTCTGCCGATGGCCGCAAACTGATTAAAGAAGAGCTACCGATGTACACCGCGCTTAAAAAGCACATGGTAACCGAACAAGAATATGTGATTAAAAATCCGCTTCACCCTGAAGGAATTTTTGTCTCTTGCTCTAATGGCTATTATGTCGATGATAAGGGGTTAACGTCAGGCTCGGTGGTGGTGTTAAAAAATATCACGACTAAAAAACAGCTTGAGCAATTCTGGCAATCTGAAAAAGAACGTGCCGTTGAACATTCAAAATTAAAATCAGACTTTTTAGCTTCGATGTCACATGAAATCAGAACTCCGATGAATGCCGTGCTGGGTTTAACCACCCTGCTTAAAGAAACTAAGCTTAACGAAGATCAAAAAGATTATGTGGTCACGATTCAGCGCTCGGCTAAATCGCTATTAACATTAATTAACGATATTCTGGATCATTCAAAAATCGAAGCTGGTAAATTAGATATTACCAATGCACCTTTTAGTTTAAAATCATTAGCTCACGAGATCGCTGATAACTTTAAACCTCTGGTGATGGAAAAAAACATTGAACTTAACTTAAATTTTTCAGAGCTAACCCAAGAGTCATTTAATTCTGATGCCAACCGTATTCGTCAGATTATGATTAACTTAATTGGTAATGCGATTAAATTTACTAAAGTTGGTTCGGTTGAATTGCAGTTTATCTCTGAAGGTGCCAACACAAAAGTGATTGTTAAAGACACTGGCAGCGGCATGACTCCAGTTGAAGTTAGCCATCTGTTTCAAAAATATTTTCAGACTAAAAATGGCCAAACTGTCGGCGGCACAGGGCTTGGTTTAAATATCTGTAAACAGCTAGTTGATCTTTTAAAAGGTGAAATTGGCGTATCAAGCGAATTAGGCAAAGGCACACAGTTTTGGTTTAGCCTTCCGCTTGAAGCCTGTGAACTGACAACTTCAGATACGACAGAAATGGATGCTGAAACACTTTTATTCGCGAATCAATTTCAAGGCGTAGTACTTATTGCTGAAGATAGCACGGTAAATCAGAAAGTAATCACGAATTACTTATCAAAGCTTGGTTTGCAATCAGTCATCGCTAATAACGGCGAAGAAGCGATTAAAATTTATCAAAGCCATCACCCCGATCTGATTTTAATGGATTCAAATATGCCGGTGATGAACGGCCTAGAGGCCACGAAAAAAATTATAGCTTTACAGCAGTCAAATCCCGACTTTAAAAAAACACCGATCGTTGGTTTATCAGCCGATGTCAGACAAGCTAATTTTGATGACAACATCAAAGCTGGTATGGCTGCATTCTTAACTAAGCCTATTGAATTAAATAAATTAGTCGCTCTGCTTAAAACTTATTTTACGGCAACGATTGCAACGCCTAGCCAAATTGAAAAGATCAAACACTTAATGGTGGGTGATAAATTGCTTATCGAAGTGCTATTACAAGACTTTACCGACCAGGCCCCGCATCAAATCGCTAGCTTAAGTGAATTATTGGCGGCAAATAATTATGCCGAACTTTACCAGACAGCGCATAGCTTAAAATCAGCCGCGGCTGAACTTGATGCCCATGAGTTACACCAAATTTTAGCAACTGTTGAAAAATTAGCTGACGAGAACAACCCCTCACTGGCGAACACTCTGGCTCGTGAAATTAGCAAAGCTCAGCTTTGTTATGCATTAGCCATTGCAGGAATCAATGAACGCATTGATGATATTAAAGCGAGTCAAAGGAAGGCCTCATGAAAACCGTTCTTATTGTAGATGACCAAAATAGCGTATTGTTAACTTTAGATGCTATCTTGAAAAAAGAAGGCTTCATTGTAATTGCTTGCACAAATTCATTAGATGCTTTTGAGCATCTTCAACGTGAAAAATTCGATGTGGTTATCACTGATGCTGTGATGCCCATGGGCACAAGCGGCTTTAGCTTAATTTCAACGGTTCGCTCACAGCCCAACATCAACTCTAAAGTTCCAATTCTTATGTTAACCGGAAAACGCGACCCTGCTGACGTTGAAAAAGCGATTGCCGTAGGTGCAAACGATTACATGATTAAGCCGATTGATCCTGATGTGTTAATGCAGAAATTAAAAAAGCTTTTAGTGCAGTCTAACGAACAAGACGATTTCGTCAGTGCTACAGTGAATAAACCAGCGTCTGTTCCGATGAAACTCAATATCACATCGACTTCTGAGATCAGCTTAAAGTTTTCTTCTGATGTGGGGTTTATTCCTGGTCAAATTTATAAAATCAGCTCGGATTTTTTTAACCTGTTTGAAAAAACGACAGTTTCAATTCGTGTGAACACGTCTGAATTGCAAAAAGATCACTACGTGGTATCAGCAAATTATGTAGGCTTATCTGAAATAGAACTTTCACATATCAGAACGTGGATTAGAAATAAATTAATTCAGGAAAAGAAATAATGACTAGCCTGCAGAACTTTTAGGTCGTTCGCGCAGGCTATTTAGCTAGACTATGACTTAATGATTTGCGGCTTGGCGATCAGTTTTAACCGCGCCCATTTTCTTTTTCATCATAGAAACCATTTGGTCGACTTCACGGCGAAATTTACCGTCATCCATAGATAAGCCATTTAAGTAGGTGCTCCAGTGACGTACGGTGGCCGCAACAAGAACGGCTTCTTTAAGCTCATCGGCAGAGGCTCCGTTAAGTTTGGCAAATTCACCATCAATATGCGCGCAGTAATCGCAAGGCATTTGCGCACCCACGGCTAAACCAATCATATTTTTATATTTCAAAGGTAGAGCCGTATTTGGACTGAAGTGAAAATCACGCAGACTTTTCCAGGCACCAGGTAGCGCTGGTTTATGATATTCACTTAAAAAGTTTGGTGTGAAACCATACATGTTCTGAATGTCTTTCATGGCCATATCTGCGGTTGTGATATTTGCGGCTTCTATGGCTACAGGTGATGGCGTATTTTTCTGCATTTGTGATTTCGTATTGCTGATGAGCTGGCTGACATCTTTTTTAAATGTCTCCATATTTAAATTTGCACCATACGCGTAAGTACTCCACTTTCGCACAAGGCTTGAAATCGCCATTGCTTCATTAATTTCAGCTTCTGTTGCTCCTTGAAGTGCAGCAAATTTTTTATGAAAATACACGCAGTACTTACACGGGATTTGTGCTGAGACGGCCAGGCCAAGAAGTTCTTTATATTTGCCGGGAATTTGCGTGTTCGGATTCATTTGCACGGCTTTCATTTCTTCCCACGCGCCCGGAAGACCTTCTGGCGGATACATTTTAAACATCGTCGGCACCATGCCTAAACTTGATTTAATATCTTCCATCGCGGTCTTATAGGCCATTGATGGTTTAGCTTTTTCCGTGTCTTTAGCCATATCAGCAGCGAAAGCGTTACACGATAAAAGAACAGTTAAAGAAATTATAAGTTGGGACATAATTTTCATAGTGATTCTCCTGAGTAGAATTAGAATTTATGTCGTCATTAATTTGCAAAGGCTCAGCCATTTTAAATTGGGGCAGATAAGGGCACAAATTAACCACTTTACCCAGTGCGCCAAGCGTTTTTAGAGTGATTCTTTAACACCCATTTAGCTATGATTTTTTCATGAAGAACCACTTAAGAATAATTACCTTTATATTTTTAGTATCAACTTCGGCTTTCGCTCAAAGCCCTTGGGATGAAGGCGTTGCGGTACCTGCTGGCGGCCGCACAAACATTCATAATTATTCAGCTCAGGATTTTGCAACCTATCGTGATAACGGAAAAATCCATGCGCAAATTTATCCTGTCTCGGTCACTGGCGCCCTTCCGCCTTATCAACCCGTTGTAAATGTGATTGAAGATGATTCAGGTAATCCGTTAAAAGAAATTTTAAATGGTATAGTTCAAGGTGTTTCAGGAATTACCAGCTTTGATCAGGTCATGGCCAATCTTGGTTTACACCAATATCCGCTTGTTTCAGATACCGGAGTTTACCAAGTGCCTTACCCACGTGGTATTCGCCCCGAACACCGCATGGGGTTTGGTTTGATCGAACGTAATGGCGCCACTGGTTTTACTTTTTCATGTGCCGCTTGCCATTCTAGCAACTTATTCGGAAAAACTGTCTTAGGCATGACGAATCGTTTCCCGACAGCGAACGATTTTTTTGTGCAAGCAAAAAAAATGGCTCCGGCTGTAGATCTTTGGTTATTTAAATCTGTATCAGGCGCAAACGATGCTGAAACACAGCTAATGAAAGAACTTAAAACCAATATTCAACGTGTTGGCGCCAAAGCTCCCATTCAACTGGGCTTAGACACATCATTAGCACAAGTGGCGCTATCATTAAATCATAGAAATCAAGATGCCTACGCAACACCTTCTAATTGGAATGAGTTATTTCCGCGCGCGGATGCGATCTTAGATCATAACCCTGCCGATTCAAAACCGATGGTATGGTGGAATCTTAAATACAAAAATCGTTGGTTATCTGATGGCAGCATTTTAAGTGGTAACCCGATTTACACAAATATCATCTGGAATGAAATTGGCCGCGGGGTTGATTTAAAAATTTTAGAACAATGGCTTAAAGACAATCAAAAAGTTATCGATGAATTAACAACGGCTGTTTTTTCTTCTGAGGCTCCAAGATTTACTGATTTTTACCCTGCAGAATTAATTAATATTGATACGGCCAAACAAGGCGAAAAGATTTTTAACCAAACGTGTTCTAAATGCCATGGTAATTATGAAAAAGCCTGGAACTTGCCAAACGCTGACCAACTTACACATCTTGAAAAATTAGCAACGACAGTCGTGATTCCAAAAGCAAAAACACCGGTGATTGATGTGGGAACAGATCCATACCGCCGACAAGGTATGAAATCTTTAGAACAGTTAAATAATTTATCAATTTCTAAAGCGAACAAAATCGTCATCAAAGAACAAAAAGGTTATGTGCCGCCACCTCTGGTGGGCATTTGGGCGCGCTGGCCTTATTTTCATAATAACTCGGTACCATCGCTATGTGCAGTACTAACACCATCTGAATTACGCCCGAAAACTTATTACGCAGGTGATGCCATTAACACAGCCACTGATTTTGACCCCGACTGCAACGGCTATCCTACGGCAGAACACACGCCAGCCAGTTGGAAACAAGAGCTTTTCTTTTATGATACAACTCGCAAAGGCATGAGTAACAGCGGTCATGACGTGGATATTTTTATAAAAGATGGTCAAGAGATCCTGACCTCAGCTGATAAAAAAGCTTTAATTAAATTTCTACAAACATTGTAATTATTTAAAATGACGCTCTAAATTCACTCTTGATTTCGGTTTACACTGTAAACCGAAATCAAGAGCGCCGAAAAGTAAGCACATTTAAAAAACTTCAGTTAGCTAGTAATAATCGATGTTACCCGTTGGCAGTGGGCCAAAGATGTCATCAAAATTGATCTCGCCGTTAATATAAATACTTTCGTGCGTGATCGAATGTTTATTTAAAAACTTTCTTAATGGCGGTATTTTATAACTTCCCCAGCTTTTTGCTGCGAATCTGCGACCCGCGTACTGCTCGTCGGTTTGTAAGCTTGAATAACTTGGGTGCACGCCGTAAATTTCGCCCATCACAAACATCTCATCATCATTTAAAATGTAATTTACTAAATCAATACCGTTTTCGCGAATGCGGATTGAATCTAACACTTTATAGTACTGTTTAAGAAATTTCCGGTCTTTCACAGTGTATTTTTTCATATCTTTAACCGCATCTAAGAAGCGATTTAAGTCATATTCGTACGGGCAGTTATTACTGTTTTTTGCAGAACTATAGGCGCAAGATGTATCACCTTTATAAGTGTTAGCAAATAAGCCTTCTAGCTGTTTCGGTGTGTATGATTTTAAAGTCCTTAACAAGGCATCACCGTAGACATAAATTCGCGTGTGGCCGTAAATCTTGCGGTACTTGTCGACTTGTTCTTTCGGTGGTAAGAAATAATCCGAATAAAACGGAGTATTCTTATCTTTTGAATAGAATTTATTTAAATCAGAGATGTATTCAACTAAGTTTTTACGGTTTAATTTTCTTTCATAATTCCACACTTCAAGATAAGCCACCATTTTATCTGGCTCAGCTTCATCAAGTTCAATTGAAATCTTTGTCGTGTCTTTATAAACCACGGTCGCCATCTTATCGATCACTAAAATACTTTTATCAGCACCAAACAAACTGGTTTGTTCGCTGCTGTAGCGCTGAAAGTTTCTGACTTCTTTACCCGAAGTTTTAACTGTGGCTTTTGAGTAACCGGTCGCTTTTTCTTTTTTAAATAAGAATAAGAAACTGAGTGCTGATTTTTTTGTTTGGCCTTTAGCTTTGATATCCAAATCTTTTTTAGCCAAAACTAACGGATCACTATCGCCTGATTCTAAATAACGGCTTAGTAATTCTTGTTCTTCTTTAGCGCGCATCTGTTCTAACACATTAAAGTTTTCAACTGATTTTGGCGCCGAAAAGCGGTATAAAGCACTTTTGTGATCATAGAAATAACTTGTTTTGCTAAATTCTAAGAATGGCAGGTTAAATAAGATTAAATCTAAACCAGCATCAACACCCACTGATTGTGAATAACCAAACATTGAATTTTCGGCTTCATAAATCACTAATTGGTTAAACTGATCACGCGAAAAATATGTTGGCTTAGAATTTTGCCAAAATACACTCGCGCCTAAAGTGAGTGGCACACCGGCCACAGCACCTACGGGCACTTTTGCGCCAACTGAAACACCGTAGCTATCAGAGATTTTTAAAACTTCGCTGCGATCAAGGCATTCAACGATGCAGTTTTTCCAGTGCGGGATAAAGTTAAATAATTTAACTTTGCTGGTGTAGCCCTCTTTCCAGGTATTGGCAAAATGGATGAATTCAAATTCACGACGCCACACTTTGATGTTGCCGCTAACAGATAATTTATCCGGAAACAACCCTTTTAAAGTTGAAAATAACGAAGAACCGACATTGATTTCTACGGCTAAACGATCGCGAATCACAAAGGCTTGCGACTGATCACCACGCATCACGTATTGGCTGTTGCTATCTACACTGCGAGTGAGCTCTAAACCGATACCACCTGCGATATCTTTAACATTTAAAACTTTTCCAAGATCTTGCGTCGCTGACAATGAAATCTCGTTAGACACTTTTGCTTGTAATTGATTATTTAAAGCATTCAATTTTGCAAAAGACGCAGCACCTTGAAGAAGCAACGGCAGCAGTGTACTGCGCGGAAGTTCATAACTTACATAACCCTCATAATGGCTTACGACCACATCACCGTTTTTTACATTCTTATTAGGGCTATAGGTTTTAAAATCGACAACTGGATAAATCGAAAATTCGCTTGTTAAACCAAATGCGCGCACGATTTCGTTACGGCGATTTGAAATTTTATGAATATATAAATCTTCGATATCTGCCGGAAACTCTGCACTTTTTACGGCATGCTTAATATCATCATGGCTAAGTTTAGCAATTTGGCGGGCCATCCATTTTAAATCAGAAAAAGTTGTTGTCTCATAGCGGTTACGAGTAAAGAAAATATCAGCCCAGTGAATTTTAACCCCGTCATTATCCCAGCTTAAAAACGTGTGATCGTATGTGTTCACGCCCCAAGATAGGGCTGATTTTAACATTTGAAATGGGCGAAATGGATTAATTTGAAATTGCAACGAATAACCCACATCTTGCATAGACATACGTGGCACTAAGCCTTTGTCGGTTTTTTCAAACATTAACATATGATTACCTGTTTTAGAGTCGATCATATTTACTAAACCGAACCATAAAACCTGTGCGCGATGTTCACGGCGATTTTGTAAATCCCAGCCTGCCGGGTCATAACCAGCGATTCTTAAAAACTTAGGGTCATTAATAGATAATTGCACATCTTGCAAAGTCACATATTTTCCAAAGCTGTCTTCACCGTGATTTAAAAGAAATGACGATAGCTCTTTATTAAGACCCGTGTATTTGCGCTTCCATTGAGCTTTGAAAGCCTCATAATCCATATCACCTTTAAAATACACGCGTAATGTTTTACGCATCACCGATGTATCTTGGTACATACCGATCATTTTACCTAATAATGAGGTCGTGATTTCAACGTGTGTTTCATGGCCCATTTTGATTTTTACTTCAACATCTTCGCCGTCGCGCTCGAATTCGCCTTCCATTTTAGGTGAGCCTGCAGACGAAAACTTTACTTTTTTGAAATAAATGATTTCGTTATCACGAGGAAACCAGTCTTGATGAAGATTTTGCGCTTCAGCATAAGATTCACGCGTGTGTTTTCTCCAAAGTGTTGCCTCGGCCGGGTTGTAAATCGAAATATCTACGCCGCAGGCTTTTAACTTTTGAATTTGAGACTGTTCTAAAATATCGCCGGCTTTAATTTCTGGAACACAGGTCTTGGTGCGCGCTAAATTTTCTGACTCTACTAATAAGTTAACGGCTTCAACCTTTTGTTCGTTTTTCTTATATTTAAAACCTAAAAAACTTTTACCGATAAATAAAACATCTAAGTCTTGGTGAAGAATATTACGTGGAGCTTCTGGAAGATAAAATCCAGTATATCCGGTGATAAAATCATCCATAAGGCCTTCGCAGCTAAATTGCGGACGCGCCAGGACTACGCACTCTTTGAGTTGCTGCATTTTGGGAATTAAATATTGATCGTAAGCCAGAATGTATTTTGACTTATTTGCATCTAATTCTTTTTTAGCAGATTTAATCGCATCTTTGTGTGATTCGATTTCTAATTCAAGTTTTTCAATGATTTTAGTTTCATACATATCACTGGCTAAAGATTTTTTCTCGACAGCTAAACGCTCTAAAAACTGATTGATTTTAGTTAAATCAAAAGCTCCGTTGGTTTTCAAATTTTGAGCGGTAAAGCGTTCTGCAGCGTGGTTATGCTCAGGCGCTAGCTTTGAGTGGTTCTGAGCCCATAAAGACCCAGAGAATACTGTTAAAGCAATTAAAAGACCGATCGAATCTTGAATTGATTTTTTCATATCCTTTAACAGATACGAAATAAGTGCCAAAACCAGTTTGAGACGATCTCAAAACGAGACGCCGTAATCGACTGTAATTCGTTTTGGTTAAACAAAGTTCTCTTTGTTTTTAATGGTTTTTTAATAGCGACAACTTTTGTAGACAGTGACCAGAGCGTAACTCTAAAACGAAACGCTCGGGCACATCCCACCCGCACCATGCGACGGACGCTCGATGCGGTGATTGAAATCATTTTTGATTTTATCTAAAACTTCAAAAAAGCTAACCGCCTTTTCATCTATGATCGCTTCAAACTGCAACCCGCGAATAAAGGTTACGGCAGTGAATTCGCCCAGATGCTTTTCGATAGAAAGACTTACTTTACATTCAGGAGTTGTATGTTGTTTGATATAATGAACTAGTCGCTGAGCGGATTCGTCCATTTCCATACTTACTGAAAATTTACTATAAGCAATATCTTCGAACATATTAACTCCCTTTAGAACGTGAAACTCATTTCATGTCGCTAGTGTGATTTATAGATTAGAAACTTTTTGAATGAAAGCATGGCTTTAATAGTTTCAACAGCCACAGCTTTTTTAATTGGTTTTTTCATAAAAAACGGAACATAGTCGTTTTCATATTTTTTAATAACAGTGGCGAATTCTTTAATGCCCATTGAGCTGGTAAATAAAAATAAGGAATCGCTAAAACGGTATTTCTCCCATAAATCAATACCGGTTTTAAAGCCTGATAAATAAATATCAGCGATCACTAAATCAAAATCTTGATCTTGGGTGATCTTTTGATTCATCAAAATCTCAGCCCCTTCTTCTGATTTTGACCACTTGATCGAAACGTTTGGAGAAACATCACGCAAGATGCTTTCCCAGATTGGTTGCATCGCGAAATCATCCTCAACGATTAACACGCTGAGTTTTTGTTTATGAGGTGATACGCTCATAAAGTTTTCATCGACCTTTTTGTTAAATGGCGCACCCGCCTCTAATAACGACTCATTCTCAATATAGTGAAGATAATCCAGTTCACCCATACAGCCCTCCTTGTATTTCTGAAACTTTCTTAAATAGATGAAAATTATTAGGCCATACGATTTTTGTAATGATTGGGAATTGGTTTCAAGAAATCCCAACATGTCATTTTTTTTCATTTTGATAAAATTTTGATGATCAAATCTAAAGCACATGTAAGATTCTGCACTAGGTTTTCGCTATTTAAGGTCTAGTTTTAACTATAATTTGTTGAACAGATTATTTGCATGCGTGCTCTAGCGTTTGCTGATAAACTTTTTTGATTGTGGCAACATTAATATCAGCATTCCAATTATCAAAATCTTTCGCTTCTAAAGAACTCTTCAAATCAATTTCTTTCGCAATTGATACCGAACAAAAAATCGGATTAGTAGGACCAAACGGCGCAGGTAAATCAACACTCTTAAAAATTCTCAGTGGAGCAATGAAGCCAGACTCTGGCCAGTTATCGACGTCGAATAGTTTACGCTTAGGTTACTTAGAGCAAAAACCAGCATTAGAAGCTGGCAAATCAATTTATGAAACTTTAGTTGAAGTGACTGATGATCCTTATGATGGAATCAATATCAGTTTAGCTTTTGAACTAATTAAACGTCTTTCATTAGATGAAACTGCTGAAGCTGAAAATACAGATGTAGGTAAATTATCTGGTGGCTGGCAAAAGCGCGTGGCTTTAGCCCGCGAGTTAATGAAACAACCTACTCTTTTACTTTTAGATGAGCCGACGAATCACTTGGATATTCAAAGTATTTTATGGCTTGAAGATTTTATTGCGACACAAAATCAAATCTCATTTTTTATCGTAACCCATGACCGTGCGTTTTTACAAAACACGTGTACAGCGATTTACGATTTAGATCCGCGCAATCCAGATGGGCTTATTAAGTCTATCGGTGATTACGGCCAGTATCTAGAAACAAAACAAATGATCATGGATAGCCAACGCCGCTTAGAAGAAAAAACTCGTAATACGATGTTAATCGAAAAAGCCTGGTTAGCCCGTGGCCCCCAAGCGCGTTTGAAAAAGCAACAAGCTCGTCAAAATCGCGCGCATGAATTAATTGATTCAGTTGATAAGTTAGAAAATAAAAATACCTTACGTAAATCTGATTTCGATTTTTCTACAACCGGCAATTCACCTAAAAAATTAGTTGAATTAACCAAGGCCAGCAAAAGTTTTGGTCCTAGAACTCTGTTCTCTGATTTATCAGGAATGGTTCGTCCGAAAGCGCGTATCGGTTTACTTGGAACCAACGGTTGCGGAAAATCTACCTTAATTAAAATGATGTTAGGTTTAGAACAACCCACAAGTGGCGAAGTTTTCGTAAATCCTGATATTCAAATTAATTACTTCGAGCAAGGTAAAGAAACGCTTAATCAAAATGTTCCGGTTATTAAAATCGTAGCTCCTGAAGGGGATTATGTTCATCTTCAAGGAAACCCTGTGTATGCGCGCAGTTACTTAAGCCGCTTTCATTTTAATAATTTTCAAATGGACATGCCGGTTTCTAAATTATCAGGCGGAGAACAAAGCCGTCTTTTATTAGCCAAGCTTATGTTAACTTCAGCTCATGTATTAATTCTGGATGAGCCTACGAATGACTTAGACGTTGAAACACTGGATACGCTTTCAGAATGTTTAAATGACTTTCCGGGCGCTTTAATTCTGGTATCGCATGATCGCTTTTTCTTAGATCAAAATACAACTGAGCTTTGGGCCTTTACTGAAAATCCTAAAGGCGAAATTATTAAATTTGCAGATTATTACCAGTGGGAATCTTGGTACCGTAATGAAGGTATCGAAGCCAAAAAAGCAGGTATCGCTGCTGCCGAAGCTGCCGCTAAGGCCGCTGCAAATGCTCCTGTTAAATCAGGCTCTTCGAATAAAAAGCTTTCAAATAAAGAAGCCACTGAATACGAAAATATCGAAAAAAACATCGCTGTAAAAGAAGCGGAATTAACAAAGGTGCAAGCTGATTTAGATAAGTCAGAAAACCAGGTTAATCACGTGAAGCTTCAAGAACTAAGTTCTATGTCAGCATCGCTAGAAGCAGAGATCGCTAAGATGTATTCACGTTGGCAAGAATTAGAAGCTAAAGTTAAAAGCTAGGCGACCCTTGGGAATTTCGATCTAATAGCTTATATAGACGATTAACGCATATTGTGGTGTCAATATTCGTTACAGTTCAGAATGTTTTACCTGAGTGTGATTTTACCTCTGTAAGCCCCCCGAAAGTTTGTTATTTTATGTCTTCATATGCGGGGGCATAATATATGTTTACACTAAAAAGAAGATCTAATTTAACAGTCGTTATATACCTTATGGTACATATTCTAGCGGCTACTTTAGTGTTCGGCTGTGAAAACCGTAAATCATTTTATGACAACAATAGAAGCGATATCAATTTAGTTCCGATTCAAATGGAGAATCCAGAAGATCCAATTCCTGATGAAGCGATTGATCAAGTTGATAATGATCAAATTATTGTTGATTTAGATAAACCAAAAACACCGCGCAGATCACGCGAAGGTGAAGAACCACCGCCACCAATTGAACCTGAACTTGTTACACCAGCGCTGCCCGTGCCTGCGGCAGATGAACCAGTTGTTAATGACATTCCTGAAGTACCAGAACCGATCGTTGTGAAACCAGCTCCGAAACCGACAACGCCGGCTAAACAAGATCCAAAATCGCCGGTCGCTCCCGGTGTTAACGAAGCTTCGCTTTTTATTAAAGCGGCTTTTTGGGTTGTGCAAAATGAAGCTCGTAAAATCGGAACTCCGTGCAACTTTTATGTTTCGCGTGTTTTAGTTTTAACTGGTTTTAGTAAAGATAGCTTTCGCGCGAATGATTTTGATATTTATGCACGCAAAAATTTTTCAAGTTTCAAAAATGAAATTTTCAATACAAGCAATCTTGAATCTGAACGTGCTCGCTTAAAACGCCATATTTGGTCTTATCCTCAGCGCACGCCGTTTATTATCCAATGGGAGCGCTCGGCGCCACAACCAGGCCATATCGCGATCGTAGAGCGAATTGGCGACCAATTAGTTGTGTACCAAGCCAGCCTTAACCGTCATATCGCCCGTCGTGAACAGACAACGATAGACCGCCTGTTAAGCCACGCCCGCAAAGCGCGTATGACTGTGTACTCAGAATTCGTTGCAAGATAATTTTAGATAATTAAAATTACGTTCCAAATTTGCCTCGCACAGTGAGTGTTTCGCTGTGCAAGATCACGCAATCACTTGACCAACCTCTTGGTATTAGCTGCAATAAGCATGTGCTAAACAAACCAAGAAAGGTTTTTATGAAACACGGCTTATTTGTTACTGTTTTGCTTTCTACTCTTGTTGCATTTTCTTTTATCGGTTGTGCTGATAACCAAGATAATTCACAGGCACTTTATAGTGCTGCAGATTTTAAAATTTCACGTAGGTTTAATTTAGTAACGCCGGCATCAACGCCGACCATTCAAGTTTTTAATCAAGCCAATCAGCCGGTAGCTAACGCGCAAGTGTTAATCGGTAAGGCCGTTGGCAACCCTTTTAAAGATAACTTAAAAATCACTGACAAAAATGGTTTTGTTTCTTTAGCTGACTGGGCTGAAACCACTCATGTTACTGTGAATGCGCAAGGTTACATTCGCCAAACTTTATTGAATCAAAAACCAGGTGTTTTTCAAATTAAGCTAAATCCAGCTTACCTGACCACCCGCCCGGTGATTAAAGGCCAAGTCACTGGTTTGCCCGTTAAAGACGGCGATAAAATGATAGATTTTTCTTTGGTGATTCCGACCATCACTAAAGGTGATCTGATGAGTTTTGATTTAGATTCAATCGTAAGCCCGTTTGACGATGAAATCGATATCATCTTTGGTAAAAAAGCTCAGTTACCAAGTAATGTTTCGCTACCGACACAAAAAGAAAAATATAATTTCTTAATTTCTTTAACATTATCTAAACCTGAACACCGTGTGTATGCGAACAACTACGGGCAAAAAACTTTCTATGCTTTTTCAGGAAAATTTCCGTTTAAAGAAGTCATGGAACAGTTAAATGCAGATAAACAATTTTACGAAGTCTTGAACTCGTTCCAGTTCACGAATGGCAGTATTCGCGAAGTGACTGTGGCCGGGCCATCAACCGCCTTAAGTATTCCGAGCGGAGAAATTAAGTTCGACGGCGCACAAGCTAATGTTAAGAGTGCCTCAATTCTTCCTGACGAAGTCGTGATGTTACTATCATTAAACGATTTAGCTGGCGGAAGATTTGTTCCCTCTGACGTAAAACGTTTAGAAGCAAATCAAGCGGCAAGTCTAAAAACGATCGCCGGCAAGCCGACTTATATCGTGAGTTTATTAAAAAAAGCGACTGACTTTGATTCTGCAACTCAGGATGCAGCAAACCGTTCAAGCGCTTCGATGGTGGCTTACAAAGCCGGAATGCAATCAAGCTTACTTCCACTATTACCTGCAGGGCCGATAGTCACTGATGTCGGTGGCGCTTACAAAATCACGATTCCGCAAGCTTCAAATAAAACTTTAGATGCCCAGGCTGTTAACGAATTAGCGGTATCTGTTGCAATTTCAAATATGAATGTGGTTCAGGACGGACAACTGCAAGTTGAAATTCTTGACCGTAAATGGGAAGTGATCGGCACAGGCTGGCCAGACGAAATCAATTTACCGATTTGGCCTTTAGAAGACCCTGAAGACACTGCCGCCGTGAAACGTAAGTTTGAAGTAAATTTAATTGGCAGCCAGACTTTAAAACAAACAGACTTAGGTGATGATTTAGTCAAAGCCGCTACGCATGTCACTAAAGGTGCTGCCGATTTGTAATGTTTAGTTTATACTTATGGGTATGAAGTTTTTAAGTTTTATAGTTATCGGATTATTACTTACAGGCCTATTTTCGGGTTGTGGATCACAAGTTCTGCAGCCTGAAACTACAGATGCGATCATCGAACGCTCTTCTCAACAAAAAATCTATTTTGCTCCTTACGACGAAGTCTGGAAAGCCGCACACTCTGTTCTTAAATACACGATTGCTGCTGAAAACCAGGATTTCGGAGTCATTGAAACAGACTACATCAAAGCTGTTGATGGCTGGCTTCCGCCGTTTCGCACAAGACCGCAGTTTCCAAGTTCACGTTATAAATTAGTTTTAAGTTTTGCCCGCGGCAAAAAAGGTGAAGCCCAAGAAACCGTGCGCCTGACGATTGAAAAGAAAATTGAAGTTTTTAAAGACTTTATCTCAGAAGTAAAAACTGTTCCAAGTGATGGTTTTGAAGAGAAAACTATTTTTTACCGCATCGAACGCGAATTGATTATCGCTAAAGCTTTAAGAAAAGCCTCTGAGAATCCTAACTAAGAACTTTTTTTTGCTCTGTAGTTTAGCTAACAATGTTAGCTAAAACCACTTTTGATCTTTGACGAATTTCTTCCATGAACCCAGGGCATTTTCACCGTCGAAGTGCACTTGTGAGATTTTTTCTAAGGCTTGCATGCTCATTAAAGAAATTTCAGGATCATTATCAAATAATAATTTTGAAAAGTATTCTCTTTCAGATTGATAAGGCTTTTTGACCAGATTTTTCATGATCTGAGCACGAATCCATAAACTTTTTTTGCCAACAAAGTTGTAATTGCGATTTAATTCTTTAGCTAAAAGATCACGAACTTCCTGGCTTTCTAAGCGGGTTAAAATATCAACCGCTGCCGAACGCACAACTAAGGCCTTGTCTGACACTAAGGCTTTCGCTTTATCGTAAACTAAATCAGTTCCCATTTTATCTAAGGCGACTAATAAAGCGTTACGCATGTACCAATCTTTGCTTTTAGAAAATGCAAGAACTTGCTGGATTTGTTTGCCATCTGCGGCTTCTGCCGATTTGATCAGGGCGTCCCAACGTTGAGCCATAGGTAATGCTTGATTTTTTGCGCGGGCAATCTGAGTTGAGAAATTTTGTTCGTTTTCGTTTTGCACATAAGACCAAACATTCACAGAAAAAAGAAACACTAAAATACTTAATGCTTTCATGCTAATCATCATCCTTTGCGAAATGTTTTTCAAATTCGTCTAATAAAATCTTTTCTTCTTTTTTTACATCTTTAGAAACTTCACGGGCCTCGTCGTTATCAAGATCCCCTGTTGCGGTTGCTTCTGGCATTAATTCATCTTCTACGACTGAATCCGGAACACTTTCATTCATCATTTCATTTGCCGCAGCAAAGATATCATTTGGAACATGTGGCTCTTCAGCTGGAGCTGCCGCAACGGCTTCTTCTTCTTCTTCTGCTGCTGCTGCTGCTGCTTCTTCTACAGGTTGTTCTGCTACCGGTTCTTCAGGCATTTCAGCAGGTGCTGCCGCTACTTCCTCTGTTGTTTCAGGTAACAAATCATCTACATCAGATTTTTTTTCTTCGACCACTTCATCGACTGTAACTGGTGCAGTTTGCGTAGATTGTTTTGCTAATTGATTTTTAAGATCAATATTTTCTTTTTTGTACTGTTGAAGATCAGCAATGTCTTCAGCGATAATTTCATAATCAGACAGGCGGTTTTTAAGAGCGTCGATTTCAGTTTCGTAATCAGTAATTTTACTACTTAGATCATTAAGTTTAGCGTCTTGTTGAGCTGTATTAACACTTTTTTGCGCTTGGTCTTTAGCATCGATGATTTCATTTTCTTTGCGCTTTAAAGAGTCTTTTAAAGTTGAAATTTCAGCGCGCAAACGACTTAACTCAGCCGCTTGTTCAGCACTTACTCCGCCAGCAGGCGCCGCTGTGGCGCCGTCTGTCGCAGCAGCCGCGGCCGTTGCCGGATCACCGGAAAGTGCCGCCAGGGCCTCGTCGCCTAAGACTTCTCCCATACCTGCGCCATCAGTGGCGGCATTAATAGAAACCTTCATTTGCGATTGCTGTTCTAAAAGTTTATTTAATTTTTCTTCTAATTGAGCATAGGTCACGTTTTTAGCGCTAACGCCATCAGCCGCAGCTTCTGCAGCGAATAACAGACGAAAAATAAGAAATACGATCAGCAGCGCAACAACAGCAGCGAGTGACTGAATTACCAGTGTATTATGCGATGCAAACCAGTCTAAGAAAATGGCCATATTTATATCATCAAGTAAGGCGAATCTGATTGCAATGAAGCCCATCATCACTTGATTGAAATATGACTCTGGTCTAGCTAGACCCACAGCCAGGGTTAGTGCTATAACCATTTAATGACGTACGATCTTATTATTAAAAATGCAGAAATTGTGACTTTTTCAGAAACACAAAACCAAATGATTCAAGAGCGTACCGACATCGCTGTAACCAACGGAAAGATCACTTACTTAGGAACATTAACAAATCAGCTGGCTAAAAAAACAATTGATGCCACTCATCTTACGGTATTACCAGGAGTCATCGATTCACAGGTGCATTTTCGCGAACCGGGCTTAACACATAAAGAAGATATCGAGTCTGGCTCACGCGCCGCTATTTTAGGTGGAGTCACAACTTACTTTGAAATGCCGAATACAAACCCTCCGACAACAACTAAAGAATTGTTTGAGAATAAACTAAAAATCGCTGCAGAAAAATCTTCAGCCAATTACGCTTTTTTTATCGGCGGCAGTTCTGAAAATGTTGATCAGTTGCCAATGCTTGAAAATCTTCCGCACTGTTCAGGCATTAAAATATTCTTAGGCAGCTCTTTCGGAAATCTTTTAATTGATCAAGACGAATTGTTCGAAAAAATTATTAAGAACGGAAAACGCCGTTTAGTGATTCACGCCGAAGATGAAGCGCGCTTAAAAGAACGCAAACAAATTGCCATTGATGCAGCCAATGCAAATGTGCACCACATCTGGCGCGATGAAGAAAGTGCACTGATCGCCACTAAAAAATCTGTACACTTTGCTGAAAAACATAATCGCTTAATTCATATCTTGCATATTTCATCTAGCGAAGAGATGGCTTTTTTACGCGAGCACAAACGCTGTGCTACG
Organism: Bdellovibrio sp.; assembly: GCA_036676395.1. Lineage (GTDB taxonomy): Bacteria > Bdellovibrionota > Bdellovibrionia > Bdellovibrionales > Bdellovibrionaceae > Pseudobdellovibrio. Next base: position 2,125,958 of record JAKFCY010000002.1, read on the forward strand.
GTAGAAATATTACCCCAGTATTTAACCTTATCTGCTCCTGAATGTTACGAACGTTTAGGATCATTATGGCAGCAAAATCCGCCAATTCGCGATAAACGTCATATGGAATTTTTATGGAAAGCTTTATTAGATGGAACCGTTGATGTGATCGGCTCAGATCATGCGCCGCACACATTAGAAGAAAAAGCTAAGCCCTACCCGAGTTCTCCATCGGGTGTTCCGGGGGTGCAAACATTAGTGCCGCTGATGTTAGATCAGGTTCACCAGAAAAAACTTCCGCTAAAAAAGTTTGTTGAATTAGTCACAGAAAATCCGCGCAAAGTTTTTAATCTAAAAGACAAGGGTCGTATACAAGTTGGTTATGATGCTGATTTTACAATTGTTGATTTAAAAAGAACTCAAGTTGTAGAAAAAAAATGGCTCGCCTCAAAAACCGGTTGGTCGCCGTTTGAAGGAATGTCTTTTACAGGTTGGCCTATAATGACATTGTTAAATGGTGAAGTTGTTGTTGAAGAACAAACTTTACTAAAACCACGCCAAGGTAAAGCTTGTGACTTCAACGTCTAAGCAAACGCCCAAGGCGCAAGCTCTTTCATTATTACTTGGTGGTTTACTTCCGGTCATTGCCTATACCGTGATCGAAGAAAAGTACGGGCCAAAATATGGCCTTATCGCCGGCCTTATTTTAGGTGGTGGCGAAATAATCTATGAACTTGTGCGCTATAAAAAAGTAAGCACAACCACCTGGATCGGAAACGGTTTACTTTTAGGATTAGGTTCAATTTCACTATTTTTTAACGATGGTATCTGGTTCAAACTGCAACCAGCTATGATAGAATTTGGAATGTTTGGTTTCTTATTGGGGTCATGGGCTTTAAAAAAACCGTTCTTACAAATTATGGCCGAAAAACAAAATCCTCATATGCCACCGCTGTTAAAAAACAACCTGAGTGGTATTACGTTACGTTTATCGTTTTTCTTTTTAGCGCATGCGATGATCGCAACATATGCGGCCTTTTATTGGTCGACCGAAGCTTGGGCTTACTTAAAAGGCCTTGGTCTTTTTGTTTCGATGATTGTTTATATGGCGTTCGAAATGTTTTTTATCCGTTACAAAATAAAAAAAGGCCAGTCCGAAGACTGACCTTTTTCATTATGAAGTTTTAACTTCTATCTGCCAGAGGCAAATTAGTTACAACGACGTAATTGGAAGTGGTATAACATACCAGCGCTGATGTCGATAGAATCAACGATCATCATTGTTTGTTCCATTCTTGAATTTGACATAGATGTCGCAGAAGCATTGATCGAGAAGATCACTTCTTTAGAACATGCAGACCAAATTAAGTTAGTTGCGATAAGTTTGTTAGTGATTTGGAAAGAGTCAGCTTGTGGACCTTTAAAACGTTTGTTGAAAACAGGACCACGTGAACCAGCGTAGAAGTATTCAGCGCGGAAATCATTGTATGCGCCAGCACCTGGAATCGCATTGAAACCACGGTAATCAACACCAATTAAAGCTACAGAGTAACCGTTTGGAACACGTACTGGAACGCGTAAGTTACAAGATTTGCGGTCTACGCGGCGACCTGTAGTGTTACCCGCTTCAGCTGCGAAACTGTCGAATAATACTGACATAGTTTGACCATCACCAGTTACAGTGATTGAAGCAGATCCAGCTGGACAACCGTTACCGCCGTAAGCTGGTTCGCCAAGGCTGATTCTAGAAGCCTCTGCAGATGCAGTAGCCATAAGGATTGCTGATAATACTAGCAATGATTTGAATGCGTTCATGTAATTCCCCTTTTGAAATCGCGCTTTGCGATTGTTAGTGTTTTTGGACGACAAATGTCATCGACGAAGAACACTAAAGCAAAGGGTCTGCCAAACTTAATGAGGTCAAAAAGACACTGAATTATTTATATGAAGAAACCGCAACTATTATGTTACGGCATTTGTAAGACATTTTCATTTATGAAAAAGTGAAATTATTTTTTCAGATTTTATTTCAATTAGGGAATTTCTCTAAACTCTACAACTGAACCTGCATAGATAGTTAAACTTCCTCCACTACTTTGCGCCAGCGCTAATTGAACAGTTCCAGCAGCGCTGGCTACAATGATACCTTCTGCTTGGGCATAGTTGATACCTGAAGGTGTACTTGTTGCCGCAGTAAATGTATCTGCCGAAGTATCAACTGTTCCAGCAGCGATGAAACCAGTACCTGCTGCTGTGGTCGCTGGCACACTATACAGTACCGAATATACCGTAGCACCGGGATGACTTATTCGCGCGCGCAAACCACGAGATGTAGCGCTTGTCGCATAGAGAATATTAAATTTGAATTTATAAGTTTTTCCACTCTCAACTGGAAAGCTCATTGAATTTGTATAAGTAGTGCCGTTAATTGATTGGTCAGCTGTAAGTTTTAACGATCTCGGGAATCCTGTCGTCGCCACCCAATCTGTACCATTGTAAACTAAGGCTTGTCCAGATACTGGAGCAGTTGCATCTACATTCACGCCTCTGATTTTTTCAACAGATAATGAACTACTTCCTGCTGTTGAAGACACATCACCTGTAAACGCTGGTAAACGTGCTGTTGCTAAAGTACCCGTTGCACTCGCTGATCCTAAATCAAGAGAACTTACAATTGCAAATCCACCTAATCCTAAATTTGCACGCGCAGATACTACGTCTAATAAATCAGATAAGTTATTTGATCTTACTACCGTCGTTGCACTATTTGCCGGAGCAAAACCTAGCACTTGTTCAACTGATGCTACAGACGAAGTAATTTTATTATTAAAAGTTGCCCAATCTGTTCCAGATAAATAACCGCTTACTGAACCTGTTGCTTGGGGGATTGATAATATTGGAGCACTGCCACCTGTCGTTTGCATCGGCGCAGTTACAGCTACACTTGATACGATTCCTGTCGAACCGCTATCAGTCGCACATGACCAAACTGTACCGTTAAATGTTAAATACTGAGTTGCGGTACATGTTGGAACTGCACGATTGATAATGTTTGCGCCGTTGTATTGCAAAATATGATTACTGGCGATTGCTGAAAAGCTTGTGCCTACGCCTTGAATTTTTGTCACAGTAACACTTGAAGCAATTCCAGAAATATCACCAGATACCGCAATGCTTTGACAGGCAAATAATGAGCTTACGCTATTCCAGTACATTGATTGACCTGCGGCACAACTTGCACCAGCCACATAAGTATTAAAACTTGTTTCTGATAATGAGTCTGCATCATTAGCCGGCGTATAACCTAACGCTGCAACCACTGCAGCACTTGTTGCAGAAACTTTATTATTAAATGTTGTCCAATCAGCACTTGCTAAATAACCGTTAGTTGAAGCGTCAGCCTGCATGATGGATATAGTTGGCGTTGAACCACCCGTTGAAGAAATTGGTGCAGTTACTGAAATACTAGTAATGGCTCCACCGCCACCGGCATCAGCCGCACATGACCAAGCTGTTCCATTAAAAGTTAAATATTCACCAACGCCGCAAGTTGGAATCGCGCGGTTCACAAAATTTGAACCGTTGTATTGCATAATCTGATTATTTGCTAAAGCCGCAAAGCTTACGCCCACACCTTGTACTTTTGTGACTGTAGCGTTTGAAACGATTCCAGAAATATCGCCTGAAACTAAAATGTTTTGGCAGGTAAATTCACTGCTTACACTGTTCCAGTACATTGTTTGGCCCGCGGTACAGCTTGCTGGTGCAACGTAGGCATTAAAAGCACTTTGTTGTAAAGCTCCGGCTATACGGGCATCATCACCGGCAGCTAAAGTCCCTGCGGTTGTTCCGATACTCATTGTTGCTGCTTCGGTTAATCCTAAATTGGTACGTGCCACAGTGGCAGAAACTAAATCGCCTAAATTATTACTTTTCGTAAGTACGACAGCAGCGTCAGCGGGCGCGTAACCTAAAGCCGCAATAATTGATGCACTCGTTGCACTACTGGCTCCAGGAATCCAAGATAAATTACCGTTACCATCTGTTTGCAAAACTTCACCAACACTACCATCTGAAGTTGGTAACACTAACATATAATCTGCAAATGTATTTGGAGCTTTAAGACGAACACTATTCGTGTTTGATCCTTCGAATAAATAAATATTTTGCGTTGAGTTGTTTGTCGCTAATAAATTAACTGCAATTAAGCTTCCGCTGGCGTCACGTCTTGCGATTGTGCTTACTGTTGGCATTGCAGTAGATGAAGTTATATCTGTTACGGCTGTTGCTACTGCTGCTGCGGATTTTCCGCCAACTGAAGATACAACTGTTGCTGAAACATTACCTGTGACATCACCTAATAACGACGTTGCACTTGTTACTGCTCCAATAGTCGCCGCATTTAAAACGACCGCGCCTGTCTGGCCATTCACACTGCTAACTGGTGCGCTTGCTGAAAAAGTCATCGGCACATATTGCGAACCATCATAAGCTAACACCTGGCCAGAGGCTGGAGCCGTTGCAGCAACGACAACTCCGCGAATTGAGCTCACAACTGTTGCTGACATTGTACCATTCACATCCCCGGTCAAATTTCCGGTAAAGTTGGTGGCATTCATTGCGGTAGTTGCTGTTACAGCATTGTCTGCGCTACCATTATCAGCGATATTTTTTAATTTATTAAATTTTGTCGGGTTTGCAAAGATGTCTTCTAAATTAGATTGGCTTAAAGACGTTGAACTATTTTGTACTAGGATATCAGCGGCGGCTTTACCACCTACTGACTCGGCGTGAATTGCATAAGGTGTCGCACGTTGAATAAAATCAACAATAATCGGAGTGCCAAGATCTGTAGTGCTTATGCGAATAACACGCGTGTCTGTTGCAGCCGGAATATAAGTTTGGTTTAACAGCCCTGGGTTGTTATCTAGATCCACACAGTCTAAACCACTTTTATTAGTTGAGTTATCATACACTTGGGTAAGCGTAAGATTTGGGTCATCACCGCCGCGTAAACCAGTTCCTAACGCTAACGAAACCGAACCACTAACTACTGTTTGATTTGAAAAAGCCTCTTCACGTAAAACACAGCCATCATTTGGAGTTAAAATTCGAACCGTAAGAGTAACACCGGTCGCATCAGGATAAACACCAGCTGGATTTTTTAATTTTAACTGAATTGGCACACCCATCTCAACAGCATGCGAAAAAGTAGCAAACAATATTATAAAAATAATATTTAAGAATTTATTCATATTTTACTTCTACAGTCCAACCATTAGATAAGGTCTTTTGTTCTACCGGATCGGTGTTATCATGCGAAATTTGCCAATTATTGGAAGTTATTATCATTTCTCCATACCTCACACTGTCTTGTGCAGTTGTGGTCGGCGTTGCAGACACAGGTGCAACAACAGCCCCCGGAGCAAACCCAGAGGCTGCACCCGGGCCGGTACAAGCAACTAAAAGTAGAATTGGAAATAATATTAAAACAATCTTCATCAGCTAACGTCCTAAATATAAAGCCTAACTAATTTGTTTAAATATTTAAAGCTTTTTAACTGACATCAATTAACATCTCGTACCATAGTCATGGAATTTACTCTGAGACACACGACTAGAGTAGCGTCTAGGCAGGTTTTTGCATCTTTCAATTGCCGTCTTATTGTGTGATTTAAATTAATTCATATGATTGAATGAGCAAGTTCTTAACCGTTGTATTTTTAACTGTCCCCAGACGTTAGCTGAGTAGATATTAAGAAGCTCTTCATAATGTGTTTGAGATTTAAAATGCACTCACAGAGTGCTATTTTGAATTTAATGATTTTTCAATACGTTCTAAGCGTAGCTTGAGCTCAGCATTTTCTTTTTCTGATTTTTCTATGCGTGCTTTTAATTCGGCGTTTTCTTCTTTAACCGAAGCAATTTCACGCGCATTTTTTTCTGTGCGGTCAAACAACTGTGCGATGCGCTTATTAAAAACTTTTAACGCTTCGATGATTGGGGCTACTAATTTACCATACGAAACTGTTTTAAACCCTGAGTCTTTATCTGTATGTACTACTTCAGGATAAACTTTTTCTAAATCTTGGGCAATTAAACCGATTTCGTGTTGCGCGCCGAATTTGGCTTTGTCTTTCCAGTCGTATTGAACTGCATTTAACGACAATAATTTTTGTAAAGAAAAATCTAAAGGCTGAATATTTTCTTTTAAACGTTTATCAGAAGACGATGTACAACCTGCGCTCGTACAAACTACAGTTGCATCGAAACGTAAATTTGCCCCCGCCGCAATACTGACATCGCCGCCCACCGCTAGTGGATACAGTGGATTTGAATTTTGGATACCAACCCGACCTGACACATTTCTAATTGTTAATGCTTGCACATATGAACCTGCATTATTCGCATAAAAGTTAACAACGTCTCCACCTGTTGTAGACGGATGAACTGTGAAACCACGCTTTGTTGAGCCCGCTGCCTGCTGAATATCGTATTCAGAATCAGAACGCTCTGACCAAAAATTCGATCCATTGGCAGATAGTACGCGCATACCACCAGACACATCCAACTTATATGCAGGATCTGTCGTTCCAATACCTACATAACCGGTCACTTTTTCCATAACCATTGCGGTCACGCTTGAGTTCACATCTTCAAAAGCTAACGCATCAGAATAGCCGGCTTTAGTATTAATTTTCCAAGTTCTTGCATCGTTTTGTAAAATTAAGCCTGCATCCGAATCGCCCGCATCAGTTTTCATTCGAATGTTTGCATCCCCTGTCGTTTTAACTACATCAAACACTTGTGCTGGTGTCGCCGTACCGATACCGACATTACCATCGCCTTTAACAATGAATCGATCTGTGCCTGAAGTCGTAATAGCAACTGAGCCATCGTAAGAAGTCGTGCCACGATAAAATTTCAACAGTGCCGTATCTATGCCTGATGTTGCATATCGCATACCCAGCTTACCGATAAGGTCTCCGTTAACATTCGTCGCTACACCAGTTACGGCCTCCATACGAAAATTCGGGTCAGCTGCACGCGCAAATACAGCTGTGGTTGTATTTGCTGAAGCCGTTCCTAAATCAAATCTCACTACTGGAGACGATGTACCGATTCCGATATTACCTGCAAAAGTAACATTACTAGAATTATATCTATACTTGAAAACTTCGTGATCAACTCCCGCATCACGACGAAAGAAAACGACATCGTCAGTTGTGCCTAACTGATCAGGAGCATCGTCACCGTTGTATAACATGCCGGCTCCAAAAGTAGGTGATTGCCCGACAAAAATCACACCCGATCCCTGCGCAGAACCAGTCACTGCAAGCTCGGAAATATCATTGTCAGGTGCAAAAACATGTAAATTCGCCGCTGGGCTTCCGGTACCGACACCGACATTACCAGAAGCTGTTATCGTCATTCGTGTTGCGCCATTCGCTCTAAAAACCATAGCATCCAATAAATGACTGTAAGCAACTCCGCCGGGATCACGGCTTTCTGGATCCGAGAAATAGATCGCACCCGATTGGCTATTTGGTGTGGTTACCTGAATAACCGCATTACCTGTACTGATCACAGCTAATTTATCAGTACCTGTCGCATAAGGTGATGAAACTGTTCCATCCGAATCATCAACAGTTAACATAACCTGTGGCGAAGCTGTTCCCAAACCGACATTACCTGCGCCGGTCATAAGTAAAATATTATCTGTTGTAAGTGATCTAAAACCAAATCGATCTGAATTTGTTGATGCTTCCAGATCTGTTTCAATATAAAAACGGTCTGAATTATCAGAAGCTGAAAAAGCTAACCGTTTTTCATCAGCCGCTTCACCGCCACTAATCTCTAAATTTGCCGACGGGCTAGTGGTGCGAATACCGACATTACCACCACCGCTGGCTAATAGCACACTGCCTTTTGAAGCGTGAGTTGTTGACTCTAATCGCAATGAACCACCCGATACTATTGATCCGTACACATACGGCGTAATCATACCGGTAGTTGCGGTGATCGATGCTCCTTGAATATTTGACGAAGTCATAATTGTGCCCGATGAATAAATATTTCCGGCAACACCTAGGCCGCCTTTAACAATCAAGGCACCCGTTTGTGAATTTGTTGAAGCTGTTGTTGCAGAAACAGTTACGCTATTACCTGCTGCAGGCCATAAAGCGATTCCGCCTGTCGAAGATACAACTGAAATGTTATCTAGTGTTCCCGCAGTTGTTGCTGTTGCGATCGTTCTTCGGATGCTGTTTCCGTCTGTGATATAGAAATCAAAACCGTCATACTCCATTGCACCGGCTTGGGCTGATGACATTAAAGTGCCCGATGTAAATTTAAGTGGCGCCGTATTGGCCGTTGCTGTTCCAGAAGCTAAATGCAATTTTGCTGATGCGTTACTTATACCAATACCGACATTACCGCTTGTTGCGATCGATAATCTCGCCGTATTTGAAGTTGCTAAAAACAGTGGTGAAGCTACTGAATTCATAACTAAAGAATTAGTCGCAACATCATTAACAGTTAAATTAAACGCTTCATTGGTATTGCCTGAAAACCCCAGATAACCATGAATAAGATTTCCATCTTGTTTGAAATGGATAAATGGATTGTCGCCTTCATTATTATCATCAGTATCTGCCTCAATTAACAATTCAGCATCACCGCTGATCGAAGAACTCATAGCCAATAAAGCTGAAGGTGTATTTGTACCGATACCGACATTACCACCTTCGGGATTTAAACTTAGATTATAATAATTTGCCGAAGAAGCGTGGCGCGATTGAATCCATGAATAAAAAGTTCCTGGGTTAGCCACACCCATATTTAGAACTCCATTCGTAGACGCAGCACCAAGAACAAAAGATCCTTTAGTCGCCGTGCCCGAAGCTGACTCTGCTACGCCAACAACGTCTAATTTTTGTCGTGGTGCTGTTGTACCAATACCCAAACTTCCTGAAGCAGTTAATGCCATTGCTTGGGTGTCTTGAACAGTCGCTTGGCTTGTTCTAAACATAATACCACCGCCAATACCTTTTTGGTCGATGTAACTATACGTACCCGATGCAGCGGTGCGCTCAAATGATAAAGAGTTTGAACCTAAGTTTGTAGAATATCCAGATTGCATTCCAACTTGAATTGCACCAATAACATTTAATGTGGATTCTGGTGTCGTTGTGCCGATACCGACGCTACCGTTCGATCTAATTACCATGCGCGGCACATCAGCGTAACCACCATTTAAAGCCGAGAAGCGAGCAATTTCTGTTTCCTGTATATCGGTATCCCAACCAGCTTGAACATACAAGCCATGCTGGGTTCCATTTCCAAGCGAAGATCTGTTTCCGTAGGTTTGTAAATTCGCCACGTAGTCATTCATCGCTACAAATGAGCCGCCTTGCTGGGCTCGAAATAATGACTGTGTATATAATGAAGAATTCACATATGGATTTAATAATGCTGTAGGTGTTGTTGTACCGATACCAACATTACCACCCAGAGCATTAATTATCGTATTTCCTTTATTTGCATGTGTTGTTGATTCAAGTCTTAATGAACCACCTGAAACAATTGATCCATATATGTAAGGAGTGATCATTGCATTTGTGGCCGTGATTGAAGCCCCTTGAATATTTGACGAAGTCATAATTGTGCCTGATGAATAAATATTTCCGGCCACACCCAAGCCACCTTTTACAATCAAAGCACCCGTTTGCGAATTTGTTGAAGCCGTTGTGCTAGATACCACTACTGATCCAACCGGAGTCATCGTGATATTGCCTGAAGCATTAATAAAACTAGCATCATCAATCGTGCTTGGAGTAGAACCCGTCGCTAATGCACGACGAACTCCAGCACCATCAGTAAAGTATAAATCAAAACCATTGTACTCAATCGCACCAGCTTGTGCGGCTGTTAATAAAGAACCAGAAGTTAATTTAAACGGAGCCATTGATGTCGTACCCGCAGCTAAATTTAATTTCGCTGTTGGCGCTGTTGTACCTATACCCACGTTACCTGACGACGCTTGGATCGTCATCCAAGTCGACGCGCCCATCATATTCGTGAATCGGATATCAGCCGTAGAACCAGCACCAAAGCTTACGCCCGACTGAAAGTAAGTCATCCCATTTTGACTTAACAAACGAAGCGCAGAAGATACTGCATTGGTATTTTCAAGTCGAATATCTGCAGCCGTATTATCTGCGACATGTAGCGCACCACCAGGAGCTATAGTACCAATACCAACGTTACCACTTTCTTTGATTATCAGTGCAGAGCTTACGGTCGCGGTTCCTAACTCAAGATCTGCCCCACCCGTAGTATACAGTGTTTTTAAAGAAATTTTATTTGGAGATCCCTGCAATTGTAATCTTGGATTTGTAGATCCATCATTATAGTAAAACTCAGAAATAATATTGTTTGGATCAGAAGAATATCTCATTATTTTTAACGCACCATTTGCCGATACCGCGCTACTCCCTACAACCATATCACCCACGACTTGTAGTTTTGCGGCTGGAGCCGTAGTTCCTATACCCACATTACCATCGCCGCGCACAACCATGACGTTACTGACAGTTCCAGTTCCTGTTTTTGAACGTAAAAATAATGAATAATCAGTTGTTGCGGTGCCTGGCGCATCGAATGTCGCTGTTGCACTTGCAATACCAAAGACAGTTGAATCATGTGTTACAACAAATTTACCAGATGGAGTCCTCGTACCAATACCAACATTTCCACCCAGTGTATTTAAAGTAATATTACCTTTATTAGCGTGCGTTGTAGATTCAAGACCTAATGAACCACCAGATACTGTTGATCCATAAATATATGGCGTGATCATTCCGCTGGTCGCTGTAAACGAAGCCCCTTGAATATTTGAAGAGGTAATAATAGTGCCTGATGAATAAATATTTCCGGCAACACCTAAGCCGCCTTTAACAATCAATGCACCAGTTTGTGAATTTGTTGAAGCTAGAGTGCTAGATACAATGACTGATCCCACTGGAACTAAATTCATATTTCCAGTCGAATTAATAATTGAAGCATTATCTAACGATCCAGAACTTGAACCTGTCGCAATCATACGGCGAGTTCCAGCCCCATCAGTTAAATAAAATCCACCACCGTCGTACTCCATCGTACCTGATTGTGCAGCGGTTGTTAAATTACCCGCTGTAAATTTTAATGGAGCTGTTGACGAAGTACCTGCACCTAAATGCAATCTTGCTGATGGAGTGGTTGTTCCAATACCGACGTTACCGCCATCAAGAAGTGTCATAGCAACTAGATTGTTCGGTTGTAATCGAATACCTGTAGCAGTACCCGAAGAATTCATATAGGTATTTCCACTAGCACCCATAACTAATAATTGGCGACCACCATTAGTGAGCACAGCATTATTTGCGATATTTAAAGAGCCATTCACATCTAATGTGTATGCGGGACTATTCGTTCCAATACCGACGCTACCATCATTTTTAATAACTACTCTCTGAGTATCGCTCGTTCCGATAATTAAATCGGTATTTTCGCGGTTAAAAATTACACCCTGACCAACAGAGTTTACTCCAAAATCAACACCAGGAATATTTGCTGAATTTGTAAATCTCGCATAAGTTGATGTCGCACCGATTTCATTTACATGAATGCGTTGTGCCGGAGCACTCGTACCAAAACCGACGTTGCCCGAATCTTGAATTACGAGATCATCATTATTAGATCCACCAACTGCACCATTCACATGAAATTTTAATGAATGTCTTGGGCCGCCAGTTACATCACGATTTAAAACAATGCGCGAACCGACGTAAGAACCATCTGCTGAAAAATCGATGCCGATGCCGGTATCAACATTGTTGCTTTGATTTCTAAGTAATAGTCCAGTTGTATAACTGGCAGGATTAGCCACGTTCACATGCAACATGGCCTCGGGGCTTGAAACACCAATACCTACGCGCCCAGTATTATAATATATAGATGTAGCGCTCGTAACCCATTGCGAACTCGTAAAAGATCCACTCGCAGCTGCGGTATAACCTAAAGCTGCATTCACATCACCTGCAGAAAGTTGAGACCCACTCACCACACGGCCTTTGCTATCTACAGTGACTTTTGTATATTGCGCCCCTGATGTTACACCAGATCCCACGTCTGCAAGTTTTGCTGCTGGTAAAGTTCCTGAAGCTGCAACTGAACTTAAATCAATTGAATTAGCAGCGCTTAAAGAACCAAGAGTGGCACTATTTGCCGGCGTATAACCTAATGCCGAAATCACCGCAGCACTGGTCGCATTTACTTTATTTGAAAAAATTAAATAATCTGCATTTGAAATCACACCCGCTGTGGTTGTACCAACAGATGCGAACGGAAAATTAAAAGTATGAACTGAACCAACAGATGAAACATTTGGCGAATTGCCTGTGGCACCAAATGCAAAAGTTTGCGAACCCGAAACTAAACCATTGATTGCAAGAATTCCTGCACCAGATATACCGAATGCAGCCCAAGAAGTTCCGTCACAATACTCAACAACTCCTGCGTTATAGCGTAAGGTACCAGCTAAAGCCGGAGCACAAGTTGCCGCTTCTGAACCGATACGAATACCACCGGCCACATCTAATTTTGTGACTGGCGTTGTTGATCCGATACCGACATAACCAGATCCTGCAATTGTCATTAAATCAACTAACGTTGAACTGCCTGATGCCGCTCTTTGAAAAGCAAAGCGGTCAGTTGTGCCATTCATTTCAAAATTAAATGAAGGTTTTGTTACATCCATTTGTGCAGCGCCTGAAGTGGTTAACATTCTGTTCCACTGCATAAAGCCGCCGTTCACATTAGCGCTTAAGCGCGTGCGCGGTACACTTACACCTGAATTACCAACATAAATATTTCCGGAAAAATTTGAATTAGTTCCAGATAAATTTACAGGTGCTTCTGGCCAACCGCCAACATCAAATGTGGCAGATGGTGCTGATGTGCCCACACCGACGCGACCTGAAGCATAAAAAATATCTGAAACATTAGATATCCATTGCGATGAAGTGATCGCAGCCATTGAAGCTGAAAGACCAGACACAGTTGAAGAAACAGAAAAAACGGTCGACGACACCGCCAACACGTCAGAGTTTGTCGAACTTAACGACGAAGTAAGAGTTGTCACACTCGCGCCGTCTGCCGGAGTATACCCGAGGGCTGTAATCACTGAACCCGATGTCACGGCTGTTGCACTATCACCGACCGCGATACAAGAAAATGCTGCGCCGTTAAAACGTAAAGCTTCACTCACTCCGCAGGTCATTGGCAGTGTTGATACTTGCACAAAGTCAGCGTCAGTTTTGCCATTTAATTTTTCAGCATCATTGGCATACAGCGCGTAGGGTACGGCGTTGATGCTCATCGCCGGTAATGTTTGCCAGCCGTTACCATCGTGAAACTGCATCACTAATTTACGAATATCACTTGCTGCCGGTGAATAACTTGGCGGCCCACCAGCATCACATGTTAAATTTGGCGTGATGTTAGAAAAAACATTTTCAAAAGTTGTGGCCGACACCGGATAAACTTTTACGCCCGAACCCAGTGAAAAAGAAATTAATCCACCCGTGTTAGTCATGTTCACTGACGAATAAGTTTCAGAATATAAAATACAAGCCCCTGCTGGATCCAGTACGGTAAATTTAAAATTTACACTGACTGATTCAAGAGGATAACCATCAGGTTTAATAATTTTTGCTTGATAGGTGGTGCGACTTGGTCCTGCAATAGCAACTAGCGCGTTTAAAAAAATAAACGCAAAAATGAAAAACAAATTTTCAGTTTTCAACCAACGTGAGTATTTCACGTCATCTTTATCGGCGTAAATTACCGATTTCTAAAGGTTTTCAGAGGAGAAATCTCAGAATAAGACATCAATCGCAACTCCTGCTTTAATCGTCATTAGAACCAAAAAAAGCCAGTCGTCTGACTGGCTTTTTTGTTTTATTTTGGTAATTTATTTTTTTATTTTGACGAAGCTAGACGGTCTTGTTCAAGCACATGCGACAAAAGGTTGTCATAAGTATGGCGCATAACTTTTCTATACATTCTTGTGTTTAGATGAAATGCATCCCGAACTAAAAATAACCAGTTGATCATACTTTTATTACTGCTTGGCAGATTTATGTTTCCGCCCATCGCCCCGGGGTTTTGCCACGTTGAAATTTGATTTGGCGACAAGGTGGTTTCTTCGTCTAGGCCATGTTCTTTAACACCATCGTAATACTGGGCAACGCCCATATGCTGAATGTAAAAAATATTTCTTCCGTCAGCCAGTTTCATCATTGATCGCGCTAATCCTGCTAACACCGGATTTAATCTTGCCGGAGTTGGGCTGCGCATTCTTTCAAAAATTTTTCGATACAGCGGAAATTTATGATTCGGTTTAAAATTTGGATAATCATAACCCGTTAAAATAATTTTTAGATCAGGGCGCACCGTCAAGTAGCGATCCATGATCTTTTGCACAGTGATATTAATTTCTTGGTAAACTGCAGTTTCTTGTTCTGTCGTAAAATCTTTATTCCACACAGCCATCAGGTCATTGCCGCCCATTGAAAGATAAAGATATTTCAACCGCGGTGTCGTTTTTAAAAATTCGATCACTTTTAAATCCTGCTTAGAACCAATCCATTCAAAACCCGCAACGCCAAGTTTTGTCGTGCGCAAACAGCGATTGTCTTCAATGATATCGGCATCCACATCACGAATCATTTTACCCATTGAATTATACACACACGGAAACGAAGCCCAACTGTCGCCGACGATAAGAATTTTATCTTTCTTACTCATGATTTCAACGTGGTCTTCGATATCCATTGAAGGATCATCCGAGTTTTGGGCCTTTTCGATTTGGTCCATGGCGATATAATTTTCATCAACCAAGTCTGTTAAATCAGTGTAACTATGGATTTCATTAGATTTTTTTTCGTCAGAATCTTTCGAACAGCCCATTTGAAAAACGGCTGAAATAAGAAGAGCGGCTATGACGATGTGACTTTTCATCTTTATCCCCTGTTGGTGTTTATTTACGTAAACACACACCTGTCGGATCAGAATATTAAGAATTAGAGCAATAGTCCTAAATTTTGTTTGTTGGTCCAGTCCAGTTAAAGAAGAATCTGTTCCAAAACAAAAAAGCCAGTCTTGCGACTGGCTTTTATTTTTAACTTTGTTAGTTAAGTAATTTTACAATTACTTAGCACACCATGGAAGTTCAGGCATGATACCGCACATGATTTGGCAAAGCATTGGATCACCAAGTGGACATTCGCCTTCGCCAGGAGTACCTGGATTAGAAGATTCAGTTTTTCCAACATTGATATCTAATGAAGAAACTGATCTGCCAGAAGCATCAGTAGCTTTAATAGTTACTGTACCTTGAACTTTACCAGTTAATAAACCTTCTTCAGTGATCGTTGCAATGTTTGCATCAGAAGATTCAAACTTAACTGCACCAGAAGAATTTTTCATTGCGAATTGTTGAGTTGCATCTACTGCTACAGTAGCCGCAGCCGGAACGATCCAAGATTGTTTGTCTAATAATGTAGTTACAGAAGCTAAAGCATCGATACGGCAGTTACATGCAGTTTCGATTTGTACTTTCGCGCCAGTAGATTGCATTAATGAACGAATCTCTGCACCAGTTAAAGTAGGGTCTTGTGCTTTTAAGAAAGCTACTAAACCAGCTACTAACGGTGTCGCCATAGATGTACCAGATAAGTTTCCGTATTTGTTCGAAGGCAAAGTCGACATAATCGCATCACCCGGAGCCGCAATAGAAACCATCGCTTTACCGTAATTTGACCAAGATGGTTTTGCATCAGAAGAATTTGATGCAGCAACCGCGATCATATTAGGCGTGTTAGCGTTTGTTGGGTACATTGCAGTGTTATCGTTATTTTTACCATCATTCGCAGCAGCAGCTACGAAGATAATTCCTGCAGCGTCAGCACGTTTAACAGCTTCGATTAATGGTTGAGCCTGAGCAGTCGGAACTGCAGCTCCCCAAGAAGCAGAAATAACTTGAACGCCTTTTTCAATCGCGTAATCGATAGATTTAATACCGTTATCTAAATCGCCAGAACCATCTGCGCCTAAGAAACGGATTGGCATCATTTGTACTTCAGGAGAAATACCTTGAATACCGCCATCAACTAAACCAGTTGCACCAATGATACCAGCACAGTGAGTACCGTGACCTGGATTTTGTGCGCCAGTTAAATCCATTGGATCATTATCGTTATCACGGTAATCGATACCGCTAACCATGTTTGGTGCTAAAGCACTGTGGTTGTAATCAATACCAGTATCGATAACTGCAACAGTTACAGTTTTCTTACCTTTGTTACCAGCTTTTGCCCAAGCTTGTGGAGCATTCACTTTTGCTAAAGCATATTGCTCTTTAAGGCCCATGAAATCTACAGGAGTAGAGAAAGCTTTGATTTTGAAGTTAGGTACAACGTACTCAACGTTTGAATCTCTTAAGATTTCAGCTAACACGCGAACTTTTTGAAATTCGTTGATGCTTACTTTTAAAAGTCTGCCCGGTTTGTGCATTGATCTTACTTGAAGACCATTTGATTCGTTTTGCATGAACACGATATTGTTCACTGCTTTTTCGTTTTTGTACTTAACTAGAAATTCGCCAGCGTTAGCTGATAACGAAAGTCCTAATGAAGCAGCTAACAACAATACTTTTGTAGCTAGTTTAGATGTCATTTCCCTCTCCTTGGTGAAACATTTTTTTAGCAAATTTGCTTAGGTTCCAACTTGGAACCATTTTTTCTTTCAAGAATCGTATCCCGATGGACCCCTAAAACAAGAAAAAATTAAAAAAATAATAAACTAACGCAGCTGGACTTTGGTTGAGGTCGCACGATCAGCACGAAACACTCTATATATATGTCTTATCTACACGTCGTCATACTAGCCCTCGTTGAAGGCCTAACAGAATTTTTACCAGTGAGTTCTACAGGTCACCTTATTTTAACATCGCACTTCTTAGGATTAACATCTGACGCGTTTCTTAAAGCGTTCCAAATTATTATCCAATTTGGAGCTATCATGGCTGTTGTCGTGATGTACTTTCCGCGTTTTATTAAAATAGATATTAATTTTTATAAAAAAATTGCGTTCGGTTCATTGCCGGTTCTTATCGCCGGATTTTTATTAAAAGATGTGATCGATCAATGGCTTGATAGCACAGTGATTGTTGCCTGGTCGCTGGTGATCGGCGGAATCATTTTTGTGATCGCTGATTTGTATATCAAACCTATCGATGGCAAAGGCAATATTAGCATTCCTGATTCAATTAAAATCGGGCTTATTCAATGCATAGCTTTAATTCCGGGAATCTCAAGATCAGGAGCTACAATTTTAGGGGCGCAAGTCTTACGTTACGAAAAATCAGAGGCTGCCGAATTTTCATTTTTCTTGGCCGTACCCACCTTAACTGCGGCGACATTATATAAAGCCTGGAAAATTCGTCACATTGTCGATGCCAGTAACGCACCTCATTTAGTTGTGGGAATCATTTTATCTTTTATTTTTGCCTGGCTTGCGATCAAAGGTTTTATCGCTTTTGTTTCGCAGCATGGGTTTAAGTGGTTTGGTTTTTATCGTATAGTGCTTGGAATTATGGTGCTTATTTATGGAAAATAATATTTTTCAAACTTCTGCAAATTTTATCTCTTTAGAAATGCAGGAGCTTTTAGACAGTCAAATCGTCGTCATGGCGAATTGGAAATGGCTGGCGCTGGCCGCATCTGTCTTGCTGGTTTTAATTATCAATAAACTTGTGCGAATTCTTTTACACAAGGCAAAAAAAAGAATTCATCTTTCAGAAGAACGCACATTTTTTTCTTATTTCATTCAACAAAATATTGAGCGCGGCTTAAGTTGGATTTTAGCAGCCCTTATCGGGATGGCACTGGTTGAAAATTTAGCCTTACCGGCAAACTTTGAAAAGTATTTGTTACTGCTTTTAAAAGTGACCCTGGGTCTTCATGTTCTGCGCTTAGCTTATTTTGCCGCCGACGCATCAGGATTACTAATCGATCATTTAGCCCACAAGCAACAATCGCAAATGGGTGATCAACTGGCTCCATTAGCAACCAAATCTTTAAAAGGCCTTGTGATCATTATCGGAACCCTGGTGATCTTGCAAAATTTCGGCGTCAACGTGACAGCTATCTTAGCCGGTCTTGGTTTAGGTGGCGTGGCCTTAGCGTTCGCAGCTCAAGACACCGTCGCGAATTTCTTTGGCACGATCACAATTTTATTAGATTCACCATTTCGTGTGGGCGACCACATTAAAATTATTGATGTCGAAGGCACCATTGAAGAAGTGGGTTTTAGATCTACCCGCATTCGTTCATTAACTAATTCAGTGATCACTTTACCAAATTCTGTGGTGGCTAAAGAAAAAATCGATAACATCACTGAACGCCGGGGCATCTGCAGGTTTCGTCATATAGTGGGCTTCACCTATGCAGCTACACCAGAACAAATCGAGCATTTCGTCGAACAACTTCGCTATTACTTAAAACAAGATCCCCGCGTGAACCAAGAACGCATAGTAATTCAATTTCATGAATTGGCCGAAAGCTCGCAAAATATTTTAATTCAGTTTCACTTCTTAGTGCAACCGCATGAAGCCGAGTCACAAATTCTACAGAAGTATTTATTAGATATCGTAAAACTATCTCAAGCTTCAAAACTTGATTTCGCCTTCCCGACCAGAACTTTAATAATGGAATCTACGAGCGTAAAACTAAACAGCGCGCAAACTATCTAACCAGTTTCTAAAGCGCATAAACTGCGGGTCTGACTCTTCTGACATGACCTGCACGCGCTTTTTCTCTTTTTGGTCTTCAACTAATGAACACATCACTGAATAAACGTTACCATCGCTGGTGTCGGTGATGCGAACGATAAAATATCCAGAAACCCAGGCTGGAATCAGATCATTAAAATGAATGCCACCTTCAGATAAATCGATTGTGGTGGTGTTAAAATTTTGATTCTGACCCAGAACAGTGACATTAAATTCTTTTTCAATACGGTCATGCAAACGTGGGTGTAATACTTTTTTAGTTTTTACGACGAAATAATCAGTATCTGTGCTTTCAATCGCGGCATCTGCATTTAGGGCCGGATAACCTTCTTCAAATTTTCCCACAGGGGCATACAGTTCAGGAAATTGTTCACGTGAAACTTTATGCCATTCTTTGTCGTGCTGTTTGCAGACTTTCACAAGCTTTATTTCGTTACTTGAGAGCGTGTTAATCAACAACTGAACTTCGCGCTCAGCCAGTGAATAAAGTGTCCACCCTTTTAAAGAATTATGTAAAGCCCACATAGGTTGCTCCCTGTGAAAAGTATTATTTTTTCTTTTTCTTAGCTGGTGCTGTCGGAAGCTTTGAAGCATCATAACCGACAGTTTCAGCTTTGATCTTTTCAGCTTCTAATTTCATTTTTTCAGCTTCAGCATTAGCTCTTTCGGTTTCAGATTTAACTTTGCTTTCTTCGGCCTGAGCTTTGAACTTTTCAACTGCCGCAGCTAAAGCTTCACGCTCTTGCTTGTTTTTCTCTGTGTCTTTTTTCATTTGTTCGATCTCAGCCTGGTTCTTTTTGATCTCAGCTTCTAACGAAGCTTGCGACTTTTTCAGCTGGTTCGACTCGGTGTTAAATTGTGCGCTTTCTTTTAGAAAAGTTGATTTAGTTTTTTCTAATTCAGCACGAGACTTTAAGTTTTGCTCTTTTAATTTATCTTCTTCTTTACGAACGCTTAAGAATTTTTCTTTTTCTTCGTTTAACTTCAATTGCGATTCTTTTTGTTCTGTTTCTATTTTTTTCACTTCTTCTTTTAAACGATCAACATTTGCCTGGGCCGTATCAATTAACGATTTGTGTTTTGCTGCTTCAGCTTCGTTTTTCTTTTTTTCAGCTTCTGCACGTGCTTTTTCCTGAGTAAGCTTTGCTTCGTTCATTTTTAATTCAGCTTGCGCTTTTTGTGACTGCGCCTGGGCTTTAACTAAATTTTGCTGTAACGTTCTTTGTTCGTTCTGCTGTTCAGCCGTTTCTTTAATGGCTTTCGCTAATTCATCTTGTGATTTAGAGGTTTCTTTTTCAGTGTCTTTCCAGTTTTTTTCAGCATCACGGGCCGCTGTTTGGGCTGCTTTTGTTTTTTCTTTTGATTCAGCCGTTTGCTTTTTCAAAGCTTCAATTTTTTCATTAAACGATTTAGTCTTAGCTTCGAATTCAACTTTTTGTTTTTCGCTTTGCGCTTGCTGCTTTTCAGCCTCAGACATTTCAAGACGCATTTGCGCTAGTTCTTTTTCATATTGCGCTGTCATTTTTTTAGATTCAGCTTCGGCACCACGAGCTTTGTCTAAAGCTTTTTTTGCCTCATTTAAAACCTGATCATGCTTTTTCTTTTCTTCTTCTAAGCGCTTTTTAGCATCAGCTGCATTTATTTTTGCTTCAGCGGCATCACCGATCGCTTCTTCAGCCTGAATTTGCGTGTCAGTGGCATCTGCTGCTTGTACACTTTGGCTAACACCCTGAAATAAAAAAACAATTGAAACTAACAGAACAATTTTTTGCATCGAGAACATATAATAACCCCTTAAAACTCTATGAATTTATCTATTCATAGTAGCTCTGCTTCTTGAAATTGAATACTTCTTGCTTGTAATTAAACACTTAAGTCCAGATGAGCTTTCAAAACATTATGTTTCTATCTGCGAATTGTTTGTTAAATCTTTTTTAAGAATGACGTCACGAGTGAATTCGTAACTGAAAAGTAAAGTTAAAGCGGTGTAATAAACCCAAACCAGTAATACAATTAATGACCCTGCGGCCCCGTATGAGGACTCAAGTCCTGCATTTCCCAAATACAAGCCAATAACCCGTTTACCGATTAAATAGAAAATCGTACTGATCACGCCTGAAATGATACAACTTTTATAAGTCGCCTTATCAGTGGGAACAAACCGGTAAATGGCACTAAACACCAAGGCAAATAAACTAAAATTAACGGCAAACGAGACTAAGCCCCAAAAAAAACCCATACCTTCAGGATAAATAATCGCAATCACCATAGTAAAAACTAAAGAGGCCACAGATAAAAAGGCAAAACCAAAAACTAAGCCCATCGAAAACAATTTACCCTTAACAAAAATCCAGAAACCACTGGGGTCTTTTGCAAAAGCGTGTTCATTAATTTTATCCAAAGCGATTTTTAGATTCGAAAAAATAGCTGAAGCTGAAATGGCTAAAACAATAACCCCAATGACTCCGGATATTCCTGAAAGTTTTGGATTGCTGTCTGCACTTTCAATCATCGCCAATATGGTTCCCGCAATTTTTTCACCGACGGCTGTCGTTAAGCCTTCGTAAATATTTTGCTGCAAGTCTGGAGACAGTAATGATGCAAACGATAAAGTAATTAACAAAAACGGGGCAAGCGCCAGTGCCGTTGTGTAGGCCAAAGAACTGGCCATAACAAAAATATCATGCTTACTTGCATTAGAAACCGCATTCGATAAGCGGGTTTTGAATTCAGAAAAGGGCATTTTTTGAATCAACTGCATATGTTAAATTTAAAAAGCAAACTTAGAACCAGCTTTTTTCGACCTATTCCGCCACAAACTCGAAACAGCTATCCAGTGACGCGCGTTTCGCGTCACTGTCCAGTGGATATACAGCTCAAATCGCATAAATTGCTTTAAAACTTGGTCACACTATTGCTCTATATAAAAGCACCCCCCATGGCGGCTAGGCATCCCCCCCTTACCTGGCCGTCTTTTTTTTCTCTTTTCTATAAAGCCCAAAAAAATGCTTAAATTAAGAAATGCGATACGCATTACTTATCCCCATTTTACTATTAACTCTGATGGCACAGGCCAATTTCGCTCAACCTGTCGCAAAACCCTTTGTGTTGGTGATTGATCCGGGACACGGTGGCGTCGATGTTGGGGCTGTGCGCGGAATTTTCAAAGAATCTGACATTACGCTTAAAGTAGCGCAAAAAATCCAGAGCCTGATTCAAAGCCAGTTCTCACAGAATATCGAAGTGATTCTCACTCGTGAAACAAACAAAAGTTTATCCTTAGAAAATCGCGTAAAAGTGGCCGAAAGACAAAACGCTGATCTTTTCATTAGCCTTCACGCCAACTCTTCACAGGCAAGTTATGTGAGCGGCATGGAGTTCTATTTTAGAAAAGGTGACAACAAAGTAAAAATGCCTGCGATTGAAGCCTCTATAGGAGTTAAAAAAATTATTGGCGATCTGACCAGCTTTGGTCAAACCAGACAGAGTCTTAAGTTTAATCAAATTTTGCAAAACCAAGTTAAGGCCTTAGGCAAAGACTCTAAAACCGTTATTAAACGCGCACCATTTTTTGTGATCGAAAAAACCACGATGCCTTCTGCGCTGATTGAAATTGGCTACATTTCCAATTTAAGCGAAGCGAAACTGCTTCTCACCGAAGAGCGTCAACAAGAGATTGCTGAAACGATTGTCAAAAGCATTTACGGCTATAAAAATTCACTCTAGATTCCCTTTACTTTCACTCGAGGATTTAGTGTTATATCCAGATGACAAATCCATCTCAACACTTCGTTCGCGCCGACAAACGTCTTCACAATCAACTTCGCCAAATTAAAATTACCGCGAATGTTTCAGACTACGCTGAAGGCTCTGCTTTAGTTGAATTCGGAAACACCCGCGTACTTTGCACAGCGACTTACGAATCGAAAGCCCCGCAATGGCTTGCTGGTTCTGGTGCTGGTTGGGTCACTGCTGAATATGGCATGTTACCGCGCTCGACTCACACACGCATGAAACGCGAAAAAACGGCAAGTGGTGGTCGCACCCAAGAAATTTCAAGATTAGTTGGGCGCAGTCTTCGTTCATGTGTTGAATTAAAAAACCTAGGTGAAAAACAAATCATCATCGATTGCGATGTGATCAACGCCGATGGTGGAACTCGCACCGCTGCAGTTACAGGTGGATTTGTAGCGTTAGCTTTAGCTTGCAAAAAATTACAAGCCCTTGGTGAAATTAAAACTAATCCTATCAAACATTATGTCGCGGCAATTTCTGTTGGTCTTTTTGAAGATGATAAAAATAATTTAATTCCAATCTTAGATTTAAATTACGACGAAGATTCTGATATCGGCACAGATATGAATTTCGTAATGACAAATAAAAATGAATTCATCGAAGTGCAAGGTACGGCTGAAGAAGGCACGTTCTCGCGTCAGCAATTGTTTGACATGATGACGATCGCTGAACACGGCTGCAAAGAATTATTTGAATACCAACAAAAAATCATCGGCGAGTATTATCCGCTGGTTAAGGCTTAACGATGGAACTTTGGATCGCCACTGGCAATAAAGGTAAACTTGAAGAATACAAAATGGCATTGCGTGCATTGCCAGAGATTCAACTTTTTCATCAAGGCGAAATCAAAGGCTTCACTGCCCGTCCAGAAGACGGCGCAACTTTTTTAGATAATGCGCGCATTAAAGCAAAAACTTTAAAAGCGATTAAACCTGACGCTTTTGTTTTAGGTGAAGACGCAGGCCTTGAAGTGACTGGTTTAAATAATTTACCCGGCGTTCACTCAGCACGTTACGCAGGTGCCAACGCAGCTGATAGCGAAAACGTCGCAAAACTTTTAAAGATGATGCAAATCAGAAATATTTCTCCGCGCACGGCCCAATTTAAATGTGTGACGGTTGTATTAACTCCCGATAATCAAGAATGGATTTTCGAAGGCGTTATGAAAGGCGTGATCAGCTCAAAGGCCACAGGGCAAATGGGCTTTGGTTACGACCCGGTATTTATTCCTGAAAATGAAACTAAAACTCTGGCAGAACTTGGTCCCGGTTATAAGATCCAGCACTCGCACAGAGCTCAAGCGTTGAATCAGTTTATTTCGAAATTGAATTCGACAAAGTAACTGCACCACAGTCATAGGGGGATGAAATGACAGATGCAAAAAACAGAAACTTTAAGGTGTTCGCAGGTAATACAAACCTCGAACTTTCAAAACAAGTCTGCAATATTTTAGGAATTCCGTTAGGTGAAAGCAAAGTCACAAGCTTTTCTGACGGCGAAATCCAAGTCGAGATTCACGAATCAGTGCGCGGCAAAGATATCTTTGTTATTCAAAGCACTTGTCCTCCAGTGAACCAAAGTTACATGGAATTATTTATTATTCTTGATGCCCTTAAAAGAGCCTCGGCGGCTTCAATCACGGCCGTGATTCCGTATTACGGTTATGCCCGCCAAGATCGCAAAGTCGCCCCACGCGCACCGATCACCGCAAAATGTATGGCCGATTTAATCACTACAGCGGGAGCTGATCGCGTAGTATCCGTTGATCTTCATGCTGCCCAAATTCAAGGCTTTTTCAACTGCCCGTTTGATCACTTATTCGGAGTTCCGACTTTAGCCCGCGCCTGGAAAGACGCTTACGGCGAAGGCGAAGCTTATGTGACAGTAAGCCCTGATGCTGGCGGCGTTGAACGCGCCCGCGCCTTCTCTAAACGCATTGGTTCGACTTTGGCCATTATCGACAAGCGCAGAACGGCTCCGAATGAGGCTAAAGCGATGCATTTAATCGGTGATGTTCAGGGTAAAATTGCTGTGATCGTGGATGACATGATCGATACGGCTGGAACGTTAACACAAGCTGTTGACAGCCTCCTTAAAAATGGTGCAAAACAAGTGTTCGCCGTTGCTACGCACCCGGTATTTTCTGGTCCGGCTATTAGCCGTTTACAAGAAAGTGCCATTGAAAAAGTATTTGTGACTGACACAATTCCTTTATCTGAGCAGGCAAAAAAATGCAGCAAAATCCAAGTCATTTCGGTGGCCGGGGTTTTAGCTGAAGCGATCAGAAGAATTCACGACCACGATTCAGTGAGTTCACTTTTCGACTAAATATTTTAACAAACAAACTCCACCGATGAGTAAGGCAATTAAGCCTGATGAGTAAGTGGTACAAAGAGAGAAAAAAATGTCAAAACAAAGAATTGAATTAACAGTTACAGCTCGCGAAATCGGCCGTGCTAACTCACGCGAATTACGCGTTAACAAAATGGTTCCAGCCGTAATCTACGGAGCTATGGAAAACCAAAACGTATCTGTACACGTAAATGATATCTTAAAATACAACACTCGTGCTTACGAGAATGCTTTATTAACTTTAAAATCAACTGATTCTAAATTAAACGGCAAAGTAGCTTTAATTAAATCCGTACAAGTTAACCCATTATCTCGTCGTCCAGAACACGTTGATTTTTTCGCATTAGACATGAACAAAGCGGTTCGCGTATCTGTAGAGATCAAAATCGAAGGTAAAGCGATCGGTCTTGCTGAAGGCGGATTATTAAATATCGTTATGCGTTCAGTTGAGATTGAGTGTTTACCAACAGCAATCCCTGATTTCTTAACTTTAGACGTATCTAACTTAGGCGTAGGCGATTCATTACATGCTTCTGAATTAACAATGCCAGCGGGAGTTAAACTTATCTCTCGTCCAGAAG
Organism: Bdellovibrio sp.; assembly: GCA_036676395.1. Lineage (GTDB taxonomy): Bacteria > Bdellovibrionota > Bdellovibrionia > Bdellovibrionales > Bdellovibrionaceae > Pseudobdellovibrio. The sequence continues at coordinate 2,151,560 of JAKFCY010000002.1, forward strand.
TTACTCTTGCAGCAGTTGTTGAACAAGAAGAAGAAGTTGTTGCAGCTCCAGTTGCAGCAGCAGCTACTCCAGCAGCAGCAGCGGGTGCAAAAGCTCCGGCAGCAGCAGCAGGCGCGAAAGCTCCAGCAGCAGCTAAACCAGCAGCAAAAAAATAATTTAGTTTATTCCTGCAAAGCAGGATGAATTATTCCTGCAAAGCAGGATGAACTTATTAATGACAAAATAAAAAAAAGGCGACTTCACAGTCGTCTTTTTTTTTGCTTTAATACGCTTATGTACTTAATCGCAGGCTTAGGAAATCCAGGTTCTAAATACGCAATGACCCGCCATAATATCGGGTTCATGGCCGCTGACTACTGGTTAAAATCTTTAGGTGGCGCTGACTGGCGCGACGAGCACAAAGCGATGACCAAAAAATTCAAAATCGAAGGTAAAGAAGTTCTCTTAGCCAAACCGCAAACCTTTATGAATTTATCTGGCGAATCTATCGTGGCGTTAATGAATTTCTATAAAATCGATCGTGCAAACCTTTTAGTTCTGCATGATGAAGTCGATTTTCCATTTGGTACAATCAAAATGCAATTTAACCGCAGCGCTGGCGGTCAGAATGGCGTAAAAAGCATTACCCAATTATTAGGTACACAAGAATACGCTCGTCTTCGTTTAGGCGTGGGGCGCCCATCTCATCCTGATTTCGCGCTAGCTGACTACGTCTTAGGAAACTTCTCAAAAGAAGAGCAAACAAACCTGGATAAGGTTTTAGATACTGCATCAGATGCCATCGAATGTTTTATATTAGAGGGCATAAATAAAGCCTCAACAAAGTTCAACGGACCTGTTAAGTTAGACCCTTAGTAATTTTGCTAGGAGTATGTCATGGCTTTACAAGTTGGTATCGTAGGTCTTCCAAACGTAGGTAAATCTACATTATTTAATGCTTTAACTTCTGCAAAAGCAGAGGCTGCGAACTACCCGTTTTGCACAATCGATCCAAATGTGGGTATCGTGATCGTTCCAGATTCTCGTCTTGATCAAATTACCGCTTTCGTAAAACCACAAAGCATAATTCCAACAACAATGGAATTCGTTGATATCGCCGGTATCGTTAAAGGCGCTTCTCAAGGTGAAGGTTTAGGAAATCAATTCTTAGGTCACATCAAACAAACTGATGCAATCGTTCACGTGGTTCGTTGTTTTGATGATCCAAATGTTATTCACGTATCTGGTTCAGTAGACCCACTTCGTGATGTTGATGTGATCAACACTGAATTAATGTTAGCTGACTTTGATAACGCTGATAAAAAATTAAAAAAAGTTGAAAAGATGGCAAAAACATCTTCAGATCCAAAAGTAAAAATGGATCTTGATGTAACACAACGTCTTCACGCAGCTTTAGCACAAGGAAAACCGGCTCGTTCAGTTGTGTTGAACGACCTTGAAGCACCTTACGCGCGCGAGATGCACTTATTAACTTCTAAACCGGTTCTTTATGCTTGTAACGTATCTGATACAGATTTCGCTGCCGGTGGTAATGACTGGGTACGTGCCGTTGAAAAACGTGCGGCCGAAGAAAATAATAAAACAATTATGATCTGTTCTGCGATGGAAGCTGAAATTTCTCAGTTACCACCAGAAGAGCGCAAAGATTTCTTAGATTCATTAGGCGCTACAGAGCCAGGCTTAAACCGCCTAATCCGCGAAGCTTATGCTTTATTAGGATTAGCGACATACTTTACAGCTGGCGAAAAAGAAGTGCGTGCTTGGACAATTAAAACTGGCTTCAAAGCCCCGCAAGCAGCCGGTGTAATTCACACTGATTTCGAAAAAGGTTTTATCCGCGCTGAAGCTTACCACTGCGAAGATTTATTCAATTTAAAATCTGAAGCGGCAGTAAAAGAAGCCGGTAAATACCGCTCTGAAGGCAAAGAATACATCGTCAAAGACGGCGACATCTTATTCTTCAAATTTAACGTTTAATTCGGTGGTGCCAGGCCCTGTTTCTGGTAACGGCGCATTATGAAGGATCCGAAAGGATCCTTTTTTTAATAGGGCCAAACAAACGGCTTCATCTCATCAATGTAAATTTCTTCTAATTCAAAATAATTACTGATGCCTTTGCAACCTGTCATGGTTGAAGCCTTAAAGCCCGATACCGCGACTTTTACTTTAAAGCGTGCATTCATGCGAAATAGAACTTCAGCTTCTTGATCGTGCTTAGATTGATTTTCAACAACGCGCCCTGATTTCGAAATAATTTTAAATAAGGTATTTCCTTTTTTTGCAAATTCACACCCCACATTAAAAGCCATCGACGTGCTCGAAAAAGCCGGAAAACTAATTTCTTCTGAAGCCTGATATTTCTCGGCAATTTGTTCAGGCAAATTGGCTCCGCGAAAAACTTCTTTTTCACTGATTGGGTAATCACAAAGAACCGCATCTAGCTGCTGAGCTAATTGCAAAATATCGAGATTTTGCTCTTCAGTTTTTTTAAATAATTCGCGATTAATTTTCTCAAAGCACTTGTCGGTGTATTGATAAACCAGAAATTCGCTGGCGGTCGATGATTCATAGGCTCTGTCGTATTCCATATAGACGTCAGGATCAGAAGTGTTTTCAGGTGGGCACACTTTAACCGTGAGCTTTTTTAATAGATCATCAGCAAGAAGGGTCTTCTTGCTGGCTTCGCATGAGGTTTGATCAGCCAAGGCTGGCAGCGAATGCAAGAATACAAATAGAGCTAAAACCGCGAAGCTTTTCATACGCAGGGATTATGCAACTTCATGCCAAGTTAAAAACGACTACAAAGCATCAACTTGTCGACTTTTTTGACAAAGTGACTGCAAAAGAATGCCTGCAGCACGAATATCTAAAACGTCATCCCCAAATTGAAATCCAGAAGCATTCCAGGGTCTAATTGGGTTTCGACCTGTTGAATAAGAGCTTGTTCATTGGCCCACTGGCCTTCGCCTGCTGCCCCGTAACCGAAACCAAATTGAAAAAGTGAAGTGTGATTCTTATTTAGCTCTCCGGTAAACTGATAGCCCACTTTAAATTGTACGCCAGTATCCGAATCTTCATCTGAAGAAACACCGTAGACTGGATCATTGTAGGTAATATTATTTACACCTGCTGCATACCCGAAAGACGTGTAAAGACCGCTGGTAAAAACCGAAGTGAAATAATAAGTGATCGACATTCCGACCTCGGCAAATTCATATTTATTCGGATCTTTGCTGCGAATAATAAATCCCTCAGAATCGGATTTATACTGCTTTCCGAATATTCCCGTCATGATGTTATCAGTAAAAGCATAATCAACCTTTAAACCAATTCCCTGCTGCGCTAACGCAGCCCCATCGACAGTTAGTGAGTATTTATTTTTGTTTTGCTGAGCTAACGTTAATGAAGAACTAACTAATACCGCTGTAAATAACAAGGCCTTAAAAAGAAGTCGTTTAAAACTTAAACTCATTAGGCTTTAGGTTACAACGCGTTCTTCGATCATGAGAAGCAAAAAGTTAAAATTATGCTTATTTTCCGGCGCTCTGTACTTCAGTCAACAATGTTAACTAAAACCCTGAGCGCAAAAAAAGCAGCCCCCTAGTTTTGCATTTGGCGAAATTCAGAGCGGAATGGCTCCCATTCTTCTTTTAGCGAAATCGGCTCTTTTAATTTCATCGGGATGGGATTTAATAAATACGTGTATTTATCCAGCTCGATCGATTTGTTATACAGTTTATCGTAAGTCGCGCGGTAAGTAAGAACCCGCTTAACGTAAGTTCTGGTTTCGACAAAAGGAATATGTTCGATGAATTTATCAAATTCTAACTGCCCCAAGTTTCGCATCCACGCTTTTACTCTGTGCGGGCCGCCGTTGTAAGCTGCTGCGACCAGCGGTTTCTGGTTATCAAGTTCTAATGATAATTTTTTTAAATAAGCCGCACCAAACTCGATTGATTTTTCAGGAGAAAACAATTGTTCGGTTTGAATTTTTTGATCGGTGATATCAGCTACTTTTTGTGCCGAATACGGCATAAACTGCATTAATCCTACAGCACCCACTGGTGAAATTGCGTCAGATTTGTAGCGTGTTTCGGCTCGCATAATCGATAAAATTAAATACGGGTCGATTTTTCTTTTTTCGGCGTACTGAAATACTTTTGTTTTGTAGGCCTCTGGATAAAGCGAACCCCACATCACCGGATCTGCCTTAATTTGTAATGAGGTTTTATCAGATTGTGAAAAACGATCCATTAACGATAGCGCCCGGTAATAAAATTCTTGCGACAAATAAAATTGCGCCAAGACTTCGGCCTTTTTACGGGTATTGATCTTTTTTTCGATTTCGTATAAATGCCAGCGGGCTAAATCTGGTTCATTTTGCAGAATTAAAAATTTTGACCAGTTAATTTGCGCTGTTAAATCTTTTTCAGAAGATACTTCAATACCCGCTGTATCTGTGTTTTGAATGACTTCGTTTTCAGAATTGGCTAATTGAACTTCGCCTTCATCAGTTTCATAAGATGTTTGGTCAAAAAAGCTGTACGATTCCATAATTTGCGAATAACTTTGTGTTTCAGAAGCTACCGGAAACGGGCCTTTATTCATTTTTGCAACAAGCGCGATGCTTTTTAAAACACCGTTATCTTGAAATTCTTTTTTCATATTTTCGTAACGAAGCCAGGCTAATAAATTATAATAAGAAAACGATTTCTGTGCCAACACTGGCGCTGACAAAGTTCTAAAGCCTGCGATCGCTGAACTTTCGCTGCCTAGTTTAAGTCTTGTATCAGCCACCCAATAGGCTAATCGGGCTTCATCAATAGCAAAAGGCACAGTGTCTTCAAACGCACCTAAAGCTTTTTTGTATTGGCCATCAAGATATAAAGTCCATCCCCGTAACCAGGCAATTTGATCAAAATCACGCGAAGGACGCCCGCGTCTTTTCTTTTTCTTATATGGATGAGCTTTGTATAATTCATCAAAGATCGTATGGGCTTGGGTGTATTTTTTTATTTGGTACAATAAAAAGCCCTGCTGAAATTTCATTTCTTCAAATTCTTTACGACTTTTTGTTTTTGTTAAAATTTTAGCGATGATTTGTTCAGCTTTTTCTAATTCGCCGGCACGCTGGGCAATAAAGAAATAATTATCTTTATAATCAGTCTCCATCAGCTCTTTTTCATATTTCGCTAAATTTTTAAAAGCAGTGACCGGATCACCCTGATTTGAATCATAAACTGCGCGAACATAAGTGCGCTCCCAGTTTTGCAACTTGGCATAAACTGAAAACAATTCAATTTCACGCAAGGCCTGAAATTCTTTCGCGGCAAAAAGAAGTCTGCGCATGCGAGTTAAAAAATCATCTAAAGCTACAGGGCATTTTTCTGTCGCCGTAGTTAATTCGACGAAATCGATTCCGGGTTCTGCGATCCAACGATCGCGTTCGGTGTAGCAGATTTCATCAAAGTATTTATTTCTTTGCAGCCATTTTAAATACTCTTCTTCAAAAACTTCACCCTCAGACGAACCGCGCAGTTGGCGCAAGATCGCACGTGATTCAGTTTTAATAAACGCTACGGCATTGGCAAATTTTAATTGCTCGACCGGAGAATTAATTAAGAACACAATCAATTCTAAGCGAATGCGAATAAATTTTTTCTCTTTTTTCAGCGCCAGATAATGTTTATACACATCATCATAATTTCCTGACCATGTAGATAAAAAATAATCTTTATAATTATTTAAGATGGCCTGAGGCGGATTCCATTTTTTGATTTTTTCAATAGCGTTATTCACGTTCTGACTTTTTTTCGTGAATTCAGAAAATGCATCAACTAGCGGCTGATTTTCTTTCAAAAACTCTTGATAAGATTTATCACCCTTCAAAGAACTAATTTGTTCTCTGTTCAAGTGGGCTGCTGAGATATCAGTTTTAATTGTAGAAATTGTTTTTGGCGTGTCAGTACTTTTGCCCTCAAGAAAATGCGAATTTGGCTTACTAGAAAATGCAAAAGCGAACGAAAATAAAAACTTGAACAAGCTGAATAACACCATAGGTAATATGCTACCCTTTTTACAGAGGTAAACGAAGGATAAAACAGTCGCAAGTCTGCTAGCTCGCAATGCATTGATTGAGTCCCCCTTGACCAAAGGCTGGCTGACAATATGATTTACCAAAATCAAGTTTAGTTATATTATAAAAGCCATCAACATCTGAAGAGGTCTATCATGAGTTCAATTACTAAAGAATCTTTTAAAGCCGGCGATTTTATTTTTTTTGAAGGCGATATTGAAGCTCACTTCTATATTATTGAATCAGGCACCGTAAAAATTTTTTCGAAAAATAAAACTGGGCAAAAAGTTGAACTTGCAACCCTGAATCCGGGTGAAACATTCGGAGAATTTGCATTGATTGATAAAGGGGCGCGTACAGCCAGCGCACAAGCAGCTACAGACTGTAAATTAATGAAAATTTCTGAAGAAGGTTACAACATCATGTTAAACGATCTTCCGCTATGGGCTTCGTCAATGCTTGAATCTTTTTCTTCAAGATTAAAAACGATGAACACTCAGCTCAAAGATTTCAAAGCTTCGCCAAAGTAAATTGTCACTTCGTCTACTTTACACACACTGGTTTTGCCTTTAAGTAATTTAACCAGCTTTTAACCATGGTTTGAAAATAGCACCAAGTTTATCCGTGAAGTACGTTCTAGCAACTTTTATTATCGTCTGCATGGCCTCTGCGGCCTTTGCCAATCCAGAAATTAGCCTTGCTGAAGCCACGGCTATTGAACAAATTGATCAGCTTCATGATTCTGATGACTCTGCCTTAGATGTCGAAAACAAAAGTGAAATAGATTCGCAAAAAAGTAAAATTTTAATTGCCGGCGATAGCTGGGCCTTTTTTACCTGCATTTACAACAGCATGGGTAAAATGATCCGCGATAAAAAAGCTCCATTGGTCGAAGATAATCGCTGCTGGAGAACTTCAAGAACTGGCTTAACCGCTGCCGAATGGTCGGCTTCTAAATCTCATAAACGAACTCTTAAATTCATAAAAAATACCCCGCGCATTAAATATTTATATTTATCACTTGGCGGAAACGATTTGATGCGCAGTTGGAACCAGGATTTTACACCTGCACAAGAGCTGCAACTGTTTGAAGCCACAACTAAGACACTGAAAAATATTATGGATAGCTATCTGGCAGTTCGCCCTGATCTAACAATTATTCTAGCGGGCTATGATTTTCCAAATTTTACGATCAAGTTTACACTTCCACTCTATCGAAAAATACATAAACGCATGCATGAGCCTGCACCAGAACGCATGAATAATCTTTTAGTTCAATTTACTGAACACGCGGCTAAACTTGTTAACGGAAAAAATATTTTCTTCATTCATAGCATTGGTCTTTCGCAGTATTATCACGGTGTACCTGAAAAAGGCTTTGCCGCAAAACTGACGGCAAGTCCCGCAGAAATTTCACCGATGAATGATCCAGGTTGTGCCGGTGGTAATGTCTGCATTCAAACCAGCAAAAAAAGCATGGTTAACTGGTTATTTATTCTGCGCGATGCTTTTCATTTGAATACCAGAATGTACAGAAAAGTTATGCATCATGCTTATGACAACTTGATAGTTCACCTGCTGCGCCGTGAAGAAATCCTGCAAATGACTCATTAAGCCCTAATTCGGAAGCTGTAAAAAAGTTTGACGCTATCACTGTGTCAAATGTCGTTAAATAGCCATAACCCGGTCTTAAATTTGTAATTAGATTCAAGCATAAAGGAGCCACACCCCATGAAGCGGAATTTGATTTTATCTCTAGTTGCAATTTTGGGTGTTATTTTTGTCGCGCAAGCCAGTTTTGCGCGCACGGCGACGACAGGTAAAAAACAAATAGCCGCACCGAAATCATACCCCGATGTTGATGATCCTGCGGTGGTAAAATCTCCGTTTAAATTTTCAACCGCTATAAGTTTAGCTTACGAACAAAGTGCCGAAGAAAAATCGAACGGTGTTAGATCGCGCGGTCTTGGTTTAGCCGTGGTTCCTAAATTTATTTTTTGGGATTTTTCAATTCGTGCAGATTTATTTTATGGTTATGATTTAAACGCTCCAAGCACAGGTTCGGGTATTGCCGATGGCGTATTTTCACTTTTATACGACGGCTGGAAATTTTCGGCGTTAAAATTTTCGCCCTACACATCAGTTGAGCTTCCGTTATCAAAAGAATCTCGCGAAAATCGTGAAATCGAATTAGTAAATAACGTGGGTGTATTAATCAGCCTTGATACCAAAGCTTTAGATATTTCAAAATTAAGCATGTCTTACTCGGTCGCTTACGGTTACTACACAAACAAATATACAACGCGCGTAAATGGTGAACCGGCTACTGAATACAAAATCGTGCAAACCTTTAAAGCTGGTTACAATTTTGATCCGATTTCGATCGCCACAAAATTTCAGTTCACAAGTGCTTATTCTTACGAAGATGTGGTGCGTTCTGGCTTCTTATTAGTAGAAAGTATTTCTTATGAAGTAAACGACACTGTTGGATTTTCACTTTACCACTACAACCGCGCAGCCCTTTTAAAAGATACGACTTACGAAAACAACTTAAAAGCTTTCGATAAAGAGACTTCGACAATTGGTCTTGGAATAGATTTATCGCTTTAATTAAAGAAGGTGTAACATGAAAAATCTAATTATCTTTTCAACTCTGGTCGTCATGGCCGTGATCAATTTCACGGGTTGTGGCAAAGCCCAAGAGCGCCCGGCAAAGCCAAATAAAAAAATCGCAAGCCAGGTTGTGGCGATCGATGGCTTAATTGACATCACAAAAACAGAACAGCAAAATTCACCAGAAAATATTTCTTTTAAAAAAAGGCTCATCGCAAAATTAGAAACTGCAGAAAAACGCGAACAGGCCGAAAACTTATTAGCACAGAACAAACTGGTCTATATGTTAATGGAAGGTAAAGTAATTTTACTTGAATACATGCCGGCGACAACTAATAAGCACGCCAGCGCTTCAGTTTCAGCGACCATTGAAATCGCCGCAGACGAAGCTACCGCCGCGGTTAAGCTTTATACATACGAATCACTTATGGCTTTAAAAGCAGGTCGCACTGAAGAAGCTGTTTGGTCAAAAGTAAGCTTACCTTCACAAAATCATTTTATGATCTTAGCTGAAATCGGCATGCAAACCGGGGTTTTAGAAAACGAAACTACTGATTACGACGAGAAAAAAAGTACGCTAAAATTAACTGAAACTTCGCTTGAACAAGCGCAGGTTTTACTTTTACAAGCTGAACTTAAAACAGCAGCTACAGGCGATGTTTCCGGTGACGAATCGAAATAGCATTGTACGCTTGTTCGTAAAATTGCAACGAACGGGCGTCAGTTTTTTTCACTAATTCTTGGTAAACTTTTGTAATCTCATGCATCGATGCCCCTTGCGGCACACCCAACACATCATGGGCTTCCCAATCATGTCCGTTGTACATAAAAATCACCGAAAGCGATCTGCTGCTTACCTCGCGCGGTTCTGCTTGCTGAACTGCCAAAGTCTTTGGGCTTTCGGGCTCTAAAACTTGCGTTTTTTTATCGCCAGAATCTTTGGCGCGCATGTTCAACTTTGTCGGCTGTTTAGGCTTAGGACGCCCTAAAACAAAATACAGCACTAAAAGTACGCCGAATACTAAGTTTAAGAATAAAAGCAGTTGGCTATTGATCACTTTGTTATTATTAATTTACTTCTATTAGTTGTAAACGAGAATTCGGCAATGCCCGATACAAGGACTGTCATGAACCCATTCGACCGCCAAGCTGCTATCCCCGGAGTTAAAAAAATCATCGTCGTTGCCTCAGGAAAAGGCGGCGTTGGTAAAAGCACCGTTTCAACAAACCTTGCCTTAGCTTTACGTAAATACGGTTCTGTTGGTTTATTAGACGCCGACATCTACGGCCCATCGATCCCGCGCATGATGGGAGCCATCAACCAAAAACCCACAGTTTCTAACGGCACCGAAATCAACCCGATCGAACGTTACGGCATTAAACTAATGAGCATTGGCTTCTTAGCAGAAGAAGGTGCAGCGATCGTTTGGCGTGGTCCGATGTTATTCAAAGCCATGGATCAATTCTTTCGCGATGTAAAATGGGGCGAGCTTGATTTCTTAGTGATCGATCTTCCACCTGGCACTGGTGATGTGCAGTTATCAGTGGTTCAAAAAATCCCGGTATCAGCGGCAGTGATCGTATCAACACCACAAAACGTGGCCTTAATCGACGCTAAAAAAGCGATCGACATGTTCGAACGCACTCAAGTTAAAATTTTAGGAATGGTTGAAAACATGTCTTACATGTTAAATCCAGTAAACGGCGAAAAAATGCAGCTATTTCCAAAAGGCGAAATGGATTCTTTCTTAGCAGCGAAAAAAATTCCAAAGCTTGTTGAAATGCCGTTTAACCCAAGCATTTCTTTAGGCTCAGAAGCCGGCATCCCGTTAATGGAAAGCTACTCAGATTCTTTAGAAGCAAAAACTTTTGCAGAACTTGCCGCTAAAGTTGTAGAGAGTATTTAATCACTCTGGTTTTGGGTTTACACTTTTAGAGAAGTTGTAAACCGAAAACATGAGCAATAAAAAAGCGCTGACAACCATCAAGCCTAAAAGGCTACCGCACCTATCCGTTCGTTAATTCTTTTTAATCGTACGCAATGGCGATCTAAAAAGCTCAACTAGTAAGGAAACTGCTTAAATAAGTTTAAGATCTTTTCTAAAATCACTAGGACTTTAAAGACTAGACCTAAAACCCGTTTAAGTTTCTCTCGTTTGTGTCGATATTTCATTATCACTTTGAAATACGGCATTCGGATCTCCTTCCTCGGAAAGGGTGTCACGAAAGCCTCTTAAAGCGAGATGGCGTAAGCAATCTCGCTTTTTGCATTTAAAGAGCCAAATTAGTTGTGGTGAACGCGTTCTACGTACTCTGGGTAAGTCATATCGTAAGTCGTTAAATGATTCTTATCGATTTCAAATACGCGCGTTGTGATTTCACGCAAGAAGAAACGATCATGCGATACCATCATCACTGTGCCCGGAAATTCTTTAATCGCCTTTAATAGCACTTCACGAGATTTAATATCTAAGTGATTCGTTGGCTCATCCAGCACTAAGAAATTCACCGGCTCTGATAAAATACACGCTAAAATTACGCGAGACTTCTCACCACCCGATAAAATCGAAATCTTTTTTTCTGCTTCTTCACCAGAAAACAAGAATGCTCCTAATAAACTCTTAATAGAACCAATCGTTGCATTCGGAACACGAGATTCCATCTCTTGCATGATAGTGTTGTTCGGATTTAATAAATCTAAAGAGTTCTGCGAAAAATAGCCTACAGAAATAGAAGGCCCGACTGTGCATGTTCCTGCTGAAGCTTCAGTTTGCTTAGTGATGATTTTAAGTAAAGTCGATTTACCCGCACCATTCACACCGACTACGGCTACGCGGTCCATACGTTTAACTAACGCTGTCGCGTTGTTAAATACGTTTCTGTCACGGCCATCTTTTAAGTGATAAGTTTTGCCAAGTTTTTCAAACTTCACAACTTCATCACCTCCGCGTGGTGGCTCTGGCCAAACGAAATCCATCGCACGATCTTCTGGTGGAATTTCAATGCGATCAATCTTTTCTAATTTTTTAACACGGGATTGCACTTGCGCTGCATGCGATGCACGCGCCGCAAAGCGCGCGATAAATTCTTCTTCTTTAGCTAACATATCGTCTTGGCGACGAGCTTGCGCGATTAATTGCTCTTTACGAATTTGACGTTCTTTATCATAGAAATCGTAATTACCACCGTACACAGTGATCGCTTTATTGGCGATTTCGATAGTTTTCGTCACAAGTCGATTCATAAAATCACGATCATGCGAAGTCATTAAGACAGAGCCTTTAAAATCTTTAAGCCAAGCTTCAAGCCACACGATCGATTCAACATCTAAGTGATTCGTCGGCTCATCCATTAATAAAACATCAGGCATTAATAATAAGATCTTAGCTAAGCTTGCACGCATTTTCCAACCGCCCGAGAACTGGCCGATATCCATTTGCATATCTTCTTTAGAAAAACCAAGACCACCTAAGATTGCAGAAGCACGCGGTTCTACATCGTAGCCACCCACAGCTTCAAACTGCTCTTGCAACACGCCGTATTTTTCAACGACATCCATCATCTCATCTTCACCAAGATTTGGATCTTGTAAGCGCTCTTCGTAGTGCTTAATCATATCGACTACTTTATCTAAGCCTCCACTGGCTAACACTTCAGCCAATACAGAACGGCCTTTCATGTTTTCGATACTTTGCGAGAAATAACCAATGCGAATTCTTTCAGGTTTAGAAATAGTGCCTTGATCAGGAGACTCTTCGCCCATGATTAAACGAAAGATTGTCGTTTTACCCGCGCCATTAGAGCCGACCAGGCCGATTTTATCGCCAGGATTAATTTGAAATGACCCATTTGCGTATAAAATTTTAGTACCAACTTGTTTTGTAACGGCGTTAAAAGCGACCATATTTATTCCTAGGATTTCAATTAATTAATTTGAGACGTTTTATATTCTTTTTTGAGAATAATCAAAAAAAATTGGAAATACAATTCGCACCCAGGCTATTCTTAATTCATACAAGATCAATTAATCTGAGTGGAGCACTCTAAGGAGACGTTATATGCGCCGAATTCACGACCATAACGATAAAGCACCAAAGTGACGTTGCGATAAATAAAATATCTTACCGTTTTTTTATGACGGAAACCGGTTTACATGGTGTAGGCAATGGTTTCGAGTTGATTTCTTTACTAACGTAATAGGAGGTCACTAGCGGTTTGAAAAGAATACGGGTAATTCCGTATCCTTCTTTTGCCTCAAGGCAAACCAGAGGGAACTCTGGGACGCAAAGCTATAGGGGCTCGCTGTTTATTCAGCAAAAGCCAGCCAGCTACCAAAGGATATAAGAACCTGCGGTGAAAACTGCAATGGAAGGAAAAACAAATACATATTATTTCATGGATTGGTTTCATTCCCCTTAACTCTAAACTTATCAGTGGATGACAAAGTTTAGAGTTTTTTTTTGCTTAAAATAAACAAATTAAATTCTAGGAATGCTTAATCTTACGCCAGCGCGTAGTTTCGACTTACGCTTAATATTGTTGGCTTTGCTCAATTCAATAACAGATAGATTATATCTGTCTGCAATCGAGGCCAATGAATCGCCTCTTTTAACCACATAAAATTTGCTCGATGTGACGCTTTTTGAAGACGTTTTTTTCTTTTCTTTTGTCGATTTTCTTTCGATCAATGGCGTGCGGTCCGGAACGATTATTTTTTGCCCGACACGGATAGTTTTCTTACGCGAAAAATCATTTAATTCGCGTAAGTACGCCACTGTTGTTCTGTACTTACGGGCAATCGCTCCTAAGTTGTCACCACGGCGAACTTTGTAGTGCTGAGTTTCAACCTGGTCAGGCACGAAATCTACAAGGCTTGCGACCGAGTTTTGCGCCGCTAAGGTAGCTACTTCCATTGTGCCTGCAGGAATACGTAAACTTAAAGTGTTGTCAGCTAAATCAAGAGGCGCTATTTCGCCTTTGAATTTTGGATTTAAATCTTTAAAGTCTTCGTAATTGAAATTCATTTTTTCGGCCATGATACGAAGATTGACTGGCTCTTTTAATGTAACGTGATCAAATTCAATAGGTGTCATGTAATCGATGCCTTCAAATCCGTATTTATCCGGATTTTTTGCAATCAATTTTGCCGCGATATATTTTGGAACGTAATTATCAGTCTCTGCAGGCAAGGCTTTACGGTTTTTTGAAAGCTCCCAAAAATCTTTTGTTTTGTATTTTCTAACGGCTTTGATCACACGGCCTTCACCCACATTGTAGGCCGCCATTGATAAATACCAAGAATTAAAAATGCCGTATAAGTCTCTGAAATACTCGGCGGCCGCTTGGGTGGCTAAAACTGGATCGCGACGCTCATCAACCATTTTATTAATATCTAATTTATAACGTTTTCCTGTACCGCGAATAAATTGCCAGTAACCCACAGCCGATGCATGTGATCTTGCTGAAGAGCTAAAACCTGATTCGATTAAAGCGATGTAGAATAAATCTTCTGGTAATTTATTATCGCGTAAAACTTTTTTCATTAACGCTTCATAACGCGTAGAACGGGCTAAATAACGCTCCATGTGCGGACGACCGCGGCCTTGAAAGTATTTGATCCACATTTCAACTTTTTCATTAATTTCTGTGGGGATGGTCTCAAGCTCTTGGTTTTCAGAAATTTTGGAGTTAGTCGCTTTCGCGCTTTCTTTTTCGCTTTCAGAGACGCGAAATTTTTCTAGGTCGCCTTCTTTATTATACTCAGTTGTCGGTCCTGTAGATTTAGAATTCGTTACACAACCAAATGAAACACATAATAAAGACATCAATAATAACCTAGATGTTAGTCGCACGCGATGCTCCCCCCAAAATTTAAGGCTACAAGTGAAGAGCAGCGTTTACAAGACTATATTTTACCTGTGGCGATTTACGGCAATTCAGACACAATTTTTAGTGTAGTGGCTTTGATTTCTTTTAACATTTCTTCAGGCGTATTACGACTAAGGGCCTGCTCGCGCAATGATTCTGGCGCAAATCCCACCATCTGAAAATAATCAAAAAGTTCATTCAATTTTTTCTCGTAACTTTGGCGGTAGTTTTCGGGCATTTTATAAAACAAAGCCGCCCAGTCTTGCGTAGCACTCTGTTCTTGTGCCAAGTGGGCCGTTACTAAATAAAGTAAATTAATCGATTCGGCACCAAACAAACGGTAATCTTTATTTTTAACAGCACCTTCTAAAACTTTTAATTTTGTTTCTACTTTAAAAGATAACTGCGGCGCCATTCGCAAATTTTTAAGAGCTAATAAAAACTGCGCAATGACAGCAATAACCGCAATCATTGAAAGGCTGACCAAGATCGGAAGCTTCGCATCAGCTGTCGGCAACCATGAAGAACTTAGCTCGGTCACCGGTAAAAATACTTTTTCGGCTTCAGCTTTTTGCGCCTCAATGGTATCACTGGCTTTAAGCGGCGCAAGGCTAGAGCCCTTCACCGCTTCAGTGATATTGATACTGAATTCTTCAGTTGATTTTGTGATGTACTGTTTTAACGTCGGGTCAAAATACGAAAAATTAATCTGCGGAATTTTAACTTCACCAGGTGTTTTCGCGATCACTAAAATTTCAAATTCTTTAAAACTTAATCCATCTTTAAAAAATTTAGATTCACTTTTTGTATCATAAACTTCTAAATTCTCGGGCCATTTGATTTCAGGCAATTCGATCACCTTGGCATTACCCTGCCCTTCTAAACGCACCCGTAATGAAATCGGCTGCCCTGCCGGAAACTGCGTGCCATCAACTTGGGTTTGAATTTGAAACTGCCCCACGGCTCCAGAAAACGATAAAGGTTTTCCTTCTGTTGGCAGTGGCAGCACCGTGATTTCTGCGCGCTTTGAGGCCTTGGTGTATTCTTGCTGTGAACCCCAGCCAAACTGGGTCGGTAGACGAACTTTGGCTTTAATTTTAAATTCATCGATCGTGGTTTTTCCGGGCTTAATCGGAAACAGCGCATGCGCTGCCAACAAGGCTTTTTTATACATTAGGCCATTCACCATCTCTTCAGTGAATTGCAGCGACGGCACTTCTTCGATGATTTCTTTCCAGAAACCTTTTAAATCCGGAAATTTGGCGCGATCTAAAGAATCTAAATTACCGCGCGTATAAATATGCCAAGTAGCGGTGATTTGTTCACCTTCATAAGCTGTTTTTTTATCGGCTTCTAATAAAAGAAAAAAAGCTTCGTTGGTGTTTAAATTTTCAATCGTGCGTGAAGGAATTTGATTATTTGGCACCTGGTTAAAATTTGGCGCGCCTCTTCCGCCGCCCAGGCCTTGCCCCATTTGCTTTTGCACTTCTTCTAACATTTTCTGCCGCTGCTTCATCAGCTGTGCAAACATATCTTCGTCAGCTTGAAATGGGTCATCTTCATCGTCTTTAAATTGCGGGCGCCCGGCAATGTTTGGGCGCTGCTGTCTTTGGGCTTGGCTATTTTGTGAAACAGAAATTTTTTGCGGCGCCGATCTGATTTGTTTGCCGTTCACTTCAACCGTAATGGCCGGAATCGTTACAATCCCCGCCTTAATAGCTTCGAACTGAAAAATATATTGCTGCGATACTGTTTTTGAAAAATCGGTTTTACCATTTACAAAATTCATGCGCGTTGACGAAGACTGTCCGGCATTTTGCCCTTGTAAAAACTTTAACCCCGCAATATCTGAAATCTGCGGGTCATTCATTTGAAAATCATCAGATGACTGCACCGTTAAACTAATTTGAACCGTATCACCAAGCCCTACTGATTCAGGCTGAATTTCAACTTTTAAGGTCTCTGCGGCAAAGGCCATCACCGCGCAGACTTGAATAAATAAAATAAATAATGCTTTACCAATCTTTTGCATTTTTATCCTCTTTGCGATCTTTTTTATTATAATTAGCGCGAATTTTTTTATCTTGCTGTGATAATTCACCTAAGATTTTTTTAACATCAGCTTCGCTTAACTGCTCGCCTTTAAATGGGCGAGGTTTATATTTAGAGGTCTGCTGGCGGTCTTTTTCTTGTTCTTTGTCTTTGTTTTTTTCTTTATCTTCGCCATCATTGGGGTCTTTATTTTCGCCCTTACCGTCTTGGTCTTTTTTATCAGACTTACCGTCGCCGCCGCCACCTTGCTGCTGCTGAATCAGTAATTCGATATTGTGCTTAGTTTCAAGCGAGGCCGGGTTAACATCTAAAGCTTTCTGGTAAAATTCTAAAGCTTTTTCAGTTTCTTTAGCGTGGTGATAACGTAAACCTAAATTATAATAAATTTGAAATATATCACCCGGGTATAATTGCTCTTTGTAACGCTCTAATAAATTTAAGGCTAAATCAAAAGACTGTCCTGATTCATCTTTTTTCTGTAAAGCATCAAAGATAATTCCTAGGTTAGAATGGGTTTGAATCGAAAGTGGGTCATTTTCTAAAATTTTTAATTCGTAGTCTAAGGCTATTTCTGGATTTTTATCTTTAAGAGCGCTACGGGCTTTATAGTCATAATAAAGCGAACCTAAACTTGGCCATGGTAATTTATCGTTAGCTGCGACTGGCGCAGAAACTTGCGCCAAAGCGGTCGCAGAAACAAGCAAACTTAAAAGAAAAGACTTAAAATTCATAACGTCCTTTCCACATGATTGGTTCTTTTTTGCGATCACTGATTAATAAACTTAATAATAAAATCACTAAACCTAAAGCTAACGGATAACTAAATTTTTCGTCGTATTGCACAACCATCGACGAATCAAAAAGCGCTTTTTCATAAAGATTAATATCCTGCGCGATTTGTTTTAAATGGCTACCCTCTGCCGACGCGAAATAAAAACTGCCTTCACCGGCTTGCGCTAAAGATTTTAAAAATTCACCTTTAACCTGAGTGATAATAACTTCGCCCTGTTTATTTTTTTTCGACCCCGTTAAATTACCAAAGGGATCACGCGTCGGAATACTTCCGCCTTTTTCAGTGCCGTAGGCGATAGAAATAATTTTAACGCCGTCTTTAGCCAATTGTTTTGCGGCTTCAAGAGCACCTTCTTCTTGGTCTTCACCATCTGAAGCTACAATAATTACGCGCGTTGTTTTTAAATCATTTGATTGTGTTACGCCGCCTTTTTCAAAAGCCTCTTTAGCAAATGATAACGCAGGTTCAAAAGCTGTTCCTTGCGTCGATACGGCGTACGTATCTAACGACGAGATATATAATTTAAGCGCACCGGGATCAGAAGTTAACGGCGACATTAGCGCGGCACTTCCCGCAAAAGCGATTAAGCCTGTTTTATTACCCGGCATTAAATCCATCAATTTAGCTAATTCGATTTTCATTTGTTCTAAACGCGACGGGCGCACATCTTCGGCTAACATCGAATCTGAAACATCAGCCACGATCATAAGCTCGACACCTTCAGATTTTACTTCTTGTTCTGATTGGCCCATTTGCGGGCGCGCTAACGCTGTGATCAGAAAAAATCCGGCTAAGGCTTGTAAAAATAATTGTAAGCGGCGTTTCGGTAACGAAACACTGGCGCGAAGCCACGGCACAACTTTTTTACCGAAAGCTTGGTTTAATTTTTTTTCTGAGTTTTTCTCGAAATAAAAATATAATAAAACCCAAATACCCAGCAATATTAAAAAACTAAAGGCCGATGCATTACCCCAGCGTAAGACTGACATTAGGGCCCCCGTCTTAAAAATGAGTAATTTAAAATGCGGTTAATTAAAAACAAGATGATTCCCCAAATTAAGAACTGATAGAAAAATTCGTTATATCTGACAAACTTTTGATCTTCGATTTTAGTTGTCTCTAAGCTATTGATCTCGTTAAATACGCCGGCTAATGAATCTTCACGCGTGGCTCTGAAATATTTTCCGCCCGTGCTTGAGGCCATTAAACCTAACAGCTCATCATTTACGGTGCTTTCAAAAGGTTGGTAACGTTTTACTTTATTACCGAACATATCTGTTGAATAGATGGGTAATTTTGTCGGGCCCGATTTACCAATACCGATCGAATAAATTTTAATCCCGTAACCTTTAGCGATCTCTAACCCAGTTTCAGGATCAATCATGCCCGAGTTATTTTCACCATCAGTTAAAAAAATCATGACCCGCTCTTTGGCCTGTGAATCTTTTAATCTGGCAGCACCGGCTGCTGTCGCCACACCGATCGCCGTGCCATCTTTAATACGGGCTGCCTGCGCAGTTTTAATTTGGGCGATACGCTGTTCGATCAGCTGGTAATCTAAAGTTGGCGGCACCAGCGTAAACGCTTCGCCAGCAAAGATCACAATACCAATACGGTCAGAAGTTCTTTGTTTAATAAAATTAGCGATGGTTTCTTTGGCTGATTCTAGACGATTTGTCGGCTTCATGTCTTCGATTAACATCGAATCTGAAATATCTAAGACGATCACGATATCTAAACCATCCAATGTGCGTTTAACTCTTTCATCACGCGTTTGTGGGCGCGCTAAGGCCACGATCATAAATGCTAAACTGATAAATAATAACAGCGTATTAAAACGCACCAGCTGCACTTTACCCCGGCCGGCCCAAGGTTTAAATAATTGCACGGTGCTAATTTGAAACGTGGCTTTATTTTTTTGCGAACGTGCATATAACCAGTAAATGACCGGTAACAATAACAGCAGTAAAAAAGCCCAGGGCTGCGCCCAGATAAACCCAAAGATCGTCATTTGCCGAAACCTCCGGTTTTTGCGGTAGTTTCACAACGATTAATAAATTCATAAAAACGTCTGATAAATTTAGTTTTTTGTTCAGTCGTTATGTTTGCATCTTTTGATAATAACTCGATGTCTTTAACGATATTATAAACCTGACGACGCAGCTCTTTTAATTGCGGGTGACGCTTTTTAATAAAGCTGATGGTTTCTTTTAAATCTAAATTAAAAATCGGCACACCAAACCGGCGTAAGATATAAACTTTGGCCGCTTTTTCAATTTCAGCAATCGGATAATCTTTTTTCTCGATTTCACGAATGGTTTTATAAAACTGGTTATCTGCAGCCTGAACTGAATCGTATGCCAGCACCACTTCAGCTAAACGCTTCCAGCGCTGCGACCGGGCAGCCAGCATAATCGCCTGCACAATAACGGCTAAGATTAATGCTGCAAAAATTAAAGTATAAGCCATCGGCCAATGCAGACTGCTGATCGCAAAACCAAACGGTTTAGGTGGCTCTTTTGCCTGCGGGTCAGGTTTTGGTAAAACTGAAACCACTTCAAAAGTTTGTTGCCCCATTGAAATCTGCAAGTTGCCATCCGAAATAATCATATTCGGAAACTGCACTTTACCTGCAGCATATAAAGTCATATCGACTTCAAAACTTTCGGTGCTTCGGGCTTCGGCTTTAAATAATTTAAAAACAAATTTAGTTTGTTCGTCTGTTAAAAACTGCGCTTTGGTAAAATCAAATGATTTATCCCAAGTGCCCTCACACGATAAGAAAAAATGACGACCCACAGTCAGCTCTTGTGACTTTAAATCCGAAACCTCAGGAATGTTGACTGTGCACTTCACCTCAGCCATTACCGAGACTTCCTTCTTTTAAAAAAGGCTAATAATGATTTGTGAAAGTTTTCATCGGCTTCAAAAGTAAAACTATCAATGCCCGAACGTTTTAGATTTTTTTGAAATTTTTCAAAGTCATTTTTAAATTTACTTTGCATCTCTTCACGAAACGCAGGGTTTGAGGTGTCGATTAAAATAGATTCACCAGATTCAGCATCATGTAGATCAATTAAGCCCACGTCCGGAAACATAAATTCTGCAGGATCAGTCACAAGCCCTGCGATGACTTCGTGCTTTTTTTCTAAGTAAGTTAATGAATTTTCATAACCCTGATCTTGAAAATCACTTAATACAAAAATCGTTGCACGTTTTTTTAAAACTCCGCGCAAGAAATCTAAGGCCGAACTGATTTTAGTTTTAGTTGATTTGGGTTTAAAAAATAATATTTCACGTAAAATGCGGTAAACATGCTGTTTACCTTTTTTCGGCGGAACGTAAAGTTCAACTTCATCCGAAAACAGGCATAAACCCACATGGTCATTATTGCGAATCGCCGAAAACGCTAACGTCGCAGCCACATAAGCCAGAGTTTCACCTTTGAAATTATCGCGCGAGCCGAAATCCTGAGAACCCGACACATCGACCACGATCATCATGGTTAATTCGCGCTCTTCTTCAAAAGTTTTGACGTACGGTTTACCCGCACGGGCCATTAACGTCCACGAAATATTGCGCACGTCATCGCCGGCCACGTATTCGCGAAAATCCGAAAACGTCATGCCTTGGCCTTTGAATTTAGTGTGGTATTCGCCGGCAAAAATATTATTCACCATCTTGCGCGTATCAATTTCAATGCGCTTGATTTTTTTTAATATTTCTGCGGGCACCTGTTGCTGTTCAGCCATCAATTAACTCTTTAAGCTGAAACTTCGACAGCAGCTAAAACTTCTTTAATCACGTCGTCTTGTTTTAAATTTTCAGCTTCGGCTTCATAAGTTAAAATTAAACGGTGACGTAAAACTTTATAAACAATTGATTTAATATCTTCGACCGTGACAAAACCACGCCCACGTAAAAACGCGTGCGCTTTGGCTGCGCGAATTAAACTTAAACTAGCACGCGGCGATCCACCGACGGCGATAATTTTCTCTAATCGGCCTAAACCGTAAAGTTTTGGTTCGCGGGTTGCCATAATAATATCAACGATGTAATTACGCACTTTTTGATCCACGTAAATTTGATCTACTGTTTTAATTGTCGCGATTAACTGCTCTTTTGAAAGTACAGTTTGAATCACCGGGCGATCATTGACTCCCATACGGTTTACGATTTCTAATTCTTCAGCTTTGGTTGGGTAGGTCACATTAATCTTAAACATGAAACGATCCATCTGCGCCTCTGGCAATGGATAGGTGCCTTCTTGCTCTAGTGGATTTTGTGTCGCCATAACTAAGAACGGCTGATCTAACTTGTATGACACATCACCAATGGTGACTTGTTTTTCAGCCATCGCTTCTAAAAGTGCAGATTGCACTTTCGCCGGCGCACGATTGATCTCGTCGGCTAAAACGATATTGGCGAAAATGGGCCCTTTTTTCGCGGTAAATTCACCTGATTTTGGATTAAACATCATGGTACCGATTAAATCTGTCGGTAAAAGATCGGGCGTAAATTGAATACGCTGAAAATGTAATGAAATCGTTTGCGCAAGTGTTGAGATCGTTAAGGTTTTGGCTAACCCCGGCACACCTTCTAATAAAATATGACCGCCGGTTAATAAACCGATCACAATGCCTTCGATCATATCACGTTGTCCGACGACAACTTTATTCATCTCGTTCATCATCTGCATAACGAACAAACTTTGTTCTTTAACGGCTTGATTCAGTGCTGCAACATCCATATTCGACATACTATCTCCAAGTTGAGCTTACATTTTGGCATAAATAGGCTTGATTTCAACCTCAACTCGCATAAAAATTATCGAATGAAGACCCTGACTCAAGTCTGGCTTATCAGTGCGGCCAGTTGTTTTATTTTTTTAATCCTTGGATTTCAAGTTGGTGGCCGTCTCGGGTTGCTTGTCGCATTTTTATTATGTTTAGTTTTACTGTACCTAATCTTTCACAGAGGCCTACATATCTTTATTGATCGCACTCGCGCTAAAGAAGTCTTAGGTAACGATCCGCATAAACTAACTGGACTTTTTAAACAACACGCCCTGGCCTACGGTTTTCGCGAAGTTCGACTGTTTGTGACCGACCGGCCAACACCGCCCCTGGTCTGGCCCGAATTTTCAAATCAATTAGTTGTTTTCTTAAACGCCCAAACTTTAGAACAACTTACGGCTAACGAGAAAAAAATATTCGTCCACTTATTATTAAGCCATGGTTTTCTGCATTCAAAATTAACCCGTAAAACTTTGGGGCTAATTTATATTTCGTTAGCACCGCTTGAAAAATTATCTGCGCCGTTATTTAATGCGCTAGCTTATGCTTTTGGATTATCTAAAGAAATTTACAAAGCCGATCTCAAAGCTTTGTCAGTTTCACAAGCCAGCCATTTTGAATTCGGAATGCTTTTACACAAGCTGCACCACTTGCAATCGCACAACGATAAAATCTTTGAAGGCACCTATTTTTTCTCTATTTTATCAAAAATAAATCCTAAACTTTACAATTTAAAATTCCACCCCAACATTACCAGTAGAGAAAAAAATCTCTTAGGTTACGCCGTAGGAATATAAAAGGATCATATGGAAAACATGGAAGCGTCATTTAACGTATTAATTATGTCAATCGGCTCGTCAGCAGCTATGGCCATGGGTTTGCAAGCAGATCCACAAACTGGCAAAACCGAAGTCGATAAACCTTTAGCCCGATTTAATATCGATTTATTATCTTTATTAAAAGACAAAACAAAAAATAACTTAACTGCCGACGAAGCCAATTTCTTAGACGCAGTCATTACAGATTTGAAAAATAAATTCATCTCTGTAAAGTAGGCCTAACAAAAAAGGACTCTCTATTATGAAAAGATTAACTGTAGTTTTATTAGCCATAATAACAGCATTCATCGTATTTCAAGGTCATAACGTCACGGCGCAGTCATTTCAAAAAACTCCACCCGCTTTAAAACTGGGTGAACCCCTGCCAGCAAATCTTTTTATTGAATTAGCAAAAGCGATCAACCCATCAGTGGTCAATATCTCAACCTCGGTCATTCCGCGCGGCCGTATGTACCGCGACCCGATGTTAGAAATGTTAGAACAATTCTACGGCGTACCGATGCAACAGCAGCAACAGCCGGGTAAACCGCGCCGCATGGGCCTTGGAACAGGTTTCATCATTCGCGAAGATGGTTTAATCGTAACCAACAATCACGTGGTTGAAGGTGCTGATATCGTCGAAGTGCAATTAGCCGAAAACGATCAAAAAACTTATAAAGCCGAAGTGATCGGCCGCGATAATCGTTCAGATATCGCCCTTATTAAAATCAAAGCTGATGTGAAACTTACAGCGGTTGCGATGGGTTCATCAGAAGATGCGCAAGTCGGCGAATGGGTTGCAGCCTTCGGAAACCCTTACGGCCACGGCCATTCAATGACTAAAGGTATTATCTCTTCAAAAGGCCGATCAATTAACGAGATCAATAAATTTCCGTTAATTCAAACTGATGCTTCAATTAATCCGGGTAATTCTGGCGGTCCGCTAGTGAATGCCAAAGGTTTTGTGATCGGGGTAAATTCAGCAATCGATGCACGCGCGCAAGGCATTGGTTTTGCGATTCCGATTGATGAAGTTAAAAAAATTATTCCGGCTTTAGAAAAAGGCGAACAATTAGCTAAAGGCTATATCGGCATTCAGCCTGGGGATTTAGATTACCGTGCGGCCATAGCGATGGGTTTAGATGAATATCGTGGCGGCGCGATTTTGGGTTTAGGCAACGGCCCGGCTAAAAAAGCAGGAATGAAAGTTTATGATATCATTCAAGAAATTAACGGTAAAAAAATTCGCGACGCGCAAGATTTAATGAACACGATCGCAGATCTTGAACCGGGCAAAAAAGCTAAGTTTAAAGTTTTACGTAATGATAAAAACTTGAATTTTGATGTGACAGTAGATGAGCGCCCGTCTGAGAAAAAACTATTAAGTCTTTTTCAAAAACAAGACAGCGAACTGCAAGATGCACCGAAAGCTTCGACGAATACAAATACACCGTATAATTTCGGAGTTAAAATTTCTGATATGACTGATGCTTTAAGACAGGATTATAATCTTGAAGCTTCGGTTAAAAACCCGATGATCACTTGGATTGATCGTGGATCTATCGCAAGCGCCATTGGCCTTCGTGTGGGTGATGTGATTCTTGGTATTAATAAAGTTGAACCAACAAGCGCAGATCAAGCAATTAAGGCGATTAAAAAGGGTACGAACACAATCCGTGTAGCCCGCGGTCGCGGCATCACCGCTATCACTTTCGACCTTAAGTAGCGCTTGTAATTTATGCGGCTTGTTTAATCGTTAAAACCACATCCAGGACTAAGGCGATCTTTGCTAAAAAGTCTAAGCTCACTTCTGAAACTAGTCCTGACTCCATACGGGCTATGGCTGGTTGTTTACTGCCCACCATACCGGCAAGCTTAGCCTGTGAGATTTTCTTTTTTAAACGAGTTGCTTTAAGTTTTTCGATGAGTTTCTTTTTTTGTCGTACAAGTTCCATGTCGATATCAGATAAACCCAGGGCTTTTCCAAAATCAGAGACGCTGCGGTAACGTATGCTTTTTTCTTTCATAGTCCAAAACTCCTTATACGCTGTTTTAAAAGGTCTGCTGTTTGCCGATCTAGTGCTTGCTTCTTTTTGCTAGTTGCGTGGATTACATAAATCGCATCAGACACTTTAACCACATAAAAAACGCGGTATTCTCCGGCACGTCCTGATAGCCTTAACTCATGCAAACCTTTGCTGATCAACGGTAACGGGCGTGAAATCGGCATACTCAGTTTTTTACCTGCGGCCAAGTCATCGAATAGTGCGAACACATCTATCAGAATGTCTTTAGGGGCATCCTTCAATTCGCGTTCGGCTTATTTAATTACGACGACTTCCACAACGAACTCCTTTACTATATAACGAATCCGTTATAATGTCAAATTGACTTATATAATGGCTTATTTCACTTTAATTCGGCCTTCGGATCATTCTTGGCGTAAGTAAGTACGTAAGCGTTTTCAGGTTCTTCAATGCAGAGTTGTTACAAGATAGAAACCAAAAATTATGTTCCCCGAACCCCCGTGGAATTTTAAATAAGTTCTATTTAATATCTCAAACTGTCTCAAAGTGTTTAAGTTTTAGACGACTAAACACTTTGGCGATTTTTTTTCATCTCAGCGCGTAATTTTTTTTAAAGTCTCAAGACCATGGTCCCGATACTAGACGTAGATACAGTAAGTCATGAAGGCGCAAGCCAGCACGGCGAAATACGGCTTAAAGAGAGGCACCATGAAAATCACAGAAGTAAAAATCTTTCCGGTTAACGAGGACAGGTTAAAGGCATACGTAACGATCACCATCGAAAATTGTTTCGTTGTACGTGATCTAAAGGTCATCCAAGGGCCCGGCGGATTGTTTGTGGCCATGCCCAGCAAAAAGCGTAAGGATGGCCAGTTTCGTGATATAGCGCATCCGTTAAATCAAGAAACACGAGAAACGATTGAAAATTTAGTATTTGAGGCTTATGAAAATGAGCTACGTTCTATGGGAGAAACTCTGACGACATTAAAACGACAGAAAACTCCGCATACCTATCAAGGTGACGATTAAGCTTTTCTTTAACGAAAAGTCAGTCTTCTTGGGTAACCGAGATTACTAAAGTCGCCCGATAGGCATGCAATAGGGGGAGCAATCCAAGTTTAGATGTGGTCAGAAATATAGCACCTCGTGAAGACACAAGTAAAAAGAAAGACCCTGCTCAATAAACTTTCCAGATACACCCCATAGAACACCCAGCCCAAGCTTATTCAGTTAAGTTTGGGCTTTATTTTTTCTTGCGCTCGACGCCAAAATTCATTAACTTGTGTTTCACGTCATTCGACAGTTGGGGTATCGCCAAGTTGGTAAGGCAATAGATTTTGATTCTATCATTCGGAGGTTCAAGTCCTCCTACCCCATCCAAATTTTTCTTCTTTTTCAGGTTTAACAATGAACGACCGTAAATTACCTAAACCTCGCAATAATAAATATCCTGCTGCTAGCATTACTTTAGAGAAGATGGTTCGCGATCTTGTTGAAGAGTATGGTTGGACTGAACTTGGTCAGAAGATTTATATTCGTTGTTTTAACGAGAACCCGAGTTTGAAATCTAGTTTGATTTTTTTACGTAAGATGGAATGGGCTCGGCTTGAGGTTGAGGAATTGTATTACTGGCGCTTTGGTGGCGCACCTGAGGGTTGGGTTGGACCTGTTCGTCGTGGTGATGATGGGTATGATCCGCGCGATGATGGGGATTTTGGGGAGTAGTTCTAATTACACCATCATTTCCTAACAGCACCCAACAATGTGTTTTGATATCATTTTTTCATACGCTTTAATGTCACTTCAAGCTCCACTCTTTCAATATAATTAATAAAAAATCCATTAAATCTATTTCCAGAATAGTTGACTGTAATATTAAATACTTGATATTCAATATTACAGGTCTGGAAATACCCGCCGATCGCGGCTGAAAAGCTAAGGTGAAATTTCCACAATTCATTAAAGGTTTATTACAATACAAACTTTTTAGGGCTGTACTTTAAGGCGATCAATAGAACAAATAGTCCGAAAAAAAGGGTGTATCTATGGGCCAACCATCAAAAGAACAAATTAAAGAACGTGCGAAATACCTACGTGAAATCTTGCGTGAGAAACACAAGATTGAGTTACCACATGGGCATTCGCTTGAAGTGATAGCTAAAGTCTTTGGCTTCAAAGACTGGAATACGGCTTCTGCGTTTTCAGTAAAGACAAGTGAAGAAAAAACTATCGAAAAACCTATTACAGCTAACTTTCAGAAGGTCGGAGAGCTGAAGAAATTTCTAGATAAGTTTGATGATGAAACTAAATTAGTAGTGAATGAATATAGCTGGAGTGACTCTAAAGACTCTACACTACTGGGAAATGTTACTTCGATCTGCTCGCTCACTTACGATTACGAAATTCAGAATGAAACCGAACTTTGTCTAGAATTAAAAACGGAATCAGAACACGATCGTATGATTGGAAAAAGTTCAAGTCAGTCTTTCGATAAAACTTCAGCAGGACGTTCACAACGACGTATAAAATATTTAAATATGTTGAAGCCTCATTTATGGAATCTGAATAAATAAAACCTCTACCACGGCAGCACTCATGTGTTGCTGTGGTTAGTTAAACCCGACTTATTCGGATTTCTTTCTAGATTTCTTTGGCAGAACTAAATCATCAGGTTGCGATTCCCATTCTTGACGAATCTCGAAAGCTCTCAATAAAAGCTTTCGCTTAACATCATCATCTTCTGTGTGAACAGGAGCTGCATGAGGGCCCAATTTTTCTATTTCAAAAGCTTCAAGCTCTTTAAAAATGCGCTTCATAGCTTTGTCTCGCGATTTAAAATATTCACTTCCTCGCACCCTAATGAACTTCCATCCTAAGCGCTCGAGTACACTCTGTCGCTGGATATCATCCACAAGTTTTTCTGGAGGATGATATCGATCGCCATCGCACTCAATGGCGATCTTTTTACCGCCGATGCCCATAACTACTAGATCAATTCGGTATGCCCCGACTTGCCATTGCGGAACAACTCGATAGCCTTCATTCATCAAATCTTTAATAACAGATTGCTCGAAAATTCCCGAATTGGGATCTGCTTTTTTTTGTGTCGCTTCAATCGCTAATGACAGCTCACGAGGGTTTTCTGCATGCTTGATTAAACGTAATCTTAAATCACCAGGTTTTAAATCCGTCGCTGGATTCAAAGAATGTACAACCCATAATTGATCCTGCGCTCTAGAAGCTGCGACATTAAAAGTTTTCTTAACATCTTCAGCTTGTTTTATGTTAAGTGGCGGATCATCACAAGTATCTACCATCGAAAGAAGCATCACACTTCTTTCGTCACCTTGAAACTGCGAAGCATTGCCGCATAGAATTTTATGCTTTTGATAAATGCTAGCGCCAAGTTTGCGTTGAAGAATTCCATCAATGACCTGCGCCTGCTCAGTACCAACCATCGAAATCACACCAATAGACGAATCCTTATATTGATCGGACTCTGCCATAGCTGCAATAATTGACGAAACCTCAGTTGCTTCAACTATATTTATTTTATTAACCGCTGTTGCAGAACTTACCTTATGACAAATCACATGATCTGCAAAAGGACTACTTGAAGCTTCACGCAACGGTTTAATTTCACCTGAATATGACAGCTGATTACTAAATTGAATAATGTCCGGCACACATCTGAAATGTTCAACCAGTCGTATTGTTTCCCCAAACGACAGCTGGGCCAAATCATAGACTGAAGTTTTGCCGTCATAAAGCATCCTATTTGGTACACCTTGAAGTAACTCGTTAATTAAAGATTGAATTTTTCCTAATTCCTGCCCTACGGCATAAGGCGTAACCTGCTGGTCATCTCCAACTACAATAACCTGCTTAGCTATCGCAAATGCTACCAATGCCGTGATATCACTTTGGCTGGCCTCATCTAGAATTAATACGTCGAACTTCGTATGAACAAGATCAAAGCTATCGAAGACTCTCGACAACGGCATGATCCAAACCGGAACGGCATTTTTACAATCTTTTAATGTTTTTTGGGCTTCACGTTTTATCTGCGAATCACGCTTTCCCGTACCTGACTTAGTTAATTTGCCTTGCAACTTTTCCCAACCATTTAAAGCTGATTGCTCTTTCAAGCCAGTGCGCTTTTTTTGGAATCGCCATGAAAGCTTTTCTACGTATTGAGCGTTTACATCATTTAATTCATACTTTAGGTTTAAAAGTTTTCGCTGCACAGTGCTGTAGTCTTTTGCCAATCGACGATCTAGCTCTTGTCGCCACTGACATAAGTTCCATGCAAGTTCAGCATTACCGGGAATCAAGCTATCGGCATGAACACCTGAACGAGTTTGAACCATAGCAGCCCATGTAGGCGCATACCTTTCAAGTTTTTCTAAGTGTGCTGTGCGCAAATTATAAAAATGATTTTTACCTTTAAGATCTAAATAGCGGTTGTATGCAGCTTCGTATGCTTCAATATTCAATTCTGTTAACGCTTTTTGTAAACTCAAGATAAATGATCTCGCACACGCTGGTTTGTTTACGTTTATGCGCAAGATTTGCATTGTATCCTGACGTTTGGATTCTAAAACTTTTCGGTTTAGCCATAATTTACGAGAATTAATTGCTGGCACAAGTGTCATTTGTGCCATGGTCTCAAGTTGCTCAACATTTGGTTGCGCAGCTGCAGTAAGCGAGGTTTTTTCTATAACTATTGATAAATTAAATCCCTGAGATTTTAATCCGCTTTCAACATTATTCCAGATTGTTTTTGACCATGTTGAACCGATTTTTAATGCTTCGACAAAAGACTTAGCGTGAATTTCTGGTTCTTTCTCTTCTAATGATGGACCTGACGCTGGCACAACCTGACGATGCCACCTGTTTGTAAGTTCGCGCCGTATTTGCAAAGTTTCGATTAATGCCGAAATTGCTTCAAAATGTTCAAGTTTTGCAGGACGCCCATCATCTACATAACACGTATTAATTAATGTTTTCCAAGAAGATTTAAAAGTTAAATCCATAAAACCTATTGGTTTGCCTGATCTAAGATGAAAAATAATTTCATTATTAGCTTTGACGAGTTCAGGCGTTATCGGCGCACCAAGTTTGGGCCCATGGCTTAAGATGTATTCTTTTCTTTTCGCGATTTTCAGTGATGATGACTCAATCAGTTCAATGAGCTTAAGCCAAGGATCTAAATGTTCGATACCAAGTCTTGCATCAGCAACAACTTTTTTTATCCACTTGTTTGAACTAAGAACATCCCGACCTTTATTAATATCTTGAAGAACTTTTTCTAGAACATCTACAGACTGATTTTCATGAATCCATAGATTTGAATGGCTTTCTGCAGTTTCATTATCAACACCATCCAAGTGCTTCTTAAGATCAGAAACTTGGTGTGGAGTTAAAATCGCTTCAAGCTCAGGTAATACCTCGGACAAACATGATTCATCTTCCAAACTTATAAACCCATTAGTCTGATATAGCTCATTTAATTCTTTGTCACTAAGTGGTAGAGGGGCTGACGGTTCAACAGGTTCAATAATCCATCCGTGTTCTAAGTTCAGTTCCGCAACTTTTCTTGCGGCCTCAGAAGGTCTTATCGCTTCGCCACCAACTACAATGTCTAGGTATTCATTAGCTCGAATATCTAAAATTTCTTTCTCTAAATTTTTAATATCATCTTTAATCTGATTACGACGAAGACCGATCTGATTGATTTCTTTAGTTAATGAATCATGATCTGCGCGTGATAAATACGAAGTAATGCCCTTGACTGACTCTTCAAGTTGAGCTTTGCTTTCTGCATCGTTTTCAAGAACTGATACGCATAGTGGGCGTAATCCTGGAACTACTTTCTCACGAACAACACGTAAAGCTTTAGATGTATGACTCGATACTAATACAGTTTTTCCACTTGCAAGCAGATGACCAATTACATTTGCGATCGTGTGTGACTTACCTGTACCTGGAGGACCTTGAACTAAAACTGAGCCATTTTTTTCTAAACGTGAAATTACTCTTTCTTGTTCGGCATTGGACGGCTTAGTTAATAAATAATCAATCTCATTGTTATCAAGTTCCGGTGAAGTCTCAACAGATGTTCCTTCACCATTACCATTGCCCACTAATGGTTTATCCTCAATACCCATCAATCGCATCAATGACTCAGGTACATGTTCTAAAGTTGGTAATTTTTCAATTAAGTTATCCAATGATTCAGCAAAACCTTGCGATCGATTACCTAAGAAAATTACTGGGTCTCGATATATATTAGCTTTATTCTTAACTACGTCTGATCTGCTTTCAGAAAAGTGTCCATCAGAAAAAAAACGTTGTATGAAAAATTTAAAAAACTCAGATGATTTGCCGTTTGCCAATGGATGGGGGTTCGCTTCAAGAACTCGTTTTTTAACAGCTGAAATACCGCTGCCATCAAGTTCGTGATGTCGTAATAGTGAAGTATATAGCTCCACATCATCGTCAGTTTCTCTGATTATGAATTCAGGCGTAACTGAGTCAAATTCAATCTCGACCTTTTTTAATAAAATCGGATGGTCAACAGGCTGAATAGCGCTGTCCCAGATCAAGTGACCGTCAGCTACAAATAGCTGAAATTTTTCAGATTCTCGTTGTATTTGACCTTGTAGTTTGAATAGATCGGCAAATACGAGAGCTGCATCCCGTGCTGGGAGCTCAGCCTCTAACCAATTCTGTCTTTGTATCTGCCATCGCTCGAATGAAGCAACTCGTGATGGATCGTCTTCGAATTTATGGGTAGTAGCGTGACCAGTTTTCAAGTCTGTTAAATTTTTTGCGTGGATACATTTTGCTTGTCCGTCAATTTTTTCCCAACCATTTTCAAGCCATCCGTCCAAACTTGATGGCGGCAAAGGGCACATTGTTTCAACTGGTCGCTTTACGCGAAATATAATTCCGTCAAATTCCTGTTCTGGATCATCCGGAGCATTAAATGTTTGAATCGTTGGGTATTTCGGGAGACCTGAAAAACGTAATGACCAGTCATAAGACTGCAGTGAGCAAACTGGCGGCGTGCGAAGTTTCGTTAATTCTCTTATGTAAGTGAAAACTCTTGTTAATCGTTCTTTTCCGGTGTTGTTATTCTGCTCGTCCAAGATGATGTTCCCCACGATGAAATTCTTTATAATTTTATCGGGGTTTTAAAGGCTTAGCTTGATAATAAATAAAATTTTAGTTGTAAGCTTGTATCAATTCGAAACAATGTTTATTAGCATTCATAATTTTTTTAATGGCGTTACTACCAATTTCCGTACGTTAACAGGGCCATCAACGATATCACCTGTCTCATGCTTAAAAAATGTTATTTCTCCCGGGTGAAAGTCTGTTGGATATTTTTGAACGACATTGGAGTCACCTATAGCGTGATTAACTTCATCAATAGTTTTCTTTAAACCTTCATGAAAAACATGCAACCTTAATTTAGTCTTTTCTGGTTGGTCGCAAGTATAGCAATCAATTGGCATTAAATTAGTGCCATTTAATTTTCCAAATACTGAGTAATGCACCAATTCGGTATCAACGAGATCATCTTTAATCCGTACTCCCATCGCCATTTCAATAGTTCGAGTTAGATCTCGACCAAAACTTTTTAATCTCTCCGTGGGTTTTTCATTCTGCCAACGCCAATGCACCCCTCTAAACATGCAAACATCCATGCCTTGCGATATCCAGCGAGCAGCGTCTATCCATAAACTGCAATGATAAATCGTTGCAGATGACTTTTTCATGGGAAATTTCTGAGAATACTCAATAGCTAAACAATGGATTAAGATATGTCTATTTTCTGTCTTGAGATATCTAGCAGTAGCTATGGTAAAGTATGGCATACCTTTATCATGTACGTGTTTATTTCGATGCTCTAGGGTTTCTTTTAATTGATTTTCAGACAAACTCGGTAATTTATCAAAATATTTATACGCATATTCGTACAGTTTTGCAGCTAAGGCTATAGCATCATCAAACGTTTTTAGGGGCTTGATTGGCAATAGTCCACTAGGCGATGGCGGCATTCCGACTTTTATTCCCATGTATTCAATGAATGCAAATGGTGAAACGAAAAGCTTCATTTCCTGAGGAGGAATTCCAAGATATTTCTTTGCTAGCTGGTTATTAGCTTTATCAAAAAAAGATTCATCTTCTATAAATTTTCTGAAAAAATTTGTATCAAAGAACAAACTCGGCATAAGCTCCTAAGCTGATTCGCTTTTCATTTTTTTTAACTCCATTAAAACCAACGTTAAGTACTGTTGGCTTTTCGCGAATTCTACTTCCGCAACCTATCTATAACAAAGTTTGATTTTTAAACTTTGAACTTCAGACTTTGTTTTTGCGCCACATTGAGGCTCTAAACCCCCGGTTCTGCAAAATGCAGAACGTCGACCGCATTGTGAGCCTCTTTTGTCTACATTCCAAGGGCAATTGCACAGGCCAGCAAAGCTATTGTCCGTCATAAAAACGACAAAAAGAAATATAAAGTATTTCATTGATTAAGCGACATCTGTTTTATTTTTTTCGGCTGTAGCTTCAACAACTGGGCAAGGTGTTTCAATTGCTTGAGCATTCAATGGTGCAGGTGCCATTGAAATTACCGAAATAGCCTCAACAGTTGCTGGTACATCTTTCTTAGCATTGCTGCGCTTGGTTTTACGGGTCGCACGTTTTTGCGATCTAATGTACTTATGGAATTCTAAAGCCTTAGTTTCGTTCCAATCTTTGATTGAATCATCTAATCCGTTTTCTAATAAATTGTACACTTTATCCATTAGCATTTCGTGATTCGCTTTAAACTCGTGTTCACCACGAATTGATTTAGCAATATACTTGATTACATCAACTGATAAGATTGCTTTAGATAAAGATTCTGGAGAAAAAGCCATAGCTTCTTTAGCTAATTCAGGCCATTCGCTCGCAGCAAATGTCGATTCATGCAAATCTAAAAATTCGTGGCATTGCTCTTCTACCACTTTTTTAGTGCAATCAATTACATCGCTATCAGACTTAATATCAAATGCTGCGAATTCAACCCCGCCGTACTGTGGTTGTGAAAAATCAAATAGTAACCATTCTGTACCATTTGTTAACATTCCATATTTTACGCCACCTAGACTATGAAGGTATTCACTTAATTGAATTTTTCCAGATCTAAAGTCAGATTTTCCTAAATCAAAACCCATCTTTTTAACTTCAACTACGAATACTGGCTTATCGTTTTTAGATACGATTAAATCGGGCCGCATTTTA
The DNA here is from genome assembly GCA_036676395.1 of Bdellovibrio sp. Taxonomy (GTDB): domain Bacteria; phylum Bdellovibrionota; class Bdellovibrionia; order Bdellovibrionales; family Bdellovibrionaceae; genus Pseudobdellovibrio. The sequence goes on from JAKFCY010000002.1 coordinate 2,185,903, forward strand.
CCTTTAGTTTCTTGCGAACGAATTACATATCCAGAAGCCGCAGTATAACCTAAGCAATTTTTAAGAAAGCTCTGTGCCCAAACTTCAACATTAGACTCTTTACTCGCGGGGTTTACATCGATATTCTTTAATTCAATCATATGCTCGATAGCTTGATCTAACATATTTCTAACTAATCTGTCTTGTTTGCTCTCTTTTGCCATGGTCTCTCCTGTTTTTTTAACAAGACAAGATCGGTTAGGAACAATCCAGACTAAAATAAAAATTTATTTGTTTCAAAGCGACATACGTAGTGTTTCATTATATTCCTCAATTGTTCGAATCTTGGCTCGTTATTGACCGAATCACCCCTGATTAGGGGGTCGAGCAATTTTGATTCAATTGTTTTCTAATGTGAGTGAATTAACATCCTATAGCAATATGATCGAAAAAACGAATCTTCGATCTAGACTTATTGCATTGGAATTATTATGGCTGTCGTTTGCCTAATTTAAATATTTCTCCAGATTGCTCATTGAAAATTGCTACACAGGCATCAGTTAAAACAGGCAACACTTCGATGATCTGAAGCGCACTCTTGTTAGAAATTTGAGTAATTCCTCTCACATCTTTATCAGACTTAATATGTGCACATCGATCTCGTATGTCAATAAAAGTAGATAATGGTTTTCTTGTATATCCAAGCCTATTTAATCTTTCAGACACAAAGTCTAAACGCTTATGCGCATCAGAGTAATTCCACTTTCCCGCAGTTTTGAAGGTTTCCTCAAGGAATAAAAAAAGTGAAAGAAATCTGTATTGTAGTGGAATTCTTTCGTCTTGCGCATCAGCAATTAATTTCAGCGAATGCCGATATTTAAAACTAGATGTAAATGTATCTCTTATAACCCCTGAATTGGGTGGTCTCAAAACCAAATCTGTCTTAATCGACATTGAGGGTGGCGAGTTTACCTCAACAAAGTTCCACATACTCAATTCAAAATAACCCTGAGGATCATAATTCAAGCGGTATATCGATAAGAAATGTTCTTTAGATTCTTGAATAATAGGTAAATATTTTTCAGGCATTATACCATCTTGCGAATTTGGCAGCGTAAATCTAAGAGCCGCAGGATGATTATCTTGATATAATAAGAAAGCCATCTTAATCACCGTTAAATCTTTTGGTTTTATATCAACTTCCCAGCTTACAATACTTTCTGCATCAGAAAATATTTCTCGCATTGGCTCAAATATGAAATAATAATAGCAATTGAACGACATACTTATTTCTTCAAACCCCAACCACAGCCATCACCAACACCCGGCCAGCCATATAAATAATAATCAACGAGCCCGGAGTCCAAAACGTCGCCCTAGTATCATGAGTAAACTCTTTCAAATACACAAACGTATGAATCAGTCTCGTCACAACATACCCATACATTAAAATCTGCATCGTCAGCAACGATGGCCCCGTAAACATAAATAAAAACCCAGCCATCAGAAAAAACGGAATGTTCTCTAAATCATTAAGCTGAATGCGACGAACACGATCCACATAAGGATTCGGATTCAACTGCTCAGGCGAAGGGTTCGGATTTAACGCTGTCTTTTTGATATCTTCAGGCGAACGATATCCACCCTTGACCTTCATCATACGTATCACCGTTAACCATGACATACTCACCGCTTTTAAAATCATAATCGTGGCAGCAATAACGTAAGTAGAAAAAATCGGATTTGAAAAATTGAATTGTTCCATTTCTTAACGCTAGCCATAACCATCAAATCGGTCACGGCACTTATAGTTATTCGTCTTTAACTCATTCTTAACAACTCACCTGCGCCACTCGGCGTAAACCCAAACGGCTCGGGTAATGCTACGGTAAAAAACCCGAGGATAAAAATGGCCGATACGCAACAAGACACCTTCGTTAACCTGATTTTGAAATTACTTTCAAACGAAGAGCCTTTAGATACGATTTATAAAAATTTGATCGAGTTTTTTGAAGAACGCAACCCCGGCGCTATCTGCAGTATTCTATTTTTAGATAAAAATAAAAAACGTTTTGAAAAAGTTTATGCTCCAAGCCTGCCAGCATTTTACAATGAAGCCATACCCCACTTAGATATCGGCAGCAGCGCCGGTTCGTGCGGAACAGCCGCTTACTTAGGAAAGCGTGTTATCGTTGAAGATATTCAAAATGATCCGCTTTGGACACAGTATCGTGATTTAGCAAAAGCCGCAAACTTAGCTTCGTGCTGGTCGCAACCGATTAAATTACCATCGGGCGAAGTGTTAGGAACCTTCGCCATTTATCACACCATTCAACACAAGCCTTCTGAACGGCATATTCAAATTATTGAACAAGCCGCTGATTTAGTTTCAATTGTTTTGCAACATTTCGAAACTAAAAGAATGGTTAAACTGGCTCAAGAACGAATTGCCTTAAGCGAAGCCGATCTGGTTTACGCCCAACACGTAGCCCAACTTGGCAGCTGGAAGTGGGAAGCTAAAACCGACACCGTTCACTGGTCTAAAGAAATTTATAATATTTTAAATTTAGATCCGAACACTCCGCCCCTGCCATTCGTTGAACAATCAAAGCTTTACACCGAAGAATCTTGGAACCGACTTAAAGCAGCCGTCGAACACGCTATGGCGACCGGAGGCTCTTACGAAGTAGATCTTGAAGGCAGAGCCAGCAGCCAAGGCCCGCGCTGGTTTGTGGCCCGTGGTGAAGTGACTGAACAAGATTCTGAGGGGCACCCCACACGCTTGGCCGGAACTCTACAAGATAACACCGAACAAAAGTTACTCGAACACAATCTTAAAAGTGCGTTGAATGCCCGCGATGAATTTATTGCCGTTGCTACGCATGAATTAAAAACTCCGTTAACGACGCTGCAATTATCTTTACACGTGATCGCAAAATCATTAGATGGTGTTATCGATAAAGAAAAAATATTAAGTAAGATTGAAAAAGTAAAACAGCAAGGTGATCGTTTAGAAGCTTTAATTAAAAACTTGCTTGATGTCACCAGCATTGGCGCCGGGCACATGCGCTTAGAATTAAAACCAAATGTTAACTTTTCTAACTTGGTCGAAAATGTTATTAAAAAGTATGAAGATGAAATCACTAAGTCTGGCTCTTCTTTGATTAAAAATATTGAACCAGATATTACCGGCGTGTGGGATGATTTTAGATTAGAGCAAATCGTAACGAATTTAATATCAAATGCCATTAAATACGGAGACGGTAAACCCATTGAAATTCATCTTCGTCGTTATCATCAAAATGCGCTTTTAGAAATTCATGATCAGGGCATCGGTATTCCTGAAAACAAACAGAAAAAAATCTTTGAAAGATTCGAACGCGCTGTTAGTGAAACCAGCTATAAAGGTTTGGGTTTAGGGCTTTGGATTGTAAAAGAAATTGTAACCGCATTAAAAGGCAAAGTTTGGGTGGCTAGTGCACTTAACAAAGGCTCTGTCTTTAGCGTAGAATTGCCAATACAATGACATCAGATATTTTATTAATCGATGACGAGCCAGATTTAAGAGAATGCATCGCCGAACTTCTAGAGGGCGAAGGTTACACCGTCAAACGAACAGAAAATGGTAAAACTGCACTTGAGATTTTAAAATCAGGTTACAAACCAAAAGTTATTATCCTTGATTACATGATGCCCGTCATGGATGGAAAAACATTTTGCGAGAACATCAGTAAAGACAGTCAAATCAGTTCTATTCCAATTATTTTATTATCAGCAGCTAATATTCCCGCAGAAACCATTGCAGACATGAAAGTGGCTGTGCAACTGGAAAAACCTATCCATGTTGATAAATTTTTAAACGCCGTGAAATCGTATATTCACTAATTACTTTTTTAATTCTAAAACCACCGGACAATGATCTGACCCATAAACTTCGTTACGGTGGTACGAAGCCTTCAACCGATCACTAAATTCTTCATTCGCCATAAAATAATCTAAACGCCAACCCACGTTTTTCTCGCGCACGCCAGGGCGATAACTCCACCACGTGTAATGATCGCCGCCTTTTTCAAACTGGCGAAACGCATCGACATAACCCTTCTTGATCATCTCATCCATCCAAGCACGCTCTTCAGGTAAAAAGCCTGCGTTCTTTTTATTCGTCTTCGGATTTTTTAGATCGATTTCTTGATGCGCGATATTCCAATCAGCACACATAATTACGTTTTCGCCTTTTTTACGTAAGTCTTCGGCCGTTTTTAAAAACTTTTTGCAAAAAGCTAACTTGTAGGGAAGACGCGTGTGTTCGCGCTGTGAATTCGGAAAGTATGAATTAATTAAAGTGAATTTCGGGTATTTAACAATCATCACGCGGCCTTCGTTATCAAACTGCGAATCCCCTAAACCCAACTGCACACTGAGCGGTTCTTTTTTAGAAAAGATCGCTGTGCCGCTGTAGCCTGGCTTGACGGCCGGGTTCCAGATGGCGTGATACTTTAATGGATTTTTTAGATTATCTTCTAACTGGTCGGGCGTAGCTTTAATTTCTTGCACACAGATGATGTCGGCATTTTCTTTTTCGAACCATTTTAAAAAACCGCCTTTAGCGCAGGCACGAATACCGTTTACATTCCAACTGACTAGCTTCATTTAAACTCCCCATCAATATACTTTGAAAGTGTATCATATTTTTCTTGCTGTTTAGTAAGTTCATCTTTATAAAAAAAATTCTTTTAACGAGGGGCCCAAACTTTGAGAATTTTATTAATCACAATTTCGTTCATGACTCTATTGGCCTGCCAAAACACAACCCAAGAGCAAAACATCTCGCAAAATAACCTTACCCCTGTCATTGGTGGCGAAGCTGTTTTAGATAAAGCCGAACTTAGCTATAGCATCGTAGGCATCTACGACAGCGAATATAAAGCTATCTGTACCGGCTCTTTGATTGCGCCTAATTTAGTTCTTACTGCTGCTCATTGTATAAACCCAGATTCGTCTAAAATGAAAATCATTTTTAACGTTAATCTAGACAAAGTTATCGGAACAAAAAACCAGCTTATCACGATGTTCTATCAGCGCGATGTGACTGATGCTAAGGTGCACCCCGTTTATCTTGATCCTGCCAATGAAGATAAAGAATCTGATGTAGGCGATATCGCCCTGATTAAATTCGCAGGCGATCTACCTGAAGGTTACCACCCAGCTGAAATTTTAAGCGATGATTCTATTTTAAAACGTGGCGTCGATATCACGGTCGCGGGCTTTGGTGTGTCTGAGGTCTATGCTGAACCGATCGACCCGAAAAAAGTAAAAGATCTTCAAGACGCCATCGAATACGGCGAAGTCTACTGTTTTGACGAAGCACTTACAGATTGTGTAAGCGTTGAAATGGGCGGCGATGGTATTTTAAGACAGACTCACGCTTTAATTTCTTCGGTGCAAGAAACTGAATTTCAACTTGATGAATCTAAAGGCCATGGCACTTGCAGCGGAGACTCTGGTGGCCCAGCTTACGTGACTGTTGAGGGTAAACTTTATTTAACGGGCGTTACCAGCCGCGGAAGCGCTTTATGCGACGACGTTGGCGTTTATACTAACGTTGTGCCTTACGCCGAGTGGATTAGCTTAACTGCGCCGTTGTTGAAGTAATTTATTTTTACTAACTAGCTACGTTTATAAAACATGCCTTGAGATTTCTGTGGCTTTACGAAACCAAATTTCTGATAAAGCCAATCCACATCCGCAAAAAGACTAACAACAGCAGACTTAGAAACTTTTTCGTCGATGAATGACATTATTTTTTCTAAAATCTGTCTCGAATACCCCTGCCCCTGAAATTCGGGGTCAACGGCAATATCAACAACTTGCACATGCAATCCATCTCCTACAACCCGCCCCATGCCGATGAGCTTTTCACCATCTCTCAAAGTCACGGCATAAAGAGATTTCGGAAGTCCTGCTTTGGCAGCTTCAACAGACATAGCCGAAAGACCACAAGTAATTCTTAAAGCACAATACTCTGCCGCATCAGGGATTTTTTCTTCGATTTGCATAATGCATTTCCTTACTTTTTTTCTGTTCGAACGGCAATGGCTTCAATTTCAAAAAGCATTCCCGGTAACGCTAATGAGTCTACCGGAATATAAGTGCTAGCCGGAAATATTTCAAAGATCTTTTTTTTCTTATTATTAACCGCTTCAAGTCTTTCTAATGAATTTCCAACCACCAGTTCTGTGACCTTAACCACGTTGGCGAAGCTCATTCCCGCACTTTGTAAAACTTTTTCCATGTTTTGGTAAGCGAGCTCAATCTGGTCTGCAAATGATCTTTGGTCGTTAGAAAATAAAATCCCGACTTGTCCTGAAATATATAAAATTTCTTGCGGCGATGTCACCGCTACAGCTTGTGAATATCCGTATTCACGCGAATCATAACCTTCACTGTAATTAATATCTTTAATCTGTGTTTGGCTCATAAATCTCCGGCTGGGTATTGATCGTACTTGGCCCAGAATTCATATTTTTCTTTGTCACTGGCACCGGCGTATAAATGAAAATTTAAGAAAAAATCTTCGCGTTGAATATTCGGAGTAAAAAGAATTTGTATTTTACAACCGCGATCGGCCAAGGGTTTAAAGGCATGAATGGTCATCGTCGGGATCACCACAGTTTCGCCGGCTGTAACCACCCGCCAGTCACCATTGATTAAGATGGCGATGGCTCCTTCAAGAACATTAAAGATCTCTAACATTTTTTTATGATAGTGGGGTTCGGCTCCGTTCGCTCCGGCGGCGTAGCTCATCGTGTAAAGACCTAAACTTGCGTTAGTTAGATCACTAGTTACATCAAATACACCAGTCCATCCCGGATTCTGTAAAGTTTGTTTATCCTGCACTTGTTTTAGTATCGCACTCATATTATTTCACTGCCTTTCACATACAGAATAGATTTTGAAAGGTGTAAAATCGTTAACATATGATAAGGTTTTAAAGAAATATTTATGAAAAAGCCCAATTCACCCCAACAGAAATTTCTAAACTTCTTAGACCCACTGGGTAAACTCAGTCAGGCCGAGCAAAACCTTTTATTAGATCATTGCGAAATCACTTCGGCTGCTAAAAATGAACATCTGATCAACATGGGTGACACTGTTACCCATGTTTTATATTTGCTTGAAGGCATTGTTCGCTATTACGTCGTCACCGAAGCTGGCCGCGAAGTGACGAAGGCTTTTTATAAAGATTCTTTTTTAATTGGCAGTTTTGATGTGACCTTCAACAAAGGCACCAATAAATTTTTTGTGCAAACTTTATCTGAGGTTCAGTTTCTAAAAATTCCGATCGACAACATTCGTAATTTGCTTGAGACTTCTCACGAATTTTCGAAAGCTTACAATCGTTTTTTGACTTCGGTTTTTATCTTTAAAGAAAAACGCGAAATTGAGCTTTTATCAACCACCGGCAAAGAAAGATTTGAAAATTTTCGCCAAGAGTTTTCTCAGATCGCCGATGAAATTTCTGGAGTAACGCTTGCTAGTTATTTAGGAGTAACCCCGGTGCAGCTGAGCCGCATTAGGCGTGTTATAATTTGACGATAATTTGTCTTAATAGTCCAATAGGTCATGGATTCACAAAAACCGCACACTTGGTCTGAAGATTATAAAATTGCCTCTTACTTTGTAAACTTACGCGGACGCGCAGGTCTTTACTCAATACTTAATTTTATTCAAGACGTCGGTTGGATGCACGCCCGCCAAATGCGGGCTCATCTTGAACCGCACCAAGGCTGGGTTTTTACCCGCCAAAGTTTAACGATGAATGCTTGGCCTAAGTGGAATGAGACTATCACCATTAAAACTTGGCTTCGCACGCCGACTTCAGATGTTTTCTTTTTTCGTGATTACGAAATTTTTAACGGCGATACAAAAATCGGCGAATGCACCAGCACTTTTTCAGTGATTGATATGAACACCCGTAAAATGGTAGCCCCTGATTTAAATAAACTGGGTGCCGTATTTCGCGATGATCACAATCGCACTGAATTACCTGAAAAAATTCTGTGGCAAGCTGATGTCACCGAGATCGCGCAATTTGAAGTGCGCAACAGCGATCTTGATATGAATAATCATGTTAATAACACTAAATATGCTCAGTGGATTTTAGATGCCATCCCGCTTGAGATCTTAAAAGGTGATGTGCAGTTAAAAAAATATGAAATTAATTTTTTAGCCGAAACTAAATCAGGCGATAAAGTCATCTTGCAGAAAACTAATGTCCCAGATTCTGCGGTCACGCAGTTTCAAGGCGTACGTGCTGCTGATGGTAAGCCTGTGTTTACGGCTAGGCTTCATACTTAATCCGAAAACCGCATTATTTTCTTTAAACTATCCTTTAATTAAATTTTACGCATAGAAGAAACAGGCCCAATACAAGCTATGCATATCTACCTAAAGATACTAGCGTTTTTGAGCTGGTTAACAACTACACAAAAAACTTCCTAAATTTAGGAAACTGTGGTAAGGTGGGTTAAGTGTTTCGGATATATAAGGCTGAAGTAAGGTTTAACAAGAAATACTGGAGTTATATTTGGATAGATTCTCATTACGAAAAAAAACATAGCCACTCTATCAATGATGATCTAATCCTGACCTTACTTAGCTGCTTAACAGGCGATAGTGCCGTTGAAGCCAATACTGAATCAGGTGGCTTTGCATATTATGAAGTCGATACAGAGTACAAAGGCAAACTTTACCGACTTATTTTAGTCATTCCACCAGACAACAGCTATCTTGGCGTCAGAAATACTTATAGGAGGTCAAAATGAAGAAAATAAAAAAACCAAAGTTAATTCGAGTTAGCAAAACACCTCCACCAGGCTGGCCTACCGAAACCCATTGGAAAGAAATTGAAAAAAAGCTTGGCAAAGGATTAGCTACAAAGATGCTTTCTCCTGACGCTGGCCCCGTAGAGCGCACTAAGCACGAGCTTTGCGAACTGTTTATCCTTTACCGTCGTGAAACAGACATCACCCAACGTGAGCTGGCAACACGCTTAAATGTGACTGAAAACAGAGTCAGCGAAATTCTACACTACCATTTTGATACCTTTACACTGGATAGGCTTATCGAATTGCTAAGTCGAATAAAGCCAAATCTAAAAATAAAAGTAGCGTGATATTCAACACTTAAATCCCTGATTACCCTTACCGCTCAATTCAGTGGTACAATGAAACTATGGCAAATACCTAAGGAGGCATTTATGAATGCATTACTTCTTAAGACACTAAAAGGGCCAATAGCTTTTGCGTTAGCTGTTGGATTATTTTGGTTATTTGGCCTAATATTCGCGGTTGTTTACGCGCTTATTCCGATTTAATGAACCCGCTTACTATAAAACAAATAGCCTCATAAAAGCTTATGCAGTAATATTCTAACCATGAGCGAAGAAGTAGTAGTAAAACCCTTGAACAAGGTTCAACAAAACATTGCGGCCAACAAAAATCCTCTTGAAGGTATTACTCTTGAGACTATGGTTACCGAATTAGTCGAATGCTACGGCTGGGAACGTTTATCTGATAAAATCTCGATCAATAGCTTCTCAGAAAACCCAAGTGTTAAATCAAGCTTAAAATTCTTAAGAAAAACCGACTGGGCACGAACGAAAGTCGAACAGCTTTACACTTGGCGCGCGAAGACCGGTTGGGACCCGCGCGATAACGCTAAGTAAGAATTAGCTGTACAAAAAACTGACAGCGACCATAAACGCCGAACCATGAAATAAGGTTTGGTCTTGCCTCGCTATCTCGAATTAATCGCCTTACAAGCCTGGAACGAAACTAGCTCTTAGAGTTTGTAGATAACAAACGGGAGCTAACATGTATAAAAAAATTATCATCAATCTAGCAATGGCAATGGTTACGCCACTAGCGTTCGCTAACACTTCATATGACGGTGTGTCGCTGGCTGCCGCTGCAGATTCAAGTTTTTATATAGAGACTCCGGTGGCCGCAAAGCTAACTTTATTTAATCAAGATGTGACCGGCAATATGTCAGTCAGCAAACAAATCACAGTTCCAGAGAATTCAATCTTAGCGGTGAATTTATCAACGTTTGCAACGCGCGTGAATAGCGACTGGGTGTGCGGAATTCGTGTAGTCGACGTTCAAGATGAAGATCTTCGTGAATCAGATGTCGCTGACGAAACTGATTTTTGTATTCGTACTGCAGATGTTAAAAAAGCTGGATTATTAGATAGTTCAAATGGTTTAAATAAAGAAGCCTTTCTTAAATATCAAAAAACGGGTCAGCTTTCTGAATTACATGATCTTGGTGCTTTTGCTGCACATATGGCGTCTTCAGAAAACAATTACCAAGTCTTTAAATCAGCTGCGACTAAAAGTAGTAATATGATTAGCCCGCTTAAAAACTGTAGTGTTGGCTGTTTAGCAGTAACAAGTGAATACGGCATGCGTAAACATCCGGTTCACAAAACTAAACGTTTGCATAAAGGCATAGATTTACGCGCAAGAACCGGAACCCAAGTCGTGAGTGTTTATGATGGCAAAGTTTTAGCGACTCGTACTGAGCGTAATGCAAGAACTAAAAAAATGAAGGGCTACGGTCATTACGTGATCGTGATCCACCCAACACGTCAGATTGAAACTTTATATGCGCATTTATCTGCATTTAAAACTTCAGCCGGTAAACCAGTAACTCAAGGTCAAACGATTGCTTTATCTGGTAACACGGGTGTAGGCACTGCCCCGCATTTACATTTTGAAATTCATGTGAAGAAAAATCGCAGCTACGTTCCTGTGAATCCAAGATCGTATGTTACTAAAATGTTAAACGTGAATCTTTAATTGAACGGGCTGACACTTCTCTTTGTAGCGAAGCCCATGCATTGATGCACTGATATCCCCAACAAGTGACTAAAGACTCACGAAAGAATAAGTAATTTTTTGGGGTGCACGAATAACCAGTTTCGAACTCTTGAAATTCGTTAATGCATAAAAAATAATTCAGTTCATCTTGCGCACGTTTATAGTTAGTCCATTCTTTATGATCTGCATCGCTTGTTAAAAGTAACATGGCTATTTGATCTTCGAAAATAAATGCGGCACTTTCAGAACCTAATTCATCAGTAGGATGATCTAACTCGTACAACGCATGCCCAAGCTCATGAGCAAAACAAATAAGATTGCCATATGTTGGCTTATTATTGCCCCGAATAACGTACCCAGTACTTCGTGGAAGCGTATAAAATTCGGGACTAGACAAATCCAGCATGGCATTTTCAATCAGAATATTTATTTCAATTAGGCGTGGATGGTCTTTTAACAATTCTTTTAAACTAGATTTAAGGTCATTTGTTAGATGTTGTGAAAAAAATAAAGGCGGCTTAAGTGTTGGGGGAAGCAAACCTAAATTAGCAGAATCCATTAAATTTACTAACTGCGATTTTAACTCTGTTAGCATAGGAAACACCCAGCCTTTTTTAATAAGACTTAACCTTAGAATTTCACGGCTTACGAGAACCTCTTTTTCGATGGGTGTTAGTTCGTTTTTTAACCAACGTCTTGGTTCAAATTGCATCTTTTGATACATTTCTTGAATTGAAACTGAAGTCGCGTAAATCACACAAAACTCCATTCAGATATTAGAGTCAGACGTTCAACTTCTTTAACAACGGGCGAGACGCTGTGAAAAGATTTTTCAGAAAAAGGCAATACCACAAGTGTATTTGGTTTGGGCTGAATCGTGTTTTCTAAAATAAAGTGTTTGTTATTTTTACTCCAAATTTGAAGGTTTCCACCCATTCCAGATCTCCATTCGGTCAAATGTAAAAACACACCTGCATTAAAACCGCAATCTGCGTCAGTATGGATAGGCACACCATTTGTTATTCCTTGGGTACATCGCAACTGCGGAACAGAACCTTGATGCCTTTGCACTCTGTTTTTCAATAAATCCTGTAAAACTTGGCGCATATCTTTACCGATCATTTTACGCAGGACTTCGGTATTACTAACTAATCCATAACGATCGTGATGTTTGGGGTTAGTTTCCCACTGAACAGAGCTTAGGGCTGCTTTTTTAATAAAATGGTAACTCTCTTCGGAAAAAAAGTTCTCGATAATAAAATAAGGATACGGATTACTGTAGGCTAAGACTTTCATGATCCCCACCCGCTGCTTTCATAATTTTTAGTACTTCTAAATTACCGGCATGATTCTTTATCGCCGGAACATAAAGTGTTGTCGAAAAGTTGATTTGAGACTTCAATTGATCGACTTGATCTACGGTATAATAATTTACACTCGATTTATCACTTGCTGAGTTAGCGGCTCTAACTAAAGCTATCGGATGATCAGCAGAATAAAACTTTAGCAAATATACTTTAAGCAGATCTAACCGATTACCATCGCCTGCGCCTTGATAATCGGCTACTGGATTTGCAACTGAACACACATGATAAAAGAAATGGTCACTCTGTATATTGATCTTATGCTCGAACAGCAGCGCTCGGTTAATATCAATTAAGCTTGATCCGTTTTCTAGAATATCTAATTCTAATACATTTGCCATAACATCAAAACTAGAAATGCCTTCGAATACCTGAACTAGCGTTTGCTTTTGACGGCCCCACGTTTCTAAAGCTTTTGTCAAAAACACGCCTAAACGCGGATGACCAGCAACGATGAAACTTACCTGTTCAAACTGAGCAACAGTTTTAATGATTGTCTTCATCATGTCTTTATAATTTTCAAGATCGGTGCGGTCAGTTTTGTAATAGGGGTTTAAATTCACCATTACCTGATTGCCAGGAACATACTGTTTAATGATCGCTTCCGATGTTTCAATAAAGCAAATAGCTTTACTAGCCTGAATTTGAGCCAGAGCTTCTAAGGTAATTTGTGTAAATCTTTTAGTACCGATGCCTAGGATATTTAACTTTTTCATGATTTGCCTTCTGGTTATAACGAACCGTTTGTCTTCAAGGCTTATTTCAAAGGTGATACCAATCCGCATCTATATATAAGTAGGCTATATTTCAGTTCACCTATTTGAATTCCGGGTTTTAAGAAAGTATTCCGAAAATCCGGATAAATTTCGAGCCAGATCGATTTTATCAAGGCTAGAAATCCGGACAAAGAGGCATAGTACTTGGAATAGTGTTTATCAACTAACAAGGAGTACACATGAACCATAACCAAAACACAGAAACTGAAATCACTGTAAACCAAGCCGCATTAGAGCTTAGAATTGAAACTGAAGGCCCTAGCGTTGTTCGACGTTTACTTAATGTGATTCCAGTCGACATCGAAGCACTTCTTAAAGAATTAGACGAAGAAGTGTAGTTTTAAAATGGGGATCTGAAAAGATCCCCATTTTATTGATTTTGGATTCAACGAATAATACGGAGAAAAAAATGAAATTTTTTATTAACTCAAAACAGTTTTTACACCTAAGCCTAATTACTTTAATTCAGCAGATGATGGTTGCAGGATCGACTTACTTTTTAATTAAACTTACCTCTTCGCAAAACAATCCCGAGAATTTTTTAATTCAGCTATTTGGTTTCTTAGCATGCTTAACGCTGGTCTACTTACCGGTCTCTCTACAAAAATATTTTCAAGATAAATGGGTTCTTTCAGTTCAGAAAAAATATTTATCTTTATTTAGAAAAAATTACTATGGCCGCATTGATTTACTTGGAAACGCAAATACTGAAAACGAAAAATTTGGCTTTATGCAAAGAGAAGCTTTTCATGTTATTGATCAAGTCACGTTTTATTGGAGCGATTTACTAACGACTTCATTAAATGTTGTTCTGAATATTTTAGTTATTGGTGCAGTGCTGGATAAGTCTTTTTTTAGTGCTTACTTTGCCAGTTTTGTAGTTTATGGAATTCTTGCGACAGTATTTGCTAAATTTATTGAAAAATGGAGCATTGAAAATCAAACGGCTCGTGTTACTCATTCAAGCCTGTTGAATAAAATTTGGCCAACGCTATTAATTGGCAACCGTATCAATAACGACCAATTATTTAGCTCAGAAGAATCTAAATTTGCTGATTTGAATTCTTCATTGTTAAACAATCGCCGTAAAACTGAAGCTGTTCAACTTATAACAACCTTACTAACCATGGCTCCAGTCATTGGCTTACTCGTTTATACTATGATTCAAAATTTGCAAAATGCAATGATCTTAGTACCCTTGATAGCCACTTTACATCGTCAGGTTCAAATCATTCAACACATCGAAGTTATTGGAACACTTGGCTTACATTATCATTCGATGACGGCTCTGTTAAATGGGTTTTTAGCAAGCCTTGAAGCTCCTGAAAAACAACAGCTTAGTCAGCGCATGCAACCCGCACTAATTCGTGTTCAAGAAAATAACGGTCGCACGTTAGTGACAGGCCCAAATGGTGCCGGAAAATCCACGTGGTTAAAGATCAAAAAAGAAGAACTAGGCGACAAAGCGATTTATATTCCGGCAAAAATGGATATTTTCTTTAAAGATATTTCTGACGAAATGTCGAGTGGCCAACGTGCTATGGCTATTCTAAAAAATATTGAAACTTCAGATTGCAAAGACCAAGTTTTTTTATTGGATGAGTGGGATGCCAATTTAGATGCTAACAATCGTGAAGCTTTAGAATTAGTTGTGCAAAAGCTCGCTGAAAACAACAGTGTCTTCGAAGTTCGCCATGCCTGAAGTATCTATAGAATTTCTACTCGCATTGGGTATAAATGGGTATCAACAAATTACTCCAAAAGCTGAATGCAAACTACGCTTGCAGCAATCAATGGATCTGATTTATGAGCTGCCGACTGAACTAGTCTGTCTGCAATCACTTTTCACAGATGAACTTAAAGAAGTTATTTGGCTGCAAGCGATAAGTAAAGACACTCCGACATTTGCTTCAGCGGCCTATCCAGAAGTACCTGGTAAAGTTTTTGTGACAACAGCATTATTTTATTATGTTCCGCCAACAACAGCTACGCTAATTACTAATACATATTTTGCTTTTGAAAATATGATTCATGAATGCCTTCACCATCGTGGTGAAAAAATATTTACCGCATCGCCGCTACTAAGAGACTTAATGAAAAGCAGTGCTGAAATTAGTGTGTCTTGGCGGGCAACAACTTGGAGTTTTTCTCACGCCATTCAAGCTTACTATGTGTATCTTTGGATATTTAAACTTCGCCAATGGCGCTCGAACGATGTAAGCGAAAAAATTGAAATTCGCAAAATTCTGTCACAGTCATTGAATGATGTAAGTGTTATTATTAATGAACTTGAAATCCAACTAAGCCAGATTTCGAAGGTCTCCCCTATTGAATTTCGTGCTTTACTAGAGAATCAATTTTAGTTAAACAACTAAAACCTAAATCAAATCACACACTTGATTCACCAATTACCTCCTACCGCTGTTTTGTGCTATAATATCTAGTACAGCAGACTTACAGATAGGAGGACTTATGGATTCAATGCGAATACTTATTGATACCGCAAAAGGACTGCTAGCTCTAGGCTTAATCATGTTAGGATTGTGGTTATTTGGCCAATCATTACTTATTATTTATGCGACCCTAGGAGACAACATTGGCTTTCTTGCCTTAATTCCGACTGGCTTAGTGGTAGCGTACTTAATCGGTCACGCGATCACCGCGCAAAAAGATATTACCCACTACTAAACACTGACTAAAACAGATTCCAGAACTGGTTTGCGCTCCAAAATTTCAAATTCACGACGCGTGAACCAGTTCCTACTTTATCAGCAAGCTTATCGTCGGCAAATATGTTTATGGTGTAGTCTTTTAAATTCGGAGTGCCCGTAAGCTTGTTCATATCACTCTCGACCATTCCGCCATGGTTATCATCGACTTCATACCCGCCTAAGATAGAACCTTCTTTAACCCGCTCTAAAAATGTTTCTTTAGGTATTTTAGTAAAATCAATTGAATCATGCGCATAAATTCCCGACACCGGTAAATGAATTGTGAGTGGCTCTTGGCTTACCAGAAAATGTCTGGTGATAGCGTCTAACTGACTGGTGCGAAGGCACTGGCTGTAAAAACCACCCATCATGATGACCGTGTTAGTGCTTAATACCGAATGTTCACCATTTTTTGAAAAATAAGCTCTGGTCGGATTTTTATCAGCTAAATACCAAGTTTGATCATGTACTCCGTCATCACTGACTAAGTACACCACTGGCAAACCGCGCGATTTGGCGTGCTGAATAGTTGCATCAGCAAAAGTCTTAATCGATTTTTTATCGAAGATAGTTGTCGCATGAGTCACCAGAACTAAAGGTTTTGTGATAATTGGGTCATGACCGGCATAAGCTTTTTTATCAAATTCTTTTAAAGTTCCATCTAACAAGGCATTTCTAAATTCAGCATTTCTATACCATTCAAATTCACGCTTATTGTCTAAGGTGTAATTCACTAATTGATTCAGAGCCATTATCGCATCAGCTTTAACTTGGTAATCGGGCGCATTGTAATCTGTATAAATTGAGTTTTTATTTAAATGAAATAATACTTTTTTGAGTTGTGGTAATTCGGGAGTTAAGAATTTTTCTAAGGCCGGGTACACAATCGTTAAAGCATCGTTGTCTAATTTTAGACAATTAAATTTGGCCCACATGGCTTTATCATCAATCGTGTCTAAATTAATCGTTAATTCTAAAACGCCCGCTTGCAGAGATTGATCACAAGTGCTCTTAAAACTGTAGTATTCATGTTTTGTTGAATAATTTAGCCAGAATTCACGTTTACCGTAACGATCGCCTTCAGCATCACGTCTTTGGCGATACCACAGCTCATAGGGTTTTAACGGCGCATAAGGCTTGATAGACACTTTTAACACGCGATCCGTTATAACAGCCTTAACCTCAGCATGAGCTGAGGTAAGCCATAATCCGATCGTTAAAATTGCAAAAATCAAGTGTCTCATTTTGATACTCTCTAAGTTATTCGTAAACCTAAAGTATACCTATGAAAGAATCGTTCCCGTTTTTATGAAAATATAGCGCTGCTCGGGCACTATACCGTGTCGAACTTATTTCATTTCCGGAATTTTATTGGCAAGAACGTTTAAGAATGCGTTTTGAAAGATCAATGGTTGGCCTGCAAGACTTACGTTATAAAAACTTTCAAGCTGTGAATTCGCATTTCTAAAAAAGTGATCTAAAACAGGAACTTCTTCGATCTGTACTTTCACTGCACGAGTCTTATTTATATCTGCAGAAAAAGACTGATGTTCTGGCCACTGAGAACCGACAAAATCAGCTTTGCCTAAAAGCATAAATACTTTAGCTGATGATTTTTTCCAGCTCGGATTCAAATCTAAATCTGCTAACTGCTGCATGTAAGTGAAATGCACCGGAAACTCTAAATAAGGCGTTCCAGCTGGATAAACTTGTTTAATTTGAGCGGGAGTTTTTTTACCGATGTAAAATTCTTTTGCCACATAATCGCGAATTTGAATTTCTTGCGCCACTTGCTGGGCTGTGTATCCTGCTAAATATAACTGACGAATCGTGTTGGTGCGATCATAATCAGACCAACGTTCGGCTAAGGTTCCCATCACGATCACCGCATAAGCCGAAACTTTTTCTAATAATAACGGCGCGATCACACCAC
Source organism: Bdellovibrio sp. (assembly GCA_036676395.1). GTDB lineage: Bacteria > Bdellovibrionota > Bdellovibrionia > Bdellovibrionales > Bdellovibrionaceae > Pseudobdellovibrio. The sequence goes on from JAKFCY010000002.1 coordinate 2,203,549, forward strand.
CGATGCTATGACCAAATATTGAAACGCGGTCTGCGTTTACAAAAGAATAACTTTTTAACGCTGTTAACCCCGCAACATAGCCTGCCAGTTCGCGGTCAAAATTTTGTTCAGCACAAGGTTTACCTTGGCTATCGCCCATGCCGGTCTTTTCAACTCGCATTGTGACAAAACTATTTTTACTCATAAATTCAATAATGTTCTTATAAGACTCGACATGCGGACCCGCCCCCGAAAAATCGAGTGAATAGCAGCCAAGCCCACCAATAAATAACAAGGCTGGGTGTGGCCCTGTACCCTTTGGCACAGTCACAATCACGCGCTGAAGTTCGCCGGCGATGTTTACTGAACCATACTGAACTGTGTGGTCAGCACTGCTTTCTTGAGCCTTCGGAGCACCCAATTCATTCGGAATCTCAGCCGCTAGACTGTTAACTCCAGTTAAAATTACAACGATACAAATTAGTTTAGAAAAATTTTTTACATTCATGGGTGCATAAAACCCTTTTTCAAAGCTTTCTGCTTGGAAAAAATTGCTCTTTAAATTGTAAAGCTCCTATGCCTGTTGAAACCCCGCACAGATGTGTGTACTGCATAGTTATGAACGATGGCTTTAACCTTCACATTCAAAACCAGTATAATATCAGCACCCTGCTTAAGGCTGAACTGACCAACTTTACCGGCCAGACAGTTTGTGAAATGCCAGGCCTTGAATATGTGGTACCGTCGAATTTTATTTCTGAAATCCATACCCGCGGAAACACCATCAAGCCATCGCACAATAAGGTTTTACTGTTTAATGGAACCGAAAGACATACCGAAACTTATCAACAAGTCACTGGGCAAATTCAATCTGTCGTAATCGCTAAAGATTATTTAAATAAACTGTGTGAACCATTGGGCGTCAATGCTGCTGAAATTCTTTTTGATCCGATCGAACTAGAACAAGGCCAAGAAATTTCAATGTTAATGAAAAAGATCATTCATTTTTCTAACCCTGCATCTTTAGGAAGTTCATTAACCATTGACTGTCTAGCGACCGAATTAGCCCTTTTGACGCTGACTCGTTACCAACATAGTGATTCGCTGAAAATTAGCCGCGGCATTGATTCTGGGCATTTTCCGGATTCAATCGATAAAATGAAGCGCGTGATTAATAACCATGTAGGCGATGTTGAATTTAGCTTAGATAAATTATCAAAAGCAGTTGGCCTTAGCAAATTTCATATGGTGCGCGTATTTCGTAATGCTATTGGCGTGTCTCCGGCAAAATACCTAGCGCGTATAAAAATTGATTTAGCTAAAGAGCTTTTAAGTTCTACTAATAATACAATTATTTCTATTTCTACTGAACTTGGCTTTGATCATCTTTCAACTTTTAATAAATCGTTTAAAGCTAATACTGGCTTATCGCCAAGTCAGTTTCGCGCTAATCACAATGCTTAAAAAAATATTTTTCTATTTCGGCTTATTTTTCACTTTTTCTTCAAAAACTTTAGCTGAAGCTGTAACGATACCCTTTGAATTCGTCGACAATCGAATTTTTGTCTCAATCAAAATCAATGGCCAAGGCCCGTTTGTCATGGTGTTAGATACAGGGGCTTCAAATATCTTAGATGCGCAAACTGCCGCAAAATTAAATATATCAACTTACGATTCATTTAACATCACCGGTGGTGGCGAATTTACGGCAACGGCTTCTTACGGCGATATTCAGCATATGGATATTGCAGGGCTAAAATTTTTAAATCAGAAATTTTTAATCGTTGATCTTTCTGGTATGAAAAAAGCCATTGGTTTTAAAAATTTCGATGGCCTGATCGGTTACGAAGTTTTTATGCGTTATGTGGCCGAAGTTAATTTTGACAAACAGCAAGTAACTTTCACTTCGCATAATCAGTTTAATACAAAGCCTTCGGGTGAAATTATCCCGTTTGTTGGTTTTGATGGTGGTATTCCTTTAGTTGAAGCTTCAATTGATGGTGTGCGCGGTAAATTCTGGCTAGACACCGGTGATCGCGCCGCAATGACTTTAACGACTCCGTTTATTCACGCTAATAATTTAAAAGCCATTTACAAACCCTCATTTGAACTGATCACCGGCTGGGGCATCGCTGGCCCGCTGCACACTCAAATTATTCGCGCTGGCCAAGTTACTTTCGGCAATGAAACCTTTATCCGTCCCGTGCTGCGTCTGCCCACCGCTACGAAGGGTGGGATGACGGCAACGACATCAAATGGAACATTCGGCAATGAACTGCTAAAGCGGTTTAATTTAACGATTAACTATCTAAAGCAGCACATCGTGCTGAATAGAAATTCTTTTTATTCGAACACGCATGAATTCGACCGTAGCGGTATGTGGCTTATGCTGGATGGCGCAAACTTTAAGGTGCTCGATGTTTTTAGCGGAAGCCCTGCAGATAAAGCTGGCGTTCGCACCGGAGATCTCGTCACCGCAGTTGACCAGAAACCCACTGTGACTTTATTTTTACCTACAGTTCGCGAGCACTTATCGAACCCGCAAACTAAGTCTGTCACAGTGAGCATCGAATCACGTAAGGTAGTTATTCTTTTAGAAAACCTCTTACAGGAATAAGCAAATTAACTTAACCTAGATCAAACAATAAAAATTCAGAATCAGCACCAGCTTTAAATTGGATAGCTTCTGCGTTTTCAAATTTCAGTGCATCCCCGGCTTTTACCGTCGCACCATTCACTGTTAAATCACCCTTAACCACTTGAATCCAGGCGCCGCGTGTTTCACGAAGTTTGAAATCTAAATCATCTCCTGCTTTTAAGCGCGAGATATATAAATCAGCGTCTTGATTAATACTGATCGAACCATCTCGGCCATCTTGTGAAATCACGTGAACTAATTTTTGAGTGTTGAGTTCGGTTTCAAAAGATTTTTGCCCGTAACCAGGAGCACTGCCTTTAGCTTTTGGTAAAATCCAGATCTGAAAAAAGTGAGTCTCATCGGTTGGGTTTGCATTGTATTCAGAATGCACCACCCCCGTGCCTGCGGTCATACGCTGTACTTCGTTCGGGCGAATCACCGTTTTATTACCCATCGAATCTTCATGTTGCAAACCACCACTGATGACATAAGAAATAATTTCGACATCACGATGCGGATGCGCCCCAAAGCCTGTACCACCTTCGATGCGATCTTCGTTAATCACCCGAAGCGAACGAAAGCCCATTTGTTTAGGGTCATAGTATTCGGCAAATGAAAAAGTGTGAAGTGACTTAAGCCAGCCATGGTTTGCAAGACCGCGGTCTGCGGATTTTCTGATTTCTAACATAATAGGCCTCCTTGATATAAAGTACTTTACGGTATTTTTGATTAGCTGAATAGACGGTTTAATCTAGATTTATTGTTCACTGTATTGTACAATCACCTGCATGGATTTAAATGAAATTGCAATATTCGTCAAAGTCGTAGAATGCGGAAGCTTCGCTAAAGCTTCATTACAACTAAACATGCCTAAATCAACTGTCAGTACAAAAGTCTCTGCTTTAGAAAAGCGCTTAGGTGTAACCCTTATTCGCAGAACGACGCGAAAGCTTTTTGTCACTGATGCTGGCCTTGCCTATCACAAACAGTGTTTGCAAGCCTTAAACCAAATTACAATGGCCGATGAGCAAGTGACGCAAACTCAAAGTACACCACAGGGACGACTTCGCATCACCGCCCCGGTTGAATTAGGTGGAGCGCTTTTACCTGCGGTGATTGAACAATTTCAAAAAATGTATCCGGCTGTGCAGCTTGAAATTATTTTATCTGATCGAACTGTTGACTTGGTCGCAGACGGAATTGATCTGGCCATCCGCGCTGGAGATTTGAAAGATTCAAGCTTGATCGCCAAAAAGATCGGCTCTGTCTATTTTGCCCCTTTCGCATCGCCCAAATATATTAAATCTTACGGTGAACCAAAAACCCCAAAAGACTTACAAAACCACCATTGTGTGCAGTTTACTCCGCTTGGCACTGAAAGCTGGAAATTAAATAGCTCTAAAGGCAGCCAGACTGTCACCATGACTAAAAGTCTGATGATGAATGATTTAAATTTAGTTAAATCATTGGTCGTAAGCGGATTAGGCGTAGCGCTCATGCCGACTTTTTATTGTTATGCTGAAACTGGTAATAAAAAACTAGTGCGCATTCTGGATGACTGGAAAAGCGAATCAAGACCTGTGCATTTTGTGTATCCGCACCAAGCCTTTGTGTCTAAAAAGCTAAGTGCTTTTTTACAAGTAGCTACCGGAATTATGCGCGAGAGCCTTGAGACTTATAATTTCTAATCGAGAAGTCGTAATAATACAGTTTATTTTCGGAAAGACCGCGGGCTATTAACGATAAAGCTCCGCTTTCAGAAAATCTTAACGTGAAAACTAAAAACTGAAATAACATCTTTGGCAAAACCCAGCCTTTGGTTTCACGCAAGCGATGATTTAATCTATAAAGATCGAACTTTTGTTTAAATAAACCCATCGAGCTCAGCGAAAACAACAACGGATAAATTAACAGCACCGGAAATTTATTTTGCTGGGCTAAATATAATAAAATCACTTCACCATGAATCACAGCCAGCGAACTTACCGACAACGTCGATACAAAAAAAAGTCTGATAAATACCGAAGCTTCAAAGGCACGTTCTGGATTTGGAAATAGCAGCACCATCAACAGATAAATTGCCGTAAAGGCTAACGTGTAGAGTGAAATCTTAGCTAGCTGCAACAGCGAAAGCCCCAAATATAAAAAATAAGCGATCGCTCCTACAAATAGTCCACTCATTACCATGGGCTGACTAAAAATAAACAAACTTACTAAAACTAAAAATAAAATTAGTGCGCTTACCGCCGAATGTACTTTTTCTGGATAAATCAGACGATAATCAAGCTTCATAAAGCTTCCCGTCTTTTAAAGTGAATACACGATCAGCGATGGCGCTAATAAAGGCGTCATCATGGCTTACTACAATCTGCAAAATATTTTTTTCGCGAAACTTTAACAAACTCTCAGCCACTGAAAATTTATTCTTTTCATCTAAGCCAAACGTAGGCTCGTCATAAAGTATAACTTTTTTATTCGGATTTAAATGCACTAATAGCGAAAGGCGTCTTTTTTCGCCTTCAGATAATGAAAATGGCGACACATTTAAATTTTTATCCTGAAAAAATATATTTACTAAATCTTTATCAGTTTCCTGTAATTCCTCTTTGGCCGTATCACAAATAAAATTATCTTCAGGATTTTGCATCACATAACCGACGTGAGTGGCTTTTAATGTGCCCACTATTAATTTTAATAACGTACTTTTTCCAGAGCCGTTCTCACCTGTGATGGCAATGATTTCAGGAGCCTTAACCGATAAAGAAATATCACTTAGTATAGGCTCATTTTTTTTATACGCAAAACTCACCTGATTTAAATTGATTTGATAACCCTCAGAAATAATCGAACCTGGATAACTTTGTTTAAGTTTTGAAAAATCGAGTGCATCGATGGTAAATCGATCTTGATGCGAAATCCTACCCTGCTGATCAACAACTATAAAACTATCCACAAGAGGCTTAACCTCATTAATATGATGATCCACCAACAAAACTAAATACTTTTCTTTCAGCTCAGCAAGCATGACGTAAAACAATTCTCGCGCTGGCTTATCCATAAAAGCCGTGGGCTCATCTAGCAGCAACACTTTGGGATTTGTTACAAGCAATGAGCCTAGTAACAACCGCTGCGCCTGCCCCAGAGACAACTCCGAAGTCTTTTTGTTCCACATCTTAGAAAGCCCGAAAGTGTGTTCGATCGAAGTTTTATGTTGCACAAATTGTTCATAAGAAATTTTCTGACTTTCAGCGGTGAAGCAAAATTCCAACTGCGAATTTTGATAAATTATCTGATGAAAGGGATTTTGAAATAGATAAACTATTTCATTTTGTTTTTTATGAACAAAATATTTATCCACTATTTCATTGTTATACTGAATCTGACCAGTAAACTTACCTGGTGTATAATGCGGGCACAAACCTTTAATTAAACTCAGCAACGTGCTCTTACCTGAACCCGAAGGACCCGTCAGCAAATGCAATCCCTTTTCAGGCAATGCCAAAGGTGTGGCCAAAGCAAGCGTTGCCTCAACCGCACCTGGATAGAAAAATTCAAAAGGCGAAATATTTAACACTAAACTGACTGAGTTAAAAAGCGATTTAATAAATTAAGTTTTTTTAACCGCTCAACTAGAATACAACTTAAAACACCTGCTAACATCGCCGACGACACCACAAAAGATAAATACTGTGTTAACTGTAATTGAGTCGCCATTTGGCTATAACCATAATAGAAAAAATCTAAAATAAAACTAGCAGTGGCAGACATCATCGCAGCAATAACGGCTATGGTTAAATTCCATTTGCGGTAACCCGTGGCCGCAAAAACCATTTCAGCACCCAAACCCTGAACCAATCCCCACACTAAAGCCATCGCGCCCCAGTGAGTAATTACGCCTTCTACTCCGGCTGCAATCACTGAGGCAATAATCGCTACAAACGGCCGGCGCACGATCATCGGTGTAAACACTGAAGCAAAAATCCAAAATCCCGCAGCTAAATAATTTAAGCCAACTAGTTTTAGCGCAGGTTTTGTGATTTCATAAGCGAAAGTCCACCCCCAGAAAGCCACACCTAAGGCCACGGATGAAACGCAAATAAAAACCATCTCAAAGATCGTGTAGTTTTTTAAAAGTTGTTGGATTGTTGATTGGGTGCGCGTATCACGCACGTGTGACGTCGTAGTCATTGTATCTTCCCTTCGCAAGCATTATCTTGACAGGTTCATAGGGTGTATTCTCAGGCGGCAAAAGAAATTATTTGCAACCACCCCTAGTATTTTTGATACAGTTAACAGAAGTTATTCTTAGACACAAGACGTTTTTTAATAAAGGATTAACCCCATGCCCAAAGCTATTATCGTAGGCCCATGTAGCGAACCGAAAAATCGTAAACTAAGCTATGATCGCGACACCTTGATAATCTTTGTTGATGGTGGCCTTAAATACCGCAAATCACAGTTTAAAAAAGCTCTTCACTGGATGAGCATCGGGGATCAAGATTCGGGACAGCATAGCCCCAAGATAAAACTTAAAAAAAATAAAAATGAATCTGATCTTTATCACGCCTTAAAACTTTTACCGAAAAACATTCACTGGGTTGAAACTTACGGGCTATTTCCAAAAATTAAAGATGAAAAACGACTGGATCACCGACTTTTTAATTTAGGTGAAATCTACCGCGCAAGCCAAAAAACCGGTTTAACATTTGTGTTAAATGATTTTGAAATCCTGTTAGCTGCCGGAGACCATGAACTTGATTTTTCAGGAGAGTTTTCTTTAGTCACTTTTGTAAAAACAAAAATTAAACTTACCGGCAAAGTGAAATACCCGCTTAGAACACCAACTACGATTGACCTCTTATCTTCACGCACATTATCAAATGTGGGCTCAGGCGTAATAAAAGTAAAATGTGAACATCCAGTTCTACTTTGCAATATTGACTAACTTTGTAATTCGGCTAGGCTAAAAGTATGAAAAAATTAATCCTAGCAACTTTTTTATTATTAGTTACGCAAACTGCATCATCGACAACTCTAACTTGCGTTGAAAAAATGGCCAACGCCATTACGCAAAAAATAACTGTCGATTTAGATCTTGGCCAACGGGTTTCATTATTTTCTGGCGATGGCAATTCAAGCTACATCACAGAAAAAAAATCTGGTTTTTTCTCGATGGAGCTTTTCATGGGAAACCGCGAACAGCGTCTTTATTCTGAAGGCCCGATCAGCGAGGCTACTCCATTAATTCTTGCAATCTGGACACGCGATGAATTAATCGAAATCGAATGTTCTAAATAAGCTTCGCTAATGACATCATAAGCTGTTTTTAAATATAAAGCAGCGATAGCAAACCCGATGATCACATCGGGCATTCCTGATCCTGTTAAAGCCACTAAACCGGCAGAGATTAACACGCCGATATTTGCAAAAATATCGTTGCGTGAACACAACCAGGTCGAACGCATGTTGATATCGGTTTCACGGTATTTAAATAAAAACAGCATGCAAATCGCATTGGCGAACAAAGCCATAAGCCCAATACCTGTCACTGTTAATGAAAATGGAACTGTTCCAGAGATTGCGCGATACACGGCTTGGCCTAAAACAAAAAAACCAAACATTGCCATCACTAAACCTTTAAAAAAACCGGCACGCACATTCCACAAAGGCCCTTGAGTCAGCGCATACCAACTGATCCCGTAGATTGCGGCATCGCCCAATAAATCTAATGAATCGGCCATTAGCGCCGTTGATTTAGAATAATAACCACAGATAAATTCGATAAAAAAAACCGAATAATTGATCCACATCACTTGTTTAAGAATTTTTGCGGTTTCATATTTAGCTGCTTGCATAGCGAGTAAAACCCTATGTCACAAGCAAAAGTAAAGTCATGATTGGAATAATATTTCCAGCCAATTGAAAACTAGGTGCAAGCCAAATGTTCACCTAAAAAAACACCGATAGTCCAAGGCCCCTCATGACTATCGGTATCATTAAGTTTAAACAATTCTTAATTCAAGCGATCACGCTCATTGGATTCACGTAATTTATCTTTAGCGTCTTCAGCCGTGTTTTCAAACTTACTGTAAACTCTATTTAATCTTTCTGAAGCTTGCTCTTTAGTTAAACCGAATTTTTGCTGGATCAATCCAGAGATGGATTCCATGTTACCTTTTGTTTGTTCGATTTCATCATCTGTTAAATTACCCCAGGCTTTTCTGATTTCGCCTTTAATTTCTTTCCATTTTCCGGCTATTTGAGATTGGTTCATAAAATACTCCTCTTGTTGTTAAAAACTTATCGGAAAACTTACACTGGCCACTAAGCCAGATTCAGTTAACTCGATACTGTCTTGTGCATTTACATTGTTAAAAGGTCCTACCTGCTCTAATTCGGTCGATTTGTATTTCACATCTTGATATTCAATATTCACACTAAACATCGCCACGTGAATACCGGCCCCGAGCCGATAACCTTGGGCTTTGGTAAACTTTAAATCTACGCTTTGATCTTCTTTAGGATCTAGATTTCCGTCGACAATATATGATCCCCACAGACGCAAACCCGCAATCGGCATTTGTAAGCCCAACACCACACCGTAATTTTGGGCTTTTGCGTCAGCTTCAAAGTTACTGTCTTGATATTTCGGCTGAGAATATCGCAGATCGGCTGCCAGAAAAACTGTGTCTAACACATGCCCTCCGGCGCGAAGCCCCAAGCCCGTGCCTTTAATCTCGCCTGATGAATCACTTAAAAAAGTATTCGGATATTCGATATCTGCTTTCATATTTTGATAAGTAATCATCGGTTCAAGAAAAAATCCACTTTGGGCATGTATTGTCGGAGTTAAAAAAAATCCTCCTAAAAAAATCATAAATGTTAAAAAATGTTTCATATAAACCTCGATGAATAATTCTGTTTATGACAAAAGCAACCATCACGCCATAATGATAAAGCTTTAAAGCGCTATAGAATAATTTGAAATTTAAGTTTTGGGGTATATTAGAACGTAAACAAGGTTAAGCTTTTGAACGTTTGGCTTTGATCTTTTTTAATTCGTCATAGATCTCGGTGTAGTTTTTTATCACCTTGTGATAGTAAGGATGCGCTGATACATCTTCTGCCGGTGTGCGCGCTAGCTTTCCAATTCCCATATTATAGGCGTTCACATAACGATTTGATTTTGAGTTTAAAGTCTTTTTTAAATATTTAAAATACAGCGCGCTGATTTTTACGTTATATTCAGGGTTTTTTAAAGCTTGCGCACCTTTCCATTTAACGCCTTTTTTCTTACAAATCCATGCAGCGGTATCTGGTTTAATTTGCATCAGACCAATCTCGCCGGCAGTGCCAATGGCTTTTTCGTTAAACTGACTTTCGGTTTTAATCACGGCCATTAAAAAAATAGGATCATATTCGTATTGTTTACTTTCAGCGATCACGGCTTTTATAAAACGATCAGAACTTAATTTCGGGTTAGCGGCTTGCAGATAGGATTTCATATACACGGCAAATTCTTTATCGCCAGAAAACTCTTTAAAGTTAGCTGCATTGTATTTTGATTTTAATAATTCTTTAGCATGCTTTTCGCGAATTTTTTCTGAGATCTGCATATCTGGATCTATAGCCTTGTGGTTACAGCTCACAGAAAAGTTAGAACAGTAAATAACTAAAAGTAAAGAAAGTAATTTCTTTGAGTTTCTTAAAATAAAGCAATGCCTGATTTTTGTAAAATCCATAGTAGAAATAGGTTCAATTTGAAGACCAAAACACCCCTCTTTGTAACCTGTGGTAATGACAGGGTTCTTAGAATGAGATTTCTATATTGCAGCTGAAAAAGCCTACGTAATATCAGTGTCTAAAAGTTTTTAGACACTGATAAAAAGTTCGTCATTCACAGTGAAACGAATAATTTTTCGTCAAGAATTTGTGTATTTTTTGAAAGTTAGAACTGCGCTTCAAAATAGAGCGACCGGGGCACATTGCCCAGCAACACCTATGCCCCAATTTTGCATCTCATAAATACTCTAGTGTAAGGGAGGCTTTTATGCGCCATTCATCAACCTACGGCAATCTTCGAAAAGAACGCAAATTCGCGCGCCAATTGTATTTCGGGATTGTGTTAACCGTACTTGCGGCGATGGTCTTAGTGTATGTCGTAAGCCAAATGAAAGCGCTCTATCCTTACTTACCCGGCACAACTCCAGCCAACGTAGAAGAAACCCAACCAGCTCGACCAATGGAACCTACTCAATAAGCGGAGCCAATATGCACAAATTAGTTTTTATGTTCATGGTGACCTGCCTAATCACCGCCTGCAGCAAAGAAGAAACACCCCAGCCAAAGCCCAGCGATTTAGACCCGCGCGGCGTCTTGCGCCCGTTAGACAACGAAACTGATCCCAATAAAATTGAAAACTGGTTCACGAAAGGCCCCAAAGATAACGTTGAAGGTGTTGATATTGAACGCGCTTTAAAAAATTTAAATTTAAATGCAAAAGCTAAGCAAATTCTTGTCGCGGTAATTGATGGAGGTTTTGATTTAAATCATCCCGATCTGCAAGGCCGCATGTGGGTCAATGAAAAAGAAGCCCAAGGCCTTGCTGGCGTTGACGACGATCAAAATGGTTACATCGATGATCTCAATGGCTGGAATTTTTTAGGCGGCCACGATGAACACGGCCGCGCCGTGCATGTGAATCACGAACGCTTAGAAAGCACACGCGAATTAGTGCGCCTTAAAAGATTGAAAGCAAATCTTATTATAACAGGCGCTCTGCTTTCAAAATTTGACCAGGCTTATTACGAAAAATTAAATTATGAAGTCACTGGCGATCGCACCGTTATGCGCATCCAGCTTAAATACACCCAAGCTGCCATTGACCGTTTATTAGAATATTACAATAAAATTGGGGCGCGCATTAATATTCCTTTCGAACATTTAACTTTAGAAGCCGTCGAAGCCTTCAAAGCGGCCGACGAATCTGAACAGCAGGCCAAAGAAGAACTCCTCATCGAATTTAATTCTTCATTTGCAAAATCTGTAGAACGTCTGCAAACCCGCGTAAATACATTTAAGGTCGCGCTTGAAACAGCTTTAAATGAAAGTTTTGACCCGCGCGCACAAATTATCAAGGATGACCCAAATGATTTCACCAATGGCAATTATGGCAATAACGATGTTATCGGCCCCGATGCACTCCATGGCACGCATGTGGCCGGAATTATCGGCGCCCTTCGCAATAATGGCCAAGGTATTAACGGCGTTTCGCCGTACGCAAAAATTATGGCCTTACGAGCCATACCAAATGGTGATGAGTACGATAAAGATATTTATTTCGCGGTCAAATATGCCGTCGATAACGGCGCAAAAATTATTAACATGAGCTTTGGCAAAAGATATTCTCCACATAAATCAAAACTAGATGAAATTTTTAAATACGCCGCCGACCGTGACGTAATTTTAGTTCACGCCTCGGGAAATTTTGCACACAACAACGATAAAGGACAACATTTTCCGAACCGTTATTTTGCAAGCCCTCATAGTGAAGCTGAAATAAAAAATTGGATCGAAGTCGGAGCATCTTCAAAATACAATACCCAGGCCTTAGTCGCCACTTTTTCAAATTACGGAAAAAAAAGCGTCGATATTTTCGCACCAGGAAATGAAATCACATCGACTTCACCGAATAACACTTATTCAATTTTAAGCGGCACGAGCATGGCTGCCCCCATGGTGAGCGGAGTTTTATCAGTGCTCTGGGCCCAAAATCCACGCCTTTCGGCGCATGAAGTTCGTCAAATTTTATTACGCAATGGTCGCCATAAAAGTTCATTGCAAGTGCTAAAACCTGGATTTGGAGAATTAGTTAACTTAGATCAACTTTGCCGAACAGGATCAGTTGTCGATAATTATAAAGCTTTAGTAAAGATTTTAAGCTTATAGCTAAGCTTGCAATAGATCAGACAAAATCTGATCTCGACAATTTAACAAAATTGAATAATGGCCTTCAGCTTCAAAGTAATTTAAAGTCGCTTGCGGTAAATAGCCTTGCATATCTTGCGCAAAACGCAAGTGCACCACATCATCAACTCCGCCATGCCATAAAGTAACCGGGCAAGTGACTTCGTGAATCGGAAATCCCCAGTTTTTAGCTAAAATTTTAATATCATGTAACACACCTGCTGGCCCTTGTTTTAAAGCCATGTGCGTAGATTCTAATAATACGGGCTGAATTTCAGGATCCATAAATACTTTACGATCGGGCTCAGAAAAATCGGCAGTAAATAGCGTCTCATCTAATTTATCTAAGCCCTGGGCCCACACACGATTCATACCAAAGTGCAATACACGATCTGGAATAAACTGCTGTGCAAACCAAGTTTTCTTTTGCACACGATTCATGTACTTAAAATTTTTGAAAGTTAACGGAGCTATCCCACCTACCGAAGTCAGTTTTAAAACCTGCTCTTTCATTACGTAAGCTAAAGCTAAAGCATAGGGTGCACCACCGCTGACTGAAATGATTGAAAATTTATCAATATTTTGTTCTTGAAAAAGGTTTCTGATTTGGCTGGCAAATTTTAAAAACGTTAAGTTTTTTTGCACTGTTGATTCACCGTAGCCGGGACGATCTACAGCAATAAGGCGAAAGGATTTCCATAATGGAGACGTTGAAACAAGTTTGCCATGTTCGGAACAGCCGGGAAACCCATGCACTAAAAAAAGTACGGGCTTATCCAGTGCGCCCCATTCTTTAACAAGCATTTCATAACCAGGCTCACCGAAAAAATAACTGCGATCACATTGTCTCATAGAAGGGCTATCTTAGCTTCGAAACCAGATAGCCGTCTACGGCAATCTTAAATATTACTGGCAATCGTCAATATGACGCTTCGGTAGTTCGATTGAACGATCATGAATGAATTTAAATCCACGTACAGTTGTTGCAACGGTCTCAACTAAGTAAACAGCGCACGTGTTATCAGTCGTATTCGGGTAAAGCAGTTTCTTTTGCACGATTTCAAAATCATGAATTTCTTTTGCTGGATTACCTTTAACGACATCTTCAACAGCAAAAGTCTCGTAAGTAGCTAAGCATGGCGCACTTTCGCCTTCGTTGCGGTGGTTTAACATAGTTTCTTTAGCTAAACCTGGAACCAAAATCTTAACAAAAAATGTATCGCCGTAACCTAAGTTACTAGAGCGGATGCCCGTTGTTGAAAGATCAACTTCTAGCTGAACCGTTTTTTTAGAGATGATTGTCTCGCCTTGTGCGTAAACTGTTGTTGCAGCTGATAAAACCGCAGCTAAAATAAATTTTTTCATATAAAACTCCTTTTTTTTATTTTGTTAATTTTCTGATTTGAATATTAAACTGACCAACGGGATGTAGCTGATCAGTGCGCTCTTTAAAATCTACAATCACTTTTTCTTGGTCTGCCGCACTTAAATCCTGAAGAATTAAATCTTTGCTATTTAAGTCATGTCCGGCAAAATACATCTGCGTGATTAATTCACGGTGACGTAACGCTGAAATCTTAAAATGTATATGCGGCGGACGATCCCAACCTGTATCTGCAGGATAAGCCCCCGGAATAATTGTTCTAAAACGATAAAACCCTTTTTCATCAGTAATGGCTTTACCCCAGTATTGAAAATTTGGGTCAAGCTCTGCTGTATTTGGATCGGCAGCATGATTGTATCGTCCGGTATGACAAGCTTGCCAAATTTCAACCAGGGCATTTTTTACCGGCGTGCAGTGTTGATCGGTCACAATACCTTCAACAATCACGATTTCACCAAGAGCCTGAGCAGAACTTCCTTTAATGTAAACTAAATCGCCGTCTTTATCGACCTGATCCACAGTGGGATAAAATGGTCCTTCAACTTGTTTTGGTGTTAATCCATTAACGCACATCACATCCTCCGCTTTAACAACGCGAGCGAATGCAAATACTGATAAAGAAGATAACAGGCCATTTCTAATAAGTTCACGTCTTTTCATTTTGAACACTTCCTTCTTAAAATTAGAAGTACTGAAAAAACAATAATAAATATAATGAAAGTTATGTTTAGATATGATAACTAATATTAATGATTAACCAAACCGACCTTAAATACTTTTTAGAACTGTCACAAACCCTGCACTTAACCAGAGCCTCTGAGCGCTTGGGCATTACCCAGCCAGCATTAAGCCACTGTGTAAAACGTTTAGAGTCAGATTTAAACTGCCAGCTTTTTTTACGTTCTAAAAAAGGCGTGCAGCTTACTCCTGCCGGCACAAAGTTAAAACAATCGGCTAACTCGATGATTCAACAATGGGAAAATCTCAAACAAAATATCTCGGATGATATCGAAACTCCACAGGGAGTTATTAAACTTGGGGTTCATTCAGCGGTCGCGCAATATTCGCTGAGTTTTCTGGGCTCTTTCTTGAAAAAAAATCCGGCGATTGAAGTGCAACTGACTCACGGCTTATCGCGCTATATGACCGAACAAGTGGTCAGTTCGGTATTAGATACCGCATTTGCGGTGAATCCGGCGCCCCACCCCGATTTGATTATTAAAGAGATTTGTCGCGATGAAGTTTGTTTATGGAAAGCCAAGAACTGCCAAAATGATGATGTGTTGATCATCGAACCGAGTCTTTTACAAACCCAGGATATTTTGCAAAAATTAAATAAAAAGGGTTTCAACTTTAAACGCGTTATCGAATCGTCTAGTTTAGAGGTTATTGCCAATCTTGTGGCTCATGGCGTTGGTTGCGGCATCGTTCCAGAACGGGTTTTACAAATTTATGAACAGCAAAGCTACGAAAAAGTTAAAGGCGCACCGCAGTTCTCTGATAAGATCTGTTTGGTTTACAAACAAGAGTTTCGTAAAGTCAAACGCGGCCAGATTTTTATCGAGAGCATTTTACACAGTCTAAAGGAATAACCCATGTCACAAAAATATATTCACGGTTTTGAAAAAAAAGAGCAGGATCGCTTAATTCATCAGGCTGATTTTTTAGAACCCTATATATATCAAGGTGTTGATTTAGAATTTACTAAAAACCTATTAGAAGTCGGTTGCGGTGTCGGCGCGCAAACCCAAATTCTTTGTCGTCGGTTTCCGAAATTACAAATCGATGGCATTGATTTATCACAAGCACAGTTAAAAACAGCCAGTAAATACCTAGCCAAAGAAATTAAATCAGGCCGTGTTACCCTACAACAGCAAGACGCACAAAAAATGAAACTCAGCAAAACTGATTACGATGCAGCTTTTGTCTGTTGGTTCTTAGAACATGTTCCTGATCCATTATTGGTTTTAAAAAATGTCTATAAAAATTTAAAACCGGACGGCAAAGTTTATATCTCTGAAGTTTTTAACCACAGTCTATTTATGGAGCCCTATTCACCGGCGTATTTAAAATATTGGTTTGAATTTAATGATTACCAATGGGAAATCAAGGGCCACCCGTTTGTCGGCGCCCAATTAGGCAATTTATTAAAAGCTTCTGGTTTCAAAAATATTAATGTTGAAATTCGGCCATTTCATTTCGATGCCCGCGAACCTGAAAAACGAGCGGCCTTTATCGATTTTTTCTTTGATATTCTATTAAGTGCTGAGCAAACACTTATCGAAAAAAAGCGCGTAAGCCCGCAATTAATCAAGCAAATGAAATCTGAAGTAGAAACTGTAAAAAAATCTAAAAATTCAGTCTTCTTTTATTCTTATGTGCGAGCTACTGCGACAAAATAAGCCGTAGCGTTTCGCCTCAAAATTCAGGAATTTCACCACAACTAGTTTTGTGAAGTACACCTCTTGCGCTTTAAGCGGCAAAGGCTTTGGTTGCGCACTTGCAATCACATAAGAGACCGTTCAACTAAAAATCTATTGGAGGTACCTTATGTTAAGAGCCGCAATCACATTCTTTGTGTTGGCTTTAGTGGCCATTCTTTTTGGAGCTACTGGTTTTGCCGGGGTTTCTATGGAAATCGGACGCGTATTACTGGCTGTTTTCCTAATTCTTGCTGCAATCAGCTTTGTTGCGAGTCTCATCGGCGGAAGACGTCAGGATTACCTTCCTTAATATCCACTTCCCCACAGGGATATGATTCATGCAACCTCTCTTGTATGGATCATATCCCTGTCATTTACTCTCTATAAGGAGACCGCTATGCGTTCTTTAAATGATCATATCAATTTAAATTTTACTGTAATTGCTTTGTTCTACGTGCTGATTAGTTTTTCAGGGTGTGCGAATAAAGCTCATCGTGTTCAATTTCCTGAAGGCACAAACCCAAGTGTTGAACTGAGTCGCTTAGAAGCTGATATTCAGCAAGGTGAATTAAATCAAGTTGATATCAGCTCACCAAACTATTTCGCAGTGGCTAAAAGAAAATTAGCCGAAGCCCGTAAAATGGAGACTGAAGGTAAATCAGAAAAGAAAATCCTTGAAACTGTTGGCGATGCGCGCGGAAATCTAGAGTACGCCCTTAGCCAACAACAAGAAGCACGCGGTGAAATCAGTGGTATTCTAGATGCCCGCAAAATGGCGTTAAAAGCCGGCGCTCTTGAAAATTCTCCGAGCGAGTTTCAACGTATTGACTGGGAACTCAAAGAAGCCATTAAAGATCATAAACCAAATAAAGAGTATTTCTCTTTTAGTGAAAACCAAGCTTTTAAAAACAAATACTACAGTCTGCAAAGCCGTGCTATGGCCGCGCGGCAAAATACTGACCCGACAGCGGCAGCCCTTGCAGAACTTAATTTCGATCCAAAAATGGCTGAAGTCATGCGCGACGGTGAAAAAATCGTGGTGCGCTTAATCGGCAGCAACTTTGCTCCGGGCCAAGCTAAAATTTCTGACGAAGTCATGCCTGCTTTAGACAAAGTAAAACAGATTTTAACTTCGATGAATCAAGAGCAAGTTAAAATCGAGGGCTTTACAGATTCAACAGGCAATGCCGAGCTAAATCAAAAAATTTCTGAGGCCCGCGCTGAAGCGGTCGCAGATTATTTACTTTCAGGCGAAGCCATCACGCAGGATCAGATTGAATATCAAGGTTTAGGTGCCACCAATCCAGTGACCTCTAATTTAACCAAAGAAGGCCGCGCGGCGAATCGTCGTGTTGATATTATTATTACTCCAACAAGAGTGGAATAAACATGAAAACTGAAATGGATATTCCGAAAGAAGCTATCCTTAAATATTTAGAGCGTCGCTTTACCGACATCGAAAATTGCCGGATAGCTTTACAGCGAGGCGACTTATCAGTTTGTGAAACGGTCGGCCACCAACTTAAAGGCAACGGGTCAACATTCGGTTTTCCTGAAATTTCAACGGTTGGAAAATCTTTAGAACTTGCGGCGAAAGCCCATGATAGCGATTCGGCTTCGCACTTGGTTGATGAATTAGAAAGCATTGTCAAAAAAACCACGCTACATCATTAAAGTCCAAATTCTCTCTATAACGGGGAATTTTTACTGCTTAAATTCATTTAAACTCATAACTGCAAAGGTAAACTTTCTTACGGCTGGCTCGGCCTTTGCTTATTCTAGTGGGTACCAGAATTTTCAGAGGGGTGAAAAAATGAATCAGTTAACGCACGTGAATGCGACTAAGATAGTCCATCCACGTCAAGGAAGAGTCTTAATCGTCGAAGACGATCGCGATCTAGCAGAAGTATTAGCAGACAAATTTGCATTCGATGGTGCCTATGTCGAAGTCGCCAACGACCCATACGAAGCCTTAAATCAAATGTCTGAACATCATTTTGATTTAGTCATTATGGATTGGGAATTACCTGATATGACCGGCGGTGAAACGCTCAAACAAGCCGACCGCAACGCGATGATTGATCCGTTAGCTTCAGAGCAATGGAACATGAAAAAAACGCCAGTGGTCATTTTATCTGCTCACAAAGCACGTGAATGCAGAACCAATAAAAATAATACTTATCGTGTGGTTTCATACATCAGTAAACGACAGCCATTTGCGAATATCTTGAAAAGCCTTAGAGACGTTCTACAATCAGCAATTAGCCCGGCTTTAGTCAAAGCCGTCTAATACAATTGTTAACCACTAATAAAAAAAGCATCGCTAATAACGATGCTTTTTTTATTTCAGCAGTAGTTTTAAAACTACTGCTGTAACATATTTTCTGTTTTTTGCATAGCTGCCAGTTTTCGGTACAACGTTTTGCGGTCGATACCTAATTCTTTAGCTGTCTTTTCTTTTGATTCATTATTTTTACGTAAAACTTTTAAGATATAGATCTGACATAATTCTTCAAGTTTCAGCGTACGTTCATTCATGACGATTTTTTCTAAGGTCATCTCGGTGGTTAACTTCGGCGGAGCCGAAACCACTGGAAGAGCCGCATCCACGACATCTTCTGTGCTCACCTTTTCAAAGTCCACTAAGTCTTTACACTCAATGACAGGGCCCGTGGCTAAGACCACGGCCCGTTCTACAGTGTTTTCCAACTCGCGCACATTTCCACGCCACGTATTGTTTAATAAATGGTCGGTCGCTTCACGCGAAAAACCACTTAAAGATATGCCGTTGAGTGCTGAATATTTTTTTAGAAAATATTCAGCTAAGGGAAGGATATCTTCTTTACGTTGGCGTAATGGCGGAATACGAATCGGAATAACATTTAAACGAAAGTATAAATCTTCGCGAAAACGGCGTTCTTGCACTTCAAAGCGCAAATCTTTATGAGTCGCTGCAACGATGCGTACATCGATATTGCGCTGCTGGTTTTCACCAATACGACGAATCTTTTTTTCTTGCAGCACGCGAAGTAATTTGGCTTGTAACTGCAAGGTCATATCCCCGATTTCATCTAAGAATAGAGTTCCGCCTTCAGCTTCTTCAAATAGACCCACCTTTTTATCAATGGCGCCGGTAAAAGACCCCTTGGCATGACCAAAAAGTTCTGACTCTAATAATGTTTCAGGAATCGCCGAGCAATTGATCGTCACAAACGGTTCTTTACTGCGAGGACCCATTTGGTGTACAGCTTTTGCGATCACTTCTTTACCCGCACCAGATTCTCCGGTGATCAGGATATGCGCTTGGCTTGACGCTACTTTTTTCGCTAAATCCAGCGCCTGGCGAAAGCCTGCAGATTTACCGATGATACCTGTTACACCGGTACCTTCTTTGTTTTGAATCACTGCTTTTAGAACTTTGTTTTCACCACTGACTTTACGGTAATGCATTGCTCTTTGAACAGAGGTTAATAAATTAGGAAATGGAATTGGTTTTAAAATAAAATCATAGGCACCGACTTCAACTGTTTGCACAGCTAAATCAACATCGTTATGCCCAGTCACTAAGATCACGGGAATATCTATGTCTTCATCATGTAACCTTTGCGTGAATTCGATTCCAGAAAGTTCGGGCATCATTAAATCGGTAATGATAACATCGAAATTTTCTTGGTTTTTTTTTAAGCTCGCTAAAGCATCGAGCGGTGTGGAAAATGTCGTTACGTCAAAACCGCGTGGTTTAAAAAACGCTTCAATCACTTCTGACATATCTTGGTCATCTTCGACTACGGCTAAACGCCCAGTTGCATTCAATGATTTCATTATACAGCTCCTGTTGCAGCATCTCTGGTATGATGCGCGTGATGTTCGTGTTTTTCTCTTCTGTTGTTCACAAAATCTGTAATTAATACCGCTAATGCGTCTTCAATCGGCGAGTGCGCTCCGTGAATAACTTCAGACGGTTTTACGGCGTGCTCTTTTCTTAAATTTGCGACCACCAAAAATACAATTCCTAGAACACAAATTCCCAAGCCACCAGCTGCTACCGCAGATAACAAGAAGTAACCTTTTAAATCATAAGTAGATAAAGTATTAAAAAATGAAACTAAAAAACCAGTCAGCAGTAAGATAATTCCTACTAAACTCAGAGCTGCAGATTGGGCCATCACTTTGACCCGAGCTAAAGCATAGTCAACAATCACTTCATATGGAATCTGCAACATGCGCTTACCAAATAAAAATGATCCAATAAAACGAAGAATTTTAAACATAGCTCTGGCCCCCAAAGAAAAAAGGCCCTGGTAAGTCAGAGCCTGTTTTTAAAAAAATTAACTTGAACGACGACGGCCAAATAGCAGGCCGGCGATTACGCCCACACCAACTGCGGCACCTAACCAGGCTGCCGGATTACGGCGAACCGCTGAGATTGATGTATCGTAGGCTTCGACTGATCTAGTTCTTAAACCAGAAAGTGCTTCAGACATACGTTCTGCAATTGGAGTTTCTAAAAACTCTTCACCGGCACGACGTGCGCGATCTACTGCATGAGATGCTTTATCACTGATTTTTTCAGCTGCGTGAGACGCTTTATCACTGTATTTATCAGCTTTTGAATTAAATTGATTTTTGATATCAGAAGTCGTTTCCATTTTTTCTCCTTGGCGTTTCAAACACCTTATTTGTTTTGATTAATCGATCCAAATGCAGACCGGGTTCGTGAATTATTTTAAACTTGTCGTTAACTACTTTTTTGTGAAAATCATCAATACTGCTTTAGAAGCCTGCCCCTTTTCACCAAATAAGCCAGTTTCAGAATCTTGCACCGGAGCAGCCCCCGCCACTTCAGTCGTTTTTTTAACGCGCGCATCTTTTGTATTTAAAAATTCTTTTAATGCTCCAGGGCGCTTGGCCATGTTAAATCCTGAAACGTCTTTAATCTTTAAATCACTTTTTAAAAAAGCTTTTACAGTTTCGATTCTTCGTTTAGCTAAAGTTACATTAGCTTTACTTTGTGAAGTTTTACTGGCTGGATATTCTTGGTCTGACCAAGCTAAGACATTTATATAATCGAGCTCACCTTTTTGGCGGGCTTCATCAACGACATTGCGAATTTCTGCCCGACTCTGATCAGTTAAGGCATCAGAACCAGCGACAAATTCAATTTCACCTAAGTTTGCAGCACCTAAACTAGTAGCTGCTTGGCGAGTTTGCTCTGAGATCATTGCCAATGCTTCAATGGCAAACAATGAGCCCACTAACGAAATAACGACAAGACAACGCAAAAACAATTTCATACCATTCCCCTAATCCTGTGATTTGTTTGATGTTTGCAATGACTGCGCCACCAAAAATACAGAGTTAAGTCGTATGTGTTTATTCTTGCAATATCACTGAGGGGCGTTTCGCCACGCTAAAGAGCAAAATGTCCCATCATGATGTCTTCAAAAAATGACCCGCGCTGTTTTTGATCGTCGACAATATGAATTTCTAAAACCCAAATATTTTTAACAGGACTTTGTTCGTACTCAAAAAGTTTATGTTTTGAATAAAGTTGATGCGGAAAATCACCAAGGCGGTGCCCGGCCATTCGGTGATCTAAACGATAACCAAGTTCACTGGTTTTATTCTGGGCAAATTCAAATAATTTAATTCCGGTAGCACCCGTTTGTTGCCAGTGCTTTTCTGTTTCACGAAAAATCAATTCACTCGCGTTAGCTAGCTTTACATAATTTGTATCTAACTGAGCACCTGCTTTATTTAAAACTACAGTTCGTCCAAAATCTGCTTCGTGATTATCTATGATTGGGCCTATATCAATAAAAACTAAATCTTGATCTTGGCATTTTAAATTCTCATCAGGTAAGTCACGAAAAGTTTTTGTCGTGTCGCTACACATGCGAAATTTTGTCGGATGCCAGAACTTAAGTACACCTAAGTCTTTAAACACATCTTTAACAAGAATCTGCCCGTCTTTTTCAGTCATTCCAATTTCGATACGCGAAATGATTTCATCAGCTGCTTTTTGACAAATCATGCGCGCATTTAAAAAAGTTTCTAAATTAAATTCAGGTCCTAACTGTTCATGATTCATAAGAACTTCCTACACAGGCGGCAATAACTAAGGCCATGGCTGTAAATTGAATTATATCTAAAGTTTCATGTAAAAATACAAATCCGACTAACGTAGCCACCACGGGCTCAAAACTCATTAGAATCCCAAAAGTTTTCTCTGGAATCTTTTGCATCGCTTTTAATTCTAAGCTGTACGGTAAAGCACTTGATAAAACGGCTACACCTAAGCCTGCTAACCAATAATTTGGATTTATGACTTGGGTTGTATTTATATATAAACCTAAAGGCAAAGCCAAGACGGCGGCAAAACACATTCCCAGACTAGAAACAATTAAACTGGCATGGCCGCTACGAACCGCTTTTTTACCAAAGATAATATACAATCCCCAAAAAAATGCAGCCACTAAGGCTAAAAACATGCCGAAGTAATCAATTTTCGCTTCACCACTGTGATAGAATAAAATTCCAATCCCGGCGGCAGCTAAGATCACCCATAAAATATCACGCCATTTACGCGAATATAAAACAGATACGGCTAGTGGCCCCGTAAATTCTAAAGTTACAGCTAAACCTAAGGGAATTTTCTGTATCGAAAAGTAAAAAAATATATTCATTAACCCCAACGATAATCCATAAACTGCGATCAACCCCAGTTGTGCACGGTCAGCAATAATGCTTTTGAAGATGGATTTGTTTTTAATGGGGTTAGCAATCGCTACTAATATAAGGGCTGCGAAAAATACGCGTAACGCTGTCGTCCCTGCAGGGCCTAAATCAGTAAATAAACCCTTGGCCACTGAAGCACCGAATTGAATTGAAAGCATCGCAATGACTAAGGCTAAATATGAAGAAAAAATTAAGGCGCTCCTTGGTTGAAAAAATTTGTCTATTTTTTTTACTCTATTTTAAAACTAACTATCTAACATTTAGTCAAAAAAATGCACCTTTGTAAACCCCTGTATTAAGTGGAGATTTTAAGGTTTTAAATGTGTAGTTTTCACAGAATTCGCCGAAACTGAACCTAGATTGACAAGGAGTCAAAAATGACTGTTTTTAACAAAATCGCCCTAATTGCATTACTTGCAGTAAGTATTTCAAGCTGTAGCCCTAAGAGTGGCGGTCCAGCACCTGCTTCGGTAACTGATGCGAATCGTGATTTCTCAAACACTAGCTTTGCCGTAAGTGGCCCAGATATTCCATCTGATTACGCCAACTGTTCATTCAACGGCCAAACAGTCTTACATGGCTCATCTGTAACTGGCTATCAAAACTCTACAGTACTTTACGGTTCAACCTGCGTTTCGCAGATTAGACGCTGTAATGATGGTGTGTTAGCAGGAAGCTATCAATATGCATCATGTACTGTCGCAGGCCCGGCAAGTTGTTTATTCAACGGTCAAACAATTGCCCACGCCTCTTCAGTAGAAGCATTTCAAAATTCAACTGTAGCTTACGGCTCATCGTGTGTCTCTGAACAGCGTACTTGTAATAATGGTTCATTATCAGGTTCAAATTCGTACGGATCATGTGCTGTAGATGCAGCGGCAAGTTGTTTATTCAACGGTCAAACTGTAGCACACGGGTCTAACGTAAGCGCCTTTGCAAATTCAACTGTAGCTTACGGCGAAACTTGTACAGCTGAACAACGTTCTTGTAATAACGGAGTGTTATCAGGTTCAAATTCTTTCGGCTCTTGCACCGTAGATGCAGCGGCAAGTTGTTTATTCAACGGTCAAACTGTAGCACACGGGTCTAACGTCAACGCCTTTGCAAATTCAACTGTAGCTTACGGTGAAACTTGTACTGCTGAACAACGCTCTTGTAATAACGGAGTGTTATCAGGTTCAAGTGCCTATGCTTCTTGTAACGTTGATGCGGCAGCAAGTTGTTTATTCAACGGTCAAACTGTAGCGCATGGATCTCAAGTTAATGGTTTTGCGAATTCAAGTGTACCTTACGGTCAAACGTGTACTGCAGAAACAAGAACTTGTGATAACGGAATTTTATCAGGTTCAAGTGCTTATGCATCTTGTAATGTTGATGTACCACAAAGCTGTTTATTTAACGGCGAAACAATTGCTCACGGTCAATTAATCACAGCATTTCAAAACTCGACGGCTGCTTACGGCGGATCATGCGTATCTGAACAACGTTCTTGTGAAAACGGCGTAATGTCTGGAAGCTTTCAATACGGTTCATGTAATGTTGATTCAGCGAAAAGCTGTCTATTCAACGGTCAAACTGTAGCGCACGGTCAAAGTGTTGAAGCTTTTCCATCTTCAACAGTAAATTTCGGTGATATGTGTATCTCTGATACTAGAACTTGTGATAACGGAATTTTATCAGGTTCAAATCAATACGCTTCTTGTAGCACAACTCAGGCCGCAAGCTGTTTATTCAACGGTCAAACCATTGCTCACAATCAAACGATTCAGGCTTTTGCTACATCGACAGTTGGTTTTGGTGAATCATGTGTGGCCGAAGAAAGATCTTGTTATAACGGAGTATTAGATGGTTCAAGCCAATACGCTTCTTGTACTGTAGCGCAACCAGCGAGCTGTTTAATTAACGGTTTAACAATTGCCCACGGTCAAAGTACGATTTTATTCAAAGAATCTAATGTAGGTATCGGCCAAACTTGTGAATCAGAATCTAGAACTTGTGCCAACGGTACATTATCAGGTTCATACACAAACGGATCATGTGAAGTTGAACAAGCAAAAACATGTTCTTTCAACGGCCAGACTTTAAAAGATGGCGAATCAGTTCAAGCTTACTCGTCTTCTTCAGTCGGTTACGGTCAAATTTGTAAATCAGAAACTCGCACATGTTCTAACGGCGTGTTATCTGGTTCAAACACTGTAGCAACATGTTCTGTAGAAGAAGCTAAAACTTGTTCTTTCAATGGTGCAGTTGTAGCTCACGGGGCAAGTGTACTAGCTTTCACAACTAATTCAGTGGCTTACGGTCAAACTTGTAAATCAGAATCTAGAACTTGTGATAATGGTGTCTTATCTGGTTCAAACACTTATAGTTCATGTTCAATTGAGTCTGCTAAATCATGTTCTTTCAACGGTTCAGCTGTACCTCACGGCGGAAGCGTTCAAGCTTGGGCCACCAACTCTGTGGCTTACGGTCAGTCATGTAAATCTGAAATCAGATCTTGTTCTAACGGAGTATTATCTGGTTCAAACACTTATAACTCTTGTTCTGTAGAACCTGCTAAGTCTTGTACTTTCAACGGTCAAGTTGTAGCCAACGGGGCAACAGTTAAAGCTTACTCGTCAAGCCAAGTGCCTTACGGTCAAACTTGCCAATCTGAAAATCGCACTTGTTCTAATGGTGTGTTATCAGGTTCAAATACGATTGCATCATGTACTGTAGCTCCTCCAGTAATAGTAACTCCGCCGAAGTCTTGTACTTTCAACGGTAAAACGATTGCCAGTGGAGCAAGCGTACAAGCTTTCAAATCATCAAGTGTTGGTTATGGCCAATCTTGCCAATCAGAAACTAGAACTTGTAACAATGGTATATTATCAGGTTCAAACACTGCAGCAACTTGTGTTGTTGAAGGCCCTAAATCTTGTAAGATTTTATTCGGTCTAATCACGATTCCGCACGGGTTCACTCTATGGGCGGCTGCACACACTACGGCGGGTGCAGGTTCACGTTGTGAAGCTGAAATCACATTATGTAATAACGGTAAATTTGTGATTGATCCAAGTTTAACTTGCCAACACGGCACGAAACCTCCGGTTACAATTCCGCCGCCAAAACCTGGAGAAGAACAATGTGAAATCGATGTTAAATCTAACAACGGTAAACATTTAGGAGTAAACCACGACGGTAAACATGTAGACTCTGGTTTACACTTAGGTTGGTACAAAGATAAAAAGCCTTGTAAGCCAAAAGATCCGGTGAAACCACCGACTCCACCGAAACCTGATCCAAAACACCCTTGCGAACATAAGGACAAACACAGAAGTTCAAAAGACAAAGACGATTGTGATAAAAAGAAAAAAAATAAGAAAAAATAAAAAAAGGGAGCTTAAAAAGCTCCCTTTCTCTTTTTTACGGCTTCGATTAATTACTGAACCGGATTAATCGTTTGCACTGGCACAGTTTTTTTGCGTAAGCGCATATTTAAAAGTTCTACGGCTAACGAGAATGCCATGGCGAAATAGATGTAACCTTTAGCAACATGGCCGCCCATGCCTTCTACTGTTAACATCACCCCGATCAATAATAAGAACGATAAAGCTAAGATTTTAATTGTTGGATGACGTTCCACGAAACTACTGATCGAAGCTGCTGAAACAAGCATAATCACCATTGAAATTAACATCGCTACAACCATAATAGAAATTTGATCAGCCATACCCACTGCGGTAATAACTGAATCTAAAGAAAACACGATATCTAACATTAGAATCTGAATTAAAATTGAAGTCGCATTAGCATAGATCTTTTTCATATTGCTGCTGCCTTCTGTCGATGGACCGGCGTCATCACCTTCAACTTTATGATGAATTTCATAAGTCGCTTTGGCCATCAAGAATAATCCCCCGCCCAGCATAATTAAATCGCGACCTGAAAAAGATTTTTCCATAATAGAGAACAATGGATCTTTTAGGCCCATGATCCAACTTAATGAAAATAACAACCCGATACGAATAACGAAAGCCAACATCAAACCGGCATTTCTAAGTTTAGCCTGTTTTTCTGGAGCCACTTTAGCGACAAGGATTGCGATAAAAATAATATTATCGATTCCTAATACGGTCTCCATAGCAGTCAGTGTAAATAATGCGATTAAAGCTTCGGTTGTTAAAAACGATTCCATGATTGGTGTTTTCCTTTTTTATTTATTTAATGATTGGCAAAGACTTAAAAAACTAGCTTGCGCTGCAGCCAGATTTTTTTTCCAGTCTTTTAAAGTATTTAAGTCTGAAGAATCAGTGATGAATTTAAAACTATGAAATGGAATTCCTAAGGTCTCACTCACTTGGGCAAATGCTAAAACTTCCATGTCCATGATTTGATATAAATTATTTGGCGACTTTTCAACTTCAACAAAATCTGCTGTTCCGCAGATCGCTTTAGGAAGTTCAGAAAATGTAGTGATTTTTTTTCGCTGGCGCATAAAAGAAACAACACTTCCGCGTTGGATCACGCCGTCCACTTCAACCATAGTGCCAGGCTCTAAAGTGAAACTTCCTGCAGTGCCTAAATTAATAATACGATCTGGTTTTAGCTTAACGCCAATTTCGGTCAATTTTGAGGCGGCATTGACCATTCCGAGCCCGCTGTAATGGACCTGAAAGCCATGCTGTTCAAGCACTCCGCCTGACTCTTCCCGAAGTGCCATTACGATAAGCACTTGTTCATTAGGAAATCGATTAAATTGATTCATCAAAGTTGCCACTGGCAATGATTATCGCTATGAAATGTCTGTATGACAAGCTCGAATGAATTGTTAAATCGATACCCCCAAGAATGTGCGCATATTCTTGAGATCTGTAAACGCCTGCATGACCGCAATATGCTCTCGGCTGCTGACGGAAACATCAGTTTGCGGGTTGAACCCAACATCGTTTTATTTACGCCATCCGGCATAGCAAAAGCTTTTATGAAGGCTTCAGATATGGCCGCGGTCACATTAGACAACCAAATCATCTGCGGAAACCCTTCATCAGAGCGTTTAATGCATTTAGAAGTTTTTCGCCAATGCCCTGAGGCCAAGGCTGTCGTGCATGCGCACCCGACCACGGCCATTGCTTGGTCGATCGCCCGTCCACATCTTAAAAAATTACCGTCAGATTGTTTATCAGAAGTGATCTTAGCCACCGGAGATATTCCGTTTGCTGATTACGCCCGCCCCGGTACACAAGCTATGGGCGATGTTTTAAAGCCGTTTTTACCTCACCACCGGGCGATGATTTTAAAACGTCACGGCGCTTTAACTTGGGGTTTAGATCTTGAAGAAGCTTACCGCGGCATGGAACGTATCGAAAATTCAGCGCAGATATTAGCGCAAGCTCAGGCTCTAGGTGGATTAAATCCATTACCACCAGAAGAAGTGGCTTATCTTTATGAACTACGATCTAAAATCGGAAATATTTTATTATGATTTCTTGTATCTCATTACCACTTCGATTCACAGAAACAAAATTTGAAATTCTAGATCAAACACTACTTCCACACGTCGAAAAATGGATTGTCATTGAATCAACTGAACAAATGATTGAAGCCATTAAAATGTTACGCGTACGTGGCGCTCCGTTAATTGGCGTCGCAGCGGCATTACAAGTGGCGCAAGCCGCCCTGCAAGGTTTTACAAAAACTGAATTACTACAAAAAGCGCAGGCACTTTATGAAGCCCGCCCGACGGCTGTGAATTTAATGAACTGCATTGATCGCATGAAAACTGTGATTGAAGCTGGCAGCGATAAAAATCAAATTTTACAGGCAGCTGTTGAAATTTTTAATGAAGATGTAAAACTTTGCGATCGTATCGCAAGCTTTGGCGCAGAATTAATTCAAGACGGCGACCAAATTCTTACTCACTGTAACACTGGCGGTCTTGCGACGGTTGGCGTGGGCACGGCCTTAGGAGTCATTCTAAAGGCCCATCAACAAGGTAAAAAAATTCATGTCTGGGTCGATGAAACACGCCCGCTTTTACAAGGTGGAAGGCTTACGACTTGGGAATTACAAAAACATAAAATCCCAATGACTTTAATCACTGACAACATGGCCGCTCACTTAATGAGCGAAGGCAAAATCACTAAAGCCATCGTTGGCTCTGATCGTATTGCCCAAAACGGAGATTTCGCGAACAAAATTGGAACTTATTCTGTAGCCGTGAACTGTAAATTTCATAATATTCCATTTTATGTGGCAGCGCCTTTTACAACAGTTGATTTTAATTGCGTCTCGGGAAAAAACATTCCTATCGAGCAGCGTGCGGCTTCAGAAGTTATTAGCACGTGGGCACCAGCGCAAAGTAATGTGTACAACCCGTCATTCGATGTGACTCCGGCAAATTTAACTACCGGCTGGATCATGGACACTGGCGTTTACACGCAAAAAGATATTGAACTAGGCATTTTTAAAAAATAGGAGATAGCGTATGATCGCAGTTATTGGCGGATCAGGTTTTGAAAAATTTGACGAATTCACAACGGTAGAAAAAATTTCGATCGAAACACCTTTTGGCCCACACTCTTCGGGCCTGAAAAAAGTTAAAGTCGATGGCACAGAATTTTTATTTTTATCTCGCCATGGTGAACACCATGAACTTTTACCTTCAGAAATTAATTACCGCGCTAACATCTATGCTTTTAAAAAATTAGGCGCTTCAGCGGTTGTTTCATTCAGCGCCGTGGGCTCATTACAAAAAGATTTAGCTCCGGGTGATATGGTTGTGCCCTTTCAATATATCGATCGCACTAAAGCGCGAGTACACACGTTTTTAGGCGGAGGCTTAATTGGCCATGTTTCATTAGCAAAACCAATCTGTGAAACTATGGCAAAACGTTTACAAGAATTAGTAAAACCCTTAGAGCACACTTCATTTTTTGGCCAAACATATGTTTGTATCGAAGGTCCTTATTTTTCGACAAAAGCTGAATCGCACACTTACCGCCAAATGGGCGCTAATATCATCGGGATGTCGAACTTTCCTGAATACGCGTTAGCGCGTGAAGCGGGCCTTCCGTATTTACCATGTTGTTTTGTAACTGATTACGACTGCTGGGATGATTCAATTCCACACGTAACTGTTGAAGAAGTTATTAAGGTGATGAAAAACAACAATCAAAAAGCATTTAACGTTTTAAAAACAATCTTAAAAGCCGGCGATCTTGCCGAAGGCAGCTATGCTTATGATGGTGGATTAAAAACAGGTTTATTCATGCCTAAAGAAGCTATCCCTAACGATAAACTTTCTTGGGTGAATGTTTTATTAAACTAAATTTTTGATCGCGTAATGATTCATTAAATCTTCAACGATACTGTTGATACGGGATTTATGACTTTTTTGCAATTGCGTGAACTCTAAGCCAAGCACCGTTGTGCCATTGGGTTTACGCATGATAAAACGAACAATTGCATCACAGACAACATCTGCACGTTTAAAAATTTGATACTGAATACGAATTTGATCACCCTTATTAATACTTAGGGTTAATTTGGGAACTTCAAAACGACAACCGTTATATGAAATATCAGTCACTTTTGCCGGGTTTTTAATTTTCAATTCTATCGACCAAACTGCGGCTGTTTGATTCCATTTTTCAGGAATATTATAGCGCGGCTCTTTACGACGTCGCAGCTGAACTATCTTGGCACTTTGATCAAAACAAATCTGATCATCAAGAACTTCTAAAGTGGTTTTAATAAAGTACACTTCAGTGCCAATAAAAAATTTAATTGAGGTTAAACCAAGATAGGTCGCAAGCTTATCAGTTTGAGTCGTTTCTAAAAATATTTTCTTATCGGCAAAAAAACCGATCTTTGCAGATATTGGATGAGTTGGATCCGCTTCATTTTTTAGAATTAAATCAGAATTTAAAGTAAAACAATTATGCAACGCTAAGAAGGCATCTTTTTCTTCTAGCTCAATTAAAAATTCACCTGCATTTGCTGTATTGGCTGCCGACATTTATCTATCTATTTAACCAATGATTAGGATTTTTAACAATCAGCCTATATAGACTTAGACTAAGGTTGATATGAATCGATAGCTAACAAGACCTTATGAAGGTAATCATCTAACCAGCGTCTGCCGAACGGGCCGCTCTTATGTTTCGAAATGTATCCCATATGCCCACCGTGATCGATAAAGGTTGTGTGCGTCTTATCGTTCCAACTCGCCGCTTTATAATCATCAAAGGCAATAAAAGGGTCATCTTTGCTGGTTAAAACAAAAGTAGGTACAGCAATGCGATCAAGGTACTTGTAGGTACTGCACTGGGTATAATAATCAGCGCTATCAACAAAGCCAGATTTTATCGAAGTAAATAAGTCATCGATCAAACGTGTGTTCGACACAATAGGTAGACCAATTTGTGGCTCTGTTTTACGAATTAATTTGCGCAGCATAAAATAAAATCGCAAATCATACAGACGTGAAAAACCATTGATTAAATGATCACTCGCTTTTTGCAGGTTAATCGGCGCATTCACAACAACCGCATAATCTGGTAAATGCTGACCGTAACGTTGGGTCACTAAATTTAAAACCACACTGCCACTTAATGAAAAGCCGATAAAAATTTGTTTTTCATTAGGAAAAATTTCGCGAAGTTTAAGGCTGACTTCTGAAGCATCTTCACCGCGGCCTGAATGGTATGGTTTTTTGGCCATGCCTTCAGCTAAACCTGCACCCCTGTGATCAACTGTCACAACTGAATAACCTAAATCAAAAGCCACCTGAGCTGTGCGTTGCACGTAATCTGAAGTGTGGTCTCCGGCTAAACCATGAAATACGGTGACGACAGCGCTTTTTTTGTTGGCTGATTTATTTTCAAAAATTTTAAGACTCATTTGGTCGCCATCCGGCAGAGTCAAAAACATCTGCCGATGTGGTTCATTAAAGTTTTTAGATTTAATCACATGACCTAGAATAGTTTGTGAGTGTGCCGTTTCGATTTTTAGAATCGGCACAAAAGGGCGTAAATCTAATTTAACTTGCGATAGGTTTACCAAATTTGGATTCTTTCTTTCTCGGATAAGAACAATTTATTATTCGATTTACAGGCAAAAGCTTCAGTAAAACCAGGTTGATGTTTTACCTGCTCATTAATACGCGCATAACCTAAAGCGTGCGGATCAGTTTTTAATAACATTTCTTTCATTTTATCGCGGGCGACACCACACCATAAACGACCGTAAGCGACGAAGAATTTCTTTTTATCTTCGATTGAGCCTTCGCCTTTTGGAAAAGCCGCTCTGTAAGCGAATGTTAACCCCACTAAGTCAGCTGTGTTTT
This sequence comes from Bdellovibrio sp., assembly GCA_036676395.1. Taxonomy (GTDB): domain Bacteria; phylum Bdellovibrionota; class Bdellovibrionia; order Bdellovibrionales; family Bdellovibrionaceae; genus Pseudobdellovibrio. The sequence goes on from JAKFCY010000002.1 coordinate 2,236,005, forward strand.
CACCTAAAGTTAGCTCACCGTTGTGACCAATTTTATTAAATTGATCTGTCATACGCTGGCCACGCTCTTTAAATGTCTTCACATCTTCATCAGTCATCCACTGTTTAAGACGACCTTTATCATCAAATTTCGAACCTTCGTCATCAATTGCATGCCCTAATTCATGAGCTACGACTGCACCAACGGCCCCAAGATTTTCGATCACATCACCTTCTGGAACAAAAAATGGATACTGCAAAATACCGATCGGCATTACAAATTTGTTTTTATCCGCAGAATAGTAAGCATTCACTGTTAAAGGGCCCATTCCCCAAGCTTCTTGGTTTACGCCTTCTTTAAATTTTTTCAAACTTCTTTTAATTCCCTGTGTCGCCAAAAGTTTACCGTTATGATAAGGCTTTTTGTCAGAGTATTTTTGAATAGGTTTAAAATCCCATTCTTTGTCGGTGTACGGCTGAATCAACTGTAATTTGGCTTGATCGATTTTGGCAATCGCTCCCGATTTACCTTGTGCGGATAACCAAGTATTCGATTTTAAACCATCAATAATTGATTGACGTACACGTTCTGCAACGACTTTCATTTTCTCTTTCGGAAAATGCGGAAACAAACGCGGTAACATTTCTAAATCAAGCTCGCGGTTGAATGAGCCCATCACAGAAGTTGTGCAACGCTCTTGGCGATCCGGACGCGATGGCGCTCCGCCTAAGTATTTATGGCTGAATTCCATGCGCTTTTTAAATAATTCAGGGTATGCATCATCCATAAACCCGCGGGCCGAACGAAAGAAATACGTGTCTTTTAAAACTTGTAAGTTTTCATTTTTAAGTTCTTTTTGCACAAATTCAAAACTTTCCGGAATAAAATCACGAATCAAAGTTTTTGCCGGAATATTCTTTTTGATAAAATCATCTAAGCCAATAGCTGAGGTGCGTTTTAAAAATTCTTCACGCGTTACGTAACGAGGCTCTGTCCAACGTTTTCTAAATTCTGCTGGCATCGGGTAAGTGGCTTTGAAACGAGCTTCAAAATCAATCATGTTTTGAGCACGTTTTTTAAAATCGTCTTTATTACCTTCTGGATATACAGCCATAAAAAACTCAACAACTAGATCACGGTAAGCCGACATTAATTCTTTGTTATCATAATAGCTGTGCTCGGGTAAAAACATTAAGCCCACGTCAAACATCAGATCATAAATTTTTGGATTATCGATATTTGGACCCATGTCATAATTAACAAAAGACCATTTTTCGGTGACCATATTTTCTTTATTGAATTTAACGAAATCCTCAATTGATTTCAGTTTATCAATATCCGTGCGTAATGCGGCAACCAGCTCATGCTCTTCAGCTATGGCCCCAGCTTCATTCATACAGGCTTTGTAATACTGTTTCATTTGCAATGAACGCGGGTTTAATTTTTTCTCGCTATCAATGTTTTTAAAAAAAGTTTTTTTCTTTTCTAATAAGCGCTCATCTGAGTCTTCAAAGGCGAAAAAGTGGGCACTGCGATCTTCACGTAATTTAAATGAAGCTTCGACATTGCTACAGACGTACTTATGAAAATCATCACAAGGATTTGCTTTGTCATTGAGCGGGTATTCACGTTTTTCTGGAATTTCAGAAGACGGTGCAACGTTAGATTGTGCAGTTTGTGCGGCGTAAGTGATGGGAATAATGGTTAAAGCCGATAAAATTACACCAATTCCTATAGTCGAAGACTTAATCTTCATGAAACCCTCCATGGTCCAGTTAAGAAGATACTATTTTGACAGTATTTACCTCTTGCGTGAAGCTTTTTTTCCACATCGTGACATGAGTCCAACTTCTGGTGCATAATATCGATTATCGTTTCACTCTAGCAGGAGGCTATTATGTCTGTTCCATTTATCGACTTAAAATCTCAATACAACGCATTGAAAACTTCAATCGATGCACGCATCCAAAAAGTTTTAGACAGCGGTGCCTATATCAATGGTCCTGAAGTCGCAGAATTAGAACAAAAACTAGCAGCGCACACTGGATCAAAGTACTGTTTAGCCGTAGCCAGCGGCACTGATGCCTTAGTTATCCCGTTAATGGCTTTAGGTGTCGGCCAAGGCGACGAAGTGATTACCACTGCGTTTTCATTTATCGCAACAGCTGAAACAATTGTTTTAGCCGGCGCCACACCAATTTATGTAGATATTGATCCTAAAACTTTCAATATCGATCCTAAAAAAATTGAAGCAGCGATCACACCTAAAACAAAAGCCATCATGCCCGTTTCTTTATACGGCCAAGTTGCAGACTTAGATGAAATCAACGCGATTGCAAAAAAGCATAACTTGTTTGTTATCGAAGATACGGCGCAATCTTATGGCGCAAAATACAAAGATAAAAAAAGTGGTTCAATGACAACGGCTGCAGGAACTTCATTCTACCCCGCTAAACCTCTTGGTTGTTACGGTGACGGCGGAGCAATTTTCACAAACGATGAAGCTCTATTAAAAATCATGAAAGAAATTCGCGAGCATGGTTCTGAAAAACGCTACTACCACACGCGTCTTGGCGTGAATGGCCGCTTAGATACAATTCAATGTGCGATTTTATTATCAAAACTTGAAAGATACGACTGGGAAGTTGAAGCACGTAACAAAATCGCTCACAACTTTTCAACTTCATTCGCTGGTTTAGAAAAACATGATCCATTGTTTTCTACTCCATTAGTAAAAGCAGGTAATGAAAGCGTTTGGGCCCAATACACAGTAACTGTGACAAACCGTGATGTTTTCCAAAAGAAATGCCAAGAGCTTGGTGTACCAACGACAGTTCACTACCCGATGACAATGGCTGATCAACCTTGGTATGCTAAAAACACGCCGCAACGCCATGATATCACGCACTCTCGTTGGGCGGCTCAACACGTGATTTCGTTGCCGATGTTTCCAGATATGACTGCAGAACAACAAACAAAAGTAATTGCAGCAGTTAAAACCGCTGTCGAATTCTCAGTGAAGGCCTAACATGATTAATTTAGTAAATGAATTTAAACCCTTAACAAAAACTGTTACGCTTGAATCAAAATACGGAAACATCACCTGGGGTGATGGCAAAAGTTTCGTGCTATTTGCTGGCCCTGATATTATCGAAGACGAAGGCATGGTGATTGAAACCGCAAAAGAAATTAAGCGCGTAACAACTGCATTAGGTATTCCTTGGATTTTAAAATGTTCATTTGATAAGGCCAACCGTCAAAGTTTAAAAAGCTTTCGCGGCCCAGGCATGAAAGAAGCCTTAGCTTCTTTAGAAAAAATCAAAGTGTCTGTAGGTTGTAATTTTATCACTGACGTTCACGAAACGATTCAAGTTGAAGAAACAGCTCAGTACGCTGAAGTTATTCAAATTCCTGCGTTCTTGTCTCGCCAAACCGACTTAATGGTGGCCGCAGCAAAAACTGGCCGCGTGCTTCATATTAAAAAAGGGCAATTTTTAGCTCCTTGGGATATGAAAGCTATTGCGCAGAAGGCCGTACAAACTGGCAACGATAAACTTTTACTTTGCGACCGCGGAACAACATTTGGTTACAATCGTTTAATCAACGATATGACGGGTTTAGTAGAAATGCGTCGTTTGGGCTTTCCGGTGATCATGGATTGCACACACTCAACGCAATTGCCTGGCGCAACTGGCGAATCTAGTGGCGGTCGTGGCGATATGGTGTGGCCATTAGGTCGAGCAGCTGTTGCTGTCGGCGTTGATGGGATCTTTTTAGAGACTCATCCAGATCCAGAAAAAGCGCTTTGTGATGGGCCGACGTCATTGCCACTTCACAACTTAGAAGCTGTGCTTAAAAACCTTAAAAATATTTTTGATACTCACCAAAAATAGTGGCAACGTAGGGGGATGCGAATCATCCCTGCAAGCCTGAAGAATTATCTTCGCCCAGTTATAGCTTTTATACTGTTATTACTAGTTTTAAAATTGGGGCTTATTGATTTAGAACAGCTAAAACTCAGCTTTAAAAATCCAATTATCTTAGCCGCAGGTTTAGGTTTTTTCACGCTGCACACACTTTCTTTAGCCCTTCGCTGGAATCTTTTAGTTAATTTGGAAATCGAATATCCCTATAAAACGGCCGCTAAACAAACGCTGATCGGAAACTTTTTTAATTTCTTTATTCCAAGTGGTGTTGGGGGCGATATCTTTAAAGCGTTAGCTATTTCTGAATCGCATAAAGTTCCAAAAAGAATGAGCTTTTCTTTGGTCACGATCGATCGTGTCCTGGGATTGTTTTGTTTAATATTTTTTTCGTCTTCATTTTTATTTGTCGAATACTTTTTTGGCATGTCAGAGCCCCTCGTCAAACTTTTAAAAATCAGCTTAATCTTATTGGTGGTAGCTTGCTTAGGATTAATGTTTTTGTATCACTCGCATAAAATTATTCCGCGCTTTAAAAATAAATTTAAATTCTTTTTATTTCAGAAGTTATTTTCATTCGCAGAACAAGTGCAAGTTAACATCTCTAAAGCCATGCAAAGCCCGTTCATGTTAAAATTTATTGGGGTAAGTTTTCTTATCCAATGTATGTCGATTGGCTTCTTATATGTGGTCACAATAAACTTAACCCAAGAACCAATTTCAGTTTTTGTCTTCTTACCGCTGGCTTGTTTTGCTTTTATGGCATCAGCAATACCACTTACTCCAGCAGGTATTGGTGTTGGCCAAGCTGCGTTTTATTTTATTTTTTCTTTAATAAATATTCCAACGGCTACGGCGATCACAACAGGTGTAAGTCTAATGCAATTTTTTACTCTGTTAGTTAGTCTTCCAGGGGGATATTTTTTCGCAACATCACGCAAAGGCACACAAGAAAGGTGACTTTATGACAATACTGATTAAGCAGCTTCTGAATCTGATTAAGATGTTACATTCAGAAAATGGGACCACACAAATCGCCTGGGGTTTAACCTTAGGGGCCTTTCTGGGTTTTTCTCCGTTTTTCTCGCTGCAAACTTTTTTAATTTTATTTATTCTTTTCTTTTTTCGCGTGCAATTTGGCGCAGCGTTTTTATCAGCTTTCGTTTTTAAATTCGTGGCTTTCTTAATCGATCCATTAGCCAACTCTTTAGGTCAATGGGCCCTCGAAGAACCCTCACTTCGCCCGATCTGGACAAAGCTTTATAATATCCCAATCATCCCGTACACGCGCTTTAACAACTCGATCGTGATGGGAAGTTTTCTAGCTGCTTTGGTTTTAAGCCCATTTCTGTATTTCATGTTCATCTACTTGGTGAAAAAATATCGCACGACTATTGCTGTACGTTTTGAAAACAGCAAATCATTCAAAGCCATCAAAGGTAGTAAGTTCTATCTTTGGTACACTAAATATAACGATCTTTACGGCAACTAATTTTAGAAGGATCAAAAATGACTGACACAAATCAACCTCAAAATGACTCTAAAAATAATGCTAAAAAAGAAAAAGTTTATAAAGACGGTGGTCTAATCCGCTGGAGTGCTGTGATCCCCTTCGTCATTGTGATGGCGTTAGGCGCAGCCTACTTTAAATTATTTTTCGATGCGCACATGAAAGCTGGTCTTGAATGGGCTGGATACAAAGCTTTAGGCAGCGAAGTAAATATTGGTATTTTTGAAACTTCATTTATCAAAGGCAATGTGGCCATCACAGGTTTACAAATCACCAGTGCTGAGCAACCTGATTTTAATAGCATTGAACTTGGCTCAATCCGCTTTGATGTGAATTGGGATGCCCTACTTCGTTTAAAATTCGTCGTTGAAGAAATGGCCGTTGAAAACGTGCAATTCATGTCAAAAAGAAAGTACCGCGGTAAAGTTGCTCCCCCACCACCACCATCTGAAGAAAAACCAGGTTTAGCTTCAGAAGTAAAAGATAAAGCTATTGGTAAAATCGACGAAAAAGGCAAAGGCAATCTTTTAGGAGACCTTTCAGCGTTTTTACAAACTGGCGATTACAAAGCGCAATTAGCAGATATCGAATCAACGTTAATATCAAAAAAAATGGCGAATGATCTAAAGGCTAAATGGGCGACTAAGCAAACCGATTGGGATGCAAAATTAAAAGCACTTCCAAAAGAATCAGATTTCAAAGCTTACAAAACTAAATTTGATGCCATCAAAGTTAAAGATTTTAAAACTCCGCAAGAACTAGATGCTTCGGTTAAACAGTTCAATGCTTTAAAATCAGAAGTTGATGCTTCATTGAAATTAGTGAACGACACAAAAAACGAATTTAACGCTGATCTGGTAAATATCAAAAAAGATTACCAAGCTTTAGATGATCAAATCAAAGCTGACGTAGCCTCGATCAAAGATCGTTTAAAAATTCCAAAAATCGATTCAAAACAAATCGCAAAATCAATTTTCATGGATTACTTAAATCCGTACTTACGCAAACTTGATAAAGTGAATGAACTAGCTGAAAAGTACTTACCACCAAAATATTCAAAAATGGTGAATGAAAAATTAGATTCTAAAGCTATTCTAGCGGGCGGCAAAAAGAAAGCTCCAGTTGAAAAAGCAGAAGATGACACCATTCAACCGCACCCTCGCGCAGATGGTGTGACCTATGAATTTCCGGTAACAAATGGTTACCCGTTATTCTGGATTCAAAACGTTAAAGTAAGTTCTAAATCAAATGCCCAAGCTGATTTCGGTGATATTTCTGGCGTCATTCAAAATATCGTGTCGAATCAGCGTCAAATCGGCAAACAAACCGAAATGCACATCGCCGGTGATTTTAAATCAAAAAATATTCACGGTTTAAAAGTCGATGCGTATTTAAATAATTTAAAAGAAGAACCAGCTGCCGGAATGGATTTCGCAGTCGCCAGCTACCCACTACAAGCGATTGAACTGATGAAAAATAACGACGGTCAAATTGCGATGAAAGATTCATCAATCAACATCGCAGCCCATGCCGCGACGGTGGGTTTTAAAACCTACAACATCGGCTTAACGAATGTCTTCAACAACGTGCAATTCAACTTAGCGGCAAAAGAAAAAGTCGTCGAAGAGATTCTAAAGAATGCATTTAGCCAGCTAACAACATTTGATCTTAAAGCCGATGTAAAAGGCGAATTATCAAACTTAGATATCGATGTATCGTCATCATTAGGTGATAAGCTACAAGACGCTCTAAGTGCCAGCATCAAGCAAAAAGTTGACGAGTTAAATAAAGAGATCAAACTTAAAATCGACAACGAAATCGGCAAAGTTAAAGGCGAAATCGAAAAACAAATCAGCACGCTTACAAAAGGTTACGTCGGTAATGCCAACGACACTCAAGCAAAGCTGGATGCACAAAAAAATATTGCTGACGAAAAAATTGCCCAAGCCAAAAAAGATCTGGAAAATAAAGCCAAAAGCCAAGTTCAGGATCAAGGCAAAAAAGCTTTAGACGCTTTAAAAAAGAAGTTAAAGTTCTAACTAACCTAAGCTTTTTTCGCTATTTCAGTTCCAATTTGGGTGTATGTTTACGGTACTTTACACAAATTTACACCCAAACAAAATCCTGACATTCAATTCCGCTCTCCTGTGTTAGAACTAGAAAAAAACAGGAGATCTCAATGAAAACTATTTTATTAACATTCGCTCTTTTAATCAGTACTTCTGCTCACGCAGTCATCGCAAATTCAGAGTACGATTCTCGCCATCAAACAATGCTTGAACAAGCCAGCTTAAAAGCTTGTGGCGTTGAAGGTGGCAAACTGGTTCAGGCATCAAGTTCTGTAGTTAAACACGTCGTTGACCAAGGCATCATCGATTTATATTACACAACTGAATTAGAACTAACGGTGAAAACCGAAATTAACGTTTACCACTTTTACCAAGTATCGGTAAAATCATTGTTTGCTTCTGCTTACGACCACACAGCTCAAGACTGGGGTATCTACTCAGTTGAATCTATTATTTGTAAATAATAGATTCTCGTCAAAATTCTAAACGACCACACATTACCTAGGCCATAGCGCTAGGTAATTGTGTTGATCTGTTCTTTTTAAAACGCGGTTGATTCATTGTATGATATTTTCTGCGTGTGTGCTCTGCTCTTCGTTCTGCGCTGAACGATGTTACCCGTTTTAAATAACCAATTACGCGGGTTGCATGATCTATGTTTTCTGAGCCACATTTTGCACAACTATGCTTAGTTTTTTTATCAATATGATTGCATTCGTTGCAGATAGTGATCTTCACGTTTGTACAAAAATAATTGCAGCCTGTGACTGTAGCCAATTCTATGATTTTTTCATATTGAGCTGGTGTCAGGTGTTCTTCTAAATTTAAATGCAAAGCAGAGCCGCCGTCTAGATACTGAGTCATCTCTGAGCCGTGCATCGAGAATTTTTCAAGCGGATTCGTCATTTCATCTTCGACAATGTAAAAGTAAGAATTATAACAATCGCGTGGAACGAAATAGCCATCCTTTCTGTCCCATTCGGCATTTTTAACACCTAAGTTTTCGGCCGGTACAAATTCGGTATTAAATTTGTAACCAGTTTGGGCCGAACGTTCACGGTTAAGATCGTAAATAACTTTAAGATTTTCTGAGACGAATTTTTTATATTCGGCGTTGTCACTGACTTCATAACCAAGGTATTCAGCCGCTTCAACCATTCCGTTGATTCCAATCGTTAAATACTGTTTATTCATAGAAATAAAACCCGCATCATATGTAGTTAGCATTTTCGCATCCATAAAATCTTCCATTACTTTACGATAAGCTATTTGATAGTTTTGAATTTTTGACACCTCTAAACCAAGATCACGCTTATCTTGAATAAGGCGATTCATATTTAGAGTAATCACATTAATGCTGCCTGTGGCTACCCCACCGGCTCCAAGCGTGTAAGAAAATTCTTTTGTGTTCACTTCGTTTCTAAGTCTGCAGCAGCTGGCTAAACTATCTGCACTTTCAGATAAATACATAAAAAAAGAATTTCCCTGTGATAACTCGTGCGCAGACATTTTTACATAGTCACTATCTTTTGGTTTTTTGCCATCAGTTAACATAGCTACGGTAACTACAGGAAATGTAAGTACCGCTTTTTTACGCTCTAAATTAAACCACTGCATAAAATATTTTTGTAAAGTATCTACTGTCTTCCATTTTGGTTTTTCGCCATTTGGGAATACAAAGTTTTCAAACAAGGCATCAAAGTAAAATCGGTCATACACAGAAATATTCCAGAAAACAGATTGATAACCGCGCGCAGCCGCTGGTTGATTAATTGAATATACCACCTGCTGCAGGTATGAACTGACTTCTGTTGTGTGTGTTGTTAAATAGTCATCGCCATATTCTTTGCGTGCGAAATAATCAAAATATGTTAAAAATTCAACTGTAGCGACAGCTCCTGCGAACTGAGAGCTTACTGCAAATACAAAATTAACGAATGTTCCGCAAAACGAGGCTAAATGTTTAGGAGCTTTTGATTCGCCCCCCATTTTAATTAAACCGTCGATTAGCATAGGATACATACTGACAGATACACAATAAGGCTTAAGTGACGTCTCATCGTGCACGTAAATTTCATGTGATTCAATTTGTCGAATGTATTCGCGGGCTAATTCAGGTGAAAATAATTTTTCTATTTTGCGTGAGATGATAGCGCGATTAATTTGAATGTTTATATCTTTATTTACCTCAGCTTCAAGTGTTGCGATGTTTTTCATTGTGACATTCGCATTGGCATCAAGTTTTGAGCCATCGGCGGCATTAATTGCGCTCAAGTAGCTGTCAATGTAGTTAATTTTTTTTTCGATTTGAGTGTTGTCTAGACGAATCATATTATACCCCTTCCGTAAAGTAATGATTCAGGTTTTCACCTGTACGTAAATTGATTAGTTTTTGATTTGTTGTCGGCGAACTGAGTCCGCCTTTTTCCGCGATATAGGGGCCGTATTTGACATAATCAAGCATATCAAGAAGTGGCTTTGGAATGTCTTCTAATGAATGGCCAGAATAAAGCGCTGTTTTAAGTTCGTGTTGTTTGCTGGTAATAATTAATTGTTGTAATTCGTGAGCTTGCCATTCGCCTCCTAAGAAAAGCACGCAGCTAATATATTTTTTATGTTTTGTGATGAGTTCTGTTAAAGTCTGCTGGTTAAGGTCTGCACCAAGGTCTGGGCGCCATAAATCACTTGAATGACAACCGGGACAACGCAAGGGGCAGCCGACGACATGTATCCCGAGAGAAACTTCAGTTGGTATTTCTTGAAATGTAACCTGTAGACCACTATATCTCATGTCTTGATTACATTTGAGATACTATATCTAGTCAAAGTAATGAAATATGAAATTTTTTTATATGATGGTTATCATATTACTTATTCTGCAAAACATGGCCTTTAGTCGTAAAAATAATGTGCGTGGCAATAATCAAAAGAGCCAAACCAATAACGGCGATAATAAATTGCAACGGTCTAAAATATTGCCATGAATAATCAAGAAAAGTAATCGCAATACACATAGCTATTCCTAAATTAGCAAATAAAAAACTGTATCTGTATTTTAAATACAATTCAAAATAGTAGATGGGAAAAATCGTTAAGAAACAAAAATGCAAAGAAGCAATTTGCAAATTATATCCTAATTGGCGTGGCCATATCCCACTGAAAATGATACCTGCCCCCAGAAGTGTAAAGTAAAAATTAACATTACGTAAAAATGAAAAATTAATTTTTATAAATGTTAGGCTATACACCAGTATAATACTACCCAAGATGATTAAGCCGATATTCACTGGTAAAAAATGAAGAATTTGAATTTCAAATAAATAATTTAAAACCACAGAAGCAGACCATAGTAGGATTGGAAATTTTTTATATAAATCAAACAGAATTGTCGGCAGAACAATAAATAATATTATATTAGAAATAAAACCATGCACAAAATTAATTTTGGGTGTTGCTGGAAGAAGTTTCTGGCCGACAATAACAAAGACTAACGAAGCCAGTGCTAGAACAGAACTTAGTTGCATATATTTCTGAAACGCAGGAGCTAGTTTTTTTAACTTAAAACTTTGATATATCCAGGTCGCAAATACAACAGCAGACAAGACATGTGATAACCAGTTATAACCAAATACTAAAAACGATACAAATGCCATGAATGTGGCGACAAAATACACAAGAAGAACAGTCGGCTGTCGCTTTTCTTCGAAACTTATTTGATTGATAACCCAAGTCAGCGGAATCAAAAAACCATAAAAGCCTAAATGACTATGGGCTTGTCGTAAATCGAAATGTTCTAAAATGGATAGACTAAAGCCTGCGAATTGTAACCGCATTAAAATGCCTATAGTCATAACTAGCAAAAGCGAAGTAAGTGAAAATAATGTGACCTGGCGATCAGTCACATTGCTCCATTTGATGAATAAGCCATTCAGGCTGAAGAATTTTAATGTGATGATCTGTTGTGCTGATGTAACCGTGCTTGGCCCAGTCACTCATTACGCGAATGACTGATTCAACAGTGACTCCCAGTGAATCTGCAATTTCTTTACGAGTAAGCGGAAGTGGAACTTCAAGTTGTCCTTCTGTTTTGGTATCATCAGCGGCTAGCTGCAATAACAATGAGGCGACCTTTGAAGCCATTGGAGCTCGTTGCATGACTTTATGATTTTGTAATCTCGCCATGCGAGTTGAAAAAAGGCTCTGAATTTTAATAATTAACATTGGATTTTTAATCCAGTAATTAAGATAGGTATCCTGGGGAATAACTAACATTCGCGCTGGCCCCATGGATTTTACTGTCACTGGATAGGGAGTATTTTTTTTGGTCATCACTAAAGCCGCAACGACATCGCCAGGTGATGAGAAGTGAATGACAGATTCTTCGCCGACAGGTGAAATACGAGTCAGTTTATAGGCTCCTGACAATACTACTCCAAAATGTGTTGCAGGTTCGCCAAGGGTAAAAACGATTTGTTTGTGTGCGTGAACTTTAATATTGGCATTTTCACATAATTGCTGAACCGTAGATTCGTCAAAGTCTTTAAATAACTCAAATTTTTTGATTTCAACCAAGGCCGATTTTAATGCGCTATTCATAAGACTCCTAGGACGAAAGTATACATTAAGTCGTCTGAATGGGCAATTTTGAAAAAAAACGCCAATCTATGATTTAAATCATCGAAATCGGTCTTCTAATTGAATAGTATATGATAAAACCCAAAAACCAAGAGGTGATTGTATGAACAGAAGACAGTTTATTTTAAATAGCGGAGTGTTAGCGAGCGGAATGCTTTTTTTATTGAGTGGAAAAGCCCTTGCCGAAGGTGGTCGTCGCGGAAAAGGAAATGCCGGCGGAGATCCTGAATTAGTAAGTCCAAAAGATAGTGTTGCTAAGGCAGTAGGCTACATTGAAGACTTCAAAAAATCAGGAAAGCAAGCTGCAAATAAATGTTCAAATTGCACCCTATACGTTAAAGGCAAAGACCAAAATGGTAAAGAAGTTGGCGCGTGCGCTCTTTTTCCAAAAAAATTGGTCTTAGGAGATGCCTACTGTAATTCTTGGGCGAAAAAAGCTTAGCCGGGATTTAATGTCGAAAGACCCACGAATTATTGTGCGGTCTTTCTTGCGCGTGTTTGGATAAAAAACCAAACAGTACCCAGTGATAAAAGTAACGAACCTAAATATTTAATCCAGCGACCAGGATCAAGATTTACCGACAAAACTGAGGCTGTTGGCTCACCGGTCTTATCGTCTTGATTAAAGCTGGCTTGATAAAATGTGTACCCTGCGTATTTCATCGGTTCATTCATTGCAATTACCCCAGAAACAGGTGATGTACCTTCAGGCGGAACGATTTCGACAGAACTTGAGTAAGTTCTGGCTTTTTGAGTTCCATTATAATGGGTCATTTCAAACTTTTTCAAATAAACTGGAAATCCAATATCAATGCGGCGGTTTTGAAAACTGAATAAAAACGCTTTGTTTTCACCGAAAAGTTTAATCACATCATTTAATAAGGTCCATTGTGTTTTTTCGCCAAACTGAATTAATAAAGCCGGGCTTGTTAGTGGTGTTGGTCGTTTAATTTCAACCGCATCCCATTCTTCAGTGGCTTGCGGAAGATAGTCTAATACACGAATTTCTAAACCCATCCAGCCTGTGACAATCATGTCGCCGATTTTTATTACGCCTGTTTTAAACGGTTTCACTTCTTCTTTATGATAAAGTTCGTAAAAAAGTTCTGAATCGTTTTTAACATTAAAATACATTTCATTTGTTGAACGGTCTTTGCGGCCATTGTCTTTAATGCTATGGCCAAGAACTACTTTTAAAGGACCAAAATTCACATCAGCTGAGTTAGTTTTACTTGGTTGAGTTAACGTTTCAACTTGCTGAACATTGGCGTTTTGCAATTGGAATTTGACTGAAGCGCCGACATTTACATCTGTCGACTTTTTCAATTTTTTACTAACCTGGGCATATTTAAGATATTTTTTTATCGTGATTTCATCGCTTCCCAATTGAACTTTGAAAGGCTTTTCTTCCGTCGGCGGATGCATGAAAAAATCCACTTCGTTTTCATAAACTTTTGTGTAGCGATCACCGCCAAAAGTAGCGTAAACGACAACATCGGTTTGCGCCACAGACACATAATTATTTTTTCCATTAATCGGAAGCACCAATGAACCGTCAAGACCATACTTTTGTGTGACATAGCCACCCACAATGATGAGAATAATTCCGATGTGCACGACCAGAAACGGCGCATGCCGCTTCTTCCACGGCATACGATCAACCATCACTATCGTCAGATTGTAAACCAACAAACCCATGGTCAAATACATCATCCAGCTATGGTAAACTAACTTTCCAGCAGCGAAAGCATCATATTGTGACTCAACGATTGTGCCCCACGTGATTAAACAAGTGAGTGTCACTAGAACGGGAATACCTAATTGAAATGATGTAGAAAATCTCCAGAACTTCTGCATCAAAGGGTTTTTAAATCTCATACGTACTTCTATCTCTCCATTAATAGTGAAATTTGCCTAATAAATTCATCAATAAAGTTTACATTTGTGTTAACCGAATTAAAAAAAGGATTCATTGTTGTTAGGCGTATCAAAGTCAGTTCTTTTTGATCGACAGAAATATTAAAACTTTTATTAAAGTGATCTAACACGCTTTCATGGCTTTCTGATATCAACGTTTTAGAAATGTAAAAAACATCTTTGTCTTCAGCAAGTATTTTGTCTTGAAATTTTTTAATCACGTTTTTTGTTTGTTCATTGATCTCGCTCAGGCATTGCCCGCGCTGGCCAATGGCGAAGCACAAAATATTTGTCATTTCACTTTCAATGATCAAAACTGGCAAACCACTATTTATAAGTTTTTCTTTTAAAAGATGACAGGTCTTAATTGTGCGAAGAATAATCTGACCATACCCCTGCTCATCAAAACCAATACATGACGAGGTCATATAGGTTGCCACCGCACCAGCGGCCGATCTGGAACCTTCTAACGTATATGGACCGCGATCTTTTTGATTTTGAAAATCAACATAAGGAGCTTGTGTTTCTTGGATAAAGTAATCTTCAGCCGTTCGGCAAATAAATGCCCCTGAAGAATATGGCACATAGCCAAGTTTATGCGGGTCAACAGTAATTGAAGTGCTATGGGCTAGTGCTGCTAAAGCTAATTTAATGTTTTCACCAATTTCTTTGTCGTTCACAGATTTAATCGTGGCGAAAAAACCACCGTAAGCTGCATCAACGTGATGCCAAAACTGATAACCATATTCTTTTTTGAAATGATCTAATATTGCTTGTGTTTCATGAATAGGATCAATGGTGCCAAACTCTGTCGAACCACATACACTATTCACAGAGACAATTGGAATTTGTTCTTGCAAACATTTTTCTATTGCAGACTTCAACACTTTTATATCAATCTGCCCCCATTTATTCAGCGGAATTTGCCGAAGACCTTCTACACCAAAGCCAAAGTATTTAGCCGCTTTTGTCCAAGAATAGTGTTTACTGGCCGGTACAAACATAACCGCGCCGTTAAATTCGCTTTTAAACTGCTTTTCAATCCACCTTGCTAGCTGAATATCAGAAAGCTCTGATATTTTTGTTTGTCCTTGCAACGACGTCAGTGACCGAACATAACTAGCGTCGTTAATACTTTTTTTTGAACCTGTATGTGATTGTAAATTTAGAATCCATTTGCGTTTGGCTCGAACAACACTTTCAAAATTAGCCACTGTCCCGCCACTGGTAAAATGCCCGATAGCCTCACTGCTGTATCCGAACATTTTAACTAAAGCCTGAATGGCTTCATTTTCAATTTCGACACCAACACGTGAAGATTCTTTTGATACATTGTTTGGATTATGCAACAGACAAATTAAATGACCAAGTAACGCAGGTAGCGATAATTCAGAAAACATGTGACCAATATATCGCGGAGAAAATTTTGGAATTTCATCAGAAAATCGCTGTGACAAGATATTGATCTGAGTACGAAAAAGTTCAATTTTTCTTTGAAACTCCGGGGCTGATTGATCTGGCTGCGAAATCGCGCCGCCGTCTAATGGAAAACGCTCTTTACGCCAGTTAATCCACGTTGAAAGTATATTATCGACTTCTTGTTTGAAAAAATTTGCGTTTTCAGCTTGAGGTCCTAAAAAAAAACTCTTTAACGCAATTTCATCTGAAGAGCATGGTTTTATTAAATTTCTATTCATACAGTGATTTTAGACTTTGCAAATCACAGATTCACTGATCTATATCATATTCGAGCACTATTATCCCTCTACCCATAATGTAATTTAAGTTTTTTCGCTAAAGCGATGTTTTGATCATAGATTTTGCTTAAACCAATTTTACCTAAGTAATTTCCTGCAAGATAAATATTTTCTTTCGCTAAAGCCTCTGCGGTTTCTGGATAAGTCTCTAAAAAGTCTTGTAAGTGCTGATTATAGGCCGGAATGGCTTTCGGCCAACGCGTAATATGGCACTCTAATGGTTGTCCCTGCTGCGAAAAAAAACGCTGACGATCCATTAGAACATGTTGTTTTATCTGCTCATCACTAAACTGTTCTAAACTATGGCTAATTATCCAAGTCTCAGAAGGATTTGGCCCACAACTAGAAAAAATACAGGCATTGATCAAAACCCCCGCTGTAAAAAAATGTTCTTTCGGCGGAAACAAACAACCAAATCCTTGCAGCAACGGCTCTTCTTTAGCCCACACCAACGTAGCCTTGGTTACTGGCACTGCTTCAATCAGATTGAAGGTTTGAATATGAGGCACAAGTTTACATGCATCCCAAGCCGATGTAGCAATGACCACGATATCTTCTGGGGCTAAATTTAAATCTTTTAAATCCAGAATTTCTTGAAATTTAATTGCTACATTTTTTTCAGCTAGTCGTTGTTTTAACGCTAAAATTAATTCGCCCATTCCATTTCTAGGGGCATACGTTCCTGGTTTAAATTTTTTAGCTTTTTTGAATTCGTTCACTGCTTTAAAAGATTCGAGAACGGCTTTGGCATTTAAATATTTAGGTGCTAAGGCAAAAATACCCTGTACTGCCGCGCTTAAAATTATATCAGAAAAAGACTTTCCGAAAGACCGAACTCCCCATTGTTCTAAAGTTAAATCACGTGAAATCTTCTTATTTGAAAAAACTATTCTGCTAAGAAATTTAAAACTAGCAATTAACGATTGCATCGTTTCAAGAAAACTTAATGGCCAGCGACGAGGTTTATGATTGTGAAAAATAAATCGTTTTTTAGCCACGGATTCTGACGGCTGAAATTCAACACTTAATTCTTTGGCCAAAGTTTCAAAACGAGGATTCCATAAAACGCTACTCGCAGCAGTTTCTCGTAAATGGGTCGAGGTGCGATGTGACTGAATCAAGCCACCAACTTGGTTCTTTTCATAAACCATAATCTCGAACCCGGCTTTTTTCAATTCCCAAGCTAAAGTTAAACCTGAAAAGCCTGCACCTATTATATGAATCATAGCGATTGTGAAAAAATACGCGTTTGCGGTTTACTGCGCTTCAAATGCTCGTCAAAAAAAATGCAAATATTGCGTAAGAATGGTTTTCCATTTTCAGTTACTTTTACTTTATCACCTACTACAGTAACTAAATTATCCGAAATCATTTCTTTCAAAAAATTTGAAACCTGTTGTTTTTGTTCAGTTGTCATGACCACTTCATAAGTTGTCATTAAAGAAAGTATTTGCTGTCTGCGAATTACATCTTCATCATTTAAAACATGGCCACGTGTTGTAGGAATCTGACCGGCCTCCAAAAGCTCTTGATATTTGGGCAGAATTTTTTCATTTTGATGAAAACTTTGAGGCGATTCAGATATTGAACTTACTCCTAAACCTAACATGACATCTGACTTTTGATCGGTGTAACCCATAAAATTACGGTGCAACTGACCGTTCTTCATAGCAATAGCCAAAGCATCTTCAGGCAAAGCAAAATGATCCATTCCCACCTCAACGTAACCAAAATTTAATAATTCTGTACGGGCATATTCATAAAGATCACGTTTATCTTTTCCGACCGGTAAGTCTTCGTCTTTAAATAAACGCTGTGCCGGTTTAATCCATGGCACCAAAGCAAAACTGTATAAGGCAATACGATCCGGACGAAGTCTTTTCGTCTGTTCAACCGTATATTTCATAGTTTCTAACGTTTGTTTTGCCAGCCCATAAATTAAATCATAATTCACCGAGGTATAGCCGATTTCTCGTGCAAAGCGTGTGATATTTTCTGTTTCTTCAACAGTTTGCCGACGATTTACTAAACGTTGAATTTCTGGATTAAAATCTTGCACACCTAAACTGACACGGCGAAAGCCAAGGTTGTACAAAACTTCTAACTGTTCACGATTGGTCCTTCTTGGATCAACTTCGATTGAACCTTCAAAATATTCACCTCTATGACTGAATTCTAAAATCGGCGTTAATAATTCTTTCAAATGTTGCGCGGATAAAAAAGTAGGTGTTCCTCCACCTAAGTGAATACCCTGCAGCTGCGCCTTAGAGAATTCAGGTACATGTTTGCGATACAACTCCCATTCTTTAAGAACTGACTGCACATAAGGATCTTCTCTTTTATGATCTTTCGTAATGATATTATTACATCCGCAAAACGTGCACAGACTTTCACAGTATGGAACATGAATGTACATCGACCATTGCTTTCCACTTTCATCTAAGCTGTTTCTTAGGTGTGAAAGCCATTGCTCTTGCGATGGTGATCCTGTCCAGTACGGGACTGTTGGGTAACTCGTGTATCGAGGTGCCGGAATATCGTACTTAGCAAAAAGTTGTGAATCATTCATGAAATACCTCATCTCTGATTTGTTAGCATGTTTGCAACATAGCAAAGATTTTCAGTGAGTATGTCACAAGTTTGTCACCGCTCGAAAAAAAAGTTTTTATTTTTTGTATCGTAGCTTTTTTTAAATTAGCTCAGGTAATGGCACCCAGTGTTCTAGAATTTCTTCGATTTCATGAGGAAGAAGCAAAGTCTGACAAATCATGAAAAAGCACTTTTCTTCTTTCTCATGATGTTTCTTAAATAAATCCTGCAAAACAACTAATCCCACCTGCCCAGTTAATTCCTCGTTTGATTTTAATAAAAAGGCATCTAACATCGTATTTAAAGAGGCATGCTCTTCTAACGGAATATCTAACGGAGATTTTTTTGCCTTAATATCTAACTGATGACGACAATACGTTAAATCCTTTTTAGCGTACTTTTTTGCGATTTCAGCGGGTGGATTGACAATATGTTCATCGAAGAAAAGTACACAAAATGGACCACCTTCTTTTAATCGTTCTTTATTAAGTAGTTTCTTATGAATAAGCAATTCTTCGTTGTATTGATGTTTTAAAATCGCATTATCTTTTAACCAACGCAGCTGAATAAGTGGTTGTGAAGATTGTAACAGCTCATTTAAACAAGTGTTAATAACCTGATGTTCGCGAAAAATTAATGCTCTTAGTAGGTCTATACTTAAACTGTCTTTTGACATAATAAATATGAATGTAGTTTTTCTGTTATGATTGTTTTTTTCTTTTTTTTGATTATATAACCCATGTTTACAAAATCACTTAATGTTCGAATTACAGACTCTGTCGTCGTATTTAAAATTTCGCCCATTAATTTTCGCGTGACGAAATCATGCTCTAACAAATGCTGCTTCGTTATTAAAAAATGTGCTACGCGTACCGCCACTGGCATTTTAGCTATCACACTAATTGTTTGTAAAAAAAACATCCGTTTTTGAATTTGAGTAAAAAAGTACAAATTCAAATCTGGAAATTTCTGCAGCACATCTACCAAGGCACTGACCCTAATTTTAAGAACCTCACATGGTGTAATCGTCGTTGCTGAAACTGGATATTTGGCTTTCGCCATGTCTGCTTGCAAAAGCCCTGCTCCCAAAGATTCACTTGGCTCGATGATATCTATAGTCTTTGAAGACTTTTGCAACAATGTGTATCCATCAAGGATTAAGTACGCGTCGGTTACAGTTTCACCTTCAGTGCAAACTTGGTAACGTGGTGGTAAGTTTTGCACTTGCCCGACTCGACATAGCTCATTCCAGGCCTTTGGAAGAATTCCTAGCGGTGGGACCTGTAAAGATAGACAACCTTTTGATAATTTAATTTGCTCACGTTGTTCCATATCATCACGCTAACCCATTAACATCGCACCCTTTATGATTTAAATCATACGCGCCTTAGATAGATTCATTTAAGCTGCAATCAATTAGCACTAGGAGGAACAATGTCACAGAACGTAATTTACGTTCCAACAATTATGGACGAATATAAAACAGGTCTTATTTTTGCCTTAATTGAAAGTCTAAAATCGGGAAAATCACTCAAACTGGTTTGCGATAATCATCCATATGATTTCGAAGAGTTACTTAAAGAATCAGAGATCCCCAACATTAACTGGAGTACTGAAAAAACAGAGGCAAACTCTTGGCAGTTATCCATATCTAAACAACAAGACATCAATTCTGAAAAAGTTGGTTGCTGTGGCATGTGCGGTGGGCACGCAGATTCGAAAGGATAGTAAATGCTTTCAAAATCACAAGCAAAAGCATTTTTCTTAGTTGGTACAATTGGCTTTTCGGTTATTTTTGTCGGCTTAACAGTTGATACTTTTAATCGTATTCCTGATCAAACTAAACAAAATGAACTAACTGAAAGTGCAATTAAAGGTAAACATCTATTCGATAAAAAGAATTGCATGGGCTGCCATACAATTATGGGTGAAGGAGCCTACTACGCTCCCGAATTAACCAAAGTTTTTGAACGTCGTGGTGAAGCATTCATTCGTTCTATGCTTAAAAACCCAGAGCTAATGTATCCAGGTCAGCGCAAGATGACTAACTACAACTTTACCAATGAAGAAATTGATCATTTAGTTGCTTTCTTAAAATGGATTGGCGGAATGGATCTAAATGGTTTTCCGCCGAAACCAGACTTAGCAACAACTGCTGAACCACAATCACAAGCAGCCATCGAATCTGCCGTAAAAAAGCCCGCCATTTTTGACCAAATGTGCGTGGCATGCCATGCCTTAGGAGGAAAAGGTGGTGTCGTTGGGCCCGCGCTTGATGGTGTTGGTAGTAGACGCGATTCTGAATTTTTAACAAAGTGGTTACATGATCCGTTACAAATTAAGGCTGATTCTAAGATGCCTAAACTACCTCTCTCAGAACAAGAAATTGCAGATTTAACTGCGTTTCTTGCTAGCCAAAAAGGAGCTGGCAAATGAAATATCAATCACAAAAAATCGCTTACTGGTTTTTTGCCGTCTGTATGCTGTTGTTTAGTTTACAGTTAGTTTACGGTTTTATTATGGGTTTTGCACATATGGGTATGGATGGCCTACACAGCATCATACCTTTCAACGTGGCCAGAGCAGTGCACACGAATTTATTAGTCATGTGGTTATTATCGGGATTTATGGGTGCTGCGTACTACATTATACCTGAAGAAGTCGAACTCGACATTCTCTCGGTTAAATGGGCTTACGTACAACTGATTGCTTTTGTGGTAGTTGGCGTTACAGCTATTATCGGCTTTCACTTTCAATGGTGGGAAGGTCGAAAATTTTTAGAAATACCTCGTCCACTTGATTATTTAGTTGTCGTCGATGTGTTACTTTTTGTCGGTCTAATTGGCGGCACGATCTGGCGTGGAAAAAAACAGACCACAACAAGTCTTGTGTTGTTCTTTGGATTACTTACTGCTGCGCTATTATATCTTCCGGGACTTATCGAAACAGACAATCAAACTCATGATTCTTACTGGCGCTGGTGGGTTGTGCATCTTTGGGTCGAAGGCGTTTGGGAACTTATCATGGGAGCCATTCTATCGTTCTTGTTGATTAAAATCACAGGCGTAGACAGAGAAGTTATCGAAAAATGGCTGTACATCATAGTGGGCTTTACTTTTCTAAGTGGTATTTTAGGTACAGGCCATCACTACTACTATATCGGAACACCTCGTTATTGGCTGATGATTGGTGGAATATTTGGTGCGCTTGAACCGTTAGCCTTTTTGGGTATGGCCATCTACGCCATAGCCATGGCACGCAAAGGTAAAAAAGTGGTCGATAATAAAGCGGCTTTGATGTGGACGCTTGGCACAGCTATTATGTCATTTGTTGGAGCTGGTTTTCTCGGTTTCGCTCACACCCTACCGCAAGTGAATATGTACACACACGGTACTTTAGTGACCGCAATGCATGGGCACCTGGCTTTCTGGGGCGCTTACGCCTGTTTAATCTTGGGTATCATTACATATACAATGCCTTATCTGACTGGACGAAAATTACAAGACACGAAAACAAATCATTTCGCTTTCTGGACATCGAATATCGGCATGACAGCCATGACAGTCGCCTTTGGTGTAGCTGGTGTAGCCCAGGTATATCTCGAACGCAAAGTAGGATTAGACTTTTTGATGGTGCAAAAAGAAATCGAAATTCACTTTTTAGGTTTAGTGCTTGCAGCGACGTTATTTACAGCTGGAATAATCGCTTTCATCTGGAATTTCATTAGATTTGGTAAACCAGTTGGCGAAGTAGAAGGTTAATACAAATGAATTTTGATCTATTTATTTCAACTAAAAATGAAGAAAGTATTTTTACTTCATGTTTTGCAACACAGTTGCCCTTACTGATCAAAGGGCCAACCGGTTGCGGAAAATCTCAGTTAGTTGAATATATGGCGAGAAAACTCAATCGCCCATTAATTAAAGTCTCTTGTAATGAAGATACCAATGCGGCAGACTTGCTTGGTCGTTTTTTATTAAAATCAGGAGAAACTGTGTGGCAGGATGGCCCTGTCACACAGGCATTGCGTACCAACAGCATTCTATATCTTGATGAAATCGCTGAAGCTCGTGAAGATGTCATCGTTGCCCTACATCCGTTAACCGATCATCGCCGTGAAGTTCATATCGATAAAATCAATGAAACTCTTCAGGCCAAAAAAGATTTTATGGTTGTCGCAAGTTACAATCCTGGCTATCAAAAAGGTCTTAAAGAACTTAAGCCTTCAACAAAACAACGATTTGTCTGCCTTTCAATGAATTACTTAAATAAAGAAGATGAATCTCGACTAATTAGCGAATTAACTCAGATCAGTAAAAAAATATGTGATCAGCTTGCAGATCTTGGGCACAAAATAAGAACCAAAGAAGGGCTGATGCTTAAAGAAACTGTATCTTCGCGTTTACTGATTAATGCTGCCACACTTATAAAACAAGGTTTAAATACACGTCTGGCCTGCCATATTGCGATTGCTGAAGTTCTTTCAGATGACCGTGATATCGTTCACGCGCTAAAAGATTATATCAATTTATTAATTTAACTGATGGAAAAGCTATTTGGTTACTTTTATAAAAACCGGCTTGTCAGATCTTCAAAAAAAGATGGATACATTGATTTATCTGAATCCATAGTCCAATTAACAACTTTTGCCAATCTTGTCTCGTTTTCTGAAACTCCTGTTGAAGTTGGCTTAAGTCTTTGGGCATGTGGTTTTGTAGATAACGAACTTCTTTTACCTCTGCAATTACGTTGGACTGAAGACAAAGAATTGAATTTTGATTTACTCAAACTGTTAATTCTTAAATCAACTGCGATCAAAGAATTAGACATTGCGTTTTCTTTTAAAGATAAATCAAGAAACTTTCCTCGCGTACAAATGCTGGCGTATATGCCCATAATTAACACATGGCTAGATACACATTTTTCGAATTATTCAAGCCTTGAAAATGATACCTTTAAGAAATACTTTAGTGAAATTAAGAAGAAGCATTTAAAAACTAACAAAATTCTGGACTACTGGAAAAATCAAATCACCTGTCGAAGTAGCGATCAGTTAATGCCCTTAATGCAAGATAAAACTAATGACGAAGCCTTGGATTATTTGTTGGCGACCGTTCCGCTTCCCTTACGCTTTACCAAATTGAATCGATCAGGTGAAACTGAACAAACTTCTTCTTCATCGTCATCATCTAAATCAAAAACGCGAAACAGAAAAGAATACGTATTAAATTCTGACGAAGAAAAAAAATCTGAAGTTAATCCGGTTACTCACAGCTTTGAAAAAATGGAAACATTAGATGACTACTCGGGCGGTCGACGAATGACTTCAGGAGACGACGATCTGGATGATCACAGCAATGCTTTAGACGAAGTCGAAATGAATCAATTTACCAATCAAGGTAAAGCCAGTAGTGTATTTCGACAAGACATGCAACTCGCTAAAAACACAGAAGCCGATATTTCTTCTGCGGTTTTAGATACCCAGGCAAAATATTATGCCGAGTGGAACTACCGAAATAATTCATACACCAAAGATCATTGTCAGGTTTTTGAAGTTGCTATTACCCCCCAAGACAATTCACTACTACGCAACGAAATCATTACTCAATACGCCAAAGAAATTTCTTATTTTAAAAATTATTATTCTGCAATGTGGAATAAACCTTTATGGCAATCTCGAAAAGTTGAGGGGCCAGAATTAGATTTAGACAGCCTCATTCGTTTGGCCCCAGAATTCAGAACAGTTTCAGGTAGCCCACGCATTTATCAACGAAAAATAAATCAAGATTTTGAGATGCATATTTCAATTGTCGTTGATATTTCATATTCAACCGATACCTGGATAAATGGACAAAAAATTATTCACATTATCAGAAACTCTCTTGTTGTCTTCGGCGAAGCCATCCATGCACTGGCTCCACAGCTAAGTTTAAATTTATCATTTAGTCAAACTCGCAAAAACATTTCATATTTACCGTTGTTAGACTTCGCCACAAGTTGGCAATTAATTTACCCAAAACTTCATGAGTTTTCGCCACGGCAATACACCCGATTAGGCCCATCAATTCGCCATGCAACTCAAAAACTGCATCGACAACAAAGTAAAAATCCCCTCCTGATTGTTGTAACTGACGGCAAGCCCACTGATTTAGATCCTTATGAGGGAAAATACGGTCAAGAGGATGTAAAAAAATCAATAGATGAAGCAATTGCACTAGGACTTTCACCTCTTGTCGTAGGCATAACCGATCTGGCCCCGGACATTTTAGCAAAAATCACACAAAACTGTGTAAACGTGCAACAACCATACGATTTTTGTCTCGAAGTGGGAAAATTTATCCATAAATCGACCTTAAAATAATTCGTCTAGCATGATCTAAATCATGTTTTAATTCTTCATAACTCGTATAACCTATAGTCATCTCGAAGGGAGAGATTATGATAAAGTTAAAGTTCAAAATAATAATACTGCTTATGCTTGCTGGTAATATGGCATTAGCTAGTAGCAAGGATAGCGAAGTTGCAGTATTGACAGCTCCACCGCACGTACCACCACAAATTACACGTAGTAAATCAGTAAAACTCGTGGTGCATCTTGAAGTGATCGAAAAGAAGATGAAAATTTCAGACGGGGTTGATTACACATTTTGGACTTTCGGTGGCACTGTACCCGGCAGCTTTATCCGAATTCGTGAAGGTGATGACGTTGAGTTTCACTTAAAAAATCACCCCAGCTCTAAAATGCCACATAATATCGACTTACACGCCGTAACTGGGCAAGGTGGCGGTGCTGCGGCTTCGTTTACTTCACCAGGGCATGAAAGCGTTTTCTCATTTAAAGCCATAAATCCGGGCCTATATGTGTATCACTGCGCAACTGCACCGGTTGGTATGCATATCGCTAACGGTATGTATGGTTTAATTTTAGTCGAACCAAAAAAAGGAATGCCTAAAGTTGATCGCGAATACTATGTCATGCAAGGTGACTTCTACACTAAAGGAAAATTTGGCGTTCAAGGCTATCAACCCTTTGATATGGCTAAAGCTGTTGATGAAAAGCCGACATATGTCGTATTTAATGGATCAACAAGCTCACTATCTGGTGATAACGCGATCAAAGCTAACGTGGGTGAAACTGTACGTCTATTTGTTGGTAACGGTGGCCCTAACTTAGTTTCTTCTTTTCACATCATCGGCGAAATATTTGATAAGGTCTATAAAGAAGGCGCATCAGAGTATAATACTAATATTCAAACGACTCTAGTTCCTGCCGGTGGTTCA
Organism: Bdellovibrio sp.; assembly: GCA_036676395.1. GTDB lineage: Bacteria > Bdellovibrionota > Bdellovibrionia > Bdellovibrionales > Bdellovibrionaceae > Pseudobdellovibrio. Next base: position 2,261,665 of record JAKFCY010000002.1, read on the forward strand.
GCTATTGTTGAGTTTAAGGTTGAAGTGCCTAGTAATCTTGTTCTGGTAGATCACTCAATTTTCAGAGCTTTCAATAAAGGTGCCTTAGGAATCATGAAAGTTGAAGGAGCTGAAAATAAAGAAATTTTCACAGGAAAAACTGCAGACAATATCTATCTACCTGAAGGTGGAGCAATTCAAAAAATTGCTGACAAAGAAAAAATTGCAACGGCAGCCAATATTGAAGATCAAATTAAACTTGGTAAAACAGTGTATGCAAACAACTGTGCAGCCTGCCACCAACCTGATGGTAAAGGCATCACAGGTGCGTTTCCTCCTCTGGCGAACTCTGATTACTTCAATGCTGATCACAAAAGAGCAATTAGCGTAGTTAAAAATGGTCTTACTGGAAAAATCACAGTTAATCGTCAACAATTTAATGCTGTTATGCCATCTTTAGGTTTATCAGATGCTGATATCGCAAATGTTCTAACTTATGTATCAAACAACTGGGGTAATAAAAAACGCAAATACACTAAAGAAGAAGCTGCAGCTGTTCCTAAAACTAACGGGCAACAAACTGGCGAAGGAGAACACTAGTCATGAAACAACTATGGCGCTTACTTTTTATATTTAATTTAGCTTTGGTAACACAGGCTAGCGCCATAGAATTAATCGCGGTACCAGCTGGCCAACTTGAAGCCATCTGGTTATCGCCGATGTCTGTTAAAACAAAAAACGAAACAAAAACTACACGTACGTTCATTCGTGTTAATAAATTTCAACTCATGCCAAAGGCTGTGACTGTTAAACAATATCAAGATTTTCTGAACAAAAACACTCAATGGCAGAAAATTACAGCAAGTTCGCTTTTTACTGATGGCAATTATTTAAATAATCTTGAAAAATCACCAGACTCATCACCAGTTACAAATGTCAGCTGGTTTTCGGCACGTGCATTTTGCAAGTCACATGGTTTAAGACTACCCACTCTTAGCGAATGGGAATATGCCGCGGCCGCATCAGAAAACAAAAAAGATGCTAATAAAGATGAAAAATTCTTAAGTCGTATCTTGGCTTGGTACGGAGAACCACAAACTGAGCAAATTAAATCGGTCGGTTCTGTTTATAAAAATCTTTATGGTGTATATGATATGCACGGCCTTGTCTGGGAATGGGTTGAAGATTTCAACACAACATTTGTCACCGGCGAAAGTCGTGAAGACAGTTCATTTAATAAAGATATGTTTTGTGGTGCTGGCGCATTAGCATCCAACGACAAAGAAAACTATGCTGCATTTATGCGTTTTGCTTTTAGATCTAGTTTAAAAGGAAAAAACTCAATCTGGAATTTAGGATTTCGCTGCGCACTTTAGAAGGAGCCCATTATGAAACAAAAACTAAAACTTTTTTTAGCAATTTTTACTTTCACACAAATTAGTCTAGCTGCAAGCTTGGCAGATATTGAATCTTTCTGGTTAACGACAGAAAATAAAAAAGTTACGATTGCATCTACCGTCGGATCAACTTATTCACTTATTGCTATGGTCTATACAGGCTGCGCCCATGCATGCCCTTTGACGATTGCCAAAATGCAAAAAATACTTAAAGACTTTAAAGCCAAAAATGTAACTGACGTGCAGGTTATTCTTTCGTCGTTCGATGTGAAAGGAGATCGACCTGATAAACTAAAAAAATATCAGGCTGATAAAAAACTTGATGTCAAAAAATGGCATTTTTTGGCAGCAGAATCCGAAGCAGACGCACGTGAGTTAGCCGTTACGTTAGGAATTAGTTATAAAGATCTTGGCGATGGCGATTTTTCGCACAGCAATCTCATTACACTATTAGGACCAGGTGGCGAAGTTTTATCTTCAATCGATAACTTAAATGCTGATTCAGATAAATTAGTCGAGGCTCTACAAGCTCACAGAAAACTAAAAAAATAGGTACTTATGAATTCAGAACAAAGTAACAAGTCAGACTCTTTTGATGTAGAACCTTACAGAATTCTTTTTCCAATCGGAATTCTATGCTCATTCGTCGGCATTTTACTTTGGATCTTTGTTCAATTTCGCATGATTAGCTTTTATCCTAATTTTGCACACGGAAATCTAATGTACTTTGGCTTTATGTGGGCTTTTATTGCTGGTTTTTTAATGACCGCTATTCCAAAAATGACCTCAACATTTACGGCGACAATTGCTGAAGTTTCTATTGCGATATTACTTTGTATGTTGCAGTTAACTCTCAACCTTCGTAACGAAATACTGCCATCGTCTTATTTAGTTATTTTTCAGCAGCTTTTTCTTATCTATTTTATCACACGGCGTTTTACTAAAGCTAAAAAAATGCCCTTCGCCAGTATTCTATTTATCCCGGCGGCACTCCTGATATCGCTTGCGGGCTCTTTGATTTATAGTTTTAACGCTGATCGATCTATCTTACTTTTGTTAAGTGGAGAAGCCTTCATACTGAATCTTATTCTTGGGCTTGGAAGCCGGCTCATCCCTGTGATCTCACGTTTACCAAATGCTTTAATGCCAAATCAGGCTTCTCAAGATTCACCGCAGTTTTTTAATACACTTGTTTTGATTGTCATGTTTAATTTAACATTCATCACCCAGCTTTTAGGTTTTGAAAATTTCAGCCTTATTTCGCGTACCTTAATCATCACATACGTACTCTTTAAAAACTTCAGTATTCTCACCAAACCCGTCAAATGGACAGCCGTGGGTGTTGGTTTGAAAATCTCAACGGCGCTACTGCCGCTTGGTACACTTCTTTCAGCTCCGTATTTTGGCAGCCCCTTAGCTGGTCTTCATGTTTTGTATATTGGTGGTTTTGTTCTGGTTACGTTACTTATTTCTACACGAGTAGTTTTAGCCCACGGTGGAGAATCACTCGATTATGAAGTTTCATCAAAACGAGTTATGACTTTCACTGCATGTCTTGTCAGTGCCAGCATACTCAGATACAGCGCAGGTTATCAAGTGACGTCATTATCCGTGCAAATCGCCATAGTGTTATTCATTGTTTCAATCGGTGCGTGGTCTGTTAAAATGCTAAACAGTGCGAAGTGAGGTTACGCCTTTTTTCGCAGCCCTCAAGCTGAAACCTCGACTACTTTTACACATTGATCTGAGTTTACTAAAATTTTCTTAATCATTTTACGCCAGTTGAGGGGAAATGGATCTGTAGGTTTATCATCAAAAGCAAAGGCTTCACCCGGAGCATAATAGACATCAATAATTTTTCCCGTAGATAAACGCCGAAATCGAAAGGCCCCGCTGGGAACTTGTTGATTTTCAAATTCAAGTAAATTTCTTCGGCGAAATTGTCCTGATAAACCACCAAAACCACTGGCTCCCCATGACCCAAAAATCATCGAAAAAACATTACAGATAGGTCCCGTTGCACCGGATTCAACTGAATTTACTGTTGCTATTTGCACATCACCGCGAAGCACGACTTCATCTGAAAACAAATATCGGGTCGCCACTTTGGCTATCAGGAAAGCCCCAATCATCGATGGGCAGGCATGCCCTGAAAATCGAACAACGTCTAATAATGTAATTGCAAAACTGGATTCAGACTCGGTCGCTTTTAAATATTCCGCGAATGGTTCGCGGATCAAAAGTTTATTCTCCAGTAAATCTTGTTCAGTCATATAATCAGGCTTTAACAATTCAGTGACTTTTTCATAAACGTTTTCAGCTTCTTGCGGATCAAAATCTTGATGAATACGTTTTACAACTCCCAAATCAGATAAAACAATATGATGATTCGGCTTAATACCGTGCCGAGCTAAAATGTTTTGCGTACATTTAAGCTGACATCCATCAAGAGCAATTATCGTTTCAGCAGTTTTAGCAACACGTACTAAGCTTGGAACGTCACCTCCAACGCCTGCGATACAACTCATTTCAGCGATCTTATCGCGATCCAGCTTTATCGCAATCTGATTCGCCATTTGCGCCGCCGTCGAACAGCCCGAACACGAATACACAATCGGTAATTTGTTTTTTCCCATATGGGCTCCTATCTGTACGCCGGTATACCGGTGATATATTCGCCAATAATCAATCTATGTATATCTTCAGTGCCTTCGTACGTATTCACGCTCTCTAAATTTAACAGATGACGGCCACACTGATATTCGTAAGTAATGCCGCTGGCTCCAAGAATGTCTCGAGTCACTCTGGCGCAATCCAGTGCCATTGATACGTTATTCATTTTAGCCATCGAAATTTGAACAGGTAAGGCTTTACCTGCATCTTTCAAACGCCCAAGTTGCACTGCCAAAAGCTGCGCCTTGGTTATTTCTGTAATCATATTAGCAAGTTTTGCCTGTACTAATTGATAACCCGCAATAGGTTTGTCAAACTGAACTCTGGTCTTTGCGTAACTCAAGCCTTCGTCATAACAAGCCATAGCAGCGCCGATTGCACCCCATGAAATTCCAAAACGGGCATTATTCAAACAGGCAAATGGACCTTTTAAACCCTGAACTTCAAGAACTTGTGATGCTGGAACTCGCACATTATCAAAAATTAATTCAGATGTGACCGAAGCTTTGAGTGAAAATTTTTTTTGAATATCACGAACTGAAAAACCGGGTGTTTCACGGTCGACGATAAAACCACGAATCTTTTTATCATCATCCTTCGCCCAGACAATGGCCAGATCAGAAAACCCGCCGTTTGTGATCCACATTTTTGCACCATTAATAATATAATCATTACCATCTTTTGTCGCACGGGTGATCATGCCGCCAGGATTTGAACCGTAGTCAGGTTCGGTCAATCCAAAACAGCCTATCAGCTCCCCCTTCGCCATCTTCGGCAAATATTTTTTCTTTTGTTCTTCCGTGCCGAATGCATAAATTGGAAACATACACAGTGCACCTTGAACACTGACAAATGAACGTATACCTGAATCACCACGCTCAAGTTCTTGCATAATAACACCGTAAGAGGTGTAACTCAGCCCGGCGCAACCGTATCCTTTAATAGTTGCTCCCAGCGTTCCCATCTCGGCCAGTTGCGAAATAAGCTTCATCGGAAAGCGGCCCGCTTCGTAATCTTCAGCTATAGTTGGAAGTATCTCTTTTGAAACAAAGTGTCGCACTGATTTCTGAATATCTCTTTCTTCATCGCTAAGTAAATTTTCAATATTAAAAATATCGCCTGGATTAAAGTTTTTCATATATTCCTTTGTTATGTGAATGATTGAATAAGTTTCTGTAAATCTGTGATTGACGGCCGTAGCTGTTGTTCATTGAGTTCACGCAGCGGCGTAGCTGTTAAATTTGTATATTGATGAAATGGCTCTGTATTTTCATTCCTATAAATGAGCCCTGTCAGAATTTTTTCTTTCTCTTTAGCTTCGGCCAAAAGACGCACCGCCAACCTTTTATCTTTGGCATCATATGCAGGTAAACTATGTATTACTTCTACTAGCGGCAGACTTTGCTCTTTAAGATAATCGTAACTTTTTGTTGAACCCTCGTGATTGTTAAAAGTAATACACGGCGAAACAATATCAATGATAGCAGTGCCCGCATGTTGAATTGCTTGTTTTAAAATATTCACAGTCAACTTTGTATTCGACGACCCTGTGCGTGCGACAAAATCACAACCCATTTCAAGTGCAAAAGAACATATATCAATGCCTTCATAAAAGTTTCTTCGACCCGATTTTAAAATCGATTTTTTATCTGCAGTTGGTGAAAATTGCCCTTTGGTTAATCCGTAAACACCGTTATTAGCTACGATGTAAATCATTTTCACATTACGACGAATTAAATGGGCAAATCCCCCCAAACCAATACTGGCTGAATCACCGTCGCCACTAATGCCGATATAGATTAAATTTGTGTTAGCAACATGGGCTCCCGTTGCTATTGGCGCCATACGACCGTGCATTGAGTTTATGCCCTGCGATTTTGACATGAAGTATCCTGGAAGTTTTGACGAACACCCAATGCCCGAAGTCTTAATAACATCGTAAGGGTCAATGCCAAGTTCAAAAAAAGCTGAAATAATATTTTGTGTGATTTGATCATGGCCGCACCCCGTGCAAAGCGTTGACTTTCCGCCAGTGTAATCAGCGCGAGTCAGAGAAGAATTACTCATTATCTGCTCCCTTATTTTTATTTTCACTTTCGGCAATGCGGTTCGCTAATTCTATAGCCTGCATGGGTATCCCAGAATAATGCTTAACAGAATTAAATCTTTGCCAATACTCTGGATAATGTACCTTCAGTAGATCAAACACCTGACTGCTTTGATTCAAGTCTAAAACATAAACCATTTTTTTTCGCTGGATGTACTCTTTAACCTTGCTATGAAATGGCAATGACCGAATCCGTAAATAATCACAATGAATATTTTTTTCCGCAAGTAGCTGAATAGTTTCAAGCAGAATTTCAGCAGCTGATCCATAACAGACTATTCCTACATCAAAGCCTTGATCTTGAATGACTGGTTCTGGTAAAACTAACACCGACTGCTGCCATTTTTTTTCTAAACGATCAACGACCTCGATATATTCATTTTCTTTTTCTGTATAGACACCTTTGATATTATGACCAGATCCACGGGTTAAATAAGCCGCGTCAGGGTGTCTTGTTCCTGGCAATGCTCGTGCTGCGACGCCATCACTCTCTGCGCTAAAGTAGCGTTGGTAACGCTGACCTTGAAGTGCCATTTGTTCCAAGTTTTCGGATGTTAAAACTTTACCCCGGTTAAATCGTTGATCAGAAAACCGAAATTGATTAGTTCTCCAGATATTCATTCCTATATCTAAATCAGACAACACATAAACTAGTGTCTGCAAACCTTCAGCAATATCCAATGCCAACTGTGCAAATTCAAAACACTCTTCTGGATGACCAGGCAATAAAAGTGGAAAATGCGTATCTCCATGTGACGAATAGTAAGCTGCAGAAATGTCTCCCTGCGCACTTCGCGTCGGCATGCCTGTCGAAGGACCTGCGCGTTGTACATTCCAAATTACACAAGGGATTTCTGCGTAATAAGCATACCCAGCTGCTTCGTGCATCAAACTAAGTCCCGGACCAGACGTGGCTGTGAAAGACCTTGCCCCATTCCAACCGGCGCCCAAGGTCATGCAAATACTTGATAGTTCATCTTCAGCCTGTATCACCGAAAAATTATTTTTTCCATCATCTGAAACTCGATACTTCTGACAGAATTTTTCAAAACTTTCCATCAGAGACGTCGACGGAGTTATCGGATACCACGATGCAAATGTAGCCCCTCCATAGAGCATGCCTAGCGCTGCCGCTGTATTGCCGTCAATTAACATTTGATTTGAATTTTTCTGTGTCGGCACAATTTTGATAGGAAGTTGAATGTCCGAAAGTTTTTCTCTAACGAATTTAACACCAAGACTAAATGCATTACGATTTTGGCGTAGCACGTTTTCATTCTTTAAAAAGAATTCTGTTAACGTTTCCTCCACAAGATTAGACGGCAGTCTCAATAACTCAGAGACAACACCGACGTAAACAGAATTAACTAAATATTTTTTGTATTTAACTTGTTCAGACGCCTGCCCCGCCAACTCATAAAAAGGAACTGAAATATAAAACAAATCATCGCGACTTGCAGCGAATGTATTTTTACTTTTGCTATCAAAAATAAAAACACTGCCTGCCTGAGCATTCTGATGATCGTCGATCAATGTTTGATCATTCAAAGCCACTGTAATATCGGCTTTAAGCTGTAGCCCGGTATACCCCGCTTCAGAAGCTCGCAAATAATACCACGTTGGCATACCTTGAATATTAGAAGGAAAAATATTTTTTGCGCCTACAGGTATTCCTGTTCGAAATAAAGATTTAAGCAAAATTTGATTCGAAGTTTGTGAGCCGCTGCCATTAACAGTCGCTATTTTTATTGAAAAGTTATTTACACTAACAGACATGCTTCTATTTTTGTCGACCTATGATGATTTAGATATGACATAAGTCATACTAACAGCAGAATAAATCTGTGATATTGCAGATATAACAAAGCATATAGATATACCAAAACCACTATTTAAATTCGGGCCTCAGGGCGCACCTAATGCGATTTGAACTAAGGCATCTGCTTCCAATTTACGACCGCCATATAACGCTCAACAAGCTTGCCTTTTCCATCAATCGGATTTTTATGCACGATAATAGTTGAAGGTAATCTATCGATATTAAAACTTTTTTGCAGATACCCTTCCGGATCCCAGAGCTGCAAATACATCGGCGCATTCAAATCAGGAAAGCTCTTTAAAAACTTATCAATAGCCCCAACCTCGTAATCAACCGATACAAGGACGACTTTCATAGAGCCTGACTTAATCGCCTCACTATGCCGCTTTAAATACGAAAGTAGGTCAGGAATTTCATTGATACAGGGATCGCACCAAGAAGCCCAAAAATGCAGGATCAATTTATCGGTCTTTGTTGTATCTGGCATTAAAGGTAAACGCTCTGCCGAGATCACTTTACCTTCGTAAGTTTGAAACTTCTCACGCTCTTCAGAAATCAAACCGATGGTTTGATCAATCGTCACTTGCGTATCTTCAATTTTTTCAGCCGTGGTCGTATAGAAGTAATAGTTCTTAAGATAGAACACGCCACCAATACCAATGATCGCTAACACAAAAAATAAAATTAACAATTTAGCTTTCACTGTAATCACCTCGTGGAGACTTAATGCTTACTCGCCTTCAGCGAGATAAGGCTACCAAGGTTTTTGGTAAAAAAAAAGCCCCGGATTTCTCCAGGGCTTTTATTAGCTTTGAAACTATTTTGTTCTATTGCGACAAAACTACCGAGCTGTTTAGCTACTAACCTAGCGGTTAAGAGCTTGAGAAGCTTGACGAGATTTGTTTTGCATTTTGCGCACTGATTTTTTCAGTGTTTTAACTGCAATTGCAGAAGCTTTTTTAGCTTTGCTTGCCGCTTTTTCTACTGTTTTATCAGCAGCTTTAGCGCCTTTAGCAGCTTTTGTAGCTTTCGTTGCTTTTGCAGCTGGTGCTGCAGCTTTAGCAGTCTTGAAATCGTAATCTACGAATTCTAAGAAAGCCATCTCAGCAGTGTCACCAGGACGACGACCGATTTTGATAACGCGAGTGTAACCGCCATCACGATCTTTAAAGCGTGGAGCGATGTTTTTCACGATAGCAAGAGCTGCGTCTTGGCTAGCTAAGCGAGAGATCAAAAGACGAATTGAATTTAAGTTATCTTTTTTACCAAGAGTAACTGCTTTTTCAATGTGTCTTCTAACTTCTTTAGCGCGAGTAACAGTAGTTTTGATACGACCGTGCTCAACTAAAGAATTCATAAGGCCTCTGATTAAAGCCTTACGAGGACCAGATTTACGACTAAAATGTTTTACTAAACGACGATGTGATGCCATTTTTTTATTCCCTTACTAATTACGATTCACGTTTTGCAGGAGGTGGAACATTTGGATCCCATCCTGGAGGTGGCCATCCCTCGATTTTCATCCCTAAACCTAAGCCCATTTCAACCAAGATCTCTTTAATTTCATTTAAAGATTTACGGCCGAAGTTTTTAGTTTTAAGCATTTCCGCCTCTGAACGAACAACTAATTCACCGATGTAACGGATGTTAGCGTTTTTCAGACAGTTTGCAGAACGAACACTTAACTCAAGATCATCAACTGATCTAAATAAGTTTTCGTTCAACGAAGAAGAACCCATTGATTTAATTTCATCAGATGGCTCTAAAGATTCATCGAAAGTTAAGAAGATTTGTAATTGTTCTTTTAAGATTTTTGAAGCTAAAGAAACTGCTTCATCTGCCTTAATAGAACCATCAGTCCATACTTCTAAAGTTAATGCATCGTAATCAGTACGTTGACCAACACGAGCATTTGAAACTGCGTAGTTAACTTTACGGATTGGAGAGTGAAGAGCATCTACGGCGATGTAGCCAACTGCCATTTGTTCACTTCTGTTTTCAACTGGAGAATAACCGCGGCCGTAAGCCACAACTAATTCAGCAGAGAAAGATCCGTTATTACCCAGAGTAGCAATGTGCTGATATGGATTCAAAACTTCGATTTTATCGTTAGTTACGATATCCGCAGCCGTTACAACGCCTGGACCTTTTTTGTTAATACGTAGCGTGTAAGTTTCAGCAGTGTGCTGTCTGAAACGAACTTGTTTAAGGTTCAAGATGATGTCTGAAACATCTTCTAAAACATCTGGCATCGTAGAGAACTCATGTAAAACTCCATCAAGTTTTACAGCAGTTACAGCCGATCCCATCATAGAGCTTAATAAAATTCTTCTTAAAGAATTTCCAAGAGTAACACCAAAGCCTCTTTCAAGAGGTTTAACGATGAACTTAGAGTACTCAGAAGTCTGAGTGTCTCTTTCGATCTCGAACCCTTTAGGCTTAATTAGCTCTCTCCAAAATTTAAAATAATGTTCTTGCATCCTTAAACCCCTTTATTATCGTGAGTAGTACTCAACGATCATGCTTTCTTCTACTGGAATTGAAATTTCATCTCTTGCAGGAACATCTTTAACTGTTCCTTTGAAAGATGCGTGATCAGCTTCTAACCAGCTAGGGATAGTTCTGCGAGCTACAGCCTGGATACCAGCCTGAACTTTAGTAACTTCTCTAGATGCTTGAGCAACTTCAACAACATCACCTTTTTTAACGATGTAAGACGCGATATTTACACGTTTACCGTTAATTAAGAAGTGATTGTGACCGATCAATTGTCTCGCTTCTCTTCTAGAATTAGCATACCCAAGGGTATAAACTACGTTATCAAGTCTTAGTTCTAAAAGTCTTAGTAACTCAGTACCAGTGATTCCTTTAGAAGCGTCAGCGCTGTGAAAGTATTTTCTGAATTGTTTTTCAGAAAGACCATAATAACGTTTTGCTTTTTGTTTTTCTCTTAATTGTAATGCGTACTCAGAAAACTTAAGTCTTGATTGACCATGTTGTCCCGGAGGATATGGTCTTCTTTCAAAAGCACATTTGTCAGTGAAACATCTGTCACCTTTTAAGAACAACTTAGTATTTTCTCTGCGGCATAATCTACATACAGAACTATTTACACAACTCATATCTTACTCCGATTATATTCTTCTACGTTTAGGAGGGCGGCAGCCATTATGAGGTACTGGCGTTACGTCTTTAAGAGACATTACTCGCATCCCTGTTCCTGCTAATGCACGGATTGCTGGTTCACGACCTGCACCCGGGCCAGTTAAAAATACGTCTACTGATTTCATACCTTGTTCCATCGCTTTTTTAGCAGCGTCTTCACAAGTTACTTGAGCTGCGAATGGAGTCCCTTTACGAGATCCTTTGAAACCCATGTGACCAGCAGATGACCAAGAAACTGTATCGCCACCTGGATCAGTAAAAGTGATAATCACGTTACCGAAACCTGCGTTGATGTGACAGTGACCTGTAACAATATTCTTTTTAACTTTTTTCTTAGTTACTTTTTTATCTTTATTTTCTTGTGGTGTAGCCATTATTTCATCCTACCTAGACTGCTTTTTTCTTGTTAGCGACAGTTTTCTTAGGTCCTTTACGTGTTCTCGCATTTGAACGCGTATTTTGACCACGTACTGGAAGACCTTTTCTGTGTCTTACACCACGGTAGCAGTTGATATCAGTTAAACGTTTGATCGCTTGACCGATGTCACGACGTAAATCACCTTCTACTTTGAAGTTTGCTTCGATCAACGCACGCATTCCTGCAATGTGTTCATCTGTTAAAGCATCTGTACGAAGAGTAGATGGAATTCCCACTTGAGAGCAGATAGATTTTGCGCGAGGACGACCAATACCGAAGATATAAGTCAATGCCACTTCAACGCGTTTATTTCTTGGTAAATCGATACCCATTAAACGAGCCATGTTCTATTACCCCTGTCTCTGTTTGTGTTTAGCGTTCTCACAGATAACTCTGATAACGCCTTTACGTTTAATTACTTTACATTTGTTACAAATTTTTTTGACCGAAGGTCTAACTTTCATACGTTCCTCACAATAACAAAACTCTTTAAAAAGAGATTGTTATAACATTAAAGATTGTTATGTCTAGCATAAATTTGACATTGTGCTGAATGCACTAGTCTTACCTATGCTCAAACAAGTTTGAGCCACTTTTTTCATCAAGAAACCATCCCCGGGGTGATCCGGCTTTAGCCCTTAAAGCATCAGTGTCTTTTTAATTTCGTTGAAGACTTTTTCTGGTGCTTGATCGCCATCGATATTCACCATATTACCTGCCTTAAAATAGTAATCTATTGTAGGGCCTGTATTATCTTCAAATTGTTTGAGCCGCTCCGAGATCACGTCAGCATGGTCGTCTTTTCTGTGCACTAGATCACCACCGCATTTTTCACATTTATCACCCGCTTTTGAGGGTTTAGTATGAATATGGTAAATCTCTCCGCAATTTGCACAAGTGCGACGCCCTGTTAAGCGATCGATTAAGATCTGAGGGTTGATCTTAAAATAAAAAACTTTATCTATTTTAGAGCTCGTAGATTCAAGCAATTGGCCTAAGCTCTGTGCTTGATTAACGGTTCTAGGGTAACCATCAAAAATGATCGATTTCCCTTTGTTAGTCGCTAGGTAGTCACTGACTAAACCTAACATCAATTCATCTGGAACCAATTTGCCGGCATCCATAAAACCTTGAGCCTTTAAACCCAAATCGGTTTTATTCTTAATAGCACCACGTAAAAGGTCACCCGTGCTTAGCTGTAAGAAGCCAAACTTCTCGATCAACTCGCGCGACTGAGTCCCTTTACCTGAGCCCGGGGCTCCAATGAACAGAACGTTCATTAGAATTGAACCCTTCTGCTACGGATTTTAGTGCCCTTAAGGAATGAATCATATTTTTGAGTCAATAAGTGCGACTGAATTTGTTGAGATGTATCAATAGCAACACCCACAAGGATCAGCAAGCTAGTACCACCGAATTGGAACGGGATACCCATCGTTTGCACTAATAAACCTGGAAGAACGCAGATTACGCAAAGGTAGAAACAACCTAACACGTTAATACGATCTAGCACGTAACGGATAAAATCCGCGGTAGATTTACCTGCACGGATACCAGGAACAAAGGCACCAGTTTTTTTCAAGTTTTCAGAAACTTCATCAGCATTGAAAACGATATCAGTATAGAAAAAAGAGAAGAAAATAATTAATGCGACAAAGATAATATTGAATACGATACCGTTCGGGTTGATCGATTCAGACATGGCTTTGATCCAAGCTACGTTAGTGAATTGCGCTAAAGTAGATGGGAACATTAATAACGAAGAAGCAAAAATTGGAGGAATAACACCAGGAAAGTTAATTTTCACAGGTAAATGGCTTGTCGCTGCTGAAGTCATACCGCCATTCGCTAAACGCTGAGAATACTGAATAGTAATACGACGTTGAGCTACTTCCATGTAAATAACAGCAAAGATTGTTGCTACCATGAACGCTAATAATAAAATGCCAACGATGAATTGTAATTCACCAGATTTCACTAATTGAAGGAGCTGCTGTGCGCCCGCTGGAATACCGGCTGCGATACCAGTAAAGATAATCAATGAAGTACCGTTACCGATTCCACGTTCAGAGATTTGATCGCCTAACCACATTACAAATGAAGTACCAGCCACTAATGTCGTGATCGTGATAAATTTAAAGTAGTAAATACCTAACATGCCGCCAGTAATTAGCATTCTGCCATCAGGTAAACTTTGGCTAGATAGCCATGTGCTCATACCGTAACCCTGAATAATCGCTAGAACGATCGTTGCATATTTAGTGTATTGCGTGATTTTTTTACGTCCAGATTCGCCCTCTTTTTTAAGAGCTTCTAAGTGAGGGATTGCTGACGTTAATAATTGGAAAATAATAGAAGCAGAGATGTAAGGCATGATTCCCAATGCAAAGATTGAGAACTGCGCTAACGCACCACCAGTGAAAGTATTGAATAAGCCGAAAATTCCGCGATTTTGTGAATTGAAAAATTCAGAAACTGCGTTGCCATCCACTCCAGGAGTTGGGATGTGCACACCGATTCTGTAAATCGCTAAACAGAACAAAGTAAATAGGATTTTCGATCTTAAAGTATTCGCACCTTTGTTGTCGTTCACTTGCTGAGCCACTCTTCTGCCTCTTTCGTTTATATAGACCTAACACAAGAATAGACCCTCTCGGGTCTAAATTCTTTGGTAGAACTTTTTGGGACTAAAATCTATCTTAGCCCCTATTAACTATTTCTTTTTAGCTTTTTTTACTTTAGCTGGTCTAGCCCAAGTAGCTTTTGCTGCGATTAACTCAACTTTGCCGCCAAGTTTTTCGATTGCTGCCTGTGCTGACTTGCTAATAAAATTAGCTTTCAAAGTGATAGCTTTTTTAAGTTCGCCTTTAGCCAAAACCTTGAACTTAGAATTTTTCTTGATTAAACCGGCTTTGTAAAGCGCAGCTGCATCAACGATACCATCTACTTTATTTAATGCTGCTAAAGTAACCTCTTCGTATTTCGTAGCAAACTGAGCGTTTGTGAAACCGAATTTAGGTAGACGACGAGATAAAGGAGTTTGACCACCCTCGAAACCACGACGAACTTTACCACCAGTACGTGCTAATTGGCCTTTGTGACCTTTAGCAGAAGTTCCACCGATACCAGAACCGATACCGCGACCAACGCGCTTGCGGTAGTGAGTAGAACCTTCTTTTGGAGCTAATTTACTTAATAAACTCATAACTTCCTCTTAACTTATTTGATAACTTTAATTTCAACCATGTGTTGAACTTTAAAAAGTTGGCCACGGTTAGCTGCATTATCAGCTAACTCTACAGTTGAATTGATTTTTCTTAAACCAAGACCATTTACAGTCTTTCTTTGAGTTTCAGAGCAAGCAATTGTTGATTTTTTTAATGTTACTAAAAACTTTTTAGCCATGACAGACTCCTATTACGCTTGCGCAGCTTTTTTAAGCTGTTTAAGACCGTCTAAAGTTGCTCTAACCGCATTGTGAGGGTTACGAGTACCAACACATTTAGTTAAAATATCTTTAACGCCAACTGATTCAAGAACCGCACGAACCGCACCACCAGCGATAACGCCAGTACCTGCTGCTGCTGGTTTCATGATCACTTTAGCTGATCCGAATTTACCGATCACTTCATGAGGGATCGTACCATCTTTTAAATTAACATCGCTGCATTGTTTTTTAGCAGAGCGAGTTGCTTTACCAATAGCTTCAGGAACTTCGCCTGCTTTACCGCTACCGAAACCAACTTGACCTAATCTATCGCCTACTACTACTAGTGCTGCGAAAGAGAATCTACGACCGCCCTTAACAACTTTAGTTACGCGGTTGATAGCAACTACTTTTTCTTCTAATTCGTTTACTAATGCTTTATCCACATGATCCCCTATTAAAAGTTAAGGCCGCCCTCGCGGGCTCCATCTGCTAAGGCTTGTACACGGCCATGATAAACGAAACCATTTCTGTCGAATACAACAGTAGTGATTCCTTTTTTCTTAGCTTGTTCAGCGATTTGTTTACCAACAGTTTTAGCAGCTTCTTTGTTACCGTTTTTTAATTCGGCAGATAAAGAGGATACTGACAATAAAGTTGTTTGAGCTACATCGTTAATGATTTGCGCGTAGATGTGTGCACCTGAACGGAATACACATAAACGTGGTCTTTCAGATGTTCCACTAACAACTTTTCTGATTCTGATTTTTTTCTTCAAACGATTTACTACTTTTGAAGCTGTTTTTTTAGAAAAATTTAATTTCATATTATCCTCTATTTACCAGCTGATTTGCCGGCTTTACGTCTGATATGTTCACCAACATAACGAACACCTTTACCTAAATAAGGCTCTGGCGGACGGAAAGATCTGATTTTAGCTGCAACTTGACCAACAAGAGCTTTGTCAGCACCAGTCACGCTTACAGTTGTTTGTTTATCAACTTTGATTTCGATACCTTCTGGGATATCAAAAATCACAGGGTGTGAAAAACCTAAAGCTAATTCTAATTTTTTACCGTTAACAGTACCGCGGTAACCTACGCCATGCATTTCTAGCGCTTTCGTGAAACCTGCAGTTACACCTTTAACAGCGTTAGAGATTAAAACTTTGTATAAACCGTGTAAAGACTTAGATTCTTTTGAATCGTCAGCACGAGTTAATACAACTGTTTTACCATCAACTTTAGCAGTGATGTTTTTTCTTAAGCTGTAAGATAAAGATGATTTCGCACCTTTAACTGTAACATTTTGACCAGCAACAGTAACTGTTGCTTTGTCATCGATATTTACTGGATATTTACCAATTCTCGACATCTTCTACCTACCACACTACTGCTAGTACTTCGCCGCCAACATTTTGTTTTTTAGCGTCTGTACCAGTTAGTAAACCTTTGTTTGTACTTAGGATGCACATACCGTATCCAGAACGTACGTTCGGAACATCAGTAGCGTGAACATAAGAACGTTTCCCAGGACGGCTAACTTTTTGGATAGCTGTCATTGCTGGAGTTCCTGCATCGTCATATTTTAAATAAATACGCATGATACCTTGTTTTGAATCTTTAGCTACTTTGAAGCTTCTGATGTAACCAGTATCTGCTAGGATTTTTGCTAAGTTCTCTCTCATTTTAGAAGAGGGCATATCCACTTTTTCAAGTTTAGCCGAAGAACCATTTCTAATAATTGTTAACATTTGTGCGACTGTATCCATAGTGACTCCTACCAGCTAGCTTTCGTTACGCCTGGAAGTTTACCTTCTAAAGCTAGTTGTCTGAAAACCATTCTGCATAAACCGAATTTACGGTAGTTACCACGAGGGCGACCAGTTAATTCACAACGAGTGATTACGCGGTTTGGATTAGTATTTTTAGGTAAAGCTTGTAATTTCTTACGAGCTTCGTCTCTAGTTTCGTCAGAAAGTTTCATGTCCACAGCTTTTTCACGTAATTCTTTACGGTAAGCACGGTACTTGCTAGAGATCGCTTTTCTTTTATTGTTTTTTACAACACTTGATTTTCTTGCCATATTAATCCTTCAATTACTTTCTGAAAGGTAAGCCTAAAGCTTCCAATAATGCGCGGCCATCGTTGTCTGTTCCAGCTGTTGTACAAATAGTGATATTCATACCACGTGTTTTTTCAATTTTATCAAAATTGATTTCCGGGAATACGATTTGTTCTTTCAAACCCATATTGTAGTTACCACGGCCATCAAAGCCTTTATTTGGTAAACCACGGAAGTCACGTACGCGAGGTAACGCTAAAGTTTGTAAACGATCTAAGAAAGACCACATTTTTTCGCGACGTAATGTTACGCGCACGCCAATAGGAATACCTTCACGTAATTTAAAGTTAGAAATTGCTTTCTTAGCTTTAGTTACAACTGCTTTTTGACCAGCAATTGAAGAGATCTCTTCAACGATACCGTTTACGATTTTAGGATTTTGAACCGCATCAGACGTACAAACGCTGATAACGATTTTTTCTAAACGAGGCACTTGCATAGCGCTAGTGTAACCTTGTTTTTTTACTAAGTGAGGGACGATTTCTTTTGTGTATTGTTCTTTTAAACGATTCATCTTCAACCTCTACCTATAATACTTCTGGAGCAAGTGAAACGATTTTTACGAATTGTTTCGATCTTAACTCTCTCGCTACTGGACCAAAAATACGAGTTCCGATTGGTTCTTTATTCGCATTGATTAAAACTGCAGAGTTATCATCAAAACGGATATAGCTTCCATCAGGTCTTCTTAATTTATGAATTGTACGAACGATAACGGCTTTCGCAACGTCACCTTTCTTAACTTTTGCAGTTGGGATTGCTTCACGGATTGAAACAACAATTACGTCGCCAATGTGAGCAAAACGTCTTTTAGAACCGCCTAAAACTTTGATACACATTACTTCTTTTGCACCAGAGTTATCAGCTACGTTTAATTTAGTTTGCATTTGAATCATAAAACTACTCCCCTACTTCGTCGTGTTTAACACTTCAGTAAGTGCCCAGCGTTTTGATTTGCTGATTGGTTTAGTTTCATGAATTGTAACAGTGTCACCGACTTTACATTGTTTTTTCTCGTCGTGAGCTTTGATTACAGAAGATTTACGGATGTATTTTCCGTATTTTGCGTGGCGAACCATACGATAAACCAATACCGATATTGTTTTATCCATTTTGTTCGCGATCACTTCACCTTGTAACTCAACTCTACGGCCTCGAGTACTAACAGTTTTATCCGGTTGTTTTCCGCTCGTTGTTGCCTTAGCAGCCATTTTTTACCTACCTTACGCTTTTCTTAACGATTGCTGTGTTAATCTTAGCAATGTCTTTTCTTACTACTCTGATTTGAACTGGATTAGCCAATTGACCAAGAGAGTTCTTCATTTTCATTTCAAACAATTGAGACGTTAAGTCTTGTTTTTGTTTGATTAATTCTTTTAACGATTTGTTTTCGATATCTACGAATTTCATAACTACGTTCTCTCTAAAAATTTAGTTTTAAACGGAAGCTTATGAGACGCTCTTAAGAATGCCTCTTTAGCTTGTTCCTTAGTAACACCATTCATTTCGAATAGGATGCGACCAGGAAGAACTTTAGAAACCCAAAATTCCGGATTACCTTTACCGCTACCCATACGAGTTTCAGCAGGTTTTTTTGTTACAGGAAGATCTGGGAATACACGGCACCAAACTTTACCACCACGTTTGATAGTACGATTGATAGCGATACGACCAGCTTCTAATTGACGAGCTGTTAACATACCATGTTCAGTAGCTTGTAAACCAAAATCACCGAAATCAAGAGTTGATCCACGAGTCGCTAAACCTCTAGAACGACCAATGAATTGCTTTCTCCATTTTACACGTTTAGGACTTAGCACGATTTACCTCCGAATGCTCTTTTGCAGAAAGAATGTCACCTTTGTAGATCCATACTTTCATACCAATAATTCCATATGCAGTTAATGCTTCTGCAGTTCCGTAATCAATATCAGCACGTAATGTGTGAAGTGGAACTGACTTTTCGTTGTACCATTCAGAACGAGCAATCTCTGCTCCATCTAAACGACCAGAAACACGGATTTTGATACCACGCACGCCGCCTTTGATAGCTGCTGCGATAGATTTTTTAAGAGCACGTCTCCAAGAGATACGTTTCTCTAATTGCATTGCGATTGATTCCGCAACTAATTGAGCTTCTGTATCTGGTTTACGTACTTCTTGAATGCTTAAGAAAACTTCGTTCTTAGTTAACTTTTGAACGTCAGCTTTCAAAGTATCAATACCAGTACCTTTTTTACCAATTACAACACCAGGGCGAGCAGTGTGGATAATAAGTTTAACTTTATTAGCCGCGCGCTCGATTTCAATTTTAGCAACGCCTGCGTGTTTTAATTTACCTTTTAAGTATTTTCTTAATTTAATGTCTTCGTGAAGATTGTCATAGTAAGTATTGCCTTTTGCATACCATCTTGAATCCCAAGATCTAATAACACCAACTCTAAAACCAATTGGATGAACCTTTTGTCCCATTACTATTTCTCTCCCAATACAACGTCAATGTGACTTAGTTTTTTACGAACTCCAAAAGCACGACCTTGCGCTCTTGGGCGGAAACGTTTTAAAACCGGGCCACCGTCTACAGTTAATTTTTTAACGATTAACTTGTCTACAGCCATAGTTTTTTTGTAATCCGCGTTCGCTACTGCTGATTCGATTAATTTCTTAATTAACCCAGCAGTTTTTTTGTTCATAACGGTCAAAATCTTAAGAGCTTCGTCAACTGATTTACCGCGAACGGTGTCAGCAACTAAGCGAGCCTTTTGGGCTCCAACTCTTGCATATTTTAAAGATGCTTTAGCTTCCATATTCTATCCTACTTCTTCGCCACTGCTGGAGCTGCTGCTTTTTTCTCAGCGTGACCAGCAAAAGTTCTAGTTGGCGCGAATTCGCCAAGTTTATGACCAATCATGTTCTCAGAAACGTATACTGGAACAAACTTTCTGCCGTTATGTACAGCAAAAGTCAATCCTACATACTCTGGGAAGATCGTAGAACGTCTTGACCATGTTTTAATTACTTTTTTGTCGTTCTTTTGGATAGCCGTCTCAGCTTTTTTAGCTAAGTGAATATCGATAAAAGGACCTTTTTTAATTGAACGTGCCATGCATCCTCCTACTTACGACGCTTAATGATTGATGAATCAGTACGTTTGTTATGACGAGTCTTGTAACCTTTACAAGGCTGGCCCCAAGGTGTTACCGGGTGATGACCCTTGCCAACGCCTTCACCACCGCCCAATGGATGGTCAACTGGATTCATGTGCATACCGCGTACAGAAGGTCTGATACCTCTCCAACGAGAGCGGCCTGCTTTACCAAGTTTAGTGTTTTCGTTATCAGTGTTACCAACTTGACCGATTGAAGCCTTACAAGTTGATAAGATTTGCTTTAACTCGCCAGACGGTAAACGTACTTGGCAATATTTTTCGCCTTTACCAGCTAAAGTTGCAGAGGCGCCAGCGCCACGACAAATTTGGCCACCCTTGCCTGGACGCATTTCAATATTATGAATGATCGTACCAACTGGGATTGTAGAAATTGTTAAGCAATTTCCTGGTTTGATATCGGCTTTATCGCTTGAAGTCACTGTATCACCGACATTTAAGCCCACTGGAGCTAAGATGTAAGCTTTGTGCCCATCAGCGTAGTGTAAAAGAGCAATACGGCAAGTTCTGTTTGGATCGTACTCGATCGCAGCAACTTTTGCTGGTACTTCTAATTTATTACGTTTGAAATCAACCAAACGGTATTTACGCTTATGTGCGCCACCTTGGTGACGAACAGTGATCATGCCCGTATTGTTACGCGCAGATACTTTTTTAAGTGAAACTGTTAATGCTTTTTCCGGTTTAGTTTTAGTGATTTCTTTGAAATCGAATCCAACTATTCCGCGGCTTGCATGTGATCTAGATCCAAATACTTTTAAACCCATGATTATGCTCCCTCAAATAATGAAATTTTTTGGCCCGGAGCTAACTGAACAAAAGCTTTTTTCCATTTTTTCGGTACTGTAAGACCGAATTTAGAATAGCGCATATCGTCTCTGCAAACTGCGGTACGGATTTTTTGAACTTTTACATTAAAGTTAGTTTCAACTTCTTTTTTGATTTGGTCTTTAGAAGAAGCTAAATCAACTTTAAATACATACGTTCCAGCTTCTGCTAAAACTGTATTTTTTTCTGTGATTAGTGGAGATTTTAAGTGTTGTTTCATGTTTTCCCCGATTATTCCGCAGAACATCTTTCGATGATTTTAGCTACCGAATCTTTAGTGATAACTGCGTAGTCGTATTTTAATAAGTCAAAAACGTTTAAGCCTTCAACACCAGAGTATTTATAATCAACTAAGTTACGAGCTGCACGGCTGAAGTTTTCATTCGAAGAGTTATCGATTAAAACTGCTTTTTTAACTCCAAACGTTTGTAAACGTTTGCCTAGTTCATTTGTTTTACCTTCAGAATTCATTGAATCAACAACTGTTAATTTGCCTTCTTTGAATAAGTGAGAAAGAGCCATTTTAAGAGCCGATTTTCTCATTTTCTTAGGTAATACATAACCGTAAGAACGTGGTTGTGGACCGAACATAGTACCACCGCCTGGCATTAAAGGAGAACGAGTAGAACCTTGACGGGCGTTACCAGTACCTTTTTGCTTGAATGGCTTTTTACCACCACCGCTCACTAAACCTTTTGTTTTAGTCATGTGAGTGCCTTGACGACGACAAGCTAATTGCCATCTTACAACTGTGTGTAATACGTCTTTTTTTACTTCAACTTCAAAAGTGTCCGCTTGTAAATCAAGTGATCCAACTTTTTCTTTTTTCCAATTAAGTACATTGATTGTAGCCATGACTATTGCTCCTTAACCAGTCTAACAAGAGAGTTTTTGTGTCCTGGAACTGGTCCTTTAACAAGAACTACTCCGTCAGCAGCGTTGATCTCTACGATTTCAACGTTACGAACTGTTACATTTTCGTCACCTAAGTGACCTGGGAATTTCTTACCTGGCATAACACGGCCTGGCCATGTTCTGTTACCAGAAGAACCTGGTCTTCTGTGGAATTTAGATCCGTGAGTAGCAGGACCACCCGCGAAACTCCAACGTCTTACAGAACCTTGGAAACCTTTACCTTTAGAGCGAGAAGTGATTTTTACTAATTCACCTTTCACTAAGCTATCGATAGAGATTGCGTCACCTAACTTAACATCAGCTGGTAAGTCTTGACGGATTTCTTTAATAAAACGAGCAGCAGTTTCAAAGCCTGAACCTTTTAAGTGTCCAATTTCTGCTTTAGAAGAATTTTTAGCTTTTTTAGGAACTGATGCGATTTGAACAGCTGTGTAGCCGTCTTTTTCGTTAGTTTTGATTTGCGACACTTTCCAAGTTTCATAACGTAAAACTGTAACTGGTACTGCTTCACCTTTATCATTGTAAATTGTTGCCATACCTTCTTTAAACGCATAGATGCCGTTTAATTTTAGGCCAGAAGAATTTGTTTCTTGATTTTCACTCATAGTAATTCTCCCTTCTCTTATTCAGCTGAAAGCTTAATTTCAACGTCAACGCCAGCAGATAGATCTAATTTCATTAATTGATCGATCGTTTGTTGAGTTGGTTCAAGAATGTCTAACATTCTTTTGTGTGTTCTTACTTCGAATTGCTCACGTGATTTTTTATCAACGTGCGGAGAACGTAAAACAGTAAATCTGTTAATACGAGTAGGAAGAGGGATTGGTCCCGCAACCTTAGCTCCTGTGCGACGAGCAGTGTCCACGATTTCTTTTGTCGATTGATCAAGTAATTTATGATCAAAGGCCTTAAGCCTAATTCTTATCTTTTGACTTTGCATTTTTTTACCTCTTTTGCCCGTCAAAACCATTCTCCACTTGAGCTAGATAAGCCCGAATATCGCGGTGGTTTCCGTAGCTAAAAATAAACCAGAAGCGAAAATATCTTATAAACGACATTTAGAGTCAATGGGAAAAAATTCTTTTTTTCAGAGGGAGTTTCGGTGCTGGTCGCGGGCTTTAAACCTACGACCTTTGGGTTATGAGACCGACGACTTTTGGAGGTCTAGCGCCCCAAGCGAGTCAGGATTTCGGCCTTAACTTTTGGCGGAACCGGCGAGTAATTTAGGAATTCCATGCTGAAAAATGCTCGTCCTTGCGACAAACTACGAACATCAGTTGAATAGCCGAACATGTTTGCTAATGGCACTTCAGCCGAAACCATTTGGCCACCAGACGGTTTTGCAGTCATATTATGGATTTTACCGCGTCTAGAGTTAATATCGCTCACTACGCTGCCTACGAAATCATCAGGACAGTTAACTTCAAGCTTAAACATCGGTTCAAGTAAAACTTGATTAGCTGATTTGATCAAATCACGGAAAGCCAGCGAGCTCGCCGCCTTACACACGATTTCGTCGGTCTTTTGCGGGTCGCCCGATAATGATGTAATTGTTACCTTTAGACCCACCATAGCATAACTGCCGATCGGACCAACCTCACAAGCCTCTTTAAGACCTTGCTCGCAAGCCTTGATCCAATTTGGCTGAACTTCTTTTGAAGGCTGAACTAAAGAAATAATTTTAATTCCTTCAGCAGGATTGATCGCTTCAACTTTAAGACTGATTTTCGCAAATTTTTCTTCGCCGCCAAGAAGTCTCTCGAAAGTGTAATCAATTTTTGATTCACCGTTGATAGTCTCGCGGTACGCAACTTGTGGCTTACCTACGTTGGCTTGGATTTTGTATTCGCGAAGCAGGCGGTCTACTAAGATATCAACATGTAATTCGCCCATGCCTGAAAGTAGGATTTGTCCTGTTTCAGGGTCTGAACGTAAACGACAAGATGGATCTTCGCGCTCTAAACGCTGAAGGCCTTCCATCATTTTATCTTGTTCTGCAGAAGATTTTGCTTCGACAACAACCGAGATAACTGGCTCTGGAAAAGTAATTGATTCAAACACCACTTGGCGTGATGAATCGCACAAAGTATCGCCTGTTGTTGTGAATTTTAATCCAATGATCGCACCGATATCGCCGGCTTTGATTTCAGACACTTCTTCACGCGCATTCGCATGCATCTTCACGATTTTTTGTACGCGCTCTTTTTTTTCTGTACGTGGATTTAAAACTTGGTCACCCACTTTTAAAGTTCCAGAGTACACACGAATATAAGTTAATGAGCCCGCAAACGGATCATTCGCTAATTTGAAAGCTAAAGCCGCAGCGGGTTCGTCAAATTTAACATGACATTCAACTGTCATATTATCTTTGATCGGATTCATTCCAATTGTCGGAGGAAGATCCAAGGGAGACGGCAAATAATCTGTAACACCATCTAGAATTTGCTGAATGCCTTTATTTTTAAAAGCAGCTCCGCAAAATACAGGAAAAACTTTTAGCGTGATAACACCATGACGAAGAGCTGCTTTTAGCTCTTCTAAAGAGGGAGTCTCGCCATTTAAATATTTTTCAACTAGAGCATCATCAAGTTCACAAATTTGCTCGATTGTTCTGGCACGCTCAGTTTCAAAAAGTTCTTTCATGTTAGCAGGGATATCTACAGTTTGAAAATCATGAGGGTTATTGGGCGCCCATGTGTAAGCTTTCGAAGTCAGTAAATCGCAAATACCCACAAAATTTTCTTCAGAACCAATGGGAATTTGCACCTTAATAGGATTAGCTTCTAGTTTTTCTTTTATTGATTGAACGCACATATCAAAATCTGAACCGGTGCGATCCATTTTATTTACAAAACAAATTCTTGGAACTTTATGTTTGTTAGCTTGGCGCCAAACAGTCTCAGACTGTGGCTCAACTCCTGAAACCGCATCGTAAACAGCGATAGCGCCGTCTAGTACGCGAAGTGAACGTTCAACTTCAATCGTGAAATCCACGTGCCCCGGAGTATCGATAATATTAATGCGATGATTTTTCCAAGAAGTAGTTGTCGCTGCAGAAGTGATAGTAATACCGCGCTCTTGCTCTTGCGGCATCCAATCCATAGTGGCTGCGCCATCATGAACTTCGCCAATTTTATGACTTTTACCTGTGTAAAATAAAATGCGCTCAGTAGTTGTAGTTTTCCCCGCATCAATGTGAGCCATGATACCGATATTGCGAGTAAATTTTAAGTCAGCTTCTGTTTTAACAACCATGCTCAGTAACTTAAACTTTTTTACGAAAATCTTCAAGCGCACTTATTTGATCTTCCGCCCACGATGGGCGGAAGAAGTAGGAGCTCGAGGACAGAGTCCTCGATGCCCATGGATGGCCGCGCTTCGACTAAACTCAAAGCGCACAAATAAAAAAACCCGAAGATTTCTCTTCGGGTTTAATAGTTTTAAATTAACTAGTAATTGATTACCAGTTGTAGTGAGCGAACGCTTTGTTCGATTCAGCCATTTTGTGTACGTCTTCACGTTTTTTGATGCTGTTACCACGGTTGTTGTAAGCATCTAAGATTTCACCAGCTAAACGCTTAGAAAAATCTTTTTCGCCACGAGCACGTGAGTAATCAACCATCCAACGCATAGCTAAAGCTAAACGACGAGTGGGACGAACATCAACTGGAACTTGGTAAGTAGCTCCGCCCACGCGACGTGAACGAACTTCAATTGAAGGTTTAACATTTTCAATCGCTTTTTTAAGGATTGTTAATGAATCTTCACCTTGAACTTTACCGTTTAATTCATCTAGGGCTCCGTAAAATAATTTTTGCGCAGTCGATTTTTGACCACGTAACATGATTTTATTGATGAATTTAGCGATAACTAAATCTTTGTGAACTGGATCTGGGATAATTTCTCTTTTAAATGTACGACTTCTACGAGACATATGTTTATTCCTCTAAAATTTCTTAAATTATTTCTTAGGTTTTTTCGCACCGTATTTTGAACGGCTACGTAAACGACCATTAACGCCTTGTAAATCTAGTGTTCCACGAACGATGTGGTAACGAACACCTGGTAGATCTTTAACACGACCGCCACGGATCATAACAACGCTATGCTCTTGTAGATTGTGACCGATACCTGGGATGTAAGAGATTACTTCAAAGCCATTAGATAAACGAACTTTAGCTACTTTACGTAAAGCTGAATTCGGCTTCTTTGGAGTTGTAGTGTAAACACGCGTACAAACGCCACGACGTTGAGGGCAAGCTTGTAAAGCTGGCGATTTAGTTTGGTTCTTTTGAACTGTACGCTCTTTTTTAATGAGCTGATTAATAGTAGGCACTTTTACTCCTCTTAATAGGTATCTAGCCTTATACATTCCAGAATATTTATAGCAATTCTGGTTAGCTATGGATTTGAACGGGCCATACCCGTAAGTTCGATTTTTGATCGAAGAACAAGATTTGTAACCTGACCGGCCAGCTACGTCAAGCAGGGCAAGCATTTTACCCATAAAAAAAGGACCCCGAAAGGTCCTTTTTCACTCAGACCCCGTTTAACCGAGGCCCTATATTTGAGGCAAACTAGCCGAATGGTAGTGGTGCTGCATCCATATCTTCGTCTTCAGCAACAACAACTTTCCATTTTTTGTAGGCTGTTAAGCCAGTACCAGCAGGGATCAAGCGACCCATGATGATATTTTCTTTTAAGCCACGTAAATGATCTGTTTTTGAATTAATAGCTGCTTCAGTAAGAACTTTTGTAGTCTCTTGGAATGACGCCGCTGAAATCCAGCTTTCAGTGCTTAATGAAACTTTCGTGATACCTAATAATAGAGGTCTAAATGTAGCCACTTGGCCACCCTCTTTAGATACACGGTCATTTTCAGTAAGCATTGTTGAACGCTCAGCTTGTTCGCCAGATAAGAACTTAGTGTCTCCTACTTCAGCGATTTCAACTTTACGTAACATCTGACGTACGATGACTTCGATGTGCTTATCATTGATACCCACACCTTGTAGACGGTAAACTTCTTGAACTTCGTTAACTAAGTAAGCTGATAATGCTTTCGCACCTAATACCGCTAATAGATCATGCGGATTTGTAGGCCCATCAACTAACGCTTCACCGGCACGAACGAACTCACCCTCACGAACCGCAACGTGTTTACCTTTTGGAATAAGGTATTCAGTTTGTTCGCCGATTTCTGGAGTTACGATAACACGTTGTTTACCTTTTACGTCTTTACCGAAAGTTACGAAACCATCAACTTCAGCAATGATTGCTGCGTCTTTTGGTTTACGTGCTTCGAATAATTCGGCAACGCGCGGAAGACCGCCCGTGATATCTTTCGTTTTAGAAGTTTCGCGATGTAGTTTTGCGATCACATCACCGGCGTGCACATCTGCACCGTCAGTAATTAATAATTGCGCGCCCACTGGAATCATATAACGAGCTGGAATGTCACGACCTGGAAGGTTCATTACTTTTCCTGCTGCATCAGTCATGAATACAGTTGGTTTGTTGTCAGAAGTTTTACCTTCAATAATAACTTTAGTAGCGAAACCAGTTACTGGATCCACTTGCTCAGTCATTGTTTTACCTTCAGTGATATCTTGGAACTGAATTTTCGCAGTTACTTCCGAGATAATCGGATTAGAATACGGATCCCATTCAGCAATAGCGTTTCCTTTAGAAACTTTAGCGCCATCTTTGAAGTTTAAGATTGTACCGTAAACTAATTTGAAGTTTTCGCGTTCACGACCAGTTTCATCAACAACTAGGGCATTACCATTACGGTTAAGTACTGTTAATTTGCCAGTTTTGTTTGTAACAAGCTGAACGTTTTGTAATTTTAAAATACCATCGAAACGAGTTGTATGAACTGATTGCTCAACTGAACGAGATGCCGCACCACCTAAGTGGAATGTACGCATTGTTAACTGAGTACCTGGCTCACCGATTGATTGAGCTGCGATAATACCAACTGTTTCACCTAAGTTTACAGTCGCACCACGAGATAAATCACGGCCATAACATTTCACACAAACACCACGGCGAGCTTCACAAGTTAAAGCTGAACGAATTTGGATTCTTTCGATTCCAGCATCTTCGATACGTTTAACTAAGTTTTCGTCCATTTCGCTGTTAGCTTTTAATAATACAGTGTTAGTTGCTGGATCGATAACATCATTGATTGTTACGCGACCTAAAATACGATCAGCGATACCAAGGATGATTTCACCTGATTCATAAACCGGAGTGATTTCTAAACCTTCTTTAGTTCCGCAATCGATTTCAGAAACAACAACGTCTTGAGCCACGTCAACTAAACGACGTGTTAAGTATCCAGAGTTGGCTGTTTTTAATGCTGTATCGGCAAGACCTTTACGCGCACCATGTGTAGAAATGAAATATTGAAGTACCGTTAAACCTTCACGGAAATTTGCCGTGATCGGTGTTTCGATAATTTCGCCTGATGGCTTAGCCATAAGACCACGCATCGCACCTAACTGACGTAACTGATTGAACGATCCACGGGCTCCGGAATCGGCCATGACGTAAATTGGATTGAATGAAGGTCCAACGATTTCTTTACCATCAACGATAAACTTTTGTTTCTCGATTTGGCTCATCATCTCTTTGGCAACTTTATCTGAAGTTTGAGCCCAGATATCCACAACTTTATTGTAGCGCTCACCGTCGGTAATTAAACCTTCGTCGTACTGTTGTTGGATTTCTTGAACTTGTTTATCAGCATCAGCTAACATCGGAGCTTTTTGTTCTGGGATGATCATGTCATCTACAGAGATCGAAAGACCCGCTACAGTTGAGTATTTGAAACCTAACTGCATGATTTGATCGGCTAAAATACAAGTCGCTTTCGCGCCTGCAAGACGGAAAGTAGTATCGATTAATGAAGCGATAGATTTTTTTGACATCGCTGTATTGATCGTTGTGAAAGGAACTTCTTTAGGAACAACGTCTGATAAAATCGCGCGTCCTACAGTTGTTTCTTCGACTTTACCTTTAATCTTCACTTTACAAATTGCTTGGATATCGATGATTCCAGTTTCGTAAGCATATAATGCCTCTTGAACTGAAGCGAAACGTTTACCAGCACCTTTTGCACCTGGGCGAAGACGAGTCATCCAATATAGACCCAAGACAACGTCCTGAGATGGATTGATGATCGGCTTACCATTGGCAGGCGATAAGATATTGTTAGTCGACATCATTAATACGCGAGCTTCTACTTGCGCTTCCACAGAAAGTGGAACGTGAACTGCCATCTGATCTCCATCGAAATCGGCATTGAATGCAGTACACACTAATGGATGTAATTGAATCGCTTTACCTTCGTGAAGAACTGGTTCGAACGCTTGGATACCAAGTCTATGTAACGTTGGAGCACGATTTAGTAATACTGGATGTTCTTTAACTACTTCAGCTAAGATATCCCATACTTCTACTGTCTCTTGATCAACTAAGCGTTTAGCTTGTTTGATTGTTGTAGCTAAGCCTTTTTCTTCAAGTTTGTTGTAAACAAACGGTTTGAATAACTCTAAAGCCATTTTCTTAGGTAGACCGCATTGGTGTAATTTCAATGTTGGTCCTACGGTAATAACCGAACGACCAGAGTAATCCACACGTTTACCTAATAAATTCTGACGGAAACGACCTTGTTTACCTTTAAGCATGTCGCTTAATGATTTAAGAGGACGTTTGTTTGGACCAGTAAATGTTTTACCACGACGACCGTTATCTAATAACGCATCAACCGCTTCTTGTAACATACGTTTTTCATTGCGGATGATAATGTCTGGAGCGTTAAGCTCTTGAAGACGTTTCAAACGGTTATTACGATTGATTACACGACGGTATAAATCATTTAAGTCAGACGTAGCGAAACGGCCACCATCAAGAGGTACTAACGGACGTAAATCCGGTGGTAACACAGGAAGCGCTTCTAACATCATCCATTCACATTTATTTGTAGAGCCTTTGAAAGCTTCTACAACTTTTAAACGCTTAGATAATTTTTTAGTTCCAGCTTCTGATTTAGTCTCTTTAAGTTCCATACGTAACTTACGAGATAAATATTCTGGATCGATTTTGCGTAACATTTCACGAACTGCTTCACCGCCCATGCCGGCTTTGAAGTTAGGACCGAATTCGTTAAGAGCTGCATTGTATGCATCTTCATTAAGAACTGCGCCTTCTTCTAAAGTTGTCTCCATTGGATCAACAACGATGTAAGATTCGCAGTAAAGAACTTTTTCTACGTCTTTTAACGATAGATTAAGTAAGTTACCGATACGTGAAGGTAAAGAACGTAAAAACCAGATGTGAGCTACAGGTGTTGCTAACTCGATATGGCCTAAACGCTCACGACGAACTTTAGTTTGTGTAACTTCAACACCGCACTTTTCGCAGATTACTCCGCGATATTTCATACGTTTATATTTACCGCAAAGACATTCGTAATCTTTGATAGGTCCAAAGATTTTAGCGCAGAATAAACCGTCACGTTCAGGTTTGAACGTACGGTAATTGATAGTTTCTGGCTTTTTAACTTCGCCAAATGACCAATCACGGATCATTTCTGGAGAAGCCAATGAAATACGAACTGCATCAAACGAAAGTGGATCTTTTGGTTTGTCGAAAAAATTTAATAAATCTCTCATGTTTTTCCCGCTTCCTTATTAGTGTTGAACCATTGGTTTAGTTTCTTCTACAGAAACGATTTCATCTTCTATTTTGTCAGTCAGAATATCTGACTCAACTAATTCAATGTTTAGAGCTAAAGATTGTAATTCTTTAATCAATACGTTGAATGATTCAGGAAGACCTGGTTCAAGGATGTTTTCACCGCGCACGATACTTTCGTACATACGAGTTCTACCTGCCACGTCATCAGACTTAACAGTTAAGAATTCTTGTAGAGAGTAAGCTGCACCGTAAGCTTCGATAGCCCAAACTTCCATTTCTCCTAGACGCTGACCCCCGAATTGCGCTTTACCGCCAAGTGGCTGTTGCGAAACTAGAGAATAAGGCCCAATAGAACGAGCATGGATCTTTTCTTCAACTAAATGGTGAAGTTTTAACATGTACATGATGCCCACAGTAACTTGGTTTGTGAAAGGCTCACCAGAACGACCATCGAATAATACCGATTGCGTAGAAGGTAATTGAGCTTTCTGCAATAAGTTACGTACGTCTTGCTCAGACGCACCGTCGAATACCGGAGTACCAACGTGGATACCGTTTTTAAGAGCGTTACCCATTTTCTTTAATGATTCGTCATCAGCTTGAGCTACTTTAGCTGTGATTTCTTTATCATCAAAGATGTCAGTCATCGTTGAGCGAAGTTTATTCGCATCAAATTTTTCTAAGTGTTCTTCGATTTGTTTACCTAAGTTGTGCGCTGCCCAACCTAAATGCACCTCTAAGATCTGACCGATATTCATACGTGAAGGAACGCCCAGTGGGTTAAGAACCATATCAACTGGAGAACCATCAGCTAAGTAAGGCATATCTTCTTGAGCTAATACTTTTGAAACCACACCTTTATTACCATGGCGGCCGGCGAATTTATCACCAACTTGTAATTTACGCTTAATAGCTACGTAAACTTTAACCATTTTGATAACGCCAGGAGGTAACTCATCACCTTTTTTAAGGCGATCGATTTTTTCATTAAATACTAATTTAACTTGATCAAGCTGGTTACGAGCACCATCGATGATTTTGTTAACTTGGTATTCAACTTCTTGCTCTAAAGGAATGTAGCTTAGTAATTCAAACGGAATTGTTTCAAGGTCTGCATTTGTGATGTCTTGACCTTTATTCAATAATTTTTGAGTACCATCTTCATTTAATAAGATACCTGTAGTGTTTTTACCAACTACGATATCGCGTAATTTTTCGATCGCGTTGTTTTTGATAACGTTTTGTTCGATCGCTAAATCTTTTTCTAATTTTTTTCGTTTTTCTTCGATGATTAAACCTAAACGCTCATCACGGTCAGAACCTTCACGCGAGTAAACTTGCGCATCAATTACTGTTCCGTAAACGCCAGATGGTGCACGTAATGAAGTATCACGAACATCGCCTGCTTTTTCGCCGAAGATAGCTCTTAAAAGTTTTTCTTCAGGAGATAATTGTGTTTCACCCTTAGGAGTAACTTTACCCACTAAGATAAAACCAGGTTTAACTTCAGCACCGATACGGATAATACCTGAAGAATCCAGATCTTTTAACGCTTCTTCACCAACATTGGCGATATCACGTGTGATCTCTTCTTTTCCAAGTTTTGTATCACGAGCTACGCACTCAAATTCTTCAATGTGAACTGAAGTGTAAGTGTCATCTTGTAATAATCTTTCAGAGATTAAGATAGAATCCTCGAAGTTGTAACCCATCCACGGCGTGAACGCTACGCGGATGTTTTGACCTAGAGCTAACTCACCTAATTCTGTAGATGGACCATCGGCGATGATGTCGGTTTTAGAAACGCGATCACCTTTTTTAACGATTGGTTTTTGATTGAAACATGTATTTTGATTTGTACGTTGGTACTTAGTTAAGTTGTAGATATCAACATTGGCACCAAGTTCTCCGCCTTTTGCAAGACGACGAACAACGATACGAGACGCATCTACTTCTTCAACGATACCATCATTATTTGCAACGATTGAAGTTCCAGAATCGCGAGCAACTAAACGCTCAACGCCTGTACCAACAAGTGGTGCGCGTGATTTTAATAACGGCACAGCTTGACGTTGCATGTTCGATCCCATGAGCGCGCGATTCGCATCATCATGCTCAAGGAATGGAATTAATGAAGCGGCGATAGAAACTAACTGAGACGGAGATACGTCTTGTAAAGTTACTTTTTCGCGATCAACTAGCTCGTACTCACCGTCACGACGAACAGTGTGGTTACCTGGAGCTAATTCACGGTTGAATTTAGCATCTGTAGGCGCTTGAGCTTTAAAGTGACCAGATTCTTCTAATGCTGACATGTAAGTGATAGCTTCAGAAACTTTTCCGTTTTCAACTTTTTTATACGGAGTCTCAATGAAACCGTAGTTGTTGATACGTGCGTACGTAGATAAAGACGCGATAAGACCGATGTTTGGTCCCTCTGGGGTCTCGATCGGACAAATACGACCGTAATGAGTCGCATGAACGTCACGTACTTCGAAACCTGCACGGTCGCGAGTTAAACCGCCGGGCCCTAATGCAGATAAACGACGTTTATGAGTAATTTCAGATAACGGATTCGTTTGATCCATGAACTGAGATAATTGCGAAGATCCGAAGAATTCTTTAACAACAGCGTTCACTGGTTTAGCGTTAACTAAATCATGAGGCATCATTGTTTCAACATCTTGTAATGACATACGCTCTTTGATTGCGCGCTCCATACGAACTAAACCGATACGGTATTGGTTCTCTAAAAGCTCACCTACAGAACGAACACGGCGATTACCTAAGTGATCGATGTCATCTACAACACCGCGACCATTTTTAAGATCGATAAGTGTTTTAACAGTAGAAAGAATATCTTTGTGAGTTAATACGCGGAAAGACGGAGGACATTCGTCCATTGAAATTCCGAATTTGTGATTGATCTTGATACGACCAACTTCAGATAAGTCATATGCTTCTGGATCGAAGAATAAACGGTTGAAGTAAGCTTGTGCAGCTTCCATAACCGCAGGCTCACCTGGGCGAAGACGTTTATAGATTTCAATTAATGCTTCATCTTGATTTCCAACTTTATCAACTAACAATGTGTTACGTAAGAAAGGTCCTACAGTTAAACCATCGAAGAAAATTAAGTAGAAATTTTCGATACCAGCAGCTAATGCTTTTTTGATTAAAGATACTGATAACTCAGTATTTGCATCAGCGATGATTTCGCCAGTTGATTCGTCGATTAGAGGTTTAGCTAATACTTTACCTTCTAAATCCTGAGGTTGAACTTCAACTTCAGTTAAACCTAAATCTTTTACTTTTTTAACAATCGCGCGAGTGATCCGACGACCAGCTTTAACAATGGCTTCGCCAGTTGTTGGGTCCATGATATCAGCAATCGCACGTTGACCAGACATTCTTTCGATATCTAGTTTACGGAATAATGATTTTCCTTTAACGAAAATTTCGTCAAGGTCATAGAAGAATTCTAATAATTGTTCAGTATTCATTCCTAAAGCTTTAAGAAGAATAGTTGCTGGAAATTTACGACGACGATCGATACGGACATGGATAACATCCTTTTGATCGAATTCGAAATCTAACCAAGAACCACGGTAAGGAATTACGCGTGCAGAGTAGATTAATTTACCAGAAGCATTGTTTTTACCACCATCGTGGTCAAAGAAAACGCCCGGAGATCTGTGTAACTGAGAAACAACTACGCGCTCAGTACCGTTGATGATGAAAGAACCGTTTGCAGTCATCAAAGGAATTTCACCTAAGTAAACTTCTTGTTCTTTCACGTCGCGGATTGAACGTGCTTCAGTTTCTTCATCAACATCAAACACGATTAAACGTAAAGTTACTTTCACAGGAGCTGCGAAAGTCATACCACGCTGACGGCACTCATCAACGTCATATTTTGACGGCTCAAGAGTGTAACCAACGAATTCTAACGAAGACGTGTTATTGAAATCAGAAATAGGAAATACTGACTTGAAAACTCCATTTAAACCTTCGTTACCTCTGCGGTCAGCATCAACTTCTTTTAAAAGAAATGCTTCGTAAGATTTTTTTTGTAGTTCAATCAAGTTCGGGATTTCGATAACTTGTTTGTTTTTGGCGAATGACTTTCTAATACGTAGATTAGATGCCGTGACGGGAGTCTTATCCATTATTTTTTCTCCAATAGGCTGTGAAATTTAGTTTTTGAAAAAATATTTTTTAAAAAAACTAAAAATGAAAATTCGCTTCGGGGGGAATTTACAAGGCCCACATTAATTCAAATTTGAACGTAAGGAATAGAAAGTACCTAAACTCAATAAGAAAGGCAAACGATTGGTTCAGTATTTGCACTCCCTCTAGAGATTTCAAAAATTGCTATTTTTTTATGCTGTTTTTAGTAGTGAAAAATCAAAGCTAAACTTGATGATGTATAGTAGCGTAAATTATGACTTTTGCTATTATAATAAGCACCAAGCCCCTTATCTAAAAGCCTAATATAATAACCTACTTCAATTTGCTGCTCAGGAAAGTAAACTTCAGTTGAAAGCTCTAAAATACCGCGAAGCGCCGTCTGTTCATAATAGTCTTCAGGAAAATGACTGGGAGAACTACTAAAGTAATTATTACCCTTTAAATCGTTTAGAGCATAAGTAAATCCCGCACCAAAACCTAAAACTCTCCACTGCAATGAATTCCATATAGCCTCTACGGCCATATAGCGAAACATACAATTCAACTGCCACCCCGCTTCGCCTTCGACCACATAACTACCTATTGAAACTTCAGCAGCAAATGATTTGTCATTTCTATACACTCCCCCCAGATAATACTGGCCAAAAAATCCTGAAGTTCCAAGCAAAGGACTCCACCCTGCGTGCGCCATCAGACTTAAAAAAAATGAAAACAAAAAAATTATGGTTTTAAAACTGTTAATATAATTTCTCCGCTGGGCATTCGCGTAATTTCTAAATTACCTCCGGTTATTTGCACAACTAACCACTGCAGCCGCTGCACCCGAGGCACCTGCAACAGCACTGTGCCACTACTATTTTGCAGTTCATAAACATGTTTGTGCCCATAGACCGACATTTTCACGAACGGATTTTGAAACAACGGAGCAAACATTGCCGGTGCAAATCTTTCTGAATCTACGAGTGAAATATGTGAAAAAATAAATACGTTTTTAGCTGATTCACTGACTGCATCTAAAAGCCATTGCGGCTTAAATCCTTCGGGATCTTCTAAGTTTGCAGTGTGAAAGAAAATAAAGCGAGCTGTTGCAGTTTCAAACCAATAATTACTAGGTCCGAATATCTTTCTAAAAAGTGCCGGGCCCGCACCAATAGCGTCATGATTGCCGATCACAGTAAAATTAGGCTTAAGCACACCTTCTAAAGCATCGACAAACCGATCATATTCAAGATTATAGGCGCTATCGGTAAAATCACCTAAATTGACTACAAAATCTATAGCCGGAGTTTGATTAATCTGATCAATCACTTCATCCAAGTCGCGGTGATTACTGTGTGAATCCGCAAAAAGAGCGATTTTAATTTCGCCATCACTCTCAACATTCTGCAATTCAGTTTTTGCAACACCATTCAGATCACGCGCATCGGTAAATACTTTATCCGAGAAAGGCGAATCTTTAAAAGGAGCACAAGTTGTGACGATCAAAAAAAAGGGCACAAGCAAAAAGCTCTTCATGCAAAAAGCACCTTGCACCAGCTATACCAACTTTGTTTAGTCGCAAGGGTTCATTCTTTGCATATTTACGAAAGAGAAGAGTGCTTTCGGGCAATATGCCACACAGGAGTAATCATGTTTGAAAAAGTCGTGTTTTCGTCAACTAAATCTGAATACCTAAAGGGCGCTTTTCAAAACCCGCAGGACATACCTAAACAATATGAATCTGTATCTTGTGACTTTACCGACGAACTTG
The DNA here is from genome assembly GCA_036676395.1 of Bdellovibrio sp. Taxonomy (GTDB): domain Bacteria; phylum Bdellovibrionota; class Bdellovibrionia; order Bdellovibrionales; family Bdellovibrionaceae; genus Pseudobdellovibrio. The sequence continues at coordinate 2,298,330 of JAKFCY010000002.1, forward strand.
AATTCGCCGTGATTAAAAAACTTCAAGTTGAACTGAAGTATTGGAACGTTAAAAACATTCTTCACTCTATTCGTGGCCGCATCATCGATATCTTCACCCGTGACCAGGAAGAATTTGTAAAAATGTCGAACTTAACTGAAGTTCGTTTGGATCGTATCGCGTCAGTTCATATATTAAATGTGCATTAGACTGTCCGTTAGCTATGCTATGACCAAATGAAATCTCTACTGAATAATAAATTTTCGCGCGCCCTTGAAATGACTAAGATGGTGGCTAAATTAGGTATTCAAGAAGTTCGCTCGGGAAATTTACAGTCTCGTATCGAACAAGCTAAAATTCTTACTGAAAGCTTATCACAACTTAAAGGTGCCGCTATGAAAGCTGGCCAGCTCTTAAGTTTAGATCTTGAAGACTATTTTCCACCTGAAGCCTTAAAAATTTTATCACAGCTGCAAAACAGCATCGCTGATACACCTGAAATCGATATTAAAAAAACTTTGCTTACATCTTTTGGCGAAGAAAAATTTAAACAGCTTTCGCAAATTCAGCTAAAACCATTTGCCGCGGCCTCAATGGGACAAGTCTATCGCGCTGTTTTGAACGAAAATCCAATTGTGTTTAAAATTCTTTACCCTGGCGTTGCCGAATCCGTTTCTAGCGATGTCGCACTCCTTAAAAAAGCCGTGTGGGCTTTTTGTAAAATGACTGGGCGACAAATGGATCTAGATCCCGTCTTTGCAGAAATTGAAAGTGTATTAAAAACCGAAGTCGATTTTGTTCAAGAAAAAAATTCTACAGTCGCATTTCAAAAATTATTTTCGCAGCATACCTGGAAGCACCTAGAAATAAAAACTCCCCAGGTATTTGAAACTTACTCAACTCACAATATTTTATGTTCAAGCTATGAAGACGGTTTAACACTAAAAGATTGGATTGATACTAAGCCAGCCAAAGACAAAAAAGAGAAAGTTGCGCTAAGCTTACTAGAACTATACACCTCAGAATTTTTCAAATGGGGATTAGTTCAAACAGATCCCAATCCAAGCAATTTTATTATTCGTGAAAAACAAAATTTAGAAATTATCGCTTTAGACTTTGGCGCGAGCAAAACCTACACATATGAGTTTCGCAAAGCCTATACCGAATTATTAAAGACAATTAAAATCGGATCAGATGACGACATCATCAAGCGCTCTGTAGAATTCGGATTAGTTGACGTTCGTGAATCTCAAGAAACTTTGGATTTATTTGTTCAACTACTTAAACACGGAATTAAACCTTTTAGCCAAAGTAAGAAGTTTCAATTTTCTGATGATACTTTTTTAAAAGAAAATGGAATGTTAGCTCGCACGCTATTACAAAAATTAAAGTTCTCGGCCCCGCCCCACCAATTACTATTCTTACACAGAAAACTTGGCGGCGTTTATGCCATCTTGAGAAAACTGGAAGTCGAAATTGAAGTTTCTGACTTCTGGGCTGCGATCGAAAACGGCGAAATCAAATAAAAAAAGGGAATACTTTCGTATTCCCTTCGTAAAGCTAGAATGCTTTGGAGAAAAATTACTTGATAGTAACTTTCGCGCCAGCAGCTTCTAAAGTCTTTTTCATTTTGTCAGCGTCTTCTTTAGTCGCGCCTTCTTTAACTGCTTTTCCGCCAGCTTCAACTAAAGCTTTTGCTTCAGCTAAACCTAAGCCAGTGATAGTACGAACTTCTTTAATTACGTTAATTTTGTTGGCGCCAGCGTCAACTAAGATAACGTCAAAAGCAGTTTGTGCTTCAGCAGCAGGACCGGCAGCAGCAGCAGCAGCTACAGGTGCAGCAGCAGATACGCCCCATTTTGTTTCTAATTCTTTTACTAACTCAGCGATTTCGATTACTGATTTTGCTGATAATGCTGTTACGATTTGTTCATTTGTCATTTTATAATCCTTTTCTTTAATTAATTTATATTAAGCTTGTGGTGCGGCTTCATCTGCAGGTGCTGCAGCTGGCGCTCCGTTTTGTTGTGCGTATGTATTAAGAACACGTGCAAGTCTTGCACTAGGCTCTTTCATTAAACACAATAATTGTGCACGTAATTGATCTTTACCAGGTAATGTTGCTAAGAATTTGATTTTATTAGAATCAAGAGCTTCGCCATCCATCATGCCCGATTTGATTTTTAATGCTTCAACGTCTTTGCCGAACTCAGCAAGCGTTTTAGCTACGCCAACAACTTCGTTAAATGCGAAAACGATCGCATTCGTACCAGTTAAGTGACTTGCTAATGCTTGTTCTTGAACTGCATTACCTTTGAAAGCACGTTTTGCTAACGTATTACGAACAACTTTCATCTCAGACTCAGCAGCGTGTAGCTTTTTACGTAAATTCGTAACTTGCTCCACTTTCATGCCTTTAAAGTCTACGACGAAAGCGCCTTTAGCTTGAGCGATTTTTTCAGAAAGAGCTTTGATGTCTAATTCTTTTTGTGCTTTTAGCATTAGGTGTTTCCTTTCGTTTGTTTAAGGCATCAGGGAAAAGGATATAGATCTTAAAGATTTTTATCCGTCTCGGTTGGCAGCGATCTAAACTATTTAGATCGCTATTAATTTCTTATGAAGACCAACTGTCTCTGACGCGTATAATTTTGAATAATAACCGAAGTTATAATACCCGCTTTCGCGAAATACTATTCTTCAGATCCTGCCATTGCTTCGTTAGCATCTAGACGGATCGCCGGACCCATTGTAGAAGCTGCGTACATTGAGCGAAGGTAGATACCTTTAGAGGTAGCTGGTTTAGCTTTAACAACTGTATTGATGAAAGCATCAAAGTTTTCTTTAAGCTTAGCTGCACCCATAGATTTACGACCGATAGAAGCATGTACGATACCTGCTTTATCAACGCGGAAATCAAGTTTACCTTTTTTCTCAGCTGTAACTGCTTCAGTAACGTTCATAGTTACAGTTCCAACTTTAGGATTTGGCATTAAACCACGAGGTCCAAGAACCTTAGCAACTTTTGATACAGTCGCCATCATGTCTGGAGTCGCGATACATTTATCGAAATCTAACCAACCACCGTTGATTTTTTCAACTAGGTCGTCAGCTCCTACGAAATCTGCACCAGCTGCTTTTGCTTCGTTCTCTTTTGGACCTTTAGCAAAAACAACAACGCGTACTGCTTTGCCTAAACCGTGAGGTAAAGCGATAGCACCACGAACTTGTTGATCAGATTGTTTTGGATCGATACCTAATTTAACTGCGATATCAATAGATTCATCGAATTTAGCCGGAGCTGTTTCAACTGCTAATTTGATACCTTCTGCGAATGAATATTTTTTTGAAGCATCAACTTTTTTAGCTGCTGCTGTAAATTTTTTACCTGACATATTACATTCCTTCTACTTCTAAGCCCATGCTTTTTGCTGTACCGGCAACTTGAGACATTGCTGATTCAACTTTCACACAGTTTAAGTCAGGCAACTTTGTAGTTGCGATAACTTTGATTTGGTCAGTTTTGATTTTACCGACTTTATCTTTTTGTGGCATTTTAGAGCCTGACTCTAATTTTAATGCCTTTTTGATTAACGAAGATACCGGAGGCGTCTTAGTGATGAAAGTAAACGAACGGTCTTGGTAAACAGTAATGATGATAGGAATAATGCTATCACCTAGCGCTTGAGTACGCGCGTTGAACTGTTTACAGAATTCCATAATGTTTACCCCATGCTGTCCAAGTGCCGGTCCAACGGGAGGAGCTGGATTAGCTTTCCCTGCCGGTATCTGCAATTTGATCATACCTGTAACTTTTTTTGCCATAGATTCCCACCTTGCAAAGGGTTATTAAGAAACCTCCCCAATGGAGATTTCTGATTTCTGTCGTGAATTTTACACGAGGTGAAAATATAGCCGCAGGAGCGCGTCAGAGACAACAAAATAATAAGAAAAAATAACGATTTTTACCAATGGCGAGCGAGGATAAAAACCACTCCCAACAACACTAAGAAGTCCGACCAGGAAGGTCGGATCTTAACGGGTTCAAAAGGGCCGTCAGCCCTTTTCAGACAGGATGTCTCCTACGCAGACCACATAAAAGAAAAAAGCCCTGGTTCATCACCAAGGCTTCAATAAGCAATGCTTAAAACATGAGCTAATTAGTTTTTAGAAACTTGAACAAAATCAAGCTCAACAGGCGTTGGACGACCAAAGATCGACACAAGAACCTTAACTTTAGCTTTTTCTTCGTTAATTTCTTCAACTGTACCGTTGAAGTTATTAAATGGACCATCAACAACAGTAACTTGATCACCGATGTTGTAGTTCGCTTTAGCGCGAGGTTTTTCAGCTACGCCAGCCATTTGCTGAGTAACACGCATAACTTCATGCTCAGGAACTTCTGGTGGCTTAGTTTTAGCGCCGCCCACGAAGCCAGATACTTTAGAAGAATTTTTTACTAAATGCCAAGATTGATCGCTAAGAACCATGTTAACGAAAATATAACCTGGAAAGAACTTACGAGTTTTAGTCGTTTTTTGGCCCTTAACTAATTCAACAACATTTTCAGCAGGAATTAAGATTTCGCCAAACATGCTTTCCATTTTATTAGTTTTGATTCTTTCTTCGATAGCAGCCTTAGCTGTGTTTTCACAACCAGATTGAACATTAATGATATACCATTTTTTTTCTGTCGGTGCTTTTGGTGTCTCTTGATTTTCCAAAATACAACTCCTCTCTGGCTAGGCCAGAAATAATTAACTACTTAAGAATTTGGTTTAATACGAAACCAGAAAATAAATCAAATACGCTGATGATGATCGAAGAAATGAAAACCATGATAACAACTACAACTGTCATCATGCGCGTATCTTTAATTGGTGGCCATACTACTTTTTTGATTTCTGCAGTGACTTCATCAGCCCATTGCAAAACGCCTTTATTAAATTGAAGAGAAGCAAATAAAACCACAGCTAACATGACTGGTAGACCGTGTTTAAATAAATCGTAATCAGAAAGTTTTGCGATTACGCCGAAAGCTCCAGATAAAGCTTTAAGTAAAACTGATACGGTAAAACCAACTAGCGCAGCTAATGATAAAAAACATACCGTAATAAATTTTGAATTTGTATTATCCATCCGTAAAATCCTTATCTGTTCTTCAGTTATTAAAAACCGAAATTTTTTATGTTTCATCCTTCGTGAATAAAACAAAACGGTCTTATTTTTCAATTTCACCACTAAGCTTAACTTGATTTAGTTAAAAGTGAAGTAAAATTGGCAGGGGCTGGGGGATTCGAACCCACGACCTAGCGATTTGGAGTCGCTCGCTCTACCGCTGGAGCTAAACCCCTGCATTAAACGCAAAATATACTCTGTATTTTCATGCCTCGACAAGCTTTATTTGACTTGGGCCAAAAGCTTGAGCAAGAGCAAAAGTCAAAAAAAAAAAGACCGACTTTTCAGTCGGCCTTTCAATCAGTTTTAAGCTTAGCTTGAAACCGAGTAGTTAAAACTACTCGATGATTTCAACAACTACGCCGGCACCAACAGTACGGCCACCCTCACGGATAGCAAAACGTAAAGATTGTTCCATAGCGATTGGAGTGATTAACTCAACGTTAATCTCAACTTTATCACCTGGCATAACCATTTCAGTTCCAGCTTTAAGAGTTACAACACCCGTAACATCTGTAGTTCTGAAGTAGAATTGTGGACGGTAGTTAGTAAAGAATGGAGTATGACGTCCACCTTCATCTTTAGTAAGGATGTATGCCTCACCTTTGAATTTTTTGTGTGGTTTAACTGAACCTGGCTTGATTAATACTTGGCCACGTTCAACATCTTCTTTTTTAGTACCACGTAAAAGAACACCGCAGTTGTCTCCAGCGCGACCTTCATCTAACAATTTACGGAACATTTCGATTCCAGTAACTGTAGTTTTTTGAGTCGGACGGATACCAACGATTTCGATCTCGTCATTTACTTTAACGATACCACGCTCAACACGGCCAGTAACAACTGTACCACGACCAGAGATAGAGAACACGTCCTCTACTGGCATTAAGAATGTTTTTTCGATAGCGCGAACTGGTTCAGGGATGTGTTTATCACAAGCTTCCATTAAAGCTAAGATAGATGGACGACCATACTCAGATTGGTCACCTTCTAAACCTAATTTAGCAGAACCTTTAACGATAGGGATAGTATCGCCAGGGAATTCGTATTTAGATAATAATTCACGAACTTCCATTTCAACTAGTTCAAGTAATTCTTTATCATCAACCATGTCACATTTGTTCATGAATACTACTAGAGCTGGAACACCTACTTGGCGTGCAAGTAAGATATGCTCACGAGTTTGTGGCATAGGACCGTCAGCTGCAGAAACTACTAGGATTGCTCCGTCCATTTGTGCGGCACCAGTGATCATATTTTTTACGTAATCGGCATGGCCTGGGCAGTCAACGTGAGCGTAGTGACGGTTGTCAGTTTCGTACTCAACGTGAGTTGTAGAGATAGTGATACCACGTGCTTTTTCTTCTGGAGACTTATCGATTTGATCGTAAGCCATAGCTTGCGCTTTACCCATAGTCGCAAGAGTAGTCGTGATAGCAGCTGTTAAAGTTGTTTTACCATGATCGACGTGACCAATGGTACCGATGTTTACATGCGGTTTTGATCTGTTAAATTTCTCTTTAGACATATGTCCTCCTGCGAGAATGTTTGTTTTATAACTTTTAATTAAAAAAGCTTTTTAAATTTTTAAATCACTCATCAATTCTTCGTAATCACTTACTTCAATTCTTTCGAACTGGAGCCCGTGATCGGAGCCGAACCGACGACCTCACCCTTACCAAGGGTGTGCTCTACCACTGAGCTACACGGGCGTAAGGGCAAAAAACTTTGGAGCGGGAGACGAGTCTCGAACTCGCAACCCTCTGCTTGGAAGGCAGATACTCTAGCCAATTGAGCTACTCCCGCCAAAATCTTTTATCTTGCGACTGTAAACCATTCGAAAAAACCGAAAGGTTCGACGCTAATGACATTTTAAGATCGCCCACAAGGGAAAGCAAAAAATGGTGGGCAGGGAAGGATTCGAACCTTCGAAGACCGAAGCCAACAGATTTACAGTCTGTCCCCTTTAGCCACTCGGGCACCTACCCATTAATTAACGTCTATGTACATTTAGCTATAGTGTACACTCGCAAAATTCGCACTTAAGCGAAAAATGGAGCTGGCAATGGGACTCGAACCCGCAACCTGCTGATTACAAATCAGCTGCTCTACCAATTGAGCTATGCCAGCATAGCCTAAAACTTTCGTATAAAATTCCAGCCTTTTTGCAAAAGCTAAAATTCGTCAAAAATTTTAGTAACTTGGAATTTTTACTGGATTCGCTCGGTCAGGTCAAATTTATTTTTAATAAGAATGAAAAGTTTTATGCTTGGTTTTTAGCCAGAGGTGCTTCAAAAACGTCCGAGTACACAGGAAAATGTCCACGAAGTTGGCTTTCCATCAAAAAAAGCGAGCTAATCTCCCCTTTTCCTAGATCTATCTTTTTAAAAGGGCTAGCTGCCGACTCGACAGAATTTGGATTTCGCAGCCGTCCTAAAGTCATATGGGGGTAATATTGCTGTTGCGGGGGGAGTTCTAACTTTTGCTCGATCAAAGATTGTAAGTCTAAAAGGGGTTGTGAGCGCTGTACGTCGACGAAAAGAGTGCGCGCTTTTTGAAAATGATCAAAGGCTCCTAAGTCGTGAATTTTTAAATTAAACTCATGTGCGTGAATTGCAATTTCTGATAATTTCTCTCGTAAAATCGGAATTTTTTCTTCAGGAGTATCGCCTAGAAAACTTAACGTGATGTGCATGTTTTCAAGAGGCGACCACTTGATTTGAATTTCTTTTTGGTCGAAAGATTTTTTCAGTTTTTTTAAAAAAGGGTCTAATTGATAAATTTGACCAAGGCTTGGCTTAATCGCGACAAATAATCTTTTGGTTTTTGCAGCTTCACTCATCTAAGCAAAATTTTATCACCGCGAATTAAGAAACGTCCACTAATTGCATGTTAAGAATTTATTTTTTTGTCCATTGACGTTTAGTTTCGGCTAAAGCCATCGCCGTAGCTACTGAAACGTTATAGCTTGCCTCTGGCGAAGCTTGCGGAATCGAAACCAACTCATCACACACGCGCTCTGTCGTCGAACGTAAGCCCTTGTCTTCTGCGCCCAACACCCAAATTACTTTTTCTGGATATTGAATGTCATAAATTGATTTTGTGGCCTTATGCGAAAGACCATAAACCCAAAATCCGGCTTCTTTTAAAGTAGCAAACGGATCGTTAAAATTATTGATACGCGCGATTTCTACGTGCTCTACACCACCGCAAGCTACCTTGTGAACTGTTGGCGTTAAGCCTACAGCGCGGTCTTGAGGAATGATTAGACCACTTACGCCCATTAACCAGCTCGTACGTAAAATCGCACCTAAATTATGTGGGTCTTCTACGCCGTCTAAAGCCAAAATAATGCTTTTATCTTCCCAACCTTGTTGAGTGTAATCAAAAGCTGGATTGTAATCTGAAAAAATCACAGCGCCTTGGTGGCCAGCGCAAAGTTTTGCTAATTCCATTTCGTTTTTTTCTTCGAAACGAATGTCTTTAGCTTTAAAAATTTGTAAGAGCTCTTTAATTTCAGGTGAATTTAATAAATTAGCTTGTACATAAGCTTGTTTGATCGATTGCGGCCGCACACTTAAAGCTTCTTTTACAGCGTGGGTGCCGGCAATTTGGCGCCAAGATTTAGGAAGAGACGAATGCATGCCTTGAGTTGCTGATCCGCGGGCCTGTACCTGACCACCTCGAGCCGGGCCATGAGAAACACGCGCTGGAGGCCGATTGCTTTTAGCTGCTGGACGACCGCCTGATTGTGGACGACCCTGTGCCGGACGCGGTTTACCTGAAGTTCTTCTCATACATAATTCCTAAATAGATCTAGATACTTTTTAAAATATCTAGAACAGCTTGTTTTGGATTGGTTGCTTGCAAGATGGGTCTACCAATAACTAAGGCAGAAGCGCCAGCTTGAATTGCTTGTTGTGGATTCATTACACGTTTTTGATCGTCTGCAGCAGCAGAATCGGGTCTAATTCCTGGAGTTACCTTATACAGATTGTGGTTTTTCAGCAGCTCTAGCTCGTGCGCCGAACAAACTAAACCAGTTAAGCCTGAATCAAGCACGAGGTTCGCTAAGCTCAACACATGATCAGTGACAGGCCATGGGTGTAATGACTTGGGCATCGACTGCTGATCCCAACTTGTAAGAATCGTAACGGCTAAGATTTTAAACGGGCGGATTTGATTTAGTTCTTTTTCTAGTTTTGCGAGCTCGGTTAAAGCCTCGCTACCCGATAAAGCGTGCACCGTTACAAATGTGGCCCCTGCGTGAAAACTTGTTTTCACGGCTGAAACCATTGTTGAAGGAATATCAAAATATTTATTATCGATAAAAACGGGAGCTACTTTAGCGCATTCTTTGATAAATTCAGTGCCATACTGATAACCAAGACGTGGTCCAATTTTAATGGCACCGACCACATCACCCACTTGAGCCAAAATCTTTTGCGCTTGCTCTTTGGTATCTACATCAAGAGCTAACATGATTGGATTTTTGATCAAGCTTTGTGACATGTTTTATAATTCCTATCTTGTAGCTAAAACTTTTTCTGCCTGTGCCATAACTGCCTCTGGCGGTACTTTTTCAACTTCTTTAGTTTTACGATTTACAACTTCGATTTGTGCCGCTTCAAAACCTTTTTTGCCGACAACAATACGCACTGGAAAACCTAAAAGATCTGCATCTTTAAATTTCACACCTGGGCGCTCATCACGATCATCAATAAATGTTTCAATGCCTTTTTCTGCAAAACGTAAAGCCAAATCGTAGACGTATTTTGTTAAGTTTTCATCTTTGATATCTAATAAACAAATATGAACATGAAACGGAGAAAGAGCTTTTGACCAGATGATACCATCTTGGTCATGACTTTGTTCAATCGCAGCTTGAACGACGCGAGTGATACCAATTCCGTAACAGCCCATTTCGTAGTGCTGAGATTTTCCGTTTTTATCTAAGAAAACACCGTTCATTTTTTTAGAATATTTTTGCCCTAAGTAGAAAACGTGACCCACTTCGATACCGCGGTAAGATTTTAATTTACCGTCAGATTCAGGGCACTTATCACCTTCGCGCGCCATACGCAAATCAGCGGTTTTTGTGATTTGATAATCGCGGCCATGGTTCACATTGCGTAAGTGAAAGTGGTCTTCGTTAGCGCCGACGATGTAGTTTTTTAAACCCATGATGCCGGTATCTGCGTAGATTGGAATTTTTAAGCCGACAGGTCCACATGAACCTGGGCTTGCCCCCGTAACATGACGAACTTCATCATCAGTTAACATCTCTGGAGAATTTGACATTCCCAGCATATTTTTAACTTTGATCGGGTTAACTTCATCAGAACCACGAAGTAAAATAGCGACTGCTTTGATGTCTTTTACTTTCGGATCTTCGTTTGTAGCGAAATAAAGTGTTTTAACTAAATCGCGAGCCGGAATTTTTGTGAACGCTTCAAGATCTGCGATAGTTTTTTGATTTGGAGTTTCAAATTTCTCCATCGCTTTTTCTGCTTCGTTTGAAATATGTGGAACAGCGTCGATAGCTGGGCACACTTCAACATTGGCCGCAAATCTTGTTTTATCAGAAACTAATAAAGCATCTTCACCGGCTTCGGCTAAAAGCTGGAACTCGTGCGTTTGGCTGCCGCCGATGTTACCCGCATCAGCCTGTACAGCGCGGTATTCTAAATTTAAACGATCAAAAATTCTCTCATAAGCCTGATACATGCCTTCGTAAGTTTTAAGAGCACCGGCTTGATCCATATCAAAACTGTACGCATCTTTCATTACGAATTCACGGCCGCGCATTAAACCGAAACGTGGACGGATTTCATCGCGGTACTTTGTTTGAATCTGATAAATGTTTTTCGGAAAATCTCTCCATGATTTTAATTCATGCCGTACGTAATCAACTACGGCTTCTTCTGCTGTAGCACTTAAACAAAATTCTTGGTTATTACGATTTTTAAATTTTAATAAACCTGCGCCCATCTGAGCCCAACGATCAGTTTCTTCCCATAATTCGCGCGGTTGAACTACTGGCATTAAAATTTCGATACCATTGGCTTTGTGAAGTTCTTCGCGAACGATCTCTTCGAATTTACGAATGGCGCGAAGACCTATCGCTCCATAAGTATAAAGTCCTGGGCCTAATTTTTTCATGAATCCAGAACGCATCATAAGTTGGTGCGATGGAATTTCAGCATCAGAGGGAGCTTCTTTAAGAGTGAATAAATGGGTCTGTGACCACTTTAAGATTGGCTGTTTCATATGTTGACCTCGATACCGTAGGCTTTAATTTTTCTGTGTAAATAACTGCGCTCTAAACCAATGGCTTCAGCGGTTTTTGAAATGTTGCCACCGTTTTCCTGGATTTTTTTAATTAAATAATCTTTTTCAAATTCTGCACGCGCATCACGGAATGTTGAAATTTCAGAGTGTGACCCGGGCACGCCGTCTTTTTTATCTGATAGACCTGCAAAACGCAGATCATGCACGTCAACGTAATCTGACGGCGTTAAGATATACACGCGTTCAATAAAGTTTTTTAATTCGCGGATGTTACCTGGCCATGAGTGCTTCACTAAAAGCTTTAAACCTTGTTCAGAAATTGTCTTTCTAAACGAAGCCATTTGTTTGGCGATAATGTCACTAAAATGAAAAATCAAAGATTGAATATCTTCTGGGCGATTACGAAGCGGATCAACAACGATTTCGTTGTTCTGTAACAATCCTGCAAGTTCAGTCGCTACTTTACCACTGGCTATTAAAGCCGAAAGATTTACTGACGAAGTTAAGATCACTCGTGATGTCGCAGTGATCGCATCTGCTGAACCTACGCGTGAAAACTTTTGTGTTCTTAAGTACTGTAAAAGTTTTAATTGAATAGCCTGAGGCATTTCTTCGATCTCTTCGATGATAACCGTGCCACCTTCGATAAGTTCTAATTTACCTTTACGAGTTTTATCAATTCCTGGTAACACGCCCTTTTCAATACCGAATAATTCGATCTCGATTAAATCTTGAGGCAATGTCGCACAATTAATTTCAACAATTGAGCGGCTGGCTTGCGAACTCATAAAGTGAATGTTTTGCGCCACTAGTTCACGACCTGATCCAGGTTCGCCTGAAATCAAAATCGTTTGCTGAGTTTTAGCAACAGTCGTGATTTGTTCGCGCACTTTTTGCAGGGATTTTGATTCACCGACTAGAGCAATATTTTTTCTTAACTTATTTAACAACGCTTGTTTTTCGTCTTTTTCAGCTTTGAATTTCAAAACGTGGTCGATCACTAACGTGATTTTTTCTAACGAAAGTGGCTTTTCAATAAAATCCCATGCGCCAGTTTTAGTCGCCTTAACTGCGGTCTCGATAGTGCCGTGGCCAGAGATCATAATAAATTGCGTGTCTGGATTTTGCGGGATCGCTTGAGTTAAGACTTCGATCCCGTCCATTTTAGGCATCCAGATATCTAAGAAACAAATATGCGGTTTAAATTCTTGAAGAACTTGCAAACCTGTTGGTCCATCTGGAGCTGTTAAAACATGAAAGCCATCGTCTTTTAAACTCTCTGACATGACCTGACGAATCGGGCCTTCATCATCGATAATTAAAATGCGCGTTTTTAGTTTTTCTTCGTGTAAAACCTGAGACATACGTCCACCTTCTTATAGCTAATAAAAGCTACAGCATTAAGGGGCGCTTGTATACAATGGAAGCTCTATATAAATCTTGGTTCCTTGCGGTTCGTTACCCAGAGCGCGAATAACTCCGCCATGATCTTCGATAATACTTTTAACGATCGGCAATCCCAAGCCAGTTCCTTTTTCTTTAGTTGAAAAATAAGGCTCAAAGACGCGAACACGGTCGCGGGCTGGAATTCCAAGGCCGTTATCAATGATATAAATTCGGGCAATTCTATGCTGGGTTTGATATTCAGTCTTAATTGTCACTTCAGGGTGAGCAATTTGCGCTGTTTCGTCTTCAGTTGCATGAACCGCGTTATCTAACAGATTCACAAACACGCGCTTTAACTGAGCCGGATCAAATTTAAATTCTGGCATTGCCGGATCAAGCTCTAAACGAAATTTCACTTTACCGTGATTTTGCGAATAAACATCGCCCATACTTTTAAGAACATCATTTAACTGAGCATGAACTAATTTAAGTTCAGGCATACGCGCAAACTGACTGAATTCATTCACCAGATTTCGCATATCATCGACTTGCGACACGATCATTTGAATAGAATCTTTAAAAGCCTGCTCATTAATTTGATCGCCATATTTTTTAGAAATACGTTCTGCGGCCAGACGAATCGGCGTTAGTGGATTTTTAATTTCATGCGCGATACGACGCGCCACTTCTGACCAGGCCGCCGCACGCTGAGCATTTACAATCGGAGTCATATCATCAAACACCATGATACGGCCGATTTGATGCTGAAATTCATTACGTAAAATAGAAACATGCACTGAGAGTGGAATAGGTTCTTTTTCGATGCCGTTTTCTGTTTGTTTATCGACCTCGATACGGATTTCTTTTTGTAAACTGGTTAAATTATTTTCCTGCATGGCTTTTACAAACTGCGAGAAAATTTTGTAAGTTTGTTCGTCTAACAACTGCTTGATCGGCTTACCGACGGCTTTAGAAGGATCGACGATCAACAATTCGCCGGCCCGGCGATTCATTGTGGTGACAATACCTGACATATCTACTGATAAAACGCCCGCAGATACGTTACCTAATACGATTTCAACATACGAAGTGTATTGATTTAAATTTTTAATGGTTTGCTGTAATTCAAGTTCTGATGACGACAGATTTGAAATCATCTGATTGAAGTTTCCGATCAGATTACTGATTTCTTCACTGCCTGATTCGATTTCTAATGAAGAATAATCGCCGCCAGCAACCCGCTTGGTGGCACGGCCCAGCTGCACGAGTGGCACCGAAAGTTGTTTGGCTAAATGGAAACCAAACCAAATGGCAGCAAATAAAATCACCAGCGACATTACAATCTGCATAATAAAATACATCGATTTTAATGGATTTTCGATAAGTGTATTGTCTTGAAATTCTTGATAGGCCCCGACGATATCGTCGAATTTTGCACCCGGGGCTAAATTTAGAACTTTTGAAACCACCACCACACCATTTTCAGTGGGCACCATCATACGCAATAAATGCGCATCTGAAAAAACCTGAACTATGCTGGCTTGGCTTTCATGCAAAAAACCCTTTTGCAAAAAATCAAAATTAGGGCGAGGAACCACTTGTCTGACGGCTTTAGTATCCTGGGCGATATAACGTTCTGATAACAGATCTGGATAGTATTCAACCACATCAAGCTTATAATCTTTTTGCAGTTTTTTTAGAATGTCGTCTAATTTTTGTGGGTTCTGCGTTTTGGCAACAGCTTCGGCCACCATCGCAGCGTAATCATAACCTTTGCGTTTTTCTTGCGCGATAAATGAATCAATCACTTCTGAGGCATTTTTTAAAATGCCGATCATGCGCTGTGAAAACCAACGATCAAAACTTGAATTTAGATAAAACACTGAAAGAATTAAAACTAACGATGTCGGAATCACCGAGAATGTGGCAAAGGCGATAATCAGTTTTGATTTTAACGATGAGCCAAAGATTTTACCGCGGCGTTCGATAAAAACTTTAACGATATTTCTAAAAATTAAAAACAACAGAAGTAAGACTAGAATTAAATTTACGTTAACTAACCCGATGAAATAAATAATGTACGGGCTTGGCAGGGTTTGCCCTGAACGAAAAACATAAACTTCAATACCAACTAAAATGGCGAGCAAAATTGAAATTGCAAAAATAGAAATGACTTCTTTTCGCCTTTTCAGTGATTCGACATTTTGTGTGGGTATTCTAGCCATGCCCCTTTATTTTTTCTTGATTTCGCGCAGAAGTCCAATCATCTCAAGAGCTGCTTGGGCCGCATCAATTCCTTTGTGACCATGACGACCGCCTACGCGGTCTAAAGCTTGTTCTTCAGTTTCAGTGGTTAAAACACCAAAAGCGATGGGTTTTTTATAATCTAACATTAATCTTGAGCAATTTCGCTCAACAGAACGGCAAACTTCTTCATAATGAGTGGTTTCACCACGAATAACTGCTCCAAGGGTGATCACTGCATCAACTTTTTGGTATT
This sequence comes from Bdellovibrio sp., assembly GCA_036676395.1. GTDB lineage: Bacteria > Bdellovibrionota > Bdellovibrionia > Bdellovibrionales > Bdellovibrionaceae > Pseudobdellovibrio. The sequence continues at coordinate 2,313,661 of JAKFCY010000002.1, forward strand.
CTAATAAAGCTTGGGCCGCTAAAGGGATTTCAACAGCACCTGGAACACGAACCGAGAAAATTTCTACGCCTTCTACTGATTCAAGAAAATCTAAAGTGCCATCTTCTAACTTTGATGTGATTTCTTCGTTAAAACGCGAAGTCACAACCCCGATTTTAATTTTTTGAACTTTAGGTTTTGCAATTTTAGATTTAACGGCTTTTTTAGCTTTCATGGGACTTCCTGTATTCGATAAGCGCTTCAATCGTACCGATCTTAATATTATGTTTTTTTGCAAAGATCATTAGATCCGGTAAGCGCGCCATAGTGCCGTCATCATTAATGACTTCACAAATTACGCTGGCTGGAGTTTGTTTTGTGATTACGGCCAGATCAACACTGGCTTCGGTGTGCCCTGCGCGACCCAACACACCTTGCGAGTGAGCTTTTAAAGGAAAGATATGCCCTGGCACAATCACATCACTGGCTTTTGCAGTTTCACGAGAAGCGACCATAATCGTATGTGAACGATCAGCAGCAGAAATTCCAGTAGTTACGCCAAAACTTGCTTCAATCGAATAAGTAAATGCTGTTTCGGTCGCACCACGCTGATGTGATTTAGAAGTCATCATCGGAATTTGCAATTTTTCGATTTGCGAAGCCGTCATCGATAAACAAATTAAACCGCGCGCTTCTTTAGCCATGAAGTTTACCGCTTCTGGCGTAATGGCGTCAGCGGCGATCACTAAATCGCCTTCGTTTTCACGATTTTCATCATCCACTAGAATTACGAATTTTCCGGCTTTAAAATCAGCGATGATATCTTGGATAGAATTCATTTGGTTCCTTGTGAGCGGATGTAGGCTTTTGCTAAATAATCAGATTCAATATTTACGAAATCATTTTTTTTGTAGTACTGCAGATTGGTCACTTTTAAAGTTTCCGGAATCAAGCAGAAGAAAATAAAATTATTTTCAATTTTATTGATCGTAAGACTTACGCCGTTAATGCAGGCTGAACCTTTGTGCCAGAAAAATTTAGCAATTTCAGGTGATACCTCAACAGCTAAATCCCACACATCGCCGTTAGCTTCAGAAACTACAATCTTTGCAGCTTCGTCCACGTGTCCTGTAACCAGATGACCATGGACGCGATCGCCGAATTTTAATGAACGTTCAAGATTTAAGGGAACGTGCTCCCAGTAAGATAAACTTTTATCTAACAACGTTAAAGTTTCTAATCCCAAACAAAACTGCATTTCGTTTTGATCAAACGCTTCAACGGTTAAACAGGCCCCGTTTACACAAATACTATCGCCAATTTTAATGTCATTAAAAGATGTCGGACGCTTTACCCAAAGGCGCGAAGCCTGGTTCATTTTTTCGGTGCGAATAAGAGTTGTCGTGGTCTCGACGATTCCAGAAAACATACGCCGCTAGTTATCATGCTATAGCAGCGTAAGTCTATTATTGATTATAAGATGTGCTTATTTTTTCTTCTTTGTTGCTACTACTGGCTCAACATAAAGCTGACTGATGCGAGTTAAGGCACCTACCTCGATAGAATCGTCCTCACGAGGGTTTAAAACGCGGGCCTTAGCCATTAAGTTTCCGGCATCTTCGATTTCGATAATCCAAGGGTCGTTTGTGACCGACACCGAACCTAATAACACACTGCCTTCACCGCAAGGTTCGCCCATCCAATCATGGACTTCGTTTTCAACTTTTAAGCGGTCACCCTTTTTAAGACCAAGCTCTGCCCCACCCACGATAACTACATAATTATCACGACTGATCAAAATTCTTGTGTGCCATTCTTGGCGATCTAATGATTTAAGTTTTGCTGAAATATCTTTGATGGATTGTTTTAATCCTTTTAAAACAGTTTCGGCCATTCCCGTTACCCGGTAAAATTCTGGACCAATATGAATAATTCCTAAATCGATTCCAAAACCTGCAGAGTAATCTTTCTTGATCACTTCTGAGTTTACCGCAGCCATTTGTTGCGAGCTCCATGGATCATAAGCATGAAAACTTAAATCCATGCGCATTTTATCCATTTTAAATTTTGCCGTTAACGGAATTTGCACGGCCGTTGAGTTAAAACCGAATTGCAAATTCATACCTGAATAGGCTTCTAATGAATTAATTTTTCCGTATAGTAAATGTTGTGGACGAGAAACTAAACAGCTTGAATCACGTGATAGTTGCACTTCACTGGCCTTCATCGTTGGAAACCAAGTTTTAAGCTGTGCCATTTGTTTATTTTCTACAGATGTCTTTTGTAAACCCGTATTCATTCCTTGAGTGGATTGATCTGGCTTGGGATAAACGTTGCGTTCAAACATTGATTCTTCTTCAAAGATCACGCCCGAGAACTGGCTTTGCGCCACTTCTGAAAAGTTAAATCCAGCATTATCTAAAAACGACGAAGCTTCTACTTTTAAAACTTGCACGTTTTTTTTAAGCTGTCTGACTTTTACAGGCTCCTCTTTGCACTTTTGATTGGCCATAGTTAATAAGGCCAACGACATTAATGTAGCTACCGACAATAATTTTCTACCATTGATGTAAGACATCAACTCCACCTTTACTGTCCAGCTACAGAGATTACATGAATACCCCAGACAAAGAGCTAGTTCGGTAAATTTTTCCTAGACCTAAAGGAGTTTGGAACAATTAAAACATAAGATTAAGAATATGAAAAAAGTTTGTACAATAAAAAAAGGATTGCTGGTTACGCAATCCTTTAAAGAAAATTATGTAACGATAAGTTATTTTCCGAAACTTGTATTTCCAGAAATATTGATGAAATAACTTACATCTTCGCTTTTTAAAACATTACCGTCTGAATCAAGACGAGGCTTATCATATTTTAGGTATTTTGCTCCACCGCTTAAGCCAACTCCTGAGAAGTTCACACCTAGACCGGCTTCACCAATGACCGCATTGTTTATTTCTTTACTTGTCCAGCGATAACCAGGCCCTAAGAAGAAGTGGGCTCCGCCGCTTTGTGCGAATTTAGTTCTTAGAACTAAACGCATAGTTGAATCTAAGCCTGTGTAGGTTTCCATTTTTGAACCGGATCTTTGAAAACCTGAATTGCGCCAAGTCAGCCAGTCAGTGAAATTTAGGTTTATACCTAAATGAACTTCTTGGTAAGTTGTGCCGTTGTTATTGCCTGAAGATCCCCCGAGATCACCAGTGACCAGCGGGGTGTCTTTAGCAAACGTTGTAGATAAGGATAAACTAACTAAAAGAAATAGAATTATTTTCATAATCTATTTTTACCACAGAATCAGCCTTGATATCACCTGCAATCATTTTTTTCGCTAGTGGATTTAAGACTTCTGTCTGGATAATTCTTTTTAGTGGTCTTGCGCCAAACACTGGATCAAAACCTTTTTCGCCCAGGTAATTAATGACATTATCACCGAAACTAACTTTGATATTTTTCTGCGCTAATCTTTGCACGACTTGCTGCAATTGAATTTTTACGATGCCCGCTAAGTTATCTTTACTTAATGATTTGAATTCAATCACGTCGTCAACCCGGTTTAAAAACTCAGGACGAAAGAAAGTTTTAAGCGCTGTTTGAATAGCTTCGCTGCCTTGGCTTGCGCCTAAGTTTGAAGTCATCACAATCACTGTGTTTTTAAAATCAACAGTGCGCCCCTGCCCGTCAGTTAAACGGCCTTCATCCAAGAGTTGTAATAAAACATTAAACACATCGGGATGTGCCTTTTCGATTTCATCTAGTAAAATCACTGCATAAGGTTTACGACGAACGACTTCTGTTAATTGGCCGCCCTCTTCGTAACCCACATACCCCGGAGGCGCGCCGATTAAACGCGATACCGAATGTTTTTCCATGTACTCAGACATATCAATGCGCACTACAGCCGCTGGATCATCAAATAAAAAATCGGCTAAGGCTTTTACAGTTTCAGTTTTACCCACACCTGTAGGGCCAACAAAAATAAAAGTTCCGATTGGACGATTTGGATCAGCGATTTCAGCACGCGATCTTCGAACCGCATCTGCGATCACCTCTAAAGCCTGATCTTGGCCGACGACTTTATTTTTTAAAGCGTCTTCCATATGTAATAGCTTTTGCATTTCGCTCTCTAACATACGGTTCACCGGAATGTGCGTCCATTTAGAAACCACGTCAGCGATATCTTCAGCGTCGACTTTTTCTTTTAACAGCGCACCGTCTTTGGTTTGCAGTTTACTTTCAAGGTCTGCTAGCTTTTTTTCGACTTCAGGAAGTTTACCGTATTTTAGCTGCGCAGCTTTTTCGTACTGGGCATCACGCTCGGCACGGCTAATTTCGTTACGAATTTGTTCGATGTCTGATTTTAATAATTTAACGTTATCAATCTGACTGCGTTCGAAGTTCCATTTTTCACGCAAGGCCTGCGCTTTAACTTGCAAGTCTTTTAATTCTGATGAAATTTTATCTTTACGTTCGATCGATTGTTTATCGTTATCTTTTTTTAACGCTTCTAACTCGATTTTGTAATTTAAAATTTGGCGCTCAATTTGATCGACTTCTTCGGGCACACTGCGATTTTCGATACCTAACTTACTAGCTGCTTCATCAATAAGATCGATGGCCTTATCTGGTAAGAACCGATTTGTAATATAGCGATGTGAAAGTTTAGCCGCAGCAATGATCGCAGCATCTGTGATTTGTACGCCGTGATGAACTTCGTATTTTTCTTTAAGACCACGTAAGATCGTGATTGTTTCATCAACTGTGGGTTCATCAACTAAGACTGTTTGAAAACGGCGCTCTAAGGCCGCATCTTTTTCAATGTACTGACGATATTCATCTAATGTTGTCGCACCGATACAACGAAGCTCACCGCGTGATAATGCTGGCTTTAATAATTGCCCTGCATCCATCGCTCCTTCGCCCTTACCCGCTCCAACTAGCGTATGCAATTCATCGATAAATAAAATTATTTCGCCGTGGCTTGTGGTCACTTCTTTGATCACAGCTTTTAAACGGTCTTCAAATTCACCGCGATATTTGGCGCCGGCGATTAATGCTCCCATATCAAGAGCCATTAATTTTTTACCTACTAAATGATCAGGCACATCTTTTTTAATAATACGTAAAGCCATACCTTCAGCGATAGCCGTTTTACCAACGCCGGGCTCGCCGATTAAAACTGGATTATTTTTTGTACGACGTGATAAGACCTGAATCACGCGGCGAATTTCTTCGTCACGACCGACAACAGGATCTAGTTTTCCTTCAGCAGCTAAAGCTGTCAGATCACGGGCATATTTTTTTAAGACTTCGTATTGGTTTTCTGGCTCATCTGTGGTCACTCTTTGATGACCACGTACTTTTTTTAAGGCTTCTACGATAGAAGCTTTTTTTAATCCTGCAGCTTCGACAACTTTCCTTAAACCATTATCATCAATTTTAAACAAAGCTAAAAGAAAATGCTCAGTTGAAATCAACTCATCTTGTAATTCAACCATTTCAGCTTCAGCGTATTTAAATAATTTCTGCAACCGAGGGCTTGCATAAATATTTGATTGCGCTTGCGACAACTGTGGAAATTGGCTAATGGCTTTATTCAAAGGTGTGATTAAAGTTACAGGTTGAACTTTAGCTTCTTGTAAAACGCGCGGAACTACGCCGTCGTCTTGTTCAACTAATTCTAGTATTAAATGTTCTGGTTCGACTGAAGAGTTCTTTTTACTCTCGGCAAGTTTTGCGGCCGCTTGCATGGCTTCTTGGCTTCTTCTGGTCATTTTTTGGATTTCATTACTCATCTGTTTACCTCTGTGACTCCGTCACAAGTGACCTCTATGGTTTCACCATACTTAAGCATGAGTTATAGATTGCATTTGTCAACCCGAGGTCCTATATAAATCTTATGTCTAAAGCTAATGCTAAAAACCCTATAAAACAGTCCCCATCTCGCATTAGACCATCTATGAAAAAAGATGTTATTCACCCTCGTGATTTCAACGCCTATAAGATTCCTTTTGCCTGCGAAGACTGCTCCCATTTCGCCTCTGAAACAATAACATGCACATTAGGCTTTAATACCAAAAATCATTTACGTGCAAACTCTCTTCACTCCTACGAGTTGAGCGGGAAAATTGCTCAATGCCGTTTTCTTGAAATCGACTAAATTAAAAAAATCATTCTATCAACGAGACACTACTCTGGTCGCCCGCGAATTATTAGGTAAACGTCTAGTACATGTCGTAAATGGCAAAAGACTATCAGGTATTATTACGGAAACAGAAGCCTACTTAGGAATCAAAGATCGCGGTTGCCATACCTTTGGTAACAAAAAAACCAAGCGCACTGAAAGTATGTATCTGCCCGGTGGCCATAGTTATGTATATTTAATTTATGGCATCTATGATTGTCTAAATGTCGTTACCCAAAAAGTGGACATTCCCGAAGCCGTGCTGATTCGCGCACTAGAACCTGATGAAGGTCTAATAAGCATGGCGAAAAATCGCAAACTGAAAAATTTTGATCCAGAAAATAAAAAACATTTGTGGAGTCTGACAACTGGGCCAGGCAAATTAGCACAAGCCTTAAAGATCACGCGCAATCATAATGAGTTATTGCTTACAGATGATCAGTTATTCATTGAAGATATCGCCACAAAAATAAAACCATCACAGATTATCGCATCACCGCGCATAGGAATTGATTACGCCCAAGAGGCAAAGCACTGGGAATTACGATTCACGATTAAAGATAATTTCTACATCTCGCGCAAACCTTAGTGCGTGCGGTTTTCCTGACGCCCGACTTGACTCGACGAATATTCCACAGACTGATACTAAGCCTCGTCGAGTCTTAAGACTGACGTGTTGAAATCAATACTTTCAGAGGGAAAACACGACTAGAAAAAATAATTTAAATTACATTTTCTATTCTAACATCCTGTCAAGATTCACCCACAGACACCGAAAACTAAGATAAGTAATAAATCAAGAGACTGGATGTCTCTAAGAACAAGGTCATGCAATCACGCAAGACATGTTCTCTATCTTTTTGAGGGGAGGCTTCAAGGACGAATTACGGATGAACTAAAAATTGAAGGAATATTAAATAGGCAGCGCCACATAACAATACCCATGGTGGGTACTCTAGGCGCGAAAGAGATTGCTAGGATGCAGTCTTTACGAAAACAACACACGGAAGGAATTAGATATGAAAAATACAACTTAAAAAGATTAAAAGGAATTTACAATGGGATTAAGAATTTCAACAAACGTAGCAGCTATCAACACACAACGTAACATGAGCAACAGCCAACGCTTAATGCAGTCATCATCGGCGCAATTAGCTTCTGGTTCTCGTATTAACAAAGCAGCAGATGATGCTGCCGGCTTAGCGATCTCAGAAACTATGCGTGGACAAATTAGATCTGCAATTCAAGCAAAACGTAATGCAAACGATGCGATCTCTTTAGTGCAAACTGCTGAGGGTGGCTTAGGCGAAATCTCTAACATCTTGATTCGTCAACGTGAGTTAGCGATCCAAGCAGCATCTGACACGATCGGTGATCAAGAGCGTTCGTTAATCCAAACTGAAATCGCACAGTTAAAAGATGAGACTCAACGTATCGGCAAATCAACTCGTTGGAACTCAACATCATTACTTGATGGTTCTTCTCCGGCATTCGATTTTCAGATTGGTATGTTCTCGACTGAATTTGATAAGATCACTTTCGATGCAGCAAGCAATGTTGCAACAGTAGATGCTTTAGGTATCGCTGATTTAGATTTTAGTAAACGCGATACGGCTCGTTCTTCGATTGACACTATCGAAGCAGCTCAACAAAGAGTAAATGCAATGAGAGCAAACTTAGGTGCCTTACAAAATCGTATGACTTCTACAGTAGATACATTAGCGATCACTGAAGAAAACTTAGCTGCAGCAAATTCACGTATCCGTGATACTGACGTAGCATCTGCGACTTCTGATATGGCTCGTAATACAGTGTTGTTACAAGCAGGTACTGCAACATTAGCCCAAGCTAACCAATCAACGCAGTTAGCGTTGAAGTTAATTGGCTAATATTGACGGATTAATATACAGCTGACCTAGATGAAATCTAGGGACTTCAAAAATTATGTCAACTTAGTTGACGAAAAAAAGCCGATCACTATGATCGGCTTTTTTTTTAGAATAAACACTTAAGTGAACTAGACCTTGGTCCGATAATTTTGGGCGAGGTAATCCATGAAACTTAAAATTACACTTCTTACACTAGTGACCTTATTAACGGCTTGTGGTGGTTCTGTACCTGAACTTAAATCGTTAGATCAAGGTGGCCAAGGACAAACAGGCTTAGGTACTGATAACCCCGATGTTCCAACTCCAACTAATCCTAGTATTGATTCAGTAGATATGAAAAGTCGCGTCGACGATTCGTCTAATAAATTAGGCTTCAACGGCGCCTTAGCATTAGATATTGATAAAACTCGTGGCGAATTCGTAATTATGTTACCTATGCCTTCGGGCGTAGTATTCACTCCATCAGGTACATTTAATAAGTATCCCGATATCTCGTTTACTCCGGTTTTTGATGGTACAGGTAAAATGAAAATGGCCGTTCGTGTTCCTATAAAATATATCTTAAAAGGAATCACAACTGTACCCGCTACCCGTTTGCCGAATGGTGATCCATTACCGGCAATGCCTGCAGGGCAAAATGAGTTACCCAGCTTAGCTTTAAGTTTTCCGTCGAATAACAACACGAAGATTAATCTTTATATTGGCTTAAGTGCTTTCGGCCTTTTTATGACATTGCCAGATAAAGCAGCACTTCCGATACCTATCAATATCACGGTGCCGATCAAAAATGCTGATAAGAGCAAAACTTTTGGATATTTGACCTACGTCAATGCGAAAAGTGGCCACCAACCAGGGCTTTTTATGTCTGGGGTAGTACCTCCTGAGTTTGCGCGCATCCTTGAAGACCATTTTGGACTTTAATAACATCTAGTTCCAAGCACCTAGCTCTTGCTTACGAGTTTATTTTTCTCTAGTCTTATGAGTGTTTTCGTTTAACAAATGGAGAATTCATATGGCTAAGAAAAAACCTGCAAAAAAAGTTGTAAAAAAAGCGGCTCCGAAAAAAGCTGCTCCTAAAAAAGTAACAGCAAAAAAGGCTGCGAAAAAAGCGGCTCCTAAAGCTAAAAAAGCTGCTAAACCAGCTCCTAAAAAAGTTGTAAAAAAAGCGGCTGCAAAGCCCGCTAAAAAAGCCGCTAAACCAGCAGCAAAAAAAGCGGCTCCGAAAAAAGCGACTGCAAAGCCCGCTAAAAAAGCGGCTAAACCAGCAGCCAAAAAAGTTGCGGCTATCGTAGCTCCTTTACAAACATCTTTTTCTGATATCGATTCTGAGTTTGATGACGAATTAGAATTAGATGCAATGGTTGGCGATGAAGACCCTTTAGAAGACGCTGAACCTTTAGATGAAGACGATGAAGAAGAAGGTGAAGGTGAAGGTTTCGAAACTTTAGAAGCTGAAGACGCTGAAGAAGATTTAGAAGAAGACATCGAAGAAGACAGCATTCTAACTGCTGACGAAGAAGAAGAAAATGATGATGACGAAGGTTACATCTAGATTTTAATTTTACTAAAAAATTAATGAGTCAAAAAGCCCTCCGCGTGAGGGCTTTTTGCATATTTGAGGCACAATAGTACGAAGTTTACCTGTTTTGCCCTGCACAACTATTGCAGAGTTTAAAAGGTAATGAATGAACTCTCATCGGAAGATGTAAAATATCTGCATTCGAAACACATTCACCCAATCATGGTTATCGAAGATGATGACGATATTCGAGAACTTATGAAAGCTATGTTGGAAGCCGAAGGTTATTACCCGATCACGGCCACCAACGGCAAAGAAGGTTTAGCTCTCCTTTCGCAAATTCCAAAACCTTGCATGATCTTATTAGATATGATGATGCCGGTTATGGATGGCTGGACATTTTCTGAAGAAGCCAAAAAAAATTCTCTTTATAAAAGTATCCCGTTATTAGCCGTCACAGCCTTTGCCGACCAAATCACAAGTAAAGAAAATTTCTACGGTGTTTTAAAAAAACCCATTCGCATTGATTTACTTTTAGATATTGTTCGCCATCACTGCCCGAGCGAAAAACTGCAATGATACAAACTGAAACATCGCGCACTTTGCGTGAGACTGAATCAAAGTGGCGTCAACTTGCCGAAACAGCTCCAGATATTATTATCAGTATTGGACCAGACTGCAGAATTTTATTTATCAATAGAACCTTTGCAGCCTTTGCAAAAGATGAAGTGATCGGAAGACTTGCTACAGATTTCGTTCAACCCGACCATATTCCAACGATGCTAAATGCATTAGATAAAGTTTTCACCAAAGCGATACCGGCTGAATATGAAATTCTAAGTCACGATTCAAAAAAACAGCCCGCTTGGTATTCGACAAAGATCGCTCCAGTAATCATCGACGGCCAAGTGATCAGTGCAACACTCATAACCCGTGATATTACCGAACGAAAACTGCTGCAAGAAGAGCTTGAACAAGCACGCGATAGTTTAGAAATTAAAATTCAAGAACGAACCGCAGAACTTCAAAGTTGGCTCTCTAAGCTTGAAGCCACCCTGGAAGCCACAGCTGATGGCATCCTCGTGATCGATTTACAAAGGCGAGCCATGACCTATAATCAGAAGCTATTGCAAATGTGGAACGTCAAAGATGAAGATATGGCTAACTATATCTCGGGAACACTTATCGCAGCGATCAAAGATCAACTTAAAGACACCGAAGACTTTTTAATCAAAACCGAAAAAATTTATGCTCGTCCCAATGAAAAAAGCGCAGACACTCTTGAATTTAAAGATGGAAGAATCTTTGAACGCTATTCGCAGCCCCAAAAGCTTCACGGCGTCGTTGTCGGAAGGGTTTGGAGTTTTCGGGATGTCACTCAGCAACGAAATGCCGAAGCTGAACGTGACCGCCTATTAATGAATGAACACCAGGCCCGCCTTGATGCTGAAAAATCTGTAAAAGCCCGTGATGAGTTTTTGGCTATGGCCTCGCACGAATTACGTACTCCACTGACACCTTTAAAAATGTATTTAGATTGGTTCAAACGTGAAGCCCGAAAAATAACTGTTGAAATGTTTCCTAAGGCACAAGTTCTGATGCAGGCTTTAGATCACACTGACCGTGAAGTTTCAAAATTGGTTCATTTAACTGATGATCTTTTAGATGTTTCAAGAATCACTGCTGGGCGATTAGTTTTAAATAAAGAGCCTATGGATTTAGTCGAACTGGTACTACAGGCTCAGGAACGCAATTTAGAAAATTCAAAACGACGCAATTGCACAATCATCATAACAACCGATGGGCCAGTGAATGGCGTTTGGGATTTCAACCGGCTGGAACAAGTTGTTAACTGTTTACTGAGTAATGCGACAAAGTATGGTGCCGGAAAACCGGTTCAAGTGTCTGTGCTTAAAGAAGCTAACCGTGCAGTTCTGAAAATTGAAGATCAAGGAATCGGCATTGCACCTGAAGATCGTGAAAAAATATTTGAGCGTTTTGAACGCGCAAATTCGATTAAAAATTTTGATGGACTGGGATTAGGACTGTTCATATCGCGTGAAATTATCGCCGCGCACAGAGGAGTTATCACAGTTGAAAGTGAACTTGGAAAAGGCTCAATATTTACGGTGAGCCTTCCCTGTTAGAAACAAAACGAACGAACTTGGTCTGCCAACGTTTCTATATTCAAGTTCGTTTTTAATCTCCGGTCTGATCAACGTACTACATTCGGAGTGATCAATTTTAATTAATCCTTAGCTGGCTTCGTGTGAACAGCGTATTTTTCGAATTCGCCGTACTCATGAAGTTTATTGTAAAGAGTCTTAATCGTGATACCTAAACCTTGCGCCGCTTGAGTTTTGTTTCCACCGTAGTGAGCAAGTGCTTTAATGATATAACGTTTTTCTAATTCATATAATGGCATAGTCGGATCGAAATCCATGCCTTCTTCTTTAGTTTCTGGATTACGAACGAAATCAGGAAGATCGTTGATCATAATCATGTGGCCTTCAGATAGAATTTGTAAACGTTCGCAGACGTTTTGTAATTCACGGATGTTACCTGGCCATTCATATTTAACTAATAATTTCAAAGCCTCTTCATCAATAGTTTTACCACGGTTTAAATAAGAGTGACCTTGTGATAAGAAATACTGGATAAGAACCGGAATGTCTTCTTTACGACGACGTAATGGCGGAGCCGCTACAACGATCGTGTTAATACGATAGAATAAATCTTCACGGAAGTTTCCACGCACAACTTCTTGGTCTAATTCACGATTAGTTGCACAGATTAAACGAATATCTACTTTGATAGACTCTTTACCACCAACGCGGAAGATTTCGCCTTCTTGGATAAAACGTAAAAGTTTAGCTTGGATCGAAAGAGGTAACTCACCGATTTCATCTAAGAACAATGTTCCACCGTTAGCCGCTTCGGCTAAACCGATTTTTTTATTGTAAGCGCCAGTGAATGAACCTTTTTCGTGGCCGAATAATTCTGATTCTAAAAGTGTTTCACGTAAAGCACCGCAGTTGATCGCAACGAAAGGTTTGTTTTTGCGATTTGATTTTTCATGAACTGCACGAGCAATTAACTCTTTACCAGTTCCAGATTCTCCAAGAACCAGGATGTTAGCTTGTGAAGGAGCAACTCTTTCGATCATTTTCATCATCTGACCCATAACATCTGATTTGTAGATGATTGATCTAGTTTCGATAACCTTTTGCGTTTGGTTACCAGTCCAACCCATTTGTGGTTGGTTTTGCGAGCTCGGTAATACTGTAGTTGCGCTAGAGTCATTTGAAGACATGGGGCCTACCTTTCACGTACTGTTAAACGTCCAAGAGTTGGTGTCTCATTATGATTAGCTCATTTTGATACACCGTGTTATGCCCGTAATATAACCAAGGTCGAGTAATAATTGCAAGGAAAATATTGCATCGTGTTAAAATAATTTTAGGACCCCTCAATTGCTATTGGCTAATATATAATCAATTTGATGGCTTATTTATTAACCAAACAGATTCATAACTTCTTGAAATATCTAGAAAATATTGAATCTTGTTCACCTTTAACGATTAAGGCCTATACCCTTGATTTGAACCAAGCTTTCTTTCAATCGAGCACTCCCAAAAGACACACCCGTAAAAACAATAATTTGATTAATTTAGCCGACGTTAAGACTTTGAGCTTTAATAATGGCGAAGATCTTTGGCTGACTTGCCGTGATTCTTTAAACCAATGGGGTAAACTTTCACTCGCTTCCCGCAACCGAAAGATCGCTACCCTTAAGAGCTTTTTTAACTGGCTCTACGCTGAAAGATTGATCGATAAAAACTACGCTGACCAGTTAATTTGCCCTAAGGTTCCGAAAAAAATTCCGCATTTTATTTCAGTCGATGAAGTGATTAGCGTGCTACAGTTTTTAAATACCTCTGCTAACGAAGCTGCACAGATTCAAAAAGCCTTATTTAATTTATTATACGGCGGCGGAATGCGTATCAGCGAAGCCTGCAATCTTCGCTGGAAAAACATTCAGTTAGATCAAAGAAAAATTCTGGTCGTCGGAAAAGGTAATAAAGAGCGTTTAATTATCATTCCTGAGACCTGCAACGATGTTCTTAAAGCCTTTCATGCACGTAATAAAAATATGGAATTTGTATTTGGTGAAGAGCCTCTGTCGACACGCAAAGGTTATGAACTGATTCGAACTCTCGGAAGACAGGTGGGTCTGATGAACCCCCTGCATCCGCATTCATTACGTCATAGCTTTGCGACGCATATGTTGGCCAGTGGCACTAACCTTAGAACTCTGCAATCTATGCTTGGTCACGACAGTCTAACGGCCACTGAAAAGTATACACATCTTAATATTGATACTCTGGCTCGAATCGTTGAAGTTAGACATCCACTTTCAAAAAAGAAATTCGATTAGCCAACCCACTAGCCTTATTACCTGTTTGTCTGCAAAACTGACATTATATTGCGCGCAGATCGCAATTATTTTGTAAAATAAAAGCATGAAAAAAGCAGTCGTTTTATTAGTAATTTCAGTTATTTCAAGCTTGGCTAATTCGCAGCAAATACTTTATCCAGTGGCGCATAAATTAGAAAACACCCAATATAAAGGAAGTCCGTTATCATTGGATGCTTATGTTCAAAAAAATAAAGCAGAATGTACCAATCGTGTAGCGACGCAAATGCTTAAACTTTCTCGAGAAAAAAATAAAGATTTTATAAATTACAGTAAAGCTATCGGAGCAAAACTGAAACAAGTCGACGATCGCTGCAATTTCTATCGTTTTGAATTAATTGATTACGTAGAAGATGGCGGCATTGATATGCGCTTTGCTTATCGTTGTTATGCAACGAAAGCAGGAACATTACCCCATCAAAGAGTTTCTCATATCGATCCTTTAGTGATTAACCCGTCTATTTTTTATAAAGATGAAGATCTGATCGAAGAAAAATGTGATGCATTAGCTATCATGAAAAAAATAAATGCATCCCCGGCTAAGTCGATGAAAAATGGTGGCAGTAACAGTTCTGCTCCCGCGGCAGCAGCGCCGGTAAAAAGCGGCACGCGTTCGAATAGTAAATCTAAAAAAGTCTCAACGCAGAATTAAAACCCGGTATCCGCATTTTTAATATAATGAAGCACTTGTGATTCGATTGAATCCGTATAGTTATCGATGATTTCAGCCATATCAGGAATTTGATCTAATTGTTCTGACTCAGACATGTTGATCTTTAAAAACGGAGACATCCAATCTTCGACTGAAATTACGCCCTGTTGAAATAGAAATTTAAGACAGAAATGTAACTTAAATCTTTGCAAGTTTGTGGTTTTACCCAATTGGCGCAGTGAATGACCGACAAGGTTAAATAAGAAGTGTGAATCAAAATCACCTTCTTGTGAAACGTGATAGGCACAATTTAACATAAATAGACCGAATTCTAATTTATCATAATCTGCACGAATATCTTTAAAATCATCGATCAGTACAGCTTCATTTAAAACATTGAGCTGATCATCAGATTTTTTTTCTTTATACGTAAGCAAGACAAAATGTGTGGGCTCTAGAACACCACCACCGAAACGCTTTTTACTTTTTAAAGCAGAACGTGCAATAAAAGATTTTTTCGCACCCGCCATCGACAAGGCGTGAATGATTAAGTCGGCCTCGCCGTATTTCATTTTACGTAAGATAATAAATTTATTCTGCAACTCAGACATTGCGTGGAACCTGAAAAATAAACTCTGTTCCTTGTCCAGGACTACTTTTCACGTGAACAGATCCATTATGAGATTTAATAATTTGATAAACGATGTATAGCCCCAAACCCAAACCACCATAACTTTGACTAGAGACTCCACGTTCAAATTTATTAAACATTTTTTTCTGAAACTCGTCAGAAATACCGATACCATTATCTTTGATACTGAAGATGGCTGAATCACCCTCGACACGTAAATTGATTTCAATAATTGCTTGCGTCGAAAATTTCACTGAATTACTTAGGCAATTTGTAATAACCTGTTCAATACGCTGGGCATCCCAATAAACTTCGACTTCAGGCTGCAAAGACATCTGCACAGAGCAGTTGTTCGCTTTAAATATTGATTCAAACTTTTCAACCGTACCACGAATCAGAATATCAAGTTTAAATGGCGAAAGATTATACTGGTAGTGTTCTTCGCCGATGCGGCCCACATCTAATAGATCATCTATCAGTGCCACAATATGATTTAAATGTTTATTCGCATTATCCAGAAGGCTTAAAATTTTTTCTTGGCTGGCGTGTCCTGTTTGCATCAGCTCTTTTACCAAAAAGATTTCCATTTTAAGAGGCGTCAGCGGTGTACGTAGCTCATGCGAAGCGACCGTCATAAATTCTTCACGCACCTTTGTCGCTATTTCGGCAGTGACACGTCCATCGCGTTCATGCAAAAAAAATGTTACCGCCAACATCAATAACAATACAATGAAAGCCGCTACATATGGAATTCCTAAATGGATCACTGATTTATACTGGCTTGACGGAAAATGCGTAAACCGCCAAGTACGCTGTCCTACCGTCAACAATGTGCTAAAAATCAATTCCTCATCAACATCATCTTCGATTTCTGTAAAACTAACTAATTTAGCTGCTTGCGAATCATAGCGAAGCGTCTTTAAGGGAGCCGCATCTTTGGTAACTTGTTCGACGATAAAGTCTACTCCGTCGGCTTGTGACGAAACAATTGCTGCTTCAATGAATTTTTTTAATCGAAAAACACCGGCGGCAAAGTCATTCGTTTTTTGAATGCTTAGGTAAACTACGAAACCAAGCTCTCCTTGAGCCAGTGTTAACCACGGTGAAATACCAAGACCATTAGTTTCAGCTATCATCAAGGCTTCATTGGCTTCTGGCGTAAAACTGACATCGTAACCAAGTGCTGCGATATTCTCCTGCAGAGGCTCAACAAAATTAAGCACATAATAATGATCGCGCATCGCCGCAGGTTTTAATTTTCCATCAGGGCCCAACTCTTTGATCACAAAGTTCAAGAAACCTTCAGCTTTTAACTGAGATTCATACTTTGCCCGTTCCGGACCAGTTACACGAATCATATGTTCGATGGCCTGAAGACCGGGGTGACGAAGCAGTGAATTCGATACAAAATCTTTAAACTGCTGGCGCGAAATATCTTTGCGTGTAAAGAATAAATTTTGAATCGAGTAAATGACTTCTAAATTTTGATTAAATGATTTTTCTAAAAGTGACTCTACGGTCTTTGCACGAAACTCAATCTTGGAATGATTTTTTTCTTCGATGTACTCTTGCATCAGCGCAAACGAAATGAATGCCAGAGCAAAACTCACCACAATTAATAAATTGTGAAACGTGAAAATCCGCTGCAAACGGCTTCTAGATAGTTGTTTGATATTGTTCTCCAAGAATCGATAACAGTTTAGCAACATCGAATGGCTTTAGCAGCGTTGTGTAATTTTTTATTTCATGAGCTTTGTTGCGGGCTGCGGTCATAACAATGATGGGAACCTTAGGATTAATGTGGCCACCTTCCATCATCTTCATAAATTCGAAGCCATCCATCACTGGCATCATTAGATCTAACAAAATAACTGAGGGGGCTGGGCCGCGAGTTAAAGTTTCTAAAGCCTCTTTACCATTAGAGACACAATTAACAACGTAACCGTGCAACTCAAGGATCATTTTAATAGCGGCTTGAATGTCTTTGTCGTCATCGACAATGAGTACACTTGTTTCGTTCACCCTGTAATATTATGGCCTAGGCCAAAGGTGTCAAGAAATAGACCAAGTCGATTCATGAGTTAGTTTATCGTGGATTTCAGTGATTTTTTGTAAGGTGTTCTCGCTCACTGCATTGAGATCAATTATTAAAAGCCCCATCATCAAATCTACGCTTTTTGCCTCGGCCCACCATGCCGGAATTGCCTCAATAACCCAACTGGGAAGCTCGCTGGGAGCAAAAGCCTCATCTGCTTTAAAGTTCAATTCAGCTTTAAGAGCTGACCCCGCTACTGTCTTCGAACAGATCACTAAGCGATCTTGTAAAGTTGCTGGTTTCATAGCAAAACGGTTAAAATAATTTAACACGAAGTCATCGATCTTTTTCAGAAGCGCTGTGTTGACCTGAGTCTCAGCCGCGGCTTTTGAAAGGTAGTTTTTCACTGTTTCTAAATTATTCTGATAATGGCCAATCAAGGTCGGCGTTTTCAACTTTTCGCCATGATAAACAAGACATTTTTCGTCTTTGAAGGCCGAACCCGATTCGATAAACACTGAATAGCCAAACTGCTTTATAACATCAGCATCTTCAGCATTAAACTTAGACTTAACTTCAATAGAAAAAATTCTTTTAGCTGATAATAATTTATGAATTTCTTGGCGTTGTTCAAGGTTTAAAATTTTTTCGCCAGTGATTTCATTTTCTGAAGACCATAATACAAAATTTACTTCATGATCAAATTGCGAAATATACTGCGCTACATTTTCATTTTCTTTTTTAAAAAGTAGCGGTGTTTGCAAACGGTAAAAATGTGGCAATAAACATTCTTGCAAACTTGAGCCTGCACGAATCGAACCTACTTTTGGACGATGTGATAAAAACTGTAATAAACCAAAACATAAATCATAGCCGGCCAACATCACATTTTCAAAAGCACGCACCCTTAACGGCTGGCCAAACTTTTTAGAAACAGCTTCTGATAACTGTTCATTAAGAGCCTGGTAATTTTCAGCGTAAAGGTAGTTCATACTCTTATTTCAAACTGAAATCGCACAAATAACAAAGCGATTTAGCTGATATTTAGACTAGACCACTGACATTTGTCCAATTCTCAAGGCCACCAGTCTAAGTCATAATGGTATTTGGAAGTCGTGTCGAAGACACGCAAAGGACATCTGCATATGAAAAAACTATTGTTGTTAGTATTACTTTTTCCCATGAGTTCATGGGCTTTATTTACAGCTCGCGCGACTTACACTGGAGTCGTTGCCAAAGATGCGCTTAAAGATGTTTGCGCCGGCACTTCATGCGAAGGCGTTGCTCCCGATATGGTTCCTCTTTATGGCTTAGGCGCTGATGTGATTGTAAAACTTCCCTTAGTACCAATTGGTTTTGGTATACGCACTGAAAAATTAGGATTAGATGTAAATAAAAACGGAGTTGAAGGCGAAGCCAGTTTAAACAGAACAGCCGCTTTAATTAATTATCGCTTTATTGATACGATCATTCATTTTGGCTTAATCGGCTCGTATGGTGTTGATCACAGTGCCAACATTCGCGTAGCTCAATCAGGCTCAAATGTTGTGGATTACTCAGGCGGCAGTTTAAAGTCATACTCTTTAGGGCTTGAACTGGAAGTAAAACCTTTAATTATTATTCCATTAATTGTTGGAGCTGAAACTGGAATTATGAATACTAAGTGGAGTGGCGCTACTAATTCGGTAAACAGCACCACCAAAGATATCGACTTAAGCGGAACTTATATTAAGTTTTTCTTAGGTATTGATATCTAAAATAAAAAAAGGAGAAGTTTTAACTTCTCCTTTTTAATTCTCTGATTCTAATTTTCAGTTCTATTTATAACTAGATACCTGATTTTAAACGTTCTTGATCATCAACCACAGATTGAATTCCACCTTTAAGACCTGGGCGGTAAGCCAAGTGTTTGATGTCGTATGTAAAGTTAGCTCCGTTTAAGCCAGGAGTTTGCCACTCAGGCCCTAAACGAATTGCATCCACTGGGCACGCTTCTTCACAGAAACCGCAGAATACACAACGTAGCATATCGATTTCATACGCGATGGGGTATTTTTCAACATGTGGATCTGGATGTTCAGATGCAGTGATTTTGATACAATCTGCTGGGCAGTTTGTCGCACATAACATACAAGCCGTACAACGAATTGCACCGTCTTTTTTCACAGTAAGAATGTGATTGCCTTTAAATCTTGGAGAGTACTCATACTTCTCTTCAGGATAATTTAAAGTGATCATTTCTTTTTTGTTAAAAATATTTTTTAACATATGTCTCATAGTAATACCCATGCCCGTTAAAATCCCGGGTAAGTACCATTTTGATTTTTCAGAAGTGTTTTGCATTACAGCCATAAATTACTCCTACAATTTTCCGCGTTGAAAAACGAATTCATTTTTCTTACGGAAGTCTAAAGTTACTTGGTCTGCAGGTTTGTTCGCTGCCACAAATAAGTTTTTAGGGTTTAAAGTTTCAATTTTGATCTCTTCACCAGCTAATAAAGCCGCTGCTTCAGTCACTGTTAAAGCTTCAGATACAACCGTTGTTACTTTTTTGAAAGTTTGTGAAACACCAGCATGGTTGATGAATGTTCCAGATTTTTCAATGTAAGTTTTAAGCGGGATAATCGTAGCTGATTTTAAAGATTTGTTAGCCACTAATGAATCTACTTTAGCAGACGTCATGTAAATTAAATTTTGCGCTTTCGCAAAAGACTCTAATTTAGCCGTGAAATCTTTGTAAACCGGAATGTTCTCAGGACCAACTACAACTAAATGTTTAACTTTAGACGGGTCTAAATCAGAAAATTTAGTTGAGATGCCATGCTTTGCAAAAACTTGCTGTAAACCTTTAGTGTTTGGATTTTTATCGCCACGTAAAAGGATACCATCAAACGCAGTAGCGTGTGATTCAGATTCAGCCTGCCACCAGTGATAGATATTTTTAGTTTTGTATGTATTTACAAAAGTAGAAACGATTGCTTCTAACTCTTCAACTGTGTGCTGACCTGTTACTACTAATGCAATGTCGTTACCAGAAGCGCCTTTTAAAGATAACGAAGCATCTTTTGCAGCTGCTCCTGCGTGAAGCTCAGAGTGCCATTGGCCATTCGCTAATTTGTGACCTTTGATTTGACGATTTTCTTTGTTTACGAATTTGTAAACATCGCGGCCTTCATCACACATCCAGTGACCGTTGATCGCATCATTACGCTTAGGCTTAACGCGGAAAATACCTTCTTTGTTGAAGTACACTTTAACGTTACAACCTGTCGAACAACCGTTACAAACAGTTTCAGAATCTTTTAAAAACCACACACGTTGTCTGAAACGGAAGTCTTTAGAAGTTAAAGCTCCTACCGGACAAATATCTACAGTGTTTAAAGAGTATTTATTATCTAATGGTTTACCCGCGTGAGTTCCGATTTCGGCAACGTCACCACGATTGAAAATTCCTAATTCGTGAGTTTTAGAAACTTCATCAGTGAAACGCACACAACGAGAACAAAGAATACAACGCTCAGAATCCAGAACCACTGTTGGTCCAAGATCTACAACCTTGTGTTTCTTTTGTTTTTTCTCAGACATTTCAGAGTTGTATTTACCAAACTCCATGTACTGTTCTTGTAAACCGCACTCACCAGCTTGGTCACAGATCGGACAATCAAGTGGATGGTTAATTAAATGGAAATCTAATCCCCATTTTGCCGCCTCGACAACTTGGTCAGAAGTATTATTAACTTTCATGCCTTCAGTTACAACCGTGTTACAGGCGATTTGTAAACGTGGATTTCCTTCGATCTGAACCATACATAAACGGCAAACACCGGCGATACTTAAACCCGGGTGCCAGCAGTAGTGAGCAATCTTTTGTTGATTCTCATACATAGCTTCGATGATTGTAGACCCAGCTTTAACCTGAAGAGCTACACCGTTAATTGTACAATTAATGAGAGGCTGTTGCTGCATATGCATGTCCTTTGTACGCTGTACCTTTTACTTTTGATTTACCTTCACGCACGAAATACTCGAATTCGTCGCGGAATTTAGTCACAAAACTAATAATTGGTAATGCTGCTGCATCAGAAAGAGCGCAGATCGTGCGGCCTTTCATATTATCAGCAACTTTTACAAGTAATTCGATATCTTGTAAGCGACCCTTACCTGATAAGATCGAATGAACGATTTTATCTGCCCAACCCGTGCCTTCGCGGCATGGAGTACATTGGCCACAAGATTCGTGGTGATAAAAGTGAGTCAAATTAGCTAAGCATTCAACCATACATTTAGAATCATCGATCACGATAATCGCGCCTGACCCTAACATTGTTCCGGCTTGGGCTAAGTTTTCATAATCAAGAGTGGCTTTTAAGGCTTCTTCAGCGGTTAAAACCGGAGCCGATGATCCACCAGGAATTACGGCTTTTAATTTTTTGCCGTTTTTAATTCCACCGCCAAGCACATTGATCATATCTTTTAATGGATATCCCAATGGAACTTCGTAGTTGCCTGGTTTATTAACGTTACCTGATAATGAGAATAATTTTGAACCCGCAGATTTTTCAGTTCCGTATTTACGGTAACCTGCAGCCCCATCACGCATGATGTATTTAACCGCTGCTAAAGTTTCTACGTTATTAACGATTGTTGGTTTTTTTAAATAACCTTGAACCGCCGGAAATGGTGGTTTTAATTTCGGTTGGCCTTTTAAACCTTCAAGAGATGAAATCATTCCTGTTTCTTCGCCGCAGATGTAGGCGCCTGCTCCGCGGTACACATCCATATCGTGATCAAAACCAGAACCTAGGATGTTTTTTCCAAGAAGACCTGCCTTGTAAGCTTCTTGAATCGCTGTGTTTAATGCGTTGATTGAATCATCGTATTCACCACGAACATAGATATAAGATTTTTTACAGTTGATCGCAAAAGCCGAGATGATCATGCCTTCTACTAACTGATGCGGAGCTTTTTCCATCATCATACGATCTTTGAATGTACCTGGCTCGCCTTCATCGGCGTTACAAAGTAAATATCTTGGTTCGTCGTTTTTCGGCAAGAATCCCCATTTCATTCCTGTTGGGAAACCCGCGCCGCCACGACCGCGAAGACCAGAAGCTTTAACTTCATCGATGATCGCTTGCGGTTGCATTTTCAAAGCTTTCGCCAGTTGAACGTAACCACCATTTTTTTTGTAGCCTTCAAGGCCTTTGAATTCTGGTAAATGATAAAATTCTGTAAGGTATTTTACTTCACTCATCGTAATTCCTTATTTCAAACCGCGAATGATATTCATCGCAGATTCATGAGTTAAATTTTCGTAATATTTAGCTGTATCGCCGCTAGTGATTTGCATCATCGGAGCTGTTCCGCATGAACCTAAACATTCAACTTCAGTTACTGTGAATTTTCCGTCTTTTGTTTTTTCACCTAAGTGAGTTCCAAGCTGTGAACAGATGTGCTCAGACAATTCTTTTGCGCCATTCAACATGCAAGATAATGTACGGCATACTTGGACGTGATGATTACCGATCGGCTCTTTGTTGTACATTGTATAGAATGTGCAAACTTCGTTGATGTTGGCTTCTGGCAATTCCATTACGCGCGATAATTCTTTGATGACATCTTTTGAAATGTAACCTTTGTTTTCAGCTTGCGCGATATACAAAGCAGGTAAAACCGCAGATTGACGAGATTCGTATCTTTTCAATTCGGCTAAAACTTTTTCTTTTCCTTGAGGAGATAATTGAAACATATGTGCGGCTCCTATCTGTCTAACTCGCCAGCGATTAAGTTCATTGATGCAACAGTTGCAATCGCATCTGCTAACATGGAACCCTTAACTACATCTGGGAATGATTGATAAATTGCAAAACATGGTGGACGAACTTTTAAACGATACGGAGAAGCTGAACCATCAGAAACTAAGTAGAAACCTAATTCACCGTTGGCAGCTTCTGTTGCTGAATAAATTTCGCCAACAGGAGGACGAAGACCTTTGATCACTAACATGAAGTGATTCATTAAACCTTCGATGTTTCCGTAAACATCTTTTTTCTCAGGAAGTACTACGCCTTTATCGCGAACTGTCCAATCACCAGATGGAACATTTTTACAGGCTTGTCTGATGATGCGGATTGATTGGCGCATTTCTTCAATACGAACTAAGTAACGATCGTAAATATCGCCTTGTGTTCCAACCGGAACATCGAAATCATATTTTTCATAACCATAATAAGGTTGAGCGCGACGTAAATCTAAATTTACACCTGAAGCTCTAAGTAATGGGCCCGTGTAGCCCCACTCGATGGCATCCGCACCAGAAACTGCACACACATCCTGTGTACGTTTGATGAAAATTTTATTTCCTAATAACATTTTAGAAATTTCTTCTACACCATCAGACATCTCGTCGCAAAAACGAAGAACATCGTTAAACCAACCTTCAGGAGCATCGTAAGCCATACCACCAACACGAGTCATGGCAACAGTCAAACGAGCACCACAAAGTTTTTCAAACAATGTGTAAACTTTTTCACGGAAAGTAAATAAGTGGAAAAACGCTGTTAAGGCACCTAAGTCAACACCACCAGTACCAACCGCAATGATATGATCGATCACGCGAGATAACTCACATAAAATCACACGCATTGTTTCAGCACGCGCAGGGATTTCTAAGCCCATTAATTTTTCAACAGCCATGCAATAACCAATATTATTCATCGGAGCTGAACAGTAATTTAAACGATCAGTGTATGGAATAACCTGGTTGTACGGATGAGTTTCAGCCATTTTTTCGAAACATCTGTGAAGATACCCGATTTCAGGCATCGCACGAACGATCGTTTCACCATCTAATTCAACCATTACACGAAGGGTTCCATGCATTGCTGGATGTGAAGGTCCAATATTTAAAGGAACATATCTAGAATCTAATTGGTCACCACGTTGTTCAGGAGTGTTATCAAAATGAATTGGTAAAACTGAAGAACAATGTTGTTGTTTATCAGCTTCGTAATCTTTACGTAACGGATGCCCAACAAATTGATGATGAGTTAAAATTTTTCTTAAATTCGGGTGACCCGAAAATTTAATACCGAACATGTCATAAGCTTCACGCTCAAACCAGTCAGCAGCTTTCCAGATTGTTGTAGCGGTAGCAACAGACTCGCCGTCGGCAACTTGTGTTTTTACACGTAGACGACGTGAATCAGAAGATCCGAATAAGTGATATACAACATCAAAACGTTTTTCGCGGTTTGGATAATCAACACCGCAAACATCCATTAAAAAATTGTAACCAGCGTATTCTTTTAAATATCTTAAAAGTGCAGTTACGGTTTCTTTAGATGCTTCAACAACGTGATCGCCAACTGGAGTTGTAGAAAATTTAAAAGCGTTATCGCCAAATTTTACCGAGATATCTTGTTTTAGAGTGGCCAATTGTTCAGACATCTTACACTCCCACCGGACGAGGCGTGATAACTCTTGTTGAAGTTAAAGAATCTGGAACAGTTTGCGCATTGATTTCGTAAGGAGAAACCCAGCCTTCTTTCCAAGGACGTGGCGTTCTGTCTTTAATCATTTTTTGTAATGTCATCACGCCATCAAGAACTGCTTCTGGAGTTGGAGGGCAACCTGGAACATAGACATCAACTGGAATAACTTTATCACAACCTTGTAACACGTGATAGGCGCGGTAGAAACCACCAGAGCTTGCACAGGCTCCCATCGATAAAACGTATTTTGGTTCTAACATTTGTTGGTAAATACGAACTAAGATTGGTGCCATTTTTTCTGTGATCGTACCAGCGACAACAAGTAAGTCTGCTTGACGAGGAGAGAAACGAACAACTTCAGCACCGAAGCGGGCTAAGTCATATTTCGGACCCATCACTGACATTAACTCGATACCACAACAAGCAGTTCCGTAAGGAAGTGGCCACAAAGCATTTCTTTGTCCCCATGCTGCGATCGCATCAAGTCGCGTAGTTAACGCGAACGACTTTGACATATCTTCTAAAGATTTATCAGACACTGTATCCGACATATGTACCTCTGATTCTGGCGTAGCCAGATCGTTATCATAATCATTTGGTTTTCAACGACTCATCATTACAAAAAACCTTAATGAAGACAACGACATATCGTGCTAATTGCGCAGTCATTTCGGGCAAATTTCGAGAGGTTTATTTTTCAGTTTTTTGCCCGTGACCTAGACTTTTGTCTCAGGTGAAAAGTCTCATTCTGAAAGTAGCAAATAGTCTCTGATAAAACTTTGTGCTAAAATCTAATAATGTTTTCGCAAAAGCTTCGTATTTTAACTCTCATAGTGAGCGTGATGATTATCATTCTCACTGAGCCTGCTTTTGCTCGCAAAAAATTTAAAGGCTTTAGCTTTAAAGGAAAACCAACTGCTTATAAATCAAACAACAAAATTATGAGCGCCGGATTTTCACTTATTGGCGCGCAAGGCACAATGGGAAACGGTTTAGTTGATGCTCCTGATCGCGATCTTTATTTTTACCCGGTGCAACTATTTGTCGGAGTGCGCATGGGTAAAATTCGTCTATCTGCAGTCGCTGAATATATGCAAGGTTCACAAATTACCGAAGCCGCCGAAGTGGCCAACACTAACGTTAGCGGAACAGGAGTTTCATTTGGGCCACGGCTTGATTATTACGATGGCGTGCAAAGCTTTGGCATTTTCTATCGCGCCAGCGACACTTATCAATTAGAAAAACCTGACATCAATAACGATTCACAATCTTATAAAGCTACTGCTGGCTATACGGCACAATACACGCGCAGGCTAAAAGGACGTTTAGGTTTTGTACTTGATTACACACAAGAAGAATTTAGTGAAAGCTTAGATAGCGGGCCTGTAAAATGGACCCGCACTGGATTTGGATTAATTTATTCTAATTTTGATCTGACTAAGTAGCACCGTTTGGTTTGTAATTCACGATCACTTGCTCATCCGCTGCAGGAATTGCAACACCATGAAATTTTAAAAGATAAATCGTGGTCGCCCCATTCACTTCAGTTTCTAATGTCCACCCGTTCGCCGCGTCTTCAAAAATTGCACGCCCACCAACAGTCACTTGGATCGTTGCTTTATTCGGTACATCTTTAAAACGATACGATGTTAATTGCGAAATAATGCGCGCTTTGATATTTGATACCGCCGAACTCAAATCAGCTGCGCAAATTGAGGACTTAACACCTTTAGAAGCATCGACTAATTTTAAAAATTGCGTGCCGATTGAAACGTGTCCACCCAAGGCATCACAACTTTGATTTGTTAAAATCCCGATGTAATTTGCAATCCAACCGCGAGTGCCATCAGAAAAAAGCGGTTTTCTTGAGTTTAAATAACTTACAAAATCATCGTTATTCGGATTGCCGAACTCAGTGCTTTGATCAATTTCATCACTGATAAAGATCACTGAAAACAAGGCATCACTGCGAAGAAATTGGCTTGAATAATCTGTTGAGGTCACATATTTCATCGCATCCAGACTGCGCTCTAAATCTGAACCGGACTCTCCCACAATAATACGATCTGGCAATAAGTTGATATTTGCCGAAGTTAAATATGCCGGAGTTCCCACAAGTTTTCTTGCAGAAGCATAATCTGAATTTTTAGCCATCGTCGAAGTCGTAACCCCGATGCGGTAATCCATACCTAAACTATTTAACGTATTAACCATATCATGAACTTTTGCAGCCAAACGCTGTTGATACTGCAACATTGATTTTGAATTATCCACAACGAATAACAAATCGACTTTGTTATTATAAAAAGTCTGCCCTGAAAACGATTCGTTTTGCTGTGGTAATGCAAAACTTGTTGCTGCATTCTTACAGCCAGTCGCATTAACAACGGCAATAACCAAAGCTGACAATAATAGAACCATCGTGGTTTTTTTCATCTTAAGCCGCCGCTTTCTTTCTGGTATAATTAGCAATATAAGTTTTTGCCGCCGCAGAGATTTTTAAAAACTGCACGCCATAGACATTGCCTTTGCAACTTACAATTTTGCAAATGGCATTAAAAGCTGGAACTTCAGAAGCTGGTTTGAAATGTAAATAAATTTGCTGGTCTTTTTCGAATTTTCCGTCTTCGATCATTAGCCCTGCGCCGCCTTCAGAAATTTCAACGCCCACTGATTTGTAAACTTTGTGTTTATCATGAACGATTGCATGCGATTCAACTTTTGCACGTGCAA
Source organism: Bdellovibrio sp. (assembly GCA_036676395.1). Taxonomy (GTDB): domain Bacteria; phylum Bdellovibrionota; class Bdellovibrionia; order Bdellovibrionales; family Bdellovibrionaceae; genus Pseudobdellovibrio. Next base: position 2,341,253 of record JAKFCY010000002.1, read on the forward strand.
ACTTACGCCTGAAAAACACTTTATCACCAGTATCTTTTTTCTTAGTGTGTTTTTCAAATAATAACCGAATTTCAGCAACTGAAAATTCTTCAACTTCAGCCAAGCGTTTCCAGGCAGTCATATTGTCGTGCCAGATAAAATCATATTCATGCAAAGTTTTACTTTGTAACATTTGGATTAAATCTAATTTTGAAAATGGCCCGTAATTATTATTTTGCTTTAACACAAACCAAATTCTTTTTTTCGCAGGGTCTACATCAACCACATTTTTTACAACTGCAAGCGGAGTTTTAAAACTATTATTAAATAACATCGTGAATGGCGCATACTCCATTAACAAAACCCAGTCTTCAGCTTTATCGTCATAGATGTAATCATGCCAATTGATTTTTTGTGAGGTCAGCTTGACTTCAATTTCTTGAATAGTGAATGGTCCTTGCTGTTGACCTTGGCTAGCAATGTAGAAAGTAGACATAATCAATTCCCTCTTATTTCAAGACTCCTATCGGCCCTCAGGACTATCGTCTTAAATGTTTTTGAAATTGATTATTTTTTTTACAGCACTGTCAGCAGATTAGTCGCTGGTCAGTTTTAAGCCTATGATAGAAACGAATAACAGCACCAAGAATAACAGCCGCATCGGTGACACCGATTCTTGAAATAAGACAATACCCAGCACTGCCGTGCCTAAAGCGCCAACTCCCACCCACACGCCATAAGCAGTTCCGATCGGAAGAACGTGGCTTGCCCGCGCCAACAGATACATGCTGATCGCCAAAGTAATCACCGTGAAAAGACTTGGATAAAGTTTAGTGAAACCTTCGCTAAATTTAAGGCCGACGGCCCAGCAAATTTCGAATAAGCCTGCGATAATAAGAACAACCCACGCCATTGTGATAGACATAGGTTATCTACTACTTTAAAGCTTCACGGATATAAGCAGAAGCTTGATCCATCGCCCAGACAACAATCGCGATAACCACGATGATTGTACCAACCTCTGGCCACATCGCTTGACCTTGATATTGTACTAGTAATGTACCAATACCACCACCACCAACTAAGCCGATGATTGTTGCCATACGCACGTTGATATCCCAGCGATAAACTGTGAACGAAACGTAAGGTAAAACAACCTGCGGTACAATCGCGTACCAAATAGTTTGAAGCTTATTCGCCCCGCAAGATTGAACGCCCTCGATTGGGCCTTCGCTCACAGTTTCAACCATTTCAGAATATTGTTTAGCTAATGAGGCAATTGAGTGAATCATTAAGGCTAGCATTCCTGCAAATGGCCCGATGCCCACCCAAACCGAAAAGATAATCGCCCACACTAAAGCTTCGATTGAACGCATAACATTAAATAATGTACGCATCGCTAAGTAGATCGAAAAGCCCACATTGCCCGTCATAACATTTTTTGCAGAAACAAAAGACAATACGAAAGCAAAAGGAATGGCTAAAGCTGTTGCTAAGAAAGCCATAAAAATGGTTTCAATAATGTTGATAATAGCTTTAGGAAGAATATCGAAATTCGGAGAACCAATGCCTTTGAATAAACGAATTGCCCCGTCAAAACCATCTTCATTTAATAACTCATTAATTGAAAACTTAGTCTTAATGATACTTACGATCATTAGACCCACTAATAAAACAATTAAGTGCCAAGCCGAAAATGTTTTATACCAAGGAATACTAACAACAGACTTTTTATAAGGAGGCTGGAATAAAGCCTCTCCTAACGTTGTAATATTCATCATAGTTAAAACATGACTGACAAAAGTTCCGACAATGAAAGCAGCTCCGAATAAAGCTACATTTAATTTCATGTTTAAAGCTTGCTCGTCTGTTGGATTGAGAATCCAAACAGCTAACGAAGCGATTAAAAATGCGAAAGTAAAGCCATCTAAAATTGATCTGCGGATTACGTATGATTTCATCTGGTCTTCTCCTGTTAGCTGATGTGTACTTCTTTAGCGCCAGCGCCGTAGATTTTTTCAAACCAGGCTTCATCGATATTTTTTGGATCACCTTCGTAAACCAGTTCTCCACCTTTAAGAGCCACAACACGAGTTGCGTATTGGCGCACTAAAGACAAGAAATGAAGATTACATACGATTGTGATTCCTAATTCTTGGTTTACTTTTCTTAAGTAATCCATCACCACGTGACAAGTAGCCGGATCTAAAGAGGCCACTGGTTCGTCAGCTAATAGGATTTGAGGATTTTGTGTTAATGCTCTGGCAATCGCAACACGTTGCTGTTGACCACCAGATAATTGATCGGCGCGGATATGCGCTTTATCAGCGATACCCACAAGCTTTAAATACTTCATCGCATCTGCTACATCGGCGTCAGAAAACATGCCGAATAAGCTTTTAAGCGTCGAAGTTTTTGAAAGTTTACCCATCAAAACGTTGCTAAGAACCGAGTGACGCGGAATCAAATTGAAATGCTGGAAGATCATTCCCACATTTTGGCGAAGCCATTTGATTTCAGCTGGTTTTTCAATTTTAGCTAAATCTTTTTCAGTATTGCCGTCATTGAAAACTATGTTTCCGCTGGTTGGTTCGTGCAAACGGTTAATACAACGAAGCATCGTTGATTTACCTGATCCTGAAAGACCAATCACAACTAAGAACTCACCCTTTTTAACATCGAAACTAACGCCTTTAAGCGCTTGCACTCCGTTAGGGTAAGTCTTTTTTAAGTTCTTAATACTTAAGATGGGTTTTACTGACATAGTCGTCCTACTTATTTTCTTAAACTATTTTTTCATTAAATCGTCTGGATTTACGCCGACTGTTTTTAACATATCACGAACACCATCGTAATCTGCATCAGTTGCTTTTTTCAACTCAGTCACACCATAGATCGCTTTAAATGCCGCTTTACCGTCTTCAGTAGAAACGAAAGCGATGAAAGCATCAACGATTTTATTTTTCATGTCTTCAGGCATATCTTTTCTGAAGATGATTGGATCGTTCGGGATGTGTTGAGATAAATCGATAATCGCAATTTTTTTCTCTACATCTGGGTATTGAGTTTTAACTAAACGACGAGCGTCTTCGATTTCTGCAGTACCAGAAGCGTTTGTAGAAGGCGGAGAGTAGAATGCAGCGCCGGCATCAACTTGACCTTGATAAACCATAGAAATGACGTTGTCGTGCTTTTGCGCGAAAACTGTTTCTTTAGTTTCGATTTTTTTATCTTTTAAAGATTTAACAGGAAGAATGTAACCAGACGCTGAAGAAGGATCAACGAAAGCTACTTTTTTACCGGCAAGATCTTCTAATTTTTTGATTGGACCGTCTGCTTTAGCCACAAACATAGATTGGTAAGTCGAAGCACCGTGACGTAATACAGTGATTTTAGCTTCTGCACCGTATTTGTTGTTTGCTAAGATGTAACCGAAAGTGTTGATCGCAGAAACGTCAGCACGTTTAGTTCCGAAAGCTTCAACAACAGCAACGTATGATTGCGGGATTGTAACTTCGTATTTGTAAGGAGTATTTGCTTCTAAGTACTCTTTAAATTTTTTAGAGTTATCTTCGATCACTTTAGCATCCACTGAAGGAACAAAGTGAAGTTTGATTGGGTTTTCTGCTGATCCAAGTTCAGCTTTGTTTTTTGTACAACCAACGATTGTTAAACCAACGATTGCAGTTACGATAACGCTTAAAAAGTTTTTCATAAGTCTCCTGTTATTGCTTTTTTTAGGCTCGCAAACCGTACCAAAAAAAATTGGTGTTTGCCAACACTTACATTGCCTATTTAGGCATCCTTCGTTAGGTTAGTTTTATGAATCAACCTCAAGCACCCGGCCTTAGACAGACTTTGAAGCAAAGTCTTAAATCAATCCTGACAATTGCTGCTGAAAAACCGCGCACCGTGTGTGTTTTTGACCTCGATTCAACATTATTCAATGTAAGCCCACGCACTCAACGCATCCTGCACGAGTTTGCAGAGCTGCATAAACCCGAGCTTAAAAAAGTAGAGATTTTACACACTGACTGGGGACTGAAAGAATCTTTGGTTCGTGCGGGCTATAAATTTGATGAAAACCCAGAACTGCACCAAACGCTGCGTGATTTTTGGGTCGATCGCTTTTTCACGAATGAATATTTACACTTTGATATTCCTTACCGTGGGGCTGTTCCGTATGTTCAACAGCTACATACAACAGGTTGCGAGATTCATTACCTTACTGGCCGCGACGTGGCTCGTATGGGCATTGGCACCATGGAAGTTCTGAAAAAATGGGGCTTTCCAGTTGATGAAAAAAATCTTCATTTAAAACCGCATCGTTCGATGGATGATCATCAATTTAAAGTCGACTGGGTGATTGAACGTTTTTCGTTAGAGCAATACCCGTCTGACACGGCTCCGATTTATTTTTTCGAAAACGAACCGGTGAATATCAATTTATTAGGTAAAGTCAGACCTGATATTCATATTGTTCAGCTAGACACAACCCACTCGCGCCAAGAAGAAGTGAATGTGCCGGTATTAAAAGTTTCAAATTTTTACACTGAAGAGGAAAACTAATGTTGTATTTAGTCGCAACCCCTATAGGTGATGTTTCTGAAATTACTTTACGCGCCATAGAGATTTTAAAATCTGCTGATATCATTTTATGTGAATCGACAAAAGAAACTTCGAAATTATTAAAACAATTGGATATCAAAGCCAAAAGATACGAACTGTTAAATGAACATTCGACGATGGAAGATCTGAAAATGTTAACTGAACTGTGCAAAACCCAAACAGTGGCCTTAGTTTCAGACTGCGGCACACCGGGATTTTGCGATCCGGGAAATGATCTGATCGGTTTTTGCCGCAGAGCTAGCGTTAAAGTAAAATCTGTTCTGGGACCATCGTCTTTGATGGGATTATTATCTTTAACTTCACGTCGCATGAATGAGTTCGTGTTTCGCGGGTTTTTACCGGCTGAATCTGAATCACGTGATAAAGAATGGCAGAAATTAAAAAACGAAAAAAGAGCTATCGTTATTATGGATACACCTTATCGTTTGAAAAAAACAGTTGATGAATTAAACCGTCACTTTGTTGGCCGCCAAGCATTACTTGCTTTAAATTTGTCACAAGATAATGAATTAGTCTTAGAAGGCACACCTAATCACATCATTCAGAATTTAGACCGTGATAAGGCTGAATTTATGTTGCTGATTTACCCTAACGAGAAAGTTTGAGTTGCAACGTCTACCTATAGATCCGCATTTGGATGGCATTGTTAATAAAATTACCGGCGAAAAAGCGGTGATTTTAATGGCCAGTCCGGGATCGGGTAAAACTACTCGCGTGCCGGCGCATTTATTAAAAGCAATCAAAGGCCAGACTTCACAAAAAATTATCGTTATTGTGCCAAAGCGAGTTTCAGCACTATCGGCCGCTGATCGTATAGCTTCAGAGAATAACTGGGTATTAGGTGAAGACGTCGGTTACCAAGTGCGCTTTGAAAATAAAGTCTCAAATAAAACCCAATTAATTTTTATGACTGAGGGTTTATTTTTAAAACGCATTCAAACCCCTGGTTTTTGGGATGAGATTCACACGTTAATTATTGATGAGTTTCATGAACGCTCAAGCTCAATCGACATGATTTTAGGTTTAGGCTTCGAACAAAAAGTTTTAGGCCGCAAATTACAATTATTAGTGATGTCTGCAACCTTAAATGTGCAGCAGCTGCAAAACTTTTTAGGCGATAGCGAAACAATCACTGTTGAGGCTCCGCCGTATAAGCTTGAAATAATTTATTCTGATAAAAATCAAAAACTCATTTGTGATGATATGTTTTTCAATCATTTAAAAGACACATTATTAAAAGCCTGGAAAACAGCGCATAAAGATATTTTGGTGTTCTTACCCGGGCAGCGTGAAATTAATCGCTTTAGAAACATGATTCAGCCGTTATTCACGCAAAATCGCATCGACATCTTACATGGCTCATTAAGCTTGAGCGAACAAAAACAAATTGTTCGCAATGACACAGGCCTCGGCCGACGAATAATTTTAAGTACCAACGTGGCAGAATCTTCGATCACCGTTTCTGGTTTAGATTGCGTGATTGATTCTGGCTTAGAGAAAAAATCATACCTTGAAAACAAAGTAGGATTTTCAGGCTTAGACTTACAGCGCATCTCACTCTTCTCAGCTAAACAGCGTGCAGGCCGCGCTGCCCGTGAACAACAAGGTTATTGTTTTAAGCTTTGGCATGGCACAGATGAAATGTCGATGAAAGAGCAAATTGAACCCGAGATTTTAAAAACCTCATTGTTAGAAGAATCATTAGTTTTACACCAACAAGAGGTTTTAGATTTAGAATCTTTTTCGTGGTTAACAAAACCTTCGTCGTTTGCCATCAAACAAGCCCGTCAGAAATTATTAAAATGGAATTTAATCACTGAGGCGTCAGCATTAACTCCCCTAGCTGGTTTAGTTTCTAAATGGCCGCTGTCGGTTGAAAATTCAATTCTACATTATGAATTGAGCCAACATGGTTTTTCAATGGAGTCGGCAGAGCTTATTGCCGTATTAGAATCTGGCAGTGTTGAATCTGTTTTAGAGAAAAATAAGAATTTTAATGGTTCTGATGTGGCTAAGATTATTGATAGCGGGGCTTTAGATTTTTCAAGTGAACGCATTTACCAACAGATTTTATCAAGCTGTAAGGTTTCTGGTAAAAAAGCTGGCTCTGACTCATTTGAAAAGACGCTCATTCAGATTTATGCGGCGTTTTTTCCAGAAAAAGTGGCCTTTGTTAAAAATAAAACTAATGCCGTATCTATGTTTGGTCGCGGTTTACAGGTGAATGCAGGTTCGCAGGCGGCTCAATCTGATTTTTTTATTGCTCTTGCTGGCCGCGAAAATCACACGCAGTTTACCCAAGTCGTCTGCGCTTTAGGTTTTGATAAAAAACTGGCGCAAGAAATTTTTGCACCGCTGGCCAAAAAGCAAAGCGAAGTTCATTATGATTTCGAAAAAAATGAGTTTTTTAAAACTGAACAGCTTAAATTTGAAACTTTTGTTTTAAATGATTATGGTAAATCCCGTTTGAGTAAAGATGAATTGCAAAAAAACTGGCAAGTGTTTTTTAAAAAAACTCCCGCAGACTTTTTAAAGATTCATCCCAATTATGAAAAAATTAAAGATCGTTTAAATTTCTTATGTAAAAAAGACACCACGTTGTCTGAGACTAGCAAACAGCAGATTGAAAATTTTGAAGATTTAATAACGGATTATATTTTGCAAGGCTATGACAGCTTTGAAGACTATAAAAACTGCGATCTTTTCTATTTAAGTTATCAGGTCTTAAATGATGATTTAAGCGATCTATTACAAAATCTGCCTGATGGTGTGAAATCCAACCGCGGGCGCAGTCATGATGTGAATTACACAGATGATAAAGCGCCGATGATTTCACTTAAGATTCAAGATGCTTTTGGCTGGAAAGATACTCCCAAAATTTGCCATGGCAAATTTACGCTGACTTTAGAATTATTGGCACCAAACATGCGACCTGCTCAGATTACCAGTCAATTGGGGCTTTTCTGGAAAAGCAGCTATGCTGATGTTCGTAAAGATTTACGTGCCAGATACCCTAAACATGACTGGCCCGAAGACCCCTCGATATAAGGTGAATTATGAAGACACTTAAAGAAAAACATCCTTTATTATATAAAATCAGCGTGCTTATGGATAATAAGTACGAATTTTTCGGCATCAGTTTTGGCTTAGATTTTATTTTAGGTCTATTGCCATTTTGGGGTAATTTAACCACGACATTTATTTCATTATTTACTGTGGTCTATTCGGCATTTCATGGCGTGTCGGCGATTGTTTTATTTCGTATGCTGCTAAACATCAGCGTCGATATGTTAATTACGGCTATTCCGGTCTTTGGCAATTTGGCTGATGTTTTTTGGAAAGCCAATGCTAAAAATTATAAAATTTTAAATAGCTATCTTGAAAATCCTAAAAGCACTATAAAACGTTCGATCGCTGCAAACCTTGCGATTTTAGGTACATATTTGGCTTTTATCGTCGCATGTTTTTATGGCTTGTACCGCTTAACGGTTTATCTGATTTCGTTATTTTAAAACAACCGATTGCGGAGCCACGATCACAGAATTTTGCGGCACATCTTTGATGACCACGGCATTAGCACCGATCTTGGTGTTATCGCCAATCAGAATCGGACCTAAAATCTTGGCACCCGTTCCGATAAGAACGTTATTTCCCACAGTTGGATGACGCTTAACTGGTTCGAATTTCATTCCACCCAGTGTGACGCCGTGAAAAATCACGCAGTCATCGCCAACTTCTGCCGTTTCACCGATCACACAACCTACGCCGTGATCGATCACTAAACGTCTTCCCAGTTTAGCGCCGGGATGAATTTCAATTCCAGTTAAGGTGCGCGAGATATCTGCCACAAGGCGTGCGATAAAAAATAAGCGGCATTGGTAAAGAGCGTGCGCAATTCGGTGAAAAAAGATCGCGCGCGGGCCTGGATATAATAAAAAAATCTCTAACATCGATTTAGCAGCAGGATCGTAATTCTTATAAGCGCGTAGAAAAGTGATCACTTTGAATTCCATTTCGTTTTTAAATCATCCAAGAAAAAATAGCGCTCAAAGTTTTCGTTGTAGCGTGACCAGGATTCACCACTTTGACGTTCTTGGTTGATAAATGACATCATCGTGTCCATTTTAGAGTCCATGTCGTCAATCATGGCAACAACAAGAGCTTCAGGAAACATCGGCACTTTCGGCGAACCGTATTCAAGTTTACCGTGATGAGCTAAGATAATATGTTTTAATACTGTACGCAGATCTTCTGGAAAGCCTAGAATTCTTTGCGATTTTTTTTCAACTAATTCACAGGCTAGTAACATATGCCCAAGCATCTGCCCTTGATTGGTGTAATAGATTTGTTGCTGCTCGGTTTGATCGAGCTCCCAGATTTTTCCTAAATCGTGAAAGATAGCCCCGAAAATTAAAAGATCTTTATTTAAATAATTATAATGTGAAGCCATAAACTGCATGACTTTACAAATCGAGACAATATGTTCGATCAACCCGCCCCGATGAGCATGATGAATTGTTTTAGCCGCAGGTGCTTTTAATAAACGCGGTTTAATTTCTTCATCCTGTAAGCAATCAAGCATCAACTGCTTCAGCGGCTGGATTTCGATTTCTTGCACCATCTGATAAAGTTCAGAATACAAAGCATGCGTATCCAGCTGGCGTTCTTTGATTTTGTAATCATCTTTATTAATTGTCGCATCTTCGACTTTTTCTAAACGATGAATAATCAGCTGTTTGCGCTGATTATAAATCTGAATAACACCTTTGATTTTGATTAAATCACCGATTTCAAATCTTGTGCTGACTTCTTCGATGTTATCCCAGATACGGCCATCAAGCTGGCCCGATTGATCACCAATTAAAACTGTTAAAAAAGTTTTTCCGGTTTTACCGACACCTAAGATTTTATCTTTAACTAAAAAAATACGGTCTTGAACCGGGTCTTTATCATTTAAATTTTTAATCGGTGTCATCATAATTACTTCTCAATCGTAAAGATCGTTGAACACATCTTATCGCTGTAACGCGAATCGAATAGATTTAAATGCGTCAGATAATATTGAATTCCCTTTTTAAACACAAATATATACTGTCCCGAGAGCACATGCGCATAAGTGTGATTAATTGAATTCAACTTTAAAAAGGTTTTATCCTGAAGTTTACTGAATTTAGGCTTTAAATCCGCCCATTGACCGCAGCCTAAGCCATATTCTTCATCATGGATTTTCACTTTGGGCGAATCGCTGATGTAAAATAAGAAAGCTAATTCTGGTTTAGTTTCAAACTGCTTCGGCGGAAAATGTAAATAAAAACTACCTTCACCGGTGACATAGTCTTTTAAATCAATAGCACCACCACCATTAGGTAATTTGAATAATAATCTTGAATAACTTAACACTGATTTCTGATCGGTATGCACTTCTACTTCTAAATCAGTAAAAATGTATTCAGGTTCTATGGTGATACCTTCACCCAAATTCTTTTTAATTGCGGTAAAGATCGCTTCAGGCACTTTGAAGTCGTTGGCCAGTGAATTATTCGTAATAATTTGAGGCTTTGATTCTATGGCCTTCTCACAAGCTGATAACACAACAATCAAACCAGCAAGAGCGATTAAAATTTTCACTCGCCAGATCCCTTAATCTCTAAGAATGGAATAAAGTCTTCTCCGGCACCAGAGTTAGCCTGAACAAAAGATACTTTTTTAGCGGGTTCCTGAATAACCAATAGCTGCGACCACAAACCTAAAACATTATTTTCAGTTCGCAAATAGTTAACATGTTTTGTGACACCGTCATCAATTAGGGTTGCAGATGAATCTTTTGATCTTTGTTTAGCTAATAATAAAACGTAATGGCTGGCTGTATTTAACTTAGAAATATCCAGGGTTTTTTCCTGAGCAATAACTGCTGAATAATCTTTCAAAGCAAAATCCAGTTGCAGGCGTAAATTTGCACGCTCTGCCGGGTCTTCAATCAGCGTGTTATAATTTGCATACAGTGTTTGCGCTGCAGAAATTTCGCCGAGCTCTAGTTTAATGTGAGTTTCAATCACCATTTTCGGTGTCGCCGCTAAAAATGGTTTTAATTTTTCAAAAGTCGGCCGCAAGGTAAACATTGAATAAATTCCGCTAAATACAGACAACGGAATTTGAAACTTTTGGCGAAAGTTCAATGGCATCGCGGTAAAACTTTTGTAATCGCTATTAAATCTTTCTTCGCGGTTCGTGCGTTTATCTAAAAGCATGTTAATCAGTAAAAGTTCTTTTTTGAAATCGATGTGCGTGTCTGTGTACATCGTGATCTCATGATTAAGTAAACTTTCTACTTCAGAATTTGATGTTGGTTTTGATAATTCACTGACAGCCCAACCGAATAACCAGCGGCCTTTTTTTGCTGTTTGAAACAGTTCAGAAAACGTTTTTGTCGCATTATCAAATTTACCTTCATAAAAACTTAAAATGGCATCGTTTTCTTTGATCAATTCACTGCTTGGATCAAGATCTTTGGCGCGAATTAAAGATTCACGGGCTTTTTTAAGGTCTTGATCCTGAAGAGACTGAATAAATTGAACGATATCCAACAAGGCTTTACGTTGATCGTTAACACCTGGGTTTGATTTTAAGTTATTAATGGTCTGTGAACCATTAATATAACCAACTGAATCTAATTTTGGAATCATCGGAATGATCTCGGGAAGAATTTGGCGCTGTAATTCAGGGCTCATGTTGCCAAAAATCTCGACTACTTTAGATTCTAAGCCATACAAACTGTATTTACGAATCGAAGTGATAGATTGCTGCTCTTGTTTTTTCTTTTCTTTGTTTTGATAAAACTGTGAACCACCGGCGATAACAATAACCCCTAATAAAATAGAGATTAAAATCATTAAAGTTAATTTAGAACGTTCGCGAATTTGTGAATGCACCACTGGATCTGCCGACGAAACATATTGTGGCGGAGCTTTAACTTTATTTTTCTCTGGCACAAGTTGCGGCTTAACCGGAGCCACGGCTGTTGCTGTTGCCGGTGCTTGAGTTGTTTCTTCTTCTGTAAATTCAGCATCTTCAACAGTGACATTGGTAAAAGTGGGCATTTCAAACTTGGTGTTTTCAGCCAAAAGTTCTTGCGTAACAGTGCCTGTTTTAGTTAGCCCCTGAGTCGTGCGTGTTTGATAAGTTTTAGTGTGGTCATCTACTCTGGCTAATTCTTCACGAATTTCATCAACAATAGCTTTTAAAGCTTCAGCTTCACGAATATACATCCAACGTGTATCCATATCGCGAACTTCATCAATTAATGAAATCTGCTTCTTCTTAAGTAAATCTTCGATTTGATCATAAGAATAGGGCCCGAGAACTTTATTTTCAGATTTGATCATCCATTTTCGGTCGGCGGCGGCAGTTTGCATGGCGGCTCTCCTAGAATGGGGATTTCGTTAAAAGTAGTTTAAGATCATCATTAGTTAAGAATAAACCGGCACCAGCATAGAATGACTGTGCATCAGTGTTATTTAACATGTCGTTGTAGCCACCTAAGACATATAAACCGTAGCGAAACTTATAAGAAACCGTTGTGCGTAAGTTTGCATTTTCAAAATCAAAGGCTTCAAAAGAAAATTTAAGACGGTGCATTCTAAATGGCGAATAGTCTAAACCGACACCCGCTGCATTTTCGATTAACCCGCCTTTAATTGTAAAATCAAAAACATTTTTAGCAAAAAGAGCCGTAAATTTTGTTTCATTTTTGTAAGTCACAGTTTCGTCAGTGCTGTTTGGAGCGCCACCGTTAGTTGTCGTTACAGTATTTTTCTTATCTACAACGCCTGCCGGATCATCAACTAAAGCTAAATAGTAGTAACGATCTAGGCCTGGTTGAATTTGAATACCAATCGAAGATTTTGCTTCTTCGATGTTATCTAAGTAATACCCATTAAAATCAAAAGCCGTCGAAGTTTTATTGGCCGTATCAACCAGGCCACTTAAACCTTCGATCGCCGATGACACATCTTCTGCTGTTTTTTCATCAGAGATTAGTTTTCCGATAGTGCCTTCGCCGTTATTTACTTTGTCAGTGATTTCTTCGATATTTTTTAATGACTTATCAATGCGAGCCATCGAGTTCTTCCAGGTTTTCTTAAAACCTGTTTCACTTTCATCATTAATTAAATCATCCATTGTCGAAGTGATATTATGCACTTGATCAACGATTTCACCAATCTGCTCTTTGTTTTCAGCAGTCATATGCGAAATATCGCCGGTTAATTTTTCGATATTCATTACGATGCGGCCCAAGATATGTTTATTTGTACCTTCAGCAGTCGTCGCTTCATTTAAATTTTTAGCGACATCTTTTAGGCTAGTGGTGATTTCAGAAACTTGCGACATCACATCATCAAGTGAACCGCCAGTTTTAACATTGGCAATCTGACCGCCATCTTCTAAGCCTGGATCAGTTGAATTTCCCGGAGTAATTTCGATATATTTATCACCCAAGATTCCGTTGGCGCGCATTTCAACTATTGCTGAGCGGGTTAATGGCACATCAGATTTTACTGAAACATCAATACGCGCTTTACCTTCATGCAAAGAAATATCTTTGATGGCGCCGACAGGGATGCCGGCAGAACGAATCGCCGAGCCCTTTGTAAGGCCGTTAGCGTTATCTAAATAAAACCAGGCCTTTTTTGATCGACCTAGAAACGAAGGATCATCGCTGACTTGCATCGACATAAGCGCGATCAAAGCCCCGATGGATACGACAAGCGCGCCTACTTTAAATTCTGCAGTGCTGAAAAAACTCATTGATGCTTCATCCCTTTTGTCACAAATCGCTTAACTAACTCAATATCCGAATTAAAGAAATCCTGAGCAGTTCCAGCTAGTAACACTTTACCAGCATCGAGCATCACAATAAAGTCTGCGATTCTAAAAGCTGCACTTAAATCGTGCGACACCATGACCGAGGTCGTGTCTTTATCTAATTTATGAGTCTGAAGAATCAGATCATCGACCATTTCGGTCAAAATTGGATCCAATCCCGTGGTCGGTTCATCATAAACAATGATCCCCGGATCTAAGGCTAGGGCGCGGGCTAAGCCTGTTCTTTTTTGCATACCGCCTGAAATTTCACTCGGTAATTTATTGTAGTGCATAGGATCCAACCCAACCATCTTTAGTTTTGTCTGCGCAATTTGAATAACCTGATTTTTTTGCAATTGCCGGCGATGTTCTTCAAGGGGAAAACACACATTTTCTAAAACTGTCATATCATCAAACAACGCCGCACTTTGAAAAAGCACCCCAAAATTACAACGAAACTTTGTCAGCTCGTTTTCATCCATTGATGAGAGATCTGTTCCTAAAACTTTCACAGAACCTGAAGTCGGCTTAAATAAACCTAAGATATGTTTTAACATGACTGATTTTCCCGTACCCGAAAAACCAATAATTGCCGTTAAACTGCCTTTGGGAATTTTAAGATCCAGGCCTTTAAGAACGAATTCTTTGCCATCGAAACTTTTTTTAAGATCTTTGATTTCAATTGCGTATTCGTTCATTTTTGAATTCCCATAAAAATATAAACCACGCGAATAATATTCATTAAGAAATAATCAATAATAATAATGCCAACCATGCTCATCACCACGCCGTTGTTAGTAGCTTCGCCGACACCCTTAGCGCCGCCCTTAGTGTTATAGCCCTGATAAGTACAAATTACGGCGAATAATAAACCAAAGATCGCTGACTTTATAAGACCTTCGTTAATATGGTGAAAATCAACAGTTTGACGAATTTTTTCAAAAAAGATGGCGCTATCAAGGCCTACGATTTTGGTACATAAAAACCATGAACCCAGCATCGCCATAAAATCAAATAATCCCGTTAATAGCGGCATACATAAAAATGCAGCTATAATACGTGGAGCAATTAAATATTGCTTGGTGTTTACACCCATCACATCAAGGGCATCCATTTGTTCATTTACACGCATGGTACCCAAACGTGCAGCCATGGCACCACCTGCACGGGCCGCAACTATTAAGCCCGTTAACACCGGGCCTAATTCACGCGTAATCCCCAAGGCTACCGTTGGGCCTACAAGATTTACCGCATTCACTAATTTAAAACCTAAATAAATTTGAAACGACAAGGCCAGGCCGGTAAATATACTGGTTAAAGTAATGATTCCCACCGATTGATTACCGATGAACTCCATGTGCTTAATCACTTCGCCGTAACGATATGGCTTTGTGAACAGTAATCTAAGACTGGTGATCGCAAATAACGAAACTTCGCCAACATCATTAATTTTCTTTTTAAATTTTTCTAAAATCACGACTGCCCACCTTTGTAATGCCTAGGCACTCGCTCACCGACAGCCGTTAAGACTTCCCAGGTGATAGTTTCAGCCGCCTTCGCGGTTACTTCGGCGCTTAAAAAATTTCCTGCCGGATCATAACCGAACAAAATAACTTCTTCTTCGTCAAATTTCTGCGTGTTCGAATTTTTAACAACATCTGTTACATCTAACATTAAAAAATCCATGCAAATGCGGCCTACGATTGGAACTTCTTGGCCTGCAAAAAGAGCGCGACCGCGATTACTTAATAACCGGTGTACACCATCGGCATAACCAGCAGGAATTACTGCAATCGTTGAAAGTTTATCGGCTTTCCAGGTAGCGCCGTAAGAAACAGACTCGCCGGCATGTAACTGACGAATATTATTCACCATCGATTTAAAGGTCATCACAGGTTTTAAATCCATACTGTTTAACTTTTCTGACGGCGAATAACCATACAACATTAAGCCAGGGCGAAATCCCCAGTTCGTTTTATTTAAAAAATGTTCTGGATTATTTTTCACCACAGGTTCAGCTAGACTGGCAATGCCGCCTGAATTTAATAAATGCGCCCAGACATCTTCATCCTTAAAATAAGAATGAATTTCAGAGAGCTGTTTTGCCTGCGCTGCCGATTGACCATCAATTAAAACAGCATCTTCACCACAGTAAAAATGGCTTAAAATTGCACGCAGTTTTAATTTTTTTGAATTTTTAAAATAAGTTCTTAATTTTTCGGCCTCAAGAGGAGAAAAACCTAAACGGTTCATTCCGGTATTAAACTTTAAATGAACCTTAATCGGTTCATCAGCCACACTCTCTAAAGCTATGATTTGCTCCCACGTGCTGACTACCGGAGTCATCTGTGCATCAAAAATTTTCTGAGCTCCTTGTTTATCAAAACCACGAAAGACTAAAATTTTTGATTTGATGCCATAATTTCTTAAAAGTAAGCCTTCTTCAATCAGGCAAACTCCTAAATGATTTGTGCCTAGGTTTTCTAAATGCTTTGCCACTTCAAGATCACCGTGGCCATAAGCATTTGCTTTCACCATCGGACAGACAAAGCGCCCTTCGCCAGCCACTTTTTTAATTTGAAAAAAGTTATGACTTAAATGATCTAAATTAATTTCAGCAAACGTGCGGCGGAACATTTCCATATTAGTTAGGGCTCCACTACAAAGTCAGGCTTATGTTCAGGGGGTGATTTATAAAAACAAATTTTATCGCCACCTTTCTGAGAAATAAAATTTAAAGCTCGCGTAGCGCTTTCATCAAGATCAAACGCATTACGGGTTAAGGTTGGGTATTCGCTAATGCCTTGGCTAATTGTGATACTTACTCCGGCACGCACCAGATTTTCTTTAATCATACCCTGACGAAGACGGTCAGATCTTAAAGCTGCACCTTTACGGTTACAGTTTGTTAAAATCATCGTGAATTCATTTTCACCTGTTCGGCATAAATAATCATTTAAACGAGACGTCGCCTTTATCACTTCTGATACAGCCAGTATTATCTGATCAGCGGCGGCGCGACCAAGGCTTGCTTCAAGTTCGGCAAACTTATCAATAGATACTTTAATTAATGATAACGGAACAAAACCACGTTTACTGCGATCGACTTCGCGCTCTAATACACGTGAATAAAATAACTGATTATAAAAACCCGTTAAATGATCTTCGATATCAAGCTGTTTTGGCTCTGCTTCGTAAACATAAAGCGTGTAAACTAAACTCATTAAGGAAAAATCTTCGGCCACTTCAGCAGAAATGTCTTGAGTCGTAATTAAAATGCCTTCGATCTTATCGCGGATGATCATCGGTAAAAATTTAACACGGTCGGTGTCAAATTTACGTTTAAGGTAAGTGCCAAAGGCTGCCGGCAATGTGCCAGTTAACAGTTGCGGCATAAAATCGCTGTCTTTGCTGTTCACTTTATACGATAAACCTTCAACCCATGCTTCAGGTACACCAGCAAACGATACACATAAGAAAGTTTCAATACTTGGAACATATTTTAAATAGATCCAAGATTGGGTTGGTGTTTGGCTGTAAAATGTATTTAATAAATCTTCTTTAGATGTTGCTGATTTGTATTCAGCAATACGCAATTGGTACGGGCGCACTTCAGGCGCCTGGCGTTCGCTGGTTAAAGTGTTTTGCACTTTTTCACGAGCCGAAGTTTCTTTTTGTAAATCTTCAGCGAGCTGTTCATTTTGGTAAGTGCGAAAAATAATTTCACAGATATTATCAACCGATTGCAAAACTTGCTGATCTACCGCTGGTTCAGCTGCATTAAAAACACTATAAACATTAAATTTTTTATAATTTTTAAAAGCAGCAATTTGATCAGCAGGCGCCAAAAAGATAAATTTAATTTCTTTAGAGGCCTGCAGCGATTTTTGAATAAATTCATGCGGCGCAAGTAATGAACCGCGAATATCAAAAATCACCACATGCGGCGGGCTATCTTCGATGCGAAATAATTGTTCATCCACATCAGCAAAATAATAATTTTCGTATTCTGCGGCAGTTAGCGCGTGTTTAATCTGCGTCCCTAAATTTACATCTTGGGTAAATATCGAAACGCTAAACTGCGAGGCAAATTCTCTGATATTCATCCTTTTTCTGGCCTTCTGATTTTTACTTTTGTTTGATCGGCTTTTTTATTTTCAGTAGTTTCGATGTCGATAACAGGATCTTCAATAATCGACATCTTTTCATCTAATTTAATTTTAGCCGGCTGCATTTCTTTTTCGATATTAATTTTCGTTTCACTGACTGGCGATTCGTCATCCAATGATAAAAGCGCATCGATATCCAAATCATTTTGCACAGGATTAACAGGCTTAACCTCTGACAATTTAAACTCGCTATCATCAACATCGTTTAATTCAAAGCGCATCTCAGCCGGAGCCGCAGTATTTACCAATGGCACAACCGGCTCGGCTGTAACTTCTGGGCGAGTAAAGCTAAATCTGAAGATCGACTCACCAGCGCTTGATGCCACTTGCGAAAACTCGGCATTAGCTTCCATAAGCACAGGCACAATAGCTTCATGTAAATTAAGTTTTTCAATCGGCGCTTGAATTTCTAAAACAGTTACGCGCTCAACATCGTACGAGCGAAGCTGAATGCGTTTTTTACCATCTGGCAAAATCGTCGCCACATTTAACAACACATTTTCAAAGATTTTAATGAATTTTGGATAATCTAAAAGCACTGTTTCGCCAGACACGAATTCTTTTTTAATCACAACGCCTAGTGATTTAAGCTGGCGGTCTAAATTAAAAATCGCCTGTTGTACGCAAGCCTGAACTTGAATTGGAACAACTTGCGCATCAACATCAAATTCAAGCGGTATATTTATTTGTGGTGGCGCCGTTGGCTTTAAATTCGAGTGTCGCGCCATCGGCTGGGGCACCGGCGCGGCAGCTGCAAGCCCAATTCCTATGGATTCTGCTTCCATGACAGGTTTAACTGACGCTGGCGCGGCTTGTGCGTACTCAGGTTTAGCCACAAAAAGCAGAATACCCGACATTAAAAATCCAAGACCTACGATAATTCCAAGCATTGAAAAGGGAATATCAAAATTTGATTGCGCTTTTTTTGATGTATAACTTAATAAATTTAAATTTGTACCGCGCAATTCTTGGCGGTCGACAAAAAAGTTTTTTTCAGAAACTTTGTTTTCATCAGAAAGGTTTCCGACATATTCGTACTCGGTGTGCGCAGCTACGGTTTTATCAGCGGTTAATAAAACTTGAGTGATTGAGCTTGTTCGCTGTAAATCAAAAAATCTTTGAAAGTAACTGATATCACCGACAACCATGACCCCGCTGCGTGGTTGATTGTTTCTTTTTTCGCGATCAAAAACAGTTATCGCCAAATGCACTAAGCCACTGGCATCTTTAAAAGTTTGCACACGCAACAAGTGGTTGCCAGAAACCTTGGCGTTTAAATTTTGCTGTAAAGTTGTCGAATTCCAACGCTCAGCCACAGAGCCTGATTGCAAAAACAGTTTATTCACCGCTAGACGGTTTGCAGAGTCTTCTTGCACAACAGCCAAGGCGTAAAAGGGCTTAAGCTGAACCCAGTTAATTTTCGATTCGTCTATTTGCACGGTGTATGTGCTTAACGTATTACGCAATTGTGAAATCTGGCTCACTAATGAGGAACGCAAAGCTGTTAATTGAGTTTGCAACTGATTTTGTTTAGCTGAGACTTTTTCAGCGCGATAAGTTTCATTTAATTTCCATAGCGCAATGCCTACGACAAGAAAAATTAACGCAATACTGGAATAAACGGTTTTTAACTTCATTTTGCTTCTTGCATCCTTGCTAAAAGACTATCACTTCTATTCTGTTTTGTTTCAGAAGATAGTGCAACAATTTCTCATACAAATTACTTAGACAATTTAGGTTTCTGGGATTACAAAGCTTGCATGACAAAACTGAATGTGAAACACCATGCAGAAATTATGATTGTAGGCTCTGGAGTTGCGGCTCTGAGTATGGCTTTAAAGGTAGCCGATACTAAATCTGTTTTTATCGTCACCAAAGATAAAGGCCCTAATAGTAATTCGGCCATGGCTCAAGGGGGCATCGCTTCGGTCACTGATCAATCCGACAGCTTTGAAAGCCACATTCGCGACACCGTCATTGCAGGCGCTGGCCTTTGTGATCTTAACGCCGTGCGTGACGTTGTTATGCAAGCTCCTGAAAGAATTAAAGATTTAGTTAATTGGGGCGTTGAGTTTGATCCCGAACTTACACGCGAAGGTGGCCATTCAGAACGCCGTATTTTGCATTTCGAAGATCAAACAGGTGCAGAAATTCATCGCAAACTCTGGAACAAAGTAACCTCGCATCCAAACATTCAAATTTTTGAAAATCACTTTGCCATTGATCTGATCGTCAACAAACAGGTCGATCCCACCTTAGTTGGTCCGACCGCAGTTATTGGCAGTTATGTATTAAACAAACTTACTGGTGATGTTGAAGTGTTTACGGCCAACACCACGATTCTTGCCACTGGCGGAGCCGGAAAAGTTTATCTTTACACCTCGAACTGGGGTGGGGCAACCGGTGATGGTATCGCCATGGCTTACCGAGCGGGTGCGCGCGTTGCTAATTTAGAATTTATGCAATTTCATCCGACCTGCCTTTACCATAAAGATTCACGCAATTTTTTAATTAGCGAAGCGGTACGCGGTGAAGGCGGAGAATTAATCAATGCTAAAGGCGAAGCTTTTATGCGAAAAATTCACCCGCTGGGTTCACTTGCTCCGCGTGACATTGTCGCTCGCAGTATTGATGCCGAGATGAAAAAATCAGGCGAACCCTGCGTATTCTTAGATATCTCACATCGTGAAGGTGAATTTGTAGAATCACATTTTCCAACTATTCATGCGCGCTGTTTAGAATACGGCATCGACATGACTGAAAAACCAATTCCCGTTGTTCCTGCAGCACACTATTTATGTGGTGGCGTGAAAACTACAACATCAGGAAAAACAGATATCGTAGGTCTTTACGCTATTGGTGAAATTGCCTGCACCGGCTTACATGGCGCCAATCGCTTAGCTTCAAATTCATTATTAGAATGTTTAGTGATGTCGCATAATGCTTCGGTTGAGATTGCACAAAATTGGAATGAACTCTCTGCTGCCACAAAAACTAAAACTGAACCGAAAGCTTGGACCAAACCGGATGAAACCAACCAAGATGAAATGGTTGTGATCAATCACATGTGGGAAGAAATTCGTCGTTTGATGTGGAACTATGTCGGCATTGTGCGTTCAACAAAACGTTTAGAACGCGCGCAGCACCGTCTGCAAAACATCATGCAAGAAGTAAAAGAATATTACTCGAATATGAAAATGCACAGTGATATTTTAGAACTTCGCAATATCGCCATCGTTGCAGATCTAACGGTGCAATGTGCATTACAAAGAAAAGAATCGATCGGCATTCACTACTCGCTGGATTACCCGCCAAGTGAATTACCTTCCTTAAGTCCAGACACTTTAGATTTACAGACCTACTCTAAAGGAAATGACACCGTTTTACTGCGCGGTTTGAATTAATTTTTGACTTCATTTTGTCCTCGGTTAGACTTGAGGTATGAAACGATCTGAATCATTTTTTCGCGGCTATGACCAAACTAAATTATACTTACAAAAATGGGATGCAGATAATTCTTGCGGCACTATTTTATTTAATCACGGCCAAGCTGAACATTCTGATTGTTACAACCGCCTGATTGACGGCTTTCAAAAAAGTGAACAGGGCAAAAACTGGAGCTTTATCGGCTGGGACATGCGCGGCCACGGAAAATCTGAAGGCATGCGCGGTTATGCCAAAGATTTCGATGAGTATGTTTTAGATTATCATTTGTTCTTAGATGAATGTTTAAAAATCGATTCGGTCAAAAACAAACCGGTGATGTTACTAGGTCATTCAATGGGTGGCTTAGTTCAATCTTGCGCTCTTCGTGAAAAGAAATATGATCAATTTAAAGCCCAAGTATTAAGTTCACCGTTATTTGGCATTAGCCAACCGATCCCCGCCTGGAAAGAATCAGGTTCTGAAATTTTAAATGCGTTATTACCCAAAGTGACTTTAGGTAATGAAATTACAAATGAACAATTAACTCGCGATCCTGATGTCATTAAAGAATATGAACAAGACACTTACCGCCATAATAAAATTTCAGCTGGAGTATTTTTAGGATTTAAGCGCGAATTTGATAAAATCACATCTACTGCCGGCAGCATTACTTTGCCGACGTTATTGCATATTTCTGATAACGACCCGGTAGTGTCGACTGCGCAAGCCCAATTATTTTTTGAAAATTTAGCCACCACAGATAAGGTTTTAAAAATTTATGACGGCGGCAAACACGAACTTTATAACGATATCGTGCGTGATGATGTTTATAATCTAGTTATTGAATTTATCAACAAACATAAATAGGAAAATTCCAGCTATGAAAAACTTTTTATTATTAATTTTACCTTTTATTGTTTTAAGTTGTATTCACCGCCTACCGACTCCTGAGGGCATTAAAGATATTTCAACTTCTGAATACGAAGACATTGTTGAAGCTAAAACTAAAAAAACCGAAGTTTATGATGGCCTTTATAATAAACTGACGGTGCAAACTACCCGTTTAGACGCTGATATGAGCGAAAATTTGGTGGCTTACCAGGCCAAACTTGGCCAATGGAGTTTAGAAAAATACAAAGAAGAAAAAGCTAAAATCATCGCCAAACATTCTGACAGCACAGAAGTTTTTATGAGTTTTTTTACCCCTGAACGTAAACATGATGATTTACATACGAAAAGAACTACTTGGAAAGTTTATCTTGAAGTTGGTGGTCAACGCTACGAAGGTAAAATCACTAAAATCAAAGGTCTACAGCTAGACATCGAATCGATTTACCCACACCATAATCGCTGGTCATCACCCTATTCAGTACTGTTTCCGGTATCTACGCCTGCGACTGATGGCAAGCCTGTGGTTATTACGGTTACGGGCCCATTGGCAACTACGCAGCTAGTGTACTAATTACTGTACAAAATCATTACAGGCGAAATGCCCGTCCCCTTTTGTTAGAACGAATACAGCTAAAAAAAACAAAGGGGAGACTTTTATGAAAAATTTATTCATCGCTTTAATGGTTTCAGCAACGGCATCTACGGTTATGGCCCAGACTGCTGATATGATCACAGTTCGCTACAACTGCAAACAGGCTGTACCGAATAAAAAAGTTGCAACGAAAGTGCAAATGCTGACTGGCGGATTCGCCGGATTAACAGAAATTCGTGTTTATAAAATCTCGAAAGAAAAAGTAACCTTAGATAAATACTATGTAAAACAAGATAAACCAATTCCTGGCTTAGCCGGTGGTGCTACGGTTTACCGCGGCCAGGATGGTATGTCTTTTAGTATTAACCAAACTACAAATCCAATGATGTCACGTAAAGCGACTTTAGTAGAAGAAGATGGCAAAGCCACGGCCCTACTTTGTGATTTAAATAAAAAGAAAAACTAAGAAATCTCTTTCGGAGCCTGCTGTTTATTTTTTAATAACAGCAGCGCTACCAGCGTAGCTAAATACGGCAACATCTGGATAAATTCGTTCGGAATTTTCACATTTAAATTCATATTTTGTAATTGAATCTGAATTGCTTCAGCAAAACCAAAAAATAAAACCACAATCCACGCTTTACGCAAATTCCAGCCGGCAAAGATCACCGCGGCTAACGCGATAAACCCGCGGCCTGCGCTCATAAGTGGTGAATAACTTGAGGCTAAGTATGTTGATAGAATGGCGCCGCCGATTCCTGTGATCAACGCACCTAAAGTAACAGCTTGCCAGCGACGTTTGATGGGTGAAATACCGACACTGGTTAAAGCTTCAGATTTTTCGCCGGCGAATTTAATTTGTAAGCCAAAACTAGATTTTTCGGCAATCCAGTAACAAAGCGCAAGCATTAAAACAGTCACAACGCTGACCATGATTAATGATTGGTTAAGGGCTGCTTCTGAAGTATCAATGGCCGGAGTTGAACCTGTTGATTCAAATAATGTTTTACTGACGATTGGAATTAACCCCATCGCAAGTAGATTCATGCCGGTTCCAACAACAATTGAGTTGGCTTTAAATTTAAAAATTAAAATATTAAAAATTTGTGCAAACGCAGCTGCAACCAAGGCTGCTGCTACATAACCTACTACTAACGAGTTTGTTTGAAAACTGACTGCGGCTGCGGTGAAAGCACCAATTAATAAATACGCCTCTAGTCCGATCTGTGCGACTCCCGATTTTTCAGAGAAATAACCGCCGCTGGCTGCAAATAAAATCGGTAACGACATCCGAATGCTGGCTAGAATTAAACCTAAAAGAATTTCAGCACTCATGACTTCTTCCTTCTATGATTTAAATAAACGGCTCCGGCAACACAGAAAATAATAATGGCTTGCAACACTTTAGAAAAATCGCGGGTCAAAAATTGTGTTTCTAAATCAAGGTCAGAAGCCCCTTTATGAAGAACAGCCATAATAAAACTAGAAAATAAAATGCCGATGGGATGCCCTTGGGCTAATAGCGCAACGACGATTCCTAAAAACCCATAGGCCGGAGAAAAGCCGACTTTGTATTGAAAAGTACTGCCTAACACTTCGGTTAAACCTACAAGGCTTGAAAAAAAGCCGGCAATTCCCAGAGCTAAAAAATTTACTTTTTTAGCCGAGATACCCATGCGTTCTGCAGCTGTTGGATTTTCGCCGAAAGCTTTGATTTCTAAGCCCCATTTAGTTTTAGTTTCAAAAAACCAAACCGCTAAACAACTGATTACTGCCACAATTAAAAAACTACTCACGGCTGAGTTTTCAAAAAATACTTTTAGGCTATCGCTTTTTGCAATTTGAAAGGCTGGTTTAATTAAAGAACTTTCAGGGTTTTGTGATTCAGTGTTTTGGTAGTTTTGCAAAACCACATACGTTGCAATCGCTGCAAAAACAAAATTAAGCATGATGGCCACGACAACTTCATGGCCTTGTTTATACACTTTAAAAAATGCAATCGCCTGTGCGCTCAGAACCCCCAGCACCATGGTGGCTAAAAAAATTAAAATAATACCGAAAGTGCCAATTGATTCAGGTAAGATAATTCCCATTACGGCAGCCATCATTGCAGATAGAACAATCTGCCCTTCAGCACCGATATGAAATAAGCCGGCTTTAAATGGAATTGAAAATGCTAAGCCTGCAAAAGCAAAACAAGTTGTGTAGAACATCGTTAAACCCATGTCGAATTTACTTTGTAAAAAGCTTCCGCTTAAGACTTTAAGTACATCACCTGGGTTTTCTTTAAATAACAAAACTAGAATACTGCTGATCGCAACACCAACAAAAAAGCCGATCAAACTAGAAAAATCGATACGTTTCATCATAGATCAACACCATTCATAATCTGACTGATTTGGCTGCTGTTTAAAGAGCCTTTTAAGTACGGGCCCTTGATAGCCCCTTTAAATAAAATCACGAACCGATCTGATAACTTTAGCACTTCATCTAAGTCTGAAGATAATAACACTACGGCGCGATGGTTTTTCTTTTGATCTAACAGGGCTTGGTGAATTTTTTCTTGGGCACCAATATCGACTCCGCGCGAAGGGTGCGCAGCTAAGATCACATCGGGATTATGCCAAAGTTCACGACCGATTACGAATTTCTGCTGGTTACCACCAGAAAAAGAACCCATAATCATATCGCTTTCAGCCGGGCGTACGTCCCATTCAGAAATGATTTTCTCGACCTCACGGCGAACCAAAGTTTTTTTAACTAAACCCAAACGCGTGAAAGTCTCGCGGTGGCGAATTAAAAAGTTTTCGATCAGATTTTGTTTCGGATAAATACTGTAGCGGTAACGATCTTCAGAAATATCACCAAACTTTAACTTTAATAAACCGATATTCTGACGTAATTTAAAAACAAAGTCTTCTTGGCCGTTGCCATCAACGCCAGCCACACCCAGGATTTCGTTATTGTTCAGTTTTAAGCCGATTAAGTTTAAATCATAGCTAGCACCAGTCGCACCCGATGCCGCTTGCACTAAAGCCTGCTGTTTACGACCGATCATTTTTTCGGCCATTTGCTCGATGGTAAAATTAGCACCGCTATCCGAGGCGATCAGTTGACCACGACAAAGAATAGTCACATGATCTGCGACTTTTTTAATTTCGTTTAATTTATGTGAAATTAAAATCAAGGTATGACCTTGTTTTTTTAGATCTAACATAAAATCTAAAAAATCTTCGATCTCATCTGGGCTTAGCACCGCCGTGGGTTCATCAAAGATAATAATCTCAGGCTCTAAGATCAATACACGTAAAATTTCTAAGCGCTGCTGCTCGCCAATACTATAGGCTTTGATTTTTTTATCTAGTGGCAGGCTCCATTTAAACTTCGCTTGTTTTTCTCTGACCAAGTCTACTAAGCGCTTACGCTCGATATTTTGGGTGCGCGCGACAAGCTCTAGATGATCCCATCCGGTTAACTCATCAGCCAATTGAAAGTGCTGATGCACAAAACCGATTTTTTCGCGAAATGAATCTTGCGCAGATTGGGGCTCATATACTTTACCACGCAAGACCATCGCTCCTGATGAAGGCGGCACAATGCCCGTTAACACTTTCATTAGCGTAGATTTACCCGCGCCGTTTTCGCCGATCACCGCGTGAATTTGATTTTTTAAAATAGAAAAATAAACTTGATCTAAGGAAACACAGCTTCCGTAGTTTTTTGAAATATTATTAAATTCGATCAGGTTCAATTCAGACACGAAAACTATTTAGTCTTGTAGTAGTCTGGAACTGTAACTTTTCCAGTTACGATTGATTTTTTAACTTGAGCTAATTTTTCGATTTCAGCTGCAGACCACAGTGATTTATTGTGTTCATCTAAAGCCCAGTCAATACCACCATCTTTTAAACCAAAACGATTGATGCCCGCTTGAAATGATCCGCCTTTAACTGATTTGATCGTTTCAAATACAGCCACATCAACTTTTTTCAACATTGATGTTAATACGACTCCAGGTTTCACCCAGTTTTGATTTGAATCTACACCAATTGCAAAAATCTTTTTATCAGCAGCAGCATCAAATAATCCTGAACCTGAAGCGCCGGCTGCGTGAAAGATCACATCTGCTTTTTGTGATACTTGTGATAACGCAATTTCTTTAGCTTTAGCTGGGTTATTCCAGGCTTCGCCAGTTACACCGATATAACTTACCAGAACTGTAGCTTTTGGATTCACTGATTTAATACCAGCTTCAAAACCTTTTTGAAATCTGCGGATTAACGGAATATCCATTCCTCCGATAAAACCAATAACACCCGTTTTTGATTTCATCGCAGCAGCGGCTCCCACTAAATAAGAACCTTCGTGTTCTTCAAATAATAATGAACGAACATTTTTAGCATTCACTTCACCATCAACGATGGCAAATTTTGTATCAGGAAATAAGGCAGAAACTTTTTTGATCGCATCAGTTTGCGCAAAACCGATTCCGATCACCAGATCATATTTTTTTTGCGCAAAATTTCTATGCAGAGTTTCTAGTGAATTATTATCAGTGGCTTCAACGTATTTTAATTCAATGCCTAATTCTTTTTCGGCTTTCTTTGCCCCGGCGTAAGCAGCAGAGTTAAAAGACTTATCATCTTTACCACCTTTATCCAGAACTAGACCGATTTTCAATGCAAACGCAAATTGAGACACTAAAAGACAGAACACTAATAGAAACTTCGACATACATCCCCCGTGAAAGTTATTACTTTGGTCCAGTTTGAATCAAAGTTATATTAATTTACCCAAAATATAATTCAACGATTTTAATGGCTTAGCCGATAGGCTACACACCAGATTCATAGGCAATTAAAGCTCTTTATTTACGCTATTTATGTACGCAAATTAACAAACCAAGTCGTGTTCCCGAACACGCAGAAAGAAAAATTCTATGAAAAAAGCACTAGCAATCATCGTTATCGCCGCTTCTGTATTCGCATTCGCAGACGGACACAAGGCTGAACATAAAGCTAAAGCAGCTGAGCATAAAGCAGCTGTTAATGCCGCTTGTGCAGCTGACGCAGAAACTGCAGGTTGTGCTGATAAAGTAGTAGGCGATGGGTTACTAAAATGCCTTCACGCTTACAAAAAAGAACATAAAGATTTCAAAATTTCTGAAGGTTGCAAATCTTCAACAAAATCATTACGCAACGAGAAAAAAGAATGGAAAGCTAAAAAAGCAGCAGAAAAAGCAGAGAAGACTGAGGAAAAAGCTGACAAGTAATCCATAAGCAGTTCACAATTTTGGCATGGGACGGATTAAACAACCATTACACCCTTGCCAAACTTGTGGTGCATGCTGCGCCAGCTACCGCGTTCAGTTTTACTGGCGTGAGGCAGAAAAGGCAGACTCTGACCATCCTGTCCCACCCAAATACTGGCTCGATGCAGATGATCGAGCAAGAATTCTCAAAGGCACCGAAGACAAACACCATCCAAAATGTGTTGCCTTAAAAGGCCGAATCGGTGAATTTGTAGCCTGTGAAATCTACTCTAATCGCCCGTCTCCTTGCAGGAATTTTTCGGCCAGTTATGAAACTGGAGTCTACAATCCCCGTTGCGACGAAGCCCGCGCGAAACATGGCCTCAAGCCAATCACCAAGCAAGATTTCATCTCTTATCACGAAAGCCAAAGACCTCTTCTACCAAGTGAAGCATGATTTCAAAACGATCGGCATGAAAGCCACGTTTAAAAAACATGGCTGGAAGTTATTCGCGATTTTTTTCGTGTATTATTTAATTCGTGATTCTTTGTTGTATATCGTAATACCCGGCCTTGTTGGTTACGGGTTATTAGCGAAATAATTAAAACGTCTTCGCATCAATAACAAAGCGGTACTTCACATCACCACTCACCGTGCGGTCGTAAGCTTTGTTAATATCAGCTGCATCGATCAATTCAATTTCTGAAAATACTTTTTTGCTCATGCAGAAATTTAACATCTCTTGAGTTTCTTTGATGCCGCCAATTAATGATCCTGTCAGACGTTTACGCCCACCGATTAAGGCACCTGCTGCCACTTGGCTAAGATCAGGTGGTACACCTAATAACACCATCGTGCCGTCAATTTTTAAAATTCCTAAGTACGGAGTTAAATTGTGGCTTGCTGAAACTGAATTAATAATTAAATCGAATTTTTTCGTTAACGGTGCAAAGTTCGCAGCATCTTTTGAATAGACGAAATGTTTTGCTCCAAGTTTTTTCGCGTCTGCTTCTTTTTCTGGAGACGTACTGAATACGGTGACTTCGGCACCCATAGCTTTTGCGATTTTCACAGCCATGTGACCTAATCCACCAAGACCAACGACTCCAACTTTTTTACCTTTTTTCGTGCCATAACGTTTTAGCGGAGAATACGTTGTGATGCCCGCACAAAGTAACGGCGCAATTTTATCAAGTGGTAAGCCTTTTTTAATTTTTAAAACGTAGTCTTGCTTAACTGTGATATGCGAAGCGTAGCCCCCTAAAGTGTGACCACCGCTGTCTTTTGTTGGCGAGTTATAAGTGTACGTTGCACCCTTTTCGCAGAATTGCTCTTCGTTATTTTTGCATTGTGCACACTTACCGCACGAATCAACCATACAACCAACGCCGACTGGCTCGCCGAGTTTAAATTTTTTAACTTTTTTACCGACCGCGATAACATGACCCACGATTTCATGACCTGGAACACATGGGTATTGTGTGCCTGCCCATTCACCGCGTGCTGTGTGAATGTCTGAGTGACAAATTCCAGAGTACGCGATTTCAATGACGATATCGTCTGGTTTTGGATCGCGACGTTCGATTTGCATCGGTTGAAATTTAGCTTCTTTATCTTTAACACCATAGGCTGTTGCGTGAATCATACTTAGTCCATTCCTTGATCGCCTGCTGAGGCGAATGCTTTTTTTACTTCTTGTTGGTTTTTACTGCGCGTTTTAAATTTTTCGAACATCACATACAATGCTGGAATCACATATAAAGTTAATAACGTCGAAAATAATACTCCGAAAATAATGGTAACGGCCATCGAACGTGTTAGCTCTGCGCCCTCACCGCGGGCGATCGCTGTTGGAATCGCACCCGCAACTGTTGCAAATGATGTCATAAGAATCGGACGAAGACGCGTTGGCCCGGCTTCAATCATGGCGTTTTCTGGGGTTTCATTACCAGCTTTACGATCACGCACGCCATTGGCGAATTCTACGAGCAAGATCGAATTCTTTTTCACAATGCCCATCAGTAACAACACCCCGATCATCGAATAGATATTTAAACTTTGTCCGGTGATAAATAAGCCGATGAACGCGCCGGCGATGCTGTATGGAAGCGCCATTAAGATCGTGACCGGATCGATAAATGAATTAAATTGCGCAGCTAAAATCATATACGCCACGACTAAACCTAACACCAAGGCTAAAGCCAAACCCGCGAACGAATCTTTTTGCGCCTTTGATGTTCCGAATTCTTCGATGAAATAACGTTGTTTTAAGCCTTTAGCTTTTTCGCGCACAAAAGCCATCGCTTGTTCTGTTTTTACGCCTTTTTCTAAGTTGGCATAAATCGAAATTGAACGTAACCGGTTATCGCGATTAATTTGTTGCAGAGTTTTTGCTTTATTAAACTGAACAATTCTTGAAAGGGGCAATAAATTACCTTTTGAATTTGAAATAGATAATTTTTCTAAATCTCTGATTTGATCGTCAGTTTTTTGCAAATCAACACGAATATCATACCGCTTACCACCATCGGCATACTGACCAACGCGCACGCCGCCAATCATGGCATTGATCGTACTGGCTACGCTGTTCACACTCACACCAGTTGCTGTGGCACGATCACGATCTGGCACAATTTGAATTTCAGGAAGCCCTTGTAACAAATTGGTATCAACATCTGTCATCAAACCGCTGGCTTTCATGTCTTCCATGATTTTATCGGCTTGTGCTGATAGATCTTCCCATTCAGGGCCTTTGATGACGAACTCGACAGGAAAACCACGCCCGCCGCCGCCGAAGCCACGTGCCGATGGATCTTGCATCGACACCCGGCCTTTTACATATTGCTTAAGATCTTCACGAGTTTTTTTAACGAAATCTGCTTGCGACATCGTGCGTTCAGCTTTTGGTTTTAACGATACAAACATCATCGCGGTATTTGTATCAGCTCCTGACCCTGAAAATCCACCGACACTTGTATAAACTTGTAAAACATTTGGATCTTCTAATAAATGTCTTTCAATTTTTTTTGTGGCCTCGTTCGTGACTGCAAAAGCAGTTCCCGTTGGTAAATTAATTCGGGTCATTAATAAACCTGATTCTTGCGCCGGAGTGAATTCTTTGGGGATAAATTTTACTAACACAAAACATAAAAGCATAACGACAACAGAGCCGCCGAAGACTTTCCACTTATGATTTACCGACCAAATTAATGATTTACGATAGCTGTTGGTTAAATTTTCAAAAAACACATCAAAAGCTTTACCGATTCTGGTTGTGCGGTGTGAGTGCTGTACGAAAGAAGCACAACGCATTGGCGTGATGGTTAAGGCTTCAATCAGAGATAAGAACACTGCAAATGAAATCGTGATCCCGAATTGTAAGAAAAACTTACCGACCACGCCTTCCATAAAGGCCACGGGTAAAAAGATCGCAATAACAGCTGCAGTGGCTGCAATCGCAGCGAACGTGATTTCACGTGCGCCGATGATGGCTGATTCGATTTGGTTTTTACCTTTTTCGTTATACCGAAAAATATTTTCTAATACCATGATCGCATCATCGACCACGATACCAATCGCTAAAGTTAAACCTAAAAGTGTGAACGTATTTAAAGTAAAACCTAAAAAGTATAAAGCAATGAAGGTTCCAAGAATTGAAGTTGGAATCGACAACAGCACATTAATTGTCGCGGTGAAACTGCCTAAGAACAACCAACAAACAAAAGCTGTTAACAGAACGGCCATTAATAAATGTTTATTCAATTCTGCAATCGAGCGCTCGATAAATCGCGTGGTATCAAAGTTTACACTTAAATGATAACCGGGCTGAAGAGTCTTTTTCATGTCTTCCATGCGCGCTTTGACTGCACGAGCAACAGCTACCGCATTCGTACCACGTTGTTTTTTGATCCCGATACCGACAGCCAGTTTTTCATTAAAACGTGAAAAACGTTTATCATCAGCTAAGGCCAACTGAATATCTGCAACATCTGATAAACGCACTCTTAACGATGGATCAGCTACAGTTTGTCCTGCGCGCTTAGAAACGATGATGCTACGAAACTCTTCTAAAGTTTTGGCTTCACCTTTTACGCGAACGTTAAATACAAATTTGCTATCATCAACCTGACCACCCGGAAGTTCACTGTGTTCAGCCTGAATTGTGTTAATCACATCAAGGACAGTAATATTATGGCGATTTAATTTTTCTGGAATTACTTGTACCTTTAAAATCGGGTCAGTAAAGCCACCTAAAATCACGTCACCCACACCCAAAACTGAAGTGAACTGATCTTTTAAGTATTCTTGCGTGTACTTCATTAATTCACGGCGATCACCTGAATCCGTAGTTACGGCAAGCCAGATGATCGGCTGATCGTCTGGATTTGACTTAGTGATGATTGGAGACTCGGCATCTTTTGGAAGTCGTCTTTGCGCCAGTGAAACTTTAGTTTGCACTTCTTGTAAAGCAGCATCAATACCGCGATCTAAGTCAAACTCGACAGAAATATTACCAACACCGCTGCGACTTGATGACGATAGCCCTTTAATGCCTTCAAGAGTCGTCAGCACGTCTTCTACCGGCTCAACAATATTAGCTTCGATCACTTCGGGCGAAGCTCCCGGTAAAGAAATAGAAACATTCACTGACGGAAAATCTACATCCGGAAATTGGCTGATTCCCATACGTGAAAAAGAGATCGCACCGAACACCATCAGAAAGGCCATGATCATCCATGCCATAACTGGATTTTTAATTGAGATATCAGAAATTCGCATGCTAAGCTCCAAGACTGTATGTGTATAACTATGATGAATAAATCCTATGTCCGAATGCTAGCTTTGTCGATACTGTGTTTGATTTCACAACCCGCTACGTCAGATACGACTCTGCAACTTACCGAAGCTGATGTCATTCGCCTGGTCCAATCTCAGAGTATTAACTACAAAGAGATTGTAAATAGAAATCTTTCTAGTCAGTTTAACTACCAACTACTAAACGGAGCCTACCGTTTAGGTTTCAACTTTGATTATTCATTAGAAAAAGATAAGACCGAATCGACTTCAACTTTTTTACCTAATGATTCTAATAAAACAAAAACTACTCTAATTATAAATAAACGCTTTCAAACCGGCACAGCGACTAGCCTAGAACTGACGAATCTTGAATACGATGCAAGTACTGCAGAGTATGCGCAAAATTATTATGCTTTTGGCGTGGAACAAAATTTATTTCCGTATTTATATTCGAATGGCGAAATGCAGGCTCTTAAAGCTGCTGAAACTGATGTCGAACGCACTCGCCTGCAAACAGACATCGATCTGTTAGATGCAACTAAAGAAATTTTAGCGTTGTACTGGCGTGTACAGGCCAGCCAGAAATCAGTTCAGGAAAACGAAGATCTTTTAAAAAAATATGACCGCTTGGTTTCAAATGTTCGCAGTAAAAGAAAAAACAGCTACGCCAGCGCTGGTGAAGTAGAACAAGCGCTTGCTGAATACGAAACCCGCAAGCAGGCCTTCTTAGAAGACCGCAATACTTTACTGACAAACTTACAGCAATTAAAGACAGCTTTAAATATTCCGGCAGATCAAGAAGTCAAAATGGTCGCACCAGCGAACAAAGCTCAGCCCTTGCCAGAAAAATTCACGGGCGATGTAAAAACACTTCGCCGTTATAAAGTTCAAAAATTAAAAACCGAAGCGGCTATTGGTAATTATGAAGCGACCCGTTTTGATGATGTTCCGCAATTGAGTGTTTATGGCAAATACACCGGCCAGGGCTTAGAACCCGATCAATCAGACTCTTTTAAAGAATTAAGAGACGAACCTACAGACAAATATATCGTCGGCGTAAAACTAAGTTATTTCTTTGGTGATGATTTAGCCGAAGCTGAACAGCAATTACGTCGCGCTACACAGGATGTAGAGGTCGCACGCTTTTCACGCGCAGAAGAAGATTTAAAATTACAAATCGCAAACACCAGACAAAAGCTTGAAAATGCTTACTTAAATCTGCAAACCACTCAGAACGTAGTGAAGTACCGCAACGAAGCCGTGAAACAGCTCAATGTGACGTATTTTCAGGGCCGCACTGATATCAACTTTTTAATCGATGCCTTTAATAAAAAGATTCAAGCTGAAGTGACTGCCATCAACGCCTTAGGTGCTTACGCGACGACGTTGCTTGAATATCAGAACTTAGTTTACTAAAAGAATGTTATTGAGCTTTCAGCCTAGAGCTAAAATCGGTGATGAGAATTTGACTTTGATGGCGATAGACTTTCAGCCAGCCCATGGCATAATAACGTGAAGCTCAGTATTAAGTACTACAATGCTAGATCTTTAATAGGCTCAGCTTTTTGCATTAGCCGGAGAAACCGCCTAGCAGAAACATACCACACATTAAAAATGTGGCACCGTAAATTCCTAAGGCCGCTGCTGCTACAAGTCCGAAACCAATTCCGACGCTAATCACTACATCTTTCATAAAAATCTTTCTCTAAGAGAAAAACCTAACCCTCGACTTCAAATCGGGGAAAAAGTATTTCATTTTCTATTTGCATATGTTCAAAGGTGTCTTCGATAATTTCGCGAAGTAGAACCATTAATTTTTGATAAGACTGACAGGCTCCCGACGGGGGAACAAAATTATTCATTAAAATTTTCAGTTGCTTAAGATCTTCGTCATCATGCTGATGATCAGAGCGCATGCAATTAATTGGCCCCTTAAGAGCCTTGATTTGATTTAGGTTACTCAATTGCACAAATGCGGGAAAAAGTATTTGCTCCTCTTTAGTAACATGAAACTGTAAATGGGCGACGACTTTATAAAATAAATTTTTAGCTGCGGCCAAGGTATTATGTCTGTTGCCGTGAACATTAACCACCCGCTCAAACAACGGTGTAATTGTTAAAATGTCATAATTTAATTTTTTATGGTAACGATTGAGAAGTAAATCAACCAACTCTTCGTTACTCATTTTTTGATATTCGCTAATTCTATCCATAATAGCTATAATAGATAACAACGAGTATTTTTACTTATGATTTAAGTCATGTGCGCCATTACTTTGATTCACAAAATTCCAGGACGATTAGAGCGACAATGACTTGATGAGAGACAGCTCCGAGTTGCAATAAGCCCGGCGTACCAAATCTTGATTTTTTATCCATCACTATTCCCAATTTAATAATCTTTTTTCGCCTTCCAGTTTTTTAATTTCAGTCACATCCTGCGAGACCTCGATGACACCGCGGTAGACTTTGTTTTTGTCTCGAACTGCGAAATATCTGATATGTATTGTGCGTTCGCGGTAATTAATCCAAAAATCGGCCACATCTTTTCGGCCCGCTTTAAACTCTTCCAAAATTCTAAGCACTGCATCTACGCTTTTGGGTGGATGGCAGTAGCGAACCTCGCGGCCAATGACACCAGCACTACGGGGAAACACTCGCTCTTCGCCTCTGTTGTAAAAGGCGACCTTATCGTTTTCGTCGACAAATGTGAGGTCAAAAGGCATTACCTGAAACAGCATATTGATTTGCTCTAAGGTCATTTTTCCTTCGGACAATTTTAAAAAACCGTCGGCTAAAGAAGATTGTGGATTTTGATCCTGCCTAGAAATAGAATCGGCTTCACCCTCATCTTTTTTATGCATCCATCCAATTTCATTTTCACCGGCTTTCATTTGCTCCCAGTCTTCAGGAAGCAAAATGTCCAAAGCAATCGGAAACAATCTTGATTCTTCGACGTTCATCATTCTAAGAATCTCGCCCAGCAAGGCATCTATGCGCTCTTGCAAACGAGCCGTGTCTTTTGCTTCGAGCATCGCACGTACTTCTTTGATTAGCTTGCGGTTATCGTCGTGAAATCTCCACATACCTTGGCTTGGGCCAAACCATCCCCGCTTTTCAAGGTAAGGAAACAACTGGTTTTCTTTTCTGGTATAACGAATGTCGACACAGGCAATTTGATTAAATAAGTTATAGGCAAGCTGGATATCTTTAATGATATCCACTTTAGAAAACTGGTTTAACAGATCAATCAGATACCCGCTTTCTTCAATATAAGTTAAAATAGGATGTCCCGGTTCAAGTTTTTTTGCGTAATCTGGAATGGAAGATTCGATATTCATGGCGGAATATTCGCACACCGGTCTTTAAATCAATAATGACTTGAATCATATGCCGCTGAAGAAATTCACAACGCAAAACCTGATCCAGATCATGTATTACAGATTGTTTCGCTAAAAATGAGCTGTTTCGCAGGTGTTGGAGGCGATGTGACTACCTACCCCAGCCTTTAAGAACTTCTGCTTCTTCAGAATCAGAAGTGACTTTCTTGAATTTCACTCCTGGGGCCCCCTTCACAGAGGCTTCACACTCAGACCAAGTTTTATAACGGGTGATCACGCCATTTTTTAAAACGATATACCACTGAGTTTTTGGCTTATCAGACTTAGTATAACTTTTTTCTTTAATCTCTTCAGTGGGCGGAGCTTCAGTAATATCAAAGTAATAGTTCTTACCTGACCCACTGTACAGATTCACATAATCATTCTTAGAAAATGCCACAGCGATCGTATCACAGCGTTCATTACCTGGAGTGCCTTGGTGCCCGCGCACGTAATCCCATTTAATTTTTTGATCCATCTTCTTTTGCAGTCTATAAGTAACAGCGTCTAAAGCTTCCCAGATATCTTGATTTAGTACTGGCCCGCCTTCAGCGTTCTTCCAGCCGCGCTTTTTCCAGCCGAACACCCACTGCGTGATGCCTTTGATCACATAGACTGAATCTGTGTAGATTTGAATGCTAAAATCAGGGTTATTTGTGTGTTTATCGATGTAAATCAGCGCTGCTAGCACAGAGCCTAATTCCATTCTGTTATTGGTTGTCTTTAAATCGCTATCGCCTAGCTCTTTAATCTCTACGTTTTTGCCTTCGATAGAGCCTACTATAGCTCCCCAGCCGCCAGGGCCTGGATTTCCTGAACATGCGCCGTCTGTGTAAACAATAAATCTCATAAAACACATACTAGAGAGAAAACTCCAATTTGTGAAATTCTTTAGGCACGCGTCTCGCATAGTTCCATAACGAGACATGATCGGGAATTTGAATCCCGGCCAGAAAGAACCTATGCAGGCTTTAATGAGCAATGTATTCAATTTAAAACATAAAGTGACACTATTAGCGGTAGTTGTCTCAATGTTAGCCAGTATCCTTTTGGCGTCGAACTCTTTTGCAGCCAATGTAAATAGTTCAGCCGTGTCTTCATACACACCTGGCAGAGAAAAAGAAGAAGAACCATCAAATACATATAGTGCTTCAGTGGATGTTTCACGTTCAACTAACTTATATGATCATCAAGATGGCAGTCGTAGCGATTCATTAGATTTTCGTTTTATTGTTGGTGCTGGTTTCACGAACGGCCACTCTTTATCTATGGTTGTAGATTACTCTAATGATTTAAAAGATGCAGAGAACACAGCGGCAGGATTACTTGATCCATCACTTAAATACTCATTTAAATCAGCAAAATGGGCATGGTCTGCTCCTTATATTCTAACTTTTAGACCTGCGATTTCTACTGTGATTCCAATGTCTAAAGGCTCTACCAAGCGTGATGAATTACAAGGTTCACTCTCTGGATCTGTTGCATTTGGAATTGTTCCAGATGGAATTTATAAATCTGACGGTGTTTGGTCTGTGTTAATCGGTTTATCTGCAGGGCAAAACTTTTATGCTTACGAAGAAAATATCAACGGCAAAGTTTTAAATAAATACTCATCAAATCAATCAATGGATATCAGCTATTCAATTGCTGATTTTAGTTTTTCATTAAGTTACCTGCACCGTTCTCGCTGGACGTATCAGGGAAATATTCGCGAATCTTTTGCCCTGGGGCAAGAGATTGGCTACAGCCTAAATGACAACTTCGCTGTGAATGTTGGTCATTCAAACGAAGGGGCGATGATCAAAGCCAATGGCTATGAATCAAACCTCGATGTGATCGATGAGAATAATTCATCGGTTTATATGGGCATCAGCGCTTCAATGTAATTTTAAAGAGTTAAAGAATTAGAACGTTTAAAGAAATTAAAGATATGAAAATGAAAGAGGGAAATATGAAAAACAATCAGGAACGTAAGCTGTTAAGTTTAACGATGTCCTTAATCGCAATTATGGTGATTACATCATGTACAAAAAAACGTGGTGCAGAATTACCAGAGGACATGAAAGCAGATATCTATGCGATCTCTGAATTCGGCACGCCATCTGCGACCTCAGCTTTTTCTGCTTCTCGCGAAGATATCGAAGCTGCCGGTGCTGATGAATCAGTACAAGCTTTGAATACCGAAACGACGGCTAAACTGTCTTCAGACGAGGTGAGCGTTCCTGCCCGCATGAAGTTCATGTTTGATAGACTCCCAATGATTGGCCAATCGGTTAAAAACTTTAAAATTACTTTCTCAGTAGATAAGAATACTTTGACTGCTTATAAAGTTGCCGAAAGCGCTAACGATTTAACGGCGTTAGAAAAATCTATCGCTATCACTGCCCGCCAAGCTCAGTTATTATCTGAAGTTTCTAAAGCAAGTGGTGTTGAGTTAAAAACATTATTAAACCAACAAAAAGCAGCTTCATCTGAATCTGAAAAAATTAAAGTTGGAGCTTCACAAGGTGCCTTATTAGTACCGATGTTTAAATACAACATCGTAGGCTATGGCGTTTTACAAAAAGTAAAAAATGACCTTAAAGAAGACACAGCAACTTTATCTTTAAAAGG
Organism: Bdellovibrio sp.; assembly: GCA_036676395.1. Classification (GTDB taxonomy): domain Bacteria; phylum Bdellovibrionota; class Bdellovibrionia; order Bdellovibrionales; family Bdellovibrionaceae; genus Pseudobdellovibrio. Next base: position 2,379,843 of record JAKFCY010000002.1, read on the forward strand.
TACTGACTTTAAAAATGCAACTCACATCCAGATCAGTTCTTTATCTGATGCGCGTGAAGTTATCGGTTTAAAAGCCGGTCAAACTAAAACGATGAATGAGTTATTCGTAGCTTCTAAGCTTGATAACCAGGTATCGAGTGCTGGTGAATTAGCGGCGCGTTTAAAAATCGGTCTTAAATTTATCAACGAAAATTCAAAAGTATTAACTAAAGTTGATAGCGGAAGCCTATTAGTTTACGAGATCACGACTTTAGATAAACTTTCTGAAAGCCAACAACGTCTTTTAAATAACAACAGCTCTAACGGATCTATTAAACGTTGTTCTGATGCTGACGTAGTATCAGTTATTGCTTCTAAAGAGCAAAACTGTGTTATCGTAATGACAGCGACTGTTCAGTTAGAGCATGTTAAACCTAAATTAGCTTTAACTGATTCTACGGGTACAACATCTTCAGATGTTGAATTAGAAGAAGTTTCAGCCAGCGAATCAGTTGGTTTAGTGCAAATTCGCCAACAAACTCCAGCGGTTCAAGTTGAGATCTTAAATGATATTCTTGATCCAAACAGCACATTAATTTTAGCTGACTTAAAAGGTGAATTTTTCTTTCGTCGTACTTTAGAAGACGCAGCCAGTTCATTCTTAGGCCGCACTGGTACATCTGGTGATATGTCTTTAGTTAAATTTGAGTTAGAAGACGAGCGTATCGTTGTTCGTAACCAAATGTCTTTAATCCAGTACACTGGTCAAGGCGCAAAAGATAAAGAAGAAATGATGTCTATTCCGGTTCGTTACTTTCGTGCAATCCGCGAAACCGCTAACGGAACCAAATTAACAATTCCGAAATGGGTTGAAACGACTAAAGAAAAAGCTGAAGTAGCGGCTATTGACTGGACTCGTAATACAGTACCAGATGCATCTTCTCCGTTAGCTTTCTACGATATGGGTTCATGCTTCAGAGCTGAATCTTCACAAAAAGTGACTGCTACAGATATGCGTTTAGCTTCTGATGGCGTACTTAATTTATCAATCGCAAGTTCATACACTGTTGATACAGCCTGTGCTGCGATCAAAGACGTGAATTCAGCTTACTGGGCTGGTAGTGCACAATTTAACTTTAATGTTCAAGAGCGTATCTCTTTTGTTAAACATGAGAACAAAGCAAACACTGATTCTCAGTTTTCTATGAATATTTCGCACATGGCTCAAAGTGCCTTCAACTTTGGTGTATTTACTTTAGCTGATAAAGTAACTACGAACGGTACTTTAAGTAACCGTGATGGTTCTGAAAAGTACATGCCGATGATTCATGATTTCCGTAACGGCCGCGTTGTTAAATGGTACCTTGGTGGTATCAATGAAGCCTCTGCTACAAATGCAGAAAGAAGACAATTATTAGTTGAAGCTGCTCAACAAGTTATGGCTGAGTGGAATGCTTCTTTCAGAATGTCTTTTAAAGGTACGGCATTAGAGCGTTCTGGTGATTACGTTCAACTTATCGTTGAAGAACCAGGTAAAGAAACTGGTCACCTTGGTGACTTAGATAAGAACTACATCTGGTTCAATGAAATCCCGGCTGATAACGGTTTATTAGGTGTTGCTCAACCAGCAGCTAATCCAAAATCAGGTGCGATCGAGTCAGCTAACGTTATCGTTTACACAGGTAACACATTCCAACAAACAGAAGTGTTATTGAAAAATACGAAAATCTCTCGTGCCTACGAGAAGATGATCGAATCTATCAAAAAACAAGCGGTAGATGCTGCTGCTAAAGAACAAGAAATTATCGCTTCTGCTGACCAAGCTGCAAAAGAAGAAGAAAAAGCAGCTGCTGCTGCTGGCGAAAACAAAGTTGCTGCCGGTGCAGAAAAAGTTCAGAACAAAATCAAGTTACAAGAAAGAATTTTAAAACAAACTTTAAAATCTTTAGATCTTGATCAAAAAACTTTAAGAGCTGCTCTTAAACAATTAGACGTTAAATCTTCGACGAACACTGCGGCGTTAGGTTTACCGGCTATTTCTAAAGATATGTTTAAAGGAACTAAAAAAGGTCAAAAAATTAACTACCCAGTTAATTCTGACACTTTCACATTAAAATTAACTGAACTTGCGATGGATAAATCGTTAAAACGTAATCCTCTTGAGCTAGAGTTCAGAATGAATGATGTAATGTTAACTCATGCTGGTCTTTCTGAATTGACGAAAGCAGCACTTAACAAACGTCAGGCTCAGTTATCAATGGCTATGAAGTTTGACCGTACGCAAGCAAACCGTCCGGGCTGTTTCTACCATTCTCGTCCTGAAATTGAAGATTCAGCTTTAATGGCTGATCCAGATCCTAAGAAAAACTTAATGATCAACTTCAAGATGGCCGTGATGAGCACATTATCTCATGAGTTAGGTCACGCGTTTGGTTTAATGCATAACTTTACGGGTTCAACTGACGTAGCTAACTACGAATTTGCTGATCAAAAAGAAGAAGGCAAACAAACTCACCGTAACTACTCGTCGATCATGGATTATATCTCTGATATCGAGCAACATTACGCTGGTCCTGGCCCTTATGATGTTCACGCAATTCGTGCAGCATACACAGGCTTAGTACCTCTTAACCCAGAGATCTTAAAAAACCAAAAAACGATGGATAATTTCAAAGCGAACAAAATTGATATTATCAACGGTCATTTAATTTCGATTGCTGATGCCGCAAAAATCTTAGGTAAGAATTCTTTAGTTCACTTTACTAAAGATACAGTTAATACAACTGGCTTACTTGAGCACTATGCTCAATGTCACGATATGATGGTTGGTTCAGATATCATGTGTGCTCGTTTCGACGTAGGTGGAACTCCACAAGAAATCGTAGCGAACAAAATTGCTGACTACACTCGTTCATACGCTAACCGTTACTATGTTTACGACAGAATTAACTTTGCTTGGAATGAAAAAGTTGGAGTTATTTTACGTAACGTTCAATTGTTCGAAGAAATCCGTGGTTTCTTAGATCAAACGTTAATGGCGGCGATCTACGGTTCAGGCCGTGGCGAACAAGCTGACCAAGCTCACTTAAACAACTTAGTCGAGTCAACTATTACTGGATACCAATTCTTCCACGAATTAATACGTATCCCTGATGCTGATGGCATTAGTATGACTGATGTTAAAAAACGTTTCTATGCGATCCCTTACACATACAAAGTTTTAAAACTTGATGCTGAAGGCCAACCAGTGATCGGTGCAGATGGCAAACCTGAACTAGACGAGAAAAAAGATATCAAAGTCTTAGAAGCTCGTTCTGTATATGATAAAATGTTAACGAAAGATAAAATCGATACTATCGGTATCGGTTACGATAAAATGTTTGCGATGAATTATCTATTAACTGCGTCTCAAATGAGCGGCACAGATGATTCTCAGATGAACATGATTTCGTACACTGATTTCGAACAGTTCTTCTTAGGTGTTAAAGATCCATCTGAATCTTTAACTATCCAGACGACGATCGATATCATTACGAATAACTTAACTTCTGGTTTCTACATGCCAACAGGCGAATTGTTGAACATCGATATTCCGGTTGAAGTTAATCGTAACTTAGCTGACAACACTGCGATTGCTGCTGTTATCGGTATGAACCAGGCTAAATTTTCTTCTTACGATAAATTTGCTGAGACTTTATTAGTAGGTCGTTCATATGTTAAACAAGCTCCGAAAGACCGTATCAACGTAGTTCGTATGGGTCAGGATAGAAAATTATCTGATACTGTTGTGTACCACTCTGCTCAAAATGCGATGGGTTCAAACTCAATCATTATGCAAGCAGCACGTGCTGAAGTATTAGTTAGCTCTAAAACTGATTTATTCCCGAACTTAAAAGTTTTAGCTGAAGCTGATAAAGCTGTAAAAGGCCCAATCGCAGCTATCAAAGAAGCGGCATGTGAAATGAATCAAGAAACTGGCGAACCATTAGATGCTGAAGGTTGCGATGCGGCTCAAGCTAAAACTGATGAACAATACGTTGCTGAGTTAGCTAAAACTAACCCTGCGATTAAGGCAGCCAAAGCTAAAGCCGATGCTGAAGCTAAGAAAATCGTAAATAAGTTACGCCAATTAAATGCTAAAGAAGTAATTATGCCGAAAGCTCTTGATACAGCTGACTCTAAAGTTAACTTCGCAGCACAAGTTGAAATCATGCGTGAACAGTTATTTAGCCAATTAGGTACATTTGAACAAGTCATGGGCCTATTACAATCAACTCCGGTTGACCAATTAGATGCAACTATCGGTATGATCGTTAAAGTGTTGCAACAGATGTCACAAGAGAACGAACAGTTATCTGCATTACCTGCAATGGCTATCGCTCAAATGTACATGGCTGAATCAACTGCTGAGATCAAAGTGAAGCTACAAGATGGCGTATCTGAAATTACAGGCGCGCAAATCACTGGCCTTATGATGAACACTAAGAAATTAGCTGAACAACAAGCTAAATTGACTGACGTGATTGATAAATTAAGCACGTACACTCGTTACGTAGATTTAGACCAAGCTTCGACTCACTAGTCGTTGCTTTAAGAAGTAAAACTTCTTCAGGGCTCGGTAGAAATACCGGGCCTTTTTTTTGTTTTTTTTATGCGAATCTGCTTATTTTTCGACGCTCATGTTTTGGGTTTACATTGTAAACCCAAACACAGAGTAAATAAATGCATCAATTTCAACGCTCGCGCTTTAGGTCAACAATGTTGACTGAAACCCTAGCAAATTTAATGCGTCATAAATTTAAGTTAAATTTTGCTGGCGTTTGGCTTTTTGGTCGATGGAATTAATTTTCGTCGCCAACGTGTGCAAGTAATCAGAGGTTCTGAATTTTACTTGAATACTGTCTGTTTCACCCGCTAAGTAGCGGTCGATTTCACGTTCAAGGCGAAACAACGGGCCTGCGAATTTATTTGAGGTGTATAACACGATGAAAATGCCGATCACTAAATTTACGATCATCGGTAAAATGATCGCCATGTATAAAAAGTTTTTCCACGGGCCGAGCACGCGGTAATCGACGACTAATGTGATGTCGGCTGCGACTTGTGCTCCCATCCATTTCATCGCTAAGAAAATTCCTGCGATTTGGATGATTGATAGAATTGTTAGTCCTACAAAAATTTGCATCATTAATGGTTTTTGAATTTCAGGATAAATGAAGTACTGACGTCTTAAAAGATTCATGTTGCAAACTCCAGGTGTACATTTTGTTCGAAAATATCTTCGAACTTTACCTTTTGCTCAAACGGATAAATTACCGCAAGTCGGATGCGCTGGTCTTTGCTGACCATCCCCATCTGTTTTAAACAACCCGCGTAGGCTCGCAGTTGATCAAAGGCCTGTCTTAAGTATTTCGTGCTTCCTGTTTTATAGTCAAGAATATACAAGTCATCACCCACATACCCCCAGGCATCGATCTGCCCCTGAACCATACGAGTGTTATCTGCCGTTTTCACCTGTAGACCAAAACCCCATTCGACATGTCCGCGGTCGAATAACTCGCGTAAGTTTACTTCTTGTTGATCAATCAGCCATTGCAAGGCTTTGCGATCCACGTCTGACAGATTACGATCGATTTCACTAACTTGATTGTATTTTAACGACTCAAAAAACTTATGTAGGTCTGTTCCTTTTTGAGTTTTGTTGTACGCCTTAACCGTTTGCTCTGAAAGTTCTTCGGCTAATTGTTCTGGTTTTGCCGTGGTGGCTTCTTTTTCATACGGAAGTTCTGCCGAAACCAGGCTCGTTACCCCTGCTGATACACGGTAGTCTTTTGCCATTTCAAGCGGTTTAAGATCGGCTGCTTGATTTTGGTTTTCTAAGGCTAGAACTTGTGGTTCTTCATTCATTTCTATGAACTCGACGCTGTATTTATCAGATTCGAATTGTTCTGGTGCCCAGTTGATTTTTTCTAACCAAGAATTTTTCGGAGGATTTTTAGCCTGTTCGCGAATCATCGTTAATGAATCAATCGCACGGGTCATCGCCACATATAATACCCGGTCATTTTCTTCGCGAGCACGGATTAAAAACTTTTGAAAAACCAAATCAGCCCAAGACGTCGCAAAACCTTTATCAAATTGTGGCAATTGCACTTTTAAAGAAAACTGTGCTGATTCTTCATCAAAAGTGAATACGTCAGTTCCGGAGTTTCTAACAGCTAAGTTAAAGCCGCTGATAATTACATGTTTAAACTGTAATCCTTTAGATCCGTGCACTGTCATAAGGGATACACGATTGGCTGCAAATAGTGGAACACCCTCGCCGTCTGATGATGATAAATCAGAATTAAACTGGGTCAGTTCGTTATTTACAAAATCACTTAAATTAAAATCAGTACGCACTTCGTTTGCCATAACTGTTTGTAAGAACTTCCAGATATTGGCTTCGCGTAATGACGTCGGGTCGAAATAAGCTGAAGCATCTAAAAATACAGACTGATTGATAAAATAAAATATCGCTTCAGAAACGCCTTTTTCAAGATAGCACTTTTCGATCTCTTTTAAGTTTTGATAAACTGGATGATTATTCCTTTTTAATTGTAACCAAAAAGAAGTCGTCGTCTCGTCCTGGCGCAATTCGATGATCTCTTGATCACTGATATTAAACCAAGGAGCTCTGCTTAAACGGATTAAGTTATGATTATCAAAAGGATTAATTAAAAAGCGCAGCAGCGCTAATAGATCGCCGACTTCAGATTTATCTTCAAAACCTTTAGAGATCTGCACCTGCACCGGCAAGTTAAACTGATTGGCGTACTTTGCAAAATCTAAGATGTCAGAGTTTTTCTTAAATAAAACCGTAATGTCTGAAAAAGGAATGCCTTTTTTATGTAAATTCATTGCTTGGGTCACAATTGAGCCATATTCATGCTCAATCGTGGTGATCAAGGTGGCTTCTGGAAAAGCGCGCGCTGTAAAATCATCGCTTTTAGTTTGCATTGGCATAAACTGGCGCGAATAACCTTCAAAAAAATCATTCATAAATGACATCAATCTTGGGTGCGAACGGTAATTCTGCATTTTTTGTGTCGTTACAAAACCCTGCTGATTAATTTCTTTTTCTTTATTGGTGAATACTTCTGATCTGGCTCCACGAAACAGATAAATACTTTGTTGCGGGTCGCCCACGATAAATTGAAATTTATCCTGCATCAACTGATTTAAGATTTTCACCTGCAACGGCGAAGTATCTTGATATTCATCAACCATAATAAAATCAAACTGCGACGCAAAAGCCTGCATCGCTTGCGGACTTTCAGTGATAATTTTCATCGATAACAGCTCAAGATCAGAAATCGACATTTCACCGCTATCAAGCCGTAACCGATCTATAAAACTTGCAGCTTCGCTAGCTAATTCAGAAAATAGCGTATTGATTTGATCTGCGACTTTTAAATACTGATCAAAACACATTGGCGACAAAGGCTCTTTAAATATATCACCTATTGCATCATTTAGCTCTTCATCGATTTCGGCTTTTTTACTTAATCTGAACTTTGTCGGCTTGGTTTCATAAGCTTGCATTAGATCATCGTAATTCTGATCTAAGATTGCTTTTTTAACTGATTTCAAGAAATCAATATGCGGAAGCCATTTTTCTGGGTAGCTGTTTGCGCCAGCTAAGAATAGCTCTAAAGTTGCCAGCACAATTTGTTTTTCAATGTTTGCGGCTTGTTGCAATGTTGCTAGGCTGGCTGCTTTAAACATTGGATTTTCAAGCTTTAAGCTAGAGGCTTTTAATAACAACTGCATTAACTGATCAAATCTAAAATGATCCAGTAAGGTCTGATATTGCGGGTTTTTCTCGAATACGCCCTTGATATGTTTTTTTAATGCAAAAAAGATTTTGTAATCATTCACTATAGTTAGATCTGCCGGTAAACCGATCGCTTCAGAATGCTGGCGTAAGAATAAATTTAGAATATTGTGAATAGTTCCAATTTGCACAAACGACTTTTTATTAAAGTACTGAAAAAGTTCTTCATCTTTGGTTTCAAGCGCTTCAATGATTAAACGCTCTTTAATCTCTTGCGTGGCTTTTTTCGTGAACGTTGTGATGATGATTTTAGGATAACGATTATTTTTAGCTTTAAACTGTTTCGCAAAAGCAATGCAAGTCGCAATTAAGGTTGTAGTTTTACCAGCGCCCGCACCGGCGCGGATGAATTGCACTTTATTCTGGGCTAGCGAAAAATCTATTTCAGGTTTTTGACTCGACATGTGTCTTCCCATTCGCATTTTTCGCAAACTTTTCTATCACGTGGTTTAACTGCGTAACTGTTCTTTTCAATACTGGTAAAGATATCTTTCATTTTATCGTGAAATGACGAATAAATTGCAGTTTGGGTTTCTGGCTCAATCAAAGTTTTTTTAGTGTATTCAACGTGATCTTTAAAAACATTGTCATTTGTCAGTAAATAGCCATATTGCTGCTCTAGTGTTTTATAGAAATAATAAATGGCACCGACGTTTTTAATGCCGAACATCTGCTCAACCGCTAAAGAATACAATAACAACTGAAATTCTGAGTTATCTACCCATTTTTCAGCAAAGCTGGTGTCGCTTGATTTACTGGATTTATAATCGATGACCATCCCCTGCTGGGTCTTTTCATCGATGTCCAAACGATCCAGGCGTCCGCGAATCATAAAGTGTTCACCTTCGGGCTGAGTTTGGGTAAATTCGAATTTCACTAAATCGTAATAAACTTGCACGACCTCTTCGGTTTTATGGCGAAGAGATGTGAATGCGCTTAGACGAGCTTTTTCAACGGCGATAAACTTTAAACCGGTCGCGACTAATTTTTCTTTATGCGGCCCCCAAAAGACATCTAAAAACGGAAATAAATTTCTGGTCGTACGTTCTTTTTCTAAATGTTCTGATAATTCTTTTTCGCCAATTGTTAAATAGTTTTTATCCTGCACGATGAATTTGAACAGATCGTGAATCAGCGTGCCTTTTTGGCGCGGGTCAATTTCTAAACCCAGCTGATCAAACTGCTGCAGGCGAAACCCCTTACGCGCTAAAAATTTAAATGAACATTGAGCGTAAGATTCTAAATCAGTCGGCGCTAAAGTTTTAAATTTAAGATTGGTGATCTCTAAATCTTCAGCCTTTATTTCTAAATTTAATTTTCTTTTTAACTCTGGATGCTTATCTGGACTGAATTGCTGCTGTTTAATATCCACTAACGTTGCTGGATAATTTATAGCTTCAGGCTTTTTGTTATTTTCTAAAAAGAATAACGACGTCGTTAAGGGTTCACCTGTCGCCGACACATGCGCACAGGTAAAGTGCTGCTCTTTACACTGAGCCATCGCATACCAACGTAAGTTAAAATCAGCGTGTGATTCTTCAGGGTAATCTAGCGCTAGATCGAAAGTCTTTTTAAGCTCTTCGATATCTGCTAGCGGGATGAGCGACGTTTGTTTGCCTTTTAAACCAGATTCATCAAGCCCCACCCATAAGCGATGGGTGGCTTCTAACACTTGCGCCGAATTGATCGGAAGAATCTGAACACCTGATTTTGTTGTCTGTTCAACTTTGATTTCTTTTTTTGCTAAGCGCGAGCTCAACAGTGTTAACCAATCAGATAGCCTTAGGCGCACATCTACTGTTTGCTGGATAAAATCTTTGATAATGCCTTGAAGAAGTTTTTTATGTTCTAAACTTTGATCAACGGTGATCCACGAATGCAACATGGCTACTAAAAACTGATCGCGCTTTAATTTTTCATCAAGATTAATCTTTTGATAAAACAGGTCTTTAGCTGAACCAAGTCTTGCAAGGTCTGCATCATCTAATAATTCAACAAAGGCTGCCTTAAACTTTTCAAATTGTTGTAAGTTCGACTGTTCGACATAACTTGCGTAAGACATTTCAAGCTTTGACCATGTTACATTTATGGTTTGCGCATGAATCGTTGATAACCAGCGCTGAATCACGCCAAGACTAATCAGTGAACTGACAAGATCTTTTTGCGTGTGAATACCTTCTGCTTCTAGATGAAATTTTAAAATCGGCCAGTAATCTTCAATACGTGGTGATAATACCAAGATGTTTTCTGGAGCGACGCCCTCAGTAATCCATTGGCGAATTCTTGTCGTGATATATTTAATTTCGTTAATTTCTGAATTAAAACGAATAAAATTTTGCGGCACTAATTTTTTAATCGCATCGGCAGTGCCGCCAGCAGTTGCTGTGGCAAAGCCGCTGTAATCTTTGTAAGTGTTTAAAATGTAATGAAATTTATTTTTCCATTCGGGATCAGGCACCACAACTTCGATATGGTTATCGCGTGATAATGTATTTAAAATACCCATCTCTAAAGAAGTCATTTGCGAGCCTAAATCAAAAACCAATTTCTTAGACCAGACGATTTTTTCTAAACCCAATTTTTGTAAATAACTAACAATCCAGGCTGATTCGATACAGTTGTGTTCTTGCGCAATATAGTCTAAACACTTTTGCGCTAAACCGATCCATTTGCTCCACTGAGGCTTAATTTCTTTTTCTTCGATCCAGTCAGCTAAGACTTCATGTGAATGGGGGTGTAATAACAGCGGGGCCAGGTCGCTGACGTACTTATAAAGCGTTTTAGCTTCGTGCGACTGAATATTATCGTCTTCGCCATACAGTTCGATAAACTGGCCGATCAGAATCCGAATAAACTCACTGGATACGATTTGCGTGCTGGGTGAAAGCCTGCGCATCCACATTTTCCAAAAATCAGAAACGCGCAAGATGGCTTCATCCGAATAGAAGCCGTACTTATCAATGCACTGTTGTTGGATTTCTTGTTTTGATTTTAAATCTGAAACCACCCAAGTGGTAGTTTGTGGATTGAATTCATTTAGTTTAATTCGAATATCGTCTGGATGTTTAACTACAGTGAATTCTAGCATGCTTCCGATAGTTTATACTATCTTCGCTGCTGAAGTCGCCTTTTTTTTCCGTCGGTATTTGTTAACTTGAAGGCTGAATCGAAGTCTAAACTTAAACTTAAGCTCGCTTGGTAGCGCTCACTTGGAGTTTGACCCGCCGAAGCACCAAGCTCACCCGTGTATTTTGCCACATCAAGCTGCAAAAACCACAAATTCACACCTAAACCATAACTTAAATAACCTTGATTATAACCAGCGCGAACATCAATTAAAGCAAAAGACAGTTCAGTTCCTAAGTGTAATTTTTTAGTGATATCGCCGGTATTCCGAATAAATTTATACTCAAAGGCATTTGTCCAAGAAATAAAGCCAATTTCTTTTTCAGCAGCCACGCCGAACATTAAATTGTTTTCTTGGCGGTCTGGTCCGACGCTTTCAGTGGGAGTAAACTTAGTATCCCCCACGTCTTTCCACACAGTGGCGACATCGACATTCCATGATGAACCTTTAAAAGTATAAAGGGCTGATAAATCTAACGCGTTTCCTTTACCTTTATTTAATAAATTGGCTTCGATCACATCCATCGCGTCTGAACCGATAAGACTGTTTACAAGAATATCTGCATTACCCTGCCAGCGTTTAACGTGGCGGCCGGCGATGCCTAATGAAAAATTATCTGTGATCGGAATGGCGCCACCCACTACATAAGCGTAGTCGCTGGTGAAATCCACATTAAATGTTGGAAACGATGGATTATTAAATGACATTAAGATCGTGTTATTTGAATAACCACCGACGCCGACATACGGAATAACTAAGCCCGTGGACCCAGTCACATCAGAAAAAATTTGTTTTCCATATAATTCATTTACATCAGACTCATCAAATTCTTCTGAGCCAGACATACTATCTGCAAGATCAGCAGCGTTCGTTGAAACCCCAGGACCAAAAGTAATAATATTTAAACTAAAGCCATTCACTCTGGCTAAAGCCGCCGGATTATTAAAAAGCGCATCTGTTCCGCGCGCAAACGCAATACCGGTTCCACCCATTCCTAACGAACGCGTTGATTGCCCCATTTGATAAAGCTCAATCGCTAAACCTGGAAGACTTATAAATAATATAAAAAGTGGTAATAATAGTTTCATCATAACTCCTTACAGTGGGCAAGCCACCAAAAGATCACCCGGAGTGGCTCCAGGCTTATCACCAATACCATAGGTCGTCGTGTTTAAAAGATTGCGAATGGCAGTGCGCGTGTCTGCCGAAACATTGTCTTTATCAGTAACGGTACAATCTCCGCCTAAATCATTACATACTTCTACCGAATCATTCAAACTATCAAAAGAAGACGATCCCAACATTGAAGCTGACACATAAGCTAAGTTTGTTACAAAATAACCGTAACCAACAATGATATCATTCATCTGCTCATCCGTAACCAGAGTGTCATCACAAATCATATCTATTGAATCCATTTCGCCGCTGCCATTATTATCAGTACCATCTTTATCCGCATAAGCACGAATTGAGGCGCCCATTAAAACTAAACCGGTAATAGCACTAAAAGTATTTTGATTCGCCGTACGCACACCTGGTGCCCCCAAAGTATCAATTGTTTGTAGCGATAATAAACAATATTCTGGCGCAGTTGGCACTTGAACAAACGGCTGCATCATAACATCAAAAACCGCAGTACTCGAACTATCTGCTAAAGCAGTAACATACTCGACAAAATTAAATCCACATTTACCTGCATAAGCACTGGCTAATAATTCTTTGGCTGGTGCTGATGCTTGGGCAGATGCAGATAATTTATTTGTTAAAACATCAATCGCATAATCGAAGTCTTGATTATTATTCGCCTTGGTCGCTTCTTCGAAATAATATTCATCAGAAGTTTGCGAACCTAAACCGGACAGGGCGTTTGGCCCACACGAACTGATAAAAATACTAAGTATAATTATAGTAAAAATATTTTTCATATTAAAACCTTATTAAGATGCGGGTTGCGTACCTGCGGTCTTCGACGGGATTTTCGGCTGTACCAATTTCTTCACCGTAACTTGAAATTTGCCAAGCAAAACGCTCGGATGAAATTTCAATTCCACCAGTGTAATAGTTTTGGTTCATGCCTGCTCGTAAGAAAAATAAATCTTTAAAATTAACTTCGGCGCCGATATGCAGACGTTTTGCTGAACCTTCTTCATCGCGCGAGTTTGTGGCATCACGGTATTCAACTGTCCAAACGCTACGAATTTTGTTTCCATGAATCGGAAAAAGCGAAATCGCTGCATCTACAGATTGTTTGACTGTTGCCGGTTGTGATGTCGTTGTGGCACGCACACCATCACGTAAAGTAAATTCGGTATCACCAATATCATGGGCTACAACTGATAATGTCGGCACCCAATGAAATGGTAATTGCACCATCACGGCTGCATCATAGGCAATACCTGAACCTTCAGCGGCAATTGTACCTAAATCAAATGGTCCATTTGTTGATAACGTGCCGCTGACAATTTCAATCCGGTTTAAAGCTTTGGCACTGGCGCCAATTTTAATAACTCCGCCGAAGAGTGAATGGTTCACTGCAAACACAGCTCCTAAATCATTTTGATAAAATGTATCCATCGAAGTTGTTGCCGTCGAACTGACAACTGCATTTAATTCATTACGATATAATATACCGAAGCCGAAATTCTTTGTGGTAAAACTTGGCGTGAATTGCGCTTTCGCGTGATAAAATTCGCCCGGATTCAGGGCTAACTGTTCAGCCATGTGTTCGACTTCTATGGCTTTAGTGAAGCTTCCCATACGCACGATATCTGTGAATGTGCCTTGGCCTTCTAATTCAGGATCAATGATGGTACCAAAATAGCCGCGAATACTTCCAAGGTTTGCAGGATTTCTATATAAAGAAGTTTCATCACTGGTTACGCCGATCAGTGCACCACCCATGCCTAAGGCTCTGGTGTTTGTATAACCTTCAACCCATTCATTGGATGCAAAAACTGAGAATGGCATAATCATAGCCATCGCAAATACTGATAAAATTTTGGTACTTCTTGCACCCATAATATTAAGTTCCTTCTTAATGATTATCTCACCGTCTACTTAACTATCGGTACAATATGGCAGAACTTGAATTAAATTGAGACACTTTGACTGGTTAAAAGGTCACACCTAAGTCGGGTTTTGAGTCAGCCTGGCTACTAAGTTAAAAACTTGTAAACTTAGGTCTGCGTTGGTGGTCGAATTATCTAAACAATGATGCGAGCGGTGAATTTTTTCTGACATTGGCAATTGCGCGTTAATACGGGCTAAAGCCTGGGTGTGAGTCAGATTATTTCGAAGCATAATACGTTCAACCTGCGTTGTTATCGGCGCGTACACTAAAACGATCTGATCAAATTGGGCTTCTAGTTTTTTTTCAAATAATAAGGGCACGTCATAAAAACATAGCGCTTCGCCTTTAGCTTTATAATCGGTTTTACGGTTTTGCACTTCAGCTTGAATCAAAGGGTGTAAGATTTGTTCTAACTGCAAAAGTTTTTCTGGATTATTAAAAACGATGTCGCCTAATTTTTTGCGATCAAGACTTTGGTCAGAGTTTAAAAGATCGCTCCCAAAATGAGACACAATACTTTGGTAGCCTAGACCACCCACTTGGGTGATTTCGTGCGAAATCAGATCTGCGTCAATCACCGGAATGTTTAACGCGACTAAACTATTTTTGACTGTAGATTTGCCGGTTGCGATACCACCAGTTAAGCCTATCCATTTCATACTGAGTCATCCTATACCTATGTCTATATCATGAATTTGAAACATCTTTTTGTAAAGGTAAGAGTACAGATTGCCGATGATGACATAGATGTCGAACTTTGAAAAATTTGGTAAATACATACTTTTAGAAAAGTTAGCCGCAGGCGGTATGGCCGAAGTGTATCTTGCAAAGTCTGTGGGTACGGGCGGCGTTAATAAGTTTGTCGCCATCAAACGTATCTTACCGCAATTTTCATCGAATCAAGAATTTATCGATATGTTTCACGAAGAAGCGAAAGTTTCGGTAAATTTAACTCACTCGAACGTGGTTTCTATTTACGAATTTGGTACTGAAAAAGGCCAATTCTTTATCGTCATGGAATACGTTGAAGGCCGAAACCTGCGCCAGATCATCAATGAATTAAAAAAATTCAACCGCTCAATTAAAATTGAAGAAGCGGTTTATATTGTTAAAGAAGCAGCCTCTGGTCTTGATCATGCGCATCGTTGCGTCGATCAACACACCGGCCGCCCTTTAAATATCACTCACCGTGACATGTCTCCGCAAAATATTATGGTGTCTTTTGATGGCGAAGCCAAAGTTATCGATTTTGGTATCGCTAAAAAAAGTGAAGCCAATGGCGAAGAAACAAAAGCTGGTACCTTAAAAGGAAAATTTGCTTACATGTCTCCGGAACAAGCTGAAGCCGAAGAAGTTGATCCACGCACTGACGTGTTCGCCTTAGGTATTATCTTGTGGGAACTTTTAGCGAATGACCGTTTATTCACAGGCTCTAACGAAAACGCGATCTTACGTAAAGTGCGTGAATGTCAAACACCGGCGATTAGAAAAATTAATCCGCTGGTTCCTGCTGAATTAGAAAGAATTGTAACTAAAGCTTTAGCGAAAGATAAAAACGTTCGTTATCAAACAGCTGCGGCCTTACAAAAAGATTTAAATCGTTTTTTAAATACCCAGTATCCTGATTTTTCACCACATGATTTCAGTAAAACAGTTGTAGACTGTTTTAAAAATGCCTTCCAAGAAGGCCGTGAAAAATTAATGGTCTATTCAAAAGTAGAAGTGAATACACCAGAAGCTGCGCCAATTTCATTTGCTCAACCATCTGAAGAAAAATCAGGCTCAACTTCTGAATCACCTAAATCTGCAGGAGGCGCACCTCCGCCAGTGCCTCTGATGAAGTTAAACCCTAATGAGCCAAAAGGTTTAGGGCAGGAAAATCAACTTAAGATTGATCTTGATGGTATTAAAAATGCCAAGACTCAGCAACAGCAGCAACAAAACGTTAAGAATAATGCAAATCGCGGCATAATGCCAAAACCGATGTCGAACGAAACTAACGTTGGCCAAGGTACAAAAATTACCCAAAACACGCGCATCAACTACCCTGCTTCAAATAATAATGAATCAATGGCAGATATTGTGATGAAATTAGTTATTATCGTGGCGATGGGTCTTGCTGGATTTTATGGTTATAACAAATACGTAAATCCAAAACCTAAGATGGCTAAAAAACAACAAATCGAAGAAGGCCAAGTCGACCTATCAGCGACTGCAGCTGTTAAAGTTTCGATTTCAAGCCAGCCAAGCGGCGCTCGTATTTTTCTAGATGGCTTAGATTCTGGCCGGTCGACTCCGGCTATTGTCACGGTTACGGCTAATAAAGATACAAAAATTACTTTAAAAAAAGAAAGCTACTATCAATACGAAATCACTAAATCGTTTAATGATACAGGTATTCTAACAACGACATTACAGCAGATGCCACAAGCTGGATTTATTAACATCAACGTGCAAAACGGTGGTGCTAAGCCTGTAATTTATGTGAACAACCAGCGTTTATCTGAACAACCTCCGATCAAACGTTATGCTGTAACTGCAGATTCGCAAGTGACAGTGAGCGCGGTCAATCCGATCACGCAACTAAAAGATGAAATTACCGTTAAAGTTGAATCTAACAAAGAAGTAAATGTGGATTTAATTTTAGGGCGCACAAAATAATATAAAAATAAATTCAAACAAAAATACAACAAGAGACGGCCACCACCATGACTACAACGAGTAAAACGAGCGATCAATCTATTCATCTTTGGCTTAAAAATTCTTTAACACGTAAAGACCAAACGGCTTTTATGTATAAGAAAAAAGGCGAATGGCTTAAAAAAAATTACTTCGAATATTTACAGCTTATTTCTCATATGCAAAGTCTGATCATCGAACAGCATGTACCAACAAATGGTAAAGTCGCTATTATGTCTGCTACCCGTTGGGAGTGGGCTTGCACGGATGTCGCCGCTTTATCTATGGGAACAATTTTAGTTCCGATTTATCCAAATTTAACTGATGAGGACGTCATCTATATTCTTGATCATTGCGAGGCGGATTTATTATTCGTAGATAATAAAAAAACTTACGCCCAGTTTGAACGCGTTAAAAGCAAAATTCAAAAACAAATTAAATGTTTGGTGTTTGATGAATTAGATATGGATGCTGGTTACGTGGCTGAAAGCTCAATTTTATTAATGATTGAACGCGCAGCTAAAATTAAACATGAAGACCCAGCTACAATTATTTACACTTCAGGAACCACTGGAAAACCAAAAGGTGTGTTATTACAACACCAAGCCTTAATTTCAGAAATCCATGAAGCCTTTTCATTATTTCAAATCGGCCCTGATGATTTATCATTGGCCTTTTTACCTTACGCCCATGTTATGGGTCGCGTTGAACACTGGGGTGTTTTATACCGCGGTTGTCAGGTGGCTTACGCTGAATCAATTGAATTGTTAAAGAAAAATCTAGGCGAAGTAAAACCCACATTTCTAGTGGCTGTGCCCCGTATTTTTGAAAAAATTTATTCAGGCATTGCAACATTGGTTGCCGCGAACCCCGTTAAAAAAACATTATTTGACCAAACGCTGTCACTGGCAAAAAAGATTGCTTATTACCGCAACACCAACCAGACAGCACCTCTTACCCATGCTCTTGCCTACCAAGCATTATCAAAAATCGTACTAGGCCCAATCCGCATGGCTTTTGGCGGCCGTTTACGTTTTGCAATCAGCGGTGGCGCACCACTAAGCCCTGAACTTGGCCAATTCTTTTCTTATTTAGGAATTCGCATTTTCGAAGGTTACGGTTTAACAGAAACTTTTGCCGCAATCACAGTTAACACTGAATCGCACTGGGAAATGGGCACCGTCGGCCGCCCGATTGGCGATGTTGAAATTAAATTTGCTGCTGATGGTGAAATTTTAGTGCGCAGTAAAAAATGTTTAAAAGAATATTACAAAAATCCAGAAGCTACTGCAGAAGCTATTGATAAAGACGGTTTTTTTGCCACTGGTGACATCGGTGAATTTACAGCCCAAGGTTATTTAAAAATTACAGATCGTAAAAAAGATTTAATTAAAACAGCTGGTGGTAAATACGTAGCTCCGCAAAAATTAGAAGGTCTGTTAAAAGAAGAACCTGTTATTTCACAAGTTTTTATCTGCGGCGATCAGAAAAAATTTATCTCTGCCTTAGTTACAGTTGAATCTTTGGCTGTAGATGCCTCAGCTGAAGCTAAGCAAGAGGTTTTACAAAAGGTCAAAGCTCAAGTGCAAAAAGCTAATTCACAACTTGCAAGTTATGAAGCCATTAAAAAATTCGAAGTCATTTTTGAAGTCTGGTCAGTCGAAAATGGCTGCCTGACTCCATCAATGAAAGTAAAACGCAAATTCATTGAAAACCGTTATGCTCATATTATCGATGACATGTACGGCGGCAATGGAAGCGCTAACTAGTTAGGCGCGTTTGGGATATTTACTGACCAAAAATTTCTTTTTTCAAGTTAGCAGTCGGTTTTTTTCCTAAATATCCAGTACAAATGCTGTCAGTTCCGGATAATGAGTTTTTGGTCATCTGATTTATTAGAGAAGCCTGTGCTTCGCTTAATTCGCCTTTCTGTAAGGCTAATTGCACATATTCTAAGTTAGATTTTTGACTTTGATACTGAGAAATACAGTAGGATAGATTTTGTTCTTTTCTATTTCTGTATTCCTGTCCTGAAACCGTTCTCCAAACTTTATTCCAATCAACAGAAACTTCAGCGCAGGTTCCCTGACAACTGAAATCGCCTGTGGTGATCCCCCGCTCAATACGCTCCCAATCAGGTTTAACTACTAATCTATCTCCGCCTTGAAGATCTGAAGTTGGCTGGCGCCAAGAATTAGACGCACACGAAGAGATAATTAAAGAAATAAACATAAAGCCAATAAATTTAAACATAACAAAGAGTCTCCCTTATCTAAATCATGACTAGCATTGTGACGACGGTCAACTTCCGTCTTAAGATCTCTTTACACCTGTCTAACAAAAAATGGCCTAAATAAATTCTAGTGCTCTTAAATAACTATAACCCAATCCTGTGGTGGCTTGATCCTCGCAAAGATCAAGGCATCAAACAGATTGGAACATTTATGAAATCTATTATTTTATGGAGCATCATCTTATTACAGGTTCACGCCCACGCTTGTGACGACGCGATTAAGCCGTTTCCAAGAGATTGTGCGATCCAGGACCGCTTTGTAGCTCTTAAAAATACCTATGCCAATCGCCAGATCAATATAGATGAAATTGCTGAATACCGTGTTATTCGCTTCGTAGACCGCCAAAACTGGGAACGCGCAAAAACATCGCGGGTAAAGCCAGATCAAATTTATAAACCAGCCCCGGCAACGTGGGATGTTTGGGATGCTGGAATGCGTGAAGTTATGCGAGTTGGCGGCGCCAAAGGTCAGCTGCAAAACGGCTATACACTTGATGAAGCCAACATTAGCTATGTGAATAAAGTTTTGTTATTAAACGAAGCCGAGAATTTAAATATTAAAGATAAAAATACAGACCAAACTTTAAAACCCGGTGAATACCGTAAAGTCACAAGCACTGGCGTCGGTTTTCGCTCTGGCGGAAAAAATTACGGTGATATGATCAATCTTTCTGAAGAATCTATGAACCGCCTACAAACTCGCTGGGAAGCAGCTATGGGCGCGACATTCAGCGACCTTTTGCGTGATGCCGGTTCGGCCAATTTTACGGGTGCAAATTTAAGATCTGGCATGAAAGATGACCAAGGGCGCTCATTTGTTTTTTATGCGCCAAGCACAGTAGTGCCGGTCTCTATTGATTGGATCAAAAACTTTATTCGCTTAAATTTAGAAAGATATAAAACTGGAAATCCAGTTTTATCACCTATGGAATTAGCTGCCGTTGTGCAAAAATGGTTTGTCAGTATTCATCCTTTTTCTGATGGTAACGGGCGCACCTCACGCGCTATTCAAGATTTAATCTTAACTAATTTTGAAATGCCTGTTGTTCCAGGTGGCGACTTACAAGACGATGCTACAGCAGTTTATGAAGACTATATCGAAAGAACTTACGCTAAGACTGAAAGTATTTTGTCGGCTTTAGAAATGTGTTTAACCGTAAATGCAGCTTCATATCACTGTCAAACAGTTGGCAGCATCAAAGCCATGCCTGATGCACAAGTTCGTCAATTTGAAAAAGCGACTAAAAAGGATTAATCTGAAATGTGGCGTAAGCTTTCAGTCTTATTTTTAGTTTTACACTGCACGACAGTCGCCCTTGCGAATGACAACGGGCGATTCGAAATGAGTGAAATCGGCGTGGCTTATTGGCTACCCGATGCAATTCCGTATGGAGTTTACAACGATTTTAAAGAAGAGCTAGCTACGTTACAACCACAACCAACTGATGAAACCGAAACTGAACAATGCCGTTCATCTTATCAGAAATTATTTTCTAAACCTGATCTTAACTGGTCAATTTATTTCGGCTACGGCGATGGCGCCAGCGAAAATTACACCACTGATATGGCCGAACGAGATATCTTAGAAAAAGAAATCAAATCGCCTTGTCCACAATTTCGTCCCGATATTCAACTTTGCGATTTCAAAGCAGATTCTTTAATTTCTGGCCAATATACAAAACAGATCAGAACCAAAAACGGCCAAACCGTGAACGTTCGCCTGAAACTTTTTAATTCATCGCTCACCAGTGAAATTGCGGTGAATAAAGAAAGAAAATCAGATCAAAAGAAAAAATCTAAAGCCTTAGAAAAATCATACATCCATGCTCTGCAAACGGATGATATTGTTTTTTATAGCGGCCATGCTCGTCATGGCTCTGGACCTGGCTTTCGCCCCCTATCAAAAAACCCTTTTTCAAAAATGGTGACTGGTTTATTTAGACCGATGGCTTCAAAAATGTATAACGCTTTAGGTGAAGATGACCGCGTTGATCATTCAGATGATGTCTATCCTCCACCTGCGGCCCGCACTGGAAAACCACCTGCTCTTCTGGGTTTTTTTGCCTGTGAAGCCGAAGCTCATTACGGCGTGAACCTTGCCCACCGCACCGATGCCGGTTTAATTTTAACACGCCAATCAATTTCAACAGTTGATAATATGCGTTTGCTGTATGCTGCTTCAAATAATTTACTGACTGAGTCTTGCGAAAAAGATTTTACTCAAAGCATGAATCAATCTATTAAAACGATTTATTATCGCCAGAAAAAAGGTCCACCGACTGCTTACGATGACAAAATGCCTAAGCTTTTTAACTTCTTTCACAAAGACAAAGTTAAGTACCGCAATGACTTGTTGTTATACTTTCAAAATCGCCATGAAGTCGGCATGGATATCAGCGCCCCTAGCGGCAACTAAAGGCTTGCCGCCCGCGGGCACCTGTCAAAAGTTTTGACACTCCAATTACCCCACATTCGAGACTAAGCTCAAATTTGAAGGCATACCCCTTGCTCTATAAACTGGTAAGGCAAGGAGTATTGCTATGTTTAAAATTAAATCGTTATTCACTATGAGATTACTTTTCTTTTCGTATCTAATTTTAGTTACGTTTATGGTGACAGCTTGCCAAAAAAACAACGACACCGATGAAGGTGCAATCACGACAGATTGTTTAACTTACCCTCAAGCTTGCCAAACTGGTTATTACAACCAACCTGGTTTTCAACCTTATAACTACGGTTATCAAAATAACGGCGGCGCATTTTACAACAATGGTTACTACGGATCAGGCACAAGCCCATTTCACCAAATGGCTAACAACAGCTACTTATGTAACTGCCCTGTGGGAACAGTTCCAACTTACAATAACTACGCCGGTCTTGGCTGCGTTCAGTCAAATATGTTAGCGGGCTTCCAAGGTTATGCGTACTACGGTTATAACACTTCTAATAACAACCAGTGGACAAACATTCCGCAAATTTCAAATATTCAAGGTTACAATAACAGCAGCTGTTATAATGGCGTGGTGCAGTCATGTATCGTGACTGATCAAGCAACTTGCAGAAGCGGTTATTCTTGCCGTGCTAATTCAGCAGCATCAGCAATCGGGATCTGCGTTTCTAATGGAGCAAATGGTCAAACAAGCCCGATTTTCCGTTAATTTTCACAAAATTTATTCGATTCAACTGTAAAAATCAGCCATAGTATTGGGTACCAGCGAGGTACCCAATGACAAACAATCCACTATTACAAAAATTCACTGTTAAAGATCAAGCGGCTCCTTTTGATCAAATTAAAGTTGAGCACTACATGCCAGCTTTAGAAGAAGCCATCAAAGAAGCCAAAACTAATTTAGAAAAAATCAAAGCCGAAAAAAATCTAACGTTTGAAAACACTATTGTTGCTTTAGAACAGCTTTCTGAAAAGTTAGACCGTGCTTCGAACATCTACTTTAATTTATTTTCAGCCGAAGCTAATGAAGAACACCAGGCCTTAGCGCAAAAGATTTCTCCGCTGATGTCAGCATTCGCCTCTGATGTTTCTTTAGATGAAGATGTCTTCAAAAAAATTAAATTTATCTACGATAACCGCGTTCAACTTGGCCTAACTGGCGAAGATTTAAAATTAACTGAAAAAATGTTCAAAGATTTTTCTCGCAACGGGGCCTTGTTAAACCCAGAGCAAAAAGAAAAACTGCGCGCTCTTGATCAGGAGCTGTCTGTATTAAGTCCGCTATTTTCTGAAAACAATTTAAAAGCGATCAACGCTTTTGAATTATGGATCACAGATAACAAAGACCTAGCGGGTCTACCTGAAGGAGCTATTGAAGCGGCGGCAATGTCTGCAGAAGCTAAAGGTAAAAAAGGCCAATGGTTATTTAACCTGCAAGGGCCTTCATTAATTCCGTTTCTGACTTATGCTGATAACCGCACGTTACGTGAAAAAATGTGGCGAGCTTCATCTTCGAAAAATTTTAAAGACCAATTCGACAATCAAGAAACAGTTTTAAAAATCGTAAAACTTTCTACTGATCGCGCGAACATCTTAGGTTACAAAACATACGCTGATTATGTCTTAGAAGAACGTATGGCCAAAGATGCAAACACCGTATTTCAGTTTCTAGAAAAACTAATGGCACCGTCAATGACAGCCGCTAAACGTGATTTAGATGAAGTTAAAAAGTTTGCTGGCACTGATGATATCCGCCCGTGGGATTTCGCTTATTACTCAGAAAAACTAAAAGAGCAGAAATACTCTTTCAACGAAGAAGAGTTACGCCCGTATTTTAAATTAGAAAATGTGGTTGAAGGTGTGTTTGAACATGCCCGAAGACTTTTTGGTTTAACTTTTAAACCAGTGACTGATATTCCGGTTTATCATCCCGATGTAAAAACTTATGAAGTGTATGAAGAAGGCACCAACAAGTATATTGGCCTTTTTTACACCGACTTCTTTCCGCGCGAGACTAAAAAATCTGGCGCTTGGATGACATCATACCGCGAGCAAGGCATGTGGTCTGGCGAGATCAAACGCCCGCACGTCAGTATCGTTTGTAACTTTACAAAACCAACGTCGACAAAACCTTCACTTTTATCTTATGACGAAGTATCGACACTGTTTCATGAAATGGGCCATGCACTGCACGGGTTATTATCTGAGTGCAAATACAAATCTTTAGCCGGCACGAACGTGTACTGGGATTTCGTAGAGCTTCCGTCACAGATTATGGAAAACTGGGTTAAAGAAAAAGAAGGCTTAGACGTATTTGCTAAACATTACGAAACTGGTGCGCCGATTCCGGCTGAACTTGTTGAAAAGATTAAACGTTCAGCGCAGTTTCAATCTGGCTGGATGAGCTTACGCCAATTAACTTTTGGCTGGTTAGATATGAATTGGTATACGGTAAATCCCGCAACGATCACCGATGTTGATGCTTTTGAGACTAAAACTTTAGAGCGTTTACGCCTATTACCAAAAGAAGACGGCCAAAATATGTCTGTAAGTTTTAGCCATATTTTCGGCGGCGGTTATGCGGCTGGATACTACTCTTACAAATGGGCTGAAGTTTTAGATGCTGATGCTTTTGAGTACTTTAAAGAAAAAGGCTTATTCAATAAAGAAGCTGGCACTAAATTTAAAAAAGCCATTTTAAGCCGCGGCGGCACTGCCCACCCGATGGATTTATATAAAGAATTTCGTGGTCGTGAACCAGATCCACAGGCTTTATTAAAACGTGATGGATTGGTGTAATTCGTAATGAAAGAAAAACACTTAAAGCTTAAAGAAAATAAAAAGATCGCTTTAGTTTATCGTATTCATTCACCTGAAGCGGTTCGCGTAGCTAAAAAAGTTGTCGCAAAATTAAAAGCAAAGCGCATTAAAGTTTTCACAGCTCCTGAACAAAAACAATTAGACGGCACAACGATGCTGATCAGCTCGAACGAATTAAAAGAAATGAGCTTAGTGATTGTTTTAGGCGGAGACGGTACTTACCTTCGCGCAGTTCGTTTATTAAAAGGCCATCAGGTTCCGATTCTCGGTTTTAACATGGGCTACCTTGGGTTTTTAACCGCTCACAGCGTAGACGATGTTTTTGCTACGATTGATGAAACTTTAAAAAACAAAATGGTAGTTCATTCAAGATCACGCATTCATACTTCAGTTAAACTTAAGACCGGACGTCGTTTGTCGTTTGATGCGCTTAATGATGTGGTTATTGAACGTGGTTCATTTTCGCAGCTCATCAGCACCGCTGTCTACTTCGACAAATCTTATGTTAACCACATTAAAGCCGATGGTTTAATTATTTCTACTCCCACAGGATCAACAGCCTATAACTTAGCGGCTGGCGGGCCCCTTCTGCATCCTGAAACAAAAGCCATGGTTTTAACGCCGGTTGCCCCGCACTCGTTAACGACCCGCCCGCTTATTTTTCCTGATGATAAAAAAATTGTGATTAAAGTTGATCAACAGAACTCTTCAAGCAATTTAATCATCGATGGACAAAAGGTTTTAGAACTTTCACAAGATGATGAAGTCACAATCACTAGATGTGAGACTGATCATGTGATGATTCGCAAATCTGGCCATAACTTTTTTGAATTATTAAAAGAAAAACTAAAATTCGGAGATCGCTATGCTTCAGGAACTTAGAGTTTCACAGTTCGCCATTATTGATTCGTTAAACATCGAATTTCAAAATGGACTTAATATTTTATCAGGCGAAACAGGTTCCGGAAAATCAGTGCTGTTAAAAAGCTTAGCGCTATTGATGGGTGAAAAAGCTTCGGCAGACACTATTCGCACTGGCTGCACGCAAGCGACCGTTGAGGGCTCGTTTTATCTAAAACACCGTCCTGATTTAAAAAAGAACTTAGAAGCACTAGGCATTGAAGCCGAAGATAACCAGTTGATCGTTCGCCGTATTATTTCTGCAGGCGATAAGTCTAAAGTTTATTTAAATGGTGTACTATCGCCTTTAGCACAATTACGTGAAATCGTTGCACCACTTATCGAAGTCACCGGGCCATCGGCTCCGTTGATCGAAATGACCGGGCAACATGACAATAGAAATTTGTTATCGAAGGCCTACCATTTAGATTTATTAGACCAATACGCTGGCCACTGGGATAAACGCGCGCAGTTTGAAACCCAATACCAAAACTGGTTAGAAATGAAAAACCAGATCACTGATTTTGAACGCAAAGCGCAAGACAAAGCCCAGCGTTTAGATTTTTTAAAATTTCAATTTCAAGAATTTGAAAAATTAAATCTTCAACCCGAAGATGCCCAGCTTGAAATCGAAATCAAAAAACTAAAAAATTCTTCTAAATTATTACAATTCGCTGATATCTGTGACCAATTAGTTTACCAAGACGATGACAGTATTTCATCACGTTTGAAAACAATTCAGAAAAAAGCCATCGAAGTAGCGCAATTAGATCCAAGCCTTCAGGAAAAAGTAGCTGTCCTTGATCAGGCACGAACTTTAATTGATGATGCGATTTATGCTGTACGTACGTATGTGAATAAAATCGATGCTGACCCTGAAATGTTAGATGAAAAAGAATCTCGCCTGTCTCAAATTCGTAAATTACAAAAAAAGCATGGCGATGATTTAACGTTATTACTAGATGTGTTTAATCAAATGGCGACAGAGATTAAAGCTTTAGAAAATAGCGATCAACATTTAGAACAGTTAAAAAAACAAGCGACTGTGCTTGAACTTGAGCTAAAAAAACAAGCCTCTGAAATGCATAAAACCCGCGCGACCAACGCGAAAAAGCTTTCGAGTGGTGTAAATCAGGAATTACTCGATTTAAATATGAAAGGTGTCTTATTTGACATCCATATCGCCCAGTTAGATCATTTAACTTCAACTGGCATGACTGATGTTGAATTCTTATCGCAAACGTCTCCTAAAGACCCTAAGCGCGCTTTATCAAAGGCTGCCAGCGGCGGAGAACTTTCAAGAATTCTATTAGCTCTTAAAAAATCGGCTGGTAAATCACAGTTTCCACGCACTTATTTATTTGATGAAGTTGATACTGGCGTTTCTGGAACAACGGCAGAAAAAGTAGGGCGCAAATTAAAAGAAATCGCCAAAGGCCAACAAGTGATTTGTGTGACTCACCTTCCGCAAGTAGCGGCTTTTGGTGATGTTCACTTTTCGATTCAAAAATCGACACACAAAGATCAAGCCGTAATGACTGTGACCGAACTTAAAAAACAAGATCGCGTCGAAGAAATTGCCCGTTTAATCTCTGGTGAAAAAATCACGAAAACATCTATTGCCCATGCTCAAGAATTAATTAAAGAGTGCCAGGCTTAGACGAAATAGACCACTTGAATATAACACTTTGAACTTCGCACCCGAAACGGGATGATCAGATGTCTGACATCCCCCTCTGGCCGGCTGAGCTTGTCTGTGTAGTGCATTTCAGGCAAAGCCATTAAGAATTTGTATCCTGCAGGGTTTAAAATCGCTTTCATGCGTCCGTAAATGATTCCTGTCAGCGCACCAATACAATCCAAGGTATCTTCATTTAAAAACATAGGCGAGCGCCCCAGAATCTTTGCCATGATTGTTAATGCTGCGTCTTCGGTGAAGTGCAGCTGCAACATGCCGCGCTGGTTATCGGTGTGAAGATCAATGCGACCACTGCCATTACCAATGGGAGACCAGGTGTTTGCAACAAAACTGCTGTCAAAATCACAGGGAAGGCGGCACATTTCATACAATGTTTCTTTTACACCCGTGGTGATAGCATCTGCCACGGTGGTATCGAAAAGAAAGCTTTTGGTATCAGTAGGAGCAGCGGTCGACATTAAAAAAACTCCTTAGTGAGTCTTAGTATAGCTAAAGATTTTTTTATTTATAACTACTTTTTAACAAAACTAGGTTATTTTTTATTTACTAGGTCTGGCACATTTACGATTTGAATCTGACCTTGGTCGATAAGAAGCGCCACAGGCTCAACTAACCAGGTTCCCAAATTAATTGAGCGCACTTTTTTGCCGTTGGCTGTAAAAGTATAATCATCAAACACATGCATATGGCCTGTGATGATCAGGTCGAAGGGCTCAGTATTAAATACCTTCATAGCATAGGCCTGAATCATGGCGCGCACTTTTTCAGAATTTTTCACAGCATAGTTGCCGCTTTTTTTACGGCTTTTTTTACTGTGGTTTTCGCCCAGTGTTTTCCAAAACCGACCAGGTAAATTATGCGCAAACCATTCAACCCAAGGGCGCCGAACGCCTTCACGATACGCCAAATAAACCTTGTCGTCGGGGTTAATGTAATCCCCATGTTCGCAGCGCACTTTAAGGCCATCAATTGTAAAAAAGGCCTCGTTTTCATAAACTGGAACATCTAATTGTTTTGTCCAAAAGCGATCGATATGAAAATCATGATTACCTTCGAAATAAACTAATCTGCCGCCGCCATTTTTGAATTTGCGGATCTCGTCAATTAACTGTTTGTAATGATCTTGCAGAACCTTGCCATCAGATAGCCAGAAATCGAAAATATCACCCAAGAAATAAACACTGTGTTGTGCCGGGTTTTCATTTAACCAAAAGAAAAAGCGCAATAGCAAATTGCCATTGCGCTCATTAATGTCAGTAATATGAAGATCAGAGATAAACCAATGCTTCATCAGTTACTTTTTTGATCTATGTGTTTAGATCAAATCCTTGTTTTTTACGGATGAAAGCTGGAACTTCCAAAATGTCGCGCGCCATTTTACGGGCGTCTTCAACTTGGCGATCCTGGCGATCTTCAGTCATCATAGTTAATTGTTCAGGAGCTACATTTTTTTCTTCAGCTACAGCGGGTTGTGTTTCGCGAAAAGCGCGGGCTTTTGCTAATAACATATCGCGAGCAGAAGCTGCCGAAGTTGCCGTCGGAGAAATTGCCGAAGATAAATCTTGGCCGAATGTTTCGTTAGTTTCTGCGTGCGCGTGAACTTCAGGTTGCGCCATAGGATGCGAGGCCGCCGAGGCTTCAGGTTGAGTAAATGAATTCACAACTTCTTGCACCTGAGAAATCGGCGGTAAAACCGGAGACTGCTGCGGAGCTGGAGTTTGCGGCGGCATCATCATAGATTGTTGCGGCTGAGCATACTGTTGTTGTTGCATCATTTGCGCGTACATAGCTGCTTGCTGCTGAGCTTGCTGCATTTGTTGAGTCGCATGATTTGTAGCTTGTGGCATCGGTTGAGAAAATTGCGGCATAGGTTGCGCAAATTGAGCCGGCTGCATTGGTTGTTGTGGAAGATCAAACATGATTGATGGACCAGCATTTAAGAAAGTTTGCATGCTGTTCATTTGCGGAAGCACTTGTGTTTTATCTTCGTGAGCAAAACCAGTAGCGATAACAGTTACACGAACTTCATCGATTAAGTTTGGATCAATAACTGCACCAAAAATTACTTCTGCATCTTCGCTAGCGGCCTCAGTGATTAACATAGAAGCTTCATTCACTTCATATAATGATAGATCAGATCCACCAGTTACGTTGATGATGATGCCAGTTGCGCCGTCAATTCTTACGTTTTCTAATAACGGAGAAGAAATCGCTTGAGTTGCTGCTTCGATCGCACGGTTTTCACCCTTTGCAGAACCAGTTCCCATTAAAGCTAAACCTTTGTTAGCCATAACAGTTCTGATATCAGCGAAATCTAAGTTAATAAGACCGCGAATGTTGATTAGATCAGAAATACCTTTAACTGCTTGAAGTAAAACTTCATCAGCTCTTTTAAAAGTATCTACTAGCGGAGTTTTATCTCCGGCAATTGATAATAATTTTTGATTTGGAATAACGATCAACGCATCAACATTATCTTTTAATTCAGATAAGCCGCCTTCAGCGTGTTTTGTACGTTTTTTACCTTCGAAGACGAAAGGCTTAGTGACTACACCAATCGTAAGAGCACCAAGTTCGCGCGCGATTTTCGCAACAACAGGAGCCCCTCCGGTACCTGTTCCCCCGCCCATTCCGGCAGTAACGAAAACCATGTCTGATCCTTTAAGTTGCTCTACGATATGGTTATAAGATTCAATCGCTGATCTGCGGCCGACATCTGGATTTGCACCAGCGCCTAAACCTTTTGTAAGATCTGCACCAAGTTGGATTTTGTATCCGGCTTTACTAGAGTTCAAAGCCTGAATATCTGTATTTGCAACTACGAATTCAACTCCGGCCATTCCGCCTTCGATCATTGTAGTTACTGCATTCGATCCGCCGCCGCCGACGCCGACAACTTTAATATTAGCACCGATATTTACGTTTTCTTCTAATTCAAACATGTGGGTTCCTCCCGAGATTAAAAATTCCCTTTAAAAAACTTATTAAAATAATTCTGTAAAAAACTTTTTCATTTTTGATGTCACATCAGAAATTGAATCTGACATCGCTTCGCCAAATAATGACGTTGTCGAAAGATCTTGCGGCGTTTGCGCGTAGTATTCTTTCTTAGTTTCTAAGGCGTAAAACAATAAACCGATAGCGGTTGCAAACTCGCCACCTTTAACAACATCTTTTAATCCACCAACTAAAGCTGGGTAACCGCGGCGAAGCGGAAGATCAAAAATAAATTCTCCCATTTCAACCATGCCATCTAATTGGCTTGATCCGCCTGTAATCACTAATCCAGAACCTAATAACGGCTGAAGCCCGCTCATTTTAATATCGTGAGCGATCATATTTAAAACTTCTTCAGCGCGTGCTTCTAAAATATGAGATAATTCTTTACGCGGAACCGTGCGCGACTTGCGCCCGCCAACACCGTCAACTTCGATTGATTCATGATCATCAACTAAAGTAGCGAGTGCACAACCGTGTTTTTTCTTTAAAACTTCAGCAGAAACTTGCGGCGTGCGAAGACCTACAGCCACATCATGAGTAAAGTGCATGCCACCAACCGGTAACATTGATGTGTGAGCCACAGATCCGTTCATTAAATAAACCATTTTACAAGTGCCGCCGCCGATATCAGCTACGCAAACACCTAGATTTTTTTCATCAGCGCTAATCACAGATTTTGTAACAGCAACTTGATCCATCACAAGACCCGCTACGCGAAGACCTGCTTTTTCGATACATTTTGTTAAATTGGAAATTGCCGATTGCGAAGCAGTTACAATGTGAACATTAGCTTCTAAACGCACACCCATCATGCCGATTGGGTCAGAGATTCCGTCTTGTTGGTCGATTTTGAATTCACGTGGCAACACGTGCATAACCATGCGATCTGCCGGAATCATAATTGCTTTTGCCGCTTCTATTACGCGGTCGATATCTTGCTGGTTAACTTCTTTATTTTTTACAGCAACCATGCCTTTTGAATCAAAAGATTGGATATGAGAACCAGAAACAGAAACCCATACGTCAGAAACTTTAGTTCCAGACATTAATTCAGCTTCTTCTTTCGCTCTGCGAATACATTCAGTCGTTGCTTCGATATTAACTACAACGCCTTGC
Source organism: Bdellovibrio sp. (assembly GCA_036676395.1). GTDB lineage: Bacteria > Bdellovibrionota > Bdellovibrionia > Bdellovibrionales > Bdellovibrionaceae > Pseudobdellovibrio. Next base: position 2,410,851 of record JAKFCY010000002.1, read on the forward strand.
TTGATTCCAGAATTAGGAACAAAGCCAACGCCTGTAACTTCGATATTAGTTTCGTTTTTTTCATTCAGAGTCACGTGAGACATCACTAGCTTTACAGCTGAAGATCCAATGTCTAGAGACGCTAGAACTGGTCCAGAATATTTTGAAGCACTCATCCGTAAGCCTCGTTTATTAGTTGTACATTCAATAAGCAAATCATGGACTATTGTCTTCCAGACGATAGTCCTTTATTTAAGCTTAAGGAGTCTGCTGCAACCTGACAAGAACTTTTTTAGAAAGATTTGCGTCTATGACGCGTGCTTTAAGGTCACGTTTTTCGAGATAATCCAGCACCTGAGAAACGCGTGCGGATTTTACAGCGAATTGATCATCGCCTAATTTTATTTTTATGTTCGATTTTGTAACTTCAACCCAGTAACCTTCTTTAGTATCATAGCCGATTTCTGAAATGATTTTATGCGAGAGCTTTCCATCTTCAGGAAGAGATTTTAAAAGTTCGACCGCGATTTTTCTTTTAGCGTGATCTTTGACAAAAACCTCACCCTTTAACATCGCCAGGGGTGGAGCCTGAGTCGTATCTACCTCGGGTAGTAATGCCCCGTCACTAGTCACCGGGCGAACAAAACCTTCTGCTAATCTTTTCTGGTCCACATAAAGTAAACTTAATGTTTTAGATTCGATTTCGACGACTAAACTTTGCGGCCATGATCTTGAAATACGAAAATCTTTAATCCAACTTTTAGCTTTTAATTTATCAGAGATTCCAGATAGCGACAGTCGCCATAACGACTGCCCTTTGTAAACAGATAACTCATGATTGAGTTTATCCATATAAGGCTTAGAAAAATTCAGTTGTTCTGATTGGGTGATCACTTTCAATTCAATCTCATCGATCGAAAAAAAACCGCGCTGATCCAAGGTGTAGACCGACGCAAAAATAGCCGCCGGCACCAGCACAAAAATAAAGAACAAGCGAAAATAAAGTCTAAGCCTTAGCCAATTCACAATTAGTTTTTACCTACGGCATCAACTTGTAAGCCCATCTCTTCGTAACCACATTGTTCGTTAACTTGGCCAGAAGTGTTTAATTTGTGAAGATAAAGGATAACATCTGTTTCACCTTCTAATGTTGTGCCTAAACGGTCAAATGCATGTTCAGAATCAGCTAAGTGATTCGTACCGAAACTTGTTTCATCAAACCAGTGGTAGTTGAAATTAACCGGCACTTTGTTTTGCACAGATTGCGTGTTGTACCATTGGTCTTTTTTCAACTTGAATACGAACATCCAGTGTTTACAACCATCGGCCGGAGACTGAACTGTAACACCCGGGGCGGTAAAACCATCAGATGCTGACATTTCATAAGATGATGCCACAAATGGAGAGTAAGCTTGATCACGTAATTTATCAGATCCATCATCATAGCCAGAAGCATACCAGTCAGTATGACGGTTAACCGCATCGCGGATACGCTCGTAAGCAAAACCTTTATCAACGTTTTTAGAACCTAAACCCGTTAATGAGTTAAAGCCTAAGTCAGGGCGTTTCCAGAAAACATCTTTTTGCGCTTCCCAAGATTTAACAAATTCAGTGTAAACAGATTTTGAAGCATCTATTTTTACTTGGTGCTCTGCTTTTAATTTTTCTTGGTTTGCATTGTGTTCAGCCACTTGCTCTGGAGTCATAACGATTTCATCACCAGTTTTATCATCCCATTTGATGAATTGGCCTTGATCGTTTTGATATAAGTCTTCGCCGTAAAATTCTTCTCTCACTGGCATTTTGAATCCGAAAGGACCAGCTTGTGGAGTTAAAGATGGAACGATGTAAACAGATTCACCTTCTGAAGAGAAAGTTTGATCATGTTTTTGATCGCGTAGCATCCAAGTAGCTAAACCTGCACGTGCTGCTGACCAACGGTAAGAGAACGGGTTAGTTGCATACTTGCGGCACATATCTGGATCAGCCACTTTACCAACTGCTGCTGTTTTAAGAACGTATTGACCGTCTTTATTTCTTGTACAGTTGTTTGTGATTGTCGAAGAGTACCAAATCATACCATTTGATTCAGGAGAATTTGGTTTAAAATTAGAATCTCCGCGAAAGTCATAGATATAATCTAAGTCTTCACGGTTACAACGAGCTTTAAATTTGTTGTATTCTTTTTTATACGCAGCAAGCGCGCTATTTTTAGCCTGGGCTACTGCACGTTTATTATTTACCTTCGGCTTAGAACCAACGGCTCCTTCATAATCTTCTTCATCATAGTCTTCTTCGTGAGCATTATAGTCTGGAGAACTACTAGCACCAAACATAGATTTTGTTTCAACATATTTTTTGAAGATAAACTTAGTTTCACAAACTGTGAAAGGCTCAATCGGAGTATCTTCATTGTATTTACCTAATTTAACATCGTATTTACGGGCTTCTCTTTCTTTAGCTCTGAAAATAGCTGCCGAATTTTCGATGTAACCACGGTACGAGTGCGCAGAAACCTGCGACCATAATTCATGTCTGATATTGATGGTTGCTTGTGGCGTCGTAGGCAAAGTGTACATTCTGTTTACCCAACGGATTTTTTCTTTAATTAATGTCGGGCGGTCACGAAATTCACCGCAAAGTAAAGTTAAGAAAGCATTCGCATTTTTGCGGCCGTTTTTAACTTCTTTAATATCTGCCGGAAAGTTAGCCGGAACATCTACTAATTCTTTACCATTTTTTAAGTTGTATGTGTAAAGAGGTCCTGAGTAGAAGTAAAAACTGTATGGAGAAACCATAGCTAATTTTTTTACCGCGTTGACGACGTCTCTGTTCTTGTAGTTTGGAGTTGGAATATCTGCAGAATTTCTGTTTCCACCGCAATAATCTGCCCAGATTTGTTCTGAGTTTGAACCTGCCGGAACCGGCGGCATAACATCTTTGAAGTCTGCCGCAGACACCGTCATTGAACTAGCTAATAAACTTGCAATTAATAATAATTTTTTCATCTGGCTGTTCCCTATTTAACTTTCTTACCGAAATTGATTTTTCCAGAAAACTGCGGAGCCGTGCCGTAAACATTTTTATTTGCTAAGCATGGATCATAAGCTGCTTGGTACTTCATACATAGATAAGGTTTAGCAGCTTGATTTTTCTGAACTTTAACTGCTGTCTTACGCCAACGAGTGATCCATCCTTTTTGACCGGGACGAACTTGGCTCATTGGTATGCCAACTACTAATTTTTCGCTCTTTAAATCAACAACTTGGTCTTTGTTACAATCAACTTGTAGTGAAAAAAGACGATCATCGATTTTTTCAGATACGTTCACGTCAACCGCATTTCTTGCAGTTTCAGTTGAACCTAACAAACCACAGCTCATCACTTCAGTTGTACTTGAAGGCGATCGGTCAAATGCAGGGTTCATATCCGCAACTGGACTATGACCACATGATGCAAGCATTAATAATGCTGCAATAACTGAAATCTTTTTCATTACTTGTTCTCCGTTTTATTAATAATAGGTTGATCAATTAAAAATTCAGAAACTACACCTTGCTTCGGCAGATCAGGAATCGCTGTTGCCAGTTTTTCCCAAGTGTATACATAGTGAGAAGCGAAATCACGCACCACTTGCGGGATAGTGATGTAATAAGAGTTTTCCCAGTTTTTGTTAAAGCCAGCGCCGGTTAAGTTAGCTGAACCTGTGAAAACAGCATTAAAATCATCAGCTGCATTTGCTGAAGAATTTTTATCAGCAAAAATTAAATATTTACTGTGATGCAATTGATGCTCTTCACCGTTAGTTTCCATAAATTTAAGTTTCGCACCCTTAGCTTCAAGTTTTTGCATATTATAAAACTCTTGCGGCATTGTATCGCCGATCGGGTAATTCTCATCAACCGCTTTATAATAAGTGTCATCGTCACAAACGATTCTCATGTCTGGACGATATTTTGGGTTTGAAGCATTCATTCTTTTTGTAAGGCCGTTGATCATTTTCGAATAGAAAAATCTGTGACAAGCTAACCAGATTCTTTTTGCGTTGTTGATGCCAGGAGTTCCCGCCTGCACATCACCATTAAGTAAGAAATCTACAGCTGTTTTTTTCTTAGAACCAAATTCAGGTTCACCTTCACCAGGAATAAAAAATACTTTGATGTCTTTTTCTTCAGGAGCTTTGATATCGGCGCGGCAATTTTTAATGGCCTTGATGTACTCAGCACGTGAACGACCTGAAGTCTCGTCCCATTCAGCGTTCATGGCGCAGAGATGCGCCTGTGCGAATTGTGAGTTAGCATTTGTCGTAATGAAGTTCCAGTTTTCATGATGAATCACCGGGCCAGAAGTCATGTTTCCAGAAGAGAATACAACTTTGAATTCATTTTTTGAATTTGGATTAATAATAAAGAATTTATTATGTGCGTATCCTAAGTCACCTTCCATACCACGTAGTTTCATTTCTACGTTTTGCGGGGCACACGCCACCAATTCTTGCGCGATTGTTGTGTCTTCAGTGCTGCTCATAACAAAACGAATTTTTACGCCTTTTTTAGCAGCTTCACATAAGGCTCTTGTTACAGTTTTATTTCTGTAAGAAAGATATGTGAAAAAAATCTCTTTAACGTTGGGTTGGTTAATCCATTCAACTAAACGGTATTGCGGAGACTGCGGACGATCACCTGAACGGCGTAAGTCATATTTATTTTTGCAATAAACGTTCTCTGGCTTTTGTTTTAATTTTTTACCACTGTTGCTTAAGACTTCTTGTGTGTAGGTGTAGACGCCACACTCTGGGTCTGTGAATAACACTTCGTATTTATAGGGCTTGTAATCTTGCAAACGGTCGAAATACTTAACCTCTTGATTTTGCTCTTCTTCTACTTGCGCCACTTGGCGATTGAACGGTGAAAAAGTTTGGCACGAAAATACAAATGCCAAACAGCTTCCTAAAGCCGCTTTCTTCCATGAAAACATAGCAGTCTCCTTCGCTGTTAATACAGACACTTTCAGATTAAAGGAGAATATGTTTTTTTAAAATCAAAATAAAAAGGAGCTCCTGTGTCTGAGCTCCCATGTTAGGACGTTGGTCTGTACAATAGACTATGGTCTAGCTTAGTCTTCAGCACCAGCTGGACCTGCATCAGCAGTTTGCCCAACCTGAACAGATAAAGGCCACATTTTCGTGTCAAATTCTTGATTAAAATCACGCATGATATCTAGTTCTTTAGTTTTGTTTCTTACCGTCAGCATGTTTTCATCGTTAATGTCGTTACCGGTTTGTGACCAGTTTTGCGAACCAACTACGATAATTTCTGCGCGCAACGAGCCATCTTTTTGACGACGTGATAATGTTGCTGATTTATGATGATTCAAACCGTTCCAGATATTTTTTCTAACTTCAACTGAACCTGCTGGTTTTTTTGCATATGGATTTTGTTCTAATAAGTTACCGTCTTTAGCTTTCCACCAAGAATTTGCACCAGCACCAGTTAATTTATCAAAAACGATACGAATTTCAACACCACGAGCTGCTGCTGATTGCATGGCACGAACCATTTCATAGCCGCCACCACCGAACATACTGATACGTAACAAATCACCTTTACGGGCTGAGTACACTAACGGCAACAATACACGGTGCTCGCCATCATCTGTTGGTGAAAAGTGAACGCGCGCTTCAGTGCCGTCAGTAAATGTAAAATAACGTTGCGTGTTCGGGCGTTTTTTATCATGAAACGCACCAGTCACTAAAGATTTTGGTTTCGAAGCACTGTCATTAGGGCCCTGAAACATTTCTTTAAACTCTTCTAAGAACGAACCTGAAATCGCATCGTTCTTAATAAGAATGGCTAAATTAGAATTTGATTCATCACCCATGCAAGTACGAGCTACATTTGTTGTGCCTGTCCATGTGCTGCGTGAACCGTTATTTTTTTCGAACACGATAAATTTATTATGCATGATACCTGTAAATGGGTATTCAACACGCGCCTTAGCTTTATCGTTTTCTGTAACATCCTGATTGATAACACGTAAAAGTTGAATGTTGTTTGCGTATTGAAAAGCCATACGCGACAAATTCGATTTATAGTTTGATAAATCTTTATTTAAAGCAATCCAAGTCAAATCTTGCGCTTGTAAATCATAAGTTTTAGTCGTTGCTGGAGGCTTAATAAAGAAATCAGCTAATAAAAACTTACGTAATTCGTACTTACTTTTTGTTTTAGATAATTCAGCTACATCTTTTAAATATTGTTCAGCCCAGCCTGGCGTCGTGAATGCGGCATTTGGGCTATCAGCACTTGCTACATAAGAAAAATCTAATTCAACTTTTTTATTACCTAAGGCATAACGGCCATCTGGCAATTTAGTCATATTATAATCACGTAAAAATCCATTAGCTTGGCCTTCATCAGATACATCTAATACGGCATAAGTAGCAACTCCGGCTTTAACTTTTTCAGCCACAGCATTAAATACCGAAGACATTGTATCCTGAATGTCATCAATACCATAAATAGCCATGAACATTTTCTTTTCGCCTTCTTTTTTGATTTTATCAGCCATGATCTCGGCAACTGTTTTATCTGGAATCACGAAGTTCTTTTCAGTATTATTTTTTAAATTATTATACCAACCTTGAGTAAAGAAATATTCTAACTCTAAATTATCACCCGCCGGAACCGGACGGCCTAAGTTAGGCAATGTGTCTTGGCGCATTTTAGATTTTGGTGCAACTTCAGCTTTAGCTTCTAAGCAAGCCCAGTCTTCAACGTCTTCACAGAATAAAAATTGTGTCGATGAATTTAAAATACGTGTTAATTGAAATTTAAAATTAGTTTTTTCTGGTGTTAATCCAATCGAAACCAAATAAGCCGCAATCTTTTCGATTTTTTCAGGCGCTACCTTTGGCAGGGCTTTTTTAACAGCCAGTTTAGTGATCTGCACTTTGTCGTCTGTTAAGGCGACATTCTCTAAATAGAAAGGACGAGCCATTACGGATTGGCTGATCATTTGTGCTAAAGTGAGACACGCTAAACCGATACTTAATTTGCTTTTTAGGTTTTTCATATAAACCTATTAAAGCACTCTGGATGCCACTCTTAACCAAATATAGGTTTTCTAGCGACAGTTTACTGCCTAGGGTTTTAAACCCCTACAAAAAATGGCACCGTGTACGTATTAAGCTGAGACATAAATACAGAAAAACACGAGCTAAAACGTCGAAAAAGGTCAAAATCAGAGTCTGTTTTTCCGATAAGAAGTAGGTGAAAAAGCAATTAATCACAGCCTTTATAACCAGCCAGTTTTTAGCGTTCGCAAGTCCAGCACTTGCCAGCGATAAGACCTTCTATTTGTCGACTCTTGAAGACGATGATAGCGGTACTGCTATCTACGAGTGCCAGCAAAAAAAATGCAGCGAAGGCCCGGCCACGATCAACCGTTCAGCATCAGTACAAATCACCGGAGCCGAGTTCAAAGGTTTTATGAATGATCCCTTTGATAATGCTGAAGTCACCGAAGTGTTTGTTCCGGTAAGGTACTCATATCTTGACCCACAAAGCCCAGATAAATTTAAAACCGGTCAAGGGTATTTACCCAAATATTTATTATCTGAAAAAAATCTGAGCGCTTTTTTTTCTGCTGAAGATGAAAATACCAATCGCATGCCAGCTGCCGCGAAAGCCACAGTGACGCCTAAAAAACCAAATATTTTAAAAGCCGCCACTCAAATCTATGGATTAGTCGGCGAATGCCCACTGGTTAATGCGACCGTACTGCCAAAAAAACTTTCAAAAGGAAACGTTTTTGATTCTTATGCGTACACGCGTCTAAAAAAACAAAAAATTCCCAAATTACTGAATGAAAAAATGAAACCCATGACATTCGAAGATCTAATGAATATCGATTCATTAGCACGAACACTCTACGGAGAAATGGGCAAATGTTTTAGAAAAGGTTTACAATACCCGATTGCCGCAGCTTTGGTTGCCGTGAACCGTCTGGAGAATAAGCCTCGTTTTAAAGAATGGACCGGCAGCTCTGTGAAACGCAAAGTGGCCAGTGTTCCGCCACTTACACGAATTGTGACGACGCCTGAAAAATTCAATAACTGGAAAGTTTATGCCAGCGGAAAGTCCAACGGCCCGCTTCATCACAGTTTGTGCCCAGCACGCGTTGTGAATAAACCGTTCTGGAAAACCACTAAAGCCAGTCAAGCCGAAGTAGATATCTGGAAAAACGCCGTACGCATTGCTACAGAAGCTGTTCTGTTTCCAACGAAATTTAAAGCTCGTTCGCCGGCGATGAAAAATATTAACTTTTACACGTCAGGTATGGGTCAGTATGCTGACTACACACAAGTTTTTCCGTTCGTGAACGATCGTCCATTAGAAAATTTTGATTGTATCGAGATGTGGAAAGAACCGGGCAAATAGAATTATTGCTTAATTTTCGACGCTCGGAGTTTTAGCTGGCAACTGCTAGCTGAAGTGCAGAGCGAAATTTAAGAGTCACATTGCACTCGGTAGTTTAGTATTGGATTAGCGACTTAATCGGTTCGTTTTTAAATTTCATCTCATTCAAAAACGTCAGATTAATTAAAACTAAAATATCAGTGACTTTGTATCCAGCTTTTTCGCAAAGACTTGTTGAAGCTTTTAATGTTCCGCCAGTGGCTAACACGTCATCGACGATCACTGCGCGTAATGGCTTAAGCGTTGGCGCAATCTCTAAAGTCGCTTCACCGTATTCAAGTTTATAAGATTCTTTAATTGTTGGCGGTGGTAATTTACCAGCTTTACGAAGTGGTAAAAAACCTTTATCAAAATGCGCCGCTAATGCTGCTGCAAAAATAAATCCGCGCGATTCAATACCCACAAAAACATCAACTTCGTCTAAATTAATTAGACTGCCGAAATCTTCAGTTACATTTCTGAAAGCCTGTGCATCTTGCAACAAAGGTGTTACATCACGAAACATCACTCCTGGAATTGGGAAGTCAGCTACATCACGAATTAAATTTTGATAAGATTTCATACCCCGGAAAATAGCGGATTTCCGGGTAATTGCCTAGAACATTTTCTTACGTTGACTTGAAGGTAGGATTCTTAAAACCTCGCGGTATTTGGCGACCGTACGGCGGGCGATATCAACGCCATCTTTTTTAAGCAAATCTACCAGTTTTTGATCAGATAATGGCTTTTTAGGATCTTCTTTAGCCACTAGCTCTTTGATTTTTAATTTAACCGCTTCTGAAGCTAAGGCATCCCCGTCTGTCGACGCAATTCCTGAATTAAAGAAATACTTTAACTCAAAGATTCCTTGAGGGGTGTGCATGTATTTAGCTGTAGTTACGCGTGAAACTGTTGATTCATGCATACCAATATCAGCTGCGATATCACGCAAGATCATCGGTTTTAAAAATGCAGTTCCTTTTTCAAAGAATTCGCGTTGGTGTTTTACGATTGAATCAGACACTTTAAAAATTGTTCTTTGACGTTGGTGAATAGATTTAATTAACCACACTGCAGATTTTAATTTATCCGAAATAAAGTCAGCAGCTTTGGCATCACCAGTTGGCGTTGAGCCGCCTTTTAACATATTACGGTAATAGTTTGAGATTCTTAATTTAGGCAAACCATCTTCGTTTAATGAAACCGAAAAATCATCGCCCACTTTGTACACGTAAACATCTGGTGTTACGTAGTGAGTGTCATTACCTGCGTACGCGCGCCCCGGCTTAGGATCCATAGCGTAAATGATTTTACACATATCGATGATTTCTTCCATCGGCTTTTGTAAAGCTTTGGCGATCGCATCGTAATTCTTTTTTTCTAAATCTTTTAAGTGATTATTAATCAGCGTCACAAGATCTGTCGTGTCTTCTTCAATGTGTCTGGCTTGTACCAGTAAACATTCTTTTAAATCACGCGCACCAACACCAGCAGGGTCAAATTCATGAATCTGCACAATTGTGTCTTCTAAATCTGCTAACGGGATTTGTTCTTCTTCTGAAATTTGGCTTAAGGGAGTTTTAATATAACCATCATCATCGATGTAAGCGATGATCGCATCAGCGGCTCTTTCCTCGTCTTCAGAAAAGCCAGCCATTTTTGCTTGCCAATATAAGTGGTCATGCAAAGTTTGTGTTGTTGAGATTATATTTTCGTAATTCATGATCTCTTCAGAACCTGAAGAAGCCTCACGCGGCATTTTATGTTGAATTTCTAAGTAATTTTCCCACTCGAACTCATCTTGTTTTTGTGGATCTTGCGCCTCTTGCGTTTGCGCTTCTGTATTGGTATCGGCTCCGCCTTCAACTTGTGCGGCAGCTTCTTTGGTACGCTCAAAGTCTTCTTCTTTTAAAACTTCGGCTTCTTCTAAAATTGGATTTTCTTCTAATTCATTACGAACTTGTGATTCTAATTCTAAGCGCGACATTTGAAGCAACTTAATCGCCTGTTGTAGCTGTGGTGTAATTACCAAGCCCTGACTAAGATTCATCGTTTGCTTCATTGCCATCTCAACACACCTTACAGTTTGAAGTTCTCGCCTAAATAAAACTTACGTGCAATTTCTGAAGTGGCGATTTCTTCAGAGTTACCGCTTACTTGGATGATTCCATCCTTCAAGATATAAGCATAATCGCAAATGCCCAAAGTCTCACGAACGTTATGATCAGTGATCAAAACTCCTATACCTTTGGCCTTAAGATCTCGAATGATATTTTGAATTTCCCCAACAGCTATAGGATCAATACCTGCGAAAGGCTCATCTAACAATAGAAAATGCGGCGACCCAGCTAATGCACGTGCAATTTCCACTCTGCGGCGCTCTCCGCCCGACAAAGCGTAACCAAAAGATTCACGAATATGGTTGACTCGAAAATCCTGTAAAAGACTCTCTAGTTTTTCGCGGCGCTCCTGAGGGTCATAACCATGGGCTTCTAAGGCCACCAAAATGTTATCTTCAACGCTCATGCGACGAAAAATACTAGGCTCTTGTGCTAAATAACTTAAACCAGACCTTGCGCGTTTATACATTGGGTATTCTGAAATTTCTAGAGCATTTAACGTGATCGAACCAGAATCAGATTTAACAAGGCCTACCACCATATAGAATGATGTTGTTTTACCTGCGCCGTTTGGACCCAGTAGACCAACAACTTGACCAGAGTGCACTTCAAACGAAACATCTTTAACGACTAAACGTTGACCATATTTTTTAGAAATATTTTTTATCGATAACGTGCTTGGTGCGTTTTCTGCCATTTTAGTTTATTGCACTTTCTTAGAATCAATTTTGACCTTATTCATCTTAACTTTTTTTCCGCCTTCTAGGAAGACGATTTCTTCACCTTGAATTTCATCCTCGCCCATCTGGACCTTTGGACGACCACTTAAGGTCATTGTGTCTTCAAGCAGATTCATCAATAGCTGCTGACACACAGCGCTTTTACCTTCGTCTTTAAGAACCACCTGATCTTTAAGTAAAATGGATTCTAAAGCTTTTTGTTTTTCTGAATAACGAAAGAAAGCCTGCGGCGCGGTGATCGTGGTTGTATCGAACTTCATATTCACGCTGCCTGAAAATAAGGCCTCTTGATTTTTATTCGAAAACTCGGCGGCGTTCGAATTGACACGAAAAATTTTATTGTCCATGGCTTTGCTGGCTTCGATATTTGATTCGATATACATTTTATTCTTAACCAGATCGATCTTAAAACCCTGGCCATTTAATTTAAAACCAACACCATTTTTATCGTCAGGACCCAGCATGCGAACCGCACTATCACTGGTCAGAATTTTTTGTTCAGCCACATAATGTAAATCATTTGTTTCAAACTGGTAGCCATTCGAACTTTGCGTAACAACCTGACCGCGAATAACCATGTTCTTTGTTTGGCCATTGATTTCACCAATGTCGCCCGAGACCACGAAGCTTGATTCGTTTTCATTAAAGAATTCAACTTTTACTTTTTTTAAAACCCAGAGCTCTTCGCTGGAACCGGTCGCTTCATCCGCGTAAAGCTCCCATCCTTTGGCATTATCAGAGTTTTCAACAAGATGCACGCCAACCATTTTTTGTTCGACCGCTTTGCGTTTGCCGCTAGAAGCTAATTTTTCGATATCTGCTTTGGTGGTAGCTGTTGCTGAAGTTGCGTTTGAGATGGCTTTGGAATTTGCCGTCGTTTCTGACGGCGAAATATCTTGCGGCGCCATTAATAAAGCCTGAATGAAAATCAGGCCAATGACGACAGACAGAAATATAGAAATTTTATTGAGTTTTAACTTCCTGAGTAGCATTTTTATTTTCTGCTTCTTTTGCTACTGCAAAGTTAATTGGGCCACCACCGGCCTCGTAGATAGAATACATCACTTTTTTCAAAGTTAAATAATCCATATCTTTATCCGCTTGTAATGTGACTCTTCTCCACGCATTAGGATCAATTTCTTCATTACCGACAGTTTTATCCACTACATTACGAATTTTATTCTGCAATTTAGCATCTTGTTCTGTTTTTGCTTTTTCTAGCAAAACCCGAACCTGATCACGTAAGTTTGGGATCACCCAGTCAACTGACGCCTGCACTTCTGCAAATGTAGCCACTTGTGTGCGATCGATCAATACTTCTTTTGAAGAAACGGTTACAACCACTGCAGGTTTTAATTCATTTACGCGCGCCGCTTTTGGCAGAGTAACTTCTTTTGGAATATAAAGAATTTCACCCGTCGTGTTATAATTTTGTAATAAGAAAATAACTAACACGGTGAACATATCCACCATCGCTGTTAATGATAAAATAGCAGTTACGCCACGTTTTCCTTTACGACGACTTAAGATTTTATGATAACGATGTCTTTCACCGGGCTTGTGAATTGCCATTAGTTCGGTCCTCCGGTTAATAATTCAGGAGAAAATCCTGCGCGTAAGCCTAAATCCATTGCGCTCACTACATGTTCATATTTAATTTCATTTTCGATGGCCATTTTAATGCCACCTTTATCCGGATACATTTGTTTCACTTTATCTAAATCAGCAGCTAAAGCTTCTTTATCATAGTCACCATTTAACATCGGGATCGCACGTACATCTTTACCGACATACAACACATAACCCGTTGCTTTAATATCCAAACGTAAAACTAAGTCTTCAAGAGGTGGCGGAGTAATCACCTCTGTGTTCGGATCTTTTGGCGAAGCAAATGAAGCGCCTAATTGAATCATTGAAACCTGTGTCCAGACCGCAGAGATCAAAAGAAAGGTGATCAACACCGACATCAAGTCGATGACCGGAACTAGATTTAAATCAAAATTTGTGCTACGTCCCCGTCCACCAGAATCTATATGAGCCATACGTTACCTCGGAAAAATTAATTTCCAATTAGTCTTTCATTTTATCGCGATTAGCAGACACTAAATTTAATAATGACATGCTTGTCTCGATCATTTCGTTTTCAGATTTTTGAATCATATGTTGAAACAAACCGTAAGCCACGATAGCTACGATTGAAACTGTTAATCCAAAACCAGTACAGTTTAAGGCATGCGAAATACCTTGAGATAGTAAAGTGGCTTTCGTTGCAGGATCTGCTGAAGATACCGCGCGGAATGAACCGATCATACCTAAGATTGTACCTAATAGACCCGCTAATACCGCGATGTTACCAAATACGGCTAAGAATGATGTCCAACCTTCAAGTCTTGGCATTTCGCGAAGAACCGCTGCATCCATAGCTACTTGAATTTCTTCATCCGGGCGTTTATTTAATGCGCCAACTAAACCAGCTTTTACTGTATTTGATAATGGAGTTGGGCGTGAATCACAAAATGAAATCGCTTGTCTGATGTCACCACCGATAATCATGCGAAAAACCTGATCAGAAAATTCTTTTTTGTCTACGCGCAAAGATTTAAGTGTCATGAATCTTTCGACAACTAAAATCGCTGTTAATACCGCGATGAACGCGATGATGTACATGACGCTTCCGCCTTCGACGAATGCTCGAACGATCGGATTTACGTTATCTACTGTTGCTACTGCTACTGCTGCTGCTGTTGGTTCCACTTGTTTCCTCCTCGGATCTTATTTTATTTCTTAACTTAAATTACTTTTCGCCCTGAAAGTAGAAGGGGTAATAAATTTCTGCTGCTGCCCCTGCTGGTGGTTCAGGAAATCTTAAAGTTAATAATCTGGCGCGCACACATTCGGCTACCGCTGAATTATTTAACGTTGATTTTTCTTTAACCACGCGTGCATTTTTTGCCACGCCTTTTTCATGAATTTCCCAGAAAATCATCACTTTACCTTCAAGCTTTGGATCTTTCGAATATTCACGATTGAAACACGCTTTGAAACTTTGTAAAGCTGATCTAACAACACGGCGAACGGCATCTTTATCGATTGAACCGATAAATTCTTCTTCTGCCCCACCCGGAGTAACGGCCACTGAATCTTTGTTACCAAAGCCAGATCCGCCAACACCAGTACCGTAACCTGAACCACCTTTTGTGCCCACGCCAGCGATACCCTGAGTCGCAGTGCCTTTTCCGCCTGCGCCTGTGTCTTTAAATTTAGAACCTAAATCATTGCCTGCACGAGTTTCATTAAAACCAGAAGCACCCGTTGCTTTTTCACCAGCTCCTAAAGCTTCGCCAGAACCTGAATAAGCTTTATCTAACTGCGAACGTGCGCCACCTGATCCAAACGCAGATAATAGACCTGTGTTTGTTGGATCTGGTTCTTTTGACTGGGCATTCGCTCCAGCTTTCGGACCTGTCTTAACTGCACCACCTTGTTTAGTTGAAGTAAACATTTTGGTTTTGTTTTTCGAATCTTTTGGTTTTACTTCACTTGCGCGACCTGCTGATTTCGAAGCTTGCGCTTTTTGCTCAGGCTTATTCGGATCACCTTTAGTTTTAATCTCTTGCTCTTTATCCTTCATCGTCACTTTTTTCGGTGGCTCTGGTGGCTTAGGAGGAGGAACTTGTGTAGGTGGCGGAACTACTGGCGGCGTAATCACAACCGGAGGATTCACCGGCACTGGTGGTTTAGTAAAAATAACCTGTGCTACACGTTCAACTTCGTCTTCTTCATCCATAGTTTTTGGTGCGAGCACTGACA
This sequence comes from Bdellovibrio sp., assembly GCA_036676395.1. Classification (GTDB taxonomy): domain Bacteria; phylum Bdellovibrionota; class Bdellovibrionia; order Bdellovibrionales; family Bdellovibrionaceae; genus Pseudobdellovibrio. The sequence goes on from JAKFCY010000002.1 coordinate 2,425,959, forward strand.
TGATTAAACTTAATAACACGGCAAAAATAGTTGCAGCTAAAATTCCGGTAAATTCACTTGATGTTAAAATTAACGGTGAATCTAAAGGAACAACTTTTGTTTTCGGTGCGAAACGAATGGCTAATTGCATTCCGTTAGCTAAGTGCACGAATAAAACTTCATTTTGCTGTAATTTATAATTGCTTTCAGATAACACCATGATGTCTTCAGCACGGTGAACTTCAGCTTTCATGTCATTAGCCAAACGAACTGTTACGCCCGTTGTGCAGTCTAACATCACCCAGTCTTTAGGAGCTGCACCCGCAGGCAACTGAATCGCTTGCTCAGGGCCTGATTTATAATGGCCACGCGGTTCGAAATGATGTGTTGATAATACACGTTCTTTCCACGAGACGATCACTTGCACTAAACTGCCCTGACCCGGTTTGATGAACTCATTTAAATTCTGATGTTCACTGCTAGGAGCAAAGGTTTTTTGATTTTTAGATTTTTTAGTTCGTGCGAACGATTGGTTTTTCACCGCACGAGTTCCTACAAACGCCGCATTGATCGTAGGTTTTGCCAACGATGTTGCTGTCATTACAGGAGGCGCAGCCGGAGGAGCTTTAACTGGCGGCTCGCTAGGCTTAGTATTCGCCGCTGCGACCACAAGCTCTGAACTTGTTTCTTGGTTATGCACTGGTTTTGGCACCCCAACAAAAAATACAATTTTAAACGGACCAACCTGAAATTCATCATTGGTATTTAATGGTTCGTCTAAAACCACTTGTCCATTTTTGTATGTACCTTGCGATGAGCCTAAGTCACATAGGTGGTATTGTGTTCCGCGTTTTTCTACTAGGCAGTGAATCGCAGACACTTCTTTTGATTCTAAATCGACATCAACTTCAGCGCCAGAATCCAGGCTGCTTCCGAAAACAATTTGATCTTTGTCGATAAATTGTTTTACGAAATGAATTTGATTGTTCTTGAATACTCTAAATATAATCGGAGATTTCAACGTCCCCCCCGAAGTCGCTGGATGTCTTCAGATGTTTTTCTCATTTCGGGTAAAAAGTTTTCTCTTAGTTTAATTAAGCGCGTGTAATTGAAATTTTTCTTTTGAAATAAGTAAAATAATTCTGGCTTCGACGCCGAACCTTCTACTAATTCGTCTTCGAAATTCAGGGTTTGTTTTTGCCCTGCGCGCAATTTGTAATTCTGTGCCAATGACACATTCGCAACTAATAAAGTTGCTAAACCTAAAATTAACGCAATATGTGATCGGAACATAAACGACCTCGTCATACTATTTTAAACCAGCTTTTGCCTTTGATTCCAAATCTTTTATTAGATTCCTAGCCTCAGGAGGCGCGCCTACAAACTTTAGTCTGTTAAGAATATCAATTCCTTCGCGGTATTTTTGTTTATGTTCAATCAACAAGATTGAATAGTTTAACATAATATCGCGCTGACCAGGATTATCCTTCATCAGCTTTTCATAAATTCCTGAAGCTTTGTCATGTTTTCCTGTGCCCGTTAATGCAATGGCATAGTTATTTAAAGTTTTAACATCTTTAGTTCCTTTACGAATCGGAATTTCCAGAGCTAATTCTGCTTTAGAATAATCTTTATCTTTCACATATATTGAACCCAAGTTTGCGCCAATGACTGCATCTTGATTATTAATTTCTAAACCTTTGCGAAAAGCCTTAATCGCTTCGCGCTTTTCACCCTGAGCCATACGAATCAAACCCATATTACTGTAAAGTTCAGCGCGGTCATTATCGACAGCCAGCGCTTTATTTAATAAATACTCTGCAGCTTCATAACGACCGCGTTTGTAATACACCATCGCAAGAGCATTTAAAGCGCGCAGATCTTTTGGATTTTGCGTTAAAATCTCTGTAGTAGCTTGCGAAATACCTTCGTCATTTTGCAAGCGTACGGCCTCTGTTAGACGGTCTGCGGCTGTTGCGCCATCGACGGCTGAACCGTTCACGCCATTTTTCTTAATACTTGCATTCAAGTCACTTTGCGAAGGGCTTACTTTGTTTGAAGCCGCATCAGTCACTTCACTATCAGAATTGTTCGACGCTTTTTCTGATGAAGCACAGCCCACCATAAATGCAAGAACTAGTGTTGGAAGTAATTTTACTAATTTCATTGTTTGCTATCTCCCACCCACTGGATTAAACGGGATTCTGAAGAAATCTCTGAACCACTGTAAACATTTTTAGAATCTTTAGCCGCCGCTTGCGCTAATGCGTGTTTGTAAGCATCGTTATATACATCTAAATCACGACCACGCTCAACAGCAGCTTTGTAACTGTCGTCTGCTTTTTTCAAGAACGGATCAGCAATTTTTTGAATGCCGGCTGCGTATTGTTTTTTCTGGTCATCGTTTAAACCAGCAGGAACCGGCGCATTCACAATTGCCGTGCCAATATGCTCATTCGTAGCACCTAATAAATCTAATGAAGATACGATTTCATCCGCCGAATCTAACTTGATCGTCTCTGTTAACACTTCACCGAGCTTAGTCACTAGGCCTAATTTTTTATCGACAATTGTTTTTTGTTTTTTCGGATCAGCAGGAATTTTCAAAGCCACTAATTCGTTATACATTTCGCCGGCATTGCGTAGTTTAATTTTAGCGATGTATTTCGCAGCATCCGATCGTTCTGCCTGTTTTAGTTTGTTGTAGACAGCAATAGCTTCGTTTTCTTCGCTTTTACCAACATAATAATATGCCGCAACCCGTTTTGCAGAATTAGGAGCAGATTCAGCGTACTCACGGTATTTCGACTGCCAACCTGGGCTGCCAGATTTACGCATTAATTCGGCTAAATTATAAAGAGTCTCTAGATTTTCTTTATTTGATTTGTTCACTTTTAAAAATTCATTGTAAGTGCTGATAGCTTCTTTGTTGCTGCCCAGAGCTTCATACATCACGGCCGCATTAAATAAATAGTTCGGCGTTAATGGATCTTTTGGATTATCATTAGCAGCTTGTTTAAATAACTTTGCCGATTCTTCGAATTGGCCGGCGTCTTGGTAAAGCTTGGCTAATAGTTTTTGCGCTTTAGGTTTTACTGTGTCTGAGTTTTTATCTTTAGTTGATAAAGTCTTTTTGTAGTTTTGAATCGCTTCATAATTTTTACCAGAGCGTTCAAAGTTAACGCCTGAATTAAATAAAGCCATTGAAACTAATTCAGATTTTGGATTTTGAATCGCGAAAGCCTGATACTGTTCAGCTGATTCTAAATACTTTTTGTCAGTTTCTAAATCCTGGCCTTTTTTAAAGCTTGCACGCTCTAAAACATTACGAATATCAGATCCCGTTTTCGAAGACGAAATGGATTCATTTTGTAAAAGTTCGGCACCCATTTTTTCTAAGCCCACAAAATCTTTTTTAAGATTGTAGATATCTAATAAAAGATTCGCTGAATACTCAGAAAACCTAGTTTTAGGGTATTTTGCCACGATCTCTTTAAACAGCACTTCAGCTTCGTTGAAATGATTCGATTGATAATACAAACGACCCATACGAAATTTGATTTCGGCCATTTTTTCTGAGTTCGGAAATTTTTCAGTGTACCATTGCGCTGATTTTAAGAATTTTTCAACTCTTGGATCAAACGGGATAGGTTCAATTGAATCCCCTTTACGTTTTGCTAACTCTTCATCTTTTGGAAGCGCTTTTTCAATCGATAATAATAAGTTCTGTGCCGACTTTGCGCCGTACTTACTTTTAGGAGCATTTTCTGCAACCCAGGTATAATGAGTGGCTGCGTCTTCAAACTTATTCATATCATATAAAAGCTCGGCATAGAAAAAGTGCATATCAGCCACTTGCGTAGAATCAGAAAATTCCTGGAAGTATAATTGATATCCATCTAAAGCCAATTGACGAGAATATGATGCTCGTGAATTTTGCGCTGTTTGATGCTGTTGTAAGATGTAATTTCTTAGCGTTTGTTCACGTAATTGGTATGACTTATCCAAGAAAGCCTGGTCATTTTTATTACGTTCTGCCCAGTTTGAATCTTTTTTGAAGTTATTAATCCAGTTATATAATTCTTCTTTAAATTGTGGAGAATTTTTTGAGTAGAAGTAATTCTGTACAATTTGGTATTGGTATTCAAAAGCTTTTTTTGAAGTTGGATCTTCGCTGATTAAATAACGAAATACATCGCGAGAAGCATCTTTTCCGCCCTTATCAGCATAATAATAAGCTAATTTTTCGATGTAGGCATTACTGTCGGGTAAATTTAGGTTTTTGAAATAATTAACTGCGCGTTTTGTGTCCGCGATATCAGAAAAGAACATCACGATGTCGCGTAAGGCTTCATTTTCAAGTTTCGACCTGCGAACAGCCTTTTTACGTGACGAATTTTCATCTAACTTAATAATAAAATCTAAATATTTAATCGCCTCTTCAGTACGACCTAAGCGAAATAAACACCAGCCACCTTTGTATAAAGAAAATGAATGCAGTCTGTGACGTTTTTGTTTAATTAATTTTGAATACTCTTTATAGGCATCAGCCCATTTTTCGTTTTCAAAATAATATTCACCTAAGGCAAAGTGCGCTTCCCCTACGAATGGAGAATTAGGATAACGACGGGTTAATTGGTCGTAGTAACTTGCGCCTTTGGCGGCATCATTTAGTTCAAAGTAATTGTAACCTAAAAAGAATAGCGCTTGGCTAACTTTTTCGTCATTTGGGTAATCACGCAAGAACCATTCATACAGCTGAATCGCACGGCGATTATACTGTTGTGACTCTTTCGTATCTAAGCGGGGCTTAGTTTTGGTTTTACCTTCTTGAAAATTACGCAATTGTGCATCGTAATTATCTTGCTTGCGCGAATCAACCAAAGTTGATTTTTCGACGTATAACTCAGCTAACCGTAACCACAATTCACCGCGGTTCGGGCTGTTTTCAAATTTTTTCGTTAATTTATAAAGCTCTTGAATCTGACGATCTAAAGTTTTTTCGTATTCAGCTTGATCATCACCTGGTTCAAATTTTAAAATCTCTGTTGAACGAGGCGGCTTTACCGAGGTCAAATTCGTTTGTGGCTGTTGTTTAAACGCAAACTGAGTTTCTGGTAATGTCGTATCGTTTTTTTGCATCGTCTGGATTTTACCACCACGGCTGTCATCTCTGACTTTACTGAGAAGTTCACCCACGGTCATTTTTTTAGACTTCTTCGACTGCGCGTGCGCGATCTCGGCCTTAGCTACTAAAATACCAATCAATGCTGTAAAAAATATTAACCACTGAATCGTCTTCTTCATAAATTACTCGCAGCTTTGTTTTCCAAGATAGTGATAATTACCAACTTCATCTAACCAGTACTCACCCTGAAACGGATAGTACTCGTAACCATTTTGCACGTAGAATGAACGATCTTGTTTATCATCCACCTGCAAATCTGTTAGATCTTTTCCTGCAATACGCTTTTTAATTGTCTCTTTTTTACCGTTAATCATCTCATAACGGATAAGACTTGCTTGTTCTTGTAAATCTTTAAGCTCGATATTCATGTTTTCTAAATGGGCTTTAACCATATCACCAGTTAAAGCTTTAGCACCTTTAAGACGGTTATTTAAGATTTTAAGGGCGTATTGGCCAACAGAAGAATTACGAAAATTAGGGTTCTCTTCGATTAAACGGCGCTCTTCGACAACTTTTTTGATGTAAGCTAAAGAACGGCGAACATTACCCTCTTGAGAAATCTTGTTCACTACTTTGATCGGCAAGATTGTTTTTTTAGTGATGTCTTCGTCTTTCCTCATGATGTAAGCTTTTTCAACTTCAGAGTAATAACTTTCAGAAGCACGGCTTGAATTTAAGTAATTCTCTATACTTGTTTGTACCGGTCCATATTGCTTTTCATAAAGGCTTAATACTTTTTCGATCTCGTCATATTTACAGATGTATAAATAAACGATTGATCTTAAAAGTAATGATTCTGGAATAAAAAAGTCTTCATAGTAGCTTGAATGCAGCGATTGAAAGTTAGATAAAGCCGATCTAAATCGGGCTGCACGTAACATCGCCCAGCTTTTTTCAAACATCGCATCATGCCACATCACGTGATCACGAGGAATTTTTGAATACATATTAATCGCGCCTTCAAAGTCTTTTTTCTGATACATTGAGCGCGCAATACCCATCATAGCTGCTACTTTATTTGTATCAGTCACTTTGGCGTTATCACGAACATTTAACAGTTTTTTAAAAGTAGAGATCGCAAGTTCTGGTTGTTTAGCTTCAGCTTGCGCTAAGGCTAATTCATAAACTGCATTAAAATAATAGCGGCTTTGCGGGCCGACTTTAGCAAATGATTGGGCTGCAGCGGCGAAATCGCCGTTAGCTGATTTGATTTCACCTAAACGGTAATAAAGCATTTCACGGTGCTGAGTCGGAACACTTGATACATCGATACGTTGAATCGCATAGTTTAAAAGTGTTTCGTCGCCCAATCTATCAGTTACGATTAATAACTTTTCGATCGCCTGACGGGTAAAACGGCCATCGCCTGATTTAATTAAATCAACAAATTGAAATGCAGCCGTTTGATTTAAGTTCATTTCCATCAGCGCTTCACCTAAATATAGGCGTAATTGCGGACGTTCTGCCAATAAATCCCTGCGTTTTGTTAAGGCGTATAAAGTGTTCGATGCAGCCTGATAATTTCCATTCTTAAACTGAGTGATCGCTGCCTGAATCTGATTACGTGCTCCAGAGTTCTTAGAGTCTGAATACACTTTTGGCGAAGCTTTGCGCTGAAACGATTTCGGAATGGTTTTGGCTTTTTTAGTTTGAGCAAAAGCCACATCGCCTGTTGTAAGTGCGATTGCAAGCGCCAGAAATACTGAGGTTGTTTTTAAATTAATCATCTGTATGAAGCCTCCGGAAAGAAGAAACTGATTCCCGCTGACAAGACTAAGTCATTATAATTGCTTTTTTCAGGGCTTCCTGAAGTTGCCGTAGCCACAGGAGTCGCAGAAAAAGTGTTAAAGCTGTAATCCCAGCGAAAGGCCATTGATTTAGTGATCGCAAAAATTTGCCCTAAGCCAAAGTGAAAAGTGGCATTATTGCCTTCTTGAGAATTGGTTGCCGAAGTTCCGCCGCCTAAAGAAAAATACATATCAAATGGGATAATCGTGTCATTTAAATTAGAGATTTTTCCGTAGATCGGACTCCATACAAGATCTAAACCTGTGTAGCTTTTAGTATAGATAAATTGCTCAGCTAAAAGATTATGAGCTTCTTTAATCTCTTTAGTTGTTTCACGTTCACCGTTGGTCATAAACATTGAATTAATCTCTAAGCCTAATGTTTCAGTGAAGTTGTAACTTAAGTTAAGCTTTACACCCACATTGTTATACCAAGGCGTGTTTGTCATAACACTTCCACCGGCAAAAAACTGAAAACGCTGGGTTTTGGGCATAAATTTTTTCTGAATCACTGAAACTTCGCTAAATGGAGCCAGGCGATTTAAATCTGTTAAATTTTTCACGTCTACAGATTGCGCGTTTTGTTTTAACTGCGCCGGTAATTCTTCGTTAGTCGCAGGCTTAGTTTCTTTAACCGCTGGTTGATTCGAATAAACACCCTCAACGCTTACGATATCATCTTCATCTAAAGTTTGTTGTGCGTTTACGCTGACGCTGGAAAACATCGCGAAAAGAATTAATTTTGTAAAAATAGAATTAATTTTCACTTTTCACTCCTAAAATAAATAGTTAAGACCAACTTCTAAATTGGTCGTAAAAGTTACACGTTCACTAAAGCGATCAAAAGCTGGAGCATTTGTATTTACAGTCCCGTTGGTTCCATCAGTCATACCTGTTCCGCCACTGGCTTTGAAAAAAGGAATTGGCGCCTGATGCGCAAACAAACGAAGATCAGCTTTTAATGAAAAAGATTTGTTGAAGTAAAATCTTTCGCCAATACCCACAGCTATTGCGGGGTAAGATTTATGTTCGTAAGCCACCATTCCGGCAGCAGCAGATCCATAAATTGTCGTATTGATCACAGCTAATTTAGAAAGTGATAACTTTCCATAATACGGTTTGAAGTTATAATCTAACAGAACGGTGCTTGTTGGTTTTGGTGCGCGGTTGAAATCAAGCCCGTTAGAATCTTTTAAACCTTGGCCATCTTTTGAAAGACCTGCGCTGTTTTGACTGAATAATAAACCCAAAGAATGTAATTCAGAAAAATGGTAATTCGCAGCTACCCCAAATTTTGTGGTGTCATAAATTGGTTCTGTTAATGCATATCCACCAAAGATACCGACATCGATGCGGCCCTTAGTAGCTACGTTTCTGTTTTTTACACTTTGTGGGTGATCAAACACGGGGTAAACCGACTCTTGTGCAAGCTCATCCAATGGCACGTCGACCGGATCAGCAGCGTGTGCCAGGCTTGTAAATAAAAGAATAAACATTATGTTTCTAATTAGCGTCATGCTCTATTTTCCTTGCGCGCCTTCGGCACGACTTCCTTTAGAGTAAAAACCATATTTTAAAATAAAATCACAAACTTCGCGAACAGCACCGTTACCAGCTGGGCGTTTAGTAACGTATTGCACACATTCCAAAACTTCTTCCATAGCATCAGGAACAGTCGCTGAAAACTGCACGGCATTTAAAATGGGAACATCAAAAAAATCGTCTCCCATATAGGCCATCTCTGAAGGTAAAATTCCTGATTGCTTTTGTAAGTCTTCAAACGGTGGCATTTTATTCAAAGCACCCTCGTAGAGATATGAAATTCCTAACATTTTTACGCGCGCGCGCACATCGTCAGCCGTGGCGCCAGTGATGACTGCTACTTTGTAGCCGTTTTCTAAAAGCGCTTTAATTCCAACGCCATCACGAACAGAATAAATTCTTTTCCAGTGCCCGTCAGAATCCATCCACAAACGACAATCCGTTAAAATTCCGTCAACGTCTAAAACTAACATCTTAATATTCTTTAATTTTTGTACATCTATACTCACTCTATCATTGTTAAAAATAAAACTGCGGGGGGCAACACATGCGCAACATCCGCAACGACCTTAGTCCTGCGAACAAGAGTTATGTATCATTGTTTACGACTTCCACTAGACGATTGTCTGTTCTCCTATTTTTAATTCCCAATTTTCAGGGTTCTTGCAACAATCAAAATGATCAGGAGAATCAACAACATGAATTTAAAAATCTCTGCACTAACAACGATTATGTTTCTATTTGGCGCAAGCTTTTCGCAGGCACAACAACTTAACGTGATTCAAGTTAAAGGTAATCGTGCCATCGTTGAAATTCAAACTGGCGAAAAATTAAAAGTTGGCGAAAGCTACGCTGTTGGTAAAGTCGATGGTGAAGTTTCGTTAGATCCTGTAGCTTCAGGCAAGGGTTCACGTAATTATTTAATCGGTTTGGATTTTGGATTTTCAAACACTAAAGTCGACACGGCAGGTGCACAATCTGTGATGGCCATTAGCACAGCTTTAAAATTCGGCTGGAATAAAAAACAGTACGAGTACGGGCCATTAGTGGTATTTGATTATTCAAAATCTGGCAGCTTAAAACCCTCATACACTTGGGGCGTGGGCGGCTTCGGCACTTACAACTTTCAACCCAATATTATCGGCACAGATTTAATTTTTTCTGGTGATGCAGAATTTACTTTCGCGCAAACAAAACAAGGCGAAGCCGATGCATTTAACTCTATGGGCTTAACAGTCGGTCCATTCGCAAAATGGTACGGCATCAGCGATGACCACTGTATCCGCGGCGGCCTAGTATTCTCATGGGATCGCACCAGCCCCGCAACAGGCGACGTAACAACAACCGGCCTCCAAGCCGTCGTCGGCATCTCCACGTATTTTTAGGTATTTAGGTAGGCCGTCCCTTTTTCGGGAGCGATGAGTTAAAAAAATCCGGCGAGCAGTTGTTTGTCGGATTTTTTCGTTTTTAATTACTAACACTTAGGTTTTAAATCTTTCGAGACTGGCTACAAACCTGCATCTTCGCTACACATGCCACGCAAACACCTCATTCGAACTTGCGATTTTCCGTATCATGTTACCGCCAGATCTAATAATAAAGAGTTTTTTTATTTAGATACAAACTCTCTCTGGGATATTTTCATGGAGTCGATGGCCGAAGCAGAGAAACTATTTAACTGTCACTTTCATGCGTTTGTTCTAATGTCGAATCACTATCACTTACTTGTAAGTACACCTAACAGTAATCTTGATATAGTCATGAATTATCTGCAACGCGAGATTGCACGCATGGCCAATAAAAAATCTTCGAGAATTAATCATTTCTTTGGAGGTCCTTACAAATGGACAACAATTTGTGAAGAGTCTTATTATTGGAATGCCTTAAAATATATTTTTAGAAATCCAATTAGAGCAGGATTATGTGAAAATGTTTTAAGCTATAAGTATTCATCATTGAACACACAACCCAAAAAATTTAATTGGCAGCTGACAGACTTTTTTAACAACCGGAATGTACAAATCAATCCCGATCTAGATTGGCTTAACGAAGCTTATTTGAATGAAGTCGAAAACAAAATAAAAGCAGGACTCCGCAGAAGAGAGTTCCAAATACCCTGCGATGTGAATGGATATAGACCGGTTTTAGACATGCCGCTCCCGAAAAAGGGACGGCCTACCTAATTTAAAAAGGGACGGCCTACCTAATTTTCGCTGCAAGTAGATCTGGGTAGATTAGCATGCCCACTGGTTGTAGTGGTTTGGCTGAGGTTTTGTCTAATACGATTAGCATTTGGATTCTGAATTGTTCCATTAAGAATAAGGCTTTTTCGGCTAGTTCGGCGGCGTCGATTGTTTTTGGGTTTGTCGACATCACATCTTTGGCTACAGCATTGAATGGATTTTGATTTTTTTCTAAGAAACGGCGGATATCACCGTCTGTGATGATGCCAACTAAGTTTTGATTGGCATCAATTACGCCGGCAGCGCCGCGTACACTTTGATGAGTCATTTTAGTTAGAATGTCTTTCATTGTGGTTTCAGGCGTTACCATTGGTAGTGCAGCACCTGACTTCATGACTTCTTTTACTTTGAGAAGTTTTGCGCCTAGTGAACCTGCGGGATGAAATTCGGCGAAGTTTTCAGTTTTAAAACCGCGCATTTCTAATACTGACATCGCTAAAGCATCACCCATCGCAAGCATGGCTGTGCTTGAAGATGTCGGAGCTAAGTTCAACGGACAAGCTTCGCGTTCAACAGCGGTGCTAATCATCACTGTGGCGGCCTGAGCTAGCGAGCTTTCTGGTTTTCCGGTCATAGCGATCATTTTGATATCACGACGAGAAATAAAATTAAGAACATGGTTTAATTCAGCGGTTTCACCACCGTATGAAAGCGCGATAACGATATCTTGATCGCTGATCACGCCTAAATCCCCGTGGCTTGATTCTGCTGGATGTAAATAAAGAGCTGGCGTTCCAGTGCTGGAAAAAGTGCTCGCTATTTTTCTAGCGATTTGGCCGGATTTTCCGATCCCCGTCACAACGACTTTTCCTTTGCAGGCTAAAACCATTTCAACAGCTTTTTCAAAATCAGCGTTTACTTTAGAAACTAAGTTTAAAACACTTTCGGCTTCTAATTTTAAAACACTTTGCGCACGCTCAATAATTTTCGACATAATTACTTTTTCTTTCCACTGCTGGCTTTTACGAAAGCCGAAAATAATGGATGTGGATCTAATGGCTTAGATTTAAATTCTGGATGGTATTGCACACCGATAAACCACGGGTGATTCGCATTTTCGATAATCTCAACTAAGTTACGTTCAGGATTAAGCCCTGTCGCACGTAAACCGTTTTTATAAAATAAATCTAAGTATTTATTATTAAATTCAAAACGATGACGATGACGTTCTTGAATCATATTCTTTTTATAAACTCGTGCTGCCAATGATTTCGGAAATAATTTACAGTTAAATGCACCTAAGCGCATTGTGCCGCCCATATCAGTTAAGCCACGTTGTTCAACCATTGAATCGATAACAACATTGCCGCCACGAGTACCTTCGCCGATAAATTCACGCGAAGTCGCATCATGTAAGCCACAAACGTTACGTGCAAATTCAATCGCTGCTAATTGCATACCGAAACAGATTCCGAAAAATGGAACTTTCTTTTCGCGCGCATACTGAATTGCCGTAATTTTACCTTCAACACCACGAGTACCGAATCCACCAGGCACCAAGATACCTGTAACATCACCTAACTGTGATTTTACATTCTTAGCATTTAATTTTTCTGAATCTACATACTTGATATCAATTTTTACCTGGTTAGCTAAAGCGCCGTGCACTAGTGATTCATGCAATGATTTGTATGACTCTTTAAGATCAACGTATTTACCAACAACAGCAATTTTAACAGTCGCTTTTGGGTTGTTCTGAATCTTAACGATTTTCTGCCAGCCAGAAACATTGGCTTTAGTTTTCTTTAACGCCAATCTTGCTACGATTAATTCATCTAAATGTTCGCTGTGTAATTTTAATGGCACTTCGTAAATTGATTTAGAATCTTGCGCTGAAATGACATGTTCTTTTTTAATTGAGCAGAATAGGCCGATTTTAGCTTTTAAGCTTTCGTCGATTTCTTTTTCACTGCGGCAAACTAAGAAATCTGGTTGTAAACCGATTTGGCGTAGCTCTTTCACCGAGTGCTGCGTAGGTTTTGATTTTAACTCACCGGCAACCGCGATGTAAGGCACATAAGTCACATGCACTAAGGCTGTATTGTTTTCACCTAAATCTAAACGCAACTGGCGAATAGCTTCAAAGAAAGGCTGGGCTTCGATATCACCAACAGTTCCGCCAATCTCAACAATCGCAATTTCTGAACCTTGAGCCGCTTCATAAGCACGAGATTTAATTTCATCTGTGATATGCGGAATAACTTGAACTGTTCCACCTAAGTAATCACCGCGACGCTCACGTGTAATAACTGAATCATAAATTTGACCAGCACTTACCGAGTTTGCACGTAATAACACGGCATTCGTAAAACGCTCGTAGTGACCTAAATCTAAATCCGTCTCGGCACCGTCATCAGTTACAAACACTTCACCATGTTGTAACGGCGACATTGTACCCGGATCAACGTTTAAGTAAGGATCAAATTTCATGATCGTAACTTTAAAGCCGCGTGATTCTAATAATGAACCAAGACTTGCTGCTGTTAACCCTTTACCGATTGAAGAAACAACTCCACCGGTAACAAAGATAAACTTCTGGTTACGTTTTTTTGTTTTTGCCAATTTCATATCTGTATCTCCCTACGATAGCATTTTTTCTAGTTTCGCCAAATCTTCCGGTGTATCCACTCCTTGGATTGGCTTTTTCACTGACAGAACTTTAATCTTCGCACCCAAATGCAGGGCGCGCAGTTGTTCTAAACTTTCAGCCTTTTCAATAGCTGATTGTTCGCTTGTACAAAATTTATTTAAAAAAGTTTTTGTGTAGCCGTATAAACCAATATGTTTTTCGCATACAGGAGTACCGCTTAATTTTTCACGTGAATAAGGAATCGCAAAACGACTGAAATAAATCGCTTCGTTATTTGCATTCTTTATTACTTTAACCGCGTTCGGGTTTTCGATATCTTCAACAGCAATTGGATGCGCAAGCGTTGCCATATCTAAACCAGGTTGATCGATAAACGCTTTTGCTAATAGATCAATGTATTCAGCGGTAATTTGTGGCTCATCCCCTTGGATATTTAAAATCACATCAAATTGTAAATCTTTGGTTGCTTCAAAAATACGGTCAGTCCCTGTCGGGCACTCTGGGCGAGTCATCAGAATATTTCCACCGCAAGCTGCGACTGCGTCAGCAATTCTTTGATCGTCGGTGGCTACATAAATTTCTTGAACTAATTTTGCAGACTTTGCGCCCTCGACAACCCATTGAATCAACGGCTTGTCTTTTAATTTCACTAAAGGCTTACCCGGAAATCTCGTTGAAGCGTAACGAGCCGGAATAACTGCAATAATTTTCATTACTATTTAATCCATTCCTTATAAATGTAGTCTTCCATAACGTCGTAACCTTGTTCTTTGGTACTTGATACTGGAAATAATTTATCCGTATGCGCATGCGCCTTGATAGCCGCTAAACGCTCTTTTAATTCTTTTTGATTTAAACGATCGATCTTAGTCATCGCTACAACAACCGGAAGACCTACTTTGTTCGCAAAACGCATTAACATTTTTTCTTCGTCTTCCCAGTCACGGCGAACATCCATAACCAGAACTAAACCAACTAATTCATCACGCTCATCAATATAAGTTTCAATCGCTTGCGTCCATTCACGAATTTCATCACCACTTCGCGAAGCGAAGCCGTAACCTGGCATATCAACTAAGACATAACTTTCGCCAAAGCTGAAAAAATTAATCAAACGAGTTTTACCCGGAGTATTACTGACTTTTGCTACATCAGAACCAGAAATAGCATTAATTAACGAAGATTTACCGGCGTTGGATCTTCCAACGAAGGCGACTTCTTTTTTCTTATGTACGGGATAATCAGCGGGCAAGAAGGCACTCTTGATATAGGTGACTTTGTGCTTTTTCTTTTGTTTTACGGGCATGGTCTATATTATGACCTTTTAATTAATTTCTCAAATCTTAGATTTTCTTTGTCCATTTTTTTAAAAATTGGAATCCCCTAAACTCTACTCAAATATAAGCCATTTTAAGACTCTTCCCCCCCTGGCTTAGCCTTTGAAATAAGCCACTAAGATAGCCATAGACAAGAACTTCAAAGGGGAACTGAAATGAAATACGTAATTGAACTACAAGATGGATCAAACAAACGCTGGGATATCGATAATTATGCCAATATCGGAAGCGACAGCAACTGCCCGGTTCAGGTTCAAATGCCCGGAGTTTCAGCTCGCCATTTTCGCCTCGAGGTCAAAAACAACAAATTAGTTATTAAAGATCTGCTCAGCGAAGAAGGCACCTTCGTCAACAGCGTTCAGATTGTTGAAAGTATTTTGGCTGATGGAGATTTGATTTCTGCAGGTTATGCTGACTTTGTTGTTCATGATTTAACAAAAGTTAAAAATCATTTTCCGTTATCAAGTAAATCAGAATTCTGGAATCAACAATTACAAACACTAGGTTCAGTGGCCGAAACTGATTACCCCGTTTTATTATTAGGCCCATCAGGCACTGGTAAAGATGTGTTAACTAAAAACTTACATCAAGCTTCAACACGCAGACAGGCCCCTTTTTTAAGTGTGAACTGTTCAGCATTAACAGAAACCTTAATTGAGAGTGAATTATTCGGTCACACTCGTGGAAGTTTTACCGGAGCCATTGCCGATCGTAAGGGAGCTTTTGAAGCGGCACGCGGAGGCACTTTGTTTTTAGATGAGATTGGTGATTTATCTTACGCTCTTCAGGCAAAATTATTACGCGCCATTGAAAATGCTGAAATTCGTCCGGTGGGTTCAGACCGTACCATCAAAACAGATGTTCGCATCATCGCAGCCACACATCAGAATCTTCAACAAAAAATTGAAGATGGATTGTTTCGCGCCGATTTATACTTTCGTTTAAATGTAATCACTATTGATGTACCCAGTTTAAAAGACCGCATCGAAGACTTTGATGATTTACTTTATACATTTTCACGCGAGATGAAGGTGCGTTTTTCTTATAACGCCACTATTCGTTTAAGAAAACATGATTGGCCAGGCAACATTCGTGAACTAAAAAACCTAGTCGCTCGCGCATCTGCTTTATACCCGAAAGCTTATATCACTGAAGAGCATATCGAATTGTTATTAAATAAACGTGATCGTTTATCTTCTGTTGCAGGACCATCGATGAATAATGGCGCTAAATATGCCATGCCACAATCACCCAATGCCCCATCGCTTTCGGTGATTCGTGAGATCGAAAAGCAGATGATTTTAAAAAGACTTGCCGCCAATCATGGAAATCAAAAATTAACAGCACTTGATTTAGGAATTCCAAAGTCGACTTTGCATGACCGAATTAAAAGTTACAATATCGATGTGAAGGTATTTAAGGCTTAATTACTATATTTTTATAATAAACTTTGCGAACTTGGCCGTCGGTTAAGTTTGCATTGATTTTTGCTAAGATCGATTCGCTTAAGGCTTGTTTGCCAGTGCTTGTGTCTAAATCGTCGTAAGTAAATTCTTCGGTTACACGTAAAATTAAATCGCGAAATTCGGCTTCACGGTCTTTAATTTCAACAATCGGTTCATTTGAAACTCCGTGAATCACAATTTCAAAAGAAATCATCGGGTTATTCGATGAACTTTCTGAGGGGCGTAAATTCGCTGTCATTTTAATTAATGACATCACGTTTTTTGAAAAGCGCACGTTATCATAAAAAGGCTCAACCGCTTCTAACATATCGTAATCATGAACTGTCACTCCAAGATCTGCGTATGAAGTTAAAAATAGCTGCGTAGGGGCTGACCAAAAATGAGCTTTATAAAGTTTCAAGCCACCATAACCAACGCCGCCCAATATTAGCCAAAAGGTGATCGCTTGTTTTGGGTATTTGTGGATCATTAATGGTTTTAGCACCAACCCCCAAAATGGAGATTTAACTGCGCCAAAAATCGAAGTGAAAAACTTAACAATGCGGTGAGGTGGTTTAACAGCTAATGAGGTATCCAGTAAAGATTCATCGACGGCTTCATTTTCGATACTGATATCGCCGACAGTTTTCATGAATTCGGGATCTTCTTCATTTAAGACGTCTTCAAGAAACCGCAGGTTTTCCTCAAGCTCAGCTTCAGCGCCAGCATCCATACTTTTGCCAAATTTCAGTTTAAACAGATCCATCATGCACACCTAGGTTACATATAGAAATTTTTAAAAGCTAGGACCATCTAACCTTCGTCCAGAAATATGAAAAAGCAAACACAACCGGCCTTAGATATTTTAAGATATAGTATATGAAAAAATCTTTATTATTTGGCTTTATTGCCTTGGGTTTGATGATGACTTCATCGTGTGCAAACTGGATCAAAACAGCATCACGCCCCGAACTAGAAGAAACGACTAACCGCAAAGAAGAAACTTCTCGCCAAACAGTAACTGCTGATCCAACAAAAGACCCCGATCGCCTTTCAGATAAAGATTTAGATAAATACGCCTATGAGTTGGGCTTTGATCCGCGCAAAGGCTTAAGCGAAACAGAACGCAAAGATGCCTTATCACGCCGTAAAGTTCGTCAACTTGAGCGTGGTTTAGATTCGCCAAAAGAACGCTTAAACTACTCGAAAGTTTTACCGTTGTTTGCCAATGACCAAGAAAAAATTGATTACTTGTCGATTCCTTCAATCGAAGGCCGCCTAGCTTGGGTCAATCGTAATAAATTATGGAATCGCGACAAAACAAATCCTGATTTCATGGCCCTAACAGAAACACAGGATATCACATTAGGAATGTCACAAGAATTAGTGCGCAAAAGCTGGGGCGAACCGCAACAAGTTGAGCACAGTGGTAATCCAATTTATAAAAATGAACGCTGGAAATACACTCGCGAATTACCGACAGTTAGTGGATACAAACGCGAACGTCGTTACGTGTACTTCGAAGGTGGACGCGTTGTTGGCTGGGAAACTGAGTAGTTACAGAGCTCGCATCCTGCCGTCAGATCAATGAGCTTGATCCCAGTTATCGCCGATTGATGAATTTACTTTCAATGGCACTTTAAATTTCGCTACGTTTTCCATAATCGCTCTGATACGAGGCGCGTGGGTTTCTAAAACCTCTGGCGCACCTTCGAAAATCAATTCATCATGCACCTGTAATAACAATGTTAACGGCTCTTTATCCTGCACTAACCAGCGTTGCACATCGATCATGGCCATCTTCATAAGATCACTTGCTGTACCTTGAATTGGAGCGTTTATGGCCGCGCGCTCGCCGAATTTTTTTACCATCGCATTTGTTGAATCAAGCTCGGTTAAATAACGACGGCGTCCGAAAAGTGTTTCAACGTATTTTTTCTGATGCGCAACTTCGATTGTTGTTTCGATATAATCTTTAATACCGCTGAATTTTTTAAAATAACGATCGATAATATCTTTTGATTCAGTTCGTGAAATTCCCAGTGTTTCAGCTAAACCGTAGGCCCCTTGGCCGTAAGCGATACCAAAATTTACTGCTTTTGCGATACGACGGTGTTCTTTAGTTACAGCTCTTAATTCTACGCCGAAAACTTCTGCGGCGGTTGCCGCATGGATATCTAAATCATCTTGAAAGGCTTTGATTAAGCCTTTGTCTTCTGAAATATGCGCTAATACACGAAGTTCAATTTGTGAATAATCCAGCGATAATAATTTTTTACCACTGTCAGAAATAAAAGCCTGACGAACTTTGCGGCCCTTTTCAGTTTTGATCGGAATATTTTGAATATTCGGATCAGTACTTGATAAACGCCCTGTGGCTGTAAAGGCCTGATTAAAATGAGTGTGAATTCTAGAATGAGAATCCACCATTTCTGGTAAGGCATCAACGTAAGTTGATTTTAGCTTCGATAATTCACGGTAATTGATCAAGAGCTGGCCAATCGGATGTTTTAGACCTTCTAAAACTTCATTATCCGTTGAATAACCGGTTTTTGTTTTTTTAAGAGCTTCTAAGCCCATACGCTCAAATAAAATAACTCCTAATTGCTTAGGAGACGCGATATTAAATTTTTCGCCGGCGATCTGATGAATTTCAGTTTCTAATTTACCGATATCATCGCCTAGTTCTTTTGAAAAAATCGCCAGTGCCTGAGTATCGAGTTTGATACCCACTTTTTCCATCGCGTAGAGAATTGGAATCAAGGGTTTTTCTAATTTTTCATAAATTGGCAACAATCCTTTTTCGCGGATTTCTGTTTGTACTTTTAATGACAACTGAACAAAGGCATCAACCAGCTTGATCATATCAACTGGTTGTTTTGCTTCTGGTTTTAAATCGATATCTAAGAAATCTTTGATCACTTCAATAGGATCAAGCATGTCTTGTGATTTAAGACAGTACGCTAAAAGCATCATGTCCCAGTCGATTTGTGCAGATAAAACATCTTCAATAGATAAATTCAGCTCTGACCAAACTTGCTTAATATCAAATCCTGACCAAACTATATTTTTATAATCTAAATTAGCTTCTGAAGTTTGCGTAATATAGTAATCAAAATTATTAAAACAAAAACAAATTTGTGAATTTGCCGTATGAACAAAAAACTTTTCGTTCTTAATTCGTTGTTGCACAACCACAGCATCCCAAGTTTGCGCCTTAAGATCAGCTGCTAAACTGCTGTTGCCATTCACCGTAGGGCCAGGAGCCGCTGGTGTTGCAAAACTTGGCTCTGCACCAGAAATTTTGTGACCGTCACCTTTTTTAAGTGTAACTTGCCCGTCACCTAATAGGCTTTTTTCGAATGATTTAAAATTTAATTCTTGTAAAAAAGCTCTTAGTTCTTCAGTTTTTAAATCTTTAACAATGTAGTCATCCATTGTTTTACCGGTGTTTACATCGGTCACAATCGTCACTAACTTTTTAGAAATAATCGCATCATCTTTAGATTTAATTAATTTTTCTTTAATTCCTGCAGGAGCTACTTTATCAATATTTTCGTAAATTTGCTCTAATGTGCCAAACTGCTCAATTAATTTTTGTGCGCCTTTTGGACCAATACCCGCCACTCCTGGAATATGATCTGATGTATCGCCTGTGATTGCTAGAAAATCGATAAATTGTGCCGGATACACACCGTGTTTTTCTTTTATGGCTTCTGTGGTGTAGACGAATTCTTTCATGGTGTCGTAAAGAAAAATATTTTCATTCACCAGCTGACTAAAATCTTTATCACCACTCACGATATAAGCTTGGTAACCTTCTTTAGCTGCTTGCACAGCGATTGTTCCAATTAAATCGTCGGCTTCATATCCAGCAACTTCGATATCTGCGATTCCGAATAATTCTGCCACTTGTTTTAAGTACGGCATTTGCACTTGCAGATCATCTGGCATGGTTGTGCGATTGGCTTTGTATTCTGTGTAGAGGTCTTTTCTAAATGATGGCTCTTTGCGGTCGTAACAAAAGACAACGTGATCTGGATTTTTTTCTTTAAAAAGTTTTACGATCATTGAAATAAAACCGTAAACTGCGTTGACCGGAACTCCCTTTGTCGAAGACAACGGGCGAATGGCGTAGAAGGCACGAAAAAACATAGAACTGACATCAACGAGATAGATTTTCTTCATCGAAAAAATCTACCCTCAAGTGCCTAGGTTGTCATGACATGGGTTACTGTTTTAGAGGTGAGTCGTTTGTTTGCAGTTGCCGAGCGTAGCGGTCGAATTGCTCTACATTTTGGAGCTCTGTCCAGCTGTCGCAAAGAGCGTTTAATTTGAGTTCTTGTGAGTATTCGCTCACCTGTCTGTTTAAAATTTGCGTGTCTATTTGGCCTAATTCTAGTCGACGTTTTAACTCGGTTTTTGTAAGGCCCATAATTAACGATAAATGTTCTAATTTCATAAGTACCACATTAGAGCTTTTGCTCTAAGTCGTTACAAGGCCTAATGCTTTGCGATACTTTTGCTTAAAATTAAAGCTAAATCAGACAATAGCTATTCAGGAAATACAAAGATAAGGTCGTGATCACCCACCAGATCCATTTTATCGCGGGCTTGGCGTTCGATGTAAGTTGTGTCGGTAGCTTGTTTAATTTGGGTATCGATCACTCGCATCTGTGCTTTGGCTTGCAATGATTGGCTCACGATCGTGTCTTCATCGCGATAAAGGCCCCAAAGTTTCCATAAAGTGCCGTTCAAAAATAGCGTTGCAGTTAACACCATTAAACAGGCGAAAAAAACTTTTTGAGGTCGGCTTAGCCAACGTTGAATGGCAAAGGCCATGTTGCGCAGTTGATCCATGAAATTAGTTTCTATTTTTTTTGCGCTGATGGGTATGGCTTATAGTCTAGTTTTACTTCAAGAAAATCGCGTATTCAAATCTTCTAAACGAAATTCAGTAAGAAGTGCTTGTAAACGTTCTTTGGCCTGGCGCACTTGATGATTTTTATCTGGATTGTTGTGTTTAGAGGCCACAATTAATTCATTTTTCATTGAGTGTTCAAAACCAACAAGTTCAGTCACGGTCACATCATATCCGGCAGCAGTTAATTCTAATGTGCGCAGTACGTTTGTTAAATGCGAACCAAATTCACGTGTGTGAATAGGTTGGCGAAATAATTCTGACATTGGGTTAGCTAACATCTTGGCTTTGTTTTGGCGTAAATGCGAAGCCACTTCAGCTTGGCAACATGGAACTAAAACTATGTGCTTGGCTTTTTTTGCTAACGCGAAATGAATCGCATCATCAGTTGCTGTATCGCACGCATGTAATGCCGTAACGATTTCAACTGATTCAGGTAATTTTTTAGTTGTGATTGAATCAGCGACCGTTAAATGTAAAAAATCCATATTCGGAAATTTTAATTTATCAGCTAAGTCTTTTGATTTTTTTACTAGCTCTTCACGAAATTCGATACCGAATACTTTATTGGGCTTATTTAGCGACTTGAAAAATAAATCATAGATAATAAAACCTAAATACGATTTACCTGCCCCGTGATCGACTAAATTAATTTGCGCTGAATTTTCATTAAGGTCTTTTAATAAAGGCTCAATGAAATGATACAGGTGATACACTTGCTTAAGCTTACGACGAGAATCCTGGTTAATTTTTCCGTCGCGAGTTAAGATGTGAAGCTCTTTTAAAAGCTCAATCGATTGGCCTGGTTTTAAATCAAGATCATGTGACATAAGTTATTTTTTCTTTTCACAAAGTAAAGCAGTGTCGAATTTCATTTGTAGATTTACAGATTCAGAATCTGAATATTTTCTGACTTGTTCGATTTGTTCTGTAACCACAGATTTTAAAGTTTTTAAATAATTAGACGATGATGCTGAAGTTTTAGCGGTGCACGATAACTCAAGTAAAAACAAAGCGTATTCAGCCTGCTTTTTATGAGAACTTAAATTTAGAGCTGAATTCGAAGGCTTCGGTTTTGCTTTTTGCTGCTTTGCTTTTTCTTTCTGAATCAAACCTTTACCTGCAGGTAAAGTACCTAAAAGCTCTTCAACTGTAAGTTTTTCTTTTTCGTGAAGCTGACTAACTTGTTTTTTAAAACATTCAGAAATGACTTCGTTTTTTAGACAAAGTTTTTCAATGTTGGCCGCTTGAAATTTATAATTGAGATCAAAAACTTTGGGATTTCCAAAAACTGTCGAAGATACGACGGTTAATAAAAGAAAAATCCCAAGTTTATTCACTTAGCGAAATCCAGCTTTATCCCAGTATACGCCCATACCACCAAGATCTTCTTCGATTCTTAGCAATTGATTATACTTAGCAGTACGTTCACCACGGCATAAAGAGCCCGTTTTGATTTGGTGACAGTTTAATGCTACGGCAAGATCAGCAATAATTGTATCTTCAGTTTCGCCAGATCTGTGTGACATCACTGTTTTCATTTTATGGCGTTGAGCTAAGTTAACCGCTTCAAACGTTTCTGTTAATGTACCGATTTGGTTTACTTTAACTAATAAAGCGTTGGCTGCTTTTTTCTCTAAACCCATGCGTAAACGTTTTGGGTTAGTTACGAATAAGTCATCACCTACAAGCTGTACGTGGTTACCCATGGCTGCAGTTGCAGAAACCCATGAATCCCAGTCATCTTCAGAGAAACCATCTTCGATAGAAACTAATGGATATTTTTCGCTCCATTTTTTATAAACGTTTTCTAATTCTTTACCTGAGATTTGGTTTTTCTCCCAAGTGTACTTGTTATCTTTATATAATTCAGTGGCAGCCACGTCCAAAGCTAAGAACATGTTTTGTCCCGCTTCGTAGCCGGCTTCCATAATCGCTTGCATTAGTAATTCAAGGGCTTCTTCATTTGATTTCAAAACTGGAGCGAATCCACCTTCATCACCAACGGCCGTTGATAAACCTTTTTTGTGGAGAATTTTTTTCAATGTGTGAAATACTTCGGCTCCGGCACGTAAACTTTCTGCGTACGAATTATTTACTGTCGGAACGATCATGAATTCTTGAATATCTAAACCGTTGTTCGCATGGGCGCCGCCGTTTAATACGTTCATTAACGGAACCGGTAAACGGCAAGCTTGTGAACCACCAACATATCTGTAAAGCGGAAGACCTGCATCTTTGGCAGCCGCTTGAGCTACAGCTAATGAAACACCTAAGATCGCATTAGCACCTAAGTTTGATTTGTTTTCAGTGCCGTCGATGTCGCGTAAAACTTTATCGATGTAAACTTGTTCAAAAACATTCAAGCCCACAACTTCAGGAGCAATTTTTTCACGCACGTTATCTACAGCTTTAAAAACACCTTTTCCTAAGAAACGTTTTTTATCGCCGTCACGTAATTCGTAAGCTTCATGTGCACCCGTTGAAGCTCCAGATGGAACAGCAGCGCGGCCCATGTTGCCATCAGCAGTTTTAACTTCGACTTCGATTGTTGGATTGCCACGGCTATCTAAAATTTCGCGACCTTGAACACTTACGATTTCTGACATTGTTAATCCTTTTTTGATTCTAGCTGTGATTCTGTGCGTGTCTTCGACACGGCTTCTTCCGAATCAGGCTTACTCATTTTTTTTAAAATTTCGATACTTTCAAAAATAATTTGTGGGTATTGGCTTTTGACTAAATCCCAATCCACTCGGTGAAATGCGGCTTTCATTCCCGGAGTCACTTTTTGACCCGCAGTTAATAACGTCACCAATTGATGGGCGCGCACCATGTAATCATGCAAGCGCGCTAAATTTTGCGCCACTTGATGTGTTGGTTTTTTGATAAATTCAAATTGTGAAAAATCATTTGGCGAAAAAGAAACCGCTTGCAACGTATCTTTAGAAGACCACTTTTGTTCAGCCACACGTTGTAGTTCTTCGTTACGGCGTTGAAGCTCACGATTTTTTTCTTCAAGATCACGCGAACTGATTTGCAATTGGTTAATCACCTCTTGCATTAATTGCGGCGACACTTGGTGATGTTCTTGCTCATCCAAAATTGTATCTTGGTAACCTGGCCAATCTAATTCAAAGTGCACCTGCGTCCAACGACAAACCCCAGGAGTTAAGCCAACATAAATCGGCAACGCTTCGAACGCGGCTTTTAAATACGTTGTTACTAATGGGTATTGTTCTGCCGGAAGCGGAATATCAAAACTGATTCCCGCATCGGTGCGAATCACATTTTCAATCGGCGGCTCAGGAGAAATAAAATAACCTAAAAACTTTTCGGGCTGATGAAAAATTTCTTGCGGACGCGGCATCATGCGAAGAACTGAATCCAGCACGCCCCACGCACGAAGCTTTGGAGTCACATGCCCTGCGGCTTCGATTTGTTCGCGTTTAGTGATGATACGTTCTAGAAATGCTTCCATGTCTGGTGCATACATCCAGTTTGATGGATCTTTTAAAAAATCCCACGGTACATCTTGTTCTGAAAAATACGCATTTAGATCAACCTTTTCGGTTTCTAAATACTTCAAAATAGAATTCGTTATTTTACAGCTAAAATGCACTCGAAAAAGGTAGCCTCTGACTCTGTAGAGTGGCAACCATTTACAGAGTGCAAAAGCGCGAAAATATTGGCTTTTCTAGCTTAACAGAGCACTATTTAGGCAGAGTTTCCATCTTATCAGCTACAGAGTTGTAAACTTGGTTCAAATTTGTCCAAGTTGCATTGATTTGTGGCTGAACTTCTAAAGCTTTATAAAGCAAAGCTAAGCCAGACAACTCATTACCGTTGCCATGAATTAGAACGATAGAGCCATTCTTGATCTTCTGACCTTTACCAAGCCAGGCGTTTGCCCCCAATGGAATTAAACCCCAAGATTTCAATTGGCTGATTAACAGATCACTTGAGATTAACCCGGGAAAACGAAAAAATATCGACGGCACTAAACCTTGCGATAACATCACCATTTCGTTTCCTAAAACCTCGCGCTGAAAATCAACGCCTGGGGATAACAAAAAGTTTTCTTCAATAGGTTTTGTTTTATCATAAGGATGAGTTAATGAATGATTTGCCCAAGTGATATTAATTTTTTTCTCGTCTTGTAGTTTTAATAAATAAACAAATTCATCGTGATGATTTTTAATCCACAAACCAGAAACCGCTAAGGTAACCGGAATATTCGTCATGTAACCACTTTGAATACGCTCAAAGATTTCAGTTTGTAGTTTTTTACTTGAAGGGCAAAGATCGATTGTTAAATAAGTCTCATTGGGCCCTGGATCTTTAGCTTTTTGAATTCCCGCACCGGCAGTTGGTGAAGGTACGCGCGTAGAATCAGTTAAGATCGATGCGTATTTCGACTGAGAATTTATATCAAAATTGCCACAGCTGCTTAAACATTTTTCTGGAATGATGGCCGTTTGTAAGGTTTTACTGCTGACAATTAAGTTATACACTTCGCCGCGTAATTTGAAACGACGAAGACTGACTACATTTGATTGATTTAATTGGCACGAATGCATCGTCAGTTGATACGATTTTTTATCGATACCTGCGCTATCCACGGCAAAGCGTTTTGTAACTGGCGTACAGTCGAAAGCCTGCGCGATTGTGGATGCTAAAAATGTTGCAATAAGTAAGGCTATTTTCACTCTGAATATCAAAGCAAAGACGTATCCAGCTTGAACTGCATTTTAACGTGTTTTTAACGTTAAAACTGTCTAAATGTTTTATATTGAGACGGTTTAAGCCGGCTGGCTACCCGGCTTTTTTGATTTTCTGAAATTTGGCTAACGGAAAATTGATCTTGTTATCAATGATTTCCTGATAGAACGATGGCACGTTACCCGTGGGCTCAATGCCACCAATAAGCTTACCGTCTGTTGCTCTTTGTAGATTTTGAATTTCATAAATTGGTACAACGATATATTTATTATCTTCGTCAAGACCACGAACTTCAGAAATGGCTCCGATTTTACGTGATCCATCCGAGTAACGTGAAATTTGCACGATAATTTCAATTGCCGATGCGACTTGCGAAGTGAGCGCTTTTTCTGAAAGTTTCGCATCACCGCTGGCAGCTAACGCTTCTAAACGAATGATTGCATCTTCAGGAGAATTCGCATGCACTGTGCCCATTGAACCTTTGTGACCCGTGTTCATGGCATTGATTAATTCCATAGCTTCACTTGAACGAACTTCTCCGACGATAATGCGGTCCGGACGTAAACGTAGAGCTGATTTTAATAAATCTTTAATTGTAACTTCACCTTTACCACCAAGATCGGCTTGGCGAGTTTCAAAACGTATAACGTGTGAATATTCGACTTGTAACTCTGATGAATCTTCGATGATTAATACACGTTGGCCTTCAGGAATGCGCGAGCACATTAATGATAACAACGTGGTTTTACCAGAACCGGTACCACCGCTGACGATAATGTTTTTACCTAAGAACATACATAAATCAATGAACTGCCACGCATCAGGCGAGATCGTTCCGTATTTGATATAATCATTAGGTGTAATTTTGCTGGCGGTAAACTTACGAATACTGATAACCGTTCCCTGACGGGAAATCGGCGGCAATACCGCAGCGATACGCGCACCACTGGCAGCGTAGCCTTCAATTAAAGGTAAACGCGCATCTAAACGCGGCTCTTCTTTGTTGATTCGACGTCCAACAGATTGAGCGATCGTGTTGATTGCGGCTTGTAAATTATCTTCGTCTGGAAATTTTGCGCCGGTTAGTTCTAATTTACCTTTACGCTCGACGAATATCTGATCAGGACCATTGATCAAAACCTCAGAAACTCCTGGGTCATTTAAAAAGTCGTCAACGGGCCCTAATGCCCGTTTGATAACTTCTTTAAAATTTGATTGTCCGTCAGAAGCCATTTTCGTTAATCCTTATTTTAAAGACTCTTCAATTTCAGAACTAAATAAACTGTGATCAGTAGGGAGGGTCGATGCTTTAACTTTGTTTTCTAATTCCTCTTGAGATTTTTGCGCAAGAGATTTTTCAGAAGCTATTTTACGAACTGTATCTGGTGTAATCACCACTTTACCAAGAAAGCCTGTCTCTGGGCTTTGGAAAGAGTAAACACCTTCGATTTTTGGTTGAATCGTAAATGTTTTTATTAAACCGTAAACCGTATTATGAGTTTGTGAAAAGGCATCCATCACAAAGCTTACGTTTTTTTCTTTTAAATTTAAATTCACCACGTGAACTTTATAAACATCACCTTTTTTTAAGTGAATCATCTCAGGAACAAAGCCTTTTTCAGTTTGCAAGATCACGATCTCTTGCGAAGGCTCAACCGGATTTACAACTTTTTTCAACGCTTCTAAGATATCAGCATCGTTTTTGCCAGAAGATGCGGATGTTGTGTCCATATTCGTTGTCGCAGGCATTCTTTGATTTTCAATACGGGTAAAATCAGTTTGGCGGCGAGATAAATCGATATTCCATTCTGCGTGAACTTTCACTTGCACGAAAAAGAATAATGAAAACAAAAATGCTTTCATAAATGTAAATGTATTAGTGTAGTTCTTTACGGTCTTGAAATTCACTGAACTCACGAGCCACCTCCAACGCTACAAATGATACGGCTTTTTGATCCATACCTAATAAAGTTTCGATAATTTTTTTACGATCACCAGAACAAGAGTTAATCGAGTGGCAAATTGTGTGGACTACTCTGGGATTAGAGTTCATTTCGCAGTTCAATTTTTCCCAGTCCGCTTGCAAAACAGGATCGATTGCGCCAATTGTGTAAAGTGCATCAAATACTGCTTGTAAATCGCCTTGAATAAACATGATGTAACCTCCTGGTAGTCTTCGTGTGCATCTTCTGTGATGTACATGAAACTTATCGGAGGTTTGCGGAGGAACTTGAGTCAGGATGAGACAGTTTGGAGATTTCTAGACTGAAGACCAATTCCTCACTCGTGTTTTGGGCTTACACTGTAAACCCAAAACACGAGCAATAAAAAAGGCGCCTTGCAGCGCCTACTTTATTTAAATTACCAAAACTAAGAATTTATTTCTTTTTCTTAGCGTCTTCTTTTAATTCTTCTAATTTTTTATTTTTTATCTCTACTAGCTTTTGAGCCAGTTGCGATGGCGTTAAACCAGATTTCATCTGATTTAATTTCTTTTCTTGTTCGGCTGGTTTCGAAAAGCGTAAATCCGAAGCCGCAATGCGTTCGATAACTGTGGTTTCAAAACCTCCACCTTGGTATTGTTTTACGAAGGCCGGCTTAAACTCAGAAAGAACGTTTTCTAAAACTACCGAGGCTGTTACTTGATCAGTGGCTTGGGCGTTACTGTCTTTGATCGTTTGTACAGATTGGCCAACCATTTGTTCAACGGTGCCTTCCCATTCATCAGCATCTTCTAAAGGACTGCGTACAATAGACAGAATCTTATCTAAGATGACTTCTTCGTTTGGGCGGGCAAAAGCGATCATTGTGCCTTCACGAAGAGCTTGTAGACGATTATTGCGTTTATAATCGTTGGCTTTTTCATAAAGTAGGTCGGTCATTTGATCGAGATCTAAAATTTTTAAGGTTTTGTAAGTTTGCTCGATTTGGATTGTCTCAACCATGGCAAAAGATGAACCTGAAGAACTTGTTGGTTTACCCGAGCAAGCTGTAAATCCAAAAGCCAGAACCGCGGCGATGATGATATTTTTGTACATAAATAAACTTCCCTTTGACTCAATATACCGAAAAATAAAAAAAAAGAGTACAGCTCACACCGTCAAGGGCCAGACCTTAGTCGTAGTTGCTTTTTAAGGGCGCTATGTCACACTGTTTTGGCTAACAAAACCAAGGAGAACCTCTTGAAAACTATTATGTCAATGAAACTAGCTTTAGCAGCTTCGGTAGTATTAGCTATCACTGCATGCGCCCCTTCAGCTAAACAATTAAAAGAAGCTGTAGAAAAAGACCCATCAATCGTGTTCAGCGCGATCGAAAAACATCCAGATAAATTCATCGAAGTTGTGATGAAAGCTCAGCAAGAAGCTCAAAAAGTTGCTGGCGACAGAGCACAAGAAGAAGAAAAAAAACAACGCGATGAAGAATACGCTAATCCGTTAAAACCAGAAATCGATGAAACACGCGTAATTTTCGGAAACAAATCCGCTCCGATCACTATTGTTGAGTTTTCTGATTTTCAATGTCCATATTGCACACGTGGTTACCAAACTGTTCAGCAAGTTCGTAAAGAATACGGCGATAAAGTAAGAGTTGTTTTCAAACACTTACCACTTGATTTCCATCCTTTAGCGATGCCAGCTGCAAAATATTTCGAAGCCATTGCTCAGCAAAGCCCAGAAAAAGCTGAAAAATTTCATGACATGGTTTTCGAAAACCAAGGCATGTTAAAAGATAAAGGCGAAGCTTGGTTCAAAGAACTAACTAAAAAAGTTGGCGCTGATCTTAAAAAAGTTGAAGTAGCCCTTAAAGACGAAAAAATTCAAAAACGTATTGATGCTGACATGGAAGAAGCTAAAAAGTTTAATATGAGCGGTACTCCAGGATTCATTATTAACGGTGTTTCTTTACGTGGCGCTTACCCGTTTCCGGCATTCAAAGAAATTATCGACAAACATTTAGCTTCTGCTAAATAGTTTTTAGATACATATCTGAAACAACATTTCGTTGAAAAAAAAGCTGGTTTAATACCAGCTTTTTTTTGCGCGCTGCGACCAGAAACAGGGCCTGGCACCTAAAGGACTTTGTATAATGTTAGCGGTAAGGTCTTACCTTTAACTTCGATGTCGCCAGCTAAATCAAATTTAAATAAATTATCCAGTTCTGGTTTAGATAAACGCGCAAACACTTCATCACTCACTAATAAATCGACTTCAAAATGTTTCGTCGATGACTCAATTCGCGCAGTCACATTCACCGTATCACCGATCACTGTAAACTCCATACGCTCTTCTGAACCGATGGTTCCAGAAATCGCGGTTCCTGCATGTAAGCCCATACCGATGTGAATTTCGGTTAAATTGCGCTGACGGCGTGATTCATTTAAAGTAACTAAAGCTGAACGCATTTCTAAGCAGGCTTTTAATCCATTTAAAGTATCATGATCAGTACCTGCAGGCACACCCCACACGGCCATAATCGCATCACCGATAAATTTATCGACGACACCGCCATGACGACCAATAATACCCACCATCACTTCAAAGTATTCATTTAACATCGATACGACTTCTTCTGGGGTATGGCCTTCAGAAAACTTGGTAAAGCCACGAATATCCGAGAAAAACACCGTCACTTCTTTGCGCGTGCCGCCGACGCTGACTTCCTGTTGTAATAGGTTTTCAGTCACAGATGACCCGTGAAACTTATTAAATAAGTTCTTCACTTTATCACGCTCTTTTAAACCTTCGGTCATGTGATCAAAGGCTTCTGCTAAATCGCCTACTTCATCGTGTGAAGTTACTTGTTTACGGGCTGAAATATTAAAGTTTCCTTTAGGAATTTCTTTGATCAATTCAGCCAAAACTTCGATGGGTTTACTTAATGTTAACGAGAACAAGAAGACCGCAAACAAGGCGACACTCATCACGATACCTGAAATCAGGATCGCTTTACGTTGCACCGCTTGCGCGGGCTCATTCACAATAGAAAGTGGAGTTTGCGCTAATAAAACCGTACCCCAAAAACTACTTTTTACGAAAGCTCCGATGTAAGCGTTGCCCTTGGCATTTTTAAACGTTAATTGTTTTGAATTTGTTGTATCGGCTAAGGCTTTTTCAACAAAGGCATCACCTTTAACATTTTTTGCCTGACGTAATAATTCTTCATTTTGATGCGCTAATAAAAATCCATTACGATCAATCAAAAAGAATTCACGTTCACTGTCATTTGAAAATAAACTTTGAATCATTTCAGAGTTATAAGCCGCAATTACAAAGGTATTTACCTGATTTTGCGCATCACGCCCGAATGGAAAACCAATTGAAATCACACGAATGCTTGGATTAACTTCAGCAAATTGCAATTCAATATTTTTTTGCATCACCGACGTAACCGGAAATGGTTTTTTTTGACGAACTTGATCAATAAATTCTGGCGTCAGTTTATTTTTTATTAAGAAGTCCTCCTGTACTTTTTTAACATAGAGTTGCGGTTTACCATCTACGACTTGCCAAATTTCAATACCCACTAAACTTTTATCTTTAGCTAATTTGTAATTACCAAGGCCTTCAAAAGATTCTTTTAATAAAATTTGAGCTAAATTTTTGGCTTTATCTAAAGAGCCATCTAATAATGTGTCTACCTGTTTTGCACGTAAAGATGCTTCGGTAAAATTCGAGAACTCTTCACGCTGGGTCATAACTTTTTTAAAGAAGTCAGAACTTTGTTTGGTTACCAGCACCATCGAAGTTAAAATGATAAAGGTCGTAATTCCAATAATTTTAGCCGAGATCGGAATTCTCATACTTTTCATTTTCATAGCTGGTACTCCAAGAAGATATTTAAGTAATGACCTTTAATAGTAGATGAATTTTTTTCTGCTGCAGGAGTTGGAAACGTTGCTGTTGGAGCCGTTTTATACTCCATCTTATCAGTACGAAAAGCGTACCCGCCTAGGGTCGTTAAATTTTTGCTCCAGCGGTAACTTAATAAAAAGCCAGCCTGAAGCGATGTGCTCGGTATAAAAGCCTGGCCATTCGTTGTTTTTTGCCCGGCGATCAGTGGAAAAAGATGAGCATTGCCCTGTATACCTAATTTCGGTGTCATCGCATGCCAATATTCAATACCGTAGCGAAATCCCAGCGCTGCTAATGCTGAAGTGTTTTTCACTGTGCCAGCAAAGTTAGTTGTTAAGTCAGGTAATTCTTTATAAACGATACCGGCAGTCTGACGAAATTCGCCAGCATCATTTGGTTTCATCTTAAAGAAAGAATTAAGTTCGAACATGTTGTATTTTACATCACCAAAGCCTGCGACTGATAAAGTACTGGTTTCTGCGGCGACGTAATAACCCCACGGATTTTTCTTTGTGACATAGCCAAAACCTGCGCGCAGGGATCCGCCGATCGCTTTATACACCACTTGGGTTCCGGTTAAATCATAATTTAAATTTGTATATTCAACCGAGTTAATTAAATAACTGGCCATGCCAAACCAGCCTGATAAACGCTCGATCGATTCGCGTAAGCGTGCTAATTCTTCGGCTTTTTCTGTACGATCGCCCTCTTTGGCCGTAAAACGTATTGAAACCGACTCAGAAGCTGGTCGGTAGTTAGCAATAGCTTTAACTGTTAAGCGGTATATGCCGCCAGGCCATTCCTTTTTAAATGGCATCGCTTCACCACGTAATTCTTTATTTTCATCAAAGACGTTGTACCTCTGCGATTTGACATCCATTTTTTCTAAGACATAACTGTACGCTTGGGCAAATTCTGGTTTAGACCATTTCACTTCACGCACGAACAAACTTTCTGGTTGAGTCAGTTTTGGTGCAGCTAGTTTTTTACCACTCACAATGAATTCAGAAACACTGTCTTTTTCCGGATTACTTGTTAACACTTCATTCGCCGCACGGATTGTCGCCATGAACTTAGTAGCCACAGGCAATTCCATAGTCGTTTTTTCGTCATTGTTGATTTCAACTTGTTTTCTAAATGTTGAATCCAAACCCTGAACATCTAATGAATATTTTTTTCCGGCGAAAACTTTTTTCCATTTAAAGGCCACATTCTGATTGTCATTATTGCTTGAAGCAATGATTGTTCCACTGGTTGGATTAACAAAATCAGGAGAATCTAAAAAGACTTTAAATTCCTGGTACTCTGACCATTCACCCGGAACACTTCGTTTATCACGTGCACGTACGCGCATTTTAAAAAAACCAGGCGATAAACGACCCGCCCAGATAGGTTCTTTGATTTGAAATTTAAATGTGTTTTTAGATGATTTAACTTCTAGATCGTAACTTTTGGCATTTTCGACGCCTTCCCACTCAAGTTCAACGTTACTTTCAGCAGAGACCACAAATTTTGGATATAGCACGGCCGCAAAGAAAAAAAACAGAGCTATAATCAAGTTGCGGTGTGTTTGTGTTGTCATGTTGTTTAAATTTTTATTTCACTTTTAATTTTTTAATTTTAGGAGCCCCTAAGCTACTCATTGCCGGCACATCTATTTTACGTTGCGCCACTTCGCCGGTTCGTCCTAACATATCCACGCCGGCTAATTCGACCAGATACAAACCTGGCATTAAATCTGTTAAACTTGCCGACTCAGCTTGTGCTGATTCGATTAATCTTCCGTAAACTTGTTGTCCTAATTCATCTAATAGACGAATTTTATACTTATACGCGCCAGCCGCTAAATTCCATTTAATAGTTAGAGCGCCATCTTTAGAAGCTTGCAATACAGGCTCACCTATAATTACGGGTGGTTTAACCATATCTAATTCTTTAACAACAAAAAATCTTTTTTGTGAGTTCGCAACCACGTTTTCGCCCTGATCTACACCTTGAATACTTGCGATGTAGCGGCCTGGTTTAAAAACTTTTGTTTTCGTTTTTAAATCGCGGCTGCGCACTTCTTGTGCCGGCGCATAGGGATCATCACTGTTTTGTAATTTAATGCGAAATTCAGAAATCTTTTTACCTAATTCTGATTTCCAAGTCATTTCCAGTTCTGGCTGGTTGATATAGAACTGCTGTTCTGCATCTTCGCCCCACGAAATTAAGTTTATACCAATCGTTGAAGGATCAACCTTGCGATTTAAACTGATCGTGAATTTTTCGATCTTGCCAGAGATAGCCTTTGTCTCGCCTTCAAACATCGCTGACATACGCACATAATATTCGCCTGGCGATAATTCCTGCTCAAAACCGGCTTTTTTCGTTAATGCCTGATTAATGACTTTGTTTTTTAAAGAACTATCAGTTGCAACTTCGATTAGGTATTTAGTTACAAATTCGCCTTCGGTCCAATCAAATAACATTTTGTATTTTGGATTTGCCGATTGATTCACGATCTGAATAAATTGGTTTGCCGTCGGACTTACAAAAACCGGAAATTTACGTTCATTAATTTTTAAGCGTTGTAATTTTGATTCACCCACAACTAGGCCCGTTGCCGGATTGGTGAAATACAATTTATAAAAATAGAAACCACTGGCTAAATTTAATTCAAATTGCAGGCCATTCGTTTCAAAGACTTTGTCTAATTTATTTCTTTCAGTACCAATCTCGATTCTAGTTTTAAATCCTGTCGGAACACCCGCCCAGATCATGTCTACTGTCGGTTTATTTGCATCAATTAGCGCTGATTTATCTTTTAAGGGCTGAACCATTTTGAATCCAGAAAGACGATTGTCATTCATCGTTGCAAAAAATGGATTACCACCAGCACCTGAGTCATCGCTTTGAATTTCTAAACCGCCTGTGCCTGATTTAGAAAGAGTTGCTGCCCCTTTTAATTCTACAGATTTACCATTTTGGATTAAGTTGAACTTACCCGCATCAGCTTTATCAGCGATAACCGAAGCTCCCCCTTCCATAAGATCAAGAGAGAATTCTTTATTGGCACTTTGCAAAATCATAACGATTGATTCTGGTTCGATATCAATCGTGCGGCTGCCATCTAAGAATTGAATTTTGACTTCACTGCCTTTTGCAGTACGAATAGCTTCGCCTGAATAAACCGGCTCACCATTGACGATCGCTTGCCAAACTTGGCGTTTAGCAGGTCTGCGATCAACTTCTTCTTTGATTTGCTTTACTACGGCAATAGGTTGTTGATTTGTGATGTTTTTATTTTCTGGCTCAGAAAAATAATACCAGCCAACGACTAAGCCTAAGCTTATCGCTGATATCATCCCTGCCATTAAAAACCGACGTACTTGTTCGTTCACAAAATTCCTATTTATTTATTCCGTTAAATAAATTCACTAATTTTCTCAATATGGTATCGGCAGAAACCCCTTTGTCTTGAATTGGGTCAACGTCCAGTTTAATCCTTCAGTATCTGACTAAAGTATTAAACATTTAAGGCAACTAACCCGATGAATGTACTGATGATTGTTCATCTCATGAACCTATTTTTATTCAAACGAATTGCAGCGGTACTTTTGTCGCTGTTGCTGTGTCAATCGACTTTTGCACAATCAACTGAAAATCAACAAATGGTATTTGAAGGATCCCTTACTGACAACAGCGGCAATGCCATCGATTTACAAAGCCAGCAATTATTTTATTATATCACTGCATTTGATAATTTGGCTCGCAAATGTATTCTTTACGCCGAGTCGTCGACAACGTCTGGAAACTCAGATGGCGACATTGTTCATCGCTACGGAAGCGGTAACGCCGTAGTCACGCCTGTATCTTATAATAACGTAGTTTCAAATTCTATTTTTAGCGGTGCGACTTCGGGTAAATTAGCTGATGGCTCGGGCAATAGTTGTTCGGTGGCGGCGGCAGCGACTCGTTACGTCGATGTGTATTCGGCAGTTCTTGATATAACAGGCTCAATCGTCATGGGATCAACGCCATATTCACAATTCGCAAATAATGCAAATTCATTAAATGGAAAATTAGATACTGATTTTATTTCAACTTCAAGTGTAAGTGGTGGAACAATAGGACAAGTGTTAAGCCGCGATGGTGCCAATGGTTTTTCTTGGATAAATCTTCCAGCTTCAGGCGGCGGAACTTCTTCGATTGATTTAGGAACTGCTTCTGCTACAGGAACTTTAGCTTCGGCAAGACTACCTGATATAGTCAGCGCGGGAACTTACACAAAAGTAACTGTTGATTCTAAAGGGCGCGTGATATCTTCAGGTTCACTGGCTGCAACTGACATCGTGACTGGCACTTTACCAATGGGCCGTGGTGGTACAGGCTTAGCAACTATGGGCGGTGCAAATCAATTACTTGCCATGAATAACTTCGGCACAGCTTTAGAATATAAAGCTATTGTTGGCGGCAATGGCCTAAGTGTCAGTACTGGATCAGGCGCAGTAAATGTTAATTTAAATTTACAAGCATCACATGTAGTTACCGCATTAGGTTACACACCTGCAAATTTAGCCGGTGATGATTTCACCGGAGATACAAACATCTTAGGAGATATGGGTGTTGGACATAATGCTCCGATTACCCGATTAGATGTGGCTGGTTCAATCAGAATCGGCAATGGTGGTGAAACTTGTTCCGCCATATTTGCGGGTAGCTTTCGTTATAACAGCGGGTCTATGGAATTCTGTAATGGAGCTTCTTGGCAAGGACTGTCTATTATTGGTGGCGGGGCTTCACCAGTTGGGGCCGCAAGCGGAGATTTAACTGGCACCTATCCATCTCCAACAATCGCTTCAGGCGCTGTGACGAGTGCAAAAATTCTTGATTCAACAATTACCGATGCAGATATTTCTAATACGACCATCACTGCAGCTAAATTAAATTTAGCCAATGGTGATATTGCACTCAGTAAAATTGGCAATCTAACAGGCTTCTTATCAGGTTCAGACACAACAGTTGTTGCTGCCGACAATGTGTTACAAGCAGTTAGCAAATTACAAGGTCAAATCAATTCTCGCTGGCAAACAATGAATTCAGATATGTATTTTAATACAGGTAACGTAACTATCGGCAGCAATACATTTCCATATCCCGGAACTAAACTTTTTGTGAAAAACACCAATGGCGGATCAAATCCTGTTTCAGTTTTAGAGCAATGGGATGATTCTGCTTACAATAGTGTACTTCCGGTCTTATCAATTTCACGTCGCTTACCATCTGGTTCGAATGTGCAAAGTGGTTTCGGATCATCGATGATATTTACGGCTGAAGACACGTCAAAAGCCATGCAAGGACAAGCTATGATTGCCACGCAATGGGTGAATCCAGCGAATGGCTCTTCGCATGCTGGATTATTTATCGGAACTAAAGATTCTTCAGGTGGAATGACAGCTAAACTTTATATCGATCAATCAGGGCTTTATGCTTCGAACAATATCGCAGTTAGTGGAAGTGTGCGCATGGGTAGCGATGGCAGCAACACGGCTCATGGTTGTTCTGGCCAAGAGGGAAAACAACGCTACAATTCAACATACAAGACGATGGAATTTTGCGATGGAGTAAACTGGCGCGGCTTAACTGGTGTTACCTATTGTGATGGTGGTTATTCGATGGTCGGCACGGCCGGCACCCCGTCTGCCTTTTGTATGGATACAAATGTCGTATCTCCTCAGTCGTATGTAAATGCCAGCAATACATGTTTTAACCGCAACCCAAGCAGTGGATCTAAAGCAAAACTATGCACAACGATTCAATTAGATTTAGCTTGCGAAAGTTATAATTCAATTTCACCGACTCTAACTAATTTAAATAATGGAATTTTTCACTGGACATCAAATTCAATTCCAGTAGGTGGTTCTGCGAACTATCCGAAAAATATTTATGTTTCTTATAGCTCAAGTAATTTATCGACTTGTCACATCGAACCTAACAATGGTGGCGTGCCAACATACAATGGACGCCAAACTGATGCTGATTATATTAACAACTCTAAAAATTACCGCTGTTGTTATGAATAGGTGAAATGAATATGAAAACATTGAACTTGAAATACATTTTACTTTCAACTTCGCTGCTAAGCTTAATGGCCTGTCAGCCTGGTGCACCCATCGTTACAGTACTTGGTGAAGTCAGCGGCTTTGAAGTGACTGAAACCACGCAAATTTTAAAAAGTAAAGATAGTAAAAGTATTTTTTATATTTCTGGAAAATGTTTTGGTGCGATCAAGGATGTTGAAGTCAGCTTTGATAACGGCGGAACTTATACTACGTTAGGTCAATATGCCGAAAGTTTTACGCAAAGTTGCGCCAGCAGCGGCACATTTTCTTATAAAATTAACCCGAACAACACCACAGCTTTTGATATTCCGGCAAACAGTTCTTACCGAGATATTAAATTACGCGGCATGAGTGATTTCGGCGCCACCATCGTGCAAAATCTGCGTCGTATGGTAACAAATTCTGGCGATTTACAAATGACAGCTGGCAGTGTTATTGCCAATGTCACTGTCAGCGGCACACCTGCGGTGTTACGTGGTCGTTTGATTTCATCAGCCGGAGTTACCTCTGGTACAAACTTTATTTTAAAAGCAGCAATCCGTATCAAGTAGTTGTTAAGAAATTCTCAAATGAATACATTTTTCTTCGAGTAAGGTGTTAAACTTTTCGTCTAAAATTCCGATAAATACTATGAATGAACCAGCACGTTGGTAAAAGCAATTTTATTAGAAAATTCACGGCGATAGCATTGTCTTTGCTGTTCTGTAAGCCCACGTTCGCACAGTCTGTAGAAAACCAACAAATTGTTTTTGAAGGAAGCCTAACAGACTCTGGCGGAAACTCAATAGATCTAGCTGGAGCTCAATTAACTTTTTACGTGTCGGCCAACGGCTGTTACTTATACGGTGAAACTTCATCAGCCAGTGGCGATAGCCAAGGTAACATCGTTCACCGCATTGGCGGAGGGTCACAGGTTGCAGGTTCACCGAACAGTTTTACCCAAAATATTTTTTTCGGAACAGTTACAGGATCAACAAGTTTTGCCAGCAACAACTGTACAGTTCTTCCTGGGGATACACGCCTTGCTCAGGTTTATTATGCCGCACAAAATATTTCAGCGACAATTAAACTTGGAACTGTTCCTTACGCTCACAATGCCACAATGTTAAATGGTAAAAATGCAGCTGACTTTGTCGAAGTTTCTAACGACAGCAATACACTTTTATATAGCGGTACTGCTGGACAATTTTTATCAAAATCAGCCTCAGGTAGTTTAACTTGGACAAATTCAAGTATGACAGCTGCTGAAATTTCAACAACACTTGGAACATTACCGGCGGCAAACTTACCCAGTTTTTCTGGCGAT
Source organism: Bdellovibrio sp. (assembly GCA_036676395.1). Taxonomy (GTDB): domain Bacteria; phylum Bdellovibrionota; class Bdellovibrionia; order Bdellovibrionales; family Bdellovibrionaceae; genus Pseudobdellovibrio. The sequence goes on from JAKFCY010000002.1 coordinate 2,464,978, forward strand.
ATTTCAACAGCTGCAGGTTCTGCATCGGCAATCGTGCAAGGACTTCGCGGAGTAACTCTTGCTGCAACGGCGCCTGTATCGGGACAAATTCTTTATTACAATGGTGTTGCATGGTCACCAATGACGATTCCCGCAAATGTCGGAACAGTAACAGCTGTATCAAGTGCAAATTCAGATATCAGTGTAGTCTCTGGTTCAAGCTCGCCAATTCTAACTTTAAATTCTGGTGCCGGAGCTAACCAAATCGTTAAGCTTGATGCTTCTGCTCGTCTACCTTCAGTAGATGCCAGCCAATTAATAGCGATCAATGCGGCAAATATCACTTCAGGTACTTTGCCAACAGGTCGCTTACCGTCTTTCAGTGGTGATGTGACTACGGTGACGGGCTCAAGCACGGTGACTGTGACTAAACTTCGCGGCTTTAATATTTCTGCGACAGCACCATCAGCAAATCAGGTTCTGGCCTTCATGGGTGGAAATTGGACTCCTGCAAATGCGCCTACAGGAAGTGTGACGACTGTCATGGCTGGAACTGGTTTATCCGGCGGACCAATCACTTCTTCTGGAACTTTATCAGTAAATTTTGGCACATCCTCTGGAACAGTGGCTGCGGGCAATGACACGCGCCTTGTGCAGGCTTTGCAATCAATAAATAATTTATCTGACGTTGCCAATGTTATTACAGCTCGCACGAATTTAGGTTTAGGAGGTTTTGCTACGGCAAACACTGTAGATTTAGGTTCGGCAAGTGCTACCGGAATATTAGCTAATGCAAGATTACCCGCTTTCACAGGTGATGTGGTAAGTACTGCATCTTCAAATACACTGACGGTAACTAAACTTCGTGGAGTCACTATTTCTGCAACGCTACCGACATCATCACAGGTGCTTGCTTACAATGGTTCACAATGGGTACCAACCAATTCCACAGTAGGAACAGTCACAAATGTTAATGCCGGTACTGGTTTACTTGGTGGAGTGATTTCTACTTCAGGAACAATATCTGTAAATTTTGGCACAGGCTCTGGCACTGTAGCTCAGGGTAACGATGCTCGCATTGTGCAAGCTCTACAATCAGCAAATAATTTATCTGATGTGACCTCAAGCGGATCAGCTCGGGCTAATTTAGGTTTAGGAACATTAGCTACAAAAAATTCTGTGAATTTAGCAACGGCTGAAGTTACCGGAGTTTTACCTTTAGCTAATGGCGGCTCACCTTGGTTAACGCATGCAAATGGTTATTACACTGTAAGTAATACCGCGATCGGGACTTCTGCAGTTTTAACGAATATTAAATTATCAGTTGAAGGCAATACACCTTCGCAAGTCGCTAAATTTAATAATACGGCAACTAACGGCTATGGCGTAAGAATTGATGTGGCTGGTTCGAGCCCTGCACAATATGCGCTGAATGTGAATAATGCTTCTGGCTCTATATTAATGGTGCAAAACGATGGTTACATCGGTATCGGAACATTATCGCCGACTGCAGGTTTAAATTTAGTAAATGACAATGGTCCTGCAACAAAAGATGACATTCAGATCAATACATATGGCAGCAACACGCCAGCGCTCGCACTTCAAAAAGCAAAAGGAAATGCGGGAGCTCCGACTCCCCTGCTGGCGAATGAAAATATCGGAAATCTAAGATGGGATGGCTACACGGGATCTGCTTACGCCAATCTTGTCGCCGTGAGTGGCTATGCAGAAACAAATCTTGGCACAGCAATTAATAGTTATTTAACTATTAGCACAAATTCTAACGGCACGATGGCCGAACGGGTCCGAGTGAGTTCTAACGGTAATGTAGGTATTGGCACTAGTAACCCAACTAGTAGATTGCAAGTTAGTAATGATGATTACGCGACGATTAGTTCAAATGCATATAGTTCTGCTAATTCATATGTTGCCGGAGGCTTTGCTGGATTCAGAGCCAGAGGCACAGCTTCGTTGCCTTCGTTTCCGCTCGGTGGCGATCGCTTGGCCTATTTCAATGCATCAAATGGCGTTAACCCTGTCGGATACAGCGGCATCGAGATCTTTAGTACAGAAACGCACTCTGATAGCAATCAAGGTTCAGAAATTCGATTAGTTACAGTTCCCAATGCCACGACGACTGGACAAGTGCGGATGACTGTCACAAATAATGGTAACATCGGAATCGGCACTCCTACTCCACAAGCTAAACTTCATGTTGCCGGCGCCATTGTCAGCAAACCGCAAATCATAGCCACTGGCAGCGTACTTGATTTATCACTTTCGAATATGTTTATTTTAAATTCTGTCGGTGGCAGTGCAATCACACTTAATAATATTGTTGAGGGTGGTACCTACACAGTTATCGTGACTGACCCTGCGGCGCGCGCTTATACATTTACAGGATGTACGACTTCTTATTATGCTCCGGCGAATTCACTGACAGTAGCAGGCACCAGAACGATGTTTGGTGTTGTCACTGTGAAAAATGGCGCTAACTGGGATTGTTACATTAGCTGGACACCAGGCTATCAATAATTATGAACTGGAAAACCTCTTTTCATTTTTTAACTGCCACGCTGATCATGCTAGTGAGTCAATTTACTTTCGCCTCGCCAGCAGGCATGCATAACTCGCATCACATCGGAAAAACAAAAGTTACTAGTTATATGTCGCCCAGTGGTTTATACACCTGTAGTCTGAATGAATTCGGTTGGGCCTACTGTTGGGGTTCTAATTCAGCAGGACAAATTGGTAACAACACGACGAGTGGAAGTGTTAGACCAATACCTATTCGCTCGGGCTTTATTCAATTAGATACTGCCCGGTCTGCCGCTGGAAGTTCGTACGGAACAACTTATGGAATTACCCTGACCGGCGTGCTGATGAGCTGGGGCGATAACATTTACGGAAAACTCGGAACCGGCGATAGTAGCGGCGGCGCAAGCTTTACTCCGCAAGTGATCGATCCCACTACGCGCTATAAATTTGTAAAATCTCAGTACCGCCACACTTGCGCCATCACTAAAGACAATGCACTCAGATGTTGGGGATATAATTTAGATGGCAATTTAGGTGATGGAACTACGGCGCAAAAAAATTCTCCAATCACCATTGATTCAGGTGTTAGTTATAAGACTGTGGCTGTCGGTGCATTTCATACCTGTGGGATAACAACTGGTCACATTTTAAAATGTTGGGGCCTGAACGACAATAGCCAATTAGGTGATGGCACCTTCACGCAAAGATTTTTACCAGTTACGATCGATAGCGGAACCACTTATGCCTCGGTGTCATTGGGGCTTTACCATAGTTGCGCTATTACTATGGCCGGCGTTTTAAAATGCTGGGGAACTGATGGCAACGGACAACTGGGCGACGGCGGAATATCCAGTACAAGAAGTGTTCCCTACATTATTGATGCAGGCATAACCTATAGCACAGTTTCTGTCGCTGATGACTCGAGCTGCGCAATTACAACAACTGGTGTATTAAAATGCTGGGGAGAAAACACGAACGGACAATTAGGCGACAACTCAACGACAGGCCGGATTTCTCCGGTGATCATTGATTCTGGCACGACTTACATTTCTGTTTCTGCTGGTGGCCCTCATACTTGCGGTATTACTACAGCAAAAACGATGAAGTGCTGGGGCTCAAATAATAATGGTCAACTTGGTATTGGTATTTTCTCAGGAACTTACAGCACGCCACAAATTGTAGTGCCACCTTAAAACATCTCAAAATGAAGCATGTAACAGACTTTAGTGCTAAACCTTCATCTGGTTTTTACCGATAAGTTATTGAATGAACGTCGGCGGTAATATCACTCATTTGCTTAGTCACTTTATAGCGATAGCTTTTTCTTTGCTGTTGGCTTTACCGTCATTTGCGCAATCATCTGAAAATCAACAAATCGTTTTTGAAGGTTCATTAACTGATAGCGGTGGCAATCCCATTGATTTATCAGGTGCTTCTTTAGTTTTTTATATTTCAGCGAATGGCTGTTACCTTTACGGCGAATCAACGGCAGTTGCTGGCGACAGCCAAGGCAACATCAATCACCGCATTGGCAGTTCGTCTTTGATTCCCGGTTCACCAAATGGTTTTACGCAAAATTTATTTTTTGGTTTTGTTTCTGGCACAACGACATTTGCCGGAAACGATTGTTCGGTGACACCTTCAGACACTCGCTTAGCTCAAGTTTATTACGCCGCAGAAAGCCTTACGGCATCAATCAAACTAGGCACTGTGCCTTATGCTCACAACGCCACTATGCTTAACGGAAAAGTAGCGGCAGATTTTATCGAAGCATCGAATGATTCAGTGATGATATTTTACGGCGGCAGTAACGGACAAATTTTATCAAAGAGCGCTTCAGGTTTAACTTGGGTTAATCCAAGCGCTCCTGCTGTAACTTCTTCTTCAATTACCACAGCTTTAGGTTATACACCGGCAAATAAATCGAATAACTTATCTGATTTAACTTCTGCGACGGCAGCGCGTGCAAATTTAGGTTTAGGAATAATAGCTACAAAAAATTCTGTAAATTTAGCCACGACTGATGTCACCGGAATATTATCAGCTTCAAGTCTTCCAAGTTTTTCGGGTGATGTTTCTACCACCGCAGGTTCGTCAACGACGACGCTTCAAAAAATTCGCGGCATTGCTTTGTCTGCAACAGCTCCGGTGTCTGGACAAATTCTTTATTACGATGGTTCAAGCTGGGGACCAATGACTGTTTCTGCCCCCAGCAGTGATTCTAAATGGGTAACTGGTGTGGGTGGAATTTACACAACCAGTAATACAACGGTAGGCTCATCGACGACTTATTCTAATGTAGGTTTGACTGCATTTGCTCCAGCTTCAGTTTCGAACTCAATCATCGCTTCATTTAACAACACAAATTCAGATGGGTTTGGATTAAAAGTAAATGTTGATAACAGTAGCCCGTCTCAGTACGGTTTAAAAGTTTCTTCTTATGGCGCTACTACATTCGTAGTTCGTAACGATGGCAATATCGGAATCGGACTAGGTTCTCCAACGGCTCGATTACATCTTGCAGCTGGAACTTCTGCCTTAGCTCCTTTACGAGTTTCGAGTGGCACCTTACAATCAACACCGACAGCTGGTGCGATCGAATATGATGGCAGCCGTTTATACTTAACCAACCAAGCAAATCTGCGCCAAACAATTCCTATGGGAAATAACGCAAATTCTATTGATAACATCACGCACTTCAATTCACCGGCTGATATTAATTTAGTCCCGAATACAGGAAACGCAGTTCGTGTTGCCGGAAGCTTTATCGTTAGTAGTACTATAAACAATGAAATCGCTCGATTTGAAAGCCCAAACAACCAGTACATGACTTTTGTAAAAGGTGGCGGCGAAGTGGCTAATTTAGGTTTAGGTACTGCAGGTTTTATGGGGGCAAATACAATTACTGATGCCATGGTGTTGAACGCAGTAAATGGTGTGCAACTTGGAACAGGCACTGGAGCGCACTTAACTGTAACACCAAGTGGACAAGTCGGTATCGGCACCACTACACCAACTACGGCACTGACCGTGAACGGCTCAATTCGCACGACAGCAGGCGGTTATGAGTATGCCGACGGCACTTCACAAACGACGTCTGCGTTTGGTGGTTACGAACGAATAAGTGCCGCATGCACGCTAACCGCTTCATGTAGCGCCACTTGTTCTGCTGGAAAAAAAATAATCGGTGGCGGATGCGACGCGGGTGCCAGCGCGAGTAATTTAAAATCGTCTTATCCTCTTAACGATAATCAATGGCAATGCAACTGGACTTCAAGTATTACCGCAGGCGCGGTCTGGGCAATTTGCACAAAAATGTAATTAAAGAACGATGTCTAATTTCTTGGTCGTTAATTTTACTTCATCACGAGTAATATCAACAATCAGCGGAGAAATAATTAACCCTTCTTTGGCAGCTTTTTTTAAAAGCTTCACATATTCAGGGTCTAAATCGCAGGGCGAAAAAAAATCCACGTCATTACGTTGAACGGCAAAAATTAATTCGCACTTATGCCCTTGTTGCATCAGGTGCATCATCTCTTGCACATGCTTTTGCCCACGTTCAGTGACCGCATCAGGAAATTGCGCGTGCTGTTTTTTTTCAATTTTAGATCTAAAAGTTGTGTTTTTAATTTCGATAAAATGTTTTTTCGCTTTGGGATTATCTAAATCAATTTGTTTAAATAAAAATACTCCGTCTAAACGGGTTTCTTTTGAAATTTTATATTCTGGTTTATAAAAACTGTATTCAGACCACTCTTTTAAAAATGGCTGACCAGATTCGATGGCATTCTGAATAGCTTCAGTTACAACACGGTTTGGATTCGAAGTATTCACTCCGACCCATGCGCCTTCTTCAGTTTGCACGGCTTCAAGTGTGCCTTTTAATTTTTTTGTCGCATCACCGTGAAGCGAAAACCAACATTTCTGTGGTTGCGAAGGATTTTTTTCAATCACCGCTTTTAATGAACCCGTGTTCGGCACGTGGATGGTGAATTTTTCTCCGTCTAATTCTACATCTGCAAAAAATCTTTTGTAGCGCGAGTGTAAAATGCCTTCGTGTAATTTTTTTTCGAATTTCATGCGGTCAACTGTTCCATACGCTTGGAACAGTGTCAATTCAGCCTTGGAACAGCTGGCCGACCTTTTGCTCTAATGACCCACGTACAGAATAACGAAACAAATGACACCAGTTGATGGTGGCATAAATATATAAGGGGAATTTATGAAAACTTTACTTTTAGCAATCATGTTAGTAGCCGGCGTAGCACAAGCTCAGCACTTAGTTCCAGGCAATGGCAATGGTCATGGCCCAGGTTCTGGCAACGGTGGTCATCACGGCGGTAACGGCGGACATCACGTTCCAGGCAATGGCAATGGTCATGGCCCAGGTTCTGGTAACAATCCATACGAGCCGGGTTACCCAAGCAATCCTTATGAACCAGGTTACCCTTCTTACCCAGGATATTCTGATTACGGTCCGGCACGCACTTACCGTTGGTTAGATATGGGAACAACTAAAGTAGAAAAATTTTCAAACGAAACTATTCATTTACGCGTTGGTCACCGTTTAGTGAATGAAGTTTTATTGCGCTCTTCACAAGCTGACACCCAAATCATTCGTGCCTACGCTCGCTTATCAAACGGCCGCACAACAAACATCACGACTGGTATCGTAAGAGAAGGCCAAGAAGTGCGTGTACGTTTAGACTACCAATATTCAGTACGTGTTGAATCAATTGAACTTGTAGCCACGTCGCAAAACCTTATCGGTTCACGCGCTCGTTTACAAATTTTCTTAGGATTAGCTGAGTAATTAGTTTTTAGAACCTAGAACACACCATTAAGCCCTGATCGAAAGATCGGGGCTTTTTTTTTACATTCGCTCTGGAGTTGGAATACCTAATAGCGCCAAGCCTTGCTTAAGCGCCACACCTGTCGAATAAGCCAAGGCCATACGTGCCTTCTTAAGATCAGGTGTTTCAGCAGTTCCAATCGGGCAATCATGGTAGAACGAATTAAACTTCTTCGCCGTATCATAAAGATAAGAACACAAAGAAGCTGGCTTGTAGTTTTCAGCAGAGTTTAAAACCACAGTGTTAAAATTCATCAAATGCTGCATTAATTTTAATTCACTCGCGTGAGATAAAACATCTCCGGCGAATTCTGCTTTTGCATCGAATGAGAATTTTTTAAGTAAAGAATTAATACGTGCTGAAGAGTATTGAATGAAAGGACCTGATTCACCATCAAGCTTGGTCCATTCGCTCATATCAAAGACGATTTTTTTATTCGTATCTTGCTTTAACATTCCGTATTTGATCGCACCTTTTGCCACCTGATCAGCTACAGTTGCCACTTCTTCAGCCGTCCACTCACTTGCGTAGCGGGCTAAGTATTCTGATTTAATGTGCGCTTTCATTGTATCGATCAATGTCGTCAACGGCACAATGTTGCCTTTACGAGAGCTCATCGCTCCGTCTGGAAGTTCAACGAAATTATATTGTAAATGGTAACAGTCTTTAGCTTGTTCAAAACCTAAAACTTCTAGTGCTTTAAAAACTTGTTTAAAATGTAAAGCTTGTCTTTGATCGACGATGTAAATTGATTTTTCAATCTTATGATCTTCAAATTTACGACGAGCCAATTCGATATCTTTAGTTGCATATAGACCTGTGCCGTCCGATTTTAATAATAAGCAAAAGCCCATGTTTTCTTCAGAAAAATCTAAACCGATCGCACCTTGCGATTCAACAAGTTTGCCTTCAGCTAGGTATTTTTTGATCGTTTTTACAGAGTCAGAATCAACGTCTGATTCAAAATACCACTGGTCAAATTTAATATCAGCCCAGTTGTAAATTTCTTTCATTAAATCGATCGACCACTCACGAGTTTGCTTCCATAAATCGTAGTATTCGCCGTTTTTAGCTTCTAATTGTTTTAAAATTTCAGTCAGAATCTTTCTGTTTTCATCTTCTTGCGGAGTACCAACTTGGTCTTCTAATAAAAGATTTCCTTTAGAGTACATAGCCCCTAACCAAGTTCCTTTGTTCATCATCGGCGCTGATTCTTTATTGTGAAATTTCATGTACCAAAGACATTTCGCAACATGAGTTCCGACATCACCAGGAAAAGTTGACGCTAAAATATTGTAACCAGAGTAACGAAGCAATCTTACAATCGAGTCACCTAAACACATATTACGCATGTGACCGACGTGTAATTCTTTGTGCGTGTTCGGTTGTGAATACTCGATCATCATTTTAGGCGTTGCTTCAGTTAACTGTGCAGAAAAAGTTTCGCCAGATAACAGAGGTTTTAAGATGTAATCTGCTAAACCAGCAGCTGAAAATTTAATATTAATATACGGACCTGCCGCTTCAACAGACGAAATCGCTTTTTTCAGCACGATATTCTGTGCGACTTCATTTTTTAATTCTTGCGCCAAAAGTTGGGCGACAACTGGCGGACCTTTTTTTAAATTCTTAGCTGTAATGAAACAACCAAAAGCTAAATGTCCAAGATCAGTATTTGGGGCATCGACTAGAGCTTTATAGACATCACCAACACTCATTGCGTCTTTAGCAACGCCGCCAGCTTCAAGTTGAACTTGAATTAACGTGATTAGAGATTGAGAAACAAGTTTTCTTAAAGGTTCGTGCAATAATGTCATAGCCTATATTGCTAACAAATCGTGGCAGTTTAGTCTACCTAGGAGCAGCACAACGGCCTGTAATTTTAGCTTGCCTTGGCATACCCCCGTTTTGCCAGTTAAAATGTTTGCCATGACCCCTCTTTGAAGTTAGAAATAAAGCTCTAATTTTGAGTGATAAATTTGCACTAAAAGGTGGCAGTTATGTTGAATGACATTCCTAGTGATAACTCGAGCGAAAATTCAGGTCCAACACCCACTCCTGTGGTTCGTAAACCTGACTGGTTAAAAGTGAAAGCTCCAGCCGGAGAAAATTACGTACGCATTAAAGAAATGTTAAGCGAATTAAAACTCGCAACTGTTTGCCAAGAAGCCCGTTGTCCGAATATGGGCGAATGTTGGTCTGGCGGAACAGCAACCATCATGATCATGGGTGACACTTGTACCCGTGGTTGCCGTTTCTGTAATGTGAAAACCGGAAATGCTAAAATCGGTTTACCACCGGTTGATCCTTTCGAACCAGAAAAAGTAGCGTACTCAGTTTCTCAGATGAAACTTAAATACGTTGTTGTTACTTCGGTTGACCGTGATGATATGCCTGATCAAGGTTCTGATCATTTCGCAAGAACTGTTAAGGCAATGAAAAAATTAGATCCAGATTTAATCGTTGAAATTTTAACTCCGGACTTTCGCGGCGAAGAAAATTTAATTCTTCACTTAGCCGCAAGCTACCCAGACGTATTTGCTCACAATATTGAAACTGTTGAGCGCTTAACGCCGAAAGTTCGTGATCCGCGCGCTAAATACCGCCAATCAATGGATGTTTTAAAATTAGTTAAAAAATTCGATTCAAAAATTTACACGAAGTCTTCAATCATGTTGGGCTTAGGTGAAAAAGACGAAGAAATTCTACAAACTTTAAAAGACTTACGCGAAGTGGGCTGTGACGTTGTGACTTTTGGTCAGTACTTACAACCGACGCCAAAACATTTAAAAGTTGTTGAATTCATTACTCCGGATAAATTTAAACACTGGCAAGAAACAGCTGAAAGCTTAGGATTTTTATACGTAGCTTCTGGTCCGTTAGTGCGCAGTTCTTACCGTGCCGGTGAATTCTTCATCGAAGGCATGATTAAACAAAATAGAGAATTAAATAAAATTGAAAGAATTGGCGGACAAGTTCTTGCCGAAGACACAGCGAAAGGAAGCAACTAGCATGGCTGATGTAAAATTACCTGAATTAGGTGAAGGCGTAACCGAGGGCGAATTAGTTAAATGGTTAGTAAAACCAGGAGACTCTGTTAAGGCCGATCAAACAGTTTGTGAAATGATGACTGACAAAGCCACTGTTGAAGTTCCAACTCCAATTGCTGGTGTTGTAAAAGAATTATTATTCAAACCAGGCCAAGTTGTTAAAGTTGAATCTGTACTTTTAAAACTTGAAGGCGGAGCAACCGCTACGGCTTCAGCTTCTGTTCCAGCAGCAGCTCACAAACCTGCTCCACAAGCAGCTGCTCCGGCACCTGCAGCAACTGGCGGCGGATCAACTGATGTAAAACTTCCTGAATTAGGTGAAGGCGTTACTGAAGGCGAATTAGTTAAATGGACTGTAAACATTGGTGATGCTGTTAAGGCTGATCAAACTGTTGCAGAGATCATGACTGATAAAGCCACTGTTGAAGTTCCAACTCCGGTAGCAGGTGTTGTAAAAGAATTTAAATTTAAAAAAGGTGATGTGATCAAAGTTGAATCTGTGATTCTAACTTTATCAGGTGCAGCCAGCGCAACGGCTTCAGCTCCGCAAGCTCACTCTAACGGCGCTCACGCTCCGAAAGCTGCAGGTCCAGTACCAAGCGCACCGCAAGCAGCCGCTCCACAAATGTCAGCTTCAGCAGCTGGTGGTATTTACCCTCCTGTGGCTGAATCACGTGTATTAGCAACTCCAGCAACTCGTCGTTTAGCGCGCGAGATGGGTGTTGATATCAATGGAATGACTGGTTCTGGTTTAGCCGGCCGTGTAACTCGTGAAGACGTATTAAGCTCTAAAGGTGGAAAAGCTACAGCTGCGACATCGACTGGTGCTGGTGCAACTTCTGCAGGTGCTCCTTCAATGAACTTCCCGAAACCAGAATACAAATCGATAAATGCTCAACTAGAAGAGCGTGTTGATCTTTTAGGAATTCGTAAAAAAATCGCGCAAAACATGCAAATGTCTAAAGCGATTATTCCACATTTCACATTGATGGATGAAGCTGATGTAACTCAGTTAGTTGCATTACGTGAATCGTTAAAAGATTACGCCGAGAAAAATGGAACTAAAATCACTTACTTACCGTTCGCAATGAAGGCCATGATTGCAACAATCAAAGAGTTTCCACAGTTCAATGCTTCAATTGACGATGCCAATTCACAGATCGTTTACAAAAAATATTTCAATATCGGTTTTGCCGCTGACACACCAAATGGCTTAATGGTTCCAGTGATTAAAAACGCTGACCAAAAATCTATTTTAGAAATTTCAAAAGAAATTATCGATCTCTCTCGTCGTGCCCGTGACGGAAAATTAAAACCAGACGAAATGAAAGGTGCAACGATCACGATTACAAATATCGGATCTGTTGGTGGAACATACGCAACACCAATCATCAATCACCCTGAAGTTGCCATTCTTGGTATGTATAAATTGTCTGATAAACCAATTCTTAAAAAAGATGGTTCAATCGGCTTTATCAAAGCTATGAACTACACAATCACTGCAGATCACCGTTTAATCGATGGCGCAGTGGCTGCGAACTTCTTAAAATCATTCTTCCAGAAAATTCAAAACCCTGGCGTATTGATGATGGGAATGTCGTAATGAAAAAAATCTTTTTGTTTTCAATGCTTGCGATGGCCGTTCATTTTACAGGTTGCAGTTCTGCACCTAAACTTGTTCCATCAACTGATTGGGAACAAAAAAGTGTCAGCGAATCTAAAGCCACTGAATCTGCTGTTCCATCTACGCCTTTGAATCCAGAAAAAAATGAAAATTTATTCTGCAGTTACAATGGCGGTTTAGAATTCGGGCGTCACGGTGGAATTTACACAGGCAACTGCCCTAAAACTTTAGAGCGCACATTTAAAAAAGGTTATCTCAAAGGAAAAGCTGAGTACGACAAGCAGCAAGCTGAAAAAGGAAATAAATAATTTATGCAAAATTTTGACGTAGTAGTTATTGGTTCTGGTCCTGGTGGTTATGTAGCGGCTATTCGCTCTTCGCAGTTAGGTTTCAAAACAGCGATCATCGAGCGCGAAGCTCTAGGCGGTGTATGCTTAAACGTGGGTTGCATCCCTTCAAAAGCGATGATCACAGCGACGCACATGTTACACCGTGCCCAGCATGATTTCAAAACTATGGGTTTAAATATCAAAGGCGGAATCGACGTTGATATGAAAACTTTAGTTAAATGGAAACAATCTGTTTGCGATAAAATGTCAGGTGGTGTGAACCAACTTTTAAAAGGTAACACGGTTACTATTATTAAAGGTGAAGCGACTTTTAAAACGACTAAAGAATTAACTGTTAAATCTTCATCTGGAATAGATTCAATCACAGCCAAACATTTCATTATTGCGACTGGCTCTCGCCCGATTGAAATTCCAGGCTTCCCGTTCGATGAAAAAGACATTTGTTCATCAACAGGCGCATTAAACTTCGACGAAATCCCTAAACGTGTTGTTGCCATCGGTGGTGGTTACATCGGTTTAGAAATCACTTCTTACTTACGTAAATTAGGTTCTGAAGTTATCGTTGTTGAAGCTCAAACTTCATTATTAGCTGGCGTTGTTGATCCTGAGTGCGCAGCTGTTGTAACTCGTAAAGCTGAAAAAGCCGGTATCCAATTTAAATTTGGCGCCAAAGCTAAAGGCCAAAAGAAAACCAAAGACGGTTACGAAGTCACTGTTGAAATCAACGGTAAAGACGAAGTGATCAAATGTGATAAAATTTTAGTGACTGTTGGTCGTCGTCCAAACGGAGATCAAGCTAACATTAAGGGTGCAGGCATTGCAGTTGATGAACGCGGCTTTATCAAAGTGGATGCCCAGCGCAGAACGAACATTGCGCACATTTTTGCAATCGGTGATATCTGTGGCCAACCAATGTTAGCACACAAAGCTTCGCACGAAGGCGTAATGGTTCCAGAAATTATCTCTGGCATTAACCGTGTGTACGACGCAAAAACAGTTCCTGCGGTGGTTTTCACAGACCCCGAAATCGCATCTGCCGGCATGACTGAAGCTGAGTGCAAAGCCAAAGGTTTTAATGATTTATTAATCTCGAAATTTCCGTTCGCAGCCAACGGCCGTGCCGTAAGCATGATGGAAACTGATGGTTTCGTAAAAATGATCGCTGACAAGAAAACTCACGTTTTATTAGGCGTTCATATCGTCGGCCCAGAAGCTTCGAATTTAATTTCAGAAGCGGCCTTAGCGATCGAAATGGGAGCGCGCATTGAAGATGTTGCTTTAACAATCCATCCTCACCCAACTTTAGGTGAAACAATGATGGAAGCTGCAGAAGCAACTCTTGGACATGCCATTCATATTATTCAAAAACCTTTAGGTGGCGCGAGCAAAAACGCTCACGCCTAAGCGCCAGCGCGCAGGATTTAATCCTATGATGTTTGAAGACTGGGGCCTCATCTCTTATGAAGAGGCCATGAATAAACAGCTAGAATACGTTGAAAAACTTGATCAGCTATTATCACAGGGCGAATCGCACCCAGGCTATCTCATCTTTTGTTCTCACCCCGCAGTTGTTACGACCGGAAGACAAACTCAGCCCTCAGACATCTTTTCTTGGCAAGGCCCAGTTATCGAAGTTTCACGGGGCGGCAGAGCCACATACCATGGCCCTTCACAAATCGTAGTCTACCCGATTATCAGTTTAAAAAATTCTCGTGGCAAAAAAGCAGAATCTGATGAACCACGTGGTGTGCAAGATGTGCGCGGTTATTTACGCACATTTGAAAGTGCTATCGTTAAAACCTTAAAAGCATTCGGCATCACTGCTGAAGGTAAAACCCCACAAAAAATGCCCGGCCAACAAGTTGAAACCGATGAAACCGGCGTCTGGATGGGAAACCAAAAGATCGCTTCACTTGGCATCGCGGTAAAAAAATGGATCACCTATCACGGCGCTGCGATTAATTTCTTTAATGACCCTACAGCGTTCACAGGCATTAATCCTTGCGGCTTCAAAACTGAAACAATGATTTCGGTTGAGAAAGTATTAGGCCAAGGCAAGCTCACCGCAGAACAATTCAAAAATACTCTTAGAAAAAATTTAGAATTATCTCTTTAAATATTTTGCTTATAAAACGGCGCTCTGTAGTTCAGTCAGCAATGTTGACTGAAACCCTGAGTGATGAAATTGCGTCACGAATTTTAGAAACAGCTTTTTTGTAGCCAGAAAGCGAATTTCAGCAATTGAAAATCGAAGATTTCTTTTTTTGCGGCGAATTTAATGTGGCGTTGATCAGAATCTGGCAAATTGCAGAATTTATTTTCTGTGTAACAGTGCTTATGCGTTTCGACAGCAAACTTTTTTATTTTACTGCATTTTGGCAGTTCACCGGCACGCGTATATTCACGTTCTAATTCGTCTTGCAGACACACTCTGATTTTATTTAAAAATTCTTTGCCACGCTCTGTGTATTTGTATTCTTCGACTTGGTATTTATGGCAGTAATGCGAACCGAACTGAATGTAATACCCGTCGGTGCCGCAGTTTTCTTGCTTTTCTAGGCATTGATAATATTCACAGGTTCCCACAGCCATGGCGCAGTTGCTGGCGTGCAAACTGAGCACACCAAATATTCCAATGATAAAAATGACTAATCCCCGACCCATAGACAAGCTTGTACCCGAGAGAACATAGTGAATGCAATAACGATCCCTTCACCGAGTGAATACTGCAAGATCGTCTAATGTTTTTACATGTATTTTACCGGGATTATTCAGCGCTAGTAGAAGCTTCGCCCTGAACGTTGCTGGCCATTACGATCGTTGCTTCGCCCTTAGCGACGACATCGCCATTAGCTTTTTTTGCAATCGTTTCAATAACGCCTAAACCACGGGTGCGGTGAAGTTTCGTGATTGTTAGTTCAAAAGTGATTTCATCGTCGATGAAAACCGGGTTGTAAAACTTTAACGTTTGGCCACGATAGATACCGCCTGTGCCAATCGCTGTGTTTAAACATCTAGAAATAATCGCGCCCAAGATCATCCCGTGCGCGATACGTTGTTTGAAAATTGTGTTTTTAGCGTACTCATCATCAAGATGGATCGGATTAAAGTCTCCAGACACTTCGGCAAATTGGCGAACCATTTTGTCGGTAATCACTTGTTTGACGACGGCTTTGTAGCCGACGTCTTTCGCGTTTTGTCTTGCTTTTTCTTCTTCTAAAAATTTTGATGATGACATCTTATTGTTATAGAATATTTGCCGCTAATTCGGCAAGTGCTGATCTTTCACCTTTAGTCAGCGTGACATGGGCCGCAATAGTTTGGCCTTTGAAACGCTCTACCGCATGGGTTAAGCCAGAATTTGCTGAATCTACGTACGGATTATCGATTTGATAAACGTCACCCGTTAAAATCACCTTAGTACCGCTACCAGCACGGGTAATAATCGTTTTAATCTCGTGCGGAGTTAAATTCTGCGCCTCATCCACGATTAAGTATTGCTTAGGAATACTGCGACCACGGATATACGTTAAAGGCTCAATATTTAACATGCCTTGATTGATAAGCTCTTGAGCGCGGCCAGCTGCTTTTTTATCAGCACCCATTAAGAACTCAACATTATCAAAAATTGGCTGCATCCACGGATTTAATTTCTGCTCAATATCACCTGGTAAATAACCGATATCACGGCCCATCGGAAAAATCGGGCGCGAAACTAATAGTCTTTGAAAACGGCCTTCATCAAGAGTTTTAAATAAACCCGCTGCGATCGCCAGTAATGTTTTACCAGTTCCCGCTTTACCTACTAAAGAAACCATCATGATTTCATCGTTTAATAAGGCATCTAGGGCAAAAGATTGCTCAACATTGCGTGCATGGATTCCCCAGATGCTGTCTGGTGGGTTAATCAATGGCACAACTGCTTTTTCTACTCCAGAAAAACGGCCGATCGCCGAATGATTTGGATTTGAAGCATCTTTTAAAATTACGTATTGGTTAATATATAATTTGTGATCAACAACTAATTTTTTATCGCGGTAAAAAGTATCGATAGCATCAGGCTTAACTTCAATTTCAAGGTAACCTTCGTAAAGATCGCCCTGAGTAATATCTGAATTATCGTAATCTTTTGCATTCACACCGTAAACATCAGCTTTAATACGTAAATTGATATCTTTAGAAATCAATTCAACTTTGTGGCGAGGAAACTGTTTTTGTAAAGCCAGCGCCGTACTTAAGATACGGTTATCTGCTTTGTTTTGGTCTAATTCAGAAGGAACACCGGCCAAAAACATATCTGTCGTGATGTAGACAATAGTTTCGTGGTTATCGATTTGTACACCTTGAGCTAAACTTCCTTTTGATCTTAGAACGTCAACGAAACGGCTGAACTGACGCGCATTGCGCCCGTTTTCACCTTGGTCACGTTTAAATTTATCGATTTCTTCGATCACCGCAAACGGAATATGTAAATCAGCATCGCCAAATTTCAACAACGCAAAAGCGTCGAATAAAATAACGTTGGTATCCAGAACAATTTTACGACGTTTAGGTTTTGCTTCTTTAGGTGTAGGATTAGAACTCAATTAGACCTCCGTTAAAGGATTGATGTGCGGCGCGTATAGCACCTATGTAAATTGCACATCAAACCCTAACGAGAGTCAAAAGAGATTCAAAAATTTATTTTTATTTTTTATGCGATGGTTGGCCCTGCGACCATATCACCTTCATCAATTTGTAATCCTTCATTCAGAGAAATGATGAAATTTACGAAATGCTGAAGCGCAACATCTGAGGCAGAGCCCTTCATGTATTCAACACCGTGACGAACGATTTCTTCGCTGTCATCGACAGTTGTGTGTTTCACTTTTACGTGAAGAGGAAAATAAGTTTTAGAATTTAAATAAACACGTAAAGCAATTTCTTCACCTACAGAGAATGAGCCCATGTGCTTTTCTAGCGAGAAAGATAAACCATCACCAGAAATGTCATACATCGAAACTTTGTATAAACCCTTTTCAGGCAAAACAAGCATGCCACTAATTAAGTCAGAAAGAATAGTTCTCTCAACTTGGCGACGTTCTTTTAAAAGAATCGGCTGAAACTTGCCTTTAAGCTCCTGCATATTAAGCAAATTCTGATCAGCTGAGCCACCCGTTTGAATTGGATTAGTATTTACAGTTTTCAGACGTGATGTAATATCGATCACTTTTGACACTTCTTTTGCCATTGGTATCCCCCATATATGCAGAATACCTATCGGCAAAAAATTGTCTTAACTTGAGATCCAGAAATGATACAGTTTAAAGCATTATGTTGCGTTTAGCATCGCTTCTGGCGATCAGTCTCTTTATACACTTTCTCATGTACGAAGGCGTTTGGCTTCTGCCCGCGACACCTAGACTTTCGACGAGTGAAACAGAGATCGAAATCATTGAAGAGAAAACTGCCGATCAGCGCGAAAAAGAATTCGATAAACCCGTCGTTAAAAATTCAAACGCGCCTGAACCCAAAGACATGTCAGACCCGGCGCAGTTTATGGCTGAAAAAAATCAGCGTTTTGATAAACAAACTCGCGCGACAAAACTCGGTGCTTTTGAAAATCGCCAACCTTCACAAGGTGCTCCCAAACAAAAAACTCCAGCCAGTCAAGATGACGGAGACGTACCTGAATTTGCCAGAGAGATGCAGCAGCAGATGGCGCGCGTGCAAGAATCAACGGTTCCCTATGAATTACCCCGAGAAATTCAAAGCGGCTCGGCAACAAACTTAAATGCCGATGCTCATGTTTACGCTTCGTTTTACAATCGTATTTTAAATTTATTTTACGTGCGCTGGAGCGAGCGATTAAATGCTTTATTTGAACGTATGCCGACTGATGTTTACAAAACTTTGGCCGGTAAAAGTTGGATCACTGAAGTTGAAATCTGGCTGAATGCCGATGGTCTGTATCAAGAAGGTTTAATTATGACCAGTTCTGGGTTTAAACCTTTCGATGACGCAGGAATATATGCGTTTAAGAGTGCAAAGTTCTTCCCGAACCCACCACGAGCTAAAGTCCAGGCCGACGGCGGTCGCGTTCGTCTTAGGTACAGAATTCGCGTCAACGTCTACTAAGGCTCAAGCCTCTCCTCTAATTTTGAGTTAAAATATTAGAATGAAAATAGCATTATTCCTGACTCTTATTTTTGCCCATATGACAGCTCATGCCCTGACCACAGAAATCGGCTTAAGCTACAGTTTTTCAAAGAAAAATTTCAACGCCACTAATTACTATCAATCTGAATCTAAATCGGCGTCGTTATCTTTTTATATGTTTGAAAAAATTGCTCTCGAATTAAGTTACACCGAATCGTTTTATGAAAATCAGGAAAACGACACGACTTCAGCGCGTGTGATTCAACAGACTTCAACGATTGCAGGTACGGATTTAATTTTTATTCTTACAGACCAGCGCAGTGACTTTCAGCCCTATATTAAAGGTGGCGCCGCTTATATCCACAAAAAAGCTGTGATCAAGTACGCCAATGCCAATGCCTACGAAATTCCGACCAAAGATGGCGTGGCTCCTAGTTACGGTATCGGTTTAAAATATAAATTAACCGAACGTTTTTCAGTACGTGTGGGTTACGACATCTGGAAAACACCTATGGATGATGGTACAAAAACTGATGATACGGCTTTTAAAGCTGGGCTTAACTGGTTTTTATAATGCGATCTGTATTAGGTTTCACCGCCCTGACTTTACTCTTATCAAGTTGCCAGCTGGGCTATTATTTTAAATCTGCTAAAAATCAAATTTCGATGATGGCCAGCCGCGAAGATGTCGAAAAAGTTTTACAGAAATCTGATTTAACAGAAGCCCAAAAAAGAAAACTGGCACTGAGCCAGCAAGCGCGTGAATTTGCCTTTAACGAATTGCATTTAAAAAAAACTAAAAACTACGAAACCTATATAGATCTAAAACGCCCCTATGTAACCTGGGTCGTAAATGCTGCCTACAAATGGGAGTTGAAAAACTTTGAATGGTCATATCCTATTGTTGGAAAAATGCCCTATAAAGGATTTTTCAGCGAACAAGAAGCTTTGGATGAAGCTGCTGAATTAAAAAAAGAAGGTTTTGATACTTTCGTGCGCGGTGTATCTGCCTATTCAACCCTGGGCTGGTTTAAAGATTCTGTCTTATCATCAATGCTTCGTTATAAAGATCACGATCTTGTAAACACCATTATCCACGAAATCGTCCACACGACGGCTTACATTAAGAACAATGCAGATTTCAACGAGCGCATGGCCGTCTTTATCGGCAACAAGGGCACTGAAATGTTTTACAAAAAACTTGAAGGTGCCGATTCTGCGACTGTAAAAGTGATTAGCGCTGAAAATGCCGATGATAAATTATTTTCTGCATTTATTTCTGCACAAATCAAAAATTTAGAATCTTGGTATAAATCAAATTCAGAACAAAATGAAAAAATTCGCCAGGAACAATTTCAAAAAATAAAAGATGCGTTTACTCGCGAGCTTAGCGGTAAGTTAAAAACAACTTCGCATGAGAATTTCATCAAAAAAGATATCAATAATGCCACATTGGGACTACTGCGTACCTATATGGAAGACTTAAATGACTTTGAAATCTTGTATAACAAGTGCGACCAGAACATGGATTTGTTTATTGAAAAAATTAAGACTCTTGAACAATCTGAAGATCCGGTCGCAGACCTAAAAAAATTATCTGTCTCACTATAAGACCCAGCACAAATAACTAGACCTTTTTCTGCGTCATTTTCCTTTGAAAACACAATTCATGTTTCCGAATAGAAACATATGAAATCTGTGTCTTTAAGTTTACTTATTTTAATCGCCTTTTCTTACTCGCTCGGAATCTTTGATTTTTCACGAACACCCGTGCAGGGAAGTTATGAGTTAGCTTCGAATGCAGATGCAAACTTGAGCGAAAAAGAAATTTATTACAAACACGTGATTCAACCCATCTTAAATAATCGCTGCGCGGTTTGCCATTCGTGCAACAATGCTGCCTGTCAGCTAAACTTAACTTCATATGAAGGATTTTTACGCGGAGCTAACAAACATCATGTTTATCAGTTTGAAGAAAAAGCTGCGCCATTAACCCGCTTGGGAATCGATGCTAAAGATTTATATTCATGGCGAGATAAAAAGTTTTTTCCGGTATATGATGCAAAAAATCCAGAAGCTTCTTTAATCACATCGATGATTAACATGAAAACAAACTCTGACCTTCTGCCTGATGAAATGCCTGAAGAAGCCAGAAGCTGCCCATCGAATCAAAAAGAATTACAGGTTTATTTAAAAGAAAAACCAAATGCCGGTATGCCCTTTGGTTTACCGATGTTAGATAAATATGAAAAAGACAAATTAAGCAGTTGGTTATCACAAGGCGCCCAAGGCCCGGCTTGGGAAAAAATCCAGCAGGCCAAAATTCCAAGCGGCAATAGACTTTATCTTATTCGCAACTGGGAAAAATTCTTAAATGCCCAGAATCTGAAGCAAAAATTAGTTTCTAGATATATCTATGAACATTGGTTTTTAGCCCATCTGTATTTTACTGAAGAACCGACTCAATTCTATTCATTGGTTAGATCTAAATCAGAATGTTCGCGCGGTGTTGATGTGATTTCAACGCGTAGACCAAATGATGACCCCGGAGCCAGGTTTTACTATTGTTTTCAAAAAGTTACGGCTCAGATTGTTAATAAAACGCATTTACCGTTAGAAATTTCTACCGAAAAACTAAATCGTTTTAAAAATTTGTTTTATATGACTGAGTGGCAAGTTAAAGCCCTGCCTGACTACAGTGAAAAACTATCTGCCAATCCATTTATTGTTTTTCACGATATACCCGCGAAAGCACGCTATCGCTTTTTATTAGAAGATGCTCAGTACCACATTAATACTTTTATTCGCGGGCCAGTGTGTTTTGGCAATAATGCTTTAAATTCAATTGATGAACAATTTTTTACTTTATTTTTAAATCCTGAAAGCGATTTTGCTTCACGTGATGCCAATTTTGAAACCGAAGTATCACCCAATTTATTTTTACCATCGTATTACAACGGCAGCGATGCAAAAATGGGAAGCATCTTAGGAACTTACGGCGACATGGTCGATAAGCGTGAAGACTACCGAAAAATTATTGCAAAAAAATATAAAAAAGATTTTCCACAAGGTTATGGTATCAATGATCTATGGAATGGCGATGGTCATAACGACAACGCGGCTTTAACGATCTTTCGTCACAAAGACAGTGCTACGGTATTAAAAGGCTTTCGCGGCGATTTATCTAAAACCGTGTATGTTTTAGATTACCCGCTTTTTGAGCGCCTGGTTTACAACTTAGTCGTTAATTATGATGTCTATGGCAACTTAACCCATCAGGCGATCAGCCGAATCTATATGGATTTTATCCGCATGGAAGCTGAAGAAAACTATTTACTTTTTATGCCTCCAGGAAAAGAACATCGCAAACAAATTCGTAAATATTGGTATCGCGGTGTATTTGCGCATTTGAAAATGAAGTTCTGGTACAAACATCATAATATCGATGCGCCCACACAAATGAAATACAATAACCCTTACCGTGCGCAGACTGAATTTGTCGAACAAGTAGCTTTTAATTACATGAGCCCACAAGTGCGCGGTCCAGTAGATTTAATCAACTGGAAGCGGATTATTCCGACTATGACCAATGTGCAATGGCAACAAAGCCAGTTAAGTAAAGCTGAACTTAATTATGCCCATCAATTTAAACGTATCGCTTCGGTTAAGGCGCAAGAAAAGCCATTTCCTGTGTTCTTTCCCGATCTGGCATTCGTGTTAGTGCAAGCCCCGCTCAATCAAAGTAAAGCTTTTACAATCGTGCATCATCGCGAACACTACAGTTTAGCGTTTATCACGAATGAAGACGGAAGACGCGATCCAGAAATTGATTCGTTAAGTATATTTCCGGGGTATGTGGGTTCTTTTCCGAATCTTTTCTTCTCGGTGCAAGAAAATGAATTAAGTGATTTTGTAACGGCGATTGAAAATATTCGCACGCAAGCTGATTATGAAAAGCTTAAACAACGCTGGGCTATTTCACGAACAAATAAAGATTTCTGGCGATTTTCAGATTGGTTTTATTACAACGCTCAAGTTGTTAATCCTTCAGATGCTGGATTATTTGATCTTACAAGATATGATAATAATGTTCCTGAACGCAAAGTGAACAGATACATCAAAGAAATTACTGAAGACGCGGTGAATGAAGATGACGAAGATCGTGATTACCGTTATCAATCCAGCCGTCGCGGGAAGTAATTACTTTTCTTCGATAATTTGCGGTGGTGGAAGCTTAGCAGGTTTTGCTTTAGACTCTTCACCTAAAACCAGAGATTTAAGCTTAAGATTGATGTCTTGCTTGATCGCCAGGTAATCCAAAAACTTTTTATCGCCCAAAAGGGCTTTCATTTTATCAAGCTCTTGCAAGCTTAAATCATTATAAGCGATCAGGGTCTTTTTATAATTTTTGATAATATTAGAAGCCTGGCTTTGCGGTAACTGAGGATTTTCTTTACTTTGAAATGACAGCTTTTGCAATTGGGTCGCAAATTGCAGTTTTTGCTTATTGAGATCGCGATGAATATCAGCGAACTTTTTTTCTTCAGCGGCAGAGAGCTTTAACTCATCACTGACTTTCCAGATAAAAATGTCTTCAACTGAGTTTTTCTTTACGGTCGGTGCTGCTGCACTCTGAGCTGCCACCGGCAGACAAAAAAGAATGGGAATAAGAAGAATTGTGAAAAAAGACATTAAGAAATTATGTCTATATTTGGGTAACTAAACAAATGAATTTGGACATCCGTTTCCAAGATTCATCTTATCTGTGTGTTCTAGATTAAAGTTGTAAGTCCGCTCCTTGGCTTGCACTTAATCTTTCATTCATAACATCTGCGTAAAAATCAGAGTCATTTTGTACTGAGGCCGCCATTTCTACCCAGTCCTGTGGGTTTTCTAATGCTTGCTCGATAATGATCTGCCTGTTTGAGGCGATCTGATTTTGTGAACTCATATCAAATAATTTAAGACTCATTGTAGCCAGACCTAAGCCTAAGGTTAAGCTGACACCAACTAATCCCATTTTCACGACGTGAAGGGTGCGCACATTATTCGACGGTCGATAATAATGCGCCTGACGTTCTAAGAATTCCCACGACTTTGATAGCCGGCTTGTAGCTGGCTTGATTTCTGTTTTTGCGACATCTGCCATGATTTTGTCATGAAGTTTGTCAAAAAACATATCGTCCATGGGAAGTTCAATCGGATCTTCCCGTCTTAATTGTTCTCTCAATCCCTGATTCGGTTTCATGTTATTCTGCCTCCGCATATTTAGTATTTAGTTCTGTGAAGAATCCACCAATCTCGTTTGTCCAAGATTTTAATTCTGCACGATCTTCAAAAACTTCTTTTAACTTCAATAGTGCATGTCTGTAATTCGCCTTGGCCGTGTCGTACGGACACTCCATAACTTCAGCGATTTCAGAAAAGCTCATATCTTCGTACACGCGTAACACCAGAGCTGTTTTTTGTTTGAAAGGAAGCTTCTCAACTTCTGCATTCAGAATTTCGCCGACCGCTCTGTGAACAAGTGATTTTTCAGCTTGAGCATCTACGCCCAGTTGAACATCTTCAATGTCAGAGTAGTCATAACGATCTTCACGCAGTTTATTGCGAGCTGTATTGACTGTAATTTGATACAACCAACTTTTGAAAGACGAGCGCCCTTCAAAAGAATTTAGTTTCTCAAAAGTCTTAATAAAAGACTCCTGCACCACGTCTTGTGCAATATCTAGGTCCTTCACAAATCTCATACTTAACCGTAGCAATCCTTTTTGATGTCGTTTCACAAGTTCTGAGAATGATGACCGCTGACCGTTGCGGACTTCATCGACTAACTGTAGATCAGTCTTCTCCACTTGAATCATAAGACACACCCCTGTCCAACTTCGGTTAGTAAAACTTATGATCGCTTACTAACCTTTTTTCATGCTGCCCCCTCCAAGAACCTATTTTCTTAGATCTCAGCATGCTTGCTAAATATTAGAGCAAAGGATGGGCCAATCCGAAAGAGTCAAAATGGCCTAACATATTGAATTAATTAATCTTTTCGAGGTTTAGTAATACTATGTATAAGAGAAAGTTATGAGCTAACGACGCTGTTTGCGATTAGCTTGGACAATTAAACGACTTAGATCTTCGCACACATTTAAAATGCGGCTCTTTTTGATTTCAGTCAGATTTACGAATTCTAAGCCAAGCTCTGGATTTTCTTTGGGTTTACGGCTAACAAAGCGAATTACGCAGCCAACTAAGAACACGGCGCGCTTGCCAACCTTAACAGACAAAATAACACCACTGCCTTTTTGGAACAGGACCAAATCGGCCATCACGATCATTTTTGCGCCTGACTCAGAAAAGTTCGATAATTTGGCTTCTACGCGGGCATTCTTATTTAAAGAGGTAATCACATACACTTCATGCGAAAAATCATCTGTTACTTCAAAGCGCACATGACGGCGACGGCGAAGCTCAAGCATCTCCATATTGGTTTGCACATAAAAGCCTTTACCATCCATCAAAACCTTAGCTTTAAAAAAGAAAACACGCGTGCCAATACGAAAACTAAAAGCGCACATGCGATCTTTTAATTCGTAGACTTCGAGCGGAAGAATATAAAGTTTACCGAATTTTTCAACCTCAGAAGAAGTTAAATTCACACGAATAACATCGTTCACTTTTCCATCAATGGTAATTTGGCATTTATCGAATATATTTTTTCTAAAAATAGATTCGACTTCTGATTTAGGTAACTTTTCAAAAAAGTTTTGCATATTAGCCAGCTACAGTGACCTTGTTGCGGCCGTTTTGTTTACTTGAGTATAAAGCTTTGTCTGCGCGATCATAGACTGACTCCCAAGTGTCGATGCTATTGAATTGCGCCACACCAATTGAGATTGTTACAGGAACTTTACGACCATCAAAAATAAATTCATGAGCTTCTACAGTTTGACGAATACGTTCAGCCACTTCTGCAGCGGTTTTGATGTTCGTAGCTTGCAATAAAGTTACAAACTCTTCTCCGCCGAAACGCGCAAAGTAATCATTGGCGCGAACCAGGCGCGCTTGCATAAGCTTACCTAATTCACGTAATACATAATCCCCGCCTGGATGGCCGAAATTATCATTCACCTTTTTGAAAAAATCGATATCAAAAGTAATAACTGATAAAGGTTCACCTAAGTTTTTCGCACGCTGAATAATCTCGGGGCCTTTTTCTAATAATGCGCCTTTAGAGTAAGCTCCGGTAAGAGCATCTTTTTGCGCTTTTTCTAAAGTCCTTTGATTGGCAATAATTTCAATACTGCCTTTTTCTAAGAATTTCAAAATTACATTACCAGCTTTGATTCTGTCGCTGTTATGTAATTTTCTTTGCA
The DNA here is from genome assembly GCA_036676395.1 of Bdellovibrio sp. Classification (GTDB taxonomy): domain Bacteria; phylum Bdellovibrionota; class Bdellovibrionia; order Bdellovibrionales; family Bdellovibrionaceae; genus Pseudobdellovibrio. The sequence continues at coordinate 2,490,886 of JAKFCY010000002.1, forward strand.
CCATCGGAACTGCAATTTGATCGTTTACCGAAGTTTTATTTGTTGAATTCATATCCATGATCACAACATCAAAACCGGCCTGCATAATTTTTGCGTGCGAGCGGCTTAAAGAAGTATCGTTGATATAGATGTCACAATCCGGAGAACGACCGATTGTCATGTCAGGTTTTGTGACCAACCACTGTTTTCCAACAGCTTCAGTCGGACCAACTAAACACACAAGAGCCGGAGGCGCATCATCAGCTTGTTTAAGCGCACCCCTGAAAGTGTCGCTCAAAGCTCCCATCACCGTTGCTTCTTGTTCGTTATTTTTCGACATGTTGTAACTCACCTCTATTAAGAAAGTATGCTCGAGAAAATATCATTGATCAATCAAGGACTAGACTTAAGAAAGGCTAAGTTTACCTCTAGAAACGAGACAAAGTATTATGATACAGCAACGTCTTCTTCGATACGGTGAAAACCCTTCCACTCTTTTAAACGTCCGTGCGGACGAGTGTCAGATTCTGTATATTCAAAAAGAACGTAAGTTAATTTAGTGATCCGGCCAAGTGATGTAACATCTAAAGATGTCAGCTCGGTCCAGGTTCCGGTATTAAAATATTCTTTACGGGTTCCCCATTTACGGTATTCATAAACATGGGTGTGGCCAAAAACCACTGAATGGACGCGCTCATCAGCCAAAATTCTTTTAGCAGCCAGACTTAAATCCGGAAAGATCGCGCTCTCTAAGAAAATTTTTAAAAGTTTTTTTAACGGCCACTTATAGCGAGGGTCTGCCGAAAATAAAATTTGATAGATATATTTAGACAACAAACCAATCGATTTGAACATAACGGCTGTTTCATTAAACAACGCCCAGCGAATCATTGCACCAAAAGGGCGAATTTTATCTACATGTGGGTAACGTTCTTTAATCTTTAAAACTAGCTCTACAAAAAAATGTGAACCAAAAGGTAAATTTAAAATTGGTTCTGGCACACCTTGTTTGATAAAAAATTTGCGCGGGTCCATGCGGTTGGCCGCTTCATGCATATGACCGTGTTCGATATGAATGCCATCGATATAATAAATAATACTTTTATATTGTAAGGGTTTACCCACGAACTGATCTAAATAATCGCGACAGGCCTGAAACATCATGCCTTGATCATGGTTGCCGATCACATAGGTAATTTGACGAAATTGTTGCGCTAAAAAATCGCCCATTGCTTTAAACACCGGGGCATGCGCTGAAATAATAGTTTTTAAAACTTCTAAGGCAATTGTTTCTGTAATCGCAGTTAGATAATGACCTTTATAATCAACTTGCAAGAAATTTAAAAAATCACCGTTGATAATCACTTCGACTTCGTAATCACGGTAAGCACCAGATGAATAGTACTGAAAAAATTCAACTAACTTATCTGCGTAATAGAATTCTTCTAATGAATTCAGGCCGCCATCTTCTAAAAGACGCCCTTTACCCAAATGCAAATCGCTGATCACTAGCTTGATCTTCTTTGCTGGTCTTTTAACGTCTTCCGTGATCGTTCCTGCCATTAATATTAGTCTACTTTTTTAAGTGCTGGTTTATTCTCTTCTTGTAATTCTAAGTTAGCCATCGCTAATCGCAGCGCTCGTGTAGTACGTTTGAACGACTCTTGATTAGTATCAATAACCTTATTCAATTCTACACACTTCTGACGGTAGCTTTCAACTTCCAGTTGAACTTGATCTAATTTACGACGTACATCAAGGATTTGTTCGTCTTTAGTCTTAACTAACGCATTCTTTTCTGCACGAATTAACTCTAGACGATTTTCTAGTTCGCGCTCACGCACGCGAATTTTCTTTAAATCAAATTTCATTCTTGACTCAAGCTCTTCGATTTTCATCGACGCTTTGACGATCTCGGCATCTTTACGCATGATCTGGCTTTTTAAAATGCCATTTTCATTTTTGAATGATTGCTCTAATGAGTCACGATCAGCTTTAAATTCATGTAACTGACCCGTTAATAAATCTGCGCGCTCTTTTACGATTTCAGACGCAGCGATTAATTCTTCATTTTGTGAACGTAATTTTTCATTGTCTTTTTCTAAATCTAAAATCTTTTCTTGCGCGATACGTAAATTTTCTGACTGCGCTAAGTTTGAATCTGAAGATCCCCACGCCGCATAACCACTCGAAAAGGCATTGCCGCGCATTTGTCCGACAGAAACTTTGACTTTATCACCGTAATCTTCAGACGCACGCTGAGAAAACCCTGCAACAGCAACTGTCTTTTCACCATCACCGCTATCAACATTACCAAAATCTTCCATCGCTGGCGGCATATCAGATTGAATTTCTGTTGCTGCTGTTTTTTCATCTGCACCCAAACTTGAATAATCGGAACGTTGCGGGTCGGCACCTGAACCAAATAAACTTGGTTCGCTACCTGGTAAAGCCGTCGGAGGCTGTGGTACAACTTCAGGTGCTGCAGCTGCCGCAATTGCATCCTCATTATCAAATAAGCTGACTTCTTTTTTTGGAGTTTCAGGAGTTTGAAATTGTGCGAAAGCATTCGCATCAGGCTCAGCTGGTACTTCGAAGATATCGCCAACGATGCCTTCTAAAGAATCTTCATTATCTAAATTAATATTAATTGCGTCAGGAGAAAACAACCCTGAAATCGAGCCATCTTCAAGTTGAATAATATTTTCTTCGCCATCTTCTGATGCCGAAATATTTTTTAATAAATCAGGATCTAAACCTAAATCATTGCCGAAAGAATCATCCGAGATGGCTTTATCGACATCTTTTAAATCTTCCATCAACGATGATAGAATATCATCCGCTGTTTGCGATTTTTCTTGTTTCGGTTTTTGGCTTTTGCTCATCTTGACCTAACCCGTTAAATTACCTAAGTATTTATCGGTCTAAAGACGAGCGAACTAGAGTGATCTTGTATCAAAATGTTAAATCAGCAAAAATCGCTGAAGAGTGTCTTAGAATGAGATTATTTTAGACTGAAGTCGTGAAATATCAAACAGGTCCTGCTAGCTGCCGACTGAGCTCTGCTCCATCAACTTGAAGCAGAACCTACAAAGCAAGGCTTAACTAAACAAAACACATGGCGATAAGTAATTACATTCAAATAAAGACACAGCGTCTTCACACTAAGGGGAGGTTACGAAAGTAATCTCCCTTTTTTTCATTTCATTTTGTAAAACAAAATATTTAACTTCATTGTATTCTTTCTTAGACATTCTATTAAATTCGCCAGAAATAATATAAGCATTAAAGTATCTGACACTATCTGAAGTTTTAATGTTTGGGGTAGCGTGAAGAACAAATCTGTATAAAACTTCGTGTAAAATCGCATGGGCCTGATCAGCTTTAGTCATCAATAGCCACAAATCAGTTGAGATAAGGTATCGCTTATCTTTTACTGTGATAGGTTCTGTTTGTATAACCAATTGTTTTAGTTCTGAAGAATACGGAATAAAAGAAATGCCTGTATCCGGCACCGGCAACAAAACAATTCCCGAAACAAAGTTTGCTTCGGCTTCAAAGTCTTCAACAAATCCAGTTAGCTCAGCAGCAAGCTCAAGATCATGTTTTTTTACAGAGTCTAAAAGTTGAACCGCGTAATCGACTGCCGAAGCTGGCTCAACGAAATTATCTGCCATCGAAAGAGGCTTCATTTGATAGCGAATGTCTGCCTCATAAGTATCATAGAAAGCTCCTGCATAGCCCTGGCGGCCATAACAGTGGCCTGATTCGGGCTTTAGGCAAACGATGATGTTTCCACCATTACCAACACGGCCTATTGCTGCAAGATCTAATGAAAATAAAAGCACTAAAATAAATAGTTTTTTAAACATGCTTTATTTACTAATACTTTTTTTTGACAATCAAACATTAACTAAAAAATTTTAAGCTTTATTTTCTAGAACATTTACTCGCTTGCTCCACTTTTAAGGAGCGCCTGCATTTCCTTTTGACAGCGCACAGACAATATCAATACCCTTAAGTTATCAATGAAGAATAATCTCCTAATTAAAATAGTTAATGATCACTTTCAAAAGCTTTCTAACAAAAACAAACGTTTTAGCAAACGTTCGTTTGCCTTAAAGATCGGTCTTAGCTCTGGGGCTTTAACCGACTTTCTTTCTGGCAAACGTGGTATTTCCAAAAAGAAAGCTCAAGAAGTTCTTGAAAAAATCGGCTACTCTGAAAAAGAACAACTGCAGATTTTAAATTATAATCCACTACTTACCGAGTCGAAACCACGCGCATTCAAAAAAATAGAGCACGATATCTTTGATGTGCTTTTATCTTGGGAGCACTTAGCTATTCTATCCTTAACTAAAACTAAAAATTTTAATTCATCAGCGCACTGGATTGCTAAAAAACTTTCATTAGAGATCGAAGTGGTTGAAAAAGCCTTACTTAACCTTGAAAATCACAACTTAATCAAACGCGACAATGAAACAATCACCATTAATAACGAAGACGTCGAAACTTTTGATAATATTCCTTCAGCTGCCATCAAAAAATCGCATCTGCAAGATCTTGAAATTCATAAAAGGAATTTAGCCGAAATACCCGTCGAACTACGCGATATGTCTTCAATCACGTTATCTTTAGATGTGCAGCAAATGGAACTATTAAGATCAGCGATTCGTCTTTTTCAGGAACAAGTCGCTGAAATAGCAGAAACCAGCAATGCCACAGAGGTCTATAAGATGTCGATCTATCTAGGCCCCTTAAGTAACTTTAGTGTTTCAACTTGAGAATGGTTTTTAATAAATCCCACCTTAAGGCCATCCTGCCTTAAACTGAATTCGCGGGGATATTATACATGAAATCAATTTTAGCAATTGCTATTGCTTCTCTTTTTTCAATTCAAAGCCCGGCTCAAAGTGGCGGAAGCGGCCGGATAAACCACGAGACTATAATTCACCTGGCTGTAAAATCAAAATGTAAGGCCTCGGTCTTAAGCGTTAGATGCGCAGGTGGAATCAAATTCGACGAACTGAAATTAACTGGGTGGAAAAAAGATGCTGTCCTTGCAAATTATTATGAATACACCGGTGCTGTTGAGCCTGATTTATTTAATTCACATCACGATAAAAGAAATGCTTTTTTAAAAACTGCCTGCGTAAGTGATCACTATGAAGTCGACAATTGGCGCGAAATTTTCACCTGCGTTGAAGATGGCAAAAAACAAGAAATCAAATTTGAACTCCACCCAAAAGATGGCGGTTACAGCCTGGTTTGCGATGCCGAAGGTGGCAAAGCTTGGCTTAAGCTGATTTACCCAAAGGCCACTTGGGAAGAGGCCCCGAAGACACCACATTATTACACGTTCTATGGTTTTGCAGAAGATAAGCGTAAAGAGCTCGGTGAATTTATACGACAAAGTGTTGTAAATCCGCCAGCTGGTTGCCGACGACTTGATTGTCCGCTAAATGTACCTCTGCCGGATGGTTGCGAACGAGAGAAGCCGTAAATATGGCTTCTCTGTCACAAGAAAATTAAACAGTGATCATTTTAACAAGCTCAGCATTCATCTTAGCGTAAGATGTTTTATCAATCTTAGCTAAAGCTTTAAGACTGAAATCCTGGATAGTTTGCGAAGACATAACTGTTCCCGCAAGAGTTGCTTGTTTTAACTCTGTCCAAGTTGGTTTTTGATCTTGGCCAGCAGGACGTAAACTTGCTAAGTAACCAAAAAAGCCACCCGCGAAACTGTCGCCAGCTCCTGTAGGGTCCACAACTTTTTCAACAGGTAAAGCTGGACATTGAAAGAAGCCATGAGTTTTTGAATAAACTGTTGAGCCGTACTCACCACGTTTAACAACAACGTACTCAGGACCAAGTTCAGCAACTTTTTTGATCGCAACAATAGCGTTATCAACTTGAGTTAACATTTTCGCTTCTGTTTCATTAACGAAAACGATATCAACTTTTTTAATCACTTCAATTAAATCAGACTGTTTAGAGTTGATCCAAAAGTTCATTGAATCCATTCCTACGAAAACCGGATTTTGGATTTGCGCTAAAACTTTTAATTGTAAAACCGGATCGATATTAGCTAAGAAAACAAAGCGCGTGCCTTTGTATTTCGCAGGTAATTCGGGATTAAAATCAGCAAAAACGTTTAATTCTGTTTTTAATGTAACGGCTTCATTTAAATTATTTTCGTAAGTGCCTTCCCAGTGAAAAGTCTTACCTGGAACAACTTGCATACCGTCTAAATCAACGCCACGTGAATTTAAAATTTCACGATCAGCATCTGAATAATCAGAACCAACAACGCCAACAACTTGAACTTTAGCAAATAAACTAGACGAAACTGAAAAGTAATTCGCTGAACCGCCTAAAGATCTTTCTGCTTTTCCTGTTGGTGTTTTTACTGAATCATAGGCTAGGCTGCCCACTACTAAAACTTCTGACATTCGTTCCTCCGATTTTTGAATTTGAAGTATCCATTCTTTCAGGACGTTCAATATTTTTTGTAGTTAATTGACCACAAGCTGCGAAAATATCGCGACCCATAGTACGGCGTAATAACGTCTGCGCTCCAAGTTTTTGTGTCTCAGCGTGAAAAGCTTGAACAGCTTCATCACTTGGACGTTCAAAGTCAGAACCCGGATGTTCATTAAATGGAATAAGATTAATTTTGCATGGAACATCTCGCAAAAGTTTAACTAATTGGCGCGCGTGATCGATTTGATCAGTCACACCTTTTAATAAAACGTACTCCATCGTGATTTTCTCACCCGTTGCACGGTAATAACGTTTACATTCTTCTAAAAGATCTTTTAACGGATATTTTTTGTTAATTGGCATAACTTGCGAACGCACTTCATCACTATAAGCATTTAAACTTACTGCTAAACGCACTTTCGCTTCAGCCACTTTATACATTTCAGGAATTAAACCTGATGTTGATACCGTAATTTTTTTACGAGATAAATTCACACCCCATGGCGAATGAATCACTTCGATAGATTTAAACACGTTATCTGAATTATCTAATGGTTCGCCCATGCCCATGAATACGATATTTGATAATTTGCGGCCTTGGCCTTCGCGCGCTAGTGAATCTTGCACCACCATAAATTGACCAACGATTTCGTCAGCCGTTAAGCGACGTTTTAAATTTTGTTTGCCGGTAAAACAAAATTTGCAGGCCATGTTACAGCCAATTTCTGAAGATACACATAAAGTTAAACGGTCGTCTGAAGGAATCACAACCGCTTCGATTGAATTGCCTTGGCCCACATCAAATAAGAATTTTTGCGTGCCATCAACACTGATTAAATGTTTGATTACTGGAGGTAAGTTAAAAGAAATTAAGTGTTTTAATTCTGCACGTAAATCTTTTGATAGATTTAACATTTGATCAAAATCAGTTACGCGCGATTCGTAAACCCATTTAAATATCTGCTGGGCACGAAATTTTTCTTTGCCGTATTTTTTTAGAAAAGCTTCAAGATCTGGAAGCGTAAAAGAATAAAAGTTAGTTAATACAGGTGTAACAACAGTTGTGTTGTCCACAGCGTTAGCTGCTTGCGAAGTTTCAGATAGCGTCATTGGCCGTCCTTTTTGTGACTTATTACAGTCGATTAATTTTGAGAACCTAGAGATAGTCGAACAAGACGTAAAAGTCTATAACTAGCTGCTTTTAAACCTAAATCCACGGATTTTGCCTGTAAAAATTTTGCTTGCCTTTGTTCCAAATGCTTGGAACACTTTGTTCCAAAATCTGTAGACTTAGACCATAAACTTGTTTAATTCTAGTTTCAGGCAGCAAGATACTCTTTCTGCCTAAACCAAGGGGATTTAAATGAAAACACTACTTTTAGCTCTTATCTTCAACATGGCAGCTCTACTTTTCTTCTCAACCGCTTTCGCACAGGCTGGCCAAATCATTGCCGGCGGTAACGGCTGCCCCAACGGCGATATCCAAATTGAACAAGACGAATTCGATCCTGAATCACTGGTTGTAAAATACTCTGATCAAATGCAAGCAGGCGCTGATTCTTCTAAACGTTTAGAAAGAAAAAGCTGCAATCTAAGAATTCCGTTAGATATCCCTAAAGGCTTACGCCTAACAGTTGAAGTGGCGACAATTGGTTTTGCTTCTGTTGACCGCGACCGTGTGTCAGCTAGCCAAGAATTATTCTTAGCCGGTGATCAAGGCATCGTTGATGAACAACAACTTGAATCAGGTTATGTGTTATTAGGAATTCCTGCTGGCCAAGTGGTGCAAACGGCTTGTGGCCAATCAACGATTTTAGCTCTTAACTTAAACGGCACTGTGATTAAAAAAGCACAAAGCTTAACTGATTCATTCTTATCGTTTGAAAAAACAGTTTTGCGTTTTCACTGGGAGCAATGTGACCTTCCAGATGATGGAAATGACGACGGAACAATCGGTTTAAGCGGTTTACAAATTGCACAGTAAGCATTAGTTACAGCCTTCGGGCGCAAAATGTAACCAGAAGGGAGCGGATATGACTGAACAATTAGCCATACAAGATAAAATTCGCTCTCACTTTGCTAACCTTCAAAGAAAAAATCCAGCCTTCTCGCTTCGAGCCTTCGCTTTAAAATTGGACATCAGCCCAAGTGCTTTAAGCGAGATCATGGCTGGTAAACGTAAAGTTTCTAAAAAAATGGCGGTTAAACTTTTAGACCGTATGTATCTTGACCCTAAAGAAGCCGAAGCCATCAAACTTTTATTCGATGGCAAAGGTAACGGTCATGACCAAGAAGCCGATTCTGAAAAAGGTCTCTTACAAAAATACAAAAAAAATATCAATTACCTAAAATTAAGCTCAGACCAATTTAACATGATCAGCGAATGGCAACATTTCGCTTTGTTGTCGTTAATGGAGACCGTGAACTTTGTTTCTGATATTCCGTGGATGGCAAAACGTTTAGCTTTATCAGTGACTGATGTGCAAAAAACTCTGACTCGCCTGACAGATCTAAATTTAGTTTCTAGAAAATATAACCGCTACGCACCAACGAACGAACCATTAATCACATCCGACGATGTAGCTAACCAAGCCGTGCGCAAATCGCATTATGAAGATTTAAAGCTAGCTGAAAAAGTTTTAGACCACTGCCCTGTTGAATTACGTGATTTCACGGCTGTTACTGTAGCTGTTGATAAAAGTAAAATTCCTGAAGCTAAAAAGATGATTCGTGAATTTCAGGATTCGCTGTCACAATTTTTAGAAGATGGCAAAAAAGATGAAGTTTATAAATTAACGTTTTACATGTACCCGCTCTCGACCTCTGAAACACCAGGAGAAACCAATGAGAACTAACCACCTACACCTACTTGTAATCGGCCTATGTTTTAGCGTATCCGCAAACGCGCTAAATCTACTTAAAGCCTTAGAAGTTAAACTTCCGCAAGTGATTCAAGTCGGCAACAGAACCGTAACGATTCCTGGAAGCATTTCTTTAGTTAAGCTTTTAGATGGCCGCTACGCGGTTGAAAACAAGTTCAGCACCGAAGGCCACAAGGTCGGCAACGGTGGCGATTATATTCGTTCGGTATTTATCCAGATGGGTGAAAACGTAAATGAGTATTTAGAAACAACTGAAGCTGGAAGCCAAATTGTAACAACTCATAATTTAGACCTAGTCAGTCTTAAGACAACTTTAACAACTGAAAGTATTGTTTTAACAAATGATATCTTAATCGATAACACAGGTTCAGTAGTTGATGCGATCGGTGTTCCAGGGTTAATTATTTTAAACAGTGCTAGCTGGTTAGATCATTTCGAAAAAGAAAGAAATGTTTATTACCTGGTATTGCACGAAATGTTACGCAGCAGTGCTGTGGATGATGATGATTTCGTAATTTCTAAAAATATCTTTAATTTTCCGAGCCAATTTAAAATGTCGACGCGTTTATTACCGTTAATTCCGATGTTAGAAGCTGATTCAATCACAGAACTTGTGACTTTAGATAAAATCACAGTCTTAGGCACAGGTTGTTCAAACAAGTCACCTGCTTACACTGAACTTGATTTAACTAAAAATGTTATTGATATCACATTGAAAAGTTTTATCACGGTAAACTCTGATGCACGTAAAATGGATTACAAATCTTGTAATGTAACGGTTCCGTTAAAATTACCTGCTGGAAAACGTTTAACGATTTCATTAATCGATGTCTCTGGCGAAGTTAGACCACAAGCTGCTGATTTAAAATCAACAAGTACATTAAAATTTGAAGCATTCTTAGCTGGTAGCACGGGCAAGCTTAATGCAAAAGTCGTGACTTTAGGTTCTGAAGCGCGCACGGTTTTATTTAGAAAAACTGATGCGATCACAACAGGCTGTGGAACTTCTGAAATTTTACGTTTAAATGTGAATAATGCACTATCTTCAAAAGGCACAGCCGCAGAAGGTTTAACCAACCAATCCCAAGTGAAAAAGATTTCAGTTTATTTAAATCTTGAAGACTGTAAGAACTAAGCCTGAATTGTGGCTTTAAGTTCTGAAAGATCACAAGGCACGCACCCGATTTTACCAACCACAATGCCTGCAGCGTAATTCGCTAATACGCAGGCTTGGGCTAACGGTAAACCAGAAGCTACACCTAATGCTAACGCAGCGATTACGGTATCGCCTGCTCCAGTCACATCAAATACTTTTTTAGCAAACGTAGGCACTTGCACGACATCTTTATCGCTTGTAAAAATCGACATGCCTTCTTTACCTTGAGTTAACACAACATCACGCGCACCCGTCATTTTTTGTAAGGCGCGGCCAACAGTGTAAACACGCTCATTAAAATTTTCGATGTCTTCTTCGTGAATCTTAGTTAAAGCCAGAGCTTCGTTGTAATTGGGTTTGATTAAATCTACACCTTTGTAAAATTCAGCGAATTTTGTTTGGTGGGGATCAACCATTAAGTATTTTCCAGATTTTTTAGCTAACGCGATGATCTTTTCAACTAAACCTACAGAAAAAATTCCTTTAGCGTAATCTTCTAAAACCACAACATCCATTGACGGGATTAAATCTTGAACACGCTGTAAGATTTTGCTTTCAGTTTCTGCGGGTAAATTTCTGCGAACTTCGTAATCGACGCGAACGAGGTGATGGTGCCCTGTCATCACGCGAGTTTTGCGTGTGGTTGGGCGTTTTTCATCAACGATTAAGTGCTCTGATGAAACTTTTGATTTAGTTAATAACTCTTTTAAGATCTCGGCACCGGTATCTGCACCAACAACTGAAACTAAGTTTACATTTCCTGACAAACTTACCACATTTTGGGCCACGTTGGCTGCTAAACCTAAACGTTTATCTTCGCCGTCGACCTCTAAAACCGGTACCGGAGCTTCAGGGCTAATGCGTTTAACTGCCCCCATAATGTACTCGTCCACTCCCACATCGCCGATTAAAAGAATCTTTTTGCTCGAAAAAGCAGAAATCTTTTCTAGGATATTCTTTTTAACTGTACCGTCGACGTTGAAATGTATAATAGAGTTTGTATGCATAAGGCTTCCAGAAAACCACAATTTCAGCAGAATCTCAATCTGATTTACGAGCCAAGCTATATCACTGCTACCGAGAAAAAAGACATCATTAAGTACTTAGAGAGCCTATATCCTATCTGGGAAAATCGCTTCTCGAAGAGCAATCCTCCTCCGGAAGGTGAACCAAATCGTCCATTACTTCGCCCAGTTTATTGGTTAGGTAACTGGCAGTTTGCTTGTTTAGATTATTATCATCCACCTAAAGGAATTCAAAATCGCTGCGTCGAAGCTGAAAACTACCCGCCGGTGTTAGAAAAAATCGTGAAAAAAATTGAACAAATGGTTCACGAAAAATTCAGCGACAGAGATATTCCGCGTGGCTGGCATTTGAATACTTGTTTGATCAATTATTACGGCAATAAAATTTTACCTGACGGAAAAATTTTAGATACGGCTCGTGTTGGCGAACACAAAGATTTTGAACCGGGTCCGGTGGCTTCAATTTCGTTTGGCGAAAAAGCACTATTTCAATTTATTAAAAGCGAAAGTAAAGCGCAAAAGTCTCAGGTGATTTTGCAACAGTGGCTAGAAGACTCAAGTTTACAGATTTTTGGCGGCGATAAATTTAAAAAACAACTTTTTCACCGCGTTCAACGGGTCGAAGAAAAAGGAATTTTATTTTCTGAAATGAAAACGACGAATTTTGAAACTCGCCGTATTAATTTTACTTTTAGGTTTGTGCCGAATGAACATATTAAAGCGTTCAAGGATCTTCCGCCAAACCTGCAAGACGATGTCGCAGGTTATGTGCGTGAACTGGGTGAAAAATCTAAGTTCTGGAAAGAACAGCTTTAATATAGCTTATAAATCTTCCCGTTATCAGTTGAAAAATACAGGGCGCCATCAGGGCCTTCTTTAGCTTGACGAAAACGCTCTTTTAAATCTGCAAATAATTCTTCTTCTTTAACGACTTTATCTTTATCCAACACCACTCGGCGTACGTGCTGGCCACTTAAGTTAGCTAGAAAAATATTATCTTTAAATTTCTTTAAGCGTGTTCCTGCATAAAAAGTTAAACCTGATGGGCTAATTGATGGCACCCACTTAATCAGAGGTTGCTCTAAGCCAGCTTTTTCTTTTTTGCCGATCGGCGGCCCCCAGTACTCTTTGCCGTAAGTAATAATCGGCCAACCGTAATTAAGCCCTTTGGTGATTAGATTTACTTCATCCCCACCGCGCGGGCCCATCTCGGCAGCAAATAATCTTTCGTTCGCATCAAAAGCCAACCCTTGTGGGTTGCGATGCCCTGATGTCCAAATTTCGGCTTTACCGTCTAGTGTTAAGCGCAGGATTTTACCGTGATGTAATTTTTGATCTTGGGCTTTATTGCGAATGTTACGCTCACCAATACTCATGAATAAAAAATCATTTTTATCAGCAACTACGCGTGAACCAAAATGCATGCCGGTGTCTGCATCCGCATTAGACTTAAAAATCACCGAGCCATTTTGTAATTTCGTCTTATCAGATGCAAGATCTGCACGAAATAGACTTGTTGTGGCACCTTCGTCAGTTTTTTCTGAAAACGTAATATAGATTTTTTTAGTTTTAGGATGAATCATGACATCCAATAAGCCCCCCTGATCTTTGGCCACCACCGCAGGAGCGCCAACAACGGGTTTCGCAGTTTTAGTTTTCGTATCACAAATTGAAAGTTTGCCACCACGTTCAGTAAATATAATTTCATCCGCACTTGGCGTTAAAAAATCAAAACCCCAGATCACATCGTTTGTTGTGCAAAGTGTTTCGAGAGTGAATTTATCACCCTCGATGGTGTAAGTTTTTGTCTGGGCGTGAGCTGCAAATATTAAGATAAAAAGTAATTTCATATCTTTAGCTAACTGAAGTTTTTAAGCCTGGTAAATGTCTAATGCACACGATCGACTAACAATATTCGTAAACTTGGGGCATTTGTCTCAGAATGAAACACTGCGAAGCAATAGGTTCACTGTGTAGCGGCATAATTCTGGCTGATAGGAATATGATGTCTATTAAGCTTCTTTCTATATTTCTAATCACCTTTGCTGTCACTGCACAGGCCTGGATCATTCAAAGCGGCGATAGCAAGCAGTGGCTGGCTAAGCAAAAGGCCGTGCCTTCGGTTTACGAAGAAATGAACAAATACTTTTTAGAAACTGATCCTAAAAGCCACGCCATGCCTTACGTAAAAAGTTTTATCCCTTTTATGCATACTCAGATAGTTAATGAAGCTGAAATATCATTAGCAAAAAAACTAAATAAGCCCACCTGCTCAGCTGAAACGAATATATCGTACCCTGGAATCCTGACAAAAGAATTTGATTTTCAAAGCAAACGTGATTTTGAAAAAGAAATTCTTAAAATTCAATCTTATGATTGCTTAGGAAAATTAAATTTAGACAGAGTTTTTGCTACCTTAATGTCTGAAAAATTTCAAAAAGAAGCTGTCGATGGGTTAAAACAGATCAAAACCAACCAACAAACTAACCAAGTTTGCCAAATCGTCTCGATTTTTCCGTTTGGGACAACAAACTTTTGCTTTACGCAAAATGTCCTAGCGACAGGCAAGCAATACCTAATTCATTCTTATAACGAGCAGAATATAGAAAACCCGTCAGCACCGGCCTATTACCGCGAAGCCATCACTGTGATTTCACAGCTACAAAATGGTGAAATCAGTATTTACAACTTAGCCTATGCTCGCGGCCCTGATTTGCCGTTTCATAGCGTTGTTAAAAGTATGATTGCAACAAAACAAGAACTTTTTATTCAAAACTTAATAGAAAACGCAAAGTAAGGTTTAAGATGAAAAAATATTTACTTCCACTATTAATTCTTACGACAACGGCTTCGGCCCAAGCTTGGCAAGTGCAAACCAACGCCAATGAAAATTGGTTACTGCAGCAAAAAGCTAAACCTTCGGTTTACAGTGAAATGAATAAATATTTTATTGAAAATGACCCTTCTAGCAATGCGCTAGGGTATGTGCTAAGTTTTGTGCCGGCATTACATAAATTAATAGTCGGTGAAACTAAAGCTGCGATCGCATTAAAATTAAGTGCCTCAGGTTGTAATTCGTCGACCGAGGTTAGCTTTCCTGAAACACTGACAAACCAGCATAATTTTTCGAGTAAAAAAGAATTTGAAGGAAGCTTTTTAAAAGTTCAGTCCTACGCCTGCTTGGGCAAATTAAACTTAGATAAAGTTTTTGAAACCCTGATGTCAGAAGCTTTTCAAAGAAAAGCCATTAATGGTTTAAAAGATATTTCTGTAAATCCAAAAGATAACCGGGCCTGCGTTGAAACTTCGATTTTTGGATTAGGCACTTCACGTTACTGCTTAACTAAGAATGTATTACGCACCAAAAACCAATACATCATCCATTCATTCAATGAAGAAAATGTTTCTGAGCCATCTGCACCGATTTATTTTAAAGAAACGATCAATGTTCTTACACAATTACCAAATGGCGAAGTCAGTATCTACAATTTGATGTATGCGCGCGGCCCTGATTTATCATTTCGCAGTATTGTAAAAAGCAAAGCCACCCAACAACAAGAAGCTGTCACTAATATTTTGATTGAAATGGCTAAGTAGTTTTATTTTATTTCAAAACCGCGACGAACCAGTTCGACCAGAAATGGCCACTGGTATTCGGCAGCCAGCGCACAATGCATGCCCTTTAAATCCGTAAATCGCACTTTGTTAAACACACCGGGTTGTTTTTTATTACGGATCAAATCACTATTTAACGTCGACATCACCAGTGGATCATTCGGCGTTACAAAAATGTGAATCGGTGTTTGTTCATTCTTATAAAAATTCCAGAACTGATTTAATTCAAATAGCGTCTTACTTTGAGCGACATGGTCTACAAATTCTTGCGGTAATTTTAAATCGGGAAATTCTTTGAAATTTTCTAAATTAAAAACTGGTTTTCCCCGCTTAACATTTAAATCACCTAAGGCTTGCGGCATAAACCGGGGGGTTAAATCAAAGATTGTCTTCCACCACGGAATATCTTCTAACTTTTTATCACGCAAGCGTAAGGCCTGAAGTCTTACACGATTCCAGACATCGGCTGAAGCTGAAAACAATCCGGGTTTTGCATGCTCTTTGTAAGTTTCATCAAAATTCACCAAAGGACAAAATAATTCAATCGCTTTTAAATCAGCTTTTTTATTTTTTCCGTTAATCTTTGAATGTTCATCTAAGTAGTTCGCAACAAATGCGCCCGGGCCTGAAAGGCTTAAACCCATCAAATAAATATCAGAAACATCTTTAGCCCAAGAAATTTTGTTATGTGTGATTAAATTTAAAATATAAAATGTATGTAGGCCTTCTTCGATGCCGCCAATACTGTATTCATCATTTAAAGTTAGATAGCCATGACTGGTTAAACTTTCGATGATCAGCAAGTGATAACCTAAATCCTGATAAGCTATGCGCGCTAAAAAACGTTCGGCTAAAACCTCATCGACATTACCGTAGATGCCCATGCGCACGATAATTAATGGCTTCTTCTGAATAACGCCATTTTCAGCCTGCAAGCCCAAAAGGCCTCGAATTTTCAAACCTGCCTGCGGTTCGAACTGAATACGTTGAAATTTTGTTTGATCGGTGAAATCAAAAGCCACGTAAAGTTTGCTTAAAAAAGTCTCCCAATACGACAAATTGTAATTTGCTTCACATTTCTCAGGTACGAGCTCTGGTGATGAAAAACTAAGCTTACATTCGCTAGAAACATCTAAAGAGGGTTTCCACCCTTGCGTGGCCATCATTCTTGAGTAAATCCACTCGGGATAAATCGACAATTTCGGTGTATCATTGATCACCGAATAGACTGCGAAGGCTGGACTAACAGCTATAATCATAGCCACAACAGTTAGACGCATCAGAGTCACAATTAGAGTTTTAGCTCGACAGTTCATAGAGGTTTTTCTACAATACTCTCATTCAAAAGTCACTTAAGGAGATAGCTCATGGCAGCTCAAGACAATTTAAATCCGCACGCAGAGTCACATTTACAAGGTCCTTTATTTCAAAATGCTTTAAATACAATTAAAGAAGCAGCGAAATTAATTAACTGCGATCCAAATATTTTAGAGCGTTTACAACAACCTCGTCGTTGTGTAACGGTTTCAATTCCAACTCGCATGGATGATGGCTCAGTAAAATGTTTTACGGGTTACCGCGTTCAGTACAACTCAACATTAGGTCCGTACAAAGGTGGAATTCGTTATCACCAAAACGTAGATCTAGCAGAAGTTGTGGGTTTAGCTGCGTTAATGACTTTTAAAAATTCAGTTTTAGGTCTTCCGCTAGGTGGAGCTAAAGGTGGAATATGTGTTGATCCAACTAGATTATCACGCACTGAAAAACAAAACTTAACTCGTCGTTACACTTCTGAAATTGCTCCCTTCGTAGGCCCAACAAAAGATATTCCAGCTCCGGATGTGGGTACTGATCCACAAACTATGGCTTGGTTCATGGACACTTATTCGCAAGAACAAGGTGGTTATGCACAACCTGGTGTTGTTACTGGCAAACCTGTAGAAATCGGTGGATCTTTAGGTCGTAACCATGCAACTGGTTTAGGTGTAATTTACGTTTGTGAACGCGCAATGGAAATGAAAGGCAAATCAATGAACGGAGCTAAAATCGTTATCCAAGGTTTTGGTAACGTAGGTTCGTTCGCTGCTAAATTTGCTCATGACCGTGGTTCTCGTATCATCGCTGTATCTGATGTTTCTGGTGGTTACTTCAATGGTGACGGCTTAAACGTGCAAGAAATGATGGATTACGTAAAAGAAAATAAATCTTTAAAAGGTTACACAAAAGCTCACCCAATTTCGAATGCGGAATTATTAGAACTTGAGTGCGATGCTTTATTACCATGTGCTTTAGAAGGTCAAATTGACGTTCACAACGCAGAAAAAATCAAAGCTAAATTTATCATCGAAGGTGCAAATGGTCCTGTGACATCTGCAGCTACGAAGATTTTAGATCAACGCGGTATTCACTTAGTTCCTGATGTTATCGCCAATGGCGGTGGTGTTATCGTTTCTTACTTTGAATGGGTTCAAGATATTATGTCATTCTTCTGGGATGAACATGACGTAGATGCAAAACTTAAAGGTGTTATCCTTAAAGCTTTTGATAACGTAAACAAATTCAAAGAAGAGAAAAAAGTTGATATGCGTTCAGCGGCTTTAGCTGTTTCGATTCAACGTTTAGAAAGAGCGATGTTACTTCGCGGATTGTACCCTCGCTAATAATGAGTCTTCGCAAACCTTGGCTATTTTTACCGTCAAAGTTAGCGCATGATCTAAGCCCCTACGGTTTAGAATTATATTCTCTTTTAAAGGGTTCCGACACCACACCGGTTTGGAACCCTTTTTCTTTTAAAAATATCATTTTCAAAAATAGATTAGGTATCGCTGGTGGCGTTGATAAAAATGCTGACCATCTTGAAGCTTGGCGCCGTGTCGGCTGCGGCTTTATTGAAGTTGGTACCGTGACACCACAACCACAAAGCCCAAATCCTGGCGTGATTATGAATCGTGATATTAAGGCAGAGGCTGTGTGGAATAAAATGGGCTTTCCGTCAGAGGGTGCCGCCGAAGTTTATTTTAATATTAAAAAATTCAAATCACATGCATCGACTCCGGTATTCGTAAATATCGGCAAAAACCGCGTCACTGATAATGCTGATGCTCACAAAGACTATTCACAACTGATCACTCATTTTGCTGATGTGGCCGATGCCTTTGTAGTTAATATCTCAAGCCCGAATACAAAAGGTTTACGTGATTTAGCCTCACGCGAAAACTTTAATGCGTTTATCGCACCCATTCGCAAACACTATGACGAATTGAAGCTATCAAACCCTTTATTCTTAAAATTAAGCCCTGATTTAGACAGTGAAGGCCAAGAAAACGTTCTTAAAGGCTCAATGGATCATGGTTTTGACGGATTTATTTTAACCAATACTACTTTAGATCGCACCCACACCCCAAATTTCCCTGTAGAAGGTGGCGTTTCTGGCAAACCGCTTAAAGAAAAATCAATTCAAGCGTTAATGCAGGCGAAAAACATTATTCTTAAACAAAATGAGAAAAAATGTCTGATTTCTGTCGGTGGAGTGATGACAGCAGACGATGTTTTTGAAAGAATAAACCTCGGGGCAGACTTAGTTCAGGTTTATTCGACCTTAGTTTTTGAAGGCCCAGGTTTTTTTAGAAAGGTCCACAAACTTGCCAAACTCCAACAATCGGGCTCAGAATCCAAATCAGATCGCACTACCCGTTAACGGCAAGAAGACCACTCGTTCTAAAAAGAACTGGATTCCCGTAGTTGCCGGTATCATTAAAAAAAATAATATGATCCTTGTAGGCCAACGCCCCGAAACTCATACCTTAGGTGGTTTATGGGAATTTCCTGGCGGAAAAATCGAAATGGGCGAATCTCCTGAATACGCTTTACAGCGTGAATTACGTGAAGAATTAGGCATCGAAGCTGAAATCGGCGATCTAAAAATTGCCTGCACTCATTCGTATGGTGACGTTGGAATTTTAATTTTATTTTATGAAGTTTTATTCTGGAAAGGCGAACCTAAAGCCCAACATCATACAGGCTTAGACTGGGTTGTGCCTGCCGAGCTTACGAATCGCAATATTCCAGAAGCGAATCGTAAAAACTTACCCCGCATTTTTAAGGCGTTTAATCTATGAAAGTCTTGATCGTTTGTCCGCAAATAAACGATCAGGTGCAATTTCTGGCTTCAGAGCTAGAAAAAATGAGCCTTCATATTGAAATTACAGATAGTGTTCACCCCTTACGTTTAGTTTTAAATAAATATGATTTAATTCATTTTATTCATAACGATCCAAACATTAATTTAAAAACGGTCTTGTCGGCTTGGTCGGCCAAAGCTTTAGGTGCAGCCACCCTACTTACAACTTACTGTCGTTTAGAACCAGGTTTGCTGCAGGATTTTGAATTTAATTTTTTTGATGCAATCACTTTGCCGTATATTTCTGAACTTAAAAAAATGCGTTTTTACCGTGGGCAAAAGTTAATTTTACCTTCGTTTCCGGCCAACAACATTGTGGCTAAAAAAGATTTTTCAAATGAAGTGGCGCAATTTATTTTTCCGGTATTAAAAAGTTTTGATGACCTGCTAAAAATTAATTTTCAGGCACTGCCTTCCTTAAAAGAACATCAGGGTCTTTATGTTGATGCGCACTTATTGCGTTCAAAAAAAGAAGGCGGCCAAAGTTCAATGGTCAGAAAAAACTGGTCAGCTTTTGTTCAAAAAAATCCCCAGTTTAGCAATTTTAAATTATTCACTGAACTGACAACATTAAATGAAGTTTTAGATGAAAATTCTTCGTACACGTTTATTCATCATTTAGATTTATCCAGCGAACAAGTTGCTTTTTGGATTGAATCAGCTTTAATTTATAATAACTTTTTAATTCTGCACGAAGACCAAGGCACAGGCTTTGCCAACTTCTGGAAAACCGAAAAAAATTGTTTTATTTATTCACCGCGTGTATCAAGCGCTATACAACTTCATGCTATCGATCAGTTTATTTCAAAACAAATTGTCGAACAAAAAAGTCCAGCTAAACTTAGCTTCGATTTTAAAAGCTCTTTAGATGTAAAACTGAATGAGCTAGCTAGACTTTACACCAAAATCGTTTCGCAAAGGGCTTCCTTAATCCACCCGAGATCCGCTAAACTATAGCTATGGAAAAACTAAGAATCTGCCTCATTGGTCAAAAAATCCAAGTGCAAAGCCGCTCTTCGGACACAGGATTACTTTGGCCTTTAGCGCGTGGACTTTCAAAAAAAGGTCACGAAGTAACGATTCTTTCATCGACGACTCCGTTAAAAAAATCTGAAATTTATCGCGATGGCGTGCGCGCTTATTACCTATTCGAAGGTGCTTCGCACTATAAAACGCAGCGTTTTGTCGATGCGGTTCATAAAAAATTTACTTCACTTCACTTAGATAAACCTTTTGATATTGTTCACTGCTTAGATGACGGCGGTTACAAAATTGGCCGTCATAAGAATAACTTTAAAACTTGTGTGGCTTACGACGTACAGGCCACTACGATGTCTGATCTATTTTCAACACTAGCTGAAAATGACGGAAGCTTACAATCGCAATTTAAAACTTCAATTAAATTAGGTTATCGCTTTATTCATAACTTTTTTGCAAAAGACAGATCACTCCTTGATACTGCTGATGGGATATTTGTTACGACTCCCCAACAGCGCACGATTTTAGAAAGATATTTTTTATATCCTGATTATCATACTTACACTGTTCCGTACGGGATTAATTTAGGGGATTTAGCGCCCCGCCAAGAATCTGCGAATTTTAAATTAAAAATGCAGATTCCTGAAGAGGCTCAAATTATTTTAGCTGTTTCAGATTTTTCAAATGCACTAGAGCTTCGCCCGCTCTTAAAAGCGTTTGAAAAAATCATTATGAAAAATTCGAACGTTTATTTATTTTTAGTGGGCGATGGCCCACGCTGGAAAGACGTTGAGTACGACATGCTCAAATTAGTCTTAGGCAGTCGCGTGATCATGACCGGATCAATGACCGCCGAAGACCTGTTAGAATGTATTGCGGCCTCTAGTATTTATGTTGATTTAAGCTCAAGATCGACGGGTCTAGAACCCAGTTTGATCGAGGCCATGGCTCAGAAAAAAATCGTAGTGGGTTCAGAACTTAGCCCGATTGCTGAAATTATCGAAGACGGACTTGATGGATATCTAGTCAGACCAGCCGATGATCTAAATATTGCTCAATTATTAGAGAAAGTTCTGAACGAACAAGATGCTTTTGCGCTTATTGGAGAGGCAGCCCGGGATAAAGTATTGAAGTTTTTCAACCGTGAAAAGATGATTGATGCTTTATTGGCAGCCTATTTCCAAATAATCGAAAAATCGCCCTATTTTAAGCGCCGCAAAAAGATCGCTGGGCCTTTGCAAAGTCTATTTGCAAAAGACAAATAACCAGCCATAATATCAGTAGTTTCGATAACTTAGAGGCCCTATGACTAAAGCTGATCTGATCAATCTTGTTTCTGATAAAGCCGGCATTACTCGCGTAAAAGCAGAGGCCGTTGTGAATACTATTTTTGATACTATGGTTGAAGCTTTAATGAAAGATGACCGTATCGAAATTCGTGGTTTTGGATCATTTGTAAATCGTGAATATGATTCTTACAAAGGCCGCAATCCAAGAACCGGCGAAGTGATTTCTGTCGATGAAAAGAAATTACCGTTTTTCAAAGTCGGCAAAGAACTAAAAGAATCTTTAAATAAATAATGTCTATTTGCTTACAGCAAAATAAAAAAAGCGAGGAAGGAACCTCGCTTTTTTTTTAAGTTCTAACTATCTAACTAACGATTAACCAATAAGTTTTAAAGCTAAATTCGGTTGCATATTAGCTTGTGATAACACTGAAGTCGTACCTTGTAATAATACAGAGTTACGAGCTAAATCAGAAGTTGTCTGAGCGATATCCGCATCACGTAGACGTGAATTTGCTGCACTCATTGATTCAGACATTGTACCGATAACATCTACTGTTGAAGTTAAACGATTTTGTAATGAACCTAAGTTTGCGCGCGAACCAGAAACCGCTAATTGAGCATTATCTAAAGCTGATAAACCATCACGAGCGCCGTCTTTAGTTGTGAAATCTAAGGCCCCGATGCCCAAGTGATCAATCGTTACATTTGTATTTGAAGCATCATAACCAATCCAGTCAGTTGCTGCATTTGCAGATGTACCTACATGGATATCATATGTTCCACCAGTGCCATCTAATAATTTACGCGAACCGAAAGTTGTTGATTCAGCCACACGCTGAACCTCTGCCTTAAGAGCATCAACCTCAGATTGCACGAAACCACGTTCTTGATCGCCAATCGTATCAGAAGAAGCTTGGATACCTAATTCACGGATACGAGTTAAAATATTTGATACTTCACCCATAGATTGCTCTGCCGTCTGAATCATCGAGATACCATCATTAGCATTTCGTGAAGCTTGTCCGTATGAACGGATTGTTGATTTTAAATTTTCAGAGATCGCTAAGCCTGCAGCATCGTCTCCCGCTTTAGTGATACGAGAACCAGTTGATAATTGCGCCATTGATTTTTGCATCTCACGAGTATTTACACCCATTGTTTTTTGTGCGTTGATCGATGCCACGTTTGTCGAAATTCTTAAACCCATTGTCTTAACCTTTGCATGAACTACTTTGTAGTTCTGTTGTACGTAATTGGTGACCCTGCACTTAGTACTTTGAATTGTTCATCATCGAATTTCTTAAAACAGTCACATCTTAAGAGTTCTCCGAACAAGACTTTCGTAAGTCTCGAATCGTTTTGTTACTTACCTTTCGGCTAGTCTAGGAAGCACTTTAGTCTGGTCGAGTTAAACTAGACCATGGTCGTAGTCGAACTAGACTTAAGTGTTGAAATTAGGACCAAGAACTAGGTTTTTACTAAACCTTAGTCTAGGTAGGTTATTTGAAATTTTAGAAATAAAATTTATTTTGGAGCTTGGCCCCATTGAGCCATAACTGGAGTAATCCAACTCTCTAGATAGTGATACACAACAACAGTTCTTGCACCGTTATTACATAGATCACCTGAGGTATCATCCTGACCAATAAAAACTTCTGAATTGACGGCGGCGATGACTAATTCACCATTATCATCCATCAACACGGCGCCACCAGAATCACCGCTGCATAAGCCCGGTCCATCTTTTTGGCCAAAAATTAAATTCTTATTAATAAAGTATGAATTTGGATCATCGTCGGCGAATTTGCGCTTCACGGTAGCTTTACGCAATAACAATGAATCTTTTTGAAAAGTTCCAGTAATACCAAAACCATATAAGAATAATTCTGAAGTTAAAGCTTCAGGTGCTTTAGAAATTCTAAAGATCGGAAAACTAGCCGGTGCCGGACGTGATAAATGCACTAAACCTAAATCGTTATTATCATCAAGAACTGTTGAGCCCTCGACGATATCTGTATATTCAGGATGAAAAATCATTTTATCTACAGGAATTGCATGTTGCGTGCGTTTGTAACCGCTACCGCAAGAAACATCTGTGTAGAACACCGCTTGCATTTTTACGGCATCATTTACACAATGTGCGGCAGTTAATAATGTCTGATTATCAATTAATGATGATGAACAAAGATGTTGTTCACCGTTTTTGTCTTCCCAGATTAATAGGACTGAACGAGTTGCATCTGGATCAGATTGTTTTACAACTTGGCCGTTAACAATACCGGCCCGTTGTCCTGGATTACACTCTGCTGAAAAATAATCGAATCCCTGTTCTTGTAAATCTGAATCAGTGGCCTGCGCTCTTTTTTGTTCAGCGCAGGCACTGATCATGACCACCAGAATAAGCAAACTTAAAGTTCCCCAACCCTTTTGCTTATTTGATGTCCCCATATCATAACCCCATGACGTATCTTTAACCGTCTTTTAATAACTCTTGTGGAACTACTTTTAGCGACAATTTCAGTCACTTTCCACTACAATGTGATCACGATGAATAATCAACAAGACTGTCTATAGACTTGACGTTTTTGAGGGCCATATAGAGGCGTTCAACGCCTAAAGCAATACCGGCGCTCGGGGGCATGCCGTACTCAAGTGACTGGAAAAATTCTTCATCAAGAGTGACAGTTTTTTTCCCTAATTGTTTCTTTTTTTCTAAATCTTCATTGGCACGTGCGCGTTGTACGCTTGGATTATTTAACTCGTGAAAAGCATTCGCAAGCTCTAGGCCCTTCCAGTACACTTCAAAACGCTCGGCCCAGCCATCTTTATCAATACGCGCAAGAGCTGCCTGATAGGGAGGGTATTTTTCAACAAATACTAATCTATCCTGTGGCCATTTATTTTCGATTTTTTCCATGAAGATTAAATAGAAATAATCATCAATACTAGTGGCACTTTGCACATCGACATTAAGCTTCTGGGCTAAGGCTTTTAATTCTTCAGGCGTTGTCGTGGGTTTAAAATCAAATTGGCAGTAGGTTTTAAATAGGTCTGCGACAGAAAAAGTTAAAACTTCTTTCGGGCGCTCGACACGCAATTTATCTGAGATATATTCAATAAGTTCGATGGTGTCGTGTTTCATATTCGCTAAATACGACATCGCCCGGTACCACTCTAACATTAGAAATTCATGATGGTGGCGTTCAGTTTTTTCGTTATTACGAAATACGGGAGCTATTTCAAATACCCGATCGGCGCCTAGGCTTAACAATTTTTTTAAATGTAATTCTGGCGAAGTTGGCAGAAAGTATTTTTTTGTTTTAGAACCTAAAACTAATTCGGTTTCAAAAACATCTAAACTGGGTTCTGTTCCGGGGCATTCAACAAGAGTTGGTGTTTTAACTTCTAAGAAACGTTTTTCATGAAAAAACACGCGTAAGTGATGCAGATATTCAAAAAAGCCTTTTTTACGTAACCAAGGGTCTTCATCGGCTTTATAGAATCCAGGGCGTGTCGTTAAATTCGGCGCCAGTAACACAAACTGGCCTGCTCCCATGATGGCGATGAGATCTCCATCAACTAAGACTTCAGAACCTTTATATTG
Source organism: Bdellovibrio sp. (assembly GCA_036676395.1). Lineage (GTDB taxonomy): Bacteria > Bdellovibrionota > Bdellovibrionia > Bdellovibrionales > Bdellovibrionaceae > Pseudobdellovibrio. The sequence continues at coordinate 2,516,077 of JAKFCY010000002.1, forward strand.
GGGAGCATCTTTGGCTTTAAATTCACTGACGTTATTTACGCCAACTCTAAGCTGGTTTACTCTGCCATACTGCAGAAAACCGCGTGGACAATCAGGGTATGCCGTCCAGTGTTGTTGAAGATATTCATCTCTTGTTTTGCCCATGGCTAAAAGATGACTTATAAACTAGGTCTATGCAAACACTATCTCTTTCTCAAGAATTACCAAAAAGATTCAGTTCTTTTTTCGAACAACAATTTAATCATTACAAAAATAAAGCGGACTTCGTCGCGTTTAAAATGATTTCTGAAACGACACGGGATTTCACTGTGCGTAACGGTAAGCCTGACATGATGCACACGTTTCATGATATCGGCGTATTAATTGAGATTATGAAAGATGGTCACATCGGCTACGGCGCCACTTGCGAATTAACGGCTAACGGTATTGCCCGCGCATTTACTATGGCCGAAAAAATGACCGGCATCAGCAGTAAATATCCTGTCGCTAAATTTGATATGTCAGTTCGCCCTAAATCGATTGGCAAATATAAATCCTCTCGCCAAACAGGATTAGATCAATTATCTGCGGCTGAAATTTATGATTTCTTAAAAAAGACATCTAACAAATTAAAAGTGAACGATAAAATCATTAACGCTTCAGCTGAAGCCATGGTGATTGAATGCCGTCAGCATTATTTATCTTCGCAAGGGGCTAACTTTGAACAAGATTTTAATATTATCGTCAGTGCTTTTTCTGCGACTGCACAAGATGGCACTGAAACCCAAACTCGCTCATTACATGGTGGCCGCGGTATTTGTTTACAAATCGGTTCTGAATTTTTTAATTTAGAAAACACTTTAGCTGATTGCGAACAAACATCGGCTGATGCTTTAGAATTATTAACAGCTCCAAACTGCCCGACTGAAACTTGTGACGTGATTTTAGCGCCGGATCAAATGTTATTACAAATTCATGAATCAATTGGTCACCCGTTAGAATTAGATCGCATCTTAGGAGACGAGCGAAATTTTGCTGGCTGGAGCTTCGTGCAACCGCAGGATTTCGGCTCATTAGAATACGGAAGCCCAATGATGAATGTAGTGTTTGACCCGGCCACTTCAAATCAAATGGCCAGTTACGCCTTTGATGAAGTTGGAAATCCAGCCGAGAAAAAATATTTAATTAAAGATGGTATCTTGCAAGCTGGTCTTGGCAGCTTAGAAAGCCAATTCAGAAGCAAACTATCAGGTGTAGCAAATTCCAGATCAAGCTCATGGAATCGCGCTCCGATTGATCGTATGGCTAATATTAATCTTGAAGGTGGATCGCAATCTTTAGAACAAATGATCAGCTCTATGGAAAATGGCGTAATCATGTATGCTAACCGTTCGTGGTCAATTGATGATTACCGTCGTAAATTTCAATTCGGCTGTGAATTAGCCAAACAAGTTAAAAACGGTAAGATCGTTGGCACATTAAAAAATCCAAATTACCGCGGCATTACAGTGCCTTTCTGGAAAAGCCTTGCAGGCCTAACCAGCACTGATACCTGTGAAACATACGGATCACCTTACTGCGGCAAAGGCGAACCAAGTCAGATCATTCGCGTTGGCCATTCATCGCCGTACGCTCTATTTAATAATATCGAAATTTTTGGTGGTTAAGATTATGAAGACTTATATTAAAAAATTCTCTGAAGATCTATTCGCAACTTTAAAACCTCAGGAGCAACTTGGTTTATTTTTGCACTCTGAAGATTCAACGTTTATTCGCTTTTCGCAAAGCAAAGTGCGCCAAAACACTTCGGTGCACCAGCATGAAGTGACTTTGCAGTTTAATAAAGAACAACGCACCTTAAAAATGCGCTTTAATTTAACGCTGGATTTAACTCATGACCTGCAAAGTGCAAAACACTTATTAGATGATGCGCGCGTTCAGTTAATGCAAATGGATCCACACCCGCAATTTATCGCGTTTAAGAATAATGGACAAAGTGAAACTTTTAAAAAAGTAGACCGCCCTGCGGATTCTGAAATCCCCGGATTAATTTATGATACCTACAAAGACACTGACCTTGCCGGTTTTTGGTGTTCAGGCCCGCTACGCCAAGCTTCGATCAATTCTGAAGGTCAATTTCATTTTTTCGAAACAGATTATTTCTTTTTGGATTATTCGTTATACAATGGCCCAAAAGCCGCTAAAGGCTATTATTCAGCCGAGAATTTCTTGCTGGCTGAATTTGAAGCGCAAGCCCAGGCGACCAAAAATAAATTAAATTTATTAAACCGCCCGACACAGACCATTCCGCGGGGCTTACACAATGTTTATCTTGAACCAATGGCTATGGCAGAAATTATGGGAACATTAGCCTGGGGCTCATTAAGCCAGGGCACATTTAACAAAGGTTATGCGCCATTAAAAAAATTAAAAGATAAAGAAGTAAAATTATCTTCGAAATTTTCTTTAACTGAAAATTTTGATTTAGGTTATTCGCCGTTGTTCAATTCAATGGGCGAGTTAAGTCCGAATAAAATTGAATTGATCAAAGACGGCGAATTAAAAACGATGTTAACCAGCACTTCAACTGCGAAAGAGTACAATATTGAAACAAACTTCGCAGACATCTCTGAAGCTCCGCGTAGTCTGGAAGTTAGAGCCGGCACTCTAGAAACAAAAGATATTTTGTCAAAATTAGGTCAAGGACTCTATCTTTCAAACTTACATTACATCAACTACTCAGACGTGCAAACTGCGCGCATGACAGGAATGACTCGCTTTGCATGCTTTTACGTAGATAAGGGCGAAATCGTTGGTCCTATTCAAGACTTACGCTTTGACGAGTCGATTTTTAATATCTTCGGTGATAACTTGGTCGAACTTACAAAAGAGTCGTCAGTTTACGTCAGCACGATGACTTACCTGAAACGTGATCTTGGGGCATTCAAGACGCCGGGTGCGTTGATTAAGAATTTTAACTTTACTCTGTAAATGTTTTTGTATTTAAGTTAGGATAAGACTATATAACGAGTAACTCTTTAAGGAGACTTTTATGGCTTTAACAAATATCCAAAAAATCGTACAAAAACTTTCTGAACAAAAAGGTGTAAAAAAAGTCATCGCTGACGTTCAAGCGGTCACTCATGATTTACAAACTAAGATCCAAAAGATCTCTGCAGACAAAGCAGTAAAAAAATATAAAGACTTAGCTAAAAAAGTTGTAGCTGCTGAAAACGAACTTCAAAGAGAAGTTCATAAAGTTGTGGCACAAGTAAAACGTTCAGCAACTGATGTTGAAAAAAACTTAGCAGCTTATAAAAAGAAAGCTGAAGCACAAAGATCTAAAATCGAAAAAGCGATCAAAGCCAAAGCTTCTGAGTACGGTGTGAAAACTAAAAAAGCGCCGAAAGCGAAAGCCAAATCAAAAGCCAGACCTACTGTGCGCAAAGCGAAGAAAAAAACTTCAGCTCGCAAAAAGTCTTAAGACCTAAGTAGGAATTGTAAAGATTTGGTCCTGAAAAGCTCCAGTCAATTTACTATTATGTCGATCCTACTGCCATGAAATGGAGCTTTCATGGCAAAGCAATTTAAATTAAAAAATCTTCGCAGCTTAGCACTGATATCACTCCTGGCCTTATCGGCCTGCGAAAAAAGCGCTGACGAAATTTTAGCCGCAACTAATTCTAAAATTTTATATGTTTCAACTGGTTCATGCAATTCGGGACAAGGTATTACAACCTACACCACGACAGCTACGCGTACCGTAGAAAGATACTTATCTTCAAACGGCGTAAATTTAGGATACCTACTAGATTATAATATTTTTGGTCTATTTACCACAGCCACACACCCGCGCACTCTGATCGATAATGGCACTCACCTCTTAATTCTTAATGAACATGCGACAGCCTCTGAACGTCGGATTATCAAAGTTCCTAAAACTGACCCTCTTTCATTCACTAATTATTACGCCAACGCCACAGCCCTAAGTGGCGTCTTAAGAGGAATGGCCATGGATTCTGAAGGCAGCCTTATTGTTGGCAAATCCACTGCTATTGAAAAAGTTGGCGCCAATCAAACACGCGTGCTGGCCGGAGCTGCGCCCTGGATCAATGCCCCCGCAGGCACCTGCGCCACAGCAACAACCGCCATGAGTTCTGTAGTTACTCTTCCTCCTGTTTCAGCCGGAGTACCCGGAAAAATTGTATTCGCACACCAAGGAGCCACAGCAGCTCTTAATCGACTGGGATTAATTTCAGGAACTGGATATTTCGCTGCAGGCGACTGTTTAAATGGAGTTCAAATTTCATCAGTAACTCACACTAAAGCTGCAAATCTTGCTGTAAATACCGTGGCTTTTAATGCCGCCGGAACCTCGCCGACTTCTATGCTGTTGATTCCTTTCGTTAGCGGATCTGTTACGGCAAAACTTATTGTTAGCTATTCTAATGGTCAGACCAGCAATAGCGCTGCGGGCACTTACAATTTGAACCATGGGATTGTTTCATGGGATGTTACCGAAACATCTTCAACGGCAGGTACATTATCTAATCCAGTCGTACTTTATGACAACCCGACTTATTTATTCGGCGTCTCGGCGATGGCTTACGATAGTGACACGCAATCACTTTATGTCGCAACAGCCGGAGACCCAGGCGTTGTAAATCAAACAACAAACAATTATGGCTATAATATTGAAAAGTTCAGCGTAAGCTTCACCAATGCCCAAACGACAGGCTTAGAACTGACTCGCCAAGCGAGCAACAACTTGCCTTTTATTCGCGGTGGAGCGAATACAAAGTGCATTAGTGACATCACCTTAGGCTACTAATCAAGATCGACCACAAAATAAGCACTTAGCTATACGGCGCAAGCGCTCCGTGTAGATCATTGTGCCCTTAATCCCCCCGTGATAGCGTGTTTTCGAACAATTACATACGGGGATATACATGGATTTAAATACGTCACTTTCTACCCTTCACACGAACTCGGAATTTACTGGCCGCCATATTGGCCCAACACCCGCAGATCAACAAGACATGCTAAACACTCTTGGTTTTACAAACTTCGATGAACTGATGACCAAGGTCGTTCCGAAAACTATTTTTTCAAATGAAAAACTAAATGTGGGCGACGGAATTTCTGAATTTGAAATTTTAAACCAGCTTAAAAAAACAGTTTCTGAAAATAAAGTTTTCAGAACTCTTATCGGCATGGGCTTTCACGATACGATCACGCCGTCTCCGATTTTACGTAACGTGTTTGAAAATCCAGTGTGGTACACGGCTTACACGCCTTACCAACCAGAAATTTCGCAAGGCCGTTTAGAAAGTTTATTAAACTTTCAAACAATGATTGCTGACCTTACAGGAATGGAAATTTCAAATGCTTCGTTATTAGATGAAGGCACTGCTGCTGCAGAAGCTTTAATGATGGCCCATTCATTGTGTAAGAAAAAAGACTGCAATGCTTTTGTGGTTCACCCACAAGCTCATCCGCATGTAATTGAAGTTTTAAAAACTCGCGCTGAGCCGTTAAAATTAGAAATGATCATTGCTGATCCTTCGACTTACGATTTTAAAAAAGAAATCTTTGCAGCGATTTTTCAATACCCGACAACAGAAGGTACACTTGAAGATTACAGCGCAATCACGACAAAACTTCATGATCACGGTGCTTTAGCGATTGCTTCAGTTGATTTATTAGCACTAACGCTATTAACACCTCCGGGTGAATGGGGTGCGGATATCGTTGTGGGTAACTCGCAACGTTTCGGCGTGCCATTGGGCTTTGGTGGCCCTCACGCTGCTTACTTAGCAACTAAAGATGCTTACAAACGTTCGTTACCAGGCCGTCTAGTAGGAGTGTCTGTTGATAGTCATGGTAAAAAAGCCTTACGCTTAACTTTACAAACTCGTGAACAACATATTCGTCGCGAAAAAGCGACTTCAAACATTTGCACCGCGCAAGTGTTGTTAGCCAATATCGCAGCGATGTACGGCATTTATCACGGACCACAGGGTTTAAAGAAAATAGCGTTACGCGCTCACCGCTTAACTCAATTAGCCGTAGCTGGTTTAGAAAAATTAGGCTTTAAAACAACGACTACGCAATTTTTTGACACTGTAAAAATTAAAACTGATAAAACAGCTGCCATTGTAGCTGCCGCTGAAAAATTAGAAATCAACGTGCGCGTTTACAATGACGGTGTTGGTTTTTCTATTAACGAAACTTGCAACCACAAATTAGTTGAAGATTTATTAATCGCTTTCAACAACGGTCAGGCATTAACTTTCAAATTGGCTGATCTTGAAGCGGGATTAAAAAATCAATGGAACAAAGAATTTGTTCGCACCACTGATTTCATGACTCACGCGACGTTTAACAGATATCACTCTGAAACAGAGTTGATGCGATACATTTACCAATTGCAAAATAAAGACATCACTTTAACTCACTCAATGATTCCACTTGGATCGTGCACGATGAAATTAAATGCGGCCACCGAACTTATTCCGGTTTCTTGGCCAGAGATTAGCAAAATGCATCCGTTCGTTCCAAGCAATCAAACACTGGGTTACCAAAAATTAATTAAAGATCTTGAACAAAAACTTTGCGCGATCACGGGTTTTGCCGCTGTTTCATTACAACCAAACTCTGGCGCCCAGGGTGAATACACTGGATTACTTGTAATTCGTGAATACTTTAAAGCCAGAAATGAATTACACAGAAACGTATGTTTGATTCCCTCTTCGGCTCACGGAACAAACCCCGCATCGGCAGTGCTTGCAGGTTTTCAGGTTGTGGTTACGGCGTGTGATGAAAACGGAAACGTTGATTTAAATGATTTACGTGCAAAAGCTGAATTACATAAAGATAAATTAGCGGCAATGATGGTGACTTACCCGTCAACTCACGGAATCTTTGAAGAAGCGATCACTGATATTTGCGAAATCATTCACAAAAATGGTGGCCAGGTTTACATGGATGGCGCAAATTTAAATGCGTTAGTGGGCGTTGCTCAACCAGGAAAATTCGGACCAGATGTTTCGCATATGAATTTACATAAAACATTTGCGATTCCTCACGGCGGTGGCGGACCAGGTGTTGGCCCGATTGGTGTTGGCGCGCATTTAGCTCCGTATTTACCAAAACATTCATTAGTTAAAGAAGCAGGCCCAGCAACGGGTATAAGCTCTACCACATCAGCGCCATGGGGTTCAGCTTCGATTTTACCAATCAGCTGGAGCTACATCACCATGATGGGTGCTGCAGGCTTAAAACAGGCGACAATGACTTCAATCTTATCAGCAAACTACATCGCTAAGAAATTAGCGCCTCACTACCCGATCGTTTACAAAGGTAAAGAAGGTCTAGTAGCGCATGAATGTATTATTGATATTCGCCCGCTTAAAAAATCTCATGAGATTGATGTGACTGATATCGCAAAACGTTTAATGGATTTCGGTTTTCATGCGCCAACAATGTCTTGGCCAGTGATCGGTACATTGATGATCGAACCAACTGAGTCAGAATCAAAACGCGAGATCGATCGTTTTTGTGAAGCCATGATTCAAATTCGCAAAGAAGCGGACGCCTGCCCTGATGTGATTAGAAATGCTCCCCACACGGCTGAAACGCTTTTAGCGACTGAATGGAACCATAAGTACACTCGTGAAGTTGCGGCTTACCCTGCATCTTGGGTGAAAACGAATAAATACTGGCCACCAGTAGGTCGTGTAGATAACGTTTACGGTGATAAAAACATCGTGTGCTCTTGCCCTCCGTTAGATTCATACACCTAGTGAAAAAAATCGTTCTGATCCGTTTAGATAAAATCGGCGACTTGATCTGTACACTACCTACAGATCAAGTGTTGGATCAGAGCGCCTACGATGTCACCTGGGTCGTGCAAAAAGGCATGGGTCGCATTGTAGAATACGGCGAAAAAAAGCGCCGCTACATCGAACTTGATAAAGAAAATCCTGAAGCTTCCAGAAAAATATTTGCTGAATTCTTAGAGAAAAGTAATTTTGATTACGCCGTTAGTTTTCAATGCCCTTGGTGGATCAATTACGAATTATTTAAACATCGTATTCGCCATCGCATTGGTGTTTTAAGCCAGTGGCATAGTTTTCTGTTTTTAAACGAAGGTGTTCGTCAGAAACGATCACGTGCTATCAAGCATGAATTTGAATATAACTTAGAACTGATCGAAAAAATCACTGGGCCGATCACACAAGATCCGAAAAAAATTCTTTTCAGATTTAAAAAACCACAATCAACCGCAACGCTTGATAAGTTTGGTCTTAAACCAAATTATATTGTAGTTCATCCGGGAATGATGGGTTCAGCACTGAACTGGCCACAACAAAAATACATTGAATATATTGCTAAACAAATTTCGTTAAATCGTATCATTGTGATCACCGGAACAGATTCTGACGAACCCTATTTGAACGAAATAAAATCTGTTTACGTAAACCACCCCCAAGTTAAATGGCTGCAAAGTAAATTAAATTTCAACGAACTTTTAGAAATTTTAAATTATTCTGAAAAAATAATTGCGCCCTCGACAGGAGTCGCGCACATCGCTTCTAGTTTAGACAAAGAAGTGCATGCGATTTTTTCGCATATTCGTGTTCATCACCCGATACGTTGGGCACCACGCGGAGAAAACATTCATATCTATTTACCAAAAGTTACCAATCCCGAGACGTGCGATCACACTGATTGCATGACTAAGATCGAGCTTCCTTAGGACGTAAGTCCTGTAAAAATCATCTACAATTCATAGGCAATTCATTCTTGTTTCTAACCTGAATTTAGCAGGTTCGTGTCCAATTTTTCTACAATTTCTACGTCTCTAACGTTGCTGCAAAACCGCGCCGATAGAGCCTTTGCAAAAAAGAGGACTCAACATGAAAATATTTTCTAAATCACTTTTACTAGCATCAATCGCACTCTCGGTTGGTTGCATGAACAACAAGCCTAGGATAGTTGAGTCAAGCCAAAAGGCTGCCGAAGCTATCGGTTGCGACAGCTTTAAAAGTAAAGTCTACGATTCGATGTATGACTACTTAGATAACGAACAAGAAGCTCCTGCCTTAGCTGATTTTTCTTCTTCCTTAAGTGAAAAAATCGACGCGATTGTATTAGCGCAAAAAATTGATAACCCAGAAGCCGTCGCAAGTTTGAAATTAAATATTTCAGATCTATATAAAGTGTTAATTGAAAAAGCAGCTGAATTAAAACAAACAAAGACTGCAAAAGAACACTTACAAACAATTATCGAAATGGAAATGGAAGACGTTTCGACTCCAGAAAACGTTCAGCTAAATCAAGTGGCTTCAAAGTCATTTGCTAAAGTTGATCAAGCGGTAAAAGAATTAGATGTTCAATGTGGCGCCGGAACCGGCGAAACTGAAGAACCAAATGATCCAATAACTAATGAACCCACAGAACCTACAACCGACCCAGGAACAGTCACTGATGCGCCACCAGCTGTCGGGCAAAAAAATGTTTTGGTCGGTTCACATAACGTATTAGCAACAGCTTATCAAAGCTGTGCGGTACTAGAGATTCCAGAAGTTTCAGCTGCGACGGCTGATGTTCAAGGAATCGAACGTTACGGCACCCACACTGATGGTGTCGGCGGGTTACGTCGCGTATCTAGCCTAAGTGCAGTCCAAAACACTCATCCTTATATTAAGGTTGCCGGTGGTTCACAGTCAGGTTGTTTCAATGTAAGAAGTAATCCATTAATTTATGATTACGGTGGACAAGCCGCGATCTCAAATAACATCTTAGACTTTTCTAAAAACTCGGGCTCTGGAACTTCAGCATTAGGTATCGACTGTTCGGCTTACGTGTCAGCAGCGGTTGCAGCTGGTGGCTTACGCTACAAACCAGGTGTTGAAAATAAAGCGGTTTACACGCGTCAGAATTCATCAAAATTTATTAATGCATCAAGCTCTGGCTTTACTTGTTTTAGTAACGTAACTGCAACGCCAACAGCATCGATTAAAGCTGGTGATATCGTGGGCGTAAGTGGTCACGTGGTGATCGTTGATAAAGTGGGCGCTGATCCATTCGGATTAAAACGTTTAACATCAGCGACGCAGTGTAATTCATTGTCTACGACTTACTGGGATTTCATCGTCAGCCAAAGTTCGCCGTCAAAAGGTGGAATCGGTCTTAACAGATACATCGCAAAAGATTACTTACGTGAATCGACTAAAATGATGACAGCATTTATGGGTATCGCTAAAGCCTCTTGCCAAGCTTACTTTGGTGGCAAAAATGTAGCTACGCCTAGCTCGTCTTACGGCATTTTACGTCATAAAGGCACAGCAGAATGTTTATCGCCAAAAATTCAGATGGCATATCAAAGTTGCGTTAGCACGTGTATGAAGTAATATATAAGAATGTCTGAACAGCATTCTAAAATTTTCGATCTTATCCATCAGCCAGAGTTGAAAACCTTAACTCTGGCTGATTTCATTAAAACACTATCAGACTATTTCGTAAATAATCCCGATGACCTGACCCCGTGGGATAAAGAGTACTGCCAAAAAGCTTACCGTTATTATTATTTACCGCTGAATTACATCAGAAATGAAAATGTGATTCGTCGTGGCCTTGAAGTTGATTTTTTCAAAGACATTCAATCTACGGTGGATTGGGGCACAGGCCCGGGCACTGCAAGTTTAGCTTTGTCGCAAACGCTGCCGCAAAGTTTAAAGAAGCAAATTCTGATCGATCAATCCCCTGTCGCTTTAAAAAACTTTACTGATTTAAAACAGTATTTAAAAAATCCAGAATATTCGAACGAATTAAAATTAAAAAACCTAGATGTTGATTATAGAAATTCATTATTAGTTTTTTCGTACAGTTTAACCGAGATGCAAGAACTTCCGAATGGTTTTTATGATTTTGATTCGATTATGATATTAGAACCATCGACCCAAGATGATGGCCGAAAGCTTTCTGAGCTTCGCCAGAAATTGATCGATCGTGGTTATTACAGCTGGGCCCCCTGCACGCATCAAGCTGCTTGCCCCCTACTAACACAATCAAAAACTGATTGGTGTCATGATAGATATCACGTGCAAGCGCCAGAATGGTTTTGGGAAACTGAAAAACATTTGCCGTTTAAAAACAAAACGATCACGACTAGTTATTTATTAGCTAAAAAAACTCCGCCGCCAGAAAAAATTAAAAGCATGGCGCGTACCGTGGGTGATTCGTTAAATGAAAAAGGCAAAACCAGACAACTGGTTTGCAGATCGACCGAACGCGAATTTTTGGCGTGGATGCATAAAGCAAAAAACGAGCAAACGATTCCACGTGGTGAATTGATTACGATTCCTGATGATGCCGAGAAAAAATCGAACGAACTTCGTATTAAATCTAAAGTTACGAAGCTTTTTTGATAATCACTTCATATTTTAAATTTGCTGCGCGGAACAAATCTCGTATAGCTAGCATCACAAAATATTCTTCAGGCCATTGTAAAAGTTTTGCAAATCGAGCAGCACGCTCAACACTAACTAACTTTCGGCCTTTTTCGATATCGCATAGATTTGCTTTCGAGATTTTTAGTTTTTTGGCAAAGTCTACTTGAGAAATTTCATCTGCCATGCGGTTGGAACGCAAGCACATCGCCATTGTCATGACACCATGTTTTTTTTGTAAATCTTCAAGCCCATATTTTCTTTTAGTACTCATGCTTATTTACCTCTATAACCTGAATGACTCTTAGCTCACCATTTTCAACTTCAAAATAAATCGCTCGATAGGCTTTGTTCGGGCAGCCTATCAAGTTGCTTACCAACTCGATCAGACCAATTAACTTGATCTCCAAAGTACTCCATTGTGGAGTACTTTTCAACTAGCTTATTTTTACGACTGATTTTTCCCATACGAAGGCCCTTGCAAAGCGCTAATCATGATAAGAACGAATATATAGGTTTAAAAATTCGAGAGACGAATTAGTCTTTGTGAGTTTTAATTTTTTGCTCCGCTGGTTCAGCTTGTGGCCCGCGTAAAAACAGATAAATAAAGACGCCGCCTAAGGCTAAGACAAAAAATAAAACGATACCTAAAGAGATTGTCGCAAATGACAGAAAATGACCGTCGTCCATACCCGCATCATAAGTGAAAAAACTTGATTCGACGAGGCCTAACATTGTACGTTCTGACCCATGTCACAAAAAACTCCACTTTATGCAGATCATGTAAAATTAAACGCTCGTATTGTCGACTTTGCTGGCTGGGAAATGCCCGTTCAGTACACTAGTCTTAAAGAAGAGCACACAGCTTGCCGCACACACATCGGTTTGTTTGATGTTTCACACATGGGTGAGATTCGCTTCAAAGGCCCCAAGGCTGTTGAATCTCTTCAATGGTTAACGACGAACGATGTAACGAAACTAGAGCCAGGACAAGCGCACTACAGCTTATTACCCAATGATCAGGGCGGCCTTGTAGATGACATCTTTGTTTATTGTTTAGAAAAAAACGCTGACTACTTAGTTTGCGTAAATGCTTCAAACATCGAAAAAGATTTCGCGTGGATGACTAAAAATAATAAAGCTGGCGCTGATATCACGAATGAATCTTCGCAATGGGGACAAATCGCCATTCAAGGACCAAAAGCTTTAGAATTATGTGATGCAATTTTTCCAGAGATGAAACCAAGCACTTGGGCTCGTAACGAAATTAAAAAATCCAAATTTCAAAACTTCAACGTGATGATCGCAACAACGGGTTACACGGGCGAAGCCGGTTGTGAAGTTTTCGTTGAAGCTGCAGGAACTTCTGCCTTATGGAATGCATTGATGGAGCATCCGCTAAAACCAGTTCCAGTCGGTTTGGGCGCGCGTGATTCTTTGCGCACTGAAATGAAATACTCTCTTTACGGTCACGAGATCGATGACACGACAAACCCTTACGAAGCACTTTTAGGTTGGGTGATTAAGCCGCAAGCTAAAGACTTTATGAACAAGGCGCAAATCGTTGCGGCTAAAGAACAAGGCCTTAAACGTAAATTGATCGGCTATAAGACTTTAGAGCGCGGAATTCCTCGTCAAGGTTATGAGATTAAAAATGCAGCAGGTGAAGTCATCGGAATCACTACCAGCGGCACCCATTCACCGACTCTTGATGAACCGATCGGCATTGCCTACGTTGCAACTGCGCATTCGGCAGAAGGCTCTGAGATTTTCGTAGACATTCGTGGAAAGCTTGTTAAATCTGTCGTTGTTAAAACACCTTTCGTTCAAAAGTAACCGTCAAAGACGGATAAATAGGAGCTATCATGGCTACATTTCATATTCCTGAAGATTTTTATTACACAAAAGACCACGAGTGGGCTCAGGTTGACGAAAATATCGTAACTGTAGGTGTTACTGAATTCGCCCAAGACCAATTAGGCGAAATCGTTTACGTTGATCTTCCAGAAGAAGGACAAAAAGTAACGCAAAACCAAGCTTTCGGTGTTGTAGAATCAGTTAAAGCTGTTTCTGACTTATTTGCCCCAGTTTCGGGCACAGTTATCGAAGTCAACTCGGCTTTATTAGACGATCCTGCTTCTTTAAACGACGACCCAAACAACTTAGGTTGGTTAGTACGCATCGAAATGGACTCTGAAAAAGAATTAGCGGCTTTAATGCGCGCCCCTGATTACAAAAAGTTAATCAGCGATAAATAATTATTGTTTTTTTAAATAAGGACGGTTAATTTGACCGTCTGTTTACGTCTGTGCCCAGTTGGTGGAATTGGCAGACACACTAGGCTTAGAACCTAGCGCCGCGAGGCATGGGGGTTCGACTCCCTCACTGGGCACCATTTTCTTTCTTTTCTTCTTTAAATCAATGAACACATTATACTGGATCGAAGAACTACTCCCGAATGAAGTCATTTCAAAAAAAATGCCTAGCGGAGTCGGTTATTACTTAGAAGATAAGTTCATTCTTTTCTTAAGCGAAGACAGCAAAACCACTCTACATAAAGGCATCACCTACCCGTTTCAGCTTTTTTACGGCATATTCTTTCCGATCGTAAAATTAAAGCACAACGCGGTGATCGCCAAATTTTCGTTTCTAGAAAATCATCCCGTAAAAAAAGAATGGCTTTATTTACCGGCCGAAAATGAAAACTTTGAAGACGAAGCTAAACTTGTGCTTCGCGAAGTTTTAAAAAAGAATCCACTATTTGGAATTCCAGTTAAAGAAACTGCCGCAGAAAAGCGGGCGCGCGAAAACTCTGATGAAATTTCTGATCCACGCAAACCAAGTTTATTTAATACCGATGCTCCGAAGGCTTCTGTGAAAAAAGCACCGAAGCCAGCACCACGAAGAAAAACAAAAAAATCAAAACCCAGCAAAAAAGACGAGAACGCTTTTTTATTATCACTGACTAAACGTAAAAATTAATCACAGCTATGGGTTGCAGGGTGACCTGTCTTAATCACTGCGCGGCATACAGCTTTACTGTCTTTACCGCGGATAAATAAAAACTCAGAGGTATCTGCTGCAAATACTTTACTTGTTGCATCCTGCATAACCCAATAAGGCTGGCCATCTAGATGCACAGCCGTTTTCACGGCTACACCTTGTTGTACATTATTCACCGGCGTTTCATTACGAGGTGACTGCGTGCAACCAGAAATAATCACTGGCAAAGAATCAAAATGCATCAGGCTGGTGATATGATCGTGCCCCAAAATTAGAGCGGTAATTTTACTGCGGTATTCTTTTAAAATCGGACGAATCTTTACTTGAAAATCTTTTTTCTCGGTCCATTTATGTGAAGCCACTGTAAACGTTGGATGATGATAAACTAAAAAAATTTGTTGCGCTTGTGAGTTTTGCAAATGCGATTTTAGCCAACTCATTTGCGCATCGACATTACGAGTGTTATCAGAATTTAAAACTAAATACAAAACATCGCCACCGGCATAATCTTTAGCGAAATATTCGCCAGGCATTTGAAAAAATTTAATTTCGGCCTGATAACTTTCGTTATGGTTACCTATCGCGATCACATCAAAGGTAAATCCGGCTTTTTTCCAAGCGCCCCATTGTTGCTCGTAAGTGCCCTCGTAAAGGTTATCACCGGGCATTATTATCTTTTTAACACCGAGCTTATTCATGGAATTTAACAGCATTTGTGTATTGTTATTCCAGCGGCCTGCGTCTCCTATGATCGAGAACTGCAGCGGCGCAGAGGCATAAAGATTAATGGTCACGAAATACGAGAAAATAAATGCAGCTAATCTCATTCTTACAACCCTTCCATGGTCTAGATGTAAGACTATTAACTAACGCTAATTTCGATTTAACAAAGAAAAGCAATGCAAAGGTCTAGCCCCAGCCTGATCTTGTTTAAACGCTGACAATTTGCTGAATATTTCTTAACGAACTATTTTAATTTCTCGATCCAGTTTAAGGAATCGGCTTTATAACCGTACTGGATATCCGTTAGCTCTTGATAAAGTTTTGTAGTTACATCGCCCATTTGACCGTTGTTGATTTTCACTTGCCAGTTTTTTGCAGCAAGTTCACCCACCGGAGAAATTACGGCAGCAGTTCCTGTACCGAAAGCTTCAACTAATGATCCGTTGTTGGCGCCGTCGCGAATTTCCTGGATTTTAATTTTGCGTTCAACAATCGGAAGATTCCACTGTTTTAATACTTGGATCACTGAATCACGCATGCCACCAGCTAAGATCGTTCCATCTAATGAAGGTGTGACGATTTCGTTTTTGAAAACGAAAAATACATTCATGGTTCCCACTTCTTCAACATAAGTGCGAGTCGTGTCTAACCATAGAACTTGTGAATAATCTTTTTTCTTTGCTTCGTACGCCGCTTTTAAGCTTGATGCGTAGTTCGCAGCAGCTTTGGTATTACCCAAGCCACCCGGGCATGCGCGTGAGTAATCTTCTTCAACCCAGATCGATACCGGAGATAAACCAGATTTATAGTATGCACCCACCGGAGATAAAATGACGAAGTAAATATATTCGCGCGATGGGCGAACACCCAAGAAGCCTTCGCTACCGATTAAGGTTGGACGAATATAAAGCGCAGAACCTTTGTTTTCAGGAATCCACGATTGATCGATTTTAACTAATTCACGAATACCTTGTAAGAATAATTCTTTCGGCGGAGCCACCATGCACAGACGTTCAGCGCCTTGGCACATGCGATTCCAGTTATATTCCATGCGAAATAACGCTACGTCGCCATTTTGCTGGCGAAATGCCTTCATGCCTTCAAAAAGAGCTTGCCCGTAATGCAGCACACTTGCTGCGGGATCCAATGGCAATGGCCCATAAGGAGTAATTTTGGATTCGTACCAGCCCTTATCATCGCTATATTTCGCCACAAACATATGATCTGTAAAATATTGGCCAAAACCTAAATTATTAACGTCGGGTTTCGCAAGAGGTTGCGTCGTTTTTGTGACTGAAATTGGGGCTAAATTCATGGGCGTAATTAACCACACCACTGCTTGCCTTGACAAGAATTTTTATCCCCGTTGAAATGGTTATCTGTACGAGAGGAACCCCATGCGTATTACATTGATTGCCCTATTGTTTGCTTTACCAGCAGTTGCACCTTTAGCACATGCCCTAGATAAACCTCAAACAATTGAATGCCCATTGAAAATGACTGTTAGCTTTAAACCTGAAAAAAATATCCCAACATTTCAATTTCGTGATTTCGAAACAGACACTATTGAGTTCGTGTCTTTAGCGATGTTTGATCAAGATCCGAAAAAAAAGATGCAGTTAAAGCCTGATAACGGCGATGGCCCACAACCACACACCTGGACGATTAAACCCGCAGAAGAAAAAAAAGACGATGGCACACCCGCTTGGCAAAACACGACCAGCGAAAAGCCAAAAGCAATTATTCCATGGTTAGTTTGTTATTACGGCAAAAACAGCAAACAAATCTTCGTTAAACGTTTTGCAAAAGTTCCACAATCTTGCACAACACAAGCTGCAAAAACGAATTCAAAAGTTTTTAACACTGTTGTCTGCCGATAATGTTAGAAATCATCGTTGTCGCATTTAGTATTTTTGCTAACGCCGTTTTATCTGGTCTTGAGATGGCGTTTGTTACTGTTTCAAAAGCACATTTAAAAAAATTAGCTGTTGAAGGATCTACTTCTGCCGCCCGTGTTTTAAAATTAAAATCAAATCCTGAACGCACCCTTTCAGTTTTACAAGTCGGCATCACTTTAGTGGGAGCCATTTCAGCAGCCGTTACGGGAGCCAGTGCCGAAGAGCATTTAAGCCCATGGATCATGTTACGTTTTGCTTTAAGTGAAGAAGTCGCTGAATCAATCAGTATCGTAGCCGTTGTGCTTCCATTAACTTATGTGAGTGTTGTGATCGGTGAATTAGTTCCTAAATCAATCGCCTTAAGATTTCCGGTCAAGTTAGCCTTAGCGGGCGGCTTATTACTTATGGTCATGGATCGTTTCTTTGCACCATTTGTTGCGATCTTTGAATACTCAACAAAATTTATCACGCGGATTTTATTCGCCAAAATCTCAACGAAAGAAAATGTCGATACGACTCAAGAAGTTGATCTGGATAATTTAAATGAAACTCATAAGCAGTACGTTTTTAACCTGATTGGCATCGACAAGCGCCGGGTGAAAGATGTTATGGTGCCTTGGGATCAAGTCACTACACTACAGATTAACGAACATGCGCATGATGTTTTAACAAAAATCAGAACCCAAATGTTCACCCGCTTTCCGGTCCTTAATGATGGTAAAATCGAAGGTATTTTATATATTAAAGATTTTATTGCCGAACCTGAAATGACGCTGCTTGATTGGACAAAACTTATCCGCAAAGTTGAATATTTATCCCCGAATGAGCCCATCGTTAATGCTTTAAAGAAACTGCAGCAGCGAAAAAGTCATATGGGAATTTGCCGTTCTGGTGAAAAAGTTTTAGGCATTATTACACTTGAAGATATTTTCGAAGAATTCATCGGCGATATTTACGACGAATCTGATGAAACCCAAACTTTATTATCAAGCACTTCAAAGATCAGAAATCAGAATTTTAGAACCAATGACAAATGATGAAAACACCCTTTTTGAAGTTTTAGGCGGCAAAAAAACGATCGAAAAAATTGTAGATCGTTTTTACTATTTCATGGACACGTTGCCAGAAGCCAAAGACATTCGCGATCAACATGCGAAAGATTTAACAGAGGCTAAAGAAAAATTAGTGATGTTTTTAACAGGTTGGTCAGGTGGACCGCAGCTATATATCGAAAAGCACGGTCACCCCAGATTACGCATGCGCCACATGCCTTTTAAAATTGGCGAAAAAGAACGTGATCAATGGCTTCATTGTATGTTCAAAGCTTTAGATGATTGCCAAATTCCAGACCCGACAAAATCTGAACTAAAGAAAAGTTTCGCCCATATTGCAGACTTTATGCGAAACCAACAGCCTACGTAGGGCCACCCGGCCCCATTGGCCCGCCAGGAAACGCGCCAAACTTAAAATTCATAAAATTAATTTTGGGACCCAAACGCGGCTCAAGATAAATACTTTTCTCTCCAGAAAAGCTATGCACCACTGAAAAGAAAATATAAACCCAAAATAACATCGAGATATCCATCAGAGTCGCACATAAGACCACGCTGGTCCATTTCAGCCGAGTGACTCCGGCAAATACAGCAAAAGCCCCCAAGGCTGAACCAAGCAGAAAGCTCTCACCAAAAAACTGGGCCGTTACGGCGCCGATTCCACAACCTACTAAAACTAACGGCACAAACTCGCCACCAAAAAAACCAAGTGATACGCAGAACAAAGTAAAAACTAATTTTAGCAGTATCATCTGCATATCTATTTCTGTCATCATCGCACCAGAACTGAACTTCTGCACTAAATCCAAACTTAGACTCTGCAACGGCCGTAATACAGGATTATAAAGTGCATAACCTATAGCTAAAGAAAACACTAAGGCCCAAACAATATTTCTCTTAGCGAAAAAGTCTGAAAGAAAAAAGTAACTTCTTTTATAAGCGCGAGAAAGATACCCGATCACTAAACCCAATAGAAAAATAAACACAAAACGTTTAAGCCAAGAATCAGCGTCAGGAATCACCACCGCTGATAGCAAATGTGGAAATTTAACAGACTGTAATATCAAAATCGAAATCCATGCCCCAAAAAATGTCCACACTTTTTGCGAAAACTGCGTCGTGTACATTTCGACAAGAAAAATAAGCCCCACCCATTTATTACCGGTAATCGCAGCAAAGCCAATACTTGCTGCCACTGGCCCCCAGTAAGGAAGACTTAAATTAAATAATCTTGCAACACCTGTCGTCGCTAACACCACGACACCTTCACGGCCTACAGAAGCTCCGAACAGGTGACTTAAACTTGCTCCCAGAAAATGATAAAATGCTTTCCAGCGATTCCAAAAAAAATTTTTCGGCTCTGTCATTTCATTCATGTCTTTAACTTTGTACGGAAAATACAAAGTCTTCTTTTTTAACAGAACAGTTAAAATAAATAAAATTGGGAGGCCCAGAACAATTTGTGGGTACTCATGACGTAATTCTTCAGAAAAATCGATCACTGCCTGAAAGCCATAACTAATAGCTGCTGCAGCAACACCGAAAACAAGCGCTAAAAATAAATTCAACGGATTCATGTGTTCTGTTTTCTCATATTAATCATCATATAGCCAATGACAATCCAATAGAAGCGATCAGCCATGCCACCTAATGATAAGTGCACATGATAAATAAACAAAATCGGAATATGCGTCAGCACATAAATAGCCAAAATTTTAAACTCTGGTGGTGCCGAGCGAAGCTTTTTAAAGCTAACAGCAATCAGCCCAATAAAACCTATAAATACCAGAACAATAAAACCAAAGCCGCCAATGACTCCGGCTGAAACTAAAATATTATGCGGATCTTTGTTGGCATTATACTGCCCGACATCAGTTTCATTAATTTCACCAAACTTAGATAATAGCCCTTGGCCAATAATCGGACTTTTAGCAAAGATTTCATAACCCCGATCAAACTCATCAAAGCGCGAAGCCACACCATCTTGAGCCGCACGCAGACCCACAGCACTTTCACCCCGCACTAACTCAAGCGCGTAGTTACTGATATTTTGACCAAAAAGTACAGTCGCAATCACTAATGCAAATGCCACCGACACTTTAATAAATTGATTGGCCGCTTTTTTTGCTGGAAAAAACAAGAACGCCAAAAAATAACTTAAGATCACCGCAAATAATGCAGAACGTGTTCCTGTAAGAATTAAAGCTGTCATAGCCACAGCTAAACTAAGTAATAAATAAATTAAGCGTGGGCGCGAATTTGATTTAGCAAAAAGCTCATAGATTAAAAATATCGAAGCTAAGGTGGCCGTCGTTACCATATACGGGATGTGCTTAAACACCCCAATAAAGCGCCCGCCTTTAAAACTTAAAGCTGGCATCGCGATCAACAGAAGCAAACTTAAATAACAAAGAACGATGCTGATTTTTTGTGTCAGGGTGATAAATTTAATAATCGATAATTCGCTGGGTATCACACGCGCAAATAACACCACGGTAAAACACGCAGAAAGCGCTGCGCTGATTTGCAACCACCAAGGGCTGATACTTTCACCTAAGACGACTTGCACGGCTGTGATCGCCAATAAGAACAAACAAAAGACAAATAAGTAGAATTTAAAAAAACGATTTTGCAAATAGTGGTGATTGCTCTTCCAGAAAAACTTAATCACCAACACCGAACCAATTATTATGTTAAAGAAAATATTTACGAAAGGATGTAAACCCTTTTGAAAAATAAAAAAGGATTCCTGATAAGGGAATCCCGGAATAAATCCAAATGAAACTTTAGATAAAAAAATCAGCGCGATTAAAAATAGCATGAATTCTTAGTCAGAGTTCTTTTCGATCAATACGCTTGTTAGGATGATGCTTGTGATTAAAGAAATAATTGTTACAGATTGCGCAATATCACTAGAAATCCAAGGTTGTTTCTTAGGAATGTACACGAAATCATCTTGCGCCAACTTGAAAGGCTTAACTTCAGAAGTTGATTTCATCAATTTATTTAAATCAAGTTCGTACACGCCTTTTTGCGATGGATCAGTTTTACGAACTAAAACTTCAGTTAAATCTGCATCTCGTGTTCCGCCAGCCAAAGATACTAATTTTAATAAATCAGTTTGTGCCGGAATGTAGTAGATACCTGGGTTTTCGACAGCGCCTAAGAGTTGAACGCTAATTAACGTTTCTTTTTGCGAAGAACGGTAAATATATTCAGCCGCGCGGGGTGGTTCTTTTATTTCAAAAAACGAATTCTGAGCCAAAGCAGTTTGGGTTTGAAAAAATATAGCTGCGATAACAACAGTAAAAACACGACTTCTTAACATAAGATTCACCAACCTTCGTCTATTCTCTGGACTTTATACTGGATTATTTAAAACCAAAACAGGACTTATGGTCAACAACTTGGTCGTTGCATAAGCTATTAGTACTGCAAGCGAGGAACACTTTACATGATCGAAACTTTGAATATCCCAGAACACGAGAAGATTTTTAACGAAATTTGTCACAAGCTGAACGAATTGTCGCAAGACGAAGACCAGAAGAGCTCAAAAGACCGCGTTGTCCAATTGGACAAAATGCAGAACCAGCTGAAAAACTTCCAAATCGAGCTAGTATCGAATCACGAAGACATGAAGCTAAAAATCGATTCATTAGAGAAGATGACAACATCAAACTCTGATCTAACTGTTAAAGTTAAAGAATTAACAGATCTTTTGAACCAAGAAAGATCTCATAATTCAAAACTATCGACAGACTTAGCAAGATCGCTGGATTTATCTTTAAAACTTCAATTAGAGATCCAAGAAATCAAAACTAAAGCAATCCAAGCACAAATGGATGATCGTAAACAGTACTTAGAAAATTACGAAAACATTCAATTTGATTTTCAAAAAGAAAAAGGCCGTCTTTTAGACATGAATCAAGGCCTAGCTGCTGAATCAAAACAAAAAGAAGAACAAATCGAAATGTTAAGCGGCAGAATCAATGAACTTGAAACTGGCATGACACAAATCGAAGGCACATCGCAAGAACAAGCTGAAACGATTAAACATTTAATGACAGTGGCTGAAAACAAAATCGTCGAACTAAAACTAGAAGGCGACAGAATCCAATCAGAACTAGATAACGTACGTGGTCAGTTTGAACAATCAAGAACACAAACAGAAATCTTAAGAAAAGAAAACACAGCTCTTAAAGATTACATCAACAAAATGACAGCGTTCCAACAACAGATCTTCGCAGCCCAAGGCCAACAACAAACAATCCAAGGCCAAGTTCAACAAGTACAACAAGCGCAAAGATAGTTTTAAAAAAAATTAAGTTCAATTATAAGATCGGGGCTTTCGTCAGCAACAGACAGGACAGAGCCCCGATCGCTATTCAACTTTATGAAGCAACATCTTCAAATACTGACCTTCAGGAAACTGAATCAAACCAGGATGGTCCCATCCTAAGCCACCTTCGCAGATCAGCTGGGCTTTTTTACCAGTGCGAATAATCGATTTGCGCAATGAACTTTTAAAATCCGTCATTTGCACAGAGCCCGAACAAGAGCACGAGGCCACAACACCTTTGCTCATCACAATACGAAACGCCTGTTCATTCAATTTCATATAGCCATGAAGGCCCGATTCCATATCTTTTTTATTTTTAACAAAGGCCGGCGGATCAGAAATAACAACGTGAAAACTATTGTCAGTAATAGTTCCAAGATCTTTAAGAACATCAGCCTTCAATACAGAAACTTTACTAGTATAGCGTTTCAAATTCTCTTTAGCTTTTTCAAGCGCAAGTTCAGAAACATCGACTAACAACACCTGGAAAGGAATATTTTTTTGTTTTAAATAAAATGCTATCTGCGCTGACCATTGGCCCATGTAACAACACAGATCTAAAATTTTCAGAGGCTTCTCGTCAGTAAATTCTTTCACGCGAATAAGACCTTCTAAACTTTGAATCAACAAACGAATGTTATGCGTTTGATCTAAGAAAAAACCAGTTTTTTGACCTTCAATCAAATTAACTGAGAACTTCAAAGTCTCGGTCGTATTTAAAGCCGAAGCCATCACTGAAGGGATAATAATCTGTAAATCAGTTAAAGAAATATCTTTAGGATTATAAATAATTTTAGGCTCTTCAACCTCAAGGCCTTCAAGTTTGCGAATATTCACATCATTACGTTGTAATAAAATCGTGTGCGCCCAGTCGATATCAGAAAGTTTTTGCGAAAATAGAGCCTCAACAAGCTGTTTATAAATCGCTTCAGCTTTTTCAAAAATGCGATTCATGCCGTAAGTTAACAACTGATACGATAACACTTGATAACGTTCACCGTCTTTTTCAAATACGTAACGATCCATAATTAAGCCTGGTAAAGAATCGGCTTCTGAATAACAAACACGAAATGAATCTGAAAAACCTAAATGAATACGCTTTTCCCAAGCTGTATAAAGTTTGGAACTAATAAAAGGAACTTCACCGATTTCAAAATCTTTTAATTCGTAAGTCATCGCACGAAAGGCGATTAAAGAACTAGGGTTACCATAACCACGGGCAATAAAGTGACCTTGATAATCATGAACTTCAACTAATTCGCCAGGCGTTAGGCCGCGCGGACTATCCATCAATTCATTAGAAAACACCCACGGGTGGCGCGAACGTAAACGTTGATCAGAGCCTTTTTTTAGCTTCCAAATTCTCATGCGGGTATACCTTTACGTGCCTTCGGCACGATTCCTCTTATGACAGAGGCTTTATTTAGTCGATTTGGTATAAAAGAAAAAGGTTATTCTCGGTCTTTGAAAAATTATTATCATTAATGACCATAAACTGAGTCTTTTGATCATTGAGCCAGCAAATACCCTCGTAATTTAGCACTTCTTTCACATGGGCTTTAAGGGCTTTATCCTGAGCGAAGTCGTAAAAGCAGTTCTTTTTAATCGCTTGAGTTGCTGGATTCTTTTCAGCGGTACACATCTGGGCATCGTAGTTAACACCATTTAGACTTAGACTTACCCCACGTTCGATCACAATCAGACTTTGATTTTTATCATAAACAAAATCTGTAACACCCATCGCAGCGCCTAACCCATCGCCGATATATTGGGGGATGGGGTAAGACCATTCGTTTTGCACCGAAGTGCCCGAAGCAGACCCTTCAAGCATAATTAACTTAGTTGGATCTTGCACCAGCGGGCCTTCTAAAATCGCGCCCCATACACCAAGATCAGCATCTATACTTAAACCTTCAAAGCCCATATTGTTTTGCGTGCCGCGCGTTTGTAACCCTGAAGGGTTAGCAATAAATTTTGTCGGCAAAGTCACATCACTTATACGCTGACCGGTCGAATTAATCCAAAAAAGAGAAACCGGCTGACGTGGTTTTTGGCTAAGATCACCTTCACTAGAAATTAAAGTGCGATCAGCAGAGATACGCGCGATGCCTTCCATATCCAAGAAAGTTTTATTATCTACGGGCTTGGCCACACGTAACCATTTCTGGTCTTTTATGTTTAGTTCGGCTTTTTGACTATCATAGTTTAGAACTAAAATTCTTGGATGGCCTTGATTGCCACGATCGTCAGATACAAAATAAATTTCTTCACCCAGTTTACTGCAACCTGAAAGACCACCCACGGTGAAATTTTCTAATTTAGTTTGCGCCGGAATTTGCCAAACTTTTTTAAGGGTAAATTTGGGCGCAGCCAATACGGGAAATGAAAACAAAAACGAAATTAAGACTAAAGAAATTTTCATAACTTTTATTGTCTGCGGGCTTTGCAGGCCTGTAAAGTATTTTGCATAAGCATAGCGATCGTTGTTACACCGACGCCACCAGGAACTGGGGATTGCGCAGATAACCACGAATCGTTTTCTATAGCTTTCACCACATCACCCGTTAGTTTATGGTCTGCACTTCTGTGAATTCCCACATCTATTACAATCGCGCCTTGTTTAAAATCTGTCGCTTTGAAGTATTCAGATTTACCGATCGCCACACAAACGATGTCGAAAGTTTTAATCTCTTGCATAAGGTTTTCAGATTTAGAATGAAACAAAGTCACTGTCGCATTTTCTTGTGTTAACAAATGTACAAGCGGAGTTCCCACGATTTGACTGCGACCAATGACGGCAATTTTTTGACCGGCAATTTTAATATCGTAAAATTTTAAAATTTCGATGATGCCTGCTGGTGTGCAAGGTTTGACAATCGCATCGCCCACGACCATTGAACCTATGTTTGTTTTTGTTAAACAATCGACATCTTTAAGTGGTGAGATTTTTTCTAAAGCAGTACGTTCGTGAATATGTTTTGGCAGAGGTAGTTGCACCAAGATGCCATCCACTTTTGAATTTTTATTAAGTTCATCAATTTTTTTAAGTAATTCAGCTTCTGAGATTTTTTCATCAAGTCTGATGACTTCTGATGAAAAGCCTAGGGCTTCACACATTCTGGCTTTATGCCCGACATAGACTTGGCTAGCGGGATCGTTTCCGACAAGAATCACACTTAAATGGGGAAGAGTAAGTCCTTTGGTTGGCCATGATGCGATCTCGGATTTGATATCCGCTTGGATTTTTTCACTGACCGGTTGACCCTTAAGGAGCTTCATCATGTAGCCTCATTTCTATCGTGAGACTTAAAAGTAGCAAATATATGAGAGATTTCAAGGGGTTACAAACGGCAACACGAATAATGGTTTCTTGACCAGAACCAAGTTTTCTACTAGATTGCGAAGTTAGACAAAAGAGGTGTGCAAATGGCTGAAAAAGTTAAACTTTCTAAAGATGGTAGCTCAATTGATTTCGTTCAATCTGAAAGCTTACCGACATCATTAAAAAAATTCCGCCAATCTCCTGAAATCGAAGGTTTTTACCGTTTCATTTTTGAAAACGATTTACAAAAAGAAGCTTATGAAATTTTAGACCGTATCGTTACTGGTCGTAAAGCGGCTAAAAAAGCGCAAAAAACTGAAAGCAAAGCCGCTGCAAAACTTGAAGCTCAAGCTGTTGCTGCCCAAGAAAAACAGGCCAAAGTTGCGGCTCAAGAAAAATTAGCTGCTAAAGCTAAACCTGCTCCGGCTGCTCCAGTTAAAGCTGTTGCTAAGCCGGCAGTAAAAGCTGCTCCAGTTAAAGCCGCGGCAAAACCAGCAGCTAAACCTGTAGTAAAAGCTAAAGTAGCTGCTAAAGCTGTTCCGGTGGCAAAGAAAAAAGCTAAAAAGTAATCCGCCAATCCGGTTATTCTCGAATAACGGATTCGATAAATTATAAAAAGGCCTTCGACTTGTTCAGGGCCTTTGCAGAAAGCCTCCTTCATGGAGGTTTTTTTATGTCTAAAATTCTAAAAAATAAAAAGGGCCAAGGCCTAATCGAATATTTAATGCTCGTTGCTCTGATCGCGGTAGCAACAATCGGTGTGGTTAAAGTTGTGGGTAATAACTTAACTAAGCAATACCAAAATGTAAATCGTGCATTGGGTGCTAAAGGCGAACAATTACAAGCAGAAAATGCCAGCGAAGGTGCTATGGCGCAAAAAGATTTGTCGAATTTTTTAGATGGCGCAAAAACAAATAACGGTAAGTAATAATAAAGGCCAAGCCCTAATTGAAGCTCTGGGTATGATGAGCATCACAGGGCTTTTTCTTTATTTATTACTGTATTGCCTTATCAAAGTGATTTTTTCGGTGGCTTTGGATGCAATAGCTGAAGATTATTTTTTCTGCGAGTTGGCCCGTAAACCCAGTTGCGAAGAGCGCTTAAAAACTCGTTTGCGCCAAAATCAAATGAAGAATGTTTCAGTCAAAATCCAAAAGCCCGGACAAAAAATTATTTTAACGATTTCAGCCACTCATTTGGCATCAATGACAATTACCCGCGAGTTTGATTATGAAAATTTTCGCCCACAGCTCTAAAGGTTTTGCTAATCTGACGTTTGTATTTGTACTGATGTCATTTGTTAGTCTTTATCTAACCGGTACTTTCGCGATTGCACTATCACAGCAGCGCGATTATGTGCGCAGCACCTGCGTTCTAGAGGCCACTGAGATCCAAATCTCGACCTTGGAAAATGTTCGTGCACTGTTTGCTGTTAATCCTGAATCAACTATGATTCGCCTAGGAATCAAAACTACAAAGGCAGCGATTGCTCTTGCCCTAGTACTTGAACCGCCAGCTGTTCCCGCCTTGCAAAAAATATTAGACGGCCATTATCAGGCGCAAAATATATTGGATGGTGTTCAAAAAGTGATACTTAATAAAGCGCGCATAGAATTACAAGCGAAACACTATGCTTTAATTGCAAAAATTAACTCTGGGCAAAGAGAAACAGCTCATCCGTGGCGATACATGATTTCGATGTGGTTAACTTTTGCTCCCCGTTCTGCGCCCACTCTGGCGATCCGTCCGGATTCGGAAGGCGGCGTAGGCCCGAACTACGAATGGCTAGAAAATGCTGAAACAAAACAGAGCTTGGCCTATTCTTGGAATATATACTTTAAAACGAGCGAACAGTATCAAAGATTTTTTACATGGATGAATGTTTTAAATCTGCAATGTTCTGTCGCTCCAGATTTAAGGGGTAAAAAATGGGGCTTAAAAATCAACGCGGACAAGTGATCGCCGAATTTGTTTTAACAATTGTGCTTTTTACAGCACTGGCAACCGCAATCATGACACTTTCTAAAAATCAGCGCGCGATGTCTGATCAGTACAAAATTTCTAAATCTGTTAAAGGAAGTCACTAATGGATATCAAAACTCGCCTTAAACAATCTTTACAGCAACACAAATATTTTGTGTTTATGTTTTTCTTTTTTGTGTTTGTCTATGTTTACACAACTGCTGGTTCTGACGCCAAACCTGCACAAGAAAAGCTATTAACCGTAGATACGCTGATTCCTAATGGTTATGCCTTAGTGCCGATCGAATTAGAAAATATCGCTGCCATCGCAAGTTTAATTGAAAGTTACGGCGTCGTAGATATTTACTTAGGTAAAAGCAATTCTCGTAATTCTAAAAAGATCTTTCAAAAAGTTAAAATTTTACGCGCGCCAAATAACCCACATGCTTATTCGTTACTGCTGCCCGATCATTTATCAAGTGTGCTGATGCAGTATGATGGGCCATTTTTTGCCGTTATTCAGAATAAGGCTGAAACTAGCGCTAACCCTGCAGTCGGCGAACAAGTACATACTAAAAAAACTGTAAAAATTGAATATAACGGTGGGTAATTTATGAAATATTTATTTTTATTACTGTTAACGATCACAAGTTTTTCGCAAGCCGAAATTTTATTAGTGGCTAATAAAAATACGCCCCTGTCAGATTATAAAAAAATCTGTGAAAAAAACGGTTATCTTTGCTTACCGCAAGGTTTTACTAATTTAAAACAAAGACAGACGCCGCATTTCGATCGTTTGATCGAAACCTTTGATTTAGACAACAAGAATTATGTTGCAGAGTTTAGTAAAAATTTAAGTTTAAGTTTAAAAGAAGATGATCTTACCTTGGATCAAATTAAAAACTTAATTTTAGCGAGTGAAAAAATTGCGCATAATAATAGCCAAGTAAGTAAGCTTAAAAAATTGCACGCCATTCTGGAAAGCACTAAAGAAGAACCTTCAGATAAAATGCTCTATATCGCGGGCAAAACTTTGGCCAACAGTTTACAGAATCGTCTACGCCTTGATTCTTATTTAAACGAGATAAAACATATTGAATTGGATTACATTTCTTACACTGAAAACAATGAGAAGAAATATTTCTTAAACGGTGATTGCGATCACCCCCGCTACACAGAATTTGTGAGCCAGCTTGATTTACAGGTGATTCCGCATTTTTCAGAAGGCTGTAGCATGACGCAAAAATACAATTGGGGTTCAGTCTTGATAGCCGATCACTTTAAAGAGAATAAAAATAAATATCTGGCAGGCCTTGCAGCCATTGCCACAGCATTCTTTTTAAAATCGTACGAAGTTTCTATCGGATCTGAATAGTTTCGCCGTTAAACTGGATACTGATAATGCCTTGATCATCAAAATCTGTCTGGCATTGTCCCCACGTGGAAGTTGGATACGTGTGAAAACGTTTCCAATCTTCAGACGGTGCTGGAATCTGCTTCGCGCTCTCATTTAAGGCTTTTCGAGTTAACAATAAATTTGTGGGCTCAATCGGCGAATCTGAACCGAAATCGACATGAATGCGATTTTTTCTTAAAGCTTCCCATTGAAATAAATATTTTGTCAGATCACCAATTGTTGCTGGTAACCATGCGTGATCTGATAACCAGTGGCAAGGTTGCATATGCACATACACGTGTAACGGCTTCAACAAGGGAATGGTTTCAGGTCGAAGCAACTGTGCATGCTCTAGATGAATTTTACCCAGTAAACCCGCAGCAGAGACTTCACGCGCACATAATGCCACCGTGTGCGCGGCTTCATCGCCGATGCAGTGAATGGCGATTTCCATTTTATTACGCCAACAGTAAGCAATTGCTAATTTAATATCAGGCGCTTTCCACAGCAATAATCCACGCTGAGTGTCTCCGACATAATTTTTTGATAGATACGCTGTTTTTGAACCCAACGAACCATCGATAAAGATTTTTAAGCCTTTAACTTTTAATTGCGCACACGGGTCGTCGATACATTTTTGATATTCGGCAAAACCGCGATCAAAATCTGAAGTTGATTCAATGGTAACAAAACCTTCGCAGTATATTTTTAATTTGTTTTCTTCGCACAGTGCTTTTTGCAATTGCCATTGGCGATAGTTCATCGACATATCGCGCACATGGGTAAAACCACCGGCATTAAAAATTTGACCCGCTTTAAGCAAGAACTGAGTTAATTGCTGATCACTGTATTCTGGCAATTTGAATAAGGCATTAATATGATCTTGTTCAAGCAAGATACCTGAACAATCACCCTGAATATTTAATAGGGCAATCGCTTTTGAATTGATCCAACCGCTGTGGCCATCAACTCGCGCAAAATAAACTGGCGTATCCGGAAATAGCTGATCCAAGACCGTCTTCGTCGGCAATTCTTGTGACGTCCAATTATTATGATTCCAACCAAAACCAACTAACCAATCACCACGGTAATGATGTTTTTCGATCTTAAGATTTTTCACATCGTCTGCTGATTTTAGATCACGTAATGATAATTCAAGCGCGACTTGGCCCGTGGCTAAAAAATGCGTGTGGCTATCAAAACAATTGGTGATCATTTCAGACATAGATTGGTTCTATCATATTTTACCAAATAAAAAAGGCTGAGTTTTTTAAGCTCAGCCTTTGTCATTTTAGATTAACTAAAAACTATCTTCCGCCACCTGATGGCGCAGGAACAGTTACTTGTCCACCCGTTGGTGGGTAAGTTGGATATGTTGGCTGCGGATAACTTTGTTGGTATCCCGCGCCACCACCTGGGATAAAGTTCGGCGGTGTTGAAGTCGGTGAACCGTATTGAACTCCACCAGTTGCTCCACCTACTGAAGGTGCTGCAATACCAATTGATCCACCTAAAGAACCTGAGCCGTAGTATCCACCACCAGATGAGCCACCAGAGTATGCTCCAGTGTAAAGCATCTGTAAGCGCATTTGTAAATTCTGGATCTCTTGCTGAACTTGTTGCGCCTGCATTTGAACCTGAATTTGACGTTGATACTGTTGTTGTTGAGCTTGAATTTGCTGTTGGTAATATTGCATCTGCATTTGAGCTTGTTGCTGTTGCATTTGTAACATTTGTAACTGCATTTGTGGGTTCTGCATTTGCATTCCCATTTGTTGCATACCCATCACTGGCATTCCACCGTTCATCGCAAGCCCGCCGTTGGCCGCAAAGCCTCCGTTAGCCGCAACACCGATTCCAGGACATGGCCACTGTATACACATCATTTGGCTTCCGTTCATAGGAATTCCGCCGTTGGCTGCAAAGCCGCCGTTAACAGCGAATCCACCTGGCATTTGGAATCCACCCGGCATTTGGAATCCACCTGGCATTTGGAATCCACCCGGCATTTGGAATCCACCCGGCATTTGGAATCCACCATTAACTGCGAGTCCACCATTTACAAAACCACCTGGCATTTGGAATCCGCCTGGCATCTGAAAACCACCCGGCATTTGGAATCCACCAGCTTGGTTTCCGAATCCACCATTAACTACGCCATTAACTGCCATTCCATTTCCGAATCCATATGGCCATCCGCCATTTGGACCAGCCATCATTCCACCTGGACCATAACCTGGAGGGTACATTCCGCCGCCCCATGGAGATCCGAACATTCCTTGAGGATAACCGAACGCTCCACCTGGACCGTAAGGACCATAAGCACCCATTGGTCCGCCGAATGGTCCACCCATTCCACCGCCGGCTCCGTAAGGAAAACCGCCACCGTTCATTCCACCAGCACAACCGAATCCACCAAGACCAGATCCACCATTAATAGCCCCGTAAGCACCAGCTAAGATAAATGGAAAACCCATGCTCACTGCAGTTGGATAACCTTGTGCAGGAGGATAACCTAATTGTGCAGAGTATTCTGCGTTACGTTCATCATATTGTTTACCGACGTAACCTAATCCAAGACCAACGCCGATTGTTCCTAAGATAGAAACCCAGTCACGTTTTGGTTTTTGATAGCCGCCATCACGATCGCCGCTTCCGCAATCTTCACATTCGCCTTCTAATTGAGTTTTAGCGCGATACTCGCGTTCGATTTTTGCACGCTCTCTGGCATCAGAGATAGCGTATTCACGGTCACGCATTTCGTCTTCAGCACGTTCAATTTTTGCCTGCGCTTCGTCACGTTTGATACGAAATTTACGATAATCAGCTAATTGTCTTCCGCACTCAGTTGTTGAGTACGAAGATGATTTTCTGTCGTCTGGTTTTAAAGTTTTATCAGCACAGATCGCAGGGTACACTTTGCCGCCATCAGATTTATTTTTGGCAGCACAATATTTGTTATTCCAGTTAGCACGTAATTTTTCAGGAACATCATCTTTACTTGCGCAATCAGCAGAAGCCACAACTTGTGTAGTTGTTGTTACAACTTGTTGGCCGGTGGCTGGATCTACAGAAGCAGAACCCGTAGCTACTGCAGTTGCTCCTGTTTGAGCATTACAATTTAAATTTGGAGCCGTTACGTAATCGTTACAAGTATTACCTTTTTCGATATGAGTCTCTAATAAGAAATCTAAAATTTCGCCGTCGAATTGTCTTTCAAGTTTACGGGCTGCAAATTGCATTTCAGTTTCAGCACGTTTTTTCTCTAGTTGACGAGCTTTCAAATCTTTTTGTAAATCAGAGATTCTGCGACGCTCTTCTTTTTCTTCATCAGACATGCTTGTCGCGCCAGAACCTTGCTTCCATGGGTAGCCACAACCTTGTTGTCCGCCAGAATAGCCTGATCCCCAAAGACCACCGCCGCCTCCGCCACCGCCGTAGTAGCCTGCACCACCGCCAACGTTAACGCCTGCATTCGCATAAGCATTAAACTGAGCTTGCGCTTTTTCACTTACAAAGCTGAGCGAGAATACAAAAGCAAACACGCTTGTAAGAAGAAAATTAATTATGTTTTTCAACGACATAGAGTCTCCTCATATAGGTACACGTATAACTAGATCATCGTATCACTTTTCGACAGGTCTATGCGATAGTTACAGGGTCCAGTAAATAAAATTAGTCTATGGTCTGTAGCCCAAAGGATAGCTTGCAAATTCACAGCTGGACCGGATTTTTTTCATTCGTTAGCATCAAGTGATGGATAAACCGAAGCTTTTGTTTCTTGATGATGAAGTAGATAATCTAGATGCTATGGAACGCTTGCTTCGTAAGCGTTTTAACGTATTTAAAGCTTCAACTCCGCAAGATGCATTTGCTCATCTCGACCAAAATCCAGATATTTCTATTATCATATCAGATCAACGGATGCCGCTCATTACCGGCACTGAGTTTTTAGAAAAATCCATTGTGACTCACCCTGACTCAATCCGGATTTTGTTAACTGGCTATACTGATATTGAATCTGTGATCGAAGCCATTAATAAAGGACAGATCTATAAATACATCACCAAACCGTGGGATCCTGTAGATTTACAAAAGAATTTAGAAAATGCTTACGAGAAATTAACTCTGCGTAAAGAACTAAAAGAGAAAAACAAAGCCCTCGAAGAGGCCTTATTAGAACTGCAATCTTTAGACAAAACAAAATCACAATTTATGATTTTAATTAATCATGAATTAAAAACTCCGCTTACTTCGATTTTAAGCTTTTCTGGTTTATTGCGCGAGTCTTCATTATCTGATGAACAAGTTTTATTCGTAGATCGCATAAATAAATCGGCAGATAAACTTAAAGGCATCGTCGATGATGTGTTATTAATCGTTAAAGGTGAACTTGGTCAGATTCCGATTCGCTATGAAACTTTAAAAATTAAATCTTTCTTTGAACAACTGCCTGAAGACATGACCAAGATGATGGCTACCAAAGGGCAAAAAATTGATTATGATCTAGCTGTTGAAACGATCGAGGCTGATGCCCAGTATATTCGTATCTTAGTGACTCGCGCCCTGCATAACGCCACTAAGTTTGGCCAAGCGCAAAGTGCAATTAAAGTGTCGTCTCGTTTAGAAGATAAAAATGTGGTGGTTGAAATTCAAAATTTAGGCCCTAAAATTTCACAAAATGTCTTAGATAAAATCTTAAGCCCGTTCACTTTAGATGAAAATGTGATGAATCATTCGGTGGGCATGGGTTTAGGTTTAACGATTTGCCAGACTTTATTAAAAGCTCATCAAGGACGTCTTGAAATCAGCAATACGGATAACGGAGTCAGCGTCCGCTTTGTTCTTCCGGAAATCCGGAAATAGGATATTTCATTTAGTTTAAGATAGTAGTCGCTGGAACAGTTCATGAACTGCTCTGTCGCTATGAAAACACTATTATTCTGCTTGTTGCTTCCTGTAAATTTCGTTCTGGCCGCACCTGGGCCGGCCGCACCAAACTATGACATCATGGTCGAAATGGGCGATGAGCATGTTCTAAAAAATGTGTCACACAAGCTGTGGATTGAAAATCCTAAAATATTCTCAGCTTCGGGAAGTGGCAGTTCAGTCACGTTAAAGCCCTTAGCTTTAGGCTCATCGAAGATTCGTATCGATCAAAAAGAAATGGTTATTTTATCTGTGCCGACTGGATTTAAAGGCTCTTATAAAATCTGGAATCAATTAACCCGCAAAAGCCCGCAATTAAGTGTGTCGTTCTGCGAACAAACTCTGTGTTTAAAAGGCGAGATATTTTCTTTAGAAGAATTTAAGAAAATTATCTCGCAGATGGAAGAAAAGAATGCTTCATTATTTTTAAAACTAACCATGAATGAAAAATTAACGGCTGAAGTTGAAAAGTGGTATATCCAGTATTTTAGAAACCACGAAATCACTCCGCCAAAAATTATTTTCTCGTCGATGCCTTGGAAGGCAGTACTGTCATCTAAAGACAACAGTATCACTAGCCGCAATCAAACGCATCAGGTGGGCTTATTTACTCAAGACAACCCCAATAAAATTGAAATTAGCGATAACATCAAAGTTTCAGTTAAATTTGTCGAAATTAAAAAATCGACCGCGCGTAAACTTGGCATTGAATGGCAAAAAATTATTGGCGGTCAGTTAATTGATTCAAAAGTGACCTTTGATCAATCTATTGATTTATTTTTAAACGCTGAAGAATCTTCGGGTAATTCTAAAACACTGGCAAGTCCTACGTTAATTTGTCGCAATGGTAAAGAAGCCGAGTTCTTTGCCGGTGGCGAAATTCCGATTGTTTTAACCCGACATAAAACGCGTGAAGTCGTGTGGAAAAAATACGGCGTAAGTCTTAAGATTAAACCTGTCGTTGATCCTTTAGGGCAGATGAGCATTGCGATTGAAACTGAGGTTTCAACACCGGATGAATCTAAGGCTGTTGACGGTATTCCAGGAATTTCTGCAAACCGCGTTTCAAGTCATTTTGATTTAGTGAAATCACGTACGATTGTTTTATCTGGTTTAATTCATAATGGTATTGGTGAAGCGGCTACGGGATTACCCTACTTAACAGCTATTCCCGTGATTGGAAAATTATTTTCTAGCCAAGGCTTTCGTGAAAATGAAACTGAAATGATGATCTTTGTAACGCCAGAGATTTTTGAATGAGTTTAGAACAAGCTAAAACTCTTTTTTATAAGCTTCGTACAGAAAGATCGGTGATTTTATCTACAGAAGCCAATAGCGAATCAGCTCCGCAACTGAAAGCACAAAGCCTATCGGTTTCTTTGGATGAGCACTTGCAGACTGTGGATGATTCAATACGTGAGCGCATATTGAATGAGTTGAACGGCTTTGGACCAATCACTGCACTTTTAAGCGATGATGCTGTGACTGAAATTCTAATTAACCAATTTGATCAGATTTATTTTGAAAAGATGGGCTCTTTACAGCGCAGTGAAGATCATTTTTTTGATGTGAACAGTTACAAAGAATTTATCGAAAAACTTTGTGGCTTTTGTAACACCTATATTAACTCGGAAAAGCCATTTATCGAAGTGCAGTTAAACAATCTGCGCATCACTGTGCTTTTTCCTGATATTTGCCGAGGTGAATACATTGTTTCGATTCGTAAACAGCCTTTAACTCGTTGGACGTTTGAGCGCTTGGCCGCACAAGGCTGGGCAACGCCCGTAGAGATTATGGCGATTCAAAAGCTGATCTCTCAAAAGAAGAATTTTTTAGTCATCGGCGGTACTGGTTCAGGAAAAACGAGCTTATTGCAGGCTTCAATTGCTGAAATGGCGCAGGATCGTTTAGTGATTATTGAAGACACGCAAGAGTTGCAGCCCGTCTTTGCGCAAAATGCTTCGTTACTTACACGTATTGATCCGACGAAAAAATTAATAGATGTAACGATGAACGAATTAATTAAAAAAGCTTTGCGCCTTCGTCCCGATCGTATTTGCGTTGGTGAAATTCGCGGCGAAGAAGCCACAGCCCTATTGATGGCTTTATCTACTGGTCATGATGGAAGCTTTGGTTCACTGCACGCACGCACGGCACATGAAGCTTTGTTGCGCTTAGAAATGCTAATTCAAATGGGCGCCCCACAATGGTCATTGCAATCGATTCGACGTTTAATAGGTCTAACGGTTCAGAATATTCTCGTGGTCGAAAAATGTAATGGAAAACGTGTTTTGAAAGGGATTTACGAGATCACTTCTGTTGAAGAACACGGAATAACGCTGCAGGAATGGGAAAGCTAGACTTTAGAATAGCAAAAATTTACTAGTTTATACCGATAAGTTTTCTATGACTTATAAAGACCGCTTCGCTCAGGCTTTAAAATTGAAAGATTTTGTATCTTTGCATGACGACAAAGCCGAAATCTTTTTAGTCTTTACAAGTGATACTGACTTTCAGGTTAAAGTTTTTGGCCCAGAAACTGATGATCACACTAAAAATCAAATCTACCATGAGTTTCGATACGCAAAAAAGTTACCAATAGCTTTTATTTGCTGGAGTGAAGTTGAAGAAGCTAAAGTGTATTCATATTATGATCCTAACTTTTATGTTCACATTGACTTTAATTCTGGCGACCTAATGTATTTTGAGAGCAGTGACTGCGATTCATTAGATCTTAACGTTCTCAGAAAAGATGCTCTCGCAAGTTATAGTGAACTAATCACTAAGCTTAAATAATTCAGCTTTAATTATTGAATTTAATTCTGATAAGTTGGGATTTAATTTTCGCATTATTTCGCAAATAAAGTTTTTGAGCTCGTCATGACCAGTTCCGCGCGTCGGAAGCCAAATTCTGCTATACAAACAAAGTTGAAACTTCTGCTGCTCATTGATACCTAAAAACAATATGTCTTCTTTGATAAAAAACTTAGCTTCAGTCTGCTCGTTGATAGTTTTATTGCCCTTGTTAACAAACGCAACGATTTCAAAATAACTCTTTATACAATCTGTTCTAAAATAATCCATACGACAGCACAGTTCAAAAAAAAGACCCAGTTAACGGTTAAATTAACTGGGTCTCATGAATTTCAAAATCCGAATTTCGCAAAGCAACTTCGACTCGTTGCTCCCCAAAAAGGGACGGCCGCGAGCGGCCAGCCTACCTATTTCGGTTGAGCTGCGGCTCTGTCTTCTAAAAACTTTTCAGCTTGAGCATTCAGCTTGATGCCGACTTCGTTTAATTGATCGCGGTTCACTGGGCTTGGGCAGTCTGACATTAAGCAAGACGCTTGCGCTGTTTTCGGGAAGGCGATCACTTCGCGGATAGCTTCAGTTTGTGTTAATAACATCACCAAACGATCCATACCCCAGGCGATACCCCCGTGTGGAGGAGTTCCGTATTTTAAAGCTTCTAAGAAGAAACCGAATTTCGCTTTTGCTTCTTCTTCAGATAATCCTAATAAACGGAAAACCGCGGCTTGGATTTCTTGTTTGTACACACGGATTGATCCGCCACCCATTTCGTAGCCGTTACAAACTAAGTCGTAAGCTTTAGCTAACATGTGTGGATATGCTTTTTCGTTGTTATTAATCATATCCTGGAAATATTCATCAGTTGGAGACGTGAACGGATGGTGACGCGAGAACCAACGTTTATCTTCTGGGAAGTACTCTAGTAATGGGAAATCAACAATCCATAAGAAATTGTATTTGTTGAAATCGATTAATTTTAATTCGCGACCTAAGTGATTACGTAACGCTGAGAGCGCCGAGCACGCTGGATCATAATCATCAGCAACGATTAAACCGCAGTCTTTATCACCGCAACCTAAAGTTTTAAATACTAATTGCAATTTTTCTTGCGAGATAAATTTTGAAGCCGGAGACGCGATTGTGCCGTCAGCTTCTTTTTTCATCCAGACTAAGCCTTTTGCTCCGCCTTTTTTCGCGATCTCAGTTAATTTATCAAATTGACCACGGGAGAAAGCTTGTCCGCCTGGAACAGCTAAACCGCGCACGATGCCCTTACGAGCTAAAGTGTCGTCAAAAACTTTGAAACCTGAATTTTGTAAAACTTCTTCTAATTTTACGATGTGCATTTCAAAACGTGTGTCTGGTTTATCATTACCGTATTTATCCATTGATTCGAAATACGTCATACGCTGAAGAGCTGGCACATCGATGCCTTTGATTTCTTTCCAGATCATACGAAGCATTTTTTCATTGATCTCGATGATGTCTTCAACGTCGATGAATGACATCTCCATATCGATCTGAGAAAATTCTGGCTGACGATCTGCACGTAAATCTTCGTCACGGAAACAACGGGCAATCTGAAAATAACGATCGTAGCCGGCTACCATCAATAACTGTTTTAATAATTGCGGCGATTGCGGTAAGGCATAGAAGTTTCCGGGATTTACACGTGAAGGCACTAAATAATCGCGTGCACCTTCTGGAGTAGATTTAAATAAAATCGGAGTTTCAACTTCAATAAAGCCATTGTCAGATAAAAATTCACGCACTAAGCGCGCCACTTTGTGACGAGTGATCATGTGATGCTGTAAACGTGGAGAACGTAAATCTAAATAACGGTGTTTTAAACGTAAAACTTCGTTAACGTTTTCATCTTCGATTTGAAACGGAGGAGTTTCTGCTTTATTTAAAACTTCGCAACGAATGGCTTCGATTTCGATTTCGCCAGTTTTTATTTTTGTATTTTTCATGCCGTCTGGGCGAGCGCGAACAACACCTTCTAAAGCAACTACGAATTCGCCGCGAAACTCTTTTGCTGACGCGGTCTCTGCTTTCGATGGATCAAGAACAACCTGAACAATACCTTCACGGTCGCGAAGATCGATGAAAATTAGACTTCCGTGGTCACGACGAACGTTAACCCACCCCATCAAGACAACTTTTTGCCCCACATGGTTGCTGTTTAATTCGCCACAGTAATTCGTTCTTTTTAACTCTCTTACAAATTTCATACTAATCCCGATTTCTACAATTTTTTGCGTTTTGCGCGTCTTTTTCTGGTGTTCAAGCCAGTATAGAACAGCTAGAGTATAATAATTGACAAACGCGAGTCAAAACTCATCTTTAATTAGGAGTGAAATAATATGCCTAAACTGAACTTCGAAATGCCTGCCGCATTAACGGCTGACCAGGCTTTTACTAAGATCCAAACGTTTTTGAACTCGGATAATAACTTTAAGAAGTTCGATCCCAAGGTTTCTGCGACTTTTGACCAGTCTAACAAATCATGTCAAATCAACGGTTCCCAATTTAAAGCTGATTTAAAGATCAAACCCCAAGCTGATCAGTGTTCGGTGGCTATTGAAGTGGACATCCCGTTTGCATTAACCCTGTTCAAGGGAAAAATTAAAGAAGAAATCGAAAAAGCCTTTAAAAAGGTATTAACGTAGCGTTCTATGTCTAAGAAAAAAGCCAGCACGAAAAAGGTGTCTGCTAAAAAAGTACCCGCAAAAAAAGTTAGTTCTAAAAAAACTGCCGTTAAGTCGGCGGTTAAAAAAGCGATTACAAAATTAAAAGCACCTAAAGATAAAATCAAAAAAGTTCATGCCGTTCTGGTCGAAGATCACCATGAACACGATGAACCTATTGATGTTCATGCGCAGGCTGACTTAGACGAAGCCCAAGCGGCTGATGAACTTGAGATTGAACAACCGACTCACCAGTTACCTTCGATTGTATCTGATCAAGGTGTACGTTCGCGTGACCCTTTAACCACTTACTTAAATGAAATTCGTAAATATCCGGTGCTGAGCCGCGAAGACGAAATGAAATTAGCTAAAAGATATTTTGAAACTAAAGACCCGGAAGCCGCGCAAGCCTTGGTGCGGGCGAATTTACGCTTTGTCGTAAAAATTGCCGCTGAATATGCCCGTTTTTCTTCGCGCATGATTGATCTTATTCAAGAAGGCAACGTTGGCCTTATGCATGCGGTGAAAGATTATAACCCTTACAAAGGCGCACGTCTTATCACTTATGCTGTATGGTGGATTCGTGGTTATATTCAAGAGTATTTGATGCGCCAATTTTCAATGGTGCGTATCGGAACAACCGCTAATCAAAGAAAATTATTTTATCAATTACAGCGCCAAAAAAACGAACTTGAAAAAATGTCTTCACCAGAAAATATCGCGCAACTTTCGCATAAATTAGGAATCCCTAAAGACGAAGTTGAAGAAATGGCAAAACGTGTTTCAGGCCGCGATGTCAGTCTTGACAAAACTAGTGATGACGATGGCGGCGGAACATTATCTTTGGGCAGCATTCTAAGTAAAGAAGATGGCAGCCTGCCACTAGATGAACAGCTGGCTTTAAGCGAGCAACTTAAATTTTTAAAAGACGCGATCGATTCTATTAAAGCTGATTTAAATGAAAAAGAAAAAATCATCCTTGAAGAACGTGTCTTAAATGAAGAGCCCCTGACTTTACAGGAAATCGGCGAAAAATATCATATTACCCGCGAAGCTGTTCGCCAGAATGAAGCCCGCCTGATCAATAAAATTAAAACCGCACTTGCCCAGTTAATGAAATAGACCCATACTAAAAGAGCCGATGAGAAATTCTGCTCTTTTTTTATTTTTTGCTTTTCTATTCGTGTGTTTGCAACAAGCACAAGCTTATAAAGTTTTAGAAATTCGTAATAATAAAATCTTAGTCGACCTAGAAGGACAGATTCTAGAACGCGGTGATTATTTAAAAACTCTTCCGAATGCAGAATTTCAAGGCCGCGCTATTGTTATCACTATCCGCCCTGGCCAAGCTATCGGTAAACTTCAAGATGGTAATTTCACTGTCGGCGAACAAGTCACAAGAATCAAAGCCGATCCAAAGTTTAATGAAGAAGCTATTAAAGTTTCGTTACAATTTAAATATTTAAACAACGGGATTTCAATCAAACAAAGAGATAACAGCTTTCCAACGCCAAATTCAGAAACCGTCACAATGACCGGTTCTAGTGTTGGTGGCTTTGCGGTTATTGACTGGCCCACGGATTGGTTTTTATTGCGCGGTTCATTAGGTGTGGAACCCGTAGAAGTTAAAGGAACAGCAAGATTTAATTCTTGTTTGAGCAAGACATCTACAAATTGCACGGTCGACATTAATTATATCGCAGCCTCGGCAGCGATCCGTTATGATTACTACCGCAAAAACCGCCTAGTTACTTGGGTGGCGGCAGGATCTGGAATTAAATTTCCCTTAAATAAAAGTTCAACATCTTTAAACAAAGGCGCTATCGGTATTGCGAACTCAATTTTAGTAAGTACCGGCGCAGATTATTTGATCACTAAAAAATATTTTATTCCGGTCGGAATGGAGTATCACTACTCATTAAATTATTCAGAGAAAGTTCCCGTTATTAGCCAGTTTGCCTTGCATGCGGGTATCGGTATGGAATTTTAAATTATTACAGCTAAGGCGTAAGCGTTACATAGGAATGAACTTTACCATATGAATCGACGAAACGAACTACGCCCGAATCAATAAAATATATTCTTTCGTTGGCGCCCACAAAAGTATCCCATAGATCCAGTTCGCAGGCTGTTTTTCCGGTTCCATTAGCACAAAGTGATGCGAAGTTCTGAAATCCGCGCCCTACTTGTGTATCCCAAGAGCTGCCATTGTAACGTCGAACATAACCTTCAAGACGATTCATTGAATAAAGATTGCCTGTGCGCGAGACGAATAAATTATTATTACTGAAATAACTAGGCACTATAAAATTTAGCGCAGCAGCTGGAACGGCCACACCGTCTTCGCCAAATACAGACATAGTCTGAAAAGCACACGATGTATCGTCATCACAAAGTCGCGCATAGATATAAGATATATCTTTATTGGTCGTATCGTAAGTTACACCCATACCACCGTAAGGCCAC
Organism: Bdellovibrio sp.; assembly: GCA_036676395.1. Taxonomy (GTDB): domain Bacteria; phylum Bdellovibrionota; class Bdellovibrionia; order Bdellovibrionales; family Bdellovibrionaceae; genus Pseudobdellovibrio. The sequence continues at coordinate 2,558,103 of JAKFCY010000002.1, forward strand.
AAGGCATCAACAGCCTGGTCTGAATCACCGCTTACACCAGTACCTGATAACTTAATTGAAATGATTTTAATATCACGGTCTGGACGATACACGCGTAAACGAAAACGATCAGTTTCATCAGGTAAAACAGAATTATCTAATTCTTTGAGCGGATCTTCTGAGTTAAAAACAATCCAGTTATTCGGTAAAACTTGAAATGTGCCATACCATAATAAATTATCATGGTAATCAATTTGTAAGTTAGTGGCTGTCGTAACAGTGCCTGATGTGTCAGATCCACCACCAACGATGGTTTCAATCGTTTGCGAACCAGGTGCTTCATTTAAATTAATTCGGCGAATACGATCATAATCAAAGATAATTAAATTTTCTTCGCGATCAAGAGCGATACGCATTGGCTTTTTAACTGAAGCTATAGCCAATAGCCCGTCAGCTATTGTACCTGTTTGTGGCACGATCACAGTTTGAGTTCCCGTAACTGGATTTACTTTAACAATCCCACGCACTTTATCGCGGATATAAACGATTCCTGCAGAATCTACCACAAACATTTGTGGATCTAACAACGAAGCATCAGAATCATACGGAGCTGTCGGACTATCTGTTTTATTCATTACCGTTACACTGTTAACCACAACATGACTTGATACAGCTCCGCCAGTGATTGTTTTACCTGTGCAGTTTACACCCGCACAAGTGCGCGTATAGACATCGGTAATATCAGTATTTGTTACACCCACTGGCGAAGATGCTACCAGTGTTAATTCACTTTGATTATGAGCATAGTCACGAGCCCAAAGAGTTGTGGTCATACTTGCCATCGTCGTAAATCCGTAAAAGAACGGAATACTGACATTAGATAGTGAGGTTTCGCCAGATGAACCAGTTAAACTATTTACATTTAACCAGCACGCATCAGTTTCAGTGGGAGCTGTTGTCGTAAAATGTTTAAGACAAACATCTTTGATCGGCGATAGCGAAAAAGTATCTGTGATATTCGGAAGTGAAATCGTAGAAAATCCAGTTGAAACGTCTCCGTCAATATGACCAAAATTCATTCCCAGCATAATGGGTGCACAAGAATCTACGGTAAACATTCCCGGTGTTACTTCTAGTGTCGGAAACGCATCCGGACGACCGCGGGTTAATACACGAATTTTATAATTGTTGCCATCGCTGACCTGGCTTGACGCCAAACAATCTAATTCGCGTGGCACTGACCAATTAAAAACAGTTTCTTCACCAGAATTGGTCGCAAAATCGTTACCATCTTGGCCTGTTGATGACGTCATTACGGTCCATGTTAAACCTGCATCACGACTATATTCAATCGTGCTTGAGTTCGAATCTAATGTTGGATCAGTAATAGTTAAATGGACTTGGTATAACACTCCACCTTTAACATATTCACCACCGCGTAATGATTCAATCACCACAATTGGGGACTGACCATTCATGGGTGGGCTTTCAGAAGCCGGTGTTACCGGATCTTGAATCGTGCTCTCACAGCCAGAGACTGTTAACATCCCTGCTAATAAAACACTTAAATAAATGAAAAGTTTTTTAGTCTTTAGCATCTAGAATCCCACCACCAGTTGTAGTTCTGTATTTTTGAATTCGCGACTAAGACCTGCAGCAGTTTCAGCATTATAAGTTTCTGAATTATAGCCTGCACCGATCCAAAGTGGTTTTTTATTCATTGTGAACTGGTAACGATACTCAACACCGATTTCAGTGTGAGATTTAATCACTTCAGACATCATACCAATCATATTCACGCGGGCGATCATACGATTTTTCGGATCAAATAAATAATCCGCGTAAAGCCCGTAACCCGCTTGGTTTGAAGACAGTTTTGCTGTTGATGATTTTTGCTGAACTGTAATTCCAGAAAAAAGTGCACGTAAGCCCAGATCAAGCACGTTGTTATAATTATAATGAGCACCAACATGCGCATTGTAATAAAGCATGTCTACAGATTCTTCTTTTTTACCTAAAGCAAAACTTGTTCTAAATTCGCCGCCGAATTTAAAGAAATTCATGTATTTCGGGCTTAACACAGAATACTTAAACGAATACTTACTGTCTTCACTAACGACAGGATCTGCCGTGTAACTTAAATCTAATTTTCCAAGATAAATAGCTTGTTGTAATTCGCTGGAATTTTTTTGGATGGTTTTATCCATCGCTTCTTTTTTGGCTAAATCGATATTTTTTGGTGTAATTAATTCTAAAACAAATTGTTGATCGCCGTTTCTTAGCGAGATCGTACCAATTGCTCCACCTTTTGGCGATGTGGCTGGTAAGTTATAACTTCTCCATGGTTCACCTTTACCGGCCACTTCAAATAATGTTGAATCCATCCATTCGACTTGGGCTGGGGCACTTAAAGTAATATTTAAAACTTTTTGCGAGTTATCACAAGAAACTGCTAGCGGAAAACTCAACGGTATTTTTGGATCTTGTAATTGCACACGCGCCGAATTTTTTGCACAACGCTCAACCACAATTCGTGATTTTGCAAGTGGTGTCCACTCGGCCGTGATTTTTTTCTCGACACCTGATTGGGTGGTGTACGTTAAAGTATCAACGCCGCTTTGAATGTACCAAATTGTTTTATCAGCAACAGGAGCCGTAACCCCGTTTTCGGTAATGAGTTCTGTATCTGTTTTAGCATCAGGAATAACAACACTCACACCATATTGGCGAAAGCCTTCTGGGTTAGTGAAAAATCCTTCTTTCGCAGGCCATGCGACAACCTGACCTTTTTCATCGGTCATTTTAACTTGCGCATAAACTTGTGATGATAGACTCATCATAGTAAATAGTACTCCTGCAAAAAATCTCTTTATCGTCATGGACATATTCCTGTTGTCGTCACACAGTACTTACCTACACCCGACAAACCATTTTGTCTGGTTGGAAAATACACTTGCTGCTTATTATAATCCCAAGAAATTGAATTTCCGTCACATGTAAAAAACTTTTTACCTGTACTACTGGTCGGTAGTGGCAAGTTTGTTTCTACTCCGGTAGTTAAATTCTTTTTGTTTAATGTACCATCAGTTGCACAGTAATAGACTTCGTACTGGCTTGATGCGTTTTTCTTATATGTAAACGAACGAATTCCTTTTGCCGTTGTGGCAAAAACCGAAGACATCCCCGCACCGATAATCATATCTGAACCGTCACGCGATAGGGCTGCTTTAATAATTTTTGCGTATCCTGGATTTGCCATCAACACAGCTCGCTCTTCTTTCAAATAAATCGAAGACGTTGTTTGGTGACCCCAGTTAGGCATATAGATGCTATCACTGATATCTACATTTTCTTCAAAAATTGGATGTCCTTGACAAGTCGGATTGGTAGCTGCACCCATAAATTTACGAACTGTACCACTTGTTGATTTAAATATTTTTGCATGTTGATCGACATGACATGCCCCATTCCAACGTTGCGTCCAGGCTATCAAATAAGCCTCACTAGTTCCATTTTCGACAGCGTAAGTTCCAATTGTACTTCCGTCCGGAACCATGATCCCGTGAAGAACTAAAGGATAACCATTCATTGAAATGTTTCGGCCTTCGACACCATTAGCAGCAGCACTTAAAAAAGCGGTTCCGCCAGCACCAAGTACCAGTTTCCATTTACCGGCTTTACCTGTAGCTACGTCTCTTTCATATTTAACAACAATTCCATTACGAGTCAGTGACGCATAGAATGTTCCGTCGCGCGGATCAACTTGTACACCTTGAATACCGCCCCAGAATTCGTTGGCAAATGACGATGCGGATGCAGCATTGGTTGAATAACGATTGACCGACGGAGCTTCAAAAGAAACGCCTTCATCCGTGTAATTACCAGCTAAGCGTGAGATTACGCCAGCATCACCTTGCGTAATTTCACGCACATTAAATTCTTTATTATCGGCAGCAACAACAGTGTCACTGGCTCCCCAAACACCTAAATAGTTTACACCATTCATTCGCGCAGCTAATGGCGAAGCGCCATCACCGGCAGATTTTCTTTCACCAAACAGAGTTTTTAATTTACCATCTGGTAAAATTACGCGGATTTGTCCGGCATCATTAAAATAAACTGTATTGGTTGCATCAACAAACGCATCGATACCTGAAATATTACATGAGGCTGCGGTGCCACCATCGGCACAATAACCTTGGGTTTGCCCGCCGACCACTGTGTTCCACTGGTTTGTCGCTACATTGTATTTACCTAATTTAAACGGATAATGGGCACCTAACCAATAAACAGCGCCACGACGTGAAGCAAACATTTGCGTTTCCCAGTAAGCATAATTTGGTGCATGCGTTCCATAACCCACACTCACCCCATTACGCGCATTGAAATTAGCCACGTGATGACCACAACCGCCCGGTACAGGAAAACAAATATATGATGTTAAAAACTCTGGTTGCGAAGTTCTGTAATTGAACGACAAGGCAATAGTGCGTACATAATCTGTCGTAAAGATATATTCTGGGTCGCCGTATTTACCTTTGCCAGATAGTTTCATAAAATAAACTTTATCTTCAGCCGCTTTATAGATACCCATCGTATAATCTACTACTCGCGCCGTCGGACTGCCCAGCGTAAACCAAATATTTCCGTTCGGTAATACCTGGAATAAGGTGTACATGTTCATTGAAGTTGAAAATTTTAAACTTTTTGCAAGAACGGCTTTGGTGTATGTCGTAACAGTACCGCCACCAATAATCGTGTTGATCGTACCGTCAGCTTCAACGCGACGAATGCGGTCGCCGTCAAAAATTAACAGACGATCTTTGTAATCAACGGTGATTTTTCCGTTACCGATCGTTGTTGCTGAGGTTGCTTGGCCGCCATCGCCAGTTTTAGCGCTGCCTTTGGCTACGAAAACTTTTTGCACGCCATCGACCGGATCTACTAATAAGACTCCGCGTGTGGCATCCATGAAATAAACTTTACCTTTTGACGTTACCGCTAAAGTACCAAAATCACCCGGAACGTCAGCTGCACGAACGACTGATAAGAAAATCGCTTTATTTGCCGAGCCGTTAATACCTAAATCAGTATTACCCGCAACAATTGAAAACTTTTCTGTATTCAATGCCGGTGTGGCACTTAATGAAACTAAACCCGATTGATCTTTTACTTTGATCTGAATTTTAAAATATTTATCTGTTGGCGCAGGAATACGGCGACAGCCGGTGAAGTTACCATCAATGGTACATCCCACTGGCGTATTCGTGATATCTTGCATATTCGGAACTTCAATGAAGGTTTCTTCATCTAATGTATAATATAAACTAATTGGGGCTGTTAATAAGTCTGAATCTGTGACTTTCCAACGAATAAATAAATCTTGGTTCTGCACAAACGTTGTTTGCTCTTTTGTCGGAGATAAAGATGATGAATCATTCGTTGAACCGATCATATTTGTAATTGTTGGAGCTACCGCTGGGTTGTACGCGATTGTAACCTGGTCAACATTTTCAGCGCCTGATCCAGCTGTTAAACCCGAAATGTTTCCGGCAAAATCCATCGCCCAAACACTGATTTTATAAGTGTTTTGCACGAAGCCGACGAAGGTAGAAATATCTGTTTTGATTAATGACTTGGCAGCCGTATCTTCTAAATCCTGCCAGCAGGTATCATCTGCATTGGGCGCGATAAGATCAAAAGCTTTTACGCAAACAAATTTAATAACCGTGGTTGTATCAGAAGCAGCAATTCGAGTTTCAAAGAAACTGCGATTCACTACTTTAGCTACCGTTGGGTCACTAACACTGCCAACACTGACAACGCCAAGGGCGCCGGCAGTTAAACCGAAAAAATTAATCGTAGGAGCCGTGCCATCAACAGTGAAAGTGCGTGATGACTGGGTCGCGATTGTTTTATTAGCGGCATTTGTTGCTGTCGCTCTGATTAAATATCCGATGCCATCTGGTTGAAATGCAGGGGCTACGGCCCAGTCAAATGAACTTTCTGCACCGGCAACACTTGGTAAAGCGCCAGCACCAGTGATCGTTGTCCATGTTGTTCCGCTGTTTGTTGAAAATTCTAATTTTACTGTGTAAAGCCCCGGATCCACTGCACCATCGGCTTCAGAAGTTCCTGATACAATTTGATATTTAATTTTATGAGTCATGTCTGATTTGTAATATGGCCAAGTCGTGTCACGGTCACCATCGGTGAACGTCACCAGATTTAGCCCTGGAACTAAAATTTTTGCCGGATCCCATTCGTCAAAATCAGAGTCTCCCACAGGAGCTTCTGCTGACTGAATCATAGGATCAGTAATTTCAGCCTGACAGCTGAACAAAGTAGATAATAAAAAGCAGATCAATAAAATCTTTTTCATAATTACCTTCCTATACACCTAACTGCGTAACTAAAACTGCGTTCATCTTTGCTGCGCGTGCCAGTTGTCGGATCAAATAGCCAAGCTTTTAATCTATCTGTCGAATCAACGGTGGCTGTCCACTCTTGACCAGAGGTATTTGCATTAAGTGCATCAGGCATTACAAAACGAAGACCATCATGGTTTGCCACCATGTAATCGTAAATCGATGGCAGACGCCATTTAGCTTTCGGAGTAGTTGTTCTATCAAGACCGGCTTTACCGGCATTATCGATATCTGTATCTGTCGATGAAAAACCTATGGCATCTTCACAGGCACTGATTGGACTGGCTGATTGAATTTGATAGAATGAATTATCACAAATATCATTTGGATCATCTTCATTGTAGTTTCCGGCCACAATATTTGATTCTACTGAATTTGAACTTCCAGAAGCTTTACACCAGTTTATTCCTGCTGAAACAACACTGCTCCACATTAAACCTGTTGATTGATCTTGCCAAACTTCGCGGCCTTTACCAGCAGAGACATCTCCGGTACGAGTCACCAATTTCCATTGGCCTTCGCCGTTGTGGCCCTTTGAGGCTCCATCCCATGTTGCGTTCGCACCGAAAACAGTTGCGCAATCTGCGATTCTTAATCCGATTGAAGCTTGCGCTGTTCCGCAAGTTGTTGCGGCCCAGCCCGTGCGATCAACTAACGTCACTTGTGTCGTTAAGTTATAAGCATCATCACTTGAAGCAATTCGTGGAACCGGATGATAATAAGAAGGAAGCACCGTGGCCGAGGCTGCTGAATATGTTGTTGTTTCAGAAACATAAGTTAAAACATTAACCGTGGTTGAAGTCGTGCGCGACATTCCCGAACCCCACTCTGTTAATACACCCGTGAATGAGCCGGCAACTCCAAAAATAGTTTCACTCACGCGGATATTGCCCGCGATTAAATTTGCATCGACAACATTTTTATTGGCCGCAAACCAACAACTACCCACATTATTTGAAGTACAAAGGGTATTACGACCACCATATTCAGTTGTATAAACATATTTTGGCGGCGAAATCACGCATGATCCGCCATTGTAACCATCAGCACAGGCAATCGCACTGCGAACATAGGTATTCGGTTGATTTGTCCAACAAGGAGCCGCGTTCGGTACGTTTAAGGTACAATTTAATGAACGCCCGCCGTACTCAGAGTTATACCAGTAATTGCTGGCTGCAACCACGCAGGCCGTACTAATAATACCTTCAGCTGTACAATTAGCGATCGTTACAGAATCAGAAATAATATATCTGCCAGTGATTGGTAACCAACAAGGCGCCGTCAATTCAACGTCTTCAACGCAAATATTACTGCGTCCGCCGTACTCTTCATCATAAACGAAATTACCGGTTTCAGCCTTACATGAAGCGCCGATTAAACCTTCGCTATCAACAACACCTGGTGCTGTACATAATGGAAAAGATGAACCGGTTTGATCACCGGTCACGCCAAAAATAGTCGTGCCGCTTTGGATATTTGAAGATTGCAGATCAGTATCAACTACAGTAGCAGTTCGGCCATCATACCAACCAACCGGCAGAGCACGTGTTAAAGAACCATCTGCAGTCGTTAAATTTGTACCTTCAGTTGTACGCCCACCGTATTCAGCGTTATAAACATATTTACTAGCCATTACTACGCAAGGTTCAGTCGTGGTGATAACGCCTTCATCACACTCAGTCAGATCTAAAAGAGATGATTCATCGATTTCGAATTTCGAACATCCCAACGAGAACATAAACATTGTAAGTAAAAGTAATATATATATTTTCATATTACCTTCCCACACATCTAAAAGCTGAAGTTAAAGTTCGCGCTTTTGTCGAATGCACACCTTGTGCTCCGTTATATATCCATGCGCGTGACCGGATTGAAGAAGATAATGTCGCTGTCCATTCATCAAGATTTCCGTTAACACCAATATCAGGTAAAACAAAACGTAATCCGTTCGCGTCTGCAACTTCGTAATCATATAATGATGGTAAACGCCAAGCCACCTGAGGAGCTGTCGGCGAACCCGCAAGATCCATTGCGACCTTGCCTAGAATATCAATTGAAGCATCTGTTGTTGTAAAACCAGCCGCTTCAAAGCAACCGCTGATCGCTGTTGTCTGATTTTGATAGGTTCCTGAATCGCAAATACTTGAAACATCAGCTTCTTTAATTGATGCCGATACATTTGTTGCGTTACTGCTGCCCGAAGCTTTACACCAGTTGGTAGCAGTTCCGATCACTGAACTCCACAATAAACCCGTGCGCTCATCACGCCAAACTTCGCGGCCTTTACTTCCTGATTTTGCGCCAGAACGGCTGACTAATTGCCAAATTCCTTGTGAAGCATTACCACTTGAAGCCCCGTTCCAGCGGGCATTCGCTCCGAATACAGTACTGCAATCTGTAATGCGTTCTAAAACTGTATCGTCAGTTGTTCCGCAAGAAGTTGTTCCCCAACCGGTGCGGTCAACAGCCTCTAAATTTAAATTTGAAGTATCAAAACCATCATCATCATACGCAATTTTTGGAACCGTACGATAACCTGAAGGTAAATTCGGCAATGAACCATTACCTGCATATTGACCAGCTTCTGCAGCCGAACCAATTTGCGGAGTATCAATATTACGATGAGCCCCAGAACCCCAGTCACCATTACCAGAGAATGTTCCGGTAATACCGAAGATCGTAATATTATTACGAATATTATCTGACTCTAAATTAGGTTCTAAAATTTGTTTTGTACTCGCCGTCACAAAACACGATCCATTAACATCATTGGTACAATTTGCGGCGCGGCCACCGTATTCGAAATCGTAAACATAACGGCCCGGCTGAGTATCACAGGCACCCGCATTTAATGCATTATCAGTACACGCATTGCTGCCGTCAGCTAATGAAACGATATAACCTGTTTGATCTAACCAACACGGGTTTGTATTAAGGCCGATTTGACATAATAACGAACGGCCACCAAAAGCTGTCGTGTATCTGTAAGTAGCCACATTACCACGACAAGCTGCACCTTGTTGCCCTTCGACAGCGCAATCTGCAGATGACCCAGAATCACTTGGTAAACTTGCGGTTACGCGAACACCCGTTGTATTCACGTAACAAACTTGCGTGTTTGTCGTCGCTTGATTGATGTTCGTACAATTGAATGAACGACCACCGTAAGCTGAAAGATAAAAATAATCGTCACGCGCGGCCGAACAATCCACACCCAGTGGGGTGGCATCATTTGTTAAAATACATGCTGCTTCTGCAGTAGTTACCAGAGATCCATTAATGCCAAATACATTAACTGCAGCCTTAATCAAAGCCGTATTACCACCAGAAATAACCGGATCAGAAAAAGTAACTAACCCGATGGCTCCATACCAACCAGTTGGTATCGCGACATTACCGACACCACTTGGTGCTATAACATTATTTGAAGACGCATCAAAACGACCGCCGTATTGAGCCGGGTACACATAGTGACCCGCAGTGCGGTTAATACAAAGTTCAGTTGTGGCTGTCGCAGAATTTACAACCAGATCGCAATCAAGAGTTGTTTCTGCCTCAGAAAGTTCTTCTTCAGACGGAGCTTGTGAACACGAAGTGCCCGCAACCAATAAAAGGCAGGTGGCAGAAATTTTTAACTTCTGCCAAAACGTTAATTTGAATGAAAGAGTGATTCTTTCGTTACTCAAGTGTAATTTTACCCTTTTCGTCGACTTTAATACGGACTTCTTTTGTTTTGTCTGTTTTTGATAAAGTAATCATCGGAAGCTTTAAGTTTTCAGTCACAGTAATAACACTGGCTTGCACTTCTGCCGGAGCATCATTACCGTTTGTATTGTAGAGAGTAACTTTTACTTTGTATTGGCCAGGTTGTAATTTAGGTGTTTTCCACATCTCTAAACCCGGGCCATAACGGCTATCAATTTCAAATTGACCGTCAACTCCACCGTAGCTTTTTTTCTTAAAATTGAATTTTTTGTTATTCACATCGATAATTTCTAAATCGATGTCGTGTTTTTCAGAAGCCCACGTCGTGCTGATCATTAAAAAGTTATTTGGATTTTGTGTGATTTGATCTTTCGGGATCATATCCTTCATTTTTTCAACTAGGTCTTTTTGTTTTTGAATTGTTTTTTCTAATTCTTGTTTAATCTTTTGATTTTCAATCGTCACAGTCTGAACTTTTAGCGAAGTGTCATTCACAGAAGCTAACTGGCGCTTTTGTTCTTCAACTTCTTTAGTTTGCTGAGTCTGAACAGTTAACTGTTCTTGCATACGTTTTTGTAATTCGTCGATTTTTTGTTCTAACTGTTTCTTTTCAGTTTCTGTAACCGTTAAATCTTTTTTAACTTCAACGATTTCCTGAGATTTTTGTAAATCTTTGGCTAACTGTTTGTTTTTTTCTAAAAGTTTTTCAACCATTTGATCCGGAGAAACTTCTTTAAGGTCAGTGGCACTAATCGCTCCGCCAAAAGCTTCTTCAGAGATTTTTTTCATTTGCTCTTCCATCTGACCTTTCGAGGTCGTAGAAGACATTGTGTATAACAACACGAACAGACCAAATAACAAGGTCATCATATCTGCATAACTTACTAACCAACCCATCTCAGTACCATGACCACCGCCACCGGCATGAGCATTACCCGCGCCGTGACCGCCGCCAAAGGCAGAATCAAAATGATCGTCTTGACCATGATTTTCTACGGCATGTGGCTTGGGATCAAATTCGAAACCCGAAGCAGTGTCTGCTTCGGAAACGTTTTGATCTTCAATGGGTATAGAGTTGTTTTCGTCTTGATTCATAATTATGCTGCTTTATCCGCTTGGCCTTTTTTGCCTTTGTAAGCCGGAATCGCTCCGCCATTTTGTAATTGTTTAAATTTAGATTTAAGCGCGATACGTTGAGGTGCTGATAAACGAGAAACAACAGTTTCTGTTACAACCTTTTCAGGATGGCCGCGTTTAATTAAGATCACGGCTTCAACGATCATATTACGAATATACATTTCATCTTCGGCAGCTTTAGTTGCAGAATCTGATAAAGGTAAAAAGATAAAGTTATTTAAGAAAATTCCCCAAAGAGTCGCGGTTAAGGCAACGGCCATGGCGCCACCGATAACTTCGATACCACCTTTACCAAGACTGACCATCATCTGAATCATACCAGAAGAAGCTCCTAGTAATCCTAAATGGGGAGGATACTTAGCGATGTTATTTAAAACTTTTGCATCTTCGAAGTATTTTCTAGAAACCGCATCACGGCGTGCATGTAAAATGTGAGTCACATCGGCCGCAGAGATATCAGCTTCATTTAAAATTCTAAAAGAATCATTTACAAAGGGGTGATTGCTAGAATTCTGATACCAAGAATTGTTATACCAATTTTTCACAGTCACTAAAAGATCTTCAATCATGGCAACGTCTTTTTTAGTTTTCTTAAAAAAGAAACCGTTGTTCACGAAGTTCCAAACTTCTGAGATTTTTTCAAACGAGTATGAAAAAAGTGTGATCGCGACTGTTCCGCCCATTACGAGAATAAGAGCATGCGGATTTAACAACATTGTCGGAGCACTTAAACCGTGAATAATACCAAAGTAAACGACGGTACAACACGCGATAAGGCCTATAAAAACAGATGAATTCATGAGATTCTCCCCTATGTACATATCGGTTTTTTCTCAATTTAATAAACCGACCAAAGTTGGTTATATTGTCGACAATAGGTTTTTTGTTCGCAAAAAGCGGAGTCTCGAAACAGGACGTTGGTACTAGGTTAAATTTTATTTAATAGTAATTGTGTTTGATCTGGACCTTTTACTGGCAAATCGGAGCCGCAGGGTCTTTACTGCAAAGATAGGCTTTAATCGCCGCATTTTCTTGTTCTAGGCTTTGAATTTTACGATCTTTAACAGCGTTCTCTACTTTAAGATTTTTTATTTCAACTTCGACACCGATCAACTTATGATAAATTTCTTTGATGGCATTTACTGCCGTCCAAATAATCGAGTCATTAGTGACATGAAAAAAACCTTCAGAATCCTGCGTCACCGCTTCAGGAATAACCTTCAACACATCCTGAGCTTTGATACCCACAAACTCTTTGCTGGATGGAAGACCAAGAGGATTATCTTGTTTGTAATTAAAATAAACTGTGTTCAAACCATTTAAAGCAGCGATACCACGAGTAAATGGAGCGCGAATATTTTTAAGACGTTCATCGGAAGCAATTGTCCAAGTGCTTGTTCCAGGTTTTGCCGCAGAATCTGTCGACAATTGTAACTGGTAAGTTGGCGCAGATACACCGATACCAACATTATTTCCATGAACCACCATTGCCGGAGTCGATACGCCACCACCGTTTGGCGCAAAAGAAATTCTATCCGGCGAAGATTCGGTATAAAAAATACCAAAATTAGGATCGGCTGTGCTAAAGCGCCAGATAGCGCGTGTGCCGCCGTATAGACCTCCGTAGATATCACCATTAACTTGTACGTTGCCGCTAACGTGCAATTTTTGTAATGGGGTGCTGGTGCCAATACCAACATCACCATCGTTTTCAAAAGTCATCACTTGGCCTGCACCATAATAAAAATCTAAAAATGCATCAGCTCCCAGATCACGCGCGTCGATTTTCCATGGACCACCTGTGTGACCATAAGGGTGAATAACCATACGAGTTATGGAGCCGGAAGTTCCGGCTGCAGCTTCTTGTTTACCAATACCAACATACCCCGAACTGTCGACTCGCATTCTCTCGATAGCACCGGTTGAAAATCTAATTCCACCCGCACTTGCCGATATATTAATACCGCTGACAATACCGCTATTAGAAAAAAGCGCTAACTGATTTAGCGCTGTCGTACTCGACACGCCACCAAGTAATATGCCCGCAGAATTCGAGCCATAAGCTGAGCCGATGTTTGTCATGACAAAACCAGCTCGGGATAAAGTGCCCGAATTATTATTTGTCACATTCACAAAAGTATCTGCATTTGAATTTTGTTCGATTGATAAAATTGAAGTTGGATTTGATGTGCCGATACCGACATTACCCGTATTTGTAATGCGCATTCTTTCTGGCACGTTACCTGGAGCTACTGTCGTTTGATTGGTGCCGAATGAAATACCACCCTCATTACCGCTGCCATTAAACTGCAAGTAACCCATCCACGTAGCATCGATTTTTTGCTGAATGCGAGACCCCGCAGAAAACCAATTTGTACCCGAAGCTGTTCTAATCTGACGAATATCTAAAAGACCGACATTTCCATTATAAGAATTAAATCTTTGCAGCTCAACGGTGTCATTTATATTCTGACCTAAATCGCTGCCTTTAACCTCAAATTTTGCAGTTGGCGCAGATGTTCCGATGCCGACATTGCCAGTGCTTGTTATACGAAGGCCTTCTGTCAAGGCCGGCGAAAGGGCTTGTCTATACATAAGAGAAAGATATCCCGCCACATCAGATGTTGTGGCATTTTCTTTAGAGCCGCGAACCGCGCCAAACACCACTGGTGCTGTTCCGGAAGATATGTACCCTCCGAAACCTAGGCCACCACCGACACCAGTCGCGGCACCGGCATTATCTACAACAAATGAGTTTACCGGATAACTTGCACTATAAAGCGGACCAAGAACATCCAGTCGTGTTACCGGAGCGCTTGTTCCAATTCCAACGTTGCCCCCGTGAGGTTGTAAAACAAGTTCTGAATCACTGGCGAAAGTTGCAAATGCTGGATCTCGATGACCCGATTGAATCCACGAAGTGCGAGTGTTTGAAAGCTCACTTACACCGAAATATAAAGCATTACTTCCAGCACCGAAATCCGCTGCCACACGAAAGCCAGATTTATTTATAAAGTTATTTGCATCTGAATTTGTCGCATTCGGAGTTGACCCAGGATAGTTTACATCTAAACGTGAAATTGCAGCGGTCGTTGCAATACCCAAATTTCCATTGGTATCAACGCGCATTCTTTCGGTGTTACTTGTACCGAATAAAATCGGCTGACCTTGAATTGTACCGATAGAAAAACCACCGGCCACATCACTTATAATTGTATTACCATCAGCAAATAATCCATTGCCTGAAGCTTCTTGCACACGCAGAACTGCGTTATTTAAATCATATGAACCAAAACCCGTTCCTAAAGTTGTACTTTCAAAAACATGTAATTGCGCTGTTGGAATCTGCCCGATACCTAAGGCACCACTTGCTGTCATACGCATGCGTTCGCCATTGTTTGAATAAAACGATAGCTGTCCGTTCGTAGGACCTGCTGTGCCTGTTGAAAATAATCCTGTATCGCCATCTGCACCGAACGCGTAACCCACTGTCGAGTTATCTCCGTTATCCGGAATTCCTTGATTAGCTCTAAAACCAGTACCTTTAATAATCGCAGAACCACTGATGATACCACCGACATTCAATGCACCAGCAATACCTGCGCCGCCATTTACAATTAAAGCACCTGTTGAAGAATTTGTTGAAGTCACAGTTGATGATACAACAACTGAATTTCCTGCTGCCGGCCACAACGTGATTCCAGAAGTTGATGACACTGTATTTGTGTTTGTTAATACTCCGCCAGTGGTTGCTGTTGCAATCGTGCGGCGAATGCCAGAATTATCAGTCACGTAATAGTCAGTGCCATCATATTCGATCGTTCCTGACTGCGGCGAAGTTAATAAAGTACCTAGCGCTAATCTAATCGGTGCGACTGATGAAGTTCCCGGAGTGATGTGAAGTCTTGCTGTTGGCGCTGTTGCCCCACCGATGTAAACACGGCCTGTCGATGTCACTTGAAATACTCCGGTCGCGCCAAGATCAAGGCCTGGTCCTATACCCCAACCAGTAGTGCCATTAATCTGACCGGCGAAAACACTGCCTAGAGTATTTTTATACTCGATCAAACTATTCTGATTATTCGCGCGTTCAAGCGTAAGAATATTTGCTACGTTATCGACAATATGCAAACGCGTCGCCGGTGCTGAAGTTCCTATACCGACGTTACCGGCTTTAACAGTAAAGTAATCAAAAACACCCGTAGAGTTCTGCACGCGAAACTCATTTGTGGCGGGTCGAAGCAGCAATACCCCAGAGCCATTATTTGAAAAACTACCCGCGCCTGAGATCGTTAGATTTTCATCGGCTCGAATAGTTCCGCTCACATGCAGCGTTGAAGTAGGGCTGCTTGTACCAATACCCATGCGGCCTTGGCCATTTAACACCATACCAATGCTATCAACTACGCCGGTGTTTGAAGCTGAATAACGAATTGCGAAAGCATCATCAGACTGATTATTTCTAAGATCGACCACAAATGATCCATTCGATGGCCCTTGAATATAAGCACCATTTGAAGTTGAAAATCCTGGGTTTAAACTTCCGTAAATCATGTTACCCATTTCAATATTAGCGGCTGAACTCACTGATGTGGCCAAACGAAACGTACCAATAACATCAAGGGCAACTGTGGGAGCTGTGGTACCGATACCCACATTACCCGCTTCGGTAACGGCCATAAGTGTTGTTGCACTTGCACGGTCACTGCCGTTAGTCATGACTCTGAATTGACGAATTGTATCGTTGTTATCAGTATCGATGGCGACATCCACACTGCCAACACTTGAAAGGCGCATACCACCACTGCCATCACCTAAGTTACCCGCAAAATTAATTTGGCCAGTGTTGCCACCGCTGATCGAGCCGCCAACATTAATATCACCGGCAATACCGGCACCACCTTTGACAATTAAAGCTCCTGTGCTAGTGCTTGTCGAAGGTGTTGTGCTTGAAACAATGACTGAACCCACAGGAACCATCGAAATGTTTCCTGTCGAATTAATTATTGAAGCATTATCAATTGAGCCAGAACTTGAACCCGTTGCAATCGCGCGGCGATTATTTGATGCGTCTGTTAAATAAAAATTTGCCCCATCGTATTCCATCGCTCCAGTTTGCGCAGACGCGGTTAATGTTGAGGCTGTAAATCTTAAAGCCGCAGTGACTGATGTTCCTGATGTTAAATGTAATTTCGCTGTAGGAACTGCAATGCCAATACCGACGTTGCCTGCACTGGTTATTCGCATTTTTTCGGTGGCGCTTGTCCCGAAAATTAAATTACTAGATATGTTGGTAGTTAATACTGAATCTCCTACTGCCGTACCTGGCAGAAAATGGCCAGCAGCCAGCGCCGCACCGAAGGTCGAATTTAAATTAGATCCGCTATACAATCGAAATGCTGGTGCATTCGTTCCCGTCCCCTGAATCTTCACTCCATTACCCGGTGAAGTTGAGACTATATGTAAATTAGAGTCTGGGGCACTCGTTCCAATTCCAATGTTGCCACTAGGAGCCACAGTTAAAGCACGCACCGGGGTCATGTTAGTTCCCCAATTTGCTGTGATCAGACTCATTCCGGTATCGTTTGACTCAAGACCAAACGACGGCGCGAACGCCGATGTCAACGTCGGCGTTCCGACAACTGAACCTGAACCTAAAGTACCACTTAATAATATATATTGATCATTGGTCGAAAAATTACCAATACTTTGAATATTGATCGAACGGTTCTGCAAAGTCGAATAACCAAAACTTGCTAAAGTATTGACCGCATCATTTACCACTGAATAACCAACATGTAATTTTGAATTCGGCGAAGTTGTGCCGATGCCGACATTGCCATTGTTGTAGTAAATTGTGCTTGCGCTGCTGACCCATTGCGAACTTGTAATCGCTGCAAAACTTGCTGCTGTAGTTACAGATAAACTTGATACCGTCGAAGAAAGCGTTGTTACACTGACAACATTTGCCGGTGTGTAACCCAGTGTTGCAACAACAGCCGCGCTTGTTGCTGATTGTTTATTTGAAAAATTTAAATAGTCATTATAAGAAATTAATCCTGCAGTTGTTGTTGCGGCAGAAGCCATCGGAAAATTAAAAGTGTGAACAGTTCCAGTTGAAGAAACATTTGGCGCGACGCCAGAAACTCCCAGGGCAAAAGTTTGTGATCCAGAGACTAAGCCATTAATTGATAAAATACCTGCACCAGAAACTCCGAACGTTACCCAGGTTGTTCCGTTACAGTATTCGACAACGCCAGAATTATATCTTAAAGTTCCTGCAAAAGTTGCAGAACAAGAATTTGCTTCAGTGCCTATTTTAATTCCGCCAGCAACATCTAATGTCGTCACCGGAAAACTTGTACCGATACCGACAGATCCAGAAGCAGTAATACGCATTCTTTCGTAAGAACCTGTTCCAAATACTAAGTGATTATTTTTATAAGTACCAATCGCTAAGTCACGAGCTGATGCTCCAGAACTACCATTAGTTAAAATCATCGAAGTCGTGCTGCGCGGTAAACCAAAAATAGTTCCTGTGTTTGAAACTCCAGGTTGCGAAAAAGCAATATAATTTGTTTGCGTATCGAAAATCGTAAAACGGGCATCCGCAGTTGCACTGGTGCTGTGATTTTTTACTTCTATGCCAGAAATAGCATTCACATCACTAGCCACCAATAAAGCAGGGGTAAATTCTGGCGCGCCATAATTGCCAATTTCGACGGGACCGGTTTGATATGAAATTGCAGTGCCGCTTGCAATCCATTGTGAACTGGTGATCGTGGCAAAACTTGCAGTTACTGAGTTTTGTAAACTTGTGACCGTACTTGAAACCGAAAACACTGTTGATGAAACTGAACTTAATGTCGAAGTCACATCGGCGCCATCTGCCGGAGTATAGCCCAAGGCTGCAATCACCGAACTCGAAGTCACACTGACATCGGGATTACCAACCGCCACACAAGAAAATCCTGCGCCGTTAAATCGTACGGCTTCACTGGCTGTACATGTTGGCAAACTTGCCACTTGGACAAAATCAGTTATATCTTTGCCACTAAATTTTAAAGAGTCGTTGGCATACATCGCGTAGGGAACAGCGTTGATTGTCATGGCCGGTAATGTTTGCCAACCGTTACCATCATGAAACTGCATCACAACTCGGCGTGTGTCGGTTGCTAACGGAGAGTAAGTGCCCGGGCCACCCGCATCACAAGGCAGTGATGCCGTTGTGTTACTGAACACCTGTTCAAAAGTGCTACCACTGACTGGAAACGTTCGTACTCCACTGCCTAGTGAAAATGAAACTAAGCCGGCACTTGAACCCATATTCACATTCGAATAAGTTTCAGCATATAAAATACAACTTCCTACCGGATCTAAAATCGTGAATTTAAAATTAACGGTTGAAGCTTCAAGAGGATAACCATCTGGTTTAATAATTTTTGCCTGATAAGTGGTGCGCGAAGGCCCCGCAAATGCGAACGCCATGTTTAGCAGAGTAAACACAAAAAATAGAAAAAAATTGTGATTCAGAATTTTATTCTGCCGACCTGTACGTTCCACAGCTAACTTGTCGGAATATTTGACGAATTTATGAAGTTTTGTCGCCGATAAATTTCAATCAATTTCACGCCGCTAAATGCGACATGAGATCGTTTTTAAAAGACTTGTTGTATCAAGACGAAACAACAAGTGTGAATGACTGGACTTTCGTAAAGTAAATGACAGCTAAATCGCTTCTAACTCGCCCGCTTCGATTGAGGCTGCAAGTTTAGCACGTAAGCGTAACACCGCTTGTGCATGCAGCTGAGAAACACGCGATTCAGTCACGCGTAGCACTTGTCCGATCTCTTTTAAGTTCAGATCTTCGAAGTAATAAAGTGATAACACTAAACGCTGGCGCTCTGGCAGATCTTCGATTGCTTTAGCTACAACATCTTTGACCACTTTTACATTTAACTGATTAAATGGATTATGTGATTTAGCACCTTCTAATAAATTCACGATAGATTTTTTATCTGAATCACTGAATGAAGGTTGATCATCAATAGATAATAAACTGACCGGGCGAACCTGATTAATTAAATCATGAAACTCTTCGATCGGCATATTTAGACGCGCAGAAATTTCTTCGTCCGTCGGAGAACGGCCTAATTCAGATTCTAAAGCAGTGATTGTACGATCTAAAGCTTTTGATTTATCACGCACAGAACGCGGAATCCAGTCTTGTGAACGCAATTCATCTAAGATCGCACCACGAATACGGAATTCAGCATAAGTTTTAAATTTATTATCACGGGTTGGATCCCATTTATCGATAGCATCCATTAAGCCAATCGCACCAGCTGAAATTAAATCATCGATGTCGATGTTCGGCGGTAAACGTACTGCAATTTTTTGCGCCACAAAGCGAATAAGCGGCGCATACTCTTTGATAAGCTCTTCTTTTTGCTCGCGCTTAATTTTTTTAGGCTCATCTTTAGAGTACTTTTTCAGTAGATTAGCTTTAGACATTCAATTTTACCCCTCGTGCGTATCATCTATAGTTTACCGAAACTTTGTTCAGTTCCGATAGTCCAATAATTATTTTATCGATTAAGCATGACCTGTGGCTGGTCTGAAAATAGCTGCCAACCCACTGGTCTTTTGGCTTGCCGGTTCACCCGCGTGACCTGTATTCACTGAAAACGAGTCGCGAGCCCCGCCCTGAGCAGCTTCGGCTAATATTTCGACAGCAATTTGTCTGAAAATATTTGCAGTTTCTGAAGGCGCATTTTGTCTCATAATAGTACGTTGTTGCTGTTGGTACTTCTGCAAATTCTCATCAAACGGAAGACTGCCAAGCAAACTAAGACGTACAGATAAAAATCTTTCAACCACTTCAGCAAACTTAATGAACAGCTGTTCACCGCGCATACCTTTCATTTGGTTACAAACGATTTTGAAATTTTGTAATTTATATTTCTGATGTAAAACTTTAATCATCGCGTAGGCATCAGCAAAGCTTGATGGATCTTGCGTAAGAACGATAATGCATTCATCAGCTACGGCATTTAAATGCAACACGTGTTCATAAATTCCGGATGCGGTATCGATAATCGCATAGTCATATGAAAATTGCATATCTTGCACTTGATTGATTAATTCACGACGCTGAAAAGCATTGAGGTGAGTTAATTCAACCAACCCACTGCCACCGGCTATTAAATCAATATTTTTAAATAATGGTGTAATACATTCTTTGATCGACTTACCTTTTAGCACATCGCCTAAGTGCTGCTGCGGGCGCACGCCAAAGTGAATATCCACGTTAGCTAAACCCATATCACCGTCGATCATTAGAACTCTTTTATTTTGTTCTGCGATGGCGATACCTAAATTACAAGACAAAGTGGTTTTACCGACTCCGCCTTTTCCCGAACTGATAGCAATTATTCTCATAAGTTCATTCCTGTTTCTGCTTTTGAACCGGTGATGTTTAAAATTAAATCTAAAACGCGCTCAGCAGTGGCACGTTCAAAGTCTTCCGGTGTTCTAGAGCCAATTCCGAAGGCGAATATCGGAGCTCTGGTTTTTTGTATAAAGTTATAGATATTTCCATGCATTGAAGCTTCATCAAGAGATGTAAAAATCACATCTGAAATTTCTAAAGCCTGATAACGTCTGTGCACTTCTAATAAATCTGCATCTTTTGACATTGCCGATAATACCAAGTGCGTGCGCACCGGCTCTGATGTTGGCGGCATCATTTTTTGGATATAACGAATTTCGTCAGCTGCTTTTAAATTTAAAGAAGCAAAATCGACAAGCACATGATCCACTTGATTCAAATAAGGGATAACTTTGAACCAATCAGCCTCAGACCGAATCGAAATAAAAGGTAAATTTAAAATTTGAGCAAAAATTTTCATTTGTTCATCAGCACCGATTTTAATGGTGTCTGTTGAAATTAAAGCCACGCGCTTTTTATGATTTAAAACTAAATCACTGGCATACTTAATCATTGTCGAAGTTTTGCCAGAACCAGACGGCCCCATGAATAAATGAAACTGTTCAAAGTTTTCTTGCGCTACCGGAACTGATTTTAAAATATATCTGGCAATGTAGGCCTCAATGACGGCTTTTTGATTTTGTTTATCAGGCGTAATCTGAGTTTGCGCCTGAATTAAAATTTCAGCTGCCACTTCAGGTAATAATCCTTTACGCGTTAGCATTGAATAGTATGAACTTAAATTATAATTCACGCCTTGCTCAGCGCCTGGGTGAGCCTGTACAAAGCCTTGTGGCATTTGTTTAAACTGACCAAGTAAGTTTTTTAACTGATCAATTTCAGATTTCAATTGATCGACTTCTAAATTATTAAAAGACGATTGCGCTTGCTGAGTTAGTTTCGGTGTCGGATTATATTTCGACGGCTGCGCAGCAACCGGAGCCTGGGCGACAGTGTCTTCACGGTCAATGTCAACGTACCGGCGCTGAGTCATCGTCGTAGGAATCATTGGCTTTTTGCGGGTTTCTTCACGCTGCATTTGTTGCAATCTTTGTTCAATTGATTTTTGCATTGTCTCTTTTTGTAGACGAGCAGATGCCGTTTTAAACGCTTCACGTGTCTGCGTTGGCATTTTTGATTCGACATATTTTCTATGCTGTAAAACATTTTCAGAATAAGCTGCGGTGATCTCAATGCTTTTTTCACCACCTAAGCCAAATCCTTTTGTCACTTCTTTAGCTGACAAGATAACTGCATCAGGGCCTAACTGAGTTTTTACTAACTCTAAGGCTTCTTTCATTGATCTAGCTTCGAATTTCTTGATCTGCATACTATGCTACCCCTACTGATGCTACCGATTGAACTTGTGCTTCCGGCGAAACTTCACTGTGCGAAAGCACAATTAATTGCGGAATAAATCTTGATAATAATTTGAATAAATGACGACGAACTGTTGGGCTCGTAAGTAAGATCGGCTGCCCGGCAATCTCAGGATGAGTTTCAATTTGCTGCGCAATATTTGAAATCATTTTAGAAGCCGACTGCGGATCCATCACTAATTGCACACCTTGTTCAGTTTGCAGTAAAGCATTTGAAACTAATTCTTCTAAACGAGGATCTAAAGTCATTACCGACATGGCGCCATCATCAGAAACATATTTTGCCGTGATTGAACGCGATAACTGTTTACGAACTGATTCAGTTAATAAATCGATATCTTTCGTGCGCACGCCATCATCAGCCAAAGTTTCAAAAATGGTGTATAAATCACGTATTGAAACCTGCTCTTTAAGAAGGTTTTGCATAACCTTAACCACACCGCCTAAAGATAAAGTGTCTGGGATTAGATCTTCGACAACTTTTGGATGCGTTTTTTTGAAATTATCAATTAATGTAGAAGCCTCTTGGCGACCTAATAATTCATGTGCGTGCGTACGAATCATTTCAGTTAAATGCGTCGCGATCACAGTTGGAAGATCCACCACTGTGTAACCTGCCATCTCGGCCGTTTCTTTATTATTTTGGCTGACCCATAGTGCATCTAAGCCAAAAGCAGGCTCTTTTGTCGGAATACCATCAACTTTAGCTGTGATATTACCTGGATCCATCGCCATTAACATGTCTGGCTTAAGGTTTCCGCCGCCAACTTTATTACCTTTGATCATAAAACGGTATTCACCCGGAGCTAAAGTCAAATTATCTCTGATATGAATACTTGGAACTAGAATTCCCATATCTAAAGCAAATTGTTTTCTGATCGAAGTGATACGCTCTAATAAATCGCCGGCTTTAGTTGAATCAACAACTTTGATTAGCCCATAACCCACTTCAAGTTCAAGCATATCAACGCCCTGAACTCCGTCGATCTGTTCTTTTTTAGGCGCAGCCAATTCAAGATCGGCTTTTCTTTTTTCTTCGACAACTTTTTCATTTTTGTACTGAGATATAACCCACGCGAAAGCGGCCATCGCTAAACCCATGCCAACAAATGGTAATGTCGGTAATCCAGGAATAATCGCCAACACCCCGAACACACCGGCAGAAGCATAGATTGGTTTTGGATTAGTTAATAACTGACCAGAAACCTCAGCTCCCATATTTTCTTCACTACCACTGCGAGTAACGATAATACCAGCTGCAGTTGAAATAATAAGAGCAGGAATCTGTGCTAATAAACCATCACCGATTGTTAGCATCGTGTAATTCTGAGCAGCTGTAGCGATATCAAGATCTTTTTGCAGAACTCCGATTAATAATCCACCAACAACATTTACGATGGTAATAATAATACCCGCAATAGCATCACCGCGTACGAACTTCGAGGCACCATCCATCGATCCATAAAAGTCTGCTTCACGTTCAATTTCTTTACGACGTCTTTTAGCTTCGCCTTCATTGATAACACCGGCATTTAATTCTGCATCGATCGCCATTTGTTTACCTGGCATTGCATCTAATGTGAAACGTGCTGCAACTTCGGCCACGCGCCCAGAACCCTTTGTGATTACAACGAAGTTGATAACAACTAAAATCACAAACACAACTAATCCGATAACGTAACTATCACCAACGACCACGCTGGCGAAGGCATGAATCACAGCTCCGGCTGCTTTTTCACCCTGATGACCATCACTAAGAATTAAACGCGTTGTTGCAACGTTAAGTGCAAGACGAAATAGTGTAGTCATTAGAAGTAATGACGGAAACGAAGAAAAATCTAAAGCTTTTGTTGTGTAAATTGATGTTAATAAAATTAATATGCTTAGCGCTAAAGAAAGCGTTAAACCGACATCAAGCATAATTGCTGGTAACGGAATAATCATCACGCCTAATACGGTTAAGATAGCAATCGCTACGAACAGGTCAGTGTTCTTAGTGTATTTATCAAATCTTTTAACAAACTGAAAAATATCTTCCATCTGCTAATCCTTCTTAGGCAAAAGGCCCTGGGTTATTATTGCGAGTACTTTGTGGTCTTTGCGCTGTATTCTGAGTTCTACGCGCTTTACGTTTACGTTTAAGTCTTAATACATAAGATAAAATTTCAGCGACCGCGACAAACAGTTCACGCGGAATCACTTGGCCCACTTTCATTGTTTTAAAAATCGTACGAGCCAGAGGTTTATTTTCGATCACCGGAATATTATGCAGGCGGGCTAATTCTTTGATTTTTTCAGCCATGAAATCAGCACCCTTACCGATAAGTTGTGGTGCTGGTAATTTATCAGAATAACGTAACGCGACTGCAATGTGCGTCGGATTTGTGATGATCACATCGGCTTTCGGGATATTTTGCATCATTTTACGTTGTGAAATTTCACGTTGAATTTTACGGATACGCGCTTTGATCATCGGATCACCCTCGCGCGATTTATGTTCTTCTTTGATCTCTTGTTTGCTCATCATCATTTCGCGCTCTAACTGCCAGCGCTGAAAAAAGTAATCCGCAATAGCGATCACTAACATGAAGATGCCTGTACCCATTAAAAGTTTAAAAACAACACGCCCTAAATAGGCAAAAATTTCTGGAATAGCATAGCTGGATAAAACAGGAATTTGGTTTATTTCAGATTTTAATAACAAATACATGGTCCAACCAACCACGATCATCTTCAGCATGGATTTAACTAATTCGCCAAACCCCTTCATTGAAAAAATTCTGCCAATCGCTGATAACGGATTTAATCGGTTAAGATTCATACTTAATGCATCTTCAACTTGTAAAAATCCTGTTTGAATCAGGTTTGAAGCTACACCAATAACCAAGGCCCCAAACATAACCGGGCTGATTAATAAAATTAGTTTTCCGCCGGCAAACCATAACAGATCATTAAATTCGCCAGCTTTGGCAAATTTCACCATCGAGTGACCGAAGCTCACATTGAATACTTCAGCAATATTGGTAAAGAAAAAACGAGACATCGCATACAATAGACCAGCAGCCGCTATAAACACTAGCGCTGTACCCAGTTCTCTGGTCATAGCCACTTGCCCGCGCTTACGGAATTCTTCCCGGCGGCTATCCGTGGCCTGTTCTGTCTTGTCGTCCTGACCTTCGTCTGCCAAACTTAATTCCTTCCTAGAATCAGTTCGATTTAGTTTTCACTAAATCATTTTTATAAACTTAAATAACTCTGCGGTTGAAACTTCTAACATCCCGCCCAGTTGTAAAACCATCAACGGTAAACTAATAAATAAAATCGCAAAACCTAATAAAATGGTTACCGGTGCTGCCGTCATTAACACGTTAATTTGCGGAACCGCACGGCTTAGAATACCCACGCCCACTTGCACCACTAACATTGAAATCATCACCGGAGCTGCGATTTTGATTCCGAAAATAAAAAATTCCTGAGTGTACTTAGCCACTTCATAAAAACCAAGGGCCTTAATACTTACAGTTGATAACTGCACCACTTCAAAACTGCTTGTTAAACCCTGAATCATGTAATGATGACCGTTTAAACCCATGTACAATAACGTAGCCAGAGCCACAAAAAATTGCTCCATCACATTACCCATCGAACCCATCATCGGATTAAAAATTTGCGCTTGGCCTAAACCCATCGAAACTGAAATTAATTCGCCGGCCATAGCAATGGCAAAAAAGAAAATGCGCGTCGTAAAGCCAATCGATACACCGATAAAAACTTCTTTTAAAGCTAAGGTTATCAAAGTGTCTTCTAAACTATTAAGCTCTACTAAAACGGCGTTGTTCGCTACCGTATTAAAAACTGTCATTGTTAAAACTAAAGATAACAATATTTTTAACGGAGTTGAAACCGACTGAGAGTTCAAAATCGCAGCGGTAAAGACAAAGCCCGACATTCGGAGCAAAATTAGTCCGAAGGCGATCAATTGAACTTCGTTCAGCTGCGAAACTGAAAACATTATGGCTCCCTCACAATTGTGGCCATATTCTCGAATAAATTAACGGTGTAGTTTTTCATTACGTCCATCATCCAAGGGCCAGCTAAAATAAGCACTATAGCAATGACAATCATCTTAGGAACAAAGGTCAGCGTATTTTCATTAATCTGAGTTAAAGCCTGAAAAATACTGATAACTAGACCAATGACGAGCGTACTTAAAAGCAATGGTGCTGATAACATTGCCGTTGTCTTAAGAGCATCTTGTCCTAATTGTAAAATTATATCTTCACCCATTAACCGAAGCTCCTTACCATTGAACCAATTAATAAGGTCCAACCGTCAACCATTACAAATAACATGATCTTAAACGGAAGCGCGATCACCGCTGGTGGCACCATCATCATACCCATCGACATCAGCACACTCGCCGCTAAAATATCGATAATTAAGAATGGTAAGAAAATAATAAAACCGATCATAAATGCCGTTTTTAATTCTGAAATAATAAAAGCAGGAATCAAAACTAACGTCGGAACATCAGCACGTGTTTTTGGCTGCACCGTTTTAGATAGTTTTACGAATAACGCTAAATCAGCATCACGCGTTTGTGAAAACATAAAACGACGTAATGGCGTCACGGCATTATCAAAAGCGGCTTCTTGGGTGATCGTACCAGCCATATATGGCTGCAACGCTTTTTGATTAATCTCAGTGATCGCCGGATTCATCACAAAAAATGTGATAAATAAGCTTAAGCCAACTAAAAGCTGATTCGGCGGCAACTGTTGCACACCCATCGCTTGGCGTAAAAAAGACAAAACGATTAAAATACGGGTAAAACCCGTCATCATAATTAAAATCGCCGGTGCTAAAGTTAAAACTGTCATCATCAAAACTAATTTGATGGCGTTTACAACTTCACCCGGATTTTTTGTATTATTAAATCCTAAGCTCACCGTCGGCAAAGTCACCTGAGCATAAGCCCAAGTGCCTACCAGCAATGAAAGAAAAAATGCAACGATCGATAATCGTTTAATCATTGAAAATTCCTCATGGATTTAAGTTTTTGCGAAACATTAGATTTAATACCGGCAAAAGAAAAATCATCTTCAACTTCAGAAGCAAGTTCAGTGATTTCTTTACTTTGCACAACTTGTTCACCGCCACCTAAAGCCATTGTAGCCGCAAAACTTTGCGAAGTGACTTCTGCAGGAACTTCATCATCAATTAATGATAATGATTTAATCATCGAAATATTTTGATCAGTAACACCAATCAGGATTGATTCACCAGCCACACGGATAATAGCTAATGATTTTTTCGCTCCTAAATGATGTTGCGATAAAACTTTGATCTGCGTATTTGATTTGTGAATTTTATTTGAGAAAGCGTATTTTCTGGCTAAAAATAAACCAGCGCCACCCATACCAACTAAAACAAATAACGTTAAAAATAATTTACCAGATTGCGAAGTTTGTTGTTGTGAAGTTGAAGCTTTCTCCAGTTTAAGCGGAATTTCACTTTCTGGAGTAGCTTTAGTTACTTCAGCAGACAACGGCTGAGCCTCAGTAGCAGTAGTTGCCACTTGCGGCGCAGCCGTAGCACTGAATTGTTCAGCTGCCTGTGCAAGACTAGCAAAAGCCACTGTTAAAACTACAAATGCCGGTAAAATTATTTTTTGCATCATTTTAATTGCTCGATTCTTTCTGTCGGGCTGATGATGTCCGTTAAACGAACCCCGAATTTTTCATTCACCACTACGGCTTCACCGCGGGCAATAAGTTTCTCATTAACTAAAACTTCCATTGGTTCACCAGCAAGTTTCATTAACTCGATCACTGAACCTTGGGTTAAGTTAAGCAGATCACTGACCGGCATTTTTGTGCGGCCAAGTTCTACTGTTACTTTTAATGGAATATCTAAAATTAAATTTAGATTTCTGTCTTTTGTCGCATTACCAGCTGATGAGCTGTTACCGCCACCACCACCGCTGCTACTGCTTCCGCCGCCCAGCTCTTGTTCTTCCAGCTGTTCAAGCACTTTATCCATTGGATCGTTACTCATGTTGTTTCCTCCGTGTTACTAACTATTTAAATTACTTTTCAATTTGTCTTGTTACTTGCACTGCCACTGTACCGTGGTGAATCCCGTAATAGCCTTTGAACTTTTTCACGTCCTCGACTTGGATATCTAATTCACCCGATGAATCCTGAGTTAATGGGATTACATCCCCAACCTTAAGGCCCATCATATCTTTTAATTGGATTTGTGTTTCACCAAGATTTACTTTGATGTCGACAACCGTATCTAATAATTGTTCTTTAATAATCGCAGTCCAAAGTTTTTTATCAGTTTGATCTGACTCGACCTGGAAACCCGTTGATAACTTTTGTTTAATAGGCTCGATCGTAGCGTAAGGGATAACGATTGAAACTGTGCCGTTGATGTTTTCTAATTCGACATCAAAAGTAGAAGCAATAACCACATCTGTCGGAGGCACGATACCCACGAACTGTGGATTGATCTCTGTACGTTGAAACGAACAACCGATCACTTCGATTGTCGACCAGGCCTGCTCTAAATCACCGATCGCAAGTTCTACAACTTTTTTAACGATCTGTAATTCAATCGGCGTAAACTCTTTACCGTCTAACTTCGAGTACGGACGGTCAGATCCACCGAAAAAAGAATCGACCAGCGCGTACGCCAGTTTTGCTTCGATCACAAATAATGCAGAGCCGCGAAGATTATTAAAACGTAAAACGCTCATACACGTTGGGATCGGGAGGGTGTTAATGAACTCGCCGAATTTAATAAACTCAGTTGATGTTAAAGTAATAGAAGCAATTTTTCTTAAAGCTGAAGATAATGACACACGAAACGCACGCATGAATTTTTCGTAGATAACTTCTAATTGCGGAAGTCGACCACGAATAATTCTATCCTGTGATGTTAAATCATAGGCGATAACATTTTTATCTTTAGCAACACTGCCGCCACCGCCGCCGCCAGATGATCCACCAGAACCACCGCCGCCTGAAGACGCCGAGTCACCGCCACCAAGATCGCCGTCACTAACTGCGGCTAATAGGGCATCAACTTCACTTTGCGATAGAATTTGATTCATACCGTTTCTCTTTTCCTACTATTAGTTGTAGATAATTTCTGTGAAGAACACGTTTGTGATCTTACCTTTACTTAAAAAGGTATTAATATTGTCTTTAATTTCATTTCTTAAAAAGTCTTTACCATCTTTAGTAGAAACCTCTTCATACGACTTGCTTGATAAAATAATAATAATGAAATCGCGGATTTGCGCTTTGCGGGTGTCAATTTCAGCGATGATATTGCCATCACCTTCTTTATTACCTTTAACTTCTAATTCCATATTCACTTTTAAAACTTTACGGCCTTTAGATCCGGCTAAATTCACAACGAAAGTTTCTAAAGGAATCACTTTTCCGATCTCAACTTCTTTAATTGCGTCTTCTTTAAGTTTAGTTTTTTCTTCGCCTGCAACGATGTGATCAAGCGATGGTTTTTCAGATTCAATCTTACGGCCTTTCCAAACCATAAAACCTACCCCTAAAACTACGAGCATATTCACAACAACCAGGCCAATTAAGACCATAGGCTTTTGTCCTGCTTTTTTGGCTGCGTCGCCGGCTTGTGCTGCATCTGTCTTTTGTGCTTTATCTTCAGCCACTGTTTTCCTCCATGAAAACTTCTTTTACCAATTCATAAATAAAGCAACGCCAATGCCAAATAGACCTTTGTCGAATGACAGAAAGACACCACGGATGTTGGTCGAGTAAGAATATCCCACCGTCAAAATTATAACATTTGAGCGTTTAAATATAGGCAGCAGAACTTTAGTCTCGGCAAAAAAGATCCAAATATATGACAACGTCCAGTTGGGATTTTGACGAAAAAATGACAGGACTAAGGTGCTGACCATCGCACTGCTACTGGCTTTAGGTCTTAAGCCGAAAGTTGACCGTTGGTATAGAGCAGCATGTTTAGAAGTGATTACTTTGTTAACTTCAAGTCTATGAAATTTATTATTTTTGTAATCATGATTTTGGGTTTTTCTCCTACGTTTGCACAATCAGAAGTAGACTGCAGTGGAGATGCCGGATTTAAAAACAAGCAAGAGCTGACAAAATTTACTGAAAGTTTAAAATCTGCCAATTCGGTAGAAACTTTATCTTCGCTGATTTCGTACCCATTAAGAATAAATGAAGGATCAAAAAAACATTTTTTAATCAAAAATGAGAGTGAATTAAAGGTTCACTTTAAAAAAGTATTTCCCGAGGAAACTTTAAAAGTAATTCATGAACAAGATCCAAAAATCACATTTTGCAATTACCAAGGTTTAACAATTGGTGGGGTTATTTGGATTAACAAAAAGAACGGCAAGCCTGGTATTTACGTCGTAAATATGCGCGCGAAGTAGTTCCTACTTACGAATTATACCCTGAATTTCGCTTTGAAATTTTCCAACGATAGTCGCATTACCTGCAATTGAAGACTTCTTAAACGGATCGTAAGTTTCACCTTCAAAAGTAACTACAACTCCGCCCGCTTCACGCACTAATAATAACCCCGCAGCAGAATCCCACGGTTTCAAATTCTTCTCCCAATAAAGATCAAAAACACCAGCAGCAATTAATGCTAAATCATAGGCGGCAGCCCCAGGGCGACGAATCGCCTGCGCTTTCCAAACAACATCTTCAAAAATACGAAGTTGCTCAGATAAAACTTCACGCTTTTCGTTCACAAAACCCGTCGACATAAACGCTTGTTCGAATTCAACAGTTTTAGAAACAGAAAGTTTTTCGCGAGTGCCATCTGCCTGAATGCACCAAGCGCCTTGGCCCCGAATCGAAGTAAAAGTTTGATTCAACATCGGCATATCGACAATACCGATTTCTATTTCACCGTTCACTTCTAGGGCTAATGAAATACAAAAGATCGGAAACTTGTGCACAAAATTTGTGGTGCCATCCAGAGGGTCTAAAATCCAACGTGGGCGTACCGATGCGCTGAACTGATCATTGCCTTCAAGGTAGGCTGATTCTTCGCCTAAAAAATCAAAATCGGGGTAAGCTTTTGCCAGCATGCCTTTGATCAAAGCTTCGCTTTCGCGGTCGGCCTCACTAACTAGACCAGCAGATTTATCTTTTTCTTCGACATTGTTTATTTTACCGAAATATCCCAATAACAAGGCTCTGCCGGCCATTACGGCCTTCATAGCTTCGTTATAAATTTCATTTGATTGTACCGAGTCAAAACTAGACTTTCCCATAGATTCCGCCTGTTGATAAGATGTAAGCTATACCCAAATTAGGTAGGAAGCAATTTATGACAATGAATACAAATCGCATTATTGAGTTAGCCTTAGTTTTCTTTATCTCGTTATTTTCGTTCTCGATCGGAACCTTCGTAGGTAAGAAGTATTCTGATAACCAGCACCGTCTTGCGTTACTTGAGCCGAACAAAAAAACAGAAGAGCGCCAAGCGGTTGAAGCCGTAGCTCATTCTGAAGCGGCCACAGCAACAACAGAAAGTGAAATCACTGACGCCGACGTGGCTAAAATGGCCGAAGAGTTTTCAACTGAAGGCGAAGAAGTGCACGGCGGCGAAGCAACTCAAGCTGCGACTCAAGGCATGCACAACGACGCACACGCTGCAGCAACTACGGCTAACGCAAATCAAGTAACAACTAAAACTGTTACAACAGTTAAACCAGCCGTTAAAGATGTCAAAGAAGTGACACTGCAAGAAGCTGATGGCGAACTTCCTGAACGTGAAGTAGCTAGCATTGCTCCTAAAGCAAAAACAATGCAAAACTACACCGTGCAAGTGGGTTCATACCCTTCTGAAATTGAAGCTAACAAAATGGCTGAATCATTATTAGCACGTGGTTATAAAGCCAATGCAGTTGCAGCTAACGTAAATGGTAAAACAATGTACCGCGTTCAAGTGGGAATGTTTAATAACTTTAACGAAGCGCAAGAATACAAAAAAGAGTTAGTCGAAAAAAATCGTTTAACTTCTGCTTTCGTGCAAAAAGTTTCTAAATAATATTTAAAGAAATTTAAATCTTGAAAAAGGCGGCTTGAACAGTCGCCTTTTTTTGTTTTCTAAACTAGAAATTAAAATTAACACCTAATTTGAACGTGCTCACCCATACTGATTTGGGTAGATAAGCGTTCGACTGCATCATGCGACCGTCAAAGCCTGCGATAAAGTAATCTAAGCGAAAAAAAGCTAAACCACCAATCCCCATCACACTTTGCGATTCTGAAGAGTCTGTTTGTTGCTGTCCGTTTAACGATGTTTCAATTTCACTTTGGCTAGTACCAGCTAATACAAACCCCAAAATTTCGATATTTGTATTCGGGGTAAGATTTGTGAACTCAAGTTTAGCTAAGCTATAACCAAGTAAGACATTCCACTCTTTAATTTCTGTTTTAACGCCCAAAGAAGACGACCCCGTGTTGTCATCTGTTGTGTTGTGCTCAATGCCTAATAAAAAACTTTGATACATATAATTGATCGCATAGTGCGTGTAACTGCGCACATCGATATGCTGATCAGAACCTTCTTCGTAACGAAGCTGAATACCTGGAACATATATTTGTACTTCATTATTCTGCGCAGAAGCCAGAAGGCTTGAAAATACTAAACTCACAAAAACTAATGAACGAAAAATCATGGTGTAATCACTTTATAAGATTCTAATTCTTGAACTTTTTCACAACTGTATTTAGCCGCGATCACATCAGCTTTTTCTAATGGTGCATTTAAATACTGAATGATTAATTCACATTGTTCTTTAGATTGCAAACCAGAATCGCGCGCATCTACAGCTAAAAACAAATCTCGTGTTGAAAGCTTGTCATTGCTCTTAAGAGTGATTGCTGATTTTCCCAGATTTTGCACAAAGCCAATCACAAATTGACTGACTTGGCGTTTAGCTTCAACCAGAGGTAAACCCTCTTGCTGCATTTTCACATACACCAGTTCTTTTAAAAAACGCGCGTACGGCGTGCCGATATCATAAATAAAATTTGATAACGCCATTGATGGATCATCTGAAATACTTTGCGCTTCAACTACGGCCACTTCAATATCGCGATCAGATTTGTAACTGACTTTATCTGGTTTATTTAAACTGCGTTTTTTAGTGTGGCTTGATAGCGACCACTTTAAAAAATCCGGATCATCGGTGTAAGCCCAACCCCAAAAATCAGCTAAGCCTTCGTTGATTCCGCGTAAGTAAGTTTCATTAAATAATTCTTCGCCCGATAACTCTAATTGAATTTTAGAGGTTTTACCGCCCCAGCCTTCATAACTATGAACTGTCGTATCAGAAATACGCTGTGAAACAGCTAATTTTTTCTGACTAACAGGCCCTAAAACTTTATTGTAAAAGATCGAATGAAAAAATTCATGTGCGATAATTCCTGCATTGGCAGAGATCGGCATTTCTTTAGCTGTGTACGGAACAAATAACATCGCCTTAGAGCGGCCATCAAAAAAAGCATTGTTATTCTGGATGGACTCGTCGCCTTTAATTTGCGTGTTTAATCCAATTTGCATTGGCGCTTTCATCGAGATTCCCAGATCTTGCGCCAAAGTGATTAGACTTTGCATGTGATAATAAATCGTTGCCATCTGTAAAGATAAGGCATCTTTGGCGATATAGGTTTGTTCTTTAGTTTTTGCAAAATACGCAACTGGTGAGCCACCATTTAATCGGCCTTCGACAAGCCCAGGAGCTAAGTAAAACTGCGCGTACTTGCCGCGCACTTCACGCAAAGTTGAGATCTCTTTAAGAGTCACAGTTTTTAAGCGGTATTGGGTATGGCCATCGCTGGTTTCGGATAGCGGAATTTGCACCGAAACATCTCCCATAGCCGGAGCCTCAGCTGGAGCCGGTTTGCAGCCAGTAAAACCGACTAAGAGTGCGCCTAAAAATAGCATAGAAATTCGAGAGATATTCATTGCGTCAAATATAGAGTATTTCGCTGAAATTCTCCACTTATAGGGGTATGAATTATCCTCTTATGTCAGTCGTTGAAAACCTTACACGTAATTTGAACCCTACTCAAAAGAAAGCTGTCGAAACTTTAGACGGTGCTCTGTTGATCTTAGCCGGAGCCGGCTCTGGCAAGACCCGTGTACTGACTCATCGTATGGCTAATTTGATCGGTTCGGGTGTTTGTATGCCTGAAGAAATCCTGTGTGTGACCTTCACAAATAAGGCCGCGCAAGAGATGGAACACCGTATTTACAACCTGCTTGTAGAGATCGGCGTGCCTGTAACTCGTGATTTATGGATCAGTACTTTTCATAGTTTCTGCGTGCGTATTTTACGTCGCCACGTTGAGCTTTTAGATTATAAAAAACCCTTCACGATCTATGATTCTTCAGACCAATTAGCCCAGATTAAAAAAGTGATGCAGGCCTTAAACATCAACGACAAGATGTTTCCGCCAAAAAGCTTTCAACATCGCATCAGCAACTCAAAAATGTTGGGCTTAGCTCCTGAAAATTTACGTAATGGATCTAAGAACGTTATCGATCAGAAAACTTTAGAAGTTTACACGCGCTACGAAGAAGAAATGAAACGTGCGAATGCCCTAGATTTCGATGATTTATTATTAAAAACTTACGACCTGTTTCGCATGTATCCAGATTTACTAACTGAATACCAAAATCAATTTCGCTACATCATGGTTGATGAGTATCAAGATACCAACCGTATTCAGTACCTCCTAGTGCAGCAGTTAGCTTCAGCCCATAAAAACTTATGTGTGGTGGGTGATGAAGATCAATCGATCTATTCTTGGCGTGGAGCTGATATCAGCAACATCTTAGATTTCGAAAAAGATTTTCCGAATGCAACAATTGTAAAACTTGAAGAAAACTACAGATCATCTGCAAACATTGTAACTGCAGCTACAAAAGTTATTTCAAACAATACTGAACGCAAAGATAAAACATTATTCACGAATAACGAACCCGGTGAATTAATTCATGTGCGCGAAGAGCGTAATGAATACGACGAAGCCAGATACGTGGCTAAATCAATCGAAGATTTAATGAATGCGGGCGAAAGTTTAAATAACTTCGCTATTTTTTACAGAACCAATGCGCAATCACGTGTTCTCGAAGAACAATTACGTACACTCCTTATTCCCTACCGTTTAATCGGTGGAATTCGTTTCTATGAACGTGCCGAAGTCAAAGATGCGATCGCTTATTTAAGAATGGCGATGAATTCAAGAGACGATATCGCCGTAAAACGCATTATCAATGTACCAGCCCGTGGTTTAGGAAAAACAACTGTCGAAAAAATTGATGAGATTGCGGCTAACGAAAGAATTTCGTTTTTCGAAGCGATTCAAAAAGCCATTGATAGCCGCGAATTCAACGCAGGCACGACCGGCAAACTTCGCCGGTTTTATGAATTAGCTGAAGGTTTAATTTCGCAAAAAGACAGCTTCAAACTTTCTGAATTCTACACCATTGTTTTAGAACGTACTGAATACACAGCTCTTCTAAAAAAAGAAGACACTGCTGAAGCAGATGCTCGTATTAACAATTTACAAGAGTTAGAAAATGCGATGGTTCAATTTGAAAAAGAGCGCGGCGATGAAGCGACTTTATCAAATTACTTAGAAGAAATGACCTTAGCTTCTGATCAGGATCAAGTGGATCAAAACCACAACGCCGTGACGATGATGACTTTGCATATCTCTAAAGGCTTAGAATATCCTTACGTTTTTATTATAGGCTGCGAAGAAAGTTTATTTCCGTCTATTCGTGGTGGTGCAGATGAGATCGAAAATCATGATCTTGAAGAAGAACGCCGCTTAGCTTACGTAGGCATGACCCGCGCCCGTAAAAAGCTTTGGATGACTCACGCTAAGGTTCGCCGTGTGTGGGGCCAAGAGCAAATGAATCCAGTCTCACGTTTTATTGGTGAGATTCCAAAAGAGTTAATCAAACAAAGTTCTGCGGTAACCGCATTTGGTGTAAATAGTTTTGCTTCAAAATATGGTTCACGTAATGACGAATACGGTAGCTTTGGCCAAACCAACAGTTATGGCAAAAACAAATCAAACTCGTATGACGATGCTCAAAGCTTTCCAGATTATGACGAACACACACAATCCGCGACAGCAGCCAGAAATGGCGGATACGCTAAGGGCATGAAAGTGCGCCATCCTACATTTGGCCCCGGGTCGATCTTTGAAACCGAAGGTTCAGGCGAGAATTTAAAGATTAGTGTGTTATTTCAAGATAATACGATCAAGAAGTTCGTAGCCAAGTATGCTCGCCTAGAGCGCCTATAATAACAGCACTCGAATCATGAATTTTACTTATCGTATTATTACTTAAATAGAATTGAGTTTCGTTCTTAAGTTAGGTAACTATCCCCATCACTTTCGAGGGGAATTCTCATGAAGTTACAAATTACTTTATTATTCATTTTGGCCTTAGCTTTTTCTGCATGTTCGAAAAACTCAACTGAATCAGTTGTCGCAAATATCGACCAAGTTGAATTATCTCATAAGCTGACAGCTCCTGTTGAACCAAGCCAATGGGCACAACACATGACGCCTTCTACGAAAGAAGTTAAGACGTCGGTTAAGTTTAATAAAAGCGCGATCTTTGATCGTGATTTTTTATACGGCGCCGATCTACAGCATTCGACAATCTATGATGCTGATTCAATGTTATATGACCAAGTTTATTCTATGGGGCACGAAATCGCGTTCTTTCGTAAAGTGGGCCAGTACTTACAACTTGTGGCTGAACAATCTTGGAAATTCGAATCAGATGTTAATAAACCAGAGCGTTTAATTAACGAATTTTTTATCTTAGACGAAACAGATACAACAATCACCGTTGATGTCAGCAACCCGTCTCCGGTATTACGCCAGATGTTCTGGGGTTCACAAACTGATCAAACTCGCACATCTTGGTTACGTTCAGTTCAGTTTGATCCAAACGGCAATTACCTTTTAATGGAATCTTCGATCGAAACTTTAAAAGGTGACATCGTTGAACACATGGAAAGTTTATTTCCGCGCGAAAATTTAGTTTCTGAAAAAACAACGCCATTTTGGTTAACTGATACTGAAGCCTTAGCTAAGCGTTTTGAGTTCTTAGCTTGGTTTCCGGTATTTCGCCAAACGGATGCAGGCCGTGTAGCTGCTCCTGCAGCTTTCAAATTCGATATCACTAAAACTAAAACAGTAAAGTGGTATGTGACTGCCAATGTGCCTGACGATATCCTGCGCGACGTACAAACTTCTGTTGAAGGCTGGAACCGCTACTTTCAAAAAATGTGGGGTAAAGACGGTTTAGTATTTGCCGGAAAACTTCCTGAACACGCAAAACTTGGTGATCCTCGTTACAACGTGATCGTTTGGGATAACGTACAGGATGGCGACGCCGCTTATGAATCACAAGCTGTTGATCCATTAACAGGTATTCAATCACATTCGAATATATATATTCCGTTTTCTTGGTTAAAAACAGCCACTGAATACTGGACTGACGGTCAATTCGCTAATCACGACGAAGACGCTGAAGCCAAAATCACAAAACAACAAAAGTGGTTATCTTCTAAGTCGTTTATGGGATCACCTTTACGTTTTGGTTGTTATCGCGATCTTTCAAAAATCGTTCTTAACGGTCAGCAAAAATCTAAAGAAGAATTACACATCTTAGCGCGCGATGTTTTAAAAGCCGTGATCATGCACGAAGTAGGTCACGCACTGGGTATGGGTCATAACTTTAAAGGTTCATTATACAATGAAGATGGTCAGTTCACTTCTAGTATTATGGATTACAACCATTACAATTTAGAACGCCCTATCTTTGATAACGTTGATTCTGCCAATGGCCCGATCTTAGAATACGATCGCCAGTTTATTGATGCACTTTACAATAACGGTGAAACGTTAGAAGAAAGCCCCGTGCTTCCATCTTGTGACGATGCCGAAGCAGACACTACCGCAGGTGGTGTTGATCCAACGTGCAGCCGCTACGATGCAGGTTCTAATCCGTACAACTGGATGTTAGAAACAATTCAGTTAATCGAAAAGCCTTCGTACACATTAGGTTACATGAAAAGTTTAACTGAGGCTTTAGCCGATGTTCAAACTTCACTGACTGCAACCGAAGAAGTAGCTACAAAAGAAGATTACGAAACTGTTCGTGATGACTTTTTTACCCGTGAATCGGCACTATTTGATTTCTACGCTTTTGCCGGCGCTCACAGCTTACGTTATTTAACGACGATCAATTTAAAAACATTAAAAAACGTAGCTCCGGGTATTTTAGAAAACACGGCGTTCAACGAAGTTAATCTTCGTAACCAAGTGCTTTCAAGCCTAGAATACATCTACACTTTACAAGCTGTTCCTGCGGCACCGCTGGCGCAATTAGAAGCAAATGTATCTGCATTCACAAAATGGGTGCAAACAACGAAATACTTTGCGGCTCTTGATTTAAATGCTCAGGCTGTTTTAGTAAATGAACTGCAAGATAAAAATAAAGAAGTAATCACGCATGTTCAAACTGTGACATTCACAAAAGTTCGTCAGCGTATTGCTGCTAACTTAGCTCACGATGAAACAAATGCTTATTACTTCTCATCTGAAGCAAATTTAGATGTTGAGACTTACGTTGTAGAACTATTAAAGAAACTTGCGATCACTAAATCGCAAGGTGACTTTGTTAGATCAAACGACGAAAGAAAAGCAGCCATCGCAAGCTTCATGACTTTCCGTGCAGCTAACATCGCCGATGCCGCCTCAGCTGAAGAAATCTCGACAGTTTTAAAAGCAGATCTTAAAGCCGCAAAAAATTCTCAGGAGCGCACAACTCTTAGAGCGTTACTTGCGATGGTCTATTAAGATCATCTTTATCCCATAGACGCATTTCACGCGCTCTCTCTTTGAGAAAGCGCATTTGTCTAAAGTATTCCTGCATAATTGTTCGAAGCTCATGCCCGTGACCGCGGGCCCAGTCGCGCTGCATTTCGCACGCTATCGCCAATGCCGTAACCGGAATTGCTCCGGCCTGAACCATACGTTGAATCGCCGCTTCGTGACTTTCTTGCGTGACCCCACCGATGGCATCAATCACGGGGTAAACTTCATAACCATCTTTAATCGCATCCAGAGTTGGGTAAGCCACGCACACTTCAGTCCACAGACCTGACATAATTATTTTTTTACGCCCTGTTTGCGCAATCGCACTGACAAAATTTTCGTCTTCCCACGCATTTAAAGTGGTGCGGTCAATTTCGATCTGCGGAGGCAAAGCATCGATTAAATCTTTATGCGTACCCTGATTTACACCAAGTTGTACACCGACAGTTGTTACCACTGTCGGAACATTAAAAGCTTTCGCGATCTTTCCCAGAGTGACTACATTCAGAAGTAACTCACTCGCTGTTTTTGAACCCACACCGCGAAATTGTTCGGGCTGGTAATCAATAAAAGCGATGACTGAATTTTCTGGTGTAATTAAATGATCTTTTTTCGCATTACGAATAGATGCAAGCTGCGCCATTCCTGACCTCCCAATAGATTCAGTGAGGCAAAACGACTCATAGTCGGCCTCTATCTTAGGGATTATGCAAAGGCGCTGCCTCAGTAAAGATCAAGAATGACATATTCAGGTATAGCGTTGATTCGCACAGGTAAAATGCTTGTACCAATTCCGCGACTCACGAAAAGCTTACCCATCGGAAAATCAATCCAACCTTTGGCCCAACTTTTCGGGGCCGCACCTGGCGTAACTGGTGCGCCAAATCCTGGAATGAAAATCTGGCCACCGTGCATGTGACCGGCTAAAGCTAAACTATAATGATGTTTTATTTTTAATAGTGCCGCAGGATCATGCATGAAAACAAGTCTTGGTGTCTCTCCGTAAACTTTAGAAAATGATTTTTCTGTATCTGCGTGTTCAGTGAAATCATCACCGATTCCAATGAGCCAAAAAGTTTTTTCCTTATGTTTTAAAAAAACTGAATCATTTTCTAAAACACGCAGCCCATTTTCCTCTAGTACTTTGCGAATATTTTCGCCGTCGTTCCACCAATCATGATTACCAAGAGTTACATATGTACCTAGCGGCGAAGAAAGCTCTTTGAGATAAACGACTAACTGTTCGATATCCATTTTTTTGCCGCCTGGCACTCCGTTTATTACAAGATCACCGCCGATTAAAATAATATCCGGCTTTTGTTCATTAATACGACGAACTAAATTTTTAATGTAATCTTTTGAAATATGCGGAGAACCTGCATGTAAATCAGAGAAAAAAGCTATTTTCAAAACGGGGCCTTGCCACGAAAAATCCTGATCATTTTGAACTAACAATCTCGGCTCGATAAGCACGCCCCAGATTGCGAGAATAATGCTTATAAAAACTAATAAAACAGTGAGCCTTCTTAATTTCATTTATTTTTTGAAGCTTTAACTTCTTCCCATTCAGGAATATACATTTCGGCATCGATCGGTTTTACAATCTTTCCTGCGCTAGGATTTTTATAAACCGAATCTACGCCGTCAAAACCGGTAAACGTGCGCTCTGCTTCAGAAACTGAAGTTTCAAATTTCGGGACGTAATAGGCTTTGCCGCCGCCATCCGGAATATCTACAGACAGATTCGGCATCGCAAGGCCCGATAAATGGCCCCATAATTCTTTTTGAATTTCTAACGAGT
This sequence comes from Bdellovibrio sp., assembly GCA_036676395.1. Taxonomy (GTDB): domain Bacteria; phylum Bdellovibrionota; class Bdellovibrionia; order Bdellovibrionales; family Bdellovibrionaceae; genus Pseudobdellovibrio. Next base: position 2,598,977 of record JAKFCY010000002.1, read on the forward strand.
CATCAATTGATGTGCGTAAGTGGTCAGTACCGATCGAAGGATCGCACTGAAACATATAATAAGGCTTAGCCCGTAAAAATAATAGTCTGCGCGAAAGCGCTTGCACGATCGCTGGGTGATTGTTCACGCCGTTTAATAACACCATCTGATTCATCACAGGGATTCCGTGATCAACAAACATCTCTACAGCCTGAGTTGATTCTGCGGTTAATTCACGCGGGTGATTAAAATGAGTCATTAAAAACACGGGTTTATGTTTTCGTAAAATTTTAACTAAGTTTTCTGTTATACGCATCGGAGCCACAACCGGCATACGTGTGCCGATACGAATGATTTCGATATGTTCGATTTTACGTAAATCAGATAATACGCGTTCTAACTGCGAATCAGAAACTGTTAACGGATCGCCGCCTGATAAAATAATTTCGCGAAGGCCTTTGGTGTTTCTGAAATACTCTAAAGCATTTTCGTATTCAGAGTTTTTGATAAAAGCCTGATCACTGCCCGTGAAATGTTTTCTGGTGCAGTAACGGCAATACACTGAACAAATATCGGTAATTAAAAATAAGGCGCGATCAGAATAACGGTGCACCACGCGGGCCACCGGATTATTTGAATTTTTTCTTTCGCCCAAAGGATCAAGCTGGGCTTGCACTTGCTCAGATAATTCTGCGGCATGTGGCATTAAGATTCTGCGAATCGGATCTTGCTCTACCGTTGGGTGCGCAAGGCTTGCGTAATAAGGTGTGGCACGAATATTAAAAACTTGTTTGGCATCTTTGGCTTCGTTTGAACGAAACGCGATCGATTCATTTTCAGAAAGCGTAAAGTGAGTTTGAAAATCAGTTAATGATTTCATCGACTGGCGCAGTTGCCAGTTCCAATCCATCCAATCAGATGGGTTGATATTTTCAGGTTTTGGGGCTGAATCAAACTTGATCTTCACACCCCAAGATATAGCTTAATCGAGCTGCAAATCCAAGAAGGTTGTGTACGTTGGCTGAAGCGGGATAACCAATTTACGCTTTTTAAGCCCCGGAATGCTGATAACCATCTGTAAAGGGTATTTTTTGGTCACATCAAAAGCCACATCCGGATTACTTGATTGAATGCTTCCGGTCAGTTGAATGTTCAGCTGATTTTTTTCGGCTGAATAATTCACAATGCGCGAACCCCATTCATTACGGCGGCCAATACGGATTTCGTAATTCACCGGCCCAACATTTTTAACTAAGCCATCTTTTTTAACATCTTTTAAATGTTTTTTCTCATCATTACCGTAAACATAATCCACTTTCATGTAATTCATTAACGTTTTGCTATCTAATAATTCTTTTGGCGGTATAAAGTTTTTCGGTAACGATAAATCTAAACCTAAATTATAGGTGCGCATTTCATTACGAATCATATCACTTGTTTCTAAGCTCAGCGGCGCTCTGGCGACTTCAAGTTGTTTTACAATTGATGTGTAGCGATTCATCTGACAATGACTTTGCGGTGTTTCGCAATTAGCTAAGTGTTTTAACACATGTAAGTACGTGGGGTGTTTACATTGATCGGCCTCGACACAAGCTTCGGGAACAGCCGCAATAGCATGATCAGGGTAACCAATCGCTTTAGAGTGCACGGCTTCAACAAATATCATTTTCGGGTCAGTTTTAAAAAAGCGCGAGTAATCAAAATCAGTCATCATTAAATTTTGCTGTTTGTCGAACTCCATGTACTGTCTGATCGCATCTGAATAATAATAAAAACCTAAACGGCCACTCGCCACATTCACCGCTTGATCTGACTCCCAGCGCACACCTACGTTTAAGCGGTAATCAAAAACCTTCACTGCTTTTTTCTTTAAATCATTAATGATCTTTAAAAACTTATTTTTAGGAACTTCTTCACCCTTAGTGGCTGGCACTACACCGGCGATGTTCAACATTCTTGGGTCGTAATAAATATTAACGTAATTTTTTGAGGCCATTTTACTAAAATAACCATAAATTTTCTCAGAAGCTGCAGTTAGATCTGTAAGCTCTTGATCGCCAAATTTCATTTTATCAAAAATATAATCTTGAATCGCTTCATTCGGAATAAATTTTTTCAATAAAAAGGTTGTGCGCGAGCCCCAAAACGGAGCCCCTAAAGTTACAAAGCCATCTATTTTTTCAAGATAACTTTTTTGTCTCAGATCGACGCCGTCTAAAGTTTTTAAATACCAGACATAACCAACAAGCCCGCCTTGCGAGTGCGCAACCAGACTGATTTTGTCGCCTTCATTTAAGACCGGAATTTCTTTAATCAAAAAGTTTTCAAATTCACTGACAAAACGTTCGATCTCGGCACCCTTTTCACCGCTTGAATATTTAAAATTCATTGGAACATACTCATAATTAGGGTCGATCTGGCTTAAATGCTCTTCTAAAGCAGGTAAAAGCCCAAGAAAAGTTTCTGCAGACCCACTTATTCCATGCATCGTGATGATGTATTTCTTAGGCTTAACGCTCGATATATTACGTTGAACATTTTTAAATGTCTCACAAGAGGCCAACAGCAATACAGTAAACAGCAATAAATAGTTTCTCATGTATTTATCATCGTGATCTTGGGTCTCACTCTTTAGTTTTCTTTACTCTGACACAGGCTCTGTATGACTTTTTTTGTTCCAAACATGAAGTTTGACACCAGTCTCAGAGTGAAACGAAAAAAAAATCGTCAATTTCCCTCTGATATTCAGCACTTGTAGCTTATGACTCAGTCTAAGACATGGTGCCAGGTTCGCAATTATGTTCATTATCAAACGGAGGACATATGAAACATCAACAAGCCCCAAAATGGTTATTAACAACTGCCTTACTAGCGGTTCTTGGTGCTAACTACGGTTTTCAAGCAAGCTCTTTAGCTTTACATAAAGACGCCGGCTTATTTGAAATGTCTTCTGAAACATCTGGCGGCACAGGCGCACGCGGCGGTCGCAGCACTCCGAAAGTAACTACGACTTCTGCTTCGGCGTCGGCTACAGTGACAGCCTCGGCAACTGTTACAGCTTCACAAACAGTGGTTGCATCCGCAACAGCGTTACCTCGCACCGGCGAAAAACCAGCTGTCGATAATACAGGTAAAGAAGTTAACTTCGTTCGCGAAGGTAAAGTATTAGCAACTGGCACATGCGCTGATGGGGCATGTAAATCAGTGGTCTTAAATATGTCAACTTTAGAAAGTTTTGCTGCAAATTTAGTTTCTGCAACTTCTCGCGTAGCTCCAACATCTCAAGTGGCTGCGGCAGTAACTGCTTCTGCTACGGTGGTAGCGTCTGCAGATGCAGAATATGACTGTGATTTTACTGAAGACGGTAAACCTGAAACCCGCACGCAAAAACGTGACCGCTTAAAATGTGTTAAAAGTGAAAAAGAAAGAGTTAAAAAAGAAGACCGTATCGCTAAATTCGAAGATAAAATGGATGACATCAAAGACCGTTGCGAAGTGACTACTTCTGAAACTAAATTAGAGTGTTTAACGCGTGAATTTAACAACGCAGTATCACGCTACTCTGGCCGTAACGCGATCCCTGCTAACGTAGCCCAACGTTACTTTAAAAATGTAGTAGGCGCTGAGTTAAGCAAAATGTTATTCAACAATGAAATCACGCCACAACAAGCTATGAGCACATTGCAAGATGTATTCGACGGTTTACCTTCTGAGTACGGTGTAATTCGCCAAAACATTTTAACTGCAATTCAAAACGAAACTAAAACTCGCGCTCAAGCTATCAACCAACAGTACAAATTGGCTGATACATTAAAAAACAAACCGCAACAAGCTGGCGAATACTTACAATTAATGGGCGAAGCACAACAAGCTCAAACTGAACTTGGACAAATGGTTGATGTTTACTCGGCAGCAGCACGCACATCTGATGCTTTTTCTGAAGACACTAGCTTTTCAAGATACTACCAAACGAACTACATGCCACAAATGAGAAGTTTATTTGCTTCAATGGGTGTTCAAGGTTCTACGGGTACAACGACGACTCCTGAAAAAGTTGAAAATCCAACTCGTGGCAACACACGTGGTAGCGCAACAACAGGAACTTCAACTTCGATTCCAAGTGCTGGTACTCGCGGTCAAGCTACAACAACTACTGCTAAAGTTGGAGCTTCGAACCCTCCACAATGGAGTTTCTTAGACAACTCTTCATCTGGAGTGCGTGTAGGTTCACCTTCGAACACTTCAAGCGGCAACACTCGCGGTGCTCGCTCGATGGGTAACAACTAAGATTTACGATAGAAATTTGAATTTAAATAAAAAAAAGCCAACCGTAACAGGTTGGCTTTTTACTTTTTCGCAAAACTCACTGGAATAATATTGAAATGAATTTGAAACAATCGGCGATCTTCATAAGTGTCTGGGTTAAATTTTGTCAAATTCTCGGCAGTAAATACGTCTAAACCTTCTAAGTAACTTTGAAACTCAGTTGTGTTCAAAGGCAGAAACATACTTTTAAAACGCCGCTCCTCTTTTGGTAATGCAATGGCCTGTTTAGCTTCTTCTAAATTTCTTTGATAAAATGCTTCTAGACCATGATGGCCAAACTGATCCGGAACTTTAAATGATTTTTGCAGGGGTTTAAAACCATTCGGTGTTTTTTCGATAATTTGCAGCTCTAAAAGTTTTTCGATGGCCTGATTCACTTCAACTTCACTACAGCCTAAAATCCAACCTAGTGTATCTGCTGCTGGCGACACATCAGAAAAACTGAGCAATATTTGTAACCTTGGAAGTAAAGGATTTGATAAAAAATCATAATGATTATTAATCTCTAATTGATCAGAAGGTTGTTTTAGATAGCTGAGCAGTTTTTTCCAAAATACGTTTTTTTGCTCTTGAGTTTTACTTTGGGTGTAATGAGCCAGTACTGAAAAATAATCGCTATCATCCTTATCTAGTTTTAAATTCTCGCTGAAAGCCGCGATCATTTTTTCGTTTAATGGCCTTTTTCCTAATACAATAAAACGAACATAGGATTTATCACTCGCCTTAAGCTCTTTGGCCCATACATCATATGAAAACTGGGGCTCACGCTTTTTTCTAAGCTGATAACAATCCTGAAGATACTGATAAACGTTTAGATAATTTCTTATTTTTACTATCATGCAGCCATGATTTATTAAAACTTCTTCAAAAGCAAACGTGGACAACTTGTCCACGCCAAATTTTACTTACTGCCAAACGTCTCTGCGTGGCCATTAGTTAAACACTCATATCGCAGATATCGCAGTTAGCTTGGCCATTTCTTTGCACTTATCAAGATCAAACAGTTTTTATTGTTTCTGCCTAAACGGGTGTGCTCGTAAAAACTAAACCCAACAAACCCGAAAGGAAATTTATGAAACACATTTTTTTGATCTCTCTAATTACTTTATCGTCTGTTATGGCTTTAGCTACTGGCAATGAAGGCAATGGTGTTGTCGGCAGCGTGAATACAAAAACGATTCAAGGCAAAGATGCCGCCGCAATCATGCACGTTTTAAATACCATCAGAACCGCAAATGTCGGCGAAACTGGTGAAAATGTGCAAAATGGCATTGAATTTTACGTTGGTGGATCTCAGGAAGGTTATGGTAACGACGATGTGACTGATCACTGGGAACAAATCTCAGGAAAAATCGGCGACTTAAATTTAGAATGTGAATCTCATGAATACATGACATACAAAGTAGCGAAAGCTAATAAAAACGCTTACAAAGACACTTTCATCTGCAAAACTAAATAAGACTTAAAGAACAAATCCCAAAAAAAAAGCCAACCGTAACAGGTTGGCTTTTTTCGTTTGTTTAGAAACTTAAACTTATTGTCTTACAGCGGCGTAAGCTCTTCGAAAATCCGGCGGGAGTTTCCCCCCGCCGGCCCTGCTCAAGCCAACATCACCAGCTGTAGTACACATTCTGTGTTCAAGTTGTCATCCTAAGCTGTCGTACATGCTGTCATCACGTTGTAAGTAATCTTAAAAGGTGATGGCGGCTCTAGTCGTTAATCCATATGTTGTCTTACTATCGAAGCTGTTGGTTCCACCTTCCCAAGCGGCACCGGGAAACAACACTCCTAAACCTGTCGACCACGTTACGCGTTCACGCGGTTTATAGACAAGCTCTACATCTAATTCTAGGCCCAAGTCTTTTTTCATGTCTACAAATTTCTTTTCATTCATTAATTGAGCGTAAACAATCGTTGCCTTTAGATCGATTTGATCATCGTATGCATACTTCACAGTTGGTGCTAAGAACATTGCATTTGTTACGGCTTCATCATCTGCAGAATTTTGCGTACTTAAACCACTTGCTCCATCATTTGCATGAATCGGAGACGTTCCGATAATGTCTGCTGAACCTAAACGGTGATTAAATAATAAAAATCCTAAATCATAATTGCGATCTAAGATGTAACCTTCGTAAGTGTCTGCTGTATCTGGGTTATCACCACTGACAACGCCGGCTTTACCAGAGTATTCCCAAGAACTTTCGCCCGGAGGAAATAAACCTTCCATAACAACTGCATATGAATCGACTTTGATTTCTGCGGCAGCTGCATTTGTTACACCCGTGTTACCAGTTAAGAAGCTGGCTTCGATTTTAAATTCAAACGCAGACCATTTTCTTTCTAAGAAAATATTAACTGTTTGAGTTTTTAAACCTGTAGTTGCAGATGTAACGCCGCTTGGCAATTCAGCCGCACCGTAATCATTATAGGCTGGCCCTGCAGAACGTGTTTGGTGAAACAACCCTGCGCGAGAACCTGCATCTTTATTATTGTACTCTAAAATATAGATTTGGTCAGTTGCTACGCCACCACCGAAATCATCTTGTGATACACGGGCAATCATTGGTGCAATTGATAAGTTATCAACAACAAAACGGTACGAAATAACTTCTTTCGTATCTATCCAATGATCAAATTGGCCTTTACCCGCGTTATGCGTGATACCAATACCGAATTCAACCGGAGCGCGGCCAACTAATAACGAACCATATTCATGATTTACGTTTAAATATAATTGGCTGACTTGAATAGAAGATGAATTTTGATTTTGTGAAGTCGCATTTGATCCATTTGCGCCAGCTGACCCATCATTTAAACCAGTGCCGATGATTGAACCCATTTGTGAGTTTTTATAAGCTGGCAATTGGTTTGCCATCACATCAAAACGACTGTGGATATTGATGCCATCAGATCCGATGATACGAGGTTGTAAGTATAAAAAATTAAGCGCGTAGCTTTTGCCTAATTTTTGATTTGCCAAAGAAGTGCTATTTACACCAGTGTATTCAGCGCGGTAGCCACCAGTCCAATCAATCGAAATAGCGGCCGCAGTTTGCGATACAAGTAATGCAGCTACAAAAAGTTGTGAAAGTTTCATCGTCAGTTCCCCTTATTATTCTGTCACACCAAGAATTTCATTCTCGTGCACGATATGTAGATCTTCATTATTAAATTTAACTTTAGTGCTTGAATATTCATTGAATAAAACCGTGTCACCGATTTTTACATCAAGCAGTTTGTGGTGGCCCTTTTTAGTATAAGTGCCATGACCCGCAGCTAAAACTTCACCTTTAAGGTAACCTTCAGTTGAAGACATTGAATCCGGAAGAATTAATCCGCCCGGAGACACTTTTTCAGTTTTAACTAAACGAATCACTAAACGATCGCCTAATGGCGTGATCGCTTTTGTGTAATCAACTTTAACTACTGCAGCTTTTGCAGGAGCCTGAGCCGGCCGCGCCGCTTTTTTAGCCGTAACTTTTTTAGCAGGTTTAGCTTTTACAGTTTTTTTAACTGGAGCAGATTTTTTAATAGCTTTTTTAGGAGTTACCTTTTTAGGGGCCTTCTTTGCTGTAGTTTTTTTCACAGCTTTTTTAACTGGCTTGGCTTTAGCTTTAGGTTTTGCAGTCGCCTTTTTAGCTGGAGCTTTTTTAACTGGTTTTTTCGTTTTCTTAGCCACGACGGTTTTTCTCCTCTTCATAATATTTCTTGTACATGATTTCCCATTCTGAGGTGCCTTCCATGACATTGCGTTTTAGAGACGCTACTTTTTCACGGGCTTTGGTATCAATTTCTGCATCTTCGCGAACAAACAGAACAATAGCGCGTCTCGCGGCTACTAAAGCCTGGTCATCATCAGAAAAATCGACGATGTCATCGCCCCAAACTTTATCTGTGATAACTTTAGCCCAATGACCGATACGCTCTTCAGAAAGAATCATAAGATCACCTTTTTCTCTTTGGCTAATTTCATTTTTAATAAATTAAACATCTTGCCGCGTTGAAATTCTTGGCCTTCACGTTCCATGTGATCCATCAAAGCATGCACATCTTTTTCTAATGCAATTTCAGCCTGCAACTCTACGTTGATGGCGTCTTTCATGGCTTGCAGAACTTTAGATTCTTCAACCTTTAACGTGATTAGATTATTTGTTTTCCACTCTTTTAAGATTTTTTCAGACAGTCTTTGTATTTGACTTGCAGATAGCTTCATCATTGTAATTACTTATGTCCTTTTATTCGATATTAAAGACCAGTTTTTTTATTCTTACAAGCGCAATATCTTTAAGCGTCAGCGCCATTGATATACAAGAGGAGTTTGAAAGCAAACTCTCTTCACAAGCCATTTTACAATCGACAAAGTACTATGCCAGAGGGCTTTCGTACAAAATTAACCAGAAATTCGACGCAAAAGCTGTGCAGAAGAGCTTTTTAGACAAAGGTTATCGCGAAAGAGCAGGAGATCAGGTCATTTTAGCTGGAGATTTCATCACCCTACAAGCGCAAGCCTGCAGCAACTTGTTCGGCATTTCTCTGATGCAGGATTCCACATGTTTTCACTGGAAGAACCAAACCAGCACGCTAAGTGGTTCAGAATCTTATGTGGCCGTGATCTACCAAAACACCATTCAGCAAATTTTCAAAGCTGACCCGACTCGTGTTGTGACATCGGCGCAAACCGATCCAGTGATGGTGGCGCAGTTTCGCAACAACGAACCGCTGATGCAAGAAGAGCTTAAATTGGCCGATTATCCGGTTCAGTGTTTGAATGCTGTGATCGCCATCGAAGATAATGATTTTTTAGATCATTCTGGTATCAGCATCATGGGTCTGGCGCGCGCAGCGGTAAAAAATATTATGGCTTTACGAAAAGCCCAAGGTGGATCAACGATCACGCAACAATTAGTGAAAAATTACTTTCTAACTCCAGAAAAAACTTATTCGCGCAAAGCCAAAGAACTTTACATGGCCGTAAAACTTGAATCCAAATGGAGCAAAGATGAAATTCTGCAAACTTACTTAAATGTGATCTACATGGGGCAAAGTGGAGCTTTTCAAGTGCGTGGTTTTGGCGCGGCCAGCCACTATTATTTTGGTAAAACAATTACGCAGCTAAATTTATCAGAATGTGCGTTATTAGCAGCCATCGTTAACAATCCAGGCTTAAATAATCCCTGGAAAAAAACTGAAAAAGCAAAAATTCGTCGTCAGTTAGTGTTATCAAAGATGAAAGAACTTAAACTGATCACCGAAGATGAGTTTAAAAAAGCGAATGAATATAGGATGCCCGCACCAGCAGTTGTGAAAGCGACAGAAACGGCACCCTACTATTTCGAAGCCGTTAGAAAACAAGCTACAGAACTTGGAATTACGATTGAAGGCACGACTTTTTACACAAGTCTTGATCTAACAATTCAAGAAACCGCACAAAAAGCTTTGCAATCCGGAATCAAAAATCTAACCGAGACAAAAAAATCTCTAATTAAGAAAAAAGCCAATGGTTTAGAACTTCAAGGTGTGGTTCTAGCGACAGATAATCAATCTGGCTTTGTCACCGCCTTTGTCGGCGGGCAAAATTTTCGCCAATCGCAGTTTAATCGCGCTCTTTATGCTAAACGCCAAGTGGGCTCACTGATTAAGCCTTTTGTTTATCTATCGGGTTTGCAATACGGCTTAACAGATGAATCATCGGTAACGCCGACAACAACTCTGAATGATCAGGCGTTCGAGTGGAAGTTTGATAATAACCGTAAAACATGGAAGCCAGAAAACTACGATAAAAAATTTCGCGGCGAGATCCCTTACTTTTTTGCTTTAAAAGAAAGTCTAAATTCGCCGACGGCACAAATTGCCCATCAGGTTGGAATCGAAAAAGTCATCGAATTATCGCACCTGCTTGGGTTAACCTCAGATATGACTGCATTACCTGCGACTTCACTGGGATCAAGCCAGCACACGCCGCTTGAAGTGCTGCAAGCTTACAGCAATATTTCACGTTTTGGTGACCAGATTAAATTGTCATTTATTGAAAAGGCTTTCGATGATTCAGGAAAATTACTTTTCGAATCAACTGCGAACTTTGAACCACAGCCCGAAAGTAAATCTGATAAAACAAAAACAGCGGTACTTGTGGGAATGATGAAAGAAACGATGCAATCTGGTACTGCCAAGTATGTCGTCGCCTCTGGATTTAAAAAACCATCTGCAGGCAAGACTGGAACCACATCTGACGGAAAAGACGCTTGGTTTGCCGGGTTTACTCCGAGTACAACAGCGATTGTATGGATTGGTTTTGATCAAAGCTTGGCAACAGCGTTAACCGGCGGTGGTGCCGCTGTGCCGATCTGGACAAACTTTATGAAACAAATCACTGAATCAGATTCAGATAGCGATTTTATTTGGCCCGATACTGTTGAAATCAAAGAAATTGAATCAACAGTAGACCAGAAAAAAATAAATTTAGTTTTTGAAAAATAGTTTAGTCATTACCTTTGTATTCTTTATCCAGATCAAGATCACAACCATTTTTAAAAACATCACCATTTGGTCTTACATAAGTGACCATAACAATGGCGTGATTTTTTTTAGTTTTTTCAACTTCTAAAATTTCAGAAGAACCGTCTTTTCTATCAACAGCTGTGATTGATACTTTTGTTTCTGAAAAACTGGCTTGTGTAATTTTATCATCAATCGACATAAATGTAATGCCCACTGGATTCGGATGGTAACTATCCAAGAAAGCCTCTAATGGAAAAGCTTTATTTTCGCGTAAAGAAGATGAAAGTGTTTCGGGATTAACCGAAAAAACTCCACCAACGCATCTATGAACATTAAATGGATTTTTCGACACACCGACAATGTGACCTCTAAATTCGCCTTTAGGTAAGAAATTAGCGATCGTTTGAAAAGCAAAAAGTTTTTCTTCGCGACCCAATTCGTCTTGAATTCCTTCAGCGAAGCTGTTTAAAGACAATAGAACCGTTGCAGCTAATAAAATACTTTTCATAAAAACTCCTTTTGAAAACTTTCAATTTTCTAACAAAAGAAGATATTGCCAAAGACAGGCCAGATAAAATTAGATAGAAATGAATTTAGTAGGAATAGCGACGGCCAGAAAAGACCGCGGCCATTAATTGCTAGTCAGCTGTTATTTACGGCGAACAATAGCCAGTCTCAGATTGAGACAAGCTTGTTATGACTTCAGTTCGACTACTTGAGTTTCGAAGGCGAAATCCCAAGTAGTCGTTTCTTTAGCGGGATGTTTTTCAAAGGCTGCGCCAGCTCTTTCTTTGATCTTCTGAATGTCCTGAAGACTAGCAGAAGGATCATAGTGAGCCATGTATACTTGTTTAATAGCAAAATTCCCGCAAAGATTAAAAGCTCTTTCAAAAGTTCCATGGCCCCAACCTTTTTTCTGGTTCATTTCGTCTTCTTCGTACTGCGCATCGATATACATTAAATCTAAATTTTCGTAAAGCCCTGCGTCTTTGCCTAAGTCTTCACGAGTTACACGTGTGGCTTCGGTATCGACTGCGTGCCCATAGGCTTTACCACCATGTTCGATACGAAAACCGTAACAAGGATCTGGATGATCAAGCAAGTACGGAGTCACTGCAAAGCCATTAATGTAGCGCTTTTCATGCGGAGAAAGTTTAATAAACTGAATGTTCGCTTTAAGATCTTCATAACCCACCGGAAAAATCGGTTTCTGAAAAAGATCGCGCACAATTTTTTCACACTCAGGCTGTACGCAATAATACTTAACTGTACAACCCGGAATAAAATGTGGAGCAAAGAAAGGTAACCCAAGAATATGATCAAAATGAAAGTGAGTAATTAAAATATGATATTCTTTTTGCGCAAAACGATTTTTCGCCAACGTATCGCTAAGGTATTTGATGCCACTGCCACCATCGATAATAATAGTTTGATCGTCGCCTTGAACTTCAACACAAGTTGTAGCAACACCGTAACCGCTGATATCAACAAGTCTTTTTTCAGAAAGAAATTTATCAACTTCAACGGGTGTTTTATAACCTTTATCCAAAAACTCGCGCATCAAAAGAGCGAATTGCTCTTTTGCTTCAATTGGGCTCGAACTGCTCGGAAGCGATCCACGAACTCCCCAAAATTTTACTTTCATGTGTTGAATACCACGATGTGTTTTCCTTATTTAACACTATTAGTCTATTTTCTGATCATAACTTCCGCAAACATTTCTGGGTAAACCTAGACAAGATTTCGTATGTTTACGAAGACCAAAGTCGGTAACCTCGACCAAGGTATTTCGCAAGCTACTAAATATCTAAGTATTTAGCCATAATCAGATTTGTCGAAGGTGGTTATCGCATGAAGTGGTTGAATCGTTGGTTCTCGTTTTCTTGGAAGAAGTTGGTGTTGGTTGTCTCGCTTGTACCTTTGATGTGGTTTTTTCATGGTCTCGATTTCCCTAAAGTTGATATGTTTTCGAGAGATGTACTCCAATTTTTAAACGATAACTCGAATGTCGAAAAATCCATCGTCACGATCAATATGAATTTAAAAAACGAACAATTTAAACGTCCATTTGAATTCGAGTCTTTTAAAACTTTAGTTGATACTCTCCTGAAGCAAAATCCAAAAAATTTAATACTATGCTTTTCTCCGAGAGAATTCACTGGTGATGATACTCACGAGGACATTCGCCAAAAAGTTCTCAATTATCTACTCCCGCTTAAAAATGTCTATCTATATTCCCAAAGTTCAAATGATAAACATGATCCCAACACAGACCGTATATTCGAAAAATTTCCAAGAATATTTTTATTAACAATGCCATTTGATAATTCGGGCGGAAGAAAACGTCGACGGGCTATTGTTTGGTTTGAAACAGTGGGCATTGCTACTGAATTCGCAGAAATGCAGAAGTTAGGATTTCAAACTAAAAATCATACCGATTTTCCATATGGCTGGCATTATTGGAAAACGATTCAACCCTATATAAAAACTTTTAAACAAGATTCTTTTGGCTCGCATGACGCTTATGAAGTTATAGATACAAATTTTAAAGATGTTAATGTCGAAGGAAAAACCGTAATTCTTGGCTCGATTGACGAATTTGCAATGCTTGGAACTGAATCAATTTTTAATTTATACTCTAAAATTGGAACTCCTGGATATAAAGATTTTCCGCCTGCTGACTCGCTAGCCAACTATATGAATTTTTATATTCATGGTGATTACATAAAGCTAATTTCTAACTTTAACGATTTGATACTATTTGGTTTTGTATTAATAATCCTGATTTTCATCAATATTGAAACTAGAAAGAAATTATATATCCTGTTATCACTCATTCCGTTGATCGCAGTATGTACTCTAATCCTTTACATCGTGGATAGTTATTACATTAATTTCTCCCGTAGTATTACTGCGCTATTTTTCATTCAGTATCTTGGCATTCCAATTATTATGTTTGCTATGTTTAAAGAACAAGAAACAAAGAAATTGCAAGAAATCAGCGATGCAAGGATAGATGCCTTACTCACAGTTTCAGAAAAGGTTGCACATGATATTCGCTCACCACTTTCCGCAATAAATCTGGTAATGCACAAAGTGAATTTCGACGATCCAGAATATAAAGAAATCTTTGACAGCGCTGTTCAGCGAATAGACGAAACCGCGACCAAAATTCTTACTCGTTACAGAACAAAAACAGGCAGTGAGAATGAACCCGTCGAACAAATTGATCTTGCTGAAATTATATCTTCAATAACTAAAGAGAAAAAAATTCTAAATACAAAAGTTGAATTCGAATTAGTTATTAATTCAGAAACCACAACAGCTTTAGGATTAAAATTAGATCTAGAACGCATTATCAGTAACATTTTAGATAATTCAATCTTCGCACTTCAAAGCATCTTAGAACCCAGAATTTTTATTTCAACAGATTCACATGACAACATGATTCGGGTAGGCATCACAGATAATGGCACAGGAATTCCCGATCAAATTTTGAAACTTTTAGGTACAACCCGCATTACAACGAAAGCAGACACCAACCAAGGTAACGGCATTGGAATTTTACATGCTAAGCGAGTTATCGAACGACTGAACGGTCGATTTGAAATCTCTTCGGCTGAACATGTCGGAACAACGATCAAAATCAGTTTACCAAAAGCCTAGTACTAAAGTCCTAACGGTTTACATAAACTCAAGTAACTTCCGCAAGTTACTTTCAATTGGCTCTAGTATTGCTATTCTAATTTAGATTGAATAACTGAGAGACAAAATGAAACCAATAGAACTGCGCCGACATAATGAAATTATCGCATTTAGAGCTGAGGACGACTCCCTTGTAGCTCTGCATGGTTTTAATATGGAAGTCGCAGAAATTAGTGAGGAATCATTTGCTCAAATGACACCGATTTCAATCTCTACAGGTGAAATTCCTGATGTCAAACTTCCAGACAACCATGAAGAAAAGGAAGCATTCGACGCATTGAGAGAATGGAACGCAGAAGAAAATCCAAATGCTAAAAGTGGAAAATTAGAGTTCGGAATTCGCTCAATTAATTTAAATGTAAACCAAATTTGTAATTTAAAATGTGCCTATTGCGCTGCCGGCGGCGATGGAACTTACGGCGAACCCATGAATAAAATCTCGATCGAAAAAACCCTACCGCAACTCAAATTTTTCTTAATGCAGCTAAAGCCCGGTCAGAAATTTCGCGTGATTATTATCGGTGGTGAGCCCCTTTTATATCCAGAAGCTATAAAGGCTGTGCACGACTATTTAATGTCAGAAGCGCCAAGCCGCGGAATTATCCCAAGACTTAGCATTGTGACAAACGGAACACTTCTTAACGGTAAAACTCTCGAGTTAATCCGCTCATTAAAAATCGAAATCAAAATTAGTCTCGATGGCGCTAAAGAAATAAATGATGTTGTTAGACCAAGTAAAAACAATTCTAGCTCAACAGACCAAACAGTAGCTGGGATCGCTGAGTTAGCAAAAGATCGCGGTAACGTAACTACATGGGGAATCTCAGCGATCAGCACTTCAAAAAATCCAGAAACACTTTTAGCGTATCGTTATTTAAGAAGCTTAAATCCTGATTGGTTAGAATTTCATTTCGATGTTGGTGAGAAGTCGCAAGAACTTCAAGACAAACATATTGAACAAATGAACCTGATTGCTGCTGAAGCCTGGAAAATTGGTGGCGAAAAAGAACTCAGAAAAATAGCTCAGTTTGATCAAATTTTTCATCTTTTAGATAGCCAGCTTCGCCTTGAAAACCACTGTGGTGCTGGAAAAACTTACTTAATGGTCGACGCCAAAAACAAGATGTATCCTTGTGTTTGGGAGGCTGGCGACAAGGAGCAAGTTGTTGGTCAAAATGAACAACTCGACCATGCCAAGCTATCTAACTATTCAAAATCTCTTATAGAACTTAATAATTGCCAAACCTGCTGGGCTAGACACTTTTGCGGTGGCGGTTGTATGTATATCAATAAGCTCAATAATGGCAGTAAGCATGTAAAAGATAAAATGTTCTGTGAACGTACGAGAAGCTTGCTTTTGCCTATTATTTCGTATTATAAATTAGCTAGGTCTGCGGAATAAAGCCGCAGGGGGAATATATGAAAAAACATATCAAAAAAGTTAAAGCTCAAGAAGTTAGCGAAAAGCCGATTAAAGAACCGGGCTGCTCACCTATGAAATAGCTTGTGATTTTCTCTTGGAAGCATCACAAAAACTTGAACTTAAGTATTTAATTCTACGTACAATTTTCGCAATCGCCGTCGGCGTCCTTATCTCAGCATTTAATTTAGATTTTATCGAAGGCTACCTGGTTGATTTTCGTATCCAAGCAAAAGCTTTTCTTGGGTTAGCAAAACCAAAAAACCCACAAGTTGCGATCGTATTAATTAACTTCAAAACAGTTGAAAAATATCAACGCCAACCTAACTTTCCTGATCACATCAAGTTTCTCAATCAACTCTCTGGATTAAACCCGAAATTTATCGTTTATGAGTTCAGAACAAGCGATGAAGAATTTTTAGAAATCAGTGGAACCTACAAAGAAAAACAAGAATTTGCAGATCAAATTAAAAGTTTTTCGAATCTTCATTTCTCAACTCAAAATTTAACTATTAAAGGTGAAACAGAAGAGTTTCGCCTTAAAGCTCCTTTAGACGAAATTAAATTCTCATCTATGCCTTTTACTGCTGATGGAAAATCATTCGGTAAAGATGGAGTTTCACGTCGCCTAATGTATCAATATCAGGATCAAGCAATGGTCCAACCTCGGATCGCTGCCTTCTATAATCCAGAGATTCAGAATCCAGAAAAGATCAGAGGAAACTTTTATTATTTAGAGTCATATCAAACTTATATTGATTATCACCCCGTTGGCTCATTTCCGACATATGCCTTTGAAGATGTCGTCGATGGCAAAGTTCCTAAAGATGCTTTCGAAGGTAAAGTAGTTATTGTGGGTTCAGATCTAGGTAAAGACCCCGATGACTATGCTTCTACTCCATATAATCGCCATTTCAGTGGTATGACTAAGACCGAACTTCAAGCCAATCAGATTCAAACTCTCATAGATAACAGTGCCCCACTTAAACCACATCGTGCTGTTAATATTGCTATCGTTATTTTAATTTCATTCTTAACTCTCTACGCTACTTTATCTCTTACCCCAGCACGCGGTCTTTTAATCTTAGGCGGTACTTTATTTGGGCTAGGCGTAATTTCTATTTTAGCATTTAGCGTTTTCGGTATCTGGTTCGATCTTTCGCATCCATTTCTAGCAATCTTCCTCTGCTACTACTTCTTCATCCCCTACCGTCTTATCCGAGAAAACCGCAAGAGCTGGGAATACTACCAAAAGCATAAACTACTCTCTGAAGTCGAAGAGCTTAAAACAAACTTCATCTCAATGATGTCGCACGATCTAAAGACTCCTATCGCGCGTATTACCGGCATGACTGAAGTAATCTACAAAGACCCACAGCAACTATCGTCTCACCAAAGAGAAGCGCTGGACACGATCAGACATAGCTCTGACGATCTATTAAAATTCATCAACGCTATCCTTCAGTACGGAAGCATCGAAAGCCAAGGCGTTCAGTTACACAAACAAGCTAAAGATCTTAATCAGCTTCTAGCCGACGTCGTGAAGAAACACCAATTTCTAGCTAATGTTAAAAAGATCAAGATCATCCAAGAGCTTGAGCCGATGTTTCCTACCCAAGTAGACCCAGAGCTTATTAAACAAGTGTTTTCGAACTTACTCGAAAATGCGATTAAGTACTCTCCTGAAGAATCTACCGTCTGGGTGCGTAGCCGCGAAGGCGACGATACTATAATAGTAGAGTTTCAAGATCAGGGTATGGGGATTCCGCCATCTGATCTTCCGAATATTTTCATGAAATTCTTTCGTACCCACACGGTTAAGACCACAACCATTAAAGGTTCTGGCTTAGGGCTTTATTTAGCCCAGTACTTCGTAGAATTGCATAAGGGTAAAATCACGGTCGATAGCTCGCCTGAACGAGGCTCTAAGTTCACCGTTGAGCTTCCATTAGACAAATAAACACACTATAAACACAGCCCTAGAGCTTCTGCTCGCTAAGTAAACAATTCCTAGCTGGTGTCATTTTGCTTTTTTCGGTGTTCATTCGCTTAAAACTTGTGCTATACCCTACGACATATCGCTTACGGGGGAATTATATATGTTAAAGGTTTTAGTTGTTGATGACGACCAAGCTCTACGCTTTTCGATCCGCTCTGCCTTAGAAGCTACTCGCAGATTCTCTATTGAAGAGGCTTTCGATGGCGTCAACGCTTTAGAAAAAGTTAAAGCCACTGATAGCACTAAACGTATCTATGACATCGTCATTCTTGATGTGGATATGCCGCGCATGAACGGCTTAGCCGCACTTAAAGCGATTAAAGAATTCGATCCAGGCATTATCGTCTTAATGTTAACTGCACACGCGACGGTAGAAGCCGCTGTAGCAGCCGTTAAAGACGGAGCTTACAACTTTTTATCTAAACCAATCTCGGGTGATGATCTTACAGCCTTAATCGACAGAGCCATCAACGCTCACCGAATGATTTCGAACTTAGCCGTATCTTCACCGGTGTTTGTTGATGAAGGCCGTAAAATCATCGGTAACACTTCGCAAATGCAAAAAGTTTTTAACGTGATTCATAAGCTTGCTAAAGTTGATACCCCGGTATTAGTGCGCGGAGCTTCAGGAACAGGTAAAGAGCTTGTTGCTAAAGCCATCCACTTTAACAGCGCCCGTAAAGATGAAAAATTCGTGGCGATCAACTGTTCGGCGATTCCTGAGAATTTATTTGAATCTGAATTATTTGGTCACGAAAAAGGATCGTTTACTGGTGCTGACCAACGTAAAATCGGAAAGTTTCAATTTGCTGAAGGCGGAACTTTATTCTTAGATGAAGTTGGCGACATGCCACAGTTGATGCAAGTTAAAATCTTACGTGTATTACAAGAAAAATTATTTACTCCGGTTGGATCAAATCGCGAGATTCCTACAAACGTAAGAATTATCGCAGCGACAAACCGTCCGTTAGAAAAAATGATGGAAGAAGGCCGCTTTCGTGAAGACTTATTCTATCGTTTAAATGTTGTACCTATTATTTTACCTCAGTTAAATGACCGCAAAGATGATTTAGATGTTTTAATTAATATCTTCATCAAAAAATTTAACGTAGCTCACGGTAAAAAAATTAATGGCTTAACCAAAGATGCACTTGATGCAATGAAACGTTATAACTGGCCAGGAAATATCCGTGAATTAGAGAACGTGATCGAACATTCTTTCGTTCTTGAATCAGGAAATCAGATCACTTTAGGAAGCTTACCAGAAGCGGTTTTGATGGCTGCTGGAATCAGTTTAATCGACCAAATGGATAAGATTCAGAGTCAATCAGAAACTATGAAGCAAATGAACGGCGCAACTGCTGTAAACATGGGCGTGACAGATTCTGACGACGACGATGATTTATCTATTGACGCAGATTCTGAAATCGATGGCGATGATGAAATTGACGGCGAAGTGATCGGCCTAAGTGTTTCACCAAATGGCTTACTTGATTTCAATGCACAAAAAGAAGAGTTCGAAAAACAGTTTATTATCAAGGCCTTGAAAACATTTAAAGGCAAAATTAATCAAACAGCATTGCACGCAAACATTCCGAAAAAGACTTTATTACGTAAAATTGAAAAGTACGGAATCGTGGCGAAAGAATATGCAAAAGTTGATCTTGATTAATAATTGAACTGCATTTTCTTACATAAAATTTTGCATTCGGTAACGTGGTATTACGATTGACTCGAATATAGGGAAACTTTACCGTTGAGTCCCTATGACAGTTAACCCGTTGCCTCCTCAAGCTTATACCAAAGATACTTTACAGAAAGCGTATTCGTGGCTGTTGTCACAATCGTCTTCTGTTAAAGAAATGGCGCAAGATCAAAATATGTTGGTCAGCCTTTATCTAAAAGCACAACGTAATGGGGATGCTGTTCTTGAAACTCCAAGCATTCAAAATTTCAAACAAGAATTAAAATCGTTAGCTAACATGATGGGTGATTTTCAATCGCCGCAACAGTTAGCTACAGCGGCTTCGCACATGCACGCCCCAGCACATAAACATGCGCCAACAATCCATTCGCATGCTTCGCAAACCAATGCGACAGCTACCGCAGCAGCGGTTTCTACGTCGCATGTCACGACGACGACGGTTAGTCAGTCGCGTGTATCAACTGATATGAATGCAAATGGTTTTGATCAAAAAACTTTAGAGGCTATTCAGCAAGTGCGTGAAACTTTTAACTTAAGTTCTGATGCTGAAGCGATCCGCGCCTTAGTGGCGTTAGGAATTAAACAATTCCGTAAATCTGGTTTATAATTTTTCAATTTCAGCGTTACAGCAAGTGCGCAAAAAATTTTTAATCGCGCACTTGCTGTATAAATTTTTTTAAGTTCTGTTAATTTAATTTGGCTCAGGTACGAATTTATCAATCGCGCAAAGATAACGTCTTTCTGGCGGATTATCTTTATTCGGCCACCAATAAATGCATTTGATATCTGCAGTACGGGTAAAACATTTCGGCCCTTCACAGACAGCTCCATTAACGTCTTTTAAAAAGTAGTACAGTTTTTTCGCGACCATACCGGTCTTTTGTACATTCACGTTATGAAATTCATCGTGCAGCAGACAAGTGTAATTAACTCCACCGTTTACGGCTCTTTGGCAAAGCACAGGTTTTGCCCATTCGCGTGTTTGCATTTCTGCCGGAAAAGCTGTGCGTAAGCCATATGCGGCTAAGACATTGTATAATTTTTTTGATTGCCCTTCATTTAAAGCAACGGGAACAGCTTGCGCTGCTTGCGCAAAGGCGAAAAGTAACAAACTTACTAGTAGTGATTTCATTTTCGATCTCCATTTTTTGGTTTTGGTTTCGGTTGTGATAAAAGGTATTCAACAGAACAAGAATATTTATTAGCAACTAACGAACAGGCCATTTTTTCTGCGGCGTTCATACAAGTTTCGCTGTCATCTTCGCAATCCATAGATACATGCTTAACCATCAGCTTGAAAAGCGGATCAGCGATCTTATTATATTTCGTTAGTTCACGCGAGCGAAGGTCATCATACAATGAACACCCGAGCTTGCGGCCATCTTCCATATTTTCGACACAAATCACATCTGAAGCCTGAATATTCTTAGTTTGCGTCTGACGGTCTATAACAACAAGTTTCCATTTGTTAAGCACATCAAACAGCTCTTTAGAATCGACTTCGTTGAGTTCAGTTTTTACCAATTCAGGCTCTGGCGGAATCACTGGATCAGTGGGTAATTCTTGGGCCCAAGCAGAGTTAAAATAAAATTGACCGGTGATAAGTAGCGTAAGAAAACTGCGAAGAATATTCTTTTTCATGTTGAATCCTAATATAAAAATTAATTCGTTGGAATTGGTGTGCGAATCGGCTCAAGCCAACAGATGTGACGTCTTCCGATTGGAATAAGAACTGGCGGATTTTTAGGATCCCATGGATGCCAACAACGGATTAAACGAGCTGCCGTTAAGCATTCTCTGTTTTCTAAATTGTTTGGTCCACAGATTGTTCCCACATGGCGGTCTAATAGTTTTGCTAACCAGCCGGCCGCCTTATCCGAGCGAGTAAGTTCTTTATCATGATTAGTGTCTAATAAAGTACAACCTGGATATTTGTATTGATCTTTGTTGTCCCAGTAACAACGGGGATCGATTACATCAATGCGGATAAGACGTCTTTCTTGATCAGCATAGCGGGTTCCCCATTTTGACAGGGCCATATACATATCTTTTGAATCAGCCTCGTTCAGTTCCATGGGGACCACGGCGGCAAATGCAGATGACGACATCATTAGCACTAGTGCGACTAACAGTTTTTTCATAAAAGCTCCTTTTTTATGTTCTTTTTGTTCGTGTTTGTTTTCCAGAGGCTTCTATTTTAGAAAAACTGCTGCTTTTGTGAATGTATTTATTTTTTGAACGCCCGTAATAAAACCTACCCTGAGGAAACTTGAGATTGTCGGGGTAAGTTGATCGGGGCCAGTGCAGCGCAAAAAACGACTTAAAGGCCCAGCTAGCCCTACTATCACTGGGGCAGTTGTGCTAAAGTTTTCAGATGCAAAATTCAAATAGCCCCGACTACAAAAGCACGATCCGTTTACCGCAAACTGACTTTCCGATGAAAGGTGATTTACCAATTCGCGAACCTCAGATTATTGCTGGTTGGGAAAAAAATAATATTTATCAAAAGCTGCAGGAGAAAAACAAAAACGGCCCAGGTTTTACAATGCCTGATGGCCCTCCGTACGCGAATGGTTCAATCCATATCGGCCATGCTTTAAATAAATCTTTAAAAGATTTCGTGATTAAATATAAAAATATGCAAGGGTACTCTGCCCCGTTTATTCCTGGGTGGGATTGCCACGGTCTTCCGATTGAGCACAAAGTCATGAAAGACCTTGCCGATAAAAAGATAACAAAAACTGATCAAGAAATTCTAGCGCTGTGTCGTGAAGAAGCGACTAAATGGGTAAATCATCAACGCGAACAGTTCAAAAGATTAGGCGTGTTAGCTGATTGGGAGAACCCGTACCTAACAATGTCGAAACAATACGAAGCTGAAGAGGTTCGTGAATTCGCCCGCGCGTTCAAACGCGGCGTAATCTATCAAGGTGTAAAACCAGTTTACTGGAATTGGACTTTAAAAACTGCATTAGCTGATGCCGAGATCGAATACCACGATAAGGTTTCTCCTTCGATCTATGTAAAATTTAATATCACTGATGATAGAACTTTAGCAAAACTTGGAAATCCAAAAGGCACAACTTCATATGTGATCTGGACAACAACGCCATGGACATTGCCTGCTAACGTGGGTATCGCGCTCCATCCTGAATTTGATTACGGCGTATTCTCGTCTAACGGTGAAAACCTAGTGATCGCAAAATCATTAAAAGAATTTTTTGAAAAAGACTCAGGTCTTTCTTTAACATTAGTTTCTACTGTAAAAGGTTCTGATTTAGATTTAACTGAAGCCCGTCACCCATTCTTAGATCGCAAATCCATTGTCGTCTTGGCTGATCACGTAACTGCTGATGCAGGTACTGGCGCGGTTCATACAGCTCCGGGCCACGGTGCAGACGATTTCCGTGTTGGACAAAAATATAATTTACCAATTATCAATCCGGTGGCCGAAAACGGAACCTACACTGATGAATTTCCCGAAATGCAGGGCATGAATATCTTTAAAGCGAATCCTGTGATCATTGAAAAATTAAAAGCTTCAGGGCATTTAATTAAACACACTGATATCACGCACAGCTACCCGCACTGCTGGAGATCGAAAACGCCATTAATCTTTAGAACGACGGCGCAATGGTTTATCGGTATCGATCAAGAAAACACCGAGATCAGAAAAAATACTTTAAAAGCGATGAATGATGTTCAGTTTTTTCCTGAATGGGGTAAAGCGCGTTTTGAAGCGATGATGCAGAATCGTCCCGACTGGTGTTTATCTCGTCAAAGAATCTGGGGCGTACCAATCCCGATTTATTACAACGAAGAAACTGGCAAACCCTTAGCTGACCTTGATGTTATGATGAAAGTCGCAGATGTTATTGAAGCCGGCGGTATCGAAGCGTTTTATACTACCCCTCCAGAAAAAATCATCGGTAAGCCAGGTTATAAACTTGGGCGCGATATTTTAGATGTGTGGTTTGATTCGGGCGTATGCCATGCGGCAGTCCAAGCAAAACGCGGATACAAAAATGTTCAGGCTGATATTTACTTAGAAGGTTCTGATCAACATCGCGGCTGGTTTAACACATCAATGCTTTCAAGTATGTCGACAACAGGCAAGCCTCCGTTTAAAGCTTTAATCACCCACGGTTTTGTGAATGATTCTCAAGGTCGTAAGATGTCTAAGTCTTTAGGCAATGTTGTTGATCCAAATGAAATTACAAAACAATCAGGATCTGAGATCGTACGCCTTTGGGCATCGTCAGTAGATTACGGAACAGATGTCGGCTGTGGTAAGGAAGAATTAACTCGCGTAACTGAGACCTACCGTAAAATCAGAAACACGATGAAATTCTTATTAGGCGCGATCAATGATTTCGATGCCTCTAAAGAACAAATCGAAGTTGCAAAAATGCCAATGATTGATCGTTGGATGATGCACCAGTTGAATAAATTAATCACTGAAGTAACTAAAGCTTACGAAGTTTACGAGTTTTACAAAGTTTACCAATTATTAAATCACTTCTTCACAGTGACTTTGTCTGCAACATACATGGATATCTTAAAAGACCGTATGTACACATGGAAAGCTGACGGATTAGAACGTAAGTCGACGCAAACTGTTTACCATCACGTGACTACGTCAGTAATGCGTATGATGGCGCCGATTTTAACTTTCTTAGCTGAAGAAAGTTATGGTTATATGAAAAATAAAGCGCACGATTCCATCTTGTTAGAATCATTTCCGAAAGCTAACGCTTCTTGGAATGCTCCTGATTTAGATGTGACTTTCGATGATTTGTTAAGAATTCGCTCTGAAGCGCAAAAGAAATTAGAAGAACTACGCACAGCCAAAACAATCGGAGCAAGCTTAGAAGCTTCATTAAATGTTTCTGCTGATGGCGAAGCCTTTGCTGCGTTAGAAAAATTAAACTTGTCACATGCAAAATGTAACTTACGTGAATTTTTCATCGTGTCGAATGTAACTTTAGTTAAAGGACCTTTATCTGTAACAGCTGTTAAAGCTGATGGAGAGAAATGTCTTCGTTGTTGGGTGTACGACACTTTATCAACAGCAGCAAACACACAAGGCTTATGCCCTAAATGTGTTGAGGCCTTAGCGTAATATGCGCCAAAAGCTAATTTACCTAATGACGATTTCAAGTTTAGTGATTGCTGCTGACCAGCTCACTAAACTTTTAGTGCACACAAAGTTTCAGTTACATGAAAGCCGTGTTGTGATTGAAAATTATTTTAATATCACTTACGTCAGAAACTTTGGCGCAGCTTTTGGAATTTTAGCGCAAACACCCGCGGTTTTTCGCGAAGTGTTTTTCTTGTCGATGCCGCCACTAGCCTGTTCGCTGATTTTATACATCATCTGGGGTTTGAAAGAAAAACAGACATCACAAATGATCGCGCTATCTTTTATTTTTGGCGGAGCCATTGGTAATTATTTAGATCGCATTCAGTACCGCTATGTGGTCGATTTTATTGATTTTCATTTTTATAACCGCCAAACTTGGCCTGCATTCAATATCGCTGATATGGCGATTGTTTGTGGTGTCGGTGCTCTGGTTTATTTGATTATGACTGAAAAAGAAACGAAACCTGTAGCGTGAAACCCATTTTAGATTTTGGTTTTATTCAGATTCCTACATTCTATTTAGTGATTTCGATGTCAGTGACTTTTATCTTGTTGCTGATTAACGCTGAACTTAACCAAAATTCTAAAATCGACCGTAAGATCACTTTTGATTTAGCTCTGATCATTATGATCACTGGCTTCATCGGCGGCCGATTGGTGCATGTACTTTATGAAGAGTTTGCTTTTTATCAGGAGTTTCCGTTAGAGATTTTTAAATTTTGGAAAGGCGGCTTTGTTTTTTACGGCGGCTTTATTTTAAGTTTAATTTCAGTGATGGCTTATTTAAAATCTAAAAAACAAAACTTTTACGTATGGGCTGACTTTTTAACCCCCTATTTAGCGTTAAGCTATGCCCTAGGGCGCATGGGTTGTTTTTTTGAAGGCTGTTGTTATGGCAGCCACTGTGAACTGCCCTGGGCTATCGCCAACCGCCACCCGACCCAGCTGTATATGGTTGTGGCCGAATTAATTCTGGTTGCAGCGATTATGCTGATCAACAAAAGAAAAAGCTTACCCACAGGCTTAGTCTTTCTAACTTGGGTTTGTGGCCATGCTATTAATCGTTTTGTTATAGAATTTTTTCGCGAAGATGATCGCGGTGCTTTGATTCTGAATTTAAGTATTTCACAATGGTTAAGTGCGCTGTTATTTGTTAGCGCACTTTATATGATAAAAAGATTATTGAACTTCGCCAGAAATCGTTGAAAACACAGTATAACCTGATGGCACGCCACCAACCAATGGTTGTTGCGCTGTCGCCGGAGTTCCAGAAGCCGAACTACCCTGTTGAAACGTGTCACCCACACTATGAGTTACCGCATACTGTTGTGCACCTGGAGCTTCACCATTCGGACATGGGATTTGGCCAACGCCATTACCGCACTGAACAGTCCCGGTCGACGAAGCACTCGAGATTACGCTTGTGCTTGTTTTACCCGGAATAAAAACCCCGATCTCGTTTGAGATATCTTGAATTAATGATTGATTACCAAACGGCGAACAGGCAGAGACAGCCATCACCGCAAAAACTAACACACCTAAACGAAAAGTATTTTGTTTTTTCATACAAGACTCTATCGGCAGAATCCTGGATTTTATTAAGCCTGCGTCTCAACATGAGACAAACTCTAGTTATTCGATCGAGTAATTTAAGCCAGCGCGAACCACCGGGCCATCTACATAATAACCATAAGTCGTTTGGTATTCTTGACCAAGAATATTCTCGGCCCGGGCAAATAAATTTAAATCTGGACGCACTCGATAATTTCCCACGATATGCACCACAGTATAACTTGGGATTGTCGAAGTTAACGTCGCAAACGTAAATGGCGGCGTAAAAGTAAAGTACTGATCGCGGCGGCTTCCGGTATGAATAATTTCAGTGCCCAATGCAACTTGATCGTTTACATCGTAGTTAGCTTTTAAGGCTGCCGTTCTTAAAGCACGGCGCACAAGCCATGTTCCTGTCGAATGATCTTTTGGCTCTTGGTAACCGAATGATAATTGAACTTTTAACGCTTGCTCTTCATTCACATAGTTAAAATAAGCTTCGGCACCCGTCGTTTCAGTTTTTGCCACGTTTTGGTATTTACTTGGTGATCCTTGCGGGATAATTAAATTTTCATATTCAGAAGAAAATACCGTTAAAGCACCGCGTGTTTTTTCGGTTAATTGATTTTCAATCGTTGCTGCTGTTGTTGTTACATTTTCTGGTTTTAAATCAGGATTACCGCGTGTTGAGAAAAATTGCTGATACAACGAAGGTGATTTAAAGCCTGTTGAGTGTTCAACTTTTAAAGTGTCTGCGTATGAAAAACCCACTTGATAAGTATCAGCAACAGATTTCATTTTACTAAGTTCTTTGCGAACACCGGCTTCAGTCACAACCTTGTCAGTTACTTTGTAAGCGCCTTTTACAAAAATGCCTTCGTACTCTTGAAAATAATCTGCACCGACCACACCCGTTGATTTATAAAATAATTCTTCGTGGTTAAAACTTACACCTGTGTCGATTTTAAACTTTTCAGATTCAAAAGCTTTTACATCTAAACGAATAACTTGCAATAAACCTTCATAGACTTCATCTGTTGCTGTGCCGTCACCAGAAATCGCATCTTGTTCGAATTTACGATCAGTCTGTTGTTGTGAAAATGCCAATGAAAACCTATCTTTTTTACGAACAACTACACCGGCATTTACAGCTTCAGTTTGGGCATCGAAATTTTCAGTATCAAAAGCTACTCCAGTTGGGCCATCGTAAGTTGAAATTTGGCTTTGATCGTCAGTGTATTGGCCTTTTAATAAAACTTCATATTCAGGCGAAAATAAATCGCGGTGAATATAAGTTAAATCTACGTTGGTTAAACGTTGCGGGTAAGTTTTCGAAGACCCCTTAGCTGGCGATTTATTATGCGCATCTGAAACTTTGATGTTGCCGGCAAAACCCTGTACGTCAGTTAATTTCACCTGTTGAGCTAAATTAATTTCGGCAAAACGCTCGCCACCTTGAAGCATAAAATCAGAAGTCGTTTTAATATCTGTCGGAAAAGTTTCAATTTTAATAACGCCAGCTAGTGCTTGGCCACCGTAAAGCACAGATTGTGAGCCCTTGATAATTTCAATTTTTTTAATCGCGCGTAAATTTAATGTCGAAAGATTTACTGTGCGTTGAATTGTTGATGGATCATAAAACGGAATGCCATCGATTAAAAATAACACGTGGCTGGTGTCGCCACCGCGAATATAAATTGAATTCGGCGTGAAATTTGAACTCGCAACAGCAACGTTAGCCTCAGAAGAAAGCAGAGTTGAAATGTTATTCACATGTGATTTTTTAATTTCTTTTTCAGTGATAACTACTTTACTTGAAGAGCTAAAGCTTTGATCGGCAACAACCACTTCAATTTCTTGAATGGCTAAGGTTTGAAGGCTAACGAATAAAACTAATAATAGACTTGTGATTTTCATAGAGCGTAGTTTGCACCACGCCCTTAATAAAATGCAATCCTGAAGACGCTAGTTCAACTTGTTGGCAACCAATTGATCAACCACAGATGGATCTAACAAAGTCGATGTGTCACCTAAGCTATCAATTTGATTTTCAGCAATTTTTCTTAAAATACGACGCATGATTTTACCTGAACGAGTTTTCGGCAATTGTGGTGCCCACTGCAGTTTATCAGGTGTAGCGATCGGCCCGATCAGCTTACGCACATGTTGAACGAGCTCTTGTTTAAGTGTGTCAGTGCTATCAACGCCATTTTTTAAAGTCACATAAGCATAAATGCCCTGACCTTTGATATCATGCGGGTAACCCACAACTGCAGCTTCGGCTACGCTATGATGATCAACCAGTGCTGATTCAATTTCTGCTGTTCCAATACGATGGCCTGACACATTGATCACGTCATCGACACGGCCGGTGATCCAGTAATAGCCATCTTCATCGCGCTTACAACCATCACCGGTAAAGTAATATCCCGGATAAGTACTAAAATAAGTTTCTTCAAAACGCTTATGATCTTTATATACCGTACGCATTTGCCCAGGCCAAGAATCAGCAATCGCCAATACGCCTTCACAAGCTCCCTCTAAAACTTTACCTTCAGGAGATAAAATTATAGCTTCAATACCTGGTAGCGGAAAAGTCGCTGACCCTGGTTTTGTTTTAGTTTCAGCGGCTAACGGAGAAATTAAAATCCCGCCAGTTTCTGTTTGCCACCAAGTATCTACAACCGGACAGCGATTATCGCCGATATTTTCAGAATACCAATGCCAAGCTTCTGGATTAATCGGCTCACCCACCGAACCCAACACGCGTAAAGATTTGCGCGATGTTTTTTTGACAGGTTCAGTGCCTTCACGCATCAACGCGCGAATGGCCGTGGGTGCAGTATAAAAAATATTAACCTGATGTTTATCAACCACTTCCCAAAAACGTGATGATGTTGGGTAATTTGGAACCCCTTCAAACATCACTGTGGTCGCAGCATTGGCCAGTGGGCCGTAAACGATATAACTATGGCCTGTTACCCAACCCACATCAGCCGTGCACCAGTAGATTTCATTTTCTTTGTAATCAAAAACTTTTTCATGCGTGTAGCTGACAAAAGCTAAATACCCAGCTGATGTATGCAGTACACCTTTTGGTTTTCCGGTCGAACCTGAGGTGTACAGAATAAATAACGGGTCTTCAGCATTCATCGTCTCGGGAACACATTCTGCGGATACTGTTTTTAATTCGTCTTCGTAAGATAAGTCTTTATCTGTGCGCGAAACCGCGCCACCCGTGCGTTTTACGACTAGAACTTTTTCAACAGTTGATACCTTTGTTAAAGCTTCATCGACATTTTTTTTCAACGGCACTGTTTTGCCACCGCGATAACCCTCATCAGCTGTAATCACAAATTTAGAATCACAGTCATGAATACGATCTGCTAATGAGCTCGGCGAAAATCCGCCGAACACCACCGAATGAACGGCTCCGATACGGGCACAGGCAAGCATTACATAAGCAGCTTCTGGAATCATCGGTAAATAAATCGTGACGAAATCACCTTTTTTTACACCATGCTTTTTTAAGATATTCGCCATACGGCAAACACTAGCGTGTAATTCTTTATACGTGATTTTTTTGGCTTCTTCTTTAATGTTATCTGGCTCCCAGATAATTGCTACTTTATCAGCATGCTTTGCTAAATGACGATCGATACAATTAGCTGCTACATTTAATTCACCATCGGCGTACCATTTGATACTGACTGGCTTTTTAAAAGAGACCTCTTTAAGTTTTGTCCAGGGCTTGATCCAAGTTAAACGCTTCGAAATTTCTGTCCAGTGTTGTTCGCTATTCATGGGTGATCTCCAGTCGCAAAAATCTTAGCTAAAGCCCTGAGAGGGGTCACTTTTTTTATCACAATGGAGCGCGTCTTTTAAGTGACAATCCTTGTTGAAATAACAGACCTGTCAAATCTGTTGACAGCTCAGATCGTATAAATTGTTTAAAAGCTCGGTACACTAATTGTAACTCTTCTGGTTGTCAGAGGAGTTTTTATGAAACATGTACTTTATGTATTAGGCTTATTAGTAATGGTTGGTGGCTTATCAAGTTGCAAAGGCAACAGTGATGACGGCCAAACGAACTTGTCATGCCCAGCGGGTACTACATATTACAACGGAGCTTGTTACACTGGTAACGGTGGCTACGTGCAACCTGCAACTTACAATTATCAAAATGGTTTCTACGCAGATACATATTCTGGAACTTCTTCATTACGTATTGTTAACGGTGCAAAAATGACTGAGTTTTTTAAATATGGAATGGGCGTTTGTGATCGCGCTGGCGGATACAACGGTGGCCAGTCTTCATGCCAATCTTATGTTGGTGGTTCAATGGATATGATTATTCAATTTCCTCCAAATGGCGGAAACTCGGTATTAGCTACTTTCGTTGCACAGCCTCGTTATAATCCTTATTTTAATTACTCAGCGCAATTACCATCTGGTTGGGGTGCTCTAGGTATCGCTTTAGGTTATGTAACTGGTGTTTTCTTGCCAGATCCTAAACAATACAACGGTGTTTATCGCAATCCATTACAATTAGAATTAGCGGTATCTGCAATTAATAATTCTGCAGGTTTTTCAGCAAACGGCTACGGTGACTACTGGTCAGGATTAAACAGAACAAAAATTACTATTGAAGTTGCTCAAGGAAAGATCCAAGACAACACATTGCCATTTATCTTTAAAATCGGCGATATTCCTGCAGCGCAAGGTAGCTTCACTCGTTGCCAACGTCAAAACTGCGGTCTTTAATATAAGAGTGACAGACAATTCAAATTCATCAAATGTTAGAAAAGTTAAATGCCCGCAATGCGGGCTTTTAGCGTTGTATTCACCTGAAAATCCAGCTCGTCCATTTTGCTCAGACAGATGCAAACTTATTGATCTTGGGGAATGGGCCAGCGAAGGCTATAAAGTCCCCGTTCAAGCCCAAGAATATAACGAAAAAGAACTAGAGCAATTATACGAAGCTTTAAACGACGGCGAACCAGACGATTCGAAATAGTTGCAGGTCATAAGCAACAGGAGTAGTCTTTTTTCATGTTTGCTTCGAAAATTCGTAAAATACTGATCGGTGACCCACTTCATAACTCTCAACAAGCTCATGAACTTATTCCTAAATGGAAAGCCTTAGCTTTACTTGCATCCGACGCCTTATCATCAATTGCGTACGCGACTGAAGAGATTATTATTCCGCTGACTTTATCTGGAATCGCTTTTGCGACGACATGGTCTTTACCGATTGCCTTAGGAATTTTAGCGCTGATGACGATCATCACGCTTTCATACCGCCAAACGATTAAGGCTTATCCAAATGGCGGCGGAGCCTACATCGTTGCCAAAGATAATTTAGGAACTGGTGCCGGCTTAGTCGCAGGTGCGGCTTTACTGATTGATTACACGTTAACGGTTGCCGTATCGGTTTCTGCAGGTATGGAGAATTTAGTTTCAGCTTTTCCAAGTCTTGCGTCAGTGCAAGTTTTCGCCGCCGTCTGGATTATTTTATTATTGATGGTTCTAAGTCTTCGTGGCGTTAAAGATTCTGCGACGATATTTGCGATTCCTACTTACTTATTTATTTTTTCAATTTTCACTTTAATCTTAACGGGCTTAATTAGAGGTCCAGAAGATACAACTATTCACCCGCATGTCGTGGTGATGAATAACATGCCAGAAATCGGATTGATTTTACTGTTAAAAGCTTTTTCATCTGGGTGTACGGCTTTAACAGGTATTGAAGCGGTTTCTAACGGGATTCCGCTTTTTCGCCACCCTCAATCTAGAAATGCCAATCTAACACTAATGATGATGGTTATGATTTTAGGAAGCATGTTCGCCGGAATCACTTATTTAGTAAATTCTTACGACATCGTTAAAATTGAAGGCGTAACGTTGCTTGCAAGCTTAACTCAGGCTGTTATGGGTAACGGTTTTGGATTTTACTTTATTCAAATTTCAGTTTTCTTAATTTTATTTATGGCGGCATCAACTGCTTATGCGGATTTTCCACGCTTATCGTCATTACTTGCGATTGATCGATATGCTCCGCGCCAGCTAATCAGCATGGGCGACCGCTTAGTGTTTTCTAACGGAATCATCGCACTCTCGATGGGAGCAATTGCTTTAGTGATTATCTTTCGTGGACACACACATTCATTAATTCCCCTTTACGCTGTGGGCGTATTTTTATCGTTCACTCTTTCTCAGGCCGGCATGGTCGTTCATCACTGGAAACTGCGCGAAAAGGGCTGGAGAGGCTCGATGATCATGAATGTGATCGGAACGATTGTTACATTTTGCGTACTGATCGTGATTGGTTCATTCAAATTCACTCATGGCGCCTGGATGGTGATCGTTACGATTCCTGCGATTGTGTATGCGTTTCACCGCATTCACGTCCATTACGTGATGTTTGCGCGCGAACTTTCACAGTCTCATTACGACATCGTTGACCGCGAAGTGACTGATCACGTGGTCGTGATTCCTATCTCTGGCCTACATTTGGGCGTTATGAACGCAATCCGTTATGGAAAAAGCATGAGTAAAGATGTGCGCGTTATTTTCGTTAAAACCGATGAAGTTTCGTTGCAACGCATGAACGAGGCTTGGACAGCGAAATTTCCAGACATGAAGTTACATGTTTTAGATTCTCCGTACCGTTCAATTTCTGCTCCGATTTTAGAATTTATTGATCATATTCGTAATGAGAATCCGAGTGAATTTATCACTGTGATTTTTCCTGAATTTGTGACTTACAAATGGTATCACCAACTGCTGCATAACCAAACGGCTTGGCTGATCAAGCTTTCATTGATTTACAAAAAAAATGTCATCGTGACGAGCGTGAAATATCATCTTTCAACGACTTAATGGGCGCGCCAAGCGCGACATAAAAATCGCGCATTAAATTATTGTTAAGAACTAAGTCAAAATTTATTTGTCAAAAATTAATTGACGACAACGACTTTTTGTTTTGTGATGTGGGCATCACGGAAGATTAACAACAACAGGATGTACTACATCGATCTCAACAAGAGATAACACAACAGGAGTTCACATGAACAAAGCACAATTAATCGAAAAAATGGCTACTGAAACTAAAATGTCTAAAGCTCAATGCGAAAACGTAGTAGACTGCTTTATCGCTAACGTTAAAAAAACTGTTAAAAAAGGTGACGACGTTAAATTAGTTGGTTTCGGTACTTTCACTAAAGCTAAACGTAAAGCTCGCACTGGTCGCAATCCACAAACTGGCAAAGCCATCAAAATTCCTGCTGCTTGGGCTCCAAAATTCCGCGCTGGCGCTGAATTCAAAGCTTTAGTTAAGTAATTAACTGATCTTTAAATTTCCAAATATAGAATTAAGGCTTGGTTGAAAAACCAAGCCTTTTTTATTTTAAGCACTAAGGTTTAAAACGATCACAAGCAGATACGATATCTGTATCGCTGATGTCCTGACATTGTCCGTTGATTTTAACAGCCCACGCTTGAGCCAGGCCTGACAAGCTTTGGCATTGAGTGTAACGATCAACGATCGCAACTAGCGAACCATTACAACTGTCTGATTTATAAATCTCAACGTTATTCGATGAAACCGCGCCACGAAGCGAACGACACGCCATTTTCGGAGATGTATCAGCTAAATCTTTACATACTCCACCGATAGTTACTGCCCATGCAGAGCTATCAGTCGATAAAGATTCACAGTTTGTGTGAGTTGAAATCACCGCAGATAAACTTCCGTTACAACTGTCAGACTTAAATACTCTTAAAGTATTCGGATTACCCGCGCCTTTAAAAGTTTCACAAGCTTGCACCGCGTTCATATCTAACGTGTCTGTACATTTACCATTTACTTTAATCGCCCAAACAGCTGCTGCACCTGAATAAGATTGGCAGTTAGTTCCTGGATTAACGATTCCAACTAGTGAACCGTTACAGCTATCTGATTTAAACATTTCAACCTGGTCACCTGGCTGTGGGTGTGGTGGTTGGTATGGCGGCGGTTGCGGATGAGTCGGTGGCTGCGCAAGCACTTGGCGCAATAAATTTTCGGCGCGATCAAGACGATCGTTCACATAACGAAGTCTTTCTTTTTGATCATTCGTCGTTGCTGTTTGATACAGAATACGAGTTTGTTGGTGAGCTGCTTCAACCTCAGTTAAAGAGTTTTGCACAAGAATATTATCGTTATTTAACATTCCGATATTATGTAATTGTGCTACCGCGAACTGACTGCAAAAAGTACCGATCAAGGCACATGCGATCAACTTAGTTTTCATAGAATTCCCCCTGGTTTATTTAATCCCCAGCGAAATCTATACCATAATTTATTTAGCTATTATGACACCAGCGATAATTACTGTGTCACAACTCAGTTTCACTTGGAATTTTAAGCAGTTAGAGTTCTGGAATTCTTTATCTGTAAACAGAGTAGACAGGCTTTAGGCATAAAAAAAGCCCGGTTATTTCTAACCAGGCTTTTTGAATATCAATTACTGCGGACTAAAACTCGGCGCGCCTACGGCACAACAAAAGATGGAGTTTCAGTTTTTAATAACGCTGCAGTTTCTAAGATGAAAGTTTCAAACTTAGAAGCATAAGTGTATTCACCGAAGTGATGGCAATCTGGAGCGCCATCATGAGGACCGCGGGTGATACCGTAGACGTATAACACACCATCTTTTTCTAAGTAAGCTGGGCCACCAGAATCACCGTTACAAGCGCCAGTAGCTTTAGTTTGATCAGTCACTAAGATTGCATCTGCATCTAAGATTTTTGCCATTGGCACAGTTACTTTACGTAATGCTTCAGTGTCTTTACCCGTTGTATCGTCAGTTACACCGTAGCCAGCAAGTAACATCGGCATACCTACCGTTAATGGGTAGTTAGCGCTGATGATAGAAACTGGTTTGTAAGGAGCTGGAGCTGATTTCGCTAATGCGATTAAAGCCACATCGTTAAGTCTGTTCGTTCCGTATTTTGGGTGAATTTGAAAATCAGCTAATTCGATCATTGTTTCAGGATCTAGCTTGTCGATCACGTTAATTGAAAAAGCCACGCGAATTGAGTTTTTGCTCATACCACGCAAACAGTGCGCTGCTGTTAATACTAAATTTGGAGAAATTAAGGTTCCAGTACACATTGCATAGGCGTTGTTACCTTCAATGTATTTTAAAGCTACTGTTGAATTAGCAACGATATCACTTGGCTGAACAACTTCGCCGCCAAGAATTTTTGCTGTTTCAGCGTTATTATCGTAAATAGAGCTTACGTTTTTTTGACATGCTGTGAAATTTAGAAGTGCAGCTACCGCTAATAATGCAGATATGTTTTTTAACATTGGAATCCCCTCTTGATATTTGAGCCGCAACCTAACAAAATCATAGGGTGTCCGTCAGTAAAAAAGAGGTGCCATATGAAGAAAATAGCTGTTTACACCAGTGGTGGAGATGCTCCAGGAATGAATGCTGCCATTCGCGCGGTGGTTAGAACTGCCCACAGCAAAAGTGTTGAAATCGTAGGGATTTTAAGTGGTTACGTTGGCATGGTCGAAAATAAAATGGTGACCTTGGCCGCCCGGGATATGGCCAATATCGTTCAGCGGGGCGGAACCATTTTAAAGACCGGCAGATCAGCCGAATTCATGAAGCCCGAATACCGCGCAATTGCTGCAGAAAATTTACGAAAAGCCGGCATCGAAGGGTTGATCTGCATTGGTGGTGATGGATCTTTTCGCGGGGCTCAAGCCCTCTTTGCCGAACATAAAATTCCTGTGATCGGCATTGCCGGAACAATTGATAACGACGTTTACGGTGTTGATGACACGATTGGTTTTGATACTGCAGTCAACACCGCTCTGGATGCCATTGATAAAATCCGTGATACTGCCGATTCGCATGACCGCATTTTTATTGTTGAAGTGATGGGAAGAAATTCTGGCTTTATCGCATCTGCCGTGGGTTTGGCCGGAGGTGCCGAAGAAATTTTGACCGCCGAAAATGTTGTCGGTGTTGATAAAATTGTGGAAAAACTGCGCGAATCTCGAGCGAAAGGAAAAACCAGCAGTATCTTAATCACCGCCGAAGGACAAAAACCCGGGCGTGGTTATGATTTAGCTGAAGCTATTCGCAAAAAATCAAATCTTGATGCCAAAGTTTGCATTTTAGGCCATCAACAGCGCGGTGGCAGCCCTACGGCTCACGACCGGATTCTGGCTTCCCGCCTGGGTTCTGAAGCGGTCGCTGCTTTACTGAGCGGAAAAACTAATTTGATGATTGGAACACTTGGAAATAAATTAGTAGAGCTTCCTTTGGAACAAGTTGCGCAGAATGAAAAACGTGGTGACACCACTCTGATTCAGCTTGCCAGAATACTCTCTGTTTAGGTTAAATTAAACCGTTAAATAATTAGATTACAGTTAATCGACAAATTAATGAATACAGTTTGTTGAAAACAAATTACTTAAGTTAAACGGTTTAATTACCCTAAAGGAAGGTCTCAATGAAAAACATGTTCTCATTACTTTCAATTGCAGCATTGCTTGCATTTGTTGGTTGCACAAAAAAAGAAGAAAACAAAAACGAAATTTTATTAGGAAGCTACAGTTCTAACACGGGCGCAACGGCTACTTTTGGCGTTTACCAAATGCGCGGTATCGAAATGGCGATCAATGAAATCAATGCTGCTGGCGGCATCAACGGCAAGATGATCAAACACATCAACTACGATAACAAGTCTGATAACTCTGAAACGTTAGCTGTAGTGAATCGTTTAATCTCTCAGGATAAAGTTGTAGCTATCATCGGTGAAGCAACTTCTGGCCGTTCTAAAATCGGCGCACAAGTCGCTCAGGAAAACAAAATTCCAATGTTAACTTCTTCTGCAACAAACCCAGAAGTAACTAAAGTTGGAAACTACATCTTCCGCGCTTGTTTTATCGATCCATTCCAGGGTTTAGTTATGGCTAAATTCATGGTTAATGATTTAAAAATGAAAAAAGCAGCTATTTTACGTGACGTAAAAAGTGATTACTCTGTGGGTTTATCAGATGTTTTCAAAGCTGAATTAATTAAAGCTGGCGGCGAAATCGTTGATGATATCGCTTACCAAGAAGGTGACGTAGATTTTAAATCTCAGTTAGCTTCTATTAAGGGTAAAAAGCCAGACGCTATTTTTGTTCCTGGTTACTACAATGAAGTGGCACTTATCGCTCGCCAAGCTAAAGAGTTAGGTATGAACCAACCTCTATTAGGCGGTGACGGTTGGTCTTCTCCAGATCTTTTCAAAATTGCTAAAGATGCAATCAACGGATCTTACTTTTCTAACCACTATACAACTGAATCAACTGATCCTAAAACTGTTGAATTCGTAAAAAACTTCAAAGCTAAGTACAACGAAGATGCTGACGTAATGGCTGCTCTTGCTTACGATGCAACTTACATGATGGCTGAAGCGATGAAAACGGCTAAAGAAATTACACCAGAAAATATTCGCGCAGGTTTAGCTGGCATTAAAAACTTTCATGGTGTAACTGGAACAATTACTATGAACGAAAGCCGTGATGCGGTTAAAAGTGCTGTTGTTGTTCGTGTTCAGGGTCCTGAATACAAATTCGTAACAAGCGTAACACCACAGTAATCTTTCAACAGGAGTTGATAATGCAGGAATTTCTACAACATACGTTAAATGGCCTTAGCTTTGGCAGCGTTTACGCCCTCATCGCCCTAGGATATACGATGGTGTATGGAATTCTTGCTATGATTAACTTTGCCCATTCTGATATCTACATGATGGGTGCTTTCGGCACGTTTTATTTTATTAATTTTTTAAAATTAGGTGAAAGCCCAAGCCCAATTACTTTCGCGATTGGTTTACTGGCGGCGATGTTATTTTCGGGTTTAGTGGGCTTCTTAGTTGAAAAGCTTGCTTATAAGCCTTTACGCAATTCTCCTAAGATGAATGTTTTAATCACGGCGATTGGCGTAAGTATTCTTTTTGAATTCGGCGGACAAATTGTATTTGGTGTAAACCCAAAATCATTTCCACAATTAATGGTCGATGCCGAGATTTTTAACTTCATGGATATCTCGGTGCGCTTGTTAGATATCATTATCTATTTGGTGACGATCATCTCTTTAGTTTCGTTAAGTTTTTTAATTGGCAAAACCCAAACTGGCCGCGCCATGCAAGCCGTGAGTTCACGCCCAGATATGGCGCCTTTAATGGGAATCAACATTAATAAAATTATTTCTTTTACTTTTGTTGTTGGTTCAGTTTTAGCCGGTGTAGCTGCAGTTCTTGTGGCGATGAAATATCCAAAAATTGATCCGATGATGGGTGTAAAAATCGGAACCAGCGCTTTCGTCGCTGCCGTATTCGGCGGTATCGGCTCATTACCCGGGGCAGTGCTTGGTGGATATATTTTAGGTCTTGGCGAATACTATCTAATCGGTTACGGGGCTTCGACTTACAAAGAAGCTTTATCGTTTATGTTATTAATCTTAATTTTATTGGTTAAGCCAACGGGTCTTATGGGCACTAAAGCCAAAGAGAAAATCTAGTTATGAATTTTATGGCGAAAAATAAATTAGTTTTATTTGTGATTTCATTCATAGTTATTGGCGTAATTTGCCAATTTGCTTTGAATTCGTATATTCAGGCCTTAGTCATTAGTTTTATGATCAATGCGATTATGGCTTTATCATTAAATTTTATCACTGGCGTTGCTAATCAATTCTCGTTAGGCCATGCAGGATTCATGGCCTTAGGCGCTTACACTTCAGCTGTATTAACCAAAATGTTTTTAGCTGATCAATGGTACTTTATTCCTGTAACAGCACTTGCCGGCGCCATTGTTGCAACGGCTGCAGGTTATTTAGTGGCGCTTCCGTCATTTAAACTTCGCGGTGATTATTTAGCCATCGTCACTATGGGTTTTGCCGAAATCGTTCGGGTATTATTCTTAAATTGGGATTACGTTGGCGGGCCGCGTGGCTTTAATGCGATCGTTAAATGGCCTGATTTTTCAATTTCTTACGCAATGACGGGTTTTTTCTTATTCATCACGTTCTTAGTTTTATACCATTTAAAAATTTCTTGGTTCGGCAGAAATCTTTGGGCCCTCAATGAAGATGAAATTGCGGCCGAAGTCATGGGTACTCCGATTGCTAAAAATAAACGTTACGCGTTTTTATTTTCAAGCTTTTTTGCTGGCCTTGGCGGAGCGCTTTTCGGTCACCAGCTTGGTTATATCAGCCCGGCCTCTTTTGGTTTTTTAATGTCTGTGCAAATTCTAATTTTTGCCGTGCTTGGCGGCCTTGGTTCAATGTCGGGCTCTGTATTAGCTGCCGGAATTTTAACGGCACTGCCTGAAGTTCTTCGTTCGCTTCCTACGGGGGGCATTGATATTCGTATGATCGTATTTCCGATCTTGCTAATCTTACTTATGATTCTTAGACCACAGGGCTTATTAGGCCGTAAGGAGTTATTCTAATGAGTACTCCCGTTAAAATGTTATCAGTTGAAAATTTAAACTTAAGTTTCGGCGGCATCAAAGCCGTTGATCAAGTCAGTTTTCATATTAATGAACATGAATTATTAGGCCTTATCGGCCCGAATGGCGCCGGTAAAACGACAGTGTTCAATATGATCTCGGGCTTTTACCGGGCCGATTCTGGAACCATGAAACTTCGCGAAGAAGTTATTAACGAATTTTCTCCGGATAAAGTTAATAAAGCCGGTATTGCCCGTACCTTTCAAAATATCCGCCTGTTTGGCAAATTATCTGTTTTAGAAAATGTTTTATTGGCGATGCAACAAACTGAAACACTCGGCTGGTTTGAAAGTTTATTTCGCACCAAAAGTTATTTAGAAAAAGAACAAATCTTAAAAAACCGTTCTTTAGAACTTTTAAAAATCTTCAGTCTTGATCACTTAGCCGAAGAATTATCGTGCAATCTTCCGTACGGTTTACAACGCAAACTTGAAATTGTGCGCGCATTGGCCACGAAACCCACGCTATTAATCTTAGATGAACCTGCAGCAGGCATGAATCACCAGGAAACTGATGATTTGAAAAAATTAATTCATTTCGTAAAAGATAAATTCAACTTAACTGTTTTATTAATCGAACATGACATGAAGCTTGTGATGTCAATTTGCGAGCGTATCGTGGTATTAAATCGTGGTGTTAAGATTGCCGAAGGTGTTCCTGCCGAAATTAAAGCTAATCCTTCAGTGATTGAAGCCTACTTAGGAAAAAGGTCTCATTAATGGCTGCTAAAATTAAAATTGAACATCTAGCTATTAATTACGGAAACATCAAAGCTGTTAAAGAAATTAGTTTTGAATTTAAACGTAGCCAAATCACCACCCTAATCGGCGCCAATGGCGCTGGTAAAACATCGACCTTAAAATGTATTGCAGGCTTGCTTCCGGCAAAAAACGGTAAAATTACCTTAGATAACGGCAGCATTCATATCGATATCACGAAAATGACTCCTGCAGATCGTTTACGAGCTAAGCTTGCGTTATGCCCTGAAGGGCGCGGTGTATTTCCGAATCTATCTGTGCGCGATAATTTAATGTTAGGGGCTTACCTTAATAAAGATTCTAAAAGAATTCTGGAACTTGTTGAACAGCAATATGAATTATTTCCTAAATTAGCCGAGCGCCGTACTCAGCTGTCTGGAACATTATCTGGCGGCGAACAGCAGATGTTAGCTATTGCCAGAGCGTTAATGAGCGAACCTGAATTTTTAATGTTAGATGAACCATCGTTAGGTTTAGCACCGGTTATCGTTGAGCAGATCTTTGATAAATTTGTGATGTTAAAAAAACAAGGGCTTGGATTATTAGTTGTCGAACAAAATGCAAGTTTAGCTTTAGAAGTTTCTGATTATGCCTACGTTCTTGAAACAGGCACTATGACGTTGAATGGAACTGGTGAGGCTTTGTTAAAAGATTCTCGCGTACAGGAAGCGTATCTTTCATAGTCATTTGTACAAATAGCTAAAACAGCGAACGTGACTAATCGCTCGCCGTTTTAATGGAGTGTTGGTTCTATTTCTAAAAATGAGCGGTCTTTCAACCGCTCACCTTATTTAAATTATCGTTTTAATTGGATCACTTCGTTCAGTAATTCATCTGACGTTGTGATTGTTTTTGAATTGGCTTGGAACGCTCTTTGATTCGTAATCATGCTTACGAACTCAGAAGCTAAATCCACCGTCGAACGCTCAAGTGATTTTGCCATCACCGAACCACGGCCCGCCATACGAGGACCACCGACAGCTGCT
The DNA here is from genome assembly GCA_036676395.1 of Bdellovibrio sp. GTDB lineage: Bacteria > Bdellovibrionota > Bdellovibrionia > Bdellovibrionales > Bdellovibrionaceae > Pseudobdellovibrio. The sequence goes on from JAKFCY010000002.1 coordinate 2,640,617, forward strand.
GCGCCAGAATCGCGAGATTCTTTGAACATGTTGCCACCGATTTTGAATAACGCTTCAGGAGCTTCGAATTTAGCTAATGCGATTTGTGCTAAATCTAATACCTGACCATTCGAGTATGAAGCTGTTAATACACCTTCATCATTGAATGATAAACCAGTTACCGTACCTGCAGCGTAACCATCTTGTGACCATGCAATTACATCTGAATCTTTACCGAACTGTTTTGTTCCGTCGATACCTTTACCACCAGAAGCTAAATCATCACCAAAGTTAAGTTTGATTTGTTGATCTTGCTTAGCTCCGCCTTTGAAATTTAAAGCAGAATTTGTAACTTCTTGAGATTGTAATTTACCATCTTCAGTAAATTGCAATTTACCTTCAAGAACTGTTGCTAAATCTTGGCCTTCTGGAGCGTCAGACACTTCTTTACCATCAACTAAACCTTTGAATGTCCATGTACGGTCTTCGCCTTTGTTAAAGAATAAATTTAATAAATGTTTATTACCCTGAGAATCGAACATCTCAACCGCTGTAGAGTAGTGAGAAGTCTTATATGGATCTTTTGCATCGAAAGTTTTCGAGTTAGCAACGTTTCTTGAATCTAAGTTAAGATCCAATTTTAATTCTTTCGTTGCAGAAGCATTAACTAATGCACGAGGGAATTTGATGTCGCTTACTTTATTTTCGATTTTACCTTTTTCATCAGCTTGGAAACCCTGAACTCTTTGACCAGAGTTATTTACAAGTAAACCAGCTTTATCGAACTTGAAAGATCCATCACGTGAATACGTTGTTCCTTCAGTTCCTTTTAAAGTAAAAAATCCGTTACCATTTACAGCTAAGTCAGTTGAACGATCTGTGTTATCTAGATTACCTTGAGACATAATCGGTGTGATTGATTGAATACGCACACCACGGCCCATCTGATTACCGCCATCGATCCCTTTTAGAGAACGTGACATCACATCAGAAAACTCTGCTCTTGATGCTTTGAAACCGATTGTGTTTGAATTTGCAATGTTGTCTGCAGTTACGCCCATTGCTTCGCCGTTCGCTTGAAGACCAGTGATACCAGTCCACATTGACGATAGAACTCCCATGATAACCTCCATGTTTTTAATCTAAGAAATCATTTCTTAGATCGTTTGTTTTGGTTTGAAGAATATTCGTATTCTTCTCACCGTTTCAAACTTGCTAGTCGAGCAAGTTTGTTTCTGAAGGGCCCCCTCTAGGAGGACCAGCCCTTTAAAATCTTTACTTAGATAACTATTGTGCTGTCGATGTTGGTAAAAACATTTTCTTTCAAATTGTTTTTATCCATCACTGTCACCACAGTGTTATTTTTAACACTCACGATCGCTGCTGAGTCGTCCATCAGAACTAAAGTGTCTTTCGATCCTTTAGCTGCGGCCTTCTTCACAGCTTCATCAAGTTTAGCTAATCTTGCCGGATCATAACTGATCCCTCTTGATTGCATACGCTCGATCGCGTGATTCGAAAACTTTAGACCACCTGCTGCTTCGCCCTTTGCTAAAGAACCGGCTTTCGGTGTCTCTTGCGCGGGAGTGTTGGCAATCAAGCCTTCTAACGTCTCCTTGAACGAACCTGACTCTTGCGCACCTTGTGCTCCACCCTGAATGTTTTTATCATTCTTGATTTCGCTGGGCGCCTTTGGAATCAGATTATCTATGCGACTTAAACTGTTCGCCAGTTTCATCTTATCCATCGTCTATAACTCCTTAGCGGCTTCTGCAGGCGGTGCTGCTGTCGCTACTTTTTCTTCTTCCGATTGATGCTGGTCAAAAAGTTCTTTCGCTGCCGAAAGGCCTTCCCACATTTCCATCGGCGAAGAGTCCATTGCCTTTAGTTGCTCTGGAGTTTTCGTCTCTGCTGTAACTTTAGTTTGCTTCGTAGCATCACCTTTATTCAAGTCGAGGTTTGTAACATCGCTTAATTTCTGGTCATTGTTCTTAAGACTTGGGTCTGAGAACTGACGAATGTCCTTAAGACGAACATTCTGTTTTCCCACCTGAAGTATAGGTCCTTCTTGCGAAAAACTCATACCAGTCACTACTCCGGTGAAGTCAGTTTTGATATTTAACTTCTGACCTGCGCCACCTGTAGCTTCTAATCTTACTTTGTAATCACCAGCTTTAGCTTTGTTGCCTTTGTCATCTTCGCCATTCCAAGAAAATTTATTTTCACCTTCTTTTAGCTGCGGAAATTTCATTTTGCGAACAACATCACCCTTCGCATTCACAATTGAAACATTAGTTTCTTTGGCTTCTTGCGGAAGAGAAAATTTTACTTCGTGATCTTTATCTAAATCTGTACGTGTGATTTTTGCACTGTCGCCAGAAACTTCTTTGCCGATTAAATTCAGCGCCTGAAATTGTTCAACAGGCTTACTGGCCTGTTTCATTTCTTGCAGTGTAGTGTTGATATTCGACATTTGCTCTAAACCAGAGAACTGCGCTAATTGCGCGGCCATTTCATGATTCTTTAATGGGTTTGATGGATCTTGATGTTTAAGCTGTGTAATCATCAACTTAAAAAATGCATCTTTATCCATATTGGTATTACCCACGCCACGAGTCTTTTTCGACGGATCAACATAATTAGGATCAGCAATTTTATTTAAGGCTTCACCGATGTTCTCAGTGCCTAAAGCATCTTTTTCTTGCTGCGACATCGCACGGTTATTACCCTGAGCTTTTAAATCAGGTTCTGCTAACTGCGGATCTCTCCAAGTTTTTGTTCCTGTTTTTACATCCATGTTATGCTCTCCTACGCTACCACGTTAACACTAGATCCCTTGTTGGCGGCAACATATGCTGCGCGGCCTTGAGTGGATTTAGCGATCGGTGTTTGTACCGATTGTTGTTGTGATGTTTGGTAAGACGATCCGTGCTCACGCTGACGGCCAGAATTTGAATTTGCAAAGTTTTGAAAATTCATTTCTTGCTGCTGTCTGTTTTGAAAACTCGAATTCGATGAGTTTGCATCAGACTGAAACTGAGCCTGGTTCTGCGTATCTACCGCGACCACATTATTAATCTTAACATGTTCTACGCGCATTTGGTGAGAGGCTAGACTAGACTTTAGATCAGAAAGGCTTTCTTCTAACATCTTTTTTACAGATTTATCCTGAGCGTTCATCTCAATGTTAATTTTGCCGTTATCCAGCATCACTTTAAGATTCACTTCGCCCATGCCTTCCGGAGTCATCTTCACCGTCATCTCACCGCCACCTGCAGTCACTAAATACTTCGCTTGGTTCATCACTTCGCGAACATTAGAGTCTTTCATGGCATCAGTCTCTGCACCTGGCTTAGCGGCTGCAGCAGCTCCTGCTGCTCCGGCTGCGGCTCCTAAGTGTGACTGAAAACTGCGTTGGCCGGTGTGAAGTGCTGACACTTGCGCTGCTAAATCGTTTGAACCATCAAACTTTGGCAAAGACGCTTGTTGCCCGCTATCACCCGATGAATTTTGCTTTTCTCCCTGGCCTTGTTTTTCGTTTTCAGCTGAAGACTTCGCTAACACAGCACTTGTTTGATTAAGTGCCTGATCTTTTGCCTGAGCTGCATCCTGCTGCACAAGTTTAAGATCCGCGGGTTTTGCGGCTTCTTTGCTTAGAATGTCAAAAACCTTACTTTCAAGAGTGGGCGCCGCAGATTCTTCAACGTTTGCATCCTGCATCGGTTGAATCATTTGCTGTTCAAGTGCTGCACTCTCTCCAGCTGGAGATTTTAATAATTGCTCTAATACCGCAGGCTGCGCTTCGCCGTTAAGCTCGGCTAATACGGCTTTTTCAGCATTAGTCATATACTGAAATTCCGGAGCAGCTTCTAATGCACCCTGTGGTTGTGCTTCAGCAGATACGGCTGTGCCTTCTGCTAAAACTTCTGTTTGAATATTTTGAATGTTGGCAAATTGTTGGCCGGTTGCGATTTGTTGCAGATTTTTTTCGGAATCTGCGATTTCAACTTCACCCTCGTCTGAGACCATGACATTTGAAATCTTTTGATCAATCGCTATTGGCTGAACTACTGCTTCTGCCGTTACATTCGCTTCAGGTTTTTCTGCATCGGATTCATCATCCTTTGCGCGAGCCATCTTCTTTTTAATTCCCCCAGATGACTTCTTCGAAACCTGATCAGAATCTTTTTTCTGATCGTCCTTTTTTTCTGCTTTCGGCTGATCTTTTTCTTTATCTCTGCCTGCAGCTTTGAGTTCTTTTTCAAAATCCTTGCGGATATTTTTATCGAACTCTTTTGGAACTTTCAGATCAAGATCGTCTATCGTTCCCTGCGGGGGGCCGACACGTATCAAGTCTTTTATCACTTTCCTCCTTTTATGGTTTTACATTTTCCTCTGGCGCAGCAGCTTCTTTGTCGGCTTTAGGTAAGCTTGTAGGCAACCTGTAGCCGGCATATTTTTCTGCAAAAGCCTGAGCTTTTTCTGTTTTAATTAAATTAAGAATTTCAGCTGCGCTTTTCTTTTTCATGCGGCTTAAAATATCTATCACTAAATCTTCATCCATAGTTTCAAAGATTTTTGCGGCTTGGTTTGGTTTCATATTTGTATAAACCTGAACCAATGTGTCAACTTTACCGTCATCTGATTTAATACGATCTTGCAACATAGATGAAATTTTAGTGCGGTACTCTTCAAGCTCAGATAATTTTTTCTCGATAGCTACTTTTTGCGCTTCGATTTCTGCAGCTTTTTTATTTAACTCTTCTTCGCGGGCGTCTAATACACGTTTACGCTCAGTTAATTTATAAATGTAATCTGAATCATCTTCAACTTCGGCACGAATCGTACCTGAAGCCGGTGCTACAGCTGCCGCGACAACCGGCGCAGCAGGAGCTGCTGTTGCCGCTGGAATTGTTTCAGCTTGTGCCACGCCTAAGCCAATTTCAATTTTTTGCAATGTTGATTCAATTTGGTCAAAATTTTCAATTGCTAAAAACAAACCTAATCCGCAAAAGATAAAAATGGCAAATTGCACGATTGGAAACTTACGCACAGGCTTTTTATTTTTTTTCGTTTGCATATTTTCACGAAGCTTCGGCATAGAAATAGTTTTAGCTGGCGCTTGTGTTTGCGCATTTTTTTTAGCTTCTTTGAAAAATTGATCGTAACCATTTCGTTTCATGCTTTTGTCGTCCTAACAAAACGAGTTGATGAAATTTCATCTAACTCTTTAGCTTCTTTATCTCTTACATCTTGTAAGAAATCGGCTTTCTTTTTCTCTTTAAGCCTTTCCATTATCTTAACCTCAATTAGCGCATCTTTCAAAATTTCACGTCTGGACTCGACTACTTTTTCGATTTTTAACAGACGTTCGTTCTGATTAGCTATGCGGAGGTCTTGGCCAATAAGAAAACCGTTAATCTGATTAACCTGTTCTTGCCAGCCGCTTGAACTGCCCACCAGGCTTGATCTTTGCGCTAGACTGCGAGTTTTGATATCTAACATTTCTTGTAATTTATTTTGTTCTTCAACTAAAAAGGCCTGAGCTTCCAGATAATCTTTGCGTGCCAAATCCATCTTGATATGGCGATGATCTAAAACTTTTTGCATCGGAAATTTATACTTCATAACCCTAACATCCTGTTAAGTGATTATTTTTATTAAGCGCCAGCAGTGATCTGCTGCATCGTGCGCAGACACTGAGTCATCGTTGCTGAGTCTTCAGTTTTTTGCTTTAAAAAATCGTTGATCTGATCAATGACTTTTACGGCTTTATCAATTTTTGGATTTGCACCGGTCTTGTAAGCACCAATATTAATTAAATCTTCAGCTTCTTTATAAGTTGCCATAAGTTCACGAATTTTTAAATTCATGCGCATATGATCTGTGTTCGTGACGGCTTTCATCACACGACTTGCACTTTGTAGAATATCAATCGCCGGGTAATGACCACGCTGGGCTAATTGACGTGTTAATACAATGTGGCCATCCACGATTGAACGCACACAATCTCCGATCGGATCATTCATATCATCACCATCAACTAAGGTTGTATAAAATCCGGTGATTGAACCCGCGCCTTCAAAATTACCTGCGCGCTCTAGTAATTTTGGTAAAGTCGAAAACACACTTGGTGTATAACCGCGTGTTGTTGGCGGCTCGCCAATAGATAAACCAATTTCACGCAAGGCCATTGCAAAACGTGTTACTGAATCCATCACTAATAAAACATTTTTATTATTCTTTGCAAAATATTCGGCAATCGCTGTAGCGACATACGCCCCGCGCATACGTAATAACGGGCTTTGATCACTCGTTACACAAACCACAACGGTTTTTTTCATGCCTTGTTCGCCAAGTTCATGCTCGATAAATTCACGAACCTCGCGGCCCCGCTCACCGATAAGCGCGATCACGTTCACATCAGCTTCGGTATTTTTTGCCATCATACCCATTAACACTGACTTACCAACACCTGAACCGGCCATAATCGCGACACGTTGTCCGCGACCGGCAGTTAATGTTGCATTAATTGCGCGCACACCTACATCTAAAGGTTCACGAATCGGCTGACGATGAAGTGGATTAACCACCTCTGCGTATAATGGAAACTCTTTAAAATTTTCAATCGGTAATTGATCATCAATAGGTAAACCCATGCCATCAACAACACGGCCTAAAAGTTCATCGCTGACCTTAACAGTGGCGATCGAACGTGAAAGAGTAATTTTACAACCTAACGAAACCCCGCGCATTTCATGCAAAGCCATCATCAAAACCTGACGGTCTTTAAAACCAACAACTTCTGCTAATAACGGTTTTGATGAATGAGGAGTTTCAATACTGCAGATACTTCCAACAGAAGCCCCCGGAAGAAAGCCTTTAATTAACAGGCCCGTAACTTCTGTCACCTTACCGCTATCTTCGGTTAAGTGACAGTTTTTGATAATTTCTTCGTATTTCTCAAAGTTTAATTTCACTTTTTATGTCCCATCATCATCTGATGATTCTAAAGAGTCTTTAACTTTAGGAGTTGCTGCTGATAATTCTACCCAAACTTTTTTGAAGCGCTCAGCAATACGTGCATCGATTGCACCATAGTTCGTTTCAACAATACAACCACCCGGTTGAATTTGATCCGAAGCTTGTAATTTAATATTTTCTAAAAATTCATAATTTTCATTATCGCTATTTTTATATGTCTCTAAAAACTGCACTTGTTCAGGAGCTACAAGCACTGTCACTTCTTCTTCAGCTTGCGCCGTGTGAATGGCACGACGAACCACTTCTAAAACGATCTCAGGTTTTTGCTCGATATGATCGTAAGCCAGTTTTTCGGCGATTTGATAAATCAAATTAAGAATATGAGCTTCATTATTTGAAATTAAATCTGGTTTTAGACTTTGAACAGATTGTAAAACTTCGCTTAAATCCAATAAACCACGATCAATTTCGTTGTTTCTTTTTTCTAAAGCTGCTTTGTAGCCTTCGTCTTTACCTAAAAGATAACCTTCGTCATACGCTTGTTTTTGAATAAGCGCGATACGTTCTAATACTTTTTGTTCAATGCGGGCTTCTTCGGATTGTTTTTCGATTTCTTCTACGCCGGTTGTTGCACGCAAAACATCACTTAATACGAAATCCGAACCATGTTTTTTACGTTCTAAATAATCAAGGGCCGCGCCGGGAGTTCCCAGCACGAATTCGCGCGGCTGATACTCAAGTACCGTAGTATTTTTCTCAGCTTCGTCAGTCTTAGACTTGATCAGATTAGACCATCGCATCTTCAGAGCTTCCTCTTGCAATAATTAATTTACCTTCAGCTTCTAATCTACGCGCAACGTTGACGATCTCTTGCTGTGCACCCTCTACGTCTGATAGACGTGCAGGTCCCATATTTGCCAGATCTTCACGTAACATTTCTGCCGCACGAGCTGAAATATTTTTAAATACTTTAGCTTTGATATCTTCATTCGCTGTTTTAAGAGCAAGAAGTAATCTGTCATTAGGGCATTCTTTAAGAAGCAATTGAATACCGCGGTCGTCGATTTTCGCAATATCTTCGAATACGAACATAAGTTTGCGAATCTCTTCTGCCAGTAATGGATCTTTTTCTTCTAATCTAGACATGATCGTTTGTTCAGAAGATTTATCCATAACGTTAAGCATTTCAGCCACTGGTTGTACGCCACCAAGAGAAGATTGTTCAACTGTTGAAGTCGCAGATAATTGTGCTTTTAACACGCGATCGATTTCGGCAATAAGCTCGGGATCAACGTTATCTAAATGGGCCATACGAAGTACAACTTCGGCCTGTAGACCTTCTGGTAAACGGCGTAATACATCACCTTTTTTCTCAGGCTCTAAATGGGCTAAGATTACCGCTACTGTTTGTGGATGCTCATTCACTAAGAATGTTGATAATGATTTCGCATCAACCATTTCTAATGATTCAAGCGTTCTACCACCACCCGAGCTGATATTTAAACCACCTAGGATACCACGGGCACGTTCTTCACCTAAAGCTTCAACGATTGATTCTTTGCTTGAAGTACGGTCAGAGAAAATGAATTCATCAGACTCACTGATGGTTTCATAGAACTCTTCTAACACGCGTTTAGTCACGTTCACTGGAACAATTTTAAATTTAGTCATTAAATGGATTAATTTTCTGATATCAGCATCATCCATTTTTTTAAATAGAATACGAATAGCATCTTGGCCTAAGTAGTTCACCAGGATGGCCGCTTTATCAATACCGCGTAGAGTGTCATAATCTAAATTTTCATATTTCGACATTTTCATAGATTATTCCTTTCTAGAGACCCACATGTTGATAGCACTTGCTGCTTTTTCTTCATCTTTGGTCACTAGATTCATAATACGGTCTTTTAATAATTCAGATTCAGCTTTATCCGGATCAACCGAGTCTTGTAACATTGGTAAGACTCCACCTAAACCAGGTAATGTATTATCAACGGCTTGTAGTTCTTCTAATTCTTCAATCGTGCGCGGTAACATATCTTCAACAGAATCTGTGAATGAATCTGTAACCCATTGCATGAATGGACGAACCACTAAGAAGAAGAAAAGCATTAATGCAAAACCTAACAAACCCCATTTAAATAAAGACTGAATAAGTTTTTTCTTTTCTAAGCTAGTAAGCAATGTTTCGCTCTCGTTAAAGTCTTCAACTTGAAATTGAATTGATTCAATCTTAACACTGTCTCCGCGGGCTCCGACAAAACCAATCGCACTTTTTACTAATGATTCATATTTTGCGATCTCTTCAGGAGTTCTTGCATCCCATTTTGTAACTGGTTTACCATCTGCTCCAACAGTTGTTGTAGCTACACCATCGACTAAAACGGCAACGCTGATTTTTTCAACCGCACCGGCAGCTTCACGCACGTTACGAATAGTTTTTGGCACTTCGTAAGTCACAGTTTTCAATTCTTTGCGAACATCTTGTTTAAAACCAACACTGCCTTGGTTGTCTTCAGATCCCGGCACATTCGCACGCGATCCCGGAACACCCGTTGGATTTGTGCGTGACCCGTCTAATGACTCTTCATTCGTTGTCATACTGCGAGTGGCTGTTTTATCCGGATCAATAATTTCTTCAACCGAAGAAACAACTCTGTGGTTAATTGTCGCATCAACTTTAGTTACGATGCGGCCTGCTCCAACAACTTTTGATAAGATAGAATCAATTCTTTCTTCTAAAGCTTTTTCAACTTGCGATTTAAGCTCCATAATTTCATTTGAAGCGCCTAATGCGCCATCAGATTTTTTAGATAACATACGACCGTGTTCATCTAACACAGTTACTTTTTCTGGATCCATGCCTTCAACTGCATTCGCGATTAAATAACGAATACCGCGAACTTGTTCAGGTGATAATTGTTTTCCTGAATTAAGAGCTACAACTACCGAAGCTGACGGCGGAGTTGATTCATCCATCATTGTTTTCTTCTGTGGTAACGCTAAAATCACTTTTGACTGCTTAACCGCAGTCAACGTGTTAATCGCACGCATTAATTCGCCCTGAAGAGCTCTTTGGTAATTAATTTTTTGCGAATACGTATTAGCTCCGAAATTTTCTTTTTCAAAAATCTCTAAGCCAATGCTACCCATATTGGTAGAGCCTACTTCAGTTGATAATTGCATTAATGTCGCATGCAAAAATTCTTTAGGTACCGTGATTGTAGAACCATCTTCCATTACACGGTACGGAATCTGTTTTGCATTTAATTTTCCAATGATTATGGGAACTTGATCTGCGGCTACGTTTTTAAATAAAACTTCGTAGTCTTTTCCTGAAGCCATAAAGAAAACAAAACCAATCGCCATTACAACGATTAATCCTGAAGCAACAAAGGCCATACGCTTGGTTGGCCCAAGCGACTTATAGAATTCATTCAACTGGGCAATTAGCCCACCAAACAACTTAGTCACATTATACCTGCATTCTCATGATTTCTTGGTAAGCATCGATAATTTTATTTCTGACTTGAACCATCGTACGTAATGCGATGTCAGCTTTCTCTGCTGATAACATAACGCCAGCGATATCATCTGTTTTGCCAGTCGCAAGCTCTTGCATCTTAACATCAGATTCTTTTTGTACTTCATTCACTTTGCCAATGGCTTCAGTCAATGTTTCAGAAAAAGTTTTTCCTGCTTCGTTTGTTTGTGCTGCTTTATTTAAATCTGCAAGAGAACCAGCAGTTGTACCGCCAGCTTCAACAAATCTATTCGCATTTGAGATATTTAAACCATCCATGGTTACTCCCAATTTCTTAGGCCTACGCGGCCCGGCCTTGTCGGCCACGTCCCGGCAATAATTGCTGGGCGTGTTACATTAATTATCTACCAATTTCCAATGCACTTAAAGCCATATCTTTAGTTGCCTGCACAGCCTGTACGTTAGCCTCGTACGACCGTGTAGCTTGTATCATGTTAGTCATTTCTTCCATCAAGTTGATATTCGGGTAAGCGACGAATCCATCTTCGTTCGCGTCTGCGTGTCCAGGCTCGTATTTCATGATAGGACCGCGTTTATCGTAGATGACATCAGTCACCTGGACCCGGTTTAAATCTTTTGTCGGATCATTAACCCCAACGATATCACCAAACGTCTTACCGTCTGGCATTGCCTCGAAAACCACGTCTTTACGGCGGTACGGGCCACCTTCTGGAGTTTTTGTCGTATTAATGTTGGCAATATTTGAAGAAATAGTATTCATGCGCGTGCGTTGCGCTGCCATACCACTTCCGCTAATTCTAAAGCCCGATAAAAAATCTGACATAACTATCTACCTTCGCTAATTGCGTATCTTAGCGCCGCCATTTTTTTGTTAATTAATTGTAATGCTGACTTATACAAAATCGAGTTTTCTGCCAACGCTGACATTTCTTTTTCCATATCGACACTGTTGCCATCGTTGTTCACAGCGGCTTCAGGGTTATCGAAAACTTCTGCATTCACAGGCAAACCACCTTCAGCCGTACCACCAATTTCTAAAGATCTTGCCAAGGCCTCTTCAAATTCAACTTTTTGCGCTTTGTAACCAGGCGTTTCGTGATTGGCAATATTACTTGCTGTCACATTGTGCTTGATTTGGCGCATGCGGATCGAAGTTGCAAGAGCATCTGTTGTTTTGTCGAACAAATTACTCATAGGTAACCCTCCTGGCGGTATTGGTTGAGTTTATTTCTTAAGGTACGAATAGAAATTCCAAGAATCTCGGCAGCTTTTGTTCTATTTTGCTGGGCGAAAAATAATGTTTGCAAAATGTACTGGCGCTCGACGTTTTCTAATTTTAAACCTAATGAAAAAGACAAGTCGCGGTTAGATTCTTCTAATTTAAGATCTTCTGGCTCGATCACATTTTTTTCACAAACTTGCACGGCCTGCTCTAAAGCACGCTCTAGTTCAGGAAATTCGCCAGGCCATCTGTAAGCCAGAATTTTTTCTTTAGCTTTTTCAGAAATTAAAATTCTGCCTGAACCATTCATTAAAGCATGCACTTGAATATGAAATTCAGCTAAAGCAATTAAATCATCTTTTCGTTCAACCAATGACGGCATCTGAATTACAAAAATGTCGTCATCAGTTTTTACATCATCCATATCAAGGCAAATATAAATTTTGTGATCTTCGATAATTGAAAGCTCGCTTAATTCTACGATTTCAAATTGCGAAAGCTTAAAATTAAGTTTTTGCAAATGCAGAGCTAAGGTTTTACGTCCAGAGCCTTTAGCTCCTTTGATCACTACGGTTTTATAATCACCGATTGATGGGTTACCAAGTTTTTGCACTATGTTGACCATGACTTGTGAACTGCAGTTCACTGAATTAAACTCTGCAAAACTCATTTTGCGTCCTCCGCTTTTTCAGACTTTGACATTGCCGGTATACGTTTTAAATACTTTTTATTTTCTTCGCTCCAGTTAGAATCACGCATTTTGTTTTGCGCAAGCTGACTCCAGAACGACGCCTCGTTGCCTTTTAATTCGCTCCATACATTTTCAGCTTTTTTTAATTCACCCTGATTGAAATGCAATTCACCTAATTTATATCTGTAAGATGAAAGACTTTCTTTGCTTTCAAAATTCGTCAAAAGATTAGAAATAGTTTTAATCGCCAAGTCTGATTTTTTTTCGCTGATAGCTAAGTCAGATAGTTTTTTATAGGCTTCTAATTTATATTTATCTGAAACTTTGCTTTTTAAAAGTTCAGATAAATTATCGATCGCTAATTCTGGCTGCTTACGTTTGACTTCTAAATCCGCTAAATGAAGTACGCTTGGTGCTAACAATTCAGCTTTATCTTTCCAAACTTTAGTTAGCTCAGATAAATATCTAACAGCCGCATTAAGCTCGCCTTTTTTCTCGTATAATAAAGCCGTGTAATGAACGCGGTTAATCTGATCTTGCTCTGTTAAGACATCAGGATTTTTTATCGATTGCATTTTTTCGTAAGCTTCTTGATAACGGTTTTCTTCAAACAAACATTGGGCTTGCATTAAATTAATCACATCTTCTGTCGGAATATCCTGATTAGCGCGAATCGCATTTGAAATAGTATCGTCTTTTAGTAAACTGATTTGTTTACGTAATTTATCGTATTGTTTTAAGGCTGTATTATAAGAACCTGCTGATTGATAAGCTTTCGCTACGTAAAAATTAGTATCAATGCGCGGTTGCGCTTTTAACCAAGTATCTGCGAAACGTTTATAAGTTTTTAAAACATTTCTAAAGTCATCTTTTGCAGAGTACTCTTTCATCTGGTCGTTAATATTACGCATAATGCGTAATGTGACCTGAAATGAATCTGGTTTATTTGGCTCTTTTTGGTAAAAGTGCGTAAGAATTTCAATCGCTTTATCATACTCTTTACGACGGGCATAACCATCAGCAATCATCGTTGTCTTAAATTGTTGAATGTCTTCAAGCTGGCTTTGTTCAGCTAACTCATTCATTTTAGCAATGGTTTCTTTTACTTCCTGAGGTTTCATAACTTTCATGCGTGTACTTAACATATGTAAACGCGGAACAACTGTTTTAGGGTTATCACCGTAACGAAAATGCGTTTCTAAATATGCTCCAACAGATTTTGATTGATCAGCACCTAAGATTTCTAATAATTCACCCACGCGAGTTAATGCATACGGAGCATAATCATGCGCAGGATAACGTTGTACGAATTCTAAAGCTTCTTTGTGAGAAAGCTCAGGCAATTTCAGGCGAAATAAAGCTTCCATGCGATTAAAGTGTGAATTCGGAAATAACTGCGAATGGTTTGGATACTTTTTAAAAGCGGTATTAAAAGCATCAACAGCTTCTGTGTATTTATTTTGATGAAAGAAAAAATCACCACGACGATATGCCGCTTCGGCGCGGGTCATTTCATTTTTAGTTGTTTTTTCAACGTCATCTAAAAGATCCAAGCCGTCTTGTAATTTATTGGCACTGAGCATAGCTAAAGCTAATCCAAGTTTTGCGTACTCTTGTGACGGACGACCTTTATATGCAGGATTTTCAACATGCGTACTTAATTTTCTTACTGCAGTTAAATAATCTTTTTTATCCAGATTTAGAAAACCTAATAATAAAGAAGTACGTTCATTTAATTTTGATTCCGGAAACCGAGACATTGCTTTTGCATAGAACTGCATTCCATCATCAAAATATTTTGCTTCGCCCGTTTCACGCCATGTTTGCATGTGTGAATCACCGTTCATGTAATAAATTTGTTCTAAATATTGTGAATTTTTAAATTTCTTTTCAAACCAATCAGAAGTCTTTTTAAGAACTAGTGTTCTTTTACGCTCATACAGCAATTTTAAAAGTCGAGCTTGTTTATTTTCTTCTGTATCTGCCTGCTGAATTTCATACTGTGGAGGGTTGTTTTTCATCGCTGTCCAGAAATTCATTTCATGGCTTAACATCGGGAAGCGTAAATAGTAGTTAGCCAAACCTTTAATGATCGCATTTTTCTTGATTTCGATTTCTTTAATTTTAAAGCGGTGAAACTTTTCATCGCCCCCATCAAATAAGCCTGATTTAAGATCAATCTCTTGCTGGACAAACGTTAAAATGCCGTTTTCTTCTTCGATTTTTAAACCATCAACATCGGCCGGGTATCTTGAAGGACTTTGATGTTTTTTATCAGTGGCCACTTTTCCTGTATTACTACGCGCTTTTTTAGCTTTCGATGATTTTTTAATAGGCTTACCAAAATCATCTAAAGTCGCTTCTTCGCCGTAAGGAACTACCTCGCCGTTACCATTGGCTTGCGGGGCTTTAACGCGCTCTTCATTTTTATAGAAATCGACAACTAACTTTGAAGGTTGATCAGTTAAGTAGTCAAAGGCATCCATTGAATCATTGGCTAAAATAAATTCGATAACCGTAAAACCATCAACGGCTTTCGGCAAAACCTTAATCTCTTTTACAAACGGATTTTGAATTGTTTTTAAATTACGTGTTGAACTTTCATCAAGACCTTTGACCTGTAACTGCACTTTCACAGTTTTACCGTCTTGCACGCGCTTCAAATCATAATCCCAATTTTTTTGGCCACTGACTTCAAAATTCAAAGTATCACCCTGAACTCGAAGGTTAGTTTGCATATTGCCAGCCCAAGACTTAGGTAATGAAATTCCTAAGATGATTATCGTCGCGGTAGTAAGTTTTAGAAAATGCTTTTTCATCAACTATTGAACAAAGCATTTCAAGTGCCATGCTGTTGCGCCCGCGGTTAGCGGTTTAATTTCAGGCTAGGCAAAAATAACCATGTTTTTTGGCGAACACCGACAATTCCATGACGTTCATGTCAACCGATCACTAGCGCTTTCGACTCGGGGCTCGACTAGACCTTCAAGCTAGACGCAGGAGCTTTTGCTCTTTATAATTTTGTCAATGAACGTCTTTTCTAAATTGTTTTTATCATTCGCTATTTTACTATTAATTCCTGGATGTATATCTAATATTTTTAAGGAACCAAAACCGACATTTTCCAAAGATGTTGTTATGCCTGAATTTAATTCTGACTTTAACCAGTTACGCGACAATGTGTATCCAGCCTGGAAAAGCAAAACCACGGGCAATGTGATTTCTATGGTATCTGACTGTAATGACGGTAATTTTAATTTAAAATCAATTCACGGTTTAATGAGTGATTCATTAGATAATGTTAAAGTGGTCGAAGAAAAAAACGCGACACTAAATGCACGTAAGTCTTATTTTAAAAAAGTGCGTGGCGAAATTGACGGTAAAGCGATCGAGATTCAATCTTACTCTGTGCAACATTTAAAATGCACTTACGTTACATCATTAGCCGGAAGCCCGCAAAAAATTGAACAAAATCAGAATGACTTCAAAAGTTTTCTGCAAAAGATTGATTTTAAAAAATGAGTGCACCCGTAGATTTTCCTGCAATGATCACCGAAAAAGTTAAAGAACCACTAGAGTTCTTAGGCGGCGTGGCCTTGTTGACAAAAGATACGCTCAAAGAACTTCGCACACGCCCGTTTTACGGGTCATTACTGGTCGATCAAATATATTTAGTCGGGGTTAAATCTTTACCGTTAGTTCTGATCACAGCTCTATCAACAGGCATGGTGATGGCGCTTCAGTACGGGCTTGGTTTAGAAAAATTTGGCGGCAAACCTTACGTTCCCCGTCTGGTGGCTTCGACAATTTTACGCGAAATGGGTCCGGTATTTACCAGTCTTATGTTGGCAGCTCGCGTAGGCGCCGGTATGGCCAGTGAAATTGGCTCAATGGTAGTCACCCAACAAATCGATGCGATTCGCGCTTTAGGCACTTCGCCGATTAAAAAAATCGTAATTCCAAGAGTGCTTGCCTGTTTAATTGTGCTTCCGCTCTTAGTCAGCATCGCTAATCTAGTTGGTAATTTCGGTGGTTTAGTGGTGGGTTCGACTGAACTTAACCTAGATACACAGTTTTACTTTCGCCGTGTTTTAGAAACTTCAAATTTAAAAGATTATATCGCGGGCTTTGGTAAGACATTTTTCTTTGCTTTATTTATCGCACTCCCATCTTGTTATTTTGGTCTAAATGTAAAAAATGGAACCAAAGAAGTGGGCATCGCGACGACTAAGGCCGTGGTGACAGCTTCACTGTTAATTTTAGTTGGTGATTTTTTTCTGGCAAAAATATTTTGGGTGATTGAACAATGGCTTTAATCGAAATTGTTAATTTTAAAAAAGCATTCGGTACTAAAATCATTCACGAAAATGTCAGTTTTTATGTTAAAAAAGGTGAATGTCTTGGTTTAGTTGGCGGTTCAGGAGCTGGCAAGTCAGTGATTCTTCGTAGTCTGATCGGCTTAGAAAAACCTGATTCAGGGCAAATCCTAATCAACGGTGTAGATATCGTTCCATTAAATGAACAAGAACTTATTCCCGTCAGAAAACAAGTGGCTTACGCCTTTCAGGGCGGAGCACTTTTTGATTCGATGACTGTCTATGAAAATTTAGCCTATCCGCTGCGAGCCCATACCGAACTGGTCGAAACTGAAATTGCTGAAAAAATTCATCATCAATTGGCTGAATTTGGCTTAGAAAAATCGATTCATCTTTATCCAGGTGAACTTTCTGGCGGTATGCAAAAACGTATTGGATTAGCACGTGCCGTGATTATGCAGCCTGAAATTATTCTCTATGATGAACCAACAGCAGGCTTAGATCCCTATAACACTCGAAAGATCCAGGAGTTAATTCTGCGTTTAAAAGCTACTGGTGTAACGGCCATTTTAGTAACTCATGATATTCCAACAGCAATGGCAGTTTGTGATAAATTCGCATTTCTAAAAGACAAAGTGATCGCCGAACAAGGCACCATTGATCAATTATTAAGTCGCGACAACAGCCTGATTCAACAATTTATAGAAGGTAACATCTTATGACAAAACTTAAAGTCGGTCTATTTTTAGCGTTGGGACTAATCGTTTTAGTAATTTCTGTATTCATGTTGGGTGCTAATAAATCTGTATTTCAAAACTCTTACAGTATTAGTACGTATTTTGACTCTGTTCAGGGATTAAATAACGGCGCGGTCGTTTCATTGGCAGGTGTAAAAATCGGTAACGTTGAATCGATTGATTACGATGATGAAAAAAACCTGGTGCGCGTGATTTTTCTGATGGATGCGGCCTACGCGAAAAAAACAAAGTCAGATTCAATCGTTGAAATCAGAACTCAAGGTGCATTAGGTGATAAGTTTTTATATATCAAACCGGGTATTTCAGGAACTCCGCTGGAAAACCGCGGCGAACTAAAATCAGAATACGGCAATGATCTATTAGCCGTGTTAAATAAGCGCGGCAACGAAAGTGAAAAACTATTTGATACAATTCACAACTTAAACCTGATCGTTAAAGGCCTAGCCGATCAAAACAAATTACCAAGCTTGATCAACAAGTTAGATCAAGCTGCCGGAAACTTAAACGACTCATCAGTTAAAATCAAACAAGCCTTAGCCGGAAACCGCTTAGAACACTCAATGACTAAAATGGATAACATCTTAGAAAAGATCGACAACGGCCAAGGCACATTGGGTGCTTTGATCAACGACAGATCTCTACACGATCGCCTAAAATCAATCCTAGGCGCCGGCCAAAAACAACAAGCCGTCAAATCCATCATCAAATCCTCAGTCGACGAATAGCGTTTACCCCTCTATCTCAGGGGTATCGGTCACGAACTCCACAGCTTCTGCCAGTGTACGACCGAAAGCCCACGTAAACGCATTTTCTGATAGGGAATAACTCCCGTGGCTTCTTTTTCATTAAGCTGAATATAATTTCTTAATATCACATACCCACGCCACCCATGCACAACCCGGGTAAACGGCCGAAACAACCACAACTTCATCACCCGCTTTGCCGTTACTCCACGCTTCTCTGCTGGGGTATCGGTCACTTCGCGCAGTAGATTCTCTTTTTGCAGTTCTTGGGCGATTTGCCCTGCCACAACCCGCATAAAATAATGCGACATCGCCCTTCGTGGAACCCTAATGTTGAGATGAATATGATCGAAGTTAATCGAACACTGATCAATTTTGATAAAGAACCGTTTTGCATAACGATCAATAATACGCCGAACTATTTTATACGACCGCGGAGATCGAAAATTCAGTTTCAGTGCTTTTTTATCGGCCTTAAAGACGACGTGATGAGGTTTTCGGGTTGAAAGCGGACGAAACTTTCTGCCTTTACGTAGCTGGCGAAGGCTGCCACCGTGACTGTGTTTTAAGTTATATTTCTTAAGTGCGTGATTGATGTGACCCATACCCCAGGGCGGTGTTCAAGAAGTGGCGCTGGGTGAAAACTGATTCTATGGCAGGTAGAGCGATCGAAGATACGGGTATCGAATGTGCTGGTCCGAAAAAACAAAAAGCCTACGTTTCGTAAACGTAGGCTTTTTTTGGTGACCGATACCCCCAACACAACAACGACGTGGGGCTATGAGTTCCTTAAAACTATTTTAAGTAAATATCTGTGTACGTCGTGTAAGTCGGACGTACCTTGGCAGAAATGTTTCTTGGGGCTAAACCCGGAAACTTCAACGCCATTCTAACCGGAATACCATCGTTTAACTGCGCGCGAGCCTGTTGGTTATTCGAATCTTTTGCCCATGCACGGCCTAAGTAGAACAATCTGATCACACGTGAATCAGCGTATTCTTTAACGATCGCGTATGAGTTTAACACTTCTCTTGAACGGTTAATTTGATTCGCATAAAGATCACCTGGATTATCCAAACGATTTTCTAAACGCGCCTTATCGTTACCTGTGTGCTTAGCAGTATTGTAACCGAAAGTAATGTTTTTCAAGATTTTTTCAGGAGATGACAAATCACCCGTGTACGATTTTGGTAATCTGATGTTCATCACTAATGCATAAGAACCTAATTCATAACGAAGTTTTTCGTTTTCGTTATAACGATCAGAATCTAATTCTACGTTAAAATACTTATTCACTAAACGTTGGTTACAAGCGATGCGGCCTGCTTCACAGTTCGTTAACGTCTCGATCACATGTTTAAAGTTTGGATGTTTACACGTTTCAGGAGCAGCGCACTCTTTATTCATGATCACAACATCTACGCCAATTGATTTATCAAAGCTGTTGATCCCTTTTGCTAAAGCATCACCCACCGGAGCTAAAACTCCTGATAAACCATCGATTGCTGGCAACACTGTCGCATGCATGTTTTCAACAAAGATTTCGCGCGAAGGAATGTTTAAAGTACGTTGTAAATCAGCTGTGTTTACATAGCTAGTTTCTGCAACTGGTTTAGATTCGTTACCTGGATTTTCTACATAGTATAAGAAATCTGCTGTAGCACCCGGGCTAAATACCGGACCATCTGTTTCGCGGCGTTTATGGCCAGAAAAAATAGTTACGAATTGTTCGTTAATTTTTCTTAAATTTTCAGATTGAAAACCCGTACAAGTAAGACCCGCATCAGTTTTACCTAAGCACGGAAAAACACCCACGATGCTTGTCCAACGCGTGCGGTATTTTGTGCGGTATTGATCTAACATCAAATGAGAAATACGGTTTACACGCATTTCATTAATCACATCTGAAGTTAAACGCATATGATTCATTTCGCTAGGGTTAATGTTACCCACTGATTTCATCACTTTAGTTAAACCTGTCATCGCCAAACCAGGAACATTGTTAACATTTTTTACTATGATGTTATTTGCAATCGCATTCACTGAAGCACAAGAAGCGATTAGACCATTTTTAACTGCGCGGTCATTCATTTCTTTTTGTGTGTAAACTTTATTTGGATCACCGAATAATTTTTCTTTAGCGCCAGTATATAAGTTAGATAAAAAACCTTTTCCTTCAGTGATGCTTTCAATCGACGGATCATCACAAAGCGCTTTGGCTTTAGGTAATAATTTATGAATTTCGGCTAAGTTACCTTTTTCAAGAAAAGACCAACCAAGTTCAGCATCTATAGAACCCCAGTAAACCGGGCCAAGACCGACTATATTTTCAACGCGGGCTACATAGCTTTGAACTTTTTCTGCATCTTCAGCGTTGTACGCCATCGACGGATGGAATTTAAAGTTGAACATTGAATCGTAGTACCAAGTCATCACCATTTGCCCACCCATTGAGTAAGCTAAAATAGAGATTTTGTCTTCTGGCCCTAGTTCAGGAATAAGCGGCTTAGCGCTGCCATTACCTAAAATAAAATCTTTATTGAATTTATCAGCGATTAAATGCGGTTCCCAGTTAATTCCGGTTTTAGCATCATTAACTGCAGCACCTACCGGATATGTCCAATTGAATAATTCATATTCGTAGGCCGGATCGATCTCTTTCAGAGTTTTTCCGACAAACGTGTGAAACTCACCGTAAGATTCTGCATTACCACGCACGCCGTGCATTGTGATGATGTAATGTTTTTTAGTCGTAGAACTTGGTGAACGTAATCCCAAGTATGAACACGACGAGATGAATGCAACCAGCATTAGCGATAGCAATAACTTCATAGTTTCTCCATAGAGTAGAGTGTTTTATTAATAAAAACTTTGCGCGAAAACTAATTCACGCGTCCTTATTCAGTATATGTGTTTATGTTTGGATAAAAAGTCCAGAAACGGAAGTGACCGATACCCCCGAAAGCGGACTCGACTATGGCCTAGCTATAGACACAGCTGACACAGGCTATTTTTTGATAAATTTTTGTAGATTGGTTTTAAATTCTTCGTTGTCGGCGGCTGGAACGTTTTTGCGGTCCATGGTTACGCGAATTTCTTTTACCGCGCCGGCTGAAAATTTTTGATTTACGGTATTTTTTATAGTCTCAGACATAAAATTAATTTGCGTTAACCATGTCGAGTTTTTAACCCACAAAGTTAATACACCCTGATGAAATGAAACCGGTTCGCAGTGCTGTGCCGTTGTTGGACCGACGATGTCTTTCCAGTTCATCCAAAGCTTCCAGCGTAAAAACTGATCGGCCATGTGATCAATGCTGAAATCTTGTTTTTTCCATGACGAACCAGTGGCATCTTTTTTAAAACCTAATGAAGTTTTACCTTGCCCTGAAAGCAAGCTCTGTAGCACTTCTGCGCTGGTTTTGAATTTTGGTTTACGGTCTCGTTCGCTCACACAAAAACTGTATCCTATCCCCTTGCTTTTTGCGATGGGAAAGCTTAGTTTTCGCAACTATGCAAAGTGTAGAAAAAAATAGCCTGCTCAACAAAACAATTACCGTGGTCGGTGCTGGCTTAGCGGGCAGCGAATGTGCCCTACAACTAGCCGATCTTGGATACAAAGTGGATTTAATCGAAATGAGAGGCGTCAAACAAACTCCCGCTCATAAAACTGACCATTTTGCAGAACTTGTTTGCTCGAATTCTTTTGGCAGCATGGGAGAAATCTCTGCCCCCGGCCAATTAAAATGGGAAGCCGAAAAATTAAATTCATATATTTTAAAACACGCCAAAGCCGCTTTTGTTCCTGCAGGCCAAGCGTTAGGAATTGACCGCGAGCGTTTTGCCCAAGCTATCACCGAAGAAGTGGCTAAAAATCCAAACATCACAGTTAAACGTGAAGTTATCACTTCGCTTGATCAAATTCCAAGACCTGCCGTTATTGCCACAGGACCCCTAACTGATGAAGCCTTAGCCCAAAGTTTACAAAAACATTTCGGCGATGAGTTTTTATATTTCTTCGATGCCATCGCACCGATCATCGACGCCGACAGCATCAACACAGACATTGCCTGGAAAGCTAATCGCTACGACAAAGTCGCAGAAACTATCGATGCTTCTCAAGGTGATTATTACAACTGCCCGATGGACAAAGAACAATACAATGCGTTCATCCAGGCGATCACCGACGCTAAAAAAATTGAACCCAAACATTTTGAAACTACAGATTTTTTCGAAGGCTGCATGCCAATTGAAACAATGGTCGAACGCGGCCCACAAACACCACGCTTTGGCCCGATGAAACCGGTGGGTTTGGATAATCCTAAAACAGGAAAGTACCCGTACGCTGTCGTACAGCTTCGCCAAGACAACAAAGAAGGCACAGCCTATAACATCGTAGGATTTCAAACTCGCATGGCTTACGGCGAACAAACGCGCGTATTCAGAATGATTCCCGGTTTAGAAAATGCAGAATTTTTAAAACTAGGCAGCATTCATAGAAACATGTTTATCAATTCGCCAAAAAGATTAAACAAAGATCTTTCAAGTAAAAATGACCCGTTCTTATTTTTCGCAGGGCAAATCACCGGCGTTGAAGGTTATTTCGAATCGACATGCATAGGCTTATTAGTAGCTAAGTTCTTAGATCAAAAATTAATGGATCAACAGTTCTCACCACCTCCACGCGCATCAGCACTGGGTTCATTAATGGAAGCCATCACAGATAGCTTTCGCATCACTGACTTTCAACCGACGAATATTAATTTTGGCTTACTTCCGCCAATTGATCCAGCAACCTTAGACGAAGAAACACGTAAACTAATCAAGACAGACAAAAAATTAAAAAAGACCCTACAAATAAAAAAAGCCCAGGAAGCATTAACCACCTGGGCGAATTTTAACTAAATTTTCCCATCCCTTGATCTGACGGCACGATGCCGTCAGAAGCATCAGCAGGATGCGAGCTCCGATGAAAGAGCTTTGTAATTAAAGAACCTTGAACAAGTCATCGAACGAATTCGATAAACCATTCATTTCACGCTCTAACCATTGCTCTTCTGGATTATTTTGCGCACCATGGCCACCACCAACTTGTTCAACTTGGTCGAATTCGCTGCGAAAGTTTACGATACGGTACGTATCAACAGAAACGCGTTGGCCGATATCGTCGATAGTTTTTAACATCTCAGCGATACGCTCTGGAGTAAAACGAGACTGACGGATTTCAGTCGCATTCATCACACCAGATTTATTAGGATCAGCTGCATTATGACAGCTAGATTTTTTATCCCAACGGCAGATCATAGCACCTAAGATCATGTTGTTCTCGGCTTTTAACTGAGCGTTTTGCATGAACGCATATTCACGCGTCATGTTTTTAGTTCTTTTTGAATCGCCGATTAAACGATCAATAAACTGAACATAGTCACGATTAAGATCATGCGCATTTCTGATGAAAACTGCATTGTTTGTATCCATTGCATAAGAACGAGTATCTGCATTTGCAGAACCGATAATCATATCATCACCAAGTAATGATAATTTAGTATGTAAAGAAACACCTAAACCAGCACCTTCAGCATTGTATTCAAAGTAATCTAAAGTAGGAAAGAAACGACGTTCTTTGTTTTTCTTAACGTACTCTTGCAGACCAGCATAACGGCTAAATAATTGGTTCATTTGGTAACGTGAGAAAATGTTGATTACATTTAAATCTGTTGTCGCAAATGAGTTTGTTAATAACGTTACACGTACGCGCGAACAATCACCGTAGTCACCGTTAAGCATCTTGGCAATCTTGTGGATTAAACCAGATGGCATAAATAAGTAAGCCGTGTGCAATACAACGCGTACATCTTTATTTTGTTTTTTGCTTGTGTAACATGCGTTTTCTAAACCACGGTACCACAAGGCATGGATGTTTTTATTATAGAATTTTTCGCCACCGATTCTTGAACCAGCACGACGAACGATATCTTCATCTTTTTTAGCTTTTACATTAAACGAAGTGTTCTCTACGTAATAAACTTCTGAAGAACGTAAGTCATTTGTAGATAAGTTACCAACGTTTGCAGACCAAGCCGCACCTTTAACATTATCACGCATAACTTTTTTACCGTTACGAGCGTAATTATTAGTGTAGTTAGTCACTGATTCTTCTAAAGCCTGTTTTGCTGCAGCTACACGAGTCGCTGAAGAAACATATTTAGCTGATGAACGCATTGCTGATTTAACACAGTTTTCTACGCTCATAGTTAATTTGCCAGCTTGTGCCTGAGCCATACAGCCCATTGCGGCTTCACCTAAAGCTTCATTATTCATAATTAGATCAGCAGGGATTACACGTTGAACTTCAGATAATGGAGCAACCATTTCGCGAAAGTTAAAAGTTCTATCGTATGATTTTTCAATCGCTGCGATTCCGCCCGGAGCCGTTTGCCCGCGGAAGTCAGTATCCATGAAAATATATTTGCCTTTTGCTTTTTCGCCGGCTTTTGGCGGAACGCGAGATTTCATGTGGTAAGAATCTTCTACGTTACGGCCACCTAATTGAAATTCACGGCCATCGACAGCTACTAACTTATGATGTGTGTAATCTGTTAAGTGATCCCACTCTTGCGCGTGAGTTGTTTTTTTACCAGGTAATGTTTCGCGCTCAGAGGCTAACGGAATACGACCAGATAATTCATTCACGATTGGATTTAATTCTTCACCGTACATGAACATAGCGATTGTTAATTTGATCATCGCGCCGATGTTACCTTTAACTTTAGCTTCGTAGTAAAGTTTTAAGAATTCCATCATACGGGCCATGTCTTCTTCAGAAGTCTCAGCACCGCTGGCTTTTAACTTAGCCGGGTCAATTTGACCGCCAAGGCCTAAAGCAATTTTCATCGCTGTTGCATTTTTGCTGTATAGACCTGCTAAAAATAAACTAGAAAAGAACGTTGGATTGTTCGGATTCAAAGTTTTCATCGTAGCTTCTTTAGAACGTTTACAAGTGTCTGAATCTGGCTTAGCTACTGCCGGACACGGTAAAGTCATATAGACTGCATCTTGCTGGATGCGGATCGATGGAAAGTTGTAGAAACGGATGTCGATGTTTCCACGGCCTTCTTGCGCCATCATTTGAAAAAAGTCTACTCTGCCGTAGCTTGTGATAAAATCTACTAATAGGCTAACTTTTACGTTTCTTTGAGTAGCCGCTTTAATTAATTCTGAAGTGATGATTGAAGATGAATCATCATCAGCATAAATAAAGTAAGACATACGGATCGAACGCGTCGCTGATCTGATCATGTTAACTTTAGAATCAAATGAGGCATCGTTATCGATTAAAATTTCGCCTTCAGTTAAAGCTAATTTTCCTGAAGTAGCACGTTTTGCCACTGTCTCAGAATCAAGCTCACGTGCACGTGTGTTGCCGCTGAAATCTTCAGTTTTAGTTCTGAATAGATCTGCGATGTCACTCCAGAAATCACTGGCAACTTCGCGATCAGGTCCTTTTTGTGCTGATATACAAGATACAACACCCAACGAAAGAGCTAGCGATAAACTGGCTAGCACTACAAACTTCTTGTTCATAATAAAAATCCCCTTGTCTTATAAAATAATAAGCAGACTTTTTTATTCTAGAACAACGTTTGAATGTTTAAAGACAATTTCTTTTAACCAAGCCCAATGTCTGTTCCAAAGCTAGACTTTGGTATGACTACAGTTGTGTCAGCACAGATTAACACTGGACTAAAGTGTTGGCGACAACGCGCCTCGTAGTTATCTTGCGAACCAATTTCAATTTGCGAAGAGCTTCCGCGAAGTTTTTGCGTGTATGAAGCAAGGCTTCCGCAAACTGTACAAATTGCTCTTGGCTTAGAGACATCTTCAGCAATGGCCATAAGAGTTGGAATTGGTTCAAAAGGCTGACCCTTCCAATCCATATCAAGGCCCGCAATAATCACGCGTAAGCCGCGCGCTGCAAGGTCTTTAGCAATAGCGATGAAATCCTGAGATAAAAATTGGCCCTCGTCGAAACCTACAACTTGCGTATCTGCATGCAGGTGATCCCACACATCGTGAATCGATTTTAACGGGATCGCATTCATTTGATTTTGATCATGCGAAGAAACATTGGTTTCATGATAACGGTTATCTAAAGCAGGTTTAAACACTTGAGTTTTTTGTTTGGCGAATTGCGCGCGACGAACACGTTTAATTAACTCTTCTGTTTTTCCGCTGTACATAGAACCCGCGATAACTTCAATCCAACCTAATTGCATAGTATTCCCCTCGTGACCGATACCCAAATTCTCACAGGTAATTTTCGAAGTTTCCAGAAGGAAATTTTTGCACGATGTGTCTGAAAATCGGTGAAAAGGCCTATAGGCTACTTGAGTGCCAATATAAGTAACATTTGTATTTTGTAATTTTTCAGCGTGCCTATCGAGACAGAATTGGTCTAAAAACTGCCTATTAATGAAGATTAAATCATTGGCCTTCACACTCCTGCTGTTCTTTTTGACACTGGTTATTTTTATAACCAACGGTTGTCATGGGGTTTATTTAAATGAAACAAAAGCAGCCTCTAGCGTTTCTGCTGCGACTGTAAAAATCGGTCTTCACAGAGACCGTAAAGGCCAAAGCATCGATGAAGCTTTAGTAAAATCATTTATCAAAGACTATGATTTAAAAGTTGAAATCACATCATACACCTCATTTGAAAGTTTAAATTCTGATTTCGAAAATAAAAAAATCGACATGGTGATTACACGCACATCTTCTCGCCACACTCGTTCTTTTTCATTACAAAGCCCGGCGTATGATGATTTACAAATTTCTTTATTTTGTAAAAAATCTGAAAATATCTCGCAGGTTTTTGTGCCGGCAAAGTTAGAATTTGTTTTAGCAGAACTTATGGTGGCGGCGCCTGAATTGTATGACCGTATTACTTTGGTAGACAACACTTTTGAAGCGATCGCTGAACAATCATTTCAGACTAAAAATTCTTGTTTTCTGGCAGAAAGTAAATTTAACAAAACCAGCCAGGTTGAAAATAGAAAATATGCTAAAGCCTGGACCAGCGAAAATATTTATCCTCTGGCTTGGCTAATCAATAAAGATGCCGATGATCTTAATAAGTTAGTGCAAATCTGGTTTCAAAAATTAATTCGCGAAAACAAGATGGTGCGCTTCAAAGACCAATACGATGCTCCGTTTTATAAGATGTCGTTATTAGAATACAAACAGTTCAAAAGCGACGTTAAAACTAAGCTTCCACAGTGGAAAAAATATTTTCAAAAGTATTCTGAAAAGTATCAGGTACCTTGGTTATTGATCGCCGCCGTGGCCTATCAAGAGTCACGCTGGGAGCCCGATGCTACAAGTTACACGGGCGTTAAAGGCTTTATGCAGCTGACCTCGGCGACGGCTCAACACTTAGGTGTGACAGATCGCGAAGACCCGATTCAAAGTATTCAAGGTGGATCATTTTACATGCAGTATTTGTATGACAAAATGCCTGCACGAATCACCCGCTTTGAACGCTGGATTCAAGCTTTGGCTTCTTACAATGCGGGATATGCCCATTTGCGTGATATTCACCGACTGGCGAAAGTTCGCGGTGTCGACCCGTATCGCTGGAAGAATTTAAAGATTTTATTGCCTGAATTATCGAATGAAGAAAATTTAGATATTTTTCTTTATGGTTTAGCTCGTGGTGAAGAAACGGTCGATTTTATCGAAAACGTTCTGACTTACCACGAGGCCTTAACTCATCTTTTTACTCAACCGTTACCGACTTCGCGAGATTTCTAGGTTGATCCACATCATAACCCAAATGATCTGCTAAGTGGTAAGCCATCAATTGTAATGGCACGACCGCGATTAATGGATTTGTTGTCCATAACGCTTTCGGAAGCGAAAGATAAAACTCACTCATTGATTTTAAACCTTCATTTTCGCCAGTGCCGATAGAAATGATTTTTCCACCGCGGGCTTTAGCTTCTTGTAAATTACTGATCGTTTTATCAATCAGATCATCACTTGGAGCAACCACCACAATCGCCATGTCTTTATCAATCAATGCTAGCGGCCCATGCTTCATTTCGCCAGCGGCATAACCTTCAGCGTGCATATAAGCTAATTCTTTAAGTTTCAAAGCGCCTTCTAAAGCAATCGGAAAACTTACGCCGCGGCCTAAGAATAAAAAGCCTTTAAATTCACGAAGCTTAATGGCAGCTTCGTTAAAGTATTTATCATAAGCCAGTACTGTTTCCATTTGGCTAGGTACGGCTAATAAACTTTCAACAATCTGTTTTTCAGCTGCAGCCGTGATTCCGCCGCGCGCTTTAGCGATTTGCACCGCTAAAATATTTAACAATGACAATGTGCTTGAAAAAGCTTTAGTGCTGGCCACACCGACTTCAACGCCCGTGTTCATGTACATATGACCTAAAGCTTCGCGGTCAATTGAAGATTGCGCCACATTCGTGATGGATAAAGTTTGTGCCCCAAATTCTTTGGCTAATCGCACTGCAGCCAAAGTATCTGCCGTTTCACCACTTTGTGAAATAGTGATCACTAACGTGTTCGGTGGCAAAATCGGTTTACGGTAGCGAAATTCAGAGGCGATATCTGTTTCAACCGGAATTTTTGCGATTTGTTCGATAAGATATTTACCAACCATGGCTGCGTAATAACTTGTACCGCAGGCAATAAAAAATACGCGATCGATTTTTTTATACATTTCGGCAGTTTCATAACCGATATTTTTTAAATTGATTGAATGGGTGTCGGTATCGATAAACGGAGCAATCGCTTGCGCTACGGCACGCGGCTGTTCGTAAATTTCTTTTAACATGAAATGTTTAAAGCCTGCTTTTTCAACTTGGTCTTCTGACCAGTCGACAGTGACGATCTCTTTTTTGATCTCTTCACCTTGAGCGCTTAAAAATTTAATGTCAGAGCCATTGATGTGCACGATTTCACGGTCATTTAAATAAACGAATTTTTTTGTGTACTTAATAGCAGCTTGCACATCTGAAACTATGAAATGTTCTTTTTCGCCGATACCCGCAATTAATGGTGGGCCATCTTTAAACGCGATTAATTCATTTGGAGATTTCTCCCACATCACTAAAATTGAAAACGCGCCGATGATTTTACCCAACGTATTTTTAACTGACTGAAGTAAATTCTGAGTTTTTTGAATATCTTCCCAGATTAAGTGAGCTACTAATTCAGAATCAGTGTCAGATTTAATCTCTGTGCCTTTTTTAATAAGCTCGGCTTTGATTTCTAAATAGTTTTCGATAATACCGTTGTGCACTAGGCTGATTTCACCAGCTTGGTGAGGATGAGCATTACGTTCATTTGGAGCGCCGTGCGTGGCCCAACGCGTGTGACCGATACCTAAGTGACCGTTAAAAGACTCAGAGATGATTTTTTCTTCTAAATTTTTTAACTTGCCTTGGGCACGTACGCGTTTGGTTTTGCCGTCATGAATAACTGCAATACCGGCGCTATCGTAACCGCGATATTCAAGTTTTTTTAAGCCATCAATAATAATTTTTTTAGGTTCTTGCGGCCCCAAGTAACCAACGATTCCACACATAGCGAATTAATCCTTTTTACTTTTAAATTTTGCGGCGTAGCCTTCTTTGTTCTCTTGCTTGGTGCGACCAATAGCCAGAGCGCCTTCAGGTACGTTTTTCGTCACCGTCGTGCCAGATGCAATAATCGCATCAGCTCCAACTTCAACTGGAGCCACTAATTGCGAATCGCTTCCCACAAATACGCGGTCTTTTATAACCGTCTTATATTTTTTCTTATCTGCTGCGTAGTTACAGGTAATTGTCCCGCAACCAATGTTTACATCTTCGCCAATTTCAGCATCGCCAAGATATGTTAAATGCCCTGCTTTTGAATTTTTGCCGAAGTTTACTTTTTTAAGTTCAACGAAGTTACCGATATGGGCGTGTTCGCCGATTGTAGAATCGGGGCGAATGCGGGCATAAGGGCCAAGTTTTGCCTGCGACTTAATGACCGCTTGTTCGATGTAAGTTCCAGCCTTAATTTGCACGCCGTCTTGAATAATTGCTTCTGAAATAAACGCATTCGGTTCAATCACGCAGAATGGGCCAACAGCTGTTTTACCACGAATAAAAACATTCGGATAAATCACGCTTCCAGCACCGATCACAACAGTTTCTTCAATGTAAGTTGATTGTGGATCTAAAATAATCACGCCTTCATTCATTAACTGATAACATTTTTGCACGTACACGTATTTTGTGGCTTCAGCTAATTCAGCTTGATTATTTACTCCGTGGGCTACGTGTTTGTTTTTTGTGACGATAGCGTCTACTTTGCAGTTATTTTCTAAAGCGATTGATATTAAATCTGTTAAATAAAATTCACCTTTAGAATTATTGTTTTTAATTTGCGGTAAAAACTTTTTAAGCAACGCTGCTTTAACAACGTACATGCCTGTATTTACTTCTTTGATTTTTAAAGTTTCTGCTGAGGCATCTTTTGCTTCAACGATGGCCTTAAGTTGATTGTTCTGGCGAATGACACGACCAAATGCTTTAGCATCATCTAATTCAACTGATACTACAGCTAAATCCAGTTGACGTTCGCGAAAATCTGTAATGAAACCTTTAATGTCTGCAGCCGTAATTAAGGGGTGATCACCATTTAAAATAACAACATCACCTTCGATCGAATCGACTTGTGCCGATTTCACCGCATCACCTGTGCCTAATTGTTTTTCTTGCACATAAGTGGCTACCCCTAAAGGTTCGACTACCGATTTTACTAAAGCTTGGCCATGGCCAACAACAAGGCGCACTTCTTCGATCTCAGCTTTTGCACATTGGGTTAAGATACGAACGATCATCGGTTGCCCCGAGACTGGATGTAAAGTCTTAGGTAAAGGGCTTTTCATCCGCGTGCCTTGGCCGCCAGCTAAAATAATTGCAGTCGTTTTAGTCATAGAATCCTCATCAATTAATATCATATTTATTTCGGTGCTATTCGTCAGCCAATTTCTTTTTAGCTCTAGGCAAATAGTGACTTTGCAGGCACAGTATTTATAAAGGATTGTGGAACAATACATGACCATTCGCTCTATAGCTTTTGATTTAGATGACACCTTACTGGACACCACGGGATTACTGGTACCCCAGGCCTCGCAGGATGCATTTCAGATCCTGATCGATGCAGGACTTCGTCTAGATTTAAAAACCTGCGAAGAACAGCGGCTAGCTTTAATTCGGACAATTTCGCATAAAGATGTCTTTAAAAAATTAGCGCATGAACATGGCACAGCCGCTACACAAGCCGCTGTTGAACTTGCTAACCGGGCTTTCTATCATCCGCGCCTTCCTGAAAAGTTAGATCTTTTACCAGGAGCCTTAGCTAACCTTGATGTTTTAAGCAAAAAATATAATCTGTATTTAGTCACAGCAGGTTTTCAAGATGCCCAAACGGCAAAAATAAAAAGTCTAGGCATTGCCAATTATTTTAAAAAAATCTTTGTGGTTAATAGTTTAATTGCAGAAAAAAAGTTTACCGCTTTTAAAATGATTTTAAATGATGAAAATATTAAACCCGATGAATTACTTTGTATTGGCAACTCACTGGCTTCAGAAATAAAAGATGCCCGCCAAATTGGCGCTTGGGCTTGTTATTTTGAATTTGGCGAAGACCGCGGAGCGGTTCCTAAAGAGCCCGAATTTCAACCGCACTTTCATGTTAAAACTCATCAGGAGCTTATCGCCGCATGCCAACTTTAGAGTGTCGTGTTGCAGTCGCATCGCCGAATCACACACTCGATGGTTTAATCCAAGATGGCTTCGCTTACTCATTGTTAGATTCGCCTTATTTAAAATCGGCCGATCACAAAGTCTTTACTGATATTTTAATTGTGGGCCATAACCAGTTGCCAGAACTTGCAAAAATGCGCGCACAAATTCAATTTAATTATTGTTATCTTACTTTTGATGATGCGGAAAATGAAATTCCTGCTGATTTATATAATCTGTTTAAACCTGATCAAATTTTACTAGCCGTCGATCTGACCGAAAAAGTTGTTTTTAACCAATTAGAAAATCTTGATCAAAAAAGACAAGACGAAGCCAAAAAACGTTTAACGTCTGAATTAATCGACCAAGATCAACAGACTAAGGCCACTTTGCGCCAACAAATTTTTCAGGATCAACAAGAGCTGATTGATCGCCGGCAAAAGATCTTAGAAGTGAACAACCGTATCGAATCGTTGCGTAAAATTTTATTCAGCTTATCTGAAGAAAATGATGTCACTCGTATCGAAACACTTTTAAACGAGCTGTTACCACAGGCGACAGCCGCGACATGGATTAAAATTATTCCTGATTACCTAGCCGAAAACTTTGAAAAAGACTTACAAGCTCAGTTGCCAAACTTTTTCGCTAAAAAACAGTGTTCGAATTATTTTATTTATTTCATGAAGGGCAATAACCGCCCGTTTCGCAGTTCTGATAATGAAATGTTTGGCAAAGTTTCAGATGCCTTGCATTTTAATTTGTTAAAGGCAGCTTCGTTAAGCCAACAACAGCACTTAGAAAAAATTGTCTCTACGGCCTTTAACTCTACGGCTTACCCGCTATTAGTTGTTGATAAAGAATATAATGTTTTAGAATCAAATAAAGCCTTTCATAGATATCCTGCAGCCACTGACAATCCTAAGTGCTATCAGGTGATGTTTAACCGCGAATCACCGTGTGTGGACTGCAAATTTGGCACTAATTTTCAGGTGCAGAATCAAAATGAAAACAGCACTACCTATCATAATGTGCAATCACAGCGCCTAGCAGGCTATGAAGACCGCAACAGCCACTGGGTGCATTTCTATGTTGATATCACCGAAGATAAAATGCTTGAACAGCGTCTAAGCCAGACGGCTAAAATGAAAGAACTTGGATTAATTTCAAGCTCTATCGCCCATGAATTAAATAACCCACTGGGTGGAATTATTTCATATATTCAGATCCTGCAAATGGAACTGGCTAAAGACCACTATCTGCACGGCGAATTAAAAGATATGAATATGGCTGCCCAGCGCATGAAGCAGATTATCGAAAACCTATTAATCTTTTCGCGCAGACCGGGCACGCAGGAAAAAGAAACAATTTTATTAAAAGATTTATTAACCGAATCGCTAAAGATGAATGAATTGTCTTTTAAAATCGAAAATATCAAAGTTGTTCAGCAGTTAGAACAGCTGGTTGATGCCATCACTGTCACCCGTTCGAACTTTCGTGATTCGCTCAATTTAATTTTTAACTTTTTTATTGAAGGCCTAAGACGGGTGCGTTTACAGAAGAATACGCAGACAGGTCTGATCGAGGTCAAATTTTCCCAAGACCAAATCAACTTCTATTTAGACCTGCAATCCAATATAGGCCCGCTTAACGATGAACAAAAAAACAAGAATATTTACTTCTTAGTGATTCATAAGTCCTTAATAGATCAAGGTTTTCAAGTTGAATTAACCGAACCCAATGCCTCGTGGGTCGCCATGCGCATGACTTTACCGAAGGCTAGCTCTTAATAAATTTGCACAAAATTTAGCATCAAGACTCGGCCATCCAAAGTCCTGAAATGCAGTCTGGGCCTACGTTTTTTTGACACCTCCGTCAAAAATTAGATTAGGATAATTTAGTAGATCAAGATGATCTTACCCCTGAGAACCTCCACGGAAGGAAGTTTATGAAGAATAGCCGAGTATTGATCTTAGATGATGAATCAACACTAAGAACCGCTCTATTCCGCTTACTTGATCGCAAAGGTCACAACGTAGTGACTGCCCATCGTATCGATGAAGCGAAAAACTTCTGTGCTCCCGATAAAAAATTCGACCTAGCTATCGTAGATATGAATTTACCGGATGGCGATGGTATGGAATTCATGACTTTCTTAAAACAATTATATCCTGAAATTCAAGTGATCATCTTAACGGGCTTTGGAACTATTGATACGGCTATTAAAGCCACGCAACAAGGGGCTTATCACTTTTTAACCAAGCCTTTCAATGTTGAAGAACTTATCAGCCTTGTGGATAAAGCTTTAGATCATAAGACTCTTCAGACTGAAAACATCCAGTTACGCCAAGAATTAACTTCTAAATACAAATTCAGCCAAATCATCGGTGAAAGCGAAAGCATTAAATCTTGTCTTTCACTAGTTGAACGCGTTGCTGATTCTGATTCTACGGTTTTAGTTCAAGGTGAGTCTGGAACTGGTAAAGAATTAATCGCCCGTGCGATTCATTACAATTCTCCAAGAGCAAAAGGCCCATTCATCGCGATTAACTGCGGCGCTATCCCTTCCGAATTATTAGAATCTGAATTATTTGGCCACGTAAAAGGAGCTTTTACCGGCGCTATCGCCAATCGCGCAGGGCGATTTGAATTAGCTGACGATGGCACTTTATTTTTAGATGAAATTGGTGATCTTGAACCTAGCTTACAAGTTAAAATCTTACGCGCTTTACAAGAAAAGAAATTTGAACCAGTTGGTTCAACAAAAACGATCTCGGTAAATGTGCGTGTTATCACCGCGACCAACGTTGATTTAGAACGCGCGGTTGAAGAAGGTAAGTTCAGAGAAGATCTTTATTACCGTTTAAATGTTATTCCGATTCAAATTCCTGCATTAAGAGAACGTAAAACAGATATCCCGTTACTTTTAAATCACTTTTTAACTTCATTTAATAAAAATAAAGCCAAATCAATCTCTGGATTTTCTCCTGAAGCGATGACCTGCTTAGTGAATTACGCTTGGCCTGGTAATATTCGTGAATTAGAAAACTTAGTTGAACGTTTAAGTATTTTAAAAGGCACTGGCGAAGTTGCTCCGCAAGACTTACCTGCAAAGTATAAATCAGCTGCTGCTTGTTATGCTGAAACCGGATCAATTGATATTCCTGAAGAAGGATTAGATTTTAACAATGCTGTTGATCAGTTTGAAAATGCTTTAATCATTAAAGCATTAGAAAAAACTGGCTGGAATAAAAACCAGGCGGCGATGTTACTAAGATTAAATCGCACGACGCTGGTTGAAAAAATGAAGAAAAAAGGCCTACGCTCATCAAATGATACCAGCGAACTTGAGATCAATGCTTAATTAGCAATGGTTTATCAAAGTAAATTTATCATTACCACAAAGCTTCCGTTAGACCGTCTATGGGCGGTTTTATCTGATACTTCACGCATGAATAAAGCTATGGGATTACAGCCTCGCGAAGACGTTGAGGTGAATGGTTCGCGCATCGTGCGCGCCAAAATGCTTGGCCAAGAGCAAGAATGGCTAGAACTTCCGTGGATTTGGATTATCAATAAAGAAATCATCCATGAACGCCACTACAAAAAAGGTTTGATGCACAAACAGATTGGCGTGTTTCGAATTTTGCCAGAAAAAACTTCTGCAGGCTTAACCCAGGTTGAAATTAATTTTACGTGGTACGGAAATTTTATTCTGCGGTTTATTATCGGGCCCGGGGCTTCTAATTTTTTTAAAAAAGAAATGCCCGCTTACCTGCAAGCCCAAGAAAATATATTTTTTGCGAATGCCCAGGCGATCAATACATCACTGACTCCTCTGCGCAGGCTAAGTGACGGTGATAAAAACTTTAAGACGCAAATACTGGCTGAAGTAAATTCATCGCAACCGGCAAAGCTAAAGCTCGTTTTACAAAACTTAATTGCCAGTGATTCTTTAGATATTCATAAGATCAATCCTAAAAAAATCGCGACCCAAACTGGCTTAAGCTTAAATGATGTTGTCGAACAACTTACCCTTTTAACCCATAAAGGCTATCTGGCTTTAACCTGGGATGTCGTCTGCCCACACTGTCGTGGCCCACAAGTTGAAAGTTCACAACTGCGGGCTATTAAAAACAGCGCGAAATGCGGGCCTTGTGATCTTGAATTTTCAGTTCAAGATGAACGTTCACTTGAAGTAAGCTTTAAACCTCAATCTAAATTTCGTGAAGTCGGAAGCGTTAATTATTGTGCCGCAGAGCCCGCAAAGAAAACGCATATTCTGATCAACTGGCTAGTAGCTAAAAACGAAACTTTTACGACAAGCCTAAATTTAAAACCGGGCACTTACCGCGCCCGCACTCTGCATGGCAAAAAATCATGTGAAGTTACCGTGAACGCCAGCCAATTGCCTTCGCAAAATGTCAGTGTTGATTTTAGCAAATCTCAGATTCAAATAGCTTCAGGAGATATTTCTTTATCATATAAGGCCGAAGCCGAAGATTATTTCGTTTTTGAAAGTTTACCCTGGAGTGCAGAAAAATTTTTAGCCGGTGAAGCTTTAAGTAATACGCATATTCGTACGCTATTAAACGATGACTTACTTCGTAGCGGTGTAAAATTAGAAATCGGCGAACAAATTATTTTATTTACTGACATTGTTGGCTCTACGCCCATGTATCGTAAGCTTGGTGATAGCAAAGCGTTCGTAGCGGTTCAAGATCACTACGCCATTATCGAAACCATTATTAAAAATAATTCAGGTGTGGTGGTTAAGTTTATCGGTGATGCGGTTATGGCGGCATTTACTGATGCAGGGTTAGCTTTTAAAGCTAATGATGAGATTCATCAGGCTTTTAAAAATAATAAAGACGCTTTAGTGCTACGAACATCATTTCATATTGGCCAAATTTTATGTGTAAATTTAAATGTCGGTCTTGATTACTTTGGGCAGACCGTAAACACAGCGGCTAAACTTCAGGGATGGGCAGATGGCTTCGAAACCGCTGTGTCTGAACAAACGTTATCTCGAGTACCGAAAAATCAACGTTTGCAGCTTTCAATCAAACGAACTGGCTTTGATGAGAAGCTTCAAGAAACTGTTCACGTCTACTAATTCAGAAGAAAGACTACACTTAACATGAGCTGTGTGAACCAAATGGCGATATTTAATTTCTGTGCGAAGCTTATTGTATCTTGACGTAGACCCATAGTGTTTTCTCCCTCTTATTTACATATTACTTACATATATAAATAACGTGTAAGTTATCCACATGTCCACAGGCTTTTGCACAAAGTTTCAGTTCTAGCTCTTTGACTAGACAGTTTTTTGCAACTTAGAAAAATTTGTTTGTTATCGCTCAAAATTTCTACAAAATTCGTGTTTTTCAGAGAGAATAAAGTGTTCCACACACCTTAAGTCCTGCGTCAATCCCGACGATAGTTTAGTGCTTCGACTCTAACCTTTGGGGGAATTATGAAAAAGAATCATCAACATTATGTTACAAAAATTGTAGCAGCGATGATTTTACTAACATTTACTGCCTGTAAATCTCAGATGAGTTTTATTCCTGCAGCTTCTGCTGATCCAACAGCACAAGATGATATGGGCGCCGTCACCGAGTTCTTTAAATTATCTGAATCAGAACAAACGATCACGCAAGAATCATTAGAAGAAAATCAAACCGCGATTTCTTTTCAAGTGCGTAAGCCTGATGGTTCATTAGCTCAGTCTTTAAATGCAAATGATCTATTGTTAATTGAAAGTCTGATTCCGGTAAATAAATTCAACTTAACTAAAAACAGTATGGAAACAAAAGAAACCGTAGATATCGCTTTTGTTGTCGATGTAACGGGTTCGATGTCAGCAACTATTGAATCTGCCAAGATTCGTTTAATTAACTTCGTTAGACGTTCACGCGAAGCTGGTTACCATACGCGTATGTGTCTTGTGACGTTTGGTGATTACACCATTCGCCGTTGTGATAAATTCTATGATAATAACCCTGCTGACCCGTCAACAAATACACAAGTGGATGAATTGATTTCTGAAATCACTAAACTTAAAGCTTTAAAAGGTTCAAGTGATCCAGGTGGTAAAGATTTAAATGAAAACCCAATGCGCGCTCTTATTGATACAGCGGCGGCTCCGTGGGCTACGAACAATCAACGTTTTGCGATTTTAATTACTGATGATGGCTTTTTATATTCACCAGGCAATAGTGGCGCTGTCGGTAGCGGAGCTCCGAAATACACTGATGTCAAAACAGCTCTTGCTAGCTCAAAAGTAAAAGTGTTCGCAGCAACACCTTCGTTAGCCGGTTATAATAAAAATTTCGGCTCTGAAGCTGGTATCGTGGCATTAAGCCAAGGCGAATGGTTTAACTTTAACGATTTAATCTCAGGCGCGATCACTTTAGATACGATTTTAAATCGTATCTTAACTAACGTGAATACCACGTTTACGATTTCTTATGTGGCTGATAAAATTCCGGGATTGAATCCGGCCTTATCGTTAGCATTGCGCGAATTTCAATTACAATTGCTTAATCCATTATTAGGTACGATTCAGTCATTACAATTTCAAAGTAATCTACCAAATGGCCGTGCTGATTATAAATCTGAATTTGGTCTATCTGGTAAAAAAATTAAAAAAGATTCTTTAAGAGTCATCGTCAATGGCTTAACTGTCGTAAAAGGCTTTAAATTAACTAACGATGGTAAAATCAAATTTGATCAAGCCCCGCTGGCAGGTTCGGTAATAAAGGTTTCTTATATTTACGAAAACTTAAAAGATGTGATCTCGTTAAAACCGATTGTATTAGGTCAGATCAACCCAACATCGGTTGTTATCTTATTAAACGGCGTTAAAGCGCGTGCTAAAGATTACACCATCGAGAAAACCATTGAAGGCCGCTATGTGGTTAATCTGCAAGACAGTGCCTTAGATGACACAGACCCGTACAAAATTTTTGCCAACAATGGGTTACACTTTGATATAAAATTCAAGTAATATGGTCCGGTGTTAAAAGCCGTACTCGTTGATCATCACGATTCATTTACCTTCAATATTAAAGCCTGGCTTAAGCCGCGCTTTAATATTTCTGTCGTCGATTGCAGCGAGGTTGATAAAATTAATGCCCTTGATTTCGATCTGGTGATTTTTTCTCCGGGGCCTAAAACTCCAAGCGATTATCCACTAAGTAAAAACTTTTTAAAAAGCTTACCTGCGAACAAACCTGTTTTAGGAATTTGTCTCGGCATGCAGATGATGAATGAAATTGAAAACGGAACTGTGCAGGCCTATTACCCGCCTGTGCACGGTAAAACCAGCGCGCTGATGTCAGATAATAACAAGTTCAATAATATTCAGGTTGCCAGATATCATTCGCTAAAATGCGACATGACTAACGCCTTTGATATTTTAGCCAGCAGTGAAACGATTCCAATGATCGTACGCCATAAAAATAAAAACTGGCTGGGTTTGCAGTTTCACCCAGAATCATTCTTAACTGAACAACCTGAACTCTTTTTGCAAT
Organism: Bdellovibrio sp.; assembly: GCA_036676395.1. Lineage (GTDB taxonomy): Bacteria > Bdellovibrionota > Bdellovibrionia > Bdellovibrionales > Bdellovibrionaceae > Pseudobdellovibrio. The sequence continues at coordinate 2,680,152 of JAKFCY010000002.1, forward strand.
CGGTGGTTGAACTATGCAACCGCTGATTTGTTTTCACGAAGACAGAAAATTTATTCACAGCACTGATTACCAGTTAATTTCTTGTAGCGACGATCAAGACACGAAAAGTTTTTTACAAGCTATCGAAAAAAATTACGCTGAAAAAATGAAAGTGGTGAAACTTAATTTTGCAGCACTTGAAAAACCAAGCGTTCATGATACCCGTCGCTTTTATGCAAAAACCCCAAAAGCCCAGGTCTTTGTTTTGAATACGTTTGCATTACTTGAGCAGACTCAGTTAGAAAATCTATACCCTGAAAAACCTACCTCGCGCCCCACCTATTACCCGACTGTTCAAGAATCCTTATTCTTAGAAAATGTGCAATCAATCAAAGAAGATATCTGTAGTGGGCGTTTTTACCAAATGAACTACACCGCAGCTCTTGAAGCCAAAGCGCCAAAACATTATTCGCAGTTAGATGGTTTTGTGCATATTTCAAAAACTGTTGGCAGTGATTACCGTGCGTATTTGCCACTAGGGCCCGATGAAAGCATTCACTGTCTTTCGCCAGAAATGTTTTTATACAAAAAAGGATCTCGTCTTACGACCCAACCGATTAAAGGCACTTTGCTTTCGGGTTCAAATATTTCTGAATTACAAAATAGCAGCAAAGAAAACGCCGAACTTTCAATGATCGTGGATTTACTGCGCAATGATTTAAATACTTTATCTTGTGATAAATATAACGACAGTTCGCGCGTCAACTTTCACAGAAAGATTATTGATTTAAAATACACGTCGCACACTTATTCTGAAATCGAAATTAATACGTCAAAAAGTTTCAGCGAAATTATCGCTAATACTTTTCCGGGGGGCTCAATTTCTGGCTGTCCAAAAATTGAAAGCCTTAAAAAAATCGCCGAAGTTGAAAATTATCACCGTGACTTCTACACCGGCTCTATCGGTTGGTGGCAAGGTGAAGACTTTTGCTTAAACGTGGCGATTCGCAGCAGCTACCAAAAAAACAACCAGCTTTTTTATTTTACCGGTTGCGGGATTGTTTTTGATTCAGAACCGCGCAAAGAGTGGCATGAATTTTTAACTAAATGCAGTTTTTTAAATCTGTATCTTGAATACACCTCGGTGGTAGACACTTTAGAATTTAACGATGGATTTACTTACCTGCCTGAACATATTCAACGCACGTATTTAGCTTTGCGTGACCAGATGGTTCAAACTGATCTGCAGCAGATTCAAAGTCTTTATCAAAAAATTGAAGCGACAAAGCGAACTAAACTAAAAACACCGCATAAAGTGCGCTTAGTTTTTGCCAAAGATTTAACTTACACCGCAGAATCGACCCCGCTTGCAGCAACCAGCCAGCCAGTGATACTGCAATTGATACCGTTTAAACAGTTCCTGCCGCGCTATAAGACGATCGACCGTAATGTTTGGAACTTGATACTACAAAATAAAAAAGAAGCCGCTCACGACGTTCTTATCGTGAATAAACAAGGCAACATCGTAGAGACTTCGATTTACAGCGTGTTTTATAAAAAAGGTGACGAGTTTTTCACTCCGCCCAGCAGTGATGGCGGAATGTATAGCGTGTTTCAGGCGCATCACATAAAAAAAGGTTCTATCACCGTCGATGATAGAACCTATAAGTTATCTGAAAGATCACTACCGGCTTCAGAATTACCAACTGTAGAACTTTATGTTGGCAACTCTGTACGCGGTCTTTTAAAAGCTAGCCTACTTTTCTAAAGTGCGGTGACTTTTGTGTTGGCTTTTCGTGCATAGGATTATGCTTAAATTTTAAAAACTGTTTATAGTCTTTATTGTAAGCTGAAGTAAATGCAGCTTCATGTTTATTAAAAACTTTATCTAACCAAGTGTAATACGTTTTATACATGTGGTTATTCATAAAGTTACAGTACCACATAAATGGCATTGCATTAGAAACCCAATATTTTTTTGAAAAGCTTGTGATCTCTTTATTAAAAAAGCCCCACCACTTAGTTGCTTCAGTTTTATTCACAAAGTTAGAAGTAAAATAATTTCTACCTTTAAATGTAAAACCAATTTCATAGCCTTTGCCTACAGGTTTGAAATATGTTTTGAACAAATTTTTGCCAAGCTTATAATTTTTTGATTTAGTCATCGAATCTCCGAGAAGAGTTAAGGCCTAATTGCCAAGACTTCTATCGGTAAACTGACGTACAAAAATGAGTTTAATTATATTGATTTCGTGTCAGACTTTGCCGGGTCTACAAATGGAACGTATTTTTCTGACACCATGGCATGCAGCTTTGCCGCGATTTCACTTCTGTGATCTTCAGGTGTCACATGCAACAAGGGTAAAAACTCTATTTCACAAACTAGTGTTTCAAGTTGCAACGCTCCCCAGATTGATTGAAAGAACGAAATATCACCGTGCCAGCATAAAGCATCACGATGTTCAAACTTCACTGGAGCACCATTAACTAAGCGATAATTAAAAACAAAGGGTCTGATTGGCACACCAGCTAATCCTGCTGCCATCAACAGTGTTTTTTTAAACGGCAGTACCTGTTCACCATTTGAGGCCACAGATTCTGCATATAGCACAACATGAAAGCGTTTTTTTAAAACTTCGATGATATCTTTTAACTCATCCTGAATTTTCATGCGGTTTACGCGGTCAACATAAGTACAACCGGCAACCTCTGTGATTTTTCCAAGGCCCGGAGCTTTTTGCATTTCACGTGATGTGATAAACACAGTTGGCACAAGCGAAGTTAAAGCCAAAATATCAATGAAGCCAACATGATTGCCGATTAATAGCGAAGCTTCATTATGAGCGATTGGATTTTTACAGATCACTTGCACGTGAAAAGCGTTAACAAGGCGGATTCCGTATTGATGCGCATTTTCAGTTAAACGTCGGCGACGCAATACAGGTTCTTTGGTCGTTAAATAAATAAACGTACCCTGAATAAGATATGCTGAAATAATAGTTACAAACTTTATAAAACGATAAGCAGCGCGAATTTTTTGATACATGCAAAGCTGATCATAGCCCCAAACAAATAAAAAAAGCCAGCTTTACGCTGGCTTTTTCGTGATAACACTTTGTTTAGTACTTAATTAGTTTACTTTATTTAAGTAGAAATAAAGTTTCATAGGTTCAAGCATCCAAGATAAGTTATTGTCGTCGCTTGGATGTGCAACAGCTTCATTAGCAGCAGCGACACAAGCAGCATCAGTACTTGCCATGCGCCCGTTTTCTTTTAATTCAACTAACATTTTTGTTGCTGTAATTGATTTAAAAGAAATTACTGTCTTACGCGAAACTTGACAGAACGTACTACTATTTGCCGAAGTCTGAATCGTAACGCCTTCTGACTCTTCATCCTCAAGAATAGCCGATTTACCATCAGCCGCATAATTTAAGATATTCGTAATGAAAGCATTTTTTGGACGACCTTTAAAGTCATCTTTACTGATGAAATCAGCGGGGCTGATAGCTTGCCAGTTAAAGTTGTACTCACGACCACAAGAACCATCTTGTGTTTGGCCGCCACCACCTTGCCAGTAAGCATTCGCGTAACAACGATAAGCCGCCAAAGTTGCAGCAACTGTTCCGCTGGCAGAGTGACATAAATCAGTACTGCCAATAATTGTTTCTGGTTTACCCAAGTATCTTCCGCCTGATTTATCCATCGGCGTTGCTGAAGGCGCTCCGTCTACATCAGTAAACTCACCGCCTGTATGCGTACAGTAGAAACTAACTGCTGCAGTTGATGAAACGCCATCATGGTCAGCATTCGAATAAGTACATGAATTACTGTAGAAACCTGTACCGATCGCCGTAGCACTTGTCGGTTGAGGCGGACAGCTTCCTTGATTAAGATTTTGCCAGTTAGTTACGTTAATTGGTTTTTCAGTAGCCAAATCTTTACAACCGCTTCCTTGAATTCCGACTTGCCAACCAATTGTAGTGCCGGTTGAAACTGGTACGCCAGGCCACGCGCCTGTATAAACTTTTGAACGACAAGCCCATGCATTATACATTTTTGTAGTTCCAGAAACTAACCAAGCACGGCAATCAGCTTCTTCGTGATTCGATTGCGCGCCCGTTTTCATCCACGGTTCATTGTATGGAGCCGGATCTCCTCCAAAACCAGATGCTGTAGTAAATCCGTATGGACCAAACTGCATTGCACCAGCTGTAGCACTAACTGTTGGAAGACCCGCTGGTAAAAGGTGGATACGACCGTAACCACGAGCTTCGTCAGCAGAAAAACCTGTTGTATCATTACAAGCACCAATTGAATTTCCGTAGTTACCGCCCCAAATTGAAAGAGCGTAACGATCATTAGTACCTACTGTACCACTTGTTACCGGGCATGATGTTACTGTACCACTTGCATTCTTTTCGCAGTTACCTGGTGCAGGAGTAAAGTCTTTACCTGTAAAACGAGCCAACGTAAGTTTAAATCCAACATGTGGCATACCCGGATCACCTGGATTGTACGCACCAACTGTAAATGATGCGCCCACCTTTTCATAGGCATCCATTGTCCATTCACCTGTAGGATTAAACGCTGATGCTGCGGCAACAGCAATTTCTTGTTGCACATTTGCAACGTTAGCTTTTGGAACTTCAACAGTACCATCAGAAGCTAAAGTAATTGCACCTAATGGTAAACTACCTGTAGCTACAACTGTTGAATCCGCTACTGCGTTACCATTTAAATCTGTTTTAGTACTATCAGTAAATTTAACTTCACCAACTACAACATCAGTTTCTTTATTAACAAAAGCTACAGTGATTGCAGTACCAGCTGCGTCTTCACCAAGATCAACAGAAAATGTACCATCACCATTAATATCTGCCGTAACTTCAGTAGGAGGGTCAGTTTGTGCAGTTGCAACAACTTCTAAATCATCATATTCAACTGCGCTGGCGTTAACATTATAAGATTGCACGTCACCAGTTTTTTGATTGATAGCCATTGATGCAGCACCTAAATCTAAATCACCGCTGATCACTAATCCATCAGAACCAATTGCGCGTGAGACATCAGAACCCGAACATGCAGCTAAAGCGATGATTGATGATAACAATCCAGCTTGCGCTACGTTTTTAAAACATAACTTCATTATTCCTCCGTGTGTGTTTTTATGACGACCAATTTAGTCTGAAGAAAATAATGACAATTTCATATGCAAATATTTTTTTCGCCGACAAACGTCTGGGAATGGTTCAACTTGTGTTTCAATGTGCTATAACCAGAGTCATAACGCTGGATCGTTAGTAACAATTTCTTAACAGAAATTTCACAACACCAGAAATTTTTAGAAGGAGTTTTGTTTTGAAAAAAAATGTTATTTTATTTATGTGTGCGTGTTTACTATCTTCTTTTTCATTCGCAAAAAGTAAAATCGATGTGAATGAAAAATATAAAAAACCGATCATCAGATTTTTACCAATGATGAAATCTTGCCGTGATGCCGGAACAAAACAAACGATGCAAGCTTCAGGAAAAATTGTTGTCGATTACGAAATCAATGACAAAGCTGAATTACACAAAATCAGAATCAACGACGAACAAACTACACTGACTGATTTGAATTTACAAAAGTGTGTTGTTGATGCGTTTAAAAAAATTAAATTTCCAAAAACGCCAAAAGGTAAGATTGTTAAAATCACTTACCCCGTTGAATTTAGTCGATAATTAATGAAGCCGCTTTGTACATGCGGTCAAAGATGCTCTCCCACATTTCAGTATTGTGGTAGGGCATTTGAATAAAGCATAAAACATCGGGCTTACGTGCACTGACTGCGCGAAGCTGTGAATACAATTCGCGCGCAGCTTGGCCCGGATCTTTGGGTAAAAGCAAAAATTCAATCTTTTCGACTCGACCCTTTGGTTTCACAATTTTAACTTGTTCAACTTCGTCAGGAAGTTCTTTTAACTTCGCATTTAGAATTTCAGAAATTTGGCTGACTTTCATACTTGGATCTTTGCAAATCACAAATGGAACTTCGGGCATGTAATGATGTTTCATATGCCCCGGTGATTCTTTTTTATCAACGGCCGCAAGCCATTTGTATTTTAACTGCGTTTTTTGTAATGACGTATCTAATTCAGATTTTAAAACAGCACCCTTACGTAAAATTGCTAATTCATAAGTATTATGTTGCGGACCCACAAAAGACACTCTGACTAATAAGACTGTAGATTCAATTCCGATTTGGCTTTGCCCTTGATCTAACACCAGAACGCTATCACCGAATTCTTTTTTAACATGCTCAGCTTTTGTAGGACTCGTTTTGCCAAATTTATTCGCGCTTGGTGCGGCTATTGGTACGCCAACAGCATTAATTAATTGCTGCGCTAACGGATGGCTGGGTAAACGTACGCCAACACTATCTAAACCTGAAGTGATCATATCAGAAATTAATTCTGATTTTGGCATTACTAAAGTTAAAGCTCCCGGCCAAAAATCTTTAGCCAGATGATCTGCCAGCGCATGCCATTGTTTAAAACAAGTCTTAGCCTGTTCAACTGAGGCCACATGCACAATCAACGGATCAAAAAATGGACGCTGTTTCGTCGAGAATATTTTTTTTAAACCTTCGGGGCGATCAATACGCGCACCAAGGCCATAAACCGTCTCGGTCGGAAAAGCCACGACATCACCTTGTTCAAGTAATTCAACCGCGCGTGTGAAGTCACTACTTGCTGTCAACAAGACCTCCCTCGTTTTTAAGCAAGGCTAGTGGTTGTAATGATCTTAATGGTCGCATCGACACTTTTAAAACTCCAAAGGTAAGTGAAACTAAAACTACAATTAAAGATAACATCGACACATAGTCAAAATAAATCCCCAATTTAAACATCACACCCATAATCACATAGGCAATCAATGACCCTAAACCTAATCCGACCAATAAACTTAAAAACGCAATTAAGCTAAATTGCGTAATCATAATGCGGTAAAGCTGCTCTTGGGTCGAACCCAGCACTTGCAGTAAGTTCATTTCATTAATACGCTCACCCACTTGGGTGTTGATCAGAATAATAAAGATAAAAAATCCAACCACTAGTGCAAGGGTTGCCATAATTTGTAAAGCCAAAGCCATTTGATCAATAAACACTAAAGACTTTTCTACACTTTGTTTCACATTAATAATTGAAATATTAGCAAAACGATCAACCACTGCATTTTGAAGAGCGCGCACTTGTTCTTGGTTAATTTGTTTCACTGCACTTAAATACACTTGCGGAGCTTCTTCTAAAACACCCGGTTGAAAAGTAATAAAAAAGTTTGGCTGAAAGCTTGTCCAGCGCACTCGGCGAAGTGAGGTGACTTTACCCTTGATTTCTAAACCCTGAACATCAAAAGTCATGATATCGCCAAGTTTAGCACCGATACGTTCAGCGTATTTTTCTTCTAAGCTGATTTCTGGAATTTCGCCCACAGTTGACGAAAACCATTTTCCATCTAACAAACTTTCTGAATCCTGCAGATCAGCCTTATAAGTTAAATTCACACCGCGGTTTCTAAAACGAGCTTCATTTTCAGATTCGCGGGTTTTGAAAAAACCCTGTTCTTCAACGCGCTCATAACTTAAATCATTAATTTTTAAAATGCGCGAACGCACAAGCGGAGTCATATCCAGATCTTGTCCGGTTTTATCTTTAACGATCTTAATCAGTTCGTCTTTTTGATCCATCTGAATATCAAACATAAACACTGATGGAATTTTAGAACTGACTTCAGGTCTAACTTCTTCAACGATCGATTTTTTAATATGCGGCAGTAACGTTAATACCACGACCGATAAGGTCATAGTCATAAAAATTAAATCAGTAGAACCAGGTTTTCTGATCAGACTTAAAAAAGCATAACGTAATTCAAAATCAAATTTATCAACGATCAGCGCCGTAAACTTACGTAAACCAGAAATAAAAAACCATGCAGCAACCGTGGCTCCTAAAAGCCCGATAATAAACAGTGATCCCGTTTGCAATGAATGACTTTGCCAAACCGCTAAACCCCAAAAAACTAACCCTACGCTGCTGGCCCAGATTAATTTCGTGCGCCCTGATAAACCGCTTTGCGAAATCTCTTGGCGCAGTAAAATCAAAGGATTCATCGACATTGCGGCCAAATAGGTAGGAATCGCAATTAACTGCGGCCCTAACACGACAACAAAAAAGCTAATTAGAATTTGCGTTGGACTGATGGTTAAACGAATGGCGATTTTAAAATAGTTATCTAATAAGGCTTGTAGGGGTGATAGGGCTAAAAGCACCGCTGATAGTGCGATAACAAATGAACCCACAGATAAAATCAGATTTTTTAACACCTGCACTTTTAAAATCGAAGTTTCTGGCAATCCCAAGATTTTATAAATCGCGATGGTTTTTTTCTGAATCTGAAAAAACCAATTCAACATATAACTTAAACATAAAAAGCACAGGCCAATTGAAATTAATGACACTAAACCAAGATAATCAATCAAGTATCTAAAGACCCGGTTACCGCCATCATCTTCTTGCAGCGCGCTGCTAAATCGCAGCGATGGGTCTAAATAAATTTTTTCTAATTCAGCTTTAAACACATCGGCAGAAGTCGGGTCATTTAATTGGTATAGAAAACTTGTAGTGATCGTACTGCCGGCTTTAACTAAGTTCGTCGCTGCCAAATCAGCTTCATTAATTAAGATAAACGGTGCAAGTGCACCTAATCTAAAAGTGCGCGACGGATCAGAAGTTAAAATTCCGGATAAAGCTAAATCCAAATCGCCGACTTTTAATTTTGCTGCTGGTAAATCAGTGATCTTTAATTGATCGACTAATTCTGGATCAACATAAACTTCGCCAGAATTAACTTTGGTTAAAACACTATCAACGCCAGCAGAAGTTTTAACTTCTAATTTACCGTAAACCGGATAATTTTCACCGACCGAGCGAACTAACACCAAACGCGACTGTTCGCCAAATTTAATCATGGCAAAAAAGTCTGTAGACTTTGCTTTTTTGATAAACTTAAGACCTACTTTTTCTTCGATGGTTTTAACTTCTTCATCAGTAATTAGCCGACGAGCTGAAATCACCATATCGCCGCCAAGGATTTCTTGGGCTTTATCTTTAGTTTGTTGATCAAGGCTTGCCTGAAACACCTGCAAGAATAAAAATCCTAAAAAACCTAAGACTAAATTGAATACGAAAAAAGAATTAAGCTTTTTTTGCGCGAATAGATCTTTTTTAACAAAAGTAAAGAGTTTAGAAAAACTTTGCATTAGACGCCCTGTGAAACTGCATGCAAAGCTCCGCCGTGCAATTTATAAATCTTATCGCAACGACGAGCCAGTTCCATATCATGAGTTACAAGCATCGTTGTGGTATTGTGCAGACGAATCTGTTCGAAAAATAAATTCATCACTTTTTCGCCGGTTTCACTGTCTAAACTACCCGATGGTTCATCGGCTAATAATAAACTTGGTTTAATCACCAATGCCCGAGCTAAAGCTAAACGCTGTGATTCACCACCACTAAGCTGTGTGGGTTTATGATCAAGCCTGTGGCCAAGGCCCACTTGATTTAATAAATCGATCACATCTTTTTTAACGACGGGTTTATTTAAAATTTCTAAAGGTAGCGTCACGTTTTCATAAGCCGTTAAATGACTGACTAAATGATACTGCTGAAACACAACACCAATATGGCTTGCGCGAAAATTTGTTAAATCATTACCGCGTAAGCTTTGTAAACTTTTACCATGAATTAAAATTTCGCCCTGATCTGGCTGATCCAATCCTGAAACTAATCCTAACAGGGTGGATTTTCCTGAACCCGATGAGCCAACCACAGCCACCACTTCGCCGGTATCAACAGTTAAACTGAGTTCATGGAGGATAGTCATCTTTTCGCTGGTTTCGCCGGCCAACTGATACGATTTTTGCAAATTATTAATTGTGATCATATTATTTACCTAAAAGTTTTTTAACAAAGGGATACAGGTTATCAGCTACAATTTGATGGCCTTTTTCGTTCGGATGAATGCCATCAGCTAAATTAAGATTTTTATCGCCTGCGACTTTTTCTAATAAGAAAGGGGCCAATTGAATTTTATTTTTCGCGGCGACTTTGGCATACACGGCAGAGAATTTTTTTTCATAATCCTTACCGTAATTCGGCGGCACATGTAATTGCCCCAACGAAACGGCGATATTATTTTTTTTAGCCCATGCAATCGTGTCGTTTAAATTTTTTTCGGTCTGCTCAGGTTTAAGACCACGCAAACCATCGTTACTGCCAAGTAAGACTAACACCATGTCGGGTTTATCTTTAGCGATCCATTTAATACGTTGAAGCCCTGAAGCTGAGGTAGAACCGCTTGAACCAGAGCTAATAACTTTCCATGGTAATTTATCTTGTTCGACTTTTTTTTGCAGTAGTGCAGGAAATGCGGCCGTTTGAGCTACGCCGTAACCTTCGGTCAGAGAATCTCCAAGAATAACAAATTTCTTCAGAGGTGTTTCAGCAGAAAATGCTGTTAAAGAAAAAACAAAAATGGCGAAAAAAAAGATCCTAGCTGTAATCATGCAGAGAAGTTTAATTCTAAACACTCTGCATTAGCTAGGATCAATCGATAATAACTATTTAATTATATCTTACGAGACAGAACTAGTATGAATTTCCGCCGCGATCACCACCGCCAGAACGTCCACCACCGTAGCCGCCACCGCCGCCAGAACGACCACCGCCGCCTCCGCCGCCGCCGTAACCACCACCAGAACGACCTCCGCCGCCTCCGCCACCGCCGAAGCCACGACCACCGCCGCCGCCACCGCCGCCGAAACCACGTCCGCCGCCGCCACCAGTGCGAGGCTCTTGAGGTTTAGCTTCAGAAACACGTACTGCACGACCACCGATAGTTTGACCATCCATTTTTTGGATAGCTGTATCAGCGCTAGCATCGTCTTCGATTTCTACGAATCCGAAACCTTTACTACGACCAGACATTTTATCCATCACTACGCGAGCTGATGTGATAGTTCCAAAAGATGCAAACGCCTGTTGTAATTCGTCATCTGTTACTGAGAACGCTAAGTTCCCTACATAAATCTTCTTTGCCATGTTTCCTCCGGGCAATTTTTTTTAAACGGACCCTCGAACCTAGAACTGATTGCCTGCGGGAAAACCTTAAGGACACTCGAACTCTCTCTGGGATCACTTTTTTATTTACCTGATGATCAATTTGATTTTTCTGGTAAACAAAATTCTTATTATTAAGCCTAAATTATCGCCAACATCTTTCAACAGGAAAATTACTTCCGCTAGTCTTATGACTAACCGCCGAAAAATCTTAACAAAACTTTCACTAACTTAGTGATGAGCATGACCATGTAAACCATGGGCATGACCGTGTAACACTTCATCAGCAGTAGCTTCACGAACTAACGCTACTTCGATATCAAAAACTAAATCAGTACCTGCTAGTGGATGGTTTCCGTCTAATGTTACGTGGGTATCATTGATTTTAGAAACCGTAACAATTTTAACACCTTCGCCTAATTGCAGTTGAAGATGAGATCCAACCTGAAGATCTTTTAAATGTTCAAGTTCTTGTTTTGGGACTTCCATCACCATATCAGCGCGAACTTCACCGTAAGCTTGAGCTGCCGGAACAGAAATTTGCTTTTTATCACCTTCATTAAGAGTGATAATTTCAGCTTCAAGACCTGGAATGATTTGGCTACGTCCAGTTAAGAACGGCATTGGTTGATTTGGTTCTGAGGCATCGATTAGATCGCCTTTAGTGTTTTTCAGAACGTAATTGAACGCGATCACGCGTGGTGTACTAGACATAAAAGCCCCTATTTTCGAGTAAAACTGGACCTTTGTTTAGCTAGTATTTCAAAGAGAGACAAGCAAAAAGACTTGGTAAAACAAATGCTTATTCTAGACATAAAGATTTTAGATGTGGCACCGGGGCATCTTCCCCCTTATACTTGATATATGGTCGCACTGGACATGGTTTCTACAACCAGATCCCCGTTAGCTGATATAAGCACTAGCTTAAAAGCCTTGGTGTTAAACGCCAGCTACGAACCTTTACGCATAGTTTCTTGGCAAAAAGCCTTAATTCTTTGGTTCCAAGATAAAGTCGAAATTCTTGAATATCATAAAGCCTTTGTTAGCTCGGTCAGAGAAACCTTCGATTTACCCAGCGTGATGAAGCTTAAATCTTATGTCAGGCCCAAGAGAATCGACGGCGTTCGATTTTGTCGTGAAAACGTTTACATCCGCGATAACTTCACTTGCCAATATTGTGTGAAAAAGTTTGCTCAAAAAGAACTCACAATCGATCACGTGCTGCCGGCTTCGCAAGGCGGCCCCAAGATTTGGACTAACGTTGTCTCTGCATGTCGTAAATGTAACCAAACAAAAGCTAACCGCACTCCTGAAAAAGCAGGGATGCCTTTACTGCGCCCACCAAGGGTTCCAAGCTGGTTACCGGTTTTAGAGCACGAGATCCTGACCGAAAAAATTCCTGGCAGCTGGAAAGATTATTTAAGATTTAAGTAGTTCTTTGTTACGCTGATCTGCATGTCACACCCTTCATCTAACATTTCAATCGAACAAATTATGGCTTCACAAACAATCGATCTGCGCACGCGTATTTTGCGTCCGGGGCAACCGATCGAAATCTGTCATTATCCAGAAGATAATTTAAGCTCGACATTTCACTTAGGAGCTTTTGTTTCTGAAGAGGGTTTTGATCGCGTGCTTGCTGCCAACGGAACTTTTATGAAAGATGCTCATCAGTTTTTTCCCGAAGCTTTGAACCCTTACCGCCTTCGCGGAATGGCGACGGATTTTCATTACCGTGGTATGGGATTGGGTTCGCAAATCATTCAACAGGCTGAAATGCTTTTGAAAGTTATGAACTGTGATTTACTTTGGTTTAATGCGCGCGAAAATGCATTTGCGTTCTATGAAAAAAATGGATTTACTCTGATCGGCGATATGTTTGATATTCCCGGCGCGGGCCCGCACAAAGTCATGTACAAGTGGCTATAATCTCCGTAACATTTAGGGATGATAGTATCAATTACCCACAAATTATTAGTTAAAGAATTTACTGAAATCGTCTCTGAAACTAACGGCATCACGCTGACCGACACTTTAGATTTATTATTATCGTCGTCGTTAAAATCAAAAAACAGCGAAGCTTATGAATGTGTTGAAAGTTTTCAAAAACTTTTAAACCTGTTCATCACCAACCAACAACCTATTCATGTTTTGATCAAACACCCGTTTGCTTTGGTGTTAGAAGAATTTTTTAAACGTTTTCCGTTAAAATACCGTGAAGAGCATATTCACTTAACGGGCTCTTTAACTGCTGGTTTTTTGTGGTCTAAATTAAAACCATTACTTGAAGGCCCAGATGCTGCAATTTATGAACAAAAAATTAAAAATGCTTATGGCGCTGGTAGCTGGCCGATTAAATCGGCTGCTGATGTTGATAAATTAATTCGCTTAAAAGAAACTGAAGGCTTTTCTGAGTATTTAAAAATTCTTTATTTACCAAAATTAATTTTTATCTCGCGCGAAGTTCACGCCGAAGCGGCTTACAGCATGGCTGAAGACCTTTACACGAATTTTAACGTGGGCCATGTGCGCTTAAAGTTTTCTTTAAGCCGGTCAACAGCTGATAGCGCTGAACAAATTCCTGGAATTGATTCAGTGACTGCGGATGATGTGGTGATGGGTTTATATGATGGGTTTAGTTCGTTTCAGAAAAAACATCCGGATTTTAAATTTATTCTTTCGCCGTCATTCAGAAAAGAACCTAGCTTTTTTGATTCGGCAAAATTTACGAATCGCAAAGAGCACTTTCAGCACCAAATTGATGAAATTATCAAATTAATCGAAAAATATCCTGAATTAAAAGAAGTTTTGACTGAAGCTGATACCGTCGGCGATGAACGTGAGATGTATTCAAAGCAGCATTTCTTTGAATTACAATCTGGTCTTCGCAAATTACAGTACAAAGGTTTTAAAATCAGATCGCATCACGGTGAAACTTGGCACACGTTACGCCACGGCATTCAGGCCGTTGATAATGCGATGAACATTTGGCACATCGATACACTAGAGCACGGTATTTCATTAGGGATTAACCCGAACAGGTACTTTCACCGCTTGTACCAAAAAGTGATTAAAGAAAACCACATGGGTAAAGCGATTGCGAAAAATTCTCATGATGGTAAAGAATTACACGATTTAGACTGGGGTCCGCACACGAATGTTTTAGCCAAACTTTTAGCTGGCGAAACATTAACTGAAAAAGAACGCACTCAGTTTTTAAAAACAAAATTTCACACTGCACGTGAAATCGAACAGTACCAACATGATGTTTTAAACCGTCTGATTCAAAAAGGTGTCTCATTAGTGGCGCTGCCTTCGTCAAACAACAAACTGACTGGAAAATTTGAAGATTACAAAGATCACCCGTTTTCTTGGTGGGAGAAAAAAAATGTTCAATTAGGTGTGGGTACGGATAATTACGTGACCTTAAACACTAATTACATTCAAGAGATGTTAATTTTATTATTAACTGACCCGATGAATTTAAAAATTACTAAACTTTTAATGGTGACCACGGGCGAAACTCGTCGTGCTTATTTAAGTCAGTTATTGTGGCAAATGCGAAAGGATATCAACAAAGATGTGGTTTAAAAAAATATTTAATCGCAAGCAGTTAGCAATTTTAATTCTAGGTTTTGCTTCGGGTCTTCCGCTAGCTCTTACTGGTCAATCGCTGCAAGCTTGGCTGACCACAGATGGCGTTGATATTTCGACGATCGGTTTTTTTACTTTAGTGGGTTTACCGTACACGTTTAAGTTTTTATGGGCTCCGCTGATGGATCGTTTTGAACTTCCATTCTTTGGCCGCCGTAAAGGCTGGCTAGTGGTAACGCAACTTGGCCTTGCTGGTTCGATGTTTTTAATTTCATTTTTCAAACCCAGCGAAAGTGCGCAGGCCGTTGCCCTAGTGGCCGTGCTGATTGCCTTTTTCTCGGCATCGCAAGATGTGGTTATCGATGCTTATCGCACGGATGTGTTAGATTCTCAGGAGCGCGGCTTTGGTTCGTCATTAACGGTATTTGGTTACCGCTTAGCGATGATTTTATCTGGTGGTATCGCGTTTGTTTGGGCTGACACTGTGAGTGGCAATGGCATGCCATGGTCTCAGATTTATTCAATCATGGCAGTGATCATGATTGTGTTATCTGCGATTTCGTTATTTTTTATTCCGGCGGTTCCAAAAACTTCGGTGGCACCGACGACAAATGCAAAAAATGATTTAATTGGTTTTTTTGCTTTAGTAGTGGCTGTAGTTATTGGTTATCAATTTACAACAAGACTCGCTTCGCCTTTTGCGGCACAAGCTTTAGGGCCTATGTTTCCTGCACTTGAAGACGGAAAAATCAATCCTGATCTAAAAAAATGGGCCGACATGGTTTCATTATTATTGGGATTAGCATTTACGATTCCGCTAGCTTGGTTTGCATCGAAAAAAGCTAAGTTTGAAACTTTAAATATTTCATTAGCTAATTATTTCAGTATGAAAGGCGCCGGAGCTTTCTTGGCCTTAATCATTCTTTATAAATTAGGTGATGCATTTGCGGGATCATTATTAACACCGTTTTTAATAAAAGGGGCAGGCTACGCTCAGGCTGAAATCGGTGTGGTTAATAAAGTGTTTGGTATGTGGCTTACAATTTTTGGAGCTATTACCGGCGGTATTATCATGGTGCGCATCGGTTTATACCGCTCACTTTTATTTTTCGGCATTCTGCAGTTAATATCAAACTTTGGTTTTTGGTACGTGGCTGTGGCCGGTAAAGGCGCTTTAGGCGGATTCACGCTACCACCGTTTGATATCGTCATCGCTTCGTTAAAAGAAGCGACAAACATCGACTGGCTATTATTATTTGCGGTGGCAATCGAAAATTTAACTGGCGGAATGGGAACAGCGGCGTTTGTGGCTTTTCTAATGGCGCTATGTAATCAAAAATTTACCGCAACTCAGTACGCACTGCTTTCAGCGTTTGCCTCAGTTGGACGTGTTTGGGTGGGGCCTTTAGCCGGCGTACTTGTCACAAGCATTGGCTGGCCAAGTTTCTTTTTAGTGTCGGTTGTGATGGCGGTTCCGGGCTTATGGATGATCTTTACGATGCGCCAAACGATTCGCGCTCTTGAAGCCCCGGTGGGTGTAAGTTTAGCTGACGATTAGTGACCAGCTAATTTTTTTGAATCAGCAAGATTCTTACGGGCTTCTGTAAGAATCTTGTGGGCTTTCGCGAAACTATTAAATATTTCATCGCCTGATTGTTTTTGCATTTCGATAGCGTTCGCTGAAAATTCAGTGCTTAACTCTTCTGTCATATCTAATTTTTCACCTAAGGCTTTTACTAAGCCCGGCGAGCTATATTCGCCGTTATCATCTTGTGATTCTTTTGATGCGTAACCAACTTCGTTTTGTAAATCACCGATTTTTTTTACGATTGTATCTAATTCTTTTTTCATTTCAGTCACTTGAAGATAAGCAGCGGCTTCTATACGGCCTTCTACTTGCTCATAGTCTTCAGGAGAATTTTGCGCTTGGGCAAACGTTGTCGCAGTTAAGGTTAAAAGAACTAAAGCGATTTTCGTGAATGTGGCTAAAAATGATAATTTCATAAATTACTCCCTGTTAACAGAAAGTAATGAAAGAAGCGTTCCAACTGAGATTGCATTAAAGCGCCCGACGCTGTCTCAGATCGGGACGTGACTGTTAAGGCGCCGCTTTTGGGCGCACAGAATTATTTATTTGATGTTTGAGTGGTTTTTTCTTGAGGTAACAATTGCGCTGCTTCGCAATTAAAACCAGGAGCTAAATAACTGTCTCTGATCTCGTCGTCTTTTCCGGCAGGGTTTCTAAAACCCCCTAAAAGGTCAGAACCTAAATCTTTAGCTTGCGCTTGCAAACAGCGATTAAAGCCATCAATAGATGTTACACTTACTTCATCGCCATCAAGTTTAAAGGTCATGTATAGATACGTAAGATCAGGTTGACCCATGGTTTTACGGGCGAATTCACCTTCTGAGTCGACTTTTACGCCGGCTTTAATTTCGTTGTCATTGACTAAGCCAAACATTTGAATCAGCTCTGCCTGACGTGAATTTTGATTAATTTTTTTAAGCCATAAATTTAAATAGCCCATGTTTTTTGAACTGACTTCAGTGGCCATTTTATTTAAGGCCAGCGCCATAATGTATTGGCCTTTGCTGTTTTTTTCAAAAGACTGCTCGTGACCGAATTTAAAAATTGTTCCGCGTTCAGCTAAATACATTAAAAAATCATTCGCAAATTGAAAGCGTTCAACACGGGCGCGGTCTGGCGAATCAGTTAATAATTTGGCGAAAGCCTCTGTCGTCGGAAATTCAAAATTGGTTTTAATAATGTCTTTACCGATGGATTCAGCTAAACGCCCTTCGCACGGGATTTGTGTTTTATATGAAACTTTACCGCGAACTTCGGTCATCACGTATTGAATAGACAGCACAGAGGCTCCGTCTAAGTCTTTTTGCATTTGCACTTGCGCCTGATCGCCTTTTTTAATTTCTAACACGTGAAAACGCGAAAACCATTCAGGGTGATAGCGCATATAATTTAAATACACTGATAATTTTTCAGACCAGAACGGATCTTCAAAACTACGACATTTAATATCAACTTCAGTTTTTTCTAAATCAGTTAAAGCTTCGGGTGAAATCACGAATAAATTATTGTTCTGTGCCGCCATCATCAAAGATTGCTGAAGGTCAGTGTTTTTATACACTTCACCTGCCGTGGCCGGTAAACGCAGATCTTGCGACACACAACCATAGATAGAAATAAAAGAGCCTAGGATTAAATTAAATAATAAAATTCTTTTCTGGGTCATCCATTTATTATACGTGTTTTTTTGATTTTTTCAGGTCCAAATCTATTGGCCTAAAGATCGCTAGACTATTGCCTACAAGCTTTTTCATTTTTTACTAGGTGAAGGTGTTTTGATCATTAGGGGGGATTTAAATGGTCTGGGGTAATATTGCGCGACAATTCAGCCGCTTTTTTGTGCTAGACGAAAGTGCGATGCACACAGCATCTGCTGTGTTTTGGCCAACTTTTGTATGCTTATTCTTACTTTTTTTCACTGTAAGGTCTTATTCGTTAGAGACTGAAACTTTACCAAAAAATATTTCTACTTCGTCGATAAAAATGGGCTATATCGCTGGCCTTGATCAGCGTTATCAAGAAGATGGCGATCTTGTTAAACTTAAAGACTATAAGTCGATTGAATTTGACGCGCCAACGTTAGCTAAATTCAATCCGCAGGCGGCAACGCTAGTGCAAACACTCAACCGCTTTGGTCTTTATAATGCCGGCGATTTATTTAATCTTGGAACTTTAGAATTTGAAACTAAACCTACAATTAAATATGTGGCCCCGGTTTATGCTTATGGCCTTCGCGATAACTGGACAGTGGGAATCGGGATTCCTGTGATTCAGTATTCAAATGAAGTTGCGATGAAACAGTCATTATCGAATGTTGAATACTATAATCAGTTTCGTGGATTATCTGCTGATTTAGATGCAGCACTTGATACCGATTTGCGTGCGGCTACGCAAAGTACGTTAGCGCAAAAAGGTTATATGCCGATTGAAAACCGCTCTGAAAATTTCGTTGGCGATATTCAATTAGTGAGCGTTTATAAAATGTATGACAGCGGCGAATCTAAACTTATTCACCAAGCGACTTTAACTTTACCTACAGGCCCTGAATATAATGCGGATGATTTATTGGCATTAAATACTTTTCATAAAACCAGTTTAGAAAATACTTTTGGTTATAGTAAAATTGTTGGTTCTTTTTTAACAGCAAGCCCGTATGTGAATTTTCGTTATGTCATGCCTGAAGAAATCACGGTGCGGGTTCCGAAAAATTCTGAAGATGTGCTTCCAGGTCAGGAATCTAAAGACAAAGTGACGTTAGAAGAAGGTTTCACGACTGAAGTTGGAACACAACTTGATTTTGACTTAACCCAGGATTTCAAAATCGGTGCTGATTATAAATATGGGCAAAAGAATGTGGATAAGTACTCTGCATCAAGCAAAGGTGATACTTCGGCTTTAGCCAGAAACTCAAAAGCGATGTGGCATAAAGTTAGCCTTAGCTTCAGCTATTCGACAGTTAAGTCTTATCTTAAAAAACAAAGTTTATTACCAATGAGTTTGTCTTTCATGGCTTACGACACGGTTATCGGTAAAAACGTAGAACGCCGCACGGGCCAAGAACTTACTTTATCTTTATTTTTCTAATTGAGGGGTTGATATGAAAAAAAACTTTTTAAACTTTATTGTGATCTCGTTTGTGGTGACGGCTTATTTATTATCTTGTGCTCCGAAAGCTCAGGAAGCTGAACGCAAAACACCTGATGTACCGATGGTTGTAACAAATGATGTGAACCTGATTCAGTTACACAAAAAACCTTTTGCTGATTTTTTGCATAGTGAAAAATACTTAGCTAAAACTTCGGTTGATTTAAAATCTGAGGCTATGTACTTAATGAAAATCGGCAATGCAATGGGCGATGAAATCGCCGTCGATACAGCCAAAGGCATTTTTCGCCAGTCAGAGAAAAAAACAGTCTCTAATAAATTAGATCTGGTCGATAGCCAATATTTAGTTTTAATTGAACAGCAAAGTGATGCAGCCTTGTCTTCGGGCTTAAATGAAACTGAACAAACAGTTTTGTCTGACACTGATCGTATTAACGCGATCATCGATCACAACAGTGGCCCGACAATGCAGGTGACTTCGGCTACGGCTTTTGCGCTTCAGTTATCGATTGCAGACCAGATGATTGCCAACGTTCTTCACCAAATCGAAAATACAGAATTATTTCCTGAATTAAAAACTCAGGTGTTAGCTGAATTATCAGTGCAAACTAACGAACAGCTCGCGGCTCCGAAAGGGCTTTCTGTGCAGTTAGCAACCGCCACCAAACTTTCTGATGCTGTAGCGATTCTTAAAAATTATGTAACAGTCAATCAGACGGTTTTAACTCCTGAAGATCAATATGATTTAGCGAATGCTGAACACTTAGGTTTATTAACTAACCGTATTCACGACGGTGAATCTGCTCTGGCTGCGCTAGCTATGGCGTGGTCGATGTTAGATGCTGAAGAACGTAAAATGCATTTTC
The DNA here is from genome assembly GCA_036676395.1 of Bdellovibrio sp. GTDB lineage: Bacteria > Bdellovibrionota > Bdellovibrionia > Bdellovibrionales > Bdellovibrionaceae > Pseudobdellovibrio. Next base: position 2,700,441 of record JAKFCY010000002.1, read on the forward strand.
TTTCTGCGAATAAAGAACTCTATGATTTTTTAAAGAAAAAAGACGATAAAGAAATTGCCTGCCTAATCAGAGAAAAAAGCTGCGGTTTTTTCAAAAAAATTGTTCTTAAAGTTGGTGTTTACCCGGCACTTAAAGATTACGGCCTTGGCAATATTCAAAACGATTTAAATGCCGGCGGCATTGCCGGAGTTACCGCAGTTGTGCAAACACAATGTGCTTTGCAGATTACGACGTTAGGTACCCAGATTAAAGAAAAAATCAAAGTTAGCATTACCGAAAAGCTTACGGGACTTCATGAATTTAAATTAAAATTTAAAAATATCATTGGCGAAGGTTTAGCTCAAGAGTTTGGTACGAACCAATTAGATCTCTTTGAAAATAATGATTTTGAACATATGTTTAAAATGGCTTACAACCAGGCTGAAAACTTATCGGCTAAAAGTTTAGATACACAATTTATCTTAGTTGAAAAAATGCTTCAGTTTATGAAACGTGGTACGCCGCTGACTTCGGCTCCGCAAAGTGAAGATATCAAAACTGTACTTAAAGCTAACGAACCACGCTTTTATGTTCACCCGACTTTAAATGATCACGGTGCTATTGTTACCCGCGCCAAAGATCAGGCTTGGTCTTTGATGTTCTATTCGAAAATGATTCAGCAATTAGCTGACTGGAAGACGACGGCTTATGATACCGGTGTTACAAAATTTGTAGCGCAAGATTTTATTACTGAGTTTCAGTCTGAAGAATTAAAGAAACAGCTTTTTCCGAAAGCTGAACTTGTCGGTATGGCATTATCGCTGGCGGCGCAGACTTTGAAACAGATGTACACCGAGAAGTCTCCGATCTATTTATTAGATAAAAACAATAATCGTGTTTCGATTCAGAATTACCTAGAAGAAAATTTTGATTCGACAACGAACATTGTGGTTCATGCGGCGGTTTCTGATTTACAGAACGGTGTTCTGATCGATAACGCTAAACTTTCTGATATTTGCCTGATGATTGAAGCGATGGATTTATTTTACAAAGCCACGGAAGGCATTGAAAAATCAGCTTCTGAAAGTTTAAAAGACCCTGCTTTACGCACTGAAGTTTTAAATGCGCGCAAACAGATTCGTCTTGTGATTATGACCTTAGGTAATTTTATTTCTAATCAGTTAGTCGATAAAGATAAGAATTTGTACACTGAGATGAATTTTCAGACTGAAGATAAAGTGCAGGCTACGACTTCGACCGAGTATGCACATGCGATTGAAGCTTTGTTAAAAGCTTATGATTTAACTGGAATTGATATTTATAAATTTGCTGCGGTTGAGATGTATTATACTTTGAATCGTAAGTTTTATTCTCCGTCGCTTAAGTTTTACCGTGATTCTACGGCGCAAACGCAAAGCACTGTGCAACGCCAGCAGGTGCTTGAGGTGCTGTCTTCGGTGCTTGGAATTCGGAAGCATTTGGGGATTACTAGTCAGATTCAGTTTGATCGTATTTTTGAGAATTGGTATGCGAGCATTTTGATGTGATTAGATGTAGTTAGATACAGCAGACTAAGCGGTAAGCGACGCGAACTTCACTTAAGAAAAGATCATTGCAAGCAGCATCACTCGTGACAGTTTTCTTGGTGTATTGCTCAACTTCACCACCGCACCCTGAAGGCTGACCGATTGCAACTGATCCTGGCGGACAAGTTACTGCAGCTTTTTGAGTATGAGTGCAAGTATAGACTTTGCTTGTAGCATCGTAACTATGACTCCAGTTACCAGTGCAGACACCTTGTACAACTAAAGCCTTGGGTTTGTCGGCAGGGCAAAGACCTGGATCGACTTTTTCCAGTTCGGTTTCTTCAATTAAACCAGGAATTACGCTAGCCACATAATCAGAAACTTTAGAGCAACCTACAGTTAGAAATAAAGCTAGTAGAAATACCGTGAACTTTATCATCTTGGCGACCTGACTAAACTTGGTCCGCACAACGGCCCCGTTGATAATGGAGCTGAAGATAATGATAAATGTTGTTGGAATTCGATGACGACTTCTGGTTCAATTCTTGGCGCTAAATCAGACGATACAAGCTCTTCAGTATGCCCTTTAAAGACAAAACCTAAAATCGAAAGTTGCCCTATGATTTTTAAGAACTGGCGTCTAATCATGTTATTCGCCCTTCAACGCGTTGATACGTCTATTGTAGGCTTCAATGAATTCAGGTGGAAATTCTTTAATCTTATGGGTTTTAACAATACGGTCTAAGAAGAATTCCATTTTAAAATCTGCTGAAACGGCAAATTTTTTAAAATCAACATCTGTGCTGTTATCAATGATTGGCAACCAACCGGTACTAACGACAGACATTTGCGCCACTTCATTGTTTTTCAATTCTTTAGAGAAAAAGTTTTCAGGAAGTACCGCTGGCCCCTGAACGATTTTTCCGTCTTCTACGCGCGCGTGCATTTTAACTTTCATTATAATGCTCCGTTCGCAAACATGGCCTGGCTTAAATGGTAATGAGGATCATCTGCAAAAGTTTTAACAAATTCATCAAAGAATATTTTTTTTCTGAAATCATTCCAGCGCAAAGCATACATCACTAAAACCTGAGCTATTTCAGGATCTGCCGTTAATTGCCGGATCCACATCTCTATGATATCCTGCGGAACAACATCTTGTAATTTATTAACTATAAAAATAAGTTCGGTGTTTCCTAATTTTGCGCCCTCACGAACTATTTTGTGAAATTCTTCTGAGTCTTTATCCGCGTATTTGTTCAGTAATAATACTGTAGAACAATCCAAATCAATTTGGAATCCGCGGTCTTGAGCCAATTTTAAATATTCTAAAGACTTCATAAGCACATCATATTTAATAAGTTATTGTTATCCGGCCAACAGCTCCATTTTTTGGAGCATTATTATTGATTGAACCTCCGCCGGCACCGCCGCCTGGCGCTGTTCCAGCACTTCCGGCATTTTTATTTCCATTACCGCCATTACCACCGTTACCGCCCGTACCTGCGCCTGTTGGTCCGGCGGCATCACCGCCGTTACCACCATTTGTTGACTGCCCTGGTATTCCATTATTTCCGTTTACGTTACACAAAGCTGGATCACCGTAATTACCTGAAGTTGCAATACCACCGACACCAGCAGTAGCGTTTTGTGATCCCGTTCCACCTGGTGCAGAACCACCATTAAACGAAGTTGTTCCGCCAGTTCCAGCTAATCCGCCATCGACACCAGTCATGACGCCAGCTGCACCCACCGTATAAGCATAACCGACTCCGGGAACTACATATGATACGTATCTACAAAAAGATCCGCCGCCTGCGCCGCCGACACCAGTAGTACTGCTTGCGCCAGCGCCTCCTCCGGCGCCCCACATTTGGGCTTGAACCATCCAGATATTTGAAGTGGCTGCCGGAGTATAGGTTCCACTTGCAGCTGCATTAGTTACAGTAGTAGATCTGGTACCTTGTTTGTATTTGTTGCAGCACATACGCGCGCGCATTGCCATCATAAATAATTCACCTATCTACTATCGGCGCTGGCAAGCATGCCATGCCAAGTTGTACCGTTATCAACAGTCATGAAAGTTAAAATATCTACACCCGAATTTATAAGAGTCGGAACAATTGCATACGACCATTTAACAGAAGCAGGCCAATTGTTTGCGCCTGTACCTGTACCACCGTTTGTAAGAATTAAAGTAAATGAAACTGCACGATTTGCAGTAGAATTAACATTGGTGAAAGACCAAGTCGTCGCGGCATTTTTTGTTGCTGTAAAAACATTTCCTAATGACAAATCAAGTGCTCTTGCACCACCACCAACACCCAAAGCCGTTACGACTTCAGAATAATTCAACATGGCTGGTTGCTGCAAGTTTTGTCCGCGCCAGTTTGTAAAACGATCTGCGGGGGCAGTATTGAACACATATTTTGTGCCGACGCCGAAGTTCACTAATGCATTGGCATTCGAGCTGGCTAAAACTGTATTTCTGACAAGCGTTGTTGCCGCCGACATATAACCGATACCAGTTTCCCAGTTCGCGTCATGGCTGATTACGTAGTAAAAAAGATTCGCGACACCAGTACTGAATGCTGTACTAAACGTTACATAACCCGTCACTGAGGCTGTAGTTAAATTTCCTGTACCTGTGGTTACTGTGGATTCCTGGACTCTATCTCTTAACATAGCAATACACCTCTACGAAATTCTGAACCAGAAGCATCGAGTTATGCAAAATCAGGATGAGATCTGAAAACTGAACTAGCCTATGGTCTAGATACGAAAAATACTAGCGACAGCATACATACTGACCATTTGGTGAAGCATTTATTCCTTTAAGAATTCTTACTCCTGATCCACCCGATGTCCAACACACAACACTCATCTCAGTTGCTGGGCCTTGCAATCCACCACCGGCAATTTTTGTAAAGTATTGGTTAGTCATTAAGTCAGTAGCAAGTCCGCCAATGTTCGCATCTTGGGCTTTAGCTCTGACGATTTCACTTAAACTGCAAAGATGTTTTTGCTGTAATTCACACGCCGTGATCGCCGAAGTCGCCACATCTTCTTGCGTGTAATCTAATAAATTCGCAGCAGCGTTCGCATTTGTGTCGATACAGAATGTTTTGTGACCAGTAGCTGAACTACCTGTGACTAGTGTCATACCCGCAGGGCAATTCGCACCGATCGCCGATGGATCAATCCAACTTGTTGTACCAGCGCCATCTGTTTGAAGAAGCATTCCTAAAGCACCCGATGAAGCTGGTAAAGTTAAATTATAAGTTGCTGTAGTCGCCGGAGCACGAACCGTGATTTCTCCTGAAATTGAACCTCTGAAAACACCTGTCAATTGACTGATCGCTCCTGCAATGAAACCACCAGAACCGTCACGTTTAACAATCGTACTTGCTGTATTTGCAGAAGTTGCAGCAATTGTATCACTTACGCTTTGTGAAATTTGTACCGCAGTTTTACCACCCACAGTCGCTACTGTGTTTGTTGCAATATTACCTGTTACATCACCAGCCATTGTCGGGATGTCTGAAGCAACGATTGATGTTCCGCTTGTAATGCGTCCGTAAATATCTACCGTTACTTTCGTGTATGTCGCTGCTGTCACACCTGTTGTTGCTAAACCTACAACCGGAGACGAAGTTGTTCCAGTAATTGCGATTTGACCAACTACACCTGATACGGCTGTAACTTTATCGACGAATGATTGGTACTGCGTATTTGTAATCGCACCTTGTGTAACGCCCGTAGTTGCTGCCATCGGGAAATTAAATGTATGCACGCCATTCGCCGTCGACACAACAAACGAAGTGCCTGCTGAACCAGTCGCGAAAAGTTGCGTCGATGACACAGAACCATTCAATGAAGTCACTGCACTGTAATTTGAAACTAATGTTTTCCAAATTCCAATACCAGCGTCGTAATATTCTAACGCTTTATTGGTCGTATTGTAAATTTGTAGACCATCTCTTGTTGCATCTACAGTGATCGTATCACGCTGTACAGTAGTCATTCGCGGAATCAAAATACCTTTAGTTGTTGAAACAATATCCAACATCGCTGAAGCGTTGTTCACTGTAGTACCTAAACCAATTGTATTTGAAACAACTAATGACGGAGTCGTTAATAAACCAGTCATTGTATCTCCAGTAAGATTAACCGGAGTAAAACCTAAAGCTGAAGTCACATTTGAATTTGTTAATGAAATTTGCCCAGCACCATTTACAGTAATGTTACTTCCGATTGAAACAACACCAATATTAGTTGCATCTGCTACGCGAAGAGTTTGCGATGAAACTGAAGTTAATCGACCGAAAGCATCTACTGTAATAATCGGAATCGTGAACGATGTACCGTAAGTCGCTGCAGTAACGCCACTATTTGCCAATCCGACTACTGGCGATGAAGTTGTTCCAGTAATCGCGATTTGACCAATTACACCTGATACCGTTGTAACTTTATCAACAAACGTTTGGTACTGAGTATTTGTAATTGCACCTTGAGTAACGCCCGTAGTTGCTGCCATCGGGATATTAAATGTGTGCACGCCATTCGCCGTCGATACAACAAACGAAGTGCCTGCTGAACCTGTTGCGAAAAGTTGCGTCGATGACACAGAACCATTCAATGAAGTAATTGCACTGTAATTTGAAACTAATGTTTTCCAAATTCCAATACCACCATCGTAGTACTCAACCGCTTTATTATCAGTGTTGTAAATTTGTAGACCGTCTCTTGTTGCATCAACTGCAACTGTATTACGTTGAGCGGTAGTCATACGTGGAATCAAAATACCTTTTGTAACTGAAACGATATCTAACATCGCTGAAGCATTGATAGCTGCTGTTCCCAAACCAATTGTATTTGAAACAACTAATGAAGGAGTCGTCAATAAACCAGTCATTGTATCTCCAGCTAGATTAACCGGAGTAAAACCTAAAGCTGAAGTTACATTTGAATTCGTTAATGAAATTTGCCCAGCACCATTGACTGTAATGTTGCTTCCGATTGAAACAACACCTGTGTTTGTGGCATCTGCCACGCGTAAAGTTTGTGATGAAACTGAAGTTAAGCGACCGAAAGCATCTACTGTAATAATCGGAATCGTGAATGATGTACCGTAAGTCGCAGCTGCAACTCCTGTTGTTGCTAAACCTACTACTGGCGAAGAAGTTGTTCCAGTAATCGCGATCTGACCAACTACGCCTGATACAGTCGTAACTTTGTCTACAAATGATTGGTATTGCGTATTCGTGATCGCACCTTGAGCAACACCCACAGTTGAAGCCATCGGGATATTAAATGTATGGTTACCGTTCGCAGTTACAACATTAAACGAAGTACCCGCTGAACCTGTTGTGAAAGTTTGCGTTGAAGATGTCGAACCATTAATTGAAGTCACCGCACTGTAATCAGTTGCGATCGATTTCCATGCTGAAGCTGTCGTATCGTAGTACTGGAAAGCACCGATATCAGTATTGTAAATTTGAATACCATTTGAAGTCGTAACACTTCCACGCTGAGCTGTCGTCATGCGAGGAATTAAAATACCTTTATCAATTGATGAGATTTCAAAAATTGCACCGGCAGTTATCGAAGCCGTACCGATACCCACTGTATTAGATACCACTAATGATGGAGTCGTTAATAAACCAGTCATTGTATCACCAGCTCTGTTAACCGGAACATAACCTAAAGCTGAAGTCACATTTGAATTTGTTAATGAAATCTCGCCAGCACCATTTACCGTAATGTTACTTCCTATTGAAACAACGCCAGTGTTAGTTGCATCAGCTACACGAAGAGTTTGTGACGAAACCGAAGTTAAGCGGCCAAATGCATCTACTGTAATGATCGGAATTGTGAATGATGTTCCGTAAGTCGCAGCCGAAACTCCGGTTGTTGCTAAACCTACAACCGGAGACGAAGTCGTTCCCGTAATTGCGATTTGACCAACTACACCTGATACTGTCGTAACTTTATCAACAAACGTTTGATACTGAGCATTTGTAATCGCACCTTGCGTAACGCCCGTAGTTGCTGCCATCGGGATATTAAATGCATGCGTACCATTTGCTGTAACGATGCTAAACGAAGTACCCGCTGAACCTGTTGTGAAAGTTTGTGTTGAAGATGTTGAACCGTTAATCGAAGTCACCGCACTGTAATCAGTTGCGATCGATTTCCATGCTGAAGCTGTCGTATCGTAGTACTGGAAAGCACCGATATCAGTATTGTAAATTTGAATACCGTTTGAAGTCGTAACACTTCCACGCTGAGCTGTCGTCATGCGAGGAATTAAAATACCTTTATCAATTGATGAGATTTCAAAAATTGCACCGGCAGTTACCGAAGCCGTACCGATACCCACTGTGTTTGAAACAACTAATGATGGAGTCGTTAATAAACCAGTCATTGTATCGCCAGCACGATTAACCGGAACATAACCTAAAGCTGAAGTTACATTTGAATTCGTTAATGAAATCTCGCCAGCACCATTTACTGTGATGTTACTTCCAATTGAAACAACACCCGTGTTCGTCGCATCAGCTACGCGAAGAGTTTGTGATGAAACTGAAGTTAAGCGGCCAAATGCATCTACTGTAATAATCGGGATTGTGAACGATGTTCCGTATGTAGCAGCTGTTACGCCGCTGTTTGCTAAACCGATCACCGGAGCTGATGCCGGACCAGTCACTGTGATTGGAGCTGTCGATGAAACTGCTCCGCCTGGTGCGAAACCTAAAGCTGCCGTTATGTCAGATGATGCTAATTGTGAACCGCTTGTAACACGGCCTTTACCATCTACAGTTACTTTCGTGTATTGTGTTCCGCTGGTTACGCCAGCGCCTACAGAAATTAACTGTAAGTTACCAGTGTTTGACATTGTCGCATCGCCATTCATGTAAACAGCCGTTGCAACACCAGAAGCATTACCTACGAACATTGTGCCACTGGCAATTGCCGCGCTCATGATCGGAACCCAAGTTGTCTGAACCATACCCGCAGTTGCAGAAGAAATACCTAATGCATAACCTGCAGGTGGAACCACACCGTTATTCGGTAAAATGATGTCGTAGTTCGGCGTACCGATTGGCGTGAAGATACCTATTGAATTTGTTAAACCATTTTGAATACGTAAGTTACGTTGTACAGTCATATCCTGTACTGTCGTGATGTTATTTGCGATGAAGTTACCATTAGAATCGCGGCGTACAATTGTACCACTTGAATTTTGATCAGTAGCATTGATTGTATCACTTACACTTTGTGAAATTTGCGCAGAAGTTTTTTCGCCCACTGTAGCTACAACAGTTGCTGAAAGTGAACCGGTTACATCACCTGATAAAGAGGCCCCTAAGGCTGTGATCACGTTACCGCTAGTGATTGAAATTACACCCGCAGTTACAGTGATATTATCACCAACTTGCACAACGCCGTTTTCAGTAGTTGATGCAGAACGAAGAGCTGCTGATGTTACGCCAGTTGTACGCCCGAAAGCGTCTACAGTTACAACCGGAACAGTTGCTGAAGAACCGAATGTTCCTGCCGTTGCCCCGCTATTGGCCAAACCGATTACTGGAGTTGAAACGCCACCTGTGATCACGATTTGACCCACAACACCTGATACTGCAGTTACTTTATCAACGAATGATTGGAATTCAGTATTTGTAATCGCACCCTGAATTACTCCAGCACTTGCTGCCATCGGGAAGTTAAATGTATGTAATCCATTTACAGTTGCAACCGCAAAAGATGTTCCTGCTGAACCTGTGGCAAAAACTTGTGTTGCAGAAGTTGATCCATTTAATGAAGTGATAGCGCCTGAATTGTTTAAAACAGTTTTCCAGTCACTGTCTGCGCTGTCGTAATACTGGATTGTTTTGTTATCCGTATTGTAAATTTGTAGACCATCAGTTGTCGCACCAGAAACGATAGCATTACGTTGCGCTGTCGTCATACGCGGAATCAAGATACCTTTTGTAGTCGATGCGATATCTAAAATTGCTGAAGCATTTGCAGCTGCAGTTCCAAGGGCAATTGTGTTCGATACTACTAATGAAGGAGTAGTTAATTCACCAGTCATTGTATCGCCGGCAAGATTTACCGGAATAAAACCTAACGCTGAAGTTACATTTGAATTTGTTAATGAAATTTGGCCAGCACCATTTACAGTGATGTTACTTCCGATTGAAACAACACCCGTGTTTGTTGCATCAGCTACGCGTAAAGATTCTGAAGTTACTGATGTGATACGTCCAAAAACATCTACTGTGATGATCGGCATTGTTCCAGAAGCCCCGTAAGTCGCCGCGGTTACGCCACTGTTTGCCATACCGATGACAGAATTCGATGCGCCACCTGTTACCGTTAACGGTGCTGTAGCCGAAATTACTCCGCTTGGAGTGTAGCCTAAAGCTGAAATCACATCTGCAGAATTTAATTGGGCACCACTTGTTACGCGGCCTTTACCATCAACAGTTACTTTCGTGTATTGCGCCCCAGAAGTTACATTTGCACCGACACTAGAAAGAGTCAGTTCACCTGTATTTGATAAAGTGGCATCACCTGAAAGAAGGACTCCCACCGCAGAACCTGATGCGCTACCCACATAAATATGAGCACTTGATAACATATCTGTTAATACATTAGCCCAACGAGTGGCGATCACAGTTCCTGTTGAGCCTGAAGCTACCGCTAATACTTGGCCCACTGTTGGTGCAACGGCATTGCTTGGTAGTACGATATCATAACTTGGCGTAGCAATCGGCGTTGTGATACCGATGTAATTTGTCATTCCATTTTGTACACGCAAGTTACGTTGTACGGTCATATCTTGCACTGTTGTGATGTTATTCGCAGAAAAATCACCGTTATTATCACGGCGTACAATTGTTGAACTAGAATTTAAATGAGTTGCCGTGATTGTATCACTTACACTTTGTGAAATCTGTGCTGCAGTTTTTCCACCCACAGTTTGTACTATAGTTGCATCTAGTGTTCCTGATACATCGCCACCTAAAGATCCTACGGCTGCGATCACGTTACCACTTGTGACTGAAATTGTTCCGGCAGATAAAGTAATGTTTGAACCAATTTGTACGATACCTTTTGAACCAGCTGTTGCATCTGCATAAGCTTGTGCAGTTGCTGAAGTAATTCTACCCCAGGCATCAACAACAAAATTTGGAATCAACGTATCAGAACCGTAAGAACCGGCAGTTACACCGCTGTTTGCTAAAGTAATTACCGGTTGCGAACTTGTTCCAGTTAATACGATTGGCGCTGCTGCTGACACTATACCAACAGGAGTGTAACCTAAACCTGTAACTACATCAGCAAAAGCTAAATCGCTTCCGCTTGTTACACGGCCCCAAAGATCTACTGATACTTTTGGATATGTTCCTGATGTTACTCCGCTAAACGCTAAACCAATCGTTGGATTTGATGAGCCACCAGTTAAGGTAATTGGTGAAGTTGATGAAACCGAACTCATTGGTAAATAACCTAACGCGGCTACGATATCTGCATTATCTAACTGTGCACCACTTGTTACACGGCCTTTACCATCAACTGTAACTTTCGTGTATTGAGAGCCAGAGACCACGCCTGCGAAATCCAGTAAGCGGGCGTCAGCGATAATACCGGTAGCACTTGCGCTTCCTAAATCAACAAAGTCTGCAGTTGCAAATGTGCCTAAACCTAAATTTGTACGTGCCGTAGCACTTGAAGCTAAATCATTTAAGTTGTTAGCTCTTCTTAAGAATGTTCCAGAGACAGCATCATCCATTGGTGTATAACCTAGGCCGGTAGTGATATCTGTGAATGCTAAATTACTTCCGCTTGTTACGCGACCCCAGATATCAACTGAAACTTTTGGATATGTTCCTGAAATTACACCTGAAATATCTAAACTGATCATTGGATTAGATACACCGCCCGTGATTGATAACGGAGAAGACACACTGACTGAATTCATTGGTGTGTAACCTAAACCTGTTGTGATATCGGCAACGTTTAAATCGCTTCCGCTAGTTACGCGGCCCCAAAGATCTACTGATACTTTCGGATATGTTCCTGAAGTTACACCTGAATTTGCTAAACTGATGACTGGATTTGAGGCCGTGCCGGTTAAAACTAACGGCGTCGCCGCTGAAACACTAGCTACTGGTGAATACCCTAAACCTGTTGTCACATCTGTAAAATCTAAATTACTTCCGCTTGTTACACGACCCCAAAGATCAACAGACACTTTCGGATATGTTCCTGAAGTCACACCACTGGAAGCTAAACCGATTATTGGATTTGATGCCCCACCAGTTAATGTAATCGGTGAAGTTGATGAAACCGAACTCATTGGTGCAAAACCCAAAGCTGTTACGATATCTGCATTATCTAACTGGGCACCGCTTGTTACGCGGCCTTTACCATCTACTGTTAATTTCGTGTATTGAGTTCCCGAAGTTACATTTGAAAAATCTTGCAATCTTGCATCAGCGATAATTCCTGTAGCCGATGCACTGCCAAGATCAACAGTATCTGCTGTTGCGAATGTTCCTAAACCTAAATTTGTACGAGCTGTAGCTGAAGAAGTTAAATCACTTAAATTATTTGCTCTGCGCACGTAAGTACCTGAAGCGGCATCATCAGCCGGTGTATAGCCTAAAGCTGTCACTACATCTAAAGCAGCTAATTGACCACCACTGACTACGCGGCCTTTACCATCAACCGTAACTTTCGTATATTCAGTACCCGAAGTTACATTTGCGCCAACATTGACTAATTGCAAACTACCAGAACTAGACATTGTCGCATCGCCGGTAACTTGCATACCGACGGCTGCACCAGAAACACTACCTACGAAAATGTAACCTGGATTTAACATGTCTGTTAATGTGCTATACCAACGAGTGGCGATCACAGTTCCTGTTGAACCTGAAGCCACCGCTAAAACCTGGCCCACTGTTGGTGGCACCGCATTGTTTGGTAAAATAATATCGTAATTAGGTGTTGCGATCGGTGTTGTAATACCGATGTAATTTGCCATGCCGTTTTGTACACGTAAGTTACGTTGTACAGTCATATCCTGAACTGTCGTGATGTTATTCGCCGTAAAGTCACCGTTGTTATCACGACGTACTATTGTTGAACTAGAATTTAAATGAGTTGCATTG
>JAKFCY010000003.1:0-602329 GCA_036676395.1 Bdellovibrio sp.
CATAGCTGCGATGACGTTTGCGCTCGTGATCGAAATTACACCTGTCGACAATGTGATATTGTCACCGATTTGCACGATACCTTTTGTACCAGAAGTTGTATCAGCGTAAACTTGAGAACCTGCTGAAGTAATTCTACCGAATGCGTCTACTGTAAAATATGGAATTAAAGTATTTGTACCGTAAGTCGTTGCAATCACACCGCTGTTTTCAAAACCAATCACCGGATTTGAAGCGCCACCAGTTAAAGTGATTGGCGAAGTCGATGAAACCGAATTCATCGGCACGTAACCAAGACCCGCTGTAACGTCAGCATTATTTAATTGAGAACCTGAAATCACACGGCCTTTGCCATCAACTGTAACTTTCGTGTATTCAGTACCACTTGTTACACCGGCACCTACTGAAATTAATTGAAAGTTACCGGTATTCGACATCGTCGCATCGCCGGTCATAGCTACACCTGAAGCAATGCCTGCAGCATTTCCGACAAAGATGCTTCCTGAAGCTAATGAATCAGTTAAAGCACTGATCCAAGTTGTTAAAACTGTTGCGCTCGTTGTACCGGATGCCGCAGATAATACCTGGCCTACAGCCGGAGCCCCATTACCTGGTAAAACGATATCATAATTTGAAATACCTACCGGAGTCGTAAGTCCGATGTAGCCGCCAACCATTCCATCTTGTACACGTAAATTACGTTGTACAGTCATATCTTGAACTGTCGTAATATTATTTGCAGTGAAGTCACCGTTATTATCACGACGAACAATTGTGCCGCTTGAATTCAAATGAGTCGCATCAATTGTATCACTGACTGATTGAGAAATTTGAGCTGAAGTTTTTTCGCCAACAGTCATCACAACGGTATTATCAAGAGTTCCTGAAACATCTCCGCTTAAAGAGCCTAATGCAGTGATGACGTTACCGCTTGTGATCGAAATCACACCGGCCGTAACGGTAATGTTATTACCAATTTGTACGATACCTTTAGTTACATTCGTAGCATCAGCATAAGTAGTTGAAGTTGCTGAAGTGATGCGCCCAAATTCATCAATCATAAAATTTGGAATTAATGTATTTGAACCGTAGGCGCCTGAAACAACACCGCTAAATTCAAAACCAATCACTGGATTTGAGGCGCCACCAGTAAGCGTGATCGGAGAAGTAGATGAAACAGTGTTCATAGGCACATAACCTAAGCCTGCTACCACGTCGGCATTAGTTAACTGACTTCCACTTGTCACGCGGCCTTTGCCATCAACTGTGACTTTCGTATACTCAGTACCACTTGTTACTGCAGCACCCACACCAACTAATTGTAAATCACCAGTATCAGATAATGTCGCATCACCTGACATAGCTACAGCTGTTGCTGTACCAGAAGCGTTACCGACAAAAAAGTTACCCGGGGCTAAAACATCAGAAAGTGCTGTAACCCACGTTGTAAAAATTGTTGAACTGGTTGTGCCTGAAGCCGCTGACAACACCTGACCGATTGATGGCGCGCCGTTACCCGGTAACACGATATCGTAATTTGAAATACCTACCGGAGTCGTAAGACCGATGTAACCGCCAACCAATCCATCTTGTACACGCAAATTACGTTGTACAGTCATATCCTGAACTGTCGTGATATTATTTGCAGTGAAGTCACCATTATTATCACGCATCACTAATGTTGCACTTGAATTGGCAGACGAAGCTAATTTACAGCTCCAGTTAGTTCCGTTAAAGAACGGAACTTCGTTAGCAGAACAAACTGTACTGGTTAACGAAGCACCACCTGAAGTAACAGTAACGAATCCGTCACCAGTTAATGCATTTGATCCTGTACCACCACGTGCAATCGGCAATGTGCCTGTCGTAATTTTTGAAGCATCTAAATCCGGGATATCAGATGCTAATAAAGAAGTACCACTTGTAACAATACCTTTACTATCTACAGTGAATTTGGTGTATGTACCTGCAGATACGCCGCTGTCCTGTAAACCCAGTTGCGGAGTCATTGAAGTACCGGCAATTGTTAAAGGAGCTGTCACTGTAACTGAAGCGACTTTATTATTAAAAATTGTAAAATTAACTGCTGATAAAAAACCATCAACTGTAGTGGTTGCTTCAGGAATAGAAATTGTCGGAGTCTGGCCGCCCGTTGAAACTAACGGTGCCGTTGCAGATACATTAGTTACGTTACCTGTCGTAGGCGAAATCCAAGAAGTTATTCCGTTAGCATCAGTAGCTAACACAAATCCATTGACAGGCAAGGTGCTCGGTAAAGTTAATGTGTAACTTACTGCTAGAGCTGCCGGAACATTAATTGTGGCATTTTGCGTGTTTGCCGCATTAAAAAGTAAAATGTTTCTTGTTGAATTATTCGTTGAAGAAATTGTATTAACCGTAATATTACCCGAGCCATCACGTTTAACTAATGTTCCATTCACCAACGCTGAAGTTGCGGCAAGCGTATCACCAACACTAGTTGAAATCGCAGAAGCAGATCTACCGCCTACGGTTGCAACGACTGTTGCCGAAATTACACCTGTAACGTCTCCGCCCAAGGCTGTTGTTGTTTGAACTGCATTCACAATGCGCGGGTCATTACCGGCCGCAACGGTGTTTGCTACCGCGCCGACATTCACTGTTAAAAGTGGATCAATTGTCGCGTCATTTGAAGGAGGGCCGCCCGATACCGTTAAGTATGCGTTTGTCGAAGTTACAGATTTTACTGTTCCGGCAATACCTGGTTTAGCAATCCAGGCTGCGCCGTCGAAATACATAACCTCGCCGCCGACGTATGTACCGCCTGCAGGATTCACGTTTTGACCCATGATTCGGCTAACAACTGTTGCAGACTGACCACCGGTGACCTCGCCAGATAATGGCACCGAGAAGTAAGCGACGGTTCCCTGTGAAGTTACATAGTATGAACTTTGTCCTTTGATCGTTGCATCTAATTCTTCGTACAACGGACGAGTGATCGCCGGAACTGCATATGGAACCGGTACACCAAAGCCATTGATCTCAACAACTCTTAATAAACTTGGAGCGCCGAATCCGCCAACAGCATTTGTGTTTAAAGCTTCAATGGCTAATGGCACATAATTAATGGCCTGAGAAGGCAATGGCTCGTAAGCGGCTCCGCCCGGCGGAACGAAAAACACATTCAACCGGCGAGAATTAACAGTACCTGGAACAGTACCCCCGTTAATACAATTAATTGTTCTTGTTGAATCAGTAATAAAAATATCAGAAAACGGATTTAACAGCACAGCCGGTAAAGTCGAGCTTCCGCCATTCACTGTTAAAACGAAGTTTCCGTCTGCCGCCGTTAAATTCTGTGTTTGCGTCTCTTGATAAAGCACACACGTAGGTACATCAGGATGAACAACTTGAATTAAGAATTGAATAGTTCCGCTGACCGGCGCATTACCTGCGGCTGTATCTAAGATACGTCCATGGTAAGTTAATTGCGGACCAAATTGGGCATTAGCCAATAACGGCGCGAAAAATAATAAAGCAATAAATAAACGATTGATGTGAGAGGTTAGATTAATCATGGATTGTCTCCATACATTAATCCCTGGCCATTCAGATAAACTCTGAACAGCGATGACGCAGATGGAACAGAAGTGCGCTCCATGGGGCTTGCAAGCGAAGCCTGAACAAAATATCTGTTCGAATCAACACAAGGTTCAGCCAATGGCGACATGGGTACACCACCAGCTAAACAGCTTGCCGAATGAACTGCAGGTGGTTTGAATTCTTGTGAACTGCCGGCAACGAATTCACGAACTCTAAATTGGTAGCGGTCTAACGTACGCACAAAAACATGTTGGGTTTCTTCAAGGGGAACTGTCGGATTTTTTTTATTAAACATGTTGCGGGCCGTGATATAAATTTCATAGACCGAACTATCATCTAAGATGTGATCAGGGCTTGTGATCCAAAACGGGCTTCTGACGTTACCGATTTCAACAAATGTGGGCTGAGATGCTGAAGGCGAAGCCTGGTACACCGGCATGATACCCGTAAACGCTGCAGGTTGCAGCGATTGGTCAGTAATTTTTTTATAATATAAATAATATCTGGCTGAAGAGCCGTCCATGTAGTCAGCGTTTGTCCAGTTCACTAAAATAGATTTTCTTAAACCTTCTGTGCTAGTGATTCTGAACGGTCCCGGCTTTTCAACACGGCGAACAGTTAACTGAAAACTTGTGCCTACTGTCGACCAGTAATCAAAAACTTCAACAGTGATAGTAATTTGTTTTGAAGCTGTTACAGACCCCGCAGTCATACTTAACGTACAATTTGGGTATGTTCCGGTCACAACCATATTTTTCGGGTCAATCACCGTATGTTCAGATGAGCGTGCTGCCACGTTAATACCGCTGCAAAACAGAAATGTATCTGGATCAGAAAGCTGGAACGGCATTGATACAGTATCGTTCTCATCCATTTCTAAATCACTGAACGGAGAAATTGTCGGCGGAGCAGATTCAGTACGCAAACCCGGATTGTATCCAGTTGAGATTTCAGAATTTTTTCCGCCAAGTAAATTAAAATTACAACCAGAAATAAAAAATGCTTGCGCTAAAATAAAAAGAGAAAGTGCCAACGCAGATTTGTTGCATTTGCAATTATTAAATAAAAATGAAATATATTTCATTTTAATTGGCTTCAAACTTATTCTCTCTCCCGTAACGTTCCACAGTTTGCGCTTTCTTAAATATTACCATGACTTAGCTCATGTTTATTTTTAAAGGCACAAAACATGCCTTGTAATTCTCAGGTGCGTCAACACGATACACATACTAATATTTTGTCTTGTTTTGATAATTATTTTAAGGCGTACAAACAGAACTAGACATGTTCTAGCCCTAAGAATTAAGACTAGCCTCGACTTTAATGTCTTGATGTATGACTTAATTTAATTGGCTGTCAGCCTTGATAGAAGCTTCAGACCAGTCTTTAAGCTTCCAAGAATATGTAAAAAGTAATGCTAACTCTTTTGCGTTTTGAGTCTCAATTGAAGTATCTTGAGATGACATTGAATAACGAACTGTTCCCTTTAAATACTCTTCAATACGATCGTGAGTTACAGAAAATTCTAAACTTTGCCCAGACCCTGCATTAACATCGACGTTACTGACTTTAGTCGGGGCCAATGTGAAGTATTTCAACTCAGTATCGAATCTGAATTTACCGGCCTGATGAATCATATAACTTAAATCGACAAATAATGAAGTCACATTCGCCGAATAAACGACGACTCCGCACTGAGAAACATCATTTACGGTACAAATGCTACCTAAGATTAAATTGGCAAAGTTAAATACGTAATACAATTTATCAAACTGGCGAAGGCCTACACCAATGCCCCAGTTGCCTTTTTCAAAGCGGGCTTCAGCAGATAAACTTGTCAGCAAGCGGTCGCCACCTTCGATAGGTACACTTTTAATATCTGGCAACATTTGATTATTTTGTAATTCAGCATACAAAACCGTTTTTACGTTTTCATTCCAGTAATTGTTCCAGCCAAATCCCGCAGCTAAATTTAATTTTGAAAGCAATAACCCATCTTTTTGTGCGCCAGGAGCAGCATTTGAATCCACCCCATCATAACGATTGTTGTAACCGCCAATGTTGGCAAAGATCGCCGAATAACGCGTAATACACTCTGATCCGGTCCATTCGCCTTCACAAATCATGCGATAACGAAGCGCTTCAGAAATATTATCTTGCGATTTAGAGCTGGCTTCAACATCTTGTATTTGTTCTTCAGCGGGCTTACCTACAATTTGATTAAAGGTATCGGGTGTTTCTAACGGAGCCACTATCGGAGGCTGAGGCGCCACAGGAACTTCGACCGGAGCTTCTGTGATGGGTACTTTTTCAGCCGTGATTTCACGGTAATCTTTTTCATTCACAACCACTTTAAACGGCGTAACTTCTTGTTCACAATCAAACGGCAAAGTAATCACCGTGCCTGGATCGACCAGATCCGGATTTTTAAATTTATTAAGCTTAAGAAGAACATTCATCGAGCCTTTATTACCAAACACAGGCTCTAAGCCGAATTTACGCAGCACTGCTGCAGGATAATCACCCTTTACCATGCGATATTTTGTAATTTTAACTACAGGAGAACAGACTGGTATAACAGGAGCTGCTTCGGCCACCACAGATGTAAACAAGCCTGCGAGTATAACCCACAGAATCAAACTTCTTCTTCGCATTCTTAATTATCTGTTAAGATTTCGAATTTAATCAATGTTATCGGTCGTCTGGACTAGCCGGAAGTCGATTTCCGTTACCGTCTGTCTGCAAGCGCTCTTGCTGAGATTGAAATTTGAAATAATCAAATTCTGACTTAATTTTTGCATCAGCTTGCAATGCCGAAGCCTTTTGCTGAAACTGCTGATTTTTCGAAGTTAAGACATTTCTTTGATAAATTTCTGCCAAAGATTCGGCAAAAAAAACTTCATTTGGGTCCGCATCATAGAATTCTTCGAATAATTTAACTGCACCGGCCATCTTATCTTGTTGTAATAAAGCCCAGGCTAATAGCGGTTTGATATTTTTGTTTCTAGTTTTAAGCTCTAAAGCTTTTTGGGCCAAGTATTCAAGTTCAGAGTATGGCTTTTTCTTTTCATACCATAATTCAGCTAACACCGAATAAATTTCTGAATTTTCAGGATTAATCTTTTGCGCCAATTCAATTTGGCGCTTAAAACTTTTCATATTATTCATTTTAAAATGAATATACGCAGCTAATATTCTTAATTTGTCATCTTGCGGGTAAGATCTGATTCCCTGCTCAATTAAAGCAATTGATTCTACGTATCTTTTGCTCCAGATCATGTACTGGCCATACTCTTGATATAGCTCTAATGAATCTGGTCGCAACTGATGGGCACGGCGTAAACGGTTTAAAGCCAAGTCGCTTTGATTGTTTTTCCATTCTAAGCGCGCCAGTTGCACCTGGGCTGTAGGATAATATTCAGACCATGATGCTAAATTTTCTAACGTACTTGAAGCTTCGCCGATATCATTTTGCGCTAAGTGAATTTGCGAAATATAAAATACTGACTGATCAGATTTTGTGATCTCGTAAAGTTCTTTATACATTTCTTCGGCGTTCGAAAAATCACGTTTTAAAAAAAGCACGTGGGCGATTTTAAATTCGATACCGATCGAATCGGGGAAAATTTCTTTTTGCTTTTTTAATTCAGCAATCGCATCATTATAGGCCCCAATACGAATACAGGCTTGCGATAGACGCTCAGACACATCTAAATCATACGGGTGATACTTAGAAAATTTTATACCTAAGGCATACAAATCTTGCCACTTACGCAAATCGTACTGAATTGACGTCATTTTTTTCATCGTCATTAAATCAAAAGGTTTTGCTTGTTCTGCCTGTTGCAATTCGATTAAAGCTAATTCAAACTGATTTGATCTTTGCAAAACTTCATAGCGGCCCAAATGAACACGAAAAGCTTCTTCGCCATTTTTTTCTAGGGTTTCTAAGTTTAACATCGCTTGGTCAAGGCGCTTCATGTTTAAATTCATCTGATAGATTTTCCATAACGGAAAATTCTCTTTCTTTAATTCATAAAGTCTTTGATTCACAACGATGACTTTTTCAAATGAATCTGCCGATTCATAAATATCTGAAACTAATTTAAGACGCGGGTATTCTAAATTTACGGCGTCTAATTTTTCGAGTTCGATCAAAGCTAAGTTGTTCTGATTTTTCTTAAAAAACGAAACGCTTAACCAATAGCGTGACTCATGATTATTTGGATCATGCAGTAATGATAATTTAAAATACTCGACAGCTTTGTCATAGTTATTATCGTTTAAAAATCCAAGACCTACATCTTTGTAATACCCAGTACGTGTAGAACTCTGTGGAAAAAGATCTGAATAAATCGTCTTCTCAGGAATAACCGGCGCCGAGGCACAGCCCCAAACCAAACTACCCAGTATTAATATAGAAAAGATCTTTTTCATCACTCTTCTATTCGGCCAAAGCCCGACTGGACTGCACTAGACCGTGGTCCAGATCTTGTAGTATCTCACCTTGCGACATATATAAACTAAACAAAGGATTACCCATGAAAAACATGTTAACCATTTTAAGCCTAGTGTCGATTTCTTTAACAGCATTTGCTAAAGAGAATTGCGTGTCTGCTGATATCCTGACAGAGCAACAACGCATTAACCAAACTGACGGCCTTAGCAATGACAGCCGCCAATTCTTATTAAACGGCACGTTCAGCCTTAAGATGATTCAAATCCTATCTTGCACAAGCATGAAGAAAAAGATTAGCAAAGCTGATTCTGAATTCGCAGTAGCTTACATGGAAGACGATGCAAAAACTAAAATTGCTAAACTTGATCGCGATGCAGAATACATGAAAACGGCTTTAAACGATCCAGAAACTAACGATATTATCCGCACTGTTTACACAAAAAGCTTAGAGCTGATTCCACAAGAAATTGAGCGCGAAAAACAAACTACTCAAGCAATCATTAAAGACATTAAAAAATTAACGAGAAATTTTTAAATATAGGCCAACGATCGAAATGACCGTTGGCGCTAAAAACCTAAAATAATTCAGTACAGGCTGCTTCGACGTTACCTTCTACTAAGTTCTGTACTTGCGAAAGCATTGTATCGCACGACCCCACCACTTGCGCCGTCTGGCGGTTTAATGGCCCGAAATGCGCTCGCAGAAGACGAATTAAAGTCATTGTGTATTCAGCTGCAAAGGCTGGGCAACGTTTAACAAAAGCTTGGTAATCGGCTCCGGCACCAGTTCCTAAAATAGATCGCGCCGTACAAGTTACGCCTTCTTTGAAGGTGGGCAACATACAACGGCTTTCGTCAGCTTTATATTCGTCATAAAGTTTTTTTAGTTCAGTCGATGCATTCATTGAATTGTAACTCGCTTGAAATAATCCAGCCTCTGCTTCTGCAGAAGTGCGATCGGTTCCAGCCGAAGTGTCATAACCTTCGCAATACTTGCCTGAACTTTCACGCATACCTAAACCCATGCCGATCACATAAGTTGCATGCAGTGGCTCATCACCCGTTGAACTAATACGAAGGCCCGAATTTGCTAGAATATTCGAGTAATGCGCTAGCACATCTTTAGCCGCATCTCCTGAACTTGGCGCCGCTAAAATCATAGCTGCTGGTTTCACAGGGTTAGCGCGAATACGACACAAACTGCGGGCATAACTTAAAGCCATTCCTTTAATGTAAGCTGCAGGCGCGCGACCGCGGTCTGTCCAGGAAGTTTGCGCACAACTTGATTTCGCAGCGATATCTTTAATAGAAGCCGTATATCCCGAGCTCGGAGCCGGGGTCGGTGTTGGAGTTGGTAAGGGAGTGGGCGTTGGAGTTGGGGCCGGTGTTACCACCGTTGGTTGTGATACTGTTGGAGTACCAGATACTGAGGTTGAGTTGTTGTCGTCGGTTGAAGACGAAGAACTAGTTACAGACGATAGGTCTGGGATTAGACAGCCAGATAATAAAAAAGCTGCGATGTAAATTGTTAATGTTTTTACGATTAAATATTGTTGTTTTGTGCTTTTCTTCATAGAAAAGCAGTTTCAACTGAACGCCTTAAAAATCGCCACCAGTATAAGATTCTGGTCTAGTCTAGTTTTTGTGAACTGCAAATAAATTCGATTTCAGCATTGTTTATAATTGTAAAAAAAGTTTGTTTGTTCGCAAGATTTTATTTAGATTTAGCTGCACAGATGCTCGACTAAAGACCATTCAAAATACCTAAAAAAATTCCGATAGATAAGCACTATGTCAGACATTACAGTACTAAAACAGATTACCGATGGTGCCTTTAAGCAAAAAGTTTTCCTGAAACTTTTAAATTCAGATGCTCTTATTTTGCTTAAAGATAAGTTCGATCGTCACTTACCCTTAAAGGTGACTCATTCAGCAAATGAAAAGTTTTACTGTAAAGGTGCCGTGAAACTTGATCTAGATTTTTCTTATTCAGAGACTTACACTGCCCATTTCACCGTTGATAACGAAAAGTATTTAATCGAAGCCGTTCCTAAAATGGAAGACGGCCAAGTCGTGTTAACTCTAAAACGTGTATTTCATTTACAGCTACGCAAAACTGTTCGTTATAAAGTGCCACACAATTCACAGATTAAATTATTAATTGGTTCACACAACGAGCAAGGCTGCCTTATTAATTGCGAAGTTACAGATTTAAATTCATTAGGCTGCTCATTGATCATGAATTCTGCACAGACGGCTTTTCGGGCTGGTGATCTTATCGATGCAACTTTAATCAATGGCAACGAAGGTTCTTTGCAACTACAAGCTGTGATTAGAAATGTGCGCAAACATGGGCCCGAGCAATTTGCCATCGGTGTTGAGTTTCATCACATGTTATATTGCGGCGAAGAAAAGCTAACTTCGATGATTTCTGAGCTTCATCAAAAAGCGCATCTTAAATCATCATAGATTTTTCAGATACCATTTTTCCATCATCGATTTAATGACTTCAACCTTTACAGGTTTAGCCAGGTAATCATCCATGCCGGCATCAAGACAGCGCTGGCGATCTGATTCAAGAGCATAGGCTGTTAAAGCAATAATCGGCGGAGTTTTAATATTCTCTGAACGCAATTTGCGACAGGCATCAAAACCATCAACCACAGGCATCTGGCAATCTAAAAAAGCTAAGTCGAATTTTTCTTGCTGAATCTTTTCAATAAATTTTTCGCCATTTTCAGTGATCGTCACTTCGCAGTTTAATCCTTCTAACATTTTTCGAATAATCATTTGATTCACCTGATTATCTTCAGCCACAAGAACTTTTAGTGGTCTGCCCCATTGCAAAGTAAGCTCTTCATTGACCGTCGTGGATTTTGCAGTTTGCTCGATGTCACGTTTTAAGGTGACTTCAAACCAAAACGTTGAACCTTTATCTTTTTCACTATGCAGTCCAATTTCGCCGCCCATGAGCTCGACAAGCTTAGAACAAATTGATAACCCTAAACCGGTACCTGCCGCTTTTTTCTTAGACGAGCCATCTAATTGAGAAAAATTTTGAAAAAGCTTTTGAAAATCATCTTCAGCAATTCCACAACCAGTATCAACAATTTCTAGGCGATACTTAATATGTTCGGCGTTAATTTGATTCGCCACACGCACAAGCACCGAGCCTTGATCGGTGAATTTAATCGCATTAGTAATTAAATTAGCTAAAATTTGGCGAATACGTAAAGCATCGCCATTTACTTTAATGTTGTCTAATTTTGTAATATCGTGCTGAAGCAAAATATTCTTTTTATCAGCAGCCACGCGGTATAAATCACAGCATTGCAGAACAAGATCTGAAACCAACATGGTTTCATTTTGTAAAGTCTGGCGACCCGCTTCGATTTTTGTTAAATCTAAAATATCGTTCACGATGCGAAGTAGATTTTCAGACGAACTTTCTAAAGCTTCTAAGAAGGTGGTCTGATCTTTTGTCAGTGGCGTGCTTTTAAGTAATGAAATTGTGCCCATCACACCGTTTAATGGCGTTCTAATTTCATGCGACATATTGGCTAAAAATTCTGATTTGGCTTTTGAAGCCAGACTTGCCTGACGTTCGGCTTCGATTAATTCCATATTCTTTTGTTCAGTCAGATTAATCGCATTTTTAATACGCAAAGCCAAATCCTGATTTAATAATTGAATCTGCGTGTGCTGTTGGCGCTGCTCGATCGCCGAAGTCACTAATCTAACCAGTGTTTCAATCTGGCCGGCTTCTTCGATAAATTCGGCATACGATAACTCATCAGAGCAAATTATATAAATAAAGCCATAAGTATTGGCCTGGCGGCGCACCGGTAAAATCACAATTGTTTCTTGCTCGCGCTGTTTGGCCCAAACCGCTTCACGCAAATTCAGACTCTCCTCAAAACAAGTCGTTAATGATTTATAACTTTGCCCTGAAGTTTCCAGCACCGGCAAAAAATCATGCGAAGTATTA
This sequence comes from Bdellovibrio sp., assembly GCA_036676395.1. GTDB lineage: Bacteria > Bdellovibrionota > Bdellovibrionia > Bdellovibrionales > Bdellovibrionaceae > Pseudobdellovibrio. The sequence continues at coordinate 12,028 of JAKFCY010000003.1, forward strand.
TTTGAAAAATACTCAACCACGCCGACACTTCGGCGCAATGAAGATAAATGCGATGTAAAATGATAAAGTTTTTCTAAACCATCACGAGGAGTTTTAATGTTTGAAATTTCATTTAAAAAATAGCCCACTGACTTTTCGTTATGGCTGCGGTTCACATCAGGCAAAACAAAATTATCAGCATCGGTAATTTTATCAATTTCAAAAGCCATCTTACGTTGAACATGATCCGGTAAATCCTTACCCCAGACTTTCCATAACTCGTAAGAATTAATAACTTCCCATTGCGCTTTCTGTTGCACGGCGAAGTCCAGACTTTTTTGTAATATCGTCATCGCTTTTTTTCTTTGGCCAAGATAATACAGGCGATAAGCTTCTTCGCGCAGCGCATGCGGTAAATTATTTTTATAAAAGCGGGCTTTAAATAAACTTTGGCGGGTGTGCTTTTTTAATAATTTAAAGTTTTTTACGGTTTCTAACGGAGTTAAAAATGTCTGTTGAATTTTTAAACGCAAGATCGTCGCAGACCATGGCCATAACGGAGTCACATACTCTTGGCGAAGACCCTGGCTGCTTACGATATTTTTGGCATTTTCAATCGCCAGAAGTGCATCATCAAACTTTTTATGATTTGCTAAGTAGGTGGCCTTTGCGATGGATAGTTCGGCTAGGGCGTGCGCATCAGTTAGCTGCAAACGTTCGATCTTTTCGATCTCATGAATATCAACTGATTGCCCGTTAGATGCTTTACCAATGATTCCAAGACAAATCGCAGCGCTTTGATTGTCGTTTAAACTTTTTCCGCTGTTAAATATTTTTTGGCTTTGTGTGATAGCTTCTTTTAAACGCCCTTGGCGGTACAACGAAATAGCCACATGCCAGCCAGCCGTGTTGGCCTCCCACATATCACCTTCTTTAACTAAGGTGTCATAGGCTTCTGAACAAACTTGTTCAGCTTCCTGATAACGCGAAGATCCGTATAAGCTGGTTCCTAAAAATCCTTTAGATTGGCCCACGCCCCAACGACTGTTTAAACTTTCACGAATTTTCATCGATTGGTAAGCATAATTAATTCCGCGCTCAAACCATGGAATCATCGTCATGACCGGCGCGTGTTCTGAATAAGCCTGGGCTTTTTCTAATGAATCAGAAAAATGTTCGACCGCGTTTAATTCTTTAATGTGAGCCCAGCCGCAATAGATAGCGCCTTTACCGAACCAATAACAATAAGCCAAACGACTGAGCAACCTTGCCGTTAAAGCATCTTTTCCGGTAATCGCCGGGCGTACACCGGCTTTTAAAAACAAGGTGTGCCAGGTTTGAATCAAAATCTCTTTAAGCAAAAACACACAGGTCACAACTTTATTTTTTGGCACTGGCACCTGTAAAATGCTTAAGGCTTTTTCAGTCAGGGCTGTCGCCGTTGCGATATTACCCTGTTTAAATTCAATTTCACCCAGTTTACCGGTGTATTCAGAGCGAAGTATTTTAATTTCACAGCATTCAATAGCTTCGTTAAAAACATGTGACGATCGTTCATATTTGCCAATTAATAAATACGCTTCGCCTAAGCGCGCCAGTACATTAGCGCGACGCTGATTATTTGATATAACAAACGATAGCGCGATTTGAAAATTCTGAATAGCCAGATCGTAGCTGGCACTGCCAAACGCCTCTTCACCCGCCTGTAACGAGTATTTAATGGCTTTTTCAGAATCATTGGCCTGCGCACAGTGATAAGCTAATTTAAATAAATCAGGCTTGCTTTGTTTTTCTAAAAAGCTGGCAATTAAACTATGATACTTTTGTGCACTCGATGAACTTAATTGCGCAATTAGGGCTTCACGAATTTTATCATGGTTAAAACGAATCTCAGGTAAATGTGGCCCCGTGATATCAACTAAAATACGTAAATCTTTACTGGTTAATTCAGCAAAGGCTTCCTCGAGCGAAACCCCCGCAATGATCGCCAAATCGCTGATCGCTGCAGACTTACCAAACACCGCTAAATGTAATAACAAAAGCTGTTGCGTTTTGTTTAATGCAAAAAAATGGCGACTGATTGTTGCTGCCAGTGATGCCGTGGGTTGTGCCAGGTCCTTATTTTGCGCACTCATATCACTGGCTAAAAAATGAATCGCAAAGGGATTACCCGCAGTCAGACTTATAATGCTTTCAATTTGATGGGGACTTGTGACTAAATTAAATTTTTGCAAATACTCAGAGGTCTCTGCTGTGGTGAACGGGCGAATTTCGATATGGTCATTTAATAATTCTTTTTTTAAATATGACAATTGTTCGCTGTTTTCTTTACGGCAACACACGATCACACCAAAATGACTTGAGATATTTTTTTCTGATTCTAACCACATCTTTAAAGTTTGTTTTGATAATTCATCGGCCCACTGAAAATCATCTAAGATCAAAAGCACCGGACGATTTTCATTAGCAATCATTGAAAATATTTTTGCCAGACAAGTGGCAATACGATTTAACGCAAAAAAGTTTAATCCGCCGTCGGTGCTGTCTTGCGAAGTTTCAGCATCAGCACGCAGCAATGAGATTCCGGGAAAGATGCGCGTAATGTCTTCGAAATAATATTGAATATGTTCACGCAGAGGTTTTGACCATTGATCTGAATTTAAAAGATATTTTGATAGCCCAGTTAAAATGTAGCCCGGAGTCATTGCCGACATCTGCACGCCCTGACCCGTGATCACTTCGATTTGACTTTGAGCGATTTCAGCAAGGCTTTTTTGTAAGAATAAAGTTTTACCCCCGCCTGATGGAGCTTCAATAACTAATACACCACTGCCACCAGAAGCAATTTCTGAAATAAAACTTTCAAGCCTACGAGTTTCTGACTCGCGGCCGACAAACCGATTCAATGGTTTAAACATAAGATAATTATAGAGAAGTTTACTGTAGAAAATAAGAGGGGCAGAGCTGATGTGTAGAAAACTACAAAGCCCCTTTTAGACAGGGGCTTTGTATTGAATTTAGCGTAATTTTAACTACTCACTGGCTATTGGCGGTGTGTCGCCATCTGTACACGGCTCGCTAGGAACTGTCGGGTCTGAATTGGTCGGATTCTCAGACTGACCAACCGAGACCGAAAACGCTGCGACTTTAGCCGCACTTGCATTTAGAATCTTTGCACTGTTGTTCGAAGTTGTACCGGTTGCATAACTATTATAGTCAAAGCCTGGGTTCGAAAAACGAGGTATCCGGGTGTAAGTTCCGTAAGCCATAACGGTTCTGAATTTACCCGAAGAGTTTTCATAACCATCACTATGATTTAAGCCCATGTTATGACCCAACTCATGTGTAAATGAAAATTGTTTAAACGCTGTCGTTTTCGTGATCGAAAAACCGGTGCTGAACGAAGACCCAACATAACCAATACCTGCAGTTGATGAATTATAATAAGCCACCACTGAAACTAAATCGGCGCCGACTCTTTTGCGTTCGGCATGAACCGCATCCCATTTACCATCACTTGTGCCTTTTAAAGCCGATAGATCAGATGAGAATGTGCTTTCAGTTTGAGTTAAAGCCATAATTCCCACTAACCGAATGGCTAAATTCGCACCACTGTTTTGATACGCTTTATTTGAATCAGCAATACCCATTTGAATTAAAGCTTTCATCGCATCCACGCCACCCACGTTTTTTAAAGCATTCGGCGCATAGGCGACCAAGACATCAACCGTCGGAACCGCATCCATTGCCGTAACATCTTGTGCGGCCGCTTCAGTTTCCAGTGGTTGCGCAAAATTCAGCGCGTTTTCGCCTTCTTCAGTTAGACAGTCTTCGCTGTGATCATGAATACTTTTAACTGTATGTGTACCGTCACCGGCAAAACGAATCTCGTAAGATTCTTGCGTTCCATTTTCGCTAATATTGGCCGTTAACACATTATTGTTAATAACTAAAGTTACATTACTTAAGTCATCGTTATCAATTCGACCCGTAGCCACGATGTTGTTCTCAGAATATTTCTTAACATCTTGTAATACGACGTTCACTGATTTGTTATTCAGGAGGGGCAGATGAAAATTATTACTACTTCTATTTAATAGACGTTGTCTTAATTGACCGACGTTAATACGAACTTGTCGTGTTTGCGTTTCATCTTGGTCGTTGTTATTTGTGTTTTCAGGCTGGCTGCGCAGAGCAAGGTGAGTGACATCTTCAAAAAGATCATCGTTATTTTGAATATTATCTGTATCCATTGCAGCGGCCATAGTTCTGGCTTCGCAGCTATTTGCCCCGTTCGCTGTCGAAGCAGCGTAAGGCTTGTCAGAAGAGGACGAAAGTAAACAGGATTGTAATACGCTCGTCAGAGTTAATGTTAATACCACGTTTCGTAAATTGTTTTTTGTTACTCTTGTGTTTTTCATGTGCAATTAGTGTTACGGGCGTTTTGCGAAATCACCAAGTCTTCGAGGAAAAACTAACCGAAGGTCTTTGCGCACATTGTTTTTTTAAATTGATAGAAGTGTAATTTAGCGAATTTAATTTCAGTGATCTCAAATATTTGATACAATAGTTTTTATAAAATTCGTGCTTGTTTGTTTGAAAAACATTTGCGAAGTCGCAACACCTTCACGCCATTTTCGTTGTTAAAATCTTCACAATATTTCTTAACACCCGTTATATTTAAGTTAAGAACTCTATAAAAACCGCTACTGACCTGAAAAATAGGGAAAATTGCCCGTGTACAAAGTGCACAAACCCTATAAAAGAATTTTTATTTAGTACTTTTCGCTAGACGCTTTCTTTGAATTAAGGCATAAATCATTAAATAAATTATTATTTGAAGCACATCTGCACTTAAGGGGTAAAGCACTGATGATTATTCAAAAACCATATAACAAGAGTTTTTTTAATGTAACCCAGCTTGTACCGGTTACTGCTAAAACTCACACAACTGCTGAGCACGAGGGAATCTTTAACGAGATGCCCTTGCCAGCGTGTATGGTAGATTTAAAGAATAAAATTATCACAAAAATAAATCCAGCCTTTGAAAAGTTTCTGAATAACCGCGATCTAAAATTAAATGAGTTAGATCTGGCTGTAGATCGTTTAGCTGAAGGCAATTGGCTCGCCAGCGAAGAATACACCGTAAAATCACCTAAGGGTGATTTTATCACTTATCTGTTAACATCGGGCGAACCCATTCGTACCGGTGCTACCGAAATAAATATCCTTTATTTAAACGATGTGACGTTTTTAAAAAAAATGGAAGTTGATCTTCAGCACAGCGAAGCCCGCTTTGCCAATTCACTCTTAACTGCCCACATTGGTTTATGGGATGCAGATCCTGTATCTGGTTTAACTTATATTTGCCCTCGTATGGCCAAAGACTGGGGCTTTGATCACTCACAAAACCCGGTTCAATCAACAGCCATCGTGCAAGCCATTCACCCTCAAGACCGCCCGCTAGTTTGGGCTTCAGTCGAAAAAGCCATGTTAGAAGGGCTTCCCTATCATGCTGAATACCGTGTGGTACGCCCTGATGGCTCTATTATTTGGATCGAAGCCCGCGGTGAATACATCAAAGATATCAATGGCTATCCTTTTCGCTTTTCAGGAACATCAATGAATATTACCGAGACCGTAGAAACAAAATTAAAATTAATGCAAGAACTCGAAGAACAAAAAGAGATCGTTGCAAATTTAAAACAAATTCAACAAACAGCAGACTGCGCTCATAAAAACAAAAATGTTTTCTTAGCAAATGTCAGTCACGAAATCAGAACACCCTTAACCGCCATTTTAGGTTTTGCTGATTTACTTAAAGATGGGCCGATCTCAGAAATTGAAAAAACTCAATTTATTGAAACCATTAGCCGCAATGGCAATACCCTGATTAAAATTATCGACGACTTATTAGATCTATCAAAAGTAGAAGCTAATTGTCTTGAACTAGAAAAAATTGAAATGCCCATTCAACCGCTACTACATAGCGTCGTTCAACAATTTAAAGATAAAGCGCGCAGTAAAAATCTTTATATCTTATTAGATATTCAAAATGAACTGCCGCATGCCATTTTGTCTGACAGTGTGCGCATCCAACAGGTTTTATCCAATTTATTAAGTAACGCCGTAAAATTCACCGATCAAGGTGGCGTTATCGTGCAAGTTAAGTCGATCATAAAAAAACAATCAAAGACCGAAATTCAAATTCGTGTCACCGATACCGGAATTGGCTTAACCGAAGAGCAAAAAGTTCGTCTATTTCAGCCCTATGCCCAGGCTGAAACCAGCACCACCAGAAAATTTGGCGGTACGGGTTTAGGTTTAGCCTTATCAAAACATTTGGCTCAGGCGCTGGATGGTGATCTAATTATTGAACGCTATGAAAAAGATGCGGGCTGTACGTTTACTTTTACTCTGACAGCAGAAATTCCAACCGTTGCAAGAATCACCGCTTGTGACGTAACAAAGGCTTTACAACAGATGAATTTTGCACCCTTAGCAGGATTTAAAATTTTATTAGCTGAAGACTCGTTAGATAATCAGTATTACGTTGAAAAATTCTTATCAAAAAATGGGGCTATTGTAACGGTGGCCGACAATGGTAATGAAGCTATTGAAAAATGCACCAAAGAACAATATGACGTTATTCTTATGGATATCGAAATGCCGGTCATGGATGGCTATGAAGCCACTCGCAAACTTCGCCAATTAGGTTACAAGATGCCAATATTAGCGCTTACAGCCCATGCTATGGCCGAAGAGCGCGGTAAAACGCGTGAAGCTGGCTGCGATGGCCACTTAACAAAACCTATTGATACACACCAGCTCTTATCTGCCTTAGAAAGCGTTTTAAAGACTTCTCTCAAAAAGAAACACTAATGTTAACCTTTTAACAGATTTTTTATTTGTAAATACAAAATTATTTGTATCATTTCGATCCTGCATATTTTTTAACACAGTCATATTTGTTATTCTTGATCTCGGCGCTATTTAAAAAGCAGCGCTATCAACAATAACAACTAACGTGATTTGGGGTGCGAATGACCGCTGTTAAAAAAATGTTTCAAGACGAAATGAATGCTGTTCAAAAAATGATTGTTGAAATGGACTGGAAAGACCCAGAGTTTTACGCCGAATGGCTGGCTCAGACTTACTTCTTTGTCTGTCACTCAACACGCATCATCGCCACAGCAGGGGTGAAGTTTCCGATAGAAAAAAATGCACTTCATAACCGGTTTTTACAGCATGCAACCGAAGAAAAAAATCATGAAATCATCGCTATCAAAGATTTGAAACATTTAGGCCGTGATATTAAAGAGTTCTCGCCGCTTCCGGCAACACAGGCTTTTTATCAGTCACAATACTATTGGATCGATCAAGTTGATCCCGCCTCGGTGTATGGATATTTTTTAGTGTTAGAATGCCTGGCTATTCAATGCGGGCCGGTGTTAATGCAAAAATTAAAACCGCATCATCCTGAAAAAAGTTTAACCTTCTTACGTATTCACGTTGAAGAAGATGAAGACCATATCAATGAACATAACGAAGTTTTAGATACTTTTAATCAAAAAGAAACTGAACACATCATCGAAAATTTAAAAGTCAGTGCCTATATGTATATACAAATTCTAAAAAGTGTTGAAGAAAAAGTTAGATCTAAGCGTTCATTCAACAAGAAATCTGCCTAATTGGGTGCTTCGATGAAAACAAATAGTTTATCTAATATTGATTTTACGTATCATGTGTTTTCACCCAAAGCCTGGCGAGAAAAAAATCAGCCCGAACAAATGCAACAGGCCTTTGAAACGTGGCTAAAAGTTTGGACCGACACCTATAAAGGAAGGGATTTCGAAGTTAAAGCTGAAGAATTTATTCGCCACGATTTAATTTGCGCCGTGATGGCAAATGGTGAAGCGGCTGCGGTTCACTGTTACAGTTTTTTTGATATCGACTCTAAACCCGATGTCAGCACTAAATATTTTCAGTTTTTTTCGCCAGAGTTTGTGAACAAGATGAAAGCTAAAAATATTCACACCGTCATGTCGATGGAATACTTAACCGTGAATGAAAAATTTCGCTCTAGTATTATCGGCTTTTCGCTTGGGCGTGCGCTGATCCAACTGGGTGTGCGTTTATTCGAAAATTCACCAGGGCATGCGATCGTGGCCCCGGCCAGAAAAGACGTCAAAGTTCATGAAATGGCTTATGACTGCGGTTTTACGTGCATTGAAGCGGATGTGATTCAGCGCGGATTTGCCTGTGACATGATTGCTTATTTTAAAGGTGACCACAAAAATGTATCCGACCCATTTTTGAGCCGGATATGCGATCGTCTGTGGGATAATCGGGTGATTTCTGAATCCATCGCTGAGCATGTTACTGATAACGTGCCGGCCGCGATTCCTATTCGAAAAGTGGTCTAACGTTATTCGTAAGAAATTTTTCTTCTGAAAAACGTTTTAACTCATACTCCTCTTGGCGTCTTTGGCGCTCAAGTTCATCCGGGGTATTTACTAATTTTGCCGACAGGACTGCCACAAAGCAGTCCTGGGCATTATGATCTAGATCAGTCAGCGGAGCCACGAATTCTAATTTATACATAAATTCATTTTTTAAGGCTGATGCTGTTTCAACCACTGCATGCGGCGGAATTTCTGAATGCACAATACGACGCTCAGCTAAAGCCACAGCCACATCGCCAAAGATTTTTTCGACAACTGTCGCGTCTTTACGGGCAAACAATTGATCCCATGGTGTAGTTTCTAATTCATCTAAAGAATAACTGCATAATGAATAATAATTAAATGTGCGGTAAACCTGACGGGTTCCCATATACACTTCAACAATATGATCGTTTTCTAAAATATTAAAAAATTCAGCCGGCGGCGCTAAACGTAATGAACGAAGCGCAAACCATAATAACTGTTTTTCTTGTACGGTATTGAAAAGTTCTTTTTGCTGTGAAGCCATCTGAAAAACATCTTTATAGATTTTCAGACGGTTTGAAATAGATGTGAACTCTGAATCATCTAACTTTAATAATTTAATATCAGCCGTGTTAGAAAAAACTCTGAAAGTAGATCCAAGTTTAGCGGCCAGTTCATGCATGCGCAAAACTGTCGAACAAAACTCTTTGAATGTATTTGATAATTCTCTTGCTGCGGGACTCGTTGAATTTCTAAGAATCGATTCCGTAACCTGAGACATAAACACCTCTTCTGAATCAAAAAAACAGAATTAACTAGCTTTTGTTTTTTTCTTTTTCTTAAAGATCTTAGCTTCAATAGAACGCTTAGAATCCGAAACCATTGCGGTAACAACTTGATCGCGACTTAATGCAAGCACGTCGATCAAATGGTGAAAACAATGTGATGGTGGCGCACATAAACCGCGCTCCCAGTTAGAAACAAATTGCACATGCACTTTCAATGACTGAGACAATTCAGTCTGCGTAAAGCCTGCGCTTAATCTTTTTTCTTTTAAATAAACACCTAAGTTTTGAAAATCGCCTGTTTTCATTTATTTCGTGCCCCTATAATTACTATGATGATTTACGTTATACTAAAATATAATTCAGTTTAAAACACATCTTTGATATAAGTCTATTTTCAGTAAATACTTACATCACTGTCAATTCTATAGACATAGAATGTATTGTTTTTTTGTGCAAATAAAATATTATTTAAAAGTTACGGCTAAACTTCAAAACGTTTAATATGCAAATAAGCAGGAATTTCAAGACCATAGATGCCATCCACCAACGTTTTTGCTGCATTAAAACTTAACCCCATGCCATGCCCGGAACAGCCTGCTAGATAATGCAAATTGGGCTCGTCAGAAACTGCCCCAATTAACATTTGCCCATCGGGCGAATAGCCCATAATTCCGGCCCATTGCCTTGCGATTTCAGCCTGCGGCCCAAAGCGAAAGTGAGTCTTAACAAAATCAAACAAAGCTGTCTGAATAACTTCTGTTGTTTGATCGGCGTGGGTCTTCTCGGTTTCTGAAGCTAGGTTTCGGAAACCACCAATTAATAATTCACCCGTTGGCAGCTGACGAAAATAACAAAGATGCTTAGTTAAATAACATGGCCCCTTAACAAATTGGGGTAATGGCTTTGTTAAAAGTATTTGTCCGCGACCGGGAACAATCAATGTTGAAAACTTTGGATTAACCAAAGGCAAATAAGCATTCACTGTGATCACCACCTGCGCTGCTTGCAATTCTTCTTTGTCTGTTTTGATAACAAACTTATCGCTGATTTTGCTTACACTTTGAACTTCAGAGTTTTCGTGAATATAAACATTAATTTTTTTTAAGATTTCACCTAGTAATTTCACCGGATGAATATACCCATCCCCTGCATAAACTACTCCGCCTTCAAAACCTGTCACGCCGTAATCGCGATCCATATCTGAAGCATTTACTGCATACACATCAATGCCCTCGGCGCGCATGGTTTTTATCGTCTCTTGATAATGCGCCCAACGTTCGCTGTTCGCAGCCACGGTGCATGAACCCGTAATTTTAAAATCAAGTTGCTCAGCTTGATCCTGGATAATGTGCTCTTGCAAAAGTTTACGATTAGTTTCTGAAAATTTCCAGATTTCGACAGCCTTGCCTAAACCAAACTGATCTTTAAGTTTAATAAAATGTTCTGTTGAACCACAAGTGACAAATCCGGCATTTCTGCCGGAGGCGCCGTAACCGATTTGATTTTTTTCGACGATGCCGATTTTTAAATCTGGATTTTTTTGTAACAACCAATAAGCTGTTGATAAACCGGCAATGCCCCCGCCCACGATCACATAATCATAATTTTTTAATTTTAGTGTGCCGGTGTTTAATTTAAAATCTTGCCAAAAAGATCGAGTCATAAATATTTAATCATCTCGACAGCCGTACAGCGGCAGGGTTTTCCGTCACGTACACAAGTGTAATCCACATCTATCCAATAGTTAGGATGCGTAGCCACGGGTTCAAAACCAAACTTAGTTAAATAACGAATCGAAGAATTATTTGGCGATTCTTGCCAGGCATGCGTAACGATGGCTTCGGTTCCAATGGCTTTTAAACACTTGATTGCAGCCTCTGACAGCTGTGGCCCCCAACCTAAACCCTGAACTTCTGCAGATAAAAATAAACTTTGAAAATAGCCTGCTTTATCTTGCGCAACTTTCCATAATTCAGGACGAAGCTTTGCACCTTTGCCTTTGCTCCAACTTCCCGGAGGGTACGCTAAGCGCAATCCCTGAATTTTATTATTGGCATCCACTAAAACAAAAGAATACATGACACCGTTTAATAGTGATTTTTGATAACACTCGTTTAGTTCTTCTAAACTAAAATAATTTTCACCGATTGTGGCATCGGTGAAAACTTTAATTTGTGTTAAATCATCTAAATGCAAGGGACGAATCTGCATTTAGTTATCTGCTCATATTAGCTATTCAGTGTCAATTTGGTAATCACTGGGCTGACGCTGCACTGTCGTGGCTTCGACAGATTTGCCGAATTTATTTTCGCTGCCATAGCCAGTGACCTCAACATACTGGCCCACATCATAGGCCTGAGTTGGCCTTCTGATATCCATCGGCAGTCTTACCACTGAACCTTCAGTTAATAAAAATCCTGAAATTTCACCAGTGGGTTCAATCAACAAAGTATCGATTTCACCATGCACCGTCATATTATTAAGATCTTTAAAAGCTTCGCGGCGTTCACGTTTAGGTGCGAGCATTTTTCCTTTAGCTTCAGAAGTGATTAAAATTTCATTAGCATTTTTAGGTGTAACAATTTGTTTTGCCCACATAGAATTTGACGAAGTCTCGTCACCCTTTATAGTGACTTCATCACCAACCGCCACTGAATCCGTGATCAAAGTTGACATCTGTCCAGGAAAACGAATCTGCATTCCATCTTCTAAAATAAAACCATCGACGGCGCCATCAGCTGTGGTGATAAATCGATCGACAACACCTGAAGCTTGCCACGCGGTCTTTTGCCCCATGCTTGTACAACCTGAAGTCATTATTCCCCAAATAGTAAAAACGACTAGATTAATCAACAGCTTCATAAAAAGTTCTCCTAATTCAATATCAGTGAATGTTAATCTAAATTCAGCAAGGAAAGTGCCATGAAAAAAAAGGCCGAACTGCCTTACAATCTTGAAGAAGGAACTCCTCTAACCTATTACCGATTAATTTTGGCGATCAGTGGTGTAGTTTATCTTTTATGGTGGTACCTGACGGATTACTTTTTACCACATTCTTTTAATCCGATTTACAGCCGCCTAGTGGCAACCTCTTGTCTTTGGCTAATTTTTATCGCTACCTATTTTTCTGAACACGTTCGTAAACATATCGACTTTTGGTTTTCAGTGGGCGCCTGGTCAGTGACTCTTCATTTTTATTATTTATTTTACAACAACCGCGCAGACTTAACCTGGGTTTGGGGTTGTTATATGGCGGTCGTCGCCGTCGCTGCCATGATGCAAACCATGCGTTCGATGGTCAGTTACGTTCTTTACGTGGCCGTACTTTCAATTATCATAAATTATTTTAGTCCGAATTTAAGCACGGTATTGTTCTTACCAGGAATTCTAACAATATTAGTTGTTGGTTTTGTTGGCATGCGCTCAAGACTAAAACTGATCAGCCAGGTTCGCGAAAGCGCACTGCAAATTCGTCGTTTATTAGACGCCACGTTTGAAGGAATGTGTCTTCATGATGGTGAATTTATTCTTGATGCCAACGACTCTATGGTAAAAATGTTCGGTTATAACCATCGGCACGAAATTGTTGGCAAGCCTATTTTTGCCCTGTGTACTGTTGAGTCAGCACAACTGGGAGCCATAAATATCGCAACCCAGACTGAATCCTCTTATGAAGCTAGGGGAGTCCATAAGAATGGCTCTGTTTTTCCTATCGAAATTCGCGCTAAAACTTATACTTTAAAAGATGGTGCACTTGGGCGAGTTGTAGCCATTCAAGACATTACAGAGCGTAAAAAAAATGAACAGACAAAAATTTTATTTGAAGCTTCGCAAGAAGCGTTACGCATCAGAAATGAATTTATTTCGATCGCTTCTCACGAATTAAAAACGCCGCTAACAAGTATTAAACTGCAAACGCAGATGACTCAAATAGCCGCTGAAAAAAATGAAGCACAAGCCTACAGCCCCGAACGAATGAAAAAGTTTGTGAATCAAATTGACCGACAGGCAGATCGTTTAGCTAATTTAATCGAAGACATGTTAGATGTTTCACGAATTTCTTTAGGAAAACTATCTTTAGATATGCAGCCGACTTCATTAAATTCATTAATCGAAGAGACCTTAGAATCGATGGCTGAGTTAATTAAGCAAAATGGTAACGAAATTATTCGCAAGCTCGACACTCAGGTCGTGGCAAACATTGATCGTTTTCGTATGGAGCAGGTATTAATTAATTTACTGACGAATGCCATCAAATACGGTGAAGGCAAGCCGATCACTATCAGCTTAAGCAAACGCGGTGGCGAAGCTTCACTTTCAGTGCAGGATCAAGGCATGGGTATCGCCAAAGAAAACCAAGAAAGAATTTTTGCCCGCTTTGAACGCGCAGTGGCCGCAAAAAACATTAGCGGACTAGGCTTAGGACTCTATATTTCACAGCAAATTGTTCAGGCTCATCGCGGAACCATTATAGTAAAAAGTGCCCCGAACGAAGGGGCTTGTTTTATCGTAAATATTCCAGCAGAATGACCAAGCTATGAACGCCATCACTAATAAAATTCTTCTTGTTGAAGATGACATTGATATCCAAGACAATCTAAGAGCTTTTCTTGAAATGGAAAACTTCGAAGTCGAGTCTGTTGCCAATGGCAAACAAGCCATCGAGCTGATGCAAAAAGAAGGACGCCCGCGTCTTATTTTGTTAGACCTGATGATGCCGATCATGAACGGTTATGAAATGTTAGCCGAGATGAAAAAAATGAATCTTTTCAAAGGTAATCCTTCACCAATTATTTTATTATCTGCTGCAACTGATATCGAAGAAACTGCTCGCCAACAGGTGACTAAATTTATTCGTAAACCCATTGCTTTAGATAAGTTGTTGCTTACGATCAAAGAAATCTACGGCTAACTTATTGTCCGGCTCGAAAAATGCTATAATACGTCTCGTAATTAAATTTATGAGGTGTTTATGCAAACAAGAGTCAAAAACGAACTTTTAATGCTTTGTGGTTTAGGGACATTAGCCCTACTGCGTGCAAAGAGAAAACGATTAGCCCTAGTGCCTGCGATGGCCAGTGGCTATCTATTAACCCGCTTATTAATCGAAAGTACAAACCCGCAATCTTTTCGCGGGCAATCGGCTATCATCACTGGCGGTTCACGCGGGTTAGGCCTTGCCTTAGCGCGGGAACTCGTCAACGAAAACTGCAATGTCACTTTACTTGCGCGTGACGAAGACGAATTAAAACGTGCAAAAAAAGAATTAGATAAATTCAACAGAGGCGAAGTTCATATTGTCGTCTGTGATATCACCGATAATGTGCAGTTAAGTAAAGCCATTCATGAAGCAGCTGATTTATACGATGGTGTTGATTTGTTAATTAACAATGCCGGCGCAATTGTTGTTGGCCCGTGGGAGAGCATGACGCAACAAGATTTTGAAGCGCAAATGAATGTTCATCTCTATGCCACGATGAATTCTATTCGTGTGGCCTTGCCATTTTTACGTCAAAAAACCAGCGCTAAGCGCATCGTAAATATTTGTTCGATGGGCGGACGCGTAGCTGCACCGCACATGTTACCTTATGATACTTCGAAATTTGCACTATCAGGATTTTCACAAGGTCTTGCCACTGAGTTGTATGACGAAGGTATTTCAGTAACAACAGTTTATCCGGGAATGATGCGCACAGGGTCACCGATACAAGCAGTATTTAAAGGTGAACATGAAAAAGAATTTGCGTGGTTTCAAACTGCAGATGTGATTCCGGGATTTTCAACTTCGGCCCGTGATGCCGCTAAAGAAATTATTCAAGCAGCGCGTGAGCGGCGTTTTGAATTAATGCCTTTTTTACCTGCGAAATTGCGCTTAGGTTTAGCTTCGTTTTTTCCAGAACTGGTAGCCTATACAATGGTGCTATTAAATCGCTTGTTACCACAAGGACAGTCTGGTGAATATAAAACCGGAGCCCAAAGCCGAGAAATTTTTGATAAATCTATTTTGACCAAAGCTTTTAAATCTTCAGCGCGTAAAGCCGAAAAAGATTCAAATCAATGGCCCAAAGTCGACGCCAAAGAAAATATGGGAGTCTTACACTAACCAGCTACACTGATTCTAGAATTGCAGCGACACCCATTCCACCTGCAGTACAGATAGAAATTAATCCGCGCTTTTTACCACCACTTGCTAATAACTTAGCAAGTGTGCCGGTAACACGTGTACCAGTAGCTGCGAAGGGATGTCCCATCGCGATACTGCTTCCAACCACATTCATTTTAGCTCTATCAATAGAACCAATTGGTGATTTTAATCCTAAAACATCTTTACAATACGCAGCAGATTCCCACGCTTTTAAATTACAAAGAACTTGCGCCGCAAACGCTTCGTGAATTTCAAAATAATCAAAATCTTTAAAGGTTAATTGATTACGCGTTAACAATTGTGAAACGGCCTTTGTTGGCGCCATTAATAAACCGGCACCATGAACAAAATCAACTGCCGCGACTTGCACATCAATCACTTTAGCCATCGGAAATAATCCCATTTTTTGCGCCGCTGCTTCGCTGCCTAAAAGCACACACGATGCACCATCTGTTAACGGCGAACTATTTCCCGCAGTCAGAGTTCCGTTTTGCGGATCAAATGAAGGTTTTAATTTAGCTAAACGTTCTTTGCTGGTATCAGCCCGCAAAGTCGCATCGCGGGTGATGTTATGAAATGGAATCACTAAGTCTTCAAAAAATCCAGAATCATAAGCTTTTGCACCATTGATGTGACTGTTGTAAGCCACTTCATCTTGTTCTTCGCGCGCAATTTTCCATTCTTTCGCCATTAATTCACAGTGTTGGCCCATTGACATCAACGTGCGTGGTTCAGTCACTGAGGCGGCTCTTGGTTTAAACATACCAAGAGAGGCTCCTGACAATGCGCTCATGCGCGCACCGAAAGTTTTTGCGTTATTCATTTTCATTAAAAATTTTCTGAATTTATCAGAAACTTCGATTGGAAAATCACTGTTCGTGTCAACACCGCCGGCGATACCGATATCAATTGCACCAGTGTGAATTTTCATCGCGATTTGCCAAACGTTATCAAGACTTGTAGCGCACGCCCGTTGCGTGTTGTAAGCCGGAGTATTTGGATCAAGTTCGGTTTCTAAAACACATTCACGCGCTAAATTCCAATCAGCAGAACTATTCATCAGGCAGCCTAACGCCACATCACCGATTAATTTTTTTTGCAGATTATTTTTACGAATTAAACCGTTTAATGCAGCCACCATTAATTCTTTACGGGTGACATCGGCATAAACCGTTTGGCTTTTCGCAAAAGGTGTTCGTGAACTTCCTAAAACATAGACTTGGTTTGCATCTGATTTCATAAGCTGATGTTAGCACTGCAACATACGCCCGCCAACCTTAGACCTTAGTCGTAGTTCGTCAAATGCCGCCGAAGGTCAGTTTGTCATCTGACTTTGTTCTAAGTCATAATATGAATATGAAATCTATATACATCTTATTGTGTAGTTTAACTATCTTTGCGGCTTGCGAAAAAAAAGCAGCCGGTGAAATGACTACAGTAACGTTGACCATGCCTGATCTTTCGCTCAACAGCAGACAAAACGTTTACACACGCGCCGCTTCTGCACCGGCCACAATTGACGAAGTGAATTGTTTTGCGGTGATGGTTTCAGGCCCAGAACCTTTTTTAAATCGCACAAGCTGTTCAGTTGTTGATAGTGTTGGTTCTCAAGTCGCTACGGCGAAAAGAACTGGTTTATTTCGGGGCTTAATTCCAAGTGGCGGCGTGATTACGTTATCCATTCCTGCCGGGGCAAGCCGTCAATTTACCCTGTTTGGCGTAAAAGCAAATCCACTTTCGGCTTGTATTGATTTTAATAGTCCGAATGCTTCAACAGAATTTACTTCTGATTTATTTCTTGTCGGCGAATCGGCTTCAGTTGATTTACAACCTGGTGTTACAGTGGCAGTGCCAATTAAATTACCGACAGCGGGCACTGCGTTTAACACAGGAAGTTCGCGCATTGGTGATTGCACCGGCCCTGATTCTCCCTATAAAACGCGCATCCTGCCAACGAAAGCCGAAGTCGTTAAAGATTATTTTACCTACGATGCCTTTCCAGCTAATTCTTGCAGCTCGGTGAATATTAATTTTACCGATGACGTCGGTCGTTCAGGCGCAACAGCGTTTCCTTACAATATGATTCTAGAACGTGCCGATGTAGATGGTGGCGGAACTGTGGGGTCATTCACCTCATTTGCGATGTTCACTCAACCAAATTGTTCGGTCTCATTCTTTAATGAATTTACAGTGCCTGCAAACACACGTTCAATACCAGTGTACTTTAATACTACGGCTTCACCTTCGGTTTCGGGTTTTCAATTTCGCATAAGACCCGGAACAACATCACCTTCCCCTTATGCCCAAACCACTACACCAACTTTTTTAATTCAGGAAAATAGTTCTGCCTCGATCGATATTTTTGGTCCGCGCAGAGTGATCAAAGATATGTGTTATAACTTGGTTGGCACATTTAAAACAGCTGACAAGACAGTGATCAGTGGAACAGCTTACACACCTTCATATCCTGATATTCAAGGTCGCGTATTTCCTGAAAAATTTTGTACAAACACACAGATTGCCAGCGGAACAGCTCATGCAATTACAATCAATTCAAATTTCGATTTCTCTATTCGTTACGATCAAGACATTTTTACGCCGACATATTTTACTTTAACACCGACGATCACTTCAGCGACAGTAACTTTTCCGGCAAGATACCCGCTTCAAGTTGTCGGCGGATCTCGCAATCCGACTTTTTTGCGGCCAGAATTACCACCAAATTTACCGGCAGCAACCACTGGATGTTTTGGACCATTTCAGGTCTTAGTTGAAAACGAACGCGGAGCCGCCTTAGTGACCGAAGGTACGATTGTCGTTTCATTACTTTCAGGGGCACCTGCAAATGTTGCCATTTTTAATAATAATATTTGTAATCAGACTTATGCTTCATCATTTACTGATGATTATCGCCGGGTATTTTATGTGGGGGTAAGTACAACGGCAGTTGTTGCTAATACGACAGTCAGCTTTAGTGCTGCTGGCCAGATTGACCATCCAGATGCACCAGGAAACGCAACTTACACCACAAGTCTTACGACCGTGGTGAATCTTGAATTTAAATAGCTTATTTTTTTACAACTTGGCGGTTTACTAAAACCGTCAATGTGAAACTTTCAGGACCATCATCTTCACCGACAGTAATGCTTCCTGATTTACCATTAGTTACGATCATCTCTGGCGTTGAAAGAATTTCGCGAACGCCTTTAACTAATCTTCCGATAACTAATTTCAAATGAATTTTATCAAGTTCGCCGTCGATTTCTTCTGGAGTGACTTCCATAAAGCTGCCGGTGCCATTTGAATATTTTTGCTGAACTTCAGACTTTTCGCCCTCATTGGCTAATAAACCTTGAGATGCGACATGTTTGCCGTTCAAAGTCAGATCAACATTTAATTTATAGATTGGTAAACCCTGCTTAGGGTTGGTAGCCGCTATTGCGGTAGAAAGAAATAAAAACGAAACTAATAACGTCGACTTAAACATCTGAGACTCCTTAAGCTTGATAAAACTTAAGAAAGTTTAAACGACAAAATGTGAAAAATCATGCATAGCTTTGCATAATCATTTCTTAAAAACAGATACTCATACTAAAGTCTAGTAACGAAAATTCAGTCACAATAGAATTTAATTACACTTTTACCCTTCATCATAAGATTTGCTGGCCTCGAGCCTATCTCTAGGCCAGCAATCCCAAGGATTTATGGATAAAACGTGGATCAGAATCTACTCAACTACCCTAACAACTTAAGTGCTAGTTGAGTTTGTGTATTGGCTTGTCCCAATACTGAGGTCGCAGCTTGCATAAGAACATTGTTCTTCGCTAATTCTGTCGACTCTGCGGCTACATCTGTATCACGGATACGAGAGTTCGCTGCTGCGTAATTCTCCTCAGCTGTCGCTAAGTTTTGAGAAGTTGATTGTAAACGATTTTGGAATGCACCCAAGTTCGCTCTGATAGAATTTACGCTGTTAATCGCGTCATCTACTGAAGCTAAGCTTAATTGTGCAGACTCTTTATTACCCACGCCGGCTTCGGTCAATCGCAACGCTTCTAATGTTGCATTTGATTCACCACTTTTAAAGCTGATGCGATCTAGTTCTGGATCATTTTGGGTACCGATTTGGATATCCAAAACTCCGCCTAGGCCGTTCAACAGTGGTGTGCCATTGAATTTCGTGCTCTGAGAGATACGTTGCATCTCTTCTTTAAGCTGTTGAAACTCGATGTTCGTTAACCCGCGCTCACGATCACTGATCGTGTCAGAAGCAGCTTGTACACCCAGCTCGCGCAAGCGAACTAACATGTTAGCCATTTCTTGCAAGCCGCCTTCGGCAACTTGTACTAATGAAATACCGTCATTAGCGTTTCGGTTGGCTTGTCTAAGGCCTCTGATTTGAGCTTTAATGTTTTCAGAGATAGCTAAACCAGCTGCATCGTCAGACGCTTGGTTTACTCTGAACCCCGATGATAGACGTGCCATCGCGGTATTTTGTTTTATGCCTAAACTATACAGATTCTTACCTGCATTAATCGCGGCTACGTTGGTTGCAATTCGCAATCCCATATTATCCTCCTTGTATTGTATTCATCCGTGAATGTCCCCTATCCTTAGGTTTGAGCAGAATCCGTTCTGCTTATTTAAAAACTTTAAAAAACTAAATACACTAATCCTATGCTTGTACCCCAAAAGTCGGCGCTCGCACGACGGCCTTTGGTGGACAAATTCCAATACGGATTTGTCCCTTTTGTCAGACTCATTTCAGTAAGTCCAACCCCAGGTCACAGATTCAAATCGTTTGAATCTATCCTTTGTTCAACAACTGAAGAGCTAAGCCCGGTTGTTGATTCGCCTGTGCTAGTACTGATGTTCCAGCTTGCAGAAGAATATTCTGTTTCGCTAATTCAGTACTTTCATCCGCGATGTCCGCATCTCTAATGCGTGAATTCGATGCTGACAAGTTCTCTAAGTTCGTTTGCAATCCCTCAACAGTTGAGTTCAATCTGTTTTGGATCGCCCCGAAACCTGCCCGTAGCTGATTCACATAGTTGATCGCGCTATCTACATTGGCTAAGCTGCTCTGAGCAGACGTCTTATCCAAAATACTTGTTAAATCCAATCCCAGTGCGCCCGTACTCGCATCTGTTAGTGTGGCGTCAAAAGAAATTCGGTCAAAGTCGGCCGAGTTCTTTACACCAATCTGGAAGTCCAACAATCCGCCCGTTCCGTTAAGTAATGGCGTTCCGTTAAATTCTGCACTTCCTGTCATACGATCGATTTCTTCTAGTAGCTGCACATACTCGACATTTGCCAATCCGCGCTCTCTGTCCCCGATCGTATCTGATGCTGCTTGCACCCCTAATTCACGTAATCTAATGAGCATGTTACTAACTTCGCTTAATGATCCTTCTGCAGTCTGAATCATTGAGATACCGTCTTGCGCATTTCTGTTGGCCTGTTTAAGACCTCTCATTTGCGCTTTCATGTTTTCAGAAATCGCTAATCCCGCCGCATCGTCAGATGCTTTGTTGATTCTGTTTCCTGAAGACAATCTGGCCATCGCCGTATCCATTTTGTTCTTCGTACCCCATAATGCCTTTTGAGCATTTAGCGCCGTAACATTTGTACCAATTCTTAATCCCATAACTTCCTCCATGAAGCTGTTCCGGTGTGTAACTACTCTGTGAGACTCCTGTCTCACTTCGTTTCATACCGAAGCGGTGTATTTTGAGAATCCATCCTTGAATTCTCAGAATCGTATTACTCTTAAACACTTTTTCGGATCATCCTGAGAAAACTTGAGACGTTCGTATCAAGAAAGATCACTTTTGGCCTTTGGTCTGTCCTGTAATGCAATTAAACACGTCCTGACTAAATATTTTTCACATTTCAGGTCTAAGGGCTGTGGGCTCTCTTGCTCTCTCTTTTGTTCAAAAACCCTGTTTTAGCGTGACTCTGTTGTTAAATTTCAGTAATTTTCATACTCATATATGGAAATACGCGATCCCATTCACGGTAGTATTTATCTCTCAGACGGCGAAGAAGCGATCATCGAATCAGTTGAGTTTCAACGTCTGCGCGAAATCAAACAATTAGGTTTTTCTGAATTTAGTTTTCCGGGAGCAACTCATAATAGATTTTTACATTCTATTGGTGTGAGCCATGTTTCGGGGTTAGTGTTTGACAGTATTTTCAGAGCGTATCCGTTAAAGTCTTCGAACAAAATTCGTTTTCGCCAGATGGTCAAATTAGCTGCGTTACTTCATGATGTGGGTCACGGCCCGCTATCACACACGACAGAACAAGTGATGCCCCAGCTTGATAAACTAAAGATTAAAATCTACCAAGAGCAAGGCGTTGATCAAAATCGCCAGGCCAATCACGAAGACTACACGATCAAGTTTGTGACTGATTCAAATATCGCAGACATTATTAAAAAATATTATTCTGATATTGATCCGCTCCATGTGGCTTGTCTGATCGATAAAGAATTAAAATGTTCACCAGACGTTTTTACTGACGGGATCATTAACTTCAGACCTTTATTAAGTCAGATTGTTTCAAGCGAACTAGACGCTGATCGTATGGATTATCTAGAACGCGATTCTTATTTCTGCGGAATTAACTACGGTAAGATCGATCGCGATTGGTTAGTGCAGAACTTAACTCTACATATTAAAGACCATAATGCTTACTTGGCCCTTAATAGACGCGCACTGTATGCCTTTGATGATTTTTTGATTTCTCGTCATCATATGTACCTTATGGTGTACTTTCATCATAAGAGCATTATCTATGATGAAATGCTGAACCTGTACTTAGGTTCTAACGAGGCTACTTTTAAAATTCCTGCTGAACTTGAAAGTTATATTCCATACACCGACTACAAACTTTACGAACATTTAGACACGGTTCAAAACCCATGGGCTAAACGTATTGCTGAACGTAAGCCTTACCGCGTGGCCATCGAATTACATAACCAAGATAAAACCCGCGTTGAAAATGTTCGCCATCTATTAACAGACTCACAAATTCATTCAATCTGGGCCAGCTCGGACGTTCGTCTGTCTAAATATCATCAAACGATTTCAGACAATGATATCAACATCTTCGTGGTTGATCAGTACGACAAATGGGATAAACCATCCCCAATCAACAACGCGACTCAGATCTTTCAAAAATACGAAGGCTCACGCGTAATCGACCGCGTCTACGTAGCTCCAGAAAACTTCGACACCGCAAAAAAAATCCTGAGCGAAAAAAAATATTAGGTGCCAGGCCGTCTTTCTGGTTACAGCGTGTCATTAACTGAGAAAATTGGCTTATTATAATTAGTATCTTTTTTCGATTCGAAAAATTGTTTTGTGAATCCCCATCGAACTGCTTCTAGTTTTTCAGGATTGGGAGCTTTGTTTAACCACTCTAATATTCCAACTCGATCCTCGATCAGCAATGTATCTTCAACCAGCGGAATTTTATTTTTAGATATTTTTAATTTACTCTGTAGTGAACTAAACGGATAAGCTTCGACAGTATTACAAAGCCCTGCAGCCACTGGATTGCGGTAGTTATATTTATAGGCGCAGAGATAATAGTTATACTCTTGCAATATGCATTTAAAATGCCTTCCAGCAAAAGTTTCGTTTATTCTATTTCCTTCTCTCGTCAGTCTTTTACTCGTCCGAGTCATAAACTGATGCATGCATTGGCTGATGTTAGCTTCTGGGGTAGAAGCTATTAAATGAAAATGATTGCTCATCATAACAAAACTGTGAAGTTGCCATCCGTGATCATAGTGTGTACGCGAAAGCTCTTCACAAAAAATATCCCAAACGATTTCTAACGGAATATTAAACCATTCGCGGTTAATACAGCGCGCACTTATGTTGTATGGAAATTCAGATTGTAATATTGCTTTAACTCGACCCATCCAGCATTCAAAAGCAAAGATGATGACACGACATACTCATTTACTTTTAGTTTTAAGTCCGGAATTCGAATTTAATGCATTGTGACCAGAAAGGCGGCCTGGCACCTATTTCAGAGTACAGGTCTTTTTATAACAGATGACTTTGCGCTTACGTTTATCGATCGGCATACAATCTACATAGGGCATGATTTTTTTCGCATGCTCTTCAAATTCAGTTTTATACTTTTTATTAACTGCATCTGGACCACACGCCCCGGCAGCAATAGTACACTCGTTATCTTTGAAGCATTTAAACCAAATTGTTTTGTCTGGTTCAGGCCCTGATTCAGCATGAGCTGAACCAACAACCATTACTAAAGATAAAATTAATAAACTACGCATAAAATCTCCATTTTAAGATATCTTAGACGCGCCGTAACCAGAAAGACGGCCTGGCACGCTAAACTCTTTCAAGAATCATGGCGATACCTTGACCGCCACCGATGCATGCTGAACCGAGCGCGTACTTTGCCTGGCGCTTTTGTAATTCATACGCCAATAGATTCATAATACGTGTGCCTGAAGCGCCTAGTGGATGTCCCACAGCAATTGCTCCGCCGCGCACGTTGGTTTTTTCTTTATTTAATTTTAATTCTTTTTCTACGGCTAGGTACTGGGCTGCGAAAGCTTCGTTCACTTCGACTAAATCCATTTGATCTATGCCAAGACCTGCGCGCTCTAAGGCTTTTCTTGCTGCTGGTGCTGGGCCGATGCCCATGATTTTTGGATCGCAACCTACTGCGGCCCAAGAAACAATTCTAGCCATGGGTTTTAAACCGTGTGCTTTTACGAATGATTCGCTGGCGATTAATGAAGTGGCTGCACCGTCGACGATTCCTGAAGCAGTTGCCGCAGTTACTAAACCATCTTTTTTAAACATAGCCTTCATTGTTCCGATTTTTTCTACTGTGACTTCTGGTTTTGGGTGTTCATCTTTATCGATGATCACTTCACCTTTTTTAGTCGTGATTTTTACAGGCGTGATTTCATCTTTGAAAAGACCAGCCTCTAAAGCTTTTTTATATTTTTGCTGAGTAAAAACTGAGTATTCATCACATTGTTGTCTGGTGATGCCATACATCTCACCTAGATTTTCTGCAGTGATCGCCATCGGCGTACCTGTATAAAGATCAGTTAATGCTGAAGTCATTGCATCTTCTAGTTCGAAATTTCCCATGCGCATACCATCAAATCTAACTTTTCTTGCGACATACGGGATTTGTGACATTTGTTCTACGCCACCGGCTAAGATACATTGGGCTTGGCCAGTTAAAATCATTTCTGCCGCATTCGCGATAGATTGAAATCCTGAGCCGCATAAACGATTAATTAAATAAGCACCGCGCTCAACCGGGATTCCTAATTTTAATCCGACGTGACGTGCAACGTAGGCAGCATCGGCTCCGCTTTGTACGACATTACCAATAATTGTGTGATCGATTTTATCTGCAGTGATACCTGCAGCTTCTAATGTGGCTTTGCCTGCTGCGACTGTTAAGTCAGTTGCCGACACATCTTTTAAACCACCACCAAATGAACCAAACGCTGTTCTTTTACCAGATACTAAATAAATTTTTTCCATACGTTATTAGATCTTAGAAATTCAGACGAGACAATGAAATTACCATTTCCATTTAAGCGATACGGCAGACTTCTGTTCGTGATTAGACATTTCGTGCGAAAGCACTAAATCATTTTTATCAGATAAGGCTTCTGAGACTTCTGCTGCTGCGCGCGCTGCTTTTAAATCGTAATTAAGTGCGGCATTTACCCAGCCTGTGTATTGAATCTTAGCTAAAGCCTGAATAGCTAAAACTTTAAAATTGAAGCGGTGATTAACTTGATTTTCGTCTTTAAACGAAGCTTCAACGTTTAATTTTTTCTCTGCTGATTCAACGGCTTTCCCTGCTGTTGAATGACGAAGTGGCGAATGTTTCCAGTATAATGATAAACTGTTATCAGCCACTTTTGTTAAAAAAGACTGCGAAGTTTCATCTGCAGAGATTCGTTCTGGCAAAATTTCGCCAGCAAAAACATCCGATAATGATTCCGCACCAGTCTTTGCCGGTAATACTAATTTTTTCGTGTTCGCAACATTCACTTTTGCCGAGGCCAAACTGCCCAAGCTAGAGCACAAGCTAAAAACTGAAAACATTGTAAATACGGTTAAAACGAATCTCACAACCATACCAGATATATATTCAAGTCCTGGGCCACTCCTAGACGGTGGCAAAGCGACCTATTCGACCTAATAGGCTTATTATGAGACACACTGTCAAACCAGTTGCCAGGTGGTGATATTGTTTTAACCTAAGAGTCAGGTTGATACGTCTTAGAAGTACAAGCTTCAAGGAGGAGGCAACATGAACAAAACAATGTTTTTCTTAATGGCCGCTATGGTATTTTTCGCATTCTTTTCAGGGTGTGCTTCGATCCAAAATTCAGAAAGCAAACCTAGCACTAGAGTAACCAATTACGATCGACTTCCGTTTCTATAATATTACATTTGATTCAGCATACAAACTCAATAACAATGGGTTTGTATGCGTGACCAATCTTTAAAATTAATTTTATTTTCTATTTGTTTTCTAATTACTTCGAGCCTTCAGGCGCAAATTTCTGTCGGTTTAAGAGAATCCGCAATGGGTAACAGTGGCGCGGCCATCACTGAATCGTCAGCCCCTTCATTTTACAATCCAGCACTATTAGCTGAACGACAAAAAAGTTATTTCAGTGTCACTGGAACAACTTTAACTTCGTTTAAATCTAAAAGTGATACTGAAGAATTCAATTCAACAAAGTTTGCGCCGAATTATTTGTCGAGTATTCATGCCTTTGAAAATTATGTTCACGAATTTTCGCTAGTTAACCAGATCTCACTTGATGCCAGAACATCTTCACCTATCACCGATGGCTCAAGAAACACGAGCCTTAGAACAGACCAGTACAACCTGGCTTATTCTTTTGCGTTTCGAAATTTTCCGTTCGGATTTCAGTTAGGTCTGCGCATTAATGAAAGCAGCTTTAATGTTAATCAATCCACCAATGATGGCAACATTGCAACCGGCGCTAATTTCGATATCTCGCGAAGAACCGGACATTTGTTCGCAGGCTTTGGCGGCATTCACCAATTTGGCAGCAGCTATCGTTTTGGTTATAAATATGAATCAACTGGATTACGCGTTTATGATAAAACTGAACAGGCTGGATCATATTATTATTACGATAAAGGTAATAACTTATTTACGTCAGGCCAAACAGAAGGTTCAGTTGCCGATAACCCTATCTACACACAAGCTGTCATCTTAGGGCACAGTTTTTTAGTGGCTGATCATGAGTTTCTAACTGATTCACGGTTCAATGCAACTGATGCAAGTGAAAATACTTATAATTTTTTTCAAACTTTTGGATACAAATTAAACTTCTCGAATCAAATGCAATTCATGACCGGTGCCTCTTATGAATTCGACACCAATGCAAAATATGTTTCTGCGGGGTATTCTTGGCTGACAAACACTTTACGTTCAACGATCAGCGCTTATCACGCCGAAGATGGCAGCGATATGCAATCGACCGGATTTACCTTCGGCAGTGAATTTATTTATTAATCGTCACGCTTTCAAATAATGTTCCGATAGTGCGCTGCAAATTAAAATGCATTGAAACTAAATTTCTTTTTAGCTGCAAATTTGATTGCCAGTAATTAGAACGTGTATCGATTGCGGCGATCATATCTTTAAATTCAACATCTTCGCCTTTTTCAATTTTACGAAATATTTCTGTAATACGCGCATCGGCTTGCTGTAAATTTTTTTGTTGCAAGCTATGTAAACGCTCTAGATTAACTAAGGCTTGATAGCGCGAATTTAAGCTGTATTGCACATCAGCTAAAGTGGCATCGCGTTCACTGCGAGTCGCCGCCAAATCTTTATTACCGGCACGGTTACGATACATAGAACCAGCACCAATGGTGTACGTTACTGAAACGCCCACGTAAGCACCTTTTGAATGCATGGGATCACTGCCCGATGTACGCGTATTGTTACCACTGTAGCTGGCATTTAAATCAACTTGCGGACGAAACATTCGTCTTTTATCAGCTTCACGTTCATGCGTTTCTGCGGCCAAACGATGATCCATACTTTGAATATCCGGACTTTTACTTAAAGCTAATTCAAAAGCTTGTTCAGCATTATTCGGAATCGTTAATCCTTTGCGCATTTGCTCTAAATTTTCCAGGCTTGAAGCCTGTGGAGCGGCCAATGTCGTAAAGTAAGTAAAATCTTTTTGCGCCTCGCTAATACCGAAATCAACATTAACGTTAGCTGTCTGCATATCATTGATTCTTTGATCCAGAGTTTTTCCTTCTTCTTCATTCAGCGATGCTTTTTTCAAAAACTCTAATTTTTTTTCCAGATCAACAACAAAACTTTTTTGCTCATAATTTTCTACAAGTCCAATGTAGGCCTCAAAAACCGAACTAGCAAAACTTCCACGCGTATTCGGAATACGTGAATTACTTGAATTATATTCGGCATCCATAGCCTTTAAGCGCTCTTCAGAAGCACGCAGTGATTCAACATCGGCGCCGCCATTATAAAGATTCATTGAGATGCCAACGCTATTACTACGCCCAGTCGAGCGATTTGTTCCCGGAACACCACCGGTTTGCCTGGTCGAATGATAAACCGAACTTGAAATATTCAGCGAGGGAAATAAATCCATGTATTGAGCTTTTTTACGATCTTGCATAGCCTGCACGCGCAGATCTATAGCTGCTGTACGCGGATTATTTTGAATAGCGCTTTTAATCGCATCTTTTAATCCGATGCCATAAGATGTAGAGGCGCTCAACGTAACGTACAAAATCAGCTTTTTCATATTTGCTCCTGAACCGGAGTTTACAAAGATTATGCCGAAGCCTATTCGATTAAGTTAGAAATGAGTGTCTTATTTTTAGACACTGAACGACGATTTGCTGATCTTGTTATTCGTTATCTAAAATATAGTTCGCTGGATTTACGGCGATACCGTTTACGCGAACTTCATAATGACAGTGCGGACCAGTTGATCTACCTGTACTGCCAACTGCAGCAATCACATCGTAACGTGAAACTTTTTGTCCCACTTGCACAAAGATTTGTGAGTTATGCGCAAAACGCGTTAGCACGCCATAACCGTGATCAATCGAAACAAGCTTACCGAATTGATCATCCCAGCCGGCAAAACTTACGATTCCATCAGCTGGCGCACGCACTGGTGTTCCCGGAGGAGCCGTAATATCTAAACCCGCATGCATTTTTTGACGACCGTTGATCGGATCAATACGATAACCAAAACGTGAGCCGATCGGTCCACGTGCTGGTTGAATACTTGGAGTTGCTGCCAATAAACTTTGGCGATCTGATAACAGCTCCCATAATTCAATCACAGATTGTTCTTTTAAATTAGAATCTTTCACCGCTTGATCAATACGAATCACAAGAGACGCATAATTTGCTGAAGATTTTTCTGAAGCCACTTCACCCTTCATAGGATTTAATGGAGTTTCAGTTTCAATGACGGGATCATCGCGCTCCATATCATCTAAACTCATACGCGGATTTGGATCATCAAGCCTTGAACCCACCACTTGCGCTGCCGGAAAATTTAATTTTTCTGGACGGTCTTTTAACTGAACATCTGTAATTAATTTTAATTTGTTAGAAACATTTGTGACCCGGTCCATCGCTGATTGCAATGAATCAAGTTTGGCTTCAACCACCTGAAACTGGTTTTTTAATTCGATGTTTTCTAGTTTTAATTTTTTATTTTCTAATGACTGAGCTAACAAACCGAAATAATCAATGAAGCCCGCCATTAATAACACGACAAAAAGACCTACAAAAAATAACGAGATTTTAAAATAGGCGACCGGTAAGCTGATCTTTTTAGTTTCGCTTTCATTACTGGTCACAAAATAAAGAGTGATCTGTTTACGTGGTTCGCTCATGCATTTTTTATGTTTCGCTGAAATTCAACACAAGAACTGTGACGTTGTCATCACCGCCGTGAGCTAATGCCTGCTGAATAAACATCGGAGTAGTTTTATCCGGAGTATTGTCATTAAAAATCTGGCACATCTCCTGATCAGTGATCATTCCGGTTAAACCATCTGAGCACATTAGAAAAATATCACCAGGTGAAACTTCGCGTTCAATAATATCTGGATACACATCACGTTCAAAACCCACACTGCGGGTAATAACGTTTTTACCGATGGTGGCTTTGGCTTTTTCTTCAGATAAAAATCCAAGACGAATTTGTTCATTAATTAAAGAATGATCTTCGGTTAATTGCCACACGTAAGGTTTACGGTACAAATAACAACGGCTATCACCCACGTTAGCAATGTATAATCGTGAATCACGAAAATAACCCATCACCATCGTTGTGCCCATACCATTTAATTTTGATTCTTGAGCGGCACGATCGAAAATCCGATGTGAAGCTTCTTGGTACGCCTGCATTAACACTTCTCGCGGAGAAAATTGTAACGCTTTCGGATGTCCCAAAACTTCGCGAACAGTCTCAACTGCTAGGGCAGAAGCGACCTCGCCGCCCATGTGACCACCCACGCCATCTGCGACTACAAAAACACCAATTCGTTCGTCAATCAGAAACGAATCCTGATTGCCGGAGCGTTTAAGCCCTTTATCTGTTAAGCACCAACATTGAAATCTCATTCCTATACAGTGTCATGGCGATTACCATCCGAGTCAAAGGGCACAAATTAAACCATTACTTATGGCCTACCTAGACACTGGTCTAGTTCTTAAAAAATACGACTAAAGGTCATCACCGAAACCTCAATTTCAAACGTCATACAACCGATAGTCTAGTAAGAGATTTGCTTAACTATCTAGTGTAACAAAAAACAAACACTAGCTACCAAACAAAGGTCGATATGAAACGCACAAGTCGCCTTAAAATTTTTATTACTCTGTCTATTGCCATACATATGGGATTAGCAGCGGTGGTTTTTGTTTTACCAAAAATTCAACAACACTATGCACCTATCGAAGTTGTGCTTGTTGAACCCGAAGAAATTATCGACGACGCGGCCAAAAACGAAAAAGATCCAACTCGCATTGTTGAAACTGACGAAAAATCAGCCAACGAACAGGTTAACGAAAATGCAAAATATTTAAGTGTAAAAAATAATTCAGTTGAAAAAGAAACTATTGCTAAACTTGGCGAAACTTTTAAAAACGCACAACCTGTAGCAAAAAAATCTGTGAAAGCCGTTAAAAAATCTTCGCCAACTTTGTTCGGTGAAAAATTTAATGCTTACGATGCCATGGCAAAAAAAGCGGCTAACGGTAAATCAGATATCAACGGCAAACAACAAGACCAATCACAAACTGCACAAAACGGAAACGATCGCGGCGTTGAAGCCACAGCAACAGATCAACTAGCGCAAGTTGAACAAACTTTAAAAACTCAGTTGAACACACGCGAATACAAATATTACGGTTATTACCAACGCATTAAAAACCAGCTAAATCAATTTTGGCAGCCAGAAGTTAAGCAAAAAGTATCACGTCTTATGACACAAGGTAGAACAATTGCCTCTGATTCGAACAATAAAGTCACTAAATTGATCATTGTTCTTAACGACGCCGGCACGTTAGTGAAAGTACAGGTCATTGGTGAATCTGGAGTTCGCGATCTCGATGAGGCCGCAATAGAAGCCTTTAGGCAGGCTGCGCCCTTTCCAAATCCCCCTAAAGGGATGGTCGAAAATGACGGCACCATTAAGATCCGCTGGGACTTCGTGGTGGAGTCCTAGAAGCCGGCCAAAAAACCAAAGCCAAATCTAAAAAATCTGCAGCCGCAGATGAAATAAAGTCTTTACTCTAAATACAATAAGTTTTATCTCTATAGCGTTGAATTTTTAGCTACTGTTTTAAGTTATAAAAAAGGACCACTTATGTCTGGAAAAGAAATCACGTTAAAGGATCTAAAAGATCTGAATAAAGACACGTTAGACTCGATCGCAAAACGCGCGCATTACTTGGCGACGCAAATGATCTTTCAAGCCAACATTCGCGAAAAAGATAAAGGCGATCCAAAAATCGGCGGCCATCAATCGGCATCGGCTTCTGCATTACACATCATGGGCGCATTACACTTAATCGTAAAATCTGGTTATGACCACATCGCGAATAAGCCACATGCATCACCTACTGATCACTCGTACAATTATTTATTAGATCTATTTTTAAAATCTGATTTATCAAAATTATCTGAAGAAGATAAAAACATCGCGATGATGGGTTTACGTAAGTATTCTAAAAACGGCGAACCTGTTTTTCAATCTTACCACTCAACTTACGATTCTGATCACCACAACTTCTTCCCTTCGGGCACAGTGGGCATTCCACCAGTTCAAGCCGGATACCTTGCATTAGCTTACCGTTTTGCTAAAGAGCATAACTACGATATTCCTGAAGCTCACTTTTGGGCGTTATCAGGAGATTCTGAATTCCGTGAAGGTTCAATGTATGAAGCTGTTCCAGATTTCGCTGAACGTGAAATCGGAAACCTAACTTGGATGGTCGACTACAACCGCCAATCGTTAGACGGTCACCGTATCGTGAATCAAAAAATCATGGAAGGCACTGATGCTGATCGTATTGAAAAATCGATGGCAGCTAATGGCTGGGAAGTGATTCAAGTACGTCACGGTTCTAAACGTTTAGCACTTTTCAAAAAACCAGGCGGCGATGCTTTCAAAAAATTATTAGAACACGAATTAGTCGATTACGATTTACAAGCGTTTTTATTAATTCAAGATGTGAAAGCGTTAAAAGCCGGAATGGCCAAAGATCATCCGCAAATTAAAAAATTCTTAGACGGAGTCTCTGGCGAAGAATTATACGAAGGCTTACGCGATTTCGGTGGTCACGACATGATTCAACTTGCTGAAGCGATGTTGAAATCTAAAGAATCAAAACGAAAGCCTACAATCATCATCGTTCATACGTTAAAAGGCTGGGGCTTAAAAATGGCCGCTCAACCTGGCAACCACTCAGCTTTAAATAATCAAGAAGAGATGGACGAACTAAAAGCTAAACAAGGTATCAAAGGCGAAACACTATTTGCAGGCTTTGACCCTAAAACTGCTGAAGGTAAATTCTTACAAGCTCGCGGTGAAAAATTATATTCTGAAATCAAAGCGCAAAATGCTTTGAAAGATAAAAATAAAAATTTCTTCGCCAAAGAATTTGAAAAAATCGGTGGCTTTCCTGAAAAGTTAGACATCAACACAAAAATGGCCAGCTACCCGCACACTCAATGGATGCTTGGTCAGTTAACTGCCAAATTAACTCGTATCGCAAATGCTGATGTGACAAAATTAAATGATTTCGAAAAACGCTGGAAGACAGCGGGCGAATTATTTATGACCATGGCGCCAGACGTAGGAACTTCAACGAATTTAAATCCAGCAATGGATGGTAAAATCTTCGGAGCTCCAACAGTGACAGATGTCGAAGCTGAATACGGCGTTAAAGACACGAAACTTCCTGATCTTGTTCCGGGCGAAGAAGAATCAGATCGTTTCTTACGTTTTGAAATCGCTGAAGGTAACGTCATGTCATGCGTGGGTTCGTTCGGTCGTATCCGCGACACCTTGGGCGTTCCGGTAATGCCGTTAATGACGGTTTACGATTTCTTTATTAAACGTGCCTTAGATCAGTACTTCTACAATCTTTACTGGAAGTCTTCTTTCATCTGCGTGGGTACTCCATCAGGTGTAACATTATCTCCGGAAGGTGCGCAGCATGGTTGGAAGTCTGACTTCCAAATTCCTGGGCAAATCACTTGGGAGCCGTTCTTCTGCTTAGAGCTTGATTGGATTTTATGTGAAACCTTTAAAAGACACTTATTAAACGACAATGCTGGCCGCAACGGTACATTACTTCGTTTAGTGACTCGTGGTGCTGACCAAAAAGATTTAATGAAATATTTAAATAAACAATTACGCTTCAAAGCTAATCCAGAATCAAAATTAGCCCGCGCTGAATTTCCAGTAGCTGGTGGCGTAAATGAAGAAGAAGTAACAGCCAAATCTGAAACTGAAATTCACGCAGTTATGCGCGAAGAAGTTTTAAAAGGCGCTTACTACTTAATCGACTACCGTGGTTACGCTGGTTACGAGCCCGGTGATAACGTAGTCAATATTTTCTCGATGGGTTCAATGACAACTGAAGCAATCAAAGCCTCAGAAGATTTATTAACTCGCGGAATTTACGCCAACGTGATCGTTGTAACTTCACCTGATTTATTATGCGGTATTTTAGCTCATGAAAATGACTACAACTACTTACGTAATGAGTTGGGAATCACGTCTGATTTATATTTAAACCGTCAAGGTGACGTGGGTTCTGCAGATCTAGTGATGGCCTCAGGCCGTCGTATTCCAATCGTGTCAGTTCACGATGGTGAAGCAGGTTTACTTGATAATTTAGGTTCAATCGTTGGCGTAAGACAAGAATCATGCGCCGTACGTAAACACTCTAAGTGTGGCCGTCCGGTCGAAATCTATCACTTCCACAGCATCGACACTGAAGCAGTTGTTGAAGCGTGCGGTAAAGTATTATCAGAAACAGCTTTAGAAAAAGTAATCGTAAATAAAACTACGATGGAAGAAACTGCACTTGCTGCAGCTTCAACTGGCGAACAACGTCCTCACTGGACAGAGTTATGGCCTTCTAAAACACAAAATCAAAAGCACTAGGATATAAATGTTTCCTGACAAAGGTGAATTGTTTAAAGCGGCAGATAAAAAATCAGAACATCTGGTTTTTTTCTGCCACTTTTTTAAAGGCCACAAAAAAGCCTTACGCCGCCATATTGATTTAGTAAATGAACTTGGTTTTGATGCTTACGTCTTTAATTTAAAAGACGATTTAAAAGATCACAAGTTTGTGCCTTACTCGAAAAAATCGAAAAAGTTCGGCATGAAGCACGCTTTAGCTGAACAAATCGGTCAGCATTTAGAATTATTATCTGAATATAAAACAAAAATTCTTTTTGCGTTTTCGAATGTTGCAGGCTGTGCGATCGAAGCTCACACACTTCGCCTTAAAGAAGGTAAGAATGATGTGATCGCTATGGTTTGTGATAGCGGCCCAGGCGCTGGTAATTTTTTTCAATCGTCGTACATGTTATTAGAAGATCAAATCGGCGTTAAATCATTACCGTTAAAGATTATCGGCACACCGGCCGTAGCGTTTGGTTGGAGTCCGAAATTAAATTCAGATATTCGTCACGACTTAGATAGTTTTCCAGAAGGATTTCCACTTTTAAGCATTCGTGGGTGGCGCGATCGTTTGATCACACCACAAGATATCGACAAAGTTTTTGATCATCACAAAAATTTAAACTGGAAGAAGTTATCGTTGCCAGAAGCAGGTCATCTGAACGGATTAAGAGATTTTCCGAGTGAATATAAACCTGCAGTTGAAGATTTTTTAAGGCAGTTTAGATACTAATTTCAATAAATTTATTTCTTAAATTCTTTTTCAAATTCAACTTTTCCAGAATCAAGATGATATAAAGCCTCATTGATTTTAATATGATGAGACTTTACAAAGTCAGAAATAATTTTCGATCTTAAAACTAGATCGTGTGAGACACCTTTAACATTAGCCCAAGATTCAGTTACGAGTCCTTTTGTGGGTTGAGCGCCTTTAAACGAAGTGATTCGAGGATGTATATCCCCTACTAGTTTATCAAGACTGGGGCTACCGGCAGAAGAGCCATCTAGAGTATTCATTGCTGCTGTTACGGCTCCGCAAGAAGTATGGCCCATGACAAGGATATGTTTTGCACCCAAATGTTCCAGAGCATACTCAACTGATCCTATAACATTTCCATCGAGAGCTTGTCCTGCAGTTCTGATCACAAAAACCTCACCAAGTTTTTGATCAAATAAAATCTCTGGAGGAACTCTCGAATCAGAACATGATAAAATTATAGTGTGTGGCTTTTGCCCAGTAGACAATCTTTTGACATCAGACATTTTCTGACCGTCTTTTCTTAGACTGCCTTCAAGATATCTAGTATTACCATTTTTAAGCCAACCCAATGCTACTTCAGCAGTAACGCCAGCACTATTATCGTGGCCATGATGAGAGGCCGAGGCATGCTTAGTAGAAACAGGCAAAGTGTGTTCAGATTTTTTTGCAGTTTGATTTTCATGAGCCTCATTCGCAGGAATGGTGCTACAACCTAATGTATAAAAAAATACTAAAATTATAGGTAAAGTGATTTTAGACATTTCATGTCTCCTTAATTAATTATTAAGTTATAGTTCACTGTTTTGTTCAGCGATAGTCCTGCAAATACCTTCTAGACTTAAGCTCCTTACTTCTTCAGTCGGCACAAACTTGTTTATCGCTGAACTTCTGTTTTGACAGAGGTTACCCGTGGCGAAGTTGCATGAAAGCTGCATGTGTTCGTTTTCAAGTTGATAACAATTTTCAATGTTGGAAAAAACTTTCTCTACCGGAAGCAGGTCATTTAAATGGCCTTCGCGATTTTCCGAGTGAATATAAACCTGCGGTCGAAGATTTTTTAAATCAGTTTAGTCATTAATCAAATATCATCACTATCGACTCCGATTAAATTAATAGTGTGTTTTGACCTGAACCCAATTTCTGTACCCGCCCTTATTTTGAAAAACAAGCCGCAAATGCGCCGTCGGCAGGCGCACTAGATGGAGGCATTTGCCCAGACGAAAATGCTCGCTGAAGCGTTTGTAGCTCTGACGCTTCAAGCTGACCGCAGCTTTTTCCAAATTTGGCTTGGCATAGAGAACTTAAATTTTTCTCAGCGAAAATGTTTGCAAGCATTCCAAAGTAGATAGAGCGCATTGCCGATGTTTCATATTTCATTGCAATAGCTTTAGCTAAATAGGCATTACTCATGTGCCAAAACAACATGCCTCCTGATGCACTCGTAAGATTTTTAGCAATGAATGACGACATATTCTCTGTGCATGCCTTCGATGAACTTGCATGTGGTAAGCAGCTCAAACAAAGCATCGCTTCTGGCATTTCGTCGCCATTCACTGAGGAGCTAAACTCTTTTCCAAAGCCCGACATCAGTTGAGTCAGGCTAATTCCCGGCTTTATTGAGTCCTCTGAGGGAAGCTTGGAGTAGTAGTATGCTAAGGGGAAAGCCAAGCCGCACATAACGACTAAGACCGAGATTCCACCGTACAAAATAAATTTATTGCCCATAAAAAATCCTACCTTCCGCCAAGTCCTCGAAGCCTTCTGCCAACGCTGCCAGGAAAGAAAAAGTTATTTCCTAAACTCTTGAATGGCCCGATACCATTTTTTTGAACAGCTCGGTAATTTATCCCAGGTTATTTTTCAAAATAACTATGGCAGCCAAGTGCGGGCCCTGACCAGCTGCAACAAGCCGCTCTGAATAGGTCCACCACAATTATTAGAAGTAGCGTTATAACTACCCGAATTGTTTTTTAAGTTATTCGCTAGTGTTGGAAGCATACTTCCTAATAAATAAACGAATTTTTCCCTGGAACTCCTTATTGTCGCGATAGGGCCTTTCAAAAATTCCACTACCTTGCAAATCTTTTTTAAGATTCTCAAAAACTGAAGCAGTCAGAGGATACTGTAGCGACTCTCTCAATAGCAGATACCCAAGAAAATCGTCTTCGCTCTGCCATTTTTGCCAGTCTAACGCTTTTGAAACCATGCTCTTGCCTGGCATGTGAACAATGATTTCTTCAATTTCTTCGAGCACCTTGGTCAAAAACTCTTCATCCTGCGAACTAACCTTAGATGAGCACTTAACGATGGCTTCGCGCCACTCTCGACGAAGCTCTTCTCCGAGAACTTTATCGCTAGAAAAATCAAAATACTTTTCTAGAACACCTCGTAATCGTTTTCGTAAATCTGAATCCACTATTTCCCCCATGGCCAGTGTTTGACGACCCCTGAAATGACGCGCTTGCCAGGTTTCATATCTTTCAGCCTCCAGAAAAATTTTTGGCCCGTGCCACCCACTTTTTATCGCGTCAATGGATCGCGTGACGCAATGAGAATTTTGACACGATGAAATACTACCGGAGGCCACCTACAGTAGTAATACGGACAAGGTAGCAATTCAAATGGAAGCTATTAAAGCCAAAATGCGTAAAGAACTTACGCACCAAGAAATTAACTAACAAAATCATGCGCTCACTTGAGCTTAAGTACATTAAAAAGTCTCAAGTACTTCATTTAGAAACTCACCTACGTGAGGATATTCATCATCTTCGATTTTTAGAACTTGTGGAGTCGGCATAAAAATATGTTTGTGATGAAACTGATTGTGGTCTTCGTGTGGTGAACAGTAACGAATTAAGTTTTGACCGTTCGGATTTGGCAAATTCGCATTGTAAGAATATGCAACGGTTCTAGCTTGCAAACGTCCATTTACTTCATCAACCAGAATATCTTTTTTAATGTCTATGCGAACATCTGTTCCCTTGTAAGTACGCATAGGGATTTGTTGGCATTGGATTTCGTAATATCGAGTTGTATGTTTAAATATTGTATAAGTTTTTACTACCGTCATGTACGGGTTGTAAAAACGAAGTGTTTTTTCATGTATCGAGAGATAGTGCTCCCACGAGTTCCAACCATGCTTCATTTTATTTGAGCTTTATAAAATCTAACTTGGCTTTGTAACGATAACGCTCTAAGAAACAATTCATTATAAGTCGCGCTGTTTTCGGCTTTTACTAAAAGTGCTTCAATGGTTAAGTTCATGCTAGATGCAATTGTTTCAAGTTCTTGTTGTGTGGCCATCAAAGCTTCCGTATTGGAAGAAAATTTAGCTTGAAGTTTTTGAGCTTGTGTAAGTAGATCACTAGATTCACTCACGATATTAGATTCGAGATTTTCGTTTGCTTGAATTTGTTGAGACATAGAGAACCTCCTTTTGGATTACTTTAACACTAATGGCCTTCAAGATCAAAATTAAAAACCTAGTAAAATCAATAACTTATGATTTCTATCTGGGCGCGATTCATTATTTAGACTTAAGCTCTGTTTTGGTTAAGATAAGGCCTTTTTCAATGGCTTCCATTATAACGTCATTTTTACGAACCACGCGTTCGTCACCATCACGGTTCTTATTATAAAGCTTCACAACTTCATCAACGGCCTTATTTAGTCGTTCCTTATCAGCTGGTCAGATTTAGGTCGCGATTGGGATTCTTTTACATTTAGACATACATTTGCATATCATTTTTTACGCCGTGGTAAAACACTGCAGCAGTTGCAAGTTGTGCTCGGTCACAGAAACATTCAGCAAATGATAGATTTCTAAGGCGATATTGTTAGCCGTGAAGAGCAAAAAAGTTCACCGTACTAATTCACGAAAAAACAGCGTGCCAACGATTTTTTGCGTTTTTAAAATCGTGCCAATTTTGACCCTAAAATCGTACCAAATGCTGAAATAATTCACAGGTGTTTTTTGAATATGCGTGCCAGAATTAGGCACGCAACTGGCACGGTACATGTGACAGTGATTTTCAACCGAGGGATTTTTGGCACGATCTAAAGCTCATTTTTACATGAGTCACACTTTTTAGGAAAAAACATAAACCACTTATTTTGAAAATTCGTTGGAGAGGAGCGTCGCATAACCTTCACTCCACATTTAGCGCACTTGATCTGATGAAGATGCAATTTTAAGATAAGGGCCGTAGCCCATCCTAAGATAATCCACGCAACTTCTTTTGTGTAAACCACTGCGACGAATGATCCAATAAATATGAGGAGCAGTAAAATTGATTCTAGTCTGTAAAAAGTGAATTTATTTATCTGCATGTTTCCTCTCAGTTATTACTGACACACGTTAGTTGTAGGTTTAACAGGGCTTCCATCGCCTCTTCCAATGATACCTATTGCTCCTGTATTGCCAATTGTTATTGATCCACCACGAGGCGAACCTATACCAATACTTCCACCATATCCTGTTATTGCGCCGTTATTTGGATTTGTGACTACCGAACCTGACAAAAAGCCTATATTTCCATTGTAATTTAAAGAAGATCCAGTGATCGAATTTGCATCAGGGTAAAAAGTTCCTTGGAGACCAATGCCTGCACCGCCACCAAAACCAGTCGCTCCAAAACCGTATAGACCTGCGAATACTTGGCCGTTTTGCGAGCCAAAATAAAACCCTCCAGCAGCATCCGCACCGCCTCCCAAATAGCCGCCGATGCCTATGCCTATTGTTATTCCCCATAATCCTGTTGGGTCAATACAGCTCACTGGGTTATTGTTGCAATACGCGTATAGGTTTGTGTCACCGCCATTAAATCCCGAAGGATCTTTAGTTAACCAGCGGCCAATGGTTGGGTCGTAGTCACGGGCACCGAACCTCGTCAGCCCAGTATCAGGATCGTGCAATCCGCCGGCAAATCCAAAAGGTTGAAATCCTGGCGCAGTATTTTTTGTAACTTTACCAAACTCATCGTGCAACATTTCTTGAGCAACAGAACCATCTTTAACTCGAACTATTAATCTAACACTACCAAGGTAATCAGTTATGATTCGATACATTTCACCTTTAATAACCATATAATCTGGAACATGAAATTTTGCACCATAGATATAACGCTGTAACACTTTACCATCAGGGCCAACGACGCCAGCCACTCGAATTTGATCCTGATAGATGTAAGAACTTTGCAGGGTACCGTTTACGTTATTTTGAATTCTTCGGCCATAACCATCTATTTCATATTCATAAGATGTCGAGCCTAATTTTACGGATGTAATTTGGCCAAATGAATTATACGTGAATGAGGTTACTTGATTAGAAACGTTATTTTTCTTCGACTCAAGCTCACCGTTTAAATTATATTGAAAACTGTCTGCGTTGTATGTCACAAGACGGTCTTGAGAATCATACGCTGCAAGAGTTGCCTGACCACTTGCAATGCCAGAAATACGATTATTATTGGCATCATATATGTATTTTCCAGAAGTGATTCCATTTTGTTTAACTTGGCTTAGTCGATTTCGCGTATCATATGCGACCTGAGACCCAAACTAGTACCAATAGAGTCAGACGACGGAGTTAATTCAGTCGCAGCGTAACCATAAATCCCTAGGATAATTCCAGCAATTAAAAGCAAAAAGGAATGCTCACTAAAAAGAATAATCCTAGATCAGAGTTTTTTAAAAAATCCAAATTTATTTCCCGTGTCGGTTCGATTCCGACCCGATCTACCATCTTACTTCATTAATTCGATGTATTCTGCATATAGATCTTATAGTGACCTGCAAGGCTTTTGCAGCCATCACTCTGATCTGTAATAGTGCGTTTTGTAATTAAATAATTCTGCTCAGTTAACCGAAAAGACACCATATAAGAGCATGTTGTGTCTGAACCTTGATTAACGGCATGAATTCCATTTTGATTAACCACAATTTGATTAGTACTGAAAACTTCATTCTTGCCATTAGTCACCCATGCCTCTTCTGCCAAGTTTATTTTGTCGCCAAAAATATCTTCAGTAGATTTGAGTGAATACAAAAAAGAACCTTTTGCGCCCCCGTTATCTGTAATGCCGTCAGGAAAATATCCAAAACCAGAAGTCAAACCTCCACCACTCATTGCACCGGCAAACCTCATCCAATTGCCCAAAAGTGCGTTCAACTGGGGAATACGCGCTTTTGAAAAAGCTTCTTCTGCAGCCTCAAAACTAAAGTAAGCGCTATTGCCATTTAGTGGTGGATTTTTTTGGGCAGCAGCAGCTGTTTTATATATTCTGTAATTCTTATCGCCACCCTTGCATGTAGAGCTCTGAGTAATCTGAGTTTTTGTAATTAACATATTATCTTTTGTAATACGAAAAACTAACGTTTGTTCACAAAATTCATCTGTTTCAGGAGTAAGACGAGTCACTTCTGATTTATATGTCACTAAGCGTGTAGAGTCCCAGATATTATTGTATTTACCCTCTGTAGTGCGAACCCTTTCGAACAATAGGGTGCTGGTACCAAAAATATCTTTCGCGAACATAAAGAAATTCCAGATGTAGCCTTTATTGCCCGCATTACTTGTTACAATGCCATCTGGAAAATAACCGACTTCCCAACTTGGCGTCTGACTATCTGTGGCTCCACCAATCATCATCCAAGCACCAACAAGCTCTTGAGTTTTAGGAACATGAGCGCCAGCAAATATTTTTTGTGCTTTAGCAAAATCAAAGTTCCCTACTTCATTTGATTGAGCTGCAGATGTTGTAGATACGAACATAGACATTGCAAAAATCATTACGATTTTTATCATGGGATTTATTCTCCTGAGTAAATAAAATTTAATTGAGCATAGTTTATTCTGTTTAATTTGAGAACCGAAATCTACAAATTCTTAATAAACTATGGAAAAAAGCCTCGCGTATCACTTCCCATATCTAATTAATAAAAGTGATATCGGCTTCAGCTGGGGTGACCTTACATGAGTTTTCCGACCACTTTGAATTAGAATCTAGCCGGACATTTTGGGCACAATCGTAACCCTCATTAAAACTGCTGAAATAATTAATATTATTACTGCTAACGACAAGTATACCAGAAACAGTTTGATCGATTTTTTGCGAATTACTATAGCTGCATATAACCCAACGACTGTTCCTGTTATTAATAACAAAAACGGAATGCTAACTAAAAACAGTAATCCTACATTTGAGCTTTTTAGAAAATCCAATTTACTTCCCTAATCCTTCGGCAAAACTTCTGCAATTCGTCGACTCAGAACTAGAAGTATAATCACTCATTAAACCGCCAACAAAATTGTACTTTAAAAGATGGTAGTTTTCATATAAGTTCCCTCTAATATGCTTACATTCTGTGAGGTTACCACGGGCCGAGGTTGCTCCAACTTTGGTGGTATTTTTGAACAACCTATAAGATTTATTTTTTCTCATTTTTATTGATTTTAACTATTATTGATCTTTCTTTTTTACTAAACGG
Source organism: Bdellovibrio sp. (assembly GCA_036676395.1). Taxonomy (GTDB): domain Bacteria; phylum Bdellovibrionota; class Bdellovibrionia; order Bdellovibrionales; family Bdellovibrionaceae; genus Pseudobdellovibrio. The sequence continues at coordinate 54,396 of JAKFCY010000003.1, forward strand.
CATTATTGAAGAAGGATTATAGTTTTCACTAAAAAAAATATATTCTTTGTTTGAATCTAAATTGATTATTAACTAGCAATCTATATCTTTTTCAACTTTATCGTCTTTTGCCGCATTCGTGCTAAATGGTCCAATCTTAAATTCAGAAACATTAGCTAAGTTTTTGATTTTTTCTCGCGCTTCTAATATAAAATATTTTTTTTCGTTTTCAATTCTAGTTTCTTTAACTTTACCGACAATGATCCAATCACTATTTTTAACCAATTGGTTTTTTTTCCAAAACCAAGAGCTTTCATAATTGAGTGAACAGGCATTCGAATAGGAATTACCAAACAATAAACAAAGCACTAATGTTATATTCTTCATGCCAACTCCTACTATTCCCCTGCCTCTTTTGGAAGACATCGATTATATTTTTCTGCTTGTCGACGGTATCCGTACGCACATTATCGATTGTGCTTTTCGGTACGCTCGACACCTTCTGAACCTTTAAACAGATATGTAGAAGCGTCAGACTCATATATAAGTTTTTTCCCTGTAGAATCAACAAAATCAACAGATTTTATTTCTTCGCTTGGTACATAATGGCAAATTTCATTTTCATTTTTCAATAAATCCAAGCCTTCGATACTCAACGGATATTTACCGCATTTATCAAAATATGCAGAAAGTGCCTTTTGAATTACTTTCATTCGAGAAGTTAATCGATATAACTCAGCGTCATCGTCGTTAACTTTTTTTGACGCTAAAAAATAAGCAGCCACTAACATTAATACGCCCACTACCACCAAAATGAAAAATCTATTTTTTTTCACATCGTCTCCCTGAAAACTTCAAGAAATTATCACCATTCTCTTCCTGAAATGCATCTGATTTTCCGAATATGTCGAAATGCGCCCTGTTTCTATTGAAGATCGAGCTAAGCACTACTTTGGCCAGACCTCCATATCCACCTTGAATATGCAGCGCCTCATGATACACAGTATTTAACAAATCTAAGACTTGGTCATCATTTAGAATCCCTTGATATTTTGAATCCAGTAAAATTTGATTGTTAAAAACACTAGCCGAACCAGAATCTCCTGGACTGTTTAAAGTTCCAAAAGATGTATTCTGAATTTCAGGAATAAATCTTTTCACGAAAGCAATTGCCTGATTGATATCTTGCTGGGTTCTACCACTCGGGTCCACATAATTGATTGGATCACTACCTACATACCCATATAAATTCTCATCTCCTCCTCTAAATCCAATCGGATCTTTACTAATCCAGCGACCTATCTCTGGATCATACCAACGCGCTCCAAAATGAACTAAATTCGTATTATGATCATACAATCCACCGGCGAAACCAAAAGGTTGAAAACCTGGATTGGTATTTTTTAAAATTCTACCGAATTCATCATGCAACATTTCTTGCATAATTGTGCCGTCGCTAACTCTGACTACTAATCTTACGCTTCCAAGATGATCAGTAACAATACGATAAACAGCGCCCTTCATAATCATGAAGTCTGGTGCATGAGATTTCGAAGCATAACCAAATCGCTGTAATACGTTACCTTCAGCATCTAATACACCAGTCAGCCTTAGTGGGCCTTGATATATATACGTGCTTTGCAATACTCCGTTTACAAAATTCTGCGCTCTTCTTCTAAGACCATCGTACTCATAACTAATTGCTGTCGAACCTGATTTAACTGCCGCAAGCTGACCTAACGAATTAAAAACATAAGATGTTTCTTGGTTAGTTATCGAATTTTTCTTCGAAACAAGATCACCTTTTAAGTTATATTTATAATTCTGTGTGTTGTATGCAGAAAGTCGGTCTTGTGAATCAAACACCGATTTAATCGATTGAGTACTTAAATTTCCACCAACACGATTTCCGTTAGCATCGTAAACATACCTAGAAGCAATGGTTCCATTAGTTTTTACTTCAACCAGCTTGCCACCTAAGTCGTACGCGTAGTCATATGTTACCTCGACACCATTAATGGATTCGACTTTTTTAACTATTCTACCTAAATCATCACGAACTAATTTATATGAATATAAAGTTGGATCGACCAATGCATTCTTGTTGTGGTATTTCAGGATATAAGAATTTAATTCCCCAAATTGATTATACGAAAATTCGTCTCTAGCTGTGTTTTCACCTTCGAAGACTTTAGTTTCACTGATTTGTCCTGAGTCAGATGCATATAGAATATCTTCGTTACCTATGCGGCTGATTTTTCCTGCAGGCCCATAATTATATTTGAAAATAATTCTAGGTGAACCTTTAACACCGTTTACAACTACATCTTCAACAAGTCGTCCTAACGAATTACGAAATGCCATATATGCACCGACTACTGCGTCTTCTTTTTCCAAAACATCCTGATTTATAAACCCACCTTCAAACGGGTATAAATACGAAGCTAAAGTAGCTGGAGTTTTAATTCCATCATAAATTCCAAACTTAGAATTAAATCTGTAGTTGTAAGTGCCTTCTGGGGTTACAATACTCTCGAGCGTACCATTGGCTTGGTGATAATTAAAAATATTCATGCTGCCATCTGGGAATGTGATTGCAGTTAGTTGTTTATCAACATTGTACGAGTAGTTTGTCGGAGTTGATTCTTCACCTTCCAACAGGGGTGGAGAATAACTTATTGGCAATTCTAATACGTTGAAACTAAAGTTATGTTTTTGCTTGTTTGCTGGAGTGATAGCAATCAATTTGTCATTTTCATCGTAATTATAGATAACTTTTCTGCCATCGGGATATTGAATAGAATCTAATTTTCCAGTTTTAGTATAAGTATAATCAGTTGATTGGCCTAGAACATTACTTGTTGAAGTTAACAAATTTGTTAAAGGATCATAAACATTCTCGATGATACGATTGCCCTGAGATATACGAACTAGTTTATCTTGCTTGTATGAAAATGTTGTCGGCACATAGCTTCCCCATTGAAAAGCTACAACTCTTTCAAATTCATCAATTTGTGATTTAAAATTAATGCCATCTGCAGTTTGCGTGGTGAATATTCTTTTTTCGCCATTGTAACTTGTTACAGTATTCTCTCCAAATGCATCAGTTAGTTTAGAAGAATAATTCTTGATCGAAAAAGGATTGGCAGGATCATTTAATTCAAAATTTTCTGATGTTTTTGCCTTTGTATTTAAAGTTGTTCCAGAAGCTACGTTGCGTGTGACAGTGCGTGCGAAATCCTTAAATCTCAGATCTGGCGTATAGTAAGTAAAATAATCTATTCCGTTTTTTCTTTCAGACAATTCACTCTCAGCAGCCCACGACTGTACCACGGTTTGATCCGGATTCAGAACACGCTTATAATAATAGACCTCGTCTTTTCCATCAGCGTTTTTGTACGTTTGATTGTCAGTTGTATAGTTTGTGATACGGCCCATTGGCGATTTAGAATTAATTTGAGTTGGCTTGCCAGGCACAACATTCTTTTCTAAATTGATACTATGTCCGCCTGAATGAGCATCGTAAATTAAATTACCTAGATTATCATATGAAAACGAACTGACTTGCCCTTGGGGCTTTCTGAATGTTTTTAATAAACCTAATTCATTATGGTAAGTTACTGAGTACGTTTGACCCGCAGGATTTTTAATCGCAGAAATAAATTTAAAATTATTCAGAGTTATTTGAGTGACTTGGCCACCAGGCGCGGTAATTGAAACTAAATCCCCTTCTGCATTACGATTGAACAGAGTTCTTTTGCCGAATGCATCTGAAATTGAATTTAATAATCCATTTGCACTATGTTCAAATGAATATACTAAAGCACCTAACCAAAAAGTTTTAGTTTGAAGATGTTTACCACTTAACGAATCAAAAATATAAATAAGCGATCTATCAGAATCGATAACTCGCAATTGATTATTAGCCAATAGTTCTGCTTTTGCTGTTAAACTTGAACCATCCCCTCTTAACACTTGTTTGCGATTTAAATCATAGAAGTGGTAAATAGTCGGAAGCCAAAGTCCAAATCCTAAATACTTCGCTTGTAAGCTCCCCATCGGAACTTGAAAAGATGTTGCAACTCCTGTTGGAAATTGCTTAACAAAAACCTCAGCTGCCATAGAACCTATGTTTTGACTTCCATTTACTTTTCCATTCCAAACATATTGAGCACTAAGATTCGTAGCAATTGGAAGAGCTTTATTCTCAACCACTTCACCGTTTATTTTAATCGCGTATTTAACTTGAGTAGCACCAGCATCAAGTTTATCTGAAGTCAGCGGAATTCTTAGAGTGTAATCACCAATTCTTCCAGAAACCTTATTCGTAAAATAAGCTAATGAAAAATTAGTACCGACGATTCGCACTTCTTCCCCAAGCACTTGGTTATCTGTAAAAATAATTGAGGCACATTGGATTGAAGTTTTATCGACCGATGGAACTGTAAATGTTCTGGGAGTTGGATCATCTTTAGGTCTTGGCGGTGTAGGCGTAGGATTTGGTGTTGGGGTCGGCGTTGGATTGGGATTGCCACCATCGCAGTAAGCTGTGGCTCTTCCTACATCTACAGCTCCCTGCCAACTAATAGTACATTCAGATTCAAATCCCCCCTCAAAATAGCGGACGACTTTAAATTCTCTCTTCATATCTGGAGGACCACTTATTTCAAGACATTGCTTTTTGTGACGTTCGATCTCGTCCTTACAAGAAACTGCTTGAGCTTGAGAATTGAAAGCTAAAGCTACAATTAACAATAACGAACGAAAAATAGAATTCATATGGGCTTCCTCAGAACCCAACGGTATAAATAAATATTAATTTATAAGCAACAGAATTTATCGAAGCCCGAAATCAGGGCATCTTCTTCATTTTTTAACAGCCAGAAGTAAACCTTCTTCAGTCGGCACAAACGACGCCGTAAAATTCGCATCCGCGAAAACATCCGTAGTCATCTCTTTCACCGTCTGAACTTGTTTATCGCTGAACTTCTGTTTTGACAGGTCTCCCCAGACACTTCCTGCTAAAAAAACATTGTCGATGAGGATCATTCCACCTGACCTGATATTGTTTTTGGCCCACATCCAGTAATCTTTATAGGCCGCTTTATTACCGTCGATGAAGATCGCATCGAAGGGCCCCTGGCTTGATAGCTTAGGTAGTTCTTCACGAGCATCACCGGCCACTATCACGCATTGGCCGCGGTCTATCCAGGGCTTTAAGGCTTGGCTTGCAAGTGCAATATGTTCAGTAGACTTTTCTAATGTGTAAATGATGCCATCTTGTTGTAATGATTGAAGAAAGTACTGACAAGATAGGCCCGTCAGCGTGCCTATTTCTACAACTTTTTTCGGTTTAATTAGGCCGACCAAAAACCCCATTAAATGGGCTTCGGTATGAGAAACAGAGATGCCACCTAAACCTAATTGATCTGCGAATTTGCGTGAAAGCTGCATGTGTTCGTTTTCAAGTTGATAACAATTTTCAATGTAGGTGTACGAGGGCTGGATTGAATTTCTCATGCTTATTGTTTACGTCGAAAATTTTGGATTTTCAATTGCTGATCATTAGGCAAACCATTATAACTTACAACATGTCTGAAACATTACTAGAAGTTACAAATTTACGTACTCGTTATAAAACTGATGATGGTGCTATTTTTCCGGTAGATGACATCTCTTTCCGCGTGAAAAAGGGTCAAACTCTAGGCATCGTGGGCGAATCAGGTTGTGGTAAATCACAAACTGCACTTTCAATTATGCGCCTTATTCAAAAACCAGGTGAAATTGTTTCTGGTGATGTGCAATTCAAAGGCGAAAGCTTATTGAAAAAAACTGAAGATCAAATGCGTGAGATTTTAGGTAATCAAATGGCAATGATTTTTCAAGAGCCGATGACTTCGTTAAATCCGGTTTACACGATCGGTGACCAAATCGAAGAAAGCATTCGTCTTCACCAAAAAGGTTTAACAAATTTAGAAATTAAAAATAAAGCGATCGATATGTTAAAGCTTGTGGGTATTCCTGCAGCTGACAAACGTTACCATGAATATCCGCACCAATTATCAGGCGGTATGCGCCAACGTGTGATGATCGCTATGGCGATGAGCTGTACGCCGCAATTATTAATTGCGGATGAGCCAACAACTGCACTTGATGTTACTATCCAAGCACAGATCTTAGATCTAATGCGTAAAGTTCAAAAAGAATTTCAAGCCGGCATGATTTTAATCACGCATGATCTAGGCGTAGTGGCTGAAATGTGCCAAGACGTTATTGTTATGTACGCTGGTAAAATCGTTGAGTACGGCACTGTAGAAGATATTTTCTACCGCCCGAAACATCCGTACACTAAAGGTTTACTTGATTCTATTCCGCACTTTGAAACTGGCTCGCGCATGAAACAGTTAAATACAATCCCGGGCTTAGTACCAAGTTTGTATAGCCTGCCTGTTGGTTGCCGTTTTCAAGAACGTTGTAAATTCGCTCAAGAAGACTGCCGTCGTGCAGAACCTAATTTAGAAAACTTACGTGGCGTTCATAAAGTCGCTTGTTATCATCCAGTTCAATCAGAAGGAAATAACTAATCATGTCTCAGACTCAGCCGTCCGCACAACCACTTCTTACCGTTGATAATGTTGTAAAACACTTTCCGATTCATGGCGGATTATTTTCTCGTCAAATCGCGGCTGTTAAGGCCGTACAAAATATTTCATTTACCTTAAACAAAGGTGAAACGCTGGGCCTAGTTGGCGAATCAGGCTGTGGTAAATCTACACTTGGTCGTTGTTTGATTCGTTTGATCGAACCAACTTCTGGAAAAATTATTTTCAACGGTGAAGACATCACGCATGTTGATTCAAACCGCATGCGCGATTTACGTCGTAAAATGCAAATCATCTTCCAAGATCCGTATGCGTCTTTAAATCCGCGCATGACAATCGGTGCGATCTTAGAAGAGCCTTTAGTTATTCATAATCTTTACCCGAACTCAATCGAACGCCAAGAACGCGTGCAAGAATTAGTAAAACTTGTTGGTCTTCGCCCTGAACATTTATCGCGTTACCCGCATGAGTTTTCAGGCGGACAACGTCAACGTGTGGGCATTGCCCGTGCGTTAGCGGTAAATCCAGAAATTATCATCTGTGATGAACCAGTTTCTGCCTTAGACGTTTCTATCCAGGCGCAAGTCATTAACTTGTTAATGGAACTTCAGCAAAAACTTGGTTTAACTTATATCTTTATCGCCCATGACTTAAAAGTGGTTGAACACGTTTCAACCAAAGTGGCCGTGATGTACTTAGGCCAAATCGTCGAGATGGCTGAAGCTGATGAGCTTTATAAAAACCCGCAACATCCTTACACCAAAGCGTTGTTGTCAGCGATTCCGGTACCAGATCCTAAACCTCGCCCAGAGCGCATCATCTTAACAGGGGATGTACCATCGCCAATCGCGCCGCCGCCAGGTTGTTATTTCAACCCACGCTGCCCGATGGCTACTGCAGAATGTACAATGACAAGACCTGAGTTAGTTGAAAAATCACCGGGCCACTTTGTAAGTTGTTTAAAGGTTTAAGATGAAATTATTTTTATCATTACTTACGTTAGTTAGTTTTATTTCAATCGCCCAAGCTGAAGAGACTTTGGTTGAAAAAGCAGAAGCTACAGCTAAATCTGTAGTTCGCGAAGTTAAAAAAGGCGCCAACCGTGCCGAAGAAATGGCTTGCGGCAAATTAACTGGCGATAGCAAGGCTACATGCCTTGCTAAAAAAGCTAAGAACCGCGTTACTGAAACGACAGACACCGTTGTCGATAAAGCTGACGAAATCAAAAAATCAGTCGATTCTAAATAGTTTTTTGCGTGGTCACTGTCTCATAGTGACCACTGTCTTATCTTAATTTGAGAATATTAAACTATACGTGGTTTTCACGTTTTCTGCTCTGATATCCTATAGGTAGCTATCTTTTCTTAAGGGAGTACTTATGGGACGTCTTGCCTGGAATTTTCAGCTTTCGTTTTTATTAATTTTTTTATTGGCGATGAATGTTAATGCTGGTGGTGCTATCGCCGGCAAAGTCACAATTCTAAAAGGCAAAGTTTTTTTCGAACGCGGCGGACAAAAAATCCAAATTAAAAAAGACGATACGGTTTTAGAATCAGACACCATCGAAGCTGAAGTGGGAACTGCGCGCATTACGATGATTGATTCTAATTTAATCGATATTTACCCGAAGACAAAAATTACGATCTCAAAATATGTTTACAAGCCAAATCAAGATCAAAAAGAAGTCGATTTAAAAATCGATTTTGGTAAAATTAAATCCACTGTTATTCAAAAATACGATGGCGCTAAAAGTAAGTTTCAAATAAAAACTCCTGCAGCTGTAGCCGGAGTGCGCGGAACAGTATTTACGGCTGAATACGATAAAATTAAAAAAGTTGCTAAAATTGTAACGATTGAAGGTTTAGTTGCCGTTGCTAAATTACTTGAAGATAACAGACAATCTGCTCCAGTGTTTGTACGCCCTGATCAAGTGGTCAAAGTTGATGTCGAACAAACAAACTCAGAACAGCCCCGTGATCTAACGCCCGAAGAGCGCGATAGCCGCAAAAAAGAAGATAAAGATTTAGGTTATCAGTACGATCCAAAAAGTGAAGCAACACCGCCGACACCGCCAAGCGCTAACAATCCACCACCACGGCCACCGGTAGCAGGCGGTCCTGCGCAAGGACAACCACCCACTCAACCACCAGTCACTGCAGGCGAAACCCCAACTGCAAATCGTGGCGCAAATTCAGAGCCGCCTAAAGAGCCTGTTAAACAAATCAAAGAATCTGTACCTTCAACTGTGAAAAATTCAAGTGATCGTCAACAACAACAGCAGCAGCTAGCACAACGTCGCCAAAAACAGCTTGAACACGAGCAAGCCAGAAAACAGAAACAGTTAGAAGAAGAAATGAGAAAACGCCAGCAATTAGAAGCCCAAAGAGCCGAGGCTGCCCGACGTCTGGCAGAAAGCACGATTATCAATAGACCTCCGCCGACGACCACCGTGCCGTCAACTCCAAGCCCGGGTGCGAACTCTCCGTATTAGACGTCATTTGGTCACTACTAAATAAATTTTAATTCAATAGTTTACTTTTATTGTCGAACAATAAATCACCTCGCATCTTAATTTGAGAATGTTGAAGAATACATGGTTTTCATATTTTTCTGGCTGCTATCCTGTAGGTAGATATTTAACGGGGAGATCTATGGCACGTCTTTTGGGAAAGTTACGACTTTCATTCTTAACGGTTTTTTTACTAGTCTTTAACGCGAATGCAGCTGGCACTATTGCCGGCAAAGTTACGATTTTGAAAGGCCAAGTTTTTATTCAACGTGGTGGACAAAAAATCCAAGTCAAAAAAGACGATACCATTTTAGAATCTGACATCATCGAATCAGAAGCCGGCACGGCTCGCATTACGATGATCGATTCAAACTTAGTCGACGTTTATCCGCGATCAAAGGTTGAAATCGCCAAATACATTTACAAACCAAATGAAGATCAAAAAGAAGTCGAATTAAAAATCGATTTTGGTAAAATCAAATCTACAGTAAATCAAAAATATGACGGGGCTAAAAATAAGTTTCAGGTGAAAACGCCATCAGCGGTAGCCGGTGTTCGCGGAACAGTATTTACTGCTGAATACGACAGAATTAAAAAAGTTTCTAGAGTCGTAACGATTGAAGGATTAGTCGCCGTATCTAAAATGCTTGATCGCGAAAGACAAACGCCTCCGGTATTTGTACGCCCCGATCAGGTTGTAAAAGTTGATGTTGAACAATCAAAAGCTGAACAGCCACGCGATTTAAAACCAGAAGAGCGCGATGTTCGCCAGCAAGAAGATAAAGACTTAGGTTACCAATACGACCCGAAACAAGAACTAAGCCCAGAACAACAACCTACTGGTGCGATCAAAGAACCAGTAAAAGATATCAAAGAAAGCCTAGTTCGCGAAGTTAAAGAAATTCGTGAACCGATTAAAGAAATTGCCGTGATAGAACCTGTTAAAGACACGGCTGTCGTTAAAGAACAAATTAAAGAGCGTCGTAAAGAATTCAAAGAACGACTTAAAGAACTTAAAGAAGTCAGACGCGCTAAAGACGATGAACCGATTAAAGAAATTAGCGTTCGCCCGCCGGTAGTTAATGAAATGCCACCGCGCGAACCTGTTAAACAAATCAAAGAAACTATCACGACTGCGGTAAATAACTCAGGCAAGCGTGAACAATTGCAACAGCAAGCCCAAGAGCGCCGTCAAAAACAGCTCGAAGAAGAACAAGGAAAAAAACAGAAGCAATTAGAAGAAGATCAGACTCGAAAACAAAAACATTTAGAAGAAGAGCAGGTCAAAAAGCAAAAGCAGTCTGAAGAAGAACAGGCCAAAAAACAAAAACATCTCGAAGAAGAGCAAGCTAAAAAACAGAAACAGTCAGAAGTCGCACAGGCAAAAAGACGAGCTATGGAAGAAGCTCAGAAAAAATCTGAGTTAGCTCGTCGTCTGGCTGAAATTGCAAAACGCGGTTCAATGATCAGACCTCCGTCTGGAACAGACACTGGCCTGACACCTCCGAATACAATTACTCCCATCAATAAATAATAAATCGCTGCGACTTACTCGGCTTTAGGTAAGTCCAGCCTCTTTTTAACGATGATCAAGCCCAACGCCTTATGATAAATTTATATCGTGAGGCATTTCATCTTTGTACTACTTCTCATTCACTGTTTTTCAGTAACGGCATATGCCGTTAATTTAAAATATATCAACGGCCTATACTTACATAAAAATTGTGAGTACTTTGCGCGCGATCTTAAAAGTAATTGGGATATCATTCCAGAAAACGAAAGAAACGACTATCTGGCAAAACTTGCAGACTGTTCTGTAGACCGCGGCCAATTAGAATTTGCTGAATCATTATTTAATAATCTTGAACGCAAAGGTTATAAATCTTCAATTTTAAACCAGGCTAAAGCTAAACTTGATCTTTCACGCAGCGACTTTAAGCGCATTACCGATGATTATGAATTGAAAAAACCTAAAAAAGCGACTTTTCAATATTACATCTACGTGGCGCAAAGTTATTACGAACAAGAAGATTATGATTCTTCGTTGAAAATTTTAAGTTATATCAGCCCGAATAAATTAACTGATTACCAAAGAAATATAATTCGTTACTGGAAAGCTAAAAATTATTTTTTAAAAGACGAATACGATAAAACGACCTATTTTTTAGATTTAATCTTAGAAGATGACGAAGAACGCGGGTGGGTTAAAGATGCTGCCCAGGTGTTAAAAAATGCCGTTCATGATAAATACCGACCCTTTCGTGCAGTAATTTATTTAAACGCCACTTACGACACGAACACCAACAAACAATCTGTTGTTGAAAATCTGACTTTAGATGATAAACCTGCGTCTTACATCATCGACGGAACTTATCGAATAAACCCATCGCTAGATTTTTATATCAGAAAAGACCGCACGACAAAAAAATACATCAATCTTGATTTCAGCTTTGCGTGGTCTAGCAAAGAAACCGCCAATGAATCTGAAACCTATTCTATTAAATTCAGAAATTCTAAAAAAACTGATTCACGTAATACTTTTTCCTGGGATTTAGGTTTAACTAAATCGCAACTTGAATTTTTAGATGCATCTAACGATGCTTTTTTACGCTTAGGTTTATTTCATCTGGTCACTGACGATAAATTTGCTACTGCGACTTATCGTTACAGCCGAAATATTGAGTTTCAGTACAAATATGCTCACACTGTTTCGCTATCGCTATTTAAAGTCTATGACACGCAACTGCTTTACGGCACGATCTCGCATAGCCAAAATTTTGATGAAGCCGCCAGGTATGATTTTGATGGCTTCTCTGCACCTATCGCCGAAAGCGGAACTGTCTTCGGAAACTATGGCATAACCAGCATTGATCTAGCCCACAGTGTTGATTTCACCGATGAACATTCATTACGAACGCAATTGTCATACTCAAACACGGCTTACCAGGCTGAAGACTTGCCTGCCGGTTCTGAAGCTTTAACCAACTCAACAGCTAAGCGCAGTGATCAGACTTATAGTTTTTCTTTGGTGTATGCCAATAAATACGATGCAGAAACAAACATTGAACTTTTTGCGACAGCTATTTTAGGCAGAAGTCACGGTCATCAAGGCTATATTTCTGCCGGTGAATTCAGTCACAAAAATTACACAGCTAACCAATTTGGTATTAATTTAGATTGGACCTATGAATAGGAGCAAAAACCATGAACCAACAAGTTAAATGGTGTTTTTATGATCCCGAAACAAAAACCAAAACTGCCGATCTAGCTACTGATGAAGCGCAAATGACCATTTTAAAAATGCGCCCAAAAGATATCAACCGTTTCTATTTTTCACGTAGCGATGACAGCGCCTGGAAGCCATTAAAGTTGTTAATGACTTCTAGCGCATCCCCTTTTTCCGGTTTAGCTTTACTGACTTCTATGGGGGCCGAAAAAGCTGCACAGCCTGTAGCTAACCCCAAACTAAAAATGCACCCCGTAGATCGCGGCACACAAGACGAAATCGAACGCACTTTTACAAATTCTTGCATTGATAATAATAAAACATTAGCCGTAAGCTTTAAAAAACCATCAGCTCACAAAATCGAAATCGTTATCATGAATAAACAGGGTATGATTTTTCGGGCAAATGCCGTCAACGCCACACCAGAAGGTACGCTGTGTGATAAGGTTATCCCCACTCATTTCCACAACACTATTCTTGATGTCGTTATTATTAATTCGCTAGCCATTAATAAATTTTTTGAAAAAATTAAAATTACCGGAAAAATAGCCACAACTGGTAACGGCCAGTACTTAGAATTCAATTTCGCTTCTGATGCATTGAGAAGTCAGCTTGTAGAAAGCTTAAACTTTTGCGAGAACAACTCACACCGTAAAAAAGCTATTTAATGAAGATCAAAATCTACGGAATCATTTTAGCCAGCATACTTTTTTTAAGCTTTTTAATGCTTAATTTAAAGTATAAAAGCATTCAAAATAATCCTGAGGTTGTTGAAAATAATATTTTTTATAGTTTTCTATTCGAATTTAATAATAAAATTTACGACACCTTTTATAAAAACAAAGTAGAACGCCAAAAAAGCGATAATGTTTTTTTAATCGATATTGACGAAGACTCTGTGCGTGAATTAGGACGCTGGCCTTGGTCGCGCGAAATTATCGCGACGATCTGGGAAAACAGCATGAAAAACGGCGTCAAAGTTATCGCGAATGATATTATCTTTTCAGAAGCGCAAAATAAGAAAGCCGATGGCCGCTTAGAAGAAGTTATTAAAAAATACCCGGCACAAATTATCTTAGGCACTTTCGGCGAAGGCCCGATTGCTTATGGTAACCCACCCTATCAAGATTATTGTTTTGTCGAATCATTTCGCCGTAGCGGTGGCGATAAAATCGTGACTTTAAATGCCACTTTAACTTTCGATGATAGTAATTCACAATTTGAGCAGGTTTTTTTCAGTAATGAATTAAAAGCGATATTTGATGATCTAGATCAACAATTTGAACAAACATATTTAGCACGTATTAATAAAAAATCTCTGCAAGATTTAGATTTTTATCAAAAAAACAGCCTTGCGTCTGAAAAAAGTCGTAATTTAGTCAGCTACTGCTTTCGCTGGTTGCAAGATGACGATGAGTATTTACGAAGTGCCGGGCAGGATTTATTAAAATCTTACAACGCCAGTTTAGACCGAATTCCCGGGTACGAAAAATTACCATCTTTAAATGATAAAATCAAAAAGTTTAAAGATGATGTAAATCAATTATTAGTTCCACAGTTCGCCACCTGGCCAGCCAATATTTCTGAACTTCAAACGGCCGCCGAATACACAGCCACATTTAATGCTGATATAGATTTTGATGGCGTGATCCGCCATTACCCGTTGATCTACCGCTCGGGTAATAAAACGAATTTGAGCTTTATCCCGTCATTGGCTTTACAAGCTTATTTATTAGCTACCGGCTATCAGGCTGTCTTTTATCCAAAAGTAGAAAACAATATTAAAACCATCAACAGCGTAGTTATTCGTGATATCGAAAATGAAAAAGATGTGATGTCGTTGCCGGTTGATTCAAATGGTCGTTTAAATATTAATTATTACGGCCGCGGAAATTCAATTCCTTACGTGTCAGCCCGCGATTTATTTCATGATGATAACCCCGAAATGGTGGTGCAGTTAAATGGCCGTGCCACAACCGTGAATAAAGCCCAATGGCTTAAAGATAAAGCCGCTGTTATGGGCCCAACCGCAACAGGCATCTTCGATTTACGAAACACTCCGGTAGAAAAAGCCTTACCAGGAGTAGAAATCCATTTAACTGTATTAGGTAACTTGTTTGATCAAACCTTTATGAAGGTTTCACAAGACGAATTTAAAATTTCAGTTTTTGTTTTATTATTTCTGGCGATTTCTATTGTCGGGCTATTTCTATATAGTAATTTATTCATCGCCTCATTATACCTATTAGTCGTTAATTATGGTCTCTATAAAGTGGCCCTACACAACTTTAATAAAAACCTCTATTTTGAGCTTTTAGCGCCGACAGTTATATTTACAATTTCAATTTACATTGTATTTTTGATTTACATTTATTTTTTCGAAACCAGAAAATCCAAAGAAATTAAGAACACTTTTTCAAAATACGTTTCTAAAGAAATCGTTGAAGAGATTTTAAAAAATCAGGAAAATCTGGAACTTAAAGGGCAAAAACTAAAAATGACCGTGTTCTTTTCAGATATCAGAAGTTTTACAACGCTTTCTGAAGAAATGGACCCACAAGAATTATCAATGATGTTAAATAAATATTTTACCCCCATGTCAGAAATTATCTTTGGCAGTAATGGCACGATCGACAAATTTATGGGCGATGCGATTATGGCCTTATTCGGCGCGCCGCTAAATTACCCGGATCACCCGCAAAAAGCTTGTACCGCAGCACTCAGCTGTATTGAAAAATTAAAAGATGTAAATATCGAATTAAAAAAACGTAACTGGCCAGAACTAAAAATTGGTATCGGTCTGAACACTGGGATTATGGTTGCCGGCAATATTGGTTCAGATCAGATTCAAAGTTACACAGTCATCGGTGATGAAGTGAATTTAGGTCAACGTTTAGAAAGTTTAACGAAGACCTATCAGGCTAAAATTTTAATTTCAGAAAGTACTTATTTAGAAGTCAAAAATGAATTTATCGCCCGCGAAGTCGATAATGTGCGTGTTAAGGGTAAAAACCGTGCCGTTAAAATTTACGAATTAATTGCCCACGGTAAAACTCATCCAGCTATGGCATTTTTTGATTCTTATCATCAGGCTCTACAGAAGTTTTATGCCAAACAGTTTAATGAAGCTGAAACGGCTTTTTCAGAATTGTTAAAACAAAAGCCCGATGATTTTTTAACTCAGATGTATCTAGAACGTTCTGCCTACTGCTTGAAAAATCCAGTACCTGAAACTTGGGATGGCGTATTTGAACGCCGTAAAACTTAAAAGCGCGTTAAATAAACGTACTGGATACCGATTGAAGAATCAGCATAAGTATAATCTTCAATCGTTGAATCATTGCGCGACAGACCTAAAAATCCATTGATCGTGGTACGATCGCTTAGATCTTTTGCAATAGAATACGTAATGGCACCTAAATTATCACGTCTGGCTAACTCAGATAAGTTATAGTTCGTTAAACCATAACTCACTTTAAAAATGGAATACGTGTTTTTAAAAGTCGGTTTTTCATAGCTTAAATTTGTGTAAACTTTGTAATAGCTGGCATTATCTCCATCGGCATCATTTAAAATAAAACCT
This sequence comes from Bdellovibrio sp., assembly GCA_036676395.1. Classification (GTDB taxonomy): domain Bacteria; phylum Bdellovibrionota; class Bdellovibrionia; order Bdellovibrionales; family Bdellovibrionaceae; genus Pseudobdellovibrio. Next base: position 70,295 of record JAKFCY010000003.1, read on the forward strand.
AATTCTCCGGTCAGACTTTGCATCCGGCGCATTGAGTATTTTAAAGTTCCAGAAATGTCATACTTAATTGCCGTTTGATTATCTTCAGCATCGGTAAAAGTTAATTGCGACTGATCGCGGCCGATTATTAACTGGCCATCTAAATCTAAATCAGTAGTTAATTTCGAGCCCAGCGTTTGTTTGAAATATAAAAGCGTAATCGACATTTCGCGAATTTGTGAATCAGACGGTAACATGTATAAACCAATATTTGCTGAAGAGCTGCTGCGGTAGCCGTCAAAATTAGTTCTATAGGGAATCGTCGCTAAAAGCATCGTCGCATCAGCAGCCTGAATTTCTGCTGTTGATTCTAATTTATGATTTAAAGTGCGGCTGTCAGCAATGTACAACATCGGTTCAATAACAGAATTCTGGTCTTGATAAAATTTATAAGCCATAAATCCGCTGGCATTCAAAGTGTGCCCAACAAGAACATCCTGCTGAGGGGCCACATTTAAAGCGTTACTGTCATAACCATAACCGGCCGTAAAGCCCATGGTGTATTTTAATTTGTCAGATTCAATTTGATTTTGAATTTGCATGCACTTTTCGATTAATCTTTCAGCGCGTCTGTCTTGTTCGGGGTCTTTAGAGGTATCGATCGATAATTCAAGACTGTTCACGGCTTTTTCGTAATCGCCTTTATAGTACTGGCTCAGACCTAAATAATAATAGGCTAAAGATATTTCCTTAACACTGTTCGCGCGAGTGACTTCTGATAAATACTTTTCGGCTAAATCATAATTTTCAATGCGATAATAATTTAAACCTAATAAATAATAAATTCCGGGCGTTTGGCTTGGATCACTTTTCAATTTTTGTAAAACCGCTATTGAAGATTCAAATTGTTCTTTTTTATAAAATTCATAGGCTTGGGCAAAGGCCGGTGGAAGCGCCTCTAGAGCTTGAGTTTGCGCATACACAGAGAAACTTAAAAGACTCGATAAAAGAATAACAATATTTTTCATATTTAGCGCTCGATGATGATGTTAACATTTGCAGGTTTATTAATAATATTTTTTGCAGAATCACCCAATAAGTTATCATTGCGCTCTTGAATCGCGATAATCTGGCTGAAGTCATTTTTTGGAACAAACACTTGTTGTGGATCAGTGCCCTTATCGTCTTTTTTGACGGCTGTATCACCTTCGATGCGTTTTAATTCTGACGGGCTAACTTTTATTGGTGAACCAGGCTGTTTGCCATCGATGTTTTCTGAAGTTTCACCACGTTTAACTAACACGGCCTCAGTTAATTTATTTGATAAATTATCTAAACCACGAAAAATAACTTCACCACGAAATGTGGTTACACCAGTGATATTATTTGCTTTACGATAACTGGTCATAAACTGGGTTCCGCGCACACCGACGACAGCAGAAGGCGTTTTAATTTCAAATCTATTTTCATGAGTATCATATTTTTGTTCGACGTTAGTGCGCACTTTGCCTTCGAATAAACTTAACCGCACATTTTTTTCTTTACTGTCATTAATATACTGATCAATGCGCAGCTTCGTTTCTGGTAGCACGTTAATAATATTACGATCACTCATGACAATTTTAGCGCGTGAATCTTTGCCCGTAATGATGGTGTCTTGGGGGTAAACTTTGCTTCCTACTTTTACACCCATGGGCTGAGATTTCATTTTAGCAACTTGCACTTGGCCTTTGACGATCATTAGCAGACCGTAAGTTTCCTCAGCTAAAGCCTGGGAAAAACCGCCTAAAACCAACAAAATCAGGATTAATCTTTTCATAACAGATATTATCTCTGTAACTCAGACAAAAGTTTACTAGACCATCATCCAGAATTCACTCCAGCAAACGCCTAGCCTCAAATATGAGGCCCTGTAAACCGATAATAATCACATGTCGACTACGGGTAAAACTTGGGTACTACTTGATGGTATCACTAAAATTCAATCGCAACCGTTGCAAACCGAGCAGTTGCAATTAGCCATTCTTAAATTGAATGAGCGCGATTGGACAAGATTTTACGTGTGGACACAAGGTTGGGCAAACTGGCAGCTGTTAAAAGATTTTTTAAACAGCGATCAAAAAGATTTTGCTTTGGCAGGCACACCGGCGTCTGAAGAAAACGTGAAAGCACATATTCATGCGCAAATCGCCAGTCGCAAAAAAGTAACAATTCAGCCGCAACAACAAGAAGACACTGTGACTAAAGCAGCCCATTATCCACAGCAAAAACAAGCTGGTGGTAAAGCCATGACCATGGTGAGTTCGTCAGAAGAAACGATCGTTCCTGAAAGCATGGAAAAAGATTACAACGGTGATACCATTGATGAAAGTGCTTACCACAAACCGCCGCAGCCGCTAGATTTTAAAGAGATCAGCGAAGCTTATAAAAACCGTGCTGAACGTCATGAATTAAAAATTGAAATTTTATTAATTTCACAAAAAGGTAAAACTTTTAAAAGCTATTCTAGAAATATTTCTCTGACAGGATCTCTGTTAGAAGATAATATTCCTTTTGATTTTTACGGTGTGCATTTTGATCTTGTCGTTGTTAACCGTAACTCATTAAACCCACAGAATGGCCGTGTGCAAATGCGCGCTGAAACTGTTGGTGATGGTCTCACTCAACGTGTGCGCTTTGTAACGCCATCAGAGATGCTGAAGCAACGCTTAATGAATCTGCTGAATGACTATCTTACTCAGCAAGCTAAACTACGAAAATCTGGCTAAAAACGTTACCTAGAGATAACGATAGACTCTAACCCCGTTACTATTGTAAACGTGCGGTTGAGGTGTCTATGCAAATCCTTCTGTGTTTTATATTCGTTATTTTAAATGCGGCTGTTTCTTTCTCTGCCGATTTAATACAATCTCAATATGCTAGCATCGCAAAAATTCAATCGAATCTTCTTAAAGGGTTAAGCGCTCCTGGTGGCATAGGCACGGGAGTTCTTCTTGAGAAAAATCATGGTTTTGTGCTTACGAATATTCACGTGATCGTTACTTGCTTTGATGCCCTTGGCGAAACCAATCCATGGCAGCCTTCGAATACAGTCGTTGGCAAAATCTGTCCACTAAGCACCTTGAATATTATTTTTCCAAATGTAGATGGCATGGCTAGTACAGCTGAAGCAAAAATTATAGCGATTGGAAATCCCGCTCACCTTGGGACTAATAGCCTGCTTAATGATTGGGTTATTCTGCAAATCAATCCAGCCATAGTTAAAAATATTCCTGTTCTTAAAGCTTTTTCGCGCGAATTAATCCCCGGCGAAAGCATTCATTTCGCCGGATTTCCTGCAGCTCCGGTCGGAGAAAAACTAGCGAATACCCCAGGATTTTACTCAAGCGCAGGTCAAATTTTATCTTCGTCTTATGCCTCTGAAGTATCGAAATCAATTTACGAATCACTTAATTTATCAGAGGCCAATTTTAATTCTCTGAGAGACTATACACTGAATAATTTATTTAATAACACGAGTGTCTTTTTTCACGATGCCCTGATCATCGGCGGCTACAGCGGCAGTCCCGTTTTTGATCAGTCTGGCATCATGGTGGGAATAATTTTTGGCAATGCAAGCGCTTGGGATTATAATTTCGGTGAATACCCTGCGGCTCTTGGCGCTGATGCCAGCAATCCATCTAAACCCGCAAACAAACTTTCAACTGGAGTTCTTTTAAAATCCATTTGCGAACATTTATCTGTGGATATTAAATCTCTAATTAATTTTTGCTATTAAGAATTTCTTTGATACGAACTTTTAGTTTTTCGATATCAAAAGGTTTTTTGATATAATCGTCGGCGCCAACTTCGCGGCCTTTTTGCAGATCTTCTTCTTCAGCCGATGCCGATAAGAAAATTAATGGAATATGTTTTAGTTCGCGGTGTTCTTTAAGCATTTGCGCTAATTCAAAACCGTTCACCCAAGGTAAACCCACATCCATAATAATAAAATGCACTTCGATGTCTTCGTCTAATAACGCCGTCAATTGCGGAGCATCAGCTGCTAATTTAACTTGGTAGCCATCTGATTCTAAAATTCTTTTTAATGAAGTACGTTGAGTTTCTTCATCCTCGATCACTAAGATCGTTGTCGGATGAAGTTTGTTCTGAGCATCACGAAACTGATCTAAGGCCACGACTTCCTGACCAGCAATACGTTGCTTAGTCAGTTTTTCGATTTTGCGGATTAAATCAGAGGTGCTTAATTTTTTAGTCATGTGCTTCCTTAGAGTCCTATACGTGCTGTGCTTCTAACCATCTTTCGCAATCAATTGCTGCCATACAACCTGTACCGGCTGCAGTAATTGCTTGGCGGTATACAGAATCCTGCACATCGCCCGCGGCAAACACACCATCAATATTCGTGTATGTGGTGCCTGGTTTTGTCTTGATATATCCCACATCATTTAGCTCTAGCAGTCCATTAAAAAGCTTGGTATTAGGCTGATGTCCAATAGCTACGAACAAACCTTGCAGGTTCTTAGTCGTAACATCACCTGTCTTAGTTGATTTCAGACGAAGTCCAGTCACAGATTTACCGTCACCGATCACTTCTTCAACCACAGTATTCATAATAAATTCAATTTTAGGATTAGCTTTAGCGCGATCTAACATGATTTTAGAAGCTTTGAAATTTTCGCTTCTGTGAATCACATAAACTTTAGTCGCAAAACGAGTTAAGAAATTAGCTTCTTCCATTGCCGTATCACCGCCGCCAACAACCGCTACTTCAACGTTTTTGAAAAACGCCCCATCACAAGTTGCGCAGGCTGATACGCCGCGGTTCATGTATTGTTTTTCGCTTGGTAAACCAATGTATTTCGCACTGGCACCCGTCGAGATAATAATTGAATTCGTTAAGTGCACATCGTTGCCAACATGAACTTTAAATGGTTTAGCTGAACAATCTACTTTAGTGACGTTACGAGTGATGTAGCGAGTTCCAAAACGCTCTGCTTGCTTGCGCATAACTGCAACTAGTTCAGGACCAGTTACACCATGAGCAAAACCGGGAAAGTTTTCAACTTCAGTTGTAATCATTAACTGACCACCGGCTTCTTCGCCTTCGATCATTAAAGGATTTAGATTTGCACGAGCCGTATAAACCGCTGCCGTTAAGCCTGCTGGGCCCGAACCGATGATAATTACATTTTCAACTTTTTGTGCTTCTGACATATAAACTCCACTCAAATATTCACTCTAGATGGTAAAGTTTATCGAATCTAATTGATAGACAAAAGAGATAACGCCTATTGGTTAATTTAGAGAATCAATCAGCTGCAAAGCTACATTTTCAGCAGACTCAGCTAGACCCTGCTGACGAGGCCAGCTCAATGCAGGCAGCATGTCAGTTTCGATATAACCAGGCGAAAATAAGTCGATTTTGAACACAGTTTTGTTTTCTGCCTGCAGAGTTGCAATTAAACCTTTCAAGGCATGTTTTGCTGCGCAATAACTAGCCGCCCCTGGGTCTGGTTTATTTTCGGCAACCGCCGAACCCACGACCACAAACTTTTTTAAACTATCAGGAGGTGTTTGCATTAAAGAATGTAGAAGCTGAGCCGGAAATAAAAAACTTACATTCAGCGCCCACTGATGATCAGCCCATTTTTTATCTTGAAAATTTCCGTACGGTCCACCAGCGGCAAAATAAATAATTGTCGTTGGTTTAAAATCAGAAACCTGTGTTAAAAATTCTGCCGTTAACTCTTTGGCGAAATCAAACTTGAAAGATTGATAATTGCCTTCAGCAATTTTACGCGACACTAATAAAAATTTTGCGGCAGGATATTTTTTAGCTAACGCCTGATAGGTCGCATGGCCCAGCCCGCGGCTAGCACCCAGCAAAATAAATTTGTGCGCTGAACGATCTTCATTCATACTTTTCTTATATGCCAACTCTATCAATTCCACAAAAGAATTTGGAAATCTCCGTTGCCGACGGAAAAAACCTCATGGATGCGCTGATCGAAGCAGGTTTACCAGTAGCTTCAAGCTGCCACGGCGACGGCATTTGTTCAAAATGCGCCGTTTTAATGACTCCACAAGGAACCCGCTCTGAACTGGAAATCAAAACTGCCCAGCGCAATAAATTACCAGACATCATGCGTTTAAGTTGTCAGGTTTTTATCGATAAAGACTTAACAGTAGCCACAACTTACTGGTAAACATTTTCGCATGAATAAATTATCGTTAAATGTAAAAGACCTCGAGCAGTTACTGCCGATCATGAAGAAAAATTCTTTGGCCACAGTGATTGCCTATGCTGATAACCAGCTTGTGACCTGCCCGTTGCCATTAGTGTCTGAATTTAAAGATAATAAGCTGACTATTTACGGCCACCTATCAACGCGCAACCCTTTAGCAAAACATTTAAAAATCGCCTCTGAAATTACCATTTTATTTCATGGTCCGAATACTTATATCAACTCAAGTTGGTACCAAGTCGATGACGTTTCAACATGGAATTATATCACCGTACAAGCCTCTGGAAAACCCGCAACTCACGAAGATCACGCCTCACTCATTGATATTTTAAAAAAGACTACTGCTTTAGCGAATGAAAACTATGCCGATCAATGGGATTTTAATATTCCGTCAGATTTACAGAGCGAAAGTGAATTAGAAGCAGCCATCATGGGATTTTCTTTAACGCCGACAAATATTTCTGGTCGCTTTAAATTAAGCCAATCAAAATCTGCAGCTGATCAACGCAACATTATTGCCGAATTAGAAAAAAGAACCGATTCAGCTAGCCACCAAATCGGCGAATTCATGACGAAAAACTTTAAAGACTAATTTTAGGTCTTAAGCCAGAAGTTGACCATCATCAGGGCGCGACATAAATTCAAACTTCTTCTACTGAACAGCGCACTCAAATCCAATAATGTTTCCAATTGGATCTTGAATTTGTAAAATAGTTCTTTGAATTTCAGAAACTACGAGTGGGCCTCGATAGACTTTACCACCGAGGGATTCTGCTTTCTTTACTAAAGCATCTAAATCATCAACCAGCCAATATCCTACTGCTCCACCCGTTGATAAAGGATTTTTCAGATCTGGCACAGTGATATCAAAACAAGTTTGGCCAATTTTAAAAGAAACAAAATTTTCTGAATCTTCCAGCGGTTCTATTCCTAAAAAAGCTTTATACCAATCACGGCTCTTCTGAATGTCATCTGAAAAAATACGAATTGTCGAAAATTCTTTAATATAAAAACTCATGATAAATTCCTATTTTGTGTTGCGAAATTTTAACCAGTCTTCTTTTTTTAGTTCCCAAACTTCATGCTCAGTCAATTTTGGATCAACAAATTTAGCAGGCTCTACCCCAATCAGGCGACAGCCGGTTTTTTCTTTCACACGGCGCGAAGCTGTATTACCCACCGCATTTGCAAAACACAGAACCAAAAATCCTAACTCGTTAAAGGCATAATCCATCACTGGCGCAACAGCTTCAGTCATGATGCCTTTTCCCCAATGCTGTCGGCTTAACCAGAAGCCACGATTTTCAGGTTTTCCCGGGCGCCAAAGATCAACACAGCCAATAAGTTCATTCGGATTTTCTTTTAGAAAAATGCCCCACACCCAACGGTTCTTTCCCTGATTGGGTATCACAAGATTTTTTAAAAAACTTAAAGAGCCATCATCCGGGTAAGGCCACGGTACAAAATGAGATAAATGACGAATCACTTCATAATCATGAAAGTGCTTTTGCCAATCCGAAGCATGAGCTTCTATGGCTTCGCGAAGAATTAATCTTTTAGTTTCTAAAGTCGGAAGAGTACTCATCATAATTGAGCTTAAGCGTGCCCTCGCGAGCTGGCAAATTTATACCTTACTCTTGCTGCGTGCTGGCTAGGTTATTTATCACGACCCACTAATGCCACTCTGTATTTGGGTTTACACTTTTTAATGCCTGGATCCTGACAAAACTGTAAACCCAAATACAGAGCGAAAATTAACGATCTAGATTAACAATCCAAGATGGTGCCAAAAATTGAATTCTAAAATTTTTAAAAATTAATCTTTAATTAAACGAATGTAATTAATTTCGATACCTTGCTTAGTAAAGATTTTTTCAAATCCTGTGGCAAAGTTTTCGTCTTTATACTTATTATTTTCACCGTATAAATTCAAAGTTTGAAATTCAATGCGGTATTTAGAAGCTTTGATTTCTTCTAAAGCCCATAAGAAATACTCTCTAGAGTCTGTTTTAAAATCTAAAAAATTACCCGGGCGTTGCATATCAAAAAGCCAGTCTAAGATAATACGATTTACGACGCGGTTTTTTGGTTTGTGCGGCGAAGTCCATGGATCAGGAAAATGAATAAACACGTTATTCACTTCATTTTTTTCAAATAATAAATCTAAGTTAAACGCGTGGTACCTGCAGATGGCCGCATTTTTACCACCGCCCATGCGAGCACGGCGAATCGATTGAATTAATGGTTTATATTTTAATTCTAAGCCCACAAGCAGGCGTTCTGGATAACGAGTTACCCAGTGCGCGAAGTGATGGCCTGCGCCGGTTCCGATTTCAATATCCATCGGGTGCGTATCAGCCACTTTAAAAACCTGGCTGCGCCATTTGCCTTTGTTTTCTGGAGAACGCTCTTCATTAAACGCGAAATCTTTGTACTCGTTATCCAAAGCCAGAGAATACTCGGTTGGTTTTGGTAAGGTGCGAGTTAAATTAATGATCGGACGTTTAAGCACTTTAACGTGTTTAAAGTAATCGACTTTATCAAATTTTTCGGTTTGTTCCATAGACAGCCTTATCGCATAAGCGACTTAAGCTGTCTTTTTATTTTTGTCGAAAAGTGCAATAACTGAAGACTTTTCAAGTTTATGTAAACGGTCAAAACTAGGATCATAACAAACCACGCGGTTACGGCCTTGGTGTTTAGCTTCGTATAAAGCAGAATCTGCTCTACGCACGAGTTCTTTGGCCGAAATAGAGACCGATGGGTCGCCATCGTAAGTGGCAAATCCAATCGATAAAGTTAATTTAATTGAGTCAGGGCCTGAGCTAAAGGTGTGTTGCTCAACGCGATTACGTAGCTTTTCGCAGAAAAAGCCAACACCAGATAGCGGAATTTCTGACAACACGATTAAAAATTCATCACCGCCGTAGCGGGCCGGAATATCCACGGTACGTGTGTTTTGGCGAATAATTTTACCCACTTCAGAAATAACAAAACTTCCGAATAAATGATCATGCCCGTCGTTCACAGATTTAAATTTATCCATGTCGATCATAATCACTGTCACTGGGCGAATAAAACGTTGTGCGCGTTCAATTTCAAATTCTAATTTTTGGTATAACGATCGCGTATTAAATAACCCGGTAAGGTCATCAATCTCGATCATTTCTTGTAATTTTTGATTCGAAGCCATGAGCTCTTCTTGCATATCACGCATGCGTAATTGCGTCCGAACACGGGCTAAAAATTCCATAGGAACAAATGGCGAACTGATAAAATCAGAAGCCCCTAAATCTAAAAATTGCGTGATTTTCTCAGTCGTTGGATTCGTTGAAACTACCAACACTGGAACTTTTTGTAAGGTCGAAAACAGATTGTTTACGAAAATAAAGCCATTACCTTCAGCAAAATCCGGATCTAAAATAATTAATTGCGGGCGCAGATAGTTTAACGCTTCAGTCGCTTCTTTTTCAGAAGTAAAGCCATGAACATCGTAGCCTTCCCAACGAAGGGGTTCCACCATCAGTTCAAGCGTTGTTGGGTCCTCGTCTAGTACTAAAATTGGCCTCTGTTTTGGATCCTTTTTCATAGATAACTTATCGACACTAAAACGAACTTTCTAGAGACAAACCGCACCATTTTTTCGCAGTTTTTTAACAATTCTTCTCATTATGAGATTTTAGAGATAGTGTGGTGTCTAGCCGGAGGCTAGCATTAACTATGAAACACAACGAAATCGAATCAAAATGGCAACAGGCCTGGACTAAAGCGCAAGCTTACAAGGCTGACAACAACTCGACCAAACCAAAATATTACGCGCTCGATATGTTCCCTTACCCGTCTGGATCAGGTTTACATATGGGTCACATCGCATCTTACACGCCAACAGATATTGTTTCTCGTTATAAAAGAGCGATGGGTTTTAATGTGTTACACCCTATGGGATACGATGCTTTCGGTTTGCCGGCAGAACAATACGCCATTCAAACTGGTGTGCATCCGGCGATCACGACGCAAAAATCAATCGAGAGTTTCAGAGCCACCCTTCAGCGCTATGGATTTAGCTTTGACTGGTCTCGCGAAATTTCAACTTGCGATGAAAGCTATTACAAATGGACTCAATTTATCTTCTTAAAACTTTTTGAAAAAGGTTTAGCTTACCAAAAAGAAGTTCCGGTAAACTGGTGCCCGGCTTTAAAAACTGTTTTAGCCAACGATGAAGTCATTGATGGCAAATCAGAGCGCGGTGGTCACCCCGTCATCCGTAAACCAATGAAGCAGTGGATGTTAAAAATCACTGACTATGCAGAACGTTTACTAAATGACTTAGATAAAATCGACTGGCCAGAGCGCACCAAAGAAGCGCAACGTAACTGGATCGGTAAATCTGAAGGTGCAGTTGTAAAATTTAAAGTTAAAAATTCTGAAGCAGACTTTGAAATCTTCACGACCCGCCCAGACACTATGTTTGGCGTGACGTTTATGGTGCTGGCTCCAGAACATCCCTTGGTTAAAAAATTAACTTCGGGCGTGCAAGCTAAAGATGTGGCTGATTATATCGAAGCTTCGGCTAAAAAATCTGAAGTGGATCGTAAAGCCAATACTGAAAAAACTGGCGTCTTCACTGGTGGTTTTGCGGTAAACCCTGTCACTGGCAAAGATATTCCGGTATGGATTGCTGATTACGTGATGATGGATTACGGAACTGGCGCGATCATGGCGGTTCCTGGACACGACGAGCGCGATTTTGAATTCGCGACCCAGTTTAAAATCCCGGTTGTTAGGGTTTTAGAATCAGAAACTGAATTGCCTTTCACTGGTGAAGGGCAATTAACAAATTCTGATTTCTTGAATGGCTTAACAAAAACTGAAGCCATTAAAAAGATGAATAATTATCTTGAAGAAAAAGGGTTGGGTAAAAAACAAGTTCAGTACAAGCTGCGCGATTGGTTATTTTCACGCCAACGTTACTGGGGTGAACCGTTTCCGGTTTACCATGAAGATGGTCAAATCAAACCTGTACCATTAAATGAACTGCCGGTGGTTTTACCACAAGTGGCAAATTACGAACCTTCTGATTCTGGAGAATCTCCGCTAGCGAATAATGAAGAATGGCTACCTTATAAAAACGGGCGCCGAGAAACAGACACTATGCCTGGGGCTGCGGGCTCTTCATGGTATTTCTTGCGCTACGCTGATCCACATAATACGACTGCGCCATTTTCTGCTGAAGCGATCAAGTACTGGTTACCAGTAGATCTTTATGTGGGCGGCGCCGAACATACCGTAGGTCATTTATTATATTCACGTTTTTGGACGAAGGTGCTTTTTGATGTCGGCTTATGTTCTGTTGATGAACCGTTTAAAAAATTGGCTCACCAAGGAATGATTTTAGGGCCAGATGGTGAAAAAATGTCAAAATCACGCGGCAATGTGATTCCTGCCGATGATGTGGCCAAAGAAACTGGCGTTGATGCTTTACGCTGTTACGTTAGCTTCTTGGGGCCAATGGATAAAGATAAACCTTGGTCAGAAACCGGCATCGATGGCGTTCGCAGATTTTTAGACCGCCTTCAACGTTTGGCCGTCAACGAGCAAACTGGCGAAGTGATCGCTACAGATGCCGCTATGCCTGCAGAAGTTGAAAAATTATTACACAAAACGATCAAAAAAGTTTCGCAAGATATCGAAGCATTAAATTTCAACACTTGCATCAGCTCGATGATGATTTTGGTCAACGAACTTTATAAATACGAATGCCGATCGAAAAAAGCGTTGTTGCCATTAGCCCAATTATTACAGCCATTTGCTCCGCATATCGCTGAAGAAATCTGGCATTTATTAGATGGCGCAGGTTTAGTCGTGACGGCTCCGTGGCCAAAATTCGACCCAGCACTTTGCCAAGACGACACAGTTACCATGGGCGTTCAAGTGAACGGAAAAATGCGTGGCACGGTAGAACTAGCTGTAGCCGCTGACGAAGCCACTGCGGTGGCCGAGGCGCTAAAAATCGCTGCTGTAGCTCAAGCCCTAAACGGGGCCCAGCCAGCAAAAGTGATTTACAAAGCGGGCAAAATTTTAAATCTAATCGCCGGTAAATAATTTATTGCACCCCCCTAAAAAAACTGTATAAAAAAGTATTAATTTTTTAGGGGGTTTCATGGAAACAGTTCCGTCGTCGTCATCGACACCTTTACAAACTTTTGCTTACTCAAAAGAAGCTTCTTGGAGCCCTGAAAAAAGTGCTGCCCTGTACGGAATCAATAACTGGGGTAACGGTTATTTTCGCGTAAACAATAACGGTAACGTTGCGGTAACTCCATTTTCTGAAAAAGGCCCATCCGTTGACCTTTACGAATTAACCCAAGAATTACAAGATCGCGGTATTCGCGTTCCGATCATGATTCGTTTTCCAGATATCATTAACCAACGCGTGCAATTGATTCACTCTTGCTTTAACAAAGCGATGACTGAATACAGCTACAAAGGCCAATTTTGCGGCGTGTACCCAATCAAAGTAAATCAACAGCGTCACCTGGTTCAGGAATTAGTGCGCTTTGGTAAAAACTGTAAACTTGGTTTAGAGTGCGGCTCTAAACCAGAATTACTAGTGGTTCTTTCTTTAATGAATACTCCAGATGCAGTGATCGTATGTAATGGCTTCAAAGATGCTGAATATATCGAAACTGCGTTACTAGCGCAAAAATTAGGTCGTCAGATTATCATCGTTGTCGATCGTAAAGATGAATTAAAACTCATCATGGATGCGGCGAAAAAATTATCTATTAAACCAAAAATTGGTTTCCGCGCGAAATTAAACACGCAAGGTGCCGGCAAATGGGTTGATTCAGCAGGCGCTCGTTCTAAGTTCGGTTTAACTGCGGCTGAAATCGTTGAAGGTGTAGAAACTCTTCGTAATGCCGGCATGTTAGATTGTTTAGAATTACTTCATTATCATATCGGCTCACAGGTTCCGTCGATCCAATCTATTAAATCTTCATTAAAAGAAGCAGCTCGCTTCTATGTGGAATTACACTTTTTAGGTGCAAAACTTAAGTATATCGATGTAGGTGGCGGCCTTGGCGTTGATTACGATGGTTCAGGTCACTCTGATTCTTCGGTAAATTACTCTGAGCAAGAGTACGCAAATGACGTGGTTTCAACGATTCAAACACTTTGTGATGAAAAAAATATTCCACATCCAAATATTATCACTGAATCAGGCCGTGCGTTAGTTGCGCATCACTCGATTTTAATTTTCAACGTGATGGGCGTAAATAATCTTTACCGTCAACAACCACCAAATCCTGCAACTAAAAAAGATCCATCAATCATGCAGGATCTTCAGTACATCTTTGAAAAGTTAACTCCTGAAAATCTGAACGAGTGCTTCAATGATACTATGCAGGCAAAAAATGAGATCTTAAATTTATTCACTTACGGTGTATTAAATTTAACTCAACGTGCTTGGTGCGAAAACATGCACTTCACAATCGCAACGAAAATGTTAGAACTTGCACGCAGAACGCCTGATTGCGAAGACATCGTTGAACAATTGCGCGAAGAGCTTTGCGATACTTATTTCTGTAACTTCTCGGTCTTCCAATCAGTTCCAGATTCTTGGGCTGTGGGTCAGTTATTTCCGGTTATGCCGATTCATAATCTTTCGCAAGAACCACACCATGAGGCTACAATTGCCGACTTAACATGTGATTCTGACGGTAAGATCGAAAAATTCATCGACACTGAAACTGGCGAATTCAAAAAAACATTAAGAATTCACCCGTTCAAAGAAGGTGATCCTCCATACTTCTTAGGAATATTTTTAACAGGTGCTTACCAAGAGATCTTAGGCGATTTACATAATTTATTCGGTGACACCGATGCGGTTCACATTTCGATCCACGAATCTGGTTACACCGTAGATCACTACGTACCAGGCGACACAGTAACTGAAGTATTAAGTTACGTTCAGTACGGCCGCGCAGAAATGGTTGATAGCGTTCGCCAATACACTGAAGAATCAATCGCCTCAGGCGGTATTACTAAGTTAGAAGCCAAAGCATTGTTAAAACACTACGAAGAAGGTTTATCAGGCTACACTTACTTAGAAGAGATGGAATAGGTGCCAGGCCCTATTCCTGGTAACGAGGCGTCAAATGAATACAAATAAAAAAGTTTTCGCAAGTTTAAGTTTATTAATTGCAGCTGTTGTTACAGTTGCGACTTCTAAACAAGAAGAAGAAACTGAATACTCTTATTTTGGCGCTGCTTCAACCTGCGCTAACGCTACGACGACTAATCAAGCGATCAGCGTTTCATTTGGTTCAATCATAACTCCTGCAGGCATGACGTTTGTAGACTTAGGCATTCCTAAGACGACATTAAATGTCGCAACAGATACAACAGTGTCTGGAACCATTGCCGGTGGCTTAGCTCGTGTTTGTACTTATTCATTAAATACAACCAGTGGCACGCTACATGTGTATAGTTGTTCAGATAACAGCAATCCCGTTTGCCAAGTTAGTTTTACTCCGCAGTAGTTCTATTTTCAAAAAATCTACGGCCAAAAAAATAACACGCAAGACTTGCGCTTACAGCAACTAAGTCTGTGGGATCACTTGTCACCACAATCGCAAACACATGATTTGAAAACCACTGCACAAATAAATCTTTAATATTCGCATTCAATTTCATTATACAAAACACAACGTCAGTAAAAACGATTGCCGCCAGCAACAGTCCTCGATTAAAAACAAAGTCTTTACGAAAAAGTCGCACTAGCAACACGACAACAGCACATAGAAATAACGGAAAATAAAATAACCCCGTAAAATCCGATAGTTTACCGGTAATCATTCCCGCAAATTGATATTTTAAATAATGATCATTCACGCCTGTCAGAACCACAGCTAACAGCGGCAAGGGATGAATAAAAAAATGAATCGGCTTAAATGAATTCACTTATAAAACTATAACTGAAAAACCTGGTTCTCAAAATGCAAAAAGCGAAATGGACTTAGGCCACTTCGCTTTTTATTGTTTTTCGTCTCCGACCTGACTGGGAAGGAGTCCGAATGACGGATTTTACATCTACCTATGTAAAGTATCGGAATTTGCGCAAAAATCTTAAGTATTACTTACGGCTAGTTTTAATTCTCTTAGAGATTTTAAGACGCATAGTCGATTTGATATCTTAGTTTTTAGCGGGACGCTTTCTTAGCTCACCAATACGTACACTAATTTGGTTAGGATACGAGATGACTGATGATCGATACCTATGACTGTAGTTATCGAAGTGTCGTGGCTTTAAGTCCACGTTTTAAAATAAAAAAGACCGATCCTAAGATCAGCCTTTTTCAAAGATTTCGAATGTTAATTCAAAAAATTACTTTTTATCAAAAAATGTAGCGCGTGTGAATGAAGTCACATCAACGATGCGGCCTAAACCTAAATCTACGCGAATAGAGTTAGCCGATAAGTTTAATAATTCGCCGTCATTAGTTAAGCCAACCATAGTGCTAGCCGCTTTATGAACGCGCTTTACGTCTGCATCAACGGCTACGTTGTTAGCAGCAGTGATTTTACCAGTCGTACCTTCACAAGAGATTTTTACTACACCTTTAGTTGTATTAACATAAGCGTAGTTTTTCTCTGGAGTGTAACCTTCAGTATAAACGATTGATAGGGCTTCACCGCCACCAAGCTGAACTTCGTTAGCTTGTGCTGGATTTTGACGTTTATCACAGAAAAATTTAACTTTAGTTTTTTCAACACGAGCATTCCATGTCCATGCGAAGTAGTAATCAACAACGTTTGCACGAGTCGCTGCATTGTCATTGTATTCGCCAGAAAGTGGAGAAATTTCGCCAGTTTGAAAAATTCTAGACATAGCTAAGTTTTTGTCTTCGGGAATAAAAACCAAGCCCATTTTGCTTTTTACAAATTGACCGTAGTTTTCAGTTTTACCGATGAGCTTAGCCGTTTTTAAGTTAGCATCGATGTGAAACATTTCACGATCAGCAGTTAAAGCTAAGAAAGCCTCTTCTTTATTGATAGTTACCGGAGTTTGAAATGCTTCAGCAGCATAAATCAAAGACGATGCTTGTGCTAAGGCACGGTGTGCAGGGTGAATGTCTTTACCGTAAGCGCCAAGTTGTGCGTAAGTTTCAACTGTTACAGCGTATGAACCTGCATCAGAGATTTTTTTATCACAAGCACCGTTAAGACCAGCGCGAGGACCTTGCGAACAAGTTGTGTGTGGGTAACCTTCGATGTGACGTGCTTCATGCATAAATACAGAAGCTAAATCAAGCGGAGTAAATGCAGGCGTTAAAGCCATCGGGCAAACGTGCATTGTGTTTTGGTGAAAAAATCCGTAAACGAAAGCGATCACACCTTGTGGGCATGATTTTTCGATAGCGAAAGTTTTTACTAAGTTAGTTGTGTATTTATACCAATCACCAGCAAAAGTGCCTTTGAATAAATCATCAGGGCTATTTGTCATAGGCTGAGTGAATTGCACTTTACGGATGTAGTGGATACCCGCAAGTAAGTAAGCTTCTTCTGAACCATCATTGCAATATTCTTTGCCAGATAGTTTTGCGAATTGTTTAAAGTCTTTCGCGATTTGAGTCATATCTGCTGCAGGAATACAGCTGCCTGCATCTGTGCCTGGAGTTGGCTCTGTGATTGGGCCGATGCCGATTTGAGCTTGTGCTGATAAAGAAAAACCAAGCACTACTGCTAATAATAATTGTTTCATGTGACTGCCCCCCTTGGTGTCGCCAAAGAGTTCACCCCAAAATGGAACCAGTTTCAACAAGATTTCGTCAGTTATTTCGAGATTTCTTTGAGTTTATTCTGAGCGTAATTTTTAACACCGGGATCTTTTACACTGCGACTTAATTTTGTCAGCTCAGCTAAGGCCTTATTCGCTGCCGCAACATCATCGCCTCGCGCTAAATCTGCAAGTCGATTAATTGCTAAAACGCGTAATGCGCGCTCTTGCACTTGCTGCGTCTCAGCCAAACTATGAGCTTCGGGCTTACCATCAAGCTTAATCGGGCTCAGAACTAAGGCAGAAAGATCGGCCACATTCGCATATCCTGCATAACCTAATAAATAGGCCGCAAGAATTCGATCATTTACATTCGGAGACTTCGCGCGAGCCACCATCGCTAATTGCTTAAATTGTGCTGGCGTCATCTTGTTTGTTATCTGCAGATAACGTTGCTGCACGACTTCTTCATTTACATTGTACTGATTCATTAATTTTACTTCAGCGTCAAACCACTCTTTAAATTGATTTGGCGTTACTTCCGACGGATCAAAAGCAGGCAAAGCTGCCTGAGCCGCTGCTGCTGTAGCTGAAACCGCGTGAGCTTCAGCAGCTCCTGCAAAACCACCCGCTTGTTTTTTGCCTTTGATTTTTTCACTGACCGCTGCGGTTACAGATTTAATTTCATACAGTGGTGTGCGGCCAAATAGAATCCAATCAACTAAAGCCAGCAATACAACTAAGATTAAAAAACCAAAGAATAATTTTTTATTAAACCACTCACTGGAAAATTTCATATTTTACCTCGGCCCAATATTCAAAGGCCTTTAAATCTTCGGGAGTTCCCCATTGAAAGAATTTATTAATTTCATAAGCGTGAACTTTTAAATCCCCGCGCACATTCATTAAAGCTTTAGCCGCCAACGAAGTAAAAAATTCGCCGTGCCAGCTTAACTTTTGTTTTTGCTGTTCGATCAGCGCTTCTTTTAAAAGTTTTGCGCTTTTAAAATAATAACCACCTGTTGAAGCAAAATCATCTTCACGGTTTTTCGAAAACGATTCTTTTTCTTTAATATCTATAATTTGGTGTCCTTCGGTTTTAGCGTAACAATACATATTGCTTGTTAAGTAATGCGCGTGAAATCCACGGTAACCGACAAAACAAATATCTGAATCATTCGTATTTACAAAATTTAAAAAGTGTTCTGGATTCCAAACTTGACCGTAATCACAGTAAGTCACAAATACCGGCTGATCAGCGTGGATTAATTCTAAGCCCGCAATCACCGTTTGCATTGGTCCGCCAGTATTCGGCGCAATTTCTGCAAAACGAACATCATTGCGTTCGCCTTCGATAAATTGAATATGATTTTTTGTAAAATCTTGGTCGTTGATTACACAAACCGTTGGCCAAGATTGTGGAAACAGATCAAGCACGCGCTTGACCATTGGTTTTCCTAAGACATTGACGAAGGGTTTTGGTTCGGTGTAGCCCGCTTGGCGAAAGCGAAGCCCTCTTCCGCCCATGGTCACTAATACTACAGGTCTACTATCGCCTTCCAAAAGATTAACCAACCGACGATTTCGAATCGAATGCGTCGCGTACCGCTAAGCCGATATTAATTAATAACGTTAACGTTATAATTAAAGCGGCAGCTGGGTACCAGACTAACCACTCTGCCGTGGTAAAGTATTTTTGTGCCTGTTGCAGTAATTCACCCCAACTTGGAGTGGGTGCACGCAAACCTAAACCTAAATAATCTAAGAAAGATAAAACCGAAATATTTGCAGCAATATCAAACGGAGAAAACGTCACAACCGGCGTAATCGCATTCGGTAAGATATGTTTAAAAATCACGCGCTTGTCAGATGAACCTAAAGCCTTGGCTGCTTCAACGTATTCACGTTTACGTAATTGTAAAAACTGCGCGCGCATATAAAGCGCCATCTTCGTCCAATCAAATAGTGCTAAGAATAAAACCAGCACTAATAAATTTGGCGTAAAAATAGAAATGATCGTGATCAAAATTAACGTTGTCGGCATTGTTTGAATAATTTCAACTGAACGCATACCAATTAAATCGATCTTACCACCGTAATAACCGGCAATAGAACCAATCGTAATACCGACAAGGTACGAACAAATCCATGCCCCTAAGGCAAAGATAAATGAATAACGTAATCCGTAAAGTAGACGGGTTAGAACATCACGACCACGATCGTCTGTTCCCATCGGATTAAATTTAGTCGGAGCCGCCGGGTAACTTTCAACTGTCGTATTACTTTCAAACGGATCCCATTGAACCACTGGCCATACAGCCCAGTCGCCTTCTTTAAAATCTAAAGAGCGGTAATCCATCACATAAATATCTTCGCGGCCAAATACGGTTGGGTGATATTCTTTAACTAATGGAAAATAAATTTCACCCTGATATTTCATAACATGGGGTTTACTGTTCGCCCAGAATTCAGCCGTGAACGAAAAAAACAATAATGCCAAAATCATCCACGAAGAAAAAACGGCTAATTTATTTCTTTTAAAACGGCGGTAGCGTTTT
Organism: Bdellovibrio sp.; assembly: GCA_036676395.1. Classification (GTDB taxonomy): domain Bacteria; phylum Bdellovibrionota; class Bdellovibrionia; order Bdellovibrionales; family Bdellovibrionaceae; genus Pseudobdellovibrio. Next base: position 89,860 of record JAKFCY010000003.1, read on the forward strand.
AAAGTTAGTTCATTTGTAATAAATCTGTTTTCAATGATGTTCATCTATATTTACCGTTATTTAAAATCAATACGAGGATCAACCAGTACATAGATAATATCGCTTAAGATATTTCCTATTAATAATAATAAGGCTGAAATGAATGTTAATCCCATGATCACGTTGTAATCGCGGGCAAGAATAGAACTGTAACCTAATAACCCGATACCATCTAAGTTGAAAACCGTTTCAACAATTAATGAACCTGCTAAGAACACACGTAAAAATCCGCCTAAACCAGTCGCTACCGGAATAAGGGCATTACGCAAAGCATGTTTGTAATAAACCATGCGGTCAGAAAGACCTTTGGCGCGAGCGGTACGGATGTAATCAGATTTAATAATATCTAACATCGAGTTACGCACTAACATTGATAACTCAGTAAAGTTTCCGATCATGTAACATGTGAGTGGTAAAACAAAGTGATACGCGCGATCGCCGATTTTACCCAGCGTTGTAAGATTGTCGTATTCATCAGATTTGATTCCACCAATCGGAAACCAATCAAAGTACGAACCACCAGCAAACCAAACAATTAAGAAAATCCCCAACACCAGCGGAGGAATCGAATAAGTGATGTAAAGTAAAAACCCTGAAATCTGGTCAAACGCACTTCCGGCTTTAATAGCTTTTTTTACGCCGAGCGGAATACAAACCAGATAAGTTAAGAACAACGAAGCCAAACCAAAAGATAATGAAACTGGAAATTTAGAAGAAATAACGTCAATCACCGGCTCTTGGTATGAGAAGCTATCGCCGAAATCCATTTTGGTAATATTTTTAAGCCAGATTAGGTAACGTTCATGGATAGGCTTATCAAAACCGTACTGTTTTGCTAAATTATCAAGCATTTCTTGTGATACACCCGTTGACCGACCGCCATCGCCGCCGCCGCCCATACGAATTTTTTGCATCTTTTGCTCAATTGGGCCGCCAGGGGCCGCATTGATGATCAAGAATGTAATTAAAGTAATACCGATGAAGGTAGGAATCGCTAATAGAATACGTCTCAGGATGTAAACGAACATACGAAGCTTATACTGATCATGAACTGAGAGGGCAAACGATTTTACAAAAACTGTGACAAATTTAGGGCATAAAAAAATGCCAGGAAGGCTTTTTTTCGCGCAAGCCCCGTAGGGGTTTCGGGCAGGAGCCCAAAACAAAAAACCCAAGGATTTGAAGCCTTGGGTTTTGTAGTTTCTACTCTGTTTAGAATTTAAACTCGAGTGATTACTTCGTAGCTAAACAAGGTGCTACTTCGTAGCAGCCCACCAAGTTCTGAAACCAAAATCATATTTAAAAGTGTCGCCCGGAGATTTCACTTTGTTAGACATACCGTAGTACTCATACTTGCGGTTAAACAAGAATACATACGGAACGTCGTCAGCGATTAAGCCGTAAACTTTTTTGAAGATCACATTACGTTTCTTAGGGTCTAATTCTTGGCGACCTTCATCGATTAATTTATCAACTTCTGCGTTCGCATAAGTTCCGTAGTTAGAACCACCTTTTGAAGCTGAAGATGAATGCCAAATTTGTTTTGGATCGCCTTCAACGTCTCCGCCGCCCCAGCCCATTGCCCATAATTGCATTTGGCGCTCGTCAACATTCTTGATGAAAGTATTCCACTCTAAAAGTTTTAATTCGATATCGATACCTGCTTTTTTGCAGTCTTCTTTAACGATAGTCCATTGTTTTTCAGAATCTTTATTCGCGTAGATAAAAGTTAATTTTAACTCTGTTTTCTTACCGTTAATTTCTTTTTCTAAAACACCATTTTTATCAGCATCAGCCCAGCCAGATTTATTTAATAAGGCTTTAGCTTTAGCCGGACTGAATTCGATCGCTTTATTAGCCGGAGACTGTGCCGTTCCAACCGGTACCGGAGAAGTTGCTAAGTGATTTAAGTTTTCGGCAAATTTTTTGTTCATTTCAGCGCGATTTACTAAATGAGCAAATGCGATACGAACGTTTTTGTCAGCTAAGATTGGATCTTTAAAGTTAAAACCAATGTAGCCGTATGATTTAGGCATATCATTTTTAACAGCTAAACCGATAAACTTTTCAGAAACAGTTTTTGCTTTGAAAGGCTTGCCAGTAGCTTTTAAAAAAGTGTCAGTTGATTTGAATTCAGCGTAATCAAGGTCACCTTTTTTAAGACGTTCAACTAAGATATTATCATCTTTAGTGAAACGAAAATTGATTTGGTCAAAGTTATAAAAACCTTTTAAAGCCGGAACATTCCAGCCATACCATTTTTCATTACGTTTGATAGAGATTGATTGGCCTTTATCGTATTTAAGTAATGAGTACGGACCGGCACCGATCGCTTCTTTTTGCATCTTTACAGACTTGTTAATATCGCCGTAAACTGATTTAGGTAAGATGATCATACCGCAAAGAGAATTTAAATTTTGAAAGTATTTTTCAGAAGCTGTGAATTTCACAGTGTGCTTATCGATAACTTCTACTTTTGAGATTTTTTCAAAGTAAGGAAGCATATTCAAAGCTTGGTGTTTAGGCTCTCTGATCGTTTCTAAAGAAAACTTAACATCTTCTGCAGTTACTGGTTCACCGTTTTGAAAAACAGCATCTTTACGTAAGAAAAATGTAAAAGATAACCCGTCTTTACCGATATCCCATTTTTCAGCTAGGCGTGGCTCAAAAGCCCAAGTGTTAAAGTTATTAGTACACAAAGAATCATGCACGTAATTGTTGAAGTATTGGTTATAAACATCGCCACCCATAATTGGATGTAAGCTTTCAGGCTCAGCATCGAAGTTATAGTTAAATGCGCCACCCTTAGGAGCCGATGCATTTGCAGTTACCGCTTGTGCAACAGAAGTTAGGTTCATGACTACCGCTGCTGCTGTGATTAGTTTTAAGAATTTCATATGAAATATTCCCCTTTTCATTCGCCTGCTAGAATAATGAAGTGTATTCGGTGTTCAAGGGGTAATTTGAATTTTATATATTATTGCTGCAGATAGCTAAAAACCTGTAATCACTTTGAAATTTTCTGTTGCGGCCCTCAAGTCCACAAGCTATCTATGCTTGAGCAAAAGTGCTAAATTTACTTATATTTTATTAAACTCTACCGAGGTTTTTATGAGCTCAACCGACACCACTAGAAAAGCAAAATTTGATGCAACAACAACCATTTCATCTGAATTTGGCATCTTCGGCATCCCACTTTCTGAAGCAGAATGCCAATTAGTTATGCTGCCGGTGCCTTGGGAAGTCACAACTTCTTACGGCAAAGGCGCCTCAAACGGCCCGCGCATCATCCGCCAAGCTTCTGAACAAATCGATCTTTTCGACTTTGAAACAAAGACCGCTTATGAAGCCGGTTACTTCATGAAAGAAATCTCTGCAGAAATCGATAACAAATCAAAAAACTTTAAAGAGATCGCGCAAAAAGTTATTCACATGAAAACTGAGCAGTCAGACGATAAAGCGACGATTGATAAATTAACAGCGCAAGTTAACCAAGCGTCACGTGAATTAACTGACTGGGTTTACACTGAAACTAAAAAAATTCTGGATGCCGGAAAATTATTTGGTTTAGTTGGCGGTGATCACTCGACTCCATTAGGGGCGGTGAAAGCCATTTGTGAAAAGCATAAAGGCGAAGTTGGAATTCTTCATATCGATGCGCACTCTGACACGCGCAAAGCTTACCAGGGCTTTGAACAATCACATGCTTCTATTATGTATAACGTAATGAATTTACCTGAAGCTTCTCGTCCTAAAAAATTAGTACAAGTGGGCATTCGTGATTTCTGCGAAGAAGAATTTGATTTTATTAAATCTCGCTCTGACATTAAAACATTTTTTGACCTGCCGACTAAGCAACGTCTGTTAAAAGGCGAAAGCTGGGCTTCGGTGGCTGCAGATATCGTTTCTGAGCTTCCGCAAAAAGTTTATATCTCATTTGATATTGATGGCTTAGACCCCCGCTTCTGCCCGTCGACTGGAACTCCTGTCATTGGTGGCTTATCAACTGATGAAGTATTTTTCTTATTCACAACTTTAGCGGCCAGCGGCCGTCAAATCGTTGGTTTTGATTTAAATGAAGTTTCTACTGGCGAAGCTGAAGAGTCTGAATGGGATGGCAACGTAGGTGCACGTATGCTTTATAAGTTGTGTAACTGGTCAATCATGACTAACAATAAGAAATAATATGAGTTTACCTGCTTACTTTGATTCGCGTGTTCCGGTTATTCTTGATCTTGGCTTTCGCGAAGATGGCATTGCTTTATTAAAACAATATGTCGAATTACTATGGGCTTCGAATGAAGAATTAAATTTATTCAGCCGCAAAATGACTGCTGAAGAATTAGTGGATAATCACGTGATCGATTGTTTGCTTCCGTTAAAACAATTTCCGACAAATTTAAAGTATGCCGCTGATCTTGGTTCTGGTGGTGGTTTACCGGGCGTGATTTATGCGATTCAATTTCCGAACACGCGATATATTTTATTTGAAAAAAGTGTTTTAAAACAAAACTTTTTGAATAAATGTAAAACTCTTGCGCCTAATTTAGTAGTGCAAGGTGAAATCCCGCATGATTTAGAAAAAGTGCAGATCGTGACGGCGCGCGCGTTTAAACCCATCGATGTGATTTTAGATATCACGCGTTCTTACTACGGTAAAAAAGGTAAATACTTTTTACTAAAAGGCCGCCAAGAAAAAATCGATGAAGAACTTCAGCTAGCTCAGAAGAAATTCAAAGATCTAAAGATCGAAAGTGTTCCGCTTCACTCACCAGTAATGGAAGTGGAGCGCCATCTTGTGTTAATCTAAACACCAACACTGTGTCGACACACAACACATCTAGACCTACAGCCAAATTTCATTCCTGGCTTATATGACTAAACATACACTCGTGTAAGATTGATTTTGTTCACCGTAAAAAACAAAATCAATTTCACAGGAGAAATTATGAAAAAAGCTTTTTTATTTTTCGCAGTCGTATTCGCTGCCGCTGTCGTAGTTCGCGCTGACCAATGCCAATGGAACTCAAAAACAGATGGCACATCTGCAAAACAGTTAATCCAAAAAAACGTTGAGCTTATCGACTGGTGTGGATCTTGCGATGAGAAAAAACCAGGTCTTATCTATGTAGTTTCAGATGTTAGAATCGACAAAGAAACTGGCGAAATCTCAGTTAAAGCCACTTACAAATCTAGCAAAAAACCTGTAACTCAATTCTCTACTCCAGACGGCTGGCACATGCTTGATCTAGCTTATGCTTATGTAAGAACTTCTTCTGATACATTTGCTAACTTAGCTCACTTAGTTGGTTGCCCTTCGACGGGTTCGTATTCATTCATCCAAACTATGGGTAACTCGAAACGTCCTCACTACTACGATGCTAAAGGTGAACGCCAAGATTACAAAATCAACAACAACATGGATATCGAAGTTATGCCTACAGAAGACATCGGTTCTTTCACTAAAGAAACTGGCCGTAAACCAGCTAACAAAAAGAAATAATTGTTGAATACTAACAGTTAAAAATAAAAAACCCGCTTTCATCAAGCGGGTTTTTTTAGTCTTTAATTAATGCGCTGTTACCAGAAACAGGGCCTGGCACCTAGCGAGCGTAACGTTTATCAACTGATTCGCGGATCTCAGCACCTTCGATGCTTAAACGAGTCCAAGGAATTGCGCGAAGTCTTTCAGTCTCGATGATCTCTTCAGTTTCTTCGCAGAAGCCGTAAGAACCGTTTTCCATTCTTCCTAATGCGCTTTCGATTTCTAATAATTGGCTGCGAAGGCGGTCAGTTTGTGACATCACTTCTTGTTCAGCTAAGATTCTCATAGTTTGGTCAGCTTCATCGCCACCGCGCTCAACTTGATCTAACTTACCACGCGCTTCTTTTACGCGATTTAATAAGTCAGCTTTTGTCGTTAAAAGCTTCTCGCGGCATTCACTGATTAAAGCCTCAGTGATTTTTGGAGCTTGGAATTCAACTCTTGGAGCTGCTGGTTTTAGATCAGTTACTCTAGTCGCTGCTACTTTAGTTTTTGTAGCCTTTGGTTCAACCGTAGTTTTTGCCATTGTACCCTCCTTGCAATTAGCCCAGATTCATTAAATTCGTTTTTATATAGAATTTAAGAGCCCAGTCTTATCGGCATCTTCGCCAATAACTTAAGTTCCAAAATGGAACTGCACACATATAAATAGAATTTTGTAATTTATGCAACGAAAATCTTACAGAAAATGAAATACAGTAAGATATTGAATTTATTAGCCAATTTTCAATCGGTAAGTCTGGGTGCTTGGCGTTAATTTCGTAGGAATGCGTAAAAATGATCTGAAATAAAAGCTAGTACAGATTATTTAAGGCAATTTTCAACGGATTTGATGATGATATCGGTCTGTTCAGCCAGCTTTTCGGCAAGGTCTTGACCCTTTTCCCCGCGCTTACGTAACGAACTTGAAGCCGTTAACATGCTGTTTGACACAGTCTTATGGGCGCGCCCTGAAGACTCTTTTAAGGCGTCGGCGTATGAATCTAAGCTGTCAGCCACCATTTCGTGGTTCTTAATCAGACTGGTCTGAACCGCTACCTGCGCAGCTTTCATTTCACGTAATTGGGATACGGCTTGCGAACAATCGTTGGCAAACGCGAACATCGGACTCAACACTAAGAATAAAATCAGAGTTTTCATGACTTCTAATATTGCAAAGTAGTGTCCAAACTCTAAAGCATTAGAGTGGCTTATATTCTTTGTGAGGGCTTAAAGACGGCTATCCTTTAATAAAATTTTCAAACTCGTCTCGAGTTTGACCACTTAAATAAGGCAGAAGCATACGCATGATGTGGCGACGCGCTTTTTCAAAAGCCTTCGTGCTTGGCACATCACCTCTGTCAGAGGTTTCAAAAAATTGCATAAAGCTATTCGACGAAACAAATAATAGTTCACCAATGTATTCCATCTCGTATTTTGTTTGCATCGGCTGCATGTAACCTGATTTGACCCAGTGCTTGTACATAATGATCATCAATAAGCCCAATTTTTTCATGTGCTGCTTCCAAAGTTTTGAAAGCTCGGGGTCTCTTTTTCTTAACGTGTAAATTTCGCGATGAAAAAATCTGTACTTCCAATACAGCTGCAAATTTTTTTCGATAAACAGTTGCAAATGGATCTGCTGATTTTTCTTTGCCAGCTTGGTTTGTGGCTTCCACACTTCAGCAGTATCTGCAGATAATTTTTTAAAAATTTCTCTGATAATCTGCTCTTTGTTTTTGTAATGAAAATATAAATTTCCCGGGCTCATCTTAAGTTCTTTAGCAATATCATTTGTTGTAACGTCTGTTGCACCGTCTGTATTAAACAATCCTAAAGCGCCTATTAAAATTCTCTCTTTGGTCTTCATATAATCGCCCCTATTATTACTTTGGAAATATCTTTAACATTATGTTAAGATTATCACTATGATTCAAGGAAGAATTAAAATCGCCAAATGGATTTTGGTGCCCACAGCAATAGTCGTATTAGTCACTCTGTTTCTATTCAGAGGCAACTCTCTAGATAGTGACAGTCCACACGAAAAAAGAACCGCACTAGGAACCACTTCTGAAGCTCGCAAGACTTTAGCAGACGCCTTAGGCCCACAACTTTGGAATAACCAATTACCAAAACAGCTCACTGTGGGAGACAAAGGTCTAGTTGATGTAAAATACACGATCGATAAAGGCCTGCAGGAGCAATCTGAAAAATTACTGCTGCGTTATAAACCTGATTACGGTGCTATCGTCATGATTGATGCTACGACAGGTAAAATTTTAGCGATGTCTAGTTATGTAAAAGGCCAACCAAAAGCCGAGAACTTAACTTTGCGTGCGTCTTTTCCGGCAGCCAGTATTTTTAAAATTATCACGGCCTCTACGGCTGTTGATCGTAAGGGTGTCGAACCCGAAGATAAAATTGGTTTCAACGGCGGTAATTACACTCTTTACAAAAAGAATGTTTTATCTGAAAAAGTAAATCGTTGGACTCGTTTTATTTCTTTGAAAGACGCTTTTGCTAGATCTATCAATACAGCGTTTGGTCGTTTAACTTTAGAAACACTTGATCCCCAAGATTTAGCAGAATATTCAAAACGTTTTATGTTTAACAAATTTATCCCGGCAGATTTCACGTTAGAACAAAGCCAAGCCCAAATTCCTGATGAAAAAGGTTTTGAACTTACGCAAGTGGCTTCGGGGTATAACCGCTTTAACACAATGAGCCCGGTGCACGGGGCGATGATTGCCGGTGCAATCATTAATGATGGTAAAATTGTAGCTCCTTATTTAATCGAAGAGATTTCGCAAGACCAAGAGATCATCTACAAAGGTGAAGGTTACGATATCGGCCAAGCGATCACTAAAGAATCGGCCGCTAAAGTTCGCGAGATGATGGAACAAACTGTATTAAAAGGAACTTCTCGTAAAACATTTCGCAAACTTGTTCGTGATAAAAAATACGGCGATGTTGAAATGGGCGGAAAAACCGGACACTTCTCTGGCTTAAATCCAAAAGGCACAAATGATTGGTTCGTGGGTTATGCTTCTGATGGCGACACTAAAGTTGCGATCGCTGCAATCACTGTAAATATACAAAAGTGGACTGTGAAATCTTCGGCATTAGCCGAGATGATGTTTCGCGAACACTTTCGCCCAAGCCCAAGTTTAAAACCTGTGAGCGAGAAATCTGTTAAAAACTCAGTTCGACCATCACGGGGCAATGGTCAGAACCTCGTTGCTCGTGCAAAATCTGACAAGTTTTAAGATTTTTAACTAAGTTTTTAGTCACACAGACATAATCGATGCGCCAACCGTTATTATTCTCGCGCGCACCGTCTTTATAAGACCACCACGTATAGGCGCCTTTATTCTCTGGATAAAGGTGTCTAAAACAATCCACAAATCCTAAATCTAGAAATTCAGTAAACCACTTACGCTCTTCAGGTAAAAATCCTGATACTGTGCTTAACGCTTTCGGCGCGTACACGTCGTATTCTAAGTGAGCGACGTTATAATCGCCAACTAACACGATATCGCGGCCGCGCTTGATTTCGAATTGTAAATGCAATGCTAAGTCTTTTAGAAAGCTTTGTTTGAAACCGTGGCGCTCATCACCTGAGCCACCGTTCGGAAAATAAATATTATATAAATCAAAATGCTGGTGCTGCGTCCACACGATGCGGCCTTCGTTATCATAAGCTGGCTTATCAATCCCCTTGATCACGTTGATCGGGGTTTGGTTCATGAACGTAGCAACGCCTGAATAACCTTTGCGCTCTGCTGATGACCAGTATGAATTTTTGTAACCTAAGGTTCTGATTTCTGGTTCGACCTGGTCAATGTGAGCTTTGGTTTCTTGTAAGCACAAAATATCAGGCTTTTGCGTTTCAATAAAATTCGACAGTGTTTTTTCATAACACGCACGCACGCCATTAACATTCCAGGTTACAATTCTTTGATCCATACAGGGAAGTAAGATACAGTACTTTGTATGTCAGTCAAAGATAACTTTATCCAGCATCTACGCACGCAGTTTCCGGCTATCCCCGAAGAAACTATGACCAGCACTATCTCTGACCAATTAATCTGCCCACATCGTATTACGCTGCCTACGTCAGTTCTTACGAATTTAAAATCTGAAATCTCGCAATTATACGCCTTACGTTCGTGGTCAGAAAAAAACTTGGGTTCTACCTTTGATGCTATGGGTTTACCGAGAGCTAAAAATTTTAGCGTTTGCACAAGCTTTGATTTTCATCTTGTTGATGGGCATCAGCCAAAGTTGATCGAGATTAACACCAACGCTGCTTTTTTGGCGTTGGGGCTTACGCTTTATGATTTTTGGAAAGTTCAACCACACACGGGGTTTACGGCTGCAAAGTTAATTGAAATGTTTCGCGAAGAAGCTCGTGTTTTGGGTTTACAAGATTTGTCGATGGCGATCATGGACGAAAAACCCGAAGTTCAGCGATTGTTCATCGAGTTCTTGGTTTATCAACAGTATTTTTCACAGGCTGGTATTGCGTGTTCAATTGTTGATTCGGCTAACGCTAGCGATTTAAAACCTGGAACGTTGGTTTACAATCGTTACACTGATTTTTACTTAAAAGAACCGCAGTCTGCGCAGATTAAAGCTATGTACATTGATGGCAAGATTCATTTATCGCCTTCACCTTGGGAATATTTTTTACTTGGCGATAAGCAAAGACTTTCTGACTGGCAAAAACAAACTGAACTGCCGATTCCTGCTAGTTTGTTAAAGATTTATGATTTAGCAGAAGCTGATAAAGAACAAATTTGGAATGAAAGAAAAAAACTTTTCTTTAAACCGAAAGCTTCGTTTGGCAGTAAGCAAGCTTACAACGGTGCTTCTGTTAGTAAAAGAATTTTTGAAGAAGCTTTTGCTCAGGGTTTCGTTGCGCAAGAATATGCTCCGCCTGCTGAAGTTGATGTTTTACAGGATGGTGCGAATCTTCGTATGAAGTATGATCTTCGTTGTTATGCGTATAAGGATGAGTTGCAGTTAGTGATTGCTCGTTTGTATCAAGGGCAGACTACGAATTTGAAAACCACCGGTGGTGGTTTTGCGATTGTTGATTTTATTTAAAGTTTATATGTTTATTTGCAAATCATAATTATCAAGACCAATGCAATTTATATCTTCTATCGCATTTTAAAAGTGTCTATCATAACCATTTCAAATAACGGTTTAACAGGCGGTTCTTGATCCTGGGTCAGTTTTTTCCAAGTTTTTATTATCAAACGCGGCGAGATAACTTTTGTTGTGAGCTCTCTAGTGTGAACTAAACCTGTCTGCTCGTCTCTTAGCCCCGATATATCTGAAATAGATACATTTCCAAAAAAACGCTCTTCTTCAGTATACGTTGAAATTGAAAGATCGAACTCAACAATTTGACCATACCCATTGTCCATATAGCATTGTTGATCACCTATTAGTGGTATATTTTCTTGCGCACCCACATCAATCGAATACTTGCCTTCGCTCCATCGCTCCGAAAATATTTCTTGAGGTGTTCCAATTTTTTTTCTTTCTTCGTTGTATACAACTGAATCCTGATAAAACTGAGGAGAAACATTCATAGGTAAAGGCAGAGTAAACCTCAAACCAAAAGAAACAGTTGTTGTTCGTGATTTGCACAGTACTGGCGCAGTAACATTCACTTTCCACTTATGAGGGTCAGTATCAACAGGACTGTAAAGTTCAATACCAGCTTTCCTTGCGCGATTTTTTGCTGCTGATGTAAATCCTTTTGGCGCAACCATTGCGCCTTTCTGAGCGCCAATATCATTAATTAGACCCAAAAACGCTTCGACCCCTTTTATATCAACTGGACAGTTATAGTCCTTACAATCAATAGCAATCATCATTTTATACTGACCGACGGTTTGCGTAACTAAGACGTCAATTTGTCGAGAAACCTCAGTAATAAGGCCTTGCAATTTGACGTTATGCTGAACCACCGCATCTGGTGCTAAACTTTTTTGAATCTTTGCGACCAATAGCTCTAATTTTTGCCAATCAGGTTTTTCCATTCTAACTCTTGTCTTTAATTTTTAGATTATCCAATTAATTTACCAGCAACATATAATCATTAATAACCTGATACGATTCTTTCAACGACTGCAGCAACACTGATTCAATTGCAGGGATTGTACCAAGCTCCTGCAAATACAACGCTTGCTCTGTCACAACGTACTTCTGCCATACAAAGCGTGTTGGAAAATGCGCTAGATTCGGATAATTAAAATGCTTGATCGAGTATCGATTAAAGCTATCAATCTTTCTTCCACCAGGCCCAGCAAGCTCAGCTTTTGCCAAACCATTAAATAATCCCAAAGCACTAGCAGTTTGCGCATCTAAGCCAGCATACAACTGTGGTTGTAAGATATTGTGCTGCTCAACGTAGATTAATTTTTTGTTCGCGTCTAAATAACGACCATTTTCCATATCATTCCACACGGCCAAAAATCTTTCGTAGTGGCCTGCTAATGATGGCGTATCTTTTTGCAGTCTTTTATTCAAAGACATGATTTCGTCGTAGCCACAAACTGTGTACGCTAAATGTTGCCAGTAGATATCTGAATAAACTTTCCAGTTACCTTGCGCTGTTTGTGTTTTAATTTTGTCGATGTTGGCTAATAGTAATGCCGGAATTAACGGAACGTCTTTGTGTAATGATTCAAGTCTTCTGAAGATTTGGCGCTGACGTGATCCTAATGGGTATTGATCAGCTAATCCTGCTTGCAGCGCATGACCCACTGTAACTGAAGCTTGTGAGCCTGCGCCGATCCAGATGTATTTTACTGTTGGTGTTTTTGTGTTTTGTAATTTTAATGAATGCGTGAATAAACGATTGTAGGCTGCGCTGATTAAAAGATTTCTTATGACCATCACTTCGTCTGCGTTTAAGTCTGGAATTTTATTTTGTAGTGGTTTCACTGAAATCATTTGCTGAGCAATCGCCATCCATGTGTATGGGTTGTGGCTTGCGCAGTGTTGTTTCATGTTATCTGTTTCTAAGGGCCAGTACTGGCTTAATGTTGAATCGTAAGTTGGGTAATTAGCAAAACTTGCGCTTGAAAATGAAAAGATAAATAACAGTAAAAAGATTGGGGCTTTCATAGAGCTACTTTCTCATAAAAGAGAGCCAATATCTAAATTTTCAGACCTGGTTGCAAGACTTACTTAAGCGTCTAAACCTTAAACATTGTTTACTCTGGTAAATGCACTGTCTAAGCGGTTAACATGGCTTTCAAAAAGAGTCTTTCTCTGCAGATTTTCTTACTTATTCGCTCCCCATATACGCTCTAGCGGCCTTATATACCAATACCTCTGGCCTTTGCCTTGCTCCGCTAAAACCTATCGAGGTATGCATGAACTCTTCAGCTAAATCTGTCTTAACATTTCTTTGTGGATTGGTATTGGTTATCGCTCAGGCGAAGGCCGAAGTTATTAGTGGAATTGCAACCGAAGTTAAAGCGCCAATCCCTCTTTTTGCTGAAGATAGCACTTTACGTTTAGAGCTTGTGGCTGATTTTAATAAACTTTTGCATCTACCCGATAAAGATACCAATACTAAAGTTCCTGCTAAGTTAATTTATTTTACTGATTCTGAACAGCCTCAAGAAATTAACGTTAAGCTGAGCACACGTGGTAAATCGAAACAAATTTTTTGTAGCGGCTTTCGCCCCATCAGAATTTATTTTGATACAGTACAAACTGATTTAACACTGACTCCGTTTAAAGGAATTTCTGACGATCTTAAAGTTGCCACTCACTGTGATGGTTTAGGGGTTATCAAAGATACGGATGCAAATGTACAACGTATTCTTCGCGAACAAACGGCTTACAAAATGCTTGAAGCCCTTGGGTTTGCGTCATTAAAAACTCGCTCGGCTCGCATTACCTATAGAAACCTGGATGGAACTGTAGTTGCCGAAGCTCTTGCTTTTTTACTTGAGCCTAAATCAAATATGGCTAAACGCTATGGCCTTAAACATCTTAAAAAAAATCAGGCTGATATTATCTTTGCGCCAGAACCAATCAATAAGATTCCGTTTTCAATATCTACCCGTTTTCTTATGCACACCGATGTCGATCACGGCGGCGAACACAATACCATCCTGCTGGTGCGCGAAGGTGAAACAAAAGCTGTGACTATGGTGCCTTATGATTTTGATCTAACTGGAATGGTTCTGGATTCTCAATATAAAGGTTCGGCATGGGCCCATAAGCCTTGGACGCTGCAGCTTTGGGGCGATGATGGCGACTGGTTCAAAAAATGGGTCGGCGGAGAATATTTAAGTGATGAATACCGCAGCCAAGCTTATGCGACTACTAACTATGCCCTGTCTCACAAAGAGGCGGTGCAAAAAGTAATCGATGCAAGCCCTGTCATCGACAAGAGCCGTATTCAAGAGCGAACGAATGCTTTTTTCTCAGGGATTGAACGCGTTATTAACGAGAAATAATTTATTTAAATGTAGGATTTTTAAAGGCGCGAATACATTCGTGCACGCCTTTGGTTAACGAGGTGTCTTCTTCTAACTTCCAAGGCTCTTTCGTCCAACGTGGGCTGTGTTTATACAAAAAGTAATTCACAGTATCTGAGCCCTTGGTTTTATCTGACAACGCTGAAAAAGTTTCGCTGTAGACCTTGCTCCACAGAGCAGAATCACTTGGGCATAAGAAATCTTTGTAATTTGACTCATCATAAATATTTAAGCTTGATGCAAACTGATCACGTTGAAAAATAACCGATTGCACATCACCTTTACGGATTTTTACGCGATTGGCGATCACCTCAGTAATCACCGGAACGATGTCGTTATTCATTTTTTCACATCTGGTGGCTTTTGTTTCTGCGTAGACAAGACGCGCGGCCAATTCGATATCAGAATCGCTATTCAATACTTTTTTGTAACCAACATATTTATTTGACGTTTTACTATTGGCTTTGATTGTTGCCTTGATACCATCGATTTTAGCCGGATCGTTAATACAATTTGGAAGTTTTGCACCGACTGATTGTTTTGCGACCGCTTGACCATTTGAGCCGCCAACTTCACCGGCAAAAACACCTGTTGTTATTAATGTGATACTAACAATCGCTAATAGTTTGCTCATAGCTTAATGCTATCAATTTAACTGGCGATTCGGAAGAGCTAAAATATTAAAACCAGCCATCGTCTCTTTACTTAACATGACTCGGCTGATGTAGTTAATTAGAGGCTCTTTTTTAACTCCCATATAGTTGTCGCTGCCATCACGGCCCATGCCGTTGCTTGCGTGCACCATATAAAGAACGCCAGCTTCGCGAATTAAAAAACCTTGGTGCGATACATCTAAGCGCGTGCCCGCCGCTTTGGTTAAATCCCAGTTTGGGCGCACCAGATTAAAAATACTGCCTGACGGAATACGATTTACCAAGTCTGGCTTACTGACCAGATCTTCTTTACTGATATACGGTAACTGCGCCAGTTGGCGATCGAAGTTTTTGCTCATCTCGACGTAGTTATCCCCTTTTTTTGCAAACCAATTAGCTTTATCTATCCACGTTTGCGACCAGCGTGTGTTATGGCCTGCAATAGCGCCAGTGATGTCTTTTACAAAACCTAGTTCGCTGTTATTTGGAATCCAGTCAATGCTGGTAAAGTGATTGCGATTTTCGTAATCAACCGCTGCATCTTTATACCTAATTTGATTAATGCGCTCTTGAAATTGCGCTGGCGTCGTTGAAAACGATAATGCCATCACGGTTTCAACAAATGTCGTACAATCAAAACCATCAAAGCGGTACAACGGAGCTTTAGAAATCTGGCCATGTGAGCCTTCGCCTAAAGGATCAGCCACATAGGGAGTTTTATTATGTAAAAAGATATCTGCGTAATAGATCGCACGCTCGCGCACGTTGAGTTTTTTTACTGAATTGATCTGTAACAAAGCTTCTAGCGTGGGCGCATCGGTAAAGGCCGCTTGCGCGAAATTAGCACTAGCTAATACCACGACTAGGATCACTAAAATTGAGCGCAATAAGAAGTTCATCACGACTGTGAAAACTAGCAATTTTGGCTCTCAAATCAGAGGCGGTAAAGTGATTTTAAGGTGTTTACTCTGTCTAGGATTTTGACAACAGCCCTATTCAGGGCTTGTTTGGTTACTGTCGTACTGAAGCGCCACATAAGACATGAGGTCTGTGCATGACAAACTATCAACGGCTTTCGAGATAAGGCTATCGTTAATGTTTAAATTATTTTGTTTGTTACAAAACTGTAACGGTAGCTCTAATTTTTTGTGCGACGACACTAAATTGACCGGCTTGATCGGATTGATATAGTTATTTTCTTCGCTTGAATCATTAGTTTTTGCTTCAGCTAATTCGATATCCGGAGTTACCCCGTAAAACTGAGTAGATCTGCCGCTTGGTAATAAATAAAAACCTTTTGTTTTGAAAAAGCCGATGTTTTTTGATTTATCCCAAGATTCGATTTCTTGAAATGTGCCTTTACCAAAAGTTTTTGCACCGATCACGATACCGCGACGGTATTCTTGAATCGCTCCGGCAAAAAGTTCTGCAGCACTTGCTGAATTTGTATTAACTAACACCGCAAGCGCGCCAGAATAAATTCTTTCAGCACTTGTTAATACCACTTCGTTAGATTTTGATAAATCAAAGTATTCAACTGAGTAAATCGTCTTGTTTTCGCCAATGAAAAGACCTGTTAAACAAGCCGCTTCTGATAAATGCCCACCTGGATTATCACGCAAATCTAAAACTAAGCCCGAGATATTTTTATCGGCCATTTCTAAAATCGCTGTACTGACTTCGCTGCAGGTGTTCTTAGAAAACTTAGAAATCGTGATCACACCGAAATTACGTGGGCCAGTTACAACTTCTGCGTAAACTTGGCTTAATACACGGTACGTGCGTTGCACGTTTTTAACTAATGTTGCACCGTCGCGCTTAATATTAAAATTAAAAATACGAATGTTACGGTCTTTTAAAATCTGGCCTGCGTCAGATAAACTTAATGATTCAGCTTTTTGCCCGTTGATTGAATTTACGGTGTCTCCGGCTAACAAACCACTCGCTGCGGCATCTGAATTGCGCACTACTTTTTTAATACGTAATTGACCGTGATGGTCTTTTTCAAAACTTAAGCCTACGAAAAACGGCGATCTATCAGACTGCGAACTGACTTGATCAAAGTACGCCATTGGCAAAATATAAGTGTGTGGATCTTTGCTAACTGACAGGTAACCGTTGATCCCCTGAGCTAATAAATATCTTAGCGGCGTTTTTTGACCAGCTTTAGCTAAAATTAAATCCCACAAGTTATCAAATGAAAAACTTGAATTGATGTGCTCTTTATAGATTTTTGAAAACGGAGCTAGAGTTTCTTTTTCTTTAAAATTATCTAAGCTTGTTGTTTCATTGTACGCCGGCCAGATTTCGCCAGTTAAACCTAAGCGCTCCGATGTTAAGGCTAAGGCATTATTCACAGAATTTACGCAGGCTAAAAAGTATTTTTCAGATAAGTGGCAAGTTTTATCGTTAACTAATTTACGTAGTTCTGATTCTTGTAAATCAGATTTTGACCAGTACTCTTCGATTTTGCTGATTTCTAATTTTGATTGTGTTTGAGCCGCATGCAACCCCGCAGAGATCCCCCCGATCCCTGCCAGCACAAACCCCATCACAAAACCCATGGCTATCGTAAAAACTATTCCCCATGATCGCATCTATACACCCCAAATAGGTTCTACACGAACCTTCCCAGTGACAAAATAGAGCAACCTTAAGGCCACAAAAAATACCTCTCAAAACCCATAAAATGGCCTTCTGCCCCAGTATTAGGAAAGTTTTTCAAACTTGATCAAAACAACCACACACAAAATACTTGCGAACATCGAGTGTCATGCCAGATACTCAGCTCATGATTATCGTAACCGGAGCCAATGGCTTTATTGGAAGCGCAATGGTTTGGCAGCTCAATCAAATGGGCCATACAAACATCATTGCCACAGACACAGTTGATCTTACAAAACGCAATCTTTTACACAAAAGACAGTATGCTGAATTTTTTCAAGCCTCAGAATTATGGAGCTTCTTAGCGACTCCCGAAGCACAGAAAAAAGTAACATGGATTATTCACATGGGCGCCTGTTCTTCAACAACTGAAAAAGACTGGGAATACCTTTACGAAAATAATTTCTTATATTCGCAAAGATTATTCGAGTGGTCTGCCCGTTACAAAAAAAATCTGATCTACGCAAGCTCTGCTGCCACTTATGGTGAAGGCGAAAATGGTTTTGAAGACACTTACGATTCTGAAAAATTAAAACCATTAAATCTATACGGCGAATCTAAAGTGATTATGGACCGTTGGGCGATGAAACAAAAAGCGACACCTGAAAATTGGTATGCTTTAAAATTTTTCAATGTGTTTGGCCCGAACGAATACGAAAAAGGTTCGATGGCCTCAGTGGCCTACAAATCTTATCACCACTTACAAAAAAATGATTCATTAGGTTTATTTAAATCTTACAACGCCAATTACATGGACGGTAAGCAAGTGCGCGATTTCGTTTATGTGAAAGATGTTGTTCGCTGGATGACTGAACTGATGGACAAAAAACCGGCAAGCGGTATTTACAACATGGGTTACGGAGAAACGCGCTCATGGTTAGATATGGCTGAAGCCCTTTTTAAAGCCTTAGGTAAAGAGCAAAAAATCAAATGGCTTGATATGCCCGAAGATATTAAAAACCAATATCAATATTATACTTTAGCTAACATGACTAAGTGGAAGCAGGCTGGCATGTCTGAACCTGAATGGCCGCTTGAAAAAGCCATTGCTGATTATGTGCAAAACTATTTGTCACAAAAAGATCCTTGGTTATAAATTATGTATGAACTTCCTCAGCATTTAAAAAAATACTGTGTAGACCAAAATTACGCGCGCTATACGCCGATCGATCAGGCCACCTGGCGCTATTGCCTGCGTCAGCTAAAAGATTTTTTATCTAAAAACGCGCACCCTATTTATATCGAAGGTTTAGAAAAAACCGGCATCAGCGAAGAACAAATTCCGCGTATTGAAGAAATGAGTGAAAAACTTAAAAACTTCGGCTGGACAGCCATGCCTGTTTCTGGATTTATTCCACCAGCAGCATTTATGGAATTACAATCGTTATCAATTTTACCGATTGCTTCTGACATGCGAAGTATTGATCACTTACTTTATACTCCTGCTCCGGATATCGTGCATGAAGCTGCAGGGCATGCGCCGATTATTGTTGATCCAGAATATGCAGCCTACTTAAAAGAGTATGCGCAAGTGGCGAAAAAAGCGATTATCAGCAAAGAAGATCTGGATTTGTACGAAGCAATTCGTGAATTATCAGACATTAAAGAAAATCCTACCTCGACTGCAGAACAAATCGCAGCTTCTGAAAAAAAATTGCAAGACACCATCAGGGCTTCAACTCATGTTTCTGAAGCCTCTGAATTATCACGTATGAACTGGTGGACAGCTGAATACGGTTTAATTGGTACTGTCGATAATCCAAAAATATTTGGCGCAGGATTATTATCATCTGTTGGCGAATCAAAACTATGCATGTCTGACAAAGTTAAAAAAATTCCCTTAACAGTTGATTGCATTAAACAGACTTACGACATCACCGAACCACAACCCCAATTATTTGTGACACCTGATTTTAAAACTCTAGTTAAAGTTTTACACCAAATGGCTGGAACTATGGCTTACCGTATTGGCGGTAAAGCCGGTTTAGATAAAGCTATTCAGGCAAAATCTGTAAACACTGTTGAACTTGATACAGGCTTACAAATCAGTGGCGTTGTGACTGAATACATTCAAGATTCTTCAGGTCATGTGATTTACATTAAATTCGCAGGACCGACACAAATCAGTCGTAACGACCAGCAATTACCAGGACATAATAAAGAATATCACCAGCATGGTTATAGCTTTCCGCTAGGAAGCTATAAAACGGTTGGCAATACTTTGCAGTATGACTCTGGTGTTACGGTAACAGGTGATTTAGTTAAAACTGAACACGGCATTATGACTTTTAAAAACTGCACAGTGAAATACAAAGACCAAACACTATTTCAACCTGACTGGGGTAATTTTGATATTACCATGGGTAATAAAGTGGTTTCAGTATTTGGCGGAGCCGCAGATCGCAAAAGTTATGGTGATACCGATGACTTCGTAGCAGCACGTGTGCCGACGCCAAATTACAACGCTGAACAAAAGGCTTTATTCGCGCTCTATCAAAAAGTTCGCGATTACCGCAAAGCTCGCTCTGAGTGGTCAGATTCTACGACGATGGCTTTATTTGACCAGTGTTTAAACCAAGCTTCAGACCAATGGTTATTATTTGTTGAGATTCTAGAAATTGCTATAATGAGCAAACTTTCGCCAGTGTTAACGAAAAAAATGGAAGCTCACTTACAAACTATCAAATCTAACAACGAAAAATTGACATCAGTTATAGATGATGGTGTACGTCTAGCTTATGCGTAAGCTGGATGTACGAATCGTATTAATTAAATCAATCTATGAACGAAATATCGGGTCAACGTCACGGGCGATGGCCAATATGGGTTTCAAAAATTTAATTCTTTTAGCCCCACAGTGTGAAATCACTTTTGATGCCCAACAAGCCGCAGCCACTGGTCAATACGCTTTACAAAATCGCGTGGTTTATAAAAATTGGGCTGAATTTTTTAAAAACGAACCCCAGGGTTTAATGATTGCAACCACTGCGCGTGATGGCCGCGGTCGCCAGGCGCAAGACTTACAATCCACTTTAAACTATTTCTTAGAAACCAATGCCGACTTAAAAAAAGAATCTGAGAATCCATTTGTGATTCATATCGTGTTTGGGCCAGAAGATGCAGGTTTAGCTGCCGAAGATATTTCACATGCGAATTTTTGCTGCTCAATTCCTACTTACGGCGACAACACCAGTCTTAACCTTGCGCAGGCGACGTTACTTGCGATGTTCATCACACGCTCTGTATTTGGCGGTGAAAAAGCTCAGCTTGAGGGCCAGCAAAAACCTAAAGCCTTACAGAAAAAAGACGAAGGTATTTTTCCGGATGAATCACTTCGCACTTGGTTAACTGAAATGGGATTTGCGTTAGATAAGAAAAAAATTAATGTCTACACGACATTAAAGCGCATGCTTTTACAAAATACGCCGTCGGCTAAAGAATTTCGCGTGCTTGAGATTGTATTACAACAAAGTATCAGAAAACTTCGCGCACTAAATGATCTGAAAAAAGACTAGCCGTCCGCGACGACTAGCCAGCTAGGCTTCGTACTTTTTTAATTTTTTGATCTAAAACCGAAATATGCTCTGTTAATGACTTACCCTGATCATGCAAATCGGCGATGCGCTCATGGGCATCTTCGGTCATCGAACCCACTAATTGCAGATTTTCAATCACCATATGAGTTTCTTCGATCTGGGCCTTAACGCTTTCGATCTTCTGAAACAGGGTTTGTTTCTGTTCGCTAAGTTCACGCATGGTTTCATGAATAAACTCCTGCGGCAGACCTTTAAGTTCTTTAATTTTTGGAAGATCTTCTTCTACGAAAGCTTCTATAAGAAGAGACCATTCGGATTTCAGGGAACCTTTAGTAGCACTACTATGACTGTCATCGTTCATACTATGATTGTAACAATGCTGAATAGCATAAGTAACTAGACGATAGACTAGACACTGTGGCTTTTAAGTATATAAGATTTAATAAATGAATTTAGGACTTTTATTTATTGCAGCATTATTAGGTAGCTCTTTAGCCCTGGCCAAAGGTCCTGAAGTCGCATCTGCCCCGGTGATTTCTTTTAGTACTAAACCGGCAGTCAGCGGCAGCGATAGTATTTTATTATCTTTTAACGGCGATCTGATTATTCATGAAGATCTTTACAAAAAAGTAATGGCCGATAAAAATCACGACTTTTCTATTCTTTGGAAAAAGACAATTCCCCTAATTACCAAAGCCGATTTTTCATATGTGAATATGGAAGGGCCAACGGCTCTGGGTATCAACAACAAATTAAAAAACAAAGGTGATGTAGGTTTTGTTTATGATAACGAAGTCTATAGTGGCACAGATTTATTATTTAATTATCACCCCACATTGATCGATGCCCTTCAAAAATCAGGTTTTGATATCGTATCAACGGTCAATAATCATTCGCTGGATCGCGGAGCAAAAGGCCTAAATTCTACGATCGATGCTTTAACTAAACGTAATATGCCATTCATCGGTTCAAGAAAATCTGGCAGCGAAGATTCACTATACACTATAACTAAAGTTAAAAATTTCACGATTGCCTGGATTGGCTGCACCGAAATGCTGAACGGTTTTTTTGATCGCAAGTCACAAGTCTATTTATGCTTTCAGCAGCGCGAAGAGATTTTAAAACTTATCGCACGCGTGATTTCAGAAAAAAAACCAGATGCCGTGATTATGACTCCGCACTGGGGCGTTGAATATTCACATAAACCTTCGCAAATTCAAATCGCACTTGCTCATGAATTTTTAGAAATG
Source organism: Bdellovibrio sp. (assembly GCA_036676395.1). Lineage (GTDB taxonomy): Bacteria > Bdellovibrionota > Bdellovibrionia > Bdellovibrionales > Bdellovibrionaceae > Pseudobdellovibrio. The sequence goes on from JAKFCY010000003.1 coordinate 112,042, forward strand.
GGAGCCACTGCGGTGATCGGCTCTCACCCGCATGTCTTACAACCTGTTGAAAAATATGTGACTGCTGATAAACGCGAAACCTTTATCGCGTATTCACTGGGAAATTTCGTCGCTAATCAACGCGGTATTGAACGAAAATCATCAGCAGTTGTGTATTTACAGTTATCTCGAGATAAATCAGGAAAAGCTGTGATCAGTGATTATTATTACGAACCTACGACAAGATTACGTGCAGATATTTTTCCAGCACGTGATGATAAAGCTGTGGTTAAGCATGTCGAACAGTTTCTAGGACCAATGGGCTCTAAGGAATAAACGACATCACAAGATAAGCAATCATCAGCACCAAGTGCGTTGCTCCAGAGCATTTAGTCACGAATAAGCCTTCCGGTTAAATACTGATCAGGAGAAAAAGTCTTATGTTTCACATTTTTAAGCACTAACTTGTGTTCTAAAGCTGGAATAGAAAAATGCTGCGACCACGATAAACCTTCACCAGATCCAATAATCACAGGCGCGGTAAAGACATGTAAGCGATCAATCAATCCCGCAGTTAAAAAGCTAGAGTAAGTTCTTGCGCCACCTTCGATAAAAACTGATTTGATTTTTAAATTCCATAATTGATTTAATAAATCATTTAAATCTATGAACTTTAATGTTTGATAATCAGTCGTAACATCTTTTTGTACGGCAAAGATGATTTTATCTTTTTTGTGTAAATCTAAAAATTTATAAGATTTTTTCGATGCGAGGACTTTTCCTTCAGGATCAATCACAATTAAAAAATTTTCTTTTTGAATACGCGGATGACGTACATTTAATGAAGGATTATCGGTTTCAATCGTTTTACGACCAACGATGACTGCATCATACCACGCGCGTAGTTCATGCACGAATTCGCGTGAACTTTCTGAGGTAATCCATTTGCTTTCGCCACTGGCTAAGGCAATTTGGCCATCTAAACTTTGCGCCACCTTGGCAGCTACGAAAGTTTTTTTCTCTCTGAAGTTTTTTAAAAACACTTCACAAGTATCTTCAAGATCAGCTTTTAATTCGCCGTCATATTCTAAACAGCTGATACCAGCGGCGCGAATAATCTGTGCGCCTTGGCCTGCCACCAGCGGATTTGGGTCTTCTAAACCAAAGATCACTCTTTTGAGTGGCATTTTAGCGAGTGCTTTTGCGCACGACGGAGTTTTACCTTCATGGGCGCAGGGCTCTAAAGTTACATATACTTGTGCATTTTGAAGTTCAAAGTCGGTTAATTTAGAGTACGCATCAACTTCAGCATGAGGTTCGCCGTATTTATGGTGATAACCGCTGCTTAAGAATTTATTATTTTCATCGAGAATTACACACCCAACTAATGGGTTCGGAGACACAAAAGGCGCACCTTTGTACGCCTTTTGAATCGCAAGCTTCATAGCCTGTTCGTCAGATAAAAAATCACCTTTATGAAAAGTTATTTTTTCATCCATGACTGCCAGTATGAATTCACTTCTGTTTTTTCAATGTAAGGATCAACTTGTAACGGACGTTGCGTATCAATCATCACGGCCACTTCATCAGTGAACGTTTTAGGATTTGCGGCAGCTGCTGCAAACGCTTTTGGATGCGGCCCATGCGGCATTCCTGCCGGATGGAACGTCATCATGTTGGCGTGTAAGTTATCACGGCTAAAGAAGTTTCCGGCGTGATAGAATAACACTTCATCGTAATCAATATTTTGGTGATAGAACGGAACTTTAAGCGCGTCTTTATCTGTTTCGATAAGACGTGGTAAGAACGTACAAACCACAAAACCATTCGCAGCAAACGTAGTATGCGTTGACGGTGGCAAGTGTACACGATGAGACATCATTGGCATCATATCATCAATGTGAAGTGTAAATGGGAAGTAATCCCCTTTCCAAGCCACAGTGTCATACACGCATTGATCATAAGTAAATTTTGTAACAGTACCTGCACGACGAATGTTGATCTCTAATGATTCAACACCGTTATCTTTTTTAAATTGATAAAGTTCTTCTAAATTAGGTTTACCTAACGCTGCAAGATCATAAAACGCATTACGTCCGACCATGCCACGGTCTGGTTCACGATACATTCCTACTAATGATTCAATGATTAAGAACTGTGTGTCTTCATCAAAAATAACCGTGTGGTGTAAAGATTTAGGAATATTAATGTAACTACCAACTTTGAATTTTAACAATCCGTACTCAGTTAAAACTTTTCCTGAACCAGTGTGAACGAAATATAATGTTTCGCCATCAACGTTTCTTAAAGCTGGAAGAACTGTTTTACCTTCTTTAAATTGAGTCTTTTTATTCCAACAAGAATAAATCACAACGTCGCTATTAAATAATAAACGATTCCATGTTCCATTAACATATTCGCAAGGCACAAGATCATACAAGTGCGGCTTCAATGGACCTTCGATACTTGTCCAACGAGTTGGCGCTTTATCTTTTAATAAATGAGAAACTGGCCCGAAAAAACCTTTACGGCCATGCTCTTCTTCAAATTGACCTTCCGGAATCCCCTTATGGCCTTGGGTATGACTTTTACCTTGTGAATATTGATGCATTATAAATACCCTCTGGCACGTTGATCAGCTTCGATCGCGTCGAATAAGGCCTGGAAGTTTCCATTACCAAAACCATCGTGACCTTTACGTTGAATCACTTCAAAGAAAACCGGGCCGATTACGTTTTTAGTAAAGATCTGCAATAAATAACCATCATGATCGCCATCAACTAAGATCGCATTTTTTTCTAAACGCGCGATATCTTCAGTTACCATTGGTAAGCGTTCTTTTAACATTCCGTAGTACGTGTGCGGCGGAGCGCTTAAGAACTCCATTTCGTTTTTACGTAAGTCTTCTAATGTCGGAACAATATCATCAGTGATCATGGCGATATGTTGAATGCCTGAACCTTTATATTCATCTAAGTACTCCTGAATTTGAGACTTAGAATCTTGTGGTTCATTGATCGGCACAGAAAATAATGAACATGGTGAACGCATTACTTTTGAAATTAAACCCGTAGATTTACCTTTGATATCGAAATAGCGCGCTTCGCGAAAGTTAAAAACTTTCTCATAGAAATCACACCATTTTTGCATTTCGCCTTTAGGTACGTTATTTGTGAAATGATCGATAATTTTCATACCTAAACCTGTTGGGTGTAAGTTGTTATTATCTTTTAAGCCGAAAATATTTTCATAAAGTTGTTTATGATTTTTTTCGTCGATGAAATAAACTAAAGAATCACCGATGCCATAAATTGCCGGAAACGGCGTCGCACCACGTGCAGCTTCAGAACCATCGTAAGCTTTTGCACCGCGAGCAACTGCCGTTTCAAAAGCTTTGTTAGCATCAGCTACGCGAAAACCGGAAGAAACTACCGCTGGCCCGTGGGCTTTGGCGAAATCCATCGCGAAAGTTCCAGGCTCAGTGTTTAAAATAAAATTGATGTCACCTTGGCGGTAAAGTTTAATTTTTTTACCCGCAATTTGAGCTACTTCAACAAAGCCCATTTTTTTAAATAAGTTTTCAAAGTGAACAGCGTCAGCACCGGCATATTCTAAAAAATCTACGCCATAAAGACCGATCGGATTTTGTTCAGTGATTTTCGCTTTTGACCAGTCGATGGTCACAGGAGTTGGAGCAAATTTTGCCATTAAAAAACCTCTCTTGATTAATTGGGTAAATCTATCAAAAGGCTTAAGAACGGGTCAAAGATTTTGATAGAAGTTTTGCACGAGTGGATCAACAATAAACGAGCGCGGATTCCAGCGCACAATGTGTAATCCCGAAGCATCTCTAAGCCTTGAAAGTGCTACGTAAGCATGACCGGGCTCCCATAAAGCACTTAAATCGCACCACAGCTCGTCTAGAGTAGCTCCCTGAGATTTATGAATCGTTGTCGCGTAAGCTAAAGTCAGCGGATATTGTATGACGCTAGCTCTCGCATTACCTTCCGCATCCAGCAAAGAAAAGGTCATTTTTTCAACTTTGACTTCGCGGCCGTAGTCTTTTTTAACGATCAAGTGCTGATCTTCTTCACCCACGATAATACCACGCGTGCCATTCACCCAGCGCTTTTGCATGTCGTTTTTTAAAAACATCACGCGGCAACCGATTTTAACTCGTAAAGTTTCAGGTACCGGCGATTGTTTTTTTAAATTTGTAACAAATTTTTCTTCACCAAAATAAATGGCTTCAAAGCTCATTTCTTTTTCGCTGATTTCAGCCAATCTTTTTTGATTATAATTTTCAGACTGTTCACGGCGCGGAAATAAACGCGTGCCCGGATGCTCTTCATCATGCGGTTTAGTGCGCTGATTTAAAAAATCTGCGACCTTCTGAGTCATGCGCCCATTGCGGATTTCAGCCAGAACATCTAAAAATTCTGAGTCTTGTACCCGCTGATTATGTTTTAATTCACAAACTTGAAAGCCCGAGTTTTTCCAGACCGGACTTAAAAAACACCAGTCTCTTTTTTGCCCAGTTTTTGTCACCGGCGGCAGCTGGCCAAAATCACCAACGGCGATCATGCGCATTCCACCCCAAGGTAATTTCGAATTTCTGGCTTTTTGCGCCAAAGCTTCAGCAATCATTAGGGCATCACCGGGTATCATCGAGATTTCATCAATAATACAGCCTTCGACTTTAGCTAGGCGTTTTAATATTTTGTTGTCTTTACTGGCACGCTCAAAGGTAGCGTCAGTTCCGCCCTCCATAATGCCTAGACCAAAAAACGAGTGAAAAGTTCTGCCACCGAGCAGCACTGCCGCGGCTCCGGTGCTGGCTAAAATCGGCATAACTTTAGGATCTAAATCTTTTGTTAGTTCTTTAACGACAAAGGATTTACCGCTGCCCGCACCACCCGTAAGGAACACATTTTCGCCAGATCGCAATAATTCGAGGGCGTGAGCCTGTTCTTCTGAAAGTTGGACGGATTCTGTTTTTTTCACAACAGCTATACTAACCGTGTTATGACCTCAGTCAAAACGTAATCTCTTACCAGAAATGTTGTTGCTGCATGTCTTGGCTAGGCCTATACTGTTTCACCAATGACTTACGAATTTAAACAAAAACTACCTAACCCTAATTTTGAAAATGTCTTTGATGTCACAGCCGAAGAAGTTAGAAGCAATGCTCAAAATCTAACGTTAATCGATGTGCGCCAACCGGAAGAATACACTGGAGAACTTGGACACGTTCATAATGCTCAATTAGTGGTGTTAGGTGAAATTCCAAACCAAATTAAAAATATTCCAACCGATAAACCGGTCGTGTTTATTTGCCGTTCAGGCATGCGCTCTGCTCAAGCCAGTGCCTACGCTTATTCGCTGGGAATCACGAATACCTACAATATGCTTGGTGGCATGTTGTTATGGAACAAACTCTCACTCCCAGTAGAAAACTAACCAATACAGAAAGTACCTTAATGTCGACAGAAAAAGTTTACGTCAACAGAACCTTGAACCTTAAAAAAATCAAATACATCGGTCTTGATATGGATCACACTTTGGTCCGCTACAATACTGAAAATTTTGAGCGCCTTTCACACACTACAATTATCGACAAGTTAGTGAATAAAAAAGGCTACCCAGAAATCGTTAAAAAATTCACCTTTGATTTTAATTTCGCATTACGCGGATTAGTGATCGATCGCCAACGCGGAAATTTATTAAAATTAAATCGCTACACGGCAATTCGTAATTCATTTCATGGTTTAAAACCTTTGGATTATAAAATTCACAGAAAAATGTATCACTCTACCTACATTGATTTATCAAAATCTGACTATTTAGCGGTAGATACAAGTTTTTCTTACTCACTAGCTCACGCTTATTCGCAATTAGTGGATTTAAAAGATAGCGATCCTACTTTAAAATTACCTGAGTACTCAATCATTGCTGATGATGTTTTAGATGCTTTAGATGAAGCTCACCGCGACGGATCACTAAAAGATGCTGTTCGCAAAAATGTTGAACACTACATCATCAAAGATGAAAATGTTGTGCGCGCTTTAGAAAAATATAAAAAGCACGGTAAGAAAATTTTTATCGTAACAAATTCTGAATTTCATTATTCAAAATTATTATTAGATTATGCAATTAATCCATTTTTAAAAGATCACAAATCTTGGGTCGATCTTTTTGAGTTCGTAGTTACGTTTGCGCAAAAACCTAAATTCTTCTACGAAGATGCTAGATTCTTAAGAGTAAATCCAGAAGATGGCACAATGACCAACGTTGAAGGTAAATTGACTCCGGGTGTGTACCAAGGCGGAAATGCGAAGAAATTCACTTCAACATTAGATCTTGAAGGTGATGACATCCTTTACATCGGCGATCACATTTACGGCGACATCTTACGCTTAAAAAAAGATTGCAACTGGCGTACCGCAATGATCATCGAAGAGCTTGAGCATGAGATTAAACAAAACAGAACAGCTGAACCTCTTATGGAAGAAATTGATTCTTTAATGAAACAAAAAGAGCCATTAGAAGATCATTTAACTGATTTAATGACTCAAAAATACGAACGTTTAACAAAAGTTGATGAAACTAAAATCGACCAATTACAAAAAGACATTGGTGATTTTGACACTCAGATCAGCCAGCTCATTAAAAAACAGCAAGCGCTTTACAACCCTAACTGGGGTCAGTTAATGCGCGCTGGAAATGAAGAAAGTTATTTTGCGTATCAAATGGAACGTTATGCCTGCGTCTACATGAGTAAGGTGCAAGATCTTTTTGATCTATCACCAAGAACTTACTTTAGAGCACCACGACGTCCACTAAGTCACGAAGTCGAATAATAAAGGTAGGCCGTCCCTTTTTGGGGAGCGGCGAATCAAATTTACAAATAGCGAAAGGAAAACGCATTATGAAAAAAACAATCACTCTAGTTATCACGGCAGCGGCTTTAATTTTATCGAGCTGTGCTTCTGAAAATAAAAACACTCAAAAAGGTGCTGGTATCGGCGCTTTAGCTGGTGCTGCTGTTGGCGCTATCATTGGTCACCAAACTGGTAACCGCGCAAAAGGTGCTGCTGCAGGCGCATTACTTGGTGCTGGTATCGGCGGATACGCTGGTCACCGTATGGATCAACAAGCTAAAGAATTAGAAAAAATCGCTGAAACTAAACGTACTGAACAAGGTTTAGTAACTAAATTAAAAAGCGATATCTTATTTGAAACTGGTAAGGCTGATTTAAAACCAACAGCTAAAACTAATCTTAAAGAGATGGCTACAATCATGAAAAAATATCCAGAAAACGTTTTAGCCGTTAAAGGTTATACAGACGCAACTGGTACAGATAAAACTAACCAAACTTTATCGCAAAAACGTGCTGACGCTGTAAAAAAAGAATTAACAGCTAACGGTATTCCAACAACTGTTGTTTCAACTCAAGGTTTAGGCCCTGCTAACCCAGTAGCTGACAACACTTCTGCTGACGGCCGCAAACAAAACCGTCGCGTAGAAATCGAAGTAACAGTCGACGAATCAAAAGTTCCTGCTGAGAAAAAATAGGTAAAATTAGGTAGGCCGTCCCTTTTTGGGGAGCTACGAGTCACAATAAAAACCCACGTCTATAAAACGTGGGTTTTTTTATGCCTGAGCGATGATACCTGAACCGCTTAATAAAATCAGCGTTGCGAAAGCTACTTCTTTCATAGAAATCTCCTTGTTAAAGACATTTCTAGCGCTGAATTAAGCATTAATATAATGAATAAAAGCTTATTTTATAATAAGCAAAATTAATGATTTAGCCCGCAAAACACTATTTGCCTAATAGAATCATATAATCAGCATCACCAGTGATATCCATTAATCCAATGCGTGGAGCCGGAACTTGTTGTAGTTTTACTAAATCAATACGGCGACGAATCGCTCGTGATTTATTGATTATGCCACACGCCCAGGGTGAAGTTCCGGTTTTATCTTCGGTGTCACACTTAAATAAAGTCTGGCGCTCCTCTTCAAGAACAGCCGGAAAAAATCCAAGCGAAAAAGCGAAGGGTTTAAGTTGTGTAAGTTCTTTGATTTTTCCATGCGGGTTAGCCTGAATAAAATTTGTAGAATAAATGGCGGCCGTAATCACTAAAATCTTTTTATCTTTGTTGGCGTTAATTAGTTCTGCGGCTTCAACGAAATTTTCTTTTAAAAGTATTTCGTGAGTCATCCCAAATTCTTTTTCGATTTCTGCAGCTAACATTAATTCTTTATCAACGATAACGAGATCGAAAGGCCCATTCTGCTTTTCAATTTCTTGTTTCAGTAACTGACTAAGATCAATTTGAGCTTTGTTTTCTGGTTCATAGCCGATCCAAAAATACTTTTGTTTGCCGATTTCTGTCTGTAAACTTTGTTCAATCGAAGTTACAAATTCGGCGTTATCTTTAAAGTAACTTAATTTAATTTTTGGAACAGAGGTTTGCGAATCTGCCCCCGAAAAATGAATCACCAGTGCTCCTGCCACGAGGCACAAGAGCAGCGTAAACAAAATTGGGCGATAACTAGGCTTTTGTTTGTTCATAGTGTGATATCCTTTATGTACGTGTATTTAAACGCTTTTGGGCAAAATACTCTATTGCGTTTGAAATAAAAAGTGTTATGTTTCGGGCATAGAGTATAGACTCTAAGTAAAGCGAATAAGCTTTAAATATTTAATTGGACTTGATCGAAAGTTAGATAATCGACAGGTACCGGAGAAAATATGGAAAATGTTCTAATTATAGGCCACGGCCGACTTGCGAAGCATCTGATTCATTGGTGCTCTCTATTACAAAAAAATGTCAGTCATTGGCATCGTGCTGATGCAGCAAAACCCCTTAATTTAAAAAATATCGATTATATTTGGTTAGCGATTAGCGATAACGCCTTGATTTCTTTTTACGAAGAATCACTAAAACCTGTTTTATCAGGCCAAAAAGTTGTGCACTTCAGCGGAACCGTGCATCACGCAGAGATGATCTCAGCTCATCCGTTAATGACTTTTTCTCACGATCTTTATGATCTAGCGACATACAACAAAATTTATTTCGGTTTAACTGGAACGGATTCCTTAGCTGAAGCCTTACCGGGTTTCACCAATCTATCTTTTAAAGTGCGTGCCGAAGATAAACCACTTTATCACGCTCTATGCGTAACTGCCGGCAATTTGCCTCAACTCATCTGGAGCGAAACTGAAGCGCAGTTTGCGGATTTGAAAATCCCTAAAGCCGCAGTTAAAAATTTCTTACAGCAAGGTTTAACTAATTTTTTCGCTCTTGGTCCAAGTGCCGTGACTGGGCCGATCGTGCGTAAAGACACTGCGACGATTGCAAAAAATCTTTCTGCTTTAGAAAAAGTGAATTTAAAACTTAAAAATATTTATCAAAGTTTTTTACAAGGATAATGCCATGAAAACAATTCTGGATTTCGCTAATAAAAAAGTTAAAAAAGAAAAATTCTCGATGGTCACTTGTTACGACTACGGTTTTGCAAAAATCGTGGCCGAATCAAAGGTAGATACCATTTTAGTCGGAGATTCATTAGCGCAAGTTATCCACGGGTTTCCCAACACTCTTCATGCAACGATTGAAATGATGGCGCTCCACACAGCGGCTGTGGCTCGCGGTGCCGGAAATAAATTTATCGTGGCTGATATGCCCTTCATGTCGACGCGCAAAGGTTTAGAAACCGCAATGAATGATGTGCAAAAGTTAATGGTTGCAGGTGCGCATGCGGTAAAAATTGAAAATGCTGATGGCCATGCTGAATTAATTAAACACATTGTTGAATCAGGTGTTCCTGTGATGGGCCATTTAGGCTTAACGCCGCAATCGATTCATCAATTGGGCGGCCCTAAAATTCAAGGCCGTACCCAAAACAGTGCCGAAAAATTATTGAACGATGCTTTCATCATGGAACAAGCTGGTTGTTTTTCATTAGTGCTTGAATGTATTCCATCAGTGTTAGCCGCAAAAGTAACTGAAAGTTTAAAAATTTCTACAATCGGAATTGGTGCGGGTGTTGAAACCGACGGCCAAGTTCTGGTGTTAAACGATATGTTAGGCATGACTCCGGATTTTAGCCCAAAATTTTTAAAGAAATTTGGCCAAGGTCATGACCACACTTTAACAGCATTAAACCAATACGCCACTGAAGTAAGTGATAAGTCATTTCCTAAACCAGAAAATGGGTATGAGTAAATGAAACAGACTAAAGTGATCGAACGACCGCAAGATTTGATTGAATACCGTAAAAAGTATTCTTCGATTGGTTTCGTACCAACGATGGGCGCTTTACATGCCGGTCATGCAAGCCTGATGAAACAAGCAAGTTCAGAAAATGAACTGACTATCGCTAGTATTTTTGTGAACCCTACGCAGTTTAACAATGCGACTGATTTAGAAAAGTATCCAAAAACTTTCGAAAACGATTTAAAGATCGCTTCTGAAAATGGCGTAGATATTTTATTTTTTCCGCAATATGCAGATATTTATCCAGACGGTTACCGTTTTAAAGTTACAGAAAATGATTTTTCGACAAAACTTTGCGGGGCTCACCGTCCAGGTCATTTTGATGGTGTATTAACTGTTGTTCTTAAATTATTACAAATCACTGGATGCACTAAAGCGTATTTTGGTCTTAAAGATCACCAGCAATATAAATTAATCAGTGATATGGCGAAAAGTTTGTTTTTACCAATTGAAATTATTGGTTTACCGACAGTGCGTGAAGCTTCTGGCTTAGCTATGAGTTCGCGTAATATGCGTTTAAGCCCTGAAGGTAAAGACAAAGCAAGTCTGATCTATAAAACGATCACGCAAAAAATTACTCCACAAGAAGCTAACCAGATTTTAACGAAAAATGGTTTTGTGGTGGATTACTTAGAAGATATCGCAGATCACAGATACGTAGCTGCAAGCTTAGAAGGGATCAGGTTGATTGATAATGTTGAAATCTAACACAAACCCGAAGTTATTATTTATCCTGACTGGATCAATTGCTTTATACAAAGTAATGAATGTTCTTAGTCATTTTAAAAAACTAAATTATCAAATTAAAGTTGTAGCCACAGAATCAGCCTTAAAGTTTGTTGGCGTTTCTACAATCGAAGGTTTAACTTCTGAAAAAGTGCATGTCGATCTATATGCTAACGGATCAAATATGGATCATATCCATTTAGTTCGTTGGGCTGATGCTATTGTGGTGGCACCAGCAACAGCAAATTACATTAATAAATTAGCTACCGGCATTGCCGATGATTTAGCTTCAACTTTATTTTTAGCGCATGATTTTACTAAACCCTTTGCGGTGTTTCCGGCGATGAATACAAAAATGTACCAACACCCGTCGACACAAAAATCAATTAGCCAGTTAAAATTTTGGGGCGTTGAGATATTAGAATCAGCTTCTGGCGTATTAGCCTGCGGTGAAATCGGAGTCGGTCGCTTACTTGAACCTGAACAAATGATCACAGCGATTGAGAACTTACAATGGCCAGTTAATGTAACTAAACCGACTGGCACGCCAATCACAAAAGCTAAAAAGATTTTAATTTCTTCTGGCGGCACGCAAGAGCCAATTGATGATATTCGCGTCATTACGAACAAAAGCAGCGGTAAAACAGCAGCTCAGATCGCTGATCAATTTATCGCTAATGGTTTTACCGTGACGTACTTAGCTGCAGAAACGGCGAAATTGCCAACTTTAGAATGTGAAGTAATTAGGTACACAAGTTTTCAAAGTTTAGAAAAAAAATTACGCGAGCTTTTACCACAAAACTATTCTACTTTCATTCATGCAGCTGCTGTCAGCGATTATTCAGTGGTGCCGACCGAAGGTAAAATCAATTCTGATAGCGAAGAATTAACGATTAAACTTAAACGTAACCCTAAATTGATCGATTTAGTTAAAAAATTAAGTCCAACAACAAAATTAGTCGGCTTTAAATTAACTTCTACAACCGATGAAAAACTAGTTTCTGCGAAGATCACTAAACTTTTTGAAAATTCAAAATGTGATGTTGTCATTCATAATGACTGGCCATCAGTGAACTCGGATAAACACTTATTTAACATGCACAGTAAAACTAATCCTGTAAAAACAAACTTAACCCTTGATGATCTTGCGCAAGAACTCATTACGGAGGCTTTATGATTTTATCTTTAGATGTTGGTAACACACAAATTTACGGCGGAGTCTTTGAAGGCGATAAAATGCTTATCGCGTTTCGTAAAAATTCAAAATCTGGTTCGTCTTCAGACGAAGTGGGCATTTTCTTACGAACTGTAATTAAAGAAAATGGCCTTGACCCTAAAAAAATTGAAAAAATTGTTTTATGTTCAGTCGTTCCTGAAGTGATTTATTCGCTTAAAGGGGCCTGCCAAAAATATTTCGGGATTAACCCATTTATTTTACAAGCCGGTGTTAAAACTGGTTTAAAAATTAAATACCGTAACCCGCTTGAAGTAGGTGCTGATCGTATTGCCAATGCCGTAGCTGCTACGCAAATGCACCCACAGAAAAACTTAGTTATCGTAGATCTTGGCACTGCCACTACATTTTGCGCAGTGAGTGCCGATCGTGATTATTTAGGTGGATCAATTATCGCTGGTCTTAAATTAAGCATGGAATCTTTAGAAGCAAAAACCGCGAAACTTCCTTCTGTCGAGATCGTGCCGCGTACTGAAGCGTTAGGTCTATCAACAGTTGAAAGTTTGCAATCAGGGCTTTATTACGGCCATCTGGGTGCTATGCGCGAGATCATCAGTAAAATTTCACAAGAATGTTTTAAAGGCGAAAAACCTTTTGTGATCGGCACTGGTGGTTTTTCATCGTTATTTGAAAAAGAAAAAATATTTGATCTGATTGCTCCAGATCTAGTATTAAAAGGCAACTTGATCGCATTAGAGAAAAATACGTAAAGGAAACTGCATTATGAAAATCGATATGATGTATTCAAAAATTCACCGCGCAACAGTTACTGGTGCAGATTTAATGTATGAAGGATCAGTTTCTATTGATACGGCCTTACTTAAAAAAGCAAAAATGTACTTAAATCAAAAAGTCGACATTGTTAATTGCAACAACGGAGCTCGCTTTAGCACTTATATCATCGCTGGTAAAAAAGGCGAAGTTTGCCTAAACGGTGCAGCGGCAAGGCTTGTGCAAAAAGGCGATAAAGTAATTATTATTACATATGCTTCAATTGATATTGAAAAAGCTGAAAAGCACGAACCGACTGTGGTTTTTGTTGATGAAAAAAATCAGTTCGTTGAAAAGAAAAAACAAGAAAAACGCGCTACCAAAAGTAAGTACTAGGTAGCGGCTTACCGTCTAACCGGAATCGGCTGTAAATACATGCCGCCTGATTTAATTAAAATATTCCAAGTCTTTTTCATTGAATCAATTTCAGTGCGCAACAAATCCATTTCGAATTTTAATTGAGCAATTTTTTCGTCGTAATTTTTTTGGCAGCTTAGTTTGTATTCAGCTTTTGTTTGGTCAAACTTCTTTTGCGCTTCTACGATTTTAGCTGAAAGAGGCTCAAGCTTTTCTTTGTAGAACTGAGAATTCTGAAAATTTTCTGATTCAGCTTCTAATTTCGCACGCAAAATTTCAGAGAACTGAACTGTTTTTAATTTTCTGGCTAATCCCATTAACGAAGCTAATTGGATAGACCATTTGGTTGGATCCCAGTGATACCACTTGATGCCATTACGGTAGTCGAATTGAAACTTGTGATGAAAGTTATGGTAACCTTCGCCATGTGTTAAAAACGCCATAATAATAGAATCTTTAGCTGTCAGATCCTTTGAATACGGAGTGTTTCCTAAAGTATGCGCTAAAGAATTAATAAAGAATGTTGATTGCTGAGTTAAGAAAATTCTAATGCCGCCAGCGATCACTAAACCTAAAAGCGCATTACCTAACATCGCACCCACAACCAGAGGCATCATGTAACCAACGCCGATGGCCCAGATCATGTAGTAGTCGTGCTGCATTTTAACTAATTTATTTTTTTCTAAATCAGGAGCTTGAATCGGAAGACTGACTGAATCGTGCAACATCATCCAACCCATGTGCGCGTAGAAAAATCCACGTTTGATTGAATACGGATCTTTATCAGTGTCTTCAAAACGATGATGAATACGGTGATCGCTTGACCATTTTAAGCATGAACCTTGAAATGCACCCGCTCCGATTAAAAGTAAGATCGCTTCTAAAACCGGATGAGCTTCATAAGATTTATGCGAGAATAAACGGTGGTAACCCATCGTGATACTTAAATTCGTAGCAATGGCGAAAACTAAACCGAATAAAGTGATCCAACCAATGTGACCAGCTGTGTAGCTGTTAGAGAACACAAGATATAATACAAGTGTAACGATAGAGATAATCGGATTTAAGACCAAAAATAAAGTCACCGACCAACAGATTTTTTTTAAATTATTTGTCATGGGTTTAATACTACCCGTAATCGAAAGGATAGTTTAGTGAAATTTCCTTTAACCCTGTCAGGATATCTACATCTTAGTTTGTTTTCTGCGGAGCCTCGACTCTAAAAAACTCAATCGCGTCTATAACCGCTTTAGGCTTATAAAATTGATACTTTTCATTCCATTGAACGTCTTGCCAACCGAGCAGCTGAAACTCACGCTGCGTAACATCCCGATTTTGCACAAGTTCGAAAAAATTTTTAATGTGCTGAAGTTCATTCAGGCGTTGCTGCAACGAAGGCAGGTGAAACTGGATGAAAGCTAATTGAGATTCAGTTTTGGTAAACTCTTGAGCACCATACTTTAAAAGCATGTCAAAAGCGTAACTTTGCTGACTATTACACCCCTTAATCATCAATAATTTTTCAGAATTGCCAGCGAATTGACCTATCGCGATTTCTTTTAAGATCGGACAGGCAAAAAACACATGCTGGCGAATTTTAACCTGGTCAAAAATCTTAAGCGAAAGTCCGCTGCGCGAAGGTAAAATCCAGATCTGATCTTTGTCTTTAACGGCCACCTGTAAGTTTAAATTCTGTCTGGATGCAGCTTCTAGTGATTTAAATAAAGGTGAACTCGGCTCTAAGTGGTCCGGAAACTCTACAAGCACATCAAAATAGGCTTCAGCAAAGGAATCCGAAACCCCGTGACTTTGCAAGTACTGGTTAAGGCGCGCGATAAACCTGCGCTGCGGATAACTGGCTTCTTGCTTTAAACTAAACTGCTCGGCAAAAACTTTAAGGATGGTTAATCCTTCTTTTAAGGAATTATCCTGATCTAATAAAAACTCAATCGCTTTTTCTGAATCTACTGAGCGTTCAGCCACTAACCGTGGAATTTCTTGTAAAAAATTATTCTGTTCGCTGTAGCTTAACGAATCATATGCAGCCACTAAGCTTGAAGTTAAAAGCGGACGTAAGCTCATCGTTAAAAGTTGTTTTCGATTATGCCCTAATCCATCAAGACTGGCACAGCGTTGAAAATCTTCTGAACTGCGCCAGGCTGATTCACAATACACATCTAAATTTTTTAATACCTGTGGCCATTTAGCTAAACCTAATTCAGGAAACAACTGCGTCACCGGATCTTGGCGATCTATTTGACCAAACGTTGCGTAATAAATTAAATCCGCTAACGACTTATCAAATAGTTTTAGTTTTGCATCTTGGTTGTTAGCACTTTGTAACCATAACCGAATAATCGCTTGCTCAAGGTGACCCTTTGCTAAGGCCAAACTTTTACCAATGCGAATCTGATTTTGTTCGACCTGAAAAATAAGTGGGTTAGTTTCATCGATCACTAAGTGCACGCTAGTCTGACTTGGTTTAATACGATTGAGCACCATTGATAGTTGATTTAAACGAGACTCTAAAGCTTCAGCATAATTGTTAAGATTTTCTGAGTATTCGGCAGCTTTGCGTTTTGAACAGGTATAAACTGATTCGACCTTTTCTGAAGAAACCACGTCTAACTTTTCAACGAGCGTGGAATCAATACACGGATAGGGCTTGCTCAGCTGCAGCAGTGCCAGAAAAGATAAGTAAAATCCAATAGTTAGAATGACGTACACGTTTTGTTTCATTACTCATTGTTAAAAGCAAAACAAGGACCAAATAGTAAAATGCAGCTTACTAAAGCTAGGCTTATTTAGGGGTTTGTAATACGATGCAAATATCAATGTTAACGAAGAGTTATAAATTCACAGATAATGAGTGGTCCGAGCCTTTTGATCCGTCGATGGATTCAGAAAACACTATGATTTTGGTCTTCTTCGAATCAACATTAGTCATTGATCAGCATTTAAAAAATATCAGAGCTGTTTATCCAAAAAGTAAAATAGTAGGGTCATCAACATCTGGTGAAATTCAAAATGGCGAGATCAACGATAATTCAATTGTTTGTGTTGTTACACGGTTTAAACACACACGTTTAAAACTATTTTCAACACCCATTGATTTTACAACATCAGCCGAAGTAGGCCGAACAATTTCTGAGTCTTTGGCTTCGCCTGAATTAAAAAATATTTTACTTTTTACCGATGGCTTAAACATTGATGGCTCTGATCTCATTAAAGAAATGCATCAAACTTTACTTGAAAAAAATATTTATACCCCAATTACCGGAGGATTAGCCGGAGACGGAAACCGCTTCATTAATACTTTTGTTATTTTTGACACCGAAATAAAAACTCACCACGCAGTGGCTTTAGGTTTTTATGGCGAACATATTCAAGTTTTTGCAGGCACTGGCACAGGTTGGGATCCATTTGGTCCGTTACGTGTAGTTACAAAAGCAAAGCACAATACAGTTTTCGAAATTGACGGCATTCCTGCTCTAAAACTTTATCGTGAGTATTTAAAAGAAGATGCCCAAAATCTTCCGGTCTCTGGAGTTTTGTTTCCGCTAGGTGTTTCATGGGGAAAAAACGAAAATATTGTTCGCTCTGTGGCACGCATTGACGAAGCTAATAACGGATTAATTTTTGCCAGCAGAATTCCTGAGAACTCAAAAGTACAGCTGATGCACAGTAATGTGATGAAGCTCATCAACGCGGCTGAAAACGCATTAGATAACTGTCCGATGGATTTCACACAAGACACGCCAACATTGGCCTTGATCGTCAGTTGTATTGGACGGCGTATGATCATGGGGCAAAAAACTGAAGATGAAATTGAAATTATCCGTGATCGTTTACCTATTCACGCTGAAATTTGCGGATTTTATTCTTACGGAGAATTTGCACCTACGGCAAATAAACAGAATGAATTGCATAACCAAACGATGACTTTAATTATCTTTCAGGAAAGGCCTTAAGTGAAATCGAAAATGCTTCAGCGACAATTAAAGAAGCTTAATTTCAGCGAACAAGATGCCCCTGCAACCGCGCAGGAATGGCAAGAATTGCTAAAACTAATTGATATCACCTACAACGAGTACGAAAGTCATTTATATCGTTCACACAATACCTTAAATGTCGCGACCGATGAATTACAACGTCTTTATTCAGAACTTGAATCGAAATCATCACAAAAAATTCAATCTTTAGATTCTAGACTGCAAAACATCATGAGCACAGCTCCCTGTATTATTATGTGGGTTGATGATCAGGGCAATATTGAAGGCTGTAATGATTTTTTTCGCCAGCTTCTAAAATTTAATGATTCTTTGGATGATAAAAAAATTTCGTTAGGCGATTTAAAATTGCATGATCTGCTTGAAAAAACTAACGAGTTTGTTAAAGCTTCATCGACACAAACGAGCTTTATTAAGCAAATTGGTAATCATTATTTTAAAATGACTTTAAATAAAATGCGTGATCAAAATAAGATCTCGATTTTAGGTTTTGATGTGACCGAAGATATTAATAAACAAAATACGATCAATCAGATTCAGGCTAAAGCTGTGCAAACTTCAAAATTAGCGGTATTAGGTGAATTAGCTGCTGGCGTTGCCCACGAAATTAATAACCCGTTAATGATTTTAACTTCGGTAGCTTTTGTCGTGCAAAAACACATCGAGCAAAACAAATACGATCAGCTTCCTGAAAAATTAGAAAAAATTCAGAGCACGATTACCCGTATTAGCCGTATTGTGAATGGCCTTCGCACTTATGCACGCGACGGTGAAAATGACCCAATGATGCCGGTCAATATTGCCGATGTTATTTTAGAATCTCTGGAATTATGTGTTGAAAGTATTCGTTATCAAAATATTGAAGTTAATTTTGATAATCAGATGACTGTTCCTCCGATTGTGAACTGTCGTGATACCCAAATTTCTCAGGTGATTTTAAATTTAATCAGCAACGCTAAAGATGCCGTACTACCGTTAAAAGAAAAATGGATTAAAGTTATCTTACGCCAGCAAAATAATAACATCGTATTGCAAGTGATCGATTCTGGCCCTGGTATTTCATTAGATATTCGCGATCAGATTTTTCAGCCATTTTTCACCACGAAAGATGTCGGTAACGGAACTGGTTTAGGTTTAAGTATTTCGACTGAAATTATTAAAATCCACCTTGGCCGACTTTTTGTCGACACAAGTTTTCCGAACACGTGTTTTACTATTGAATTACCGTTAGCTTAATTAAACTTTTAAAGTGCCGACACGGCCGACACGTGATGAGAGTGCATGATTCATTTGTGGTTCTAACCAACGGTTGATTTCGCACAGCTTGTCGATATCAAGGCCAGTCACAACACCCATACCGTCAAACATATAAACCACATCTTCAGTAGCTACATTGCCTGTAGCGCCTTTCGCATATGGACACCCACCTAAACCACCAATACTTGAATCAAATACGCGAACCCCCACCTTATAGGCTTCAAGAATATTAGCTAAAGCCTGCCCGCGGGTATCGTGGAAATGACCTGCAAGACGTGCAATCGGAACTGCTTTTTTTAATTTTTTAAATAATGAATTCACTTGGTTAACAGTCGCCACACCAATGGTGTCGCCGATAGAAATTTCGTAGCAGCCCATTTTATAAAGGCGTTTGGCCAGTTCTACGACTTTTTTCTCGGGCACAGCACCTTCAAACGGGCAACCAAAGCACACCGACAAATAACCGCGCACTTTGATCTTATTTTTTTTGGCCATTTTTATGATGGGTTCAAAACGTTTAAAACTTTCTTCGATGCTGCAGTTAATGTTTTTTTGCGAAAATGCCTCTGAACTTGAAGCAAAAATAGCGACTTCTTTAATACCTGTCTCAAGGGCTGCGTTCATGCCCATTTCATTAGGTACAAGTACGCTTGATTGATATTTTTTTTGATCTGGATATTTATCTAATACTAATTCAGTTAATTCTTTTGATACCGCCATTTGTGGCACCCATTTAGGTGATACAAATGCCCCGACTTCGAAAGTTTTTGTTCCTGCCGCGACTAGTTTTTCTAAAAGTTCAAAACGTTGAAATACAGATAAAACAGTGGATTCATTTTGTAATCCATCTCGTAAACCTACTTCAACAATTTTTACTTTTGTTTTTGCCACGCTTATATACTTTCTACTTTAACTAATTTTACAAGAACTGCGCCAACCTGCACTTGGTCATTTATTTTACCAGTTACAGTTTCAACAGTTGTTTCTAAGTCTGATTTTAAGGTGTATTCCATTTTCATGGCTTCCATAACTAATAACGCCTGACCCACTGTGACGGCATCACCAGCTTTAACAAACACTTTGGTAATTTTACCCGGCATCGGGGCAACAATCACATCAGGGCTAGCCGTATTTGATTTTTTACGACGCTGGCCTTCAGAAGATAAATCAATAATATCATACGACCAGGTTTCGCTGCCCGATTTAATCCACAGAGTTTGACCAACTTTTTCAACCTGCATGTTGTCGATTGTTTTCATTAGATACCTCTCCAATGACTAAGCCATGGTGAATTTTCAGTCGTCGTTTGACTTGAGCCAGCTGCTCCCGCTCCTGCACCACTTGCGATAAACTTTTTATAAATTTCTTGGCTTAATTTTTTACGATCGGCTTCGACATGTTTTGATTTTAAGCCGTCAGCAAAATTTTTCTCGATAAAACGAGTTGTCATCGTGCCGTCAATAAATTCAGGGTGCGATAAAATTTCAATTAAATACGGGATATTCGTGTGCACGCCAAACACTGTTGAATCTTTTAATACACGAATCATTTTTTCAATAGCCCGCGGACGCGACTCATCCCATACGATCGCTTTAGCAATCATCGGATCATAATGTGAAGTGATCGTGTCACCTTTTTCAAAACCAAATTCATAACGTCGGCGTGGGCCCTCTGGCCAGTGAACCGTACCTAATAAGCCTGTCGAAGGCACTCCGCCCATGTAAGAGTTTTCGGCATAGATACGACATTCAATTGAATGCCCGCGTGGAATTCTGATTTCGTTATCATTCCAGACAAATTTTTCTTGCGCCGTTAATAATTGCATTTTAACTAAATCAACACCCAGTACTTCTTCAGTGACCGGATGTTCAACTTGTAAACGTGTGTTTACTTCTAATAAATAAAATTTTCCGTCTTGTAATAAAAATTCAACAGTGCCGGCACCTTTGTATTTACCAAGTGTACCTAACGTCACGGCCACTTCGCCCATTTTACGGCGAAGATCTTCAGTTAATGAAGGCGACGTAGCTTCTTCGATAATTTTTTGGTGGCGACGTTGCACTGAACATTCGCGATCAAATAAGTGCATAACTTTTCCGGTGCTATCGCCGAAAATTTGAAATTCGATATGCTTTGCACGATCTAAATATTTTTCTAAGAAAACTTTTTCTGAACCAAAAGCCGATTTGGCTTCACGTTGCGCTGATTCAATCGCTTCAACGGCTTCAGACATTTGTTTAATTAATTTCATACCGCGACCACCACCACCAGCAGCGGCTTTCACGATCACAGGTAAGCCAATAATTTCAACTTCTTTAAGTAAAGTTTGAACTGTTTGGTCTTCGCCTTCATAACCCGGAACCAGGGGTAAGCCAGCTTTTTTGGCTAAGGCTTTACAGCTGACTTTATCACCCAAAGTGCGAATGGCTTCTGCCGAAGGGCCAATGAAGGTTAAACCAGCTTGCTCACAACGTCCGGCGAAGTCTGCGTTTTCAGACAGGAATCCAAAACCAGGATGAACTGCTTGCGCTCCCATGGCGATGGCACCTTGAATATTAGCTTCGATATTTAAATAACTTTCGGCTGTGGCCGCAGGACCAATACAGACTTTGTGAGTCGCCATACGAAATGCGCGAGAATTAATATCAGCTTCAGAATGCAGCAGCACGGTTTCTAAACCTAGCTCCTCGCAAGCTTTAATAATTCGAACAGCGACTTCTCCACGATTAGCAATAGCAACACGACTGAATTTTGGCATAAAATTAGGTATAAACTTCTTTTAAAGTTTTGTACAATAGAGAGATGAAAATTGGCCTCTATTTAGATAACGTTGCTATGCATATATTAAACCGAGGCATTTTTGTCAGTTGCGAACCTGTGGATCGCATAGAATCTGCTCAACCCGGCCTTGTCGACGAACGCTTAAGCGAAGTTGGAATGGTTTATTTAGTCTGTGATACTGAAAAAGAGATTCAAGGCAAAGCCAAGCTGACAGACGCTTTCATTACCACTTATGGCGATCCTGACCCTATCATGCTTGAACATATGGGCTTTAAAGATAAGCCTGATCGCTTTAAATCTGAATATGCTGGTCTTTTTAAACAGCAATTTCCCGAAGACCCCCTAATGGATGAGACCGAACTGTTCGTCTGTATATACGAACCTGTAAAAGATAGCTGATCAAACTTTTGACAGTCTCTATTTCGCCGCACCCGTGGTATAACCTTTGAAAATTAACGAAAGGTTCCCCCATGAAAGCTTTTACCGTTATCTTTGCTATTCTTACTTTATCTGCTTTTGCCAATGCATCTTGTATCGGCGAAGCACAAATCATCGCAAAAGTTGATTCATTAAAAACTGACTCAATGACTACTTGTCGCGTGATGATTTCTAGCGTGAGATTATACAACGAAAGCATTATCTGCCCGTTAGATCTTTCAGAAGTTATGTCTGAAGGTATCGAAATTGGTCTTAAAAATGGCCATGATTGTGAATTCGAATCAGACGTGATCTCTGGTATTTTAGTTAAAAACAAAGCCGGCGTAATCTTTTTAGAATAATTTTTTTATTTACACTGATCCCATTGTAAGTGGTAAGAAACGCTGTTCTTATCACTTACTTGGCCGTCAATCGTATCAAGCGTAATCATCGCTTGTTCGCCAGTTGCATTGCTCGTTACCGCAATGCTCACATCAACTTCTAAATTGTAAGTTCCACCGCAAGTTTTAAGAATTGGATTCAGCAGCGGATTTAATTTTTTAATATTTACCAGCGGTTTGTTTTGAATGACTGCACTCATAAAAAAATCTTCAACTAATGGGCCTTCGAATGTTTGTTGGCTTTTCACACGCGCGCCTAAGGCTTTTAATCCTTGATGGCGAATCTGATGAATAGCTGAAAGTCTTGCGCGGGCTTTTGCCGGTAAAGCGTGAAAGCCACGGTAATCCATTTGCGCTACAGCCATACGAAAACCTTTGGGCGCTTCAATCGGAATAATTAATCGACAAGTTTTTTCAGTTGTTTGTTTCATCGCCTGCTGGCCCGCTTCAGTCGTGAAGTTATCAAACACAATTGAAATTGCCCGGTTATCGCCCGACATGACAACTGACGCTGTTCCCTCCGGGCAACCTGAACCTTGATAATTAGGTTTTTGCATAATTACTTTTGATGGCGCTGGTTTATCCTTACTGGGTTTTTGTTTTTTCTTTTTGTTATCAAAAAATGGCCGGTCTTCTTCTTCCTGTTTGGCCTGCTGAGACTTACCTGGCAAAAGAGCACCAAGCTGAGCCTGTGCTGAGAAGCTATAAGTTAGAATTAGGGCTATAGTTATACAAAAAGATTTAGAAATAAGCATGATTCCCCCGTTGCTATAGCTATATAGCAAGCGAGGGACCAGACATTTTGGCGCTACTTAATTAATGAATGCTTGGACGATCAATAGAATCATGGCCTTCAAGTTTTACTAATTTATTATAAATACCAATAAGCATAAAACTTGGACCACAAAGCCCGATAAAATTAGCTAAGAATTTCTTTTTCGTAAATGCGGTAAGGCCTGCAGAGATGGCCATGCTACCCAGCGCTAATGCTAAATAACCAACTGATGGAACCTTTGCAGTCACATCTTCGATTCGTTTGGTCATTTCGCCTTCTTTAGGAATTTTATTAGAATATTTCCCCATAAAACCCTGTAGTGTATTTTGCTTCATAAATAACTCCTTTTGTTTATGTCAAAACAAGTAAGGAGCAATCTTTACGCCAATGAAAGTTCTATTTTTTTTTGTTTAAAAAAGCTTTTAGACGCTCTTGGCCTTCTTTAGACATTCTGCGTTCACTAATCACAGTTGTAGTTAGTTTTTTCTGCTCGGCCCAAGATTTTTCAGTCTTAGAATTTTCGATATTATTTAATAATTTTTTTGTTTCACGAACGGCTTCTAAACCTAAGCCAGAAAATTTTCTGGCTTCTATTAAGCCATCGTCTGCATTTTTAATGACGTGAACTAAACCCATACGTTGTGCCGTAGTTGAATCAAAAACTTCAGCATTCAACATATACGGGCGAACCTGGCTGTCAGCACATTTACGTAAAATAAAAGCTGAAATTACCGCCGGTGATAAACCAAGCTTTACTTCACTGAAACAGTATTTTGTAGCTTCGTCAGCGATCACATAATCACAAGCTGCGATTAAACCTAAAGCGCCACCAAAAGCTGCGCCGTGAATTATTCCGATCACCGGAGCTTCACACAAAGCGATCGCTTCAAACATATCCCAAAGTTTTTCTGAATCTTTGATGTTTTGTTCGAATGAAAAATCAACCATCGACTTCATCCAGTTTAAATCGGCTCCGGCGCAAAATGCTGTGCCTGCACCTTTTAAAATGACAGCACGAACAGTTTTATCTTTAGAAATCGTTTGAAATGCTTCTGTGATTTCAGAAATCATTTCTGGGTTAAATGCGTTTTTTAATTCTGGTTTATTTAATTCAACAATTTTAATCGATTTATCGTTCAGGTCAGAAGTGATATTGATATTTTTCATAATTACATCCTGAAGACACCCTGTTGTTTCGGGCCCCAATCCGCATTTAAGCTGGCTGAAATTCCCAGAGCCAATACACGACGAGTGTCTACAGGATCAATAATGCCATCATCCCACAAACGTGCTGTCGAAAAATAAGCTGAGCTTTCAAAATCATATTTTTCTAAAGTTGGTTTTTTAAAATCTTCTTGTTCAGTGGCTGTCATGCTTTGGCCTTTAATAGCCAACTGATCAAGTTTTACAGTTAATAAAACATTTGCCGCTTGTTCGCCGCCCATTACGCTGATGCGGGCATTAGGCCACATCCACATTTGACGAGGCTGAAATGCACGACCGCACATTCCGTAATTGCCTGCGCCATATGATCCACCGATCACCACTGTGAATTTTGGCACTCGTGCATTTGATACAGCCATCACCATTTTAGCGCCATGCTTGGCAATACCTTCTTGTTCATACTTTTTACCAACCATAAAGCCAGTAATATTTTGTAAGAAGATTAAGGGCACTTCACGCTGTTCGCAAAGCTCAATAAAGTGAGCTGCTTTTTGCGCGCTCTCAGAAAATAAAACTCCGTTATTGGCGATAATCCCAACTGGCATTCCCCAGATATGAGCAAAACCAGTCACCAAAGTTTTTCCGTAAAGGGCTTTAAACTCATGAAAATTAGATCCATCCACAATTCGCGCAATGACTTCGCGCACGTCAAACGGAATACGCGAATCAGCTGGTAAAATTCCGTAAATCTCATTCGCATCGAATAAAGGTTCTTCGACAGGAATTGTTTTTAAGCTAATTACTTTTTTATGATTTAAATGTTTTACGATTGAACGGGTAATTTCAATGGCATGCTGATCATCTTCTGCGAAATGATCAGTTACACCTGATAGTTCACAGTGAGTGTTTGCACCACCAAGCACTTGCGCATCCACCACTTCGCCAGTAGCTGCTTTTACTAACGGAGGTCCACCTAGAAAAATTGTGCCGTTATCTTTTACGATCACGTTTTCATCTGACATTGACGGAACGTAAGCTCCGCCTGCGGTACATGATCCCATCACTACTGAAATTTGCGGAATATTACGAGCGCTCATTCTGGCTTGGTTATAAAAAATTCTTCCGAAATGATCACGATCTGGAAACACTTCTGATTGCAAAGGCAAAAAGGCGCCGCCGCTATCCACTAAATAAATACAAGGTAAGCCATTTTCTAAAGCGACTTCTTGCGCACGTATGTGCTTTTTTACTGTCATTGGAAAATATGTTCCACCTTTTACTGTGGCATCATTAGCAACGATAATACATTCAACACCCTGAATAACACCAATTCCCGTGATCACACCCGCTGCTGGCGCTTGGTCTTCGTACATACCGATGGCTGCTAAGGTAGAAAATTCTAAAAATGCAGTGCCTTGATCAAGTAAGCCTTCAATACGTTCACGTGCAGTTAATTTACCGCGTGATTTATGTTTTTTTTGGGCTTCTTCGCCGCCACCTAATTTAACTTTTGCAACTTTTGCGCGCCAGTTTTCAACTGTCGTCATCATTTGTTTATAATTTTTTTTAAAATCTTCTGATTGAGTTTGTACGCTAGATTCTAGAATCACAGTTTCCTCGAGTTCGCAAAAATCACTTAAGCCAAAAGCTTAAGTTTAGTAATATTTAATTTAAGTTTTAATGAATCAGATTGGCTTGAGTTTTTAACCGCAATAAAAACTGTGCCTTCAAAAATCACATGGTCATTTTTTTGTAATGAAAGAATTAATTTATCCATGTCGTTTTCGCTGCAAGTAAATTGCAGCATAAGATCTTTATCCCATTTAATATTTTTATTGAGCTCAAGTTGATAGCTTTTGATTTCCCACAGATTTTTTGCCCAATGTTTAGCAATGTAAGTGCTAATCACTTCTAAACCGGCATTGACCACAAGACCTGCATGAATTTGATTATGAAAATCGCAATTTGTACGCTGGTAAGGGATCTTAGCCGTGATACTTTCGTCGCCGGCTTCAGTAATACTAAAGCCTGTGCCCAAAAGTTCAGGGGCTAACCAGTCTAACGCATAGCTTAAAGCGGGCTTCAGCAAGGCAGGTGTATGCAAATCACTCCAGACTTTAAAGTCTCTGATTTTATCAACGTAGCTCGACTGAATGAGTGGCAATTTTCCGACTAATTT
Source organism: Bdellovibrio sp. (assembly GCA_036676395.1). Lineage (GTDB taxonomy): Bacteria > Bdellovibrionota > Bdellovibrionia > Bdellovibrionales > Bdellovibrionaceae > Pseudobdellovibrio. Next base: position 138,383 of record JAKFCY010000003.1, read on the forward strand.
CTTTTTCATAGCTTGATTGCGCAAGCCTAACATGGTGAAGTTTACTTGTACACAACATGATAGGAACTTGATCTATGATTAAAATTTTCAGCTTTGTTTTATTTGTTTCAGCATTTATTTGGACTTGGTGCCTTTTTAACTCACCGGCGCAAATGGGAACTGACATCCATGCTGGTATTCAAAGCAAATTAACGATCCTTATTGAAGAGACAATTCAGGCGAAACGCCCGTCTATGACGAATTTTCGCTTAAACAAAATGTACACAGAGAAAATGGACGACAACAAAGTTAAGGCCCATTTTTCTTACCAATTCGATGAAAACGAAGCGACGCAAACGATTTCTGGCGATGCTGTTTTAACAAAAGCCTTATCAGAAGATGCCAATGTACAAAAATGGGTTTTACAATCTGTTAAAACTGGCAGCGATATCGTTGAGTTCCAAGATGGTTTAACAATTTCTTCTGATGGCACTGATGCTCCTGAAACTCCTGCTGCAGAACCAACAACAGAAACCGCTCCTGCTGTATCCGCTCCAACTGAAAGTCACTAATATCTAAATGAACTATCTTACAATCAATGAACACGGCGAATTGTTTTTAGACAAAAGTGAAAAACCAGTTCCCGATGGCGAAATCGCACAAACGTTATTACGTAATGTGCGATTAACAAATAATTTCAATTTAGAAACCTCATTCGAAAAAACAAAATATTTAATCGAAGCTTTTGATCATCCGCTATTTGCCTACAGAGTTCAGGCCCAGGCGGGTAAGGTTTTTATTCAAACTCAACAGCAATTAAGTTTTGAAGCTGATCTGACAAAGTTTAGTTTAGATCCTTTCGACCGTATTTGTGGATTAACCACATCAAATGCACCGTTTCGTCTGACTGAAAAAGCGCAATCGCAGCTTTTTGATGACTGTGACGAATTCGATGACGAAAGTTTTACTTTAAATGGCCTTCGCATTGAAACTCCGGATTATTATTTTGAAAATGAGAACTTATCTGACTCTGAATTTTGGACAGATATTTATAATGAAGGTAATCCAGGCTGGGATCTAGGCGAACCCGCAGTGGCCTTTAAAGACATGATCCAAAGAATTAAATTACCCAAAAGCCGCATCCTAGTTTTAGGTTGTGGTTCTGGCCACGATGCCGCACTTTTTGCTGTGGCAGGACATGTGGTCACTGCAGTAGATTTTTCTGAAGGCGCTATTCAAAAAGCTAAGTCTTTGTATGGTCATTTAGAGAATATTACTTTTGTTCAGCAAGATATTTTTACATTGCCTCACGAATGGAATGAAACTTTTGATGTGATCGTCGAGCACACTTGTTTTTGCGCAATCGAACCCGATAGGCGCAAAGAAATGGTCAAACTATGGCGCCGACTGCTTCACGAAGAAGGCCAGTTGATGGGTGTCTTCTTTGCGATGCTTAAACGCGCTGGTCCACCATACGGCAGCAGCGAGTGGGAAATCCGCGAGCTTTTAAAAAATAGTTTTCACTTTTTATTTTGGGGACGCTGGAGAGAATCTATTCCGCGCCGAGAAGGTCGTGAACTTTTTGTCTTAGCTAAGAAGAAAAAAGCTTAGGGCCAGTGATTAGCTGGCCCCTGTAAAATTACTTCACATTAGCAATGGCTTGAATAGCGCAATTTTCATGTAGAAAATTGGTATTACCCATGCCCGTAACTATCGAAGAATAACAACGTAACTGAATGTTTTGTAATTTCAGCTCAACTTCATATAGAAGATTACTTACATTTACTTGCGGATTAGTAAGACCTATCGGTTTATGGATTATATATTTTAAACCTGGAACTTTATGTTTATTTTCCATCAAGATATTTAAAATGCGGGCTTCGTAGCTGGCTTTGCTGCCATCTAACTGTTTCGTGCTGTTTGTAAGTAAAATCTGATTTTCTGCCAAGCCTTTTACTGAAGTATTAAATGACTTTGTATAATAGTCTTCGCCATCTTTATTAGAAAAAGCATCGCCTTTAAAAACTAATGTACAGGTCTCATCAGAGTCAGAACACTTTAAAGAACGAATGTCGCTGTTATCATTTTGTTCGGCATTTTTTGCCAAAACTGTATCCATAGTTTCATCATATCCAGCAAGTAATTTTCTTAGGGTTTTGGCATCTTCGCCTGCGATCAGAAGGGTTCTTGGTTCATTCGAATATTGAGCCGCTTCACTTTTTGCGATCGTAATAAAGTTTTTTAGCGAACCTGACCCTATATCACCGGTAGCAGCAAATGTGTTAACTGCAGTTATTAACGAAAGGGCAAATATTGTTTTTTTCATATGAAGTCTCCTGATATTGATGAATTGAAGCATTTGCAAGGGCAACACCAGCCCTAACGCAAATAATGCGATCTCAGGCAGTGGCCCTGACCAGACAATTTACAACTCATGCTTTTTGCGGCTGTGCTTAAACAGGGTGTGCAGCTTTGCACACCCTTTATCGCCTTTACGGCAAAGTTATTTTCTGCTCCAATTTCTTTATGGATAAAAAACCCAATATTAAAAACTACCTTTACGTGAATGATTTTTTGAAAGATCTTTATCTGTTTCAAAAACAAAAAGATCCTAAGTTTTCATACGAGCTTTGGGCTAAGCAATTGGGCTTAAACAACAAATCATTTTTACGTCAAATCATTATGGGCCGCAGAGCTTTAACTGATTCAACTCTTAAAATTTTCAGTGATAATTTAGAATTCGATCATTCTGAAAAAGAATATTTTCAGCTCATGGTTTTATATTCAAAGGCCAAATCTGCCGAACAAAGAAATCTTTATGGCCGCGAAATGCGCCGCTTTATCAAAGCCGATTATTCTCAAGAAGAAATTTTAAATGCGCAGAATTTCATACTTAAACCGCTGTATCCCCGCTTACAAACTTTACTGGGATTTACAGATGTTGAAAAAAACGTTGATGCCTTATCAAGTCTGCTTAAGTTACCAACACAGGAAATCCAAGCTGCACTGGCCATTCTAGAGCAGTTAAATTTAGCCGAACCGGTACAAACTTTAGATAAAATTCAGTGGCAAGCCAAAACAAAGGCCTTTAAAGTTCCCTCAGATCTGGGTAACGAATCGCTGTTAGATTATCACGAACAAAGCCTTAAAGAAGCCATCAAGGCCCGCAGCCTTGATAAAAACTCGCGACGCTATCGCAGCTTACTTATGGCACTCTCAGAAAAAGATTTTGAAGATTTTTTGGCCGACTTAGAAATTTTCGTTAAACAAACCCTCAGCAAGTATGATTCTGATGAGTTTTTGCAGAGAAAACTTTTTCAGTTTAATTTTAATATTCATGCTGTGTCAGGTAGCTTAAAAAAAGATGCTGAAGTTACAATCTCAATTTAAGCGCCAGGGCATGTAGCCCTGCCACAAAAAAGGTGGGTCGGTTTCGCGATAAGCCGGGTTCTGTTCCCTGTGCTGACTCCCACATTGTCCACACAGTTCGATAATCATTCCTCTAGGCCCAACATTACTGGTGGGCTCGAGCGATCGTACCCGGAATCTTCAGGCGAGCAGCCCTTATTCTCTGTTCGGAAACATTGCTGTCTCCGCCAAGAACCTCTTATTGCTAAGAGGGATTCCCTATTTGATCTTGCTTCGCGCACGAGTTTAGCTGTTTTCACTCCAGCGGCTCCCCTTAATTCTCCCGTTCCCGAAAAAAGGATCACTGCCCTGGACATTCTCTCTGTTCCACTGTTCCTCACCTTGCGATGGAGGGGCGTTACCCCAGGCGCTGCTCTGCGAAGCCCGGACTTTCCTCGTACGTTGCCGCACGCGATTATCTACGAAACCTTGCTGAGATTTTTAGCACCGAGCGCCGCCCAAATACAAGCGATATTCGCGAAATTCTTGCCCCGCTCACGACCTTGCATTAGATTAAATCATTCTAGTTTGTTTACAGTTATTTTCGAGGAGATTTTTATGAAAATTTTAGTGGCCATTGCGGCATTTTTATTAGTTTTAGGTTTTAACTTAAAGTCAGTTGCTGAAGAAGAGCATGCGGCTCCGGCTGACACAGTTTCTTGTTCAAAAGAAGACGCTGGCAAAGATTGCGCTGAAGGCGATCATGGCAAAGCCGGTCACGATGCTCATGGCGCAAAACCTGGTTACGGCGCCAACTATGACTGGAGCCATAAGCGCCAAGAACAAGTGGCTGCGATTTTTCCTGCAAAACAAAAAAAAGATGGCGCAAGCAATGTTCCTGCAAAAGTAAAATTATCTTCACCTAAATTTTTAGAAAAAGTTTCTGGCGATGCAGTTACGTTAGCTTGGAACGCTTCTGAAGGTGCAACAACTTACCACGTTCAGGTTTCAAAAGATGCTGGCTTCAACAATCGCTCAATGTATGTTGTTGAAGATAAAAAATTAGCGGCAACTTCTTTAGAAGTTAAAGGTTTAGAAACTGGTGTTAAATATTTCTGGCGTGTAGCTGCTGTTAACGGCGAGCTAGAATCTACTTTCACTAAATCAGGTTTTGCTTTTTCTGAATTTGAAGTGAAGTAAGCATGTCTGCAGTTGATAACGAAATTATTCATAAACAATTAAATTGGCGCTATGCTTGTAAAAAGTTTGATCCAACAAAAATCATTCGCGAGCAAGACTGGAATATTCTAACTGAATCTTTGCGTTTATCAGCTTCGTCGTACGGTTTACAACCCTGGAAATTCATCGTTGTGCAAACTCCAGAAATTCGTAAACAGTTACAAGCTCAATCGTACGGCCAAACTCCGGTCACTGAAGCTTCTCACTTTGTCGTGTTAACTTATAAAGAAACATTAGATGAAGCTCATATCGATCTTCATGTTGCAGAGGCTGCAAAAGCACGCGGCGTTGAGCCAGCTTCTTTAGAAAAGTATAGAAATTTAATGGTGAGTGATTTAATCAAAGGCCCACGTTTCGAAACAATTAAATGGTGGGCTCAACGTCAGGTTTATATCGCGATGGGATCAATCCTGACAACAGCGGCCATGATGGAAATCGACACTCTTCCAATGGAAGGCTTAAATGCAGCTGGTTACGATAAAATTCTAGGGCTTGAAGGCTCTGGCTGGAAAACTTTAGCGGCAGTAGCTTGTGGTTATAGAGCTGAAGATGATAAATACCAACATTCTAAAAAAGTTCGCTTTCCGGCGGCGGATGTTATTACTTACAAATAAAGCCGTTGTTTTAAAATATTAATTACTTAGAATAAAGCTATGAAAAACATCATAGCTTTATTTTTTTGTGCTCTAACTATTTCATCATGCTCGCTTAAATCAAATGCCCCGAACGATCCATTATCTAAAAACTTAGATTATCTTGAAGAAATTGATTCAGCACCAGTACGCCGTTTTGTTGAAATCGAAAATGTTTTATCAGTCGCCCGTTTGAAAACTGATCCTTTGTTTCCAGCGATTGAAAAAGAAATACTAGATGTAATTACGGCAAAAGATAAATTACCGGCGATCTTTTTTCATGACGGCCAATTATATCAATACTGGCAAGATCAAGTACATGTACGCGGTGTTCTTAAAAGAACTTCAGTGGCTGACTTTAATGCCCACAAAAACAACTGGGAAGTCGTTTTTGATTTAGATGCGATAGCCAAAGCTGAAAACAAAAACTGGGTTTGGAAAAGTTTCACTTGTTATAAAAAGAATGAAAAAACCTGCTTGGTTTTTTTGTCTAACGGCGGAAAAGACGCCATCACTGCCCGCGAGTTCAATCTAGGAACAAAAGAATTTGTTAAAGATGGTTTTTCGTTTCCTGAATCAAAAAGTCAATTCGAATGGTACGATGAAAACACCCTGCTTTGGACAGACGCCACTAATCCAGAATTATTAACAACCTCTGGCTATCCGCAAACGTTAAAATTTATTAAACGCGGGCAAAAGCTAGATGAAGCAAAACTTATTACGGATGTACCTAAAAATTACGTAAGCATTGATAGCTGGGCTGTACTAGATCAAGGTAAACTTCATTTCATAATTTATAAATCGATTTCGTTTTACGAATACGAAGTGTTTTACTTAGCTGATTTAAATACACAAAAATTAGTTAAAGTTCCGGTGCCAAAAGATGCAGAAGTCAGAACGATTTATAAAGACCAATTATTGTTTTCGATTAAGTCAGATTATAACATCGGCACAAAAACAGTTCCACCAGGAACACTCTTATCATTTCCACTTTTTTCATTGCAGAATATGCAAAATCCAGAAGTGGTCTTATTGCCGACACCGACTCAGGTTCTGCAAGCTGTTGTTCGCGGTAAAAATCAACTTTGGTTAGGCACATTAGATGATGTCAAAAAAACTTTAGTTCCTATCGACCGCGTTGATCATCGCTGGGTGCTAGAAAAATTTAAGCATGGCTTAAATAATCATAATAAAGGTAACTGGTCTGTATTAGCTCTTGAGCAGGAATCGAATAAAACTTTTTTTAGCTACACTGATTTTTTAACTCCTGCCCAGGTTTATTTTTCTGAAAACGGCCAACTACCTAACCTAAAACTAAAATTAATTCAGACTGCGCCTGAACGTTTTAATTCGAAAAATTTTACGTCTCAGCAGTTTAAAACTAAAAGTAAAGATGGAACATTAATTCCCTATTTCGTGGTGCATGCGAAAAATCTTAAATTCAACGGTAAAAACCCGACTCTACAATATGGCTATGGAGGTTTTGAAGCCGCTATGACGCCGTACTATTTAGGTGTTGCCGGTAAAGTTTGGTTATCACGTGGTAATGTTTATGTATTAGCTAATATTCGCGGTGGCGGCGAATACGGGCCAGCTTGGCATAAAGCAGCTCAAGGTGTAAATCGCCAAAAAGCCTTCGATGATTTTATCGCTGTTAGCGAAGATTTGATTAAACGTAAAATCACATCACCAGAGCACTTAGGCATTATGGGTGGATCCAATGGTGGCTTACTCACAAGTGTGATGTTAACGCAAAGACCTGATTTATATGGCGCCGTGGTTAGCGAAGTGCCTCTGACAAATATGATTCGTTATAACAAATTATTAGCCGGAGCCAGCTGGCAGGCTGAATACGGTAACCCTGATGTTCCTGCCGATCGTGAGATGTTAATGAAATATTCTCCGCTTCATAACATAAAACCAAACATGAAATATCCAGAAGCTTTCTACATCACCAGCACCAAAGATGATCGCGTTCACCCAGGCCATGCCAGACAAATGGTGACGCGTTTAAAACAATTAGGTTATCCAGTGATGTATTTCGAAAATACTGATGGTGGCCACGGCAGAGCCGCAAACTTAAAAGAGTATGCAACTATGCTTGGAATGGAATACACGTATTTATTCCAAAAATTAACTCCAGACAAAAAGTAATTACTTCGACAACCAGTCGATGATCTTTTTTGTTTTAACTTCGGTCTGATCTAAAATGGTCTTACGCCATTCACGATCAGACGGGTTAAACATCTCTACAAAATCATTTTTAATTTTTTCGGCATCTTGTGGGTCTTTAGCCGGATGCCAAAAATTTTGATTTTCATAAACCATACGACGCAAAGATTCAATTGATCCTGTTGTTTTCTGACTGTCTAAGGTTCCATATTCAAAAGTAATTCCCACAGATGCCGGGGCTTTATCTTTAAGTTTGTAATTCGTTTCATGAATAAAAAAACTTAGCATTTCACCCTGAATTGAATAGAACTTTTTATCAGATCCGAAATCAATTTCACCTTCTTCGGCAAAAATTTCGGCAAGTGGGTTACCTTCTTTTTTACCATTAGCTAAAAGATGTAATTTACCTCGGGCACCGTAACCCGTGTGTAAATCGATGACGAACATTTTCGTGTGGCCACTGACATATTTATCAATTAATTGATTCATCAGATCCCATTGTTTAGCCACCATGTTGCCGCCGAAGTATAACCCCTGTGGATAAGAGTACTGTCCGCGTAAAACCGAATTTCTTAAGTTTTCTAAACCGTAACGAACGATTTTTGTAACCGCAGTCCACATGAATTTCACATTGCTGATAAAACCATGCGTTGCAGCTGATTCCGGATTTAAATAGTCATACAAATTTTTGTAACCGCTATCATCACTTTCAGACACTGAACGATTGGGGATAAAGTTGCGATTTAAATCGATGTTGTTTTCATTCACACGGCGTTTATTTTTAAAACCATACACGTTTAACCCATGCACCATCAAAATATTCACATTTTCGCGGTTTTGCACATAAGACTGATCCACCAACCATCGTTGCACAGCTGAACCTACAAAAGCTTCGATGCCATGAGTTCCTGAAAATAAAACTAATAATTTATCGGTTTTATTTTTTGCTGGCCAATAGATCGACTTAATAGTGCCCTGATCAAAAGTAAATTCATGTTTTTCGGCCGCTGGCTGCAGGGCTTTAACTGTTTGAAAAGCTTGATCGAAAGCTTGATCAGACTCTTCGAATGAATTTTTAAAATAATCGTTAAAGTCAGCTGCGAATAGGCGTAGGCCCAAAAATAATGAAAGTGTAAATACTATTTTGTTCATACACCTATTACAGCAAGATCTAAAGTGCTTTGTCTAGTCTTTGCTAATTGGTATTACCGCACAGACCGAAGATGCGATATCCAGAGTAAACGCTTCGGCTTTAGTAGATCGATAATAACGATCGTACGAATGACTCGAGTTGAAACTAGCTAGCGCTAAAACCACTTTTCCATTATTATCAAACGATTTTGTCATTTCAATAGCGACAGCATGGTAATTGGTTCCAACTCTGGTCGACTGGCTCGCACTAGCCGAAAAGACATACTTATCGTAATTAAAAACCAACTCTGTATTGCGACCGCCGAAACCTAAATCGCTGAAATAGCCATTATCTGTGGTTTCGCCGTTTTCATTTAACGTGTAAATTAATTTATCTTCCCACTTCGGTGTTGTCGAATATTTTGCCGGCTCGGCATGCCACTCTATATCTAGTGTATAGTTTTTTGCATCCGTGGCTATGATCACGCACGAATATTTTTCCCCGTACTTCACAGATTTATCCACAACCGTATCTTCTGCACCAGCATTGGTGCTCAGGCTCGTTAGTAAAATTGTAAAAATCATTGATGTATAAATATTATTTTTCATTTCTTTCTCCTTATTTTTGTAAGCTACAAAAGTTTTCCACACGACATGTGTTGATAACTCTGTTGCTGCGAATCTAGAAAAAAACAAAGTGTTTGTATAATTCATAATTATGAGTTTATTATGATTTTAAATGAGTTTACTCAGCCCCACCCTAGAGGCTTTTTGGGCAGTCGTTCAAAAAGGCACCGTTCAAGAAGCCTCGCAAATTTTAGGAATTACTCAAACCGGAGTAACCCAACGAATTAGATCTTTAGAAAAGCAGTTACAAACCACTGTCTTTATTAGATCAAGGAAAGGTATGAAGCTTACGACCGAGGGAGAATCTCTTCTTCAGTACGTAAAAGTTAGTTTAGAAAATGAGGGAATGGCCCTTTCAAAGATTCAAAAGGCAGCTTTTGAACACAACATTGAAATAGGCATCTCGGGACCATCTAGTATTTTGCGATCGAGGGTCATTCCCAACTTATTAGCTTTAAAAACTAAGCTTCCAAAAATCAGATTCAGATTTGATTTGTCCGACGGTAACCACAATCAAGAAAAACTAAAAAATGGCCATTGCGACTTAGCCATCTTAGAACACCATCAAGTCACCAAAGAGATGGATTCACGCATTCTAAAGGCCGAACGCTACAAACTCTATGTGCCAAAGACCTGGAAGAAGCGTAAGCTTGCAGAGATCATCGAAAACGAAGCCATCATTGATTTCGATGCAGCCGATAGAATGACATTTCAATATCTGGAAAAGTATCGCCTAAAAAATAAAATCCAAGCAGATCGCCATTATGCAAACAATACCGATGCTTTGATGTCGATGATCGAACAAGGTTTAGGATATTCAGTGCTGTCAGAAGAATTCGCAAAAAAAAATGGAGAAATATTTGATATTTCTCCAGATCAGCATTTTGATTATAAAATTGCTCTTGCTTGGTACTACCGCCCTGAAATGCCTGAGTACTTCAGAGCTATCGTTAAAGCCTTATCGTAACTATTTTAAGCGATATTCAAGACGAATATCAGTGCTTTCAGATTTTAAAAGTTTAACAACCTGAGTTTTGCTAAATGGACCATCAATGTCTAATCCATAACAATCTATTTTTAAACCTTCAGCAGTTACAAGCACCATCATTTTTTGCTCGAAACCACGAGTGTCAGTCACTAGTGCTTTACGACCAGAATAATCAATAGCGTTATCAGTGCGGTTTTCAACTACGCAGTTACCTAATGATACAAACGATTGTGCTTCAAAACGCTGTTGAGCAAAATGGCTTAAATCGACATAAAGATCTGCATTCGGAAAAATCAAAGTCGTTTTATTTTGAACATACTCATAAAAATAAGTGCGTGCTGTTTTACAGCGGCTAGCGATTGAATCTTTAGTGTATTCACGCTTAATCACAGAACCATCATCTTGCTTGATGTTCTTTTCACAAGGAGTGTCTTGATGGTATTTCATTAAACTCTCACAAGACTTAACCGCCAAAGCAGAATTAGTAATAGATGCATCGTCGTATTTCCAGCCTGCTTGCGATCCAAGCTTAGCAATAGATTTATTAGCGCGATCTAAAGAAGCTGACCATTCAGTTAATTTTGAAAATTCGTTCTGTGAACAAACGGCAAATACGCCCGGACCATTATTATCAATCACCGGAGGCAGCGATGGATCTACCGGTAGTGGTGTTGGATCTATAGGAGTCGGCGTATTATCAATTGAATCATCCGGGCGTAAGTTGAATTTTGTTAAGTAACCATCAACTTTACCGCAATCACGATGAATAGTGTAAGCGTCGTAAACTTTAACTTGAGTGCTTACGATGGTAGTTTTAGTTTTTTTGCACGGTTCAATTTTGTGGTAGGCAAAACGACTGTCGCAAGCATTGATGGCTTTTAGACTTGCATCAACGGCTTGAGCTTGTTGTTTACCTTTAGCGGCGTCGATTAAACCGTTAGCTTTATCAACAGCATTGCGCCAAGAAACTAATTGCGCAAATTCGTTATTAGTACATTCACGCACTTGTTCAGGCTTTAAGGGCTCTAAAACCGTTGTGTCATCGGGATTATTGCCATTGTTTGGAGTAACTGGAGCTGCTAAATCAGTTCCTGAATTTCCGCCTGAATCTGCACAGCCTGTGGCTGCTAACATGTAAGCGGCACAAAAGATCACCATCATTGTAAACACAGCTTTTGAAAGCTTTTTCATATATCCCCCATACGAGAAAAATTACGCTTTTAAACGACAGGTTTTAGTAGCACAAACCTATAGCTAAGAGACCCTATCTTTAGGGCTCTGGTAAAACTTACCCAGGGTGACAATTTTGGAGTGTTTTATTCACTTTTGGCCCTATTTAAATTACATACTAGGGATGATCAAAAACCGTTTGGAAAAAAACTTTAAAAAATTAAAGCCATGGGCTGATAAAAACAAAATCGAAGCTTACCGACTTTACGATAAAGATATTCCTGAATTTCCGTTTTTGGTCGATATCTACAAAGACTACTGTGTTATCTACGACAAGACTGAATTGATCGACGAAGGCAAAAATAAAGATGCCGAAGTTGTTGCTGCGGCTCAAGAAGTTTTGAATTTTCCAGTTGAAAAAATCATTTTAAAAAAACGTGAAAGACAAAAGGGCGTAAGCCAATATCAAAAGCTTGAAGCCTCAAACCGTCGTTTTGCAGTTTTAGAAAATGGTGTTCCAGTTTTAGTAAATCTTTGGGATTATTTAGATACGGGATTATTTATCGACCACCGTCCAATGCGCTATTTTTTCTTAAAAAATTCTAAAGAAAAAAAACTTTTAAATCTTTTTTCTTACACTTGTGTTGTGTCGTTAATGGCTGCGCGCGGTGGCGCTAAAACTGTCAGTGTTGATATGTCGAAAAATTATCTTAACTGGGGTAAAGATAATTTTGAATTAAACAATATCGACCTTAACGATCACCGTTTTATCGAGCAAAACGCCTTGGAATTTTTGAAAACTGCCTGTGAATGGCCAGATTATGAGCATTCATTTGATATGGTGTTTTTAGATCCTCCGACATTCTCGAATTCAAAGGATATGGCGACAGATTTCGAGGTTGAAGAAGATCAAAAATTTATTATCGAACAATCGATGAAATTTTTGAAGCCGAATGGCGTTTTGTATTTCTCGACGAATAAGCGCAAGTTTAAGCTAGATCCAGCTCTAGAAACTGCTTTTAATATCAAAAATACGACTGAAAAAACGATTCCTCAAGATTGCTTCGACCAAAAAATTCATCATTCTTTTGAGATCAGACAGAAAATCTAAAAAAGGCTTGCCCTTACCCCCCCTAGGCCTTAGTTTCAAAACCTAAATTTAACCCTGTTCAAAGGATCGTAAGGTATGAAAGCTTTAGGAAGTCATATTTTAGTTGAGTTCACCAACTGCAAAGCAAACGTTTTGAATGACGTTGGTGCCATCGAAGCCGCAATGGTTAAAGCCGCACAGACTGCGGGTGCTACCGTCATCAACTCTACATTTCACCATTTTTCTCCCTACGGCGTATCTGGTGTTGTTGTCATTCAAGAATCACATTTAGCAATTCACACTTGGCCTGAATACAACTACGCAGCTGTTGATTTATTCACGTGCGGTGGTTCTGTTGATCCTTGGGTGTCTTTTGAATTTTTAAGAAATGCTTTTGGCGCAAACTATTCAGCTTTAGAAATGAACCGCGGTTCTACACAAGTTATTAAAAAAGGCGAAACATTACAAGTTAAGCCAAATGATGCTGAAAACTATGATCCATCAAAAGGTTACAAAATCAGCCGTAACGTTTGGTTCACTGATAAAGATGAAAACCAAGCTTTATCACTTCGCTACACGGGCGATATTTTATTTGACGAACAATCTCCATTTCAACGCGTTCGTATTTTAGATTCGTGCTCTTACGGCAAAATGTTAGCGATCGACGACATGGTGATGTGCACTGAGCGTGATGAATACCACTATCACGAAATGATTGCTCACCCTGCGGCGCAAGCTTTTCAATCTGTAGCTGGTCCATTGAAGAATGTTCTAGTTATCGGTGGCGGCGATGGCGGAACAATCCGTGAATTATTCAAATACACTTCGATCGACAAAATCACGATGGTTGAAATCGATGAAGCTGTAGTTCGTGCTTCTAAACTTCACTTACCAAATATCGCTTCTGAATTTAACAACCCGAAATTAAACTTAATCATCGGCGATGGTATTAAACACGCTGCTGAAGCAAAACCAGAAAGCTATGATTTAATCGTAGTTGATGGTTCTGACCCTGCAGGTCCGGCTGAAGGCTTATTCACTAAAGAATTCTACACAAACTGCATGAAGGCGTTAAAACCAAATGGCGTATTAGTGACACAAGGTGAATCACCAATGTTTCACTCAGACACTTTTGTTGAACTTAATAAGTGCTTAAAAACTGTGTTTGGCCAAAACCAAGTTCACACAATGTTATTCCATGCGACAACATACCCATCTGGGATGTGGAGCTTACAAATGGCGATCAAGGGTCAATATCACCCTGTAAAGGATTTTAAAGCCACTCAAGCCGCGCAATTTGTGAATTCACAACAACTTAAGTACTACAACGAAGATCTACATAGTGCGGCGTTTACACTGCCTACGTTTGTTCGTAACATGCTTAAAGGAGAATAATTACTATGTTCAAACTACCTCAATTACCATATGCAAAAACTGGCTTAGCGCCGTTATTTAACGAAGAGCAAATGACTTATCACTATGATAAGCATCACAACGCTTACATCGTAAATTTAAATAAATTCATCGAAACTGATCCCTCTTTAAAAGGTAAATCTTTAGAAGAAATCGTTTTATCTTCATCAGGCGGCATCTTTAACAATGCAGCTCAAATCTGGAATCACACGTTTTACTGGTTCGGCATGAGCCCTGCTGGAGCTGGCGGACAACCTTCAGCTGAGTTAACTGCACAAATCACAAAAGATTTCGGCAGTATGGATGAGCTTAAAGCTAAATTCGTAGACGGCGGCATGAAAACTTTCGGATCTGGCTGGATCTGGTTATGTGTTGATAACGCTGGAAAACTTTCTTTAGTATCAACTTCAAATGCAGCAGTTCCGTTCACGAACAATGGCCCTACACCGCTTTTAACAGCTGATGTTTGGGAACACGCTTACTACGTTGATTACAGAAATTTACGTCAAAAATATCTTGAGACGTTCTGGACTCACGTTAACTGGAACTTTGTTAACGAAAACTTCGCTTCTAAAAAAGTACGCGATTTAACAAAAACAATGGTTTAATTCTTAAAAGGGAGATTTCGATCTCCCTTTTTTTATGTCCGAATCTCGGATAAAAATCCTGGTCCTCAGGTTGCTACAGCACCTACTTATGAAATCTTTGAACCGAAAAGTTAAATTCAATAAAGACGTAACCGAATACTTTCACCTAAATTTTGCGTTTACGATTCACCCTCTATTTCCTGAACTTGATTGGCTGATGATCAATTATCATCTAAAGCGTTTAGGCGAAATTTATAAAATTGAAATGCATGCCTTTGTGATGATGTCGTCGCATTCTCATTTGCTGTTTAAGGCTTCGCTGCAGAATGAAAATTACTTTGCTGATGCACTGTTAAATGAATTAAAAGTAAAAACCGGCGAAGCCTCACTTGTAGAACCGATTACGAATATCGCTCAGTATTTAAATTGTTATAAATATGTTTACCGTAATCCGGTCGAAGCTAGGCTTTCTGCGAAAGTTGAACAGTATCGTTTTAGTTCACTGCATGGGTTATTAGGAAAAAGTGAATTAATCACTCCCGTGATTGACCCACTTTCGATCACCCAAAATCCGATAAAAATTTTAAATTGGTTAAACAATCACTTCGAGAAAAAACTTTTCCATTTCAACTCTGTTGAAATATAATTTTTTAAGTCTTGTTTTTGTTTTTCGATAGCGTCATTAGATAAATTTAATTCTGATCTAAAAACTTCAGATACTTCATCTAAAAATTCTAAACCATGATCTTTTTGCGCTAAAAATAATGGCGCCCGGCGCGTATAAAAATCGATCAAGTTCAAACACATCGTCGTGTTAATAGCTTGGTAGGCTTCTAACGCCCAAATACGATCGGTGTAGCCGTATTTTTCTAAGATCACTTTGTTTTCTTTACCGTAACGATCAGCTAATTGTTTTAATAACGGATTTTCTGCCGTATTCACGGCTTCGCTATACGCATCGGGCGAAATGTAGGGATTAAGTGGTTCGTTAGTTTGGCATCGCTTTAAAGAAGCCCTAGTATCAAAAGAAAAAGATTTTAAAGCACAATCAACAATTTGTTCAGCCATTAATCTATAGGTCGTGTATTTACCACCGGCCACAAATGTAAATCCGCGATCATCTGACATGATCGTGTGTTCACGGCTGGTTTTACCCTCTGATGATGATTCATCTTTTACTAGTGGGCGCACGCCAACATAACTTGAAATGATGTCTGAAGCCTGTAATTTAGCTCCAGGAAAATACTGATTCGTAATATTTAATAAATATTCGACATCTTCAGGTGTAACAATGGCATCTGTTGGATTACCTTTAAAATCTGTATCTGTTGTTCCGACAATGATCATTTCATGGCGAGGAATCGCAAATACAATACGACTTGATTCTTGCGCTGCCATAACTACGGCTGAAGAGAGTGGTAAACGATCTTTAGCAAAAGTTAAATGAATGCCTTTTGTCGGACGCAAAATTGTTTTCCAATCGTCGACAACTTTTTCTCCGACGATGTCTGTCCAAGGGCCAACAGAACAAATCACGTGTTTTGCCGAGATCTTAATTTTTTTACCGCTAATACTATCTTGAGCGAAAATGGCTTTGATTTTTCCATCAGTGCCAAATTCTGATTTTTCAGCAGATACGTAATTTACACAAACTGCGCCGTGTTCATTGGCTGAACGTAAAGTTTCGTGAACTAAGCGATCATCATCCATATATGCATCTGAATAAATAAATGAACCTTGCAATTCTTTGGCTTTAACGATCGGCATGCGATCCATAGTTTCATGGGCATTTAGGCGTTCGTGCATTTCTGGAGTCTGAAATAACGATAGGGCATCGTAAAGCCACATGCCTAATCCCATTTTAAACATGCCAACACGGCTATCAGAAAATAGCGGAATCATAAAACGTAAGGGATGCACTAAATGTGGTGCCATGTGAAATAATTTAGTGCGCTCGTTTAAAGCTTCGAACACTAAATGAAATTCTTTATTTTCTAAATAACGAATACCACCGTGAATAAGTTTACTAGAACGTGATGAAGTTCCAAACGCGAAATCATTGGCTTCGATTAAGCCTACTCTTAGACCGCGGGCGGCCGCATCTCTGGCTACACCAGCTCCGGTAATACCGCCACCTAAAATTAATAAATCAAAAGTCTCTGATTCAAGTTTTTTAAGGTTATCAATTCTGGTTTTAAAAGAAAAATCTTTCATTTAAGCCTTTGCTCTATTTAGTGGTTTTAACCCAAACACATTCATCAGACCATTTTTGAAATTTAAAAGCCGAGTTTTCAAAATGCAGGGTTTCAACTGATTTTGGCAATATCACTTGTTGTAAATGTTTATCACGTGAAAGTTTAATTGCAATTTCAACAAGCTCAGCTTCGATCTTAAAATTTTCAGCTGAAATCATCTCGACCCATAGTGTTTGCGTATGCCCTTGAAAAAATAAAAATGGCTGACCAAGAAAAAATCCATGAATTTTTTGATTTTCATCGTACGCGATAAAGCTCCAGCCCATTTTTAAGTAATGTTCTAGGGCTTCTTTGCGAAAACGTGAATTCCATACTTGCATCATCAGTTCCATATCATCAGGATACTGAAGGCGAAGTTTATCTTCAGCAAATTGATAGACTTGCGGAACATCTGCAATTTGGGCGATGCGGTAGTTTATAGACATTTGTCTATTTGAACTTAATTTTTTACTAGAGCCAAGTCCTAACCGGATGTAGCATTAGTGTGTGAATTACAAACCATACCCTACTGAATTTTGGACAAACATCGAAAAAACTATTCTCGAGTTAAAAAATGCGCAAAAGCCGTTAATTGCTGCCTTTGATGCTGACGGAACTCTCTGGGATACAGATCTTGGTGAAAATTTCTTTCATCATCAGATCGATCATAAGCAAGTGGCTTTACCGCCGAATCCTTTTGAGCACTATCTTGAGATGAAAAAAATCGATAATGATCCTCGCCAAGCTTACGTGTGGCTGGCTCAAATCAATCAAGGTAAATCCGTAGAACAAGTTCGCACCTGGGCAAAAGAAGCCTTTGAATCTATTAAGCCAAATCCAATCTTTACTGAACAACAAAGATTGATCGAATTATTAAAAAATCACGGTGTGAAAATTTATATCATTACAGCTTCGACCAAGTGGGCCGTTGAACCAGGAGCTATCGCTATCGGTTTAAGTGCAGATAATGTTATCGGTGTTGAAACAGTTATTAAAGATGGCATCATTACCGACACCCCGGTATTACCAATCACTTACCGTATCGGAAAAGTTGAAGCCCTACTTCAGCAAACCAAACAGGCACCATTTTTAGCCAGTGGCAACACTATGGGTGATTTTGAATTATTAGAATGCGCCACTCACCTACGTTTGGCCGTGAGTGCGGCGTCTCGTGATGATCGTTTATTTAAAACTGAACTTGAACTTGCGAATGAAGCAAAAAATAAAAACTGGATGCATCACCGCTTTATCTAAAGGATTAGAATGCTAAATTTAGTAAAAAACTTATGTATTGTCTTTATCGCAGTCGCTATTGCCCTAATGCTCTATACGCGCGTGAAAAAAGAATATGCAGCTGATCAAAAACACAAACAAGATTACACCAGAGCTCTTCAGGTAAAAAAAGAAATCATTAAATACAAAAAACCTGCAAGAGTTGAAATCGAAACGTTCACAAAACGTTACCAAAAAGATCTTGAAGATATTAAAGCTTTGAAAATTCCATTAGATGAAAACGCTGGTCACTACATGCAGGTACAGCTATTTAGCGAAGACACAGATGAAACTTCACCATTGATATTACAAATCAAATTTAAAGATGTTAAATCTAATGCTCTCATCAAAGAAGAAAGCATTAACCTAGAATAGGCCCAGGCTAGCGCGTGCTAGCCATCAATTTTTCGATCTCATCAACTTCTTTAGGTACCCCAGCTGTCATATTTTCACAGCCTTTTTCAGTGACCAGAATATTGTCTTCGATACGAATACCAATGCCACGCAATTCTTCGGGAGCCGTCATATCATTTGCCGGAATATAAAGACCTGGCTCAACCGTAAACACCATACCAGCTTCGATTGGGCGCGCTTCGCCTTTGATCATGTACATTCCAGAATCATGCACATCCATACCTAACCAGTGGCCGATACCATGCGGATAGTACTTACGATGTTCATTAGCTTTCATGATGTCTTCTTTGCGACCACGCACTAAACTTAATTCGATCATTAGATCAGTTAAAAGGCTTTCACCCATTGCGTGTAAATCTTTAAAATAAATTCCGGGCTTAACGTAATCAATAATCTCTTTTTGAATTTTTAAAACACCTTCATAAACTTTTTTCTGAATTGGTGTAAAACGACCATTCACCGGAAAAGTTCTTGTGATGTCGCCAGAGTAGAAATTCATTTCACAACCAGCATCAATTAATAATAACTCGCCATTTTCACAAACTTGGTCATTAAAGTTATAATGTAAAGTTGTCGCGTTGTTACCGCTGGCTACGATGAAGTTGTATCCTTCACGGCCTGAATTATTTGAATAGAATGAATGCGTAAGCACGGCTTGCACTTGGCGCTCAGTCACACCTGGGCGAGTAAATTTCATCGCTTCGACATGAGCTTTCGCTGAAATTTCGCAAGCTGCACGTTGATTGCGAAGATCCTCTTCATTTTTACGTAGGCGAAATTCACCTAAAAACGTGTCAGCATCTTTAATAGATAATAAGCCATAACCAGAACGGCCATAGGCACGTTTTAAATTTAATAGAATATTTTGCACCTGACGATCAGCTTCTGGATTTTTAAATAAACGGTAATATAAATCTTCATAGCCCTTTAAAAGTTCTACAGATTTTTTTTCGAACTCTTCAATTGGATAAACTTCATCGATTAAGAATTCTTTTTTCGTGCCTTCTGGACCAAAACGAAATCCATCCCATGTTTCGCGCTCAACATTTTTTTGGCGCACGAACATCACAGATTCAGGCGTTTTACCTGGGCGTAATAATAAAAAAGCTTCTGGCTCTTCAAAACCAGTTAAGTAATACATATTTGAATCTTGGCGATACGGGTAATGAACATCATCGTTTCTGACATGCTCTGGATGGGCCGCAACTAATAAGGCTGCATTATGAAGACCCGCCATTACTTTTTGGCGACGGCGTTTAAAAATTTCTGCATTTTCGGTCGACTTGCGAGTCGCTTTGCTAATTGCCATATACTATATCCTTACAACCGATATTTATCGGCGATTTTCTTAATCTGACTGTAACCCAATTCAGAGCCTTTGACCATGATGTCGCGACGTTTATCAAAATCATCGATATCGTAATCACTTAGATCAATATCAATAACTTCGTCGATGCCTGGGTTTTTCTTAGCGATAGAGGCTGCAAACTGCCCCCAGATCTGATTTTCAGCCGAATCCGCTGATTTAATGATGCTTGAGTCATTTTTACCCGCGATCACGTTGATTAAAATGATCTTATTAACACCTGTAGCTTTTAAATGCTGGATCGTTAAATTCAGGTCAGTCAAATTTGCTACGCTATTTCCAAAAGGCTTTACGATACCTGCCGAAGGTATACAGAACGGCAAAAACTGATCAACTTGGCCACGGTTTAACATATAACTAGTTTTAGTTTTTAAATTCACTGATGGACAAACGAACGGCATTTTAAAATCTTGCGTAGTTTTACGGCCGAAAGCTGCTTGCACGAATTCTTGCCAGTCATCGATATCTTTAAATTTGGCTAATTCCCATTCAACTTCATTCACTGAAGCATTTTGCGCAAAACTTGCAGCAACAACAGAACCCCATTCAATACCAGCAACGCTAATCACCGGAAATTTAAACTTTTGCATTTCTTTTAATACGCCAACATGCGCCCAAGCTTTGGCTCCCCCTGCAGAAAAGATAATTCCAAACTTAGGAAGCCCTTTTACGGCACCAGTTGTAAACTGGGGCGTAATAATTTGTGGAGTCACAATTACCGGTGCTGAGGCTATAGGTATCGTCGTCGTTGGTTGTGTTACCGTCGTTGTCGTAGTTGTAGTTCCAGAAGTAACCACCTGTGGAGTAAATGGTTTTGTCGGTTGAGCTCTACGCATCGACTGACAACCAAAAGTAAACAGAACTGAAACCAAAGCTAAAATTAAAAAATTATTTTTTACGACCATAAATGAAGAACTCCTTGTTGCCATCTTTTCCAGTGATCGAACTTTCAAAGTATTTACATTCACATTGAAATAGGTTTTCGCAAAGTGAAGTTATGTTCGCTTGGATGGTGTTGTAGACCTTAGCATCACTGACAATACCATTTTTATCAAGGGCCTGCGGGCCACATTCAAACTGGGGCTTTACGAGCAATAAGAAAAAGCCTTTTGTCTTAAGCAGTGGTTCCAAAAAGGCAACGACCTTCGTCAGGGAAATAAACGAGACATCGCACACGATACCATCAAAGCGTTCGTTGGCTAATACATGAGTTGCAATATCTTTGACGTTCAGATTTTCAAAATAAGTGACGCGAGAATCAGATTTAATCTTGTCATGCAATTGCACCGAGCCCACATCTAATCCGGTGACATGTTTAGCATGACGCTGAATTAAAGCATCAGTAAAACCACCGGTTGATTGCCCGACGTCTAAAATAGTTAGACCTGTTACATCTTGCTGAACAAAATCTAAGGCTCCCGCAAGTTTAAAACCGGCGCGCGAAACATATTGGCTTAAATTATTTTCTGCAATTGTGATCTCAGAAAACATATCTTCATTCACTTCAAAGCTTGGTTTAGTTAATACTTTATTTTTATGTAGCACTAATCCTTGCGCGATCAAATCTTGCGCTTTGGTGCGAGATTCTATTTTTTTATGTTTTACTAGAAAAAGATCTAAACGCATTTATGCATTTCTGTTTTGATTATAAAAAACTAAGTCTTTAAGAGGTTGAATATTCAAATGCTTTAATGATTCTAACGCTTGTGTTGAGATTTCAACTTGTTTTGCTAATTGGGCTTTAGTTTTATCTAAACCAATCAGTGCTATGTAACTTTTAAAATCCTGATCTTTATCGCCAGCATCTAAAATATCGTCTTTAATCTGAAACGCCAACCCGATGGATGAAGCAAAAGCTGCAAAAGCCTTAGTTTCAGTATCATTAGCTTCGCAAATGGCAGCTCCGCCCATAACTGCCGCTTCGATTAAAGCGCCGGTTTTTAACCGGTGCATTAGTTCAACCTGTGAAAGTGTAATATCAGATTTACTTTTCATATCTAAAACTTGGCCACCGATCATTCCTAAAGCACCGGCTTTAGTTGATAGTAACTGAATTAATTGAACAGCTAACTTTGGGTTATTGGCATATTCGAAAGCTAATAAAGATAAAGCTTGGGTCTGAAAAGCATCCCCAGCTAAAAGCGCGATGTCTTCGCCGAACACTTTATGATTCGTAGGTTTTCCACGTCGGGTATCATCGTTATCCATACACGGTAAATCGTCGTGAATCAGTGAATAGGTGTGAATCATTTCAGTCGCCATCGCGAAAGCTAAATAATTCTGTGGTTTATTATAAGCCTGTACGACTAAAGAAGTCAGAAACGGGCGAAATCTTTTGCCACCCGATTCGAATGAATATTTAAGGCTTTCCCATAACACATTAACTTCAGGCAGCTTTTGTGAAAGCTGAGCTAACGAATTTGCAGCGTACTGATCAAATTCAGCAATAAAGTGGGTTTGTAACTGCAAAAGCGCTGGGGTCATACTAAATACTAATTTTCTTCAGAAAATTTTTCAGTAACAGCGTTACCTTTATCATCAACAGAAACTAATTTTTTAACCTGGGCTTCAGCTGTTGTTAGTTGACCGTGGCAATCACGAGAAAGCTTAACGCCTTCTTCAAATAACTTTAAAGAATCATCTAACGATAATTCTCCTTTTTCCATTTTTTGTACGATCTCTTCTAAGCGATTTAATTTTTTTTCAAAATCCATCACATACTCCTATTTAATATTTTTAACTTCTGTTTCGATGGTTCCGTCTGCAACTTTGATGGCAAGCAGGTCGCCGACTTTCACTTGTTTCACTGATTTCACAACGTCTTTACCTTTAGTCGTAATGCTATAACCGCGATCTACAACCTTAAGCGGGCTTAATGAATCTAATAACGCCATTGCACTTTCAACACGAAACTTAAATTGCGTTAGATTTTTTGCAAGACTATTGCTTAATTTTTGCTGGCGCTGCTGCAATGAAACTTTTTTAATTTCGATAACTTGCTTTGGTGAAACTAAACGTGAACGCAATAACTGGATATCACGGCGGGCATGCGCTAAATAATTTGTCATCGCCAGGTCCATACGCGAATACAAATCATCATTGCGGATAAATAAATCCTGTAATTTCTTTTTCGGATCTACCAAGCGTTTAGCCTGCAATAACAATGATTGTTGTTTGTGTTGTAAGCGGCGCTGAATCGCTAAGCGTAATAATCTTTCAAGCTGTTCTAATTTATTAATAATTTCAACTGAACTTTTCGCCACTAATTCAGCTGCTGCTGATGGTGTTGGTGCACGAAGGTCAGCTACGAAATCACAAATTGTAAAATCAATTTCATGGCCTACTGCTGAAATCACAGGAATTTTACTCTCAGCAATAGTGCGCGCTAATCTTTCATCATTAAAGCACCACATGTCTTCGATTGATCCACCACCACGGCCGATGATGATCACATCTGGCTTTAGCAATTCAGCTTTTTTAAAAGCTTCAACTAAAGATGGTGCCGCTGCTGCACCTTGTACGATCGCAGGAACTACGATCACCTGAACGCCGCGGGCACGACGATTCATGATATTTAAAATATCCTGAATCGCAGCTCCTGTTGGTGAAGTTACGATGGCTACAGTTTTTGGGTACGTAGGAATAGGTTGTTTTCTTGCGGAATCAAACAAACCTTCGGCTTTTAATTTATCACGTAATTGTTCAAATTGTTTTTGTAAAGCTCCGGCGCCCACAGGCTCCATCATTTCACAAGCGATTGAATATGTGCCGCGAGGTTCATAAACCGTGATTTTTCCACGCACAATAACTTCTAAACCGTCATGAGGTTTAAATTTTAATTTCGAATTATGCCCACGAAACATCATGGCGCTGATTTGCGCTTTTGAATCTTTTAAAGAAAAATAAAAATGCCCTGAAGAGTGAGGTTTGAAATTCGAAATTTCACCTTTGATCCAAATAGTCCCAACATTGGTTTCGATCAGACCACGCAAAATATTATTAACCTGCTCAACAGAAAAGATTTGTGGTGCTGCGGTGCTAGGAGCGTTTGTGGAATTTACCTCTTGCGACATCCACGAAATGTATCAAGAAAACCAGAGATTTTGCAATGACCAAAGACCGCCAACATAGAGCGATATTACAGCCAAATGACGGTGCTTTTCAAACTGGGCGTGATAGACAGGCATTTCTTTCTGGGCCAATTTTACTAAATATGGGATTTCAAGCACAAAAGTGAGCACCAGACCATAAAAGAAAACTAAAAATGGGAAATAAAAATCAATTTGCGAAATCATGCCAACCCTTCGGGCTTTTTTTTCACTTTCTGAAGTCCTGATGCATGGACTTTTTTAGGATCTTTGATATTATGAAGTTGGGGGTTCGCTGACGTAAAACTCATCGAAAATAAACCTTACAAGCTTATATACGGGATCTGTCCCTGACAATGGTGTGCAAGCTCACCTCGTAGTGAGAAGCCTAAAGTTGTTATATGGAAACCCACCTAGCGAAAAGAGGTTTATGTTTCAGAGTTGTCTTCGAGCCTTTTTTTATTCTCTTTTAGAGTCAATACGTTGGCCTAAAAGTCCTGTTTCACTTTGAGAAACTGGACCATTTTTCTCTCTTAAAATACCTTAAATTCATCAATCTTTACCTTACTTTGACCGATAAATACTTGTGGTTTTCACGAGCAGATTTTTGATTTTATTCAACTTATTTTTATTAACAGCTTTTACACAAAGCTGCGGACCCCGTTTAAGCTCTGAAGCCCAAGAATTTTTATCCGAATCACAAGAAGTTCCTGCATGTACGACACAATACAATTATGCAAGCTCGGTAAATGTATCTGCACAGGCTATATTTTTTAAACGCGGTACCGAGCCAGTTATCGTTAACAATAAAATTACAAATTTAATTTTAAGTGATCCACTCGTTGATGGGCTACCGATTCCCTATGCTGAAGTAGCAGTTTACACGAGTGACAAACAATTAGTGCAATGTGGAGTGACCGACGTTGCTGGCAATCTTATCGGCTTATCAGGCGGAGCCTTAGAAATTCCAGATACACCGCAATCTTATATAATTCGTGTTTATGCGCGCGCTAACAAAGTAATGCCAACCAAAGGCTTCACAGCAAACGCCGCAGTTAAAGAAGATCCTTACACAAATAAAGTTCATTACATCGAAACAACGTTTGATTCTGATGGCGTTAATACCACGCCAATTTCATTAATCGCCTATGCCCGTCAGACTGATGATGTAAATATCAAAGGTGGCGCATTTAATATTTATAATAATTTTATTCAGACTTATACTTACCTGGATGATAACTTATCGGTTCCAAACTCTGAGCTAACTTGCCTGTCAAAACCATTCAGTATGTATTGGAAGCCCGGGTTTAATCCATTTCAATACGAGTACCCAAATGCTGATCCAAATACATTGGTGAATTCATCGTATTACAAACATGAATCAGATAGTTTATTCATCAGCGGTGGCCAAGTTGGTGATATCAGCTTAGCAAACACTGATCACTTCGATGATTTTGCTTCAATTCATGAGATAGGTCATTTTATTGAAGACCAGTGCGGACGCTTTGATACTCCGGGCGGAGGTCATGCGATTATCGTACGTATCGATCCACGCTTAGCATGGCATGAAGCCTGGGCAAATTATTTTGCCGGTGTTGTCACTAATGAACGCCAAGATTTTTTAAATCCAGAAATGAGCACTCTCTTGGCCGCAAGCCCAACAGGTGATTTAAGTTGGAGCTTTCTATTTAACTCATTTGGTTTTTCTGATTCTGTACAAAACGTCGGTAATGGCACTGGTTTCATGATGGATCTTAAAAGGCCAGGAACCTCTCCGGGCGAATGGCAAATTGCACCGTATTTTGGTTCACCGTTTGATCAGGTTAATCCTACACTGTACCCCGGTGAAGGGCATTTTCGCGAAGGTGCTATCACACGCGCTTTGTTTAAAATGACTGTAGCGCCAGCTACACTTTGTTCGTCATGCGGAAGCTCAGTGTTTGCATCTAGCCCGGTGCCATTCAATGTGATGTGGCAGGCTTTTGATGCTAACGGCGGCATGGGTGATTCTACAAATCACTTCTCAAGCTCAAATCAATTTTTAGAAAAAGTTAAAACTCTACTTACTGCACCAACTTGGGCTTCATTTGTTCAAGGAGCTGCTGACGCTGAAGCATTGCATTTATTTTCTGATCATAACACGGCCGGAAAAGCATATGTCACTAATATTACTGGCACCGATTATTTAAATTGGCTTCCATTAGGGCATAAGTTGCAGCAATCAGTTTGCACCAAGCCAACGATCATGCAAGAGCGCAGTGATGACCCGGCATTTACCGGAATCAACTCTGATCAGCGTTATTCAAATCACTTCTACATGCTCGATCCGAGCGTGCTATCAGGGCTTAACACCTTATCGATTACATTTACTAAAGTAACCGGCACAGACACAGACCACGATATCATTATTTTTGATGAAGCTTATCGCTTTAACGGTGATTATGCCTGTAAACAACCCGAAACCGATGATGGCAATTGCCCCGGCAATGAATACGAAGCTTCGCGATCGACCAATGCTTTTGTGGTCGCCTCTAATCGCGCGACTTCTTCAAACTTAGGCACTAATTATACAAAATCAATTTCAAGTCTTTTAACAAAACTTGATCCAACAAAAAAATACTTACTTAATATTCGCGCTTACACCGCTAATAAAAGTTTAAGCAATGCAACGTCATATATATATACTATGACGAGTAACTTGGGGACGCTATGCCCAGAATAATTCTGATTTCAATCTTAGCTTCATTATTTTTGCTTCTTACAGGTTGTTACGATGAACAAGCTGGCAGTAAACATGGTTTATCAAAAGTGCCGCTGACTCAATTTAGTTACCGCGGAGTCGTTGACCGTACCATTAAATTAAATTTTAAAATTGAAAAAGGCGCAGTCAGTAAACTGATTGCCCACATCGAAACTGATTATGATTATAATTTTCCATTAACTTACGAATGGAAATTAGGTGAAGGTGTACAAGTTAGTTCAGGATCTCTTAAGGGCCAGATTTCAAGTCTGCAAAAAAATTCTCCCTTAGAAATCGAACTTGAAGTTACAGGATTCAGTGGCGACATCGCCCGCTTTGCCCGCTTTGAAGTTATCGGGTCTAATCCGCAAAAACGCGCTTTCGCCGATGGTATTTTAAGTTCGCAAGATAAATCGTTTGAAAAAATCGTTCAAGAAATCGAAGAATACAAAAAAAGTAATTAATAGGATTTTAATAATGAACCATTTGACCGCTAGATTTTTTATTTTATCTTTTCTGTTAGCAACTTTAGCAAGTTGCGGGGCAAGTTTAACTGCTGGCATCGAGGATGATGGCGCGGCTACGCCCGTTACGGCTAACGAAATTGCATTTTGTTCAACTTCGACTAGTTATAGCCCAGGAGTCTTCGTATCTGGCACAGCTAAATATCGTCGTCGCGACACTAATATACAAATCAATAGTGGCGTCGTCACGAGCGCTACGACTGGTGCTGTTATTACGCCTACACTTCCCATTAAATATGCTGAAATTCGGGTGCTGAATGCTGCGGGGACAATCATTCAATGTGGAACTACAAATAGTATTGGCGAATTACGTGCTCTTGATGGCACATCGGCTTTATTTTTACCTAACGATGCCGGAAATTTCACAATCGAAGTTCTTTCGCGCGCAAATTTCACGTTTCCTTCTGTTGGCAAACCAATTAGTGCGACCCTTTCTGCAGCAGTAAAAGAAGATCCCACTTCAAATACTATTTATAAAATTTCTGGCACTTTGGCTTCAAGCGGCTTTGGCGGCAGTGCCAACTCGCCACTTAATTTGATCGCCGAAGCCAGCGAGTTTGCATCTAGTAAAATAGAAGGTGGCGCATTTAATATTTACAACGACTGGGTAACTACTTTTGAATATTTAACCAGTACTAGTAACACCGGCAGTTTAGACGTAAGTTGTTTGAATCCCCGTTTAGATATGTTCTGGAAAGCTGGATTTAACCCCGGCGCTTATCTTGGATATGACCCGAACAGTACAATTTCTTTTTACGCGCGTGACAATAACGAACTTTATATTTGCGGCGGCGTCTCGGGCAATGTGTCTACTGCGGATACCGATCATTGGGATGACACGGTCATTTTACATGAAATAGGTCATCATATTGAAAATGTTTGCGGCACGATGGATTCACCGGGCGGACAACATTCCGCGCAGTACCGAATTGATCCGCGCTTAGCTTGGTCTGAAGGCTGGGGAAATTTCATCGGTGGCCATATCGTAAAAAACAATACGGCTAAAATTAATCCTAACTTAGTCAGCGCCCTACCTAATGGTGAATGGCTTCATTATAGCGATACAGTCGGTTATGTTGAAGGTAGTCCAACATTTAACGGTTCGGCTATTTTGATTCGTTTAAATAAAAATGGTAATGGCTCGGGCACTGGCGCCACCCATGATGCTGTGGATGCCGCAAACAATCCTGGCGAAAGTCACACGCGCGAGGCTTCGATTGCCCGTGGCTTATTTAAAGGTGTTAACACTTGCACCAATTGCGGTGGCGGCGTGGGCTTTGATAAATATTGGACAGCTCTTGGCCGCACTAGCGGTGGCATGGGGTTTTCAACATCGCCATTCAGTAGCTCTGCAAAATTCTTTGCGAAAGCCTTTACCGCAAACAGTAATTCTTTTTCTGCAACAATGACAAATATGATGACCAACGATGAAGCTCTGCACATGGTGGGATCTGCTTCTTTTACTACCACAGCAACTTCAACATCTTCGGGAAGTATTGCAACAAATACTTGGCCTGGTTATGGAATAAAACTTACGACTAACACCAGTTGTAATCAAAATTTATTACAAGCGCGTAACTTAGATGAAACTTTCGGACTTGAAAGTGATCAGCGTTACACCAATCATTTCTTTGCTTTTAGAACATCGGATTTAAGTGGCGTCACTTCAATCCGCCTAGTGCCGGATAGCACATGCCCTGTAGATTTAGATCTTGTTGTTTTTAATTTAGGTTACGATTACGTCGAAGATTGCGCTAATAGCTCATGTAGCAAAAAAGGCGTTGATGGAACCAACATCGTTGCCGTATCACGTAATCCCACCAATACCACTGAGTCAGTGAGCATTTCAGGATTAAGCAGCAGTTATTACTTATTAAATGTTCGCGGCTATTCGACAAATCCATACACAATTCCAGCCAATAGCGCCTGCGTTTACAAATTGACCAATCAAAATGGGAGTACTTTATGTCCAAGCACGTCGTATTAAAAACAATTTGTGTTTCATTACTGGGAATTAGCTTTGGCTATGGCGTAACTCAATTAATGCATAATGAATATGAAATCGCGAGTCGCAATACGGCATCTGTTCCATTAGGTAAATTGGGATTTGATCAGGCTTCATATGATTACATTGATATTAAAATTGAAAATATTTCTATAGCCGAAAAAAAAGAAGACACTTCCATTGTGCAAGTTCGTGTCACCGCTTTAAAAGATATTCCGGCTTCTTTAAATTACAAATGGATCTTGGGTAAAGATGTTGTTAGCTCTGAAAATTTAGACGGAGTACTTGAACCACTGACCCAAGGTCAAAGCAAAATTTATGAAATTCGGGTGCAGAATTATTCGAAAGAATGGCAATCACATGTAAGTCTATCTTTATCAGGTGATATGTCAGGCCATTCGGTTCGACGTGACGTCATTGTGTCGTCACGCCCTGAAGATTCTTTTGAATATGTAGTTCAACAAGCACAACTTGCAGAAAAGCAGGCGGCCCCTGGTAAAGTGCAAAAACTAGGTAACAAACGTTCAATGAGCGATCGCTTTCGCCCAGGCAATATCGTTCGTTAAACCGGAATCACTTCGACATTAGGATCAAATTCATCTTTAAGAATGCCTTCAATGGCCATTAATGTACCT
This sequence comes from Bdellovibrio sp., assembly GCA_036676395.1. Classification (GTDB taxonomy): domain Bacteria; phylum Bdellovibrionota; class Bdellovibrionia; order Bdellovibrionales; family Bdellovibrionaceae; genus Pseudobdellovibrio. The sequence continues at coordinate 168,037 of JAKFCY010000003.1, forward strand.
GTGGTTGAACTTGGGCATGTGCCACATGCCCCTTGGTAAGTGACATAAACTTTATTATCTTCAAATTTAATCACTTCGATATCACCGCCATCGCCTTGTAAACCAGGGCGAATCGTACGATCTAAAATCTCTTCGATTTTTTGTTGTTCAGGCGATAAATTTTGACGAGCAATTTTTTTCTCATCAACGATAGTTTGATTTGGGTTATGCACCGGCATACGTGTTTGAATAACGGCACAAACTTGTTGAATGATTTCTTCTGATTCCACATCGAATTGGTGGGTCACCGTGATCACGTTTTGAAAGTAATGCACTTGTTTGACACCCGGAATTTGAAATAGTGAACGCGCTAAATTATTGTGTTCAGCTTCCTGAATATTTGAATAGGTTGCCTTACCTTCGGTTAATACCGGACGGTCTAAGACAAACTTCCAAGCACTAGGGTTTGGTGTTTCTTGCACACGAATTAAAACTTCATTTTGTGTCGGGGTCATAATAACATCCTTTTTGCCTTTTCTACAGCAAGGACTAATCGTTCAACGTCTTCTTTATTGTTATAAATCGAAAATGAGGCGCGCACAGTTCCGGTTAACCCGAACTTGCGCAACAATGGCTGGGTGCAATGGTGGCCAATACGTACGGCAATACCCATTTTATCTAAAATTTGGCCAACGTCAGCATGATGCACGCCTTTTAAATTAAAACTTAAAATAGCCGCTTTCTCTTTAGCTTCACCAAAAAATTGGATCTCTGGAATTTCTTTTAATTTTGAAACAGTTAAATTTAATAACTCTTGCTCGTGCGCAAAAACTTCTTTGATATCGTATTGAGTAAAGAAGTTAATAGCTTCTGCTAAGGCTAGAGCTCCTTCAATATGTGGAGTACCTGCTTCAAATTTGAATGGCAGATCATTGTAAGTGGTTTTTTCAAAACGCACTTCGCTGATCATGCTGCCGCCGAATTGATATGGTGGCATTTTTAATAATAATTCTTTTTTACCGTACAAAATACCGAAACCGTACGGACCAAATAGCTTGTGGGCCGAGAAAACCAAGAAATCCACACCTAAATCCACAACGTTAACAGCTTTTTGCGTCACTAACTGAGCAGCGTCTAATAAAGTGAGTGCGCCTACGGATTTAGCCTTAGCGATAATTTTTTTATACGGAGTGATTGTGCCTAAAATATTTGAACAACCTGAAAAAGCCACAAGTTTGGTTTTTGTGGTGATTGTTGTATCGATTGAAGCTTCGTCAATAGAACCATCTGCATTTACGGCAATAAATTTTAAAATGGCCTTGCGCTGTAAAGCTACATTTTGCCAAGGCACTAAATTGGCGTGATGTTCTAGTTCAGTGATAACAATTTCGTCGCCTTCATTGATAAAATTCATTCCATAACTTTGGGCAACTAAGTTAATACTTTCAGTCGTGCCTTTAGTAAAAATAACTTCTTCAGTACTAGCGGCACCAATAAATTTTTGAATGGTTTGTCTGGCATTTTCAAAATGTTTTGTCGCCTGATCACTTAAAAAATGTGATCCACGGTGAACATTCGCTGCTTCTTCAGCATAAAATTTTTCGATACGCGAAACTACGCGGTCTGGCTTCAGGGTTGTATTTACGCTGTCTAAATAAACCAATGGGTAACCGTTCACCATTTGGCGTAAAGATTTAAACTGGCTGCGGATGGCATTTACATCATACATTTAAAATATCTCGTTTAATTTGTTCTCTAGAGTTTGGAAGATAAAGCCTTCCATCACTTCGTTTTCTAATTTATAAACTAATTCTTTGGCAAAACCGTGCGCTATCATCTGCACAGCTTGTTTTTCACTGATACCACGGCTTAAGAAATAAAAAATTTCATCTTTATTTAATTGGCCTACAGTTGATCCATGCCCGGCTTTAACGTCATCAGCATAAATTTCTAACTGCGGAATACTTGTCGCTTGCGCGGCTTTTGAAATCAGTAAGTTATTATTTAATTGCTCAGAGTTCGCTTTTTGCGCGTCTTGTTCGATACGCACGCGACCACGAAATACTGACTGAGATTTATCAGTTAAGATTGATTTGTAGTGCTGAGATGAATTGTTATGACCGATTTTATGGTGAATATATGTGTAATGGTCACAATGTTGTTGATCAGCTAATAATGTTAAACCAAATACACCGGCATAAGCATTTTCAGAATTAAATTCAGTCGCCAAATAATGACGCGAAGTTTTTGCGCCTATGGCTAAATCTAAACTAGTTAATTGGCTATCTTGTGCTAATGAAAACTGAATACGGCCAAAAACAAAATCATTGTTATTCGCATTTTGTAAATTCGCAAACTTGACCTTTGCTGCACGACCCAGATTAACTTGTAAATCATTGTTAAAGGCATGGGTTTGATTCACCTGCGATGTTAGGCCCAAAGTTTGCTGAATTAATTTTAACTCGCACTGCTCAGCAATGTTTACTTCAATCATTGGCTGAACCAATGTGGCTTGTTTTGCAGAAACCACATGAACGATTTGTAAGGGTTTATCTAATTGTGATTTTTTATCAATCGTGATGACCACTTTTTGAAAGCCAAAACCACGCGATAAATTAACTAGTTTTAATTCAGGCATATCGTTAGCGACTGTAAAATCTTTTTCTTCAAGATCTATAAGACTAATTGGCACATCTGAATCAGATAATGTTTTATTTAAAAAACCATTCACAAAAACTAAATTGTAAAAATCAGAAGATAACTGTTTAGAAACATAAACCATTTCATCATGGCTTAACATTGATTCTTCTAAAGCGATGTTCCAATCAATAGCTTTAGCATCTGATAAAGAAGTGAATTTCCAAGCTTCTTCTTTTTTGGTCGGAAAACCTTGGCTTGCAAATGCTTCGAATGACTTTTCGCGAAGCCCGGCAGCCTTTAGACTTTCTAAAGGGTATCTTAATTTAAATTGGTTATAGGTATTTTGATCTAACATTATACCAACCAGTCGTAGCCTTTTTTCTCTAGTTCATGGGCTAAAGTAGCATCACCTGTTTGGATGATTTTACCGTCAGCAAGTACATGAACAAAGTCAGGCTTAATGTAATCTAATAGTCTTTGGTAATGCGTAACTAAAATGATCGCTTTATCTTTTGAACGAAGTTTATTAACACCTTCAGCAACGATTCTTAAAGCATCGATATCAAGACCAGAATCAGTTTCATCAAGAACAGCTAAACGTGGTGATAACACTGCCATTTGCAGAATTTCATTACGCTTTTTCTCGCCACCAGAAAAACCAACGTTTACAGGACGCTCTAAGTATTCAGGCTTCATGCTTACTAATTTCATTTTTTGATATAAAAATTCTCTGAAATCACCTTCAGTCATCGCGTCAGAGCCTTGGTGTTCTAATACAGAATTAAAAGCCGTGTGCAAGAAAGTAAAATTACTTACTCCTGGCACTTCAACCGGATATTGAAAACCTAAAAAGATGCCTTCTTTAGCGCGCACATCCGGAGTTAGCTCTAGAAGGTTTTGCATCTTAAAATTAATATCATATTTAATTTCACCAGAAGTGATTTCATACGCAGGGTGTCCGGCTAAGATTTTTGCTAATGTCGATTTACCGGCGCCGTTTGGCCCCATGATCGCATGCACTTCACCTGGTTTAACTGTTAGGTTTAAACCTTTTAGAATCTCTTTATCATCAATTTTAGCTTTTAAATTTTTAATTTCTAACATCTTTACTACCCTACGCTATTTTCTAATTTCATTTCGATTAACTTAACGGCTTCGACCGAGAACTCTAGAGGTAATTCTTTGAAAACCTCTTTACAGAAACCATTCACCAGCATGGAAATAGATTTTTCTGTATTTAACCCACGTGATTGTAAATAGAAGAGCTGATCTTCTGAAATACGTGAAGTCGTCGCCTCATGCTCAAGAACTGCGGTATTATTTTTTACTTCAATATACGGAAACGTATGCGCACTAGATCTATCACCCACAAGCATAGAATCACATTGTGAATAATTACGCGCATTTTCTGCTGACGGCATGATTTTCACAAGTCCGCGGTAAGCATTTGATGACTGCCCTGCTGAAATCCCTTTAGAGATAATCGTGCTTTTTGTATTTTTACCGATATGGATCATTTTAGTTCCGGTATCAGCCTGCATATAATCATGAGTTAAAGCGACACTGTAAAATGCGCCCTCAGAGTTATCTCCTTTTAAAATTACCGAAGGATACTTCCAGGTAATGGCTGAACCGGATTCAACCTGTGTCCAAGAAATTTTAGAATTCTTACCTTGGCAGATACCACGCTTAGTTACGAAATTATAAATTCCGCCTTTGCCTTCTTTATCGCCGGTGTACCAGTTTTGCACAGTTGAATATTTGATTTCAGCATTATCCAATGCAACAAGCTCAACAATTGCCGAGTGCAGCTGGTTTTCATCACGCTGAGGCGCTGTACAGCCTTCAAGATAATTTACGAAACTGCCCTCGTCAGCCACGATCAATGTTCTTTCGAACTGACCGGTTTCTTTAGCATTGATACGAAAGTACGTCGATAAATCGACCGGACAACGAACACCTTTTGGAATGTACACGAAACTGCCGTCAGAAAATACAGCTGCATTTAATGCTGCATAGTAATTATCTGTAAACGGAACTACTGATCCAAAATATTTTTCTACCAGTTCAGGATATTTTTTAATAGCTTCAGAAATTGAACAAAAAATAACTCCAACTTTTTCTAAGTCTTCGTTATGAGTCGTTGCGATACTGACAGAGTCAAAGACCACATCCATCGCCACACCCGAGATACGTTTTTGTTCTTGTAGCGGAATCCCTAAACGTTCAAACGTTTTAAGTAATTCTGGATCAATTTCATCCATCGATTTTTTAGCATCAATTTTTTTCTTTGGGGCTGCGTAATAAGTTAAATCCTGAAAATCAATCGGCGGATATTTAACTTGTGCCCATTTATTTTCACTCTGTGCAGGTTCGGTCAAAGTTAACCAATGACGGTAGGCCTTTAAGCGGTAATTTAATACCCACTCAGGCTCTTCTTTTTTGGCAGAGATTAAACGTAAGATATCTTCAGAAAGACCTTTAGGAACAGTCTCCATTTCGATATCGGTGGTAAAGCCATATTTATATTCATAAGAATCAGACATGGAAGACCTCTTCAATAGAAATAGATTTATAAAAATCTTGAACTTTTTTATTCAAATTTTCGACAGGTGTTACGATCGTACATTTTTTTAAAAGATCACACTCTTTATCAGATAGGCATTTTGCAAGACCAGTCGAACCATCAACGATATTCACTAATTCATAAACAGAAACTTTTGATAAATCTTTAATTAGGCGATAGCCACCATGTAAACCATATTCGGCTTTTAAAATTCCATGCGAGCTTAACGTTTGTAAAACACGTGCTGTGACTTCAGCCGGTGCGTGTGTTGCCTCTGCGATATCTTTGGCGGATACAGTTGTATCATCACCTTCAGAAAAATGTTTTAACGCCATCAAAGCGTATTCAACTTTTTTGTTTAGTTTGCTCATCTATTATTTACCCACATTTGCCTAAAGGCGACAAATTTAGTCGTATATATTTAAGGCCATTTATACGCCGTTTTAGATGAAAGGCAATTGAAAATCCGATCTTTTTTGTCGTACATTCAAGGGCTCAAATTCAATTAAACAGCCCTAGAGTTACATTGTAGCATAAATACCGCAGTTTGCTGGGGTTTTTGTCACTAGAAGCCGTCTAAATCGCGTGCTAGGTTATTCGCATGGTAAGGCTCTGTTTATATCTAATTACCTGTTTGTTTTTCGCAAGCTGCGCCAATAAAACTCTTATTCGCGACAGTGAATACCAACCTGTTTATTCAACTTTAGAAAAAAATTATCCTGATGAAGCGCTGTTAGTATTTCCGCAAAAAGAAGAAAATGGATTTATCACAACTTTTGAAAAAGCATGGATCAAATTTTGGGGCGGAGAAAAGTTTTCTGAAACTGATATTAAAAAAGTGCAGGCCCTTTCTGATCAAATCGAAAAAAGAAAATTTGTCAGCATTAGTTATGAAGCTTCAGTGTTTTTAGTTGGCGAAAGTGAGGATGGCTACATTCCATCTGAACATGAAATTATCTCACTTCATCTATTTCTAGCGATGTTATATTTAGACCAAAATAAAACCGATTCGGCACATGTTGAACTTAAACGTGCCGTCGAGTACCTGGCTAATAATCCTGAGGGTAAAGAAACAACTTTTGACGATGCTGCAGTTAGAGTTTGGCTTGCAAGCTTATGGGAAGCCATTGGCGATCGCAATGCATCTGATGTAGATTTGCGCAAGGCAATGGAACTTTCAGGAAATAAATCTATCGAAAAATTAATTAAACCACACAAGCGTAAGATTCGACTTTTGATGAGTGGATTAGGACCTCGAACAAACTGGTCAAGCAGCGGACAAACCTTTTACTTTGAATATAAATTAAAACCTGAATCGACTTCAGAAAATGATTTTATTTTTTCAACCCGCAATTGGTACGAATGGCATCAAAGCCGTAATACAAAAATTCGTGAACGCTTATTATCAAGCCACTACATGGCAAATTCTTTAGGCCATAAGACATCGCGAGTAACACAAAAAACTGCGGGCTTAGCCTTTACTGGAGCAATGTACACAGCAGCCGTGGGTGTTTTTTTGGGAGGCCTTTATCTGGCCGCCCAATACGGCGGAGTTGATCCTGAGAGTATTGTCTATTTAGCAGCGGGCTTGGCAACTGCGATTGTTGGTTTAGCTGAAGATCTGCGTATAAGTGTCGATAAAAAAATTGAAGCCTCGAAATCAAATGAAGCTGAAAATCTTAAAGTTTACCGCAGGATTCGCTTCTTACCGAGCCAAATTCAGTACATTGATGAAAACTTAGCCACAGCTTCTAAAAACAAAACCTATAAAGGTTTTCGTAAATTGTTAGGCACAGGTCATAATCAGGTTGAGTTTATCTGGAACCCTGAATAGATTGAGTTCAAATGAGAGTTATTCAAGCTATCTTAATATCGTTATTCGTCAGCGCCATCGTATTTTTCACAATTAAATTTTGGGGCTTAGGCGTACCTTACGCGGATTATAAACATCCGTTTACTGAAACAACTGAAATTTTAATTTTCAAAAAACCAACGTTTGCAAATGTTGATCAAGCAATTCTTACGACAACTGACAATTTGTATTTAGATGTGGCGAACACCCGAGATCAAAAGCTGGTGATCATTGCGACAAATAACGATCAATCTATGGATCACACTAAAGACATCCGTAATAAACAGTATGTTGAAGTTGAAAAAGATGTTTTGTTATTAGAAAAATATAAAGACCATTTAAAAAACAGAAGAATTATTTTTAACATCAATGAAAATGCCATCGGTGGGCATCTGATTTTTACAGATCATGTTAAATCGTTAGGTTTAGAAAAAGGCGATAACATTTTAATTACGACCCCGTATGAAACATTATCAAAAACAATCAAAGAAATCTTACCCACTTTTATTTACGGAACAACGGCTCCTGAAATTCTAAAACTAAAAGCTATGGAATCTTTAAATCTAATCGAAGCTGCCACTATGCGTGCAGATGTTTTGATTTATCCTTTAACCTATTACAAACAGCCCTTTTACACTGACAAATTACAGGCTGAACTTAAACGTCGGTTTAAAAGAATTATCATTGGGCCAATCCCAGCCAGTGATGTTGAAGAAGCAAAAAAATTAAATCCACTGGGCATTGTTATCCAAGAATAATTTAGTCGACGCAACGATTTTGCGTATGACGGCGAACCAAGTCGCGGGCTTCGGCCATATTAGCCATATACGGTTGATTTTGAATAATCGCGTATTCCATAAAACTTAATTTTTTAATTTTACTTTTCTTTAATTGTTCGCGCATAGCTGGCTCTCGGCGCATTGATGAACGAATCTCACTTAAATTTTGATAGGTGACAAAGTCTGATGATTTAACTATTTGGCCTGCCAATTTGCGATTCTTATAATAACCATCAATCAAACGTAACGTGCCTGTTACACCGCGGTTATAAGCGAAATACACAAACTGTTCGATCATTTGCGGAGTTAAGATAGGTTCAATTTCTGGTCGCTGCTTTACAAGCTGCTGTTTAAAAAACATTTGATCACGTAGCGCATGCAAATAATGTAATAAAAATCCACGATATGGATTTTGTGGCAACGACATCATCGAACAGCGTTTGTTAACCTGAAACGCATCTACATCCAACTTACCAATAGTGCTTGCAATGCGCTGGCAGCTAGAGCTGTTGCTTTCTAAAAGCACGCGACGTGTTCTTTCAACAAGATCACGTTCAGTTACGCGCAACATGCCATTTTTTGTAAACTGGGCGACACCCGCATCGAAGCCTGTGCGATTGATCGCGTTCACATGAAAACCACTTTCGATCATGATTTGCAGAAATGAACTTTTCGGATCTAAATTAAAACAATCTTTTACATCATGATAGGCGTTGTAAACTAAACGCGTGTAATTTTCACTTAAACAAGGGCGAGGCGCACCGACTTTTGGTTTTTCATCTTCGTTACTACAGTAAGCAAAACTGCCGTTGAAGTTTTTCTGCGCAAATTGAATACACTGAATTGGAAGTTTTTTATCCCATTCATCACTATGGTCTTCGTAATATTCAGTGGGCATTCGTAAAATTTGATCTTCTAGGTAAAGTTTACTGCGCGAGTGACAAATTTCGAACTCGGGTTGTTTTGCTGAAGGTTGTGTAACTTTAGTAGCTTTTGGCAATGGAACTGAGCTCGGCAAACGATCTACAGTTTTCTGAACACACTGAATCAAAAAAAATGAACTCAATAACAGAAAAATTAATATCTGATTCGAGTTGCGTGTGCCTTTAAACTTCACTAAAATATCCTCATGAAAAAAATCAATTCTTTACTCTTCATCAGTGTATCACTTTTTTTATGTCTTGAAACGGCTATGGCACAAACTCAGGCCTCGACAAACGTCGCGGTTAAGATGGGTGCACTTGAATCCATCATGCACGCTAGCCTTATCGTACAAGCGGTGATCATGATTTTAATTTCACTTTCAATTATGTGCTGGGGAATTGCCTGGAACAAATATCAAGACCTTAAGCAAGTACAAACAGCTAATAAAGCGTTTGATAACTTATTCTGGAAAACAAGTTCATTGGATGAACTGCACGAAAAAATAGAAGCTTTCAAAGATTCATCGCATGCGCGTGTATTTAAGGCGGCTTACGCTGAAATGAAAAAAATTGCTGAATCCCCAATGTTAAACAAAAACATTAATAGCGAAACTGAACCACCATTATTAGCAGGTTTAGATAATTTAGATCGCGCGATGAGAAAAGCGATTGAAAATGAAGTTTCAGCTTTAGAGTCACGTTTAATAGTATTGGCGTCGACTGGTTCAACTGGCCCGTTCATCGGATTATTCGGAACCGTTTGGGGGATTATGAATTCATTTCAAATGATTGGCCAAACCGGCAATGCAAGTCTTGCGGCTGTAGCCCCGGGCATTTCAGAAGCCTTAATCACAACGGCGATCGGCCTGGCCGCGGCGATTCCGGCAGTAATGATGTATAATCACTTTATTACCGAAATCAAACGTGAAGAATCACAATTAAATAATTTCAGTTCAGATTTTTTAAACATCGTAAAACGCAATTTCTTTAGAGGTTAATCACTATGGGAATGAGTAGCGGCGGAAATAAAAATTCAAAAATGGCGATGAGTGAAATCAACGTCACGCCATTTGTGGACGTGATGTTGGTGTTACTAGTGATCTTTATGGTTACGGCACCCATGATGCAACAAGGAATTGATGTGAATCTGCCAAAGACATCATCTGCTGGTGTTGAATTAAACGAAGATCCTTTTGTATTAGTGATTGATGTGGCTGGCAAAATTAAAATTGCCGGCACGACAGTAGGTATGGATACTTTAAAAACAAAATTAAAAGCTATTTTTGAAAATAAAAAAAATAAACAGATCTACATTCAAGCCGATAAAAAAGTTGATTACGGTATTGTCGCTGAGGTGATGGGCGAAGCTCGCGCTGCAGGAATTTACAATCTTAGTCTAATCACGATCCCTAAGGAGTAGTTTTTTGGTTTTAAGTCGCGGAACTACCTTTTCATTAATCGCACACGGCACGTTGTTCTTGGCAATAGTCATCAATGTATCGTTTTTTAACAAGCCCAGGTTAGACCTGTCTGAAGCGATTCGCGTTGATATGGTAGGCTTACCTGAAAAATATAATCCCGCACAAAAATCGACTGACCTGCCAGAAAAAATCGAAAAACCAGTCGAGCCCGTCGTTGAAGAAAAAAAACCAGAACCTAAAGTTGAACCCAAAGTAGAGGCCAAGCCTGAAGCGAAACCCGAGCCTAAAGCAGAAACGAAGCTTGATCCAAAAGCCAAACCAGAGCCCGATGCGGTTAAATTGGATAAAGCTAAACAAAAACAAAAAGCCGCTTTAGAAAAATTAAAAAAACTTTCAGCAATAGATAAAATCCGCCAGCAAGTTCAAAACGAAAAAACGGCTGCTGCGACGGCCAAAATTTTAAAAGGCCGCGTAATCACAAGAGGCACTGCTTTAACAGGTCTTGATCGCATTCAGTCTGATAATTATACCGGGCAATTAGATGCTTTAATTAAATCACACTGGGCCTTGCCACAATGGCTGATTGGCAAACAGCTAAAAACAAAAGTCTTAGTTAAGATCGAACCCGATGGTCGTGTTAGCGACAAAAAAGTCGTGCAATCATCTGGAAACCCTACTTATGATGATTACTGCTTACAAGCTGTAACGAAAGCCTCACCGTTTCCGAAAGTACCGGATAAATTTACCGAAATTTACGCAGAAGATGGTGTGATCTTTGGATTTCCAGAATAAAAAAGGATAACTATGAAAAATTTAGCTTTATTATTTTCAATATTAACTTTCAGTTCAATCAGTTTTGCACAAACTTACATTAAAGTCGGCGATGCCCAGGCTAAAAAAAGTAATTTAGCTTTTCCGGTAATGAATCAGCTGAATGCAACTAAAACTGGTAATCACGTAAAACTTGCAGCGCAAGTTCACAGCACAGCATCGAAAGACTTAGAACTTTCAACGTATTTCAACATCATGAAGGCTGGGGCCTTTTTAGAAGACACAACGACGACTTCGATTAAATCAAAAACACTTGATGCTAACGGTTTCAAATTCGATTCTTGGAAAACAATTGGTGCAGAGTTTTTAATTCGTTCATCATTTGCCTTAGTAGGCGATGAAGTTTCTGTTGAAATGTATTTGTATCACATCGGCGAAGCTCGCGCGGTAGTAGGAAAAAAATATTCTGCTAAATCCAGCAAAACAGTCGAGCTAGGTCACAGCTTGGCTAACGATGTTCTTGAAGCCTTAACCGGCCGTCGTGGCGTATTTTTATCTAAGATTGTAGCTACAACTGATCGCACTGGTTATAAAGAAGTTATCACTATGGATTGGGATGGAAATGATTTTAAGACAGTCACTAAAGATCGCAGTGTTGCGATTGCCCCCAATTGGTCACCTGATGGTAAAAAATTATTGTATTCAATCTACACTCGTCGTGTAGGTTCTGCCCAAATGAATCTAACTTTGTTTCAACATGATTTAAATTCAGGAAAACGTTCAATCATTTCTAATCGTAATGGATTAAATCAAGGTGCAAGTTATTCTCCGGATGGAAAAAATATTTATTTAACGATCTCACAAGGTGGATCACCTGATTTATACAAATTAAATCTTAAAGGTGACATCGTAACTCGTTTAACAAAAGGCCCCGCAGGCGCTATGAACGTCGAAGCTGCAGTTTCTGATGATGGAGCTAAAATTGCTTTCTCATCTGATCGTGGTGGCAACCCTTCAATTTATGTTATGAGTTCTGATGGCGGCAACGTGAAACGTTTAACGTTTCAGGGTAAATACAATTCAACACCGACTTGGTCTCCTGATGGTAAAAAAATTGCCTTCGCCAGTCAGATTGAAAACTATTTTGATATTTTTATAATGGATAGCGATGGCACAAATTTACGCCGTATTACAACAGCCACAAAACCCAACGGTAAGCGCGCCAGCAATGAAGATCCAAGCTTTTCTCCGGACGGTCGATTTGTAGTTTTTACGAGCAATCGCACTGGCACATTTCAAATTTTTGTAAGCAGCGTTGACGGAAATGAAGAACGCCGTGTCACTCACGATTCTTATAACTATTATAAGCCTAAATGGTCGAATAACTTGGAGTAAAAATAAGCACGCTTAATGGGATCTTGACGATCCCTAAGCCTCGTCAGGTATAAAAACACCTATGAAAACACAAGTGTTAAAAGTAAAGAATTCGCAAGTTAATGTTATTGTTTGGATCTACTTACTAGCTTTCGTTTTAATGACTTGGTCATTTAAAACTCACGCTAAAGACGCAAGCACCGATGCTAAAAAAGCTGCTGCTCCAGCGGTCGCGCAAACAGTTACAATCGACACATCTCTTGGCAAAATCAAAGTTAAATTAAACTCTGAAAAAGCACCCATCAGCACTGAAAATTTCTTAAAATACGTCGAAAAAAAATTCTACGATAAAACGATTTTTCACCGCGTAATCAAAGACTTTATGATTCAAGGTGGCGGCCACACAGCTGACATGAAAGAAAAAGCACCACTTTTTCCGCCAATCACTAACGAAGCAAAAAATGGTTTATCAAATATGCGTGGAACACTGGCGATGGCTCGTACTAACGACATCAACTCTGCCACTGCACAATTTTTTATTAACGTAGTTGATAACCAGCGTTTAGATCACAAATCTGAAGATCGTTATGGTTATGCTGTATTTGGCGAAGTGATCGAAGGCATGGATGTAGTTGATAAAATCCGTGATTCGAAAACGACAACTAAAGGCGAATACGCTGACGTTCCTGAAAAAGTAATCACAATTAAATCAATTCGTAAAAACTAGGATAAAAATATGATAGCTACATTCGATACAAACCGCGGAACATTTAAAGTTAAACTTTTTGCAGATAAAGCGCCTAAGACAGTTGAAAACTTCGTAGGCCTTGCGACTGGCACTAAAGAATTCACTGATCCTAAAACGGGCGACAAAGTAAAACGTCCTTATTTCGACGGTTTAGTTTTTCACCGTGTAATTAAAGATTTTATGATTCAAGGTGGTTGTCCGCTTGGGACAGGCACTGGCGGCCCAGGTTATAAATTCGGTGACGAATTTCACCCTGAATTAAAACACAATAAACCAGGTCTTCTTTCAATGGCTAACGCTGGTCCTGGCACGAATGGTTCACAATTTTTTATCACGACTGTGCCAACACCATGGCTTGATAACAAACACACAATTTTCGGTGAAGTGACTGAAGGTTATGATGTTGTTGATGCTATCGGTAAAACTAAAACTGGCCCGATGGATCGCCCTGCTGAACCAATTGTTATTAATAAATTAACGATTGCACAGTAATCGCTAAAATTACATCTTTAAAGAAAAAGGGAGTCTCAAGCTCCCTTTTTTTATTTATCTAAAGTTAATTCAACAAAAGTGGTATATGTCGGCCGCAATGGAATTATAACCTGGCGTTTTTTCAAACCAGGAATATCAATATCAACCTTTAATGGAAATGTTTTTTCATTCCAGCCAACAGGATTAATTGAGGTTGGTTTCCAGTTTACATCTGCAGGTTTTACGTTTCCGGTAAATTGCACATTCAATTGATTGGTTTCTTTAAAATGCTTTGCCACACGCGAACCCCATTCGCGGTAACGTCCCAATTGAATGCGATAGTCTTGCGTTGGCGTTTCACGACTAATCAGGGCATCATCAAAGACTGCGACATCTTTATTAGCAGATTTTTTACGCCCATATTGGTAATCGACTTTTAAATATTTCGAAATGCCTTCGCTTTTTAAAAAATCTTTAGGTGGAACAAAATCTTTCGGCAACTGAATATTTACGCTTAATTGAAAAGTGCGCATTTGATTCATTAAAGCATCGCTGGCTAATTTTCCGAACGATTCATCGCCTGCATAAAGCTTTCCACGCAAAAATTCATAGTTACTTTGATTACAGCTATTTTCTTTTTCTTCGCAACGTGAAAGATGCGTAAACACCGGAGCATATGTTGGCTGATCACAGCTAGAAGTATCAATACATTTACTCGGAACCATGGCCATACCATAAGATTTTTTACCGATCTTAGTGTGAATGGTTTCAATTAATTTTAACTTTGGGTCATGACTGAAATACTGAGAATAATGAAAATCATTCATTGAAACATTATCTGGAATTGATTCACGAATAGCCTTGATGATTGAGTCACTGTAAAAATAAAAACCTAAACGAGCACTCGGAACATTAACCACCTGATCAGATTCTAACCGATGCCCCATATTCATTCTTTGCGATTGCAACGAGTTGACAGAATTAACGCCGGCGATATTTAACATATACGGTGTATGTAAACGTTCAACGTTCGCTGTGGATTTTTCACGAAAGAAAGTAAAAATTTTATTTGAAGCCGTTGACATGTCACGCACCTCAAGTTTGCCAACTGCCATAATTTTATAGACTAAGTTTTGCATCCACTCGAATGGCAATTTGTCATTAATGATGTGAGCCATGTTTGAGCCCCAAAATGGCGTACCTTGGGTCACAATTGTTTTAACTTTGTCTGCAATTTCATTTTGGCGGGCATCAGTTCCGGCAATAGTTTTTGCATACCAAAGGGTTGTCACTAAGCCACCCTGCGAGTGACAGACAATTGAAATTTTATCGTCTTTATCTAAACGATTGATTGCAAAAAACTGATCCAGAAAATTTTCAAAACCTTCAATAAACTGCGGCACATCAGCATCCATTCTGCCGGTTCCATATAAAAATGGCTGTGTAACAACTTCGTATTTTGGATCAGCATACTCAAGATGATTTTTTAAGTTCGGTAGCAGGCTGCCAAAAGTCGTTTCGTTACCAGCTAAACCGTGCACCGTAAAAATATAATGTTTCGCCGTCCGGGCTGTATCTGAAGACGGTTCACGCGCGAACCATTTCGATAAGCTTTGACAAGATAAACTGCAAATCAAGATGACAAATAACAATAGGTTTTTCATAGCCAACTTATCGTAATTCTTATAGACAAATTCGAGTCTAGTACACCATTACCTGCTCCACTGTTGACCCCTAATTGTCACTTCTCAGTCTGAGACGCATTCTCTGCAATCTATTGAATTTGGCAAGCAAGCCGTTTGCTTTATTTAAGAGTAACCAAGGAGCCTTATCATTATGAGACATTTACAAACTATTGCGACATTCGTAGTTTTAATGACCTCATTGGCTGCTTTCGCTAATCCAACGATACTATCAACAACGACTCAATTCGGTGACCAAGTGAACTTGGACATCGGCAATAATGAACCTAAGCCTGACCCAAGTTTCTTACGTCGTTTACGCCAGGAATTAAATAAAATCGAGATGGAAGAGGCTAAAAAAAATCAGGGTGAGGGTACAAGACATGTGCTTCGCCATGTAAAAGCCCATTTTGTACCAGACAGTATTACATTCGCTATTGCCGGTGGTTTAGTTTATTTTACGCAATTGCAAATTGCCACTAAGTCAGATCCAGAATTAATGGTTAAACACATTGAAGCATTAAAAGATCCTATTGCTCACATTTCATTTGCAGCCTTTATGGTCGCGAACGGGATCTACATCGACATGAAAACGCGTGGCTTAGATCCGATGACAAAACAATTAGCGATGAAAACACTGACCTACAAAGGTTTAGCGGTTGGTTCATTTGCTTCAAGCTTAACCGCAGATTTACTAGTCACAATGAAAGAGTGTACTAAAGGTTGGATCACTAACAAAAATGATCCCGCTTCTCAGGCCGCTTGTGATTATTCTTACAAACAATGGACGAATAGAAGTAAATATGTTCAATACACTACGCAAATTTTAGCACTAATTGTTGCGCAAAAGGCGACTGAAGTCGTTGAAGCAGGTGCCCGCGGGGTTGGTAGAACAGTTATTAAACCCGGAGCAAAAGCTCTTGAATCAACTTTTGTTAAACTTTTAAAAGTAAGTGCTGCAAATGTTGATCTGGCTTTTTCTGGTGGCACTTGGTGGATCAAAGCCATTCGCTGGGGCGGAAAATTAACTAAATTCAGTATGTTCTTAGCTGTTGATCACTATGTAGCTCCTCATGTTAACCGTGCAGGCAATAACCTACTGCAACCGGCATTCTTTGATTTCGATGCTATGGCTCTTGGAAAATCACTGGCACATGGAAGCAAACATAATTGGAATGTAACTGCGGCTGATAAAGCTAATGAATCTTTTCAGAACTTTCCAAAACAGATCGAAAATTTCACAGAGCGTATGGCTCAGTGGCGCATGCATTTAAATGCCAAAGCAGAGGCAAACCTTGCTGGCTGGTTAGATGTATCGTCAAAATTGCTTCACCAAGTAGATTACTCTAAAAACTTTTACTTAAAATATGTTGAAAACTTATTTGATACTTTGAATCGCCAGCATTTAATTAATCAAGGCGAATTCAAAGATGCACCAAGCCGCGCTTGGGCTTTAGAAAGAAAGTATCCATTAAGACTTTTACCATTATACGGTGTTAAGAGCGGTAAAGATTTTGGTGATCAACCAGAAAATGATGTTTATATATCACATCCATTCCAGCTTGAACCCGCGCAAAATGAAATGGTTCAAAAAGTGGCCGCAGCTTTTTATCCTAAACTTCAAACTTTCGAAATGTCCGCTGAACATTTGGGTGAAGTTCAAAGATTAATTTCGCCGTTAACACAGAAGCTATCTCCGATCAGACAAGGTATTCAATTAGACAAAATCAATAGACGTTTAAAAATGCTTCCATTCATTAAAAAGAATGATGATCCAAATAAAGGAATTCGCACTGCTTTAACACAATTCAAATCAACTTTAGGCGATCCAAAGCCACAACTTAAAGAAGGCGCCGGATTTAACATGGCCTTTGATACGAACATTGGAAACTACCAATCAGCTCAGACGGCTGGCTTCGACTTAAGAGCCAAAAACTTTGCTTTTGCTAAAACTTCAGATTTGATGCTGTTAAAAATGATTTGCGGTGATAAACAAGCTAAAATCAAAGAAGGTACTTTTGCGGGCGTAACTTTCTACCCGCCACGTATCGTTAATTACAATGGTGAATTAGATATTTGTAAAAATACTTTCTACGGGAAAAACACAACAAGTGATACTTTACACGATTGGAAAATCGAAACAGACGGTAAAACTTTTGAGAGTCCAACTCGCTTTATTATGGCGCGCATTTACCCACAAGTATTAGGTAACTGGCGCAGCGAAACTAAAGACGATAAGGGCGTTGCCTTTGACCAGTGGTGGGTAACAAGCATTCTACCTGGCTTACAAGCACAGCTTAAAAAAATGGATGCACGCTATGGCCAAGTCGTTGCCGAAGCTGATCAGCAGCTGAATAACCACAGATCTTGGTATGACAAAGCCATTGATAATGTTTTTACTGGCGAAGCTTACATGAAAGATAAAATGATTTTAGATAATAATTTGGGCGACAACTTACGCTTCGAATTTGAATTCTATTTATCAGCTCTTAAAACAGTTCTTTTAAAAGAAAAAGTTGCCGCACAAAAAACAAACCACGAATATATTCTTGAAATTTCAAAACGCGCCAGAACGAATGGTTATACGATTCCGAATGTTTCTTCAGAAAACGAAGCTAAACGTTTAAAAACTAAATATAAGAATTTGTTCATTTTAGTAAAAGATGTGGCTGCTGAAGATATTACGACTGTAGATGACCTATCAGAGAAAATTGTAATACCAGCTCGTGAATTAGTTGAAAAAGCAAAGAAAAATCCTAAAGATTTTTCTTCGATTGCCCAATACGAAAGAGCATTAAATACGTTAACTTCTGAATTAAATGTATTTCGCGTGAATGAATTAGAAATGAATTACAAAAACTTCATGGCTTTATTACGTCTTAAATCATTGAAGTTTGAAGATATGATCGCCGCTAAAGAAAAACTTTATAAAGCGAACACGATCATTTTCAGTGGCTTTAAACAAATAGCTGAACTAGCTGGAGCAGAAGCTGAAACATTACCTGCTGATTTTAAATCCATCCTGGCCATAGCAAATGGTTTAGAAGCGCTTGAAATTGAAGTGAATCGTTATTTGTTAATGAAAGTAAAACTAGCTGATCGCTTAGAGATCGATATGTCACAGCTTAATACTTTCTTAAAACACAGATCTTTGGCTCCTCAGCAAAGACAAGGCTCTAGAGCACACCAAACCGGTGGACAGTAATGTCTAAGCATTTAACACTGACGACGCGATTGGCGTCTTTGGTGTTTCAAAATGAGATAATACGCTCTGGAAGTGCATTTAAAACGATTTAAGTAGGCATTAAAATTGAAATTAACTTTAAACGAAGAATTAAAAAACGGAGATTTGAACATGAAAAAATTAATAATCTTAGCCATCCTGGTAGCTTCAAACATCGCTTTAGCGCAAGTTAGAGAAGTGAATAAGCCTTTGTCTCGCGAGCAAGCACGCCGTGCAAACGTTGAGCGCAAAGAGACTAAAGATTATTTAGAAGCCGTTAAAAAAGGTAAAGTTACTCAGCCAATCAAAGCAGCTCTAGTTAAGCTTTTAAGTGATGCTACATCTAAAATCGGTGGTGTCGATTCTACTAATTTAGAATCTTTAATTTCTACCCGTCCAGAAACTTTAGACAAAGTAACTCAATTAATCAGTCTTCACAGAGATGGTACTGTTGAGCAAAAATCAAAAGCGGCCACTGACTTAAAAATCTTAAGCGAAGGTTCTAAATATGAATTAACGAAAGAAAGTGCTGAGATTTTAGAAAAAATCACTGAAATGGCCGAATACAACGAAGCGGCAAAACAATTTAAAGCTGAATTAATCAAGACCTTAAGACTTGGTAAGGCTAAATCGATCGAAGAAGCTATTAAAATCGCCTCGAACGGTAAAATCACTTTAGAAAAAATTAAGGAATGCATCATTTAATAAAATTGTGTAACCTTGTTGCATGATTGAATGGCTATCAAACTTAGAAAAATCGATTTTACTTTGGATTCACCAAACAAACTCGAACTCTATCTTTGATGGCCTTTTTCCGTTTTATACCGACATTCATAAAATTAACTGGTTCATTATACCTGCTGTTTTAATTCTGCTTTATTTTTTCATTCATAGATACAAACGCGCAGGCTTAACTTATTTCTTATTCTTGGCTTTAAGTATGGGTATCAGCGACTTTGCCGGAAAACACGTAAAAAATAATTATCCTCGTATGCGCCCCTATACAGTTAAAGAACTGCAAATCACCGAAAAAAGCCCTGCAGGGCCTACAAGTAGTTTTTATTCTAATCACACATCGAACATGTTTACCTTTGCCACTTACACGAGTCATTTTTTTCCGGCGGCTAAACTGCTGTTCTTTGCCTTAGCTTTTTTAACTGGATATTCGCGCATGTATAACGGCGTTCATTATCCGTCTGATGTTTTAGCGGGCGCGCTCATGGGCTTACTTATCGGCTGGCTACTTGCTCGCCTAGCTAAAAAAATAGTTTATAAAATTCATTATTCGCATTTGGAGAAAAATCCATGAAAACAATAGTTACCGGCGCTAATGGTTTTTTAGGTTCTTGGTTATGCAAGCGTCTCTTAGATGAAGGACATGAAGTTACAGCCCTGGTTCGTAAAACCAGCGACTTAAGCGAAATTGAACATCTAAAATTAAATTATGAATACGGCGATGTGACCAACAAAGCATCTCTACAAACCGCTTTTAAAAATAAAGATTATGTTTTTCACTTAGCTGGTTTAATCGCTTATAAAAAAGCTGATCGCCCGATGATGGATAAAGTAAATATCGGTGGCACGCAAAACGTGGTCGATGTTTTAACTGAACAAAAACAAGCTAAGCTTTTAAATCTATCTTCAGTGGTTGCTGTAGGTGCCAGTTTTACTCCCAAAGAATTAACTGAAGAATCACCATACACGATTCACAAATTAAACTTAGGTTATTTTGAAACTAAGCACACCGCTGAAAAAATTGTATGTGCGGCTGCTAAAGAAAATAAAATACATGCGATCAATGTTAATCCAAGCACAATCTATGGTTTTGGCGACGCTAAAAAAGGCAGCCGTAAAACCCAAGTTAAAGTCGCGCGCGGAAAGTTTCCGTTCTATACCGGCGGTGGCGTGAACGTGGTCGCAGCCGAAGACGTTACTGATGGTATTATGAAGGCGATTACCAAAGGCCGTAGTGGTGAACGTTATTTGTTAACCTCAGAGAACATGACGATCAAAGAATTATTCACAAAAATTTCTGGCTTTGCCGGAGTAAAAGCACCTAAGATTTTAATGCCATTTCCGGTGTTAAAATTAATTGGCCAAATCGGCGATTTAACGGGTTCTGGCTTGTCTGTAGAAAATGCTTATACCGCATCTATGTATCACTGGTTTAACTGCGATAAGGCAAAAAAAGAACTTGGCTTTAGTCCGAGACCCTCTGATATTGCTATCGAAAACAGTGTACGCTGGATGAAAGATCACGGTTATTTGGACTAAATTAAATGAAAATATTCTTCCTAATCATACTTTTATCAGTGGCATCGGCTGCAGGATTTGTCTTCTGGCAAATTCCATCGCAAGAGACGATCAAGGGGTGTTTCAAAACATCAATGTACGGTATTGACCTATGCCCCACAGAAAAAACTTATGTTAAACTGAAAAATATTTCTTCTAAATTACAGCGCGCCATTTTGTTAACCGAAGATTCAGCTTTTTACACACATAAAGGGTTTGATGAAGAAGGTTTAACCCGTTGTTACGAAAAACTAAAAGAAACTGGTAAAATCACTTGTGGTGGTTCGACGATCACCCAACAGCTGGCAAAAAATTTATTTCTCTACAAAGATAAAACGTTCGTCCGCAAAGGCTTAGAAGCTTTAATCACGATCAAGTTAGAAAAAACTCTGACAAAAAAAGAAATCTTAGAGCGCTATTTGAACGTCGTGCAATTTGGTAAAAATATTTACGGCGTAAAACAAGCGGCACTGTTTTATTTTAAAAAACACCCGTCTGAATTAGATGTGGTTGAATCGGCCTTTTTAGCTATGGTATTACCGAATCCTGAAAAGTATTCACAAAGTTATTATCGTAAAGATCTGACGCGTTTCGCGAGAAAAAGGTTATCAGGCATTATTAAAGATATGCATCGCTATAAATCGCTAAGTGACGATGACTATTTTATGGCGATGGGAAAACTTGAATACTTTCTGACTGCAGGGCAAGCCACTATTAACACGGCCCCTGAAGAATTATCTTCTGAAGATTTAAATGAAATGTTAGACGGCGTTGAAGAAACCACGACTCCGGATGCAACGGCAACAGCTGAACCACCTACCGAAGCTGTCGAGCCGAGCAGTAACTAGTTTACTAATTTTTTTCTGAATAAGCGTAAGCCGATAAAGCTAAAGATCATTAAATATACGACGAGTACGGCAATATGACCCAGATCAATCCAGCCGATTTCTTTATACAATACGTTACGCACTAAACGTACAGCATGCGCTAAAGGAAAAATATAAGCCGCTGTTTTTAAATAGTACGGAATTTCATCAAGTGAAAAATAAGTTCCACTGATCATCGATAGCGGAACAATTACTCCTGATGTAGAGAAAACAAAACTATCGTAGTTTTTCGCAATCGAAATCATAATCATACCAAATGATGCGAACACTAAACTTAATAAAAACAGAATCGGTGCAACGACGAAAAAGTTCGAATTAAATAAGCCAAATAACGAAGAAATTAAGAACACCCCTAATACACCTAAAAATCCCTTAGTGGCTGCCCATAACATTTCACCGAAAAATATTTGTTGAGTTGAAACCGGAGTTAACAACATCGCAGCATAAGTTTTTTGATGAGTCATTTTCGTGTAATTAGGATAAGTCGATTCAAAGTAGGCGACCATCATCGCCGTCGTACAAAGTAGTCCCGCAAAATAAAACTGCAAAAACGACATGCCTTCGATTGAAGAAATGTAATGACCAAAGCCAAAACCAAATGCTCCTAAAAACATGAGAGGTTCAAGTGTTGTCCAAAATAAAGAGACGACAAATGTTTTACGAAAGAATAAAAAATTACGTAGCCAAACATTATACATGCTTAGCTCTTTTCACGGATTTGATATCCGGCCAATTTTAAAAACACGTCATTTAAATTCGCAGCCCGCACATAATAATGTGTGTTCTGAATATGACTTATAAAACTTTGTTTTGATTCGGTAGTTTCAAAAAAGATAAATATGTTGTCTTCATACTCTTGAAATTTAAGCCCTGCTTGTTCAACTTTACTTAACCAGTAGCCTTTTTCACTGCCGACATGAAGTTCGATCACTTCAGTACCTATATGCTTCAAGATAAGTTCTTTAGCTGTGCCCTGGTCTAAAATCACCCCATGATCGATCATAATAATGCGATCACAAAGGCGTTCAGCTTCTTCCATATAATGAGTCGTTAACACCAGAGTTGTGTTATTCGCTTTTAAACGTTCAAAATAATTCCAAATCCATAAACGCGCTTGTGGATCAAGGCCCGTTGTTGGTTCATCCATTAGAATGAATTGTGGTTTATGAATCAGTGCACGGGCGATGGCTAAACGACGTTTCATGCCGCCACTTAACGCTTCAACTTGTTTGTGCTTAAATTCAGATAATTTCATCTCAGCTAACAAATGTTCAGCTTGAGCATGCGCGAGATCGCTATCCATATTGTGATAGCGTGCGAACAATAATAAATTTTCAAGTGCGCTGAAGTCTGTATCTAAGCAGTCGTCTTGTGGCACGACGCCGATGCGTGAACGAATTTGCGTAATATCATTTTTAGTATTTAAACCTAGAACTAATAATTCGCCAGCTGTCGGAATCACTTGGCCGTAGATCATTTTAATTGTGGTAGTTTTACCGGCGCCGTTAGGTCCAAGAATCCCGACGCATTCACCAGGCTTAATATCAAAAGAGATTCCGTTAACTACTGGAATACCGTCGTAATTTTTTTTAAGCCCAATGGCATTCAATGCTAAAGACATGACATAAGACTAACAGTGGATAAACCTAACAGCAATTCCATGTTCGCCAATAACTTCCGGGGATTTTAAGTCCCTACCTTGGTCTTGATTACAAATCAAAATCTAGGAGTAAACGTGCAGAATCTAGATGGCTAAATACTTTTAATAACTATGACAATCATTAAGATCATCATAATTAATCGCAAAATTTCTTTAGAAATACTTAAAAGGCGACGATAACGTAAATACTTTGGTTTACGCATGTCGAACCTCCTTCCGCAAATCGGAAGTTTGGCATAACTAAAAAGCTGTTAGGCTATCCGTCTAGCAGCTTTTGCATTTTTAAGGCCTTAAAATAAAAAACCCGGTTATTACACCGGGTTTTTATTTAACTGGGATTATAAATCGACACTAATTAGTCTTTGTTAGATTTTGCTTGTTTAGGGCGTTTGTGTGGATCTAATTCTTTTAAACGTAGACGAATCGATTTTGGAGTCACTTCGATAAGTTCTGTTTCTTTGATCCATTCCATACCAAATTCTAAAGTCATTGGTTTAACTGGAGTAACACGAATTGCTTCGTCTGAACCAGACGCACGAACGTTCGACATTCTTTTTGCTTCTTGAATGTTAACGATCATATCGTTGTCTTTAGCATTTTCGCCTACGATCATACCTTCGTAAACAAGGTCGCCGTCATTCACGAACATTCTGCCACGTTCTTGCTTATTCCAGATCGAGTAAGCATTTGCTTCACCTTGACGATCTGAAACCATCGCACCATTGATACGAGAATTGATGTCACCACGGTACTCATCGTAACCGTCGAAGTTTGTATTTAATAAACCAGTACCACGAGTATCTGTTAAGAACTCAGAACGGTAACCGATTAAACCACGTGAAGGAATACGGAATTCTAAACGAGTACGGCCTGTACCTTTTTGAACCATGTTCGTCATAACACCTTTACGCATACCTAACTTCTCAGTTACGGCACCTACGTAAGGATCTTCGATATCGATAACTGCGTGTTCAAACGGCTCTAACTTTTTACCGTTTTCTTCTTTGAATACAACCTGCGGTTTAGAAACTAATAATTCGAAACCTTCACGACGCATTTGTTCAATCAATACGCCAAGTTGTAATTCGCCACGGCCAATAACTTTGAAAGCATCAGTTGCAGATGTTTTTTCTACGCGGATTGAAACGTTATAAAGTAATTCTTTTTCAAGACGTTCTAAAATTTTACGAGACGTTACTTGTTTACCTTCTTGACCCGCGAACGGACCATTATTAACCGAGAAGATCATACCAACCGTTGGCTCATCTACTTTGATACGTGGAAGTGGACGTGGATCAACCGCTGAAGTAATCGTATCACCGATCGTGAAATCTTCGATACCCGCGATAATCGCCATGTCGCCCGCGCCAATTTCTTGAACCGGAACCTGAGAATTTACTACGTATTGAAAAAGCGCAGATACTTTCACTTTTTTCTGAGCGTTTTCTTGAATACACATAATGTCGTCGCCAACTTTAACAGTACCTGCACGCATACGGCCCATTGCTAAACGACCAACGTAGTCATTGTAACCAATGTTAGAAACCATTAATTGCAATGGTTCATTTTCTTTAATTGTTGGAGGAGGTACCATATTAACGATTGCATCATAAAGTACTTTTAAGTTTCCAGTGTTAACTGCTGGATCAAGTGTCGCCATACCATCACGCGCGATCGCGTAGATTGTCGGAAAATCACATTGTTCTTCGTTAGCTTCAACGTCGATAAATAGATCGAATAATTCGTTGTGCACTTCTTGGATACGAGCATCTGAACGATCGATTTTGTTGATAACAACGATAATTTTAATGTTTTGTTCTAAAGCTTTTTTCAAAACGAAACGAGTTTGCGGAAGTGGACCTTCTGAAGCATCGCAAAGTAAGATCGCGCCATCAACCATGTTAAGTACGCGTTCAACTTCTCCACCGAAGTCACTATGTCCCGGTGTATCGACAATATTAATTTTATAATCGTTGTAAGTGAAAGATGCATTCTTCGCTGCGATCGTGATTCCGCGTTCTTTTTCAAGATCCATTGAATCCATCAAACGTTCTTGAACGGCTTGGTTTTCACGGAATGTTCCGGCTTGTTTGATTAAGTGATCAACTAAAGTTGTTTTACCGTGATCGACGTGCGCAATGATTGCGATATTTCTAATTTTCTTTGGATCTTGAATCATTTTCTTCTCTTTCGTTGTTGTAAAATAAAATTTAAATCGAGCTATTACTTAACTCTTAATTAACCATGCCCACCCATAAGGAAAGCCTCATGAGATGTGTCTTCTTGCTCGAAGTCTGAAATTGACTGAAAAAAGCCTAATGCGCAAGTCAGAACTTCGTCATTGCTCTTCAACTGGAAAATGTCTTTTCTAAATTGAGCTGCGCCTGGATACCCAGTAGAGAACCAAGAAGCGAACTTTTTGAGCTGGATATTTATGATATGCTCTGAACAGTGTGCTTGTAAAGTCACATGCAGGTCCTGAAAAATTCCATGATAATTTCGTTTAAGGTCTGAACGCATGGGTTCATTCTTCCATAAGCTTAAGGCATCAGCAAAAATGAGTGGATTTTTTAAAGCGCCACGGCCAATAAGTACGCCGTCGCAACCTGTTTCTTTTAAACGTTGTACCGCCGCTTGCGGAGTTAAAATATCGCCATTACCCAATAAAGGAATTTTTGTTTTCGCTTTTAGATCAGCAATAAAATCCCAATCCGCTAAACCCGAATAACCTTGGGCCCGCGTGCGCCCATGAATGGCAACCCAAGTGATGCCTTCATCGTAAGCTAAATTACAAACATCTAAAGCATTACGTTGAGACTGCTCCCAACCAGTACGAATTTTAATAGTGACCGGAATTTTTACGGCCTTAACACATGAACTTAAAACCTTTTGCATAACGACAAGGTCTTTCATCATGGCGCTGCCTGCACCTTTTTTTACTACTTTTGGTACCGGACAACCAAAGTTAAGATCAACAAAATCAGCTCCTAAAGATTCAGCAACTTGTGCCCCTTTAGCGATAGTTTCAGCGTCTTCGCCAAACAGCTGAATTCCAATAGGGCGTTGGCTTTCATCGTAACTCATCAGCTGCATAGTTCTTTCTGATTTATATTCGATGCCGGTTGCTGAAACCAGTTCAGTAACAACGACGCTTGCGTCTAGTTTTTTCATAAAACTGCGGAAGGCATGGTCAGTAATTCCCGCCATTGGAGCCAACACAAATGGGTTTTGCTTTAGAGCGTCTAAAGGACTGATTCTATTAGGATTATTGAAAGATGCTGACATGCGGTTTGTTTATGTCAAAGTTCAGATTTTCCGTCAACAAATTGCTAATATTCAGAATCCTTGGTAATATTTCCAATTCGCCGATGGAAAACCTCGGGAACTGGAGTTTCGTGAATAACGACGTAAACAACGATATAACGGCTATAAAAAAACCTTACTATCACTGGTTAGAGCGAGCTCAATTGGGCCAGCTTGATTTTGCGGTTATCCAATTGCCGCAATTTTTAAACGAACAATACTTAACTACAATTGCTGATCAAGTTTCAGCTTTGGGCTTAGATTTATACCCGCTTCCCAAAGTACGCACTTACGAATCTTTTGATACTCGCAGCTACAGTATGATTTCAGATTTATTGCGCGGTAAAAACTTTAGTTTTAATCGCAATACGTACCAAGAATTAACCGATGTGGTTTCTTTTTATTTAAAAAATGAAACTAAATTATCTTTAGAACAAATTGGCAATTATGATTTAGGCACAGCACTTCCACGTGAATTAAATCCTATTTTAATTGAAAAACAATTTGCTTTTCAAACCGCTAAAGAACGTTTACGCCTTAGAAATTTTATGAAATTTTTGGGTCGTTTTGAAACGCAGCAAAATGAATATATGATCGGTTATGTTCTTTTAGAAATGATCGATAATTTATTTGTCTTACGGCAAAAATTTCCTGAATTTAAAGTTTATTTAGCTTTAGATGTGGCTGGCATTAAATACGGTTTAGAAATTTCTGAACTGCATGTGCAAAAACCCATGTTTGGCGAATATTTTATTAAACCTATTGAAGAAAAAAATATTCCTTATTTAGGAGGCGCGGCTTTAACACAAGATCGCACAGCTTCTGGCGAAAAATATGAATTACATCTTCATCCGACGACCGTAAATGTAAAAACGGGTTTGATGTCGGCTGTACCCCTTGAAAAAGCTGGGCGCAGTAATGATGTTGCGTTTAGCCATCTTGGGCCGGACTATGAAAAAGTTGGCGCCGATCGCATTTATAAAAATCACTCTAGCATCGCGGCTATTAAGGGTTTTTTAAACCAGCATAAAATTCATTTTGCATTTTCACAAAATCCGCTGGTTATTAAACCAGAAAAATACGGCATTAATTTGCAACATTTTATGGAGCCGGGTTTTGAAAGCGTTTTTTATTCAATGTGGACTGAATTTACTTTTCAAGACGATATTTACCGCGTGCATAACTATCAGTTAACGACTGAATTATTATTGCAAACGGCTCTTAATGGCATTGCCTGGTTATCTGAATCTGAACGCAAAGATTTAGCTTCACAGCGAAAAGGTTTAAAACGCGACAATGATTTACGCGTTTTAAAACATCAGGGTGTCGCTTGTTTAATGATTATTGAAACTTGCCGTCATGTTTTAAATCGCCCGTTAACAACAGGGCAATTCAATTTAAATGATGAAAAGTTTTTAGAAATTTTAGAAAATAATATTTTTGATCTATTCAAACGTTCAATTCTTGTGGATAAGTTTGGGGAAATGAACCCATACGATCGTAATCTGGGCGCATTTTTATCAGATAAAGTTTATGCTTTCTTTAGATTCGCCTTAAATGAAATTTTAAAAATTGTACGAGTGAAATCACGCTATATCGTTTTAAAAAATCAAATTCTTGAACTAACAGATTATGATAAATTCACTGCTGAATCGTTATTAGTTGCCCTTGAGCCATTGATGTTAGAATCAAAAGGCGAAATCTTTACTAAATCGACAACTAAATATTTAGAACTTATCGGCGAGTCTTTAAAAACCAGCGAAGCGTTTGAACCTGTTTACACGGGCTTTAATTTACAAAGTGAATTAGCTAACCAGTATATTCGTAAAATAAAAATTTCTGATGAAACCCTGCCGCTAGTGTACAATAAAATGTCTGATCTAGCCGGCCAAGGCTGGGAAGTTTATATCAATTCTAAATCTTTAGAAAAATTAGGTGAAGATGATTTTAGGTCTGAAATCACTGTTAATAATTCTAAAACGGATTGGTTTGAATTAAGCCCGCGCTTATTTTTCAAAGGTGTCGAAGTCAGCCTTGAAGATGTGAACTTTTCTGGCAAAGGCACACAAACCTTAAGCGGCATCATGTTTTACAAAGGCCGACCGTTTTTAATTGATCCGAATTCTATTCCAAAATTTGCAGCTCTAGAAAAATTTTGGGAAAGAATTAAAAACGACGAAGTCAATAAAGGTGCACGTGGCGAAAAAGAATTCGTCAGAGTTCCGAAATCGCAAATTTTAGAACTTTTAGCTTTAGCTGAGTCAGGTACTAACATTGTATCAGATCATCCATATTGGAATGAAATTCATACGTTCTATAAAAACCTAGGCAAAGCCGAAACTAAATTAAATCTATCAGAACATTTACAGGGTATTCTTAAAGAACATCAGCTTGTTGGAACACAATGGATTCACGACCTTTATAAATTAAATTTAGGCGGAATTTTAGCCGATGACATGGGTCTTGGTAAAACATTACAGGTGCTGGCATTCTTAGATGAACATCGCAAAACTAATAAGACATGGTCTTTAGTTGTTGTGCCGACATCATTGTGTTTTAACTGGGAATCAGAAACGAAAAAATTTACGCCTGACTTACAAGTCGAAATTTTTAGCGGCTCTAAAAAACAAGACTTATTAAAACAAGCCAATAACGAACACAAAGTGATTATTGCCACGTATGGTTTATTAACTGAACATGAAGACTTTTTCTCGCAAGTTTTATGGGATGTCGTTATTTTTGATGAGGCACAAAATTTAAAAAATCTTTCATCTAAAAGAACTTCATCATCTCGCTTATTAAAGGCTAAATTTAAACTAGCCTTATCAGGTACTCCACTTGAGAATAACTTTTTAGATTTCTTTTCATTATCGGATCTGGTTTTACCTGGCTCTATGGGAAGCTATAAATCTTTTCAAGAAAGTTTTGGCCCCGGAAAGACCATTGATGCGCAGGATGTGCAATTTCTAAAATTAAAAATGCGACCAATAGTATTGCGTCGTACAAAAGATTCAGTGAATTTAAATCTTCCGAAAAAATTAGAAGAATCTATTCGTTTTGATTTCAGCGAAAGACAAATTGAAATTTATAAAAAATTGGCGATTTCGCACAACGATCAGGTTAGCCAGCTGATTCAGGAAAAAGGGCAAACTTCGTCACAACTGGCGATGTTAACGGCATTACTGCGTTTGCGTCAGGCCTGCTCTGATCCAAGTGGTATTCCGCAGGTGAAATTTACCGAAAGCCCGCCCAAGATTGCGCACATTTTAGAATGTGTAAAAGAACATCTTGAAGAAGGTAAAAGCGTCTTAATTTTTACCCAGTTCTTGGCGACCTTAGATAAAATTTCTGGATTGTTTACGGCTGATAAAATTCCTTTTTATACGCTACATGGAAGTGTCGCTAATAAAGCTCGTCGTGAAATTCTAGAATCATTTCAAAATTCAGAAACACCACAGGTTTTACTCATGACTTTAAAAACTGGCGGTGTGGGTTTAAATTTAACGAAAGCTTCAGTAGTTTATCATATTGAACCTTGGTGGAATCCTGCAGTTGAAAATCAAGCCACAGATCGTTCACATCGCTTAGGTCAAAAAAATGATGTCCAGGTTTATAGGCTTTTAATGAAAGATTCTGTTGAAGAAAAAATTGAACTGTTGAAATTGAAGAAAAAATCTTACTTTGACGCTTTGTTTTCAGACTCAGAATCATTAGATAAAGTCTTAAACGGCAGCGGCCAATTAAGTGCAGAAGACTTTAAATTCTTATTGGGGATGTAGCGCTAGCCGATAGTCTGGTGACCCTAGGATTTCGTTGGATATAAATAAAATTTCATCGATTATAGATGAAACAATTTTATTCAACGGGGGTTTCTATGTTGAAAGCATTTCTTACTGTATTTTTCTTGGGTTCGGTTTCTATGGCTGCTGGCGACGCAGGTTGCGGTCTTGGTAGCATGATCATCACTAAAAATTCTAAACTTATGCAATTATTCGCAGCTACTACGAATGGTTCTTTTGGTTCGCAAACTTTTGGTATTACTTTTGGTACTTCTAACTGTTCTGCTAGTGGTATCGTACAAAATGACAAACAAATTCAGTATTTCGTAGAAGTTAACCAAGCTGAATTAACTCGTGAGATGGCTCAAGGTCATGGCGAAAAATTATCAACTTTAGCTGCCTTAAACGGTTGCGCTTCTGATTCACAAATCAATTCTTTCAGCGCAAAAGCACAATCTAGCTTCAGCTCTATCGTGCCTTCTGCTAAAACGTCTGCAGTTGACTTTGTTAACAACATGAAGTCTGCTTCTGTAGCAGATGCATGCCACGGTTCTTAATTTAGTTATATTTTTATTTCTAATAGTGAAAGCCCCACTTGTTTGGGGCTTTTCTATTTCTGATAAGGCTTTACGCCTGCAAAGTTATCTAAATACGGCCCGCCAAGAAAAATTATGGAATGATCCTCAGTGGTTAGCTTTAGGCCATTACGAAAAAAAATACTTTTCTTATAGCTCGCCCTTTACTCAAGGCTTTTTTCTTGATGCCGATGGCGCAAATTCACCAGAAAAAGAATTACTTAAAACTATTGAGCTACTTTATGGCGACAATGATCAACGCCTGCAATGCCGTTATTTAGCGCGGGCCCAATGGTTAAATGCGATCTTAAAAACTGATGCCCAAGATAGATTACCCTGCGAAGAGCGCCAACTCTGGAAAAAACAACTTAACGTCAAAGGTGTTTCTTTAATTTTTGCCGCCAGTGACATGGGTAATGCTTCATCAAGTTTTGGCCATACTTTTTTAAAAATCGTAAACCCCGAAAATGCACAGAATAAAGATTTAATTGATTACGGCATTAACTATGCCGCCAACGCCGATGCCAGCGAAGGTGTATTTTATGCGCTTAAAGGTTTATTTGGCATGTACGATGGCCAATTTACTATGCTTCCGTATCATCAAAAAATTCGCGAATACATTAATTTAGAAGGCCGAGATATCTGGGAATATTATTTTAACTTCACGCCTGAAGAAACTGATTTTTTAGTGAATCACCTGATCGAAATGGAAACTGCGCGCGCTCCGTATTATTTTTTTAGTGATAACTGCTCATATCAAATTTTAAAAACATTAGAAGTAGTACGCCCTGATTTAAAACTTTCACAAGAGTTTCGCTATTTTACTATCCCAATCGATACGGTCAAAAAATTAACTGGTTTACCTACTCCGGTTTTTGTTGCACGTAAGTATAAAAAATCACTTAAAACGGATTACCTTGAATCATTTGCAAAACTTGGCATATTACAAAAAAAAGCACTTGATATCGCTGTCATTGATTTAAATATACCCGATGATTATGAACTTTTAAAATTAGAAAAGGCGCAAGTCTATGAAACCGCGATGAAATATTATTCGTTGCGCGCATTTACGTCGGACAAAGATTACGACAATGAAAAATACCAATTGTTTTTAAAAAGAGCTTCAATGGGTATTGTAGCTGGCGCTGATTATGTTTCTAACCCAGAGCCTCCTGAAGATAGCCATGATTCATCAGCTCTGTATTTTGGTATGGGGCAAAGTGATTTTGAAAATGAAATGTTAACCTATACCAGTTTAAAATTCAGACATGCCTTACATGATTTAGAACAGCAAGATTTCGGAACAGTGACCTTTAGTCAGAATGAAATGGCCTCTATCGAAGCTCGTTACCTAAATACTAACGAAGAAGCTAAGAATTTTCATATTTATAAGTTTACAGCTTTAAATTTAGTGAACTTAAACCCCGTTACTCAGCTAGATAAAAATTTTTCGTGGAAATTCCGTGCGGAACTTGTGAATAACATGGAAACATTCACGGATGATGTCTTTACCAGTGATATTGAAGCCTCGGGCGGATATAGCTATGATTTAGCGTTGTTTGAACGCACGCGTATAGCTTATTTAATGACCGCGCGACACTGGGATAATTCAATTAATAGCATCGGACCAGAAATTCTATTGGTTAGCCGTCTATTGCCCAACTTAGGATTTTCTTTAGATTTAACTTATTTTGGGCAAAATAAAAGATCTGATTTTTTGCGCTATAAAAGTAAAGTGAATTACACATTTAGAAAAAACTTTGATATCCAGTTCGCAACTGAAAATGGCATCAACAAAGAAATCCATCAGCAATTGCAATTGGTGTGGAATTTTATTTTATAATTATTCTAACTATGTAAGACGGTTTTCAGCAATTTGAGACCTTTGTCTGCATAAATAAAATTTTCTTGAGTTACTTTGTTCCATCATAGAATATTACTTTTACATTGGGGAACTTTTGAAACTAACTGCATTTACAAACTTCGTATTGGTTACAATTTTCACGCTATCAGCAAACGCTGGATTGATGAAGGTAGGCAGCATTTCTGCAATACTAGGTGGCCAAGAAACCGCAGAAATTCAAATTGATCAAGGAGTTGATGTTCAACCTTCGACAACTCTGTTTATTGGAGATAAGCAAACTAACTGCGAAGTTAAAGTAAAAAAGCAAACTACTAAGATTTTTTTAGTAGATCTTTCTTCATGTAATAACAGTACAGTCTATTCAGTAAATTCAGATGCATTCGTTTATTCTGAAGACTACTCAGATCAAGAGCCAACGTCTCCGACGCAAGTGGCACCTGTGCAGCCCACAGAACTTGTAAAGCTGGAGAAAGTTCAGTTTACAAACTTTGGTGGTGGACTACGCACAAACCAATCTCTTATCTTCGATGATTTAAGAATTTCAGATGGAACAACTTCAGAAGTGAGTGACCTTAAATATGAATCGGACACTCCATCATTCTTTCTAGATTTCAATCACATAAATGCTAAACAAAACTCGTGGGGTTGGATGGTTGGTCTTTCGTATTGGACAGTAGAGTGGGATGAAGCTAGTGGTTTTGGCGAAACTCTAAATCTGAATAACACCGAATCTTCTATATTAAATTTTTACGGAAGCGGAGTTTACAGATTTAATTCTGGATTTGTTCAATTTGGTTTGAATGCATCTAGTATTAGTTCAAAAAACTCTCCTTTCTTGGAAGCAAGCAAAGGTTCTTTAGGCGCGCAATTAGGCGGTGGTTTTTTTGTAAGCGAAAATGTAATGTTGGCTATTGAATCTCGAGCCATTTCATACGGCACAATTACATATACTCAAGGATCTACATCTCTAGTCGCAGACAACGCCGGATTTTATTCTGGATTGAATCTAGCACTTTACTTTACTTTACTTTAAATTAGCGATTTATAATTTATTCTAACCATGTAAGACGGTTTTCAGTCTGGCGTGGCGGCTTAGGTGGCGTGTGATCTGGGTATCCAATCACAATGCCGCAAAGAAGTTCTAATTCACCCGCCTGATATTCGGGTAACTCTGTTACTCCTAAAAATTTATCGACTTCGTGCTTGATCTCAAGTGGAGCACCCATCGTGCAACAACCTAAGCCTTCAATCTGGCAGGCAAGATTAATATTTTGTACGGCCATGTAGACACTACCGATGCTAGTGTAATGACGTTCTTCTGGCGAATTATTTGAATAACAAAATACCAAGACTGGTGCGTTACCTAAGGTGAAAAAAAATCTTTCAGTAAAATCGTATAAAGAAGGTTTTAATTTTTTTTGTAAAATATCTTTAATGCCTAGCCAAGATTTCTGCGAATATTTTAAATATTCATCACGCTTTTTTCCCTGCACGATAAAAAACCTCCAGTTTTGGCGGTTCTTGCCTGAAGGGGCGTGAAAAGCTGCTTCATTAAATATTCTTTCTAAGACCTGTTTAGGCACGGGATCACTTTTATATTGGCGAATAGATTTACGACTTTGGACGAGTTCGTAGAATTCTTGTGACGTCATTTGACCCCCTTAGGCTTATAGAACAAAATAATAGCTATGAATCAGTCCGTTGAAAATGAAAAATCTATCTCAATCCCCCTATTAATTGGGGCTTTGGTTATTTCGCTTATTTTTGCTGTCGGTTCGTCTATGACATCGGTCAGAAGAATCTTTGATTCTAATACCGAAGAGCGTAAAATTTTGGCCAAAGTGTTTACCGAATACAACGGCAAAGCTTTTGTGGTCTTTAAAATTAAGACAAATGCCGGCATTGAGATCGAAATTTACGAAAAAGACTTAGCTAACAATAACCAGCAGTTTAAACAGCGCTTTCCGTTAAGTGATGATGTTGAAGCCTATTTGATGGTGAATAACAATTCGATGAATTTAGGCTTAGTCGATGTTAATAATGACGGCCAAATGGATGTGATTGCTCCAACCGTAGACAAAAATGGCAATTCGCGACTAAATGTTTTTCAATTCAATTCAGATTTAAATTCTTTTGTGCCTTATGTTGAAGGCGCACCTTAATTATTTATTTTTAAGAATAAATTTATAAGCGCGGTATGAAACTTTTCTGCGTTCGTAATAAGTTCCTGCGACCATGCCATTATCTAATTTGTAGAGTTGAAAATTGTTTCTTTCGTTCGTGTCGCTGATCACCAAGCCATCGCGTCCAACAAGTTGCATACCGAAGTCGCCATTAAAATCAGCCTTTACAATACCATCTTTGCCTTTATTAATTTCAAAACTTCCGGAAATAGTCGGCATTGCAGGATCTGGATTCTGCTTAATCACCAGTTTTAAAGTGTAGACAGATTCTTGCCTGCGGTTAACGACCGGGCCTTCATAAGTTCCAAAAAAACGGGCATAATTCTGGGTATTGGCTACCGTTGAAATTTCGCTTAACTTTTTCATTCGAATTCTTAGTTTTTGCAACAATTCAAAAACTTCAGGGCCGGTTTTAGCTGCGGCTAGTTTTTTTTCATTCGCAATCACAGTTTGATCAACATTATCTTTGGGTTCATCTCTTTCGGTGATTAATTCGATGTCGTTATCGAGCTGGGCGGTTTCGGTAATGGCTGATACAGGTGTTACTGTGTTGCTTACGGCAGCGCCAATCGGAATTCTTGCAGTAATGACCGTCTGTTGGGTCGCAGCTTGTTCGGCGATCACTGCTTGGATTACTGCAGATTCTTCAATTTTAACTTCTTTAGGAGGCTCTGTGCGTTTAAGAAATGCGAAATACCCCAGAGCCAAAATTAATACAGCGACAAAAAACTTAGTCATTAGTTTTTCGTCGTTGTTTTTTTCTTAAGATCACGCCAAGACTTTCCTGAGCGTGCTTTCGGGTCAACCTGAAAAGTTTTAACTGCCGCATTGTGAGCATCTAAACTTTCAGAAAACTGATGCGTGCCATCGTTATGACTTACGAAAAATAAATATTTAGACGGTAACGGTTTTAAAGCCGCTAACAAGGCTTCTTTACCTGGATTAGATATCGGCGTTGGCGGTAAGCCGTAAATCGTATACGTATTATGTTTTGTCGGTGTTAATAAATCAGTGCGGGTAATGTTTTTTGGCATTTGTCCGCGAGCTAAAGCTACCCCATACAATACCGTTGGATCAGTTTGCAGACGCATATTTTTATCTAAACGGTTATGAAACACTGATGAAACCAACGGGCGCTCTTCTTTAGCGCCGGTTTCTTTTTCAACGATACTGGCAAAAGTAACTAATTGGTTACGATTCCATTTTCGCTGTGGAAAAGTTTGGTTAAAAGTCATTATTTCAGGCTGAATTTCTGAATACACTGCTAAAAACCGGCGCACCATTTGCGTGATGATATCTTTTTGTGAATCAAATTTTGTAACTTTATAAGTTTCAGGAAATAAATAACCTTCTAATGAATCAAGCTTTTCACCTAACAACGATTGAATAAATTCACGATCACGAAACAAGGTAAATGCTTCTTGTTTGGTGCCGTAATTATTTCTTTCTAACAGTTCTGCGATATCCCACATATTCAGGCCTTCAGCCACTGTGAAATTTCTGGCAACACTTTTGCCAGAAGTGATCACCGCTAAAATCTCATCCGGAGTCATCGCTGCATTTAGTGCGTATTCACCCCGTTTAAGTTTAGGATTCATGCCGCGGTAGCGCGAATACCATTGAAATAACTTTGCACTTTTAACTAGTTTTGCAGTCTCTAGATTTTGCGCAACTGTAGGCATCGACTGCCCGGGGTTTACATCAAATAATATTTCAGTGTTATCGCTGGTTACACCTGTGCGTAAAAACTGATAGCTGAAATAGGCTAAAGAAATAGATAGAGCAACAACAAATACTGTTGTTGCAGAAAGTATCGTCTTCATTTTTTTATTCAAGAGTTACTCCAGGAAGTAGCTTGGTTTTATCTAAAGTTGTTGGGTCTTCTAAACTTGCCATTGGCACTGTTGTGTATTGAACTGCAAAATGTGCAGATGGGCGGTCATTACCAGATTTACCCATGCCACCGAATGGTAAGCGTGAACTTGCTCCATTCGTTGTTCGGTTCCAGTTTAATAAACCGACACGCGCTTTTAAAATAGCTTCATTATAAAGCTCTTTATTTTTGGTAAATAAAGCCATCGCCAAGCCGTAGCCTGTAGAATTCACCATCTCCATCGCGTTGTCAAAATCGCTTGAACGATAGATAGCAACATTTGGTCCGAAGATTTCAGTTTTTTGATAAACTGAATTTTTATCAAAACTTTTCACCAAATGAATACTTGGAGTCACGTAGTGACCTTTATTTTCAAGATCTAAAGCTTTACCCCGCATTAAGTTTTCACAATTTTCACGATTTGCCATCTCTTGAAAACGAATATATTTTTCTACGGCTGCGCCATTAATCAACGGACCCATAAATGGATTTTTTGCCCAGTGACCAATTGTTAATTTTTTTGCAGTTTTATAAAAACGATCTGTAAATTCATCGGCAATTTTATCGTGTAAAATTACGCGTGAAGTTCCCGAACAACGCTGACCCGTTGACATGTAAGCACCCACGATTGTTTCATAGATGGCTTTATCCATATCAGTGTCATCCCAAACCACAGTTGTATTTTTACCGCCCATTTCAAGCGCTAAAATTTTCCAGTAGTGATTTAAGGTTTCTTGTTTAATCTTAAGGCCTACTTCATAAGAGCCGGTAAATAAAATTCCATCAATGGCTTCGTGAACAACAAGCCTACGACCTGTTTCTGCTTCACCGTGAATCATATTGAAAACGCCTGCAGGAAATTGCGCTTTTTCAAAAATTTGCGCGTACAACTGACCGACATAAGGAGTTTGCTCAGAGGGTTTATACACAATCGTGTTACCAGTCACTAAAGCTGGAATAATATGACCATTCGGTAAATGTGCCGGAAAATTAAATGGTCCAATCACCGCCATCACGCCACGTGATTTAAAGCGGATAACACCTTCTACTTGCGGCAAAGCATTGGGAATGTGTTCTTCTTGAACTAATTTTAATGATTCATTAATTGTTACATCAATTTTTGCAGATAAAGCTTTAGCTTCAGAAGTTGCATCCCATAGGGCTTTACCAGTATCACGAGCAATGGCTTCTGCCATTTCTGCTTCATGAGCTATAAATAATTCTTTTAAACGAAAACAATACTTTTTACGTTCGTCTAAAGAAAGTTTAGCCCAGGGCATGTACGCTTTTTTAGCGGCTGCAATCGCCTGTTCAACATGATCCAAACTATAGCTTACAGTCATAATTTCGTCATTTAAATCTGCCGGAGAAATATCTTTAAATTGTCCGTCTGGTTTTTGGCCTTTAACGAATTGACCGTTTAAAAAATCACCTAAAAATGGAGTGGTTTTGTACGCCATATCTTACGCCTTCTTCCCAAATTCAAAAGGTGTTACAAACACCTCTTGATCTAAATCTAATTTTAAACGGTCACGAGTTTTTGATGGCACAGCAACGTAGCCATCTTGGATATCGTAACCAGTTAACATACATTTGAAATCATCACTGCCGTAGCCGATTAAACCCATTTGTTTATAGGCGGCTTCTTTGCCTTCGGTAACGCGAAGTTTTTTTCCGGCTTTGATCGGCAGAATCTTTTCCGTTTCACAGCCGTAATGTGGACCACCATCAAACGGGTCAACTTCATCTAAATATTGAAAACCAATATTTTCTAACAGATGTTGCGCAGGTTTTGTCGCTTCACCTACACGGCCAAGCACCAAGCGCGCTTTTGAATCCAATAAACTTAAATAAATATCTTCTTCAGGAAATAACGACTCAATAAATTCTTTATTGGTCTGCGATAAAGCGTCAGCTTCCTGGTACGGTAAGCCTG
Source organism: Bdellovibrio sp. (assembly GCA_036676395.1). Lineage (GTDB taxonomy): Bacteria > Bdellovibrionota > Bdellovibrionia > Bdellovibrionales > Bdellovibrionaceae > Pseudobdellovibrio. The sequence goes on from JAKFCY010000003.1 coordinate 206,818, forward strand.
TAAAACGACGTCCCAAGGCCTCCCAGAATTCGCTGCGGCCTTCGTCAGTTAATGGCGGTGTTAATTCACATAACACGCGCTTTTCAAAACGCTCTGGATTTAGTGCCATGTACACAAAACGGCTTAAAGAAATTTGTTTTCCTAAACGTTCTGGGCGACGACGATAAGCTTTATCAACTAATAAGCCACCAATTTCAGTTGGCCCGTCAGTGTCTAACTGAAAACGTAACACTTGGTGAATAAAACCGATTCCTAAATCTTGCGAAAAGTGATCACGTTTTAAAATTTTAAAATAACAATGGGGCACAGCTTCTGAACCATGCTTGGCAATAATTAATGAACTACCAACAACCATTTGTTCTTCAATGTCTTCAACCACAAAAATATATTCTGATTTATCTTTTGGAAGATTTCCTGCAAAAGAGGCTTCACTACGCGCAATTTTTTCGGTCAGGATCTTACGATCACCCGGAAGATTTAATAAATTAAATTGCTTCGCTAAATCTGTTAATTGCGTAATATCGTCTTTGCTAACCGCTCTTACAATAAAGCTCATAAACAAAACCTTTCGATCATTCTGGTGTAGAATGATGTCATTAATTCTAAATGTTTAATTTCAACATGTTCATTCGGCGTATGAACATTGTTTTCTCGTTTGCCTGCGCCGACACAAATACATTCAATGCCGATTCGTGAAAACAGGCTCGCTTCGTTGGTCGAAGCTAAACTTGTGCACTGGCTGGTTTGTCCAAGTTTTTCTAATTCGGCCAATGCGCCTTTAATTAAAACTGATTTTTCATCAGTCCGAAATGGACGTTTGTAATCTTGCAAATTAAATTTTGCGCCTACTTTTTCGCAAGCGCTTGAAATCTTTAGCATCCACTTTTCATAATCTTCTTGTCTTACGTTAGGAAGAATACGGCATGAGCCGCCGATTAAAATATGATCGTCAAAGGTTCTGATGATGCCGACACTGATCGTTGAATGTTCGGGTATAAATGCTTTATCAACCACCGATTTCATCTCGTTTTGCACATCAACCATCACGTTATATAAAAAATTAATTTTACGAATCGCCGGATCTTTAAAAGAAGCAGCGACATCTAATTCAACCATCGCTTGATTAGGAATCATGTTTTGCCTGGTTCCAGCATCCATATCGACGATCACGACATTATCTGGCATCTTAGATAAGTAATCGAAAAGTTTAAGGGCGGCACTTTCACCTAAATGTGGTGTTGATGAATGCGCACTTTTGCCAGAAAAGATTTTTGACTGAGTTGAAATTGATTCAGACGCTGCGATGTTATGTTTGTATTCAACTTCTTCTTGCGAAAATGGAATACGCATTTCAACCGTGGCATAACCTTTGGCTGCGTTAATGATATTTAAATCTGATGGGTCACCGATCAGTGCGTATTTTGCATTAATTTTATTTTTACGAATTAATTTAAGCGCGCCCTGCATTCCGGTTTCTTCACCGAAGGTACCCACCAACACTGGTTGCAAAGTGTTAAGTTTTATTCCTTTAAATTGCGTCATCGCTAAAAGTTTACATAAAAAATCTAACTTTACTTCGGCTGATCCTAATCCATAAATGCGGCCATCTTCGATGACGGCATCGAACGGATTAAAATTATTTTTTTTCCATAAAGCAAAATTTCCGGGATCAACAGTATCAAGGTGGGCTTGTAATAAAAATTCATTTTGCCCAGTTTGAAATGGCTGTAAGCGCACAATGATATTGGCTTGGGTGATGCCGTTCTGCACTTCTTGCTGAACTTCGACATCAAAGCCTAGCTCGTAAGCTATTAAAGATAAATAATCTACAACCTCAACAGTCGAAGTTTGCGGTGAGCTGTCAAAAGCAATCAGCTTTCGACAGGCGCCGACAAAATCAAATCCTTCAACTGAAGTGGTTTGGGGAGTAACCAATCTTATAATCCTTCGTGCACCGTTTTTTCGATCACTTCTAAGGCTAAAGCAATATCAGCTTCCTGAATAATTGCCGGCACTAAAAAGCGAATACGAATTGGGTCTTTACCGCAAGTAAATGCAATAATTCCATTTTTAAATAATTTTTTAACAAAAGTTTCTGCTTGTTCTTTTTTGCCTTCAAACGGAGTGAACGCAATCATTAAACCCATACCACCTGCATCTGATAATAATCCTTTGCAAGTTGTTTCATTTAAACGATTGATGCCTTGAACGAAGTGATTATGAATTTGATTAATGCGGCCGTTTGGTCCGATGTAACCTTCTTCAAGCATTTCTAAAATTTCAAGACCCGCAGTCATTGCACTTGATCCGCCTGAAAAAGTTCCGGCGATCAAGCCTGGTTTTGGATTGTACTCTTCAGTGTAAAGAGTTGCGCCTAACTGAACTGTTTTTGCGATAGTTACGATATCAACGTATTCGCCAAGGTTCATTGTTTCAAAAGCAAAAAATTCGCCAGTGCGTGCGAAAGTTTGAACTTCATCAGCCCACACAGCGATATGCTGTTGTTTACAAAATGCTAACATTGGTTCATAGAATTCACGCGGTGTTGGAACAAAGCCGCCTTCACCTAACATTGGCTCAAAAGAAAATGCAGCGATTTGTTTATCAAATTTAGCAGCATGTTCTTTTAAAGTGCGAAGCGCAGTCTCAGAAGATTTTGGATCTTTTTTATCAAAGTTCGGAATACGTAATACTTCGTTGTATTCTGGCAAACCTTGTTTGTACGCAGGGTTATCAGTCACTTCAGCCATCATTGTTGAACGACCGGCAAAAGCATTTTTCATCGCTACGATCATCTTCGCCGGAGAATTTTTCTGGCGCGCCATTTTTACAGCGTTTTCGTTAGCCATTGTTCCGCATGTTGAAAACCAGGCGTGTTTAAGACGAGAGTTACGGCCAGCAATCTGAACTAATTTTTCAGTAAGTCTGATGTATTCATTATTCGGTTGAATATTACCTTGCATCACTACATCTGATAAAGCACCGCGAACAGCGGCTTTCATAACACGTGGATGCGAATGCCCCATTAAATGAATTCCGATACCATTGATCAAATCCATTTTCACGCTGCCATCTTCTAGTTCAACATAAACACCTTGGCCCGCACCAGTGCCGACATACTGGTGATAAAGTGGACGACCACGAAGTACACCAATGTGCTCAATTTTATTTTTTGAACGCTCAACTAAAGTTGGTTGAGGTGGTTGAATAGTTTGAATGGCACTGTTGATCACCATAACTTCATCCACTAAATCGTTTACCAGACCTTCAACAACAGGATCGTGGTCAAGTTTTCTACCGGTTAATAATTCATCTGTACTTTGCACTTTGGCGATCGCGCCTTTGATTGCTGATAACATCGTTTTTTCCTCGTAGTTCTAGAGAGTGTTTTTAGGTAGATAGAATACCTTGTTGCGACGAGCTATGACAAGGAAAGCACTTCATCGTTAGACTTTGGCTATATGCAGCCAACAGCCGAATTTCAGCAACAGTTTCAAAAGGCGTTATCTCTTCAACAAGAGAAAAAATATGACGAGGCTTTAACGGCTTATAAGTCACTTTTAGAGCAAAACCCCGACCTTAGCCGAGATCAAATCGCTGATATTAGCTATAATGCGGCCTTAACCAGCTTTAATAAACAAAGTTTTTTAGAAAGTTATGTTTATAACCAAAAAGCTATTTTACTAAACCCCCGGCATGATCAAGCTCTAGAGCTGGCAACCAAGATTAAAACGCAATTTCAGGTTAAAGCTACCCCCCATGATATTTCGCTTATCGAAAATTTAAACAAAGCCGGTCTGCAAGTCGTTCCTGTTGAAGCTTTATGGGTTTTAGCCACTCTATTTTTAGTGATTTTTTTGCGCAGTGTTTTTGGCTATTTCTTAAATCGAAAAAAAGAAATTTTAGAGAACTTAAAGTTCAGCCGTTTTTCTTTTAAGAACTATTTTTGGTTAGTTTTATTTCTGATTTTTTCGTATTTTTCAGGGCTAAAAATCTGGGAAGAGCAAATTCCAAAAGCTCTTATTCGCACCGAACAGGCGTCATTAAAAACCGCAGCTGGCGAAAATCAGGCGACCCTGGCGGATCTGCCTGGCGGCAGCCTTGTGCACATTTTGCGGGTCGCCAAAATTGATGAAATTCTTTATTTTCAAATTAAATATCCCGGCGGAATTTCAGGCTGGACGAAGAAAGACGATTTGGAGCTTATTTCTGCACCAAATTTGCCCAAGGACTAACCAAAATCAGACGCGTTAGTGTCTAATTTTTTTGACTTCAATGCCCCCTTGGGTTGATATATTTTCGAGGTCAACTGTGAATTCTATGGCAAGTGTTAAATCATTGAAATTATTTGTAGTTTCTTTAATGGCGTGGGGCTTTCTTTTCTCGTGCGCCACTCAAGAAAAAGATTTAAATACGGCAGAAGGTCTTTTTGCATACGCTAAAGAATTTCAAGATGCTGAGCGCTTTGAAGTAGCTTTAGCAAAATACGCTGACGTTAGAAACAAATTTCCATACAATAACTTAGCGACTGAAGCAGAACTTGCTATTGCTGATGTTCATTATATGCGTGAGTCGTACACTGAATCAGAAGTGGCTTACCAAAATTTTCGCGATCTTCATCCAAAACATCCAAAATCAGATTACGTTTTATACCGAATTGCCATGAGTTATTACATGCAATTACCTGAAACGATCGATCGTGATCTAACAGTTGGAAAAGATGCGATTTATCATTTCAGCGAATTAGTAAAATTGTATCCCAAGTCTGAATACGTTGCCGACAGTAAAACTAAACGTGACGAAATCTATTCGCGCTTGGCGCAAAAAGAAATTTACATTGCTGATTTTTATTTTAAACAAGAAAAGTATTCTGCAGCACTCCGCAGATATGAATCGACTTTATATAAGTTTCCGGGGCTTGGTTTTGAACCAAGAGCACTTTTCGGCGCAGCTAAATCTGCAAAATTTATCTCTGACAAGAAAAAACAAGACCAGCACGCCAACACGTTAACTACAAAATATCCAAATTCTGATGAAGCACGATTGTTAAAAAGCGAGGGGCTATAAACATGAGATCTTTTTCTGGACAACTTCTTGATGAAGCTCGTGAAGCCTTTATTGATGGTAAATACCAACAGGCTGAACCGCTGTTAATGCAGCCGACGTTAATCAATTCGAACAATCCTGAAATTTACCAAATGTTAGCAACGATCTATTACAATCGCGGCCAATTTAATAAGGCGATTAAAACATTTAAAAAAGCTTTAGAAATTGATCCTTCATACAGCGACGCGGCAGTGGGCTTATCAATTATTTTAAATGACCTTGGCAAATACGACGAAGCCAAAAAAGTTTTCGAACAGGCGCAAACGATTGTTGATAAGAAAAAATCTTTTCAACTAAGTTCAAACTTAGAAGAAAAAATCGCTTCTAAACATATTGAAACTGCTGACTTGTACTTACAAATTCGCCGTTTCGATGAAGCTCTAGAGCAATACATGAAGGCTTATCACTTATCTTCGAAAAAAGGCGATATCGCTTTATTAATTTCTGAATGTTACGTGCAAGCCGGACACAAAGAAAAAGCGATCAAAGAATTAAAAGCTGTTATCCAGTACGACAGTAAATTAATTAAACCTCGTCTTAAGCTTGGATTAATCCTATACAACTCGCATATGGTTGCGGAAGCTGTTGAACAGTGGGAAAATATTATTCGCTTAGACCCAAAAAACACTGAAGCCTTACGTTACTTAAAAATGGCTCAGACTACTGGTATTACTAATTTAGAATATTAATTTATTCAGTTAAAAGGATTTATTATGAAACAAATTCGCGACGAAATGGCTGCATTTTTAAAACAAGAAGATATCCAAAAATTAGTGGGTAAATTAGCTGCTCAAATTGAAAATGATTATGAAGGCCGCGAAATTATCTTTATCTGCCCTTTACGCGGTTCAATTCACTTAACGGCAGATCTTATGCGCCGTATTTCATTACCTCAGCAAGTTGATTTCGTTTTTGTTCGCTCGACTGAAAAAGGCGGTGCAATCAGCATGACTAAAGATATTTCTATAAATATCACAGGCAAAGATGTGATCATCGTTGAAGAGATCATCGATACAGGCCGTACATTAAGTTTTTTAAAAGACCGTTTATTGGCCGCAAAACCAGCGTCTTTAAAGATCGTAACGTTATTAGATAAGCCAGCACGCCGCGAATTACCAATTCGCGCTGATTACATCGGTAAAACGATTGAAGATCGTTACGTGGTTGGTTACGGCATGGATAGCGATGAAAAAGGCCGTAACTACTCTGAAATTTACGTTCTTAAGAACTAACTACGTAAATACTGCATTCACTACAAATAAAGTTAATACGCACACGACGTACAATAGTACGAAATTTTTTGGAATCATCCTTGATCCTCCGCTGTTGTGCTAAAAATAATTTTTAGCGGGTCTTCCCTTATTTAGACTAACGTTATGTATGGTTTTAGGCAAGATAGCCAGTCGATGGTCTAGCCATATAGAGCTCTGATCTAGACACCAGTCCTAATATATAAAGTTTAGTGTTCACAGTCTCATAATGAGACGTCAAACTATTAGATAGAGTAACAATATTGGTCTCTACATTGCTGACTAATACTCTAAAGGGGAGAAATCAAATGAATACAATTAAGGTATCAAATCTTTTTACAGCTGTAGGTATTTTTGTAGTCAGTGGGTTTATTGCCGTAAGTACAGCCTTCGCAGCTGATCAATATCCAAATAAAGAAACTTGTGCCCGCGCTGAACGCAGTAAATGTGAAGCTACTGCAGGTTGTGACAGTCTAAAAGGTGATGAGTATACTACATGTACGGCTAAGTGTGGTCGCAGTACTGAAACAAAATGTGAATCTTACACTTCAAGAGATGATGCTAAAGAAAATGATTCAGAGTGTGTAGCTGCATATAAAGCATATCAAGATAGTTTAGCTGATACGAACAGTGCGTGCGAAAGCGTCGCTGCCCCTGCTAGCTCATCATCATCTCGTTATTCAGGCACAACAGACACTCGTAAAAAATGTTCTGAAAAAATTCAAGAATGTGCTCAGTTCGCCAGCCAAACTTCTGCACAAACAGCACAAGAAGATAACGGTATATCGAGCACACTAAATATCTTTCGCGCAGTTATCGGCGGCGAAGAATCATTAGGACTTTCTGGCGCCAGCAGTTGCTTAGTTGATATCGATAGCAAAGAAGCGCGCGATGCAGAAAAAGAATTTCGTGATCGTCGTAAAGAATTAGAAAAAGAGAAAAAAGATATCGAAAACGATGCGATCAAAGATAAAGAAGATAACGATAAAGAAATCACTCGTATCACAAAAGAAGTTCAGGAATTACAACGTGAAAACAAAGAAGTATTAGCTAAAGCTGACGTGAGAATGCGTGAACAATTAAACGCGTCACAAAAAGACATGGTTGATTCAGCAGCCCGTTTACGTAACTTAACGACACAAATTTCTAAAAAGAACGATTCAGTCAGAGCTTTAAACTTTGCTTATGCTGATCGTATGCTTGATACCTCAACGCAAAAACAAAACTTACGTTGTAAATCAGCTTTAGACCAAGCTAAAACTTGTATGATCAAATCTGCTAAAGGAATCAAAGACGAAGCTTGTAAGGACTTTCCTTTCACAATTAAATCTAAAGGTCCGAAGGCAACGGCTGAATTAAAAGCACAGTTACAAGTTGTTAATGATGCTTGTTATGAAAAAGAAGAGCGCGAAAAAAAGAGATTAAATTTTGACCAGCAAGAGCAAATGAAAAAAGTAATGGATGAAATGACTGAACTTCAAGCGCAAGCAAAAGAAGAAGGTCAACGTCAGCAAATCCAATCTGAGAATTCAACTAAGATTTCACAAGAAGCTGAGCGCGAAAAACAAGAAGCCGAAGCAAACATGGCGCAACAAATTGCTACCTTACAAGGAGAGATGGCGCAATTTGCACAAAAACTTGAAGCTAAAAACTTTCGCTCACAGGAGCGTTTAAAAAAATTGGCTGAAGACTTACAAAAATTAGAACTTGAAGAAAAAACAGGAAAACGTTCAAAAACAAGCTTAGCTTCAGCAGCTGTTCGCAAAACAAAAGTTGATGTTGAAAACGTAATTGCGCAATGTGGTTGTAACGAAGACATCGCAAATGCTAAAGCCGGAGACGAAGCCGCTAAAGGCAGTTCAACTAAAGCATTAAACACGTGTAAGGCATTAAAACGTTCTTTACCAGCTGGCGGAGAAGAGAAAAAGACTCGAACAGGTAAATCGAAGAGTGCTTTTTAATAAGACCAAGATCTAGTTACGATTACCCAGAAGGATATTTTTTTGATAGGCTAAGTACCTATGTTGAAAAAAATACTTCTGGGTCTTTTTGCTTTTATTTTTCTTTCTTTAACTGGCGCATATTTTCTTTATAGTTCAGTTAAAGCTTCACTTCCTGAAGTCATCAAACTTGAAGATTACAAACCACTTTTAGTTTCACAAGTGTTCGATCGTAACGGAAAAAAAATCGGCGAATTCTCGCGCCAACGCCGTGTACTGATTCCCTACAAAGATATTCCTGAATTAGTGATCAAATCTTTTATCGCTGCCGAAGACGATACTTTTTTTGAACATAAAGGCATTAACCTTCAAGCTTTACTGCGTGCTTTTATTGCCAATATGCGTGCCGGAAGAAACGTTCAGGGCGGATCTACGATTACTCAGCAAGTTGCTAAGACATTGATATTACAAACGAATGAAAAAACATATGCTCGTAAATTAAGAGATATGCTATTAGCCATTCAAATGGAAGAAAATCTATCTAAGGGTGATATTTTATACCTTTATTTAAACCAAATTTACTTCGGGCAAAGCGCGTATGGCATCGAAATGGCGTCGCAAACTTACTTTAGAAAACCCGCTAAAAATTTAACGATTCCAGAAGCGGCGATGTTAGCAGGGCTACCAAAAGCTCCTTCAGATTATTCACCGGTCAAAAATCCGATTCGCGCTAAAGAACGACAGGTTTACGTGATTCATCGTTTGCATGAAATTGGTTACATCACCAAAGAACAACGAGACACGTTCGTAAAAACGCCGATAAAAGTTTATTTAAAAGAAGAGTACGAAATCATCGCCCCGTTTTATTTAGAAACTCTTCGTCAGTTATTGGTGCAACAACTTGGTGAAGATGTAATTTTAAATCAAGGTGTACGCATTACGACAGGTTTAGATTTAAACAAGCAAATCGCGGCTAATGAAGCTGTAATTAAAGGTCTAAAAGAACTTGATAAGCGCCAGGGCTTTCGCGGCCCACTTAAAGTATTAGAAACCGAAGCTGAATATGCCGAATTTTTAGATAAACAAAAAAAATCAATTATCACCGAATCAAATCCAGAACGTACGATCTTAGAAGATGGAACATTTGCTGAAGTTGATATTATTAAAAAAGGTCGCATCATCACTAAAAAAGTTAACGAAAAATTAGCGGCGACTAATTTACCGAGCTATTTAGAAGTCGATAAAAACTACGAAGCTATGGTTACGAATGTAAACGACGCCGAAGCCTATGTTGAAGTTCAATTACCCGAAGCAAAAGGTTTAATCGAACTTGAAAGTATGACTTGGGCCCGTAAAGTTAATTTTGATGTAAAATCTGAAGGCAACGAAATTAAAAAACCGTCATCAGCTCTGAAAAAAGGCGATGTGGTTTTAGTCAAAATTTTAGATGAAAAATTCACGTGGCGCAAAACACGCGGAAAAATTCTTCCGAAATTAGATATTTCAAAACACTTAGCTGTCGAACTTGATCAAGAACCCTTAGTTGAAGGCTCGTTGCTTTCAATTGATCAGCAATCACAAGATGTTCTGGCCATGGTGGGCGGTTATAGTTTCGCGCGCAACGAGTATAACCGCGCCCTTCAAGCGGCTCGCCAAACAGGTTCTTCTTTTAAAGCTCTGGTTTACGCTGCTGCTTTAGAAAAAGGTTATAACGCCTCGACAAAAATCATTGATGCCCCACTTGTATACAAACAAAACAGCGGTGAAGAAGGCCAGGGCGATGAAAAAATCTGGAAACCTTCAAATCACGGTAAAGAATTTAGCGGTGAAATCACCATGCGTAATGCGCTTGTTAAATCTTTAAATATTCCGAGTGTTAAAATCGTAGAAGACATCGGTGTAGATTTTGCGACTGATTTTTCACAACGTTTAGGAATTTTTTCGAAATTGAATCCAGATTACACTTTGGTATTAGGTTCAAGCTCTGTGACTTTGTATGAAATGACAAAAGCCTTTTCTCAGTTTGGTCGTTTAGGTAAACGCACGCGCCCAATGATTGTAAAAAAAGTGATTGATACGACAGGCAAAGTGATTTTAGAAAACCTATCTTTAGATGCCCGCTTTACTAATGAGATGGCACCGATCGAAGAAAAGTTTGCGCAGAAAAGAAAAGAATTCGAAAGCCAAGATAGCAATGCAGAAAATGCACCGTCATCTCCGTTTTTCTTTGATGATCCAGAACAATTGATTCGCCCAGAAGTTGCAGCAACAATTACACACATGTTGCGGGGAACTGTTGAAGACGCTTACGGCACTGGCGGACGCGCCGCTCAATTAGGACGCGAAGTAGCAGGAAAAACTGGAACAACAAATGGTTACGTCGATGCTTGGTTTATCGCCTATTCTCCCCAAATTGCTACAGGCGTGTGGGTTGGATTTGATAAAGAAGCTACAATTGGCCGCGGCGAAGTGGGTGGAAAATCAGCTCTTCCGATCTGGCTCGATTATATGAAAGCTGCGCACAACGGATTACCCCCTATGTCATTTCCGATCCCCGATGGAGTTAAAATCGTGAAAGTCGACGCTGAAAGTGGTAAGTTAGCAAACTCGGCTAGCAGCAGAACAATCATGCAAGCGTATCTCGAAGGCACTGAACCAACGGCAGCTGAAAGTCGCAGCGAAGAAACAACCGACTACTTGAAGCGGGATATCGAAGAATAAGGACCAGGATCAATGAAGAGCATCCACATTTGGGGTATCAAACAAAATAATTTAAAAAATATTGAAGTTGAAATCCCATTAGGTCAAATGACTGTGATTTGCGGTCCTTCAGGTTCTGGAAAAAGTTCTTTAGCTTTTGAAACTTTATTCGCTGAAGGTCAGCGTCGTTTTATCGAAAGCATGTCAAACTATGCTCGTCAGTTTTTAAATAAAGCACCAAAGCCTGATATCGAAGGCATTAATAATATTCCTCCGGCAATTTCAATCGAGCAAAAAAATACTGTTAAATCTTCGCGTTCGACTGTTGGTACAACAACAGAGCTAATTGATTATTTGCGTTTATTTTTTGAAAAAATCGGAACACCTTACTGCCCGACTCATCACATACCAGCGACTAAAATCTCAACGACCGAAGCTTCAGATTTAGTTTTAGAAAAATTTCAAGATAAACGTGGCTATATCTTAGTTGAAATTTCTGCTGGCCAACGTGTGCTTGAAGGCAAAAAACTGCATTCATTACTTTTACAAGATGGTTATTTACGTATCACGACGTTAAAAGAAAAAAAGGGTAAGAAAAAAACTGACCCCGTTGTTTTTGAAATGGGCGAAGTGATCGATATTGGCGAAAAAGCTAATATTAAAAAAGGAATTCCGGCAGAAACGTTTTATTTAGTGATTGATCGCATGGCTTTTAGCGCTGATGAAAAAGGCCGCCTAACCGATTCACTAACACAAGCTTATGATGTCAGCCTTAAATATTTAACAGGTTCATTAATTCGCAGAGCACTAGTTGTTACAACTGAAGGCGAATACTTAAAACTTTCAGAAGAGCCATCATGTGCAATCTGTGGTTATACACCACCACCGATGTCGTCAAAATTATTTTCGTTTAATTCGCCGATGGGCGCCTGCCCAACGTGTAAAGGTTTTGGCAATGTTCTTGAGCTTGATGAAGCCAAGGTTATCCCCAATCCTGAATTATCAATTTCCGAAGGCGCACTAAACCCATTTACCATGCCTTCAGCAGAACAAGATAAAAAATCTCTTTTTGCGTTCTGTAAAAAAAATAAAATCGACCTGAAAACACCCTGGAAAGATTTGCCAAAGGCTGAGCGCGATTTAATTTGGGCTGGTAATAAAGATTTTTTTGGCGTTGTTGGTTTATTTGAATATCTGGATCAAATTAAATACAAAATGCATGTGCGCGTATTTATTTCGCGCTACCGTTCTGGCCGTCAGTGCCCGGATTGCCATGGTTCGCGCTTACGTAAAGAAGTGCACCATATTTTAGTGCAAGAAAAATCGATCACAGAATTAAGCGCTTTAACGATCGAAGAATTAGATAAGTATTTTGAAACTATTAAATTAACTAAGTATCAGCAAGAAGTTGCCGGCGAAGTGTTAAAACAAATTCGCTCACGCTTAAATTATTTAATGCGCGTGGGAGTAAATTATTTAACGATCGACCGTGAAACCAGAACTTTATCAGGTGGTGAATACCAACGTTTAATTCTGGCCAATCAGTTAGGATCAGGCTTATCACAAACACTTTATGTTTTAGATGAACCCACCGTAGGTTTACATCCGCGCGATAATGACCGTTTAATTTCTATTTTAAAAGATTTACGCGATTTAGGTAATACCTTAGTTATCGTTGAACATGATCACGACGTAATTAAGAATGCCGAAAACATTATCGAAATGGGTCCAGGCTCTGGTTATCTTGGCGGACAAGTGGTTTATTCAGGTAATACCGAGAACTTTTACCAAGCACCGCAATCAAATACTGCCAGCTACTTAAAACCCAGCAAAGAAAAAGTTTTACGCACAGTTCGGCCGGTAGAGCTTACGAATTATAAATATAAATTAGATTTACAAGGTTGCAGCGGTCACAATTTAAAAAATGTAGATGTCAGTATCCCGTTAAATCGACTTGTAGCTATTACCGGAGTGAGCGGTTCTGGCAAATCGACCTTAATTTCAAAAACACTTTACCCAGCCCTAGCCCGTAAACTTGAATTAGAATTTTTACCGGCGCAGCCTTATGAAAAAATCTCGGGCTTTGAAACCATTAAAAATGTTTTATTAGTCGATCAATCTCCGATCGGAAAATCTGCACGCAGTTCGCCGATCACATATTTAAAAGCTTTTGATTCAATTCGCAATGTGCTTGCAGCTACACCCGAAGCGGTCTCGCGCGGTTATACACCCGGAACATTTAGTTTAAATGTCGACGGTGGACGCTGCCCTGCGTGCCGCGGAACTGGTTATGAAGAAATCGACATGCAGTTTATGGATAATGTGATTATCCCGTGCGATGTTTGTGACAGTAAAAAATACCGTCCTGAAATTTTAGAAATAACTTTTCAGGGTAAAAATGTTCACGAAATCCTGTCTTTGACCGTTCAAGAAGCTATGAACTTTTTTGTCGCTCATCCACATATTCGTAAACCACTATCAGTTTTAAAAGAAGTGGGTCTTGATTATTTAACCCTGGGTCAGCCAGCAAATTCATTAAGCGGTGGTGAATCACAGCGTTTAAAAATCGCTAAAGAGCTTTCGCAGGTTTCGCAAAAATCGACTTTATACATTTTAGATGAACCAACGACCGGCTTACACTTTAAAGAGATCGAACTTTTAATGAAGGTCTTGCATAAATTGATTGAAGCTGGTGGTTCAGTTATCGTGGTTGAGCATAACCTGGATGTGATTAAGAATTCAGATTACATCATTGATATGGGCCCTGATGCCGGCAAAATGGGTGGTCAAGTCGTTGTCGCTGGAACTCCAGAAGATGTTATGGCCAGCAAGAAAAGTTTAACTGGCCAATACCTTAAATCTTATTTACGCTAAGGGCATAAATGCAGTCAGATATTCGTTATGTTTGGTCAAAGCTATTAAAGTATAAATCTACCCTGATCGTCGTTGGTCTTACGGGAATGATTTATGCTGCCTCAAAAGCCTTTATTGCTCACTATGTGAAAAACTTAATGGATTCAGCAGCCATGCCGCAGAATCTTGAATCTTTAATTGGCATCGGTATTGGCTTAGCCTTTGTTATTTCTATTTCTCGTTATTTTCATATTTATTTAATGAATGTGGTCAGCGAAAAAGTAACTCAGGATATTCGCCAGCAGTTACAACAAAAGTTTTTACGTTTAAATTTAAAATTTCATAATACGTACGCTTCAGGTTCTGGAGGCTTACTAAGCCGCACCTTTAATGATGTTAAAATTGTACAAGACGGTCTACGTTTATTTGCCGATATTTTTACAGCGCCCTTGATGTTCGTAGCTGTTGTATTCAATTTATTTTATTTTGATACAACTTTAGCTTTTTCAATTCTGGTTATCACTCCGGTGATTTTAATTGCTCTACGCCAGCTCTCTAAAACTATTAAAAAGTATTCGGTATTCGGCGTTGAACAGTTAGAACGTATCACATCAACCATTAAAGAATCATTAGATGGCGTAAGAACGATTCAAGCGTTCAATTTAGAAAACTTTTTTAAAAATAGATTAATTGGCCAAGGCGATCGCTTTATTGAAATGCGCCGCAAAGTGCATGGTCGCGTAGAATTAATTGGCCCAATTAATGAATTCGTAGCTACTTTAATTCTTGTCGCTATCGTGTATTACTTCTCATCACGCATCGCTTCAGGTAAATCTTCGTTTGGTATCTTAATGGCGTACTTAACGACGATTATGCAAGCTAACGAACCGATTAAAAAGTTTCAAGAGGCGATCGTACGTCTGCAAGAAAGCCGCGTTTGTGCTGATCGTATTGAAAAAATGTTAAATGAAGACAGCGAAGTTCCTGAATCTGGCAAAAACTTACCTTTTCCAAAAACTTGGGACATCATTGAATATAAAAACATTCAGTTTTCATATGATAAAACTCCATTAATTCAAAATTTTAATCTACAGATTAGAAAAGGCCAAACAGTAGCCTTCGTTGGTGAAAGCGGAAGTGGTAAAACAACACTCGCAAATTTGCTGGCGCGCTTTTACGATGCACAGAGCGGTGAAATTAGTGTAGGTGGCATCAACACTAAAGATATTCTTCTGCATGATCTAAGAAAAAATATTGGTTTAGTTTCTCAGGATGTCTTTTTATTTTCTGACACTATTACAACGAATATTACTGCCGGTGTAAATTCTACTGCTAGCGATAAAGTTGTGGCAGCTGCTAAAGCTGCCCACGCTTTGGATTTTATTAATAAAAATCCAGATAAGTTTGATACTTTAGTTGGTGAGCGTGGCGGTAATTTTTCGGGTGGCGAAAAACAGCGTTTAGCTATTGCGCGTGCTTTATATAAAGATGCACCAATTTTAATTCTCGACGAAGCGACAAGCGCACTTGATTCAGTCAGTGAAGAGCAAGTTCAGCGCGGCTTAGATGAATTAATGCAAGGTCGTACGACTTTAGTGATTGCTCACCGTCTATCTACTATACAAAGTGCTGACTTAATTTTAGTCATGAAGCATGGCCAGTGTGTTGAAAAAGGTGTACACAAAGAGCTGTTAGAAAAAAATGGCGAGTACGCGCGCCTGTACTACACACAAAATAAAGTGTAACCAAATCAAAATGCTAGACGTAAGTCTAAGTTCGTCAAAAGTTTAAACAAAATTAAAATTGCGGTCTCAAGTCTGTCAACAAAGTTGACGATAAATAATTATACAAAAAAGACAACAAAGAGGTGTCGTATGATTAATTGGAACGAATTCGAACATATTCACGTAATTAAAAAGTTAAAACACGTTCTCCAAGCATGGTGGAATGTAGACACAGTTTTTACTGATGAGCGCGGACAAATCAAAGGCTTAGATGAAAAACTAACTTTTGCTAATCCGGCAGTGAATTATTTAATTCACAAAGAGCTAACTCAAAATAGCCTGGCTGATTTAGTATCAGCATCTATTAATGACTTACGCCAATCAAACAACCCTTTTGTTTTCAAAAAATGGGATGCAGCAGGCTTTGATGTTTGTGTATTTCCAATCGTCATCGAAAATGATTTCGTGGGAACAGTTGTTGCTATGGGTTTCTTCAAAGAAGAAAACACAGCTCACAGAATTTCTGAAATTCGTGAACGTTTAGCAACTTACGGTTGCACCAACGAATTAATCGAAAAATCGTTATCGAAATTTCAATACCTTGACGAAGCTAACCGCACTCACTTTACTGAGTTAGTTGAATTAGTCGCGCAAGAGATCGTTACATTACATGTAGAGATCGCCAGCCGCGAATCTAAGATCAGCCAGTTAAACTCTGAGTTAGGTAATCGTTTTAAATACGACAACATGATCGGTAAATCTAAACCGATGCAGTCGTTATATGCTTTACTTGATAAAATTAAATTTGCTGACTCAACAGTTATGATCCAAGGGGATAACGGTACTGGTAAAGAATTGATTGCAAAATCAATCCATTACAATTCTCACCGTAAAGGTAACAACTTTGTTATTCAGAACTGCTCGGCGTTCAATGATAACTTATTAGAATCAGAATTATTCGGTCACGTTAAAGGATCGTTCACAGGGGCTTTAAAAGACAAAAAAGGTCTTTTTGAAATCGCTGATAAAGGAACTTTCTTCTTGGATGAGATCGGTGATACTTCACCACAAATGCAAGTAAAGCTTCTTCGTGTATTACAAGAAGGAACTTTTACACCGGTAGGTTCTACTGAAATGAGAAAAGTCGACGTACGTATCGTTGCTGCTACGAACAAAAACTTACGTGAAATGGTTGAACAAGGCACATTCCGTGAAGATTTATACTACCGTTTAAATGTAATCAATATTCGTGTTCCGCCATTACGTGAGCGTAAAGAAGATATTCCTGTATTAGTGGATTTTTTCTTAGCTAAAGTTGCAGAGCAATCTGGCAAACCTAAAAAGCAATTAATGGGTCGTGCTGTTGAAAAACTATATGACTATGCTTGGCCTGGTAACGTGCGTGAATTGCAAAATGAAATCGAAAGATTATGCGTTTTAGCAGGCGACGAAGTTAAAGTAGGTCACGAGATTTTATCTCCGAAAATCTTAGAAATTGGTGAAAAAGCCAAAGTTCAGGGTTCTCGTTTACAAGGTAAACTAAAAGATGCTTTAGAAGATTTAGAACGCGAAATGATCAAAGAAGGCTTACGCCGCACAGGCTGGAATAAGTCTAAATTAGCTAAAGAGCTTGGTATTTCACGTGCCGGTCTTATCATGAAAGTTGAAAAATACGGTCTTGATAAGCGTAAACTTGCTCGCTAATACTCATACACATTAAGAAAAAAATTCAACCTGAGGCTTAAAAACCTCAGGTTTTTTTTCGTCTAAAACATTGCCACATCTTTTTTTCACTGCCCTATTCTCTTCTGAAAACAGGCATTTACCCCTAGTACATAGGCTCTATAATAACTAATTCGACAGCATGCCAAGCGGAACAAATTTCGGCACAACTCTTGTATTAATTCTTTGCAAGAGCGCTTTGAAAAAAGCCGGGGATAACTATTAAGCGGGGACGCCAAGTCCGTGGGGATATGTGTATGATGAAGGACGTTGTTGAAAATGCAGTTTGGACTAAAACACAAGCTTTGATCCAAGATAAGTATGGAAAAAAGATTGCGTTTAAAACTATAGATTTAACCAATTCAGCAATGCCTTCATTTTTAGAGGGTGATGATCTGATCGTGCCGTTAAATTCTAAAGCTATCTATTTAGGAGAAGTGATTGTTAACCGCGGTTCATTATTGTCAACTCAACAACGCGAAGAGATCGTTGATCTTATTAAATTCTTAGTTGAGCCGCACGTTTATAATAAACATTTAAAACTTAAAGAAGAAATCGAAGCTTATAAACGCCAAGCCGCGATGGAAGCTGTAAATCATGATGATACAGAAGAGACAAATGTATTTTCATTATTTAATAAAGAAGAAGACGAAACTTCATTAGTTAAACTTATTAATTCAGTTATTCATTTACGTTCTACTTCTGGTTTAATTCGCAAAAAAGTAGCTTTAAAAATTCACGATATGGCTGAACAGAACTTATTCGTGGCTTTTAGTGAAATTGCCCGTCAAATGCATTCGGTTGAAGAATTCAAAACCTTTGATAAAACGACATTTTTTGTTGAAGACATCACACAATTAAATACCCAAGAGCTTGCACTTCTTGATGCAGCTTGTGCATTAAAATTAGAAGGTCTAGTTTTTATTATCGGAAGCGCAATGAGCGATAAACAAATCGACGCTTTACAAGTTTCAAAAGAACTTAGAGCAGACATGAATGCGATTTTATTTGATATTGATCGTCTGCCGTTTGCCCAACAAACTAGTACCGACGTTTTAGAACTACTGTTCTTTTCAACAAGCAATATGAGCACACAAAATTAATTTGCTCGCTCGTGCGGATCATGCCAGCATTAAGGAATGACCGCACAAATCGATCAGTTTTTACAAGACTATTTTACAAATTCCCTCTACAAAGTTCAGCAACTTGCGGGCGATGCTTCAGCCCGTAAATATTTTCGCGTCATTTACGAACAAGACACTTACGTCTTAATGTCGTGGGAGCCGTTCGATCCAGACAAATACCCCTTTATCAGCGTATTACGCCATTTTGAATCCTGCGGCGTAAATGTTCCTAAAATCAAAAAAATTGGCGCAGAACTGGGTTTGCTTTTATTAGAAGACTTAGGTGATCTGACTTTAGAAAGAAAGTTTTGGGAGTCAGCCAATCAAGAATACTCTTGGGATTACTACAAAAAATCTTTAGATGAAATTATTAAAATTCACACAACAGCGACACTTTCTCCAAAGCCGACAATTGCAAAAGAGATCATGTTTGATACCGCAAAATTTTTGTGGGAATTAAATTATGCCCGCGAACATTTGATCGAAGGTGTTTTAAAATTTCAGCTGAAAGATAAAGTAGCTGCTGATCTGCAAAAAGCTTTTACGGATATCGCCGAACGCTTGCACAACGAACCCAAAGTGATTTGTCATCGTGATTACCATTCTCGTAATCTAATGATAAAGCTTGATGAAGTTTATGTGATTGATTTTCAAGATGCGCGCTTAGGCCCAATTCAGTATGACTTAGTCAGTTTATTAAAAGACTCTTATGTTGATATCAATGATGATTACGCAGATAAAATGTTAAATTATTACTTTGATAACACCCCGTTTATACAAGACCGTAAGCTTTCAAAAGAACAGTTTAACGTAATTTATGAGTTACAAAGTGTACAACGCTGTTTTAAAGCCTGCGGTAGCTTTGCTAGCTTTATGAATACGCGCAATGACCGTCGTTACGCAAAATATTTAAATGGTACGTTAAAACGTGTAATGCGCTCTTTAACTCACTTTCCTGAATACAAAATTCTACTTGATGTTTTAATTGATGCCGGAGCCTTTGATAAAAATTATGAGCGACTCTAAAGTTAACGTTTTATTATTTGCAGCTGGCCTTGGGGCACGCCTTCGCCCAGCTACCTTAGAAAACCCAAAACCGGTGATTCCTTTATTTGGTATTCCGATGGGGTATTATTTATTACCGTACATCATTGAACTGCCTGTGGATAAGTTTGTGGTTAATACCTTTTACTTGCCTGAAAAAATTCATGAATGTTACGATCGTTTACGTCATTCAATTAAATTTTCAGATGAAACAGCTTTTATCAAAGGCAGCGGTGGCGGCTTAAAACAAGCCGAAAGTATTTTAGGAAATCAAAATCCGATTTTAGCCGGTAATGCTGATGAAGTTTTTTTTACGCCGGATTCTCAGTTTTTAAAAAAAGCTTTAGACAAACATATAACTGAAAAAGCATTGGCCACTCTTATCGTGATGAACCATCCTGAAGCCGGAAAAAAATTTGGCGGCATTTGGACAGAATCACATGGTAGCGAAAAAGTTGTCTCGATTGGTAAAGAAGCACCAACACCAAACGCAAGACCATGGCATTTTATCGGTTTACAGATTTTATCACCGGAAGTTTTTTCGATGATAGAAACTGATAAAGAATTAAATATTTTTTACGATGTACTTATTCACAAATTACCGACACATAAAGTGCAAATCTTTCCAGTTGAAATGGATTGGTATGAATTAGGTAATTTAACAGATTACCTACACGCCAAAGCTGAAATTGCCGCGCAAAAAGATTCGAATCCTGCCTATAAAAAGCATTTCACAAAATTGAATGCTTTGCCGCAATCAAAGCTCGGTGATTTGGCCTAGAACAACTTTTTTCTTAGCCGATGTAGCTTTCGGTAAATTTGCAGGAATCTTCCATACACAACAAGCTGCAAGCAAAGCAAAGGCAGCACCTTCGATACTTTGGGTTGGCCAGCCGTGGTCTTCGACCGTACTGACTTTAATACTTTCTAGCTCTTCATCGATACGTTTAATTAAAAATTTATTTTTAGCGCCGCCGCCACAGAATATAATTTCGTGAGGCTGCGGACGACAAAACTGAATGTATGATTTTGCAATTGATTGTACGGTAAATTCAGTTAAAGTTGCTACGCGATCTTCTAATGATAACTGCGCTAAAGATTTTTCAAACTTCGAATAAAATTCTTTACCAAATTGCTCACGACCACAGCTCTTTGGTGGCTTCATCGTAAAATAAGGGTGATTCAGCATTTCAACTAAAAGCTGAACATTTACTTTACCGCGCGCTGCAAGCTTTCCTTCTTTATCGTACAATTGTGAAGAATGTGTCGACCGACGAACTTCTTCATCAATCAACATATTAGCAGGGCCCGTATCAAAACCTAATTTTAATTCACCTTTTACAATCAAACTTAAATTGCTGATGCCACCTAAGTTATGCAGGCTTACGGTTCTTTTTTTATCGCCAAAAACTGTTTGATGAAAAAATGGAGCCAGTGGAGCACCTTCGCCGCCAGCAGCAATATCAGCTGAACGAAAATTTGAAACTACTTTTTTACCTGATGCTAAAGCTAAATAACTTGGCTCACCAATTTGCGAAGTGGCCACTTTACCTTGATGAAACACCGTCTGCCCATGTAAGCCGATAAGATCGATCATCTTTAGGGCTTTAGGCAATTGCTTGAAGCAATCAGCGTAGAAGCGCCCAAGCTCGTGATTTAGCAGCGATAGCTCTGCCACATTCATTTCATTCTGGGCAGCACGCAAAAGTTTTTTCTTTAACATCGCCGGAAAGGTAAATGATTCCATTCCCAGATAGTCACATTGTAATCGTGTTTTATTAATTTTGATTTTTACGAAATCAACACCATCAAGGCTTGTGCCGCTCATGATGCCTAAAACTTTTAAGGTCGCCATAACATAATTATGACGACCTTAAACATATTTGACAAAATAATTTCTAGAATCTAGATCGGACTATTTTACTTCGTGCGCGATAAACGAGTCCTGCTCGTTTTTAAGTTTGTAACGACGATTCATCATTAAGAAGATATCATCACCGGCTACACCGATTAATTCGCCATTAAATTCTTTAGCTAGACCTTCTGACGATGGCGCACGATCTTGATCAAACTTTTTACCGTCACCTTTAGCTGCTCCTAAATCATCAGTATATTTTTTATCTGAATTTGGACCATTGTTAACATCAACAACTGTTGTTGTGCCATCCGCACCACCGAAAGATCCGCCAAGATTATCTTTATATTCTTTTTTCGCGGTTTTTGAATCAGTACCAAGCCCAGCTAATCCACCAGAACTTTGTGATAATGAATCCATCACACCTTTAGCTGCACCCGCTGGAAGACCGGCTGCAATCAACGAGTTCACGTCTTTAAAGTCGCCATCTTTATAAATTTTTCCGTTTTTTAATTTTACACTACCATCTGCTAAAGTCGTAAATGGATCAGCAATAGTTTTACCCGATGCAAAACCACTTGTTTTTAAAGCATCTTTCACTGCCGGTGGAGCTGCGCCAATACCAGGTTGCTGCTTACACTCTTCTGAACCTTCAGGTAAACATTTACCAGTCACTGGGTCATAAGAAATTGTCGTCGTGGGCTGGTTTGCACCATTTGACGTTGAAGCACAATTCGAAGGTTGCGATGATAATTGATTAAGCGACTGACAGGCATTTGCCGCCGACTGAGCATGCTCACCCGATTGTTTTTTGGCTTTTGAGTTTAGTAAAAACATCGCTGCAGCTGTTGCAAAAAATGCTGGAGCAGCAGCACAACATCCGTACGGGCATGAAGAAGCACACGCTGTACCTTTAATTGTTGCGGCTATACCTAACCCCATAGTAATTGCTGCTGTCACATCGAAGCTCTTTTTGCCTTTGTCATTTTTTTCTTTGATTTCAGCTAAAGTTGCCGTCGCTGTTTTATTTTTTTGATCTTCGATAGCTTTTAATTCAGCTGCATTCTGAGCTGTACCCTGCGCCGAATTAGCTTGGTTATAAACAGATAAATCTTTTTGATATTGGGCATTGGCCGCGTTGTAAGAACTTTGGCACGATTGAAATGCTGATGAATGCGGATCAAGACTTCCACAACTGTACGTCGGAGCTTTTGGTGCCACTAATTGCGTACCATCGCCCGTACTAGAACGAGCAGCTTGCGCTTGCACACCGGCCATTTGGTTTCGAACATTCGCACGTCTATTATTTTCCGCAACACAGGCTGGATCATCAACTAACGGGCGATCGCCACCCATGTTGTCATTCCAGTAAGGTGAAGGAACTTTTTTACAAACTAACGGCTGAAGTTCAGCTGCCGAATTTGCTTCGTTATTGGTCTGTTGACCAAAGTTTTCGCCAGCAAAGGCAAATTGCGATTGAAAGAAAAGGGCCGCTAAAATAATTTTTGCTAAGCTTGAATTTCGTTTCATGTATCCCCCGATACCTATTATTGCTCGAAGCTAGCAGCATTTTGCTGATAGCGACTTCTAATTTTATCAAAGTTTGATTTACCAGATGCCGTAGAAATTTCAGCGCGCACTTGATCCGACGCTAACTTACGCTTAATGGCCTGGTCTTGTTCATATTTACGAATTGTTGCTTTTGCAGCGTGATCTGGTTTTTTACCACCACTCAGCATATTGCCAAGGCTTGAGAAAAATCCAAATTTTGGTTTTTCGTCTTCTTTTAGTTTACCTTTTTTTGCAGCTTCAGCATTTGAACCTGTAGCCATACCCGCTGCAGCACCGCCACCGGCAGAATCAGCAACAGCGCTACCCATTCCTAAAGCTTCGCGAGCCGCTTCACTTAAGTTAGCTCCTGGAGGAAGCTCTTCACCCGTAGTTGGATCTTTACTCATAGAGTTAAGCGAACCTAATCCATTTTGACCAGCACTTGCAAAAGCAGAAGCTCCGC
Source organism: Bdellovibrio sp. (assembly GCA_036676395.1). Taxonomy (GTDB): domain Bacteria; phylum Bdellovibrionota; class Bdellovibrionia; order Bdellovibrionales; family Bdellovibrionaceae; genus Pseudobdellovibrio. Next base: position 230,150 of record JAKFCY010000003.1, read on the forward strand.
CGTTATTACCAATTTTACCAATGTTAACACCTGATTTAGCTAACGAACCCATGCAGCCATCTGCATTTGGATCAGTAGTACATTTACAAGTAATGCTCGCTGCATTGTTTGGCATACTACAGTATTCAGCTGTCGTCATATTCGGACCAGCTAATCCCGAAGTTGATTTTCCCGCTCCGCCATCACCACCAGCAGCAAGTTGTTTTTTACATGCTTGCGCATCCTGGAAGGCCGATAAAAATCCAAGGGCTGAAAGACCCATTATAGCAATATCTGCTTTATGTTTTATACATTGAGCAATCGCCGTCGGAACTGATTTATCTGGATTTAATTCTTGGCTAAGAAGCTTTTCAAGCTCAGAAAGATCTCTATCAACGTTTTGACCAGTCAATTTTGCCGGTTCAATTTTGCTGGCGCCACACTTTAATGCCGCAGCTACGCTTGTTTTCATAGATTCAACTTTTTTCTTAGCTCCTGCACAACTGAAATCACAACGATATTTCATTGCTGTACAAGAACCTTGAGCTAATAACATACCACCCTGAGCAACTTTACTTAAATCAGAAGTTGTACCGCAAGCGTCAGAGGCAGCAGTTATTTTTGATAATACAGTGGCCCCCACTGACATTAATTTTTGTACGTTTTGTGCTTTTTCACTTCTAACCATTGAACACAGTTTTTCAGCTTGTGCTGAGGTGTTAGAGCACGATTCTTTGTTTGTTTTTAATTCAGGTGCATCTTTTTCAACTTGTGCAAAATTGGTATCAATACAAGAAATAACTTGTTGTGGTGTTCCGGCAGTACACTCGCCTTCCATTTTTGTATTGTCTGTCGTCGTTCCGTAATTCTTAGCTCTTGTAGCTTCATTTTTTGTACAATCTGCTACGGCATCTGGGCCAATCTGTTTAATAGCTGCATTAAGCCTAGTTCTAAAAGTTTGAAGTTTTGTCATTAGCGCTTCGTCTTCAGCTTTTGATTTTGCATGACGAGCTTCGTATTCAGGATCTATTTCTTCAGGTTTTGCAGGTTTATCTGCTTCCTCAGCAGCAGCTCCCGCTTCAGGATTCTTAGCAGCCAGCTGTTTTTTAGCTTGATCAATTTTAGGTTGTTCACCAGCTTTTATAGTCTCTGCATCGCCTGGTTGTCCATTACCTGTAGTATCTAGTTTCTGTTCGGCAGGGGCTTTTCCATCGCCAGCAACTACAGGAGTATCAGTAGTTACAGGGGTTTTCGCAGGACCCCAATCGTCCTTGCTACTACTATTATTTCCACTAGAATTTGCAGCGGTTTTTAGATCAGGACTCGTAGTCGAAGCTGTTGCTGATTCTGAACTTTCTTTAGTGGCTTTTTCTTGCGCTGCTTTTTCTTCAGCTTCTGCTTTAGTTTTATTTCGTTTAAAATCTCTTGAGCTAATATCATTAAAAAGTTTTAAGCCTTGCGACGCCTGCTTTAATGCTTGGCCTGCCCCACCACTACCACCACCACCGCCAGCAGCTTTTTTTGCTTCTGCTTGTCTTGCTGCTTCTGCTGTTGCTTGCTGTTGTTTTACTGCAGCTTGATCAGCTTTAAATGCAGTGTTTTCACAAAGTGCATTTACTTGGGTATCAACCGCAGTTTTTACTGAAGCTTCACTACACCCAGATTTGACTCCGCTAATGTATGAGCCCTCGGGTTGAACCGTTCGAATTAAACATTTAGGTTCAATTTCAGAAAGGATACGAGTTTTAGTCATATCGTCAACGGAACACTTCGGCGAAGCTCCCACATGAAGCTTTTTAAAATACGCCACTAATACTTGGTCTACCCCGCCTGCAGCTTTCGCTGTAGGTGATAACATTAGTAATACACCAAGCGCGATACTCTTTATAAGAATATGATTTTTAGTCACAGTTCCCCCTGACTGATCTTAATATCGGTACAAAAGTCTAGAAACTTGAATTTGTTGTGAACAGTTTTCAAACCTTAATCGTGGCAGACTTGAGTGTCTTATTTTGAGAAAATTTAAAAAATAACTTTTAGAATTGTAGAAAATCTTCAGGCACCGGATTTTTAATCTGGCCGGTTGTGCCTTCGCCGCCTAGATTATTAAAGATTTTACCAGGGCGTAAAAGTTCGCTTGAAATAAGCTTCACTGAATAACCCGTACGACCACCAGTCACACAGTTTCCAGGCACCGGAGGAAGTGCCCCGTCGATCTCGTAGGGAGCTTGAAAATTATCTGTCCAGGGATTTAGTGCAGTATCACCATCGCATGTGCCAAATAGCATACTGTATTTTCCACCACCTGCATCTGGCGCAGGAAATGCGCCATAACCCACACTTGATAAGTTTAAAAATGTCCAACCAGTTAATAATGAAGATGGTTTGGTGGCCAAGACATCAAGTCCAAATTTTACCGCACTGTCGCCGTTGCCGAACAAACTAACGATATCATTTGCAGCATTTTTGAAAAGATCATGGGTCACTTGCATTTGATGTCGCACGCTAAATCTTGCTGGTATACCAGCAAAATCAGTAGCTCGGCGATTTCCAAAATCGACCGGAAATATTGGAGGCGTCGACATACCTGCATTGCTCGCCATATTTTGAATTACAGGAACAGTTAACTTAGAAGAATAATTTGTCAAAAAATCAGGTTCAATCGAATAGTAAGTAGCATCAAATTGATTAGGTGACACGACAGTCAGTTCAATATCCCGCATATAACTATTTTTTGGAGCAGTGGTATTAGTACGATCAACAGCCAATGGATCGTAAGCTGGATCAGTGACATCACTAGAAAGGTGATACCATTCTCTATACATTGGCCATCGCTGCGGTTTCTGATATGTGCCTTCTGTTGTTTCTCTAGTCTTGTTACTCGAAGAAGGTGAATCTTGGCGACCATATTTATTAGCTAGCAAAGTATGATATAGCCCGACAATTTTAGTATTGGCTAAACCGCCTTTATTTGCTGGATCGCGATTGGGAGCATCATTTGAATAAGTGTCTCCAACATGAGTCGAATAATTAAAAATAAATTCGCGGGCATCTTTTAAAGTAGGCGTTGCGGTAAGGCCTGATAAATTTCGGCGTGGTAAATTAAAATCCGTGCGATTTTCCCAGTCAGCACGACCTTTGTTATCATCAGTTCCTGAATCCCAGGTTTTAAAATACCAGGGGCCGATGGTTCCTCCGAAAGGTTTTGCAAATGACACCGCACTCAGCTTAATTTTCGCCAATGGTAAAAACGGAATCTTCGGTTCACTTGTTGCTTTAACTCCGTAATAAACCTGGATCCACGGATTTTTTTCATAACCTAGAATATTTGATGCATCCGAGTTTTGATTAAAAAGATTTTGAATTGCAGCTACGCCAGCAGTATCCATAATGCCGTTCAATTGACTTAAAATTCTTGCGTCTATGTCACCAGCAGCACCTTGATAAAGTGATTTTAAGCCGATATCTGAATTGCCACTTATAACTTCGCAATCAATCATAAAGAAAAGTAACCGTTGAAAATTAATTTCTTTCATCATTGCTTCGGCAAAGCTACTGCCTCCACCTAAACTTTTAACACCGTTCAGTGTAGAAATCGAATTTCCTGTCATTGAAGTTAAATTAGCTTCTGTAAGATTATTTTGCAGAGTATTTTGTACCCCAGTTAAAATGCTTTTACCTTCAATATCTAACATTTTATTTTCAGGCTGCCCAAGATTTTTTGTTAACATGTAGATGAAGTTACGACGATTTTGCGTATCTTTAATATAATTACCGTAATACAAAGCCAGCATTTGCGTTGTAATCGGACCTAATGAATTACAAGTTTTATGAACAATGTCATTAGCCTTGCCGATGGCTGCATTCACCGATGCACCCATTGAGTTTCCAAAAATTGAACTAGTACCTACACCCGGAATTTTACTGATCGAAAAAGCTCTCATTTGTTCAATAGCATTACATTCAACTTTGCAAAAAGTTTCTCGATCGTTAGGTGCTGAAATCCAATCCCCAAAGCCGATATGGCCCAAACACATAAAAGGTACGTCAGTGATAGTTACACCATCGGATTTTGGCCCGGCTCCATTGCAAGCAAATGTTCGCGAAGCTGAATTATATCGCGGAAGATAACTAGGTCCAGGCCACTTCGCCGGAAACTGAATTTCTATGGGGGATGCACCACCTGCTGCCCGGTTATTATGTTCTAACCCAAATGTTCCAAGCACACGATAACGCCAAGTCATTAGCTTCCACGCCTGACGAATCTGAAAATTCACATGCGCCATCACATTCATGATTTCAGCTTGTTTCATCGCCCCGTAATAAGCAGCCAAGTCTGTCGATTGCTGTAAATTAATTTTATGGTGAACTACCAAACCCACATTCACCAGCATCGCAAAAAACACAAAGACGACTTGAAAAATCAAAGCCACAAAAATGCCGACTTGGCCTTTTTCATTTCGCATGGTTAATACGAATCGTTTTTTATGTGTTTTCTGCCCTTGATTCATGAACTAAAAGCGTAGCTGGTTTTCTCTATCGCGTCCAGTCCAGACCTAGGTCATAATGTTGTAGTCAGGTTGATAGCGAGATGATGTCAACAGTGAGACAATCATTTAGATTAGAGAGACGTTTTTATTAGAAGAAAGGTTCCTGCTTTATGTTTATTCGCGCGCTTTTAGTTATTTTGGTTCAAATTGCATTTTTAAATTTTTCACAGGCCGAGGTTTTATTCGAAGGTTATTATAAAGTGACCCAGTTTAAAAAACATGTGGGCTTTTTCATTTTACGTAATGAAATGGATGCCAAAACTAAACAATTTAAAACTACAACATTTTTACGTTTAGGCAAAAACGGCTTTAACATGACCGAATCACTTAATGCCGTTTCAACCACTGACTTTACCCCGGTTAGTTACTCTTATATGGCTATTGATGGCAGCAAAAGCAAAACGATCGACATGACCTTCAAAGGCGATACGATGTCGGGTTTAGTTTTAGATAACGGTGAAAAAGCTAAAATCTCAAAAAAAGTTCCAAAAGGAACATTCTTATCCAGTTCGCTTTATTACATGATGCTTAAAAGTAAAGAAGGCCTAAAAACAGGAACTAAATTTGAATTTACGGCAGTGGCCGAAGAACTTGGTGATGTAACAAAAGGAACTTCAAGCATCGAAAAAAAGATGGTCTCGCGTGGAATCATGCAGCTATTAAAGGCCAACAATACGTTTGCTGGTATGGAATACGAAAACTACATCACAAACCAAGGCCAAAACATTTCTGCGTTAACACCTGCAACAGGTATAGAAACAGAATTAATGAAAAATTCTGAAGAAGCCGTGCAAGGAGTTAAAGTTTCTGCTGGTACTTTAGAAAAAGTTTTTGGTAACATACCTAAAGGTAAAACTAACGTTTTAAACAACTAAGGCGACACAATGAAATTAAATGAACTTATCGGCCAACACATGTTGATTGGCGTTTCTGGACTAACTCTAACTGAATCTGAAAAAAGATTTATCGTTGAAAATAATATTTCGGGTGTTGTGTTATTTGCCCGCAATCTTTCTACGCCTGAACAAATTCGCGATCTTTGCGCAGAGATTCAATCACTACGTCACAAAATGGCTTCAAAAGCTCCTTTGTTTATCGGCATCGATATGGAAGGCGGACGTGTTCATCGTTTAAAAGCACCTTTCACACAATGGCCACCACTTAAAACAGTTGGTGATTTAGATGCTCCTACAATAGCTTTTCATTTCGCTCACCGCATGGGATTAGAGATGATGGCTGTGGGTATTAATTTAGACTTCGCACCTTGCGTAGATGTATTTACTAATCCATTAAACACAGTCATTGGTGATCGTGCAGTCAGTACAGATCCACACCAAGTTGAAAAAATGGCCTCTGCATTAGTTCGTGGTTACATTAAGTCTGGCATTTTATCTTGTGCAAAACATTTTCCAGGTCACGGTCACACGGTGATTGATTCACACGAAGAATTACCAGTTGAAGAAGCAGATTTAAAACGCCTACATGAAGTAGAATTAGTCCCGTTTAAAAAAGCCTTACGCAGCCGTGTTGACATGGTGATGACTGGGCATATTTTATTTAAATCAGTTGATAAAGATTGGCCTGTCACTTTATCAGAATTCTTTCTTAAAAAAATGTTACGTGATGAATTAAAATATAAAGGCTTAGTGATCACTGATGATTTAGACATGAAAGCCATGGCTAAACATTACGATAAAGGTTTTATTCCGGTTCGTTCATTACAAGCCGGCGCTGATTTATTGCTTTACTGTAATGAACCAGAATCTCCTCCGGTAGCGATTGAAACCATCATGAATGCTGTAGCCCAGGGTCAACATTCTAAAGCTGAACTTGAATACACTTTAGGTCGCATTTTAGATGTGAAAAAAATCAAAATGTTAAATCCAGATCCAAAACCCATCGCCGAAGCGATGGAAATCGTGGGTCACCCTGATCACCAGTATTTGGCCGATTGTTTACGTAAACAAATCATGCCCGAAGGTTTACTCGACGCTCAAGACGGCGAGTAAACGCCTACGCTGACAAAAGGTAACACACCCCTGTAAAAACTTCTCGAAGTGCCAGTTCAAGCCGAATCCATTGGTTTAAAACTGGCGCAAGACTTGAATCAACCTGTTTGAATTCTTTTATTTTGCTGAAAGCAAATATTTTACTTTCGCAGGGGTGATTTATGTCAGGGACTTACGATTATTATTTCGATGATTCAAGTTATCGCAATCAAGATTCTTCAAAATACTTTGGAGTGTCTGTTATCATCCATATGGCCTTAGCGATTGGCGCATTATTCGTGACTGTTCCGGTCATGGAAAAACTAAAATCAGAACCCATTGTTGTCGAATTCGAAGCCATTCAAACATTGCCACCAATACCTGTAAAACCAATCCAGCCAAAAATCGCTAAAGGCGAAAAAGTAAAACCAACTCGTGGTGGAAAAACCGCACATTCACCGTCACCGTCAGCTCCATTAAATGCGAAAGACGATGTGATTGTTAAAGGCCCTGCGAAAACTTCTAAAGTCTCTAAAGCAAAAATCGCGACAGTTAAAACTAAAACTTCTGGTGGCTTAGCAAAGGCTGCGACTTATGCTCCATCGCGCGCCGGGGTTCCAGAAACGTTAGAAGATATTCCAGCACCAAAATTAGATTTTGATGGCGTTGCCGCAGAACAAACTGGCAATCTAGGTGACGATGAATTCGAAAATGAATTTAAAAATATCGATCATGCCAACGAAGCATCGATTCGCGCTGAAAAAGCACGTATGGATAATGAAGCTCGATTAATCGGTGATCAACAAGATCAATCCTTAAAAGCCTTAGAAGATAAAATCGCAGCTGATGCCCGCGTAATGAATGACGATCTTATGGCAACACGCACGAAAAATGCGGCAGCGGTGGCTCGTTTAAAAGCGTCTGAAAATGCAGCTCTGGCAGAACGTGCAGCTCGCGAAAAAGCTGAAGCAATAGCAGCCGCTTCGCGCGCTCGTGGCACAGGCGATACAGGCGCAGGCCGTGGATCAAGTGGCACCAATGCAGACGCAAAAGCCGCAGCAGGAGCCCCAACTGGCGTTCGTTCGATTGACCAACTTCGCCAAATTCCGGGAAACCCAAAACCAAGTTATTCGATGGAAGAACGTTTAAACCGCCAACAAGGCCGTGTGATCTTTCAAGCTTATGTAACTAAAGAAGGCGGCTTAACAAGTTTTCGCTTGTTAACATCAACTGGTTATAAAAATTTAGATGGTAAAACTTTGGGAGCTCTTAAAAAATGGAGATTCTATCCGGGCCAACAAGGTTGGGTTGAGATTCCTCAAATTTGGACATTAAAAGGTGACGTTGAACAAATGCCTGCAACACTTCGCCGAAAACAATCGTTCAGATAATTAAACACAAACAGCACAAACAAAAAAAGCCGAATTAAATATTCGGCTTTTTTTATTTTAGATAACGAAAAGTTCTAGAAAGAACTTCGGAGAAATTAATCGCCGAATAATTCTTTTTTAGCTTTAGTAGAACCTTTTGTCTTGATGCTAGCTTTTCTTTTTTTGCCAGCAGACGATTTTTTACGTTCACGGATGAACTCAAGTTTTTTTGTTTTAGAAGCCATGTAATCCTACCTTGTTAATTAAATAAGCAAATTTAGAGAAATAGGATTATCAAAACGGAACTGCTAAGTCAATTGAGTGATGAACTTCTTTTTCAAATGCAGACTCTTTTACGTAAGCATAATGAAGCCCAAATTGCGGGCCTCCAAAGCCTAAACCTGCCGTAAAATAGTTCTGAGAGATAATATTGTTATTTTGGTAGCCCAAACGCAGCTGAGTCCACTCGTTTAGTATAATTTCTAGGCCGCCCTTAACTATCATTTTTTGCTCAGAAACTGCATTTTTACCAGCCTCGATTTCACCGCGAAGATTCACTAAATCATCATATTTAGACTCAAAACCCAAAGCTTGAGTCGGCCGATCATCCATCGTGTTCGGTAAATCGGTATCATTTAGCGGTTGGTTTTTAATCACGGCCCCTACTGAAAACCAAGTGTTTGGGCGAAAGATTACCCCTACATCAGCTAAGTTTTGTCTGTATTTATCGTCAGTTCCAGGCAATTGAGTTTCTTGAAAAGCCAGGTTTGCGCCAAAAGATAATTTTGCGCTGAATGGATAGGCTAAGCCAAAATAGAAAGCTTTTGTTCTTAAACCTTCAAGATCAGTTTGAGTGTAACCTAATAAGGCCGGAAACAAGGCCTCCGCGCCGTTATCTGCCAGCGAAGCACGAAATGCTTTTTTTGCAAAACTTAAATCCATTGCGCGATTTTCAAAGAGTGCAAATGTCGCCGGATTATTAAATGCCCCATCAACTAAATTAATTGCGCCAACGCCAGCACCACCTAAAGAGGTTGAGACTGATCCCAAATTTTCAAATGTTTGTGACCAAGCCGAACATGACACTAATAAAATGAATAAGTATTTCATGAGAATTAGACTAAACGTGAAATTTTAAAAAATCTAGAAATTCGTGCTTGAACGCGTACACACACTTAAATAATTGGCGCAGCGGCCTAGAAGGCGCTTAGCATCCGGTGTCACTGCGTTGGTATAATTAGCACCCATAAGATTGAATGCTGTTAAATAACACTCTTTGCTTGTGTCATACTGAATTCCTGCATCTGCGCTTGCATTTTCTGACGAACTAAAAATTTGTGTCGTAGGTAAATAACAACTGCTTTTACGAGGCGCCACGCAAATCTGGTAATTTAAACGATTCGCGATACGATCTGCCACGGTCACACCGAGCGCCTGATCTTTAGGAATAAATAATCCAATATTCCAATCACGTGCAGAATGTTGGCGACGAATTTTTTTAACTGCCAACTGACGAGCTTCGGTCATATCTGTTGAAACTAATGGGCTGCACGTAGGTTCAGTCAATTTTTTATTGTCATAATGAGCAGGCAAAACGATTACAAAATTTTCACAAGTCCACTGCGCACCTTGCACTGTTGTTCCGGTGGCCAAATCAAATTCTGTTACTGCAGTTCCTGATAAAACATTACTTACCCAACCGGCAACATTGCTTACTTTCGGAGTAAATTTTAAACCATACCCGCGGCCAAAAGCCTTCGATACATCGGTCGTCTGGCGACGAATTTGACTGATCGATTCTTCTGTTGAACCTTGCGATCCAAAACCTGCATCCAAGGCTTTACCGCCGAAAACAGCAGTTAAAATAACACGGTCATTTGTCGTCGAATTAAATTTTTTACGAACAATGTCTGAATAATATTCACCTACGCCAAATTTAATTTCTGGATTATTAGTTGTTGTATCAGTTGACGGCGGCAAAGTTTCATCGGCTGTTTGATTAATACCAAACGAAGCCTGAATCGGCACTGGATCAGGAGTATCTGATAAATTATATGTGCGTGGGCCTTCTGATAACACCGTACCAGAAGCCGTATACTTAACATCTTTTGTTAACATGTGGCCAACAAATCCACCGGTTAGGTCTTTCAGAAAAACAATCGCATCACGGTTGGGTTGCGGCACTAAAGTATTTAAATTATTATTTGCACCCGGAGAAATCAGATCAATATTCAAAGTTAAATCAGTTTTTTTTCTGATTGAAAATTGCATAAAAGCAGCGGCATTAGCTGTAGAGTTTTGCAACACTCTTTGCACTTGTTCAGGAGTTATTGTTGATGAAGGCGCTTGCGGTTTAATATAACGGCCAATGTGCTGTAAAAACTGAGTGCGTAATTTTAATCCGCCCTTAACAGCACCATTACCATTGTTCGTTACAAAACCTTCATTCACGCCAATAATTAAACCCGGAACCGGATTATTTGTTGATGAAGCATCGGCAACAAAATTTACGCATGAATTGTAAGAGATTGTATCTGCGGCAATATCGTAAGCAAACGGAGCTTGTTTGGTGGCATTGTCGATCGTTTCTGCAAACGAACTTTTATTGTTTAAAATACCTTCACCTTTTGGTGTGCATGAGAACACCAATACCGAGAATGCTAACAATAAAATTTGAATTATAGACGCCAAGCTCATCTCACTCCATTATAGCAGATAACGTAACACGGATCGTTACTTATCTTATTCTGACTAAACTTCTCGTCTCATTATGATATATTTTTCGTATGAAATCAGCTGTACGCCTGACTTTGGTCACAACATTATTTGTTTTTTCTTTATTATCTGCTTCAACGGGCTGGACTTACGTTCTGCCTTTGGATTTCGTCGTCAAAAAAAGTGTAGGCAAAACAGGCCGCACCTCTATTTCTATTGATCAGGAAGTCACTTTTAAGATCGGTAAAGACACTTTAAAAACTCAGGAAAACTGGCAAATCGAAGGCGATCGCAATTTAAAAGTTTCAGCAAATGGTTTAGAGCCTTATAAAGAAAATATAAAAGTAAATTCATTGTTTAATTCGAAACACAAAACCCAAGTGCTTGGAAAAACAAAATCCCAAACAGCCGTTGGAAATGATTTCTATCAACGTCTAATGTTTATCAGATCCAGTGATTCTTTCATGCAATACATTCGTGATTTAGGCATCAGTGAAAAAACCAGACTATCAAAAGCCGAAGGCCGTATCTGTATCGCGATCGGCGAACCTTCACAGGACGATAACAAAAGCCCGCAAATCTGGATCGATCAGGATGATTTTTTGATTCGCAAAATTAGAATGCCTTCTGGAACAGAAATTAATCTTTCTGATTATGTAAAAGTGACTGATGATTTTTGGATTGCGAAAACTCAAACCATCAAATGGGCCGGAGCCACAGCAACCATCAAAGTTAAAAACTTTTCGATAAAAAATGCAGCCACTCTTGCACAGTTTTATCCACAAAATTTTGAACTGCCGACAGAACTAGCTTTCAACGAATCTAGTGGCATTGCCCAAGTCGTCGAAGACTTTTACAAGAGGTTTCGATGAATGTAGTTAAAGTCGCAGTCGATGCGCCTTTACTAGATCCTTTAACCTATTTGCAAAACCCTGAGTTTACTGTTTCGCGCGGTGATATTGTTAATGTCACTCTCGGAAACAGAAAAATAAAAGGCTTTGTATTATCCGCATTTACAACAACCCAGGAAGACATCAATAAAGAATTCGGCAAAGAAATTAAACTTAAAGCCGTAGTTTCTATTGATGAAGACTCGATTAAGCTTAAAGATCCTTATTTAACCTGGCTTGAATGGGTGGCTGATTATTATATTCATCCTATCGGGCAAGTAATTCAGTTAGCTTTTCCTCCACTCGGAAAACAAACTAAAGCACGCGCTTCGAAACGCCCGCCGGTGATCCCAAATCTTGCGCCAAAACCAAAACCAGAATTAACACCTGAACAAAAAAAGTGTGTTGATGGCATTAGTCTTAATAACGGCTTTCGCACGCATCTGGTTCACGGAGTTACTGGATCTGGAAAAACTGAAATTTACTTGCGACTTTTTGAACAGTGTTTAGAAAAAAAACAAAAAGGTTTATTTCTATTGCCAGAAATTTCTTTAACACCGCAATTAGTGAATCGTTTTGTTGAACGTTTTGGTGATCAAGTTGCCGTACTTCATTCACAATTAACTGATCGAGAACGCACCAACCAGTGGTGGGAAATCATTCATGGTGAAAAAAGTATTCTGATCGGCGCACGCTCTGCGCTTTTTTGTCCGGTCGAAAATATTGGTTTAATTGTTGTCGATGAAGAACATGAAACCAGCTTTAAACAAGATGAAAAATTAAAATACAATGGCCGCGATTGCGCAATTATGCTGGCAAAACACAATGCCTGCGCGGTGATCCTGGGTTCGGCTACACCAAGTCTAGAATCTTGGAAGAACGCCATCGAAAATAAATATCAATTGCATTCACTAGTATCTCGCGTTGAAGATCGTCCGCTACCAGGCATTACTATTGCGGATATGCGTTTAGAAAAAGAAAACATGGATCGTTCGATTATGACGCCGTTTTGGTTATCTAAAGAACTTTTTGAAAAAATTAAAATTTCTTTAGCTAACAAAGAACAAGTGGCTTTGCTGTTGAATCGTCGTGGTATGGCCCAAGTTGTGTTCTGTCAAAAGTGTGGTTATACCGCAGACTGTCCGAATTGCGATATCAGTTTAACATTACATGCGCGCCATCACTTAGTTTGTCATTACTGCGATTATCATCAAAATTTTGAAGTGAAGTGTCCTGACTGCGCTGAGGGTGAATTATCTCCTCTTGGGCTTGGCACTGAACGCGTGGAAGAAGATTTAAAAACGCTATTTCCAGATAAAGTGATTGCCCGCGCTGATCGCGACGAAATCACTAACCGTGTTGAGATGGAAGAGCTCATCAACAACATGGAAAACGGTGAAATCGATATTTTGATCGGCACGCAAATGATCGCCAAGGGCTTAGATTTTCCAAAGTTAAAACTTGTGGGTTTGCTGTTAGCTGATGTGGGATTTAATCTTCCTGATTTTAGATCGAGTGAAAAAAGTTTTCAGTTAATCACGCAGATGTCAGGCCGTGCTGGTCGTCACGTCACCGGAGATGAGTCGCCGGGGTCTGTAGTTATTCAGGCTTACAATACCGAGCATGAATCATTAATGTTCGCACAAAAACATGATTACGTCGGGTTTGCTGAACATGAACTTTTAAATCGTTCACCGTTAAATTATCCTCCTTATCAAAAAATGTTGTCTTTTCGAATTCAGTCTATGGATCAAGAAAAATCACAAACGACAGCAAAATATATTTTAGCGCGGGCGCAAGCACTGAAAGAAAAATATCCCCAGTTTTATTCACAAATCGAAGTCCTTGGTCCAGCTGCTTCACCGCTAGCGCGAATAAAGAACCAATACAGATATCATTTGATTTTAAAAGGGTCTAAAGCCGTCGAATTAAACCAACTTGCGCGCCAAATTATTTCAGATGAAAAATGGATTCCTAGCCAAGTGAAGGTCCTGATCGATGTTGACCCCATGAGCCTATTGTAAAATAATTAAGATGTGAGTGATAACAAGCGCAATCCAAATTCAAAACTTTCGCTGATTGAAAAAGCCGAACTGGATCGCAAATCCAAAATGTGGGATATGCGTATGGCATTTATTCAACGTGGTCACCGCGCTATGCAAGTTAAACAATACGGCGAAGCTGCCATTAATTATGAAAAATACGTTCGCACGTTAGAATTAGTTTTTAATGTACCCCCCGGAAATTTAACTCCCGAAGTTTTCAAAGAATCATCACGAACCTCTGAAATGTCGATCTTGGCCGGAGCTTACTGGGATTTAATTCGTATTTACGATACCAGTCCACAATACGGCGACCGCCAGGCCAAATGCGCAGCCCAATTAGCGAAATTTGCACCGGTAACTCCGATTTACAACGACATTGTAAAACAAGCCCAAGAATTTAGTAAAAACGCCCGTCATCCAGAACGCGTAAAAATCTTTTTAGCAGCGGTCGGAAAATCTTCGCGCTGCTTTATTGCAAGCTCAGCGTACCAGTCTCCTACTCACACTGATGTTATGATCCTACGCAATTACCGTGATTCTGTTCTAAAACAGTCATTTTTAGGCAGAAAATTTATTTATTTCTACTACCGCTGCTCCCCAAAAGTGGCCTGCATTCTTGATCAGCACGAGTACCTGAAAGCCCCAACCCGCTGGGCTTTAAAGCTTGTGATCAATTGCGTTAGATAAAAAAAGAAATCACCGTATACCGCTTTTTAGTTGCATCAAATCGAAACTTTTTTGATCGTAGTAGTATGCACATCTACGATTATATCATCATTGGAAGCGGCTTAACCGGCCAAACAATTGCAACTCAGTTATCTCAAGAAACACAAAACGTGTTGTTGATCGAAGCCGAAGCTTTCACCGGCGGGTCAAATCGCCAAGCACACCTTAGCGGAAACATCCTTGATTCAGGTTTACGTTTTTTACCAGCAACAGAACTTTCAATTAAAGCGGTGCAAAACTTAGAAAATCTTTTAGGTATGAAATTAATTAAATCTGAAATTGAAAACCACCCAGAAACTTACGATGCTTCTGGTTTTAAAGCGTTTGTTGGTTTTGGCGATAAGTCTCCGGCCTTCTATGATCAGTTTTCGTATTTTTTAAATCCTAAAGAATTAGAATTAACGTTACCGATTCACCAAATTATGGATTTACTAAAAGCTAAATACCAGGGTGAAACACTACTTCGTTCACACGTGACTAAATTTGGTTTCGAAGAACAAGAAGAAGGCTCGAAAGCAGATCCGCATTTAACTCACGTGATTGTGAATGGATCTAAAACTTATTACGCTAATAATTTTATCTTTGCCGGACCAGTTCGCGATCTAGCTTTAATTGTGCCTGACGAAGTTTTAAATATTCGTGCAAAAGCTAAACTTAAAAAAGACACCTATTGGATGGCTTTATGTTTAGATTTATTTCACCAGGATTTAACAGTCGATAAAACTAATTTATTCGTTCTTGATGGAACAACTGATGATGGCATTGGCCCATGTATCGGCCGTTTTTTACCGGCAGTTGCTGCTGATGTGTCACCGACACAAAAAGCTCAGCAAGTTTCGCAATGGTTAAGCTTTATTGATTATTCAACAGCTGAAGAAACTGAAAACATCGGTGAAGTGTTAAAGAAAATGAAACGCCAGATTAAGCGTGCTTTTCCTGAAATGAGCGAAGCAGTTAAGGCTGAAAGAATTTTCATGAGCCCACCGTTATCAGGTGGCGAATTAAAATTGAACGCGAACGGCACTTTACATAAAGTGAAAAACCTTTGGATTGCTTCAGCACAAATGAGCAAGTATCCAAATCTTTTAGGTTCATTAACTCAATCACAAATGACTTTAGCAGCTTTAGGTTTCGGCGAATTTACGATGGCGCATGCTGAATTTGCTGAAGATGAACAAGCACAAACAGAAATGCATACAGAGGCGGAGTTATAAACACACTTATTCAAGCCCTAGTATTACTAATCGCCTCTTTGCACATTTATTTTCTAGTTCTTGAAATGTTTATGTGGACTAAGCCATTAGGTCTTAAAACCTTCCGCTTAACGCCAGAATTCGCTCAAGCATCAAAAGGTCTGGCTGCCAACCAAGGTCTTTATAACGGCTTTTTAGCAGCAGGATTATTGTGGGCATTTTTTCACCCACAACCAGAAATCGCTCAGCAATTAAGATTATTTTTCTTAGGCTGTGTGATCGTAGCCGGCGCATACGGCGCAGCTACTGTTGCAAAAAAGATTTTCTTTGTTCAAGCCATGCCAGCGATCATCGCTACTATTTTTTGTCTGATCTAAAAGCTTCATCAAGCACGCGACCGCTAGCTTTGGCTGGCGGCAATACTCCTGAAATAAATGATAACGTCGGCGCAATATCTACGATTTTAGAACCGGCGTAAACTCCCGCAGAAAACCATTTTGGCCCCCACATGATTACCGGCACTGAATTATCATAACTCCAGTTGGTCATGTGATTAACTGTAGCCCCAGTTTTTTGCGCAAAGAATGGTTCAGGAATTAACATTAAATCCCCGGCTACATCAGCCACAAAACTATTTTCAACGGGAAAACGTAAATCAAAATAAGGAATTTGTGATTTTAAAACTTGTTCGCGGGTGATTACTTTATAAATTCCCGGAAGCTGCTCGAAAACTTCTTTCGCGATATCTTGTGCTTTCGCCGGATCAATATTTTTCTCGACCAATCGAGTGCGGTTTAAATAAACATGAGACGCAAAAACACCTTCAATCCAACCGTCTTTGCCGCTTGAACCTAATTCTTTAGTTAATTTTTCATTTGCTTGTTTAATCGCACTTAAAAAATCAAGTTCACCTGTTGCGATCTTGCCTCGTAATAATTCAGGAGCTGGCGGAATACCATGATCGGCTGTTAATACGACAACAGTTTTATCTAAAAGATTTTTTTCTTTTAATGCCTTAAATAATTTAGCGAGCATTTTATCTTCTAATAAAGTCAGCTTTTTTAAATTCGCAGAATCAGGCCCTTCTTTATGCCCCAGAATATCGTGATTAGACATACTGACACCTAAAATATCTGGGCCGTTGGTGTTTCGTTGTCCAAGCTTTTCTTCAGTTAAAGCCGTGATTGCGATTTCCATCGTTGCTTCCGTTCCACGAATGGCGGCTTCAATATTTTTCGCTTCTAAATCTCCGTGTGTCTTTTGTTTGGCATTGATTTTATCTAACCAAGCAGGAGTTTTACCACCGTTATAATATTTAGTTGTGCTCCACGCATTCGGTTTATCTTCATACCACAAAGCCATGTCTGCTCTGTGCCCACCAAGAAAAATCGCTGAACGATCTTTTAACGAAACAGTAAAAACTTTGCTATCAGGATAAATATTTTTTACTTCATCACCATATGTAGTGGTTTTTAATCTGCGCGGAGAAAAACCAAACTCTTCATCATCAGCACAGTACGCACGTTTTTTATTTTTAATGTCATACCATTCATTAATTTGAATGCTCGTTTGCGCCGGATACGCTCCTGATAAAATCATGGCATGCCCCGGACACGTCATCGCTTGTAGAATCCCGTAAGTGCTTTGCGCGAAATAGGCACCCGTGCTCATCATATGATTAAAACCCAGAGATGATGCCGGCATAAAATCTTTTTGATAGCGAGTTAGAAAGTCAGAACGGAATTGGTCGATCACTACAACCACCACTAATTTGGGCTTTTGTTTGTAAGTTTCAAAGTTAAGGCTTTTGGCTGAAACTGAAGACAAAACTAACATGACACATAATTTGATAAACAAAGTCATTTTCATAGACCTACATCTTGAACGCTTTATCTATTAATTTCAATAACTTAGTCTATCGCTATACACGTCTTATTATCGAACCAGTGGGTAAATCTCAAATTTCCACGAAAAATATTCGCGCCTCTGCTGAAAAAATTATGAAAAAGCACGATTCCACATTTAGAAAGCTGACAAAGTGATACCTTTCGAACCAACAGATCTGGCTATGCTCTTTCAAAAAATTAACGATTTGATAAAATGTTCAACACAAAGCCTGCGCTTTCGAGACAGGCTTCATATCGAAAACAAGAGGTTTATTTACAGGTAATGTAGTCGAATACATAAGTTGCGCCGGAGTCACGCCAACCTTGGATTCGATGCCTCTTAAACAAATTCTCCAAGCCGTTTGCTATTGTTAAATCTTTTGTGATCTTGGATTTGAAGATTTTAATATTATCGATGCCCTTGTATAAATCAACTACAGGTGCCCCTACTTCAGATGAGGTGACACTGTAAGAATTAATGTACGACTTTCCAATACCAGAATGACCCATTAACCTACAAAACTGAAGCGCTGCAGGTGAGATGGCGTCATGTTCATAGCTATTACGTTCTGATGCTAAAACTTTCAGTGGCATTTTGCCGACTCTGTAGGTGACGTTCTCACGGTCTGATTCGATAACAGCAAAATTTCTGACTACCTCAACATATTCGGCAGGTGAAATAGTATTTTCGTCTACATTTGCAACCGATCGGGAACCGGTATTTGTAGATGCACAACCTACAGTAAGAAAAAAACTTATTATAACTAAATATTTCATATAACTCCTTATTTATTTGCTAAGTTTACCCCCCCTACGGAAAATCATAGTCCAATTTTTTGTGAACAAGACATAATGGTTTTGACACAGGCCCTAAGCCTTCATGGCATTCCAAAACTATTAGTTTAATACGCGCTTGGCTTTTTTTTAGTTTTAAGATAAAAAAATGCAGCAGGAATTCATATGAAAACATTATTTATACTAGCGATACTTTGTTCTACATCAACTATGGCAGAAACAATGATAGTCGTTGAAGGTCGTGGAAGAAATTGGGGCAACATAGCCGAGGATGATGCCAAAAATAATGCACTTCAATTGGCTAAAGAAAAATGTAATGGAGAAGCCGAGCAAATTGGTGAATGGGATGTTCAAATCCTAAACCGTAAAGAAGGAATGTTTTACGTTTCAGCAATATCACAATTTAAATGTCTTTAGAATCAGGCTCTGGTCCATTTTACTTCACGCCTTTTTTATTTACTGACCGAGAACTTTCTGTATGGACTGAATTAGTCATCTTCAGTACACGCTGAGGTCCCATAGGGGTGTTCATAGTCGCATACCACTCATCAGGACCGCAATTATCCAAAGAGCTAATAGCGATCTGCATGGTATTGCCTACTCCTGATTCAACAAAGAGCTTTTGTTCAGCCATGAGACTCATAGCACGTTGATTTAAAGCAGCCGATGCTTTTACTAATAAATCATGACACTGATCAAAAGAAGCTTTGCCCATTTCTTTCATGAGGCCAGAAACTGACTCGCAGTATTTGCTATCTTGATTAACCACCTCAGTCGGTTTTTCAGAATTATTTTTCATCAGTGTAGAAAACTGCTCTAAGCTGCATGTACCAGAGTCGTTGCGTTTCACAGTGGCTTTTTGGCCGAGCATCCCCGGCGGCGAAGCCTTCGCATCAGTCATATAGTTTACAACATAGCCCTCGTCGTTCGTCAGGAACCGCACGGTTTCCTTTATCTCTGTGATAACGCCGTTGATAGGAATTTGTCGGTTAAAAGTAACGACGACTTCCTTACCTTCCGTTTTGAAAGATCTGATTCGACTCGAAGATTTATTCAACTCAGCTTTTCCATTTTTGATAGTAAGAATTTGATCAAATCCACCCATCCCAAAGTTTGCATTTGCAATCAAAGAGTTACCCAGAGAGTCACAATCTGCGGCAGGCATTGCAGCCGATACGAAAGGGTAAATTAAGAATAACGCCAATAAATGCTTCATAAGTAGGTTCTCCAACAATGTTTATGATATCAGAAGAACGAGGAGTGATCTCCAGGTTTATGAAGATCGCGACCTGGCCACAACCCCCAAACAATTTTATCTCCGCCAAACACCCCTAAAAAGGCCAATTTTCATAACTCAAGGCTTGCCTAACACATCTCGGTTTGCTATCTCTGATCCTCACTAAAACACACGGGATGGTAATACCTGGTCTGATGCTTAAATTGGTTGCATCGGAAACTCTCGCTGGAGATCAAACTTCAGCAAGCTCTGCCCCCCGGAGGCTTAACCAGAAAAAAAGGAAGTAATCACATGGCACAAGTTACCATGAAAGAAATGTTAGACGCTGGCGTACACTTTGGTCACCAAACACAACGCTGGAACCCAAAAATGAAACCGTATGTATACACTGCACGCGGCGGAATCCACATCATCGACTTACAAAAAACTGTAGTTCGTGCAAACCAAGCTGCTGAATTCGTAAAAGAAATCGCATCTCAAGGTGGAACAATGATTATGGTTGGTACTAAAAAGCAAGCTATCGAACCTGTTCAAGAAGCTGCTAAAAAATCTGGTCAATATTTCGTAACTAAACGTTGGTTAGGCGGAATGTTAACAAATTTCGAAACGATCAAAGCTTCTATCGATCGTTTACGTAAAATCGACAAAATGAAAGAATCAGGCGATTTCAATTTATTAACTAAAAAAGAGCGCGCTGGTTTAGATAACGAATACATCCGTTTAACTGAATACTTAGAAGGTATCCGCGACATGAAAACGCTTCCAGCGGTTATGTTCGTAGTTGATCTTCCTAAAGAACACATCGCGGTTCTTGAAGCGAAAAAATTAGGTATCAAAGTTGTAGCTATTGCAGATACAAACTCTGATCCTGAATTAGTTGATTACCCAATTCCAGGTAACGACGATGCTATCCGTTCTATCAAATTATTCTCTAACTTAGTTGCGGATGCTTTCATGGAAGGCGCTAAAGTTTGGGAACAAAAAGCTCGCACTATGACTGACAAAGCTTCTGACAACAAACCTGAAGCAGCTACTGAGACTAAACGCACGGCTCCTCGCACTCCAGGTGCTAAAGGCGACGCGAAACCTGCGGCTCCTGCAGCTAAACCTGCTGGTCCACAAGTTGTTAAGTCAGCAAAATCTCGTAAATTAGTTGCTGCAGGAACTGCAGACCTAGTTGAGATCGAAGCAGAATTAAACGAAGAGAAAAAGGATGATTCAGCTGAGTAATCTCAGTTGAATTCATTAAAGGGAGAACAACCATGTCTATCTCTGCATCAATGGTAAAAGAACTGCGCGAAAAAACTAGCGCAGGTATGATGGATTGTAAAAAAGCTTTAGAAGAATCAAAAGGTGATTTTGAAGCTGCTGTTGAGTGGTTACGCGTAAAAGGTTTATCTGCAGCTGCAAAAAAATCTGATCGCATTGCCGCTGAAGGCACTGTTTCTGCAAAAACTGACGGTAAAACTGCAGTTGTTGTTGAAATCAATTCTGAAACAGATTTCGTAGCTCGTAATGATGGTTTTAAAGCTTTCGTAGCTGATGTTGTTGATCACGTATTAACAGCGGCTTCTACAAATGATTTATTAACTCAACCGTTTGCTAAAACTCCAGGTAAAACTGTAGGCGATAAACTTAAAGAAAGTATCGCAACTATCGGTGAAAACTTAGTTATCCGCCGTACTGAAAAGTACACGACTAACGAAACTGGTTTAGTTCACACATACATCCACGGTGAAGGCAAAATCGGCGTAATGATTGAAGTGCAAACTCCATCTGCTGCTGTTGCTTCATCTGCTGACGCAAAAACTTTTGCTTCTGACGTTTGTTTACATATCGCTGCGATGAACCCAATGGCTTTATCGTCTTCTGAGATGTCTCCAGAAACAGTTGCTAAAGAAAAAGAAATTTTAAAACAAAAGAATTTAGAATCAGGCAAAAAACCAGAAATGATCGAAAAAATCGTTGAAGGTCAAATCCGTAAATTCTTAGCTGAAAACTGCTTAGTTGATCAACCGTTCGTTAAGAACCCAGATTTAACTATTACTGCTTACTCAAAAGAAGCTGGTAAAAAAGCGGGTGGCGATCTAACTATCAAACGTTTTGTACGTTTTGAATTAGGCGCTGGTATCGAGAAAAAAGTAAACGACTTCGCAGCTGAAGTTGCTTCAATGCAAGGGCACTAAGCCTTAGCAAAATAGAAAAGCTCTCTTCGGAGGGCTTTTTTTTTGTCGTATAATTAATTACACCACTGACCGGAGGACTCCCTTGAATAAACCTGTATATAAACGCATCTTACTTAAACTGAGCGGTGAAGCATTAGCCGGAACACAAGGAACAGGGATTAACAATCAGGTCATAGGACAAATCGCCCAAGATGTAAAAGCTGCTTTTGATACCGGTGTACAAATCGGTGTTGTTATCGGCGGCGGTAATATCTTTCGCGGTGTTGCAGCCTCTGCCCAGGGTATGGATCGTGCAAGCTCTGATTACATGGGTATGCTTGCCACATGTATCAACGCTTTAGCCTTACAAGATGCTTTTGAAAAAGCTGGCATTCCTACACGCGTACAATCGGCCATTGAAATGGCTGAAATCGCAGAACCGTACATTCGCCGCCGCGCTATTCGCCACCTTGAAAAAGGCCGTTTAGTGATCTTCGGCGCTGGCACAGGCAACCCTTATTTCACAACAGACACAGCAGCTTCATTAAGAGCCATGGAAATAAATGCCGAAGTGATCATGAAGGCTACTAAAGTTGATGGAATCTATGATAAAGATCCTAAGAAACACCCTGATGCTAAGAAGTATAATGAAATCAGTTATATCGATGTATTAAAGCAAGGTTTACAAGTTATGGATTCAACGGCGATCAGCCTTTGCATGGATAACAAATTACCTATTTTAACTTTCGATATGGGTATTGCTGGAAACGTTCTTAAAGCAGTTTGTGGCGAAAATATCGGCACAGTTGTAAAATAAAGAGTGAATCTAATTTAGTTTATTGTTTAAAATATCAAGTTGAAGCGAAGCTTCACAGGAAAAGAAGAGACGGAGAATTTATGATCGAAACTTCAAAAACAAATGCAAAAGCAAAAATGGAAAAAGCAACTACTGCGCTAGTTGAAGATTTAAAAAAGGTTCGTACCGGTAAAGCACAGGTATCTATGCTTGATGCTGTTCGCATTAATTACTACGGCCAATTAGCTCCATTAAATCAAGTAGCGTCAGTTTCTACACCAGATGCGACGACTTTCTTAATCGCACCTTGGGAATCTGCAATTTTAAAAGAAATCGAAATGGGCATCGTTAAATCTGATATCGGTATGGCGCCAATCAATGACGGTAAAGTAATCCGTTTAAAAGTGCCAAGCTTAACTGAAGAACGTCGTAAAGACTTAGCTAAACAAGTTAAAAAAATCGCTGAAGATGCTCGCGTAGCCGTTCGTTTAATTCGCCGTGATGCCAATGAAGAAGTTAAAAAGCTTTTAAAAGATAAAGCTGTTAGCGAAGACGAAGCTAAAAAAGGCGAAGCAGACATTCAGAAATTAACTGACGAAACTATCAAAAAAGTTGATCAGTTAGCTGAAGAAAAAGAAAAATCAATCCTTACAATCTAATGTCGCAGATAAAACATGTCGCAATCATTATGGATGGAAACGGCCGTTGGGCGCAAATGCGCGGCCGTCCCCGTACGTTCGGACATGTTAAAGGTGTGCGTGTAGCGAAAAAAATTATCACTCACACTTCAAACCTTGGTTTAAATCACTTAACTTTATACGCGTTCAGCTCTGAAAATTGGTTTCGTCCACAGGAAGAAGTTTCTGTATTGATGAAATTAATGGAACGCTATTTAATTCGTGAAACTGAAAACCTAGTTAAAAAAAATATTCAGTTTCACACGATTGGCGATTTATCTAAAGTTCCAATCAATGTGCGTAAGTTAATTCTAAATGCCCAAACTAAGACGGCTCATTGCTCAGGTTTAAAATTAACCTTCGCCATCAGTTATGGCTCACGCCAAGAGTTAATTAATGCCGTTCAATCCATTGCCACTGATCTTAAAGATGGTGTGATCAGCTTAAATGAAATCAATGAAGACATGGTCAGCAAAAAACTAATGACATCACACTGCCCTGATCCGGATTTAATTATTCGCACCAGTGGTGAATATCGCTTATCGAATTTCTTAATGTGGCAAGCCGCTTACAGCGAATTATACTTCACAAACATTCTATGGCCCGATTTCAAAGAAGATGATTTGAACAAAGCCCTTACTGATTTCAAAAACCGTTCACGCCGCTTTGGCCGCATCGAAGGCGTTTTAAAGACGCTATTCACTAAAAAAGAAAAAAATCATGCCGAACTTAACTTCTAGAATTATTTCGGCGCTGGTTGCCTTAGCTATCTTAGTTTCAACAGTATATTTTTTCGCTGAAAAAGGCATGTATGCCTGTATCGCATTTGCCTCTGTTCGATGTTCTTATGAAATCGCACGAATGGTTTTTAAAGCACATTACCCAAAATTTGCGACTTATGCTTTTGTTTTAATTAATTTTGCGACATTTTTATTGTTAACTTTAGAACCTACAAAAAACTTTGCGATGTTTTTTATCTTATTAAGTTTTGTTGCAAGTGTTGTTGTTGGAATTTTATTTCATAAAAAATTCAATGATCTACAAACGATCTTTGATTACGTTTCACAATCGGCCTTTGGAACACTTTACGCCACTGTGATTCCTGCTATCGTAACTTGGCTTGTGTATTCACAACAAGGTATGAACTGGTTTTACTGTTTATTAGCCGTGATCTTTGCAGGCGATATAGGCGCTTATTTATTTGGCGTTACTATAGGCACAACTAAAGTCGCCCCCACCCTATCACCAAAGAAAAGCCTGCAAGGGGCTATTGGTGGTTTATTATTTTCAACCTTAGCAGCTTATGTTTTCTCATTCATTCTAACTGATGTGGCGTTACCAGTCTTATTAGCTTGTGGATTCTTTGGTGGCTTACTGGGTCAAATAGGTGATTTTTTCGAATCCTTAATTAAACGAGTTTCTGGTGTAAAAGATTCGGGAACAATCATGCCAGGCCATGGTGGTGTCTTAGATCGAATCGATGGCGTCCTATTAGCTGCCCCTTTGTTTTATTTTGCTGCGAATTATCATAGTCTTTGGTCTTAGTTACCAGCTACCTAGTTACTTAATAGTTTAAAAATGCTAAAATATTGTTTTAAACCACGAGGGTTTTTGCATGACTTATATTTTCTCATCATTGGGTTACCTTTATTCAAATGTTGTTCCTTTTGTTATTCTTTTGGGAATTCTAGTTTTTGTTCACGAACTAGGTCATTTTTTAGTAGCCCGCGCCTGCGGCGTACGTGTTGAAGTTTTCTCGCTAGGCTTCGGTAAAAAAATCTTAAGCTTTAAAAGAGGCTACACCACTTATTGCATTTCAATCGTGCCACTTGGTGGCTACGTAAAAATGTTCGGTGAACAATCTACTGATGCTACGGCCATTGCTCCCGAAGATCGTGCGGTTTCTTACACTCACAAAACTGTATGGCAACGTATCGCGATCGTGTTTGCTGGCCCTTTGATGAATTTCTTATTTGCGATTTTGGTTTTCGGTTTTATTGCTTACAGTGGTGAAGAAACCCGCGCTGCTCGCATTGCTGAAGTGACTCCAGGTTCAATCGCTGAAACTGCCGGTCTTAAATCACAAGACATGGTGTTAGCCGTAAATAGCCAGCCTGTAAGAAGTTATGAAGAATTTCAATTAGCTTTAAATCGCGTGCAAAATCAAAGTGCCGAAATTCAGGTGCAACAAGAGGGTGAACAACCGCGCACGATCACGGCCCAAGTTGCAAGTGCAGATAATCCAAATATTTTTGCTGGCCACAAAACAATCGGCAGTATCACCGGCGTAATGCCTTACACGAAAGGCACATTAGTTGCCGTTCAACCGGATTCACAAGCTTTTAAAGCAGGACTACGCACTGGCGATGAGATCACTCAGATTGCTGGCCGCAAAGTTCAATCGTGGAATGATTTAAACCGCTTAACCCAAAATCAGACAACTGAAATAACTGTTGATCGCGTATCTGCTGACGACAAAAAAGAAATTCTTAAATTACAATTAAACTTACCGGTTTATAAAAAAGCACCTGAACTTGCTGAAATTGGTTTAGAAAATCCCGAACTTTATTTAGAACAAGTTGTTCCGGGGTCACCGGCGGCACTAGCTGACTTACAAAGACATGACAAACTGGTTTCAATCAACGGACAGCCAATGCTTGTTTGGGAAAACGTTTTAAACACAATTAAATCTTACGATGGCAAAGATGCTTTAGAAGTTAAAATCATGCGCGATGGCACAGAGATGATTAAAAAAATCACTCCGCAAGTGACTTCACAAATGACCTTTCAGGGTAAAGAAGACAAACGCTACACGATTGGTATTATGCCAATGGCTAATATCTCTCAGCCTGAATTAGTTAAAGTGGCCGAAAGCAATATTTTTGCTGCTGCAGCAAAAGGTTTTGACCGTTCATATGATATTTCAGTGATGACGGTGATGTCGTTTGTACGTTTATTTCAAGGTGAAGTATCCCATAAAAACATTGGTGGTATGATCTCGATCGGTAAAGCCGCAAAAGATTCATATGCGATGGGCTTGCAGTCATTTTTGATGACGATGGGTATCTTATCAATCAGCTTATTTATTTTAAATTTATTGCCGGTTCCGGTTTTAGATGGCGGACACTTAGTGTTTTATGCTATTGAAATCGTGAAAGGTTCTCCGCTAAGTGGCAGAAAATTAGAGATCGCCCACCAAATCGGTTTTGCCCTGTTAATGGGTCTGATGGTATTGGCGTTATTTAACGACTTCACTAAGTTTATTTTTAAAACATAATCTATGATCATATTATCCAGCGACACCAGCACTTTACTTGGAAGTGTGGCCATTCA
Organism: Bdellovibrio sp.; assembly: GCA_036676395.1. GTDB lineage: Bacteria > Bdellovibrionota > Bdellovibrionia > Bdellovibrionales > Bdellovibrionaceae > Pseudobdellovibrio. The sequence goes on from JAKFCY010000003.1 coordinate 256,495, forward strand.
TAAAGATGGCCAGCTTCTGGTTGAAAAGTCACTGATGCGCCAAGGATCTCACTCTGACGCCCTAAATCTTTTAATCAAAGACTGTCTTGAACAAGCCAAACTTACTTTAAATGATATCGATGTTTTTGCCACAGGCCTTGGTCCGGGCAGTTTTACCGGTATTCGCATTAGTTTCAATACGATGAAAACTTTTTCTTCTACTTTTGCTAAACCAATGGCTGGGATTGATAGCTTAAAAAGCTTAGCTTATCTTAATCGACATGGCGCTAAAGAAATTTGTTGCGCGATTAATGCCTTTAAAAACATGGTGTACATCGCGACATACAAAATCGACGGCGATTCCGTTATTGAAACAAGACCACCACAAGTTGTGCGCGTTCAAGAATTACACAATTTCTTAACATCGCCAGTTTTATTTGTAGGCGATGGTTTTGCAGCTTACGAAAATTATTTACAAAAACATTGTGGTGAAAAATTAATTCGTAACTCTGGTATTCACGACTATCCGACAGCGGTTGCAGTGGGCCACCTTGCGAGTCTAGAAAATAAATTTTTTCACTGGTCACAACTTTTACCTCTTTATTTAAGAGCGTCCGAAGCCGAAGAGAACCTCAGCGGAATAAAGTATCAACCTCTGTAGTATCATCGGGAGTTCAGCATGTCGGAAATTTGGTGTGTCGCTAGCGGAAAAGGTGGCGTTGGAAAAACGTTCGTCGCCTCAGGCCTGGGAATCAGTTTAGCAAAATTAAGAAAAAAAGTTTTGTTGGTTGATTTCGATATTTCGGGCGCAAATCTTCACACCGTTTTAGGATTAAAAGACTTTAAAAAATCAATCGTTGATGGCTTAAATGCAAATTCTAATGGTGTAGACATGGTGATGCGTTCAAGTTTTCCAAATTTAGATTTTATTCCCGGTTTTATCGTACCGCAATTAGGCCAAGAACTTTGCACTTTTAAAGTTGATGCTTTGTTACAGCAGCTTAAAAGTTTGAAATATGATGTAATTATTTTCGATTTAGGCCCTGGTGCGCAAAAAGCAAATTTTAGTTTAATGAATTATGCTGACCGCAATTTTGTGATTACAAACTGTGAACCAACATCGATTGAAAAAACATATTCATTTATCGAACAGTACATTGCGGGCGATTACCCGGCGAAAAATTTACATATTTTGGTGAATTTTTGCCGTTCGCAGCAACATCAAACCCTAGGAAAATCATTTGAATCCGTTTTGTTCAAAAAACATGACGTGAATGTTAGATTTTCGGCAGGTATTCGTTTTGATAACGCCGTGTGGCAGTCGACTTTTATGGCATCTTCAAATTTGCAAAATGTTTTTGCATTAATGCCATATTCCGAAGTCTGTCACGATTTTTACAAAATCTGCAAACAATTGATTGATCCAAGTGATCTACGGGCCGTATCATAATTTAAGATGAGCACAGATTTTAAAAATAATTATTACGAAATTCTGGAAGTTGCCAACACAGCAACTCAACATGAAATCACCGTAGCCTACGAAAAGGCTAAAAGAACCTATTCTGCTCAAAATGCGGCTTTGTACAGTGTCTTTACGGAAGCTGAAGCCTCTGCATTACGTGATTTAATTGAAGAAGCTTATTCGGTTCTAAGCAATCAGAATTACCGCAATATTTACGAAAAACGTCTGTTATCAAAATCTTATTCTGCTTCAGATTTATCTTTAGATGCTGTTAAAAAAGCCAGCACTGAACTATTCAACGAAAACAGTTTGTTACAAGCTGCTCCGACTGAAATTGCTGAAAATGAAAAACCTTCTTACGAAAAAAATCAGACTTTAGAGTCTGAGATCGAAACTTGTAATGAATGGGATGGCGATTTCTTAAAAAAAGTGCGCGAATATAAGCAGTACTCTTTAGAATTATTGCATGAAAAAACTAAAGTAAACCCTTGGTATTTGTCAGCGCTTGAAAAAATGGAGCCACAAAACCTACCAGCACCGGTATTTGTTCGTGGTTACGTCACTCAATTTGCAAAAACATTAGGTTTAAACGAGAAACAAGTTGCTGAATCGTATATGAAAATCTACAAGTCTAAACTTGAGCAAACAAAAACAAAATAAAATTACCTTTCCAGTTCCCACTCAATACGCCGGCCTAAGACTTGATAAAGTTTTAGTCGATGAAGAATCTTTCAAAGAGGTTATCTCTACGCGCAGTTATGCGCAGAATATGATTGAAAAAGGATACATCAGCATTAACGGTGAACGCACCAAAGCTTCGTACGCACTTAAAGCGTCAGACATTATTGATATTATTATTCCTGAAGTAAAACCGACTGAACTGGTTCCTTACGATTTAAAATTAGATATTATTTTTGAAGACAATGATTTGATCGTTATTAATAAACCTGCAGGTTTAGTTGTGCACCCTTCAGCAGGGCACGAACAAAACACGTTAGTGAATGCTCTTTTACACCATACAAAAAATCTTTCGATGAAGAATGAAGAGCGCCCAGGCATTGTTCACCGTATCGACAAAGAAACAAGTGGTTTGCTAGTTGTGGCTAAAAACGATAAGGCCCACGAACATTTATCTCTTCAATTTAAAAACAAAACCACACATAGAATTTATTATGCTGTAGTTGAAGGCCGTCCGCGTTTGGGTAAAGCAACTATCAGTAGTTACTTAGCCCGCCATCCGAATGATCGCAAAAAATTTGCTTCAGTTCGAATTCACAATCGCATTTTGACTGAATTCGAAGAAGGTTTCGAAAAAGGCAAATGGGCTGTTACGCATTATCAAACTATTCAAAGCTCGCAATCCAAATCATTAGTGCGGGTGCAACTTGAAACCGGACGCACCCACCAAATTCGCGTGCACATGTCTGAAATGGGTCACATGTTGGTTGGTGATATGACTTATGGATTCTCTGCAAAAAAAGCTAAAGAACTAGGTATTTCAAGATTTTATCTACATGCCGCCGAACTTGGATTTATTCACCCGAAAACTAAAGAACCTATGAAATTTTTAATTGATTGGCCACGCGCTGATTTCGAAAAAATTAAATCCTGGGGTTTTATCTTATGAGTTTTACTGAAACCGATTTAGGTTTTATTAAAGAACAAGATCAACATCTTATATTTTTCGGTAAAAATTCAGCAACTTTAGATCAATTAAAACAAGCTTATCCCGATTTAACTTTTCGCAGTATTCAGCAAAAACACACTGACATTTGTGTGCCGTCAGCTACAGCGAGTAACGACACCATTGCAGATGCGCACTTTACGACTGAAAATAAAATTGCTCTGGTTGTGAAAACTGCCGATTGTCAGCCGATCTTAGCGTATAATAAAAGTAAAAGTTTAATACTGGCAATTCATGCTGGCTGGCGCGGAGTAGAAAATCAAATCACTTCAAAATCATTGTTACAATGCGGGCTGCAACAAGCTGATATTTTTATCGGGCCATGTATTCAACAAGAAAGTTTTGAAGTCGATTTAGAGGTAAAAGACCTTTTAGAAAAAATTTGTAAAATTGATCCCGCCACTAATGATTTTAAAAAAACATTTATCCAAAAAAGTATTAAATATCATATTGATCTAACGAAGATAGTGGTCGCTGATATCAAAGCAGTGGGCGTCGATGCGAAGATTTCATTATTACCTTTTGACACAGTCACTGACCTAAGATTTCATTCATACCGCCGCGATAAACTAAATAATGGTCGTAATCTTAGCTTCATTACCCGACTTAGGTCTTAAGACTTTTTCGAACCTAGTCTTTCAATTTTTAGCGTGTTTACAGATACTAACAGTATGAAAAAACTCATTCTTTTAGTTAGCGTTCTGATGTCGGCGTGTGCCTCGTTTAATAATTTAGACCGTCTACCGACCAATGCAGGCCAATGTGCGATTTCTGATAAAAACCCCCCGCTTTTTAACGTGCTTCAAGCCACTTCAGATCGCATTGTTATTCGCTTAGATAATTTTGAAAAATATTTTAATTTAGGATCTTCAGATTACGATTTCAAAGTAACGTACTCTGAAACTAAAATTTTAGATCGCGAAGGCAAAAAAGCTATTATCAATCACGAAGTGATGGATGGCTCGGTCGATCGCGAACCATACACTTTGCAAATACCGGTAAATTATGGCGGCCTCTATCACGTCGAACTTTCAAAAGATGGAAAAATTTTTTGGAAACAAAAAGTATTCGCTCTTCACAAATCTGAAAATACAATTTCAGCAGCAGAACGTGAAGCTTTGGCTGCACAGTATGCTCCGATCATCGAAATGAGCCCTGATGAAATGTATTGGCCATCTTCATTAGAATATATTTTTAATAAAGTTGAAGTAGACCCACAAATGGCAGCCGAGCCATTTCGCTTGACGACTTTAAACACGAACATCAGTAAAAATTCTTCGGGTTTAATGGGCAGTCTATTTGGCAAAAAGTATGGCGTAAATCATGAGTTTAATTTCTCTGAAATCGATCAGATATTTCCGTACTACGGCCATGCTGAATCAGTGTTAAAATCAAACTTAGCCGATGACACTCAAACTCGCCTTAGAATGCGTACCAGCAAAAATCATTTAACGATTTATTATTCGGTTTTTGAAAACAAACAATGGAATGAAATTTATATTAACTATCACATGTTTTATGCTTTCGATTCTAAAAATGGCACGAAAGATAAGGCTGTTATGGCAGCTCATATCTTCGACCGTGAAAGTTTAACAGTTGTGTTGCGTGGAACTTCTAAAAAACCACTATATACTTTCTACGGAGCACACTTACCTTCGCAGACAATGGCACAGCTAGATTCAAACGGTGATGTCGTGCAAAGCTGGGCCACTGGGCGGGTATTTGTAAACTGGAATAAAATCATCACTGAAAATAATCGTTTAAAAGCGGTAGCCGCCAAAGGCTCACACGGAATCTATCCAATTAAGGGCCTTTATGCAGTTATGGCCAATCATAAATATCCGCTATTACTTGAACCTGCTGGTGGGGGTGAAAAACTTTATCCCGAATTTGAACCTGCTGCGGTAAATAATCTGAAGTATAAATTAAGACCGTTGAATCTTGATAACGTGTCTTCTGACTGTAACAGCCCAAACCGCATGTTAGCTTTCTCGGGATCTACCGTAGACGTATTAGGTCCAGTGAATGCGACTTTCCCGCCTTTTACTGACCGCGAAGGTGATTATAAGAATTACGCTGATCCTAATGCTCCGTTATTCGATATGGATTTAGGCGCGAAAGCTAAATAATGTTTAAGCAAAAGAAGATCCTTACATTTATTGTTTTGTTTTCTTTTGCGCTGACTGCCCAAGCTCAATATGACTCACCCTTTGATACGGCTTCGGTTGCACGGGGCCTTTCTAAAGTCACAACACTTAAAGATGACATGACTAAACTCAATGTGCCATCGCGCTGTCAGCCTTTTAATAAAAGTGACCCCAATACTATGGTCGCTTGCAGCGCACCTGCTGAAGATATTGATAACAGCATCATCACAAAAGTTGAATTTGAACCAGGAAAAATCGATCCGCGCTTAAATGATGTAATTCCAGAAGAGTTTCGCAAAGACACTAAAGATAAAAAAACAGCCTGTATCATTCGCTTTAAAATGATGAACGATAATAAAGAAATGATCGGAATGAACCAAGAACAAGGCAGCGGCGACGATGTCGGACGCACCCACTCTTTAGGTTTAAGTGTTAGCTGTACTTCAGACGACGGGCTGTCAAAAACTTTTTCTTACGATACAGAGCTATACACGAACCCGCAAATGGCTAACGGTAAGTATGTTCGCGATTCTGAAAATCGCATAAAGCAAAAATTTATTTCTGAAACCGTTTTTGCTTTTGTTCAAGATAATATTAACCAGGGTAAAGCCACTTACTGGAAGCGCGGATTTGGTTTCATCAATAAAACCGATAAAAAAACATTTGGTCCGTTATCGTCAGCGAATCAGCAAGAATGGTTTCACGCTACCCTTAACAAAATCAGCGGTGAAGGCAGCGCCGTTACTTATAATTACGAACAAGGCTCGATGAATAAATGGGGCGGCTTTGTGACGATGAGTGTAGGTTTGCAAGAGCATGCCAATTTAGGCAATCGCTGTCGCGTAAGTCTTTCTGCTGAAACGGGTTTTCGTGCCGGATCTATTAAAGATTCATCCTACTGGAATGCGAGTGCCAATGCGCAGGTTTCTTATGACATCACTAAAGGTAATGCCATCTACTTGCGTGGTCGCTATGATGCCACCGATAGACCCGGTTCAAGCTTTGTTCGTGAACAATCAGTAGCCGTAGGCTTTCAGCGTAATAAATCAGGAACCTATGTTGAAGTTGGTACTATGAAACAGCAAGGTAACCGCACCGATGTTCACGATATTCCGAATGTACATACGGGTAAAAACGATTCTATGATCTTCTTACGTCTTGGCTATGGCTTCTAACGCTGTTTCCCATATTTATTGAATCAATTACATATTGTTTTTTCACAGTGAAATCAGCTATTTTTACTCTATAGAGTTTTTTGGAATTCATGGGGTGTACAATGTTAAAAAATTTAGTGATCACAGCGGCTATTTTGATTTCGGCAGCAACAGTTCAAGCCTTACCAACTGCGGTGTCTGACATTTTACCGAATGGCTCAGTGGCACGCTGTAAAGAAGGTGGCGATGCTGGGTCTCGCGCATTTCGTTTAACTATTAAAGATTTGTCAGCGGCTTCATTAACTTTACAAGTAGACACCTTAGTATGCCTTCGCCTTGAAGGAAAAATGACTTTAGTTCATTACGCTTTATCTGAAAAACAAGTTTATAAAAATAACGGTCATGTTATTAGTTATGAATATGGTAATGCCAGTTTAGCAGTTATGAACACGGATGCGACTCATTTATTTGACCGCATAAATTTAGATTCAACTAAATTTACTCAAGACGTCACTTTGAATATTCAAGCCGTACCATCTCATGTTTTTGATGTGGGCTTACAAATGTTAGAAGTCATCAAGATCGATGATAAAATCGTTGATCAAGGTATGAAAGCCAGCGGTTCATACCGTATCAACCTCCAAGATTAATTATTAGATTTTACGCCAGAACTTCCGCCCGTTGTTCCAGTTCTAACGGCAATCGGGTTAACACAAGTATTTGCGATAACCTGATCGCTTTCTAAATACGAACAGCGATGTGCTGTTGTGCGCGGAATACATTCTGCACGCTCTGGTTCTGGATCAACCTGAGCACTGACTTGATAATCATTCGGATCGTCTCCTAAGACAGAACTTGGCAAAACCGCGTCGTTCGTTGAAACGGCATCTTGTGTTTGTTCTGTAGGTACGCGCGGTGGTGTATTTGATCTGAAAATATTAACAAAAATTAAACCGATCGCGGCTAACTGCATTTTAAATGCATCAAAAAATCCTGCCTGCGCAATGGGTGCTTGTAACAATGACAATGAAAACAACACGACCATAATTTTCTTATTCATTGTTTGCTCCATTTTTCGTCAGTAAAAATTCTGTGAACAAATCAAAAGCCGCATAACCAGAATTTTTACGCTTCGACTCAGAAGATTCCATCGCATCTAGTTTGCCATTTTTATATTTGAAAACTACTTTGCCACTGCCGACTAATTCTAATTCAACTAACCGTTGATGTTTATATTTTGTATTGATTGTTTTTTTGCGTTTATTCGCTAATCGGGTTTGTTTAATCTGAGTGATGTTTCCTAAAGAATCTTCAATATAATCCCAACGCACGCCTTTAGCAGTTATCGTTTGCCAGCCTTTAGAAGTTTTAATCAGGTTGCCATTGATACTAACTGGCGTACGAAACAAAGCATCTTTATCCATGCGGTGCTTTTGAAACAAAGGCGAACTTGCAGAAGTAAATTCTTGAGTTGTTTTTTCACAAATATTTTTAACAGTCGATTTCAGCGATGCCGTGTTTACATCCATGAAATATGAAAAATCAAAACCGCAGTTGTTTGGATGACTGACTTTACTGACAACATCTAGTTTTGAATCATAAGTTACAGTATGTCTTTCACCACTTGGAACCGTAAATCCATTTACACGACCTTTTGAATCGTAAGAATAAGTCATTTTTTTATTCCAGGCGTTTTCAACACTCACGAGGTTATTATCTTTGTCATAACTATACGTGACTTGAATTTTTTTTGGTCCAGTTATTTTTTCTAAAACTTTTTCAGTTTTTGCAAAACTAAAAAAATAGTGATCACCGCCATTGTGAACAATACGATCAATCATGTTGTGCTTGTTAAAATAAATACGAATAAATGGCTTTTCAGGATTATTCTTGCGCGAGATCAAACTTAACTGGCCTTGTTCATTATACACGATAATATTTTCAGAGCCGACACGCATATAACCAGAACCATTTGGAAGTTCCTGAATTATTTCTGTGCCGGCGTTGTTGGCATAACCACCTTCTGTCTTTGAAAAAACACTGGCTGTAGTTTGCCCGCATTTTCTGATTTCAAATCCAGAATTTGCCCGCACAATCGTTTCTTCTAATTGCGAGCACCAATTGTTGCCAAACATGCCATAGCTTTTTCGTTTATGATTATATTGGCGTTGAATTTTAAATGGAGTTAAAACTTCTTTGGTGATTATATCTATTGTGTCTAATGACAGCTCACCACTGATTGGATTTACTTCTGCAAAAGACGTAAACCCTACGAATAAGATTATTAAAGGTAATATTTTCTTCACTCTTATTATTTTAAACTTGTTCAAAAATATTGATAGAGCTACGGGTCATTCTTTTTATTTCTGGTCTGATGTCGAGCCTTGGATTTGTTCTCTTTTGCAGTGATTAATGTAAAATTAAAAACATGAAAATACTTATCGGATTTTTATTAGTGTTAACTGCAGTAAATGCCTTGGCTGAACCAACTACCGATTGCGGAACCGCAAAATTAAATTACAAAAACGGCAAAGTAGCTGTTTCTGAAGAGGTTGAAATTTGTAAAAATGAATACAGTCAGTTTTATGCTAAAAAATGCGCTGATGGTTGTGAATTTATAAAAGCTTTAAAAAAACAAGGCGATATCGAATTAGAAGATTCAACTGTCGGAAGCCCTGGCGGACAAATTTGCCAACAGCTGGGCTTTGAATCTCGTTTAGTTGAAGTAGAATTTAAAAAAATTAAAACCCCGCACGTTGATTTGTGTTTTGGTGATGACACAGACTCATTTGTCTCTTCAGGATTTTTACGTGATTTACAAGGTAGTCTTGAATGAAATGGTTAACGTTTGTTATTTTCGCCTTCTTTGCACACAACTCATTCGCTGCGGGCTCATGTGAAAATATCGATTTGCGCGATCAACTTGGCCCTGTGCTAAACCAAGATGGTACAGGATTATGTTATGCCTACACCGCTAGTGACATCGTTTCTCATAAATTGGGTCGCAAGGTTTCTCCGGTAGACATTGCTCTTCAATACACTAAACATCGAGATGAATTAATGGTGCGTGGTGCGGGCAGTAAATATTTAAATCAAGTCACTGATGAGCGCAAAAGAGACATCTTTCACGGTGGCTGGGTTAGGTATGCTTTACAATATTCTAATCAAGTAGGATTTTGCGCCGACGAAAAAATTAATTCGAATGATTTCACAACTAATCGTGGCTTATTCAAAGGCTTAGTTAACTTGAATCAATTGAGTTTGCATCAATATAGTTTAGATAGTTCTACTGGCGAATCTTGCGGAAAATTTGCTGAAATTCAAAAAGTTTTTCCAGGCGTAAGTATCCGTGAAATACAGGATATTGCCAATCGAAGCGACATAACAAATGTTGGGGCTAACTTAACTGATAAAGCTTGCGAACCTCGCATTAAATCAACCACACCAATGAAGTTTAAAAATCTGCATAACGAAAGCAGTAGATCTGAAATTTTGCGCAGTTCTGATTTTAACGAAATCGACCGTGTTCTTAGCAAAAAACAACCTGTATCGGTTTCAATTTTTATGGATAAAATCTATAGTTTTGGTAAATCAAGTATCGCAAAACAACCCCGCCACGCTATTACATTGGCCGGAAGAAAATATAATCCGGCGACTGGCAAATGTGAATATATCTTAAAAAACTCTTGGGGACCAGAATGTGATCGCTATTACAAAGTACGTTGTGAAAATGGCTATTTATTCGTGCCTGAAGAAACGTTTAAATCAATTGTCTATGGGGCTGATTACATCGAATAATTAAAATTTAGCCGCGCGAACGAAATAAACAAAAGTTTCCGTAACTGAACACTTGCGGCGCCGACCAGTTTTTCTTTTCAGCAACTGTCATAAACTGTTCGCGAGCATTGCCTTTAGTGATGATCATAATTTTTTTAGTCGCTGCAATCGCATTAAGTTGCGCAATCACATGCATATATGTTTCTGCCGTAAAGGGATCAAACATATAATAAACTTCAGCTTCAGGAATTTTAAAATCCGCTAACGAAAGATCTTGATGAAAAAACTGAGTTTTCTTCTGAATACCTAATTTATAAGCAGCAGCATTTGCTAAATCAACACGGTTACTTACAAACTCATAGCCCTTGAAATCGATATCTGGACGTAACAAGCTCACGACTAAGCCTACCCGGCCATAGCCAGAACCTAAATCAACAAAGCGTGCGTTTAATGGTATACGCAGATAATTAAGTGCAATGATGATCGTATTATAAGTCGATTGAACACCTACGCCAGAGCCTTGATAAATTCGCTCTAGAGTTTCATCTGCAGCTTCTGTAGATTGCATTTCAATTTTATAATCCAGATTAAAAACATGATCTAAAATATCAAAAGTGCGATCTAAAGAAAAGCTGACTGGTTCTTTTTTATCATCGTATTGATTGTGAAGCTCTTGTTCGAATTCAAAAATTTCCAACATTAATTTTAAACATTGAATAGTAAATACAGAATGCTCGCTATTTTCTAAATGAGTAATCTCAACTAAAAATGTTTTTAGGATCAACGTCACGTTACGACGCATGACTTCGATTTCTGCAATATCTGCAGACTCAAGTGTCGAATGTAAAAATAGAATTAAGCTAAGTTCTTGCTTGAAAAACTTTTTAACAAAGTTTCCGAAATGGGCTGGTTCTGATTTTTCTTTATTGTAAATCCAGTACTGCTCTTGGATAAATCGAAAGATCGTAATTAGAAATGCAGTATCAATAAATAGAGAGGCACGCTCGCGTACGGGCAATGAGCGCCATAGCGAGGTGATATCATTTTCACAGAGGCTTAAATTTTTATTTTTTAATAGAAGTATAAAGCTCTGTTGGTGGGTTCTCATTACCTACCAACGTTTTTGTGTCGGTGAGTTATTAGTCCGTGCGTTGGATCATACGGAGATAATCCAACGTCAACAGAGTCACCTACAACAACCTTGATATTAAACTTTTTCATTTTACCACACAATCTAGCTTGGACTTTTACGCCATTATCTAGAGTGATGTGGTAAACGCCGCCCCCTGAAAGGTCATGTATTTTGCCTTTCAGAGTAACCAGGTCGTCTTTAGCCACTAGTAACGACCGCCGCCGCCACCACCGCGAGATCCGCCGCCGAAGCCGCCACCGCGATTAGTTTTAGGTTCCATTGGTTTAGCTACAGTAACAGTCATAGCACGTTGTAATTGCTCAGAACCGTTTAATTTTTGGATAGCGTCGTTAGCTTCAGCTTCAGTAGACATTTCTACGAATGCGAAACCTTTAGAGCGACCAGATTCACGGTCCATGATGATTTTTGTAGATTGAACGTTACCAACTTCAGAAAATAAGTTAGTTAGAGTTTGTTCATCCATTTTAAAAGATAAGTTTCCAACGTATAGTTTGTTGTTCATAATTCCTCCTCAGGAATAAAGTGTTCGCCTAAGAAGAAAGAGCTTAATGCTTTTGATCGATAGTACAGAACGGTTGAGACTTAGATTTAAACTATTTTTGCGTCTTTACCTAGCAAATAATGCTTTTTCTTTCAGAAGCTATTCTATTCGATATAAAGGGAATTTTTACCCCATTTGCTCAACTTTTAATTGTTGAGGGCTAGTTTAATGCAGAAGCTTTGTGCCCACCGTGTTAACAGAGGCATTCACCTCGGCGCTAGTCGCATCGCGGACTTCAAGGGCTTCGATTTCGAATACCAGATCCTGACCAGCTAACGGATGGTTTCCATCCAGTCTAATAAAGTCATTTTGAAACTCTACTACTTTGTAGGTTCTAGAGTTTCCGCTTTTTCCGATAATCGAAATAATTTGGCCAATGCGAAGATCTTTTCCGAGCTTTTTAACAGGATAAAGAATAATTTTTTGCAGGTCATAAAAACCGTAGGCCTCGCTGGCAGTGATACTAATTTTTCGGTGTTCGCCTTTTTTTAGATTTTGCAAACCTTGAGTAAGCCCAACTAACATGGTGTCAGCCGGATTAACTGAAGTTAAAACATCACGATTGTAGGTAGTACTAATTAACTGACCAGCTGTATTTTTTAGAATGCAGTTAAATGAAATAATTTGCGAATTCATCAGTTCCCCTATCGCGAAAATAAAAACCGACCTATTACGGTCGGTTTAATTAATTTTTAACTAAAAAAATTAGTATGAATTAGTACGAGGAGCCATTGGTTTAGCTTCTGAAACATTCATAGCGCGACCATCAAAATCAGTTCCGTTAAAACGGCTGATAGTTGTCGTAGCTTCTGCAGAAGTAGACATTTCTACGAATGCAAAACCTTTAGAGCGACCAGAATCGCGATCCATAATGATTTTAACTGATTGAACAGTTCCACACTCAGAAAATTTATCACCTAATGATTGATCAGTTGCAGAATATGGCAAATTGCCAACGTATAATTTATTACTCATAAAAACCTCCTAAAGGCTTGAGCGCTACTTCGGAGGAATTGAACAGAATGAACAAGGTCTCTAACTTAGCTATTTACTTATCGGCACTTTACCACGAATAAAAAAATCGACCTAATTTATAATTGGTTCAGATCGTTGCAGTCGCATTTGAACTAGATAGTTTGTGTTCGACCTCTAAGTGGCTCAGAACGATTAGAGGTCTTTTATTGAAAATTTAATGGTCATTAACTTTATAGATTGAATTTCTTTTAGCGCAGTTTCGCGCGAATATTACGATTCTTTTAACATTTGTTCGGCTCCAGAAAGTCGAAACCAAAAATCATTAACTGCAAAGTAAAAAACACAAGCAAGCCGATGATAATACTTCGACGCGTAGCTTGAAGCATCTTTAGATAAATTAAGATGGCTTTTTTCTTAACCTGACCAAACGCATATTTATACGCCATTTGACTTAAAAAAAATGAGAAAATCTTTCGCATCCAATTCATTGTTTTTTCACACTAATCTTGTTTGCGCTGACCGAAAATCCAACCGACAACAAATGCAATTAGCCACCACTGTTGCTATTCAGCGGCAAACATACCGTTTATACAATTATGATACTGATTACCTATCAATCGAAAAAACTGTGTTAGCTTTCACAGTTCGACAAAAACTGGGCCACAATTTTAAAGAAAAATATTTTCATTCAACTACCCAAACACGTAAAGATGATAAACAATTAATAAAAAAGAACTCAGAAAATTTTATCGAACTCAGTTTATCGTACGGAAAAAATTGACCGCCGAAGGATGAATAATGAACTGGCACGCCCAACACGAAAAACACAAAACGACAAATATAGGATGGATAAGAGCCGCGGTTTTAGGGGCCAATGATGGCATAGTTTCTACAGCCAGTTTAATAGTTGGTGTCGCTTCAGCAAATGCCACTTACCAAAATATTTTAATCAGCGGAGTTGCCGGATTAGCTGCCGGAGCCCTATCGATGGCGGCCGGAGAATACGTTTCTGTCAGCTCACAATCTGATACTGAAAAAGCTGATCTTGCTCGCGAGGCGCTAGAGCTGGAAGCCGACCCTGAATTTGAACTTAAAGAACTTCAACAAATTTATATCGGGCGCGGACTCTCGCCTGATCTTGCGAAACAAGTTGCCATAGAACTCACAAAACACGATGCCTTAGGCAGTCATGCGCGCGATGAACTCGGCATCACAGAAATTCATAAAGCACGACCCATCCAGGCGGCCTTTGCATCTGCTATTACATTTGCTACTGGTGCTGCATTACCGTTGCTGGTCGTAGTTATATCGCCAACGTCTCATCTACCTCTCACTGTATCCATAGCATCGATTCTTTTTTTATTTTTTCTCGGAGTTCTTTCAGCTATTGCAGGCGGAGCTAACATTAGAAGAGCTGCTCTTCGTATTTCCTTTTGGGGAGCTTTTGCAATGGCTATAACCGCTGCTATCGGCCATGTATTCGGCACAATTCTATAAATTTAAAAATTGTGTTAGAAGAATGGTGGCCAAGGACGGAATTGAACCGCCGACACGATGATTTTCAGTCATCTGCTCTACCGACTGAGCTACTTGGCCGATCTAAAAAGTGAACTTGGAAATTATCTATTCAGCCTAATCAAGTCAACTATTTAGCCAGCCCTTTCAGAATTCATTCTGGTTTGTGATTAATAAATAATCATAAATAGGCTGTGCCCGTTAATTTAGCCCGGGCAGCGTTTGATTTTTGCTCAAAATCATTAAAAGATAACGTCTTGAAGTCATATTTAGCCCTACTTATTTTCAGCGCCTCATCATTCTTGGCTATTTCTGCACAGGCCTATCCACATTTTATCGGTTACGGCTATTCTTCGTGTATTACCTGCCATTACAGCGGTTCAGGTGGTGGTGCATTGAATGATTATGGTCGCGCATTATTTGCGAATGAAATTGCCGCCCGCGATTTCATCGATGATCAAGTTTCGGATGAAGAGCTATCTGAGCGCTCAGGATTTTTAGGTAAAAAACCGTTACCGTGGTGGTTGCGCCCGGGTTTTAAATACCGTGGCTTATGGATGCGCAGCAATCCGGGTTCTGCGCAAACGCAAGTTGATCGTCACATCAACATGCAAACTGATTTAAACTTAAATTTCTTTTTTGATAAAAAGCAAAAATTCACTTTAGTTACAACATCAACTTACACTGACCGCTACCCTCCATATCCAGATATTCAAAAGTGGAGCACATTCACAAAAGAATATTACTTACGTTGGAAAATCGCGAATACTTACTGGTTGTATATCGGCCAAATGGATAAAACATTTGGCATTCGCGATGCCGATCATACAGCAGTAAACCGTAAAGTATTACGATTAGGCCAGTACGATCAATCTTTAGGTGCGATCTTTCATGTGACTTATCCTGAGTGGGATGTGGCTTTAAATTATTTCACGGGTAACGCTAAAGAACCGACTGTGGATAAACAACAGGGTTTAGCAGTAACCGGAGAATACCAGTTCATTGAAAAACTTAAAGTCGGCGCTTCTTATTTAAATTCAAGCAGCGAAAGTGTGACGTGGAATATTTTTGCTCTGCATACTCGTATTGGCTTGGTTAAAGGTTCATCGTTTTTGGTCGAAGTTGGTTTAAAAGAAAAAAAGAATAAAACAATCGTTACGACTGATAAAACCCCGCTGGGCTCTTATGTTTGGTTAAGTTCGATGATTAATTTACGCCGTGGTTATAATTTATTATCAAATATTGAATTTAGCCGCAGTGATATGAATAAAACCAGTGATGAATATTATCGCTGGAGTTTGGGAACGATTTTTTTTCCGATTCCACGCACTGAAGTTCGTTTAATGGCGATCAATGGTAAATCTTTTTCTGAGGGAGGCGCAAGTGAAGACAGCTGGATGTTGCAATCACAATTTCACCTTTCATATTAGTTTTATTTTTGTATTTTTATTTTCAGTTTCAGCTTTTACGCAAACTAAAGTTTACACTTATCACAGCATCGGCATCGCGCAAATTCAGTTTCAGGAAGATCTAAAGCTTGAAAAAACTATTTCTCGCGATACAGATTTTGCAAATTACCGCGGCACCGTCATCCAAATTCAAAAGCAAAGTTCGATTCAGGGGCTTGGGTTTAGCATGGGGGCTCTGGTTGGAACAGGGCGCGCCGTAGCGGCAGGCTTTGGCGAAACTTTGACGTATACAGGTGGAACAAATTGGTTCTTACTCGGAATTACACCCAAAGGATATTACCGCTTAACTAAGCCAATATCTTTTGGACTTCAGGGCTTAGCTTTTTTTAAAAGCGTTAAATGGCCAGATCATAATTCAATCGAGGCTACCGGAAAGCACAATTTTAATTTTGCTATTCTTGGCGATTTATCAATGCAGTTAACTGATGATATCGAATTCGTTCAAAGCGTAGGATCAATCAATGGCGATTCTACACTTTGGAAAATAGGTTTGAACTATCTATACTAATTATTTTTTTACTGGAGCCGCCGCAGATGCTGGCACGCCAATCGGAATCACAACCTGGATTTTGACTTCATCTTCAACACCAACACCCATGTAATTGATATCGGTGATTTTAAAATCTGGTAAGTTTAAAGAAAAATCAGCCTGTAAATTTTTACCCACAATTTTGTAGGTTCCTTTGATTTCTTTTTCTTCGCCGTTAATTTTAATACGACCAATGCCTTTACCATTTTTACCTTTAGCGATGCTTAAAATCGCTTCTGGATGTTTATCAGTGCGCAAATGTTTTTGCGTATGCTTATCACGCAGTTCGATCCCCGTTTTTAATGTGCGCAAATCAACTTTTATATTTTGTGCACTGACATCAGTTCCAGTAACTATGGCATTTCCTGAAATGCTTTCAGTTTTTGCTTTAAAGTTTCCCATAGGGTTCAAGACAACGTCTACTGTGACCTGTGCCCATAGATTAAATGAAAATAGTAACGCTGTTATAAAAGTAATTTTATTCATAGAAAAAGTATTTCCTGTATTTATTGGATACTCAAGATCCAGGCTTCAACTGCCTGGACTTCTGATAGCGGAATTGCACCTGTGGTCGGCATATTTTTTGGACCACCTGCTGTTGATGAACCAGATAAGCGGTAATAAAGTTTTGAATTTGATAAATCGCCGGCTGCGACCAGTTGTTTTTGGATGGCTTTTGAAGTTGTTAAAGCACGAAAGTCGCCATTGTTAGAACTGCTATGACAAGATAAACAGCGAGCATTAATAACAGCAAACGCAGCTTGCGCTTCTGCAGTTTCAGATGCACCCCCGCTGCCAGTTCCAGTATCATCGACCACGGCGGGATCAAGAGCTACTGTTGAAAGATTATATTTTTGTGCTAAATAGCGCGACATCACATTTAGTTCTGCCGCATTTAAAGCCCGGGGATAAAAAATAACTTCTTTCACGCGATTCGTATCGTAATCAACAGATTTTGCCAATAATGAAAAATCTAAATTTGCACCGGTACTTATTGCTGTTGTTTTTTGTAAGTATCCATCTACCAACACAATAGCATTACTAATTTTTGGCCCACTTGAAAATGCAACAATAGTTATTGGATTGAAACTTTTTGCGTTAAATTCGCTGATCGCATAATTTGAAGCATCACCAATTTGTGTTATTGATATTTTGCCGCCAGAAATACTTATAAGACTTTCTTCAGTGCCAGAACCCGAGTTAACTGAAACTATTTCTCCGTCGCTAGTATCTGTTACGACCGCAATCATCGACCAGTCAGTTGCAAAAGCCGGGGTATTATCAACCGAGACGTTCAAATCTTGTTGCCAGTAACTAATATTATCAGAAGTTGTAAGTTGAGAAAGATACTGCAAATCAAGTTTTCTGGCGTAATCTAAAATAGTTTCTTGCGACATGATCTCTTCTTTGACGACGAAACCTTTACTGCAATTTTGAAATAAAAAAAGCAAGCAAGCCGAAATAACGGTCGCTACGAAAATTACATTTTTTCGACGTGCTTTAAATATTTTCATTTGTTTTAAAGATTCCCCTTTTAAAATATTAACTTTTTTCTACCTTGAAACCCTAGTGAATTTAAGAAAACGTCTAGATTTGAGATAGACCAAGGGTTGATACAGTCATATGTGGTTGCCCGTGTGGTTGATTAAATTTAATCTGAAATCGGTGAAGAAAATTTACTTATTTCTCTTTATAATCACAACCTTAACAGTTTTTTCAGAACTGGCTTTCGCGATGCAGGCCATTGTTGTTAAAGGTAACCGTGTTTTATTTTCTTTAGATAATTCAGAGGCTGCACAAATCAGTGTGAATAGTTTAGTGATTGCCAATGATAAAACCGCCCAAGTTAAAATTATTCAAGTGCGTGGCGTACGTGCTGTGGGCCAAGTCATTAAAGGCTCTGCTAAAGTTAGTCAGAATTTTCGTATTTTATCTGGCGAAACTAAAAAAACTAATGCTCAGAGTGGTTTTTTTGCCGGACTTTCTTCGAACACCATGGATATCGCTTTAAGTTCAACAACCACTCTGAAAATGCAGGGTTTAGGATTTAACTTAACGGGTTTTTATGACTATCCTTTCTTATCTGATTTTGTGTTACGTGGCATGGCCGGCTATGAAACATTTAAAGCCACAGGTTCGTTATCAACTTGTCCTGGTGGTGAATGCTCTGTGAATTTAAATTATTTAACTGCTCATGGTTATGCACAGTACGATATTGCTAAGTACGATAAAGGCAGCCGCTTCTGGTTAGGATTAGGTGTTGGATTTTTATTTTTAACTTCTGGATCGAGCGAAATTATCAATACGGATTCGATGGCCACTAATCAAATTTTTATCTTGGCCACTGGAATGGATGTCGCACTCGCGGGCGGCAAAGCTTTTCCAATTCAAATCGATTACTTTCTATACCCTGATGGCGATATCAAAACGCAACAGATTAATCTGCGTTTAGGCTATAAATTTTAGACAGTTGTAAATGCTGTAACCAGCGATGTGTCTCATCTTGGGAATGTATTTCGCTAGGCTTTAGTATTACTAAGAATATGTCGTAACGTTTATATGGGGGATGAACGCATGCTTTCACTATTTAGTGTATTGCTGGTTTCGCTTATGGCTTTAACAGCTCAGGCAAAACCGCTTACTGAAGCACAAGTATATCGACGTTGTTACGCCCAGCTTAGCCAAGTGGCTGTACCTATAAATGATGCGCGCTTAACTCAAATTAATAATAAACAAATCACTGGCGCTCAAGCTTGTTCGCAGCTTTTAGCAGAAGCAGATTTTGATAGCCAGGGCCGTCTGCGCACGATTTCTCCGCTAACAATTAAAATTGTAAAAACGTTCACTGATTTTCACCGTTCATGGTTTATTAATTCTCGCTTAGAACAATCTACCGATTATAATGCTGAACATGATTTAGCAACGATGGATGTTTTCGACGCCAGTGAGCCAGCACTTTTTATCACTCGCCAATTATTTTTACCAAATGCTCAGTACAAAAATATTTTACGTGGATCACAAGGTGTACAAGCTATCCGCCAAGAAGATCGCTCAATCAGCGCGATGTATAGTTTCTCGGCTGACATGACCGTTCCTAGTCGTGCTTACTATGGCAATAACCCTGGTATTCAGACAAACACTTTTACTTTCGCCCACACGAATGGAACTTTAACTCGCGGACCAACAGGGCGTCCGGCAGAAGAAATGGTGACACTTCCGAAAATGAACGTCGGCGATATCGTCGGAGTTCAAATGAACTCATTAGCACATATGATTCCTAATTTTTATTTGCGTCCGTTCACCAATCAAAATGCCAAGTTTTTTTACGGTGATGCTATTGATTACAATTTTGATATCTACAAAAACCGCGGCGGTGGTATTTTAGGATCATCAGCTTTCTTTTTAATGAACTCGGGTCATGGCAAAGGCCAAGTATTTAACGGTTCAACAAAAGTTCCAAGAGCTTGGACAAAAGCTTCGATGGAATCCCTTTTATGCTCGCCGTTTCCATCACTGCGCGAAAGTGATATTTCGCAATACGTAGTAGGTAATTCAAGTGCTCCATTTAGAAATTCATCAAGCTGTGTGCAATGTCACGCGACTCTTGATCCCTTTGCCTATACGGCAAGAAATCGTGTTGTCGGTAACGCCGATTTCGAAGTCGCTATTAAAGGAACAATGTTAGTCGGAAACTTTAAACCAACTATGGCTTCAGTCAGTGGTTGGCCAGCAGAACCCGTAGCCAATTTTCATCGCCAAGAACCAAAAGGGCGTCTGTATTATCGTTCGGCGACTGGTGCTTTAGTTGATCGTTCAGTAAATAACGCCGAAGAATTAGGTCAGGCGATGTCTGACACTGAAGATTTTTATCAGTGCGCCGCTAAGCGCTATTTCGAATATTTTACCGGCATTAACGTATCGATCTATGACCGCACTAATCCAGCTAACTCAGAATTAAATCGTAAATTAACTTCGATTGATAAATCAGATCGTAAATTTATCGAAAAGTTAGCTAAAGATTTACGTACAAGCCAGTCGCTACCTGCGATGGTTCGTCAAATTATTGCATCCGATTATTATAAATACCCGAATTACCGACCGGAGGAGAATTAATATGTATTCTCGACGACGTTTATTAACTCATCTTGGTATCGGGGGAGCTGGATTATTTCTGACTCCTTACGAAAGATTTGCAAATGGTCTCATCGATTCATTTATTAAAAAAGCTTACGCAGAAGAAGTAAATCAAGCTCCGTCACGTTATTATGTGAATGTGTTTTTTCCGGGTGGCCCGGCTCGTTTTGTTTTTGATCACTGGATGCGTACAAATAGCAATGATCCGGCAATGAATTTTAATCCAATGGTAGCCACGGCCTATACAAGTGCTGGTGGACGAGTCACCGGAACAGAATATAAAACCATGAATTATAATGGTGTTTTAGTTCCACATTTATTCTCGCAATCTATTAATACCTCAAGCGGTTCAGTTAATTTAGCTGATATTTTACGTCATATGCTGGTGATGCGTGGTTTTGCTTCTGGTTTAGATGGTCATATTTTTAACTTAACAACACAAATGGCTCCGATCGGTGGTATTTCGTCGATGAGTGCATTAGGTGCTGATATTTCTAAACGCCCATTCGAAGTTGTGCAATTTCCGAATCGTGGCGGCTATCATAAGTTTGATTCACAAAAAGGAAAAGCCATTAACATTTTAGGTGGCGCTACGCCGCTTAAAACTTTATTTGAAGGTTTAATGCCGTCGGCTGGTGAATTACAAAGAGCTTCCAATTTAAAAGCCAGAAATATTGCCGCCTACGAGCGCGCACAATCCCAGTTAAAAGCTTTATCACAAGCGGATTCTACGGGTTCTAAAACTTTAAAAGCTTCATTAGAAAATGCACGTGTCTTACTAAAAAAAGGTGTAGGCGATATAGATTCTTATTGGAATGGAGCTGTCGCTCGTTACAGAAATATCGTCAACGCAGCTGTTAGAACTACAAATATTCCGGGCATTTCTGATCAAGCCATTATTCCTGTAGCTAGCAATTTAAATTGGATTTATAACTTACGTGGTTCACAGCCTGATCTTCACCCAGATCAAGACTTGCGAAGCATGATTCCGGGATTATCTATTGGTGGAATCGCAGAGAATTTAGCCCTAGCTGAATTTATGATTCGTGGCGAATATGCGTCAAGTGCCGAAGTGCATATGGATGCAGGTCTTAACGGGGTAACTTTAAAAAATGCTGCTGGTGCCATGGTATCTGGTTCGCACGAACCTGATATGCATACGACCGGATCAATGCCTGCATTATTAATGATGAATTGTTTTTATCGCGGTGTTTTAGCCGGAGTTTTAGAACTAAAACAAAGTTTACAAGCGCAACAGACAAGCCTTGGCACAAATGCCTGGGAAGAAACTGTTATGCATTTCGTCGGTGATTTTACCCGCATTGCGCGTCTTGATGGCGCAGGCTCTGATCATGGCTTTCATCAATTAGGCACAAGCGTAATTTCAGGAGCTTTTGAAAACGGACCTTTTGTAACTGGTAATATTTTAAAAGGAGCTACTAGCGGTCACTACGGTGGAACCGTTGGAACGGCGACACAAATCGATGATTACAATATCAAAGGCGCACCGGGACCGGTGTTTGCGTCTTCGCAAATCGCCGAACTATTACGTCTGCATGAAAATCCCTTTAGAAATTTAGCTAATCCAGTCGTTAAACTCGAAGGTTCTAATCTGAATTACGTCAGTTCGCAATTCAGAGGAAAGATTGTTGGGAGTTAAGATGCGTCTGAAAAAAAGAACTCTTAAAATTGCCAGTATTCTTACGCTTTCTTTTATTTTCTTACCTTTGGCATTTACTAACTGCGGGGCTCAGCCATTTCAAATGGTGGATGTAACTAGTTTAATTCCCGGCGATGAACCCACTACTCCTATGCACCCACCGACTGAAAAAGCACAAGTTTCTACCCAAAAGCCTGTGATCGGTAATCGCCTCTATGCGGCAAGTGTGCTTCGTGATGTCTTTACAAATCAAAGTGGCGTTTTACTTCCGGGTTTAGAAGCCGAAATTAACAAATGGATTTTATCGCGCCTACCGCAATTTGGTGGCGGTTGTGATTTGTATTCATCAGCATCGGGCCGCGATTGTGGCGGCGATGGTTCAGGGGTAAATATTGCTCCGCGTGTAGATACAACAACGGTTCGTCAAACTTACACCATTAAAATTTGTGAAAATGCGACAAGCCTTAATAATTCAATGAGCTATGTAATGTCGAGATTAGGAATTGCCCCAGGAACCGAACCTAGCGGAGCGAATATTTCGCAGTTATACCTGTTGTATTACCGAACTGATTACCCAGACCCAAATATTTTACAGCTCTTAGTGCAATTAAATTATGATTTAAAATCTAATGGTGAAAGCGTTGAAGAACGCTGGCGAGCGCTTACAAATTATATTTGTGAGCTATCGGATTGGCAAAACATCTAAGGTGTAATTACACCTTAGCGTTCTTAAATGCTTGTTCTAAATCTTGTAAAAGATCATCTACGTCTTCTACACCAACTGATAAACGAATTAATGAATCATCAATTCCCAAAGCTTTGCGCTGTTCAGCGGGAACAGATGCATGAGTCATAATTGCAGGATGTTCGACTAACGACTCAACCCCGCCTAATGATTCTGCTAGGGCAAAAACTTCAACTGATTCTAAAAATTTACGAGCTGCCGTCATGCCGCCTTTGATAAAGAAAGTAATCATTCCGCCAAAACCGCTCATTTGTTCTTTTGCTAAAGCATGTTGTGGATGCGATGCAAGACCCGGGTAAATGATTTTTTCTACTTGCGGATGTTTTTCTAAGAATTGAGCCACTTTAATTGCGTTTTCAGCATGAGCTTTCATACGTAATGGTAAAGTTTTAAGACTGCGTAATGCTAAGAAAGAATCAAAAGCGCCTTGAATTCCACCCATAGAATTAGTTAAAAATTGTAATCTTTCAGCGATCGCTTTGTCGCTCGTTACTGCAACTCCACCAACCACGTCACTGTGGCCACCAAGATATTTAGTTGCTGAGTGAACTACGATATTTGCACCTAATTCTAAAGGACGTTGAAAATACGGAGACATAAATGTGTTATCAACGACCACCAAAATATTTTTCGCCGCAGCAATTGCTGAGATTTTCTTAATATCAGCTAATTTTAGGGTTGGATTTGTCGGTGTTTCGATCCAAATCATTTTTGTATTCGGTTTAAGAGCTTTTTCAACATTTTCAACCTTAGTTAAATCTGTGTATGAAAATTCTAGGCCGTGATGACGTAAAACTTTGTCAAATAAGCGAAAAGTGCCGCCGTACATGTCATCCATAGCGATGACATGATCGCCTGAAGTTAATAAATGCATCACTGTCGTTGTTGCCGCGCAGCCGCTAGAAAAAGCAAAACCGTATTTTCCTGATTCTAAACTTGCGATGCAATCTTCGTAAGCTTTGCGAGTTGGATTATGGGTGCGAGAGTATTCCCAACCTTTATGTACGCCCGGAGATTCTTGCACATAAGTTGAAGTTAAATACACCGGCGTCATAATCGCGCCAGTTGTTGGATCTGGAGATTGGCCCGCATGAATAGCGCGCGTATTAAATTTTGTGTTTTTACTGTCTGTTTTCATAAATATCCTAATTATGTGTATTGTTTTAAATGTTCTTCAGCTTTTACTTCAGTGTTGAATACGGCTTTTACTGAATCTGCATCCATTAAGCCATTTTCAATCATCCATTTGTCGTTAAATACTTTACTTAAGTACGCTTTTCCAGAATCTGGCATAAAAGCTACGATTTTTGATGGTTTATCTAATTTTTTCGAATACTCGATCGCACCCGCTAAAATTAATCCGCTTGATGGCCCAACACAAAGACCTTCTTCGATCACTAAACGACGAGTCAGCTGAAAAGCTTCTTTATCTGTTACTTTTACGCAATCATCATAAAGTTTTAATTTGCAGTTATCAGGAAGCATATCTTCGCCGACACCTTCAACCTTCCAAGGGCCAGGAGGATCAACAATTTTACCGTGGTAAAATAGATCGTAAATGATACTGCCTACCGGATCAGTCACCAAAACTTTTACGTTTGGATTTTTTTCTTTTAAAAATTTACCAACACCAGAAATTGTGCCGCCGGTTCCTACGCCGCCGACAATACAATCGATTTGACCTTTGGTTTGCTCCCAAAGTTCAGGCCCAGTTACATTATAATGATAATCGAAGTTATCCATATTGTGATACTGATTCGCATAGAAACAGTTTGGCGTGTTTTCAGCAATTTTTTTCGCTACCGAATAATGGCTTAATGGATGTTCAGGCTCTAATCCATTTGGAGTTAAAACGACTTTTGCGCCGTAAGCGCGAAGCATCGCTCTTTTTTCTTCGCTCATTTTTTCTGGAAGCACAAAAATACATTTGTAACCTTTAACCGCGGCCACAAGCGCTAAGCCCATACCTGTATTTCCGGCAGTGGCTTCAACAATTGTTCCGCCGGCTTTGATTTCGCCGCGTTTTTCTGCCGCCTCAACCATATATTTGGCGATTCTGTCTTTAATTGAGCCGCCTGGATTAAAATATTCAACTTTGGCGTAGAATTCATGTTTTGAATTGCTAACAACTTTGTTTAAACGCACTAACGGCGTGTTTCCGATTGTATCTAAGATGCTATTAGAGATTGATATCATGATTCGTCTTCTTTGTTTTAGAGTGTGCTTTATTATTTGAAATCATTCCCGAACCGAGCATAAAAGTCATAAGTTCGACTTGATCCCCGTTGTAGGGAATTTTTAGTCTTTCACATAACTGTTGGACTTTTTTGGATTGAACATTTTTTTTCGTCAATTCAGCTACTAGTTCTAGGCATAATTCATTGTTTGTCATACACCCGAAATTATCGTTTTACGGGCTGCAAAACAAGGTGAAAAACCTAGCCGGTCGCACCTTTTAAAAAGCCAGCTGGCTCAGAGTTGGAACTAACAGCAAAATGCAAATCGCCGGAAACACCAGAAAAATCAGGGGAATTTGCAACAGAAGCGGAAGTTTTGCCGCGTGTTCTTGAATATCGGCATCGCACATTTCAATAAAATCAGCCTCCAGAGCTTTTAACGGTTCGTAAATTGATTGTCCGCGCAGCCCATTTTCTAACAAAGTGATGATGGCTCTATGTTGTGCGTTAAAATGAGAAAGTTCGCTGACTTGAGTTTTCTGCCGTATTTGCCACCATTGTGCGAAATTTTTTGCGAATTGATCGTTCGAACTATAATGTTGCGTCATTCTTTGTGAAAATTTTTGTAAACCTTGTTGAAGCGACAGATTTTTTTCGATCGTGCGCTTAATTTCCCAAATTAAAAGTAAACTGCTCGGCAAATTTAGATTGTCCATTTGATCTTACTTCCTATCTTTAAGATGACTGTAAGGCCCGCCAGCATTAGAAAAAACGAAATACCAATCACTGACGGGTAATTCGCTAGTTGAAGCTCAGCGATGGCAAAGAAAAGCAAAAACACATAAATAAAAGTCGCCACCACAGCCTGCGCGCGCACTTGTAGCGCTGATAGTCTCGACTTATGTCGCAAACTATTTTGAATGCGCAATCCGCGCTTAAATTGATCAATTTGATCAGAAACTCGTGTTGAAGAACGCAAAATAAAATACATTTCTTCGAAAAAATGAGCCGAAAAGTTCTTTCGCGCGTAAATTGGCACTGCATTTGCGACCTTTTCACAACAGCTATCAACTTCGATGTAGTTCAGTGGTTCAAACACAATTTTTTCAACATGAGTGAGTGTGTGAAAGACTATTTTTGCAGATTTTATCGGTGATTGACCGCCTTTAATATGCAAATTTATCGCTTCAAGAACCTTGATTTGCCCTCTGAAAAACGTCTTTTTCAAAAATAATTCAAAATATATGTTCAAAAAGATCAAGCTCACAAGAATTAAGCCGATATAAATATAGAACAAGATCAGATGTTCTTTGAAAAATAGAAAATAAAGACTCGGAATATTCAAAATGATGAACAACACTTTCCGAATTTTCGGAAAAATGATGTGAAAGTTCTCAAGCCGATACACGAATCGATCCGAAATGAATAATCCGAATATCGAAATCAGTAAAAAAAGCATCCAAACCTCGCTTTCACGCAAAGTTGGGATTGCAAAATAAATGCAAGAATTTTTTTTGTTGACGGATTAAATCAATTTGTTAACAATTTTAATAAGGGAGACTGAAAAGTCCAACAACAACAACAACGGTGATTCGTAGAAATACGTTCACTTCGAAGGAGCAACCCATGGCTAAGAAAAAAGCAAAAAAAGCTACTAAAAAAGCTGCTAAAAAAACTACAAAAAAAGCTACTAAAAAGAAAAAAAAGTAGTTGTTTTTGTAAAGCAGAAGCTTTGGAAGGGCTAACGTAAGTTGGTCCTTTTTTTTTGCGCAAAATGAATCGGGATATAAATCATCTGTGAGATCCCAAATAAAAATAGGCCCCAAGAGGGCCTATTTTACGTTTAAAGCTGTTTTGTTAAGAAAAGTATAAAGAGCTTAGTAAAAGTAAGTTAAGCCTAAGCCAGCCGTTGGAAGATAAACTGAACTGTTTAATTCGCCCAACACCATCAACTCACCGTAAAAATTTACGCCGGCTAATTCGCCTTCAAGCTGGTTGTATTCTAAACCCATTCCCGCCGCCAAAAAGTTTGCAGAGAATTTGTTCTCTTTGATCTGATTTTCAGAAAGAACTCTATTTAAGATATCTGAACTTGAAGCGTCCGCTGATGAACTGTTTGAATTAAACCAGTTAGAATAGCCGACCTTAGTATATGGAGATAAGTAAGCAGCTTCATAATTATGTTTCCACGCGATATGAAACGAATTATAGGCTTTGCCTCCGCCGATTCCAAACTCTAGAGCATCTTCTGGCTGAAGGTTAACTTCTAAATTAAAACCTAAACCACCAGTTAAACCGCCTGTAGAGACTCCTAAGCCGATTTTTTTATACTTCTTAAGCTCATAATTTGAATCGTAAAGTTCTACGCCTTCGTTATCAAATTTTTGGCTTTTAGAAAAAACTGACTGATTTGTTGGTTCTGTTTGTGCGAAAGTAGCTGTCGAAGACAAAAAAGCTAATGCGATAATAAGTAATTTCATGCTGTAGGCCTCTCTTTTTTTAGCTTAGTTTAATCATTTTTGTCTGAATAGGAAACGAATTCTGCGAATCACTCATTGCAAATGCTATTGAACGTTTCAAAAGATTTTTTGAAAACCATTTTTACCGACAGCCTTTAATAGGCAAATATTGCCTATTAAAGCTAAAACTTAATACCCGCCTAACAAGACTTAAATATTCGAAATATCTAGCAAACTTATAATCTATATCTTGATATTTACAATTTGCCCGCTACTTAAACATCATGATCACTTGCACGACTTATAATAAGTCGTTCTGTGTTTATTTTTTATCGTTTTTAATAATTCTTTTTTGTTATGCCTTCAATAATGGCGCTGAAGAATTTTTCACGACTTTTAGAGCGGAAATTTCGTTCACTTTATAAGTCCTGCAACTGGCCAAAACTTATCTGGGCTTGAGCTTTAAGGCGTTAAGTATTAAACCTGTTAAGTATTTAAATTCTATTATTTTTTTAATAAATCAAAAAGGGAGATTTCACATGGCACACGCAAGAAAAAAAATCGCCGTTATTGGCGCAGGTTTCGTAGGATCAACAACTGCTCACTGGGCAGCTCAAAAAGAATTAGGTGATGTAGTTCTTTTAGATGTTAACGAAGGCGCAGCTATCGGAAAATCTTTAGACTTAGCTCAAGCAGCTACTATGGAAATGTTTGATACAAAAATCAAAGGCACTTCTAATTATGCTGATATCGCCAATTCAGATATCGTGATCGTTACGGCTGGTATGCCACGTAAACCAGGCATGAGCCGTGATGAATTAATCGGGATCAATGCAAAAATCGTAAAAGATGTTTGCGCTGGCATCAAACAACACGCTCCAAATTCAATCGTTATCGTAGTTTGTAACCCAATGGATGTTATGGCCCTTTATGCCAAGCAACAATTAGGTTTTCCACGTGAGCGCGTTTTAGGTATGGGCGGATGTTTAGATTCAGCTCGCTTCCGTACATTCATCGCCGAAGAGTGCGGTGTTTCATATAAAGACGTAACTGGCGTTGTTGTTGGTAACCACGGTGATGCCATGGTTCCATTAGTTCGCACAGCTTCTGTTGGTTCAGTTCCTTTAATGGATATGTTACCGGCTGACAAAATTGCTGCAATCGTTGCTCGCACAAAATCTGCAGGTGCCGAAATCGGTGGCCACTTAAAAACTGGTTCAGCATATTACGCTCCTTCTCGTGGTGCTGTTGAAATGGCTGAAGCGATTTTAAAAGATCAAAAACGCGTATTACCTGTAGCTGTTGAGCTAAAAGGCGAATTCGGCGTTAACGACGGCATGATGGTTGGTGTTATGTGCGTTATCGGCGGTAAAGGTTTAGAAAAAATCATCGATTACAAATTCAATGCTGACGAAAAAGCTGAATTTGAAAAATCAGTAAACGCAGTTCGCACATTATGCGAAGGCTTGAAAGCAGTTCAATAATGAATATTCATGAGTATCAAGCGAAAGAAGTTTTAAGAGACTTCGGAGTAGCGACTTTAAAAGGTAAATTAGCATTCACTCCTGAAGAAGCCGTAACTGCAGCTAAAGAAATCGGTGGATCAGTTTGGGTTGTTAAAGCCCAGATCCACGCTGGTGGCCGCGGTAAAGGTGGCGGCGTTAAAGTTGCAAAATCATTAGATGAAGTTCGCGACTACGCTCAAAAAATTCTTGGTATGACTTTAGTCACTCACCAAACAGGCCCTGAAGGTAAACAAGTTCAAAAAGTGTTTATCGAACAAGGCTGTAATATCGCTAAAGAATACTACGTGGCTTGCTTAATCGACCGTGAAACTGGTCGCGTAGCAATGATGGCGTCTTCTGAAGGTGGCATGGACATCGAAGAAGTAGCAGAACACAATCCAAATGCGATTGTTAAAGTTGATATCGATCCGGTAACTGGTTTAGGCGCATGGCAAGCTCGCGAGCTATGCTTCAAAATCGGCATGGGTCCAACAACAGTAAATAAAGCTGTTAAATTCATGATGGGCTTATACGAAGCTTTCATTAAACACGATTGCTCGATCGCAGAAATCAATCCTTTAGTTGTAACTAAAGAAGATGATGTTATCTGTTTAGATGCAAAAATGAATTTCGATTCAAATGCATTATACCGTCAGCCTAGAATTTTAGAAATGCGCGATTTAAACGAAGAAGAAGCCACTGAAATCGAAGCTTCTAAATTTGATTTAGCTTTCATTAAATTAGATGGAAACATCGGCTGTTTAGTTAACGGTGCAGGTTTAGCAATGGCTACTCTAGATATCATTAAACTTCACGGTGCGGCTCCTGCGAACTTCTTAGATGTTGGCGGCGGCGCAAATAAAGAAAAAGTAACAAACGCATTTAAAATCATCCTTAAAGACAAAAACGTTAAGGGAATTTTAGTAAATATTTTCGGTGGTATCATGAAATGTGATGTGATCGCTGAAGGTGTTATCGCCGCTTCTAAAGAAGTTGGTTTAAAAGTTCCTTTAGTGGTTCGTTTAGAAGGTACTAACGTTGAACTTGGTAAAAAAATCTTAGCTGACAGTGGTTTAAACATCATTCCTGCAAACGATTTAACAGATGCTGCGAAAAAAATTACCGCAGCCATTAAGTAGGATTTAAAATGGCGATTTTAATTAATAAAAATACAAAAGTTATGTGCCAAGGTCTTACAGGATCTCAAGGTTCATTTCACTCTTTACAATGTAAAGCTTACGGAACACAAATGGTTGCAGGCGTTACACCTGGTAAAGGTGGAACGACTCACGAAGGTATTCCTGTATTCAACACTGTAAAAGAAGCTAAAGAAAAAACTGGCGCGACTGTGTCGATGGTATTCGTACCTCCTCCATTCGCTGCTGATTCTATCTTAGAAGCAGTTGATGCTGATTTAGATTTAGTGATCTGTATCACTGAAGGTATTCCAGTATTAGACATGGTTAAGGTTAAGAAATACATGCAAGGCAAACGCACTCGTTTAATCGGTCCGAACTGCCCTGGCGTTATCACTCCAGAAGCTTGTAAAATCGGAATCATGCCTGGTCACATTCACAAAGCTGGCCGTATCGGCGTTTTATCACGCTCTGGCACATTAACTTACGAAGCTGTAGGTCAACTTTCAGCTTTAGGTTTAGGCCAATCAACTTGTGTTGGTATCGGCGGAGACCCGGTTAACGGAACAAACTTTATCGATATGTTAAAACTATTCAACGCAGATCCAGACACTGATGCAGTGATCATGATCGGTGAAATCGGCGGAACAGCTGAAGAAGAAGCTGCTGAATACATCAAAAAAGAATTCAAAAAACCAGTAGCGGTTTTCATCGCAGGTGCTTCGGCTCCTCCGGGAAAACGTATGGGTCATGCCGGAGCTATCATCAGCGGCGGTAAAGGCACAGCAGAAGCTAAATTCGCTGCTTTAGAGGCAGCTGGTTGTAAGATTTCTCGTTCTCCGGCTGATATGGGAACGACTCTTAAATCGATGTTAAAGTAATTAAGTCATTAAATGCTTAATATGAAAGGCTCTGTAGCAATACAGGGCCTTTTTTATTGCCATTTTTTACCCCTCGGTTTACACCTAATCCCGTAACCAAAAACCTCATAAACAAGGAGCCTCAAATGGCAATCGAAAGAACATTTTCAATCATCAAACCTAACGCTGTTAAAAAGAACGTAATCGGCGATATCATCAACACTTTTGAAACTAAAGGTTTACGCATCGGCGGAGCTAAATTAGGAATGTTATCTCGTGAAAAATGCGAATTATTTTACGCTGAACACGCAGCTCGTCCTTTTTTCGGTGAATTAGTTTCTTTCATGACTTCTGGTCCTGTTGTAATGATGTGCTTAGTTGGTGAAAACGCAGTTTTAAAAAACCGCGAAATCATGGGTGCAACTGATCCTAAAAAAGCTGATCCAGGAACTATCCGCGCTAAGCACGGTGATTCTATGGGTGAAAATGCAGTTCACGGTTCTGATTCAGTAGCTTCTGCTGAACGTGAATTAGCGATTTTCTTCGATAAACACGAATTAGCTAACTTAAACATGTAATTTAAATGAAGAGACAGGATCAAAAAAATCCTATTTCTAAGAAAAGGGACTCTGAATTAGAGTCCCTTTTACATTCTGAACATACCATCACAATTGAAAAATTAGCGGTGGGTGGTTCAGGCATTGGTCGTATTGATTATCAGGATAAAAAATTAGTCGTTTTTATTCCGAAATCTGCCCCTGAAGACCAAGTTCGCGTACGTATTACTCATGTCGAAAAAAACTTTCTTAACGGCGAAATCGTTCAGATTTTAACGCCTAGCCCGTACCGACGTGAAGCGCCCTGCCCGTACTTTAAAGACTGTGGCGGCTGTTCTTGGCAGCACATTGATGAAAAACATCAAATCACACAAAAAGAATTAATCTTAACTGACCTTTTTAAAAAGTTTTTGCCTGAGCAAAAATATGAATTGTTGCCTTCAGTTGTTGGTGAACAAAAGTTTGAGTATCGCAATCGCATCCAACTTAAACAATTCGGCAAACAACTGGGCTATTTTAAGCCAGAATCCCATGATTTAGTCGATATTGAAGACTGCCTGATCGCCGAAAAGCCTTTACGTGACTGGCTAAAGACAAATAAATCAAAAATTCGCCCTAGCGATAAATTGCGTAAGCATGAATTAAAAATAAATGCTGATGGTAAGGTCGAATTTTACCCGATCGGTGCACAAAGCGAAGGTTTATCGTTCTCACAGGTGAATCGCTTTGTGAATGCCACATTGGTCGGAACCACTGTTGAACTTGCTAAGACCACACAGGCAAAAACATTGACTGAATTTTATGCCGGAAGCGGAAATTTTACGTTCGCTTTAGGTCAGATTTCTAAGGATTTACAGATTGACGCAATCGAGCTAAACCCAGATCTGACGCAAAAAGCAGTCGAACAAATTAAATTACAAAAGCTTCATAAACAAATCAGATTTTATACGACTAAATCCGAGTTATTTCCTCTACGCAACACGATGTCGTCCGATCTAATCATGTTAGATCCACCTCGCCAAGGCTGTGAAAAATCACTTTTAGTGAAAATCGCCGAGACAAAACCGAAGTTTTTACTATATATCAGCTGCCATCCGGTGTCGTTAGTGCGCGATCTTCAGGTTCTGAAACAAAATGGATTTAACTTCGAAATGCGCCATTTACAAATCTTCGATATGTTTCCGCAAACTGATCATTTCGAAACTCTGTGCCTTCTTGAATTAGCTCACTGAAGTGTTGACTCAACTAAGCCTTAAAAGGCTTAATTAAAGGAGTATGTTTTTACTTCGCCTGAGTCTCATCATCTTTTTGTTTTCATCGTGCAAATCGTTCTTTAGTAACGATCGCTCTGAAGAACGTGCGCAATTGCGTCAACAACTGGGCGTTTCGTACATGCAACAAGGCAACTACCCGTTGGCTTTAAAAGAATTATTAGCCGCCGAAGAATTAGATCCAGAAAATCCGCAAATCCAAAACAATTTAGGTCTGCTGTATTTCGTGCGTGATAAATTAGAACTTTCTGCCAAGCACTTTGCGCGCGCTTATGAATTAGATAAAAAATTTACCGATGCAAAAAATAATTTGGCTCGCGTCTACATCGAATTAAAACAATTTGCCATCGCTCAACGTCTACTTGAAGAAGTATTGGCAGATCTAACTTATCAATTTCAGATTAAAGCTGATATGAATTACGGTTTATTAGAATTTAACCGTAGCCGGTTCAAAGAAGCTAAAAAGCATTTCAAAAAAGTTTTAATGCAAGATCGTGAAGATTGTTTTGCGCAAGTTTTTCTTGGACGTTCATTTTTAGAACTTAAAGAAAACAGAGCAGCCGTCGACCAATTAGAAAAGGCGACAACATTCTGCAAAATGGTCGGTATTGACGACGCTCATTACTTTTCAGCAATCGCTTTATACCGCACTGGCGATAAAGACCAATCTTTGGTTCGTTTTAAAGAACTTTTAAATTTATTTCCTCAAGCAAAATATAGAGAACAATCAAAAAAAATGATCGACATCATTGAAAAAGGAACACTATGAAAATCACCGGCGAATTGCTGAAGTCAGAAAGAATCAAAAAAGACTTATCCATTCAAGATGTAGCTTACGCATTAAAACTAAGCTCTCGCATTATTCAAGCTATCGAAAATGGCGACACCGATGAACTTCCTGCAAAAACTTTCGTACGTGGATTTGTTAAAAGTTATGCTGATTACTTAAAAATCGATAGCGATGTCGTATTAAAACAATTTCAAGAAGAAATGGGATCAACGCACCCGGTTCCAAAAACTATCGCAGCGCCCGTTGGACAAACAACTGAAACTACAGCACCTATCCCTAATAGTTCAAAAGTAGCTTTCAGACAAAATGTTGAATCGATTAATGGTAAAAAAATGGAAGGTGGCTTAACGCAAAAGAATGTGATTTATTTTGCCGTAGTCACAAGTTTGGTAATCGTCATTGCCATCATTAATAAAGTTGCTAATCATTATCAAAACGAAATACCGCAAGTCACCGACGCTTCTGCTGATGGCGTACCTGTTAACACAGAAGCCATCGTGGCTTCTTCTCCTTCAGTCGTATCGGCTGAAACAGTTCCTAACGATATCGTTAGTGCATTAAGTTCTTCTAGTACAATCACTGGTGGTGTTGATATCGAAGCTACTGCCACGGCATCTGCAGCGACGGTCGTGACTAGCACAAAACCGGCAATAGCCGCTTCTGCTGCAGCGACGGCACCAGTTAATAATCAACCGCAAAATACTGCGGCGACTGAAAAATCTAAAGGCCAATCTGTTGAAGTGCTTATTGAAGCCAAAAAAGATGCCTATATTGATTACGCTAAAGGTAATACTTCTGATTTTAAACGCTTAACTTTAAAAGCGAACACTTACCAAATTTTAAAATCAAAAGTAGGCTTACACCTGCGTGCTGCTGATGGCAGCGCCGTAAGCATTACTGTAAATGGTGTTAGTAAAGGACAAATGTCTAGCGCGAACAAGTTCGTCGAGATGACATTCTAATATAGTGTTACAAAAACGAATTCTTAACCTCCTTGCTATTGTCTTATTTATCAAGCTAGTTTTTGCATTGATTTTTCCATTAGTCGGTGACGAGGCTTATTACTGGTTCTGGGGTCAAAACTTACAGCTTAGTTATTTCGATCATCCTGGCATGGTGGCTTGGCTAGCCAGCTTAAGTGATTATTTGCCCATTACTCCCAAATGGGCGGCAACTCGTTTAGTATTCGTTGCTTTAAGTATGGTTACTTTTTATATCTGGCTAAAAGTTTTTATCCAGCACAGACAACACAGTAAGAATCTCTTACATGAATTAAATATTTTCACGATTTTCTTTATGTTAAATCCATTTCTGGGTTTAGGAAGTGTCTTAATTACCCCTGATGCTCCTTTATTGCTATTCTGGGGTTTATCTTCGTACTTTGTTTTAAAAATTCTTCGCGAACAAAAATCTGTGTATTACGCTTTATTGGGAGTAAGTCTTGGATTGGGTTTTTGTTCGAAATACCATATCGTGCTTTTTCCATTAGTTACAATTGTGGCCCTGTACTTTGAAAAAAACCTTAAAGTTTTCTTTTCTAAAAAAACTCTGATCACAGTCCTGTTTGGATTATTGTTTTGTCTGCCTGTCTTGATTTGGAATTATCAAAATGATTTTGTGTCTTTTAAATTTCAAATTAATCATGGTTTAAATGAAGCAAGGCCTTACCAATTCTGGTGGACGTCGACTTATGTGCTAGGTCAGGTTTTACTGTTTAATCCGATTCTGGTGTTTGCATTGATTTTTAATTTTAAGAAATCACTCTTTAATATTAGTGCTTTAGCACAATGGGCATTTTTTCTTTACAGTTCTTTTAAAGCTAAAGTTGAAGCCAACTGGCCCCAGACTTCGCACGTTTTAGGTCTGATTGATTTAGATGTAACCCGTAAAAAAATTATTCGTTATTCGCTTTTATACTACGCTGTAATCTGGCTGGCGATTCCGGTATTATTTTTTACTGATTTCGGTAAAAATAAAATCGCCCGATTACCGACCAGCCTAACTGTTAATGAAATAGCGCCAGAACTGCAAAAATACCAGCCTCTTTACGGTCCAACATTTCAGATGTCTTCTTTATTAACATTACTTACAGACATGCCTGTTTATAAATTACATGGTTTAAGCCGCTATGATTTTTTTGATTCACTGCCAGGGTCACATCCAACTGCAACGTCTTTCTATGTCTTAAAGTACACCTCTTCACCCTGGCCTCTGTTTTATGAAAACTATAGCAAAATCAAAGTCTCAGAGTTTCCAAAATTTAATTTAGAAGTGTTCGAATTTCGCCATGAATAGAATATTTTTAATTCTTACATTTCTATTAATTTCATTTGTCGTTTACGGCTTTTATATTTCACAATTCGAATTTCGCATTATTCCAATAACGGCAAAAAATGAAGGGCAAGCCACTTTCTTATATGATTACAAGATTGCTTTCGATGTTTATTCAAATCTATCTTCAGGCTCAGGAAGTGTACTTTCAATTGCAGAAGAAGCTAAAAAAGCACGCTTAGATTTTGTTTTGATCTCTGACACCAATAGTTTTTACGATCTGGATACCGATAAGTATTTATCGGATATCGGTATTTTATCAGGTGCCAAAGTTCTCGATGGCAAAAGATTATTTATCTACTATTCGCCAACAGAAAAATCTTTCTTTCAAAAAACGTCTGCAGATTATGCCAATGATGATAAAGCTTTGATTATCGAATCACATCAGATCAATACCCCTTACGAGCTGTCGCAATTAACTGAAAATAAATTCGACGGCATGGAAGTGCTAAATTTTAAAAGCATTGCACAAAAATCATGGATTGAATCTCGTATATCTACTATGTGGAGTTTGCTGTATTACCCCTTCAATCCCCGGTTGGCGTTAACTCGGCTATACAAAGAGCCTTCTGCTGAAATTGCAGTTTTCGACCAGTTATCGCAGTTAAAAAAAGTTAACTTTTTTGTCGGTGCAGAAGCAACGGCGCGTGCGATTCCGTTTGCCGATTGGTTAATAAAATTTCCGAGCTATGAAATGAGTTTCAATATCGCAAGTCAGCACGTTTTTTTGACTTCTGAACTTACTGGCGACATCAGTAACGATGCCCAAAAAATCTTGGCAGCCCTAAAGCGTGGCCATTCATATGTGGCTTTTGACGCTTTAGGCGATCCAACAGGTTTTGAAACTTATATTACAGAAAATCGTAAAAAGTTTTTTACCGGTGATGATATTGTTTTCACAAAAAATTTACGACTATATTATAAGCTACCTGCAGAACCGATTCCATTCTACGAAGTCGTTCTTTTTAAAAATGGTCAGCGTATAGATCATTTAAATACTTTTGAAGGTTTGTTTGCGATTGATTCACCGGGTGTATATCGAATTCAAGTGCGCCTGAGCCCTACGTTTCCCCTACCTGATGCGACCAAGTGGATTACCTGGGTTTATACCAATAATTTCTACGTTAATCCTCGCTAGGATTAGCGATAATAATTTCGATATCAGTTGCTGGTGCTTCAGGAATTTCTACCTGGCAGGCTAATCTTTCATTATCTGCAAAACTTCTTTCATGTGCACGTTCAGCTTCTAATTCTTCGCGTGGCTTTAAAGTTTCAAGCCCTTTTGTCACGATAATTCGGCACGTTGTACAGCTGGCAAAACCGCCACACGACTGACTAATGCCAATTTTGTTAGCGTTTAACAAGTCCAATAAATTTTCTGTTTGTTTAAGTTCGATTTCAGCAACAACGCCTAATTTCGCATCGTTGTATTTTAAAACTGTCAGTGTTTTTGTTGATACGCCCACACCTATATGTAACATATATTGTATGAGATTTATAGCTTTTGACTTAGAAACTACTGGAACTGTACCTGGCGTAGATAAAATTGTAGAAATCGGTGCCGTACTTATCGATAACGGCCAAGTAGAAGCCGTTTTTTCAACTTTAATTAATCCGTTAATTCCGATTCCGCCTGGAGCAACTGCGGTGAATAAAATCACTAATGAAATGGTTGCCGGCAAACCTTTAATCGAAGACGTATTAAATTCATTCGCTGAATTTTGTGGTAACAATGTAATGGTGGCTCACAACGCGCCGTTTGACTGTCAGTTCTTAGTTGCAGATATCAAGCGATTTGAATCGTTAGCTCCACAAGGTGTTGTAGTAGATACATTACCAATGGCGCGCAAACTTATCCCTGGTTTAGCTAATTATAAATTAGGAACATTAGTTCAGCATTTCAAAGTTCAAGCTTCTGAATTTCATAGAGCCGAAGAAGATGCGACTTATTGCGGAATGGTTTTCTGGGAAATGGTTAAACGTTTATCAGTAGGTAACCGCGCCCCACAAATTGAAAATTTAATTCAATTAACAGGCAAGACTGAATTCAAATTTCCACAAATCGAACGTCAGCCAAAACAAATGGGTTTCTTATTCTAATTACTCTTTAGCTTTGTGAGCGATCGGATAACGACGTCCACGCCCAAATGAATGCTCCGACATTTTTAAAATTGGCGGCGCCTGCCATCTTTTAAATTCAGTTTTCATCAATTGTTTAATCAACCATTTTTCGGTTTCAGACTTAGCCTGTTTTTTCTTTTCAACAATATTTTGAACCGCTTTATCCAATAATTCATACGCTGGCAGGCTGTCTTGGTCTTTTTGATCAGGACGTAATTCTGCACTTGGCGGCCTACGGATAATAAAATCTGGAATGATTTCAATTTCTTTATTGTAGTGTTCACAAAGATCTACGATTTGTTTTTTTGTTAAATCACCTAATGGCGCAAGCCCACCGCACATGTCTCCGTAAAGAGTCGCGTAGCCGGTGGCATATTCTGATTTATTTCCCGTCGTTAATAATAAACTTCCGGTAAAGTTTGAATAAGCCATTAAAAACAAACCACGGATGCGTGATTGTAAATTTTCGTGCATTAGCCCAAATTGTGAAACTTCAAATTCTTCATCTAAAATCGTTTTGATAAATTCGAAGGTCGATTGAATAGAAATTGATTTTAATTCAGAACCTAAGTTTAAAGCTAATTGCCTAGCATAGGTCATGCTTAATTCAGCGTTGTACTGCGTGGGCAGCGCGAAGAGCTTAACATTGTTTGAACCAAATGCATCTACTGCAAGGGCCGCCACTAAAGCTGAATCAATACCGCCTGATAAACCTAAATGAACTTTATTAACACCAATTTTTTGGCCGTAATCTTTTAAGCCAAGAACTAATGCTTTTCTTAATTCTTCAGTCGGAGAATCAAACTTATGGCTTGGACTCCAAGTTTCTAAAGTGTTTAGATCAATCACGTTTGTGTCTTCGGCAAACGATTGCGCTTTAAATAAAATTTTATCTTTTGGTGAAACCAAGAAGCTTTGCCCATCGTAAACAATTTCATCCTGAGCGCCGACTAAATTTACATATAACAACGGAGCTTTAAAATACTTTGCAGTTTGTGTGGCTACAAACTGGCGTTTTTTAAATTTACCCGTGTGAAACGGCGAAGCGCTCATGTTGATAACTAAATCGATTTTCTTTTTAGGTACTTTTAATATTGGATTTTCAGCATAATCAGAGCCTTCTTTCGTTGGCCACGCCCACATATCTTCACAAATGGTTAAGAAAAATTTTTTCTTTCCTATTTGAAAGTAGTTTTGCTTCATATCACCTTGTTCAATAAAGCGGGCTTCATCAAATACATCACCTGTCGGCAGTAATTGTTTTCTGAATGTTTTAACGATTTTATTTTTCTTACATAAAAAGACCGAATTGAAATACGGGCGGCCTTTTTTGTTTTTGTTTTTTTCAAAACCACCCACGAGAACGTGCACGCCTGCTGGGATCGCTTTTAAAATTTGTTTTAAAGCTTTGTCTTGCTGGGTGATTAAAACTTCGCGTTCTAATAAATCAAATGGGTGATAACCAAAAAGCGAAGCTTCTGGAAATACAATGAGTTCCGCTTTTTTTTCAGCCAGGGTTTTAATATGGGAAATGATTTTTTCGGCGTTGTAACCGAAATCAGCTAGATTCGAATTAATTTGTGATAGGGCTATGCGCATGGTGATCCTCACATTGGGCAGCATCTTGTTCTGATATTAGAATACGCCCTGTGAAGCCATCTTGGTAGCCATGTTGAAACAAAATTTTTGTTTCAGGAAATTTCCAGCAAAAATAACCCGATCCGTTATCAAAATCAGCTAACCATAACCCCTTTGGGCGTAAGCCTAAGCGCTCAAGTTTGTTTTGCCATTTTTCAATGATTTGATTGATACGAGTCTGAAGATCGCGAGAAGCATCGTTGTGTTTATCTTGTAAGGCTTCTACACAGCCCATAAGATACTTCACTTCTTTGCTTGAATCTTCAGTAATACGGTAAACTAGGGGTAGAATTTCTTCTGCTTCCGCATATGTGAATAGTCTGTTTTTTTGAACGTTGAAAATCTCGATCAATTTGTGTCCCCTGCCAGAAATTTATCTCTCTTTTATTTGCCATCTGAGATAAAGTTTCAACAAGGAAAACTGTGATTGTATATTATATAATGACTAAAAAGTTAGCTGTCGGAATTCGAGTAATTCATGAGCTGTCCTCCGAAGAAAATAACCAGGGCCACAATAATACCGATAATCAAAAGCCACTTCAGCATTTTACCAAATCCCCAGCTTGATTCTTTCGTTTCTTCTATTATGAATTTCTTCTCTGGTGGTGGCTTCACTAAGCCCGAGCGTGGACCACTTGAACCGCCACCATCGGCCTTAGCAATGGCTCTTGCAGTGACCTTACGTTTGTTCGTGCTGCGTGTAGATTGATTCAACAGCTGCTCTGCGTCTTGTCCTAACAATTTGCGTGTACGCGAAGCGTCTCTGTAAATAATACGCGATTGACGGGGCCTGCGCTTACGACCGTTACCACCGGCTTCGTCGCCTTCGCTGTCATCTTCAATTAATCTAGAACGATTAGAACCTGCGCTAGCATAGCCATCTGCACCTCTGCGGCCCGATCGTTTGATCTGGCCTTCGTCATACGGAGAACTTCCGCTACCGCCGCCCTTACCTACAGCATCCTTATCTTTATCTGCACCGCCATCTTTGGAAGACTTACTGCTTGCGTTGTCGTTGGCATTCGATGAATCGTTATCAGATTTTGATCCAGATTTACCTCCGCTATTTTGACTGGCTTGATTGCTG
Source organism: Bdellovibrio sp. (assembly GCA_036676395.1). Classification (GTDB taxonomy): domain Bacteria; phylum Bdellovibrionota; class Bdellovibrionia; order Bdellovibrionales; family Bdellovibrionaceae; genus Pseudobdellovibrio. The sequence continues at coordinate 297,351 of JAKFCY010000003.1, forward strand.
GTGCTGCCACCAACCGGCGGACGACCATCAGCAATTGTAAAGGGTTTAAATCCTGATTCACATTTGTATCCAGAAGTTAAATGTTCTTTTAACCCACTGCCGTCACTAAAACTTGTCGACCCAGATACACCTAATGCAGGTAACTCGCCATGCGCCATTAAACATTCAGTATACAAACCTAAATAATTATTTATGAAGGTGTTCATTCCAGTGAACGCACCTTTCATAATAACAATCAGACCCACTGCAATTGATACAATTAAAATGTATTCGACGACGGCCTGGCCACTATTGCGACCACGCAAAATCGAACGTCTTGTTTTTACTTCTAGCTCTTGTTTCACCTATGAACTTATCGGATGATTAGTTCAATTGGTGAAAAATATGAGACGATTTTTATTAGTTTTTTCTAGCGGTATTTGTTTAGTTTGTATCAATATGGCACACGCTCAGTCTGGTTCGGCGCCACCCTCATCAACTCCGCCTGTACAAGTTACGGTTCCGACCTTTAATCCGGGCAGTCCTCAAGGTGTTCAACAACCTATTCAAAATGGAAATTCCGGGGCTCCGGCTACTGGCGCAGCTGCTCCTGTAGGAAAATATTACGAATATCTTTCATACTGTCGCCAGCCTTTAGAATTTAAAAATCCATTATCAGATGCAGACTTTGCAATGGCACTTGAACCATTTAAAACAACATTCAACAGCAAAAAAACTTTTCCAAATTTAGAAGCTATGGTTGATTTTCTGATCAACGAAACACGTACAAAAGAAGCACGTGCAGTCGTTATTGAAAATAAATCTTTATTGACCGTGGCTCAGGACAAAGCTTTACAGGCACGAATTCTTATTGCTGACCGCAAATATCGTGAAGCAATTACTGTTTTAGATTCGGTGCCTGACGAAGGCAAAAATGACTTGCTTGTGCTGGTCGAATATTCGCGGGCTTATCGCAAGGTAGACAATTTATTCGAAGCCAAAAGCGCTCTACAGGATGCAATTAAAGTCGATAAAAAACATGGCAACAAATACCTTTTAGATTTATGTATTTTAGAGACTGAAGACTCAAATCACGCTGAGGTTGACGTGGTTTGCGCGAAAGTTTCAAAGATTTTTCCTAAAGATTATTTATCTTTGATTTACATGGGAATTTCACTTCGCGAGAGACTCAATTACAAAGAGGCACAGAAATTATTTGAACGTTCAGCGCAGATTGAAAAGAACGAATTTGCACTATCTTGCTTAGGTGAAGTTTTTTATTTACAGAAAAATTTTGGTAAAGCGATTGAAGCTTTTAAAGCTGCCACAAACATTGAACCAAAATCCGGACGTGCTCAATTAGGTGCTGCACAATCTTTATATCAACTGCTTCGTTACGACGAGGCTTTGCCATATTACATTAAAGCCTGCCAGCTTGATAAATCGTCAGCGACTAGATTTCGTGAGGCCCAGCAGCCTCTAGAAGCCGCGAAGCTAAAGGTTTCTACGGCTTACTACCAGGGCATCCAGCAATGCGGCGGTATTCGTTATTAAACGATCCCGCCAATAAGGTCATATTCCATACTTTCAGTAATTTCAACCTGAACGATATCGCCGATTTTAGCTAAGCCATCATTGATTAATACAACACCATCAATTTCAGGAGCTTGCTGAGATGTACGGCCTTGTAATAACAATTCAGTTTCTTCGCTGTAACCTTCAACTAATACTTCAACTGTTTTACCAATGAAGGCTTCGTGTTTAGCTTTAGAAATACCTTGTTGAATCGACATTAAAGCATCATGACGGAAGTCTTTGATATGCTCTTCGATTTGGTCAGTCATTTTTCCGCCTGGAGTGTTTTCTTCAGGCGAATATTTAAAACAACCCACGCGATCAAACTGCTGCTCAGAAACAAATTTTAATAACTCTTCAAAGTTTTCAGCGGTTTCACCGGGAAAGCCCACGATAAATTGCGTGCGGATAACTGCATCTGGAATTTCAGTGCGGATACGTTTTAACGCGATTTCAATTTCTTCGCGCGTCATCTTACGGTTCATTTTTTTAAGAACGTCGTTATTGATGTGTTGTAATGGCATATCGAAATACTTTACGAACTTTTTGTTCGACTTCATTAAATCGATAAGTTCTTGTGTGATTCCATCTGGATATAAATACAACATACGGATCCACTGAATACCGTCAACTTCAGCTAGAGCTTTTAATAGCTCGACTGGGGTCTCTTTAGCTGTTGGGTCTTTGCGACGTAAATCCCAACCGTAGTCTGTAAAGTCATGGCTGATAATAATTAATTCTTTAACACCGCCAGCAGCCAATAATTTAGCTTCGTTAACGATATTTGGAATTGTACGTGATTGTAAGTTACCGCGAATTAATGGAATTGCGCAAAAGGCACAACGCTTCATACAACCTTCAGAAATTTTTAAGTACGCTCTGTGTTTAGGTTGTGAATTTACCCGCGGAGTAGTTTCTTCTTGTAAGTAAGTTGGCAAATTAAAGAACGTTTTCTTTTTATCTCCGGCATCGTGGCTTTTTAAAATCTTAGCGATATTTTGAAATTCACCGCTGCCAACAAAAAGATCGGCTTCAGGCAAACCTTCAACTAATTCATCTTTATAACGTTGAGTTAAACAACCAGCCACAACAACTTTTTTGATTTGGCCCTGTTCTTTTAATGCCGTCATATCCAAAATTCTTTGGATAGATTCTTTTTTAGAGTCTTCAATGAAGCCGCAAGTATTTACAACAACTGTATCAGCGTCTTCAGCGTCGGCTACAACTTGATAGCCGTCTTTCATTAATGTACCGGCCATGATTTCGCTATCAACCAAGTTCTTAGGACAACCTAAGCTGATAAAGTGGACTTTTTTAGGGGCAGTTTCTGGAGTTATTTTTTGGCTCATTGGCTTACGACCTCATCAGATTTAAGAGCATTGTATTTAAATAGTTTAGAAGAAATTTCTGTAGTGAAGCTGGGCTTTTCAAAATTGATTTGAATTTCAGAGCCCACATCGTCTGTATAAGAAAGCTGAGTTAACGTTTTATCTTCTTTTGAAAAAGACAGCGTCATATCTTTTAACGTTTTAGCTTTGTCTTCAAGTTTTAGGATTAAAGACTTTTTGTCGCTAGAAACTGTTTTGGTTTTAAAATTTGCAAAAAACCTTTTTGGCTGGCCAAACAAATCTGACAACAAACCTAATTGATTTTTACTGTTCACCTTTAAGAAAATAACTTTTCTTTTGCCGTCTGGATCAAGTTCTTGATCCGGGTAGGCGATTAAGTAAGCCTTTTTGCCATCAAAAATCATTTCTGATTTTTTTTCGCCCTCAACAGATAAGTTCAATTTGCCCAATTGATGAGTCATGACACCTTTATCAGTTGTTTTCGTGCCCAAAACTTTTTTTTCGGTTTGCATTTCAAGTTTGATTTGCACACCAGATTTTTGATTATATTTTTGCAAGATCTTTTCAGCTTGTGCTTGATCACTAACGGCTTTTTTTGCTAACGCCAGTGATGTGAACGGCATTAATAACATAGCCGGCAACAAAACAAAAAATAGACGAATTTGAGAGAGAAATTTCATGCTCTTGGTATATCAGATTTTACTCAAATTCGATAGTCATAGTTTCTCGCCGAAACGCAGTCCAGAGTTCGATGTTTTTGGGACACACTTTTAATGTTTTTAAAACGTTATAAGCCGCCTCATACGAGGCCCCCGTAGTCATGACATCATCTACGACAACGATCGTCTGGCCTGAACGCATTTGCTCTGTAAATTCTTCATTCAGATTAAAGCTAATTTTACGCCGTTGTTCTTTGGTTTTCGTCTTTTGCTCAGTGACATCCGCAGTGTCGATCCTTAATAAAGGCAGCACCGATCCACCACATTGTTCTGCTAAAGCCTGTGCAAAAAACAGCGAATGTTTGCGGTTTTTGCGACTTGGAATCGGTATAAAAATAATTTTTCGGTCTATTGAAATTTCTTTTAGCGAAATAAAATAACGGGCAATTTCACACCACAACGGTTCGGCGATCGGAGACTTTAACAGATAGACGTATTTTGAAAGAATATCGCTTGCTCCAGGAATCCATTTAAACAAATAGCGAAACCGTAAGCCGGATTTTTCTAATTCTTCGGCTTGGTCTGCTGACGCTAAATACTGATCTAAAATATGATATTCGCACTTTAAACAAAGTCCGCGAGCATGCACGACCAAGGATCCGCAGCCGACACAATCAATGATCCATAACCGATAAAGCCAAAAACGTAAATTCTTCCACATCGTGTGGTAGAACTTTGCAATTATTTGGCCGGATTAATTAAATATTGTGATACGGAATGCGTTTGATAATTGTAAAACCGCGATAGATTTGTTCAAGCGCTACAGTTTCAGCGACTAAATGATTCATCACCATTTTTGAGAGTGAAACTTTAAGCTGAGCGCGACTTTTTACATCCTCAGAAACGCCAAACGCCCCACCGATAATAAACACTAAACGTTTTTTACCAGACATTTGTGCGGCTTCGATTTGTTTTGAAAACTGAATGGAATCCAGATCTTTGCCTTTTTCATCAAATAAAATTACATAATCGTCGTTTGTGATTTTTTTTAGTAAATCTTCTGATTCTTGTTTTTTCTTTGCGGCCGCATCATCACGATCGGATTTAGATGATTTCAACGAAACCACCTCGAATGGGATATAGGGATTTAATTTTTTAGTGTAAGTGGCAACCGCATGATCAAACCATTCTTCTTTGGCTGTTTTGAAGTCAAATAGAACGGCTTTCATAATTATTTTGATCCGGTTTTATCAGTAAGAGTAAACTCTTTACCGTCTTTCCAAAGTTCTTCCATACGGTATTCTTGACGAACGAAATCGTAGAATAAATGGACGATCAATGGACCGTAATCCACAACAACCCAACGGCCTTCATCAACACCTTCAACCCCTTGTGGGTAAACGTTGAATTCTTCTTTAACGGCCTGAATTAAGTTTTCAGCCATTGAAGCCGCATGACGCGTGCTCGTGCCTGAAGCGATTAATGTATAGTCTGTTGTTGTCGAAGTTTCGCGAATATCGTAACCACGAACCGCGATGCCTTTTTTATCAAATAAAACCTGAGCGCAGAAATCAGTAAATTTTTTGTAATCGCTGATTTTAGCATTCGCTACGCGGTAAAGTTTGTGTTCTTTGATATAGCTTTCTACCGCTAGTGGTAAAAACTTATCAACAGGACGGCCAACTCGTAATTTTTTGCGCAATTCAGAAGATGCGATATCTAAATCTTGTAAAGTTAAGAATTCTATTGAACGGCCAGTTGTTAATTCAACTGCGCCAAAGTCACTTTCAGCAACTAAACCTGATAAAAATGCCGGAAACTCGTTTTCAGTTTCTGGAATTTGGTAACCCGGACGAGTTGTTACAACAATATTTACTTCAGAAAGAATTTTTTTATAGTCTTTCCATTCGTTTAACGTTTCAAAATTATCTGCACCGATGATTAGGTATAAATCTTTTGATTCGTAAGTTTTACGTAATTCTTTGATTGTATCGATTGTGTAGCTTTTGCCACCGCGTTTTAATTCGATATCATCAATGTAGAAAGCATTGCCATAAGTAGCAAATGCCAACTGCGCCATTTTTAAACGGTGTTCGTCGGCCGCTGTTTCTGTCGGAACTTTTAATGGATTTTGACTGTTTGGGATAATGTGGATTTTATCAAAACCCATCTTTTTTTGTACGGTTGTTAAGCTGTTAACGTGACCATTATGGGGAGGATTAAAACTTCCTCCGAAAATTCCGATTTTCATTCTCTATACCTGTTCTTTATCAGTGTCGTTGTCTTTAATTTTTGAAGCTAAGACTTTTTCAGCAAGCACTTGTAAAAGCTCGTTAATGTTCTTACCCGTAACGCCTGAAATAGCGTAACCAGTTACATTAAATTTCTTTTTAAATTGCTGTTTAATTTTTTCAAGTTGATCTGCTGATAACAAATCAATTTTGTTAAATACTAAAATTTGTTCGCGCGATGATAACGGAAAAAATCCGTCTTTGTCTTTGCTCATCTCATCGTATTTTTCGATTTCAAAATTGATATCTTGGTAATCTTGAAGCGGATCACGGCCACTCATGCCAGATACATCCACGATATGAACAAATAAACTAGTGCGTTCAATATGTTTTAAAAATTGAATTCCTAAGCCGACACCTAAATGCGCGCCTTTAATTAAACCTGGGATATCAGCTACTACGAAATTTGAATAATCGCCCACTTTAACAACGCCTAAGTTTGGCGTTAAAGTTGTAAATGGATAATCAGCAATTTTAGGTTTAGCTGCAGAAATACGAGAAATTAATGTTGATTTACCTGCATTCGGAAAACCAATAATACCCACATCAGCAATAAGCTTAAGTTCTAAAATGATTTCTTTAGTGTGGTTGTCTTCGCCCGGTTGAGCATATTCAGGGGCTTGGTTTACGCTGGTTTTAAAAAACGCATTACCTTTACCGCCACGGCCACCTTGTAAGAAATTGATCTCATTAAGTTCAGTTAAATCAAACATAACATCATTTGTTTCAGCATCACGAATGATTGTTCCTTCTGGAACGATCATCACGATGTCAGCGCCATGATGGCCTGAACAATTCGATGCACCACCGTTTTGGCCATTTTCAGCGTGATATTTTTTATAAGGCTTATAGTCGACTAAAGAGTTGATGTGCTTAGAGGTTTTAAAGATAACATCGCCGCCTTTACCGCCATCGCCGCCATCTGGGCCACCACGAGGAGCAAAAGATTCACGACGGAACGTAACAGCACCCGGGCCACCACGACCAGAAGCAACAGTGATTTTAACTTCATCAACAAATTTCATATGTCCTTTGCGTGCCTTCGGCACGACCCCTTTGCATGCCTTCGGCATGACGAGACTCGATTTAAACAATAAAAAAGGAGCCTTCAAGGGCTCCCTCTTTATGCGAATGTTGTAATTGAACTACTTATTACGCAGTTTTTGGGTAAACGCTAACTTTAAATTTATCTTTCGAAAATCTTTCAAATTTAACGTGACCTAAAATCACAGCGTAAATCGTGTGATCACGGCCCATTTTTACGTTGTTACCAACATGGAATTTTGTACCACGTTGACGGATGATAATTGTTCCTGATTGCACTAATTGGCCACCGAAACGTTTAACACCTAGACTCTTTGCCTGTGAATCCCGACCATTCTTGGTACTACCACCAGCTTTTTTACTTGCCATTGTATACTCCGATTTCTCTTAAATTAATTATTTCGTTTTCTTAGTTGTTTTTTTAGCGGCTTTTTTAGCTGCTGTTTTCACTGAGCGTTTAGAAGTAGCTTTTTTAGGAGCTGCTTTCGCTGTGGCTTTCTTCTTAGGAGCAGCAGCTTTTTTAGCTGGAGCAGCCTTAGGAGCAACACCGTGAGCTGCTGCGCGGCCTAAACCGATGCCTGCTTCTGCACGAGCGCGTGAATCTTCAATTTTAGTTTGGATACGTTCAGCACGTAATGCTGTCATATCTTTTACTACTGGTTTGCCTTCTGCTTTAGAAGATTGGCCATCTGGACCCGCGATAGCTTTAATGAAAATTTCAGTGAAATCTTGTTTGTGAGTTCCAAATTTACGGTAGCCTTGACGACGACGTTTTTTGAAAACGTACACTTTACGAGTGCGGGCTTGCTTAGTAACAACAACTGTAACACCAGCGTTTTTAACTAACGGAGATCCCACGTGAGTTTTATCACCACCAACTAGTAATACTTCGTTGATTGTGTATTCTGCGCCAAGAGCTTGTTCAACCTTGTCGATTTGTAAAACATCGCCGGCTTGAACTTTATACTGTTTGCCGCCTGTTTTAATAATTGCGTACATTCTTATACTCCTTGATTGGATTAACTTGTCTTAAATAAGAGTGATCGTTAAATCATTTTTGGTCTGACCCTGTCAAAGCCAAATGTTTTTATTTCAGTCTAGATTTTTCTTACTCTTAGCGACATGTCATATGTAGTTTAATTCGATATGGATGATAATTACCGCATTATTAATACCTATTTAATATATTTTACGAATTACTATTGCTATTATTAACAATCTCTGTTGTTATTGCTTCATGGATGTTATCCATAAAAGAAGGATCGCCCCTCCCTTAAAGGCCCCTTTAAAAAAGAACCTATTTTTACTTTCTCCCCGTCAAACGGGAAAAAGCTCATATCTGAAGGCTTTGCCTTCAGTAGATTTGTATCTAAACTTGCAAGAGGCAGATACGTTTCGAAAACTCTCATTTCAAAAAAACATTATTGAAAAGTTATTAACTCCAGACATGAAAACTGTGGCGTTAGATAATGTTCACCGCTTACCTTCGCTGTTAGATCAGGTTGAGCACTTAAATAAAACACAGAACGTGCATTTTATTTTGTCGGCCTCACAACAGATGAAAAAACATCGCGCCCTGGCAGCTGAAAATGCTGATACAGTTTCACTTTTGCCGTTTTGTTATGAAGAACTTCAGGCTGGTTTTAACTTAGATCAAATTTTAAATTTTGGTTCACTACCTTCTGTTTATGATTTTCAACATAAGGCTGTGCTTTTAAGTGATTATGTCGGTTTGTTATTTCAAGCTGACTTTATTCAGTCAGGAAAAATTCGTAAGATCGAAAATTTTTCGCGTTTTTTAAACGTGGCTGCCGAATACAACGGCCAGTTTTTACATTATGAAGAAATTGCTAAACTTTGCGAAGCGCCGGCACGCACTGTACGAGAGTACTTTGAACTGCTAAAAGAGATGCACCTAGGTTATGAAATCCAGTGTACGACATCGCGTAAAGGCGCCAAACGCTCTAAGTTTTATTTTTTCGATATCGGTGTGGTGAACGCCCTGAAAAATGATTTTAATATCGAACAGGATTTTGAAAAATCTGAAGCCGCTTTAAAACACCTTATTCTAACCGAGCTTATGGCTTATAAAAATTATCGTAAGCCCGATATGAAAATTGAATTTTGGTGTGATTATCAGGGTAACGAAATTGATTTTTTAATTAATAATGAAACCGCCATTGAAGTGCGCGGCACTAAATCTGTGAATAGCCAGCATTCGCGCCGGCTTAAAAAATTCACGACTAAATTTTCAGTGAAAAAATCGTATCTGATCAGCCGCGACCCACAAAGCTTAAACGTTGAAACGTTTTTAAAAGACTTGTGGCGCGATAAAGTGATCTAGTAATTAGTAATAAACGGTGCTGGCGATGGTAATGGCAATTGATCCATATCTGCCGGGTACTGAACATATTCTTTTGAACATGTGAAGGCCGCATTACCTGCGTTATCAACAGCTGCATAAAATGTCTGAGCGACTATTCCGCATTCTAAGCTAAACGGATTAGTGGCTTTACAGATTTTTTTCATGTTCGTTAAAAACTGATTATCGCAGTCTAATTTAGATTTATTACTTGTCGTTGGTTCGTGGTGATAACACAGATCGTGAATGATACAGGCTTTGAAAAATAAGGTTTTGTATTTTCCTTCGGGCGCTGAGCAACCATTGAAATACATCACTTGGCCTTCAGCATTTTTCTGCTTACACGCTTCGCCCATTTTAACATTACCAGTTGCGGGACAAATCCATTCAGGAACAATTTCTCCCCCGGTTTGGATGCAGTATTCAGTTAATTGCTGATCCGCGTATGCCGCTGAAGTTAATGCAAAAGTAAACGTTAGAACAAGCGTAAGGCTTACCAAAAGTTTTTTCATATAATTTCCCTGTTAATTATCGAAAATTTCGTATTGTTCTAAGTGGTACGCGGTTTCGATCTTAAAGGCAATCGAATGTCCAAAGCGCTTTTCCAGGTGTTCCAAAGTTTCATTTTCGACTTCGTAAATCCAATCCACGATTTGGGCGTGGCAATGTACGATTAAATTGCGCTTCGTGTTTTCTGTCAAACCCACTTCACGTTCGATTTCGCGAAATATTTCATTAGCAATTGTGGCTTTACGTTTAATATATCCCTTACCATCGCAATAAGAGCATGGTTCGCACAGAGTTTTTACAAGGCTTGGGCGAATACGTTTACGGGTCATTTCGACCAGTCCAAGCTCAGACATAGAGGTCACATTGGTACGTACACGGTCTTTTTTAAGCTCTTCTTGCATTGCTTGCAGAACTTGTTCACGGTGTGATTCTTTTTCCATGTCGATAAAATCGATAATGATAATACCACCCACGTTACGCACGCGCAATTGATGGGCAATCTCTTTAACCGCTTCTAGATTGGTTTTTAAGATGGTGTCTTCTAAATCTTTTTTACCCACGTAGCTTCCGGTATTTACGTCGACGACAACTAAAGCTTCAGCTTCATCAACAACGATGTAACCACCCGATTTTAACCAAACTTTACGTTCAGTGGCGCGTGAAATATCTAAATCAATATCATACAAATCAAAAAGCGGTTTTTTTTCGCCGTAGTGAATAATGTTCTGTTTGTACTTTGGCATTAATTGGGTCACAAACTTTGAAACTTTTTTATAAACTTCTTCGTCATCAACCCAAACTGTCGTGACGTCTTCGCTCATCAAATCACGTAATGCGCGCAGCTCAACATCAAGCTCTGCATGCACTAAGCCTGCAGTTTTTTTCTTTTCGTAATTTTTTTGAATTTCTTTTCCTAAACGATCTAAGTATTCAATATCTGAACGAAGGGCTTCTTCGGTCGCACCTTCGGCAGCAGTTCTTACGATCACGCCCCCGTTAGGATTAATTTTTTGCACTAGCCTTTTAAGGCGTTCTTTTTCATTTTCTTCTTCGATTTTGCGCGAAATACCAATGTGTTTTACATACGGCATGTACACGATACCACGACCTGGTAACGAAATATGTGTCGTGATACGGGCGCCTTTTGTTCCCAATGGATCTTTTGCCACTTGCACCATAAGATGTTGGCCTTCTTTAATTAAATCCTGAATGGGAGTTTTAATATCACGGCTTGATCTGTAGTCCTGATTGTCGTCTTGAGGCTTATGATCATCGTCATCAGCAAAAAATTCTTTGCCTTCTTCAGTTAAGATATCTCCCACATACAAAAAGGCTGCTTTCTCTAGACCAATGTCGACGAAAGCCGCTTGCATGCCCGGAAGTACTCTAGTTACGATCCCACGGTGAACAGTCCCGACCCAGGTCGGTGAAGACTTACGTTCAACTTTTAAATCCATCAAAATCCCAGACTCGACATAGGCCACGCGTGTTTCTAACGGTCGAACATTAATTAGAATTTCTGCTGCCATATTGGGACTCCTAGACGATTCGCTTGTTAACTTATCTGACAGTTTTACCGAATATTAGTTTGTTAAGCAATGCGAGGATAAAACAATGGCTACAATTGACGATCTATTTCGATTAATGGTTGAGCAAAAAGCATCGGATTTGCACGTGACGAGCGGCGCACCTCCCTATCTTCGCGTTCACGGGATGATGTCTCCACTGAATTACAGACAATTGACAAGCCAAGACGTACAAGGCTTGATCTTTGAAATCCTAAATGAAAAACAAAAAAAGGCCTTCGTTGAAAAATGGGAGCTCGATTTTGCTTACGTATTAGAAGGTGTGGGGCGTTTTCGTTGTAACATCTTCATGCAGCGTAAAGGTTTAGGCGCTGTGTTCCGTACGATTCCTGAAAAAATTAAATCTGCGACAGAGTTAAACTTGCCGCAAACGATTGTTGATCTGGTTGAACATGACCGCGGACTTGTACTAGTTACCGGCCCAACAGGTTCGGGTAAATCGACGACTTTAGCTGCGATGATTCAACATATCAATGCGACACGTGAAGCGCATATTATTACAGTTGAAGATCCGATCGAGTTTGTGCACCCAAATTTAAAATCATTAGTGAATCAACGTGAGGTTGGCGCACATACAAAGTCTTTCTCGAATGCTTTAAAAGCCAGCTTACGTGAAGATCCAGATATTATTCTGGTGGGAGAGCTACGTGATTTAGAAACTATTTCTTTAGCTTTAACTGCTGCAGAAACTGGTCACTTAGTTTTCGGAACACTTCATACAAATTCAGCTGTAAAAACAATCGATCGTATTATTGACGTTTTTCCGGCAGGCCAACAGAGCCAAATTCGAGCGATGTTAGCAGAATCTTTACGTGGGGTTGTGGCCCAGTCGTTATTTACCCGCGCCGATAAAATGGGACGCGTTGCCGCTTTTGAAGTCATGAAAGGCACGCGCGCCGTTGCGAATTTAATTCGTGAAGGTAAAAATCATCAAATTGCTTCTATTATCCAAACTAGTGCCGCTCAAGGGATGATGTTATTTGAAAAATCACTGGATGACCTTGTTAAAAAAGGTCAGATCACTGCTGCCGATGCGAACTCTTTCTTAGGTAAAGAACCAGGAGCGGGCCTGCAAGGCGGCCCATCTGGAAAAAAAGTTGCCTAACTCTTAGATCGGATGTCAAATTGAACCATGACATCCGACACTAAAAATTTATCTCCAGAAGACATTGCCCAATACATCGATCACACGTTGTTAAAACCTGAAGCTACACGTGCGCAAATTCAAAAACTTTGCGAAGAAGCTTTAACTCACCGTTTTTATGCGGTTTGCGTAAACTCATCGATGATTTCTGTGTGCAAAGAAATTTTAAAAAATAGTTCTGTTAAAATCGCTGCCGTAATTGGTTTTCCTTTAGGCGTTTGCGATACTTCAACGAAAGTATTTGAAACTACGCGCGCCCTAAACTTGGGTGCCACTGAAATTGATATGGTTGTACACTTGGGCGCTGTAAAATCACAAGACTGGGCATATATCGAAAAAGATATTAAAGAAGTTGTCTTAGCGGCACAGGGTCATCCGGTAAAAGTTATTTTAGAAACTCACATGTTAACTCAGGATGAAAAACAAAAAGTTTGTGAAATTAGTTTGTTGGTCGGCGCACACTTTGTAAAAACAGCAACAGGATTTACCGGCGGTGGTGCTACGGTGGAAGATGTCACTTTAATGAAATCCATTGTACAAAATAAAGCGCAAGTTAAAGCCAGTGGCGGCGTGCGTGACTTTGCTACGGCTGTAAAAATGATTCAGGCAGGAGCAACGCGTATCGGAACTAGTTCTGGTGTGGCGATTGTGACAGCTGGCAAAGCCAACAATGAATCTGGAAAAACAGGTTACTAATGCTACCTGCAGAAATAATTAAGAAAAAAAGAAATGGCTTTGAGTTAACTGAAAAAGAAATTTCAGATTTTATTTTAGGTTACACACATGGAACAGTTCCAGATTATCAAATGTCAGCTTTGTTAATGGCGATTTATTTTAAAGGCATGACAACTTCTGAAACATTATCGTTAACAAGAACTATGTTACATTCAGGCATCGTAGTTGATACTTCATCTATTCCCGGCTTTAAAGTTGATAAACATTCAACTGGTGGCGTTGGCGATAAAACTAGTTTGATCTTAGGCCCGGTAGCAGCAGCTTGCGGCGTGTACGTACCGATGATTTCAGGACGCGGTCTTGGTCACACTGGCGGAACACTCGATAAGTTAGAATCCATTCCCGGATTTAACACCCAACAAAGTTTAGAAAATTTTATTCGTATTACAAAAGAGCTTGGTACTTGTTTTATCGGTCAAACCAAAGACATCTGCCCTGCAGATAAAAAAATCTATGCCCTTCGTGATGTCACAGCCACTGTTGAAAGTTACCCATTAATTTGTGCCAGTATCATGTCGAAAAAAATTGCTGAAGGCATTGATGGTTTAGTTCTAGATGTAAAGTTTGGAACTGGCGCTTTTATGAAAACTGCAGAAAATGCACATGAACTAGCACGTAAGTTAATGGCGATCGGTGAAGGCTACGGCAAAAAAGTTGTATCATTAGTCACTTCGATGGATCAACCGCTTGGTCGCTTCGCTGGTAACGCCTGGGAAGTCTTTGAGTGTGTTGAGATCATGAAAAATAAAAAACATCTCGGCGTCGATGGCCATGATATGTATGAAGACACACGCGAACTTTCATTACAGCTTTCTGCCCATATGATCCATTTATCAGGAAAAACCAATTCGGTTGAAGATGCTTATGCACTAGCGCTAGATGCTTTAGTTTCTGGTCGCGCTTTAGAAATTTTTGATAAGATGTGTGGAAAACAAGGTGGAAATCTAGCGAACCTTAGTTTTTCAAAAAAACAATTTCCGGTCGTTGCTACAGCTAGTGGTTTTGTTTCTGCCTTTAATGTAGAAAAAGTGGGAATCGCCGGCATCGTGCTTAAGGCCGGCCGCAGAATCACAGAAGATGTGATTGATCCATTAACTGGTATTGAGTTTCATAAAAAAACCGGCGATCCAATTAAAACTGGTGAAACATTATTTACAATTCACTGTGATAACGAATCATTAGTTGCTGAAACCACAAAATTTTTAAATGAAGCTGTTACCATCTCTACACAAAAACCTAATCAACATAAATTAATTAAAGAGGTTCTATTATGATGAACAATAATAATGTGGTTCAAAATATCACTGATGCTGTTACTTACATTAAAAGCCAATCAAAAGTTAAACCGCGTATCGGTATTATTTTAGGTTCAGGACTAGGGCACTTCGTTCAGACTATGAATGTTGAAACGACTTTTCCGTTTAATGCTATTCCTAATTTTATTCCGACAACTGTTGAAGGCCACTCAGGCAATTTAATCTTAGGTGATATTGATGGTACACCCTTAGTTGTTTTACAAGGACGCCTACATTATTATGAAGGCCATGATATGAACACGGTGGTTTTTCCGACACGTGTAATGGCGGCATTAGGTATAGAAATTTTAATCGTTACAAATTCTGCCGGTGGTTATGGTGATGGTATGAATGCCGGTGATTTTATGGTGATCGAAGATCACATTAACATGATGGGCACTAATCCACTAATGGGCCCGAATATTAAGGCTCTAGGGCCTCGTTTTCCAGATATGACTCAAGCTTACGACAAAGAACTTTTAGCAAAAGCTGAAACTGTTCTGCGCTCACAAAAAGTTTTCTTTCATAAAGGAATTTATATCGGCGTAACTGGTCCAACTTATGAAACACCTTCTGAAATTCGCATGTTTAAAGGTATGGGCGGAAAAGCAGTAGGTATGTCGACAGTTCCTGAAGTGATTGCGGCGAACCACATGGGAATTCGCGTAGCAGCCATTAGCTGTATCACGAATTTAGCTGCTGGTATCAGTGCGCATAAACTTACTCATGATGAAGTAACAGTAACCGCAAAAAGAGTTGAAAAATCTTTTTGCGATTTCTTAAAAGAATTTATCTCTAAGATCTAAAACAACGCGTTCTTAGGCGTTCTTGGGAATGGGATGACATCACGGATGTTTCCCATACCTGTGACATACATCAACATACGTTCAAAGCCTAAGCCATAGCCCGAATGCGGGAACGTGCCGTAGCGACGTAAATCTGTGTAGAATGTATAGTCTTTAGGTTCTAAACCGACTTTTTTCATCTGGATTTCCAGTAACTCAAGATTATCTTCACGTTGCGAGCCGCCGATCATTTCACCAATGCCAGGAACTAAAAGATCCATAGCGCGAACGGTTTTTTGATCTGGATTTAGCTTCATGTAAAAAGCTTTAATTTCTTTTGGGTAGTCCGTTAAGAAAACTGGTTTTTTAAAATGTTCTTCGGCTAAATATCTTTCGTGCTCAGATTGCAAATCCGTACCCCATTTAACCGGGTATTCGAATTTTTTACCTGACTTCATTAATATATCTACGCCTTCTGTGTATGTTAAGCGTCCGAATTCGTTATTTAAAACGTTATTCAATTTATCGAATAATCCTTTTTCAACGAATTGGTTGAAAAATGCCATTTCTTCAGGGCATTGCTCCATCACGTATTTAATAATGTATTTTACCATCTCTTCAGCGATATCCATATTAGCTGATAAATCTGCAAACGCCATTTCTGGTTCGATCATCCAAAATTCTGCAGCATGACGAGAAGTATTTGAATTTTCGGCACGAAATGTTGGACCAAAAGTATAGATGTTACCAAACGCTGCCGCGAAGGTTTCACCGTTTAGCTGACCACTTACCGTTAAGCTTGTTGTCTTACCGAAAAAATCTTGGCTAGCATCAATGTGCCCATCTGCCGTGCGTGGAAGCTTATCTAAATTCATTGTTGTTACGCGAAACATTTCTCCGGCGCCTTCAGCATCAGATCCGGTGATGATCGGCGTATGCACAAGCACGAAATTTTTTTCCTGAAAAAATTTATTGATTGCAAACGCTAATACCGAACGCACACGGAAAACTGCAGAGAATGTATTTGAGCGCGGGCGTAAATGAGCAATCTCGCGCAAAAATTCCATACTGTGACGTTTATTTTGTAGCGGGTAATCAGCATCGGCTTTTTGAAAGATTTCAACTGTTGATGCTTTCACCTCAAAAGTTTGACCGGCACCTTCTGATTTAACAACCGTACCAACAACTTGAATAGAGCTGGCAATTGAAAGTTTAGTTACATCAGCGAAATTCGAAAGGCTTTCATCAAAAACAATTTGCACGCCATTAAAAAAGCTTCCGTCATTAAGTTCGATAAAACCAAAACTTTTTTGATCCCGAATTTTTCTAACCCAACCGGCTAGCTGGACTTGTTGACCAATTAATTTATCACTCTCTTTAAACAAATTACGCACTGTTTTTTTCATGCAAGTAACATATCTGATTTACAGGGCGGAAGCAACAGCCCAAACAAACACTTATAGTTAAACTAAAGGCCGCTTTTAGCTCGCTAAATCATATAAAAAAAGTGGGGTTTTTTTGGTCCAGATTTTCTCAAAATCGAACGAGCAAGACTTGGTTATGTTTCGCATTTAACCGAAAGGTTCTTAGAAGGTCATCACAAGTAGAGCGGGAATGTACTTGCTGATGCAGAAATGAGAACAATGCGTAACAATTTACAGATATTTTTATTAGCCCTAGGTCTAGTAATTTTAACCGGTTGCAATAACGGCAAAACGAAAGAATCTGTATTCTCAGAAAACGCACAATCTTACTGTGAAACTAACACTTTAAAAAATCGCTATGTCGTTCAATGGGAAGATGGCTCAATCACTGTTGAAAAAAGTAAAAACGGTCAATCTGATGACGAATTCAGAGAAACATTTGTTAAAGATAATTTAGCGTTAATTAAACACGTTGATCGCGATTTTCAAATTCGTGTTCGTCCGATGGCAAAATCATCTGATGTACAAGCTTCGGCTACTAATCTAAGTTGGGGCCCAGAACGCATGCAAGCTGATCTTGTATGGGCGCAAGGCTACAAAGGCCAAGGCGTAAAGGTCGGCGTTGTTGACGGCATGGTTGATCCGTCACATGTGCAACTTTCTAATAGCGTCATTTCAGCAGAGCAATTTAATAATGAAGTAAATGATCCCAATTTAAATATTCACGGTACACATGTGGCAGGTATTATAGCTGCTGATCCAAATCTTGGCCCCGTGGGCGGAGTAGCTCCGTCAGCGAAAATTCTTTCGGGACAGTTTATCAGCAATGCTGGTGGCGGCTCTTTAGGTGAGGCCATCTTAGCGATGAATTCTGTGGCTAACAAAGGCGCAAAAATTATCAATATGTCTTGGGGTGGTGCAGGTTGCGTAACCTCATTAAAAGACGCTGTTGAATCTTTATCTAATCGCGGGATTTTAATTGTAACTGCCGCAGGTAATGAAGGTGTAAATTCTGATTATTCACCGGACTATCCAGCTGCCTTTCGTTTAGCGAATCAAATTAATGTAGCTGCGACGACAATTGATGACCGCTTTATTTCATTTTCAAATCGCGGCATTCACACTGTGAATGTCGGAGCACCTGGTGTTTCGATTTATTCGACGATTCCGGGTAATCGTATTGATGATATGGATGGCACGAGCATGGCTGCACCAATGGTCTCTGGAGCAGCAGCTTTATTATGGAGTGCTGTGCCCGCCGCGACTGCACAACAGATCAAACAGGCGATTTTTTCTTCGGTGGATGTGTATCCTGAATACCAAGTTAGCACACGTGGCCGTGTTAATGTGAAAAAAGCTTTAGATGCGTTACGTGCGATGCTATCATCGCAGTAAATGCGCGCTAAGTTTACTCAATTACTTTTCATTCTTTTTTTTAGTTACCCCTGTTGGGCTTTAGATTTTGATTCAAAAACTGAAGTCTTTCTTGCTGGAAATTCATACTTAACTGAATCAGAGTTCGCAGAGAAAAACCAAGTTCTGTATTTTTTAACCAGCGATAATAAAATTAAGCTCAATTCAAAATATGAATTTGCCTTGTCACCTGAAATTTATTTTTTAGATAATCAAAAAAAAGAACATAAAGATAAGGCCTTTGTCGATGCCAAAGAACTGGGTTTAAATTATTTTG
This sequence comes from Bdellovibrio sp., assembly GCA_036676395.1. Taxonomy (GTDB): domain Bacteria; phylum Bdellovibrionota; class Bdellovibrionia; order Bdellovibrionales; family Bdellovibrionaceae; genus Pseudobdellovibrio. The sequence goes on from JAKFCY010000003.1 coordinate 315,779, forward strand.
GTTCAAAATTAAGTTGGACGCTTGGATTTTTTCAGATGAAAAAAGAGGGCCCTGATGTTTTAGATCCACTGGATTATCAACAGCCAAAAAACTATCTTGATCCTCTACATGCGGGAAAGCTCTCATTACTCGGAGTAAAAGCAGAACTTGCAGTAAATAATTACCTGACATTCGAAGTGGGTTTTACACCGCAAAATCGTATTCCTGTAATTCCGCAAGAAAGTTCTGCGTGGTATCCGCGCGAAGGCATTTTGCCTACTGAATCTGACAGCTATTCAATAACTCTTCCTGAAAATCCTGATTACCGCATCAACAATCAAGAACGCTCAAAAAATGATTTAAAAAATAATTATATTTTCAAAACAAAGATTACAACCTCTTACACTGATATTGTTTTACAGGTGGCAGAAACCCTTACGAGTTCTCCTGATATTTCACCGACTTTAACTGGTAATTTAATTTCGGCGTCTCCTGTTTTCACTATTGAGCTGACAAATCCGATTGAATTAGATGTACGCTGGAAAAAGGTAAAAAACTATGGCGGTGGGTTTAATCTTCCGCTGGAATCATTAGGTTTAATTATTAAAATATTTTCTAATCAGGAAATCAGTGAAAGTAAAAAAACACTGATGACCACAGTAGCCTTTGAAAAAACATTCGGACAGCTGATCGCGATCTTAGAAACCACAAGCCAACAAATTAATAGTCGTGTCGATAACAGCAACTTATCAACGATGACTAATCTGTATAAAAATGCACAGGCCTTGGGGCTTCGTTACGCGCCTAATGATAAATTTAGCTTATTGGCCGGTGGCTTATATGATTCTGCACAAGGGTCATATGTCGGCACGCTACGCCCGAAATACTTATTCACACAAAATGCCTATGTCGAGTTACAATTGATTGCCGTGGGTGGCAAAGAAGGCTCACTTCTTTCGTATTTTGATAAAGCCGATTCGGCTTCACTAAAAATTGGCACTAGTTTCTAGTCGATCAAACCCAATTCAAAATACAATTTATTATCTTTGCTATAATAAATCTTTTTAAGCTGTGCAGAAGCTGTGCTCGTTAATTTTAAAACACTTAAGTTCGCTGTTGCCCAGTTATCACTGAAAAACTTTTTTGCTGTGGTATCAACGATGCCTGTCGAAATACGCTTTGAACAATCATGGCGATCAAGATAACCCGCATCCCATACCGCGCCCGTTTTAAGTGAAGAAATCTTTGTTTGCACTTTGGCTGCATCTGCTATGTTTGAAACCGCTGCCAGATTTGTGCGTAGGTACACCATCGCTTCATTACGCTCCATGACCCAAATACCTGCTATAGCTGTGATATTAAGGGCATTCACATAACTATCAGGTTTTAATACGATATTCAGCGATTCTAACACGGGCCTAAGAATTAATTCTTGCCCCTTGGGTATTTTCATCAAGGCAGGCCAAACAAAAAACTGCTTAAAGCGAGATCGTGTAAGTTTATCTAATTCAGAGATACTTTTTGATGAGTATGCAAGTTTTGCTAACTTTGCCGTTAAACCTTGTTTTAAAAATTCTTGCAGTTCTGTTTTATCGACAATCATCGCCCCATCTGAATTCAGTGTATAATTTGTCACTGCAGTAAAAGTAATATCAGGATTATTTAAAGAAAATCCGATATCAATATAGTTTTCATTTACCTGCAATAAACTAAATAATGGCGCAGATAACCCCTCAACAGTTAAGACTTGGTCTTTAATTGCTTTTTCTGCTTTGGCAGCATACTTCTGCAGCTGAACTGCTAACATTGAATTAATTTTTTCTAATAATACGGGTTTGTAAAAATCAATGCGCGCAAATTGCTGTAAAATTTCATCAGCTACAAGATCTTCAAAGCCCGAGATATTATCGCATTTAAAATTTTGCACCGTTAATTTGGGCGCGCCTATGTTGATATCTGTAACCGTTGCTGACATGTCAACATGATCTGCCTTCGCAGAACCGGCAATTCCTGCTCGCACACTAATAGCATCTGTTGCAGTGATCAATTTGATATTTTCACAAGATGATTTCACATGAACTTTTAAAATAACGCCGTTAATTTCTTTCACTAAATATGTGTCAATCGCAATTTTTGGAACCGTGATTTCAAGCTTCGGTGCAACTAGCGCGAAATCAATATTGTTATTTTGAATTGGATTAAAGTTAACTGTTTGCCAGTCTAAATTATATTCAATGTTGTTCACAGAAATGGGAATCAAAGATGTGAATGATAATGGCTTTTCATACACACCCTTAAGGGGTTTTTTCTGGACTATTAAATTTTCTAGTGTCTGTTTAAGCTTTGTTGTTGAAATAAGAAAATGCCCCGAGAGTTTTTGGGCGTGAGTACTTACCGAAAACAATAAAACAAAAATTATTGATAATGCTCTACATGTTTTTTGTTTTTCGTCCGATAAAAATAAACAGTCCTTGTTTTGTAGCATGTGAATCCCTCGTGGATAAACTATTCGGTAGAAAGAAATATTAATGAAGTACTTTGGAACAAGATTTATGAAATATTTTAGCAACAAAAATGAAAAAAGTGTGGAATCTTTTATCAAAATTTTTGCACTTTGTTTAGTTGCTGTATTCTGTCTAAGTTTTTACAGTTTAAAACATCTTTCATCTGAATATAACATCAAACAATTTTTTCCTAAGAAACATGCGTTACTTGAACAAGAGCGTCGTGTCGTTGCGCACTTTAAGCTGCAAGAGAAATCAAGCCTTGTGCTTATCCTTGAAAATAAGAATGCAGCACCCTGGATGAACCAGAAATTGATTAGTCAGTTGCGTGATTTTGCCACAGATATCGAATCACAAAATACTGTAAAAACCCTATACAGTTTAGGCAAGATTCAGGGAACCTTCGAAGTGAATCAGGACTTATACGTAGGAGATCTATTTGCGCAAGTGCCCGTAAAATACTGGAAACAAATGATTGCAACGCATCCGATTGCTAAACCAAATTTACTTTCTCAAAGCGGTAAGCAGACATTATTCGTGATCGAGTTAGCTGAAAATACGCCAGACAAAATGCAGGCGTTTCAAACCTTCATTTCCCATTTGCAAAAAACGAAATACCCAAACATTAAGGTGAATTATGCAGGCGTTCCCTTATTACAAAATGATGTCGCAAAACTTTTAAAATCTGAACTGATTCGTTCGGTCATATTCGGAGTATTGGTTTTTATTGGTGTTCTGGCAGCTATTTTTGCCGGCTGGTCAGGATTAGTGCTTTCAGTTATTAACTTGGTCTTCGTAAATGTTATTAGTCTTAGTCTGTTAGTCTTATTAGGTATTAAGTTAGATGTTTTATTATCTACGCTGCCCGTGCTGGTCAGTTTAATGACGATTTCATTGACTGTGCATATTTTGTTACGTGTATCTGCAGTGACTGAATATCAAAGCAATAACCTGAAAACTAAACTGATCGGTATTATTGAAAATTTGCGATCACACTTTCTGGAATATTTTTTAGCGACCTTAATGCCGGCTATTGGTTTTGTAATGTTAATGACTTCAGATATCGGTATTATTCACAAATACGGTAAATCCGTATCCACAGTGATTATCTTAAGCTGGTTTTTATCTCAGCTCTTTATGATCCCTGCGTTATTGTTTTTACCAAAAGTGGTGCTGCGATCGTGGTCTTCAAAAAAGGCTTTTTGGAGTTTACATCTTCTTAAGTATAGCAATTCAGTAATGGCCACTACATATAGTTTCTTAATTTTCGGCATCATTGGTTTTTTCTTTTTAAACTGGAATACCCGTTTATTTGATGATCTTCCTAAAGATAGCGCAACTCGAATTAACACTGAAAAAATTGACTCTGTCTTCGGCGGAACAATTCCGGTATCTATTGTTTTATTCGGGCAAGAAAAAACTTGGGTCGATCCGAATGCAATGAAAAATTTAGATGCCTTATCTAAAGACTTAAAAAAACTGACTTCAGTGGGTTCAGTTATATCGACGGCTGATTTGTTAAAAAAATCTTCGCTTAAGGGCTCAAGACTTCCTGCGACTACAGCAGAAGCTTCAGAGTCTTTATTTTTATATTCAATGGCCGAAAAAGACCCGACGGCTTCATATTTAAACCAGTTAAATTATCTAACTCGCTTAGGGTTAAGATTTAAAGATACTCCGTTTTATACACAACAAGCTGATTTAGAAAAATCCAAATACCTAATTCAAAAATATTTTCCGAATATTCGCTATAATATATCTGGTATGGGTGTAAGCGCACATCAATTAAATTCAGAGATGTCGAAAGAATTAATTTTTAGCTTTTGGCATGCGATCGTGGTCATCGGGTTAATTTTAGTTGTCGTATTTCGTTCTTATAAATGGGCTCTTATTGCTTGTCTGCCTAACTTGGTGCCGCCGCTTGCGCTTATTGCCATACTAGCTGCAACGCGCACCCCGATTAAGCCAAGTGTTGCCATTATATTTTCAATAGCGATCGGCTTGGCATTTTCTAATACGGTGTACCTGCTTGGAAAACTTAAAAAAGTAATTAAAGAAAAAAATCTAATAGACTATTTACCGGTAAAGTCTATGCTCGTTTCAGAGATGATTCCTTGTTTATTGGCGACTGTACTTGTGGCTTCGGGATTTATTGTATTTACGTTTTCATATTTTGAAATGAATAAGATTTTTGGAGTATACATGATTCTTTCAATTTTTGCCGGGGCTTTTGCTGATCTTATGTTTTTACCCTCTTTTATCAGACGTTATCCAAAATTTTTATTACAAAAACAATCTATGCTACCACCAAAGTTAGTCACGGCAACAACAGCTGCAACATTTTTATTGTTGGTTGTCTTTTCACAAAAATCTTTTTCGGCCTCTGTTGATGTTGATACCTTATTAAAAAAATCAAAAGCATTAATCGCAAGTAAAGATGATGTTGCCGACGTTAAAATGAAAATTATTGAAAAAGATGGTTCGGTTAAAGAACGTTCAATGCAAATTAAACGCAAGTTCGGCGCCAAACATATGACCCTTGTGCGTATGAAGTCTCCTGCAGATCTTAAAGGCACTGCTCTATTAAATGTGATCGAAGGCGGCGAAGAGAACCAATGGCTTTACTTGCCTTCAAGCAAACAGGTGCGCCGAATTATGGGGCAACAGAATAAAAAAGCTGGAGTTTTAGGCTCAGAACTTACACCTGAAGATTTAGACATCACCACAGTTAAGGGTTCAAAAGCGACTTTGGTCAAAGAAGTGAAAGTCGGAAACCAAGCTTTTGCTTTAATTGAAATCAAATCAAATTCAAACACCACTGAATATTCAAAAGCCTTAGTGTTAGTGTCGCTAAAAAGCAGCTTACCTGCCCGCCTTGAGTACTACGATAAGCAAAATAAAGCCGTTAAACGTGTGGATTTTGAAAATTACATACAAGTAGGTGGAGCATATCGCGCTCAGTCAATAAAGGTGCGCAATTTAGTCAATAAAAGAGGCACCGATTTGATTCTTTCAAACATTAAATCAAATTCAGGTCTGACTGAAGATGAGTTTTCTCAGCGCGCATTATCACGAGAGTAAAAGCACTAAAACCGTTTGTTTCTTGTAAATTAACCATGGTAAATTCTCTGACTCAGAGAGAGGTAATTTACCTATGCAAGAAAATGTAATGCAGCTAAAAATTCAAGATCTTGAAAAAAGAAACGACAAAGCATTTGCCGGTGGTGGTGCAGATAAAATTGCAAAACACAAACAAGGCGGAAGACTTACAGCACGTGAACGTGTTGAAGTTTTAGTTGATCCAGGCAGCTTCGTTGAAACTGATCGTTTCATGACTCATCGTTGTACTAACTTCGGTATGGAAAAAAATAAAGTTCCAGGTGATGGCATCATCACTGGTTACGGCCGCATCAACGGAAAACTGATTTATCTTTCTTCGCAGGATTTCACGGTTAACGGCGGATCAATGTCTCGCACTCAGGCGAATAAAATTTGTAAAGTGATGGATCTAGCTCTTAAAAATGGAGCTCCATTTATTTCAATCAACGATTCTGGTGGTGCGCGGATTCAAGAAGGTATCGAATCTCTTGGTGGTTACGCCGATATCTTTACCCGCAATGTTTTATCATCGGGTGTGATTCCGCAAATTACCGCAATCATGGGGCCGTGCGCTGGTGGAGCGGTTTATTCTCCGTCGATCACTGATTTCGTATTCATGGTTGAAAACACTTCGTACATGTTTGTAACTGGTCCTGATGTTATTAAAACAGTAACTCATGAAGATGTGACTAAAGAAGATTTAGGTGGTGCAGTTACTCATTCACAAAAATCTGGCGTATGTCATTTCACGGCGACTGATGATAAACACTGCTTATTATTAATCCGCGAATTAATGAACTTTATCCCTTCAAATAACTTGGATGATTCTCCTACTTTAGGAACTAAAGATACTCCTGATCGCATCAATGAAGCTTTAAATAAGTTGATTCCTGATAACCCGAAAAAACCTTACGACATGTTACAAGTGATTTCAGAAGTTGTAGATGAAGGTTATTTCTTAGAAGTTCATAAAAACTTCGCACAAAATATTATCGTAGGTTATGCCCGCATGAATGGCCGCCCTGTAGGTATCGTTGCCAACCAACCACAAATTTTAGCCGGATGTTTAAATATCGACGCTTCAAGAAAAGCGGCTCGCTTTATTCGTTTTTGTGATGCGTTTAATATTCCAATTGTATCATTTGTTGACGTTCCGGGTTTCTTACCGGGCCGTGACCAAGAATGGAATGGAATTATCACTCATGGTGCAAAACTTCTTTATGCTTACGCTGAAGCAACTGTTCCGAAAGTTACAGTGATTACGCGTAAAGCTTACGGTGGTGCTTACATCGTGATGGGCTCTAAATTATTACGTTCAGATGTGAACTTAGCTTACCCGTCTGCTGAAATCGCCGTTATGGGCGCTGAAGGCGCGGTAAATATTATTCACCGTGAAAAAATCGCAAAGGCTGCTGACCCTGCTGCTGAAAAAGCAAAACTCACTGCTGAATATGAACAAATGTTTTCTAACCCGTATGTTTCTGCAGAACTTGGTTACACTGATGAAGTGATCGAACCAGCACTAACTCGTAAACGCGTGATTGATTCTTTGGAAATGCTTCGCAATAAACGCGAAATCAATCCACCGAAAAAACACGGAAACATTCCACTTTAAGAAGGGGTCGATATGCATAGTCATGAAATTTCAACTCCACAGAATGCCCCGTTTAAAAAGATTTTAATCGCTAACCGCGGTGAAATCGCGATTCGTGTAACTCGTGCTTGCCGCGAGTTAGGAATTGCAACAGTGGCTGTATTTAGTGATGCTGATCGCGAAAGTTTACATGTGTTCTTAGCTGATGAAGCTTACCATATCGGACCAAGCCCATCTAAAGAAAGCTATTTAAATTATAAAAAAATTATCGAAGTTGCAAAAAAAGCTAACGTAGATGCAATTCATCCAGGCTATGGATTCTTGTCTGAAAATCCAGTTTTCGTAAGAGCTTGTAAAGAAGCCGGCATCACGTTTATCGGACCAACTCCTGAAAATATGGAATCAATGGGAGATAAATTATCTGCGAAAGCTTTAATGAAAAAAGCTGGTGTTCCTTTGGTTCCGGGATCTGATGGCGGGGTTGAAACTGTTGAAGAAGCTTTAGTTGTTGCTAAAAAAATCGGTTTACCAATCATTATTAAGGCAACTGCTGGTGGTGGTGGTAAAGGAATGCGCGTTGTTCGTCAAGAATCAGAGATCGAAAGTGCCTTTCGCGCTTGCCGCTCTGAGGGGCAAAACTATTTCGCCAATCCTACAGTATATATCGAAAGATTTATTAACGATCCAAAACATATCGAAATTCAAATATTCGGTGATACTCACGGAAACGTAGTTCATTTATTTGAACGCGAATGCTCGGTACAACGTCGTCACCAAAAAATTATTGAAGAATCACCGTCTCCATCTGTTCCAATGGATGTGAAACTTAAAATGGGTGATTGCGCAGTTCGTGCCGCTAAATCAATTGGTTATGTTGGGGCCGGTACAATCGAATTTATTTTTGATAACCAAACTAAAGAATTCTTCTTCATGGAGATGAATACTCGTTTGCAAGTTGAACATCCGATCACAGAACTTGTTATCGGTGTAGATCTTGTGAAAGAGCAAATTTTTGTCGCCAAAGGTAATGAACTGAGCTTCAAACAAGAAGACATCAAACAAAAAGGTCATGCCATTGAAGCACGTATTTGTGCTGAAGACCCAACAACGTATAAACCATCACCTGGTTTAATTCGTGCTTGTCGTCATCCACAAGGGCCATTCTTACGTATCGATTCATATGCTTACCCTGGTTATGAAGTGCCTATCTATTACGATCCAATGATTGCTAAAGTCATCACTTGGGGTGATACGCGTGAAGAAGCCATTGATCGTATGCAAAGAGCTTTAGCTGAATTCGTATTAACTGGAATTAAAACGAATATCGTTTTACATCGCACTATCTTAGGCCACCCTAAGTTCTTAGATGGATCATACACAACTCAATTCATTGAAAAGAATTTTGAAGTGTTAGAGCCGCAAATGTTTCGCGAAGTTAACGACAAGGTATTCTTGATTGCAGCCGCAATTACAGCTTTCGAAGACCGTAAATCAAAAGATGTGCGCAGATACAACGTGCGCTCTAACTGGCGCAGTCTTAGCCGTAAAATTCAATTAAGAACTTAGTAAGGAATTAGATATGTATTTTGAAGCAGAACTAAAAGATAAAAAATATAAAGTCGATGTTCACGAAGAACGTCATTCTTGGAAGGTCTCTTTACAACAAGATGGCCAGGACTGGCAGCACTACGATATTTCTAAAACTGATTTTCAGCATGCTGAAGAGTATGTGAGCTTTCTATTTGATGGAAAGTCATACCTTATCGACGTGCTCGGACAAGACACTGAATACACAGTATTCATTCGTAATTCGTTTCGTACGATCAAAATTTTCAATGATGAAATGTTATTACATGAATCATTAAAAAAAGGCGGCGGCGCTGGATCAAACATTGAATTAAAAGCTGGTATGCCAGGTAAAGTGATTGAAATCTTTGTTAAAGAAGGTGAAATCGTTAAGGCTGGTAAACCATTGTTAATTATGGAAGCCATGAAAATGGAAAATGAAATGCGTGCATCCAGCGATGTTAAGATCAAACAGATCTGCATCAAGCAAGGCGACTCGGTCGAAAACGGAGCTGTCTTAATTAGATTCGAAAAACCATAAATAAAAAAAGCTCCTTAACCGGAGCTTTTTTTTGCTTTAAATTTGAAAATCTAAAAACTATAAAGCTGAAAAATTACCTAAACCATCGATATGGTATGAATAAGACTGTGTCTCTTTTTTCAAGATTGTAGAAACCGTCCAATTAATATTTATAATCATACCAGCTAAAGGATTTGTTGAAGTTCCTTTATTATATACTGATTCAACTGCAGCTTGTACGTTGAATGTGTATAGGTAAGCTGTTTTAAATTCTTGTGGCTCTACCGACACATAACCAATGTATTTACCTTGGCCTTTATAGCTGCCATTAGTTAGATAAATGATTTTGTAAACTAATTTAGCCACTTCGACATTGTATAAATTTTTATACGTAATTTCGTAGTATTTAGATTGTGGGTTTTTCCAACCTTCTAACTGTTGCCAGGCTGTAATATTTTGTGGAACCGCAGACGCTTTTGCCATCTTTTGATAGTTTGCTACTGGTTTTCCTTTTTCTAAAACATTCCAGATTTTTGTACCTATATTAATGATTTTATCGACAATGATTTCGACTTGATTCAATTGCCCGATCACTTGATCAAACGGCCCACCAACGCCCAGATCAGCTTCAATAGCTTCACGTTGCAGTGCTGCTTGTTCTATTTTAAATCGGTTTTTCTTTTGGTATTTTTCGGTGACATCGCGAACTTCGACGTTAAGCGGCGTCAATTGATCCATCATCTCTTGCGAGATGTCGCGTGGATCAGCGGCGTTAGCTAATATCGGCATTGCAAGACTTGCGAGAACAATAATCGTTAAAAACTTCATACTTCCCCCTGTGGATGTGGGGCCACCATATAATTGGGTGTTGTTTATTATCAACAATCTTTGAGCACAATTGTAAAGAATCAAAGATCGTCAAAAAAATTGTCACTCTCGTGCCAACGAGGTTAATTGTCCCTCCATCGGTTTAAATCATCATGGCATGTTCAATGCTTTAATAGCGCCTGTATAGAGGAACCGTGGATCAATCATCACCTAACAAAAACTTAACAGCACTAAGTTTGAAGCTTACACGTTGGCTTTCTGGGATTGTTTTACTGATTCCTATTGTTGTAACCATTGGCCATGCTTTTGAGATCCCGGTTTTAACTGGTCAAGTCGGCGAATATCCCCCTATGCGCACAAACAGTTCGCTTGGGGTATTTATTTTATCTCTTAGCATTTTTTTAACATCGATAAAAAATGCGCCGCGATTTATTATTGCGCTGGGTGCAGCGTTCACTTTGTTACTCGGAAGCTTGAACTTAGCGGGGCATTTTTTGCCTTTTACGAGCGGGGTGCCGACTCCTCAAGTAGCGTTAAATTTTATCTTGATGGGAGCTAGTGTAATTATTTATTGTTATCTGCCCCGCCTAATAAGGCTTGCACAGTACATGGTTTTATTTGCTTGTCTTAACGCTGAAATTGCAATAACTGGGTATATCTTTAATGCCACCGAGCTTTATGGTTTTCCGATGTACAGACAAAACATGGGAATGTCTGTACCCACTACCGCGTCTTTTCTTATGCTTGCTTTAGCTATAATTTGTAGTCGCCCAGACGTAGGCTTAACCAAGATTCTATTTCGCGAAAAATCTGCAAGCGGTGCCGTGGCACGAAAACTTTTTCTGACAGTCATTCTTGGCCCTCTGGTTATCGGCGTAATTACCCACCTGGGTTTGTTTTTTGGTCTTTATGAAGACAAGGCGCATGACGCCCTGTTTGTTATCCTTTTTATCGCAATGATTATTCGCAATACGTGGCAATCCGTAAAACAATCTGAAATTCAGGAACTGCGAGTCGAACAGGCCTTAATCGAAAAAAACTTATCTGAAGCAAGGGCCACCGGAATCATTTCTATTTCTGCTGATGCTATCATTTCGATAGATCGCCGCCAAAAGATAGTTCTTTTTAATGAGGGCGCAGAAAAAATTTTTGGATACAGCAAGGCGGAAATGTTAGGAAACAAATTAGATCAACTTATTCCCGAACGCTTTCGCAAAAATCACCATCACGACGTAGACAAATTTTCTTCTGAAAAAAATGCAGCTCGTCGTATGGGCGAGCGTGGCACCACGATTTATGGACTTAGAAAAAATGGAGAAGAGTTTCCGGCCGATGCGGCAATTTCAAATATTAACGTCGGTGGAAATCAACTGATGACTGTGACCTTACGAGACATCACTGACAGGGTACGTATCGAAAAAGCACAGAAATTATTGGCAGAAGTTGGGTCGGCCTTAGCTGAAGGTGGGCTTAATTTAGAAAAAATGATTCAAAAGCTTGCCGAAGTCTCGGTTAGAAATTTAGGTGATTATTGTATTTTAAATATTGCTTGTGCCAGTAATGATTGTGACATTCTAAAAATTGTCGCTAACGACGCAAACAACAACCAAAAGTGCGATGATTTATCGAATCTTATCAAATCAGGGGCATTTGCGCATTTAATCGCTCAATCTGAAGAATCTTTAATAATTGAAAATGTAACCGATTACCAACGTTCGCTATTAGCTGGCAACGAAACTGAATTACAAACGTTGCACAATTTAAATCTGATCTCATTGATGTCTGTTCCTTTAATCGCCAAACAAAAATATATTGGCACCCTGGTAATAATATCAGCCACGCAGAATCGTCGTTATCATGATCTTGATTTACATTTGGCCGAAGCAGTTGCCCTGCGCGCAGCTCTATCGATCGAGAATTCTCATCTTTACAATGAATCTCAGAAAGCCATCACCAGTCGTGAAGAAATTTTAGCCATCGTCTCGCATGATCTAAAAAGTCCACTAACCACAATTAAATTAATCGGCGAAACACTGCAGCTACTTGATTCTCCAGACAAAAAAACTTGCGATTCATTCGCAAAAAAAATTAGCAAATCTGTCAAACAAATGCAGGTGCTTATCGGTGATTTATTAGATTTTGCCAAAATCCAAAGTGGTTCTTTTTCAGTCAGCAAACAAAGCGAAAATCTTTTGGATGCACTTCGGGAAACCACTGAGTCAGTCCAAGCACAAGCTGAAGCTAACCATCAAACTTTGGTTATGGATTTTGCAGCTGACTTACCGAAAGTAACTATTGATCTGCCGCGAATAGTTCAAGTCATATCAAATCTATTAAGTAACGCCATAAAGTTTACTCCTGCGAGTGGCACGATTAAAATTTCGGCCGTTGTTCTTAAATCCGATATCTTAGTCTCTGTTTCAGATACAGGCCCAGGAATTGCCCCTGAAAATTTAACTAAAATCTTTGATCGCTTCTGGCAAGTTGATTCTGCGAAACACAAAGGCAGCGGCTTAGGTTTATCAATTGCTAAAGGAATTATTCAAGCCCATGGCGGGAAAATTTGGGCTGAAAGCGAATTGCAAAAAGGAACTACTTTTTATTTCACCTTACCAATAGTTTATGCAGAAAAAACTGAATTTGCTCGTCGTATTATCGACATGTCAAATTCTTCAACTAGCCTTTTACATGGCCAGCACATTTTAGTTGTCGATGATTCGCCGGATAATCTATTTTTAATAAAACATTTACTTGAAAGTATGGGGGCAGAAGTTTCTGTGGCAGATAATGTAAAAACAGCATTATCGCGTATTAAGTTTTCTTTGCCTGATGTTTTGTTTACAGACATCGAAATGCCTGAGGAAACTGGTTACGATCTGCTTTCTCAATTACGTGAATCTACTGATTCGCAGAACAACCCAATACCGGTCGTTGCATTAACTGGGCACGAAGATAAACAAGAGCTCGATAAAATCAAGGCTGCCGGTTTTGATTTATGTTTGTCAAAACCTATTAATTTAGAAAAATTAGTTTCGGCTATATTACAATTTACAAATCACTAAATCTTTTTTAGTAATTCTTCTTTTTTAGCTGTGTATTCAGCTTCTGAAAGGGCGCCTGATTGATATAGCTTGTGTAGGTCTTCGATAACTTTTGACACATCTGCTGATTGTGAAGAAGACACCGTAGATGTTGTCGTGTTCACTGAACTTGCCGCATTTGAAACTTCTGCTGAATCACCAGCTAAGCGATTAAAAATAACTTTAACTTCAGCTAACCAAACTTGAAAATAATTTAAATCTGGCGCGTCTTGGTTGACCACAACACTTTCAGCAATCATATCGTGGAGTGTTTGGCGTCTAGCCGTAAATAAGTTCATTAAATAACCAATACCCAAAACAAAACCAGATAAAATACTGCAAAAATATCTAATGTAAGATTGTTTTAATGTTAAACGTTCACCCGTTTCAGATAAAACAACCATTCTCATCATGGCTTTTCCAGGTGTGCCTTTTAACGGTGATGCTTCAAAAACCGGTTTATATAATAAGCCAAGAACAAGCCCGCCGACATAAGGAACTAATGTTCCTAAGATAGCCGCTGGAATTAACATAATTAATGCATCAATAACTGTGGCCATAAAACGTCGCCAAAAACCTGAATAAACCATTTAAATCTCCTTAGTTCTCAAAACTCTCTGTTAACGCTTTTTTCTTTTCAAAAAAGCCAACAATTACAATTGATATTTCATACATCACCCAAAGAGGTACCATAAGTAAAATCATACTTAAAGCATCTGGCGGGGCAACAACCGCAGAAACAGCGGTGATAGCGACTACTGCATATTTCTTTTTTTCTTTTAAAAATCTTTGCGAAACCAGACCGACCATTCCCAAGAACGTGATCACGACAGGCATTTCAAAAGTTAATCCAAACACTACGGCAGTTTGAGTGAAAAATCCAAGATAGTGGTCAATCGTAATCATTGGTTTATCGACATCGCCACCAAAGGTCATTAAAAATTTAAAGGCCATTGGCAAGACCACGAAATAACTAAAAGCAACGCCTAAGCAAAACTGCAGTGTTCCGAAAAAAATAAAGCCTGTCGCCATTTTTCTTTCATTGCGGTAAAGGGCTGGCGCAATGAATTTCCAAAGTTGATATAGCCATAACGGAGCAGATAAAACTAATCCCGCAACAAAGGCGATTTTAATATGCGCCATAAATTTATCAATGGGCCCAGTATAAACTAAGCCGCCGCTTGGTAAATACGGTTGAATGGGCTTACGAATAACATCAAAAAGTTTTTCGCTGAATCCCCATGCCAAGCAAGTTCCAAAAAAAATAGCGTACGCTGCGCGTGTTAAGCGAAAACGTAATTCTCCCAGATGTTCAATCAGAGACATGTTTTTTTCTTCTTCGGTAGCAGCTGCTGTTTTAGGTTCTGGATTAGGATTTGGATTCATCGGATTTTTCTGCCGCTACTTCATCTAAGTTTGTTACTGGCGCAGAAGGAGTTGCTTGCTGTTGCGCTTGCTGCGGTGGTGTTGGCTTGTGTTTTAATAAATCTGAAGGTCTGAGTTCAGCTTCTTTTTTAAGTTCATCAAAGACTCCCGAGGTGCTTCGGCGCAAATCATTAAACATGCGACCAATATTGCGCATAACTTCAGGAAGCTTCTCTGGTGGGATAACGATAATCAAAATTATTCCAAGAATAAGTAAATGGCTAAAACTCATGTAATCAGTTTTAACTTAGGCTTTATTAAGTTTCAATTGTTCTTTTGGCAGGGTCACAATGCCCAATTGAGTTAGCTTTTCGCGAGCCATTTCAGAACCTGTTTTCAGATACAAGTCATAAAGGCGTAAGACGTTCTGATCGGCCTGTACGGCTGACTTTTCACTCATATAGCTTAGCACTTCTACAAACTCTATAAAGCGCTTAGAAAACGTTTTATAGACTTCGCTCAAGTGGTCTTCTTTAGTCCAGGTCGCTAAGTTAAAATACGCGGCCGAGCCCATTTCAGAATAATAATCAATGTCGACTAACTTCTTTTGCAATGAATCGCCAAAAAATCCCGCTAGGTATAGCGAACGATCTGCCAGCGTTTTCATGATTTCTTTTTTGCGTGTATTTTCTGAATTCATCGCAATCAAATACATTTCAGCTAAAGTTTCAGGAGGATTTTCGCTGTTTTCGCCATGCGTACTATGCGGTGTAAACAAATTACGTGAATCAAGATAGTGTTTAAGCATATGAATAAGATACGTTTCCAAATGTGGATACGATTTTACTTTTCTTTGCTCTAAAGCTTCTTTCAAAGCTTCGGAGAAATGCTGCTCCGGAGAAATAAATAAAAATGCACTCATAGCTTGTGTCTCATCTTAATATACTTATCGGCCTTGATCTAGTCGGGCTTAACGTAAAAGTGGCTCTCAGCGCAATTCTTGGCCTAGGTCGGGTTAAACCGACTTAATTCTGTTTCATAATAGTCCGATAAGCTCTTATGTTGAATTACGGCCCTCTAAAATCATTATTCACCTCGGATGACATGAGTGAAATCATGGTCAACTCTTGGGATCATGTTTTTGTCGAACATAAAGGATGCCTTGTACGCACAGCTGCACGCTTTATGGATGCGCGCGAATTTCAGGATTTAGTTTTTGCAATACTAGCGCATGATAAACAGGATTACAGCAAAACATATTCGTTTGATGGCATCTTGCCTGAAGGTCATCGTTATAATATTACTTTGCCGCCCCTGAGCCCTAAAGGACCAACGTTAACGATTCGTAAATTTTTAGAGAAAAATTTTTCTTTAGATCAGATGATTGCTTCTGATTTTTTATCTGACAAAACAGCACGCTTTTTAAAATTAGCTGTCGAAGCCCGATTAAATATCGTAGTGTCTGGCGGTACCGGCACTGGTAAAACTTCATTTTTAAATACACTGGCAAGTTTGATTCCAGAAGATCAACGTGTTGTTTCGGTCGAAGATACACAAGAACTTAGACCGACTCATGTTAATTGGATTTATCTTAAAACAATTAAAAATGAGCAAACAAAAGTCACTGCTAAAGACTGCGTTTACAATGCCTTACGGATGCGGCCAGATCGCATTATTGTTGGCGAATGCCGCGGTGGTGAAGCTTTTGATATGTTACAAGCCATGAACACAGGTCACGAAGGTTCAATGACTTCGATTCATTCTAATTCAGGTAATGATTGTTTGGCTCGCTTAGAAACCTTAATTAATGTGGCTAATCCCGATATGCCCCTAAAAATGGTGCGCACACAAATTAGCGAAGCTGTTGATTTAATTGTGCAGCTTAAACGTTTACCTGATGGTCGCAGACAAATTTCTGAAATCATCGAATTAACCGGAATGGAAGCTGATATCATCACCCGTTCGCCGATTTTTACCCGCACAAAATCAGCAAAACTAGATGTGACTGGTTATGTGCCAGATGTCATTCAACGAATTAACTATCAAAGCAAAAAGATTTCGCCGCAATTTTTTGATCCAAACACCCAGCTTAAAAAATCTAGCTAGGCTGTTTTTTACCCACAACACTGGTGATATGCGCCTGACTGAAAAGTCTTTGCGCTACACGTTTTACATCATCAGATGTAATGCCATTGTAGATTTTATCAATGTGTAAAGATTCATTAAAATCGTTTCCATAAAAATCATCAAAAGCGATCGTGTTACATAAAGATGATTTTCTCTGTAACCCGATATCATTTTGCCCGATTAAATATCTTTGCGCGCGCTTAAGTTCTTCATGCGGCACTTTGTGGGTGCGAATTTTATCAAATTCAATATGAAACATTCTAATCGCTTTTTCTACTTTATCAGGCGAACACGCAATATATCCACCGAAATAGCCGCACTCTAAACTTTCCATACGAATTGGCGAAACTGAATAGGCTAAAGAATTTTTATCACGCAGTTCAATAAATAAACGGCCACCCTGGCCAGCCATGATGGCCTGAATCACATGCAAAACATAACGATCTGGGTCGGTGATGTTGATACCTTGCCAGCCAACGATCACATGCGACTGTTCTTTGTCTTTTTCAATAAAATAACTTTTGTTTTCTGTTATTGGTTTAAATTCTGTCGTCGGCAATAACTTCGGTGTGCGCTTAAAAGATTTTTCTAAACGTTCAATACTGTCTATCCAAGTTTTTTGATCAAAATCACCAACTACAACTGCTAGCATATTATTTGATGATTTAACTTTATCTAAGTAGTTCGTTAAATCAATTGCATGAATATTATTCGTTGTTTCAATCGTGCCCAACTGATCATAAGACACGGGGTGATTCGGAAACATGTTTTTCACGAATTGTTTTCCGCATAAATATGAAGGCTGATCTTCTTTTGAATGAATTTGTCTTTGCATCGCCTGGCGTTCACGATCAACAACCGCAGGCACAAAATCAGGCTCTAAAAATAATTCTTCCATAAGGCCAACAATTTTGTTTTCAAAGGGCTTCATATAATCTAATGAAAAACCAACCGTGTTTTTACCGCTAAATGGCGAAAGGCCCGCTGCAGATTCTTCAATTAGTTGTAAAATTTGTGATTCTGATTTTTGTTTTGTTCCACCCAACCAAGAGCGACCTAATAATTCAGAGGTGCCCATTTTATCAAGTTGTTCGATGCGGGCACCGCCGCCTAATAATATTCGCGCCGACACTGTTGGTATTTCTAGCGATTTTTCAAAAATCACGCGCGTTCCGTTATTTGTCGTAACAACTTCAATGCCGGATTTATCGGTTTTTTTAATCTCTTTAAAAACAATTTTAGGAATAGCTACTTTTTTATTTTTAACTTTTTTTGCTGGCTTTTCTTTTTTCTGACTTGCAATAATTTGTAACCAAACTTTGTGTGAATCTTTTAAGATATCAACAAATTCAGTTTCTTTTTTTGGCCCCAGCACCGTGTAGCTGGCTACTTTTGGATCAAAGTATTTTTTTGCAACCCGCATAACATCTTTTGGTGTAATTTTTTGAATCGTTTTTAAATACTTTTCATGGGCTAAGCTATCGTTCATGTAAAATTGTGATGAACCAATTTTACTGGCAATCCCATCTACTGTTTCGATTGAATAAAACTGCTCAGAAGAGATATTAATGATGGCTTTACGAATTTCTTCCCAACAAACTTCTTCTTTTTTGATTTTTTCGATCTCTTGATAAATACCTTCGAAAGCCAATTTTGGATCTTGTTCTAATACTTTAAAGCTTAACGCTAATAAGCCTGGATCTTGGGGGGTGTAACTATAACTTGAAACACTGCTGACTAAACTTGATTGCAAACGCAATTTTGAAAATAATCGACTGGTTTCGCCTTGACCTAAAACCATCGCCATCACATCAAGTGCCGGAACATCTTTATGCTTAATCGCCGGCGCTGGAAAGGCTAGATTGTAGTTACTATCTTTTAAATCTTTAGTTTTAGCCTTGTATGTGACTTTAGTGGCTTTTGGTTCTTTCGTGCGTATAATTTTTTTCAGTTTATATGGCATAAATGTAGAAAAATATTTATCGACATTTTGGCGCATTTCTTTTTCATCAAAATCGCCCGACACAATCAGACACATGTTCGATGGCACATAACGCGATTGATAAAAACTTTTTAGTTTTTTGACTGGCCATGCGCGAACATTTTTTTCATAACCAATAACTGGAATACCATAAGCATGTTTTTTAAATACTGAGCTAAACAGCAGTTGTGAAGATTGCCGCCCCGGAGAATCTTGTCCCATTTTAATTTCTTCACAAACAACTTCGCGTTCACTATGGGTTTCGTCGGCATCAAATGTGGGGTGACCCATCATTTGCGAAATCACATCGAGTGCCACATCCTGAAAAGTTTTTGAAATTGTGACATAAAACACTGTTTGATCAAACGAGGTGTAAGCGTTCAATTCACCGCCCGAGGCCTCTACAATAGACGCAATTTCACCGACTTTGTATTTGTGAGTGCCCTTAAACACCAAATGTTCAATAAAATGACTTATACCTTCTTCGCCTTTTTTTTCATCGGCGCTTCCGGTCTTTACCCACATCTGCACGCTCACCACAGGAGATTTATGGCTAGGAATAAGAATTACTTTAAGCTTGTTTTTGAGTTGAAATTTAACCTGTTTCATCTATAACATCCTTCTATGTCTGAACAGTTTGGCGTCTACATTCATATCCCGTACTGTATTCAGCGCTGTTCATACTGCGACTTTGCCACCTATGTGCAGTCAGAAATTTTAGTTCCCGAAAGATACGTAGCTTTAGTCAAAGAAGAAATCCCTTTAAGAAAACATTATTTTGGTTTCTCAAAAGACACCGAAAAAAAATTAAATACGGTGTACTTTGGCGGGGGAACTCCCAGCCTGATTTCTTCTGACCTCATTGTAGGCCTGATTTCTGAACTCAACAAGCATGGGTTAACAACTGGTCCTGATGCAGAAATCACAATTGAAATAAATCCAGCCACGATTGATGAACGCAAAATAGAACATTATTTATCGGCTGGGGTTAATCGCTTTAGCGTTGGGGCACAAACGTTTCATGATCGCCTATTGAAAATGGTGAAGCGTGAACACAATGCGAAACAGACCTTGCAGACTTTAGACCTGTTAAAACGCTATAAATTAAACTTCTCGTTCGATTTACTTTTTGCGTTACCCACCCAAACTGTCGAAGAATTAAAATCCGATGTGGAAATGGCTGTGGAAATCGGCTCATCACACATTTCGCCGTACTGCTTAACGGTGCCCGAAGCGCATCCACTTTCAAAAAATCGGCCACTTGAAGATGAACAAGTTGAAATGTTTGATATTATTCATCAACACTTGACTGCAAAAAACTTCAATCGCTATGAAATTTCTAATTACAGCTTGCCGGGTAAAGAGTCTCGTCATAACCGCTTATATTGGGATGATCATTCTTACTGGGGCTTGGGTTTAAGTGCCCATTCTTATTCAAGAACGTCTCAGTGGGGCCACAGATTTTGGAACCCAAACAATATCGATGTTTACGAAAAACAAATTCGCCAAGGCTTAGTTGATTTACCCGATAATCAAATTGAAACCTTGCAAAAACATCAGGCTCTTACCGACTTTTGTCATACCTCACTGCGCGTTGCAGAAGGCGTTTCATTCGCGCGCCTAGAACGCAAGTTCGACGCGATAGCGTGCAGTAAAGTTCTAGAAATCGCGCAGCCGATGCTAGAACGTAAGCTTTTAAAGCTAGAAAATAATCATTTAGTGCTCACCCATCGCGGAGTGCTAATCAGTAATCAAATATTTGAGAAATTCACCTTTTTAGCTGAAGACATCTAGTTGACATTTCTAGGATAGAACTCACACTTTAAAGGTTAATATTTTTGAATATGCGAGGATCTATGACAGAGGATAAAAATACAAAATCTGAAACTCAAAATGGGACGACCGGCAACGGTGAAGCCAGCGCTGAGGGCAACGCTACTGTTACACCAATCAAGTCTGAATTAGAGCAAGCTCAAGAAGACGTGCAAAAATGGAAAAACGAATATTTATATTTGCGCGCAGAATTTGATAATTACAAAAAGCATGCGATCAAAGAAAGATCTGATTTATTAAAATTCGGCATCGAAAGAATCGCTCGCGATATTTTAGAAGTTATGGATAATTTCGAACGTGCCTTACAAACAAAAGTAACGGCTGAAAATATTCCCACTTATAAAACTGGTGTTGAAATGACAGCAAAAGAGTTAAAAGAAGCTCTGACAAAACATGGTATTCAAGAAGTGCCTAGTGAAAATCAGCCTTTTAATCCTCAAGTGCATGAAGCGATCAGCTCTGAACCTACAACCCAGGTTGCCGAAGGTCACATCACTAAAGTATTTAAAAAACCTTATAAACTTCATGATAAAGTGATTCGTATGGGTCAAGTTATCGTAGCTACAGCGCCAAAAGCATAAAATGAGTAAAAAAGATTTTTATCAAGTATTGGGTGTTACTAGATCATCAACTGCAGATGAAATTAAAAAAGCTTATCGCAAGCTTGCAATGCAGTATCACCCAGATAAAAATCAGGGCAACAAAAAGGCTGAAGATCAGTTTAAGGAGATTTCTGAAGCCTACGAAGTTCTAAGCGATACAGAAAAAAGAAAAAATTACGATACTTTCGGTCATGCCGGTGTGAACGGTAATCCGTTCGGTAGCGCTGGTGGCCAACAAGGCAACCCCTTTGGCCGCGGTGGTGGCGGCAATCCGTTCGGCAATGCCGACATTAATGATTTATTTGGCGACATCTTTGGCGAGGCTTTTGGTGGCGGTGCTCGCACTCGATCATCACAACAGCAACGTCCTCGTCATGCCAGCAAAGGTGCAGACCTTCGCTACACATTAACAATTACTTTTGAAGAAGCGGCTACTGGCACTGAAAAAGTAATTAGCTTTGTTCGCCAAGTTGGGTCCCGCGAAGAAGCTGCAAAACTTTCTGTGACGGTTCCGGCCGGAGTCAAAGAAGGCCAACGTCTAAAACTGACTGAAGAAGGCGATAAACCCTCTTCTGGAACCGCAGGCGACCTTTACGTTATTATTAATTTACAAGAGCATTTATTGTTTAAACGCGAAGAAGCAGATGTGATGTTAGATCTTCCGGTTAAATACACAGAAGCCATTTTAGGAACAGAAGTTGAAATTCCGACCTTATCTGGTAAAGCCCAAATTAAAATTCCTGCCGGAACTTATTCTGGTCAGGTTTTACGATTAAAAGGAAAAGGTTTTCCTCGTATCGGTGGCATCGGCAACGGTGATATGTTGGTGCGTCTATTGGTAGATACACCATTAAAAACCAACACCCGTCAAAAAGAGCTTCTCGAAGAACTAAACCGCTACGCCGAAGAAACCCCACTAGTAAAAACTTATAAAGAAAAATTAGAATCTTTGTTGAGGTCGCGAAAATGATTAAAAAATTAAGTTTAGCTGCTGCCGCAGCCATCGTATTTCATGGCTGCTCAAGCACTCCATCTATTGAAACACGTCACAAAACGATACCTTCAAAAAAAAATGAATACGTCAAAGTCGAAAAAAGCTCTACACAGGCACCTACTTCGATTTACGCTCCTGCACCGGTAATTGCTGCGGCAACACCGCCACCAGAAATAGTTACAGCTCCTCCGGCAGTGGTCATTCCCCCAGTGCAAAATTTTAATTTAGACGAAGAAAAAACCGACAAACCCAGATCGACAGTAAGTTATGATTCTGACGCGCAAAAAATTGGAGTTATTCTTCCGATCACTGGCAAAAATGCCAGCTTAGGTCAACGCACTTTAAATGCTATTCGCTTAGGTCTTGGCCTTGACGATAAAAATCCTTCATTTTCAATTCACATATACGATAGCCAAAGTAATCCCGATGTTGCGGCTCAGGGCGTAGAAAAACTTTTACGTGATGATCATGTCATTGCAGTTTTGGGTGGTTTAAGCGCCAAAGAAGCCCAAAATATTTCAGCTAAGGCTGAGTTTTTTCAGGTTCCATTTTTTTCGTTCTCACAAAAATCAGGTCTAACAGATTCGACCGAATACACTTTTAGAAATTCTGTAACCCCTGAAATGCAAGTAGCAAGGCTTCTGCAACACGCTTTTAAAAACATTAATGCGAAACGTTTTGCCATCCTTTACCCGAATGATGCTTATGGAGTTGAATTTGCCAACAAATATTGGGATTTGGTTTTAGCTGGCGGCGGAGAAGTTGTAGCCGCTCAAGCTTATGACCCGAAAGATACAAATTTAAATATTTACGTGCAAAAACTAGTCGGCACTTATTACACCGATGCACGCTCTGAAGAGTTCAAAGCTCGTCAAAAAGAAATCGCCGAAAAAAAGAAAAAACAAAAAGAAACAGAACCTGCAAAGAAAAAAAATACTCGTGAACATGAAGCACAAGAAAATATTTTACCTGCAATAGTTGATTTCGATGTCTTGTTTGTGCCTGATAGTGGAAAAGCTTTAGGTCAAATCATGGCTTTTATGAAAAATAATGATGTCGCGCAAATGACTTACCTGGGCACTAACTTGTGGAATACTCCGGATTTGTTTCGCCGTGTTGGAACCAACACCAGCAGCGTATTTTTTGTTGATTCTACATTTACTCCTGAAGAACAAAAAAAATCTGACTTTCACGAGAAATATTTCGCTAAGCATGAAGAAGATCCAACTATTGTTGAAGCTCAAGTGTACGAAGCAGCTAAAATATTACGCGATATCATTGGTAACAGCTCTATTAGTCGCAGTTCGTTAGCCTACCAGTTAGGTATCTTAGGCCGCAAAAGCGGCGCCTACAGCGAAATACGTATGAATAACAATCATGAAATTGAACGCCCATTGCATATCTTTAGCTTGACCGAAGGGTCTATTCAGAAAACAGAATAGACTTTAGTCCATAATATCCACATTATAAGAATTTTTTGCGGCATTTTTAACCTGCCGCTAACCGTTTATTCCCCCTACCGCATCCAATGTCCAAGAACTAGCACAATAGTCTAGTCCTAAAAAATGCATAGAGCATGGTGGAGGGGTATTCAGATGAAAAAGGATTTTTTATCAGAACAAACAATTCAGGTATGTAGAACAAAACTTTTAGATCTTAAAAGCCAGTTTTTGAATCAAGCAAAGACGATGGCTGCTAATTTCAATATGGTTGATAAATCACGCGGCGACGAAAGTGATCTGTCTGCAGCCCACCAAGAAGAGCATAATTTTTTAATCGCCCAAACACGCATGAAAGCTCAGCTAGTAGAAATAGAAATGGCCCTGAGCCGCATTGAGAGCGGTAACTACGGCATCTGTGAAGAAACTGATGAGTTAATTGAAACAGAGCGCCTATTGGCTATTCCATGGACACGCCTGAGTATAGAAGGTGCAGAAATCCGTGAGTCGCAAACAAAAAAAGCAGGCAAAGGCTATCTTGCTTTTTGATTCTACAAATTACAGAAATCGTTTAAGATTCTGCGATCCTAATGCTTTAGCGCAGCAATGAAAATCAAAGTGTCGCAGTGTTTTTTGATGACAGAAATCTGTCTTAAGATAATTATCCCCCTCGATTCGGAACTATTCAACATGTCAGCTGACGTTGGTCAGTGAGGGGGATTTGGTGAAAAAAACCGAGAATTCAGAAACATTAATTATGTCGCCAGAACTGACTATCATCAGAGATTCATTACTATTGCAAAAAAGCGAAATTTTAAATCGTGATAACGAATTTAAATTAGCGCAATTAGATGTAGCGAAACTTTCAGATGAAGGTGATCAGACTGCGCAAGAACAACAAAACAATATTTCAATTCAGCTGCACGAACGCGAGAGAATGTCTCTGGTGCACATTGAAAAAACTCTTTCAAAATTTGCTACTGGTACCTACGGTGAATGCGAATCTTGTGGTGATGACATCACGATCAAGCGTTTACAAGCTAGACCTTTAACTCCTTTTTGCATCAATTGCATGGAAGAGCACGAAGAGCAGTCGCATCACTCTGGACTAATCCAATAAGCGGTCGTTTAATTCCAGCCTTTAGTAACTAAGAAAACAGTATGTTTTCTCATGGAATGAGACCTGCTGACATGGATGTCAGTCTTGTTTTTGACAATTTCTTTAAATCCAGACTTAAATTCATTTAAGCCGCTCCATTTTGCTCCGATTAGGTTTGTAAGAAACAGGAGCCGACATGACATTTGACAATCAACCAGTTGAAGTACCGCAAACTCTACCGATGTTACCAGTAAGAGATATCGTTGTATTCCCATACATGATCATCCCTTTATTTGTTGGCAGAGAATCTTCTATCAGATCAGTTGAAGATGCTTTAGCTAAAAATCGCCTTATCTTTTTAGCATCGCAAAAAGATATCGCTGAAGAAAATCCTACGCCAGACACAATCTACAAAGTTGGTACTGTCGCAAAAATTATGCGCATGAGAAAACTTTCTGATGGCCGTGTAAAAATCCTGATTCAAGGTGAAGCGAAAGCGCAAATCACTTCTTTCACAAAAACAACTGGCAGCTATGAAGTAGCTATCGAAAAAATCGAAGACAAAGGCACGACTTCAACTCCTGCTGAAATCGAAGCTTTAATTCGCACAGCGAAAGAGTCGATCGAAAAAATCATCGCTCTTGGTAAAGCTTTATCTCCTGATATCTTATTAGTATTAGATGATGTGACTGATCCAGGTCGTATCGCAGATCTTATCGCAAGCAACTTGGGCGTAAAAGTTCAAGAAGCGCAAAAAGTTCTAGAAACAGTAGACGCAAAAGAACGCCTCTCCCTAGTGTGCACAATCTTAGCTGCTGAATTAGAAGTTTTACAGGCGCAAGCAAAATTACGCGGTAACTCTCGTGATGACCAACACAAAAATCAAAGAGAAAACTTTTTACGCGATCAAATGAAAGCTATAAAATCTGAACTTGGTGAAGCTGGTCAGCAAGATTCAAAAGCTGAAGAGATGGATGAACTACGCGCTAAACTTATGGCGTGCGGAATGCCAGAACCAGTTCAATCTGAAGCTTTAAAACAATTAACCCGTTTAGAGCGAATGCATCCGGATGCTTCTGAAGCAACTATGGTTCGTACATACTTAGACTGGATGGTTGATCTTCCGTGGAGCAAACAAACTGAAGATATCCATGATTTAAAACATGCAATGCAAGTTTTAGATGATGATCACTATGAATTACAAAAAGCTAAAGACCGTGTAATGGAATTTTTAGCTGTAAGAAAGTTAAAAACGACAATGAAGGGTCCAATCCTTTGTTTCTCTGGTCCTCCGGGCGTAGGTAAAACTTCGCTAGGTCGCTCAATTGCAAAAGCAATGGGTCGTGAATACTTCCGTATCGCACTTGGCGGCGTAAAAGACGAAGCTGAGATTCGTGGTCACAGAAGAACATACGTAGGAGCAATGCCAGGTAAAATCGTGCAAGCTTTACGTCAATGTAAAACTAAAAATCCGGTTATCGTGTTAGATGAGATCGATAAAATGGCTTCAGATTTCAGAGGTGATCCAGCTTCTGCAATGTTAGAGGTGTTAGATCCAGAACAAAACACAACTTTCCGTGATAACTATTTAAATGTAGATTTCGATTTATCGAAAGTTCTATTCATCGCAACAGCAAACGTGGTTGAAAACATTCCGCCAGCTTTACGCGATCGTATGGAAATGATCTACATCCCTGGTTACACTGAAAATGATAAATTATTTATTACTAAAAAACATTTGATTAGCAGACAAATGGAAGCCAACGGAGTTACATCAGATAATATTAAATTTACTGATGAAGGTATCAAATTCTTAATCGCAGGATACACACGCGAAGCCGGATTACGTAACCTTGAAAGAGAAGTTGGTTCTGTTTGCCGCAAGGTTGCTAAAAAAGTTGTGATGAATGAATCAAACTTTGTTGAAGTGAATGAAGTAACAGTACCAGAATTACTTGGTCCTCCACGTTTCTTACGTGATGAAAGAATGCTTGAGCCATCTGTTGGTGTTGTTCAAGGTCTTGCTTGGACTCAAGCTGGTGGTGAAGTACTTTTAATCGAAGCACTTAAAATGAAAGGTAAAGGCAGTTTAATGCTTACCGGACAATTAGGTGATGTGATGAAAGAGTCTGCTCACGCAGCGATGTCTTATGCTCGTGCTCATATGGACGAACTAGGTATCGATCAAGAAATGTTTGAAAAATTTGATATTCACGTGCATTTACCTGCAGGTGCAATTCCGAAAGATGGTCCTTCTGCCGGTATCACGTTAACTACAGCCTTGGTCAGCTTGTTAACTGGAACACCAATCAGAAATGACATCGCTATGACTGGCGAAGTGACTTTACAAGGTCGCGTCTTACCTGTCGGCGGTATCCGTGAAAAGTGCTTAGCGGCACTTAACTTAGGAATCACTAACGTGATCATCCCTATGGCTAACGGAAAAGATCTTGAAGACATCCCACAAATTTTCAAAGAGAAGATGAATTTCATCTTAGCAGAAAATTTAGATGAAGTTTTTGCAGTAGCTTTCGAGAAATCAGAGCGCTTCTCAAAAACTAAAACCGGAGCCAACAAATCTCCGAAAAAAGGCAAAGCTACATCAGCGGCGGCTTAGTTTATAAAATTATAATGTTCAAACGAAAAGGCTCAGGTTATTACCCTGGGCTTTTTTTCTTTTACGCAAATTTGTTACCCTTTTTTAGTTTCCCTAATCAAGTCACGAATTAAAACCTTCTTACCTTTAAGCTTCGTCAGCCCGTCCGCAATTTGCTCTAGCGCCAGCAATGTTGGGTTCGCCCCTTCTTTTTTATAAGCATAAAGCTGTGTGTACACGACACCAATTTGATTGGCCAAATCAATAATCGAATGCTCTCCTAAAAGCTCTTCAAATCTTAACTGTGTTTTGGGTTTTTTATCTGTGCTCAATTTTGACTTCACGCTTAATCTGAATATATGTTTAAAATTATATTTGTTATACTATAACTTTAAACATATATTATTGCAAGCCGAGGAAAAAGCATGAATAACAATGAAAAGTTTTCTAAATCAAAAGATATGATTCTGAGCATTAAGCCTCCTTATGCAAACTTAATTGTTGATGGCGTGAAGACGATTGAATTAAGACGTCGCTTTCCAGAAAACCTTCCTCAAGGCACTAAAATATATGTTTATTCAACATCTCCCCAACAGGTCGTGATTGGAGAATGTGAGATTAAAGAAATCATTAAGAGGCCACTTGCTACATTGTGGTCAGCCGCCGCTATCGAGGCGATGATTTCTAAAAAAGATTTTGACGACTATTTCACTGGCTTAGAAGAGGGATATGGGGTCCGCGTCTGGAAATTTAAACGGTACGAAAAGCCTAAAAGCTTAACATCTTACTTAGGAAGTAAGGCAACTGCTCCACAGTCCTATAGATACGTACCTGAGATTGAGGCGTAAAATATAAATGAATATTAGCCTGTTGATAGATACGAATGTCGCTATCCAGCTCGAAGAAGCAGGTACCGACGGCGAAATTAAGGGATCATTTGCCCTATTACATTCCCAGGTGCTTAAGCATAAAATATCAGTACTTATCCATCCTATATCTGTAGAGGATGTAAAAAATGATAAAAATGAGGCTCGTAAAAAAACTACATTATCACGCCTCAATAAGTATCCTTTTTTGCAGTCGCCTCCGACGCCAGTAGGAAACCAGTTAGAGGAACTATTTGGCGGTCTTTCAAAGACAAATGATGTTGTAGATGCGAATATTCTCTTTGCTGTCTATAAAAACTGTGTCACTTACCTAGTTACAGAAGATCTTGGTCTACACAAAAGAGCTAAAAATTCGGGATTGGATGACCGTGTTCTTTCTGTGGCCGAAGCTTTAGATTGTATTAATCGGACATACGAACCATCAGCGGTGCACTTCCCAGCCATAAGAGAAGAATATACATATAATATCGACATAAATGATCCAATTTTTGATTCTCTAAAAGAAGATTATGACGAATTTGTTCAATGGTATCAAAAAAAGTGTTGTGAAAAGCAAAGAAAGGCTTGGATTATCGAAGCAGATAATCGTCTTGCGGGCATTTGTATTTATAAGCATGACGATACACAGGAACACAGTGGTATTGATCTACCATCAATGAAACTAGCTACGTTTAAAGTTTCCGATGATTTCAAAGGTGCTAAATATGGTGAGCTTCTTTTGAAAATGGCGTTAGGTTATGCCTATAAAAATGGAATAAAAACAATTTGGGTTACTGCGCGGCCTAAGCAAATAGTATTAATTCAGTTTCTTAAAGATTTTGGTTTTAGTGCGCATTCTGAACTCGCCGGCGAGGATATGATTTTTTATAAGCAGTTGTTCGTGCCGAACGGAACTCAGTCAATGCCACCTTTAGAATTTCACATTAAATTTAGCCCCCACTACCTTGATCATAAGCATATCAATAAGTACGCAATCCCGATTAAACCAAAATATCATGATTTATTGTTTCCGGAAATATCTCCGCAAATATCCTTGGGCACGGGTGTTCCCGGCAATACGATTAAAAAAGTTTATATTTCTCAGTCAAAAATTAATGAATTAGCAATTGGATCATTGATTTATTTCTACCGTTCATCGCCAGAACAATATTTAACCACAATCGCTGTTGTTGAACGATGCAGAAGAATGTCGGATTTAACTGCTATTGCAAGTGCAATTGGGAAAAGATCAGTTTATTCCTCAAAAGAAATCGAAGAGATGGTTGCAGAAAACAAAGAAATACTTATTATAAATTTTAGACTAATTGGGCATTTTAGAAAATTTATTACATTAAAAGAATTGGTTTCTTCTAATATTTTTAGTGCTGCACCTCAGTCTATTACTGGTCTATCTGAAGATGTCTATACTAAACTTAAAGATTTTTCTCCAGTCGCACGCCATCCATTCGATATTGAAATGAAACTTAGCCCGGAGCCATTTGCAGTAACTATTTCTGGGCAAAAAACTTTAGAAGTAAGAATACATGATGAGCGCCGAAAATATTTAAAGCCCGGCCAAATAATTCGTTTTGTAAATAGCGAAAACGGTAAAGAGGAACTGTTTGCAACAGTTATAAGTATTCGACTCTATTCAAGTTTAGATCAGTTAGTACAACAAGAAGATATCAGAAAAACCGGTGGATTATATACTGATCCAAACGATTGGTTAGAAAAACTTAAAAAATATTATCCTGACGGTGGCGAGGGTATGGCAATTGAAATTACCAAGCTAAATTTCTGATAGCATCGATTATCTAAATCAAAACGGAACTTATGCTGCCTTTTAATTTATAAATGTTGTTAATTCGAGTAAACAACTCAGCGTAAAAACATTGAGCTTTTTACAAGGTGTGGTTCCAGTGTAAAACCACTTATCATTTCGATTTCAATTAGTAGTTAGTGCGTTTTCAATTACAAAAATTATTTTTAAAAATTATGGTTTTTCGAATGCATCGTTTATAGATGCGCCATGCGCTCAATATCAGCACTCTTAATTTTTTTATCTCTTCCCGCTTTCGCTCAATCAGACTTTTCTTTTAAACAAAGATATGTTGGTGAATTTCAATTTATTCAAGAAGATAAATTTAAGACGGTAAATAATCTTACGCCCTACCAGCGTAAATCTTTTGATCTAAAAGCCATCGAAGCTGAATACGAAATTCAGTTAAATCCTAATAATAAATTCGAATTCGAAGTTGAATATGAACATGGCGGTGTGGGCTCTGCTGTTGAGTTTGATAATTTCGAAGAATTCGGTGAGTTCGAAACCGAAGTTGAAAAAGGCGGAGAAGTTGTTGTCTCTGAAGCTTTTCTCTTAAAAAAGCTTTCACCAAAAACAGAATTATATATAGGTAAGTCTCCAGTAGGGATCACGCTGAATAATGCGATGAATTCTCCGCTTATGTATTCTTCGAATGAGGCTTCGCAGTTAGAAGCGCGCATTGTTCCGCAAGAGTGGAACGAAATGGGCCTGCAAACTAAAACACGTCTTGGCGACTGGAGTATCTACGCCGGTATCGTGAGCGGTTTAAATTCTGAATTTTTTCGTAAGTACAATTGGGTTGGCGGCGGATACCAAAAACAATTCGAAAATATCAACGCCGATCAATTAGCCTACACGGCTGGTCTTGAATGGGGTGATGTGATTTGGGGCCGCGGGATCAGCGTTCATTATTATGAAGGTGATACACAAAAAAACCGTTACAAACTAGATAAACTGACTGTTCCAGCTACTGTGCGCATCTACACCGCGATGGCTCAGTGGAAATTTTTTGATCGCGTAGGAATCGTTACTGAGCATATCCGAGGCACGTTGCAAAACTCTGAATCTGTTGCTTTAGCTAATGCTACTTTAAGTGGTGTGGCTAAACCAAAAAGCTTTGCCGCGCTTGGATCACAAGCAGCACTTCAGATGTATCAATTAAATGTAGATGTAACAGACACGTTAAATATTTTTAGTCAGTACGAACACGTAAATACTTTTATGCAGGTTGAAGGAACGATCGCAAAAGACCCCCGTTATGATGTGATTCAGAATGGTTATGGTTTCGCTTACAAGCTGGATGAAATCACGCATATCAAAGCTCATTATTATAAAGAAAAAACAAAATTAGAAGCGCTTCCGGAAACTACGCACTTTGTGCTGAGCTTTAATCTGGATACCGCTGAATTTTAACTAAGGAGAAGAAATGAAAATCATGAACCTAGTGCTTAGCACTCTATTATTCGGTGCTGTTGCATCAGCCGGAACACTTGAAAAACAAGTGATCGAAAACGTTTCTAAAAACGTTATTCTGCAAACTTATAAAGATCTTTCTGATCGTTCAGCAGACTTATTAACTGCTGTTAAACAATTAGAAGGCAACCGCACGCAAGCAAATTTATTAAACGCACAAAATGCTTGGGTTGCTGCTCGTGCCCCATGGGAAGCTTCTGAATCTTTTTTATACGGCCCAGTTGATTCTTTAGGTATTGATCCAATGATCGACACTTGGCCTTTAAGCCGCATCGATTTAGATTCTGTTTTACATTCTGGTAATACAATCAATTCTGATTTCGTTAGAAACTTGGGTGTAAACTTACAGGGTTTTCACACATTAGAATATTTATTATTCGGTGATGGCATTCATACTAACACAAAAGAAGTTTCAAGCTTTACGCAAGCGCAATTTGATTACTTAATCGCTACTGCGGTTTTACAAGCTGAATACACTCATAAATTACATTACGCTTGGACTACTCAAGCTGATCCAGATGACGCTTCTCAACCAGGCTTTATCGATGTCATCTCTAAACCAGGCTTCGACAATCCAATTTATTCTTCTGAACAAGCTGTTATGTTTGAATTCGTCAATGGTATCTTAGGCATTTTGGACGAAGTGGCTAACGGTAAAATGTCTGATCCATTGGGCGGCGATATCGCGCATGCTAATGTTGAGTTAGTTGAATCTCCGTACTCTTGGAATTCATTATTAGATTTCGAAGACAACATCCGCAGCGTTTACAACGTTTACACAGGCTCTTACGGCGGCAGCAAAAAAGGCCCTGGTCTTAAGGAAGTTATTGCGCAAACTAACCCTGAATTAGCAAATCGTGTTGAAGCAAGAATTCTACAAGCTATGGGTAAAATCAAAGCTATTGCTGGCGACAACAACACACCTTTCAATAAAGCAATTTTAGATGCTCAGGGCCGTGTTTTAACAACTGAGGCGATCAATGACTTAAATGGTTTATTCCAATTAGTTGAGAGCGAAGTATTACCAATTTTTCAATAATCAGGATTTATATGAAGATTTCTTTGTTCTTAACATTTATTTTCTTAAGTTTAACTTCTCAAGCTGAAATAATTTTTGATGATAGCTTTGTTAGGCAAAGAAATCTGGGTGGTGATGGTACATATGTTGCCAACTTCGGCACTACTGTTTCATTTAAACAACCGGTGACAACCATGCCGCCAGAATTACAGGAAAAACACATTGTGGGCGATGGCTTATTCGAAAAAAACTTTTCTGATGATCCTACCCGTTCAGATTATGGATTAGGTCCTGCTTACAATAATATTAGCTGCGCCAGCTGTCATATCCGTGACGGCCGCGGTTCTTTGCCTGTTATCTCTGCCAATAATGCGTGGACAAAGCTTGGCCAAAACGAAGCTATTTTTCTTCGTATTAGTGTTGAGTCTTACGTTTCTAAAAATCTGCACGGCGAACCGACTGCTGTTCCAGGTTACTCAACCCAATTATTTCACCTTGGCAGTTATCATTTACGCCAAAATTCACCAAACACAGGCCAAGCCGAAGTTTGGATGAAATATGAATACTCAACTTTTACTTATCCCGATGGACAAGTTGTTAAAATTAAAAAACCTATTTTTCAAATTAGAAACCCTTACGATTTATCAACTGATGAATCAGGAAATTCAACAAGCCGTCTGTTTCAAGATGATGTTCGCACAAGCCCGCGCATGACTCCGCCCATGATCGGTTTAGGTTTATTAGAAGCTATCGAACAAGATGATATTATCGCCTTAGCTAATCGCGATTTATCAGCCTGGGGTGTGCATGGGCGACCAAACTGGGTTTACGATATTGAAAAACAAAAAAATAATTTTGTCGATGTTTATAGCCTAGGGCGTTTCGGCTTAAAGGCAAATACACCTTCGGTGTTACACCAAGCCCTGGGGGCTTTTCGCGGTGACATGGGCGTGACAAATTCATTTTTTCCTGATGAAAGTATCGCCGGAACACCATTGATCGAAAAAATTCTTCCGTCGTTAAAAAAAGAAGTAAATATCAATGATGAAGATGCTCTAGACACTGTATTTTATTCGCAAACTTTAGCCGTGCCTTCCCGTCGCAAAGAATACTTAGAAGCTGACATCGTTGCCGGCGGTAAGAATTTCAAAAATGTTGGCTGTACAAATTGCCATCAACCTGAATTCATAACTGGCAAACATTCTATCGAAGCTTTAAGTTTTCAAAGAATTGCTCCATACACAGATTTATTATTGCACGACATGGGCGAAGGCTTAGCTGATAACCGTCGCGATTTCCAGGCCTCTGGCCGCGATTGGAAAACTCGCGCACTATGGGGAATCGGCTTAACTAAAACAATCAATGCCCGCGGTGGCTTTTTACATGATGGCCGCGCAGCTACTATCGAAGAAGCCATTCTATGGCATGGCGGCGAAGCACAAATCAGTCGTGATAAATTCGCAAGTCTGCCAGCTAATGAGCGTGCTCAAGTTATTAAATTTATCAACTCACTTTAGAGGTTAGAAAATGTTAAGCGTTTTATTATTGTTTTCAAATTTAGCTTTCGCAGATGATTTAGTTTTTAAGATCGAACTTAAAAACCGCACGATGGTGCCAAATGAAATCGTTGTGGCGCCAAACACTCCTTTTACCATCGAAGTTGTTAATACAGATAACACAGCTGAAGAATTTGAAAGTAACAGTTTAAAAATTGAAAAAATTATTCCACCAAAACGTTCGGCAAAATTTAAAGTTAAACCACTAGCCGCCGGCGAATACGAAATCTTTGGCGAATTTCATATGGATACTTGCCAAGGTAAGGTCATAGTAAAATGAACTGGGCGGCATTCTCAATTGTTTTGCGCGAAAGCTTAGAAGCTTTATTAATCATTGGTATTTTAACATCGGTATTAAAAAAAGATCAGAACACGACTAAGAAACACTGGATGTTTTTAATTTTCGGCGTACTTGCAGGCGTTTTTGTAAGTTTAGCTTTAGGAATGTCGATCATGTTCTTGCCAGACGCAGTTCCAGAATCTGCAATGAACTATATTGATGTTGGATTTCCATTAGTTGCGGGTTTAATGATTATTCATGTTATGTGGTGGATGCATAAAAATGCCAAGACAGTTAAATCTGACTTAACTGAAAAAGTAGAAAATGCTTTAAGCAAACAAAGCCTTATCAGCTTATTGTTAATCAGTTTTTTGGCCGTGGCCCGTGAAGGTTTAGAAACTGTTTTATTCTTAAGCGGTGAGCTCATCGAAGCAACTTCAGACAAATTATTAAATCTAGGTGGTCAAATCGCTTTGGCTGTTATCGTTTCTTACGTCATTTATTTTATTTTGCAGAAGTCTTTAGGAAGTTTACATTTCAAATGGTTTTTCAGAGTAACGAACGTCTTGTTATTTGCAGCGGCAGTTCAATTACTTTATACGGCCTATAATAAATATCAGTATATCTAATTAATAATCTAAGTTTTGATTCGAAGAATAAGCCACATGATTTGGGTTATTCTTTAGGTTTAAGCGTTGATTCTCAGATTCAAGAACGCGAACTAAGGTACGTAAATCAGAAATTTCTTCCTTTAACGCTACAATCTGTTCTTCTTTTTCTTGTAACACTTGGGTGTAGGCTTTTTTCAGATCCGTTAATAAACGGTTGGCTGCCGTAATCACTGACTCGCCTTGGGCGTTCTCTTGTTTGGCAAACTCAGCAGCAGAAGAATCACTTTTTAGGGAGGGGCGATGGGCTTCTGTACTGAACGTTTTATCTTCGACAATTGTTGTTGTTGTTGTAGCTGTTGGGTCTGTGTCGAAAATAAAATACTTGCCGTCATCCAAGCGGTACTGAATGTCCTCAGCTTTAATCCGACGTCTTAACGTGGAAATACTCACTTTATGTTTCATTGAGTATTCAGCTAAAGGTAACCACATTCTATGTGCCTCCGGGTTGACTACTCAAGCCTAACACAGCCGAAAGGCTTGTCAAATAAGGATTCTAGACTTTTTTCAATCCAGACTTTTGACGTGGATATCCAAAGATTTGCGTCATTTTTTGTGCAAAATGCGTGGATATCCACGACCAAGGTGTGGTTTAGGTGCCTTTACACTAGACCTTGATCGTGCTTAACTAGCCTTATGTCTGTGAATATTCACGATAAAAAAAAGATTGCCCTGGTTCTTAGCGGTGGCGGAATAAAAGCTGCGGCATTTCATATTGGTGTATGTCTAGCGCTTAAAGAAAAGGGAATTGCCTTTGAGGGCGGAACTAAAGAATCGGTGCAAATTCGAAATACCAAGGGGCCAAAGATTCAAACCTATGTTGGCTCTAGCGCTGGGGCTTTTGTTAGCTCGGTTTTGGCTTCTGGCAGGTCAATCGAGTCTTTAATTACGGCCTTTCAAGTCGGCGCCGGCGATTCACCGTTTTACTCTTTGCCTGAAGACGAAGTGATTAAACCTATCGGTTACCGCCATATGTTTAATATTAACAGTGCCCGTTTACTTAGTTTTTTACCCGAAGCTCTGTTTAAAAAATCGATCTTAACCGGTGGTTTAGAGGTCTTTTTAAAAGAGGGCTTTAAGTTAAACGGACTATTTAACACCAACGGTATCGAACGTTATTTACGTAAATATGTTTTAGACGAAAATGAGTTCTCACGCTTGGGCGTCGAGCTTTACATTGTTGCAACTCAGCTGAATCATTCACGCAAGGTTGTTTTTGGTAACTACTTAGAAAACAGAAAAGATTCTGAGGCTTTATATATTGGTTCATCTAAGGTTTCGGAAGCCGTGGCCGCTTCAACCGCCCTACCGCCAGTATTTGCACCGTATCCGATTACCTTACCTGATTATAAAAAAGAGATTTATCTATATGACGGTGAAATTCGTGACACTTTAAGTACGCACGTAGCTGCCGATCACGGAGCTGATCTAATTATCGCCTCATATTCGATGCAACCTTATCACTACGCCGAAGAAATGGGTTCATTACATAAATACGGAATCCCGGCGATTGTGAACCAGGCTTTATATCAAGTGCTTGAACAAAAAGTTGCTCGTGGTATTCAGTATCAGAATCAAAAAAAGAATCTTTACGGCGAACTAAAAAAAATCTGTGTGAGCGAAGGCTTGTCGTCTGAGATCACCAAAAAAATATTAACTGCCGTTGAAAAAACAACCAGCTTTCAACCCAATGTCGACTACGTCTACATCAAGCCACGCCCACAAGATTACGAAATGTTTTTTGCCGACCATTTCTCGCTAAACCCAGCAATTTTAGAAAAGATTCTCTGGATTGGCTTTAAATCGGGATTAAGCACTTTACGTCATCTGTAAATAGTCTGATCAATCAAAGCCTCTAAAACCTAGCTCTGTTTGGAGCCAATATCGCAATATAAACCTCTTAAGAAATTGTCGCGTGTCTGCGACACGACTTGGGAGTTTATATGAAAAATTTCACTCTATTTTTTGTCTCATTTTGGATCGGTCTTTCGGCCTATGCAGACTGCGATAGTTTTCTTCAATTACCCCAAGAAGATGCGCGCAAAGCCAGTCTTTATAAGCGGGATTGCGATATCCAAGGTCGCTATCAAAAATTACAAGCTTCTTTTAATTCTGAAGGCATCAACGTCGCAGAACTTGCTGAATATCGCTTGTTACGCTTTGTCGACCGCGGCAGTTATGAAACCGCTAAAAAAACTGAATTGCCACCTTCACAAATTTATAAACCGGCTCCAACCACATGGGAGGTCTGGGATTCCGGAATCAGGGCTCTTTTTGCTGATGATACTCAAGTAGCCGCTTTGCTTTTTAGATCGGGTGGTTTTAACTCAACTGAAAAAGGTTACGAAAATTTAAACTTCGCCATAATCAACGGGGCTTTATTAAAAAATAATCGTGGCGATATCAGCCGCGATTATTTATCGGGAATAAATCGTCGCACATCAAAACCTGGAACTTACCGCCAAGCTGGAGATACACAAGTTGGTTGGACCGCAGCGATTCCTGACTGCAAAGACAAAGTGACTTGCGCACAAAATTCTATGCTTAAAGCCCAACAAAACTGGGAAGTTGAATACGGAATGAACTTTAGTGAAGTCGTCAAAGAATGGAATGGCCAAAAACCAAATGCTGCAACACTTACCGTGCCGATGACTGTTACTGCGAGTGATGCAGGAAAATTTTATGTAGCCTATGCGCCAAGCGATATGGTTGCCGCGCAAATTTCATGGTTAGATATTTTTATTAAAGCAACGATTGAACGCTATCGCGCGAATAAACCACTTATGCCGCCGATTGAATTTTCTGCCCTCGTGCAAAAGTGGTTAGTTACAATTCACCCATTTTCTGATGGCAACGGCAGAACTTCGCGTGCAGTTCAGGATTTTATCTTAGCTACGTTTAAAATGCCCTATGCGCCGGGCGGTGATTTGCAAAACGATACTTTAGAAGACTTCGATAAATACGTAGATCTTACTTATGATCGTATGGAAAATATGGTTTTGAAACTTGAGGCTTGTGCAGAAGAATACCGCCAAAAACAAAAACCGTCCTACGGCTGTAGAACGGTTAAAAGTATGGAAACTATAACTAATTAAAAACTAACCTAAGCTTTTTTCAACAAGATCAAATAATGGACCCGAGAATAAGCCGATCGCGATAATTATAAATGCACAGACAAACACTAAAACTGTTGTCGCATGTAAAGAATGATCTGCAACATCTGCATCGCCGTCTTTCATGTACATAACAACGATTGGGCGTAAGTAGTAATAAACACTGATGACAGAGTTAATTACACCCCATAAAGCTAACCACACTAACCCTTCGTTTACAGCAGCGCTAAATAAATAGAACTTACCAAAAAATCCCAATGTTGGCGGAAGACCCGCAAGTGATAACATAAAAATCGTTAAGCACATGGCTAATGCCGGCTGGTTTTTCGCAAAACCTGCTAAGTCATCAGTATTGATTACCGAATTTTCAGAGCGTTCGATAAGGCTTACAATTGCAAAAGCACCCATCGTCATAATGCTGTAAGCAAATAGATAGAACAACACGCTTGATGCGCTATACGCTGAATTCTGACTGATGCCCGCCGTAATTAAACCAACTAAGATATAACCAGAATGAGCTACTGAAGAATAAGCTAAAGTGCGTTTCAAATTATTTTGCATAATCGCCGCTACATTACCCACCGTCATGGTGATTACGGCTAGCCATTGCATAACATCAAATAAATTTTGCGAACCTACTAATGGTTGCGTTGCGATTATACGTAAGAACGCCGCAAATGAAACTGCTTTTACTGCTGTCGCCATAAAAGAAGTTACTGGCGTAGGAGATCCCTGATAAACATCTGGAGCCCAGGCATGAAACGGAGCAATTGAAACCTTAAAACAAAAACCCAAGATCACAAAAACGATA
The DNA here is from genome assembly GCA_036676395.1 of Bdellovibrio sp. Taxonomy (GTDB): domain Bacteria; phylum Bdellovibrionota; class Bdellovibrionia; order Bdellovibrionales; family Bdellovibrionaceae; genus Pseudobdellovibrio. The sequence continues at coordinate 354,592 of JAKFCY010000003.1, forward strand.
CCAAATAAGAATAATTTATTTGTTTTTACCAGTGTCGCGGCACTTTGCATGAAATCAGTAATATTTACTGATCCAGAACTTCCGAACACGAAAGATACTCCATATAAGAAAATCGCCGATGCAAAAGAGCCCAATACGAAATACTTAATTGCAGCTTCTTTTGAAATTTTTTGTTCGTGCGACATCGCAATCATTAAGTATAGGGCTAATGACATTAACTCTAAACCGATAAACACCGTAATCAAATTCACAGCGGCAACCAAGATAATCATTCCCAGCACTGAATTTAGTGCTAAGAAAATTAATTCAGAAAACTGTTTACCGCGTGTCGATGGGTTTTCGTACATCATAATTAAACCGCCGGCCGAAGCCACGATCGCAAGTAATGCTGACCACTGAGTTAAGCCATCAAATAATAATTGATTATTAAATGCCGTTCTATCAGAGCCACCAAATACTAATAATAAGCCTGCAGTTAAACCCAGGCCGATTAAAGCAATAACGATTGTAGCTGCGGGGTTTTGCTCTTTATTGCCACGCAAAACTTTAATCGCAAGCGGGATTAAGCTGAACAAAAACAAAACAATCAGCGGAGAGGCTAATAAAACATCTGTAAGACCAACTGTAATATTCATAACTATTTCACCTCAAGAGTGTAGTTGTGTTTGTTAGAGATTAAATGATCAACGCTCTTTTTTGAATAATCCATAAAGTGGTTGGGAAAAATCCCCATCCAAAAGATTAAGATAATCAGCGGAGTCATCACAACCCATTCACGTACACTTAAATCATGTAAAGCATGTTCTTTATCTTCTTCAGCGTGAGTGACGATTTCACCTTTAGGCCCGAAGAACACACGTTTAACCATCCATAACATATACGCAGCACCCAAGATCACACCCGTTACCGAAATTCCTGCAGCTAAAGGAGAATATTGATATGTGCCCATTAAGATTAAGAATTCGCCGATGAAACCATTTGTTAGCGGAACCGCGATTGAAGACATCGTCACAATCACAAACATAATCGTAAAAATCGGAAGTGCACTTGCTAAACCGCCGTATTTAACAATCATACGCGAGTGTGTGCGTTCGTAAATCATACCGATTAACAGGAATAGCGCGCCTGTCGAAATACCGTGATTTAGCATTTGGTATAAAGCGCCGTTTACACCGTATTGATTCATCACAAAGATTCCTAAAATCACATAACCCATGTGCGACACTGAAGAGTACGCTACTAATTTTTTCACATCAGGTTGTACCATCGCAACTAATGCGCCGTACACGATACCGATCACACCAAGAGCTACGAAAAACCAGGCATAGTATTCTGCAGCTTCAGGAAACAATGGAATCACCCAGCGCAAGTAACAAAATGTACCCATTTTTAACATCACACCCGCAAGAACCACCGAACCAGGAGTTGGTGCCTCAACGTGGGCGTCAGGTAACCATGTGTGTAATGGAAAAAGTGGAACTTTAATCGCAAACGCTAGTGCGAAAGCAAAGAACAATAACGTTTGGGCAGTGAAAAAATCACCGGCCACAAATGGAATTTGTAATTTATAGAAATCAAGTAAGCTGGCACTTACTGCGCCGCCTGTTACTTCTGGAGTTAAGCGCATTAAAAAGATAATCGCTAATAACATCAGAACAGATCCGGCCATCGTGTAGATGAAGAACTTGATCGTCGCGTATATTCTGCGAGCACCGCCCCAGATACCAACGATAAAGTACATCGGAACAAGCGATAATTCCCAGAACACATAGAATAAAACCGCATCCATCGCTAAGAAAGATCCCATCATCGCTGTTTGTAAAACAAAAAGCGCAACGTGAAAGCCTTTAACTCTGTCTGTGATTGAATTCCAAGATCCTAAAATAATGATCGGAGTTAAGAACGTTGTTAGCATAATTAACATTAAGCTAATACCGTCAATCCCGATAAAATATGAAATCCCGAAACGCGGAACCCAAGCGTATTGCTCGGCCATTTGCAGGGCTGCAGAGGCTTGATCGAAGTTTTTAAGAACTACCAGTGATGCTAAAAACTCGATTAACGATAAACCCAAAGCCAGCTGGCGAATTGTGGTTTTTTGTGGCCAAACTGTCAGAATCACCGCAAAAACTAAAGGTAAAAATAAAACAACTGATAACAACATCGACTACCTCATCAACACAAATGTTAGAACGACAACGACACCTAATCCGATGTACATCGCGTATTGTTGCATGTTTCCAGTTTGAAAAGAGCGAGCTAGCGAGCCCGCGCCTTTTGTCATATCGCTGATCACATGAGTTGTCTTATCGATGAAATTCACATCGATATACATCCATAAATTCTGACTTTGTTTAACTAGCGGATTAATGATTCCGGCAAAGTAAGCTTCATCAACAAAATATTTATTATTCACAAAGTTATATACAGGACCAAAAGCTTTAGCGATTTGTTCGTTTGTGCCTTTGTTGTTTGTGTAAATACGGTAAGCTGTAAAAGCAGAAATTAAGGCTAATGAAACCGAAGTTGCCATTAAACCCCACTCTTCAGCAGCCGTGTGTGGTGCTCCTGTTTCAGGAAGTTTGCGAATTAAAGGATCTAACCAGTCAGCCCAGTAATTTGGAATGTGCCCTAAATACTCACCGATCACGTGTGGAACACCAATGAATCCACCAATAACAGATAAAATAGCTAAGATAATTAGTGGAATCGTCATGATCGCAGGGCTTTCATGTGGATGCACTGATTTAGGAACTCTTGAACCACCCCAGAAAGTTAACGCCATTAAACGAGTCATGTAGAACGCAGTTAATAACGCACCGGCAACGCCAGCGATCCATAAGAAAACGCTACCGCGTGGAGAAGCGTAAGCTTGCCATAAGATTTCATCTTTAGAAAAGAAACCTGAAAATAACGGAAATCCGATAATCGCAAGCCATCCCATTAAGAATGTAAAATGCGTGATCGGTAAATATTTTTTAAGGCCACCCATTTTGCGAATGTCTTGTTCTTCGTGCATCGCGTGGATCACTGAACCAGAACCCAAGAACATTAACGCTTTAAAAAATGCGTGAGTCATTAAATGCATCATGCCCGCGCCGAATGCGCCAACACCCACAGCTAAGAACATATAACCAAGCTGAGACACTGTTGAATAAGCTAATACTTTTTTAATATCAAACTGGGTTAAACCAATTGTTGCTGCCATCACCGCAGTCACCGCACCAACGATTGCAATCACCATCATTGTATTTGGCGCTGCTACGAACATTGGGTTTAAGCGCACGATCATGTAAACACCCGCCGTCACCATCGTCGCCGCATGGATTAACGCAGATACCGGCGTTGGACCCGCCATCGCATCAGGTAGCCAAACATAAAGCGGAACCTGCGCTGATTTTCCAGTCGCGCCGATGAACAGCATGAGTGTTCCCAGCGTGGCTGCGCCCATCCAGCTTGCTTCAACAGTAGTTGGAGCTAACGCGTTTAATTCGAACATATTTAATGTGCCGAACGAAAAGAACAAAATAAACATACCGATAATAAAAGCCGCATCACCAATACGATTTGTGATAAAGGCTTTCATGCCGGCTGCAGCTTTAGCAGAATCAGAGAACCAAAAACCAATGAGTAAGTAAGAACAAAGGCCGACGCCTTCCCAACCAACGAACATTGTTAATAATGAATCACCTAATACTAGAATTAACATGTTGAAGATAAAAAGATTTAAATACGCAAAGTATTTAGTAACACCTTTATCGTGGTGCATGTAACCAATCGAAAATAAGTGAATCAATGAGCCTACGCCCGTAATGATTAAAATCATAATTGAGCTGATCTGATCGACGACAAAGCCCGCATTAACTTTAAAACCACCTACCGCGATCCATTCAAAAAAGTTAGCAGCCAATCGTCTTTGATCTACTGGGGCGTTGATCAAATCAATCATCAACATCACAGAACAGATAAAAGAAACAAACACGGCACCCGTGGCAATCGATCCGGCTAAAATATAGTTAGACGAACGAAAACGGACTCCGTTTAAAATAAATCCCACCAAAGGGCTTAGTAATAATATTGCAATCAATGCTTCATGACTCATTTTAAATTACCCCTTCAAGTGTTCAAAGAATCTGATATTAACTTCTTTGAAGCGTTTAAAGATTGATACCGCTAATGCCAAACCAACTGCTGCTTCAGCCGCTGCGATTGTCATTACAAAGAAAACCATAATTTGGCCTTCGATGTTGTTGTTGTATTTTGAAAATGCCACGAAGCTGATGTTCACGGCGTTCAACATTAATTCAACTGACATTAATAAAACGATCAAGTTACGGCGAAGTAATACTCCTGCCATACCCATAGAAAAGATAACCGCTGATAACACTAAGTAGTGTTCAAGACCGATTGTTGTAAAAATATTAGTCTCTGGCATGTGTGCCCCCTCTGCTGCGTGATAGCGCTACAGTTCCAACTGCAATTACTAAAAGTAAAACGCCCAAAGCTTCAAAGCCAAAAACGTTTTGTAAAAATAAGTTTTGTGCTAACGCCATCGTGTTGTCGGCGTAGGTTTTTCCGGTATCCGCATCTGCTTGCGTTTTTTGCGATAACTCAATCGCCTTGGTGCTTAGTGTGATCGCGCCAACAACTAATCCCGCTAAAATTCCGACCGAAGCAATCTTAACTGCTCCCGTAATTTTACCGCGCGTGAACGCTTGGATTTCGTGTTTCAAATCGAAAAGCATGATGACCATGACGAATAAAACCATCACCGCACCAGCATAAACGATCAATTGCACGCCAGCTAAAAAGAAAGCGCCTAAAGTTACAAACAAAGCTGATACACCCACCATCGTCATCGCTAGTGAAAGCGCTGAGTAGATCGGGTTAGACATCAGAACTACAGATAGCCCTGCACCAACAGTTACAAAAGCTAAAAACCAAAACAAGATTGCATCAGTCACAAATTCCTACTTTCTTAGAACGCAAATTGCGCCGCTGCGAAAATTACAATTGAAGTTAAAATCGTGTTAGCCAACGCCCATGGAAGCATGGTTTTCCAACCAAGATCCATTAATTGGTCATATCTAAAACGCGGAAGAGTCCAGCGAACATGGATGAAGATCCAAAGCAGAATTAAGAATTTAACATTGTACATCAAGAAGTGAAGCACAGTGTTTAAAACATTCGTTAAATCAGCAGAGAAACCAAAAGAGGCTAACCAGTCATGAACGCCCTGAACCGTTGTCCACGGAATGTTGTACCCACCTAAAAAGAAAGTCGCAAACAAACCAGAAGCAATCATCATGTGACCGTACTCGCCAATGAAGAACATTAACATTTTAAAGCCGCCGTACTCAGTGTGGAATCCGGCAACCAACTCTGCTTCGCCTTCAGCCAAGTCGAAAGGTAAACGATTTGATTCGGCAAAAGCTGCTGCAAAGAAAATTAAAGCGCCAAGCGGTTGAAAGAAAATTCCCCAGTTGGGTAGCGGCATTGTTAGGGTGCTGCCAAATCCGTTGAACGTTAAAAAACCTTGTTGCTGGGCAATCATCTCGCTTAGGTTAAACGTTCCGTAAGTCATGATCACGCCAACGATCGAAAGACCCAGCGCTAATTCGTAAGAAATAATTTGAGCTGATGCGCGCATCGCTCCCATTAAGGCAAACTTACTTCCCGAGCCCCAGCCCGCCATCAAAATAGTGTATGCTGCCAAAGACGAAACACCTAAAATGAAAACGATACCGACGTTAACTTCAAAACCTTGAATTAAAAATTTTGAATCGCCGATAAGAAGTGGCGTCGACATTGGAATCGCCATGTAAGCAATTGAAGCCGGAATTAAAGCAAAAATCGGAGCCGCATAGAATAAATATTTATTGCCTTTATCTGGTACGAAATCTTCTTTAGTTAAGAATTTTACGGCATCTGCAAGAAGCTGCATTAAACCCAAGGGCCCGATACGATTTGGACCAAAACGATTTTGAATAAACGCAGACCCGCGACGCTCGACCCAAACTAAAATTGGAACAAGCTGAACCATCATTAAGAAAACTAAAACAGTTTTCACGACGTTGATTGTAATTTCAAAAGGAGTACTTCCCATATCCATCATAAATTAGTTTCCTTTAGTCCCACTCAAGAGCTTTAGATTTGATTTCCCACCATAGACCGAAAATGAAAATCGCTAAGAAGATTGCCATTGATCCAAAAACAAAAGGCCCGGCGCCCGAGTGAATAAACTCTTTGAAACCAACTGCCCATGGGTACATAAAAATAATTTCGATATCGAACAGAATGAACAAGATCGCCGTTAAGTAAAACTTAACAGAAATTTTAGTGTCCTTTTTTTCTTGTTCTGGAATACCACATTCGTAGATTTCCATTTTAGCTTCGCTAGTGCGTTTTGCGCGGCCACCCGTCCAACGTGCTAGGTAAATTAAAATTACCCCAAACACACCGATGAAAAGCGTGATAAAAATGATCCCACCTAAAGGCATCTTGCCTCCTTATTTTAATGAATAGTTTTAACTACTTAGTTATACAAAGCGTTCAGTTAAAAACCAAATGAAAAAGCTCAGATTTGGACTGCCAAATTATTGTTTCGCGAATGGTGTTTCGTGGATGACGAAAGAATATTTTTTTGGCAACATCCAAAAAGTTTTTAGGAAGATCATCAAAGTGAATAGTCAGTATCAACTGCGTTTAGAAGAAATTATTCTTCGCGCGGCCAACAAAAAGAAAGAATTGTTTAATATTGTCGGCACTCAGTCGTCGACAGCTATTTCTTTTTTGTTGTCACAACATTTTTCTATACATTTCAATGGCTTGCCGACACTTGTCGTAGTTTCAAGTTTAGATGATGCCGAACTATTTGCTAAGCAAATGAGCTTTTTTTCTAATGAATATCGCTGCCATATCTTAAAACATTTTGATGTTCAGCCTTATTCAGGTCTTTACCCATCGCCTTCGGCTTCGTGGGATCGATCAAAATTTTTGTATTGGGCTAATCAACCAAACGCTGAAAAAAACAACATCTTTATCGCACCCATCTCGGCCCTTCAACAAAAGTCAGCTCCGTTTAATCAATTCAGCAAACGCTGTCGTGCTATTAAATCTGGCGACGAGTTGCCGACAAACTTAGCCGAATATTTTCATGATTTAGGTTATCAACCAGCTCCAGTGGTTGAAGATCGCGGCCAATACAGTATCCGCGGCGGTATTGTCGATATTTTTTCAGTGGCCGAAGAAAAGCCTATCCGTTTAGAGCTGTTCGGGGATCAGGTTGAAACCCTAAGATATTTTTCTCATATTTCTCAATTAAGCGAAGATGTGACGAGGGTTTTAAATTTAGCGCCGGTGTTTGAATATCAACTTGATGACGACAATTTAGAATCTGTTGTTAAAAAGTTTCGTAAACAATTAGAGGGCCGTCCTGTTGCACATGCTGAGCGTGATGAATTGCTTCGCGAATTAACGCAAAAAACTTTGTTTCCAGGCGCTGAATATCTTTTGCCTTACAGCTATGATTCGTTAGTTTCACCACTTGAGCACTTTTCTTCAGGGTTAAATGTGATCATGCTTGATCCTGTCGAGGTGGCCAGAAAAGCTGACGAATTCTATCAAGAGGTTGTTGCTGATTACCGCGCAGCTGAAACCACGTTGTTTAAGCCAGAAATTGAAGAGTTGTATTTTTCATTTGATAAAGTTGTTTATCCCGAAGGTTCGCAAACAATTCAATTTTCTAATTTAGCTTTTTTAACTGATGAATCTTTTACTGAAGAGCGTATCGAATACAAATCAAGCCCACTGACTGAGTTTACCCAGTTGGCGCACAATAAAACTCCGGGATCTACCGAGTGGGTTTCTGTGGCCGCGCCAAAATTGCAATTATGGCGCAAAGATAAATTTAAAATATTCATTTCTTATAAAAACCAAACTCAGCTTGATCGTTTAAAAAATTTATTGGATCGCTTAGAAGTTAGTTTTGAAGTCGCACCTAGCTCGGGCTCTGCAAGTTATGATTGGGATAAATGGTTAAGCTATTTAGACCAGGCTAATCAGCCGGCCGTGTTAATTCCGCGTGATCTTGGCGAAACGGTGTTGTTACACGAAGAACAAATTGTATTCTTGCGTGCCGATGATTTTTTCGGGCGCAAACAACGAGCGGCGACACAAAGCTCTTACGAAGAGTTTTCTAAAAATGCTAAGCGCTTAAGTTTCGGAGATTTAAAACCTAGTGATTTAGTAGTGCACGTAAAACATGGCGTTGGTATTTATGAAGGCTTAAAGCTGATGAATGTAGGCGGTATCGAGTCTGAATTCATTCAGGTCGCCTACAAAGACAAAGATAAATTATATCTTCCTGTCTACCGCGTTGGCCAATTGCAAAAGTTTTCTGGCGCTTCGCAAACCACGATCTTAGACAAACTTGGCGGCACTGGTTGGGAAAAAACCACCAGTAAAGTTAAAAAACATTTACGCGATATTGCGGCTGAATTGTTACAGCTTTATGCAAAGCGCGCCGAAATCACACGCTTTCCTTTAATATTAGATGAAGTGGCTTACGGCCAGTTCGAGCGAGCCTTTCCATACGATGAAACGATAGATCAATTGCGAGCGATCAATGAAATTCAAAAAGATTTTCACAGTGATCATCCAATGGATCGTTTAGTTTGTGGTGATGTGGGCTTTGGTAAAACCGAAGTTTCTATGCGTGCGGCATTTCAAGCTGTGGCCAACAAAAAGCAAGTGGCCGTGCTTGCACCGACAACAGTTTTAACATTTCAGCATTTAGAGACATTTAAAAAACGATTCGCGGGATTTAACTATGAAATCAGATCTTTAAATCGATTTGTTTCTACAGCTGATCAGAAAAAAACTTTAGCCGAACTGAAAGATGGTAAGGTCGACATAATTATCGGTACGCACCGCTTATTTAGTAAAGATGTTGTCTATAAAGATTTAGGTTTATTAATTATCGATGAAGAACAAAAGTTCGGCGTATTACATAAAGAAAAAATCAAAAAATTTAAAACTAATGTTGATACGTTAACTTTGTCGGCAACACCGATTCCAAGAACTTTAAACATGAGCTTTACCGGCGTGCGCGATTTATCAATTATCAACACTCCGCCAGTAGACCGTTTGCCGACAAGAACATTTGTTTCAAAATTTGATACTGAACTTATTCGCAAAGGCATTACGGCTGAAATCGCTCGCGGCGGACAAGTTTATTTTATTCATAATCGCGTGCAATCTATTTACGGCATCGCAGACGAATTGCGGCAAATTCTTCCAGATGCACGCATGAAAGTGGCTCACGGCCAAATGGCCGAAGAAGATCTTGAAGCTGCAATGCTTGCTTTTTTTAATCACGAAATCGATGTTCTAATTTGTACTTCAATTGTTGAATCGGGAATGGATGTTCCACGCGCCAACACTATGTTTATTGATCAAGCGCATATGTTTGGTCTATCGCAGCTTTATCAGCTGCGTGGACGCGTAGGCCGCAGCAAAGCGCGCGCTTATTGTTATTTATTAATGCCTAAAGACAAACGCATTGAAAAAGTTGCGCAAGAGCGGCTTAAAATTATTCAAGACAACTCTGCATTAGGTTCAGGAATCAAAATTGCGCAGTACGATTTAGAATTGCGCGGAGCCGGTAATATTTTAGGTGACGATCAATCTGGGCATGTAAATTCAGTTGGTTACGAAATGTATATGGATTTGTTAAACGAAGCTCTTGCCGAAGCAAAAGGTGAAAACACACCTGATGCTGAACTGGATCCAGAAATTAATTTACGTATTCCTGCGCTTATTCCTGATAACTACATTAAAGATATTCGCATCAGACTAAGTTATTACAAAGCTTTAGCAGATATCAAATCTCAAGAAGACTTAGACCAAATCGAAGCCGAATTAAAAGATCAGTTTGGCGAATTGCCAGAGCCCGTAGTTAATTTAATGGGTTTAATGCTGATTCGTCGCCAATGTAAAAATTTAGGCGTGCGCGATATCAGTGGCGGGTTAAAAACTGTGTCTCTGGTATTCACCGAACAAACTAAATTAAAACCGCAGACGGCAATTCAATTAGCTATGCGTGAAAATAAAAAATATTCAATCACGCCAGATCAGCGTTTAAATGTGCGCATGAACACCATTACTTGGTCTGCAGTTTATGAAGAGCTACAGTATTTGTTAAGTCTTGTTTAATACGAAAGTCCAGAAGTTTTACCCCAGCTAAACTGTTTATCCCTGCAAACCGAATAGCTGTTTAATGAACAAGGGGAACTTATGAAATTTACTGTCATTTTCACTATCTTATTTAGCCCTGCTTTCACTTTTGCTGCAGAAAAACTTGCACCATCTGATGCGCCAGCAAATTTTTCAGATAAATATAATGGCTCTTTAAAACTTTCTCAAACTTACTCTGCTTCTGAATATAATTCTAGCGTCATTAACTTTAAACAATTAAGAATTAAGCCCGGGACTGGTTCACTTATGGTTAAACAGGATACAAAAGATGAACAGCAGGCGGCTAAGATTGTTAAGGGATCTTGTAGTTTAACTATCCCAACAAAAAATAGCGTTGAAGTTACAAATACTAAACTTTGGAAAAGATCAACGGTAATTCTGAGTGATTCAGTAATTCGCGAAATTTATGTTGTCGCAAATGGAGCTGACAGTGTTTTTATGCACCTAAGATGTTTACACCCTAATCCTAAAGAGTGTAACCCAGACACAGCTTCTTACACGGCTTGCTCAAAAAAACACAAAACAGAACTCATCGAACAGTTAAAACAATTTAGCATCGAAAATCGTTTAGAAACCCAAATTTACGAATCAACTGCGCAAAAAAATGCTCGTTATCAGAAAAGTCTTAAAGAAGCTGAAGCTTCAAAGTTTATTAAAATTCGCCACACGGTACCAGCTAAACCTTTACCGCGCGCAACAAGCATTTAATTTTCAGGGTATATAATTTCGATATCTTAGTTTGATTTTAGTTTTAATAGCTCTACAACATTACGACTTGATGAAAAATTTAATCTAACCACTTGGCCTTCGTTACCAATGTTGCCAACCAATTTATTATTACGATAAATTTCATAATTAAATTTACGATCAAGCGCTTGCAACATCGATTCAACACACGGAAGCGTGTCTTGATTAAAATAATCCATTTTTAAATAATTGATAAAGGCATCGTCTGATAATTTTTCAGAAATTTGCGCAAGTGTTAGCTGAAAACCTAACTGCCCCTCGTAAATTGCATCCATCGCATAATGCACATTTAAAATACCTTTAGTTTCTGAAAGTGCAATCACCGAGCGTGCCGTTTGACAGGCGCAAATCGTGAAATTTCCTCCCGCAATTACGACATCACTTCCACGCATTACTATGCGGTGCGAATCTCCTTGAAAGGGGTATAGGTTGTCTGCAGTTACACCCTTTGGAAAATAATTAGCTGTTAATTTTTGGCTGCGATCTTGTAAATCCGCCATATAGAGATACGGCAGATTTTTACCGGCAAAATATTGCACTAACTTTTCGGTACCACTCCAGGTCAGGCGCTGATTATCCCAGTACTGTGAATTATGCGTTATTAGCAGCAGCTGTGACTGCTCAACCGTTCTAGGCGGATATGGAAAGCTATCCATAAATTCGACTTTAAAACTACGACCACCAGAATTAAATATCTGTTCAACCACTTCGCCAGCAGATGATATTTGCACAAACATAAAAGTAATCAATAAAGCCAATGTTTTCACAGAGAGCCTTTATAACATATTTTTTATGATTCTAAGGGATTACTTGGGCTACTGTGTCTGGCTATGAAATAATTACTGCTCTGGGTATACAATCTGTATATCGGCCATACGATCTTTTTTGCTTTTTTTGACTCGCGCCTTGCGCCCAGCTTTAACTATTAAAGGTTTCTCGTCTGCGCCGTCATCAAGGGCTGCGATGTTCTTGCTCTTGGATTTCTTGGCTGCAACTTTGCGAACACTGCCTTTTTTAAGCTTCACCAGACGAATTTTTACTTGTCCTTTTTGTACAGATACATTTTCGTCAGTGTCCGCCGGTTCGCCATTTAGTTCTGCGAGCGCCTGATTTAAATCTACAGAATATTTAGTGCCGACCGGAGTTATCTCAATCGAACTCGTTGCGACTTCAAAATTTTCTTCGCTAGCTTTACAGTCTTTTTCGCGGGCTTTATGGTCAGATGAAAAAGTCGCTTTGCCGCTGTGTAATTCAAAACTTAAATGACAAATTTTTTCATCGAGAGATTTGTTATACCGTAAAATTTTAATCGCGGTCTTTGGTAAAAGTTCAATCATTTGACCCGTTGAAGGAATATAAACTTTAGCTTTGTCTGTACTTGCTGTAATCGTCATGCCCGGAGTTAAGACCATATTGTCGTCAATTTTAACGTCTTCACCTTTTTCGTTTTTAACTACTAGAAAGGGTGCACCACTGATCAAAGGCTTAGGTAAATACGCTGTGGCCGGCGCTTCTGTTTGTTGAGCTATTTGCAGTAAATTTTGCATAGACGAATTGCTCTGCAAACCGCAGGCTATCGCCTCGTTCGTAGAGGTTAACACATACATTAACACTAGCAATAGTCGCATTAAAACCCTTATCAGAACTCGAGCTTAAGTCCCATTCCAAGGCCAGAACTAGAAAGATTAGCTTCACCGTCATCAGAGCCTAAAGCTCCAACAATTGGATCTGGCTCTGCGTAAGCCGAATAACCAGAATAAAATATATCTAAATACGTATTTTCCAAACCAGAAGAGCGCAAGCCCTCGGTTGTCGTAGTCGGATCAATCCAATTTTCGATCCAGTTTAATTGTAACAACACGCCAAATTTATAGTGAGCATTTGGCTTGGCAATTAAGGTTTCAATCACATTATCACTGCCGGTAAAACTGTTTTCTTCCCACTCGAGTTGGTGAATTCCGCCTTGCGCGTAGGGAACAATCCATGGCTCTGATGTTAAGTTATCTAAAGCAAAATTCAAATCAAGCTTTGTGATTCTAACGCTCGCACCATCTAGGTTTTGCGCCTCATTGGCAAAGGTGCCAGCGCCATAACCAAATAACGCAGAAACTGAACCTAAAGCAAAATTATATTTTACGCCGATTTCTGCACCTATAACCGGAATCGATTCGCCTTCAGAAATCTCTTCATAAGATTTGTTTTGAATTACTGAAATATGCTCTTCAGGAAAGTAGCGTTCGTAATTAATTGAAAATAGCGCGCCAAAATCTTTACGTCGTTCTTTGTATGACGTCGTAAGATCTTGAATGCTTTCTACGGTAATTTCATCGCCACGCAATGGATCTGAATAATCTTGCGCGTTGGCATAGACGCCAAAAATTGTAACTCCGAAAAAAAGAACAGCTCTTTTTAGATAACTCATACCTCTTCATTTTAGCTCTATTTGCTTATCGCTGTTTACAGTTTTATGAATTAAGCTTGAATAGCCCTTATAATAGAGACCAAGGTTTTAAGACCTACGTCTGTCAAAGTTATGTACAGTCATTACCTTATTACCCTGACAAATCTTGCTCATTTCGCATTTAAAACGCTTCCCGCATAATCACCGACATGAAATACCCCAATTCATCAAAATTAAAATTCTTCTTCGCTGCTCTTTTGTCAACTCAAGCTATCGCCTCTGTGGCTATCGCGGCCTCTGACGATATCACCATAAGTGCGATCGGCGATGTCATGATGGGAACAAACTTTCCGTCTGAAAAAATGATGCCCGCAGATCATGGAATGGGCTTGTTTGACCCTGCAAAACAATGGATTCAAGCGGCCGATGTTCGCTTTGCAAATTTAGAAGGAACTCTCTTTGACGGTGAACCTCAAGAAGACGGCAAAAAAACCGGCCCAAATCGTTATTTATTTCGTACGCCAACAATCATGGGTAAACGTTTAGTTGATGCCGGTTTTAATGTAATCTCTTTGGCAAATAATCACGTAAATGATTTTGGCAAAGCTGGTGTTGAATCGACTAAATCAACTTTAGCTACGCTAGGTTTACAATATTCATCTAAAGCTGGTGAAGTGGCTTTGTTGTCTGCCAAGGGTCACAAAATTGCGTTGATCGCAACAGACTTCTATAAAGGCCGCAGAAGTATTAATAACCCACTTGCCGTCTATGAAGAGATTCGTAAATTAAAGGCAGCAGGTTATATCGTTTTAGTTTCTTCACATGTTGGCGGTGAAGGCTCGACAGAAATTTCTTTAACTGGAAACGAAATGTATCTGGGTGAAAACCGCGGTGATTCGGTGAAGTTCGCCAGAACGGCAATTGATGCCGGAGCGGATTCAATCATTATGCATGGCCCACATGTTCCACGCGCGATCGAACTTTATAAAAAGAAATTAATTATTTACAGCTTAGGTAATTTTTTAACTGGGCAAGGAATCAACGTGAGCGGACTTTCTGGCCAAGCCCCTTTGATTCGTTACCAAATCAATGCCAACGGCGAGTTTATCGGCGGGCAGATTGTTTCGTTTATTCAAAAAAGAAGTCCCCAGCGTATTGAAATTGATAAGGCTGCGGGGGCTCTTAAAACCATCTACACGATGACACAAGAACAGCTTAACGGCGGTGGTATCGATTTCGAAAAAAACGGTGTGTTCCGCCCAATGGATGGCAACGCAAATCTTCCGTAGTTTTTTCACATAAAAAAAGACCAAGGATTTTCGCCCTTGGTCTTTTCAATAAGAATTTTAATTTCTTCTTAGTGGTGTCTGATATTTTCGTTAACCAGATCAATGCCCACTTGAGCTTTTTTAGCTTCGTTTAAAGTCTCTTCAAACTGTGCATCAGTTAAATTTTCTTTTGTTAACTTAGCATTCGCTTCAACAACTTTAGCTTTTGCAACCTCTTCAGAAATCTCTTCTTTTAATTGAATTGATTCTGTAAGGATGTTTACACCTTCAGGATTTACTTCGCAGTAACCAGAGCTGATAACGGCTTTAAATACCGCGCCAGTTTCTTTAACTTTGAATTTTAAAATCCCAGTGCCAAGGTTTGCAATCATCGGAACGTGCCCAGGTAAAATATCAACTTCACCTGAGATCGTTGGGATAACGGCTTCTGTGATCTCTTGATCAACAACAACCTTTTTTTCTGGAGTTAATAGGTTTAGTTTAAACATAAACTACCCGTTTGCAATTTTCTTAGCTTTTTCAACGGCTTCTTCGATAGTTCCAACCATGTAGAACGCTTGTTCTGGCATAGAGTCATGTTTACCATCTAAGATTTCGCGGAAAGATCTAACAGTGTCTTTAATATCAACGTATTTACCAGTTAAACCAGTGAATTGCTCAGCAACGAAGAATGGTTGAGCTAAGAAACGTTGTACACGGCGTGCGCGTAATACAACTAATTTATCTTCTTCAGATAACTCGTCCATACCTAAGATCGCGATGATATCTTGTAATTCTTTATAACGTTGTAATAACGACTGAACATCACGTGCTGTTTTGTAATGTGCTTCGCCAACGATTAGAGGATCTAAGATACGAGAAGTAGATGTTAACGGATGTACCGCTGGGAAGATCGCTTGTGCAGCGATATCACGGTCTAAGTTCGTTGTAGCATCTAAGTGAGTAAATGTAGTTGCTGGAGCTGGATCAGTATAGTCATCCGCTGGTACGTATACCGCTTGAACTGAAGTGATCGAACCATTTTTAGTTGAAGTAATACGTTCCTGCATTACACCCATCTCAGTTGCTAATGTAGGTTGGTAACCCACGGCAGAAGGAATACGACCTAATAATGCAGATACTTCTGCACCGGCTTGAGTAAAGCGGAAGATATTATCAACGAAGAAAAGAACGTCTTGTTTTTCAACGTCACGGAAGTATTCAGCGATAGTTAAACCCGTTAAAGCAACGCGTGCACGTGCTCCAGGTGGCTCATTCATTTGACCGAACACAAGCGCAGTTTTTTCGATAACGCCTGATTCTTTCATTTCCATCCAAAGATCGTTTCCTTCACGAGTACGCTCGCCTACGCCAGCGAAAACAGAGAAACCACCATGCTCAGTAGCGATGTTACGAATTAATTCTTGGATAAGAACTGTTTTACCTACGCCCGCACCACCGAATAAACCGATTTTTCCACCTTTTACGTATGGAGCTAAAAGATCTACTACTTTGATACCAGTCATTAACATCTCAGCTGAAGTCGCTTGGTCTTCAAACTTCGGAGCTGTTCTGTGAATTGGCCATTGTTCTTTAGCATCAACCGGGCCAGCTTCATCAATCGGCTCACCAACTACGTTAATAATACGACCTAAAACGCCGCGACCAACTGGAGCTGTGATCATGTTGCCAGTGTACTGAACTTCAGTTCCACGAACTAAACCTTCAGTAGAATCCATTGAAATCGTACGAACAGTGTTGTCACCTAAGTGCTGTGCTGTTTCTAATACTAAGTTGAATGGTTTATCAGAGATGAATTTATTTGTTACGCGTAATGCGCCGTTGATTGGTGGTAGTTCTGCGCCGTCAAATTCAACGTCAACAACCGCTCCCGTAACTTGTTTGATTTTACCTTTAATCATATTTATTTCCTCGTTAATTTTTTCTAAAAATTTAATCTAAATTATTTAATCGCTTCCGCGGTCGATCTACTTGATCGCCTCGGCTCCAGATACGATCTCGGTTAACTCTGTAGTAATTTTTTCTTGACGAGCTTTGTTGTAAGTCAGAGTTAATTTGTTAATCATTTCTTTCGCGTTGTTCGTTGCGTTTTCCATAGCAGACATACGAGCACCGTGCTCAGACGCCACTGATTCAGACATTGCTTTGTAAACCGATAAGTTAAAATGCTTTTTCAAAAGCTCTTCAACGATCGCTTCTGGAGACGGATCAAAAATAATGTCTTTAGAAAATTGGCTGCCTTCTGCATCAAATGATGTTTGATCAACTTGAATCGGAAGAAGCGTTTCGCATGTCACGATTTGAGAGATAGCTGATTGGAACTCGTTATATACTAAGCGAATTTCATCGTAGCTACCATCAAGGTAGTGATTAATTAATTTTTCAGCGACACCTTTTGCTAAACCGTAAGAAATATCTTTATCTAACTTGAAGTAAGTTTCGATAGATTTGATATTACGTTTTGCGAAATAGTCATCACCGCGTTTGCCGATAAAGAAAAAATCTAATTTTTCTAGTTTAGGTGCGTTCTCTAAACGATATTTATCAGCAAACTTAATAATATTTGTATTAAAGCCACCACAAAGACCGCGATCCGAAGTTAAAACTACAAGTAGAACTCTTTTTACAGAGTCTTTTGCCGTCATCAACGGATGAGTCACTTTTTGAGTTGCCGTAATGTTTGCGATAACTTTTTTCAAAGTCACCGCATACGGTCTCATATTTGTGATGTTGTGTTGTGCTCTACGTAGTTTCGCCGCAGATACCAGCTTCATCGCTTTCGTGATTTGCTGAGTATTCTTTGTCGAATCGATACGCATGCGTATGTCTTTTAAACTTGCCATCTTTGTCCCTGACTATTTAGTCGCTTGGAAAATAGCTTTGAATTCGTTAAGCGCGTTAACCATCTCTTTTTTGTTATCATCAGAGATCGCTTTTTTAGCCACGATATCTGTTAATACTCCAGAGTATTTTTGCTTCATGAATTCAATCATTTCTTTTTCGTAACGTTTAACATCAGTTTCAGGAATAGTATCAACATAACCATTTGAAGCTGCGAAAATCATTGCAGTTTGTTCTTCAACTTTTACCGGTTGGTATTGACCTTGTTTTAAAACTTCAACTAAACGACGACCACGAGCTAATTGGTTTTGCGAAGCTTTATCTAAGTCAGATGCGAAAGCTGCGAAAGCCTCTAACGCACGGAACTGAGCTAATTCTAATTTCATAGAACCGGCAACTTGCTTCATCGCTTTAATCTGAGCGGCACCACCTACGCGTGATACTGATTTACCAACAGAAATTGCTGGACGGATACCTTTGTAGAATAAATCTGATTCTAAGAAGATCTGACCATCAGTGATCGAGATAACGTTTGTTGGAATGTACGCAGAGATATCGCCCGCTTGAGTTTCGATCATTGGTAATGCTGTTAATGAACCGGCACCAACTGCATCAGAAACTTTAGCTGCACGCTCTAATAAACGGCTGTGTAAATAGAATACGTCGCCTGGGTAGGCTTCACGTCCCGGAGGACGACGTAATAATAATGACATCTGACGGTATGCTTGAGCTTGCTTAGTTAAATCATCGTAAATGATTAATGCATGCTTACCAGAATCACGG
The DNA here is from genome assembly GCA_036676395.1 of Bdellovibrio sp. Lineage (GTDB taxonomy): Bacteria > Bdellovibrionota > Bdellovibrionia > Bdellovibrionales > Bdellovibrionaceae > Pseudobdellovibrio. The sequence goes on from JAKFCY010000003.1 coordinate 372,910, forward strand.
AAGTATTCAGCCATTGCAGTACCAGTGTATGCAGATAAGTACTGCATAGGAGCTGGTTCAGAAGCTGAAGCTGTGATTACAGTTGTGTATTCCATTGCGCCAGCTTGACGTAATTTTTCAACAACTAGTGATACTGTAGATTGTTTTTGACCGATCGCTACGTAAAAGCAGTGAACGTTCTGACCTTTTTGATTGATGATAGTATCAATCGCAATAGTCGTTTTGCCAGTTTGACGGTCGCCAATGATTAACTCACGTTGACCACGGCCAATTGGTACTAAGGCATCAATAGCTTTGATACCAGTCTGTAAAGGCTCATGAACCGATTTACGGTAAACGATACCTGGAGCTTTTAATTCTACGATACGAGTCTCTTTAGCGTTTAAAGGACCTTTTCCATCAACTGGGTTACCTAAGGCATCAACTACGCGGCCTAATAATTCAGGGCCTACAGGAACTGATACGATTTGTTTTGTACGTTTAACAGTATCGCCTTCTTTAATGTCGCGATCTTCCCCGAAGATAACCACACCCACTTGAGAAGCCTCAAGATTTAGGGCCATACCTTTTACGCCTGAAGCGAATTCAACTAATTCACCGGCCATTACGTTTTCTAAACCATAAACGCGGGCAACACCGTCACCTACAGAAAGCACGCTTCCTGCCTCGGCAACTTCTACAGTTTTATTATATTTAGAAATCTGTTCTTTTAAAATACGGCCAATTTCATCGGCTCTGATTTGGGTTTCCATCAATTATAGTCCTCTCTTAATTAAATCATCTTTTAAACTTTTTAAATGGGCTTGTGCAGAATCGTCCATTGTCCAACCAGCTACTTCGACTTTGAAGCCAGCCACTAAACTTGGATTTTTTTCGAAAGTAAGCTCTACTTTTTTACCTAAAGCTTTTGAAGCAGTTGCTTCAGCTTGCTTTAAGAATTCAGCAGAAACCTCTTGAGCCGCAGATAATTTGCCTTTTGTGATGCCAGCAGACGCTTGCACCAAAGAGCTAAATTCTTTCGCGATATCTTTTAATAAAGCAACGCGCTCGTTTTGTACTAATATAAGAATAAAATTAAATGTTTCAGGAGTAACTTTTCCCTCTAATGCCGCTTTTGCTACAGATAATTTATTGTCTGCAGTGTTAAACGGGCTTGTGAAAAACGCCACTACTTCGCCAGTGAAAATTTTAGTGATTTCGTTAAGCTGTTGACCAACTTCGCCGGCAGCACCTTTTTCGTAAGTTACGTCAAATAAAGACTTTGCGTATTTTTTTACTACGTTATTAGAACTCATGCTTTCACCTGTCCTAAATTTTGTAAAAATCCTGACTCAGATTTTTTAGTAACCGCATCTGCAGTGGCTTTTAGCCCTTGCTCAGTGATTGCCATAGATTGAGTAATGATTTTTTCGCGAATTTGTGATTTTGCTTTTAACACTTCAGCATTGATAATTAACGAAGTGTCTTCAACTATTTTTTTACCTTGAGCCTGAGAATCAGTTACCAATTTTTCAGCCGCAACCATCGCTTCTTTTTCGGCTTTGGCGATTGCTGCTGTTTCGCTTTTTTCAAGATCAGCAAGACGAGTTTTAATGTCTTTCAATTCCGCTTCCGCTAATTTTAAAGCGGCTTCGGTTTTTTGCGCTTCTTCTAAAAACGTCGCTTGGCGAGCAGCAAAAACCTGTGGAATTGATTTTCTTAATAAGAAAATAAGCGCAGCCAGCAAAATACCTACGTTGATTGCCTGATTGCGAATATCTGTCCAGGGAATGTGGTGATCGTCATGTGCGCCGCCCCCACTAGCCGCTAATGCAGCTGCAGATACTAATAATGTAGTTGTAAATAATAATGCTTTCATTCTTATAACCCCTGCTCGAATTTGCCTGTTAGGGTTTGTGCGATATCCGAAGAAATTTTTGCGATTTCACCGTCAGCAGCCTTCATTTGATCGTCGATATTTTTACGAGCTTTTGTCGCAGCTTCATCGGCTTGAATTTTTGCTTGAGAAATAATATCAGCTGATTTTTTTAAAGCTTTATTTTTTTCGGCATCAAAAATATCGCGAATTTTATTATTCACTTCGCGCGCTTTGGTTTGATAAACCAATTGCAAATTTTTAGCTTCAGCGGCCGCATCTTTTGCTACTGCATCTGCACCTTTTGTTTTTTGAAAACGTTTATCAGCGGCTTTAAAATATGGACCATAAACCACCGTCGTTAAAAACGTAATCGCTACGATAAAAATAACGACTTGAATGTACGCAGTCGTATTAGCTCCTAATTGGAGAAGAATCTGCATAACGATCTCACCAATTTTTGAGAAAATTTCCATAGGCATCCTTATGTTAGAAAACACCTTGGAATAGCATTGTATTTAATTTGAGGTCAAGATCTAAGAGCCAGCTGGGTTTTTGCAAGGCAAGTGAAAATTAAATAGCTTCCGCTTTATTTTCATACAGCCGGAAGCTTTGGCAGATTTTATGTTTTAGGAATATACGAGGCGCCCTCAAAAACCACACCCTCTTCTATCTTAAGACTTGGAGCAGTTACTGTGCCTCTAAAATGAGCTGGTGGCAGCATGATCACTTTAACGTGAGCCGTGATATTGCCCTCAAAAGTGCCTTTTACGGTAATGCTGCCAACTTCAACATCGGCTTTTACAAAGCCCGTTTCGGTGATTATTAATTCATCACGCGAAAAAATCTCTCCGTTAAACTGGCCCGAAATTTTTGCAGTGCCGCTGAAAGACATACGCCCCTCGATGGCGCAGCCTTCTTCAACAATAGCTGATATAGAGTGTTGATCCATTATTCAGTTAATCTTTCGTAAATACTATTAAGTTGCTCATCCGAATAAAAGTGAATCGTTAACTCGCCCTTACCTTTTTTGTAAGAGATAGTTGTCTTGGTGCCTAAAGCCTTTTGAACCTGAGAGGCCAATTGCTGCGCAAGTTTTTCTGGCATATCTAATTCTTTAATTTTTGCATCAGAAGATTCGTCTTTATGGCCGCCAGACTTTAAAAGTTGTTCTAAAGCACGAACCGATAGGCCTTTTGCTTGAACGGCTTTTGCTAAGCGCATTTGCTCTGGTTTTCCGTCTACAGAAAGAATTACTTTGGCATGTCCTACTGAAATCATTTTATCAGCGATCATATTTTTGATTTCAAATGGCAATACTAATAGGCGCAAGGCATTGGCCACGGAAGATCTTTCTTTTCCAACTTTTTCAGCCACCTGCTGTTGCGAAAGATTAAATTCTTCCATTAAGCGCTGATAACTTTCAGCCTCATCAATAGGGTCTAAATCTTCGCGTTGAATATTTTCAATTAATGCCAATTGAAGTGCTTCTTGATCAGTGAAGGCTTTAATTAATGCTGGAATTTCATGTAATCCGGCAATTTGAGCTGCTCTCCAGCGACGTTCACCGGCTACGATTTCAAAACCACCCGCTTGGCGCTTGCGAACTACGATGGGCTGTAGAATTCCGTTTTCTTTGATCGATTGAGCCAATTCATTTAATTGTTCTTTTTCAAATTTTTTACGAGGCTGATATTGGCCAGGAACAAGTTTATCTACGGCAATCGACCATATTCTTTTATCTTCATCGATTTTTTGTTCGACAATTTTTTCTACGATTTTTTCCACAACAACTTGTCTTGGCTCTTGATTAGCCACAGACTTTGGTTGAGTAGTCGCTCCAGCAGCTACGTCACCAAAAAGTGACATTTTTCCAAGACCGCGTTTTTTGTTTGAATTTTCTGTATTGTTTTCCATGTGTTACAGCTCTTGACTTGGTTGTTTGTTTTGTTCTAAAACTTCAGTTTTGCGTTTTGCGATGATCTCTTTGCCCAATTCTAGGTACATTAAAGCACCAATGCTTCTTGGGTCGTAACCAAAAATAGATACTCCGTGGCTAGGCGCCTCAGATAGACGAACATTTCTCGGAATGATCACGCCAAACACTTTATCTTTAAAATGGGTTTTAATTTCTTCAACCACTTGGTGGCTTAAGTTGTTGCGCTTATCAAACATCGTTAAAAGAATACCTTCGATATGCAAGTTGGGATTGATGCCCTTTTTGACTAAACCCGCAGTATTTAATAGTTGAGACAACCCTTCTAAGGCGTAATACTCACATTGAAGTGGAACTAAAAAGCTATTGGCCGCTGCCAAAGAGTTTAAAGTGAGTAGTCCAAGCGATGGTGGGCAATCAATGATAACGTAGTCATACTGATGAGAAACCGTCTGAATAGCCTGTTTTAGACGAAACTCACGCTGTGGCATATCCACCAGCTCGATTTCAGCCCCCACAAGGTCAGGATTTGCAGTAGCAATATGTAGATTGTCGTGATTGGCTCTAAAAACGACCTCAGATAGGGTACTTTCGCCGATTAAAACATGATAAATATTCTTTTCTTCGGTCTCGTGCTTCTTAATGCCTAGTCCGCTGGATGCATTTCCCTGGGGATCCATATCCACCACTAATACTTTTTTACCTAACTGAGCTAAGGCAGACGATAAATTCACTGTAGTGGTGGTTTTTCCCACTCCACCCTTTTGATTGGCTACGCAAATGACTTTAACCATGATGTTTTCCTCCAAAGAAATGTTCTACGTGGAACAATGTGAATATCCTGTCCCTCGCATGTGTTCTTTACAAGAAAATACTTTAGTGCCGCACTATTTAATCCGATTGTTCTACGTGGAACATATGCAAAAACCAATAAAACTCCTTCTTTTTACGCTCCTGCTGATCGGTTTGGCGGGTTGTAATAAGCGCGATCCCAACCCAGAGAATAAAGATGCTGTTTTTGCCCAATTAAATAAAGATCTAGCCGAAGCAAAAGTCGCACTCGCCTATGTCGCCGATTATATTAATACAAACAAACTAGATCTTGAGACTGCCGTTCCACAATCAGGCGAACAGCCGGTTTATGTGAAAAGAATAAATGAAGGGCTAAACGCGCAGACTTATGCCGCACAACAGGTGCGCGCATATGAAGTTCGCATCGAAGAGCGAAAATTATATGTTCAGCGACGTTATTTAGAAAGTCTTACGCCTAATGGCAGAAAATGGCCCGAAGAGGGCGAAGCCGAAGCTGAACTATTAAAACTACAGATGCTTCGGGAAAAAGTCGCGCGCGTGAAGAACACGTTGCCAAAAGCCGAAGATAAAAATGTTCCACGTGGAACAACCGATGGAAAAACTCCGGCAGTAGCTCCCGCAAGTTCTCATTAATAACGTAATTTTAAATTAGGCGATCTTTGTCGCCGCAATAACATAGAAACTAGAATCTGTTGTCGGAAGCTTATATTCATGAAAAAGTTTAGGCGACCAGATAGAACAAAGCTGTGTTGGTACCTCAGAAATTTCTATCGGCCAATCCGAAGCTTTCATAAAATACATCACACCATTAACTTTAAAAGATTTGCGTAAAGCTAAAAAAGCTTTCGACAAAGTCGTGTATCCCCGACAAATGGCTTGCTCAATTGAATCTTCTTCAAGAGTTTCTGCAGACAGCGGAATAACAAAAATATTTTTTGCACCGGTGATTGCGATAACTTTTTTCAAGAAGTCGCACCGACGTTGGTCTGAGTCGACAAGGTGCACGCGCACGTCAGGATAAGCCAAGCCGATGACCATTCCTGGAAAACCATTTCCAGAGGCTATGTCATATAAAGGCTCGTTTTTATTAATGTTTTTGTAAACTGATTCGAAAGCAAGGAGTGAATCCGAAAAATGCACAAGATCTGCATGGGGAAGCGATTTATCTGAGACTAGGCTTAGGTTTTTATTGGCTTTGATAAGTTCTTGGTTAAATAGACTTAGCTTATCAATCGCATTTTGCGGAAGTTTTGGAAACCATTTAGCTAAGCGCCAGTTGACTTGTAATTCAGAGCTCATGAGAAATAGGTCCCTCTCAAACTATAAAAATTTATTACCTTTAAGATAAATCATTATAGCCTGAATTGCTGACGGATTCACACCTGAAATTCTTTGCGCCTGACCTAAAGTGCGTGGCTTAACTTTATTTAGTTTATCAACTTCTTCGTTCGATAACCCTTTAATATTTGAGAAAACTAATTCTTGTGGAATTTCGAGCGTCTCTAATTTTTTAGATTGTTCGATGATTTCGTACTGTTTCTTCACGTAGCCAGAATACTTAACTTCGATCTCTACAGCCTCGGTGACCACTTCATTTTTATTAACTGGAAAGTCTAGCTTCTCAAGATGTGAAAAATTGATCTCGGTGCGACGTAAGAACTCTTCCATAGTGACAGGCTTTAATAAAGGCTTACTGCCCATTTCAACAATTGTGTCGTTGATCGCTTTTTTTGGATAAAGAATCGTAGATTGTAGCTGACCTAGTAAAACACTGCGCTCATCTTTGATAGCCATTAGCTGATTCAGCTCTTTTTCAGAGACTAAACCGATCTTTTTCGAGATATCCGCCAAACGATCAATCGTATTGTCTTCACGTAAGACTAAACGATGCTCGGCACGTGAAGTAAACATGCGGTAGGGCTCGCGAGTGCCTTTAGTTACAAGGTCATCAATCAATACACCCGAATAAGCTTCAGATCTTGATAGGATAAACTCTTCTTTTTCTAATAAACTGTGTGAAGCATTTACGCCGGCAATAAAACCCTGAGTGGCAGCTTCTTCATACCCGCTAGTTCCGTTAATTTGCCCTGCTAAAAATAGATTTTTAATCGGACGAGTTTCTAGGCGGTGATGAATCTGAGTTGGCTCAATAAAATCATACTCAACAGCGTATCCGTAGCGAACTACTTTTACGTTTTCTAAGCCAGGAATAGTCTTTAAGAACTGATCTTGTACATCAGCTGGCAAGGACGTCGAAATACCCTGTAGATAAATCAAATCACTGGTTAAACTTTCTGGTTCTAAGAAAGTTTGATGTGTGCCTTTTTCATGAAAGCGCGTCACCTTGTCTTCGATAGATGGACAGTAACGTGGCCCAACGCCTTCGATAATTCCGCAATACATAGGAGATTTATCTAAGTTGTTTCTGATAATTTCGTGCGTTTGCTCTGTCGTGTGCGAAAGATAGCACAGCACTTGTGGCAGGTAAAATTCACGTTTTGATTTAAAACTGAACGGGTAAAACTTTGGATCACCCTGTTGCGGCATGGTTTTACTCCAGTCGATACTATCTTTATGAAGGCGCGCAGGAGTTCCCGTTTTTAAACGTTGAACAGTAAAACCGAATTCACGCATTTGATCAGAAAGCCCCACAGAAGCCGCATCGCCGACGCGTCCACCTGGAGTTTGTTCTAAACCGATATGCATAACTCCATTTAAAAAAGTTCCTGCCGTAATGATCACGCGCTCAGAAAAAATTTGCGAACCATCTTGTAAAACTACACCACGGCATTCGTTACCGTCTAAGATAAGATGTTTTACTTCGCCCTGAATTACTTCTAAATTTTGTTGGCTATACAAGGCTGTCGTTTGAATTTGTGAATATATTTTTTTATCGTTTTGCGTACGTGTTCCACGAACCGCTGGGCCCTTAGAGGCATTTAGTCTTTTAAACTGAATACAAGATTCATCAGCGGCGACACCCATTTGTCCGCCAAGCACGTCGATTTCGCGAACCATGTGGCCTTTGGCTAATCCGCCGATAGATGGATTACAAGACATGTAACCTATGCGATCGATATTACTAGTCACCATCAGGGTTTTTAATCCTAATTTAGCTGGCACTAAACAGGCTTCAATTCCTGCGTGACCTGCTCCGACTACAATGACTTGATACGAATTAGATTTCATGTGCCCTTATAATTGTAACGCTTCGTCCGTTACCCTTTGTGTTTAGGGCGATTACTTCCCTAAGCAGAATTCTTTAAAAACGCGATCCATAATTTGATCGTCAAAATATCTTCCAAGAATTTTTTGTAACGCTAATAGTGAGTTCTTTAAAGTCTGTGCAACGAATTCGCTTCCGAGTTCATTTTCTAATTCAGTGATAGATTGATCGATTAGATCCATCGCCGCATTTGAAAGTTCGAACTGTCGGGCTGATGAAATAACCGATTCATCGCTAAACTTTTCAGACCCCATAATAGTGCTTACACGAAGTAATATCGTATCGCGGGCAGTAACATCAAGGGCTGAGACAGGAACCACATCGATAACCCTGGGGCCACCCTCTAAATCCTGTAATTTTTGCTTAATTTTTTCGGGCGCTTCAGAACTGGCTTTATCGGCTTTATTCGCAAGGATCAGGGCGTTTCCCTTAACCATGCGAAAACGCTCAAGATCGCCCTGCTGGAGGCCTAAAGAGCTATCAAACACAAACAGCGTAAGATCTCCGCTTTCGATCTCTTTAAGTGATCTTTGCACCCCGATATTTTCAACAACATCGATAGTATCGCGTAAACCTGCGGTATCTGAGATATTAAATTTAATGCCATTGAAAAAAGTATGGCCAACAACCACATCACGAGTTGTTCCTGCGATATCGGTTACAATCGCCTTTTCGTCTAAAACTAAATTATTTAACAAACTTGATTTACCCACATTTGGTAAACCTGCCAAAACTAACTTAATACCATCTTTTAAAATTTTACCCTGACTGTATGACCCAGTTAAAATTTCTAGTTCGGCTTTTAATTCTTTTAATTTTTGAATCAGCACTAATGGATCAACGACATCAATGCCTTCAGTTGAAAAATCAATTGAAGCTTCAATGTGAGCCAGGCACCAAGTTAGTTTATCTTCTAGGTGCTGAAATTTTTCTGAAACTTTGCCTTCGAGCTGACGCAGTGACATTTTTAGAGCGCTATCTGATTGGCTTTCAATAACTGATAACACCGCTTCGGCTTGTACTAGATCCAGCCTGTCATTCATGAACGCGCGATAGGTGTATTCGCCTTTTTCTGCAGTGACAGCACCGTATTCAACTAAAGCTTCTAATATTTTTTTTGTAACATGTGGAGAACCATGTGAAGAAATCTCGATGGTCTCTTCTCCGGTATAAGATTTACCCTGAGCAAAGGCCGTAACCACAACTTGATCGATGATTTCATTTTTACTGTTGGCAAATTTTGCGAGATAAACTTTATGCGATTCGATTTTTTTGCGGCCCAGGCTTTTACAGGCTTTTTGAATAATTTTATAAGAATCTGGGCCACTGAGTCTGATGACTGAAATGGCCGCAGTTCCGGCTGCTGATGCTAACGCACAAATCGTTTTTGCTTCGCGATTAGCATCGAACATTTTTTAAATTACCCTTCGTCAGACATAGAAGCATCTGGTGCTTCAGTGCCATTGGCTTTAACTGGAAAAATTTTAATTTTTTTGTATAAGCCATCACCTAACGAGCGACTTTTTACGCGCGCATCTAAAGCTAAATATTGGTGAACAACTTTACGCTCTTTCGGAGGTAAAGCGCGGTAATAAACTGATTTACCCTGTTCGATAGCAATAGTTTTTAAGTGTTCAGCGCGCTCGATAAGAGCAGCTTCTGATTCTTGACGGTATCCGCCGCAATCAACTAATACATTTGTTTGCACATCTGGAAAGTTATGTTGAGTAACGCGTTTAATGATTAATTGAAATGCGTCTAATAGCTGACCTTTGTGGTCTTTTAATAACTCTTCGTCTGCGCCAGAAAAATCAATTTTAATTTCAGTGATTTCTTCTTTTTTGGTGATTGCTAGATTGTACTCTAAATCAAAACCACCTTTTTCTAAAATTCCTGACAATGTTGCTTCAACAACTGCGTCGATATCTGATTTTTTTCCACCACCAAATAATTTTGCGAAAAATCCTGCCATATGTGTCCCCTATCCTTAATAACTTTACGCCACTGTTAAGTGTGGCGGCTATGCCACCGCTGGGCTATTAGTTTTTGTTTCTTTTAATAAAAAATACTGTTGAATCACACCGAAAAGCGCACTCACGAAATTGTACAGAGTTAAACCACTCGGAAGAGTTAACATAAATAACGTAAATAAAATCGGCATGAAATTTAAAATTTTAGCCTGTGTAGGATCCATCGTTGTCGGAGTCATTTTTTGTTGTAAGAACATTGTAATACCCATCAATACCGGGAATACAAAGAATGGATCATGATAGCTTAAATCTGTGATCCAACCAAAGAATGGTTGTTGATAAATCTCAATGCTAGAGCCAATTGCGCGCCATAGAGCGAAGAAAATTGGAATTTGAATTAACATTGGCAAACAACCAGATAAAGGGTTGGCGTTATTTTCTTTCATAACAGCCATGGTCTCTTTATTCATACGCATTGGATCGTCTTTAAACTTCGCACGAATCGCATCAAGTTTTGGTTTCACTTTTTGCATTGATTGCGCAGATCTAAAAGACATGACGTTAAATGGTAAAAGAATCGAACGTACAACCAAAGTTAAAGCAATAATCGCCAAACCCCAGTTGCCAAAAATGCTGTGCATGAACACTAATAGTTTCATTAACAATGCCGAGATAAAACCGAACATACCGTAATTTAAAGTCTCAGTTAATTGTGTATCAATTTTAGCTAAGACTTCAGTTTGTTTTGGACCAAGATAAATCGCTTGGCTGATTTTGTTGATCTTAGCATCTTTAAGATTATAGCTGATATTTACAGAGGCTAAATTGCTTTCAACCTTATTTGTAATGCTTGGTACAATGTCAGCGCGATTTACAGAAGCCGCAGTAAAATACTGTGTGCCAATTGATGCCATTGTCGCTGCTGGAGCCGCTTTTAAGAAGCTTTCGTTTTCTTTTAATCCCGCAATACTTTCGTTGTTCGCAGAACCGGCTTCCATCCAGATAAAATCTTGCTGTTCAAAGCTCGGAGTTAAAAAGTTTGTACTTTCTGGTTTATGATGTTTTTGAAATAATTTAAGCGCTAAAGAATCAAAACCTAAATCAAATTCAGCTTCAGAACTAAAAGATGAGGTCTCTTTATTATATGTTAATTTGCGGGTGATTTTTTTACCGTCTACAACTGCAGATCCGGTAAACTCAGATTCTCCAGCTTTTTCCACAGTGAAATTAACAACATTATTATTTGCTAATAATTCTGCTTGGCCTTCAACACTTGTAAAGTTGATTTGTTGGCCTTTTCTGTCGGTGTATTTTTTAAGAGTGAAATTTTTGATTCCTAAACCGCGAGATGAAACTTCAAATTTAACTGTGTCATCTTCGTAAGGAAACGTTTTTTCTTCTTCAACAGCTGTTGTCGCGGCAACTGTTGCTGAAGTGCTCGGTATAGTGGTTGCTGTTTCACCCGTTGTTGCCGTCGTGGTTGCGCTAGCTATCGTTGCAACTTGTTCGGTAACTGGTTTTTGTGGGTATTTTTTACTTAAATAAAACTGCCAGCCCCATAAACCAAAAAATGTGAATGCTATGGCCATCAAAAATTTTGGATTTCCAAAGGGTGATTCGCTTTGATTTTTATTCATCTGTATCCCTATCTTCTTTATGCCTTTGGTACCGGATCAAACCCCTTGTGGGAGCAGAACGGATGGCATTTAAGTAGTCTGACTGTTGTTAAACGAAAGGCTTTTAAGAAAGTGTGCGTCTGAAAGCTTTCAACTGCGTAATGCGAGCAGCTGGGATAAAACCGGCAATTTCCACCTAAAAAGTATGAAAATGAAGCCTGATAAAATTTCACTAAATATATAGATGCTTGGCTAGGCCATGACGGCCGAGACGAAATCACTGTACTTGAGATTTTTGTAAAAACCTTCGGGTTGTGTTCTGAACATGAACACAACTTTTTTAGATTTGAATTTAGAACTCCAGCCTGCAGATCGTACACAGTTACGCACCCATCTCTTTAGCTTATTTCGTACTACGGCGGAGCCTACTTTTTTTGAAACTGTTATGCCGAAATACGCAAAATCATCCTTTGAATCCAATGTAATTACGGTCAGATAAGAGGAAGCTCTTATCTTACGACCAGTTTTTGTAATTTGAGTGAATTCAGAGGAAAGCTTTATTGGAAAGACTTTAGAATTACTTTCCACCAGGTTTAACAGTTAATTTTTTACGGCCTTTAGCTCTACGACGAGCGATAGTTTTTTTACCTGCAGAAGTTTTCATTCTAGCACGGAAACCGTGTTTTTTAGCGCGACGTTTTTTGCTAGGTTGGTATGTACGTTTGCTCATATGTATCCTCTATATCTTTGTCTTTCGACTTTTACTCTTACGACGATTAACCGTCTGTTGTAAGTTTTAACTTGCAAATATTTTAAGCTCTCCCAAAAAAGAGAATCCTAGTTAAAGCACATCGCGGCATCATGGTCAACTGTTGAAAACTGGCTCTGCCTTTGGTAGTTATCCACATTCCGTTAATTGCTAGGGGGGCCAGTGCAGTTAAATTCAGCAAATTTGGATTCATCGTTTTGGAATCAAGTAAAGTCGACTATGAAGCAGAAGAGCGGTTCAAACCGTATCTTAGAGTCATATCTTGAGCCGGTGGAGTTTATTAGCACCGAAAAAAAGGATGATAAGTTCCATTTCACCCTATCTGTGCCTAACCAGTTCATCTATTTTTATGTGAATGAGAACCTTAAAGAAAAGATCGTAGCTGAAATTAAGAATCTTATTCCTGAAGAATTTGAGATTAATCTTATAGTTTCGGCAAAAAATACAATTGATTACAACTCATCATTGCAGGATGTGCTGCAAAATTCAGATGAATTGTTACAAGTTCAAAATAAATTAAACCAAGCCAAGCAACTCCCCGTAGTCGCCAATATGGATTTAATGGGTGAAGAGTTTACCTTTTCAACATTCGTTGTCGGTAAAAATTCAGAATTTGCCCATGCAGCTACATATAATGTGTCGCAAAGCCCTGGCGAAGGTGATTACAATCCCCTCTTTATATATGGACCATCGGGAATGGGTAAAACGCATTTATTAAAAGCGGCTATCCACCAGATTCACCAAAATTATCCACATTATCGCGTACTCTATACAAGTGCTGAAAAATTTCTAAATGAGTGCGTTCAATCTATTCGTCGCCAAGAGATGGATAAATTTCGCATGAAATACCGCGAAAACTGCGATGTTTTAGTTGTCGATGACGTACAGTACATTGAACGTGGTGAACGCGTTCAGGAAGAATTCTTCCATACCGTGAACGCATTTATTGAACGACGCCGCCAAGTGATCTTAGCCAGCGATCGTATGCCTAAAGATATTTTAAATTTAGAAGATAGATCGCGCACACGTTTAGAACGTGGATTAATCGCAGATATCACAATGCCCGATTTTGAAACACGGATAGCCATATTACGTTACAAAGTTGAAAAGAAAAATTTGCGTATCCCTGAAGATGCTATCCAATATTTAGCAAGAATTTCAAAACGCTCGATTCGTGAGCTTGAAGGCAATTTAAATAAAATTAAAATGTTCTCTGAACTTCAAGGGGTAACGGTTAATTTAGAATTAGCGCGTAAAATTTTATCACATCACGAAAACACAGCGACTATTAGTGTTGATGAAATTTTACGAATTACGGCGGAATACTTCAAAATTCGCATTACTGATCTAAAATCAAGCAGCCGGGCGAAGCCAGTTGTAGTGCCTAGACAAATCGCAATGTGGTTGATCAAAAAGTTTTTAGATAAGTCTTTAGTTGAAATTGGTAAAACTTTTGGCGGTCGTGATCACACAACAGTCATCAATTCACTTGAAAAGGTCGAATCTACACAGGCCAAAGATCTGCAATACAAAAGTGATATCGACGAGTTAGTGAACCAAATCCACAATATCACCGGTTTATAACATGTGGATTGTGGATAATTATGTGGATTAGCTTTGTATAGTTTGGTGGACAAAGTTACCCCCAAATTCAGGCGAATAAAAAGGTAAGCTAGGCGTTGAGTTTTCCACAGGAAAAGGTTAGAAGTTTCAATAATTTAATAGAGTTTTACGGATAACTACAGCCCCTACTACTACGACTATATATTTATATATATAATAATAGGGAAAAAGGGATCCAAAAAACAGAACCAAAAAGGCTTGATATGAAAATCGAAATTCAGAAAAAAGATTTATTAGGATTAATTGGTAGAACACAAAACATCGTTGAAAAAAGAAATACAATGCCTGTTTTAGTGAATGTTCTTTTAGAAAGCTCTAATAATCAATTAAAGGCCTATGCAACGGATTTAGAAGTAAGCCTTACTGACAGCAGCCCAGCCGTGATTAAAGAAGATGGCAAGGTCGCAGTGAGCGCTAAGAGCCTATTTGATTTAACTAAAGAACTTTTAGAAGGACCAATCCAATTAACTAAAAAAGATAATAACTACTTAGAAATCAAGCAGGGTAAGTTTTTATCTAAAATTGTTGGTGTTGCTGCTGAAGAGTATCCAGTGTTCCCAACTTACAAATCTGAAAACTTCTCAAAAATTGATGCGTCAGAATTTAAGCAGATGATCGATAAAACTATTTATTCTGTTTCAAACGATGAGACTCGTTACCACTTAAACGGAGTTTTTTTTGAAGCCTCTGATATGAACAATGTGACAATGGTTGCTACTGATGGTCACCGTCTAAGTTTAATTAAAAAAACTTTCGCCGGCTTAACTTTCACCGACAAAGTTGGCGTGATTATTCCTAAAAAAGGTTTATTCGAAATTAAAAAATTAATTGAGAACACAGTTGAAGATGTATTTGTCGCTGTAGAAGGTTCACAATTTATTGTTAAATGTGGCACTTGTGTATTGATGATTCGTTTGATCGAAGGCAAGTACCCGAATTATCAACAGTTTATTCCACAAAAGTTATCTCACAAAATTAAAATTCCTCGTGAAATGATTTTATCTTCGTTAAAAAAAGTTTCTTTATTAGCGAACCAAAAATCAAAAGCGATTTTATTTTCATTCACATCAAATAAATTAGAAATCACTTCAAGCAATCCAGAACTTGGTGATGCTAAAGATGAATTAGATGTTGATTACACTGGGCCTGATTTAAAAATCGGTTTTAATGCAAGATACATTGAAGATGTTTTAAAAAATATCGAACAAGAAAGTATCGAGATCGAATTAAATGATCAGACTTCTCCTGGCGTTTTAAAAGCGCACGGTAAAAATGATTACATCAACGTAGTTATGCCTATGAGAATTTGATGCAATTAAATACGCTCGGGTTGAAAAACTTTAGAAACATTTCTGAAGCTTTTCTACGGCTTTCTCCACGCCTTAATATTTTTATTGGCGATAATGGTCAGGGAAAAACAAATTTTATCGAAAGTATTCATCTTCTGATTGAGGGTGAATCTTTTAGATACTCTGATTATTCAACACTTGTTCAATTCGGCCATCAGAATGCTTTTATCAAAGCCACTTTAATAAATAACGATCTTGAATACCAAATACTGTTGAAAATTCTGGGGAATAAGAAAGAAACTTTGGTGAATGATAAAAAAACCACCAAGATTGAGCAGTATTTGCCTCCTGTTGTGTTATTTTCACCTGAAAGCCTATCAGTGATCAAAGAAAGTGCTGATGAGCGTAGAAAGCTTTTAGATAGCTTAATCGAAACCAGCATAAAAAATGGTAAACAGTTATTACTAGATTTTAAAAAAGCCTTAAGAACGCGCAATAAAATTTTAAAAGATATTTCTGAAGAAAAAATATCTCGTGATATGGGATTGCAAACATTGGAGAGCATCAATCAGATCTATTTTAATTTAGCCGGTAAGCTTACCTACCTGCGAATTAAATGTCTGACCGACATCAAACCCTTTGTGCAAGAGGCTTTGGTTAAAATCGAAGCAAAAAATCCAAATGTGACGTTTGATTTTTCTTACGTTATTTCAGATCAAAAAATTGTGGAAAATTCTGAGGAAATGTTGATAAACCTCATGAAAAAAAGAGCTCAAGAATTGCTTCCAGCTGAGCTTTCCGCAGGCATAAGTTTAGTTGGTCCGCAGAAGCATGATGTCATATTTCTATATAGCGGAAATGACTCACGATTCTACTCTTCACAGGGACAACAAAGATCTATCATATTAGCTTTCAAAATGGCTCAAATCGTGTATCATTACAGGGTTAACGGATTCTATCCTGTTTTGTTATTGGATGATGTGTTGTCAGAGCTCGATCAAACTAAGCAAAGTTCGCTTGTTTTGGCGTTGAATGAAATTCAAACGCAGACCTTTCTCACCTCTACTGATATCGAAGTTTTAAAAAAACTGAACATCGATAGTAGTATCGTTTTCAAAGTACAAAATGGATTTGTACAAAGCGAAAATAAGTAAATTTTAAAAATTTATTTTTTAAAGTATGTATGGGGTGCTCATGTCGGAACAAATTTCTTCTTCTACATCCGTTGATAAGGATAAAGTGTATGGCGCAGACGACATTCAGGTCTTAGAAGGACTTGAAGCTGTTCGTAAACGTCCGGGAATGTATATCGGTGATACGACGATTCGTGGTTACCATCATCTTGTGTATGAAATTGTGGATAACGCGGTTGACGAACACTTAGCGGGTTATTGTAAAAATATTTTAATCACAATCACTGCTGATGGATCTTTATCTGTAGAAGATAACGGCCGTGGCGTTCCAGTAGGTCCACATAAATCTGGTAAAGACGCGATGGAAGTAGTTTATACGGTATTACATGCCGGTGGTAAATTCGATGGTGGTGCTTACAAAGTTTCTGGCGGTCTACATGGCGTAGGTGCTTCGGTTGTGAATGCCCTTTCTTCTCGTTGCCAAGTTGATTCTCATAAAAATGGAAATCATTATCGTCAGGTTTATCACAAAGGGGCTCCTGAAGGCCCAGTTGAAAAAATTGGTCCAACAACTAAATCAGGAACAACGGTTACTTTTAAACCAGATTTAGAAATTTTCAAAGAGCCAGGAATGGCTTTTGATTTCAACACATTATCAAATCGTTTTCGTGAAATGGCTTTCTTAAATGCGGGCTTACACATTTCTTTAACTGATGAAACGACTGGTAAAAAAACTGATTTTCAATACGCAAATGGTATTGCTGAATTCGTGGCTTACTTAAATCAATCTAAAAAAGCAATTCACTCTGAAGTTATTTATTTCAGAGGCGAAAAAGACCAAGTTGAAGTTGAAGTGGCTATGCAGTGGAATGATTCATATTCTGAATCTATTTACTGTTACGCAAATAACATCAACACGCACGAAGGCGGAACGCACTTAATCGGTTTTCGTGGTGCTTTAACCCGTACGACAAACACATATGCTCAACAAAAAAATCTTTTAAAAGATTTTAAAGAATCTATTGAGGGTGAAGATATCCGCGAAGGTTTAGCTGCGATTATTTCTGTAAAAGTTCGCGAACCACAATTCGAAGGACAAACAAAAACTAAACTTGGAAATGCCGAAGTAAAAGGGATCGTAGAATCATTGGTTAATGATAAATTAGCTGACTGGTTAGATCGCAATCCTTCAACAGCAAAAAATATCGTTACTAAGTGTGTGGAAGCAGCACGTGCTCGTGATGCCGCCCGCAAGGCCCGCGATTTAACTCGTCGTAAGACAGCGCTAGATGGCGGATCATTACCTGGAAAAATGGCCGATTGCCAAGAGCGTGATCCAGCAAAATGTGAATTATATCTGGTCGAGGGAGACTCGGCAGGTGGATCTGCAAAAATGGCACGTGATCGTAAAACACAAGCCGTATTGCCATTAAAAGGTAAAATCTTAAACGTTGAAAAAGCACGTTTTGATAAAATGTTATCAAATGAAGAGATTCGTATGATGATTTCAGCTCTTGGAACTGGAATCGGTAAAGACAATGTAAGTGCTGATAAAATTCGTTACCACAAAATCATTATCATGACAGATGCCGATGTGGATGGATCACATATCCGTACACTTTTACTAACTTTCTTCTACCGTCAGATGCCTGAAGTTTTAGAAAAAGGTTATATCTACATTGCACAACCTCCTTTATACCGCGCTAAAAAAGGCCAATCTGAAACATACTTAAAAGATGATTCGGCCCTAACTGAATATCTTTTAAAAACTGGTTTAGATAGTTTTGAAATCAAAGGTAAAAAAGTTGATCCAGCAGACCTAAAAACTTTTATTTTAAATATTCAGAAATTTAATAACTTATTACATGCTTCTTCTCGTAAATACGACAAAGACGTATTGTATTTCTTATTAAGCAAAGTGGCTGATTTAGAAGTGACTCTAAAAGACGAAGCTAAATTAACAACTGCTTTAAATGATTTCAAAGCTTGGGCAAACAACCAGCCAACTCTTGGTCTGACTGAAATTGATTTTAAAATAGAAACAAATGCTGAAGGCAAACTTGAAGCCGTTGTTGAAACGACTCGTTACGCAGACCGTATGAAAACTATTTTATCAGCAGACATGATTAATTATTCTGAAATTGTTGAAATTCGCAATAACTGGAAATTCATGCAAGGCATAAGTAAACTTCCGATCACTGTTGTCAAAAACACAGATGAAGTCTCTTTCGAAAACTATAATGATTTCTATGAAAACATCATGGAAACTTCGAAAAAAGGTATCTACATCCAACGTTACAAAGGATTGGGAGAGATGAATCCAGAACAGCTTTGGGATACGACTTTAAATCCTGAAGTCAGAAATCTTTTAAGAGTAACTATTGATGATGCAGTTGCAGCCGACGAGACGTTCAGCGTTCTTATGGGTGAGCAAGTAGAACCACGCAGAAAATTTATCCAAGATAACGCGTTACTAGTACGTGCGTTAGATGTGTAGAGGGAAAAGTTAGATGGATTCAAACGAAACACCAGTTAGAGGCGTAACTAACGTAGATATTAATAAAGAAATGCGCGAAGCTTACTTACAGTATTCAATGTCTGTAATCGTGGGGCGCGCATTACCAGATGTGCGTGATGGTTTAAAACCAGTTCACAGACGCGTGTTGTTCGCGCAGCATGAATTATCAAATACTCATGATAAACCCTATAAAAAATCGGCACGTGTTGTCGGTGACGTTATCGGTAAATACCATCCGCATGGTGATACTGCGGCTTACGATACTATGGTTCGTATGGCGCAAGATTTTTCGCTACGCTACCCGTTGATTGATGGTCAGGGTAACTTCGGTTCTATCGATGGCGATTCGGCCGCAGCTTCTCGTTATACAGAAGTTCGTATGACTCGTTTGGCAGAAGAATTACTTGCTGATATCGAAAAAGAAACTGTAGCTCACGGACCCAATTACGATGACTCTTTAGAAATTCCGCTAGTTTTACCTGCTAAATTTCCTAATTTATTAGTGAATGGTTCATCAGGTATTGCGGTTGGTATGGCGACAAATATTCCGCCACACAACTTAGGCGAAGTGATCGACGGAGCAATTCATTTAATTAATAATCCAGACTGTTCGATTGATGAATTAATCGAAAGAATTCCAGGACCGGATTTTCCAACAGCTGGTTTAATCGCAGGCCGCGCAGGGATCTTACAGGCTTATAAAAAAGGCCGCGGGATCATCACTTTAAAAGCGCGCACTGAAATTGAAACTAAAAAAGATCACGAAGAAATTATCGTGACTGAACTTCCGTACCAAGTGAACAAAGCAAAACTAATTGAAAGTATTGCTGATCTTGTGAAAGAAAAAACTGTTGAAGGTATCTCTGATATCCGCGACGAATCTTCTCGTGAAGGTATGCGCGTAGTTATTATTTTAAAACGTAACGAAAACGCATCTGTTATTTTAAATCGTTTATTTAAATACACTCAGCTTCAAGTAAGCTTTGGTATTATCATGCTTGCGATTGATAAAACGAATCAACCGGTAACATTCGACTTAAAAGCGATGTTAGAAGCTTTCGTTGATCACAGACGTGATGTTGTAACTAAACGTTGTATTTTCGAACTTAAAAAAGCTCAAGAGCGCGCTCATATTTTAGAAGGCTTGAAAAAAGCGTTAGATAATATCGATGCGGTTATTGCTACGATTAAGGCTTCAAAAGAAGCTAATCAAGCTCGTGAAGCGTTACAAACTACATTTCAATTCTCTGAGCGCCAGGCAACAGCGATCTTAGAAATGCGTTTACAACGTTTAACTGGTTTAGAAATTCAAAAAATCATTGATGAATTAGCAGAGATTACAAAACAAATTAACTGGTTAAGATTCGTTTTAGCTGACGTTAAAGAAATCTATAAAATCATCGTTGGTGAATTAGAAGACATTAGAAAAAAATATGCAGATCCACGCCGCTCTGAAATCACGGGTGATATGGAAGATCTTGAAGACGAAGACTTAATTGCTGATGAAGCAATGGTTGTGACTGTGACTAACACAGGTTACATCAAGCGTATTTCGACTGAAGAATACCGCGTACAAAAACGTGGTGGTAAAGGCCTTAAAGGCATGGAGACTCGCGAAGAAGACTATGTAACCGATATCTTTACAGCAAGTACGAAAACTCAGTTATTAGTGTTCACAGATAAAGGTAAAGTTTACTGGTGTAAAGTTCATAAATTACCATTGGGTAACAGAACTTCTAAAGGTAAAGCGATTGCCAATGTTGTTCAGCTTGCAGCTGGCGAAAAAGTAAAAGCGATTTTACCGGTAAATGAATTTAGCGAAAATAAATATGTTGTGATGTTAACTGAAAAAGGGATCATCAAAAAAACATCTTTAGATGCATTTAATAATCCACGCCAAGCAGGTATTATTGCTTTAACTACGGATCTTGATGATCAGCTAGTGGCCGCAAAAATTTCTGATGGCCAAAGTGATATTTTCATCGCAACCAAAGAAGGTATGTCGATTCGTTTTAACGAAGATGACGTGCGTGGCATGGGCAGATCTGCTCGTGGCGTGAAGGGTATGACTTTAGCTAAAGAAGATATCGTAGTGGGCTTCCAAGTGATCGAGAAAGACACGAAAGATACTTTATTGATGGTAACTTCAAAAGGTTACGGCAAACGTTCAGAAGTATCAGAATATCGCGTACAAAGCCGCGGTGGTGTTGGTATCATTACGCAAAAAACAACGGATAAAGTTGGTATTGTGGTTGGAACATTAAAAGTTAATGCCGCACAAGAATTGATTTTATCTACGGATCAAGGCCAAGTTATTAGAATGAAAATTTCTGATATTTCTGTTCTTGGACGTAATACTCAAGGTGTTAGATTAATTAACTTAGATGAAAAACAAGAATTCGTGTCAGGTTTAGCTGTTGTCGATGATGAAGATAAAGCCGGCGAAGAAATCCATTAAGTTATTCACACTTCTTTTTATGGCAGGTGCCATTAGTGCCTGCCAATCTAGAGCTGAAAAATTTTATCATTTAGCGCAAACAAAAATCGAACAGCGTCAGTTTTCTGATGCTGTTGAATTGTTAGAAAACTCTGCTGAATTAGAAAAAAATAATCGCATCTGGTCTAAAACTAATTTTGAAATTGCCAGAATCCTGCGTTTTGAAATTCAAGATTACAATAAAGCCCTGTTCGTCTATCGTGAACTTATTTTAAAATCCGAAGAAGCCTCTATTCGCTTGTTATCACAAGAAGCTATTGCTGAAATTTATTTTGAAAATATTCAAGACTACATCACCGCAGTTAAAGAATACTTGTTATTAGAATCACTGATTAGAGATCCTGAAAAATTAGAACGCATTCGTCTTAAAATTGCTCAGTGCTATAGATACACCGGAAGTTTTAAAACAGCGCTTGAATATATCGAAGTGTTTTTAAACTCAGCTAAGACTGAAAAAAATTCCTTTTTAAAATTAAAAGCTCAAACCTATGCCTCATTAGGTCAGTACGATGAAGCCATTAAAAACTATAACTTAATTCTATCGAACGACCCGAAATACTTTTTAGATGAAAACCTATATGTAGTGGTTGCGATGGCTTACGAAGAAAAACAGGATTACAAAACGGCTTTGGCTTACATCCAACAAAACAAAAATAAAATTAAAGACGGCTCTTATGTTGAGCTAAGAATTAAGCGACTAAATGAAAAGCTTTTGAATAAGCCGTTCACAAAGGGAGTTCGTAAATGAGTAAGCCAGCGAAGAAAAATAAATACCTTATGTTCGGTGCGATTGGCTTCGAATTGATATCGCTTATTTTGTTTGCAATTTATGGCGGCGAATATTTGGTTAAACAAGGCTATCCGAACTACTTGAAAGCTTTATTCATTGTCTTGGCATTTGTTGTATGGTTTATCAGTCTTATCACTAAGTTACGCTCGATCGAAAAAAATAAAGATCAGTAGAAAGACCTCTATAATGATTAAAAAAATCGCACTTTTATCCTTGCTAACCGCGATTGTTGCGGGACTTGCCGCCTGGCTTTTCACAAAACCAGATATGGCCGCAACCGGATTTGCGACGCATGTGATGTTAATCCTAAATATGCTAGGAATTTGGCTTATTTGGAGTGTGGTTTTCGAGAAAAAATCGGTTGCCCTAGGGGTCGTGATCATTATATTAAAATACCCATTGCTTGGATATATTGTCGTACAGATGAGCCGCCAAACTTGGTTTAGTTCTATTGGCGTTTTAATCGGATTTTCATCGTTTGTACTTTCAATCGTCTTAGCAGCATTAGTTAGACACAAACTTGAAAACAAAACTTAAAGCGTAAGGAAACGATTATGCATTTTAACTGGACGCAATTATTAGTGGGTCATCACTATGCTCACGTAGCAACTCTTGTTCTTGCCACTGTATTAACGATCATCTTAGGCCTAGTAGCTCGCGTATCATTAGGATCAGGTGATGCAGCAGTTATCCCAACAGGAAAATTTTCTGTTCGCGGTGTTTTCGAATTCTTAACTGAATACTTATACAACTTAGCAAGCCAAGTGATCGGCGCACACGGAAGAGCTTTCGGTCCGTACTTCGCGGCGATTTTTACTTTTATTTTAATCAACAACTTCTTAGGTTTATTACCTGGAATGACTCCTGCAACTGATAACTTCAACACGACATTCGCGTTCGGTGTGTTTTCATTCTTAGCATACAATGTTGTTGGTTTAAAAGAAGGTGGCTTAGGTTACCTTAAACATTTCTTGGGCCCAGTTTTAGCTTTAGCTCCATTGATGTTAATCATAGAATTAATTTCTCACTTTATTCGTCCGTTAACTTTAGGTTTACGTTTAGCGAATGTAATGACAGGTGACCATGCGGTATTAACAGTTTTCTTAAACTTGTTTCCGATCGGGCCTGCAATTCCATTCTACTTAATGGGAATGCTTGTTTGCGTAATTCAAGCGTTCGTATTCACTTTATTATCAATGGTCTACGTGGCTCTTGCTACAGCCCACGACCACTAATACACAACACCCTTAATTGGGTAAGGAGATCCCCATGAAAAAAGCAATTTTATTTGCTACAACTTTTTTAGCTTCTGTTAGCGTTTTCGCTCAAGATGCTGCTGCAGCTTCTTCTAATAGCGGTTTAATCGCTATCGGCGCTGCTATCGCAATCGGTTTAGCTGTTTACGGCGGAACTTCTGCACAAGGTAAAGCTGCTTCTGCTGCTTTAGAAGGAATGGCTCGTAATCCAGCTGCTTCTGACAAATTATTCACTCCGCTTATCTTATCTTTAGCTCTTATCGAGTCTTTAGTTATCTTAGCGTTCCTAGTTGCTTTCGTAAAATTACCAGCAGCTGGTTTCGGTTTCTAATTTTTTCTATTAGAAAAAGTTTCGAACTTAAGAAAGGTCGGTTTAATGCCGGCCTTTTTTTATTTGTAGAAACGACCGCTCCGCTGGTTACCATCCGTGGCGGGTTTCTTCTGCCAGGAAGGCAGAAGAGTGATGATAAAAAAACCCATACATTTCTGCATGGGTTTTAATTCAAAATCTAAATATTAAATTTTATAAATATTTGTTCACTACGTTCATTACTGAATCTTGGATTTTCTTTAATCCCGCCTCAGATGATGATTCGAAACGAACTACTAATACAGGTTGTGTATTAGAGGCTCTTGCCAATGCCCAGCCGTCTGCGAAACTGATTCTGATGCCATCGATTAGATTTACTTTGTAATCGTCTGAAGGTTTTAAGAAAGCTTCTTTTACTTTTTCTACGATTAATACTTTTTTCTCTTCGGTTGTATCAATTCTGATTTCTGGTGTGTTGAATGCTGGAGGTAAACCTTCTAATAATTGCTGAACGTTCTTTCCTGTTTGAGAAAGGATTTCGCAAAGACGTAGACCTGCGTAGGGAGCATCATCGTAGCCGTAGTTTCTGTCGGCGAAGAAGATGTGGCCCGACATTTCGCCGCCGAAGGGTGCTTTTTCTGATTTAACTTTATCTTTGATTAAGCTGTGGCCGGTTTTCCATAATACCGGAATACCGCCGTGTTTTGCAATGTCAGCGTACATTCTATCAGAGCATTTTACATCGCCCACTACTTTTCCACCCTTGCTAGTAGCAAGAATAGAGCGTGCGTAGATTGTCATTAATTCATCGCCGTAAATCATTTTGCCGGTGTGATCAACGATACCGATGCGATCTGCATCGCCGTCAAAGCCGATTCCGCAAATGGCGCCTGTTTCTTTTACGCGTTTTGCAAGATCAACTAAGTTTTCTTCTACTGTTGGATCTGGATGATGGTTAGGAAAATTTCCGTCTGGTTGTTCGAATAAAATTTCTGGAGTTAAACCGACAGCTTCGAATAATCTTTTTACGATCACGCCGCCAGCGCCATTACCGCAATCTAGAACAACTTTGATTGGCTTTAACTGCCCGAATTCTTTTTTGTAGCGCTCTAAGTATTCTGGAAAAATATCGTGGTCTTTTGAAGCGCCAGGCCCTTGGATGTAATCTTTTTCTGAAATAATTTTGTATAATTCTTGGATTTCAGCTCCATGAATTGTGGTTTTACCGAATGAAATTTTAAAACCGTTATATTCTGGTGGATTATGTGAACCCGTTACCATGATGCCGCCATCTAAATCTAGCGCGAATGTTGAGAAATAACTGATCGGAGATGTGACCATTCCCAACATGTAAACTTCGGCGCCCGATTCAACGAAACCTTTTCTTAGATTTTCGATTAACGGAATAGAAGAAGTTCTGGCGTCGTGGCCTAAAGATAAACGAAAAGATTTTTTACCGGTTTTTTTGTAAACGTAAGAGCAAAAAGCTTTTCCTAGGTTGTAAGCGAATTCATCGTCGAATTGTTTGTTATAAACTCCACGGATATCGTATTCACGAAAAATAATTGGGCTGATAATCATGTTCTTTTTCCTCTCAGTAACTGTAAATTTAACTCAATCGCCTCACGCATGGAATTGGCGTTAGCTTTGTTTTTATTGTAAATATCTTTAGCTGTTCCATGATCTACGCTGGTGCGTAGAAATGGTAGTCCTAACGTAATGTGAACGCCAGAGTCTTGGCCATGGATCATTTTAAACGGGATTAAACCTTGGTCATGGTACAGAGCCAGGTAGGTCGAATATTTTGACCAGTTACTGGGAAAAAACGCTGCATCTGGAACCAGCGGCTGCGATAAATGTCTATATTTCTTCACTAGCGGTAGTAAAACTTTTTGTTCGAAAGATCCAACTACACCTTTTTCGCCGGCGTGTGGATTTAAACCTAAAAGACCTACGGGCTTACCACTAGATAGCAGTGTTTGTAATTTTTTGGCCGCTAAAATACTGCCTGTGAGTTTCTGTGTGGATAAGTCCTTTTCAACATCTTTTAGCGCAATATGATCTGTGGCAATGATGACATTAAACTTATTGCCGACAAACCCCATAAATAGTGGGTACTTTGGAAAGTAATGACGAAAGATTCCGGTGTGGCCGATAAACTTATAACCCGCATCTTTGATTAAGGTTTTTGAAATAGGCGCTGTAACTAAGGAATCAAATACTTTATCGCGACAAAGCTCTGTTGCTTCGATAATCCAATCAGCCGCATTAGTTGAAAGCTCTAGGTCGAATAAAAAGCGCGAATCAAGAGCCTTGGCGCTTTTTAAAATATAATAAAAAGCTAAGGCTGACTTTGTAGTTTTAAACGTTAGACGTGAAAACTTTGTATCTAATAATTGAAAATAGCGTTTTTGATTTTTTTCTTGGTTCTTGTCGCGAAATATAAAAAACGATGCGCTTTTTTGCGGACCAAGTTTAGCCAAAGCTTTGGCTGTAACTTCAAAACCAATACCATCGGGGTCACCGGTGGTAATTGCTACTGCAGAAAATTTATTACTCATATAGCTTGATGTAGGCGTCTTGTTTTTTAGATTCAAACCAGTTTTTTAATTGACGCTTGAAATTTTTTTCAACAAGCCCTGCTTTGATTTGTTCTTTGTAGCGTAAAAACATTGGGTCTTGAGTTACTTTTTTATCTAAAACTTTTAAAATTTGAAAACCACGTGAGGTGCGAACAATTTGCGAAGTTTCGCCAGCCTCTAAATTAGCGACAGCTTTTTCCATTTCGGCATTTAGTTCACCAGTTTTAAACTGACCCAAATAACCACCGGCATTTGCATTTGAATCTTCATTATATTTATCGGCTAACGCTTCAAAAGATTCTCCGGCCTGTAGTTTTTTGTAAACTGCATCAGCACGCTTCAAAGCTTCTGCAGGAGTACCTTTGCGTGGATTAAAGAAAATCATTCCTACTTTAATTTCGTTTACGTTAGGCTTGTATTTAGGATTACGGTTTTTATATTCGTTGTAGGCGTCTTCGTCAGTAATGCGAAGCTTAGCAACAATTTCAGATTCAAAAAAGCTTTGGCGCTCTAAGCGTGATTTCAAAGTTTTTTTGTAATCAGCGATGTTGTAGCCCTGCTTTTTTAAATAAGTTTCTAACTCAGTTCTGTTCATCTGATTTTTTTTTGCCAGATTGCCCATTTCTTCATTAATGCGTTCTTCAGTAAAAGATAGATTTTGGCGTTTAATTTCTGATTCGACTAATTTTTCGCGAATTAAATACTGTAATTGACTTGTGCGGCTAGACTTAAGATCTTCGATTTTATCATCTAACAACATCGTATCATCAATTGAACCTTCTTTTTTTAAGCGTGAAGGAATCTCGTTAAGATCAGATTGTAAAACAGCTTCAGAACCCACCGTGGCGATAATCTTGTCGACCAATTCAGATTTTTTAGTGTTTTCTTTGGCAGGAGCGGCCGTCGAAATTGAAGAAATAGACAGTATAAATGTAAGGCAGATAAATAAGCGTTTCATGCTTTATTTATCTCTTTATTCTTCGCGGGTTTCAACGACCAAAGCGTCAATAGCAGCATTGTTTCTAAGTATTTTATAGCGCTTAATTTGTTCGTCTAACCAGGCTGAAAACCGCGCAGATTCACGAAGAGAAACGACTTCAGCCAGAATCTGTGGCTTGACCTCGTCAAACAGGCGCTGAAAAGACTGCTTGCGCTGAGTGACTTTAAATAAACGATAGCCTTCGGCTACCTGAATGGGACCAATGAGCTCAGATTTTTTAGAAATAAACAACGGTTCAAGCGGAGACCCTTGCGCGCGTTCAATCCAGCCGTATTTCATTGCGACGGGATTGGCCCGATCTAAAGAGTATTCTTTAAACAAACTTTGCAAAGATGATTTGCGGTAAAGTTTTTTAACAACATCAGCTTGGTTTTCATCTTGTAATAAAATGGACTCAGCGTGCACGGATTCGTTTTGAAAATATTTAAGTTTATTGTTTTGGTAATGGGCCTGAAGTTCTTCAGCAGTTGGCGTGGCCATTTCTTTGCGAAGTTCAGAAAATAAAACATCTCGTTTCAAACCTATTTCGACGGCTTTACGCCAATCTTGGTAAGATTTATTTTGCGAAGCCAATTCATCACGAAAATCTTTATCGCTCGGAAATTGCGAAATTGTTTTTGCAAGTTCAGCTTCTAAAACTTTTCTATCGATGTGTAATTTTTTGTCAGCGAACCATTGCTCAATTAAGGCGTCGACTAAAAAGTCAGTGGTTACCTTAGTTTTAAATGTTTTTAAAACAGAAGGATCTTTTGCCGACAAAGGATCAAGTTCTTTGAGGCGATTGGCTAAAGCCATCGAAAATTGGCTTAAGGTCATGGCGCGATTTTCAACCTGTAGAACGACTTTAGATTTTGTGTTGTAAGAAAAAAGATCGCAGCCTGACAGCAATGCCAGACATACAAAAAACCCCGCGACGGCGGGGCTTTTGCTAAGCAATAAATTTATCTGAGGTTTACTCAACCAATTTAGAGTTAACATTTACAGGGTATTGTTTTTTTAATTTAGCAAAAAAATCATCGAATAAAGCTTTTCTTTTTTCGTCAAAAACCGCCATGCGGATTTCACGCTTTGTAGCTTCTTCATATGAACGTTTGCCAGTTAACTTAAAGATGTGAAATCCAAACGGAGTTTCTACTAAACTAGGAGTTACTTGGTTAAGTTTTAATTTAAGGGCGAAGTCATAATAAGAAGGAACTAAAGTTAAACGTGACTGCCAACCGATATCACCACCTAAGTTTTTAGTCGTTAAATCATCAGAATACAAACGAACTAATTCTTCAAATGGACGCTTTGATTTTAAAACTTCACCTAAGATTTCAGTCGCACGTTTTTTAGCCTCTTCCCGCTGTTGAGGTGTGGCACCCGGCTTAACTTCGATTAAAATATCTGAAACGCGAATTTGAGGATTTCTTGCGTAGTGTTCTTTCATTTCCTGTTCAGAAACTTTACTTTCTTGAACTTTTTGGCCCAATTCTTTTTCAAGTAAACCTTTGTAAAGCTCTTGGTTTAAACGGTCTTGAACCATTGGGTCTTTTTCTAAGTTACGTTTTTTAGCTTCTTGTAAGCCAATTTCGTAACGAATAAGATCTTCTAAGAAAAGTTTGCGGCTTGGCATGTTGGTGATGACTTGCGAAGTCACTTCTTTGTACTTTTTGTTAAACTCATCAAGAGTGATTTTTTTATTTCCAACAGTTGCAACAACGTCAGAACCTTTTTGAGCAAAAGCTGACAACGAAAAAGCTAGGCCTAATGATAAAATCCATTTCATGTGCGTATTCCTTTATGCGAGATAAGTCCTATATAAAATGATAAGGACTGCCCGCGGACTCGACAATGATTTTAAGTTAATTTGGCCGATTGGCTGCGTGCAGCATGAATCTGATTTTTCAGGGAATTTGCCAATTCAGGAGATCGTGGATCAGTAGTTTTATCAATCGTGAAATTAAACTCTAACCACAATACCGTTAGCTGGGCGAAAGGCTTGGGAAGATAAGTTTTGTTCCATGATTTTGGAAAATGCCAGGCGCGATCACAAGTCAGTGCGCCAGCAAAAATTGGCGCTTTCATTAAACGAGCGATTTCAAACACGCCGGGCTTTACTTCATAAATTGGACCTTTAGGACCATCCACAGCCATGCTGCAGTTTGAACCTTCTTTGCAAAACTTAAGTAAGCCTTTAAGTGCGGATACTCCGCCACGAGTAGCAGAGCCGCGCGAAGTTTTTGCGCCTAACAGATGAAGAACTGTATTCATCATCTCGCCGTCTTTTGACGTCGAAGTCATTGTTGCAATTTTATATCTTGAAGCTAATGAAATCAGGGCCAGTTCATCGCCGTGAAAATGCGCCAAGATAAAAGGTTTTTTTTCTTTCATCATGGTTTTCATAGAATCAGGTTCAATGATGTGAACTTTCCAAGTCATCGACAGTGTTCTGTAGATGACCCAGATAATAAAACCTAAAATAAGGCCGCGAATTTTATGCATTAAAAAATTAGTGGTGAAGAGCTTTTTTAAATTCTTCAGTTAACTTCGGTAAAATTTCAAACGCATCACCTACGATACCGTAAGTTGCTTTTTGAAAAATTGGAGCATTCGGATCATTGTTAATCGCAACGATTACTTTTGAACCACTCATGCCGGCTAAATGTTGAATCGCGCCAGAAACACCAACAGCAATGTAAAGTGATGGAGCAACAGTTTTACCTGTTTGACCTACTTGCATACTGTGTGGAACCCAACCCGCATCAACAACCGCGCGTGATGCGCCAACTGTCGCACCTAAAACATCAGCTAAATCATTTAAAAGTTTAAAGTTGCCTGCTTCTTTTAAGCCGCGGCCGCCAGAAACGATAACGTTTGCTTCAGTTAAATCTAATTTTTCTGAAGTGCCTTTTACGATTTGTTTGATAATTGTTTTTAAAGAAGGAGCCGCAAATGTGTGTTCAGTTGCAGGAGCTGTTTTTGAAGTGTCTGCCGGACCAACAAGTAATTGATTTGCGCGCATCAAAACGATTTTAATTGCTGAGTTTTCAAAAGTTCCTGTGGCGAAAACTTTTCCGGCGTATAAAGGCTTTTTAACTTTTACGTCATCGCCAGAAATTGTGATTTCAGTGCCATCAGAAATTACACCCGCATTTAATTTTGCAGCTACGCGTGGAAATAAATCTTTAGCCGTCGAACCAGCAGAAGCCAGAACGATGGTTGCGCCAGTTTTTGTAATCACTTCAGAAACTGCTGTCGTAAATAATTCTGGGTTGTACATGTCAAAAGAAGCATCTTTTGCAAAATGGATTTCTTGAGCGCCATGATGAGCAAGTTCTGCATTTGCAGTTCCAGCTTGTGTGCCTAAAGCAAAACCAAGAACTGTGTGACCAGACTTAGCAGCGAATTGTAAAAGCTCTTGAGAGCTTCTTTTAAGTTTATTGTTTTGAAATTCAGCAAATACTAAAATTTTAGACATATCGGCTCCTATAACACTTTCGCTTCGTCGCGAAGAAGTTTAATTAATTCAGCAGCTTGTGCTGAAGCATCGCCAGTTAAAAGTTTAACCGCTGGTTTTTCAGCCGGTAATGTGAACTGAACATATTTTACTTTTTGGTCAGTGGCTGCGATTCCTAAAGTTGAAAATTCAACTTCTTTGATCACTTTCTTTTTGGCTTTCATGATTCCAGGTAAAGATGCATAACGAGGCATGTTTAAGCCTTTGTTTGCAGCAATTAATGAAGGATTCATCATTTGCACAACTTCTTTAGCTCCGCCTTCAGCATCACGTTCAACTAAAACGCTTTCGCCTTGGTTTTCAAATTTTGAAACCACAGAAGTGTGAGGAATTGATAAAAATTCTGCCACCATTTGTGGAACTGAAGATTGGTTGGCATCAATGGCTAATTTTCCAGTGAAAATTAAATGAGCCCCGCCTTCAGCTTTAATTGTAGCTGCCAAAGCTTTTGCTGTAGAGAGAGCATCTAATTTTTCATCAGCATTAATTACGATGGCTTCATCAGCGCCCATGGCTAATGCAGTTCTTAATGATTCAACGGCGCGAGTTTTTGGTCCAGCAGTGATGGCCCACACTTGAGCTGTTGGATTCTTTTCTTTAAATTTTACAGCTTCTTCTACGGCAAATTCGTCGTAAGGGTTTAAAACCCATTTGATTCCAGCTGTGTCGATTCCATTTTGGTCAGCGGCAACTTTGATTTTTGTTTCAGTGTCTGGCACTTGCTTAATACACACGAAAATTTTCATGCTTTGATACCTCATTTTTGTTTAATAAATGAACCCATTTGTTCTAGCGCAAGTGCCTGAAATCAGACAGTGAATTATAAAAATAACGTGACGCAAAATTTGTGCGGTAAAGCGAGGCGTAAAGTGACAATTTATCCAGGCAAGGTTTATTGTAAGATGAAAACATTATGAGAAGGTGAAGTGTCTATGTTTGATTTCGTTAAGTCGACAGTCGGTCGAAAATACATCATGGGAATCTCTGGCTTGGTGTGGATGGGTTTTGTGCTCTCTCACATGGCAGGAAATATGCTGATTCTTGTGAGCCCTGATTTGTACAATGCTTATGGGCATGCAATTTTATCAAACAAGCCGCTGCTTTACGGGGCGGAATCAGTTTTGGTTTTGGCTTTGATCGTTCACGTGGTGACGGCGATTTCTTTAACCGTAGAAAATCGCAAAGCCAAAGGCTCTCGTTATGCTGTGGGCGCAAGCGGCGAAAAAGCTTCAACCTTAGCTTCGCGAACTATGGGCATGCAAGGCTCACTGGTTTTGGCTTTCATCATTTTACATTTAGCGACGTTTAAATATGGAACCCATTACGACACAACAGTAAATGGCGTGCAAATGCGCGATCTGCATCGCTTAGTTATCGAAATTTTTCAACAGCCTGGCTATGTGGTTTGGTATGTTGTCGCACTAATTGTTTTAATGTTCCACTTAAGCCACGGTGCTCATTCGATCTTTCAATCATTTGGTTTCTTAGAAAGAAAAATGATTAAGGGAGTTAGAAAGTTTGCCTGGGTTTATGCAATTATCGTAGTTGCTGGATTCTTATCTCAACCCGCTTACGTATTTTTATTGAGAGGAAAATAATATGTCTTCTAAACTAGATAGCAAAATTCCTAGTGGCTCGATCGACCAAAAATGGACGAAGCACAAATTCGACATGAAGTTAATCAATCCAGCGAATAAAAGAAAACACTCGGTGATTGTAATCGGAACAGGCCTTGCTGGCGCATCTGCTGCGGCATCTCTTGGTGAGCTTGGTTATAAAGTAAAAGCTTTCTGCGTGCATGAGTCTCCTCGCCGCGCCCATTCAGTGGCGGCACAAGGCGGAATCAACGCTGCAAAAAATTATCAAAACGATGGCGACTCAGTTTATCGTTTATTTTATGACACCGTGAAAGGCGGAGACTTTCGTGCCCGCGAAGCCAACGTTCATCGTTTAGCAGAAGTTTCTGTTAATATTATCGATCAGGCGGTTGCATCGGGTGTTCCATTGGCTCGTGAATACGGCGGATTACTTTCAAATCGTTCGTTCGGCGGATCACAAGTATCACGCACGTTCTATGCACGCGGACAAACTGGTCAGCAATTATTATTAGGTGCTTACTCTTCAATGATGCGCCAAGTGGATTTGGGAACTGTTGAATTATATACTCGTCGTGAAATGTTAGATCTAGTTGTGATTGATGGTAAGGCGCGCGGCGTGATTATCAGAAATTTATTAACGGGTGAAATTGAATCACATGAAGCAGATGCTGTAATCGTTGCTTCTGGCGGATACTCAAACGTATTTTACTTATCTACAAACGCAATGGCCTGTGCCGTAACTGCTGCTTGGAAAGCTCATAAAAAAGGAGCTTTCTTTGCAAACCCTTGTTACACACAAATTCACCCGACTTGTATTCCAGTACATGGTGAAAACCAATCTAAACTAACACTCATGTCTGAATCATTACGTAATGACGGTCGTATTTGGGCTCCATTGAAAAAAGGCGACGCGCGCCTAGGAAATGATATTCCAGAGTCAGAGCGCGATTACTTCTTAGAGCGCGTTTATCCAAGCTTCGGTAATTTAGCTCCGCGTGACGTAGCTTCGCGCCAGGCTAAATACCGGGTTGATGAAGGTCACGGTGCTTTAGGTGAAAAATCAGTTTTCTTAGATTTTAAAGACAGTATTAAGCGTTTAGGTGAAGACAAAGTAGCTGAGCGCTACGGAAATCTTTTCCAGATGTACGATAAAATCACTGGCGAAAATCCATACAAACAACCGATGAGAATCTTTCCAGCTCCGCATTATACAATGGGCGGATTATGGGTAGATTACAATCTTGAATCAACAATTCCTGGCTTATTCGTAGCTGGTGAAGCGAACTTCTCTGATCACGGTGCAAATCGACTGGGTGCTTCCGCACTAATGCAAGGTTTAGCAGATGGTTATTTTGTATTACCACATACAATCGGTAATTATATTGCCAATGCTAAATTAGAAAAAGTGACGACAACGAATGATGCGTTCAAACACGCGGCGAATGAAACACAAAATGAATTGAACAAATTCTTAAGCGTTAAAGGTTCAAGATCAGTTGAATCTCTTCACAAAGAACTTGGCCACATCATGTGGGAAAAATGCGGCATGGCTCGCGATAAAGCGGGCCTTACAGAAGCCATTTCTAAAATCCAAAACTTACGTAAAGAATTTCATTCAAATGTTAATGTTCCTGGCGAAGTCAAAGGCATTAATAATGAATTAGAAAAAGCAGGCCGCGTAGCAGACTTCATCGAGCTTGGTGAATTAATGTGTCGTGATGCCCTAACTCGTGAAGAATCTTGCGGCGGTCACTTTAGATCTGAATATCAGGTTGATGGCGAAGCAAAACGTGACGATGAAAAATTCTGTCACGCAGCTGCTTGGGAATGGAATGGCTCTGCAGACAAGGCGCAGAATCGTCACCAAGAAGAATTAACTTTCGACAACGTCCATTTAGCGACACGTTCGTATAAATAGGTTGAGGATTATATGGGAATTGCAAAACCAACTATCAATTTAAAATTAAAAGTTTGGCGCCAAAAAAACAGTAGCTCTAAAGGCGAATTTAAAAATTACGAAGCAAAAAATGTATCTCCAGACGCTTCATTTTTAGAAATGCTTGATGCTGTCAATGAAGAGCTCATCAATAAAAACGAAGAACCGATTTTATTCGACCATGACTGCCGCGAAGGTATTTGTGGAAGCTGCGGTTTCATGATTAACGGCAATGCGCATGGCCCACAAAAATCAACAACCGTGTGCCAATTGCACATGCGCTCATTCAAAGACGGCGAAACATTGGTGCTAGAACCATGGAGAGCAGCCGCTTTTCCAATTCTAAAAGATTTGGTTGCTGACCGATCAGCTTTTGACCGCATTATTAAATCTGGCGGCTACATTTCTGTAAACACGGGTAATGCTCGCGATGCAAATAACATTTTAATTCCAAAACCAGATGCTGATGAAGCTATGGCTTCTGCAACTTGCATCGGTTGTGGTGCGTGTGTTGCTTCTTGTAAAAATGCTTCTGCCGCCCTATTCACTTCTGCAAAAATCCAACATATGGCTTTATTGCCGCAAGGCAAAGTTGAACGCGCACAACGTGCGCTAGATATGACGGCGCAAATGGATGCAGAAGGTTTCGGAGCTTGTTCTACAACAGGATCATGTTCTGCAGCTTGTCCGAAAGACATTTCATTAATCAATATCGCGACAATGAATCGCGAATTATTAAAAGCTACGATCACAAAACAAGAAGAACATTCTGGTGGCGGCGACGGCTAGTGAAAGACTTTATTAAGATCTTTTTAGTTTTAATTACAGTAGTTGTGGCCTTTGTATTTGGCCGCAGCTACGGCGAACAATCGATCTTAGAGTCTAAAGAATTTAAAGACAACAAAAGCAGTCAGGCCGAAAACGCACGCGCTGAAGAAGAGCTAAAACTTATGAAAGATAAGTTTCAAAGCTTACTAGATAGCGCAGATTTAAAAAAAGCCGACGAAGTTTACGGTAAAATGATGACTTTGTTTTTAGTCGATCTTGGTCTGCGCATTTCAGAACAACAGCAAAAAGACTTAGATGCAGGTAAAACACAACTCTTAATTTGTGCGGCTCAATCAGGGCAATCTGCGGCTATAAAAACGCCCCAAACCCCAGCTCAAGTTTCTGTTTCTAAGACATTGCCTGAAGAAGTCGAAGAAGCTCCTAAAGCACCTAAGTTTTCTCAAGCAGCGCCAGGGCGATTTAAATCTACAGAATGGACTCTTGTTAACAGCCACTCAAATTCAGAAATTTTAAAAAATCTTGAAAAAGTAAAGTTAACTAATATAGATGCTTTCTTGGTCGCAGCTCCTGAAACGCCATTTTCAGATTTACAAAAATACTATGGAACATTTCGCGGCCGTGTAGCTGCCGTTGATGGTTCAAATTATGGTTCATTGGTTATGACGATTGGTCCGCATGCAGAAAAAGCCAATAATGTTTCTGGTGAAGTGCAATTTTATCGTGGTGGCAAATCCGAATCTACGTCTACTTTCAATGGCGCCACTTGGGGATATACGCCGACGGGTTATCAAGGAAATATGGTTAGCATGGGTGGAAGATTTTTACAGATTTATAAAATTGAATCCGCCGATAAAATTGCCGGAAATTTCTATGAACGCCTTCCAAACGGCACAACAAAACTTATCGGAAGTTTTGTTTTAAATCGTACTGATCGTATTTAGTTTTCTATACAAGTCGGCAATTCATCAGCAGAAAATTTCAGAACTACATCTTTTTCTAAGGGCAAAACCGTTTTGCTTGAATTGTATTTTTGCATAACCTTAACGCCAGCAACCCCAACTGATAAATTAGAAAACGAACTCCCGCGTAAAATCTCTTGTTTAATTTCTAGATATGGAAACCCAGAAAGTAGCGTAGAGTCTTGTAAAGCTTGTGTGGCGCGCATTTCAAAAGAACCAGAAAAATCTTTTTTGGTTTCATGAGTAACTACATCAATAACGTTCATCGGGTGGTAGCCCTTAGTCATTAAGGCTTCAGTGATTTCGTCAGGTGTGGTGTTTGGAACAATTAAACTGCAACCTTTAACTTGGTAAGCCCCGATTTGACTGGCGAAAGCCGAAAGTGAAATGAAGCTAGTAGCGACGATATAAAATTTAAATAAATTTTTCATATATAGAGAGAGTGCAAAAAGCCCCGCAATTTTGAATCGCATATCGCTGAGGTGAATGTACCATTTTGAGACAGCTCACTAATGACACGACAGCCACAGCCGCAACTTGTTACACAGATTTAAATTTATTTTTAAATGCACTAACCTTTAAAAATCGCGTCATTCGTCTCACTTACGTACGTTAGTTCAGGAAGAACTAAACACAGCGATGATTTGCACCCTGACAAAAGTCTACATTCCTGGACCTATTCTGACGAAGAGAATCATAGGTAGGGTGCAAATGAAAAAAGCCAGCGATTTATTGAAAGAAATGGGATTCAACCAAAATGCCCCGGTTGCAACGCAAGAAGCATTTTTGAAACATCTTATCAAAGCCGCGACAGGAGCCAATGTTGTGACTCCGACCGAGAAAAAAATTATCCAAGAAAACCCCGATAAAATCGTACAATTTCCGAAACAATTATCTTTTGATTTTGTCGACGAAGAAAACTTAGCGCCCGCGAAAAAATCTAAAAAGGCGTAACAATAAATTTTATTAAATGCTA
Organism: Bdellovibrio sp.; assembly: GCA_036676395.1. GTDB lineage: Bacteria > Bdellovibrionota > Bdellovibrionia > Bdellovibrionales > Bdellovibrionaceae > Pseudobdellovibrio. The sequence continues at coordinate 409,850 of JAKFCY010000003.1, forward strand.
GTTTTCCCCTAGCCGTTTTGCCAGTTTCAGTCTGGAACCAACAACTAGACTGTTTAGTAAACAAGCACGTGCTAATATTTTTCGTAAGTTAAGGGGAAACACCACCATGAAAAAGAATTTTTCTAAAGTAGGCGCAGTAGCGGCGACAATGATGTTAGCTATCACTGCAAACGCAAAATTTACAACTGAGTCTGTACCGGGCGAATTTGTTGTAAAATTAAAACCAGGAATGATGCGCTTATCAACGCAATCACTTTCTACACAGCTAAATGGGTTTGTAACTCAAAAGATTTCTGGACAAGACATTGTCGTAGTTAAAAAAGCTGTATTTCAAACTAATGATTCGGCAATTAAATCATTAAATGAAAATCCAATGGTTGAGATCGCTGAACCAAATTTCATTTACAAAATTAACAAAGCTCCAACTGATCCCATGTATTTACAAACTTGGGGTTTAGGTAACGTTGGCCAGGCAGATCCAAAAAATCAAGTTGGTGTTGCAGGAATCGATATCAATGCTGAGCGCGCTTGGGAAATCCAAACAGGAACTCGCGAAAAAATTATTGCCATCATCGATACAGGTATTGATCACACTCACCCTGATTTAGTTGATAACATGTGGCAAAATGAAGCTGAAGCAAACGGAACAGCTGGCGTAGATGATGATAACAACGGTGTTGTTGATGATATCTATGGTTACAATGCAATTAATAATTCTGGTAATTCAAAAGATGACCAAGGTCACGGTTCACACTGTGCTGGTACAATCGGAGCTCGCGCAAATAATGGTATCGGCGTTGCTGGTGTAAACTGGAATGTTCGCATGATGTCAGTTAAATTTTTAGATGCTGGCGGATCTGGTTCTTTAGCTGATGCTATCAAAGCTATCGACTACGCAACTAAAATGGGTGCGCATGTTATGTCGAATTCTTGGGGCGGCGGCGGATTCTCGCAAACTCTGTTAGATGCTATCGAGCGTTCAAACGCAGCAGGCGCGATCTTTATCGCAGCAGCAGGTAATGAATATAACAATAATGATAACTCACCTACTTACCCATCAACTTACCAAGCAACAAATGTAATGTCGGTTGCAGCGATTGACAATCGTGGTGCTAAAGCAGATTTTTCTAACTTCGGTAAAAAAACAGTTCACTTAGGAGCTCCTGGTGTGAATGTTATGTCGACGACTGGTGGTTCGTATAAATCTTATTCTGGAACTTCAATGGCAACTCCACACGTTGCTGGTGTTGCAGCTTTATTATGGGCTAACGAGCCGAACTTAACTGCTGCAGAAGTAAAAGCTAGATTAGTTGCTACGGTTAGACCTTTAGCTTCTATGAAAGGTAAAACTAGAACTGGCGGTATGGTTGATGCTTACGGTGCTTTAACAAACACACAAGCTCCACCTGATGCAAATGATCCATCTAACTGGGCAACAGTTTCTATGGATTTTAAATCTGAGTCTCCGTACAAACCAAATACAAACCAAGTGTTTGAAGTTTCGGTTCCGGGCGCGAAAGAATTTGCAGTTTACTTTGAAAAATTCAATGTTGAATCTGGTTATGACTTCGTAACTATCTATGATTCAAAAGGAACTAAAGTTCAAACATTAACTGGTTCATTAGACGAATCTTTTTCAATGACGATCACTGGCGAATCAGCTCGTATCGAATTTAAATCAGATAAATCTGTTGAAAAATCTGGTTGGACAATCACTAAAGCTGCTTACAGATAGTAATTTAATCTGATTAGTTTGTTTGCTGGATTTACGAATAGTTTTTCCAGCGAAATTCAGATAAATTCGAATTCAAAAAAATTGCAAAGCTAAAACTTTGCAATTTTTTTTTGCACGAAGCAGGTTGAGAGTATGAAAAAACATATTACACAACTCGTTCTTGTTTCAATAATGATATTTACGCAAAGCTGTGCCGACTATGGAATTGGCGGTAACACAGGTACAGCTAACATCCTAATGACCAAACCTTATCCGCCATCAGAATCTTCGGGCGTTAATATTAAATTATTTCGAACTCAAAGATTATCTGTACAGGACCTATTTCTGTTTTAAGACTTTAATCTCTACATAAACGACCAATAGGATAATAACAATTTCGGCAGTTAAAAATGTTTTGCCAAGTGAAGTTATACGCTCGCGAAACAAAATTAGGGCTGCCGAAATTAAACAATAAAATAAATTGGCTGAAATGATCGTCATCAACATCCACGGTCGAATCTTAGACACGAAAAAATAACAGCTTAAAGAATATAAGGCATACACAGCGGGCAACATCGCCAAGCTTTGCAATAACGATACGTTAATTCCAAGAAACAAGGAATAACGAACAAGAATAAGACCTGTAAAACAAGCACTAAGAATCGCGCCGATTCCATCCAATAGAAAAATATTTTTTTGATTTAACCGCACGCTACTGATGCCGACTTAAAAAGTCGCGAAGTTTTAAATTTAAAAATTCTGGAAAATCCAACTGACAGCAGTGTGATCCGTAAGGCACTAAAACATATTCTGCCCCGTGAATTTGATCGACCAATTCTTTTTGATAACTTGGGGGAGTTAAAAAATCGCGATCGCCGGCAATCACCAAGGCCGGCTTGTCGATTGAATGTAAAATTCTTGTGCCATCAAAACTTAACAATTGTTCAAACAATCTAAAAAATAACGGAAGTTCTAGTCTTGAAACTCCCCGCCCGTACATTTCGATATCTTTAAATTGCGTAAGTTTTATATTAAAGCCACCAGATAATGCGGCCACTTGAAAAGCGACGGGATTATCAATCATGGCTCTCCATAGCGCATTCCATAGGTCAGGGGCTTTGGTGTGTTGAATTTTTAAAAATTGAAAAAGTGGCTCTACGAACTCTAAACCAAAAAGTTTTTTCAATGGGTTTCTGGCAAAACCATTAATGAATGTTAAAGTTTTAAAAATTTCAGGAAACTGCTCAAAAGATTTTAACTGGTAAGGAACACCAAAACTGTGGCCGACTACGTGGGCACTTTTATGACCTAAATGATTAATTAACCCTTTAAGATCAAAAGCTAAATGTTCAAAAGTCATGTTATCAAGATTTCTTACCGGCACACTTTTGTGATGACCGCGAATATCAAACAAAATTACCTGATGCGTGCGCGAAAAAAATTCGACTTGTGGGTGCCAGTGATTCATTAAACAAGCGATGCCGTAAATAAAAACGATAGGTTCGCCTTTACCATGAACCTCGTAATAAATCGGAGTTCCATCCATGGCTTCATAGTATCCAGTTTTTTTCTCAATAAATTGTGCACTCATTTTAAAATCGAAAGCTCCACTACGTTGGCTCCAAACATTACGCGATCTCCACTTTCGATGGGATGTTGTGTGAATGCTTTGCCATTGATAAGTATCTTATCACCGCAAAGAGTTTCGATGTAAGCTGTTTCGCCGACCTGAAAAAATTTGGCAATTTGTCCGGGCTGGGTGGGGTCTTTTATGTTTAAATCTAGGCTATTAAAACCCATGGTTCTTGGACCATAACTGAGCGTGTAGAATTCGTCGGTTTGTGGACCCGATAAGAAAGTTAGGCGCACAGGGTATAAATAGAAGAAAAACTCTGTTAAAATAGGCTCCCAGCTGTCAGATTCTAAAAATTCTACTAAGGATTCTTCCCAGGTGGTAAAGCTAGATTTAGGCTTTTCGATCACCTTAAAACCTGTCTGTCCCATATGAAAAATCAGCCCACTAATTAAGCTAAGCGACACCCCTTCAGATGAACCGGCACGAATTTTATTGCCGTCTAAGGCTCTGATTTTCCATAAGAAATTTGGATCTAGATAGATTTCAGCATGCACCGACGCCATTTCAGGGTCACCGAAATAGCCAGACGAGAAAATATAGTTCTCGCGCATGGTTATAATCTGTCCTTTGTGGTGTCCGTCTAACACCTGCAATGCCAATTTCATAAATTTATCTTAGGGCCTAGATCAAGCCTTGTCTACGTCTACGGAAGCTGCTAAACCAGTTGAACATTATAAGTCATCCTTGCTCCCCGATAGTCGGTGGAGCTTTAACCGGAAGGAATATCCATGGATCTTAAGACAGACCTTAAGCGTCCGTATGAGGTTGTTATCCTCATGCACCCAGACGCAAACTTAGAAGAGCAAAAAGCTCTTTTCAACAAAAACAAAACAACAATCACTAGCTTTAAAGGCTCTGTGCACTCAGTAGAAACTTGGGGCAAAAGAAACTTAGCTACACCGATTGGAAAAATTCGTAAAGCTGTGTTCTTTCACTCAGTTTTCGAAGCTAATCCACAAGCGGTTATGGAGATTGAACGTACTATGCGTATCAATGATAAAGTTTTACGCTTTATGCATACACGCTTAGACGAACGCACTTCTACTGCAAAACACTTAGAAGCTTTCAAAAAAGGCTTAGCTGAGTCAGCTGCAAAAGAAAAAGAACGTGAAGCAAAAGCACAACTTCGTCGCCAAGCAGCCCAACAAGCTCGCATGGAAAGACAAGACGAAGAATAGATAACGAATGCTGCCACAACAAGCCTCAGACAATAAAAAATATTTCTTACTAGCGGCAGTTTCTGCTGCTATGAGCATTATTTTTTCAATCATGAGTGCTCCGTTTATTCGTGTGCTAGCAGCAACTAAATCCAAAATTTTTTGGTTGGTTGGATTAGTTTTTGTGACTTCATTATTTTTTCTGAAGATGAACCTGGTCGCAATTTATGTAGGGGCAGTTTGGATGACTTTAGGCCTTTACAGTGAATTGGAAAAAAAGGGCATCACGTGGAAAAAATCAGGCGCATTGTCGGTTTTTGCCGGCATGTTGTTTGGAGTAATCGCATTTCTCTCAATTACGAAATGGTCTGTTGATCATCAGTTATACAAAGAGGTAATCGATCCGCTCATGGTTTCATTAAAACAGGTTTTACCCGATGAAAATTTCGAAAACAAAGCCGTAATGATGTTTATGCCGGGATTACTGGCTTCTGCATTGATCAGCTCGTTAGCTGTTTCACTTGTATTTGAAGCACAAATCTTCAAAGTTTTTCACATTAAACGTGAACGACTGGCTTCAGGGCTTAAATGGTTAGAATTTCGATTACCCGATATGTTTATTTGGTTATCGTTATTTGCATTTTTATTTTCAGCAGTAGAAACACCATTTAAATTTCTTCAAGTGATCGCCATTAACTTCGCGGTTATCAGCATTGTGAGCTTTTTCTTTCAAGGGATTTCGGTTTTCGAATTTGCTACACGAATTTTCAGATTAGGCAGAATAACAAAAGTGTTACTTTATCTTTTAATCATCACATGGGCGCTACCAGTCGTTACAATTTTAGGATTTGCCGATTACTGGGTGGATTTTCGCCGTCACATGAGAAAAAAGATTAAAGTAGCTTAATAAGCCGTGCCGAAGGCACGTAAAAGGATTTTACAATGAAAGTAATTTTACAAAAAGACGTTAAAGACTTAGGAAAAGTTGGCGATCTAGTTAACGTTTCTGCAGGTTTTGCTAGAAATTTATTATTCCCACGCAAATTAGCTGTTGAAGCTACTGAAACTCGCGTGAACGAATACAATCACTTAAAACGCGTTGCTGATTCTAAAAAGAAAAAAGCAGCAACAGAGCGCCTAGCGTTCTTAGCAAAAATTAAAGGTACAACTGTTACTTTTAAATTAAACGCTGGTGATGGCGACAAACTTTTCGGAACTGTTACAACTTCTGATATCTCTAAAGGCTTAGGTAAACTAGGTTTTTCTGTAGACAGAAAAGACATCGTTCTTGAAGAGCAAATCAAAGTATTAGGAACTCATAAAGCAGTTATCAAGTACAGCGAAGGAATGGAAGCTCCAATCCAAATCTCTGTAGAACGCGCTTAATAGTTTTTAACTATAAAGAACCACTAAAGGGCTGGCACCGCAAAGTGTCGGCCCTTTTTATTTTGTGCCCGCGAGAGCAGCGGTGGTACATTGATCCCCAATGAACAGGGGTTTACCATGACTAAGCTTTTCGTGATTTTAGGTCTTATTTTTTCTATACAAGCCTTCGCTAAAAAAACAGATGGCGCAGTAATTACTGAAGTAGTTCCGAGCGAAATCGTTTTAACAGTTAAAAAAGGCTATCATTTCAACGATAAGGCTCCAGCAAGTGTTGTGTTTGATGATTTAGAAGCTAAACATAAACCACTCATTAAAACAGAACAAAAATTTACTTTTAAAGTTTTAGAAAAAGCAAAAGTAGCCAAACTTAATTACTACGTTTGTGATGATGCAAAAACTGTTTGTGAATCTCACGATCAAACTGTTGAGTTGACGGCAAAGCGCGCAGCTACTGATGCGGCTCCGTATGATCGCGCAGTGGCCTCAGACGCTCCGGCAAAAAAATACGACAAACTAACGCTTTTAAAGTTTTCAGCGCCCTGGTGCCCGGCCTGCATTCGTTTAAAATCAGAAACAATGAACAAACCTCAAGTTCAGGCGTTACTAAAAAAAGCCAACTTGGTTGAGATCAACATTGATCTGGTCGAAAACGAAAAAATATCTGATCAGTATGGCGTTAAAGCAATTCCCACGGTGATTTTAGTGAATGAACAGGGTGAAGAATTAAAACGTTGGCTAGATTACCAACCAGTAAAATCTTTTGCTCAAGAATTGCAAGCAGCACTTAAAGAAACACAATCAATCAGCCAATTAACTGCAAAAGCCGAAGCTGGTGACGAAAAAGCATCAACGACTTTAGCGTACAATTCTTATAGCAAAATGCAGTGGAAAGACGCGGCTAAATGGTTTTCTTTTGCAAAAGGCGCAAAAGAATTAAATTACAAACTATCTTCTGAAATTGCATTAGCTCAAGATGACCTAGGTGATTCAGCAGAATCTAAAAAGGCGTATCTTCAAGCTTTAGAAAAAGGCTTTACCCTCTCTTCTTCGACTCTTGATCAAACTCGCTGGAAGCTGGATTACTTAGAGCAACTAAAAGAACAAGAAAGACCAATTGAAACAGACGCGATCAAGGCACTACAGTTTCAATTAGCTGAAATTAAAAACAATAAAGACTTAAAAGGTTTATTCGCCAAATCAACTTTAGGTGATGCAGAAAACTTTGAAAAAGCAGAAATTTTAGACATGACAGCCCGTCTTTACAAAATTACTGACGACAAAGAAAACACGAAAAAAACTCAAGCTGAGCTTTCAACGGTAGTAGATAAAGTAAAGTTTTCGACAAAACTTCCGGGGCAAATGATTTCTGGAATTTGGTATTACGGCCAAGCAGCTACGCCTGAAAAAGCAGAGCCATTATTAAAACAACTCATTAAAGCATATCCCAAAACTTACGTTTACTATCAACGCTACGCGAGCTTTTTAACAAAACAAAAACGCCATGAAGAAGCCTTAGCACAAGCGAACTTGGCTTTAGAGTTTAAAGAGGGTAACGAGCCGCAATTAAGTTTAGCAAAAGTTAAAATCTTAAAAGAGCTTGGTAAAAAAGATGAAGCCGTAGCTTTGATCGACAGCACTTTAAAAATTACAGAAGCTTACCCGCAAAAATACAAACGCACGCAAGCGGCACTTACAGATTTAAAGAAAAATCTTACAACAACGAAGTAAATTTAATTTTAAAGCTGAAAATAAAAAAGTCGATCCTAATAAGATCGACTTTTCTATTTGTGAAAATGAATTTTAAGAGAAAAATTATTGAACGCGTTCTGGAGAAGTTCCGTAAAAAACTTCATCGATATAAATTAATAAACACTGACGTAAATCTTCAACCGTCATAGTGCTTGGATCTAATTCAAGCGCGCGAATGGCTGCAAAAAGTTCTGTCTCGATAACATCTTTATCCATCTTTGCTGCTTGAGAAAACACCTCAATTACTCGACTCATTTTCGCCTCCATGCGTGTCTAGAACGCCCTATCCATGGGCGTTTCAGGTTGATCAACTTTCTGTTGTTCTTCCTAAAGCTTCGACAATTTCATTCGATCATTGGGTTATTATTGTTTCAATTTTTTTGCGTAGCGGGGCAAATATTTAGACTTTGGTGGGCCAAGGCCAATATCTAGCTTTTAACGCTTTTTGGCTTAAAATTAGGGCAAAACCAGACTATATAATATTTTCTCGTTTCAGGTAGCCTTGACAGAGTAAAACGGCTACACATATTACCTCTTGATTAAACAATAAACGGAGGCAATCCATGGCTAAAGAATTAGGCGTACGCCCATTACATGACAGAATTTTAGTAAAAAGAACTGCAGAAGAAGATAAAACTGCTGGCGGATTATTTATTCCAGATTCAGCAAAAGAAAAACCTCAACGTGGCGAAATCGTAGCTGCGGGCAAAGGTCGCATTACTGAAGACGGTAAAGTATTACCTTTAGAAGTAAAAGTTGGCGATAAAATCTTATTCTCTAAATACGCAGGCACAGAAATCAAATTCGACGGATCAGAATTCTTAATGATGCGCGAAGAAGACGTTCTTGGAATCGTACAGTAATTAAATTTTTTTATTATCGTGTCGAAGACACGTAAGTTTATATAACGAAGGAAAAACACATGAGCAAAATCTTAATTTTCTCTGAAGACGCTAGAACACACATCTTAAAAGGTGTTAACACTTTAGCAAACGCTGTTAAAGTTACTCTTGGACCTAAAGGTCGTAACGTAGTTATCGACAAATCTTTTGGTTCACCACTTATCACTAAAGATGGTGTTACTGTTGCTAAAGAAATCGAATTAGAAAACAAATTCGAAAACATGGGCGCGCAAATGGTTAAAGAAGTTGCTTCTAAAACTAATGACGAAGCTGGTGATGGTACAACGACTGCTACTGTATTAGCTCAAGCTATCTACCGCGAAGGCGCTAAATTAGTTTCTGCTGGTCACAACCCAATGTCTATCAAACGTGGTATCGACAAAGCTGTTGGTATTATCATTGAAGAATTAAAAAACATGGCTAAACCTGTTAAAGGTTCAAACGAAGTTGCACAAGTTGGTGCGATCTCTGCTAACAACGATAAAGAAATCGGTACAATGTTAGCTAACGCTATGGAAAAAGTTGGTCGCGAAGGTGTTATCACTATCGAAGATTCAAAAACTGCTAAAACAGAAGTAACAACTGTTGAAGGTATGCAATTTGACCGTGGTTACTTATCTCCGTACTTCGTAACTAACGCAGAAAAAATGGAAACGGTTTTAGAAAACGCATACGTATTAGTATACGATAAAAAAATCTCTTCTATGAAAGACATGTTAGGCGTTCTTGAAGCAGTTGCCAAACAAGGTCGTCCACTTTTAATCATCGCTGAAGATGTTGATGGCGAAGCCTTAGCTACTTTAGTAGTTAATAAATTACGTGGAACTCTTCACGTATGTGCTGTTAAAGCTCCGGGCTTTGGCGATCGTCGTAAAGCTATGTTAGAAGACATCGCTATCTTAACAAACGCACAAGTTATCTCTGAAGACCTTGGAATGAAACTTGAGCAAGCTAATGCGACTCACTTAGGTATCGCAAAACGCATCGTTGTTGATAAAGACAACACTACAGTTATCGATGGTAACGGTAAAAAAGCTGACATCACTGCTCGTGTTAACCAAATCAAAGCTCAAATCGAAGAAACTACTTCTGACTACGACAAAGAAAAACTTAAAGAGCGCTTAGCTAAATTAGCTGGCGGTGTTGCAGTTATCCACGTTGGTGGCGGTTCTGAAGTTGAAATGAAAGAGAAAAAAGCCCGCGTTGAAGATGCATTAAATGCAACTCGCGCAGCTGTTGAAGAAGGTATCGTAGCCGGTGGTGGTACTGCTTTATTACGTGCTTCTCAACAAATCGTTAAAGCTAAATTCTCTGAAGAGGAGCGTTTCGGTGCTAACATCATCAAACGTGCTTGCGAAGAGCCTGTTCGTCAAATCGCTACAAACGGCGGTCTTGATGGCGCTATCGTTGTGAACAACATTCTATTAGATAAATCTGCTAACTACGGTTACAACGCATACTCTGATGAATACACTGATCTTTTAAAAGACGGCGTTATTGATCCAGTTAAAGTTGTTCGTTGCGCATTAACAAACGCAGCTTCAGTAGCATCATTGATGTTAACTACTGAGACTATGATTGCTGACGCTCCGAAAAAAGAAACAGCTGGCGGTATGCCAGGTGGCGACCACGGTATGGGTGGTATGGGTGGCATGATGTAATCCTTCGGGAATACATTGTTCTACTTAAAATTCAAAACCCAAGGTCTAAAAGCCTTGGGTTTTTTTATGTCTAAAATCCGTAAATTAGCGTCATTGCGATTTCATCACTACCCGATCGTAGAAAAATTAGAGCAAAATATTTTCGGAGGAAATTTATGAAACATCTATATCTAGTGGTCACGCTGTTTTTTACTTTAATCGCGCAAGCAAAAGTGACTGTGGAAAAAATTGAGTATAAAGACGGAGACACAGTTCTTGAGGGAATGTTAGTCGCAGACCAAGCCAAACTTAAAAACAAAAAAGCACCAGGCGTAGTTGTCGTCCACGACTGGATGGGCGTTGGCCCGTATGTGCAAATGCGGGCCGAACAATTGGCTGAAATGGGTTATATCGCATTTGTGGCGGATATTTATGGTAAAGGCGTTCGTCCCAAAGATAACAAAGAAGCTAGCGCTCAAGCCGGCAAGTATAAATCTGATCGTAAGCTTATGCGTTCGCGCGTGAAAGCTGCATTTGATGAATTAGCTAAGTCTAAGTTTGTCGACAGCGAAAAAATTTCGGCAACGGGTTATTGCTTTGGTGGAACGGCAGCACTTGAAGGTGGACGCATGGGTTTACCACTGAAAGGAATTGTTAGCTTTCATGGTGGCTTAAGTTCTGATAATCCAGAAGATGCAAAAAATATTAAAGCCAAAGTTTTAGTACTGCATGGCGCGATTGATCCAAATGTACCAGCTGCTGAAGTGGCGCAATTTCAAAAAGAAATGGATGCGGCAAAAGTTGATTATCAATTCACAGCTTATGCGAATGCTGTGCATGCGTTTACTGACAAAAAGGTTGGCAATGATATTTCCAAAGGCGCTGCTTACAATGAGTTAGCCGACAAACGATCGTTTATTGCGGCTAAAGAGTTTCTAGCTGAAGTAAATCAATAAGTTATTTAAATAAAGCTGCCTCTATTGCTATACAAGTTGAGGGATTAGGTTTTTCTTTGCCTTTTTCGATATTTGAAATGGTGGCTTGAGTAAGACCTGAATGTTGAGCTAAATCACTCTGTGTCCAGCCACGATGTTTTCTCAATGTTTTAATCTGATCGGGAGCAAGCCTTGAGCTCTGAAATTCCGATTTGGGCAATAGTGGAACGGCAACGAATTTATTGCCCTTCTCATCTGTTAAAATAGCCCCAGGATAGAGTTTAAACATGCAATGCATATCGGCATAATTTATATAAAACTATATAAATTTATATAAAACTATATAAAATAGCAATAAGGTCATAAGTCCTGCGCATTAGGGCTAAGGTACATGATTTTGAGACAATGACACTTTCGATGTAAGCATTTGATTTGCAAATGATATCATTGAATAAGGAGGCAAAAATGGGTAAAAGAGCATCTATGTTAGCTTCCGACGCACGCGAAATTGAAAAAGATGATTCAAATTTAAATGAGGGCTCGACCTTTAATCTTGGCAAAAGAGTTATTATTCCTCAATTTGGCAGAGAACAAAAAATTGAAAATTTCGAAAAAACATTAACAATCGAAGAAATTAAATCACTAATTTTAAAACACCAAGAGATCGACAAAAAACGTTGATTTGACACTTGGTTAGCTAGCACAATGAGCGAGTGTTAGTTACAGCTTCAGTTATAATATTAACATTTTTTGTATTACCAGTAGTTGGATCTGCAATATCCTTTAGATATTTTTTTCCAAAACACGCAATTAGAATTGGCGAATCATATTTGATTACTGTTGGAACTAGCCTAACTTTGCTAATTAACTCAATCCCCTTATATTTTCTATTTAAATTAATTTATCCAGACACTGTTGCTTTTATTGCAGATGATATTTTCTATTATTTATTTCGCTCTCTCCACCAAGATATTAAAGCTCTCTTTATTTTTGGCATCATTACACTTATTTTGCCTATTAGTGCGTCTACTTTTATTTTTTGGAAATCGAAAAAATATTGGAATACTTACTGCGCGTATGTAAACGTAGATTTGTTGCCGCAAAAATTGTGGACGAAATTTCAATACAATGTTGGGCGATTTGTATCGGACACAGTATTAAATTACATGGCCAAACTAACAATATTTGAAGAAGAAAAAGAAGTTTTAATAATAGATATTTTAGATACGCAAGACTCACTATATTCAGGAATTTTTGTCGACTATCATACAGACAAGGGTGAACTAAAAGGAGTATCGCTAGCAAAAGTTATTCGATTTTCTTTTAAAAGTGAAGCGGCAAGAAAAGAAGAAAAAACGCAAATTGAAACAACATCTTTTAATGGAAAAGCAAACCAGCCGTATATTTTGCCCAAACTTGGCGAGATGTACATTCCAAATGACAAAATTCAAAATTTACATTTTTGGAAGATACAAAAAGACCATGTCTATATGAGAAAAGTCGAGCGACCTTTTGATGAAGCTATGGTGGCATGGTACCTATTACTTCAAAATATGTATCCAGATATGAATTTTAAAATTAAAGCTGTTGTTGAAAACTCGACGGACGAATGGCCGACTTTTACAAGAATCTTATCAACTCTGCCAGCATTAAGTTTAAGTGGTTTAGAAATTGTAGAAACTAAAGACACCAAAAAGTCGTGAGATTTAGCAGAAGTGAATCAAACCAAATAAAGCGCGATACTGAAGTATTGAAAAATACTTCCGCCCATCACGAATAAATGCCAGATGCCGTGGAAGTGTTTAAATTTTTCATCAAGTACAAAAAAGAAAACGCCGACGGTATAAAACATTCCGCCAATGGCCAACAAAGCTACACCGGGCGTGGGCATTGCTAACATTAAATCCTTAATAGCAAAAACAATTAACCAACCCATGATTAAATAGATGAATAAAGATGGGATTCTGGTTTTTTTAGCGATGGTGAATTCACACATAATTCCGACAGCGGCGAAGCTCCAGATGATTCCAAAGATCCACCATCCGACAACGCCTTTTAATGCCACGAGAGTGAAAGGCGTGTAAGAGCCTGCGATAAATAAGTAAATCGAGATGTGATCTAATTTTTGTAAGATAGCTTTAGGTTTAGGACCCGGAATGCTGTGGTACAAAGTCGAAACACCATACAACATGATTAACATAGCGCCATAAATAACAGTGCCGACTATTTTAACAGAATCACCTTGAACTGTAGCTAAGGTAATCAAGACAGAAGCACCGGCGACTGCGAGTAACAAACCAATTAAATGAGAAATGCTGTTAAAGCGTTCGCCGTGATAAATATTAAACTCCTTCGTACATGCGATCTTCGAATGCGGTCAGTGCAGCTTTTGCGCCCTCACCCATCGCGATCACGATTTGCTTAAATGGCGTAGTTGTAACATCGCCAGCCGCATAAATGTTTTTAGCAGAAGTGCGACCTTTACTGTCTACAACAATTTCGCCGAACTTGTTAGTCTCAACGATATCTTTAGCGAATTGACTATTAGGTAATAATCCAATTTGTACGAACACGCCTTCTAAAGTTTCAGATTCAACAGTGTTGGTGTTGCGATCTAAATATTGTAAAGCAGTAACTTGTTGGCCATTGCCGATAACTTCGGTAGTTTTTGCCGAAGTTATAATTTTAGCATTAGGTAAAGACTTAAGTTTTTCAACCAAGACAGCATCTGCTTTTAATGTGTCGTTATATTCAAACAACACCACTTCGCTAACGATACCTGCTAAATCAATCGCCGCTTCTACGCCTGAGTTTCCGCCACCGATAACTGCGATTTTTTTACCTTTGTAAAAAGGACCATCACAGTGCGGGCAAAAAGCTACACCACGACCAAGATATTCTTTTTCGCCAGGAATATTTAATTCGCGCCATTTGGCACCCGTTGAAATAATAATCGAACCAGCTTTTAAAAATTCGCCGCTTTCTAAATGAATTACATTTTCAGCTTTATCAATTTTAGCAACACGACGATGTTCTAAAAGTTTTACCGGGTAACTTAAAACGTGTTGGTTTAACTGAGCCGCTAATTGTGGGCCTTCGGTGTAAACAACAGAAATTAAATTTTCGATACCCTTCGTGTCTTGCACTTGTCCGCCGAAGCGTTCTGCGATAAGGGCAGTTTTTAAACCTTTGCGAACACTGTAGATTGCAGCAGATGCTCCCGCTGGGCCGCCCCCGATCACAACGACATCGTAATCACCAAGATTTGCATCAGCACCAGAAATTTTGGCGCTAGATTCATCAAGACCAAAAGTTTCTTCTAATGTTTTTAAAAGTTCGGCAAAATTTGCGCGGCCTGAATGAATCATTTTGCCATCAACAACAACACTCGGCACACCTTGAACGCCAAGGCTTGCAATTTCATCTTGGGCGTAAGCGCCGTCGATAGTTTCATGTTGAAAATCATCATGAATAATAGCCATCAAGTTTAAGGCTTGTACGACGACAGGACAGTTTTCACAATCCAAAGACATAAACGTTCTTATACGAATTGGTCCGCGTAAAGATTTAATACGTTGTAAAATCATCGTATCAGGAAGTTTGCCTTTTCCGTCTGCGTTTAATATTGCTAAAATTAAAGAGGTAAATTCATGGCCTCCGGGAATACCAGTAAAAAATACGCCCGTGGATTTTCCGTTTTTATGAATTGTAAATCGCGGTGGAACATCAGCGGCTGCAGAAGCAGGATCAAACTTCGCAGAAATTTTATCATTGGTTTCAGCTACGCCAGTTAACATTTCAACAAGTTCATTTTGATTGGCATTTGTGCTTTGTTCGTAAACTAGATCAATTTGATTTTCTAAATTTGCAAAGACACTTTTGAGCTGTTCTTTTAAATCGGAATCTAACATAAGACCTCCTTGAGAGAACGAGAAGAGAAAGAAAAAAAGTAAGGCCGTTACTTTTTGGGAAGCAGTGCTCCCGAAAAAGGGACGGCCTACCTAAAGTAAAAACTAGATTTTACCAACTAGGTCTAAACCTGGTTTTAAAGTTTTAGCTCCTGGAGTCCATTTAGCTGGGCAAACTTCATTCGGGTGAGCTGCTACGAATTGAGCGGCTTGCACTTTGCGAAGTAATTCATCAGCGTTACGGCCGATACCATTATCGTTAACTTCAGCTAATTTAATGTGGCCTTCTGGATTAACTAAGAAAGTGCCACGGTAAGCCATACCAGCGTCTTCAATGTAAACACCGAATGCGCGAGATAAGTGACCCGTTGGATCAGCTAACATTGGGTATTTAATTTTTTTGATTGTTTCAGAAGCGTCATGCCAAGCTTTGTGTGTGAAGTGAGTGTCTGTAGATACAGAGTAAACTTCAACGCCAAGTTTTTGAAACTCAGAATATTTATCAGCCATGTCGCCTAACTCTGTTGGGCAAACAAATGTGAAGTCTGCTGGATAGAAAAAGAAAACTGACCATTTACCGTTAAGGTCATTGCTAGTTACAGTTTTGAAACTGTTGTTATGGTAAGCTTGAACTTTGAAGTCCGTTACTTTTGTATTAATTAATGTAGCTGCCACGAGGGCCCCCTTTTGTGTTTGTTATTGGTTGTTTATAAAACCGAATAAATCTTATTAAGTTAATACTGCCAGCACAAATACATAAAATCTATATTAATGCTTATAACATAGATATAATCTATATCTCATAAGGCAGTCCTTATAACGAACAGGACCTTTGGGGCAAAATTGTCGAACTGCTACACAGTAATTTAAAACTTCTTCTTAATTTAAGATTATAGGGTTAGAAATTATATCTTTGAAATGAAAGTATATAAGATTAATAAAAGCAGTAACTTACAGGAAACAATACGGAGGTTTTCACAATGGTTTTACGCATGTTGTATATTGCCCTTTCTTTAGGTGCCACCCTAGTCTGCTTACCAAAAGCGTTTGCACAAAACGCCGTCGGTATAACAATAGGTGGCCCAACATATATTCACTTTACTCATGGTCTTGGCGGTCCTGCAGCAGTCGAAGCCGGGATTTCGTTTTCATATAATCATGCGACACATATATATGGAGACTATTTAATAGAAACACACGCTCCATTACGTAGCCCACAATTAAATGATGTTGGTTTGTTTTATGGTATCGGTGGAATGATCGTTATTACGAATGATGACCACTATCATAATCATAAAAATGGTTATTACGGAGAAAACGACGGCGACGTTGGATTCGGTGTGCGTTTTCCGCTAGGTTTAGACTGGCGTCCGGCAAAAGCACAGAATTTTAGTTTTCATATAGAGATCGTGCCGATTATTGCCGTAGTTCCTGAAACTGAATTAGAATTTAATGCGGGCCTTGGATTAAAATATCACTTTTAGATGGTCAGCAATTTGCTTCTTTGAAAAAGAAAACTAACAAAGAGGCAATACATGACAATTCAAATTATTTTACTAGCAGCAGCAATAACGATTGCTGCCGAGCTTTTTGCACAACCGACTACTGGTAGCAGGCCTGCTGTTTCAGCTGCAGCTATTATGGAAGATTCTACAACTAAAACCGATTCAGATCTGAAGACGACGAGCGAAAGTTTACCTGGAAGCATTGGCAAAAAGCCAACGACGCCGAATACATCTGCAGAAGGTATCGGCGAAAGAAAAGGTCAAACAGATCCATCAGGGCCACATAGTTACATGGGTTCGCGTGCACGCGGCAAAGCGTTGCAAACGGATAAGTTTCCGCGTCTGCCAGTGACAGCTTCAGGAACGACACAACCAAAATCGAAATATTAGATTTTCGCGTCTTTAAATAAAACCTTTAGTGCGGCTAAACAGTGACGATCAACGCGGCGATCGTAAATTTTTTCCATATGGGCGATAACGATCAAAGCGGATTTTCCGGGACCATTAGAGCCAGCTAAAGCATTTTCGATAAAGATATTCGCACATTGTAAAATTTTTGACATCGGATGCAAAGCCAATTTTTCTTTTCTTAAAGGATATCCTAAACCTTCTAAATCTTCATGATGTTCAGAGACCATTTGAACCACATCCGAAGAAACATTAGGCAATGCATTTAAAATTTCTTGCCCACGCATAGCATGGCTTTCAATCATTTGTCGCTCTTCTCTAGACACCAGATGGCGGGGTTTATCTAAAATTTCGCGATCGATTTCTTTTTTTCCAATATCATGAAATAGGCCAGCCATAGTTATTTTTGCCAGCGCGGCGTTAGATTCAAAACCCAATTGTTTGGCAATCATGACTGAATACATGGCTACCCCTAAGGAGTGAGCATAAACGTGATCAGAATGTGAATTTAGTAAATTCAATAAATCAAAGCTTTCCGGCGATTCGGTAATGGCATCTAAAGTGATTTCGGTAAAAGTTTTAGCCTCTTGCAAGCTACTTTTATCAAGACCATCAACAAATGTTCTTTCTAATAAAATTTCGCCGGTGTATTTCAAAAAATTTAATTTTTTCTGGATTGAAATATCAGAGCGGTTTTTAATAATATTTGCCAAGCCTAAATTAAATTGAACCAGCTTGCTGAAATCTTCTTTACGAATAAAAAGATGTTTTACGCCTTTTTCTTTGTAATGACTTACCTTTTCTTTGGGGATTTCTTCACCCTGATGAGCAATTTTAATATATTTGGTTTCTGATAGCTTAATGTAAACATCAAAATCAATTTTTGGTTTTGCGACAAACTCTTCAATTGAAACTTTACAGAATTCTTTAGCGATTTCTTCCACGGCAAATTGTTTGGGTTCTGGTATAATTCCTAAAACCGAATCAACAAGAGTCAACAACTCCTGGTTTTTAAAAGGTTTAGCAATAAAACCTTTAGCCCCTAAATCAAATGCAGATTTAGTTTCAAGCACCATAGAAAAACCGGTCATAATAATGAATGGAACTTCAGGCTTATACTGTCGCGCCCACTCTAAGAGCTCTAAACCGGTCAATCCCGGCATCTGAATGTCGGTCAGAACCACGTCAACAGTTTGCATAGAAAGGATTTCTTTTGCAGATTTACCATTGGGTGATTCTAAAACAGTAAATTTTTTCTTTAATAAATCGCGCAGGGCCTCGCGAAAAAAATTATCATCTTCAACAATCAAAATCTTTTTTAACATACAACAACCTCTGAATAAGTATTCTCTAATTAAAAGCGATTCGCTAGGCCTGTTGCATAGCGCTCTCGACTTAGAGAGTGTTTTAAATTCAGAAGTATCGAACAAGTGTGTTTTTATTTATACTTTCAAGTATGAAAAAACATTTAATTTTCTTGGTTTTTTGCATTTCTCAAGGCCTATATGCAGAAAATTTTAAAGATGAACCGATAAAACCAATCCGCGCCCCATTTGCGCAAGTTTCAGAGGAGAAAATTAGATTGGGCCTCGAATTATTTCAGGAAAAAAAGCTCTCAGCAGACAACACTATTTCTTGCGCCAGTTGCCATAATCTATTTCGTGGCGGTGTTGATAACCTGAATCGCTCGATTGGTATTAATGGCGCAATCGGTGACGTTAATTCTCCGACAGTTTTTAACAGCGGCTTAAATTTTGTTCAGTTTTGGGATGGTCGTGCTACAACTCTGGAAGACCAGATGGATGGCCCGATTCAACATCCGAAAGAAATGGGTACGACATGGGCGCAAGTTGTAGAAAAAATTAAGCAAGACACTAAATACAAAGCCCGTTTTTCTGCGCAATACCGTGATGGTGTTACAGAAAAAAACATCAAAGATGCGATTGCCAGTTTCGAACGAGCATTAATAACTCCAAACTCTAAGTTTGATAAGTATCTGGCTGGCGATGCCAAAGCGTTAACAGCAAAAGAAATTCTTGGATACAGCCGCTTTAAATCTTTGGGGTGTATCGCCTGCCATCAAGGGCAAAATATTGGAGGCAACATGTTTCAAACTATGGGAATCATGGGAGACTACTTCAAAAACCGCAAAAATATACCGGTTAATGAACATGACCTTGGGCGTTTTAATGTTACGAAGCGTGAACAGGATAAATACGTTTTTCGCGTACCAAGTCTTAGAAACGTCGAACTGACATCGCCGTATTTTCATGATGGTTATGCTAAAACACTTAATGAGGCTGTGTTAATTATGGGTCGTTATCAATTAGGACAAACACTTTCAAAAGAAGATGTGGATGCGATCGTGGCTTTTTTAAAAACCTTAACCGGAGAATCGCCGGCCATATTAAAGGAAACCAGTAAATGAAAAGATACTTAGCACTTTTCATGAGTAGTCTATTAAGTCTTGCGGGTCTGGGCTATGTTTACTTTCATTCGCGAGGCACTCTCGGGCAGAACCACCAGGAAATTGTCGATCTTTTAAATGCAACAAAGCAAAGTGAAGTTGAAATTAATCAAGACATCTTGCGCATTCAAAATTTTATGCTTCAAGATTATGACTCTATTGCCAAAGAAAAAGAGAACTTAGAAGAATTCTGTGCGCCCGGCAATGCAATAGCCAACGCGCATCCGATAGAGGGATCAAATTTTCAAATGTATTTTAAAGAGTATTGTCAGGCTGTAAATGCTAAGATTCTGGCAATTGAAGATTTTAAGTCAATTAATTCAGTTTATAGAAATTCGCTGCTTTTTTTACACGGGCAAGCGATTCAATGGCAAAGCCAGAATCTTTTTATTCAGTTACCAGATGCCGAAAAATTTAGAAGACAACTAACTTATATTGCTTTGACCTATAGTTTACTTTCGGATGAAAACACCAAAGCGTTGGCCACATCGCGCAAAGACTATTTTTTATCGCGAAATTTTTCGCAAAACATTATTTCAGATCATGCTATCAAGCTGATCGATATTAAACCACGCCGCGATCGCGCAACACAGGAAATCGTTGAAGCGCCAACGCGCCAGATTTTTGAAAAATTAAGCTATTCTTATTTCGAAGAGTTTCAAAAAGAGCAAAAACAAATTTTATTTTTTCAAAATTTATTATTGGCACTTTGTTTAACGTTGATTGTTTTTGTTATTTTCAATGTGATCAAGATTTGGCAAGTGGCCCGAGCACTACATCATGCAAATACACATTTAGAAGAGCGCGTCCGCGCCCGCACAGAAGAGCTATTAGTTTCGCAACAAACAATTGTTGAACAGCAGCAAACGTTAGCGTTAACGGCAAAAATGTCGGCCTTGGGTGAAATGGCCGGTGGCGTAGCGCATGAAATCAATACACCATTAGCCGTTATTCAAATGCGAACTGAGCAAGTGCTGGAAAACTTAGAAGAAGACGAGCTGGATAAAGAATTATTAGCAAATGCACTGCGCGCTATCGATGATACGGTAAAAAGGATTGCTAAAATTATCAATGGCTTACGTTCTTTTGCCCGCGATGGGCGCAAAGATCCCATTAGCTTATATTCAGTTTCAAAAATAGTTGATGAAACATTTAGTCTATGTCGTGAACGCTTTAATAATCATGGTGTTCAGCTAGAATATATTCATAAGCAAGATGTAGAAATTCTATGTCGTTCGGTAGAAATCTCGCAAGTGCTGTTGAACTTATTGAATAACTCTTATGACGCTATTCAAGGTTTTTCAGACAAATGGGTTAAGGTTGAACTTGTTGAGCAAGCAGATGTGATTCTTCTTAGTGTCAGCGACTGTGGTCATGGCATACCTAAAGAAATCCGAGATAAAATGATGCAGCCGTTTTTCACGACAAAAGAAATCGGCAAAGGCACCGGCCTTGGGCTTAGCATATCGCGTGGAATTATTGAAAGCCACGGCGGAAGTATTCAGATTAACGGCAATTCTGCCAATACCGAAATAATCATTACATTACCTCGGCGTGCAGCTTCGGATCATGTCGCCTGAAGTAGCAGTTCGCACGAACTTTCAAGAAGCCCTAACATTTTTTGTCTGTTAATAGGCTTCTCAATAAGCGCATGAGCACCCATGTTCAAAGCTTCGAGTTCACTAAGGTCGGCAAACCCCGTTGCAAGCACGACTATGGGCACATTAGGCTTTATTTTTTTGATCTCTTTAAGCATATCTACTCCGTTGCCATTGGGCATACGTACATCTGATATAACAATCTCTATTGGATTTGCTTTTACGATTTCAACCGCATCAGAACCACACGCAGCTTCGAAGATTATACATCCACGTCGTTTAAGGTCAAAAATCATGGCTTGTCTTAGGTCAAAATCATCGTCTACAACGAGGACGTTTCTTCCCTTGAGGGGAGATTCTGGCTTCAATAGGCAACTCCTTGTGTTGAAAAATCCTCGTATTTCTTCCTCTAACTGATCGGTATTTTTCTTCAGAAACTCAAGGTATTTAGTTTAGATATATAGCCAGGTTTGTTGTAAAAAAAAACCCTCGGATTGCTCCAAGGGTTTTAAGATTGTTCGAACCAAAATAAAATGGCTCAGAAGGCAGGACTCGAACCTGCGACCAAGCGGTTAACAGCCGCTTGCTCTACCAACTGAGCTACTTCTGAACAACTGGCAATCAAACTAACGAATTCAGTGGCCTTCGTCAAGAAGCTCTCGACTCAATTTTTTCGATTTAAAGGGAAGCCCCGCGGCTCTGAACACTTTCAAGGCTTTGTCCCACTCTAACTTCACTAAAGAGGCTTGCGAATCTGTCGCAAAGGCTAAATCGCGCCAGTTTGCGTTGTTCATTTCAGCCTCTGATAACGGTTCAAGATCCACCTTACAGAACTTTTTACGAAGAGCATGGTCAGTCCATTTTTTATATTTAGCTTTAAGCTTGGCTTCTTGCCACTTCACGGTGCCCGTATTTTCAGAACACCATTGAAACGAGGCCACAGATTTTGTGATTTCAGCCATATCGGGCTGATGATTTGAATTCACATTTGTCAGATAGCCCTTAAAAAGAAAAATGCTTACAAGACCGACAGCTAGAATACCAATTTTAAAGATAAGTTTTTTGCTCACTCATTTAGTCTAGGTAAATTTTAAGAGTATAGGAAGTGGTAAGTTTTGACCTTGGGTCGCATTGTCTGGTGCAGAATGAATACCGGCGAATTCGTGATGTAATTCGGGTCTATGTTCTAAATAATTCCAAATTTGATTATTAAAAAGGCAGAAAATGGTGCGGACGGGAGGATTCGAACCTCCGACCACTTGATTCGTAGTCAAGTACTCTATCCAGCTGAGCTACGACCGCACGTCGTAAATTAAGCAATGTTAATTGTGAATTAAGGTTCTACCGATTTATTAGTCCAAAATCAAGTGTAAGTATGGGTCATTCCTTGATTCTGTAAAAACGCTATGGCATTTTCTATTCTATATTATTTCAGCATAAAAACTAGCGCGCGGAGTGGTGGGTGAGTGGCTGAAACCAAGTCTTTGCTAAAGACTCGTACTTGCAAAACAGGTACCGTGGGTTCAAATCCCACCCACTCCGCCAATTTCTTAAAATCTTATGCAACCAAAACTCATTTTACTTAACGGAACTTCGAGCGCAGGCAAAAGCAGCATCGTCAAATGCTTGCAAGAAAAACTGCAAAAGCCGTATTTAGATATGGGTTTAGATAAGTTTCTCTATATGCTTCCGGGTCAATACATGAAACAGCCTTTATGGAAGGATGTGTGGGATCACACCAGTGCCGGTGAACTTGGAAATCGTTTGATGAGTGGCATGCATCACTCGATGCGAGCAATGATCGATCGTGGAAATTTAGTTTTAGCAGATCATGTGTTGATTGAAAAAAATTGGGTTTCTGAACTTGCAGAGCTTTTTCATGATCAATCAGCATACTTCATTGGTATTCACTGCCCATTAGATGTTATTGAAAAAAGAGAAATTGATCGCAAGGATCGAACGTTAGGATCAGCACGCTTACAATTTCCAGTCGTTCATCAATGGTGTGAATATGACTTGTCGATTGATTCTTCGATAACAACACCAGAACAATCAGCCGACATGATCATTGAATTCTTGGCCAGTGAAAAGCCTCCCACTGGTTTCACAAGGACATTAGAGAAATGCTTCGAATCGTAAAATCTAGCGTGCTATAGTTACTTCGTATCACAATCCCAGTGCTCTACTATCTTCCCGTCGACTACTTTGAACATGTCAAACCAAGTCGTCGTGTATTCCGCTCCTGTAGCGTCTTTAAGTTTATTCACAAAAGCCATCGTCACTAAATCGCCTTCTGCTGAAATAGACACAAGCCCTTTTACTGTGTCAGGAATCGGGCGTGGGCCGCCAAGCTTTGAAAAGAAATCGATAAAGCCCTGTAAGCCTGTTTCAACATTTGGATTATGTTGAATGTAGTCGGTTGTTAAAAACTCTGCGGCTTGTTCAAGGCGTCTGCCCGATAAAATAATTCTTAATATCAATCTTATGATTAGTGACATTTATGATGTCGCATATCATTTTGAGACAGTTCAAGATGAGGCCCTCTGTTACCGAAAAGCAGACTATGCCATTTGGTCTTTTGCTAGTCTTTATTATATTGGGGAGTTTTTCTTCTGCCTTAGCTTCTCAGCTAACAGGGCTAGAGATTTTAGAAAAAGCCCAAGAAGCTGCCGGTGATAATCCAAAAGCCAGTCTTGATTTGCTGGCGACAATCGATCAAAAAATTCCGGCTTCTGATTCAGAGATTCATTTACGTAAGAACATTCTTAAGTGTGAGCTTTTGGTTGATAATGATGATCCGCGCGAGGCTTTGAAAATTAGTGAAACTGATTTTTTGCCGACAAATGCGAAAGCCGAGCTGGGTTTAAAAATGCGTCTTTGCAAGAGTTCGGCTCTGCAAGGGGTCGGAGAATCAGTTAAGGCTGAAACCGAGCTTGTAACGATTCTTGCGACTAGTCGCGAGCAGGGCTTTCGCGAAGTCGAAGGCCTTGCGCATCTGAACCTTGGACAAATGTTGTCTTTTGCAAATCAGTTTTCTTCAAGTCTTGATCACTTGGTGACAGCGAAAAGTATCTTTTCTTCTTTGCAGTTAGTTCATAAAGAAAGAATCACACTAAACTCGATTGCTGTTCTTTACGGACGCATGGGAGAAAATGAAAAAGCGATTACTTATTTTCAAGAGGTCTTAGCGCTGAATAAAAGTTTAGGTAAAAAAAGAAATATCGCTGTTGTGCTTTATAATATTGGCCGTCGTTACGAAGACCTTAAACAATATGATAAAGCCCTTAATCATTTCAATGAAGCCTTAAAAATTCATCGTGAAACTAAAAACGAAAAAAGCCAGGCCGTTATAGAAAGAGCTCTTGGTGGCCTATACAACACCATGGGTAAGCCAGAAAAAGCCTTGCCCCATCTTTTTAATGCCATAGGTACTCTTGAACGTAAGAACATTTTAAAATCACAAGCTCAGCTGCATTTAGAATTCGGAAAAACCTATGCTTTAATGAAGCGCTCGAAAGATGCGCTGATCAGTTTAGAAAAAGCAGAAAAATTGAATAAACAAACAGTCTCGCAGCAGCTTTCTTCAGACATATCTGAAACGCGCAGTCGCGTTTACGAACAACTCAACCAGTGGAAGGATGCTTATTATTCACTGGATGAATTTAAGAAAAGTTCTGACGGTTTATTAGCAATGAAAGCTGATGAGCAATTACGCCGAATGAATGCGCTTTTTGATTTAGAGAAACAACAAGAAATAAATAAGGTGTTGATTGAAAAAAATCGTTTGCAAAAAAGAGAGCTGGATTTGCAGTTTGTAACGTTATCGTTAGCCTGCGTTTTGTTAATTGTTATTGTGGTGTTTACGATCGGGCAGATCAAAGTAGCACGAAAGATGCGCGAGCTAGCCTTAACAGATGAGTTAACAAAGATTCCAAACCGTCGCCATATCATAGATTATGGAAAGCAAACATTAAGCACCTGTCAGCGTCATAAGAAGTCTTTGTCAGTGATAATATTTGATATAGATCATTTTAAAAAAGTTAACGACACTTTGGGGCATGCAATTGGTGACGAGGTCATTAAAAAAGTGGCTTTTGTAAGTCGTAATTTATTACGTCAAGGCGACCTTGTTGGCCGCATTGGCGGAGAAGAATTTTTAGCAATTTTGCCATTTACCGGCGCTGCGCAAGCACAAGAAGTTGCAGAACGCATTCGCCAACAAATTCAAAAAATTGATTTTACCAGTGTAGCGCAAAACTTAAAGGTCACAGTCAGTGTTGGCGTAGCCACTCAAGAGCAACCCGAAAACACTGTCACTTTAGATCAATTAATTCATGATGCAGATGCGGCTCTGTATAGCGTTAAGCAAAACGGGCGCAATGGCGTAAGTTTACGTCTGGTTTCTTAGGTTTTTTCTTACAAAAGTTTATTTGTTTTGAACAATTGCATTAGGCCTATTGTCTATTTTTTCTAAACAAAATCCTCAATTTTCTGGTTTTGCCAAATCGCAACACTTCACACTGATTTCGCAATACAAGTCCCGCTTCTTCAGCATTCGCGACGGGAAACAACAACCAGACAACGGAGGTCTATACATGAGGCTATTAACTGCCCTACTAACTTTTTTATCTTTGAATATTGCTTTTGCCCAAACTGCTCCAGTAAAGGGTCTGCGTTTTGATCCAGGATATGTTTATGATGATCCGGCATTAGCAGGTAAATCTATTCAGCAGATTGCGGCCATCGCAGCTCAGAACGTGAAGAATGCGGGCTTTAACACAATTTTTCTTTTTGCTTACTCTCCTTATTATGGTGCGTTTTATAAAACAACTTACAGCATGACAAATGTTGAAGGTAGTTTAGGTGTTGGAAATTTCACAACCGCACTTATTACTGAAGCGCATGCACGCGGAATTAAAGTTATCGCGGATCTTCCGATGAATAACTTCTATAAAGTTTGGTTAGCTAAACCAGAATGGCGTATGAAAAATAGAAGTGGTGGTAATTACCGTCCTTACAGTGATTTATATTTACTATCAATTTTTCATCCAGAATTTAAAGCGTGGTACACAGGTTTTGTGAACGACTTCTTAGCAAAAAACCCGGGCATTGATGGCATCGAAGCGTTTGAACCACAATTAGATTTTAACTGGAATAACGGAGCTGATTACAATCCAGCCGCAAATGCTAAATTCAAATCTCTTTATCCAGCCGGAAAATTAGGTTCGGCGCAGTGGGAAGCCGTTCAATCAAATGAAGTGATTTCGTATCTAGGAAACTTTTTCGGCATAGCTAAAGCCAAAGGTAAAGAAGCCCACGTTGTTCAAACTTGGACAGCAAATTCAAATGGCACATTGTTATCGGCGGCATATTTATCAAAAGCGATTGCGTTTAATTTCTTGGGTTTTAATGCATTGCCGGCGCACCAACGCCCGACTTATATTCAAGGTGAATTTATGTGGTCACAATGGAAAGCTGAATACGGAACCACCGTATTTAATCCAGACTGGATCAAGACAGCTGCAAATTCATTTTTATCGCAAATGGGAGCGTTAGCGCAGCCAGCAATTGTTCATACAGAACTTTCAGAATTTAGCGGCAGTGCAGGAACAGTCAGGCCAACAAGTTCTCAGTTCTTGCAAGAGTTAAAAACTCTTAGGTCGATGAATGTGAACTTTGACGTTTATGATTACGCCCAAGTCAGTGAATTAAATTTGTGGTCAGGTATCGCACAAGCCCTTCAATAGTTTGTAATTAAAAATAGAAATTAATCAAAGGCGGGAAATAAATTTTTCCGCCTTTTTTATTTTAAATTACGGAGCCCACGCACGATACCAAAGTGCTCCATCGCTTCCGCGCGCAAATACAAAGATGCGGGCATTACTGAAATCTCTGGCGTAAGTTGTAGCTCCGGGCCCAGAAGTGATTCCGCTATTATTCGGACTGCCAAGATTTACATTGGCTCCCCAGACGCCATTAATCCAAACTTTTTGAATGAGTGTATTGTTTGGAGCTCTGGCAAATAAATCCAGTGAACCTTGATAACGGCTGACAATATCGGGTGAGCCGATCACAGAACCACTGCCGAGATAATTGTATGGATACCAAATTCCGCCTTCCATAAATCGGTGCATTAAAGTTCCAGTTGTGGCTCGGACTACTAAATCCAGTCGTCCTGCTGATTGTTGAATTGCCGCCGGGTCACTGTAGACAATCGGACTTACGGGTATCCAAGTTTTATCGTAGCAACTGTGGTCGGCTAACGAACAAGGTCTGTAATAAAGTGTATTGTTAGATCCTCGCGCAAAAAGTTGTGGCATTGATTGCCCATCATTTAATGAAGGTGAAGATAAACCAGATCCGATGGCTAATCTATTATTGGAAACTCCGTTAACTAACCATTTTGTCCAAGGCGTAAAATTGTTCAGGCCGGCGTGATATGTTTGATAAAGGAATCCGTCATATCCTACAGCATAAGCTTCGAAATAATCTGCATCGCGATAGGCCCTACAAGCAACTGATGGTGAACCAGTAAATTGTCTTGTGCCGGGAATTCTTTTCCATTCATCCCAGATGCCTGTGCTTAATGTTCTCATTCGATACCACATAGCATAGTCAGTACCTTTAGCGACGATGAATGTTTTTCCGCGTGAAGTACAAGCTGCTGGGTCAGAAAGGATGCCGCCCCCCAAAGTAACCCACGGTGTCCACGCGGCGAAAGCTGGGGCTGCGAATAATATTATTGAAATTAAAAAATAAAAAAAACGAACCATATAAACCTCCTGTTGTATTCGAATGGCATTCTGCCTCGAGATGTACAAAAGGTATTTAACAGCAAATTAAAGGCCCCGTTTTTAGAACGCCGAGCTTGATAAAGCTAGCGTGTGTTTTTTTAAATCTTTCGGCCAATCAGCAATAGCTTCTTTAAATTTGCCTTCATCTTGACGGTATAAATAACGAATCGCATCTTCAAAATTATTTAAATCACCGGCGATTGAATTCAAAAATGTGTAAACACTTTCTTGCGTTTGTTTAATTTTATCTTTTGGCGTTGCCACTTTCATCTTTTCATCGACCAAGCGTCTAATCGTAGCTGATGCGCCCCCTGCTTGTGTTGAAAGCCATTCCCAGTGAATTGGCATAAGTGATATTTCACGGGGCTTCACGCCCATTTTAGGGCGACCTGCGCTGATGCTGGTTGTTGTCGTTTCAGCGGCTTTATAAACGTTTAATCTTTCGATCACGTCTTTGTCGGTGCCGCTGAGATCTAAATCCATTTGTTTACCAGACAGGTCACTGAAAATAAGAATGCGAGCCGTGGTTTCTTTTTTTAGATATTTTTTTGTGGCGATAGCCACGTCTTCGATATTGCCTTGGGCAATTAATTTAAAACCGTCGAATACTGTGTAATTAAACATAACTTACCTCGTAAATTTAATATTACCCGGATAAAATAGGATTGTCAATATTATCCGGGTAAAATAGGTAAGCTGCTGAAAAGCTTAAGAAAAATTATTATTTCTTTTTAAATAATGGCTTAATCGTCGCAGCATATGGTTGCGCGAAGAATGCTAGATACACTGTTAATAATCCTAACACGATAGCAATCGGTAAACCTTCTGGTTGTAAAAAAGCATGCACTAAAAAAATGTGGATCATGATAGGAGCCAGCACGACTAGCGCTAGAGGAACAAAGAATCCGCTCAGCAAGAACAAGCCACACACGACTTCAGTTAGCTTTAAAAAGGGCATAAAGTAAGTTGTCGCCATTAAACCCGTTGTGAAAGTTACAAGTTTTTCTGGTAGATCTGGTGGAACCGGTACTAAATTTAATAAACCGGCTAAGCCTGATGCGAACATCACAAGGCCAAGTAATATACGTGCGATTAATGGTAGTTTTGCTTTCATGTGAAATACTCCTATATAACAATCGTTACATAGGAGTACTTAATTTTGTATCAAATTTTCTATTCTTGTAATTTAGCAGTCACT
Organism: Bdellovibrio sp.; assembly: GCA_036676395.1. Lineage (GTDB taxonomy): Bacteria > Bdellovibrionota > Bdellovibrionia > Bdellovibrionales > Bdellovibrionaceae > Pseudobdellovibrio. The sequence continues at coordinate 438,847 of JAKFCY010000003.1, forward strand.
CAGACAGATTTATTTGGCGTTATTCTGTATTAGGCTTGGCGCAAAGCCGGGGCTTGTTACCGTATGACCAGAAAGTGATTCTTTGATTTTTACGGCTACGGCATCAGCCCAGTGATCTGCTAGAACGCCGCTGTAATGTAAGTTATCACTGCGATTTGGTAAGATAGCCTTACCCTTTGCTTTAATTTCGCGGCTATCAATATAAGTACAGCGCTCTCGGACTGTTTCTTTTAAATTGTCGATGAAAGTTTGGATTCTAGGTTGCCCGCATTTTTTTCCGACGACACCTATTGCAGGCTGTTCGGTTGGACCAACCCAAATGCATTTTGATTTTGATCGCAGCTGCGCTAAGAGTTCTTTAACCGCCGCCATTTGTTCAGTTTTATCTGTGATATTACATTTTGAGTATAAATCATTGGTACCAAGTGCGATCACGACTGTCGGTTCGGCACCTTGAAATAATTGGCTTGGCGTTGGAAAATCTTTTTTTGGAGCTTGGCCGTTTACCTGGCCGTCTCCATCACAGTAATAACCGATGTTTAATTTGCGAATAGTTGAGTTATCTTTTTTATTCCAGTGCTGAGCCGCTGCGCCGACAACACCATAACGTTTCACCGGAGATTTGCCTAAGACAAGCTCAAGATTTTTTTCTAATCTTTGTCCAAAGGTGCCCACGGTGTGTGAATCGCCGATGTAGATCACGCGATCTGCAGACGCCGAATTCTGGCAAGCAAGGCTTTGTACCCCGCTAAGCCAGATCGTTAAACTAAGAAATATTTTTAAACTAGACACTTTTATAAATCAGTTAATTCGACTTGTAGATCAGTTGCCGGGTGATCTGAACCCTTATCGTGAATAAAGCGCGCACGATTGATTTTCATACCACGCGTGTAAGCATCATCTAGTTGTTTTTTCTTGATCGGGTTTTCCCACGGAACTTGTTTTAATCCCGCCGAAGCTAAGATACGTTTTGTTAAAGCAACGCGAGACGCATTTTTCGTGTTGAAATCACCAGCAAACACCACTGGTCCGTTATGCGCTTTGATTTCAGGTAAAATCATATTTAATTGGCGCTCTAAAGCCTCATCACCATCCCAGTTAATACCGTGAATGCTAATCGCTAATAATTTCTTAGCGCTTCCTGGTACGGCATAATACGCAAGTACTGTTGCCTTAGGGCTTTTAACAAATGGTTCGATATCTTTTGTTCTGTAAAAATGAACATTATGCGGGCGCGCTGCCGAACCTAACACTGTGCCAGCGGCAATATCGTTTTTCATATCAAAAGATGCAGCTAAGTGCCATTCCCAGCCAGCAATTTTAAAGCTGTCAGAAACAGGCGATCCAGTTGTTGCTTCGGATAACATAATGAGATCTCTATTTTTTGCTAGTGCTGCAAAAGATTTTTTGTAGTCAGATTTTCTGCCTTTATAAATATTCCAAGAAAGGATGCTTAGCTTTGTTGAATTTAATGTTGGCAAAGAAGCTTGTCCCATTGAATGCATCACATTGGCATCATCAGGAATACTTTCGCATAAAAATGAACATGAGCCGTAACCCGAACCTGCTGACTGAGCCTGAGGAATTAAAATAAAAGATAGCAAAGACAGAAGTAATAATTTTTTCATATACCCACCTAGTTGTTGTTCTAGGAGGCTTATCGTCTAGTGTTCTGAACGGCTTTAAACACTGAGAAAATGTAAATCTAATCCGCAGGACTAGACTATTTCAGAGACCTTTTGTTATGTCCCTTTTTGAGACTTGTTAAAATTCGCTCGGGGGCATTTTTGCCAGAGTTACCCAATGTAAAACAACTCCTACGACTAAAGCGCTGTCATGATAATTGCTCATTCGCCTCAGGATGGAAAACGTGTGCGATTCAGTGAAGTTTGGTGTTTTTGCTTTTGCATTTTTTTTGCTCAGCTCTATAGCTAAAGCAGAAATGCCGCTAGCTACTTCTGACTACCACAACCAGTACGAAATAAACTCTGAAACAGTGTATTTTTCTGACAGCAAATTGGTACAAAGTGATTTGCGCTTCTTGGTCGGCAGAAAGTTTGATACTTTTTCTAATCGCGATTTACGCTTAGCCGTCGGTGGTTACGGGCTTTATCAAGATTCTGAAGTTTTTGATTACAGTTATCGTCACGGTGCCGTTGCACAAGTGAAACTAAATCTTTTGCGTAACTGGTTATTTTTTGTTTACGAGTTTCATTATTTTATCACGCGCCATGATTCAGATTATCAAAATGAAAATCGTTTTGGTCTGTATGGTGGGTATTATTATCAGTTTAATGAGCGCAGTATTATGGATATCTATGCCGAAACTTTTCATATACCCGATATTTCGCGCGATCATCCGCTAAGCACAGGGCGCGCAAGTATTTTTTGGGACACCAAACTTTTTGATTTTCATATCTTAGACTTGTTAACAGAAATTTATGCCAAAGATTCACCGGCTAGTTGGGGCGGCTCGCGCACTGATTTACGTGTTGGTGTTAAGTTTCAGCCTTGGGATTTTTTTGCAGCTAAACTTTTTGTGCCCGTAGCTTCTAGCGAAGACGATGCGACTGGTGAATGGCAGGGGCAACTTAACATTTATAAAGTCGGAGATTTCTAAATTATGGAAAATACATGGATGATATTTTCTTATTTTATAATTTTTGCTGTTATGTTTTTTTGCATGGACGATTTATTTATCGATTTTATCGCGCTAGTTTTTAATTTAAAACCAAAAGCGATTTCAATGGATCAGCTTGCTAACATGCACAATATGCCACAAAAACGAATTGCGATTATGATCGCCAATTGGCATGAAGACGAGATCATCGAACGTATGATTCATGGCAATATTGGCCGTGTTGATTATATAAATTACGATATTTTCTTGGGCGTGTATCCAAACGATGTAGCTACCGTTGTCGCGGCTCAGCGGCTCGAGGCTGCTTATAGCCGAATCCATGTGGTAATCAATAGTAAGAATGGCCCATCGTCTAAAGGGCAAATGTTAAATGAAATTGTGCATCAGATTACGGTAAAAGAAATTCGCGATAAAAAAATCTACGATATTTTTATGCTTCACGACTCAGAAGATATTATTCATCCATTGGCGTTAAAATTAGTTAATTATGAAATGGATGCAGCCGACTTTTTACAAACACCGGTATTTAGTTTGCCAACATGCTGGACTGATTTGACTAGAGCTATATATATAGATGAATTTACCGAAAGTCATACCAAAGACATGCTGGTGCGCAGTTTTTTAAAAGGCGGAGTTCCTTCGGCTGGTGTCGGCACTGCGATGTCACACTTATTTGTGTCTGAAATCAAACTTCTACAAAGCGGACAACTTTTAAAAGAAGACACACTAACCGAAGATTATCATTTAGGATTGATGGCCCAGCGTCTTGGTTATGAAAGTAAGTTTATCTGTAACTACGTTCAAAAAAAAAATCGCATCGATTACATAGCCACGCGCGAATATTTTCCGGCATCGACAGCCACCTCGATTCGCCAAAAAGCACGTTGGGCTTTGGGAATCAGCTTTCAGGGTTATGAGAATTTAAAATGGTCTAAAAATTTAACTGAAAACTATTTTTTATGGCGCGATCGCCGTAGTGTTTTAAATGCGATAGTTTTGGTGTTATCTTATTCACTTACGTTATCTTATCTGAGTTATTATTTTATATCGGGCACATGGCCAAATTTTTTATTGAGCGACCATGTTTTGTTGAGCGTGCTGTCGTTAAATTTTTACTTGATGGCGATAAGACTGGTGCAACGTTATCGTTTAGTGTTTGAACTTAATGGTTTAAAATTGGCGTTATTAATTCCAGTTCGTTGGTTTTGGGCAAATTATATTAATACCATGGCCTCATTCGAGGCGTTTAAGACCTATCGTGCCCACGTGAAAACCGGAACTCGCCCGCAGTGGGTTAAGACGGTTCATGAATTGCCAACTTTTTTCGGAGCTATAGCTGTTTCACCGCCGCAACTTCATATTGAAAATATAACAAATGAAATGACTTTAAAAAGCCAAACAACGGAGCAAACTTTATGAAAAGAGCCATTATAAAATTAATTAAACATTTTACACTAATTTTGATGTTTCCTGCGATCACTCAGGCCGCTACAGATTGTGTACAAGTTTACTATGATCGCGGCCCACAAGATTATTGGATTGGCCATGCCAACGCCGTATTCATGCAAAATCTTTTAGGCCACTTTCCGCACTTGCAGCAAGTTGTTGCACCGATCGAAAAATATAAAAAAGGTGATTTAAATCGTTGTAAAGCCAGCGTTTATATTGGAACGCATTTTATGGCGCAAATCCCCGAAGATTTTCACACCGATTATATCAACACAACCAAAAATGTTGCGTGGCTTGGATACAATATTTGGCGCAAGCCCGAAGTTTTAGAAAAAGTGTTTAACTATCGTTATAACCAATTAACCACTTTGGACACGACCCGCCTGGATCAATCAGCAAAGCCCACCTATTTTAAATGGATTGATTATAAAGGAGAAAGATTTAAAAAATTCGGCGAATGGAGTGTGACGCCGCCGCGAATTTTTCATGCTCCTTTTGAAATGAGCGCGATATCACCACTAAATATGGTGAGCACACAAACACAAATATTAGCCGTCGCCGAACACAATGGAACAGGTGAAAGACTTCCTTATATTTTGCGCAATAAAAATCATTTCTATGTGGCCGATTCGGTATTTAGTTATATGCATGAATCAGATCGCTATTTGGTGTTTTCAGATTTAATTTTTGATATTTTAGATGAAAAACCACGTCACAAGAAAAAGTTTGCAGTGATGCGCATCGAGGATGTGCATCCCTTAATTAGCAATGATGTGTTACAGTTAATCTCTAAAACTCTGAAAAAACTTGATATACCGATTAATATTTCGATCATTCCCTTTTATTACGATTCACTTAAGTATGATGATCGTCCGGCCAAAGAAAGTTTTATGCCGGCCTCGCAACGCCCGAACTTTGTGTCTTGGATTAAAGATCTACAAGCCCAGAAAGCCACATTTATCTGGCACGGTATTACGCATCAGTACAGTAAACTTAAAAATCCGCATACCGGGGCTTCTGGTGATGATTTCGAGTTTTGGAATGCCCGCACAAATAAACCTATTGCTGAAGATAGCGCAAAGTACGTAGTTGATCGCATGTTTATTGGCTCGAAAGAGTTAAGCAAAGTAAATATCAAACCTTATATTTGGATCACCCCGCATTATCAGGCCTCCGCATTAGATAATATTTTATTTTCATATCTGGTTCCCTGGTCTATGGGGCGCATGATTTATCAAAATTTTGAATTAAAAAGTCCAATGCCTGCGCATAACCGCAGTACCTGGTTTACAGATGGAGACGTGGCTAAGCAGAAGGCCCGCCAAGGTTATTTAGGTCATATTAAATTAGAAACAACTTCTCCATGGAGCGGTCAATTATTTCCGTACGAAATTTACGGTGATGTTTATGGCCAGCGGGTGCTGCCTGAAAATTTAGGTAATGTACAACCCAAACAAAACGACCAAGTGGTGTTTCCGCGCACTGCCGATGAAATAATTGCCGATGCAAAAAGAAATTTAGTGCTTCGCGATGTGTGGGCTTCTTACTTCTATCATCCGTTTTTGTTTCAGACTCCCGAAACGCTTCTTCGTCCAGAACATTTGCCGGCAGGTCACCCGATCAAAACTCAAGCCGACTTTGATGGCGACACGCGTGAAATGGAGCGTGTGGTGCTGGAACTTAAAAAAATGGGCTACGAGTTTATCAACATCGAAGATTTCGCGAGACAAAATGTCGATGTGTTAAGACCCGAACCAAAAGTAAATTGGGGCAATTCTTTAGAATAGCTAACTTTAGGTGATCGCCATGTGATCGCCGTCAGGCACAGACTTTGTAGAACAAGTAAAGCTTATCGACCCGTTACTTTGTTAATTTTTGAACAAGAAAGAAGGAAGCATGCGTTTTAGTAGTAAACTTAATCTTTTATTGATGGCAGCAATTTGTGCGATGTCATTAAACTTCGCCCAAGCCCAAGAAACTCCGCCACATAACGGAGATACGCCGGTAGATACTCCTGCTGATGATAATTCAGGTGTCGATAAAGATAAGGTCAAAAAGAAATTACGTGCAGATTTTTTTCTAGATTTTGACTGGGGTGAAGAAGTTCTAAACTTAACGCCGCATCCTAAAAATACTCCTCCGAATGGTTTTTACGAAGCCGCTTCAGACACATTAATTTTGGGTGATTATTCAAAAGGATTTCGCGTTACAAAATATTCAGAAATTTCTGCTGGCCTTGGCGGAAAATTAAATTGGCATTTTCCAAATCAAACGGGATTAGCCGGTAAGTTATGGCTTACAGTTGGCTTAATGCCGATGGCCGGAAAAACTTCGGTATCACATCAACATCAGCCGTCATTTGAAAAAGCAATGAACGCTAAAGCCCGTAAAGTGCCTCTTGAAGCCACTGATTTTAAGACCTGGGCAATGAATGATTCTGTGAACTATTCATCTACAGGCGGATTAATTTTTTCGGTCGGGGTAGGTGTTCCGGGTGTAAATATTGGTTCAGACTTTATCGTGCAAGGTACTTTTTCTACTTACATAGAAAAAGTAAGTGCGAATGAAGTTTACGTAATGATTTCTAATACCGATGCCAAAAGCTTAGTTATGCAAGTTGATGCGACGGTGGTTCAAGTCGGCGTTACAAAATATAAAGAAATCGAAGAAGGTATGTCTTACATGATCAATTACAATGATCCTGTAGGTTACAAAGCGTATCATGATTTAATCCGCGGCAACGTGGCTGCGATTCAGTTATTGTTGCAAGACCCGAATGTAACAGCTATTCAAAAATGGGAAAAATTAAACCGTGTGCAAATTCGTAAGTTAGCTCATTTTAATTTCGGCATCCCCTTTATTATGTCATGGGGCTGGACAGCCGGAAAAATCTATGAATTCAGCGATACGCGCGCGTTTTACGATAATACCCGCGCTGAAGTGGATTACGGTGTGTACATCAAAGAAAAAAGAAAGAAAATTTTTGGCAGCAAAACAGTGCAAACAGAATCTTTTTACGGCTCAGTTTACAGACTGTATAATTACGATAATGACTTAATGACTAAATATATATTCGGTCAGTACGTATTTAATGCCGATGATAATAAAGCTAAAACTAAAGACATGAAAAAAGTTATTGGCAACCTTATTGAAAAAACGGGTTTACGCCAGTTAGAGCTAAACATTCCGAAATATACAAAATTAAAGTTTTCGCGAATTAACTTAGAAGTTAACTTTGATGAAGATCAAACTTTAAATATCATGAACACTGTGTCTCGTCTGTTACCAGAAACAGTGGCTGAACGCGCAAATCAGTTAGCCGTTAGCTTTTTAACAAGCGAGAGCCAAATGTTAGCACTATGCACGCCAGAAGAAACACAAGTGCCAATGTCGACAGAAGCATGTTTGGCTAAATACTATGCCGAAAACACTGAAGCTTCTTCAACTTTAGTAAAAGCCGCTAAACTGATGAAAAAACATTTCGAAGCTGGCAATGATAAAGCCTTTTCTTTAGCCTATGCTGATTTTGGTAAATCGATGTTAAAAAATGCAACGATGTTTCAGGCGATCTTAGGCATGGCAGGGGCCGGTGCCGAGATTGTATACAACATACAAAACACGTACTTTCAAAGTTATCGCGTAATCTACAAAACTACAGATTCTGCGGGAGTTTTCAAAAGAATGTCGGTTGATACAGAGCCAACTTGGATTTTTGGTAACACGAATCTAAACGAAGCTTTTAAAGTGGCCGCCGGAATGTAAAGATATAAGTTAACAGTTAAGTAACAAAAATTGAAAAAGCCAGCCACAAGGATACTGTGAAGCTGGCTTTTTTTTTACGAAGCTTTACCGCCAGAGGCGTGACCAGTGCCAGAAGCATGGTCAGCTAAAATAACTTCTTTTGCTTTTTCAGAAACAATTAAAGTTGGAAGCATAATAAATAAACCTGGAATATCTGGGTATACTGATGCATCTACAACACGTAAGTTTTTTACACCGTGAACTTTAAATTTACTGTCAACTACGGCAGACATATCGTTGGCGCGACCCATTTTACTTGTGCAAGAGGCATGGTGTCCCCAAGCCTCTTTCATGATCCAAGATTTTAAATCATTCGGGTTTTTCATGTCATCGCCCGGATAAGTTTCGCGCTTGAAGTAATCATCACCAATATATTTATTGATTCTACGGGCTACATTTAAACCTTCATAAACTGCATTTAAATCTTCGGTTAATCCATTTTTTTCGTCATGAAAATAACTGAAATTAATATTCGGTGTATCACGTGGATCAGTTGATTTTAACTTAACTTGGCCGGCATGATTTTTAGTGTGCCCTTTTAAAATCGCCCAAGTGAAATAACTTGGTTCATTTGGATTTTTTGGTGTCGTATCAGCTGAATAACTTGGGTAATAGCCTGTGAATTTACCCGGAACACCAAAGATACATAAATCAGGAGATTTTTGTTTGTCACTTGATTTACGAATTAACGATAAAGCCACACCATTAGATCCATAAATATGATCTTTTGGGTTTTTTAAATATTCTTGCCAGCAAGGATCTTTATCAAATTCATTGTTTTTGGCAAACGTACAATTTTCGATAAGTCCGATGGGCTTATTTAATTCGCTGACGACGGTTACTTCGTAACGGTCTTGTAAGTTTAAACCAACTCCAGGAAGGTTTTTAACCATCGGGATACCGTGTTTTTGTAATTCTTGTTCATTGCCGATTCCAGATAACATTAAAAGTTGCGGCGTATTAAATGCGCCACCCGCTAAGATAACTTCGCGTTTAACCATAGCTTTTTTCGGCGTGCCCATAAAAGCCGAAGCTTTTTGTTTATTCATTACATCAGCGCGGTAAGCATGTGCACCTTCGATAAATTCAACGCCGATGGCTTTTGTTTTATCGTTTGGATCAAAAATAACTTTTGTGCAAAGAGCATCAGTTTTAACAAATAAATTACCCGGAAGGCGTTGTCGTGTTTCTAAAATCAACTCGCGAACACCATGGCGAATACCATTAACTGCATTGAATGGCATATTGAAAACGCCATTATATTTTTTATCAACATAACCTTTATCGTTTGGATTTAGTTTTAAGCTTGGGCTTGTATTAATCATTTTTTGTAAACCGTCTAAATCTAAGTTTAATAGTTTATCGAAAAAATTAGTCGTTGTATCCCAAGTATCAACTCTTAATGCTGCGGCCGCCATACGTGTTAAAAAGCGGTCTTTAGCTAAGGTCCATGGGCTGGATTGATTCAGAGTTAACCAACCACCATTAGCCGATTGCATTTTTTGAAAACGAGAATACATGTCTTTTGCGTTCCACGAAGCATCACCAGTTAAATTACCAATGTTGTTCCAGTCTTCGTTATCAGGATATAAATTAATTAAAGCATTTACACGAGTACAGCCACCGATACCAGCCGCGCGCGGATAATAAATGCTTGGATTATTTTTTTGAAATTTAGAATTCCAGGTTTCCATGTTTTTATAGAGACTGCTGCCTTGGTAACGGTCGACGAAATAAGACCAGTTTAAAAGTGGATCATCACTGGCTTTAGCATGAAATACTGGAGTCGCAGACATCTTATTTGTACTTTCGCCGCCAGCTTCTAAAAGTAAAACGCGGTAGCCAGATTTTGCAAGTCCACAAGCTAGTGGCCCGCCCCCGGCTCCAGAGCCTACGATAATAAAATCAAAACGATCGTTTTCATCGATCTTCCAATTATTATCTGCAGAAGGCGCACGTGTTAAAGAATCAAATGTTGAACATCCCGTAAACGCAGCGGCCGTAGCAGCAACAGCGGTAGCAGATTGAACAAACTTTCTACGATTGATTTTTTTATTTTTCTTCATCTCTATAGAATAGTGGCCAGGGGCTTCTTTCAAAAGTCCGGATCGCCGACAGCCAGACCAGCGTCTAGTGTGTCAACCCTGGTTCGGTGCAAAAACGGTAAAGTTTTTGTCAATTTGTAAAGAGTGCCGGGGCATAATTCACCATTTATAAGGTCGATAAAGTTATATTTAGCGTAGTGAGCCAAGATTGGCTATATTCGCCAACTTATGGCAATTAAAAAACTCTGGCTGAATCTTTCAGTCCAAAAAAAGCTATTTAGCTTAGTCGGCATCATGGCCCTGCTGGTAACTTTGGAGTTATTTACATTAATTTTTGCTATGAATACTCTTTCAGGAGTTCGCGGGTATGTCGGCGGCGAAGGTGTTTGGTCTAAAGGGCAAAAAACTGCAGTTTATAATTTGTTGCAATATCTATTCACGAAACAACCGGAGAACTACGAAAAATTTAAAACGGCGCTCGAGGTGCCTTTAGGTGATCGGGATGTTCGCATTGAATTATTAAAAGATACCTATGATGCCAAGATTGTTGATGAAGGTTTTGCTCAGGGACACATTCACGCAAGCGATAGACCTGCAATGATTCGTCTGGTGAGACGTTTTAAGGATGTGCCAATATTGGCCAAGACCATAGATATTTGGGCCCAAGGTGACGAACAGATCGAAGAGCTCATGTTGCTGGGCGAAACAATTCATCGCGAAGTTTCGCGCGGAGCAATTAACCAAAACAGACAACATTATTTTATCTTTGCAATTAATCGGCTAGACGACGAACTTTCTCGGCTTGAAACCGAGTTTTCATCTACCTTAGGAGACGCTTCGCGCGTTTTAGAAGATGTATTAATGTTTGTTCTAATTTTTGCGATTCTGATTGTTGAATCGACAGGGCTTTATTTAACCTACCGTGTGGGCCGCAGTCTCACGAATACTTTACGTGAATTAAATGCAGCTGCGATCAAAGTTGGTAATGGTGATTTTTCGCAAAGAGTGCAAGTTCGATCGCACGATGAACTTGGGCAATTGTCTGAATCAATAAATAAGATGGTCGAGCGGTTAGAAAATCAAACACAAGAACGCCAACATGCTGAACAAGCAAGTCAGGCTAAAAATTTATTTCTGGCAAATATGTCGCATGAAATTCGCACGCCCCTAAATGCCATTTTAGGTTTTTCTGAAATTTTACAAGATCAGTACTTAGAAGAGCCTGATAAAAAGCGCTACGCGGCTATTATTCGCCGTACAGGCGAAAGTTTAAATACAATCATTAATGATATTTTAGACATTTCAAAAATTGAAGCCGACCACATTGAATCACAAGAGGCAGCCTTTTCGCTTCCGCAAATGCTTTCAGACTTATATGCCTTATTAAAAATGCGCTGTGATGAAAAAGGCATTCAGCTTATTTTCGAACGCATTGGTTATGTGTCTGAATACATTGTTTCTGACCAGACAAGACTGCGCCAAATTCTAACGAATTTGATTGGTAATTCAATTAAGTTTACCGAAAAAGGTCATGTGATGTTGACCTATGAAGTTCGTGGTTCAATGTTGTTTTTTACCGTCAGTGATACAGGAGCCGGAATCTCTGAAGAACAACGCGGAAATCTATTCAAAGTTTTTTCTCAGGGTGATAGCTCGGTTAGAAAAAAATATGGCGGTACAGGTTTGGGGCTAAGTATCGCCCAAAAGCTTTCGCAACTGTTAGGTGGCGATTCGGGATTATTAGACAGCGAAGAAGGTTTAGGAAGTTTATTTTACGTTCAGATAAAATATCAGCCCGCTGAAAAGCCTGTGACTGAAGAAGCTCCGACAAATACGCCGATTAATACGCGTCTTATAGAGAATAAAAATATTTTAGTTGTTGAAGATTCATTAGATAATCAAATGCTGATTGAATTCTATTTAACGAAAAATAAAGCTAACGTCGTGTTTGCCAATAACGGCTTAGAAGGTGTCGAGGCGGCTTTAAAAGGAAACTTCGATTTAATATTAATGGATATTCAAATGCCTATTTTAGATGGTTACGCAGCCACCGAAGAATTACGCCGCCAGGGCGTGGCGATTCCAATTATCGCCCTAACTGGCTATGCTATGAAAGAAGACCAAGATAAGTGTATGCGCGCAGGCTGTAACGAGTTCTTAGCTAAGCCTATTCACAAAGATAAGCTTCTGGCGACTTTGGCAAAATACTTTCAGGCAACTAAGCTTAAACAGCGCCCGCTTGATTTCATTTGAAACTTTTAAAGTTTTGGCTATAGTTAAGCCAAAACTGAAGGGCACTGATGAAAAAATTTAAATTTATTTTAACGTTAGTTTTATGGTCGCAAGTAGCTGCAGCAAATCCTTCAGCACTTTGTGAATCAAATGGGGTTGATGGTTTGGTGCGTTTTTCGAATGGAATCACGCCTTCAACTAAAAATACTGTTCAGGTTTTAACTTGGAATGTTTTAAAATTTAAAAGAGAAAATTCTTTTACAAATTTTACGAACCTTTCAAATCAAGCTGATGTTGCTTTTATTCAAGAGGCCATTCATTCAACCGATCTCCAAAATAAAATTGCTCAAAGTGTATCTATGGATTGGACTTTTTTTAAAAGCTTTTGTCGTGAGTACGGTGCCAGCGGAGTTCAAACGGGCAGCCGTTTTCCACAGTTGCAAGCAGAGGCAGTTTTAGCACCTGCGGTAGAACCGATCGTGAACACTCCTAAAGTAACCGGCTATTCGGTGGTTGAAATTTCTGGACATAAAGTTTTATTAATCAATGTGCATGGTTTGAATGCGAATAAAGGTTTAGATTTTGAAAAGCATATGGATCAAATTTATAACGTGGCTATAAAATTTGAAGGACCAGTTATTTGGGCCGGAGATTTTAACACATGGAACCCAGTACGCATGGCGTATTTAAAAAATAAAGCTCAAGCTTTAGGAATGACTTTGCTTGTGCCTGAAACTGATATTCGTAAATTAAAGCTAGATCACATCTTAGTGCGTGGATTTAAAGTTAAAGCAGTCAAAATCCTTGATACCTATGTATCATCTGATCATTGGCCAATTATAGCTGAGCTAGAATTTGCTCCATAGAATCACTGATAATCAGCATATCAAGATGCTCTTGTGAAACTAAACCAGACTTTACGCAATTTTTTAAAAATTCTAAATAATGATCATAAAACCCATTGTGATTTAAAATCGCGATGGGCTTATCGTGTAATTTAATTTGTCGCCAGGTAATGATTTCATTTAATTCATCCATCGTGCCAAAGCCGCCAGGTAAGGCGATAAAGGCATCAGAGAGTTCCATCATTTTTAATTTTCGTTGGTGCATGGTTTCGACCTGATGAAGTTCGGTAATTTTTTCGTGAGCGACTTCAAAGTCAAAAACAAGCTTTGGAATAACCCCGACGACGCGTCCGCCCTGGGCTAAGGCGCCGTCAGCCACCTGACCCATTAATCCAACCTTAGCACCACCATAAACCACGCTATGGCCATGTTCAGCGATCATTTCGCCGACCTTGTAGGCCATTGGCATTAAGCTAGCGTCATTACCCTTGCGCGAACCACAATAAATACAAATCGACTTCATAGGCTCTATTTTGCAGTCAAAAACCCATTAAGACATCTGCAAAGTGGTTCCACGTCTAGGTTCCAAGTTGGGTTTTACCGGGCAAATTTGCCACAGAGAAAAAATGGCTATTGCGGTTTTTAGAAGGGATCAGTTATACATCAGCCATCAATTTAACTTTTAACAAAGGAATAAAAAATGAAAACATTATTAGCTTCAATGGTATTTGCTTTTTCAACAATCGCAGCTGCAGCAACTTATGAATTACCTAAAAAAAGTACAAACTTATCGTTATTAACTGAAGGCAAAGTTTCAGTAGTAACACATATGCCTAATTGCCCGAAACCAGCAATGTGCGAACCAGCAGCGATTTTAAAAATTCAATTTACATTAAATGGCTGCATGGACACTTTAGGTCCTGTAACAATCAATCAAGTCGGCACAACTGCTGACGGCAAAATGAAATTCGTAGTTACAGCTTACAACACAGCTAATGAAGCTTCTACTTACACAAAATGCTTTCGTGCGCCAATTGGTGTTGCAACTCAAGTTATCGGCTTAGGTTTTTTATCAAACGACAGCGTAGAAGTTGAATTCTCGAACCATTTTGTTCGTACTGAAACTTTATAAGCTAAGATTTTAAAGTTAGCCGCAGAACTCACCACCTAGATCAGTGACTGCGGCGCTACAGATTCATTTGTCGGAAGATGAATTTCCATTGAAATATGAGTATTTAAAATTTTTCCGACCGGGCAGTTATCTTTTGTAAGGCTTGCGATTTCGTCAATTTCTTTTGGTCGTGCACTGGGTATGCTGGCAACGATACGCAAGTGAATTTGTGGAATCTTCCAGCCACTTAAAGTTTTATCTAAATGCACCTCGGCAGTAACATCTAGGCGCTCTGGTATATGCCCGCGCTTTTCTAGTTCGCCAGCTAAGGCCATAGAAAAACAACTTCCATAAGCTGCACCGATTAATTCTTCGGGATTCGTGCCCGGTAATTCTTCGAAGCGTTGCGAATAAGAATAAGAAATATTTTGTAGCGCTCCACTTTCTGTCGAGATAGTTCCTTTGCCGCGTTTTAAGCCCCCGCGCCAGTGGATAAGTGCTGTTTTTTTCATATTTTATTCTCCTTATTTAAATATAACTTTCGCGCATTTTTGTATTGCGCGCTTTCATAATGTCTAAGACCTCTTGATCAGTAACTTGGGTAAAATCTATATAAAACTGGCTGACGGCCAGTAACGTTGATGATTGCTGAAAACAAACGATGTCGTCAAATTCGGGCGGATGCGATTGCACTGTCGCATCCGGAGCAATCGGAACCGCTAAAATAATCTGTTGCGCACCCTTGCTTCGCACGTATTGGGCCGCTACGCGCGCAGTAACTCCCGTGGCAAGGCCATCATCAACAAGGATGATCGTTTTACCGTCAAGCGCAGGCAGCGGCCTATCATCGCGGTATTTTTTTATCCTGCGTGTAACTTCAAGAGTTTCTTTTTCAACCACTTGCTGAATTTGCTGCGGCTGAATATCAGAAACGCGAATGGCACCGGGATCTGTCCAGTAGTAACCTTCTTCAGTAATCGCCCCAATGCCATATTCGGGCTGATACGGATGGCCAATTTTTCTAACCACTAAAATATCCATGGGGATATTTAAGACATTTGCGACTTCAACGGCCACGGGCACTCCGCCACGCGGCAGCGCTAAAATCAAACTATTCATTCGATCCAGTTTGATTGCTTTTTGTAGATGAGTCGCGAGTAGCCGCCCAGCGTGTTTACGATCTTGAAATATTTTTTTCATAGTTTTGGTCCAAACCAACACCAATAAACAGCAAAAAAAAAGCCGAGGTTAATTGCCTCGGCTATAAATTATTTATTTTTTAACACAGAACCTATCTTGGAAATTTAGTTTCTAAATCTTTGATGAGTTGTAACCAAGTTTTTTGGTCAGCCAATAAAGTTTGAGTTTCTTCAGCCCAAGCTGGGTATTCAGCGATATCAGTTCTATAACAATTTACATCAGGAGTTTCAGTGTAAAAGCTATAGTTAGTAGACCAGCAAGCTGGATCCATTATGCCGTTCATAGTTTCTAAGAAATTATTGATCGCTGGTAATTTTTGTCCGCTTAAATTAGCTTTCACGTACGGCGCAATCATTTCCGGAAATCCATCAATGCGCACATCACGTTTTAACATAACTTCTGACACTTCTTCTTGATAAAATTCGATTAAACCGAATTTTTTAGAAATGATAGTGTATCCCTTAGCCGGATAATCTTTTTTCGGTGAACAATAGTTCTTAATAACGATCATATCAGGGCTTGTGTAAACACAGCTCTTGATCGTCGCGAAACCGAAAGCCATTCCAGTTTCAGTGTATTTGAAACTAGTAGCATCGATTGTTGCCATTAAGTCTTTAACTGGTTTTGCTTCAAGCAATACCGCGTGAGCGTTGATAGATAGAAGACAGATTGTGATAAGTTGGATTAGTGTTTTCATACTTAAAGCCTAGAACAGCTGTGAATATTGGCAAGTATAAACAAATAAACAAAAGAAATAGTGCAAAAGCGGAACTAAAGTCGAGGTCTTTTGCCCCGACTTTATAAAACTTAACTCGGTGTAATAATTAAAAAATATAACCAGCACCAACTAAAATATTAGATGCCGATTCATAGGTGTGAGTCATCGTTTGTAAACCAACATTGAAGGCCATGTGATTTAATTTGTAAATGCCATCAGCGCGTAGTCCAAAGCCGGTGTTGTTTTCAACATCACGTAAATCAGTTCTTCTTTCAAAAACCATGAATGGGTTAATTACGAAATTTTTATTCATATCGTGTGGCATAATATAATACGCACCACCCAGCATAACTTGAGTCGTCTCAACACTTAATTCAGTTCCATCGGCAAAAGATTTTTTGCTGATGGGTTCTTTTTTATCGGATTCACCAGAATAACCCAAAGAAAAAGCCGTCGCTTGGCCAACAAATAAATTGGCGTTGATGTTAAAATTTCCAGTAATTAAACCACTAATTGCAGTTGAGATGTGTCCTGCAGGTTGCATAATTTGCGAAGGAGTTACCGCCGCTAATTGAATTTTTGAAGTCTCAACAGACTGAGCTGTTGAAGCAGGTTTTTTAGCGTAAGCAGAAACAGATAAAACGATCGTTGCAAAAGCAATTGCGAATACTTTCATGAAAAATTCCCCTCTATGGTTATTGTTAGTTGATTATAGAAAGGTAATTTACGAATGAACAAGAAAGTATTTATTTACAGAAATAAGTGCGCAAATATTGTGCGCTATTTTTTTAAAATAAGCATCACACCTAAGACATTGCTATTAGCATCGACTGAATAGGTTTTACCAGTGGTTGCTGTGTATGCGGGAGTGCTTGTCCAAGCTTGCCATTTCTGGGCAGCAAAGGCGCCGTATTGTAAATTTGAACTGTGGTGATAAAGCGCGCCTAAATACGCCCAACGTTCTTCAGTTGAATGTGAACCATAGTTCAAAGCTAATACATGTTCTGCTTGCAGAAAAAAACTGGCGATGGGTTTATCTTCGCCTAACCAAAAATAAGTTAGGTTTGGTCGCAGTCGCAGTGATTGGTCAGAATTGAAAAAGTTATATTCATAACGAGTTTTAAATTCGAAAGTCCAATTATTACCTAAGCTAAACTTTGGCGAGACATCTAGAATCGCTAAATCTTCACCGCGATCTTCGGTGTTCTTCCATTGCCAAACCGCAGATGAATCTTTAAACCAGTCTTCGTTATGACGAAATCCATATTGGCGTTGGTAAAATAATCCTGCGCGTAAGTTATCAAAAAAGCGGTAATAGCTGCCAAGAAAAATCGTTTTATATTCGCGACCATCAGATTGATCGGCTAACTGGATTTCGCTGAATAAAGTAAATTGTTTTACCGGGTGTAAATAACGAAGACGAACTTCACTTTCAGTTGTTGTTTTAATATCGTCAGGAACGTTGCCAACAGCAAGAGCTGTGCTGCTAAAAAATAATATCAGAAAAAATTTAATCATAATCTTCTTTTAAAAGATTTTCGTATTTAATTTCTACTTCGTTTTCAACTTCACCTTTTGCGGGATCAAGATTCCAATTTAGTTTTTTTGTCCAAGCATACTTTTTTGGAGGAGTTACATCTTGGCCAACCGGAATAACAACACCTTCACCTTCATTAACCACGACTGATTTTTTACCTTTAGTGCTGGTGACTTCAACGCTACCTTCGTTCACACACATCCAGACATCAGATTTTTTATCTTCGCTTTGGCCGTAAGAAGTAAAAAATTCTGTACCGCGAACTCCAATAACTGCAACTGGGGTATGTACTTTAAATTGTTGGTTCGGTTTTTGTTTTGAAACCTTACTAAAGAGTGAACCAGAATTTAGATTAATACTGTTATCATTAGGAATTGATAAATCAGTTTTAATGCCTAATTTAAAAGTTGCTCCGTCATCCATGGTGATGATTGCAAAAGATTTTAATCCAGTTTTAATATTATCGCCTGAACTGACAACTGTGCCCGGTAGTGCTTTGGTCGTTTTACCTTGAGAAGTAAGACTGACTTCGCCGCGCACATGATTAATTTTACCGGTTGCTGACTCGACGATGACAGGAGACATGAGGATGAAAAAAATGTATAAGCGCATAAGCTAATCACACTCGATTAGCTTTTTAAATACAAGATTGTTTTTGTTTAGCTTTTTTGATCGTATCAGCTGAGCGGAGCCGAAACATAATGGCGGAAAGTGAGGGATTCGAACCCTCGAGCCCCGCGAAGGGCTGCCAGTTTTCAAGACTGGTGTATTCAACCGCTCTACCAACTTTCCGTCGACTGTTTTATAAAAAATGAGCCTTCGGTTCAATGAGTTTTTCGCAAAACGGCATTTCGATGCGCCGCGCACAAAGTTGGATTTGCTACTTAAAGTGACAGCAATGTTAGATTCAGAGCTTAGCGAATCTCGGTTTTGTTACCCATGTACGGGCGTAAAACCTTCGGAATTTCGATAGAACCGTCTTCGCGCTGATAGTTTTCCATAATCGCGATTAAAGTTCTGCCAACGGCTAATCCTGAGCCATTCAGTGTGTGAACAAACTGAGGTTTGCCACCATCTTTGGGCTTAAAACGGATATTTGCACGGCGGGCCTGAAAGTCTTCAAAATTTGAGCAAGAGCTGATTTCGCGGTAAGTGTTTTGACCAGGTAACCAGACGTTTAAATCGTAGGTTTTAGCTGATCCAAACCCCATATCGCCCGTGCATAATAAAACTTTTTGGTAAGAAAGTTCTAAACTAGTTAAAACTTTTTCAGCGTGTGAAGTTAATTGTTCATGCACTTCATGAGATTGCGATGGATGGCAGAAAGTCATTAATTCAACTTTATTGAACTGATGTTGGCGAATTAAACCTTTAGTGTCTTTACCCGCACTTCCAGCTTCAGATCTGAAACATGGAGAATACGCACAGAAAGATTGTGGTAATTGGTCTTCTGATAAAGTTTCGTTGTTATAGTAATTCGTTACCGGAACTTCTGATGTCGGAATCAAACAGTAGTCAGTGCCTTCTAATCTAAAAACATCTTCTTTAAATTTCGGAAACTGCCCTGTGCCGACAAAACTATTACTATTCGCCATAAATGGCGGAATCATTTCAGTGTAGCCATGATGAGTAGAATGCAGATCCATCATAAATTGCATCAACGCACGCTCCATCTGAGCGGCCCCACCTTTTAAAAACGTAAAGCGGGCGCCAGTCACTTTAGCTGCGCGTTCGAAATCTAAAATATTTAATTTTTCGCCAAGCTCGATATGTTCTTTAGCTTTAAAAGAAAATTTCTTTGCTTCGCCCACAGTAGATATGATTTTGTTGTCGTGTTCAGATTTACCCACCGGAACAGATGTGTGGGGTTTATTCGGGATCGTTAATAATAAATTATAAACCTCTAAATCTTTTTCAGCGGCTTGTGTTTCAAGTTCTTTTACACGGGCTTTTAATTGATCGACTTGTGAAAGAATGTGTGAAGCATCTTTACCTTCGCGTTTTAACTGGCCAACTTCAGCGCTTAATTTATTTTGCCCGGCTTTTTCAGTTTCAGCTTGGTTGATCATTTCTTTGCGAGTGATGTTTGCTTTCATGATCTGTTCAAGAATTTCAGTCGAAGCCCCGCGATTAATTAGACCTTGCTTGTAGTCATCAAAATATGAAGTTCCGTTTTCAGCTTTTTTTTCTAAGAGCTTAATATCAATCACAAAAAATCCTAACTTGTCTGTTATTGGCGTTTTTTCAACGCGACCTTATGGCGCCATCTTTATATACATCGTTAAGATCTGACCGATCAAGTAACAGATAAGGTCAAAAATAAGAATGTGAATCATTGTCAGGCGGCTTAAGCCTTTATAAATTGCTGCAGTGAATACCAAAGTCAAAAACAACAGCATAAAAGTGCCAGATTGCGTAAGTTCTTGAATAACAAGCGACACGACGAGGCCGATAAAAAATCCGGAAGCTAAGCGTAACAATGAATGGGCTAAGCCGTGAGAAGCATTTTTAGCACCAGCCTGTAGATCATTAGAAAAGCCTTTAAATTTTTCTCCGATAGTCATCTTTGCTATCCTCCTAATGAAGATATTTTATCTTCAATTTGTTTTCTGTCCAGCGCATTTGGTGAAAGTTCAATGTAAAGTCGAAACAATTCGCGGGCAGACTTACGGTCACCCTGGGCTTCCATAATATAAGCTCTTTCGCGGTAAAGGGGCGCAAAGCCACTTTCTTTTTGCCGCGCGATCTCTAACATATCTAAAGCGATATCAGTGGCATCACTTTTACGGTAACAATTGGCCGCTTTGACATAAAGGTCAGCCGAAGTGGGGCGAAGCTTAATGCCTTGCGAATATTCAGCAGCGCATTCTTTAAATTGCTCTTTAGCGTTGTAAACCGTAGCGGCCAATAAATAAGGATCGGCAATACCAGGGTTTTTGGTTTTTTCGTCTTTAATCATTTCAAGGGCTTTATCAAATTCACCTAATTCAAAATGACAGCGCGCCAAAAAGTAAGAAATTCTTGGGTAACTTGGATTAACCCGTTTAACCATTTCAAACTTTTTATAAGCACTTTGAATAACGGCATTAGCATCTTTACTGCCAGGATTTTCTAATTCTAGTTGTGCGGTGGCAAATAATGGTTCGACATCAGATGGGTCAAGCACCGCTGCATCCATATAATATTTCTGCGCGACTTTAATTTCATTCATGTATTGATTGCTGCGCGCTAAACCCATTAAAGCTTTTTTATTTTTTGGATCAGTTTCAACAATTTGGGCATAAATTTCAGAAGCTGACCTGTACTTTTCTTGCAGTTCATAAAAATCAGCTAAACCTAAGCGGTAATCAATCGTGTAAGGAAAAGTTTCAATTAATTTTTTAAAATTAGTTTCGGCCGCAATGTTGCCTTGTTTTGCATAGAGGTATTTTGAATACGTAATTTGCGCTTCTGGTTTTCCGGGCTCAAGATCCACGGCTTTACTAGAGTATTTCTGGGCGTCTTCTAAATACTTGGCTTTGCGATTTTCTTCTTCTTTTGTGCGAGACGGAGAATTTAAAAATAAATTGATATTTGCATTCGCGATTAAACTTAAAAGCTCGACATCGGCATCATACATTTTAATCGCTTTTTCGCCGTAAGTGATGGCTGTGTTCATGCTGTTTTTACGAAACTCAACAAGGGCCTGAGTTTTAACAACGTCAAAGTTGACGCCACCGGCGCGCAGTGAATCTTGCAATGTTTTAAAAGCTTCGCCGAAAGAATATTTTTGTGACAGATAATCTGCTTTTAGTGCATAGGCTTGTGAAAGTTTTGGATCGGCTTTGATAGCCCGATCAACCCAAGTTAAAGCTTCACGTGATTGATTGATTGCCCATAAACTTTTTGCGGCTTTTAGCGCGGGCTCGGCATTTGTTTTATCAAATTCAAAAGCTGCTTTAAACTGGGCTTGCGCCGCTAAGTGATCACCAGATCTGGCAAATTGATCACCTAAAAAAACTAATTCAGCAGATTGATTGTTGCCGCGATCTTCTCCGCCAAGTGACATGACAAGCTCTTTAATGGCTCGATGGCTCGGGCTAATCGTTAATGCAAATTGGCCGACATCAAGAGCTTTAGAATTGTCTTTGCGAGAAATTAATAACTGAATATATTCTTGAAGCGCATCCATGTGAAAACCTTTGGGTAGTTTTCCGTCGATGGCGTAGGCCTGGCTAAAATAATTTAGAGCTTTCTCTGTGCCTGAATTTTTTAATTCAACTAAGCCCATGCCATAAAGAGCCCCTTTGTATTCAGGGTAATCGCGTAAAATATTTGTGTAAGAATCTTTGGCTTCGTTGTATTTACCTTGTTTGTAATATGATCTGGCCAAAGCAAACTGCGCCCACGCCCAGCCCGGAAACGATTTCACTGCTTCAACGTAATAGGCTTCAGCGCTGATATGGTTTTGCATATCTTCTAAGATTTGCCCTTTAATTAAATACAAAAAGGGAAATAAAATAAAACGTTCGCCGCTTTGCTGATCTAAAGTTTTTTCAATCAAGCCGCGGGCATCACGGGGTTGACCTTTGGCTAATAGGTAAACTGATTGGCAAGTGTCTGAATAATTTGAGATCGGATTAATCGTGCGACTCATCTGAGTCACGATTGTGATGGCCTTAAGGTCATTTGAATTTTGCTTGGTGTAAGGCCAAAGCTGTTCGTACACCACACAAAGTAGTCCCAAAAGTTCTAAATCATTTGGTGCATTTTCAGAAGCTTGCGCTAAAAATTTTTGTGAATCGCGTGTATTTTCTAACGAACCGCTTTTGATCATAGCGATCGCGCGCGTTTTTAAAATACGAACTTCATTTTCAGTTAATTTTTTTTCAGCCCCGCGAATTGGGGCAATAAGCACCCAGCCACTTGTTTTTTTTGCAGACGGCGAAAGAACAAAATACAAACCAACGATGACGACAAGAATTAATGCAACAAATGGGTAAAACTTTTTGGATTCACGTGACTGGATATTTTTTAACTGCTGCATTTCGATCGTCAGCTGTTCATCGCGTGCTTGTAGTAGCGCATTTTGATCAGTGCCACGGGCCGGTAATTGCGATGCACGCCCTGACTGGCCGGCAGTAGGAACCATCGAAGAAGTGGGTTTTTTTAATTCTTCTTGAACGAGCTGTTTAATTTCATCTTTAAATTCTGGAGCAGCTTCAACATCTTCAGGTGTTTCATCTGTAGGAGCTATCACTGGTGCGGATTGAATTTGGGTTTCAGCGTCCATTTTCAGAGCTTTTTTCTCGTCTCGCTCTGTGGGGTTTTCTAAAGATTCTAAAAGGGCTTCATAGAATTCATGAACCTTTGAAAGTGGGCGCCATTCAGCACTTGGATGTTGCGCAACTTCTTCTTGGCCACTTAAAATACCTTCAACAATCATCTTACTGATAGACTCGCTTGGAAATGGCCCTTTGATTTGGCCATTCTCCATTTTGACTCTCCACTGATCGTTAAAATTAACTCGTTTTCCCATCATATCTATTATGAAATGGAAATGCTTGCGTGACAGCTGAATGATAAAAATTCGGACCCAACTTATGACCAAAGTCCGATGTTGGAACCAGTTAATAGTTCCAACTTGGAACCGCTTGATTTCATTATGTAATTCAAAGCCGCTTTAGGGGTACTAGGTTGACGAGTAATTGGCATTGCAGTTGCTATAAGAAACTCACATGAAATGGGTTGCAGTTGCATACATCATCGCAGTTTTGGTGATCTCAGCGAAAGCTAAGGCCATCAGCTACGAAAACGTAGTAAACTCAAACGTGTTTCAGACAACAGATTTTGTTTTAGATTACCAAGCGAAGATCTCTGAATAACTAATTCAGGATCCCCTCCCAGAACAAGCCTCAGAGCTTTGTTTGGTAAATGTAGATTTGAATTTCAAAATCATACCGGCAACGGTAGCGGTTTTTAAAAGGCTTGATTGTGGCCCCTCCTCGATCAGGCCTTAATTTTTTCTCCCATCGGAGAATTCTTTTTTAAACAATCAATAAAAATTTTAAAACTAATTTCGGCGAGGCCGAATAACTAATTCACGCGTTCAATTTTTGCGCCTAAAGCTGAAAGTTTACCTTCTAAATTTTCGTAACCGCGATCTAAGTGATAAATGCGTCCGACTAAAGTTTCGCCTGAAGCAACTAAGCCAGCTAATACTAAACTTGCTGAAGCTCTTAAATCAGTAGCCATAACCGGTGCACCAGATAAGCCGCCAGGTTTGCCGCGCACGACAGCCACTTGAGTTTTAGGAGTAATGTCTGCACCTAAGCGCATTAATTCATTCACATGCATGAAGCGATTTTCAAATACTGTTTCAGTGATCACACTTGTTCCATGAGCGACTGTCATCAAAGCCATAAACTGCGCTTGTAGATCTGTTGCAAACAATGGATGAGGAGCTGTGGTGATATCTACGGCTTCCCATTTATCTTGTGGCAAAACGCGAACTGAATCTTTTGTGGTTTCTATTTTGAAACCTGATTCTTTCATTTTGTTGATAAGTGCTTCTAGATCATGTGGATTACATTTTTCGACAAGAACATTACCTTTTGTAATAGCGCCGGCGATCATTAATGTTCCGGCTTCAATACGATCAGGCATAATGGCGTGACGAGCAGGAGTTAATTTAGCAACGCCTTCAATTCTCATTACACTGGTGCCGTGACCGGTAATTTTTGCGCCCATTTTATTAAGATAGTTTCCTAAATCAACAATCTCAGGTTCTTTCGCAGCATTTTCGATGATCGTAACACCTTCAGCAAGAGTTGCGGCCATCATTAAATTTTCAGTTCCGCCGACAGTTGTTTTTTCAAACAACACCGTTGCACCTTGAAGTTTTTTACATTTTGCTAATACATATCCATCTTTTAATTCAATCTCTGCACCAAGAGCTTTCATTGCATCTAAGTGAAGATCTATTGGGCGAGTACCAATCGCACAACCCCCAGGAAGCGAAACTATAGCTTCGCCGTACTTTGCTAAGATCGGGCCTAAGCAAAGAATACTGGCACGCATTTTTCTGACTAGATCGTAATGCGCTTCAAAAGTTTTTAATTTAGTTACGTTGACACGAAATGTGTGGCCATCACGTTTTGATTCGCAGCCTAAGCTTTGTAAAAGCTCTGCTGTTGATTCGATATCTTTAAGAAGTGGAACATTATCAAATGTATGTTCGCCTTCGGCTAAAAGTGTAGAAAATAAAATTGGAAGGGCTGCGTTTTTTGCGCCGCTGACGCTGACTGAACCATTTAGTGAAGCACCGCCGGTGACTAACATTTTATCCATTGAAATATCCATTTCGTTAAAGAGATATTATGCTCTGGCTTTGATGATTCGATCAAGTCCTGACAAGTCTTTTAAAACTGTAACTTCTTTAAATTTAGGAATATCGGCAAAGTGCTTTTTCATGATCGCACCTTGAGTATGGCCCATTTCAAAAAGCATTAGACCTTCGGCCTTTAAGCAGGGAGCAAATTTAGACGACCAAGTTTTGAGTGCGTATAAACCAGCGTCATCAGCAAATAAAGCTAAGCCTGGTTCATATTTACGAACGTTAGCTTCTACTTGCGTGTCGTTCACATCAATATATGGTGGGTTTGAAACGATATAATCAAATTCACCCAAGTCTGAAAGATTTAAACTTTCAACATCGGCGTGAATGGCTTCAGCACGTGCGCCTAATTCAAGGGATGCGATGTTTTCTTTTACTAAAACAAAGGCTTCGGCCGATTTTTCAACGGTAATTAGTTTGGCTAAAGGAATATGCTTTAAAATCGATAATCCGATGCAACCTGTACCAGCACCTAGATCTAAAATGCGAACATGGTCTTCAGGATGTTTTTTAAAATCAGCCAAAACGTCATCAACGATCATTTCAGTTTCTGGGCGAGGAATTAAAACGCCCGGCTTAACTTTGAACAGATGCCCGTAAAAGCCTTTTTCTTCGATGATGTAGGCTACGGGTTCGCCAGCGGTTCTGCGCTTAACAAATTCGCGGCAAAGATTAACTTCAGCTTCAGTTAACGGAGAATCAAATTTTACATATAATTGAATGCGCGGAATTTTAAGTGCGTGCGCAATTAAAAGTTCGGCGTCTAAACGGGGCGTATCGAATTTTTTATCTTTAAAGAACTGAATTGTTTTTT
Organism: Bdellovibrio sp.; assembly: GCA_036676395.1. GTDB lineage: Bacteria > Bdellovibrionota > Bdellovibrionia > Bdellovibrionales > Bdellovibrionaceae > Pseudobdellovibrio. The sequence continues at coordinate 464,615 of JAKFCY010000003.1, forward strand.
GAAGGACATCATTCAGTTTCATGTGCACTCGCTATTAGTAAGCGTTTGAGGCTTGTTTTTTTAGCTGCTCAGCCTGGAAGTAAGTATTTATTGGATCAATTAATATTTCAAATTTTCCGCCCATGACCTGGTCTAACTGGTGAATTGTAAGTCCAATGCGGTGATCAGTGATACGAGTTTGTGGGAAGTTGTAAGTGCGAATACGTTCTGAACGGTCACCAGTTCCGATTTGATCTAAACGAGCATCAGAAGCTTCTTTCATACGTTTGTCGTCTTCGATTTGCTGTAATTTCGCAGCTAAAATTTGAAGGGCTCGATCTCTATTGCTATGCTGAGACTTCCCCTCTTGGCATTTAACTTCGATTCCCGTTGGAAGATGGACGACACGGACAGCTGATTCTGTTCTGTTCACGGACTGTCCACCAGCTCCTTGCGAACGCATCGTTTCAAAATGAAGATCACTTTGATTAATTTTAATATCTTTAATTTCAACTTCCGGAATAACGGCAACAGTTACTGTTGAAGTGTGAATACGGCCCGCAGCTTCAGTTTTAGGAACACGTTGCACGCGGTGAACGCCTGATTCGTATTTCATTTTCGAGAAAACAGAATTGCCAGAAATAGAAATAATAACTTCTTTGGCTCCTCCAACATTACCTTCTGAGTAAGAAACCATTTCGGCTTTCCAACCCATAGTTCCAGCGTAATGAGCGTAAGCGCGGAATAATTCATCTGCAAAAAGTGAAGCTTCATCGCCACCGGCACCGGCGCGAATCTCTAAAAGAATATTTTTATCGTCGTTAGGATCTTTTGGAAGTAACGCTAATTTTAAATTTTCTTCGATTTGGGGAATTGATTCTTCAAGTTCTTTAACTTCTTCACGAATCATTTCACGCATTTCAGGATCTTGTTCGGCAGTTAAAAGAAGTTTACTCTCTTTAAGAGCGACAGTTTTCTTTTTGTAATCACGGTACAGAACCACGATTTTTTCTAATTCAGAAAGTTCTTTCATCAACGAGAGATATTTTTTCTGGTCAGACGCAATATCAGGACGCTGAAGTGACATGTTCACTTCTTCATATCTTGATTCTACTGAGTCTAATTTTGAAAACATGGTTAAGCTCCGCGACTGAATAATTTTTTCTGATGTAGTGGAAAAACAAAAAGCGGCTGTGTAGCCGCTTTTGTAAATAAATAGCCTTGCGAGAATCTATTTTGCAGCTTTTTTGTCGCCGAATTTTTTCTTGAAACGGTCGATACGGCCTTCAGTATCTAAGATACGTTGTTTGCCAGTGTAAAATGGGTGAGAAGCTGAAGAGATCTCAACTTTGATAAGTGGATAATCTTTACCGTCAGTCCATTTAGTAGTTTCTTTAGAATCTAGTGTTGTTGTTCCTAAAAATGAGAAATCACAAGAGATGTCTTTGAATACAACAGTTCTAGTTTTTGGATGTAATGCTTCTTTCATATCGTCCTCTGCCTTTAATTCGTAAATTCGAGAACCTAGGTGATAGCATAAAAAATGGCCCAGGCTCAAGCGGAAAACCGCGTTATTTTCAGGTGTTGCGGGTGAGCGACCTTATTTGAAAGAAGCCGACAGCTTGAAAAGGGCGATTTTTAGGCTAATCTTACCCTAAGGCTTAATTTTATAAGTATTTGAAATCATTAGATATTAATACAACAAAATAAAATCAGACCGTAACCCTACGGTAAGATCCGATTTTAGCCGACATAGAAGTTAATAGACTTATGTCGGGGTACATTTATGAATAAAGTTTTAATGGGTTTAACTATGCTCTTTATGGTTCTAGCGACTTCATCGGCTCAGGCCGATTATTCTACAATTCGCTGTGATTTCAAAGAAGAAGGCTTGATGGAGGCCGTGTTCGGTAAGTTTAAAAAAATACAAACTGAGTGCTGTATGAAACGCCTTGAAGCCCACGAAGCCTGTGAAAGCCGTGAAGAGTATCAGAAATGCAAAAATGGCGGAAAAGGCACGTTATACGCTGTTGATAGCGGCGTTGAGTGCTCAGAAGGTTGCAAACTATTTCGTGAAGATTGCGATGACTTCATAAGCACTAAAGATGTGAATAAACACCTATAGGTTATTCTACACCATCAAGATTAGAAACTAATAACGAATCCAGGTACAAGCAGCCATCGGGGTTTGTATCTACTTTTAACATAGCTACAACGTCAGAGCCTTTGTTGATTTCAATAAAGGTTGTCGCTGTATCAGTTTTTTGTTCGCTACTAACGCTGACTTTAACTGATTGGCTTAAGGCTTTATCTAAGCTTTTAGAAATTTCTTTTAAATTTTCAGGGCAAGAAATATCTGAGTCACGTAAACCTAATTGAGGAATGTGATGGCTCCACACCATGTGTGATAAAATGCTTAAATCTTTATTTTGCAATTGGCTGACAATTTTTTCTAAATCAGCGGCTTTCGAACAGGTAAATGCCGCATCTGCAGCGTAAGCATCAAGGTAAGCGCTTAAAGTTGATTTTGAATCACAACTAATTGGGCCAAAGTTGACTTCCCAAGCAGGTAATTCATCTTGTACTTTTTTTAAAAGAGCAACGGCTTGTGGAGTCTTGTCATTGCCGGCGTTTTTGTAACAAGTGGCAATATTAAAAACGATGTCGCTGTATTGGCCGTCGCTATCTAAAGACTTTGGCGTTTCTAAAGCGAAATTGTAACTGGCACAGCTTGCGGCTTTAGCTTGGAATTCAGTTTCTTTTTCAGTGCAGTCATCAAGCTTATCAATTTTATCAACTGAAGCCTGGCATTCGATCTGTAAAGAAGTTGAAATTTCTGCCGGAGCCTGAAAAGCGTCTTGGCCTTGAGCCGTGTCGCTTCCCATTGGCAGATTAATTTTACCACCTAATAAAAACTTATATAAAATCATGAAAATCAGCAAACCACCGACTAAAAAAGTCAGCGGCAATACAAGTTTTTTGATCAATGGTCTGTCGTCACTAGATTGGTTTTTTTTATCCATTCATACTCTTCAAGAAATCGGCGTTAGTTTTTGCTTTTTCGATTTTATCCATTAAGAATTCCATCGCATCGACAACATTCATTGGCGCTAATACTTTACGTAAAATCCAAAGACGAGATAAATCACCTTTATCAATTAGTAAATCTTCTTTACGCGTTCCTGATTTGTTGATGTCCATACAAGGGAAAATACGTTTTTCCATTAATTTACGATCAAGTTGGATCTCTGAATTACCGGTACCTTTGAATTCCTCAAAAATAACTTCATCCATGCGTGAACCAGTATCGATTAATGCTGTCGCGATAATCGTTAATGAACCACCCTCTTCGATATTGCGGGCAGCACCGAAGAAACGTTTTGGTTTGTGTAAGGCATTTGAATCCACACCGCCCGATAAGATTTTTCCAGATGGTGGAACTACTGTATTGTAAGCACGAGCTAAACGAGTGATAGAATCTAATAAAATGACAACGTCATGTTTGTGTTCAACTAAACGTTTTGCTTTTTCTAAAACCATTTCAGCAATTTGTACGTGACGAGTTGGTGGTTCATCGAATGTTGATGAAACAACTTCGCCTTTTACCGTACGTTGCATATCAGTTACTTCTTCCGGACGCTCATCGATTAATAAAACGATAAGTTTCACTTCAGGGTGATTTGTGCTGATCGCATTTGCGATATTTTGTAATAAAACTGTTTTACCAGTTTTAGGCGGGGCAACGATAAGACCACGTTGGCCTTTACCGATTGGAGACATTAAATCCACAATACGAGTCGTCATTTCAGTTTGTTTATTTTCTAACTTAAGCTGTTTGTTAGGATATAACGGCGTCAAATTGTCGAATAAGATTTTATCTTTAGAAGCTTCTGGAGCTTCGTAATTTAAAGAATCAACTTTGATTAATGCAAAATATCTTTCGCCTTCTTTAGGTACACGTACTGTTCCTGTAACATGATCGCCTGTTCTTAAACCGAACTTGCGCATTTGTGACGGAGAAACATAAATATCATCTGGACCCGGTAAATAATTGTAATCCGGAGAACGTAAGAAACCGTAACCATCCGGTAGAATTTCTAAAACGCCTGATCCAAAAATATCACCTAATCTGGCGCCACGTTTTAAAATTTCGAAAACCATATCTTGGCGGCGCATGCCGGCTGCATTTTCGATTTTTAATTTAGAAGCTAAATCAGTTAACGCTTGGATGTTTTTTGATTTTAGATCTTTAGAGTTGAACCAGCTTTTTTCTTCGTCAGTTAAATTGATATCTGTGAAATCAATGTCTTCAACTGGTTGTTGTGAATGCTGATGTTGCTGTTGTTGCATTTGTTGTTCGTCATCACGAGCACCCTGGCTGCCAGGACCACGGTTGTTGTCGCGGTAATTACTGCGCTGTTGATTTTGATTATTATAGCGTCCGCCACCTTGGTTTTGATTGTGACGTCCGCCGCCACCACCTTGATTGCGGTTTTGGTTGTTATCAAATTTTCTGAATTCTCGGCGAGGTTGTTGGTGCTGGCCACCTTGTTGTTGCTGTTGTTGTTGTTGTGCTGCTGCTGCCGGAGTGCCAGCACTTTCGCCTGCCGTGGCAGCTGGAACCGCTGGTGCAGAGACTTCTTGCGTAGGTGCTGCGGCTTGCGGAGCTGCCGCTTCAGGGGCTTTTGTCGGAGCAGAATCTACAGCTGGAGTTGGTTCGCTCGATCCAGCGTCACTTGCTGCATCGGCGCTAGTTTTTCTAAACTTTTTCTTAGTAGTAGTAGGTTCTATGACAACTTCTTTTTTAGCCAATTTGGACTCCTGGAATGTGATTTTTGGATATTTGATTAAATGCGTTTAAATTAAATAAGAATTAATGGAAAAAATATGTGAATGTTTTTAAAATATCGCTGTGGGGCTAAATAAAGTCAATCAATTTGAAACACTCGCATTTTTTATCGTTTCAAAATGAGAATTACTCTAAATATTTCAAGTACTTAACCCGATAAAATCTTACAAGATATGCGGACCACCCGACCTTGAATTTTGGGGTCGAAACCACGTGTCTAAACAAGGAGTATCAAGTGGATACAATGACCCCATCGCCTAGAACGCCGTTACATTTAGATGTAAGTTTTAGAAGAAGTTATGCCAGGCAGGATTCAGTCGCCGTGCTTAGAAATATTAGTTTGTCTGGAGCTTTTTTAGAATTAGCAAACCACGATTTACGTGTGGATGAAAAAATTAATTTAACGTTCGTGGTTGCACAACGTGAACGTAAAATCACAGCACAAATTGTTTGGAAAAACTCTTTGGGTGCGGGTGTAAAGTTCTTGCCGCAAAATAATCGCGACGTGCAAATCGTTGATGATTTAATTTACTTCGTTGAAACAAAACGCATGGGCCATCGCGGAATTTTAGATGGTATTTTAAAAAAAGCTGCGTAGTTTTAAATTTATAGAATCATAAAAATAAAAAAGGCTTGGGTTTTAAACCAAGCCTTTTTCTTTTTTTGAGTTTTAATTGTTAGATTAAAGTAAACGTTAAGTTCCTAAGCCTTCACCGGCTTGAGCATCATTTGATCTGTAAGCTTGGGCTTTTTTACGTTTAACCAGAACAAACGCTAAGGCACCGAACAATAAAACCCCAATACCTAACATAGTCATCATATCGTCGCCGCCTTCTGTAGCAACTTCTTCACCTTCCATCGCAGGAGCCTTGCTAGGCTTAATTTCTTCTGGTGGCGGAGGCGGAGTTGCAGCAAATTGTGAATCATCTGGCGGTGGCGGCGGTGGCATCGCTGCATCTAATGCTGGGTCTGTTGGAGGAGCCGTATTAGCTGCGAAAGCATCAGCTGGAGGTGGTGGAAGATCTGCTTGCGCTGGCGGCGGTGGAAGATCATTCATTGCTGGTTGCGGAGGAGGAGCTATTGCATCTATCGGAGGCGTCGGATTATTTTGTACGATATTTTGAACTGCAGCCTCAGGAGATTGCGGCACTTCAGCAGAAGCTGTCGTCGTTGGAGGAGTGATTGCAGCAGGTGATTTCCAGTATTTGAATGTTTCACCTTCAGCTAACTTCGTTTTAGATTCGATCGGGTTTGTTGACCAAACTTCTTTCCAAGCGTTGTTATAACCTAAAAGTTTTTTAGCAACTTTTCTTAAGTTATCACCTTTTTGCGCCACGTAGGTTTCAGGAATCATTCCAGTGTCTTCAAAGTATGTGATCGTTTTAGAAGAATCAGTCGGGCGATTCGGAGAAACATAAGCGATTTTATCACCAGCACGGGGAGAACGAGCTTTTAAAAATGAGTTAATTTTTTTAAGCTCTTTTGTTTTATCTGAACCGTAAATCGTTTGGCTGATTTGTTTTAACGTTTCTTTTGGATGAGCAATGTAAATTGTATTTACGTAACCATCACCGAAAGCGTAAGGAACGGCATCAGCAACTTTTTTTAATGAAGTTGTTCCGGCACCAGTTGGTTTAGCATCCGCTAAAACCGGAGTAGGTTCTGCAGGAGCTTCAATTGAAGCAGCCGGAGGAGCCATTGCCGTGGCAGGTGGATCTTGCGGTGTCTCAGTAGGAGTCTCGGTAGGCGTTTCATTCATCGCAGTTGATAAGCTATCATCTGTAGGGGCTAAAGCATTCGGATCATCAAGACTCATATCTTGAGGAGGCAAATCGCTGGCTGCTAAAGAATCTGCTGGAACTTCAGCCGGCACATCAGAAGGCGGAGCATCTAAAGAGCTTTCATCTAATGTTGGGGCAGCTGCGATATCTGCAGGTGGAGGATCTTGCGGTACTGAATCCAGAGATAAATTATCACTCGATGCCATTGCATCAGTAGATGTTTCACCTAAGGCTGCTTCTAACGAACTATCGGTTGATAAGTTTTCTGATGGAGCTGTGCCGTCTAAAGCTTGTGAACTACCATCATCTAATGAAGGTTCTTCGGCTTCGATTTTGTCGACATCTGCGTTTTCAACAAACTCAGCATCATCTTGAGCTTTGTTCGCTGTACATGCAGAGAATTGTCCCATTAGGCCAAGTGTGGCTAAAACTAGTAACAGTTTTTTCATAATTTATCCTCATCCTTGAAAATAATTGTGACGGTAAAGTCTTTACTTTCTTACCATATCATTACAACACACAGAATGTGTCGCAGCAAAGTAGATGTATTGATCAGACTTAAAGCTGGACTTGACGAAAGTTCTTGTTGAAAAACGAAATCACGACCAGTGCAAGACTTAGGTCTCGAAATGGTTACTGAGTTCGAGGTAATCTTAACAAGTCCCCGATTTTAATACGATTTTTTGTAAACCAACCCTGATTCATCTCTAACGCGTACATTGCGGGTTTTGAACTTGGGTAAGATGGATAACTGGTTTGTAGCGAAGAAGTTGCTTTCATATCTATAATGTCGATAATTTTTTTATCTTTACCGATGTAAGCAATACTTAAATCAAGATAGGTATTCTTCATCCAAAAACTCAAAGGTTGCTCGTTTTCAAAAATAAACAACATACCACTATCAGCAGGCATTTTTTCGCGAAACATTAAGCCGTGTGCTTGCTGCTCGCGAGTTTTCGCTATTTCAACAGTGATTTTCTTCGCACCGATTTGTATTTGTTGTTTCGCGAATTTATATTTTGGCGTAGTTGCAAATGCTTGAAACGAAAAAATTAAACTAAGTATTAAAACGTTTCGCCAATTCAAGTGCGACACCATAACGAACCCCTCGCGTTGAGACAGTTAACTTAGATAGGTTAAAAGCTTTTAGGGTTTCAAGTAAAGTGATAACACCAACAATGATCACATCAGCACGACCTTCGGGATAGCCGATTTGAATTTTTTCAGCCACTGACATGTTGGTTAACTTATCTAGCCAGGTCTGAAGGCCTTGCTCGGTCAGCTCGTAACCATCAATTTTTGCGGCATCGAAATAACCGATTTCAACTTGCGCAATTGTTGTCGGAGTTCCGGCAACGGCTAGAATTTCTTGTGGCGAGTGCGGGGCTAATTTAATAATTTGTTGCAACTGCTGGCGAATAAATTCTTGCAGCGCTGTAATTTCGTGTTGGGGTGTTGGTTGCGCAGAAATAAATTTTTCTGTTAAACGTACACAGCCGATGTCTAAACTTTTTCCGGCAAGAATTTTTTGATCTTCGCCGAAAATAAATTCAGTTGATCCCCCACCGATGTCTAATACCAAACGGGTGTTCGCTGAACGCATTCCAGAAACAGCACCACGATAAGTGATTTCTGCTTCTTTATCGCCGGGAATAATTTCTAGCGGGATATTTAAATCTTTGCAGATTTTAAAAAGTTCTTCTTGGTTTTCGGCATCACGTGCTGCTGAAGTTGCCATGGCTAGAATAGCTTGTGGTTTTTCGCGGTCTAAAGTTTTTCTGAAATTTGTAAGAGTGTTTTTTGCTCTCACAAGAGCATCGGGGTGAAATTTTTTGCTGGCTGATAAACCCTGGCCAAGCCTAACCATCTCGACTTCGTCAGAATAAATTTTCGTGACCTTCTGATTTTCAATTTCAGAAACAAGACACAAAAATGTATTTGAACCTAAATCAAGGCTGGCTAATTTCATTATTCACTCAACTTCTTCATTAAAATTTCATTCACAATGGCAGGATTGGCTTTGCCTTTTGAGGCTTTCATAATTGCGCCAACAAAAAATCCGATCACTTTATCTTTACCAGCTTTAAACTCGGCAACCTGGCCAGGATTTGCAGCAACGACGTCAGCTACAATTTTTTCAATCTCGCCAACATCTGAAACTTGCACTAAGCCTTTTGCTTTGATGATATCGCCAGCGGTTCCGCCGGTGTCCCACATTTCTTTAAAAACGACTTTTGCAATTTTTCCAGAAATAGTGCCTTGATCAATTTGTTTAATCAGATCAGCAAAGTTTTGCGCAGAAATTTTTGAATTTTGTGCAGTTAGTTTATTCTCATTCAGTTCGCGTAATAATTCTGAGATAATCCAGTTTGCTGCCGCTTTATAATTGCCGCAGGCTTTACCACACGCTTCAAAATAATCTGATAATTCACGCTCTTCAGTCAGTAGGTGGGCATCACTTGTAGACAGGTGCAGATCTTTCACAAAACGAGCCGCACGTTGTAACGGAAGTTCAGGCAATGATTTTTTAACTAATGCCAATTGTTCATCAGTAACGATAACCGGTAAAATATCTGGATCAGGAAAATATCTGTAATCTTGCGCATCTTCTTTTACACGCATTGTGAACGTGCGGTTTTTATCTGGATCATACAATCTAGTTTCTTGCACAATTTTTTCTGAATTTTCGATCGCATCTATTTGGCGGTGAATCTCGTATTCAACAGCTTTTTCCACAAAACGAAACGAGTTAATATTTTTTAATTCAACTTTAGTTCCGAATTTTGTTTCGCCCACTTTGCGAACTGAAACGTTGCAATCACAACGAAGTGAACCTTCTTCTAAATTGCCATCACACACATCTAAGTAACGAACTACCGAACGAATAGTACGACAGTATTCAGCCGCCTCTTGTGGCGAATGCATTTCTGGCTCAGAAACAATTTCAAGTAAGGGAATACCTGCGCGATTATAATTAAGTAAAGTGTATTGGCCAAAGTGAGTTGATTTACCCGCGTCTTCTTCTAAGTGCGCGCGCGTAATGCCTACAGTTTTAGTTTTGCCTTCAACTTCAAATTGGATCGAACCATGTTCGCAAATCGGTTCATCGTACTGAGAAATTTGGTAACCTTTAGGCAGATCGGGATAAAAATAATTTTTACGCGAGAAAACTGATTTCTTACGAATATTGCAACCTAAAGCTAAGCCAGTGCGAATAGCGTACTCGACCGCTTTTTTATTTAACACCGGTAGGGTGCCAGGCATGCCGACGCTGACTGGGGATGTGTTTTCATTGTCTGCAGAATCAAAATTAGTCGCATCAGAAGAAAATATTTTTGATTCGGTTTTAAGTTGCACATGCACTTCAATACCGATGATGGCCTCAAAACCGCGATAGGAAACTATAGTAGTATTATTAATAGACACTTGGAGTTTTTCCTTTCACGGGAGAGTTTTGTTCTAAAGCGTAAGCTACGTTTAGAATTTTTTGCTCTTGAAAATGATGTCCAGTTAATTGAATACCAATAGGTAAACCATCGCTGGTTAAGCCAAACGGTACACTCATGCCAGGAAGACCGGCTAAGTTTGTTGAAGTTGTAAAGATGTCGTTTAAGTACATTTTTAACGGATCATAAACGCGGGTTCCGATTTTAAATGTCGGAGTAGTTGAAACTGGAGAAATAATCGCATCACATTTAGCGAAGGCTTCGTCATACTGGTTACGTAAAAGTCTGCGCACCTGGCAGGCCTTGTTGTAATAAGCATCAAAGTATCCAGATGATAAACAAAATGTTCCTAAGATAATTCGGCGTTTAACTTCTTTACCAAAACCTTCAGCGCGCGTTTGTGCGTAGAATTCATCAAGCGGTAAGCCAGATAAGTCTTTAAAATCTGAACGATAACCGTATTTCACACCATCATAGCGTGCTAAATTTGACGACGCTTCGGAAGCAGAAATTAAATAATACATTGATACCGCATATTTAGTTAACGGGATTGAGACTTCGACAAATTCTGCACCTAAAGATTTTAAAGTCTCTAGTGCTTGTTCGTAAGTTTTACGAATGTCAGGGTGAACTAATTCGGAATTGTGATATTCTTTCACGATTCCGATTTTTTTACCCTTCAGGTCTGCTGACAAGTTTTTACTGAAAGCTTCAACAGGTTTTGCCGATGTTGTTCCGTCTAATTCGTCTTGGCCAGCGATCACTTCTAGAGTCAGTGCTGCATCTTGCACAGATGATACCATTGGGCCCGCTTGATCAAGCGAAGATGCAAAGGCCACGATACCGTAACGACTAACACGTCCATAAGTTGGTTTGATTCCTACAACACCACAAAAACTTGAAGGTTGGCGAATTGATCCACCAGTGTCTGTGCCGATTGTTCCCATCACTAAACGTGATGCTTGCGCGCTGGCAGAACCACCGCTGCTTCCGCCTGGAACATATTCTGGATTCCACGGGTTTCGACAAACACCATGAAAAGAACTTTCATTGCTTGAACCCATCGCAAATTCATCTAGATTTAATTTTCCGACGATTGTTGCACCTGCGTTTTTTAAACGCGCAACCACTGTGGAATCATACGGCGGAACAAAACCAGTTAACATTTTGGATGCAGCTGTGGTTTCGATACCTTTGGTGCATAATAAATCTTTAATTCCAAATGGCACGCCGGCTAATACGCCAACATTTTCACCTTTGGCAATTTTTTGATCGATGTTTTCAGCTTGTTTTACACAGTCTGGATTTAATTTAATAAAAGCATTAAGCGACGGATTTAGTTTTTCAGCGCGGTTTAAAAAATATTTTGTCACTTCAGCTGCTGAAATTTTTTTCTCAGCAATCGCTTTACGTGTTTCTGACATTGAGGCTGTTAGTAAATCCATGATTAGACCACCGGCGGAACTTTAAAAAGGTTACCCTGTTTTTCAGGAGCGTTGGCCACCATGTCTTCTGCTTTGAAATTTTGTTTAGCAACATCTTCACGTGTTGAATATTCAATTTCAGATGGAGTGATCAAAGGTTCGATCCCTTGAGTATCGATATTTGAAATTTCATCAAAGTGGATAATAATTTTTGAAAGTTGTTCGCTGAATTCATTCGCCTCTTCTGGTGAAAGTCGAAGCCGGGCTAAATTAGCTATTTTTTGAATCACATCTTTATTAAATTTGTCTGAAGGCTGATTGTTTGACATGGCCATCCTTTGTCGAAAACAATATAGCGAAAACAGCCTTGTTATGGTAGCGTAAAACCGCATGGATAGCGCGAAAAAACAGGCCAGCCCTAAAATTATTAAAGAGTATAATAAGCTTAAAGACGAGCTCAATCGTCACAATGAGTTATATCATACTCATGATAAGCCTGAAATTTCAGATCTGGCGTTCGATGAGCTGTTTCAAAGCCTTCTGACTTTTGAGGGTAGCTACGCTGGCTTAGATTTGACCGATTCGCCGACCCAAAGAGTGGGCGGCACGGCTATTGATGTTTTTAAAAAATTTGATCATCGCCTGCCCATGATTTCTTTAGCGAATAGTTACAACGAAGAAGACATCAAAGAATTTAATGCTCGCATTAAAAAATTTCTTCGCAAAGACCAAGATGTTGAATATTTTGCTGAACTTAAACTTGATGGTCTTTCAATGGAACTTGTCTATGAAGACGGTCAACTCGTGCGCGCTCTTACCCGTGGTGATGGTGTTACGGGTGAAGACGTAACCCATAATATAAAAACTATTAAGTCGATTCCGCTAAAAATTGCTCATAAAAAACTTTTAGAAGTGCGTGGTGAAGTTTTAATTAATAAAGCTGACTTCGTCGAGATGAACAGAATCTACGAAGAAGCCGGGCAAATGGTTTTTGCCAATCCCCGTAATGCGGCGGCCGGAACCATTCGTCAGTTAGATCCAAAGGTGGCTGCATCTCGCCCCTTAAAGTTTTATGCTTACGCACTTGGTGCCTATGAAGGTATTGGCTTTGATTCACAATCAGATATCGAAGATAAACTGGCGAAATTAAAATTTCCGATCATGGATCGTAAATTTACTGAAACAACTTTTAGTGAAGATGAATTAATTTCTTATTATCAGCGTATTAATAAAGAGCGTTCGCAATTGCCTTTTGATATTGACGGCATTGTCGTGAAAGTAAATTCTTTAACTCTGCAAGAAGATTTGGGCATGGTTGCACGCTCTCCTCGTTGGGCTACTGCTGTAAAATTTCAACCCGAACAAGCTCAAACCGTAATTGAAAATATTGTCGTGCAAGTTGGCCGAACCGGTGCGATTACCCCGGTGGCTGTGATGAAGCCTGTTAAAGTAGGTGGTGTAACCATCACGAATGCGACTTTACATAATCAAGATGAAATAGACCGAAAAGATATTCGTATTGGTGACACGGTAATTATTCAGCGCGCGGGTGATGTTATTCCGCAAGTCGTGGATGTTGTAACTTCGTTACGCCCGAAAGATTCAGAAAAGTTTGTTCTGCCATCGGCTTGTCCTACATGTGGTACCAAAGTTAGTAAAGAACCAGATGAAGCTGTTCTTCGCTGCCAAAATCCTTTCTGTAAATCTGTGCTTATTGGCTCATTGATACACTTCGTGTCTCGCCGGGCGATGAATATGGAAAAAGTTGGGGATAAGCTGGTTGAAGCTTTTGTCGAAAAAGAATTAGTAAAAAGTTTTTCTGATTTATACAAATTAAAAACTTCTGATATTCAAACGTTAGAGCGCCAAGGTGAAAAGTCGATCGAAAATATTTTAAACAGTATTGAAAAATCAAAACAAACTACGCTGTCTCGTTTTATCTACGCATTAGGAATTCGTTTTGTCGGCGAACAAACGGCGAAATTGTTGGCAGATCATTATGGTAATATCGAAAACTTCATGCAGACCAACGCTGAAGAACTAGAAAAAGTTCCCGAAATCGGTGAAAAAGTTTCTGGAACCATTTTAAAATGGCTTCACGATGATCGTATGCAAAAAGAAGTTAAAACTTTAGCGAAGTTTATGACCTTCGAGGCTCCAAAACGTAAACTAGAAGGTAAACTTTCAGGCATGAGCTTTCTTGTGACTGGAACATTACCAGTTAAACGTGACGAAGCTCATGAAAAAATCGAAGCAAACGGCGGAAAACTTTTATCTGGAGTTTCTGCAAAGTTAAGTTATTTAATTGTTGGTGAAGACCCAGGTTCAAAAGCGGATAAGGCTCAGTCTGTCGGCGTAAAAATCATTTCGTGGGATGAGTTCTTAGAGCTTCTAAAATAAAAAAGCCGAAGTAAACTTCGGCATTTTTATATTCTTAAAATTTAAGAATTAAACTAGATATGGTCGATAACAATATCACGAGCCATAACTGTTTTGCGGCCATCAGCTTTTGCTGATTCAATGCCTTTTGCACAAAGACGTTCAACGGCTTTAGTTAACATGTCGATAGTTTCGGCAGAGGTATTCATTTGGCCTTTTTCTTTGATGTATTTTTTTACTTTGCTTGTAACCACTAAGATATCGTCAGACATGATTGCCTCCAATTAAATGAAATTTAACTTACCTTAAAATGCTTACATACGATCTGGCGACTGACAAATAGTTTAAAACGCATTAGAGGATTCTTGTGCACTGCGCTATAAAAATAGGCAACAGCTAGGCACTCAGTCAGTTCGGTTTGCGGTGAAATTGGATCAACTCGGCTTTGCGCACCTCGGGATTTTCCTCAGAGGGGTAAATCCACACATAATTGTTACGTTCTGACGCTTGCGTGCATTCGACGTCGGTAAAAGCTGGTGACCAAGTTCCTGAATTTAAATGTTCAACTGATCCATAAAATTCATGGCGCGGTATATGGGTATGACCATAAACAATGCGATGCACTCCAGTGACTTCAGATTGCTGCGAAAATAACAATTCATCGGGCTCTTTGTAAGTGCTCACTAATGAAGTGATCGAACGTGCGTAAAACAGAAAAAATGGAATTAACAATAAAATCGGAACAATAACCCAATAAAATGAAATCTGAAAAAGTAATTTTAGTTGAGCGATAATAACTAAAATACCAACTAGTCCGAAAAAAATTAAAAGAGCGCGATCAAGCCATAGCTCTTTAGCAATTAAATAAGGATTCTGTGTGGCCGGAGTTGCAAAAAATTCTTGAAGACCACGAACCACTTTTGGAGTGGTGTTTGAGTCTTTAGCCGCTTTTTCGACGATGTCTTCCATTTTTTCTAAGGGCTTAAAATTTTCACCAAAGCGATCTAAAGTTACATGGATAAGTGTGGCCATTGCTCCCCAAAACCATGTCCAAATAATTAATGGCTGAGTCAGCAATAAATAGCGAAAGAAAAAACGCAAATAACCACTCACCGACATAATATAATTTTTTTCAATGTGGGGATTAAATAATCCCATGCCATTCATAATGTATCTGCAGGCCACATTACCAAACGGTAATCGAATACGCAGTTCATTATAATTGATGATAAAAGGATTTAGTGGATTTTCGCACAAACAATATGGATCTTGCTGATGCCCATGTTCAATCAAGGTGTCATTTTCGCTGATATAAAACCATTTTACAATTTTGACTCGCTTGGCATCTTCAGGCATTAAATTTAAAAAATCAAAAAAAGTCTTTTGTACTTTCGGAAAATGCAATTCGACGTCATGATTACCTGGAATCAAAATCAAGGTATGCCCTTTTTCAACAAAACGGCGAAGAGCATTGATAAAACCCGCGTGCTCTTCTAACACCACCTGCATTTTAAAAACTGAACGTTCTTCTCTGGGAAAAAGTCCGCGACGAGTTTCAATCCAGTGAAATTTATAAATCGGAGCTACGGGTAAAGCCATGACGCTATCAAAATCAAATATATCGCCATTTAAAATAAGCTCGATAGGTTGACCCTGAGATTTATTGTCGATTTCATCTAAGAATTCAATTAACGCCGGATCCATAAAAAATTCTTTGGTTTTAAATTTTTTCCAAAGAGGATGGCGCACCTTAAATTTAGGGCGCGACGGTTCGGCATCCGTTAAATGAAGATCGCTGATAATAGCGGTGTACTTTAAACTCACAATGACATTGTTTCACGAGTCTGTTTTAATGTCTATACAGGTAGATTTTATGTCGCAAAATAAATTAGAAAAATTTAAAAAACCGTTCGTTGTTGTAGGTCTGGGTAAATCAGGTATGGCTGCAGTGCAGTTACTTAAAAATACCGGCTTAGCCGCCAGCGATGTTTTATTATTCGATGAAAAAAAAGAAAGCGACTTAAAATCCTGGGACAATATCGCAAAATTGCCTGCGGGAACATTAGTTGTATCGCCCGGGGTTCCGCTTAAAGGGCCGCATATTCAAAAATTAGCAGCTCTTGGCTGGGGTTTAACTTCAGAAATCACATTGGCTTGCCAGTATTTAACCGATGAAAAATTAATCGGCATTACCGGGTCAGTAGCTAAGAGTACTGTGACTTCTTTAGTGGGCGCAGCCCTTTTAACCGATGATTCGAATGCATTTATTGGTGGTAATTTGGGTGTGCCGTTTTGCGAATATGCTGTGGGGTTACAACAGGGTAAAGCAAAAGCTAAATATATCGTGCTTGAACTTTCAAGTTATCAATTAGAAAACTGCAAAGATTTAAAACTAGAAAATTCGGCCATCACCTATTTGTCAGCAAATCATTTAGAGCGTTATAGTTCTTCAGATGAATACTATATGACAAAATGTTTCATTGGTCAGATGACCAAAAACATTTGTGTTTTAAATTCAGCCTCTGAAGATAATGTTAAATATGCACCGCGTGTACCATGTAAAACACTATTAACTGAAGCAAAAACTTTTTCACAACCCGAATTGCTAAAAAAAGTTAAACTTCTAGGTGCGCATAATAAAGATAATTTCAGCGTAGCTTATGAATTAGTTAAAGCTACGGGCTTATCTGAAAAAGCCATCAGGGCTATGTGTAAATTTACCGGGTTGTCTCATCGTATTGAATTTGTTGCTGAACATAAGCAGGTTTCATACATCAATGATAGTAAAGCCACAGCTATGGATTCAGTTTTGGTCGCCGTGCAAGCTGCGCAAGAAAAAGCCGGTAGTGCTGGTTTAGTCTATTCATTATTAGGCGGAAAAGATAAAAACCTTCCCTGGGAAGAACTAAAAGTCTTAGCCAAAGAAAAACAAATTCTACCGGTCTTTTTTGGTGCTTGTGGTGAATTAGCCCGAGAAAAAATGCAGATGTTTGATCGCCCTTATTTTGCTAAATTAAACGATGCTCTGGATGCCGTGTTTAAGAAAACCAGAGCCCACGATGTAGTTTTATTAAGCCCGGGCGGAACAAGCTTAGATGAATTTAAAAATTTTGAAGAGCGCGGAAATTTCTTTAAAGAAAAAGTGAAAACCTTTATTCAGCAAAATGGCTAACAAATAACACTGAAGGACGGCTATAGAATACCGTTGAGAAGCTTCTTTCAGTTTTTTGATCTTGTAAGATAAACTCTTGAATTCCTTGCTTAACATTAAATGCCACAAAACCACCACCGATAACTTGTTTTGGCACTAGGTTTCCAGCTTGGTCAAAAAATATGATATTCGCTGGATTATAAGTTTCATCAGTTAAGTTAACATCAAAGTAGTTATACGGCGTAAAGCCTACATAAGTCGAAGTTTCAGGTTCGATTTGAATTTGCGTCTGGGCTTGTACGTATTCGATGAAGGCTTCTTTGATCTGTGGTAAGTGTAAATGATCTTTGTTTAAGCTTTGAATGTATACGTAAGCTGCGTAATCACGAATTAACGGGCGGTTTACAATTTCAGTTAAGCCGAATTGCGAATGATGGCGGTAACGAATCAAATCAGTTTCTATCGTCAGGATTTCTTTTTGCCCGGGAACAAATAACTCGGTCATGATTTGTTCGCCTGTTAAGGCATCAAAACTTCTGGCAATCACAGATGTTGGTAAGGCTGACGAGAAGATCTCTTGGTAAGACACTGTATCTTGCGCCACCAGGTATTGTTGTGTTCCTAAACGACGATCACCGATGAAAGCAGAGATCTCGTAAACACCTTCATTTAAACCAGGAATAATAAAGTAGCCGTTATCAGAAGATTGGTTTTGATTATGTTGCGGAATTAAAAATTGATCTAAGTAGTAAGGCTCTAAACCTGGCTGGTTTTCGATCATCACTTGAGCACCTTGAACCGGTTTACCATCGACAAGTATCCGGCCGATGATAATTCCCGTTTCAGGCAAAAATTGAATTTGTAATTGTTCAGATAAGTAATCAACTGCGCCAGCAACCCATTTGCGCGAAAACAACACTGTATCACTACGATCAGCCGACGAACGCACTGTTAAGGTCGAAGCTACAGCTCCAGTAGTATCTTTGATGAATCCAAGCGTTGACGAATGTCGCGCGACATTGGGATAGACGTCAGTCGTTTTTTTTAGATCAAAGTGTCCCGAGAAAAAACTTGCTTGTAAGTTCTTATCAACTTTTCTTGAATCCACTGAGCGGGCATTAAAGGCAAAAGCTGAAGGCCGGCCTAATCTTAAAGTCGGACCTTCGAAAAACTGACCCGCACGTTTCAAGTTATAAATTTTTTGGCGGTCTTCACCAATTAATAAACCAGTGATATCTTTTACTTCAGCTACGATTTCACCTTCGAACGCACCAACAGCGATTTGGTATTGGCCGGCACGTAAATCAACTTGGCCCACTTCGATAGATTGACCTTCAAATACACGTTTTAAAACCACTAAGTGATCAACGATACCAACGCCATCTTTTAATTCGAACTGGCCACGAATCACAGCGCCTTCAGACATTTGGGTGAAGGTCGGAGTTACCGAGCTTTGCGGTTGTTTTGTAAGCAGTACTTGTAACTGACGGTCGGCTTCAGCATTTAATTCAGCTTTATCAATTTTAATTTCAGCAACTGAAGCAACAGCTGTTACTTCTTCAATGTTTTCTGTAGAAAGTTGCACAACACGGTTATGACTCGCTAATTCGCGTAACTGTTGTTGTTTAGCTAACTGAAGGTTTTTTTGAATGATTTGTGATTGTTGAAATAAATTGTAGGCAGGAGTATTGCGCTCTTGAGTAATTGTTAATGGTTTTGTGACCATCACAATATTAGATTTTTCTATTTTTGGAGAATAGAGAAATGTTAGAGGTAAAATAAAAGCCAGTAGATATGCCATGCCTACCTATAGGATATTTAGAATACCTCTTCGGCGTCAATGGCTTGGTAAGTATCGAGACTTTTGTTAAGGGCGCGCTTGATCTCTAAAGCCCGCTTCTGGGTTAGACTTTCGTCGATTCCTAGGTCGACAAAGGTCATGGTTTCCAGATCCAGAGCCTCCTTAGAGACTTGCACGCTAATTTCGTAAGGTCTGCGCGGGCCTAAGATCACAACTTTTGTGTAATAGCGCGCTTTAATTTTTTTACCTTCGTCTAGGTCTTCAAACTTGCGATTATGATAGGTCGAGCTTAATTCGCGGCCGTTAAGGCTGATGATGCGCGGTTTTCCGATGATGGCCGTGATGGCTTTGCGCGTTTCAGGAACCGGAAGAGTCGAATCTTCAATGTAATAGGCTGTAGTTGTACAGCCCGATAAAAAAATTAGTAATAAAAACGCGCTAAATAATTTCACTCTTTAATATAATAGTGACTATTTTTTATTCCAGTCAGCTAAAAACATCTCAATGCCTTTAGAAGTTAACGGATGTCCAGTCATTTGCTGCATAACTTTAAATGGAATAGTCGCAATATCTGCACCCATCATTGCCGCATGTTGGATATGCATCGGCGATCTAACCGAAGCCACTAAAACTTCAGTGTCAAAATCATATTGCTGATACATTTGGATAACGTCAGCGACCATGCTCATGCCATCAGTTCCAATATCATCAAGGCGACCCACGAATGGAGACACCATTGAAGCACCAGCTTTAGCCGCTAAAAGAGCCTGCACTACAGAGAATACTAAAGTGACGTTAGTTTTGATTCCCATAGCTGTGAATTTTTTAACAGCTATCATGCCATCTTCACACATAGGAACTTTAACAACCACATTATCAGCAAGTTTTGCTAACACTTGGCCTTCTTTAACCATTTCTTCAGCTTTAAGAGAAATAACTTCAGCTGAAACGGGGCCTGTCGTGATTTTACAAATTTCTTTGATCACTTCATGAAAATCGCGACCTGATTTTGCAATCAATGTTGGATTTGTCGTAACGCCGTCAACCCAACCGCGATCGTTAGCCATTTTAATTTCATTTACATCAGCTGTATCAATAAAGAATTTCATTTTATTTTTTCCTTTTAGCAGTTGTTTTGCCGTCAGTCGGTTTAACAGAAGTCATTAAATCATCCATAGAATATAAACCTGCAGGCTGTTTGACAATCCACAGTGCAGCTTTGAGTGCTCCTTCAGCAAACACCGTGCGATTTAAAGCATTGTGCTCAAGTTTAATCATTTCACTTTGCGAAGCTGCTGTGATCGTATGAATGCCGAATACGCCACCTAAACGATGTCCGACTGCGGGAGCTATTTTTTTACCGACAGCTTTTTCTAAATCTTTGTGCAACGTCACGGCGGTGCCACTGGGATTATCTTTTTTCTGCGTGTGGTGAATTTCTTCTAAAGCAAAATCAAAATGAGAAACCGTTGAAAGAGTTTTAATGGCTTGGCGAACGGTCCACAGACCAACACTCATATTCGAAGCCCAAAAAACCGCAGTTTTTTTGCTAGAAGCTTCAACTTTACTAAATTGATTATTTTCAAAACCAGTTGTTCCGCTGATTAATGGTTTTTTAGTTTGTTGAACGATAGGCAGTAATTGCAATAAACCTTCGGGGCGTGAAAAATCAATCCACACATCAACTTGTTTTAAAGTTTTATCAGAAACTTTTTTTAAATCAGAAAAACTTAAATCAAAATCACCAGTGGGTTTTTTGCAAATTTCTACTAAGGCATTAAAATCGCTATCGCTTCTTAACAGCTGGCGAATGGCCACGCCCATTTTGCCTGTCGAGCCCAATAAGCCGATTTGAATTTTTTTAGCCATTATAATAATCCTAAGCTTTCCATTTCAGCGGTAATTTCTTTATGAAATTTTTCATCAAGAGTCACAAGTGGTAATCGCATCTCAGGAGACTTAATTAAGCCTTTTCTAAAAAGCATCCACTTAAGCGGGATTGGATTGGCTTCACAGTACATTAAGCCGATTAATTTCAGATATTTTTTGAAATCAGTTTCTGCTTCAGAAACTTTTCCGCTCATCATTAAATCTGTCCAGCGCGTTGATTCTTTAGTGATGATATTCGACATCACTGAAATTACGCCTTTGCCACCAAGTTTTAAAAATTCGATGTAGGTTGGATCATCCCCTGAAAGCATTAAAAAGTTTTTCGGCACCCGATTCATTAATTCTTGGTCAAACTTAATATCACCAGTGGCTTCTTTAATACCTAAGATATTTCGTGTTTCAGAAAGTTCGGCTATAGTGTCTACCGTCATACCAGTGATCGTGCGACCCGGAACATTGTAAAGAATCACAGGTACTTCAGAATTTTTTGCGACGGCTTTAAAATGTTCAACTAAACCGCGTTGTGGCGGTTTGTTGTAATATGGAACTACGACTAAAGCCGCATTTGCACCCAACTCAGAAGCTTTTTTAGTCGCTTCTATTGTTTTTTCAGTTGAGTTAGAACCAGTTCCTAAAATTAACGGAAAGTTCATTCCAGCTTGAGCACGCACCATTGAAAAAATTTTAGTTACTTCAGTAGGTTTTAAAGTGGGGCTTTCTGCGGTAGTTCCGTTAATAACTAATCCTTTAATGCCATTATCAAGCTGGTAAGCAACTAACTTTTCTAAAGACGCGTAATCGACTTCACCATCGATAAATGGCGTAATTAAAGCTGAGATAGCTCCGTTAAAATCAGTTCGTCGTTGTTGTTGCATCGTAGTCTCCTAATTGGACAGCAGATCCGGTCATTAATGGATTTTTTAAATCAGAAAGATTCATTTTAAGCAAACCACCGGGCATTTCAACAAAAGTTTCATTCTGCCCGCGCTTGCTTAAATTATAATAAGCCGCAGCCATGGCACCTGTGCCACAGGCATCGGTGAAATCTTCAACACCGCGCTCGTAAGATACGGCTTTTAATTTATTAGCCGCTATATCTAGTAGAACCAAAGTTACATTAGTACCGCGGGGTTGAAAGTCTGCATGAAAACGTAAATCACGGCAGTAAGATTTTAGATCACGGTATTTTGAAAAATCTGGAATCTCAATCACGATGTGTGGAACACCCGTATCGCACCAAAAATATTTTTCATGAGTAAATTTTTCGATCGCTGTCATTTTAACTTCAAAAAGTTCTTTATCTAAAATTTTAATATCAATCGGGCCAGCAATGGTTTGTAATTTTAAATGGTTACCATCAATGTGCATGATGTTTTTGGCGTAGTACGCCACGCAACGGGTGGCGTTACCACACATTTCGGCCATCGAACCATCGTTATTATAAAAATCCCATTGCAAGTGGTGTTGATTTTCATCAAGCCACGATAAGAAAATAAAACCATCGGTTTTAGTTGTTTCACAAACGGCACGCACAAATTTTGGACGATCAGAAATGCCTTTCGCTTCAGGAGAATCCCAAGTGACTGAAAAAGTATTGCCGGCTCCAGATAGTTGATGCGTATGAATCATAGGATTACTTTTTTTTCTTTTTTACAGGCAAAGTTTTTAAAGGTACCGTTTCTGAGACCGTTTTAGTTTTTTCAGCCTCAACACTTGGTAACGGCGCTTCAGGAATCGGCGGTAAAGGTTTACCTTTAATGCCACAGGCGCTTAAAGATAAAATAAAGAGTAAAGCTAACAACGATTTCATTTTAAAGTCCTTCTACAGAAATCAATATCGAAAAAATATTTGCGCGCAATTTCAGGAGAAACTGCTTCGCATTTTTTTTTATAAATTGTAACTACGTTTAATAAATTCTCAATTGAGTCTTCGCCGTAAGTATGACGATGCAATTGGGCGCGCATTAAAATCACATCGATATAATCAGGAGCTATCTGATGTAAGCGATCAAGGGATTCTTTCGCTAATAGATAATTTTTTGCCAAAATAGAACGATCGAATTCTAAGATCGCTGCCAATAATTGCGCATCATACAGTTCGTTTTTTCCGTTAGCATCAAATTGCAAATTAATAAAATCATCCTGAGTTTTATCTAACGACAGAATGAGTGGTCTAAGTTCTGGAACATCAAGAGCTGTGGTTTTCATTTTTTCTAAAAATAATGAATAGCGGCTGTTGTTCTTATTATTAGCTTTAGCTTCAGCCCATAGACACATAAATTGATCAGGATCAATCGACAGACATTTCTGAGTATTTTTTAAAGAGACTTTAGCTTCGTTTAAGTACTGACTTGAAGCCAGTTCAAAAAAATCCTGAGCTTCTGAGGATAAAAAAGAACTCATCACAACTAATTTTAACTGGCTGATTTTTTTCTGTAATTCAGGAACCAAATTTGTGCGGTTTAAATCCTGGATGATATCTAAAGCTTGTGGCCGTTGTTTTAATAATAACAACGTCGTGATCTTCTTTTTCGCTTCATCAATTCTTTGTTCTTGGGTTTTAAGCTGCGCTTTAAGAACAGCAGGCTTGTTGGAAACAGCTCCCCAAGCAGATTGATTAAGCCCTAAAATAGAAAAAGCCGCGATGAACGCGGCAATTTTCAATGTATGGTCAAGAAATTGAAAAGAAATCGACATTAATTCTTTTTAAATGAAGTTAACTCGATTGTCACCTTTCCAAGTGGGCTGTCGCTCATAGACTTAGCCATACCGTTAACTGGGATATCGCGGCCGTTAACCCATTGCTCAGTGATTTGAGCGTTGTTACCGTTATCTTGGATTTTGATGTACATAGTTTTGAAAGTTCCTGCTGGAACAGTCACTTGTGCTTCTTTTTGATCGATAATTTCGTAGTTGGCTACAGGAACAGCTTGTTCTTTACCATCAACTAGCATTTTTTTAGTTTCGCCAGTGTTCATATCGATTAAAGCTTCAACTTTTTGCTTTTGGATCAATAAATTGATGTCTTGAACTAACCAAGCTTCAGTTCTGTCAGCGTTAATTTCGCGTACGAACATTTTCATAGTTCCAGGAATGAATCCCATAGATAATTTGTAGTTATTTTCATCGCCTACATTCCAAGGTAAACCCATTGCAACAACGTCTTGCATAACAGCTTGTTGGCTGGCGAAAATGATGTGTGCAGGTGTGTTAGCTTGAGCAACAGCTGATAAAGCTAAAACGGCAGTAACGATTAATGATTTAAACATAGATCCTCCTAAGTGATTTGTTTGTTTCGATAGAGGTAATCACACCACGAAGGCTCTGTAGTTTACAAAAATATTGTTTGTTTTTATGCGCGGGGTTAACGATTTAAGATTGGATTTCAGAATCTGATCTCGAACCTATTCGATTCAAGATCAGATTTTCATTTGACTGACTAATTACCCTTGGTGACTGGCTACTAATACTGCGCGCGGCTTACTGCCATTAGCAGGGCCAACCACACCTTCACGCTCGAACACTTCGATCATGCGGGCTGCGCGTGGGTAACCTAATTTAAAACGACGTTGAATCAACGAAGCAGAAATTGCTTTTTGCGTCGCTGCCCATGATAAAATTTCGTCATACTTTTCATCGTATTCTTCATCCATGTCGCCGCCGGCGAATTCAGTGCCTTCGCCATTCATTCCCGCAAAGCTTGATTGGCTTGGTCCGCCTTCAAGGGCACGCATCGCCAATTGGTCAAATTCAGGTTCACCCTGATCAGCCCAGAATTTGGCAACAGCATTGATTTCATTTTCTTTTAAGAACGGCCCATGATGACGAGTCGATTTATCAGCGCCTGCTGAATATAACATATCCCCTTGTGATAACAGACGTTCTGCTCCGCCTTCATCTAAGATAATTCGTGAATCCATCTTTGAAGCCACACGAAAGCTGATACGGGCTGGAATATTTGTTTTAATTAAACCTGTGACAACGTCTTTACGCGGCGACTGCATCGCCAGCATTAAATGCATACCGCAGGCCCGTGCCATCTGCGCTAGGCGCACGACACTTTGTTCAACGTTTTGTTTATCAACGGCCATTAAATCACCGAATTCTTCAACAGCAATCACGATGTAAGGTTGTGGCGTGTAATAGTACTGTTCAAGTTTAAGTAAGCCCCCTTGAGCTTCGTATTCAGCGTTTACCTTTTCGTGTTCAGCGATCTGATCTGCAGTTAAAGATTCCATCTTCGCATTGAACTCTTCAAGATTGCGCGTTTTAAATTTTGACATGGATTTATAACGCTTATCCATTTCTTTAACACCCCAACGAAGTGCAAAAACGGCTTTTTTGGCTTCACGAATCGGCGGCATGATTAGATGCGGGATATCAGCAAACGCAGCTAGATCAACTTGTTTAGGATCAACAAGGATTAAGCGTAAAGTTTTAGGAGAATGTCTGAATAAAAATCCGATTAATGTTGATACCGTAAATACTGACTTACCAGAACCGGTAGTCCCTGCGATCAATAAGTGAGGCATCTTACGTAAATCTACAATGCGGGGATCACCGTTAGTTTGTTTTCCTAAAGCGATTGGAAGTTTAATATCTTCAGACCAGAATTTTTCATCACCCAATAGATCTTTTAAGTACACTGTTTCACGTTGCGCATTCGAAGTTTCAATACCAACAACATCGCGCCCCGGAATAGGTGCAATAATACGTAATGATTCGGCTGATAGTGCTAACGATAAATCATCTGCTAATTTCGATACATCACTTACGCGCACATCAACGTTAGGTTTAAACTCAAACATGGTAACAACCGGGCCGGGCTTAGCCGCTACGATTTGCCCGCCGACACCGAAGGTTTTTAGTTTTTCTAAGGTGATATCTGCTTTTCTGCGAATTTCTTTTTCGTCGATTTTAATTCTTGATACAGGAGGATCATCAAGCAGAGATAATTTTGGCATACTCCAGTTTTCTACACGACGAGGAATTTTTACCGGAGCAATCACTTTGCGGCGAGCCGGAGGCTCGTAGGCAGAGACCTGAACCTGTGACTCTGAGTCATCTTCATCTGCACCATCAAAGATAGCGCTTTCATCATCTTCGTCAGCATCGGCTGCGTTCATGCCATTGACGGATTCAGCATCGATTTCTTCGTCTTCATCTTCTTCGATAAATTTTTCTTTTACTTTTGGTTGCGTAATTAAGTTCTCGGCAACCGAAGACGCAGGTTGCGCGGCTTTGGTTTCTTTTTTCTCTTTAGCAGCAGTCTCTTTAGCTTTTTCTTTTGTTAAAGCTTTAAGTGTTGGCCACTGCCAGTTCGCCATGAAAGAAGTCTTATCAAGCTTGTTCCACCATTTGAATATTTTTTCCAATGGACGTTCTGCGGCTTCTTGAATGCTGAATTCAAAATAAAATACGAATAATACTAATGACATTGTCCATAAGATGACTTGGGCGCCGACAGAATTTAATAATTTTACAAAACCCATTGAAATGCCAAGGCCAACTAATCCACCCGGATAAATCTGACCGTTAAATATTTTCGTATTCGGAAAATAAATTGTAACTAAAGCTGCAGTGAAGGCGATAAGCGCTACAGCTAATAAATGACGTGCGTCTTTGAATTGAATTTTTTCTCCGCGAAAACTTTCAATGGCTGCATGAAAAAAACCTGCAACTCCCACCCAGACGGTAACTCCGAAGGCTTGATACAGAAGGTCAGCCAGAAAGCTGCCTAGGATTCCGCAGTAATTAAGGGTGTTAAGGCCCTGTCCTGTAGAATTAAATGAAGGATCTTTTGAGTTATAGCTCATTAAGGCTAAAGCTAAAAATAACCCTAAACCTAAAAAACCAATGGCGCGCACATCTTGTTGAAATCTTTTGAAGAATGAATTCATAGTGCTTTCAGTGTAAATTCTATAAAGACTTGCCGCAAAGCCCCTGAAGTCTAGTCTTGTAGAATCGTTTATAGCTAGTGCTTGAGGGCTATCCAAAAGGCTGGTAGGTAGTATGTTCTTTTTATGCAGTTAAAGATCAATGAAATATTTTATTCGATTCAAGGGGAAACCAGCTATGCGGGGCTTCCTACGGTATTCATCCGAACTACGGGTTGTAACCTGCGTTGTACGTATTGCGACACGAAATACTCGTATTATGAGGGCGAATATATGTCGTTTGAAAAAATTTTAGAGATCGTCAAGGGTTACGGCGCCGAATATATATGTCTAACTGGCGGAGAACCGCTGCTACAGAAAGATATCCACAAACTAATCCACATTTTGTGTGATGCGGGATACAAAGTTTCATTAGAAACCAGTGGCTCAAAATCAATTAAAGACGTCGACCCGCGTGTTAAGGTTATTTTAGATGTAAAGACTCCACAGTCAGGTGCAGCAAATAGTTTCTTATTGGAAAACGTTAATTTCTCGAATGAAACAACTGAATATAAATTTGTAATTTCTGGAAAAGAAGATCTCGACTGGTCAGAAAATTTTTGCCGTCAACATGATTTATCAAAAAAATTTACAGTGCTTTTTAGCCCTTCCCACGGCCAAGTTAGCGAACAGTGGTTGGCTGAACAAATTTTGCAAAAAAAGTTAAAAGTAAGGTTGCATTTGCAGCAACATAAGTATATTTGGTTACCCACAACTCGCGGTGTTTAGAAAAACACCATTAATTTAAAACCTACGGTACTGTTACCTATATGTAAGGTGCATATAGCTGAAAGTGCTGTTACCAAACCGAACCACTATGTAAGAGGGAGTTCCATGACGCCAAATCTGAACAATTCAGAAAACCTTTTTGTCGCAAACCTACAGCAAGTTTCTTTAGAAAAACTTGTGAAAAGCAAATTGGAAGTATTATTCCAACAACAAAAAGAAGCTCAAGTTGAGTTAAACGGTTTATACAATATCGTTTTAGAACAAGTTGAACGTCCTCTAATCGAATTAGCTCTTAAAGCTTACAACGGTAACCAAGTTAAGACTGCGTTAATGTTAGGTATCAACCGTAACACTCTTAAAAAGAAAATCGACAACTACAAATTGAAACCTAAAAAAGGTGCTGCGGCACAAATCACTGGTATGGTAGTTCCACAAACTATCGAAACTTCTCCAGTTCTTACTCAGTAATTATTCTGTAAATTAGTTTAGTAAATAATTACTGAACTAATTTAAATTCAAATTTAAATTTGATACGAAACATTAGACATCGACAGACCATAAGTCCTCGGTGTCTAATAGTTTTAGGCTCTTTAAGAGGGGATAATTAAAGATGCAAATGGATCGCAATACACGAAAATCAGATCAACCGATAAATAAAATTCCACCTCAACATCTTGAGGCTGAGTTTTCTGTATTAGGTGGCTTGATGTTAGATAGCGAAGCTTTCGACGAAGTTGCTGATGTCATTTCATACTCTGATTTCTATAATCCCGCTCATCAAACGATTTACCAGACAATTTTAGATCTTCATCAAAAGGCACAACCGATCGATCTTGTGACTGTAACTAATGCGTTAGTTGCAAAAAACTTGTTAGAACAAATCGGCGGCGCAGCTTACTTACTTAGTCTTTTAGAAAAAGTAATGTCAGCGGCAAACATTGAGGCCCATGCTAAAATTATTAAAGAAAAAGCGTTATTACGTAAATTAATTCATACTTCGACAAACTTTATCGAAAAATCTTTTGGTAATGATTTTGATTCAGTTGAATCGTTAATCGATTATGCTGAATCTGAAATTTTAAAAGTCGGTGAACAAAATGCTTCGGGTGGCTTAACTAGCCCGAACGAAATCGTTACAGCTTCGATCAAAAAAATCGAAGAGCTTTATCAACGTAAAGCTGAAGTCACAGGTATTCCGACTGGCTTCACTGAAATGGATAAAATGACTGCCGGCTTTCATCCTGGCGAGTTAATTATTATTGCCGCTCGTCCGTCGATGGGTAAAACAGCGTTCTCTCTGAATGTGGCCAGCCACATGGCTTTACGCGCTGGTAAGTCTGTAGCTTACTTCTCTGTCGAGATGGGTAAAGAATCATTAATGATGCGTCTTCTTGCCGGTGAGTCTCGTATTTCTATGAGTGAACTGCGTAATGGTCGTATTCAAGATGCGTCTTGGCCGAAACTTATCCAGGCTGCAGGTACATTAAGTGAATCTAAAATGTTTATCGATGATACTTCGGGGATCTCACCATTCGAGATTCGTGCAAGATGTCGTCGTTTAAAAGCGCAACACGGTTTAGACTGTATCATGATCGATTACATGCAGATCATGCAGTTAAAAGAGAAAAAAGTAGATAACCGCGAGCGTGAGATCTCTGAAATTTCTCGTAATTTAAAATCAATCGCGAAAGAGCTTCAGGTTCCGGTTATTGCGTTAGCTCAGTTAAATCGTGGGGTTGAGGGTCGTGCAGATCGTCGTCCAATGTTATCAGATCTTCGTGAGTCTGGATCGATCGAGCAAGATGCCGATGTGATCATGATGTTATATCGTGATGACTACTATGAAAAAGATGATCCAGAAAAAGCAGGTCATGCAGAAGTTATTATTGGTAAACAGCGTAATGGTGCTACGGGCACTGTGAAGCTTCGCTTTGATGCGAAAACCAATAGATTCCGTGATGCAGATCCAGAATCGATTTCACCACTTCCGCCACCGCAGGCTCCGCCTCCGATGCCAGGACAGTTCGGTAAACCAAAAAACTTTGCACCAGGTGCGGGTAGATAATCTAAATTTTAGTTTGGTGAGTTAGCTGATTTTAATTGGCTAACTTGGTTTTCAGTTAATTCAGGTAAGAATTGCGCTGTTTCGCGTAAGTTCGTGCAGCGAATATTAATTCGACCTTGTTTGTCTTGCACAATTGATCCGTCGGATTTGTAAACTGGCGCGAATTTGAAAGCTTGGTAATATTCTTTGTCTTGGATTTCTTCTGACATAGCGAACCAGCTTTTTGCTTTTGGTAAATCACTTAAAAACACTAAATGACCGTGAATGGTGATTTGACCATTTGCCGCTGTAGTTTTTCCGATAAATTTATGAGTGAATGTTGCTCCACTGATATATGAAAAACTAATTCCTGGAGAGTTATCGTCTAAAACTACTCCGCCGACTTTAAGATTTGTTTTTGCTGTAGAACATTCAAGGGCTCCGCGCGACATCGCTGCAACAACTACTGCTGTAGGCACGGCCTCTTGCTGTTGCGCGAAAGCTGTATTTGTGACTGCCAAAACCAATGTTAAAATTAAGTGTCTCATTTTAAGACTCCTTTGTTCTCTAATTTATTAACTTATTGAATTTGCAAGGTTTGCGCCTGTATAGGCGAAGTAATGCGTTATAGCGCCGTGAAAGTTGTTTCAAAAATAGAAGGCGACAGTTTTTGTAAGCTACTTACACTAGATGCAGAATTTTTTTGAAGTCTTGTGGTAATGGAGCTTCTACATTGGTTTGAACTTTAGTTACCGGGTGTGGAAAATTCAGTTGAAAAGCATGCAACATCAAACGCGGCACTTCGCTGCTTTTACCACCGTAGATATTATCACCTAAAATTGAGCGATAACTTTCTTGCAGGTGCTGGCGAATCTGATGGGTGCGGCCCGTTTTTGGTGTGCACTGAATATAATGAAATAATGGCGTAGTATTTAAAATTTTAAAATGTGTTTCAGCGGGCCAACCGCCACTTTTGACTGAAATCATTCTGGTTTTTTTACCTAAGCCCTTGGCTGGTGCCATAAAATTTTTAATGACCCATTCACTTTGATCGGCTTGTAATTGTTCACACTGCACTTTTTTTCCGGCTGTTAAAGGATTAGGACGAGTTAAGCAGTGATAAATTTTTTCAAAACTATGACCTTTAAACATTTCTGTTAAAGGATGGTTAGCGACTTTGGCTTTGCTAAGTAAAAATACGCCTGAAGTCTCGTAATCAAGGCGGTGATGCATGAACAGTTTGCCCTTAAGATCAGGGCGAATATCAACTAATGATTCTAAGACAGGTTTTCTGTCTTTATTAAACGAGGGCTGCGATAACATCATCGCAGGCTTGTTTACACATATGATAAATTCGTCTTCAAATAAAATTTGCATGTTAGAAAAGATATTCGATACCTAATAGGTATGTCGATACTTTTTCATCTAAAGAGCGGGAAGCCGGGGTCTTAGTGCCTGACCCCGAAAAGTTTGCTTGCACGTTGCTAAAGCTGATCACACCTTTAAAGTTGATATTTGTCGTGTATTGAACTGTTCCTAAGACGTCGAACTGATTAAATGAGGGCGATGCGCTGCCTGAATTAACAGGCTTTTCACTGAAGTTTTCAAAAAACAAAAATTTTGCCCGGGCGCCAATAGCTACGTCATTTTTAAGAGTGACCGGAAACATTCCGCCGACAGTTAAATCAACGCCTGTTAAATCAAAAGATGTAAATGCGGTAGGAGTTGTGTCTGTCACGCGTACACTGTGAGTGTAATAACCAAGACTTGCCGAAATTTGGGGGCCCCAGAAATTGCCATCAATTAAATATTTATAACCAAATGAGAGATCCATTTTATTTAATGTGTAATTTAATGAAGTCGGTAATGAACCAGCTAAGTCATTGCCTGTTTTAAAACTAGATTGCTGTAATTCTAATTCTGCAAAGTATTCAGGTGTAATCCAAAGTTCTGTCGCTAAATCAAAAGTTAAGGCTAAAGATTTTCCGGCCTCTAAGCTTGTGCCATTCGCTAAAACGGTATTATCAGTAAAATCAGTAAAACCACCCATGAAAGAAATTTTTCCGTACTGCGGAGTCGGTGCTGGCAACCACTCTACTGCATTTTTTTCGTTTGGCAAAACTGCAGCTAAAGGTGTAGTGCCTTTAGGCGGATATTTTACGCCTTCTAGTGGCAATACTTTACTGCCGCGGTCGATCACGCCATTTTCTTTTTCAAATGAGATTTCACCAAAGCTTGAATTGCTTTCAACCTGGGTCAAAGTTACACGGCCGATAATCTCTTTTTCAACACTGGTCATAAAATTAAGTTTTGGATGACGATTCACTTTTAATATTTGCGCGATGGTTAAAACTGCACCATCAGTAAGACCGGCATTTTTTCCGATATTCACGGTCACTGCGTTGCCGCTGCGGCTAGTGATGTATCCGCTATAAGGAAGTCTAGCTTTAAGTGCGGCATACATTTTTGTAATAACTTCGTTTACTTTACTGATTTCAAAAAGTGTGGCGTTTTGATATTCTTCGCGAAGTAAAAGTTTTCCGCCGTCACGGGTGTAAAAGTTCATTTGAATATTTAAACCTTGCGGACCTTTAATTAAAAAACATGTTAAGACAGCATCTGCCTGTGATTTTTCTAAGACTTGTAACGTCAACTGCTGGTCTTCATCAAACTCATCCACACGAAGGTCTTTTTTCGGTGAATTAAAATCGGCTAATGCCCAAAAATAATCGTCCTTAATTAAAGCTTTTAAATGCTCTTCGACTGATTTTTTATAGATATTATTTGAATTATCATAAACCGGAGCAACGGTAACAGCTTTGATCACTAAAGCTTGGTCAGACAAACTTGTGTATTTTGTTGGAAAAGGTGTTTTGTTTTTTAAACTGGTTGTTTGCGCCGATGCAGTTTGTGCAAAAGCAGTTAGACCAAAAACAAAAAAACATAAGGCTGTTAATCTAGTGATGTTCATAGTTTTATTGTCTTACGAAAGGGGTTAGCTCGCAAGCCTAAGGCTATGCTTTTGGCCAGCTTTTGCGAATTGTAGTTCGTCTTTGAAATATCATTCTATAAACTATAAATAGGACATCGAGGTAATCAACATGGATGAATTCAAATTTGTTCTTAAATGCTTTTTAATTTCTTGTGTAATCGTGATTTTTTCACAGACACGAATTTCAGGAGAAACTTTAGAAAATAAAGCTTTTGTCTATTTACAGCACTCAGAAACCGCTCACTGGGTGCGTGCAGCTGCCGATGGCGGCATTAAAATGATTCGCCAAGGGGCAGAGATAACACAAAATTTTATCAGTGATAAATTTGGCAGTGGCATAAGCTCTAACCATAGTCAAAGAGCGGCTCCAGCTCCGGCAGTCGCAAACAATACCGGAATATTTCGTAAGCTAGAAAAAAAAGAGACTCAACAGCGGGGGGACACTGCTGAGTCTGAATTAGAATCTGAAAATAATGTAGAAGATCAGCAGTACTAGTTAGCTGATCTGCCTGGTTTTACTGAAGTTGTTCCAACAGAAGATTTTGCCAACATCTGGGCATAAAAGTTTGTGCTTCTATCATTACGAGCTACTTGTTTAGTAAAAATTTTTCCGCAAGGTAAGACGATCGGGCTGTCTGAAGCTGATCCTGGCGTTGATAAAGCCATTGATAATGAAGTGAATAATAATCCTGCTGCTAGTGTGATAATTGCTTTTTTCATTAGTACCTCGCTTTTATAGAGTTCGTTATACATAGATACATAGCGAACCGGGTGCCAAGAAGTAAGGTTTTAAGCAATAAAAAATCCCCTGTGATTTCAGGGGATTAGCTAAGTGTCTCAGAGTGAGATCGTCTAATGTTTTGACAGGTGTTAAGCCTTAACTGAAATAACTAGTTTCCCGTATCAACACCATTACTATTAGAGGGAGTACCAGTTCCACCAGCTCCTGTTTGTTGAATAACTCCAGGAGAAGCTCTGCGTGTAGAAGAAGATAAAAGCACGTTTCCTGCTTTTTGGCAGTTCGTACAAGTTTTAACTTGAGAAGCACCGGCACCTAGCACAGTAACGCCAGATTGGTTGGCTTCTTCAACTGCTTGGCCATCGCCGTTGGGTTCATCACCAACTGCAGCTGTGCGGCCTTTTGGAAACTCATCCGCTGAGGCTTGAATTGAATAAGTCATGCTTGCGAACAAAACGATTAATAATAAAGAAATAATTTTTTTCATCGCCATCGCTCCTATAAATATAATTCTTGGGTTGCAGGTGCAATAACATCTAACAAGTTATTAAAAGTACTGGCAACTTGTGACGCTACTGCCGGGCCATCGCTACTATCAACTTTGGCGATATCGCCGTTTGGCTTATAAGATACTTTAATTGATCCTAAACCAGGACGGGTTACCGTTTGTGGTTTACCGAAGCGTTCTTCGTAATCGATCTTCACAACCTTTTTAGCTTGGTCTGTGATCGATTGAATGCGGCCTTTTAAATCGTAAGTCATATTGATCTTTTGACCATCGCTATTTTCAGCGTAAGTTAAATTACCTTTGCCATCATATTTAAAAGCTGTATTACGAATAGTTGTCGCTTTGCCTTTTTCGTTAATGAAACTTGTTTTAACAGTTGAGACACGTTTGATCGTCTGATCATAAGTGTATTCAAGTTTTGCCGAAGAAGTCGTTTTAGTTTTAGGTAAACCATCAGCAAAGTATTCGAAATCAATACGGTCATTATTGATTTTGATTGTTACTGGTTTGCCGAAAGTGTCATGGTATGTGATATCGCGGATTGAACCATTTACGTTTGTTAACAAACGCGATAACACCACTTGGCCATTAGGCAATTGTTTGTGCCAAAATTCATAACGGTTAGTCGCTAAAGTTTGTTTGCCACACACTTTAGTTGCTGTTGACCAATAGTTAAATTTTGGATTTGAAGTCGAAAATTCGTACTTATAGCTTTCATTACATTTATCACGGTCGGTAAAAGATAAAACCCAGTCTTTTACATTGTCGTACTTGATCGCGATTGATGTCTTATCTGGCCAGTTAGCTTTTGTTAAGTTATGAAACTCATTGTACTCGTAAGTGTAGACATCAGTTTCTTTTTTCGCCCAGGCATTGCGATTCCAGATTAAATCTTCTTGCTGATTATATTTGTATTCAGTCATCAAGCCATTTGGGCCAGTGATGCGTTGAACTTTTTTATTCGGAAAATATTTAAAAACTAATTTGCGTGAATTGTTGTCAGAGATTTCTGTTAATAAATCTTTTTGGTATTCAAATTTTAAATAGTTTCCGTTTTTGTCATACATATGTGTTAGGCGGCCTTCACCATCGAAACGTTGCATGCTGCCATCTGGAAGAGTGCGCGTGTATACACCCTTACTTAAAATAACATTTTCAACTTCTTTGGCATTAGCCATGTATTTGGTGCCTTCTTTAACGGGCACGATAATACCGAATTGGCGCGCGTATTGTGAACGTACTTCAGAATCATCGTAAAGCTGAACTTCGATGTTTTTCCAGTATTCAGATGCGTTCGAACTTAATTTTTTATCAGCACGCATTTTTGTGATGATTTGTTTGATTGAACTCTCAACGTCTTTTTTAGTTAATTCACGAGCTGAATAAACGATTTCTTGACCATCACCACATTCAGAGATTTTAAGATTACCCTCTGGAGTTGTTTCTAGTCTTGTTTCAAATTCAGAGCACCAACCGAAACCAAATAATCCAATATAGATAGTACGACTTTTATACGCGCGAAGTACGCGCATATCATAACCAGTTCCTGGCACTTCTAAGTCAGTCCAAGTATTTGAATAACCAGCGTTATTCATATCTACTAAAGCATGTGCTTTTTCAGTTAATGTTAACGTTGCAAAAGTCGCTGCGACTGCAAGAAGAACATTCCATGTCTTCATCATTAAAAACCTCGTGTGTCTTAATTGGCCTCATTTTTAAGGCGCTACACTTTTATTGTAACAACTTTTTTGATTACTATCCCACCAATAATTTGCAAAGCTAGCATAACAGCCAGCATGATTATGCCCAGAGTGGTCTCAAACATCGGCTTAATAAATTCAGGGTCTAGGATAAAGAAAACAAAGCCCATAACAAATGGAATGCACGAAACGATGATTCCCTGCATGATACCTTGGGCTGTCATTGCAGAAATTTTCTTTTCTAATTTTTGGCGTTCACGAATTGTTGAGACTATGGTCTGGAAAGTTTCAGCCATGTTGCCGCCAGTTTCTTTTAAAATCACTACGGCAGTTACAAACATCTGAACGTCGGGGCGTGGAATACGTTCGGCTAAGTCGGTTAAAGCTTCTTCGTAACTTTGACCGAATTGAGTTTGCGTTAATACCTGGTTAAATTCTGCTTTAACGGGATTAGCCATAATTTCTACAACGCGCGCCATAGTTTGTTGCGGATTCGATCCTGATTTTACCCCATTGGCCATAATAGTTAAGGCATCGACCATTTGCCCGACAAAGGCATTGCAACGACGTTCGTAAAGATTTTTATAAACTAAAGGTAATACTTGAAAGCCTGCGATGCCCATTGAGGCACCAAAGAAAAATCCAAGCGTGGCATTTGGCCAAACTAAAGCAAAAAACAATAAACCAACGCCTAAACTTGAAATCAGTTGCAGTCGAATCACTTTTTTTTCATCGACATCCATACCAAGCATTTTCATGTGCATCATGATTTCAGATTTTTTGGCAGCTCCACTGCGGCCAATGCGGCCAAACAGCGTATCGGCGTACATATACACAGCAAAAAATACAGAAATTCCAAACAATGGAAAGACTAGCCATTCATGTCTAAAAATATCCATACGCTATCCTCACTATCCCGCTTTTTTAGGCGGTGTAGTTGTTGTTGTACCTGGAGTTGCAGGTTTAGCTGCGGTAGCTGCAGGTTGAACCGGAGTTGCAGGTTTTACTTCATTCGAAAAGATTTCCATCGGGATGTTTCCACCCTTGTCTTTAATTTCTTGAACAAATGATGGAACCGTACCAGTTGCCTGGAACTGACCAATGATTTTTCTATTTTTATCGTAGCCGGTTTCTTTGTATCTAAAAATTTCAGCTAAGGTAACAACATCACCTTGCATACCAACCACTTCGGTAATGCTGATGATTTTACGTGTACCATCAGACATACGCACGATCTGAATAATTAAATCTACGGCACCGGCGATTTGTTCGCGAATGGCCCGCATTGGTAAATCTAATCCAGACATCATCACTAGTGTTTCTAAACGAGCAATACATTCACGTGGTGAATTGGCATGTGTCGTTGTCATTGAACCATCATGACCTGTATTCATCGCCTGTAACATATCTAAAGCAGCGCCATCGCGCGTTTCTCCGACCACGATACGGTCAGGACGCATACGTAAGGCATTCTTAATTAAATCACGAATAGTAACTGCGTTGGTGCCTTCCATTGAAGGCGGGCGCGTTTCTAAGCGCACAACGTGCTCCTGCATAAGTTGTAATTCGGCAGCATCTTCCACCGTGATTACGCGTTCATGCACTGGAATCCAAGAAGAAATCATATTTAATAACGATGTTTTACCTGAACCGGTACCGCCGCTGATAACAACGTTGTAACCATATTCAACCGAAATACGCATGAACTCGAGCATGTTTTTAGTAGCACTGCCGTATTCAATGTATTTTTCTGGATTGATTCCGCCTTTTTTAAATTTACGAATTGTTAATGCCGGGCCATCTAATGATAAAGGTTCAATTACTGCATTCACACGTGATCCATCTTTAAGACGGGCATCCACATATGGAGTTGCATTATTAATCTGACGACCTAGGGGTGTAACAATACGCTCGATGATACGGCGTAAATGATCATTTGAAGTAAATTTAATTCCGCTGAGCTGCACTTTGCCAGATTTTTCAATAAAGATACGGTTCGCGCCATTCACCATAATCTCAGAGATTGATGGATCAGCTAACATATCTTCTAGCGGGCCAAGCCCTAAAGCTTCTTCTAAAACTTCTTTAGTTAATTTTTGACGATCTTCCCGAGATAAATCCGGCGCTTCTTTATCTACGATTCCAGAAATATCACGTTGAGTTTTAGTGCGTAATTCTTTTTCTTTGCTTTCGCCTTCATTGGCTTCAGCTAAGATTTTTTTTAAATCGATAGTGCGGATCAGTTCAGAATGCACACGCAATTTTGTAACAATCCAGGGATCCATGCCTTTGGCAACAAGTTCGCCACCGCCACCAGCTGCAGAAGCCGCCGAAGGGGCAACCGAAGGTTTCGGCTTTTGCATGCTTTTAAGACGCTGTAAAGTTCCGCCAGATAGTTTTCTGACGAAATCAAAATACGCCGAAGAAATTGGAGATTTTGGATTTACGACAACGAATGGTTTTGATTGTGAAATCGAACTCATCGTCGTAGCTTCATCAGAAGGAATCATCGCCATCGGTGACAGCCCTAAATGTTGGGCGATCATTGCCGGCTGTAGGCCATTAGGCCCAACCTTATTTATAACTAATTGAAACATTTCACGCGGAATTGATTGCGTCATTAATTCATTGATCATTCTTTGTGTTTGCTGCACCACTAGAATCTCGGGTGTCGCAATGATAGCAACAGCCGTAGCATCTGCTAAAATAGTATTTTGCATTGGCCCTAATTCATTACCGCAATCGACTACGATAAATTTAAAACTGCGCGAAAAAAATTCGATAAGCTTTGATAAGTTTTCTGGATTAACACTTAAAATTTCTTCTGGTCCACGTACAGCACCTAAATATGAAAAACCTGCTGGATGTTGAGTCACGATCTGTTGAATTGGAGTAGAATTCAAAGACGCCGTCGAGGTCGCTAGTTCGCGTAATGTTTTAAGAGGTTTAAGACCTGTAATGATATTTTGATCGCCAACACTTTTGGTGTCGCAATCAATTAAAAGAACCGGAGTTCTTAGCTCGGCAGTGATGGCTGCGGTTAAATTGGCAGCGAATACGGATTTACCGACGCCACCTTTACCGCCGACCACAGCGATTAATGCACAGTTTGAATTTATGGCCACAAATACTCCTTTGGGCTACCGCCGCCGAGGGCATAACTAATCTTTGAATCTAAATTTTTTCTTCACTTGTTCAACGCCGGCACTTGCTGAAGATTTAATAATTGGCGTTACGAACAAGACATAATTATTGGTACTTTTTGTATAACTTTTTCCGTGATTTAAAGTCACGATCGCACCGGCACCCGTTGGGCCCCCGAACTGATTTTCACTTTTCTTTGAAATGATTCCGGCAATCGCCGCACTTTGACGGCTGCGCACTGAAACTTGTGTGGCTACCGTAGTTTTTGGACCCATTGATAAACCGGTACCATTGGTAACAACTGTAATTCCTGTTTGAACTAATTCAGAACGTTCCGACATAATTGTTGGCGAAGCCAAAGTTAGCGTCAGCTCAAATACTTGCTGAGAAGCAGTAGCTGGTTGGCCAACTTGTGTTGCTCCGTTATTAAGACCAAACGTACGTGTTAAACTAGCCGACTGGTTTTTATCTTGTGTCAATAAAGACGCGGTATCTAATAAGCGCACATAGCCATGAGTTCTTGCCCAGTTTAATTTCGGTAGCAAATTATCTACGATCGAAGCTAATTCACTGATGCTGCCGGGAGCATTGGCTTGGCCTTGCGTTTGTGATTCGCCTAAACCACGCAGTGACGGAGAAAAAGTGAAATTGAAATTTCTTAAATAACGTTCGGCATATTCAACTACGTGAATTACCACTTGGATCATTTTTGGCGGTGGCGTAACTTTATCTTCGGCTTTACGTACTTGGATTAAGTTGATGACGTACGCGCCAATATCAGTTTGCGGTTTACGATCAACGATTTTTACACTGGTTGCTAATGTGGCTTCAAAGCCTGTATCTTGCACGATGTCTGGCAAATACAGTAAGACCACATCGTTGATACGATTTTTTTCTTCGATCGAATTTACGAAACCCTCAAGCCTGATAAAATCACCAATCGAAGTGACTGTGATTTCGGGGTTATTAATATCACGAGCAATATATTCTACAATTTTTTTCTTAGCGAGTGGGCTTAAGCCGACAAGACTTACCACGACTCCGCCGAACTGGGTAATAACCTGACCTATACGTTTTAAATCTTTAGGCAATAAAACAAAACCATCTAAAATAATTTTTCCGTTTACTATTTTATATTCAATGCCTTCGATATCATTTAGAAGAGCTTGGGTTTCGCGTAACATTTTTTCAATCGTTTGATCACGAATATCAATACGTAACTCAACTAAAATTTGTCCGGTTTTTTTATTGTGAATAGTGACAATCCCATTACCAATTCTTTGTGGTAGAATCCTGAAAGTGTCAGTGTTTTTAATACGTTGCAAATCAATAAGTTCAACGCCACCACCTTTATAAGTGAGTGGAATTTCAGGAATTGAAATTTCTTCGTCGTGTTTCATGCCGGCGATCAAATTTAAATGTCTGCGAATTCTTTTTTTGTTGGGTTCTGCTGATAAGATTTTAACTGTAGTGCCGCCGCCTTCTTCAACCTCTTCGTAAACAGGTTTATCTGCGGCTGCAGCAAGCGTATTGAGTGCAGAACTAGATTGTGCATACGCAAATTGAAATGCGAAATATAAAATAAAAAATAAACGTATCCGTACGCTTTTTAGCATGCCCCTACTTGCCCGGAGAAAAACCCCCAGCTCCATTATTTAAGTTTGGCTGAATTGGCTGAGAAAAGCCACTGGACTGTCCCATTGTCTGGTTGATCGCTTTTTGCTGAATACTTTCGGCCGTTGAAGACGGAAGTCGAGGTACTGCTTTGCGATCATGAGGGTTTCTAAGTAAGAAAAATAAACTACTCGGATTCGTTGAAACCAAAAACACTAAGTCTTGAGCATCACTGGAATTTACTTCGATAGTTACGTTTCCGTATTTTGTATCGCCAGTCAGGGTCGTTTGAATTAGACCTCGACCTGCCGGATCTTTTTCAATTGTACGCGGGATGGTGTTATTTAAATTCACACCGGTCGCCAAAATAATAATATCTTGCATAAGTAATACGACCTCACGCTTTTGCGCAGCCCCTTTGCCGGTATCAACCACAGCGTAAATATCTACGCGGTCACCAGGGCGGATTAAGCCACCATTAGCACGTGTTGGATCTACAGGGATAGTTACTGCACGTTTATTTGGTGATACTTGAATGGCCATGCCAGTATCTGGGCCTGGCTCTAAAACTTTATTTTTAGTTAAGGTTTGACCTTTTTTAATCGGAATCGCCGCGACTGTACCAACAACATCAGGAATATCGCTGAACGAATCTGGCTCTACATCACTTTTATATTTTTCTACGACTTCTAAAACGTTGTCATAGATAGTGTCAAGATCACGAATGTCTTCTTTAGCAACAACGACACGAGTCTTTGCGCCAAGCTGTTTATCTACTTCTGCTTTTTTTTCTTGAGAGTAAGTATAGAGCATAAAGGTCGCAAAAATTCCTGCTCCTAGAGATATCCATAAATTTTTTGACTCATTTGGTCCCATAATTCTCCCGCCTACTTACTACATTCGGCATTTAAACAGATTCCATAAACGGTCTTGACCCATATTTCTGCTGTTGTAGGCGTATCTCTGGACGTAGGTACGAATAGAGAACCGGCACTCCAGACACCATCACTGTCTTTATCAACAAATTTATGGCTGGATTCTGCAATATTAATATTTGCAGTGAAAGTTACTGGACGAACAGTTGCTGGCCAAATGTCGCGTTGTTCAGTAGGCACATTACCATCTTGAATTGTGCCGTGCACACGATTCTGAGCTTTTAGATAATTAATTTTATATTCTGCTCCGGGGCGAAAATACATTAAGTTAGAGCGAAAACGAAAAGTTTCCATTGTGTAATTGTACGAGGCGATTGAGTTTAAAATGCCTGAGTGAACGGCTCCGAAAAATCCCAGTGAAAAATTAAATAAAATTACAATCGTAAATAGAACCGGAATAGACTCGATCAGGGCCATGCCACGTTCAGTTTTTTTAAAGGTGCGCGGTCGGCTGAGACGTTTGTTTTTCATCTTAGCACCCATTGTCTTCTATAGGTGCGTAAGCCGTGTCAGCGCTGCCTGATAGTGATTTCCAGGGAGTAGATTGCACTCCAGAATTTTCTTGAGGCAAAATTTTTACACCTTGAGTAAATTTATTTTTAAAAAAATTAGTGCATTCTACCGTAGACGGGTGACGAAATAAAATTCCGCGTATTGGAAATTTAAATTCGTCAGGTGTGTCAGTAATTTTTCCTAAAAATGGAATATTCAATCCACTCAGTAGTTTTAGTTCTATAGTTGATTCAACACCGATCCATGGATGACGAACTTCTCCGCCT
The DNA here is from genome assembly GCA_036676395.1 of Bdellovibrio sp. GTDB lineage: Bacteria > Bdellovibrionota > Bdellovibrionia > Bdellovibrionales > Bdellovibrionaceae > Pseudobdellovibrio. Next base: position 506,435 of record JAKFCY010000003.1, read on the forward strand.
GGTTCAGCTGCATTTGCTGCATCAATTGCGCTATCCTTTTTTTTAATGCTGTCAGCAATATCACCTATGACCAGGTCGCCTTTGTCTGCGACGGTTGGCATTTTAAACCAAGGTGAGTCTGATCCATTTCCTGTTAATAATGGAAATGCAGCTGTTAAATTCTCATATTTAGTTTCGCCAGCTTTTATGGCTGAGTCGGGATCGATGTTTCCCACTGCGTGAGCGCGGGCTGTAGACCAAACGATATATTGCGCGATTTCTACAGTAGTTAAGGCAAATGTTAAGGCAAAAATTAATATGCCCGAGCCAATCACCATAGTGAACGCAAATAAAAATTCTGCGGTCATAAAACCAGATTGGTTATGAATAAGCCTGTTACTTTTTTTCACAGTCTACTCGGATCTGAACTTAAAGCCCGGCTAATTGAATTTGGATGACATTGCGATAGATTTTGTTTTTTCTTATTAGCGCCCAAACCTTCGCAGGCTTCGCGAAAAGTTCCAAAACCGGTCATGTTGCGCATGCTTTTTACAGGACCTGTAAAAAGTTTTGAAATCATTTTTTTTTCTTTGATGACTCCGGTGACAAACATAAATACTCCGACCAGCAGAGCAGTAAGAAGAACGGCTTCAATAGCAAATTGCCCACGCTGATTGCGCGGAGCTGCTAAGAGTTTAGTCTTTCTTTTCCCACGGCACGCGTTCACTGTCGCCTCCGGTGTTAGGATAAGGTTTGAAGCCACTACCTGTCGCTAGCTGCGTTTCTACACGCGCTCCTAATTTAACGCTTCCTTTGTTGAAGCCATCTTTAGGCGCTTTTAACAAAGCGGGCATCAAAACGAGCCCGGCCAGTGCTAAAAGTACGACATACTCAATTGTCATAAGTTAATTACTCAACTGATTTTTGAACAGATGTATCGATGCTTGAACCAAGTCTTTCAGTCGTTTCAGTTAACTTAGTTTTAATTTTACCACCAAACATCATTACTAAACCAACTACAACGGCAACTAATAAGATGTACTCAGTAGCACCTTGACCACGGTTATTTTTTAAAGATTTTCTTGCGAATTTTCTTAATGAAGTTAGCATATTTTGCTCCTTAGTTACGTTTTACAATGGTTTTATCGACTTAATTTAAGAAAAACTTAACTGGAATAAAGGCTTATTTCCTCTCAAAAAGCGAGTAACCGTTGTCCTCCATAATAAATGTCCAATTATGAGACGTCAGAAGGGCTGTCGCCAAAGATTCGGCTTGTGCACTCAGCACGTAATCGATTTGGTGTTGGTTTAAGAAGCTTGGGCATCAATAAAAATTTGATTAGGTTGGCTGTAAATTAAAAACGAGCCTAACAGCCAACTATTAAGTACGAGCTTCACTGATGCCAAACACGAGTGGCAGTCAATTATTTTTATGTAAAAGCTGTGGATAATGTACTAACCTAACACGATGTAAAAAGAAAATGAATTAGATAGAAAAGTTAGTGTTTAACATTCATTCAAGCATAATAATTTTTTTTAATTTAAACACTAAAATAACTACCCAGACCTTGGCCCAGAATACAGAATAGCTCTTACTATGACCTAACATCAGCTTTAACATTGATAAATTAACGATGAAAACTTCTATAAATACTGATCTAACTATTAAAGGCGAAAGCGTGCACGTGCAGACCGAAGACTGGGGTCACGAGCATAAAAAATTAGTCGCACGCGTGTATCGACACGGTCGCATGGTTAAATCTTTTGAAGTGCCTTATGAAAAACTAACCGCACCGCTGACTGATAAAACTCGTAATGGTTATGCTCAACAATTACATCAAAAGGTAATCGACTGGGTTCATGAGGGCGGATTATAAATGCCAATTTTAGAGCTAAGCCACGTTTATAAAACTTATCAAAACGATCGCCATGCTTTAAAAAATATTTCGTTTGCGGCAAATGCCGGCGAATTTATTTTTTTAACCGGACATTCGGGCGCAGGTAAATCCACATTATTTAAAATTTTATCGGCGCAAGAATCTGCCACCAGCGGTTCAGTTTCAGTCTTTGACAAAAACATGAATGAATACGATCACCGCAATATTCATGAATACCGCAGACAAATTGGCATAATTTTCCAGGATTTTAAATTAATCCCAGAAATCACGAACCGCGCTAATTTAGCTATTCCATTAAATGTTTTAAATAAAAGCAAAAAAGAAATAGATGATGAAATTCAGCAGATTACCGATCTTGTAGGAATCAAGTCTTCGTATTTAGATGAATACCCTGAATCACTTTCAGGTGGCGAACAGCAAAAAATCGCTGTAGCCCGCGCTATAATTCACAGACCGAAAATTATATTTGCTGATGAGCCAACCGGAAATTTAGATAAAGAAGCCAGTATTAATATATTAATGATTTTAAAAGAGCTTACCAAATGGGAAACGACAGTTTTATTTGCCACGCATGATGAAAACCTGATGAGTAAGGTGCAGGGTAAAGTTATTCACCTTAAAGCTGGCGAGATCGAGAGCACAACATTATGAAACATGTTTTTCATATTGTGATCGGACTTTTTTTTTCGTTATTGATTTCGGTTTTGATTACTCAAAACAATATTAATTTATTCATGGGCGATGCTGATGACTTTAAAAAAGCGACGATCTATTTCAAACAAACTACCTTAGAAACCGAAGCCGATAAATTTGCTGCTGAAAAATTGCAAAATGCTGAAAAAGTTAAAAAAATCAGCAAAGAAACTGCTATTCAAGATTTTAAAAATACGTTTGGTGATTTTTCTAAAAACTTATCTGAATTAGAAACTTTAACTGACTTAGTGCCTTTATCATATGAAGTCGTCTTTGCCAGTCTTGATGACCGTAAACAATTTATCACAGCAGAAGCCGGTCATGAGTTGGTCGATGAAATAGTAGCTATTGATCAAGTATTTTCGCGATATTCTTCATTACAAAAAAGTTTAGGCGCCTTTACCTTTATTCTATTTGCCGTAAGTTTTTTAGTCTGTTCATTATTAACTTCGTTACTTATTAAAAATATGATTAATAACGATCATAGGCAGATTGAAATTTATGCGTTATTTGGCCAAAGTTACGGCGCCATTGTTAAAAAGTATTTTAAAAATCTATTAAGCTATTTTATCACCACGGCCGTTCTTAGTTTGGTCGTGGTTTTTGCATTCTACATGATTTTTAAAGTGAAGTTACATGCGACTCCAGATTTACGTTTTATGAGTGATCGGTTAACATTTTTAACTGTTTCACAATTTTTAATTTTATTGTTCAGTTTCGCGGTGGCATATTTTGGCGGGCTTTATTTCGTTTTAAAACGGTCAGTTTTAAAATCTTTTCAGCGGTAATATGAAATTTCTACTTATCTTTTTCATTACGCTGTCTGTTCAAGCTGCCCCAGAAAAAAGTCTGGAACAAAATGTATTGCAAATAGAAAAAGATATCGCAGAGGCTTACGCAAAGATTTCGGTAAACAACCAATCTATTGCTATTGCCCAAAAACAAATCGCTGATATCAATTTAAATATCGAAGAAAAAAAGAAATATCTGGCTAAACGAATGCTGGCGCAAAAAAGTGTAAAATCAATGAGTTGGTTTTTAGCCCTCGACACAAAAAACAAAGCTATATTGGATCGCAACTTAAAAATTTTTAAAAATATTAACTTATCAGATATTACCGCGCTTCATGAGTTTCGTCTGGCTTTAGATGAAGTTAAAAGCCAACAGCAGTTTCTAGAAGACGAAAATAAAAAGCTCACTGAATTAACGAAATATTTGCAGGACCAAGAAGTTAAGCTTAAAAAAGCCGAACAAGAACAAATTGCAATGTTAGAAAAAATAAGTGCTATCGATCATTTATTAAATTTCAAAGGCCAGTTGTCATTACCCGTTCGCGCGCCGGTTTTAGAACGCTTTGGCAGTTCGCATGATCAAGACAATCAATACGCTTTGTTAGTCAAAGGCCTAGTCTTAGACGGAAAAGATAAACAAGCTGTGTCTGCTTTCGGTCCAGGCAAAGTCATTTTTCGTGACCGTATTCCCTATTGGGGTGATTCTGTAATTATAAGTCACAAAGGTGGATACTATTCAGTCTACGCCGGAGTTGAAAACGCTGTTGTAAAGATTGATGAACTGGTCATTAACGAACAAATCATCGCTCAAACCAACGGGCAAGAATTCTACTTCGAACTTAGGCACTTAAATATCCCATTAAATCCTTTGAACTGGATTAGGAAAGACAATGACTAAAAAAAATCTCTCTGCTGTATTGATTCTGTTATTCGTAGTTTTAACTGCAAAGCCTATGTGGTCATGGGCAGAAGACAGGTATACAGATCTGCAAAACTTTTCAAAAATTTTAAATTTAGTACAGCAATACTATGTTGAACCCGTTGATACAAAAAAATTAGTGAACGGCGCGATTAAGGGAATGTTGCGTGAATTAGATCCACACACGAACTACATGCCACCAGATATTTTTAAAGATTTCGAATCAGAGACGGCTGGCGAATTCGGTGGTCTAGGTATCGAGATTTCAATTCAAAATGGGGTATTAACAATTATTTCTCCGATCGAAGACACACCAGCATGGAAGGCCGGTATTAAACCAGGCGATAAAGTGATCGCGATCGATGGCAATTCAACAAAAGGTTTTTCATTAGTTGAAGCTTCGGCATTACTAAAAGGTAAACGTGGCGAACCCGTAGTTCTATCAGTGGTTCGTGATAATTCAGACAAAGCCTTAGACATCACAGTTGTTCGTGGCCAAGTTAAAATTAAATCAGTTAAATCAACTCTACTTGATGATGGTTATTTATACGTAAGAGTCACAAGCTTTATCGAAACGACTTCAAAAGAATTAGAAAAAGCATTATCTGATTACAAATCAGCAAACAAAAAAATGGATGGTATCTTAATCGATTTAAGAAAAAATCCAGGTGGTTTATTAGATCAAGCGATCAAAGTGACAGACATGTTTTTAAAAGAAGGCGTGATCGTAAGTACTATTGCCCGTGATCCAAAGAATAAAGACGTAACCTACGCGACTAAAAAAGCATTATACGCCGATATTCCAATCGTAATCTTAATCAATGAATACTCAGCAAGTGCCAGCGAAATCGTAGCCGGCGCCTTACAAGACAACAAACGCGCGATCATCGTGGGCGAAAGAAGTTTTGGTAAAGGTTCAGTTCAATCGGTTATTAAATTAGGTGATGGCAGCGGTTTAAAACTAACAGTAGCTAGATACTACACACCAAGTGGCGTATCGATTCAGGCAGAAGGCATCAAACCTGATATTGAAATCGAAGACGTTAATGCAGAACTTTTCGCAAAAGCCTTAAGTGATAAAAAAGGTGTTCGTGAACAAGACATCACGGGCCACTTAATCGGCGACAAAGAAAAGAAAAAAACTGGCAAAAGCAAAATGGATAACAGCGCAGCAGCTTGGTGGAAAGACGTAGCCAGCAAGAAAGACTCTGATCTAACAGAGAAAGAAAAGCTGTTTAAAACTGATTATCAAGCGTACCAGGCGTATTCTTATTTAAGAGCGATCAAAACGCTGAATTCGTTACAGAAGTAAGGCCCTACCTAAAAAAAGAAAAGGCCTGGTTCATCACCAAGCCTTTTTTTATTTCGAAATTTTAAGAAGAAACTAGTTTTGTTCTTCTTTTAATTCTTTCGCGTCTACTTCTTTAACTTTAGCTTTATCAGTTAAAAGCTTAATCACTTTTTCTTCAGTGATCATGTAAGTTAAACGACTTGCTTGTTCAGGTTTAGCGTACCACTCGCGGATGCGAGTTTCTTCTAAGCCAGTTTGTTTTGCGTATTCAGCAAATTTAGCTTCAAGGTCTTCTTTAGTGCAGATTAATTTGTGTTCTGTTGCTAAAGCGTCGATTAAGAATGAAGACTGGATCATTTCGCCAGCTGTTTTTGCGAAGTCTGCATCCCATTTTTGTACATAAGATTCGAAATCACCTTCTTGCATACCTTGATCAGACATACGTTTTTTGAAATCTTCGATTAACGCTGCTTTTTGATCTTTAAGTAAAGAAGCTGGTACATCAACTGGATTTGCTTCAACCATTTTTTTGATTAAACGGTTTTTGAAGTTATCTTCGATACGTTTTTTATCAGATTGTTCGATATCATCACGTAAAGTTTTTTTGAATTCTTCAACAGTTTGTTTTGTTCCAATCTGGGCAAGTAATTCTTCATTGATTTCAGGTAATTCTTTTTTCTTAAGACCTTTTAATGTCACTTTGAAGTCTACTGGTTTTCCAGCGATTTCAGCAGAGTGGTATGGATCTGGAAATTTTAAGTTAACAGTTTTTTTGTCGCCGATTTTCATTCCAACGATAGCTTCTTCGAAACCTTCGATGAATTGTTTTGAACCTAATTCTAGATTGTGATCAACGCCTACGCCATTTTCTAATGGACCACCGTTAACAAAACCTTCGAAATCAACAACTGCAGTGTCACCCATTTGAGCCGGGCGATCTTCTAACACGTCTACGATTTTAGCGCGTGAGCTGCGTACGTTATTTAAAACTTGTTCAAATTGAGCGTCATTGAAAACGAATTTTTCTTTTTCAACTTCTAAGCCTTCCCATTTTTTGATTTTAACTTCGGGGCGAACTTCGATGATCGCTGTGAATGCGAAGTCTTTTTCTTCAGATGGATCTTCGAATTCGAACTCAGGGTAATTGATTGGGTCAATATTTGATTCTTTAAGAGCTTGTGGATAATGCGATTGGATAAGATCTTGCGCCACATCACCAAGAACTTGAGTTTTGTACATAGATTTAATTGTGCTTAAAGGAGCTTTACCTTTACGAAAGCCTTTAATTTGCACGCTACGCTGAATGCTTTGGTAAACTTTTTCAAACGCGTTAGTTACCACGGTTTGCGGAATCTCAACATTAATTTTTCTTTGTAAACCTTGAGTGATTTGAACTTGTGCTTTCACTACGACTCCTTTTAAACTTAACTCGTAATTCGTCTCTGATAATTGAACTTTGAATTTGGGAAATTAGAGTATTTAGTATGCAAAAGCAACAAATACATTTTGTGACTGGTAAAGGGGGCGTGGGGAAGTCGTTTTTCGCTGCAGCTCTAGCTCAAGGTCTGGCTAAAAAGGCCAACTTTTCACCTGAAAAAAATGGCCCCTCTAAGCCTATTTTGCTAGCAGAATTCAATGATCATAGCTTCTATCGCGAATACCTCGGCGATAAGCCCGTTTATTTCGATTTAGCTCAGTGGACAGGCGGCGAATGCCTTAAAGAATATGCTATTCACCTGCTAAAAATCGAATCGCTGTATAAACTTTTTTTTGCAAATCCAATATCAAAAGCCTTAATCGATGTATCGCCAGGGTTGCTTGAACTAGCCATTTTAGGGCGGGCGACATCGTTTCAACGCAAACATGGGCCGCCTTTAAAATACAATCACATGGTGTTTGATGCCTTTGCGACCGGCCATTTTTTAACCATGTTTCGTGCCCCTTCAGCCCTTGCAAAAATTATCCAGTTTGGACCAATGGGAGAACAAACCCGTTCGATCGATAAGTGGATTCGCAACCCTGAATTTTGTCATGTGCATTTAGTGTCATTACCAGAAGAAATGCCCGCGACTGAAACGGCTGAACTTTATCACAGTCTAAAAGATGAATTTGGTTTAACCCCGAAAGTTTATCTGAATAAATATTTTTTCTTAAAAAAAGAAGACTTAGCAAATGAACCCGAAAGCGTAAAAAAATATTTTACCAATATGTTAGAGCAGCAAGAGCTGGCTGAAAAAATCTTTGCAGACCATAAAATTAAATATATTCCTGTGCCGTTAATTCCTGAAATTGAAACTGATAAACTTCTGCATGAAGCTTCTGAGTATTTATTAAAGGAAGTTTTATGATGAAGATTGCAAGTACAACAAAAACAATTATCTGCATTGGCACCGGCGGTGTCGGTAAAACCACAATGGCAGCTTCAATTGCTTCGGGATTATCAGCGGATAAAAAAGTTTTAGTGTTAACAATTGATCCATCACTGCGATTAGCCCAAGCGCTGGGGATCAAGCCAGACGGCGAAGTGTATAAAGTTAAAAATAATCTTTATGCTTGCACGTTAAATCATGCAAAAGCGTTTCATGAATTCGTCTTAAAGGCCGCAAGTCATTCAGCAACCCCAGAAGAAATTGAAAAATTATTACATAATAAATTGTATCAACAGCTTTCAACACAACTAAGTGGCTCGCAGGATTTTTCAGCGTTATTTAAATTAAATGAATTTGTACACTCTAAAGAATACGACATTGTGATTTTAGATACTCCGCCAGCCCAACACACTTGGCATTTTTTGCATGCGCCAGAAAAACTGGGTCAGCTATTTAATGAAGGTGTAGCGCAATGGTTTCGTGACCCAGAACAAAAAGACACAAGCCTATTGAAAAGAATTTTAAACACAGGCACTACTCAGGTTTTAAAAGTCTTAGAAAATTTAACTGGTTCAGAATTTGTTAAAGAACTGGCGATTTTTTTTCGCGCTATTCAACGCTGGCAAACACCGCTTGAAAAACAAGTTTGGGATTGCCATAAATTACTAACTGCAAAAAGCACCGAATTTATTTTGGTGACGGCTCTTGACCCTTCGCGAATTACTGAAGCTTTACGTTTAAGTGCAGAAATTGAAAAGCAGGGTTACAATTTAAAATCGATCATCATTAATCGTGTACCGGTTTGGATTACCGAAGAGTCGACTTTGGGGCCAGTGGTTCGTTATGTGAAATATTTAAAAGCTCTTGAAGCAAGGCTTCTTGGATCTAAGTCTAAGTTTGGTCCACATCTTAAGGTGTACAAATCGCATGAACTTAGTCACAATCAATTGCATGTGGAAAATCTTAGCGATATCTATCACCGTATTGAGCCTATCTAGCTGTTCGTTATTTGGCCGTTCAGAAACTAAAAAAGCATTGTTAACCGATTTCGAACAAGGAAAGTATTTAGTTTCGATTTCTGAATATGAAAAAGCTGAGCCCTATTTGCTTAAAACTGTAGTGCGTGAAGATGATAACTATGCTCAAGCGGTTTTAATGTTAGGTAAAATCTACGATCAGGTGGCATTACCAGAACGTGCGATCTTGAATTTGCGCGATTTTTTACAGCGTGGACAGGGTTCGCCACTTGAAATCATGCAGGCCAAAGCGCTGTTAATTAAAAACTTAGCCAAAGTAAATGCGCCCATCGAAAATGCCGACGAAAAAAAATACATCTCGCGTGTTATGACGTCGAAATCTCAAGATTTGCGCCTAGCTTTGGAAAGCTTACGTTGGACACTGGATTTTAACTGTGGCGTCTATTGTGTCGAAGAAGTGAATTATTTAAAAGAAATTCAGGTGCAACTTCTTTACGCTATTGAGACTGATCCTACGCTCTATAAACGTGTGTTTGATATCTTAACTTCGCGATATGACTACTTTGAAACATTTTTAAAAGAACCGGTGCTGGATCTAGAATACCGAAAAAAAATCGGCTTAGCGCTTTACGAGGCTTTACAAAAGCTAAAAAGCTCACATCTTGAAAGCAGTACTTTGGGTTCGGTTAAAGCCGCAGAATTAATTTCCTATTTAGAAGCGTATCAAAAAAGAATTGAACGCTGGTTATACGAGTAAAATATGACATACACAGGGGCGCAAGCTCAGCTTCATGCTAACATTTGCAAAAATATCGACAACGCTACTGATTGGTTTAAAAAACAAACTTCAGTTTTAGAGTATCCGATTTATTCAAGCTACGATATTCGTGATGCTGGTTACAAAGTCACTAACGTTGATGCAAATATTTATCCCGCCGGATTTAATAACATTTGCCCAACGGATAAAGAGTCGGCAGTAGACCTATTTCAAAAATATATTCATGTGCATTATGGAAAAAACGTAAAAAAGATTCTTTTAGTGACTGAAGAGCATACGGCGAATCCCTATTATTTAGAAAACGTAGCTACAATTTCTGAATTATTAGTGGCGGGTGGTTTTTTCGTGCAAGTGGCGTTTCCGAAAATGTTAGAAGCTCCGCTTGAATTAACCAGTGTGACGGGTAAAAAAGTGATCGCTTACAGTGGTTATACAAACTCAGCAAGCTTTCAGCAATTTGCTCCGGATATCGTGATTAGTAATAACGATTTTTCGATGGCCTTAGCTGAATGGGGTGATCAATTAAAATTACCTCTAAACCCACCGCGTGAACTTGGTTGGTATCAAAGACAAAAATCACGCTACTTTGAAAATTATAACTCATTAGTAAATACTTTTTCAGACATCGTGGGTATTGATCCATTTTTAATGCGTGTTGAAACTGAATTGTTTGAACACTTCGACATTAACAGCGATGAAAGCCGCGATGCTTTGGCTGCACGCGTAGATGCATTTTTAGCAAAACTTCAAGCTAAGTACGCTGAAGAAAAAATTGAGCAAAAGCCTTTTTGTTTTGTAAAAAACAATGCCGGAACTTACGGTTTAGGTGTTATTAAAGTTTCTTCGGGCCAAGAAGTTAAAGAGTGGACTTACAAATCACGTAAAAAAATGAAAGCCGCAAAAGGCGGTCGTGAAGTTGAAGAAGTGATTATCCAAGAAGGTATTCCTTCGGTTGTAACTTCAGAACAGGCTTCAGCAGAACCCGTAATCTATATGGTTGGTTGTGAATTAGCAGGTGGCTTCTTACGTACTCACTCAGAGAAGTCGTCGACTGAAAGTTTGAATTCTCCGGGGGCCGTTTACAAAAAACTTTGTGTAACAGACCTTCTCGACAATCGTCCGGGCTGTCCGCAAGAAAACGTTTACGGATGGTCAGCAAAACTTGGTTTACTAGCGATTGGTCTAGAAGCGCAGCAGATGAAAGTCCAATTTAAGGGCTACCAAAAAGCAGAATGCGGATCGATATGATATTATTTATGTATGGAGCAATTCGTACATAAATTTAAGTCAGTATTTTTATTTTTCCTGACCTTTACATTAGGATTCTCTTTATTTTACGGCTACTTTAATGAAAATTTCTCAGAGCGTGATCCGGCGGCGATCGGAAATAAAGTACATCAGTTAAAAAACTTCGACCCTGAACAACTTAAAGAAGAGTTAGCACATAAAATTCAGGTGCAAAATCTTCCGGATGGTAAAAAGTATTTACGCTTTACCAGTCTGTCTTCAAATGTTTGTCGCCAATATCCAAAAGTACAAATTCAGTTTTCTGCTGATGGTATATCAGTTGCTGGCGAGCCACCAATCATGACTATCGAAGCTGATTGTTTACCGGCGCAAGACCCAGTTGAAATGGCGTCGATTGAAATTCCTGTTGATAAAATTTTGAAGCAAAAGCCAACAAATGCGTCTTACAAATTTGACGGTTTAACTTCAACGTTCACGTTTTCTGGCTCAGGGGATGAGTGGCCAAAAACGTGGATATTACGTTCAGTCATTTTCAAAAATCAAAATGGCAACACTAAAATCGTGGCTTTTGAAAAAGCCATTTCAGCAGATCACAGACCAACAATCTTAGAATTCTAAAGGTGCCAGGCCCTGTTTCTGGTTGCAGCGAATCAATCTAACTATTTCATAGGGGGAATTATGAAGAAGTTCTTATTCGTTTTTATTTTTTTTCTTAATTGTTTAGCCTTAGCTGCGACACCCAATGAACAGGCGTGTGCAGATAAAACTCAAAAGCAAAATGAAATGCAGCTAATCTCTGCAAAGTTATCGCGTAGTGAACAGCTCGGCATGAATACCGAAAAAGAAACGCAAGCTATGACATTAGCTCAGCAAGAATTAGATAGAGCCGAAGAGGCTTGTCCAATGACAAAAGATGAAGCCTGCGCAGTTCGAGTTTTAAAAAAGAAGCAATACGATGCTTTAATCGGAAATATTTCAAGAAATCCATTAATGGATATGGACGGCGCACTTAAAAAATTAAAAGCCGTCTCTAAAGAATACAAACACGCAAAATCAATCTGCCCCCAGTAACATCACAAATACAGAGCGAAAAAAAAGGAGCCCTAAAGCTCCTTTTTTAATTTTTGAGATCTTTTCTTTTTGAAATGCATTGCATTTCAAAAAGGGAGGGACTTCCTAAAACTGCTTAGCAATCTCAACGAATGTACGAACCATTACGCCTGTTGCGCCTTTTGGTGAGCAGTAATTTAAACGATTACCACAAGCCCAGCCGGTACCGGCGATATCAAAGTGAGCCCAAGGAATACCTTCAGCTACGAATTGCTCTAAGAATGCTGCTGCTGTTCCAGAACCCGCACCACCTGTGTAAGAGATGTTTGAAAGGTCTGCGTATGTGCCTTTCATATCTTTAGTGTGGTGTTCATTGAATGGCATATTCCAGATGGCTTCGCCAGAAGTTGATCCTGCTTTTTCAATTTTAGTTTTTAAAGCCGAGTTTTTAGTAAAATATCCTGTGTGGATATTACCTAAAGCAACAACCATAGCTCCAGTTAAAGTCGCTGCATCGATGATCGCTGCAGGTTCTTGTTCAGAAGCATACACTAAAGCATCAGACAGAATTAAACGGCCTTCAGCATCAGTGTTGTTAATTTCAAAAGTTTTGCCATTACGTGCCGTGTGCACATCACCTGGTTTAGTTGCGCTGCCGTTAATCATGTTTTCAGTTGCAGGTACGAACGCGATCACATTTACTTTTAATTTTAATTGAGCGATAGCTAACATTGTTCCGATAACTGCAGCGCCGCCGCCTTTATCGTATTTCATTTCTTCCATTTTAGCGCCTGGCTTAATGCTTACGCCGCCGCAGTCAAAAGTTAAACCTTTTCCTACGAATGCCAATGGTTTTTTAGTTTTGGCTGCGCCAAAATATTCCATAACGATAAAACGTGGCTCTTGATCAGAACCTTGAGCAACACCTAATAGGCCGCCCATTTTTTCTTTTTCAATGCGTTTTTTATCCCATGATTGAACTTTTAAAGCTGTGCCTTTAGCGCCGCGAATAGCTTCGTTGCCTAAGATTGTCGGTGTCATCAAGTTACCTGGCATATCACCTAAGCGACGTGCGAAGTTAGTGCATGAAGCAAGGATAGTCCCTTCGTTAAATGCAGCGATGATACCTTTTTCTTTACCGGCTTTAGATACTAAATGAACATTGATAGTTTCATCTTTTTTGTCTTTAGGTTTTGATTTTAACTCATCGAAAGAATAGCCAGCTAAGTTTAAACCTTCTACGAAAGCTTGTGTGTATTCAGCTAAATCTTTTTTGCTTGAAGCTAAACCGTCTAATTGAACAAACGCTTCGTTAGCTTTTAAAGCTTTAATTTCTTTGTATAAAGCGGCTGCGGCCTGACGAACAGTTTCGTGTGTCATTTTGCTGTCAGCGCCTAGACCCACTGTGATCACATGGCGAAAATTATTTAAATTAGCTTCACGAAAAGAAACGGTTTCGTTAGCTGCTCCTGTGATTAGTTTATCGTCTAAAGAAGCTTCGAAGATTTCGTTAACGTCTTTATCAGTGATTTGTGCTGGTTTGTCTTTTTGCGCATTGGTTTTTGCAAAAAACACTACCGTTTGACCTGTTAATGTTGAAATATCTTTCGCGTGCAAATGGACTTGCAAATTAGACATGAGAGCATCCTTCCGAAGCTACTAAATTCACTTCAATTTATAGAGACCCATATTGTCCCAAATTGATAAAGGATTGAAGCATAATTCTTAAGAAGAGGCATTTCGACTAGACTGGTCGAGGCTTTTTCTGGACTCATGTTAAAAAAAATAAAGTGTGAACATTAAAAGTCCGAAAAATACATAGCGCAATCAACACCCAAAGTGGGTAATGAAGTAGCAGCAAAGACGACAACTAGAACAGGAGCCTCCAGTGGCAGTAATACCATACGTAATAGAACAGACAAATAAGGGCGAAAGATCTTATGATATTTACTCAAGACTTTTAAAAGATCGCATCATTATCTTAGGATCAGCAGTGACAGACGAGGTCGCCAACGCAATTATTGCCCAAATCTTGTTCTTAGAGGTGGATAATCCTGAAAAAGACATTCAATTTTATATTAATTCGCCAGGTGGCAGCGTTTCTGCAGGCATGGCGATCTACGATATGATGCAATTCGTGAAGTGCGATATCGCAACTTATTGTTTAGGAATGGCAGCCAGCATGGGCTCTTTGCTCTTAACTGCTGGCACTAAGGGGAAAAGATACTCAATGCCTAGTTCTAGAATCATGATCCATCAACCGCTTTTAGCTGGTGGTGGCTTATCTGGGCAGGTAACAGATATCGAAATCCACGCCAGAGAATTGATTAAGACGAAAGAAAAGTTAACTCGTATTTATGAAAAGCACACGGGTAAAGACTACGCAACACTTCACGCGGCTATGGAGCGCGATAATTTTATGGATGCTAAAACAGCCTTAGATTTCGGTTTAATTGACCATGTGATTGAATCTCGTAAAGCGAACAAAGGATAATAGATGAAAGACGCTCAATTAAGATGCTCATTTTGTGGTAAAGGCCAAAAAGAAGTTAAAAAACTTATTGCAGGCCCAAGCGTTTATATCTGTGACGAATGTATCGATCTTTGCATGGATATCATCGACGAAGAAAAAGACAAAGAAGTTGCGGTTAAGGGAGCTTTCAGAGTTCCGAAACCAGCAGAGATCAAAGCTTTCTTAGATGACTATGTTATCGGTCAGCTTTCTGCGAAGAAGACAATCGCTGTAGCAGTTCACAATCACTACAAGCGTATCAATGCTCTTCAAGGTAAAAAAGCAACTGATGTTGAATTACAAAAATCAAATATTTTATTAGTTGGTCCGACAGGATCAGGTAAAACATTAATCGCTCAAACTATCGCACGTGTATTAAATGTACCGTTTGCAATGGCAGATGCGACGACGTTAACTGAAGCTGGTTACGTGGGTGAAGACGTTGAAAATATCGTTCTTAATTTATTACAAGCGGCTGATTACGATATCGAAAAAGCAAAACGTGGAATCATCTACGTGGATGAGATCGATAAAATTTCTCGTAAATCAGAAAATCCATCAATCACTCGTGATGTATCGGGTGAGGGTGTACAGCAAGCATTATTAAAAATTTTAGAAGGAACTGTTGCGAACTTACCTCCAAAAGGTGGTCGTAAACATCCACAACAAGAATTTATTCAAGTCGATACAACAAATATCTTATTCATTTGCGGTGGTGCTTTCTCTGGTTTAGATAAAATCGTAGAAAACAGAACTGTTAATAAATCGATGGGTATCGGCGGAGAAATCAATCACAATGCTGACGGTGACACAGAACACTTATTAGCAAAAGTAACTCCTGAAGATTTAACAAAGTTTGGTCTTATTCCAGAGTTCATCGGTCGTTTACCGGCAATCGCTACTTTAGCACCGTTAAAAGAAGATGCTTTAATGGAAATCTTAACTCGCCCTAAAAATGCGATCACTAAGCAGTACCAAAAATTATTCTCTTTCGAAGGTGTTGATTTAAGATTTACTGATGAAGCTTTAAAAGCAATTGCTCGCGAAGCTTTAAAACGTAAAACAGGTGCCCGCGGTCTGCGTGGTGTTATCGAATCATCAATGTTAGATGTGATGTATGATGTTCCGGGTTTAACAAACGTTAAAGAAGTGATCATCGACGAAAAAGTAATCCAGGAAATGGCGCAGCCGAAAATGGTTTATTACACAGATGACGAAATGAAGGCTAAAGCTGAAAAAGCGAAAAAGTCTGAATCAGAATCTGCCTAGTTAGAAAATTAAAAGAAAAAAATAAAAAAAAGGAGAGTGTTCAGCTCTCCTTTTTTTTATTCTGTAATCTAAGAATTATTGTTCAAAAACATCGTTAGCACCTTGTCCGCCACCAAGCGCAAGGCCGGGTAATGCCGGAGTGTTTTCAGGAGCTTCGTCTTCATCGTAGTTATCCATGTTGTCTTTAAGTGGATTGTCCATGATGTAATTAAACGGTACGCCACGAACCTGTTTTACTAATTTAATTAATTCAGCGTTAATCATCGCACGAGCACGGTTTTCTTCTTTTCTAGACATTGAAGAAATCTGAACGTTATAAAAGAAATAATGTGGGCCATTTGTGCTGTTGATTACACCACCTAAAGCGATGTTGGTTCCGACGGTTCCGGTTTTAGCGACAACCATGCCACGTGTTTGTGGTTTTGTGTAAGCCGCTCCACCAACAGTAGAGCCCTTATCAACGCCCATTACGGCAACGATGTCAGTGATTTGTTTCTTTTGTTTTTGCACCGCTGTGTTTAGGGCACGAATCGTACGAACTACAACGCTACAAGAAGCTTCGTTGTATAAACGCCCAGAACCATCTAAATCGTGATTTTGTCCTGAACCATTAACAAATGAAAATTCAGATTCAGAAACTTTTAAAGTATCGTAATAGAAAGAATTTAATTTTTCTAAACCGCCGGCAGCCACTAATAGACGATTTGAAGAGTGGTTGTTTGAATTCCAGTTCATTGATTTAATAATGGTGCGCATATCTTGAGAAGACACGTAAAGTTTAATTGCGTTTGCAGCTGGTTTAAATTCATTTGAAGCTTTGAACGAAGTTTTTGCGACAACAAAACGCGGAGATTTAAAAAGTTCGATACCGGCAGCCTTAGCAGTTAAATAAGTTTTAGAATAATCAGCTAAGATCACGCGTTGTTCTTTTAGTTGCGCTTCAACTAATTCTTTAGGCGGGTAATTTAAAGTCGCTTTTAAAGTCGTTGGGCGAACATAGGTGCGCGAAGGCACAGTTACTTTTTTTCCTTGTTTATTTTTAGTTACGCGATAACCAACCACGACAGAAAAGCCATTATAGGCGTCAGTATCGTGAAGATATTTTACATTTTCATCAAATGTAAGATTACGAATATTTTTAACTCCCGCTTCATTTAAACGAGAAACAATCATTTGCATTTTATAACGGTTGAAATATGGATCAGCGCTTCCTGTGATGTGTACATCGTGCGTAGTTTTATCAACCGGTGTAGCAAACACTTGTGTAGAAAAAGTTGTGCCTAAGTCGAAAGTCGTTGTGGCTAATAAACTAGTAAACAATTTAGAAACTGATGCAATTGGGTACTTAATGTTGATATTTGTACCTTTAATCTCTTTCATGTTCTGGTCCATATGACATGAACTAATCATCTTTGCGCCATAAACAGAATTCGCCACCAATGTGCCGATCATAAAAGACAAAAGAATAGGTTTGTTTACTAACTTGTTTAACATCACGTACCACCTGTTTGAGATGACATAAAGCAAGATAGAAACCCCATTAAAGCTAATATATGCGACTTGGAGCAAGCATTGTCTAGTTATGTATCAAATTGAGCTGTAAATTGTTAGTCAGGTGATCGTGTAAATTTTGACTTCAGGACCCAAAGATATTTTTATTTCTACAATAACGAAAAAGGCTTTGCTCTTTAGAAGTAACCCAATAAAATGATATGTAAGGCCGCGGTTTTGCATTCAATATAAATCACTTTATAATGAATAAATTAACCGCTCCCGACCAAGAAAGGGTCACAAACCCAATCTCTGGTACTCGGTTAGGATAACCGGGGCGAAAAACTGGTAAAATGATTTACCGGTTTTATTCAAGGAAGGAGTTCTTTCAATGGCGAAAACAAACACAGCCGATACTCAACAACTACCCTTACTTCCTCTACGTGATCTCATCATCTTTCCTCATATGATGATGCCGTTATTTGTAGGACGTGAAAAAAGCATCAATGCATTAGAAGATGCTATGAGCAAACAAACGGATATCATTTTAGCAGCGCAAAAAGATGCTAAAACAAATAACCCTGAAGAAAAAGATATCTACACTATCGGCACTGTGGGTTCAATCATCCAACTTTTACGTTTACCAGATGGTACAGTAAAAGTATTAGTTGAAGGTAAACGCAGAGCACGCATCAAAGGTTTCGTACCGAATGATGGTTTCTTTGTAGTTAACTGCGAAGTCATTGAAGAAGAAGTTGAAAATCCAACTGAGGCTTCGGCTTTAGTCAGATCTGTAAAATCAACTTTTGAAACATACGTTAAATTAAATAAACGTATTCCACCTGAGATTTTAATGCGCGTTTCAAGCATTGAAAGCCCAGGAGAATTAGCTGACATTATCGTGGCTCAGTTAAATCTTAAATTAGAAGACAAACAAAATATTTTAGAAATCCTTGATCCATCTAAACGTTTAGAAAATCTATTAAACCTAATGACAGGTGAAATCGAAATTCTAGAAGTTGAGAAAAAAATTCGCACGCGTGTGAAAAAACAGATGGAAAAATCGCAGAAGGAATACTATTTGAATGAGCAAATGCAGGCTATTCAAAAAGAACTTGGCGAAAAAGATGATTATCAAGCCGAGTTAGAAGACCTTTCGACTAAGTGCAAAGATAAGAAAATGCCTCAAGAGGCAAAAGATAAAGTTAATAAAGAAATCAAAAAATTGAAATTGATGTCACCCATGAGTGCTGAAGCTACTGTTGTAAGAAATTACATTGACTGGGTTTTATCGCTTCCTTGGACTGACTACTCAGAAGATCGTCATGACGTGAAAAACGCCAAGAAAATCTTAGATGAAGATCACTGGGGATTAGAAAAAGTTAAAGATCGTATTTTAGAATACCTTGCTGTTTTATCGTTATCGAAAAACATGCGCGGGCCTATTATCTGTCTTGCCGGCCCTCCGGGCGTAGGTAAAACATCTTTAGCTAGATCTATCGCTGAATCTCTTAACAGACCATTTGCGCGTATCTCTTTAGGTGGCGTACGTGATGAAGCAGAGATTCGCGGTCATAGAAAAACATACGTAGGCGCGATGCCAGGTAAAATCCTGCAAGCATTACGTAAAGTTGATAAAGGCAATCCGGTAGTTCTATTAGATGAAATCGATAAAATGGCTAATGACTTCAGAGGTGACCCAGCGTCAGCAATGCTTGAAGTATTAGATCCAGAACAAAATTCATCTTTTTCGGATCACTATTTAGAGCTTGAGTACGATTTATCAAATGTGATGTTCGTGGCTACAGCAAATAATTTAGGTAATGTGCCAAGACCGTTACTTGATCGTATGGAAATCATTTATTTAGATGGTTACATCGAGCAAGAAAAGTTTCACATTGCTAAGAATTATTTAATCCCGAAACAAATCGGCAATCACGGTTTGAAAGATCTAAATATTACAATGAATGATAAAGCAGTTCGCGATGTTATTCGTTACTACACTCGTGAAGCGGGCGTTCGTAACTTAGAGCGTGAATTTGCAAACGTGTTTCGTAAGGTAGCTAAAGACGTTGTTATGAATAACATGATCGACGATCTTAAATCTGAAGGAACGGCGACTACAAAAACTAAAGCTGCGCCGGCTAAAAAAGCGGCTAAAGGCAAAGCGGCTGCTAAAACTGCTAAAGCGCACAAAAAAGATGGCTACGTAATTACATCAGAAAAACTGGTTGAATTACTTGGGCCACACAAACTACGCCATGGCGAGATCGAGAAAACAAACGAGATCGGTCTTACAAATGGTATGGCTTGGACAGAAGTGGGCGGAGACTTACTAGCAGTAGAAGTTTCTGCGGTTCCGGGTAAAGGTAAATTCACAGTCACTGGTCAATTAGGTGATGTGATGAAAGAGTCTTGTTCGGCAGCGATGAGCTACGTACGTTCTCGTGGACCTTTATTTGGTTTCGATAAAGAGTTTTACGCAAACATCGATATTCATATCCATTTACCAGAAGGCGCTACTCCAAAAGATGGTCCTTCAGCAGGTATTGCTCTTGTAACTTCGGTTGTATCAGCGATCACGAAAATCCCGGTTCGTCGCACAGTTGCGATGACTGGCGAGATCTCGTTACGTGGTAAAGTATTAGCTATCGGTGGTTTAAAAGAGAAAGTCTTAGCTGCTCATCGTGGTGGTATTAAGATGATTATCTGCCCGAAAGAAAACGAAAAAGATCTTAAAGACATTCCAAAAGAAGTTCTTAAAGAGCTAAAAGTGATCTTGGTAGACCATGTTGATCAAGTTTTAATCAACGCTTTAGACATTAAATCGCCTAAAGAGTTGTTCAAAATGCAGTCAGAGCGTGAATTCGGTATCAAAGCCAATTACACCGGGCAACAAGTTCATACTCAGCACTAATAAGATTCTGTTAAAAAACTGAATAAATACTTTAGAAGGAGAGCCTAAAAACTCTCCTTCTTGCTTTTTATTTTGGCATAAATGGTATTATTCAGTGCAATGTTCTTAAAAACCTACATAACTGTATGAAATTTTTAAGTTAACTCAAGAATCACAGAGCCCTTAAATTTAAAAAAATTCGACTAGATGTAAGTTTGTTGACCCGATCTTACAAAATCTGTACTTTCCTTTTCATTCATTTCCAGACGAAAAACTGACAAAGGATTAACACAAAATGAACGCAGATCGTGTATACGAACTAGGTAAGCTCTACTGCGATCGTGGTGATTATCAACTAGCATTACCCAACTTGATTGAAGCCGCAGACGCCTACTTAGCCGAGAAAAATTTTGAGGTTTACTTAAAAGCTGCTCAGCATATCTTACGTATTTATGCTGAACGTGAAGAGTTTGAACGCCTATCAGCGTACAAAGAAAAGCTGCAAGACACCGTTATCCGTGAAAATATTCAATTAAATTCACGCGTGTATTATGTTTTTGGTATCGCCGCTGTTTACAAAGGCCAAATCGAAAACGGTTTAGAATATTTTAAAATTGCTTTAGACCATGCTTTAAAAACTGATCACAAAGAAGACATCTGCTTTGCGATCTTAGGTATCGCGATTTGTTACCGTCATCAAAAACGTTACGAAGAATCGTTAAAAGAAATTTACAATTTAAATATCTTTACCCAATTCACCGACAACGTAGATTTAAAAACATCTGTGTTATCAGTGAACGCGAACATTTTAATTTCACTTAAAAAATACGACCAAGCTTTAGATTTATTATGGCAGGCCTATGATGTGACTAAACAATCGAAAAAGATGGCAACATCTTTAACGATCATGGGTAACATCGGCGTTTGCTTATTTGAATTGGGTCAACGTGATGCTGCTAAAATTTATTTCGATTTAGTTTTACGCAGTGTTGATACAGATAATTCAAAAAAAATCTTACGCTCGTATGAAAATTACATCGATAGCTACAAGAACACGAACAAAGACACTTTTGATTTATCTTTCGACTTTGATAATCACTTAGTTAAAGAACGCCAATTAGGTAAAATTGATTTCAAAAACCAATTTATTCTTTTGGATCTGTTAAAACTGTTTATCTCTAAACAGGGTGAAGTGTTTTCAAAAGAATACCTTGTCGAACACATCTGGAAACAAGAATATGATCCGGCAGTTCACGACAATAAAATCTATGTGACGATTAAGCGTCTTAGAAAAATGATCGAGCCAGATTACGATCGTCCAAAATATATTTTTAGGTCTAAGAACGGTTATTTCTTAAACAAATCAATCAAAGTTAGTGATCAGATTGCTCAAGAGGGGAGAGTCTAGTGAAACAGGTAGCTTTATTATTAACGGTAGTATTATCGGGGTTATTCGCGCACGCACAGGTAGATGATGTCGGCGGGGATAAGCAAACTAAGGTAGGTTCTTGCGGTTATAACACATCAGGTGGGGGCGCAGATACTTTTCCTTGGTCATTAGCTCAACCATTTCCTTGGGATTCAATTCAAGGTTTATGGAAAGTCAGCGACGATCCAGATCAAGTCGTTCGTATGCGTGTAGTTCGCCAAGACCAAAAAGTTAAACACTTGAGCGTAGATGTGCTTTCACGTCTTGCATGTGCTTCGACGATGAAAGGTGTTGGTATCATCACGGCCGCTGAGAAAAACGTAGTCCGTTTAAGCTTAACGGATACTCAAGGCCAAACTCATTTAATGAAGTTAGCTTTCTTTGATACTCGCGATCTAAAAATGGACACGAATGTCTGCGGCCAATCAGTTTTGGCGGCTACAGTGGTTCATTTTGAAGGCGAAGGCGAAGACGATGGCAGTAGTGATCAAAAACCAGCAGAACAATCAAATATGATGCTGAAAAAGATTACAAACTCGACAGAGTTCTACTGCAAAAAACGCAGAAGATAGTATTTTTTAGTTGAACGCGGGCTATAGCTTATATATATCTATAGCCCAATCGCAAACGACAGGGAATTAGCTCAGTTGGTAGAGCGCCACCCTTACAAGGTGGATGTCGTCGGTTCGAATCCGGCATTCCCTACCATTTTCAGACATTTAGTTTGTGATAAAAAAACCAGCCTCGCAGCTGGTTTTTTAGTTTTACGGGTATTTATTCTAAAGCGATTCCTACACCGACTGATATACCGCTCTGATCGAATTCAATTTTTGTTGTAGTTGAACCTTGTGACATATCTCCATCTCCCGATCCAAAGGTATAATTCACATCTAAAAATGCTGCATCTGCCATAAAGACAAGTACACCAAGCGCAATAGCAGTTGCAGACATTTTTCCTTCGATTCTAGGGTTTGCGTAGAGATCAGAACTTAAACCTATAAATTCTAGCCCTGCATAAGGAATAGCTTTATTTTTTGAAATATTTTCGACAAAAAAGTATTTTCCGCCAAACCCGAATGAAGTTGAAAGGTCTTCAAAGCCATCAACACTTTCTTTTTTGTTAAAGATTGAAAAACCCAGAGCGAAATTTTTGAAATTATAATAATAATTTCCATCAATCTCAGTCGTTTTCGCTTCAGTTTTTACTGAAGTACTTCCGTTTTTAACTGTTACATCTTGAGTGTAAGACTTTAGAAACCCAGTAATTAAGTGAGTTCGTTTATAATCTGGCTTAACTTCGACATTCATCGGTGTAATAACTTGAGCTTGAGCAATCTGACTAGGTTCAGAATCAATAGATAAATTTTGCAATACCAGTGTGGAAGATGTAGTAATCGCATCGCTCGGATCAAACTTAATTACTGCCTTACCATTAGCAACTTGAACTACAGTAATTTCAGCATTTGCTGCCGCTGATGCAAAAATTGCCAAGATGCCGAATAAAAATCTCATGAGAACTCCTTCAGTGTAATGAAAGTCTCAATGAGTAAATAGGCGTCGGCAACTAAAAATTTATTTACCTCAACGAAGGTCGGCTTCTAAAACAAAATCAAAATTCTTAAGATTCGTTTTTCGCACCAGTTCCTAAAAAGGGTTTAATTAAATCCATCGGAAACGGAACAATAATCGTTGATGTGCGTTCGTTGGTCATTTCAATCATGGATTGCAGATAGCGTAACTGTAGTGAGACCGAATTTTTTGATAACACGTCGGCAGCTTCTGAAATTTTTTGGCTGGCTTGCATTTCGCCTTCAGCAGAGATGACTTTGGCCCGACGTTCACGCTCGGCTTCGGCTTGTCGAGCCATGGCTCTTTGCATTTCATTCGGAAGATCTACGCCCTTGATTTCTACGTGACTGACTTTCACACCCCAAGGATCAGTTTGCGCATCTAAAATTTCTTGTAAGTTTTTATTCAAACGTTCGCGTTCGCTCAGTACGGTATCTAAATCTACCTGGCCTAAGACTGAGCGTAGCGTGGTTTGTGCTAATTGCGAAGTAGCTATGAAATAATCTTCGACTTCGATGGTTGAGCGTATCGGTTCGACTACTCTGAAAAACACGACGGCATTCACTTTCATGGTGACGTTATCTTTGGTGATAATGTCTTGCGGTTGTACATCCATGGTTACGGTTCGTAAATCTACGCGCACCATTTTATCAATCACCGGAATAAGAATGATCAAGCCGGGCCCTTTGGCGCCGATGATACGCCCAAGGCGAAAAATAACACCACGTTCATACTCTTTAAGGATGCGGATAGCCTGAACTAAAAACCATCCAATCGCTATCGCGATTAATAACATTCCCGAAGGTATTGATAGTCCGAAATCTTCCATGTTAACTACTCCTTATCTCGAACTACATCGAGAGTTAAACCGTGCATGTCGCGTACGACAACGGCATCATTTTCATTTAAGCGATCCTTTGAAACGAATTTCCATAATTCACCGTGAATTAATATTTGTCCGGATTTACCATCGGTATCCAAATTTTTAACTTGTCCTTTGCGGCCTTGAACGCCGGCAATGCCACCGCGATCTAGTAATGCTTTCTCAGATTGTTTTTTAAGTCGTGAAACTAAATAGCCCATCAGCAAGGTTGCAAATAATGAAACACTGCCGATGATGGCGATGAGCCAACGGCTGATTCTTAAATCGGTGGCCGCAGGATCAACAACCCATAAAAGCCCAAAAACTAAAGCAATGCTTCCGCCAAAAGCGAGAACGCCTCCAGAGCCCACAAAAATTTCGGCAATAATTAAAGCGGCACCAAGCCCTAAAAGAATGAGTCCGCCAAGATGTATAGGTATAGATTGAAAAGCAATAAAGGCGACGATCAAACACAGTCCACCTAGAATTCCACCTAATCCTAAGCCGGGGGCTGATAGTTCGGCATAAATCAGCAAGATGCCGATCGACATTAAGATAGCTGCGACATTCGGATGCGCTAAATAATTTAGAACTTGTTCACCTAAAGTCATTTCAACAGTATGAAGTGTTGGTGCGGGATTGGTGTTTAACGTGATGTTCGTTTGTCCGATAAGTACACGTCGTTGATGAATGGATTGCCATAGAATTTTTTGCTCAGGGGCGATGACATCAATTAACTTAATTTTTAAAGCTTCTTCAGCAGTGAAGCTATTACTTTTAGTCACGACTTCGCCAGCGGCTTTGATATTTCGTTTTCGTAATTCAGCCATTGACCTGGCAAAGGCCGCAATATCGTTGACGGCTTTTTCGGCCATAGTGCCTTTGATATCTTCGCCCTGAGCCCCCACGGGATGAGCGGCGCCAATGTTGGTTCCGGGTGCCATTGCTGCTATGTGGGATGAAATCATTAACAGCGCACCTGCAGATGTAGCAGCGGCTCCGGCTGGAGCTGTATAAACGATCACAGGAATTTTTGCGTTTTGAATACTTTGCGCCATTTCGCGCACGCTAGAAACAAGACCGCCTGGAGTATCAAGTTCAATTAGTAAAAAATCGGCTTTAGCAGCTTCGGCTTTTTCTATCGCTCGCGCCATGTAGCGCGCTACTGCAGGGTTAATCGTGCCACGAATTTTAATATGATAAGAAACTGATGCCACCGCATTAACAGAAGTAAAAAAAAGTATCGCGAGGCACACGAAGCGTAAAAATTTTGGCATAATCATTCTCGTATAGAGCAATGCCTATGCCACGGGGCAAACTACCTCGAAAATTATAATTAATCTTTTAATTCAACACACGACATTTGAAGTGCGTCTTTGCGAAATTCTGATTCTGGAAATTGGCCAGAAAAAATTCCTAAACCTTCGATGGGTAATATGCTCATCACAAGTTGTTCGTTCATATCGGCATGGTCTAATTGAACTGCATCTACTTGTGGATTTAGATTTACATTCGCATTTACTGCAGAACGTTTTTCTAAAAGGCCTTGTGAACCCATTGTCCATAAAGATACTTCGGCGATTGTGCCTGCAACATCGCGCACGCGAATTTCAAAAAGCTCGTCGATGTGTGCCGGTGAATAGCAGTTAAATTCACGAGCTCTTTCATCGCCTCCGCTTGAAATAGGGCCGGCTACAGCCATTGCAGATAATAGGGTCATTGTTAATGTGATCAATACTTTTAGTTTCATAACTTGTTCTCCTTGTAGCCGATCTTGTAACAAAAAAGCAAATTTACTTCAGTATGAATTAAATAATCAAAATAATTGAGTTTGATTATTTAACATAAACGATATAAAAACCTCGCCATGACTGATTTATTCAAATTCCACGACTATAAAGACTATTTAAAACAATTGGTTAAAATTAATGAAGATGTCAGGGGCTATCAGGCGCGTTTGGCCCGCGAAGCTGCATGCCAGCCGTCGTACCTTTCACAGGTGTTAACAGCTAATGCTGATTTAACCACAGACCATGCTTTAAACCTTTCAACATTCTTAGGATTTGATGATTTAGAAAAAGAATATCTTTTAACTTTGATCATGTTGGCTAAGGCTGCGTCGGTAAAAAATAAACGCTATTTTGAAAAAAAGTTATCCCAGCTACGCAAACAACATTCAAGCCTGACGAAAAGAATTAACTCTGATGAAGAGTACGCAAAAGACGTTGAGCTTATCTACCATAGCAGTTGGGTCTATGCGGCGGTGCATGTGGCGACCAGTATTTCAGGGCAAACGGCAATGGCTATCGCTGAAAAGCTGCGTCTAACTGTAGGTGAAGTTTCAAGTGTTTTAAAAATTTTGGCGGGATACGGTTTAGTAAAAAGCGATGGTGATAAATGGATTTATGTCACAGGTTCGACGCATCTTCCGGATGAATCCTATATGACAATGGTGAATCATTCAAACTGGCGCCTAAAATCAGTGAGCAACATTCCTCAACGTAATGAAAACGATCTGCGTTACACCTCTGTATTTACAATGTCGCAAGAAGATGCGGATAAATTAAAAGAAGAAATGTTGAAAGTGATAAAACAATGGCGCGGCAAGATCGCTCCTTCACAACCTGAAGTAACGATGGCGATCTTGTGCGATTTTTTTGAAGTTTAATTGTTCTAAAGTGCGAATATTTAAAGAAGTTTAATAAATTCTGCGATAGTTTGAACATCTTCGTCTTTTAATCCATACAAAATAATTGGTGAGAATCGAGGATTCTCAGAAACTAAATGGATTACAGTATCTTGTTCGGTATCACTATCATTAGTTGTTTTAGGTGGTGTTTGCCTTACATATTTTTTGATTACGAAACTTTCTGCAGACTCAGGGTCGCGCAGACTACGCGCTTGAATCAGAAAAACTTTTCCTTGTCTAGAGCCGCCTGTATATTTACGAAACAAACATAGATCGCCGTTATTAATACGCGGCTGCATTGATTCGCCCTGAACATAAGTTGCAAAGTAATCTGCAGAGGAAGACTTTAAATTAACTTCGACCCAGCCCAAAGGAGTGCTATCTGCATACTGATCGTTATCAGAAAATTTACCGGCGGCAACCTTGATAGGGTATACAGGTATATAGTTTGGCGGCGGCTTGAAATCTTCCTCATAGGGAATGACTCGCGAATCTTTAGCTATATTGGGCATGTCTTTTAAAAAAGCCAATAAGTCTAGTAGAGATACGTTCAGTGCTTCTGCATACCTGAGGAGAACTAGCACTTGAGCATCAGCAGTGCCCTTTTCTAGGCGGTCAATACTAGCTGATGAAAGCTGACTGGCTTCCTTAGATAGGCGATCAATCGAGTATCCTTTTTGTAATCTGAGTTTACGGCAATGATCGCCCAATGCTTTTAAGAAAAATTCATTCTTGTATCTTTTGCGAGGCAAACCAAGACGTTTGGCGGGTTTTGCAAGTGTCATAAGTCTAGGATATCCCAAATACAATTTGGCCCATTCCTTATTAGGAATATATATTATTCCTAATAAGGAATAAAGCGTGATCAATTATTATATTAAAAATTCAGTTACATTGCTCTTGATTGGCCTGCTCACTGCTTGTGGTAAAGAATCCCCAGTAAACAAACAAGCTGTTTTTACTCTAAGCTTACATGGCAGTGCGACTACATTTTACGAAAAAACAAATCCTGCATTTAATGCAGGTGCTATCGTCGAGAATTCGATGGTGAGCTTTCAAAATCAAATTTTTGCTTTCTATGATGAAGGTGCTAACGGAAATTTCACAAGCGCAGAGTTGGGCAATTCAGGTCAGAATTTTTTCAATCAAAAGATATTGAATTTAGACAGGCGTTTTTCTTACGTACTAAATTATCAAGAAACGCTTTATAACTTCTTTTATAAAGCAAACTCAATTTATTTAGAAAAAAGCACAGATGGTTTAAATTGGCAGCTAATAAACAATGGGTTACCAGTATTAAATTCTGAACCGGATCCAAATTCAATTTACTATAATGTGTGGAATGTTGCTGTAACGGTCGACGAGATGGGTGTCTGGCATCTATTCGTTGAGTGTGCTGATATCCGTAATAATACGTATGCTGGCTTAGCGTATTCGACAGCAGTTATGGTTGGCGATCAGATAGATTTTAATCCGAATAAATCCAGCACTTTTTTAATTCAGCAGGCGGGAAATCCTTACGTCACTAATGTACCTGGTAAAGGCCTTCTAATTGTGTATGGCCAAATATTTTTGCCGAACGAAAATTTTGATTATGAATGGTATGTATCGGCAGCAACATTCAATTTGAATACTAATACTGTGACGGAGCATAATGAGTTTCAAGTTGGCGTGCGGGGTATTCATGTCGCTGATCCTCATTTGGTAGAGTTACCTAATGGAAAAATTTTGTTAAGTTTAAGCGTTAATCAGAATTCAACTTATTTTGCCTATTCGGATCAAAGCATGAGCGAGTTTTATGATTTGTTGCTAAATGGGCTTTACTAATGCAGGTCTTGCGGCTTGTGTGATTTTTTTTGAAGTTTAATTCTTGTCTACGAAATTGACAGTCCCTTTCTTATTTTCCTGAACCTGTGTTCTTCTGTGTTTTCTGAGCGAAACCGGCCTCGTTATGCTAAAAAATAGCTTCTATGAAAGCCTTTCTGCTGACATTACTTTTTACTGTTTCTGTACAAGCTCAAGTTAATCTTGCAGAGGAATATAATAAAATTCGTTTCGAGGCGACTCAGCTTGCTGGGCGACCGCAAGATATTCCACAACGGGTCGAACAGCTTAAAAAAATGTATTTAGATTCTAATGGTCGCTATGCTTTTCCGTTAGTGGCCGCTCATGGTGCAAAATACGCTGATAAGATTTTTTCAATTACGCAAACGGCCAGCGAGTTATTTTCTATTACGACATGGTTCATGGATTCTAAAGAGATGACTCAGCTCGATCGGTTGAATCTTTTAGTTTATGATTTAACCAATGAATTAGAGGATGTGAATCGGTTTGTTTTTATCGATACGTATACGAATTACTACTTCGCTAAGAAGTACGGTCGAATGATAGGTGCTGATAAATTTATTCCAGCTGTATTGTTGCAGCAATTAAATAAAATGCTGACGATTCCAGTTTATACGGCTGAAGCCAAGCGAGAGTTGTTCTATCAAGCTTTAATGTATGAGCAACACGCGCGTGTCAGCCCGATGATTAAAAGAGTTTGTGGTGGTTTTTCAGAACAATGGTTATTGCCATTGATTATGAAGCCGCAAGTGCAGTTTTCTTATTTTCCTGTAAGTACTAAGTTTCAATTTCAAGACTTTTCTTCTGAAGAAGAACGTATTTATTATGCTTTAAAATCGTATGATCTAGCGGCGCAGGTCGGCTGGCCGCATGTGTTAAATACGTTATAACTAATCTTGGTATACGCGAGTGAAGCAAGAAAAACGGTGGTGAACGCCGCTCTCATAAACATCAACGCGGATGTTGTCGTTGTTTGTTCCAAAAACACCTTTTGGAAACACTAAGTAAGATTCATTAACAGCATCAACTAATTTGTAGTAGATACCATCTTCTTTTTCTTCGATTTTTTCAATGTGGTAAAGTTGGTGAGCGTCTGTTTCTGCACCTAAAGTTACGAAAAGCGTGCCTTTTTCTAACGTTGGTAAGTTCACAACGCTGTAAAATTCTTTATCTAAGTCTGAACACTGTGTGTACTGACGGGCAAAAGCTGTTGTTGATACTAATAATCCTAATACTAAAATCATCATTTTCATAAGACCCACTCCTTGTTAATTTAAAAGTGTTTATGGGCGTAAACACCAAGCTAGTCAATGAAACCAAGACGGTCGGTAGAAATGAAAACTAAGTGAATTTTTATGCGCATAATATTCAAGGTATTTCAAAATGAGACAGTTAAATAACGGTGAAAATTCGAAAACAAAAAGCCGATAAGTCTTGTATGAAACTAGTCTTATCCGTTCTTCTATTGTCGTGGTCTTTAGCCAGCTTGGCGCAACAAAATATTTCTAATGTCGGTCTAGCGACTTGGGTTCCGCCCAATTGGCAGACTTATCAGGCGATCGGATACACTGCAGATACTTTTAGAGTGCCCGAAGGGCTTAAAAAGAGCGTCGATTTCTGGATTCAAATTTACACGAAATACACGACCCAGCAGGGCGTGTTTCACGTTGCCGGCGATACTGACCAGATTCTTGGGGATTTTGACCTGACGCAGGTTTATGCCAATCAAAAATGGTCGCCGGTTCGTCGTGAATTAGAGGCCGAGATTTTAATTAGACGTCAGAAAAAATTATTGGCTTCGCGCTTTAAAATTGATGTTAAAAAAATTCGTCTGCAAATGGGTTTAAAAGATCGCATGCAGCATGCAATTAAGGTTTCTGGCTATTATTTGCCACAGATGGAAAAAATCTTTGAACAAGAAAAAATTCCGAAAGAATTAACACGCGTGGTGTTTGTTGAAAGTTCATTTAATATTTTTGCTGAATCAAAAGTCGGTGCAAGTGGTCTTTGGCAGATCATGCCGCGTGTATCAAGAAAATTTAAATACATGCAAGATGCGCAGGATCTGCGAAATCACCCGATCTATGCAACAAAACTAGCAGCTAAAATCTTTAAAGAAAATTATCAGATCTTGAAATCATGGCCATTGGCAGTGACTGGTTACAATCACGGCGTGGGCAGCATGAAAAAACTTGTGAAAAAGTATAAATCGAACGACATTTCTTATTTAGTAGATAACGTAGGTGCCAGTAAAAGTTTTGGTTTTGCATCTCGAAATTTCTATGCAACTTATTTAGCGGCCTTATACGTTGAATCACATGCTAATTTATATTTTCCAGAACCAGTTTATAAGTTTCAGGAATTACAGGTGCGCGCCGTTAAGGTTGTAAAACCTATGCCGTATCATGAGCTATTAAGCTATTTCGGCTCTGATCGCATTAAATTGCGCTTGTATAACCCGCACATCAAATCAAGTTACCTAAAGCCCGGCAGAAGCCTTCCTAAAGGCGTAATCGCGAATCTTCCGAAAGTCGATAAGGTTACGAAAATCGCTGGCGTTATTGATCAAGGCGAACTTTAAAATAAAAAAGCCTGGTTCAATCCAGGCTTTTTTATTTAATCTATGTCGCAACGATACAAGAAACAGGGCCTGGCACCAATTAAGGTTTTGATAAAGTCTGTAATTTAATAGGTACGAAAATTCCTTTTGAAATATTTGATCGTAATAAGTAAGGAACGGCATAATATCGGTTATACTGGTTCGGTATAACGCGAGAAGATTGTAGATCTTCAACCGCTAATTTAATTTTAGCTGTGTAGCTATCGATCGACATAAATGCATCATAGGCTGCTTTGCTTTTTTCCCAAAGGTTACCAATTTTAGCGCCCACGCCAGAATTAGCCGGTGGTGGTGATTGGAACACGCGCATCAAATCGGTGTAAGATTTTAGATCGCCCAGTGATTCAGATAATTTAGGAAACAAGAAAGAAAAGATTATTTTATTAAACTGATGTTTTTCTTCTAATGAATAAGTCACAAACTCAGTTTTACCGTTTGATTTAGGTAAGACAGGTTTTCCTTTTGGGTCTAAAGCTAACTCTAAAAGATAGCCTTGCTGAGTGCTTGTATTGTTTTTTACGAAATAAATATCACGGCCAAAAATAGTATAAACTAACGAGCGCATATTCGATACACGTAAAGCCATTTCTTTTTCCCAGATAGGGCCGTCTTCTTCTTTTTCAAAGCGGTGATATTCATTCATTGGTTGGGGAACAAGTCCACGTAATAACGAGTGAATGATCTTAGTTGTTAAACCTTCATTACCACCTAGTGAAACAACATAGCGAGCATCAATAGTTTCAGCAGGACGCCCTAAAGCTTTTAAGATCATTGGTTGGTTAACAATCTTCTTAAAATTTTCTCGGTCTTCAGACAAAGCCAGCGAAATACTTGCTGCGGCCTGAAACGAATCTTGACCAGGGGTATAGTTTTTTAAATAAGTCTCAACACCGTTAGTTACATAGCCAAGTTTTTTTGCGCGATCAAAAACATTATTTAAGGCAAAATCTACGAATTCAGGTTCGTTTAAAATTTTCTTAGAAACATATTTATGAATGAGCTGGTTTGAGTGATATAACTCGCCAAGGGCAGCGCCGTCTAATTTAGCGTTAGGGCCTTTATCAGAAAACGCGATTTCGTAATCGATTTCAGATTCAGGTAATAGTGTGCGTACCGCAACCATGGCTTTTAAAACTGAACGGGCCATTGCGAAATATTTTTCAACTGAAGCTGCATCTACATAAGGACGATCAGGGTGATGCCAAAAATGTGCATGGCCTAATTCAGCTACTGTACCTGCGTGAGCAAATGAATCTTCTAAGGTATGAAGACCCGCAGAGATCTTCATTAAGTTACCTTCCATTAAACCTTCAGTGAAAAGTTCTGTCGCAAATTCATGATCTGCTTCTGTTTCTGTATAAGTATTTAATTCAATTCCAGAAGAGGGATCTTGTTTCAATAAACCCGCGAATCGGGTCATTGCATCTTGAGGATTTAGTTTATTTGCTAATGGATCTCCCGGAAAATGTAATAGGCGGCGTTTTTTAATACCTGTAGCAGGCAGAATAATCATACTTAAAGGATCAGAAATATAAGACTCATCCATCCATTGTGCGCCTAAAGCCAGCTTAAGTGCCACATTGTGTTTGATGCCGGCAAAACGGGCCATCGAGTATGTTCCATAAAAGTGAGTATCGACATCATAAGCTGATGCAGAAACTGAAACTAATAAGATCGCTGGCATTATCAATTTTTGAATAAGTTTTTTCATATCCTGATAATGTGCAAAATATAAACCCTTCTAGATCAATTACACCAGTTTTGGACTGTCAAAGATCTGAACAGAGCCGTTAGATTGTCATCGCCTGGGCGGCCCGTCTCAGAATGAGATTCAGATATTTTCGCAGGATATTAACATATGACAAGTCTAGCCAACCTGAACTAGCGTGGCTGGTATTAAGCCTTTGGGGGGTTATGAAATCATCATTAGTTATTGCCACATTCATTCTAACTTTCACTGCAGTTTTAAGTGCTTTTTCAGCTGATGATCAACGCGTAAGAGCCGGATTATTCGAAGTGCAAAGCGCGTACAGCCAAACACAAATTTTATTTAACGAAGTTACACCTCAACAAAAAGAACGTGTTCGTTATATCAGTCAAAAATTAGCGCTTGCTGAGAGCTATTTACAACAATCGCTAAATCAGCTTCCGCCAAATCCGCCGCATCAAGAAGCGAATGTAGAATTATTTCGTAGTGATTCATGTAGCAGTGATTTAGTCGCTGTTGTAAATTCGACGACAGATTGTTCGCGATTTAACGATACCGAATCAGTTTGGGCGATTCGGGTAAATAACAAATGCCAAGATATCGACGACACAAATTTAATGATGGGCTGCCGGGCATTTAAGGCGATGAATTCACCCCGTGCCGTGAAGCTTTACCACTCGGATACTTGCCGTGATTCAATGATTGCGGCGATTGATCATAACACCGCTTGCGAAAGCTTGACTGGCTTAGAAAATGTTTGGGCTATTCAAAGCAACGGACAATGCCAAGACGTCAGTGATCTTGATGTTGTGACTGCTTGTAAGAGATTTAAGCCCTAAATAAAATTTATCTCTAAATCTTAACAAAATTGCGCAAATCATTTGCGTGAATATGGGCATTTGGTCTAACCATTGACATTATTATTAGTAAACTTACTCTAACCCCCAATTCAGGGGGTGACGCTCTCTCAAGTTGACCTCAGACTATATAAATAAAAAGGCGTCTAAATTGGATGAAGATGCTCACCAAGAATGCTATAAAAGATAGCCTCCTGATGACAACTTTAAGAAAGAGTAGCTTGAAAACATTAGCTGAATTCGCACAGAGCATTTGCTTAGTCATAGAAGATAATACAACCCAATTTTTATCAAAAGTAGTGACCTCGGCCTTTCCGGGGATTTCTGTGCATTGTACACCTTCTATAAAAGAAGCTCAAAGCTGGTTACATGAGCGCACGACAAATACAAAACGGACTCCATTGTATTTAGCCTTAGTTGATTTGGGCTTGCCTGACGGATCCGGCTTAGAAGTGATTCGTTTATTAAAAGAAAAAGAGCCACATACACAGTCTGTTGTTGTGACGATTTATGAACAAGATAAATATCTTTTCGAAGCCTTAAGTGCGGGAGCAGTTGGTTATCTACTTAAAAAAGATGATCCAAGTTTGTTATCGGATATTTTAAAACGCATTTTACATAACGAACCCCCATTATCACCATCGATTGCAAATCGTTTGATTGAATATTTTCGCGAACCTGAAAAACATAGCACAATTAAAACTGAGCTAACCATTCGTGAAAGTGAAACTTTAGCGCATTTAGCTAGGGGATTAACCGTGGCCGAAGCAGCTGCACGCATGGGTTTAAGTGCGCAGACTGTAGCGGGTTATGTGAAAGTTATTTATCAAAAGTTACATGTCTCTAATCGCGCCGAAGCAACACGCGAAGCCATTCGTCGCGGCCTAGTCTAATATGCCATAGCGACCCCATTACGCCGGGACTTTTTTACCGGTAAATTCTGTTTTATGGAATACGCCGCACAAGGCCTGATGGCCCTGTGCTTGCTCCTCTTTGTAAAATTAGGCAAAACACCTTTTACGAAAGACGGAGTTCTCGTATGTTCAAATTATTTAAAAGATTTGTCGTGATCATAGCATCACTTTATTCAACCCAAGTTTTCGCTGATGCTGTGCCTGCTTGTTACGGCTTTACCGTCGCTGAAAGCCCAGAAGCTGATGCGGCAGTGGTCGAAAATAAAGAGATCTGGTGTTACCAGCAATTAAGTCATCCGCAAGGTATGCTTTTTGTTTTTAATGCTGATAGTGATACAATTAAGCCTGAATTGGCATTCACAGTAGATGCGGGCGGAGTCATGACTCATGCTTCGATGGTGCAAGGCCGGCGTTCGGTTCACAAAGTTTTAGTTAAAGAATTTAATCCGTTTTCAATACCAGCGAATGAACCAAAAGGTTTGCCATCGCTTGCGCCACAATATTTAAATCACAAGATGCTAAGTTCAGCCAATGAAGCTTTACGCGTGTTATCCACGTCACGCTCAACATTAGCATCGCTAGCAATCGACACAGGCACTATCGTTGAAGATGCTGATATTAAACCCTGGCGTGGATATTGGTGGGCTTACAACGGGCGTCGTTTATCTAACGGATCAAATTCTCCGATGGCCAAATATGATCGCTTTGTTAAAGCCAGAACTGGGTCAAACCCAGGGGCGCAGTCATGGGAAAATTCGCGTCATCGTTATCACGGCATTAATTGGG
Organism: Bdellovibrio sp.; assembly: GCA_036676395.1. Taxonomy (GTDB): domain Bacteria; phylum Bdellovibrionota; class Bdellovibrionia; order Bdellovibrionales; family Bdellovibrionaceae; genus Pseudobdellovibrio. The sequence goes on from JAKFCY010000003.1 coordinate 541,875, forward strand.
AGGGTCATTGTAATGGGTGGGCGGCAAGTTCAGTTTTACGCTCAGAACCTAAGGCTTCAAAAATTGATCAACAATCAGGAATGATTTTTTCGGTGTCTGATCAAAAGGGTTTATTAGCTGAAACTGATTACTGTGTAAAAATCGCATTTTTTGGTAATCGATATCGCGGCTCAAACAGCAATCGTCGCGATATTAATCCAGCGTTATTTCATAAAACTTTACGTTACTACATTGGTAATTTAAAAAAACCAGTTGCTGCAGATTACAAACAACTAGCCGAAGTGGATAATCATGTGATTTCTGGCTACACGATGACTATCAAACAAACCGGAGAAAATACTTATTCTGTGAAAACCCAAATTCGTATTCACAAATATGATAAGGGCACTAGCTCAGTTCCTGGAGAAGCTCCCATGTATACGCGTACCTATTCGTATCGTTTGCGTGAAGCTGCAGATGGAAGTTTAACCGGTTCATGGATATCCACTAATCCAGACTTTTTATGGGTGCCGTTAGCCAGCGAAGATTGTAACAATAACAATCCACGTATTGATCACGCCCGAATTCAGGAAATGTTAGATTTACCTGAAGTTACTTCTGATAATTAATATTTTATTTAGTATCTTTATATTTATTGCTCCTTAGGGTTTCTGAGGAGCAATTTTTTCGACTTTAGGCCAGCCCTAGACTTTGTCTTTCACTTTAAATTCTGCCAAAATTAATGAATGGTAAAAAAAATAATTTCATTCTTATTCTGCACTGTTTTAGTCTCAATAGCTTCAGCCAAATCCGTAGTTGCAGAACTTGGATTATTTTATTTCACTGATGATTTATCTTCGACAAGCAGTTTATCTACTTCACGCACAATCTATGATGTTTCAGTATTGATGACCTCTGAAGGCCGCAGACTTTTAGGTATCGGCTGGAATTACGTGGGTGTTTCTTCAGAAGAAAGTGCTGCGACAACGACTTCATATTCTTCAACCGAGACTGGCCCAAAATTCACCTACATGTTTGGTCGTGAACAAGATTGGTATGTGGGTTTAGCTTATAACTTACTGGCGAAAGCTCAATTTTCAGATGCTAACGGCGAAGCCGAATGGCGCGGAACTTCACTTAAGGGTGAATTCGGATTTATACCTAAGATCAATAATCGTATAAATGCCGGGGTAAAGCTTGTTTACCACCAAGCTAGTTATAACGAGCAAATCACGAACACGACGACTTTGACTCAGACGACCAATACAAAAACCATGATTTATCCAACATTTTCGCTGGTTTTTAAGTTTTAAAAACGCCTTTAACGGCTACTCAGCTGTAAAATCTTCAATAGCAGTTTCTTAAAGGCTTTACGGTTTGCCTCTGGGCGCAGACTCCCTTATTTTTTGGGTTCGTTTTACTCGGGGGAGTTACTATGATTAAGGCCTTTATTTTGACTTTCATTTTTGCGTTAAGCACCCAAGCCCAAGTGTGGGATCCTGCAGTTGATACCTTAACTATACCGACAGATTTTTCAGCGCGTGAATTTAACGAATCTGATTTTCAAAACTACCCGTGGTTAAAAGAATTTAAATTAGTTGTTGTGATTAATAAAGCCAACTCTGGTAACGACCGCCAAACATTACGTGTTTTTGAAAATCAAAAAATAATTATGCTTACAAAAATTTCTTCAGGCCGCGAAGAGTACGAAAAAGGCTGCAACCCTGGTCAAGATCCGAAAAAAGATCACTGTTCAAAACGCGCTTACTGGTCAACAACCCCAGTAGGGTATTTTGACGTTGATACATTAGACGAAAATTATTTTTCTAACCTATGGCAAACTTGGATGCCGTATGCGGTATTTTTTGAATCAGGTATAGCGACTCACCAAGCCCCGGCGGGTACCGAAGGTAAATTAGGCGGTCGTGCTTCTGGCGGTTGCGTAAGAATGCATCCAAATATGGCGCCGGTGTTATTTAGTTATGTGCAAAAGGCTGGCAAAGGTTTAGTTCCGAAAGTAAATCGCGATGGCTCGGTGGCTAAAACTAAACAAGGTGACACAGTTCGCTGGCAAGGTTACAGAACTTTGGTTATTGTACAGAATAAATAATTTTAGAGGATTGGCCGTTGAACTTACAAGAACACTTAAAAACTAAAGAGCAAGATCGCAATTTTAACTGGGACGAAAAATTTTTTAAGTTGTTCAGTGAAGTCGAAATCGGTTTGGTGTCTAACGATCCACAACAAGGCCCAGATGGTTGGCCGTATTTAATTTGCCAAACATTAACCCCAAATAATCAAAGCCAGTTCGATGGCGATCGTATTGAACATTCGCAAAAAATCATGAAATGGTGTTCAACTAAAGGCATTGGTTTAGTGGTAAACCCACAACGTGAACCTTACCCTGATTACGTTTTTTCTTACGGCATGATTTGGTCATTTATTGAAACTGGATATTTCATGCGTCCTGATTTGGCGCAAGCTTCAGGAAAAGTAGAATACCGCAACGATAAGATCTTCAGCGGTGAGCCGACAGAGCAGTATCTTCCGTTATATGTACGTAAAGTTTTAAAAGATTTTTTTAATGACCAGACGGTTTTTAATCCGAAAATTTTAATGATTTCTCCGGATGAAAAAAATTATGACTTAGCGTTCTCGCTTGAATCTCTTGGCAACCCACCAGAAAATGAACACGCGGGCATTGCCGAAGCGATTTCATGGTTCTTACCACCGCATTACTCGGTGGTGCTGGTCAGTGAACAAGGTCTGCCAAAGTTTACTGAGCTATTAGGTAGCCCAGCTAAACTTATGAATTAGGTAATAAATCAATTAAACATTCGCGCCAGTATTCAGGAGCATCAGTACTGTAATCTACAGCGACCTGAAATCCTTTTTTACCTAAGAACTTAGTGCGGGCGACTGTTCCTGAAATTTCAAGATCCATTTCATGAATCGTGAAATACACCTTATGGCCTACTAAAGAATCTAAATTTAAATTTGCGCGTAATTCTTTTTTAATAAAGTCTTCACGCTTAAAATTAATTAGAATCCCTGAAGCAGAGGCTTCAATAATTTCGCCGTATTTTGCAATCTTTTCTAAACTTTCCAGCGAAGAAAAAGAATCCAGTGTTAATGGAGTAATTTCTTTGCGGGGAGCCTGTCTGATTTTTCTTTGTGTTGCACCCATAATTTTTGTCTGCTCAGCCTTAGGTTGAACATCCTTTCGCATAACTAACTCATCGGGGGATACTAGACCAAGGTTGAGGGACGGCTGATTGAATTATTTTTAAAGGTCTATTAGAAAAAAAAGATTGTCCAATTGTGATCCAAAATGCGCTGTGTATAGCCCACATTGTGTTTCAACTTGATACCATTTGGTGCTTTCGCATGGAATTTGAAAGTATCTGCAAAGGTGCAGGGTTGCCATTCACCAACAACGGCTTGTGACATCACTTCTAGTGATAAGGCTTTGAAGACTGCTTCTTTAGCAGTCCACAGATAATCTGTGCCCGGAGCTTCTTGCATTTCGATTGCAGAAGATACGCGTTGAATAGTTTTAGTTAAAACTCGTTCGCTGCGTTCGATATCCATTCCGATAATTTGATCAGACTGAACATAGCCCCCAATTTTATCTGAATGTGAAATTGAAAAATTCCAATCAGCCGTTTTCGGGCGCTGATTTAAATCTAAAAGTAATTCGTTTTCTTTTGCCGTTAAAACATTACTTTCAACAATGCCCATACGAATATTTAATCTAAAGTTAGGATTTTTTGAACTGAACTCTTCTAAAATTAAACCCGAAGCCATAAGGCCGCTGTCGCGTTCAACAAACGCCGCAAACTGATTAAATAAGTCAGTGAACGACGGATTAGCCATTAAACTTTGCCGGCCATTCTACGGGTTGTTGGCTTGTGATCTTCATCATACGATCAAGTGATGCGTAAGCTTTTAAACGCAGATTTTCATCAAGCTTAACTTCAGGTTTAAAATGCGTCAGGGCATGATGAATTTTTTGTAGATTATTTAATTTCATAAACGGGCAGTCATTGCACATGCAGTTTTCATCAACCACCGGGGCTTGAATTAATTCAGCATCCGGACGCAGTTTTTTCATTTGATGAAAAATTCCGGTTTCAGTGGCTACGATAAATTTATTAAATGATTTATTCTTTTCAACTTCTTCTAATAAACGTGAAGTCGAACCAATAACGGTTGCATATTTTAAAATCTCATCATCACATTCAGGATGCGCGATCACTTGGGCATCAGGGTGTTCTTGAATAAGTTTTTTTAAGCGTTCGGCATTAAATAAAATATGCACCTGACAAGCTCCAGGCCATAAAATGAATTCGCGATTTAATTGTTTTGATAACCATTTACCTAAATGCTGATCCGGCCCAAATAGAATGCGGCGATCTTTAGGAATTGATTCAACGATTTGTTTGGCGTTGCTTGAAGTAATAATCACATCAGAAATTGATTTCACTTCAGCTGAAGAATTAATGTATGTTACACAAATCGCATCCGGGTACTGGTGGCGCCATGCTAAGTATTTATCATAAGGCGCACCTTCGACTAACGAACAGCCTGCATTCAGGTCAGGAACAAGAACAGTTTTTTCAGGATTAAGAATTTTCACACTTTCAGCCATAAAAACAACGCCGGCTAAAAGAATATTTTTATTGGGAACAGTTTGGCCCATTTTAGAAAGATAAAAACTATCACCCACATAATCAGCGATATCTTGAATCACACCATCTTCATAATAGTGCGCAAGTAGAGCTACATCTTTTTCTTTTTTAAGCTTTTGAATTTCAACGATCAATTGGGCATCGTTCATGTGGCTCCCGCAACCTAAACTGTCGATCCACCCTTAAGAGTCTGGATAATCGATTTAGACATCATTTTGAAGCTCTCAAGTACACCTTTGCCTTCGAAGGCACAAGCTTCAATTTCCTGAGCGTTAAAACGATTTAAATGTTTGCGCAATTCGCTGATGGGTAACGCTGTAGGAAGATCACGTTTATTATACTGTAAAATTAAAGGAATATCTTTGATGTCATAACCCTGTTGGATCAAGTTTTTCTCTAAATTATCAAGCGCTTGAAGATTTTCATCTAAACGATCAGCTTGTGAATCAGCCACGAAAATAATGCCATCAATGCCTTGAAGGATCAGCTTACGAGTCGCATCGTAAACAATCTGGCCTGGAACGCTGTAAACATGAAAACGTGTTTTAAAGCCACGAATTTCGCCGATATCCAGCGGTAAAAAATCAAATAACAAAGTACGTTCAATTTCAGTGTTTAAAGCCATCAGCTTTGATTTCTGATCTTGCGCTAAAGATTGGTACATCCATTGGATGTTTGTCGTTTTACCGCCCAGTGATGGCCCGTAATAAACGATCTTGCAGTGAATTTCTTTAGCATTGTAATTAAATAAAGACATTTAGAGTTCAATCCTGTTCTCTAAGGCGCGACCCATAGTGCGATCGTCGATAAAATCAATATCTGAACCAATCGGAATTCCGTGTGCAATGCGTGAAAGCTTAATGCCTTTACCTTGAAATGTTTTAGCTAAGTATAAAGCTGTGGTGTCGCCTTCAAGATCTGCATCAAGAGCAAGAATAACTTCTTTAATAACTGGGCCATCGCCATCAACCCCTTTTTGGATTTTGGCCATGAGCTCTTTAATTTTTAAATCTTTTGCTGTGATTCCTTCTAACGGAGATATAACCCCGTGAAGCACATGATAGCGGCCGCGAAAAGCGCCCGAAGATTCAATACGAAAAATATCTGAAGGTTCTTCAACCAAACAAATTGAATCATTGCCGCGATGTGGGTCTTCACAAAATTTGCAAAGTTCACGATCGGTGTAGTTGTAACACTCAGGGCACGAATGCACTTCGGTTTGCACACGAAGCAAAGCTTCAGATAATTTTTCAGGAAACGAGTCTTTAGATTTTAAAATATAGAACGCCAGACGTTGAGCGGTTTTGGGCCCAATGCCTGGTAAGCGTGAAAGCTCGTGAACTAATTTTTCTAAAGAAGCGATATGTAACATCGATTAGAACATTCCTGGAATATTCATGCCGCCAGTAATTTTAGACATCTCTTTTGCAGATTCATCTTTGGCAGTTTTTAAAGCATCATTAACAGCAGCAGTTACCAGATCTTGTAACATTTCTGTGTCGCCAGCTTTCATAACTTCAGGATTAATTGTTAACGCTAAAACTTTATTTTCGCCGTTAACTTTAGCTGTTACTGCGCCACCACCAGCTGTGCCAGTGTATTCACGAGTTGCTAGTTCTTCTTGAAGCTTTTTCATTTTCATTTGCATTTGGTTAGCTTGTTTCATTAAACCAGCCATACCGTTCATTCCGCCGCCGCCGCCGAAACCTTTCATACGTTACTCCTTGTTCGAAATAATCTTTGCCTGAGCTTTGAAGACTCGTTGTGCAGCTTGCACACGCGGATCTTGCATAATCTCAGTCGTTAATTTGTCTTCAGATTCTTTTTCAATTTTTTGATTCATGCTTTTGCTAGAATCCCCTGAAGCGACTTTTGCTTTAACAACTGTAAAAGTGTAGCCCTCTCCAAAGAACGAATCAATAAAACCTTGTAATTTTTGATGGGTTTCCCCTTGGCTCAGCTGCTCGGCTAAAAACGAAAATTGGGCAGCAGCTTCCAGGGTGAAATGCTTCTCATTTAGGCCAGCAAAAACGATGTTATCAAGTTTTGCGGCTAAGAATGCATTTTCTTGTTTAAGGTGAGATACAAATTTCATCCAGCTCTCTGCATTTAGAGAGGGTTTGGCCACCACTTTCACCGGTTCTGGTTTAGGCGGCGTTGGAGCGGAAGCGGACTCTGATTTAGGGAGTCCCTGAAACTTTGGGATAGTTGGAGCACCCGAGAGTAAGTTTTGAATATCAGCAATGCGGGGTGCTTGTGCTATGCGAAGTAAACAAACTTCAAAAACCATAAATGGATCAGTGGCGCGCACCAAATCAGATAATGATTTTAACGCCATATCAAAAAGCAGGTGTAAATCTGAATCTGATTGGGTCTTTGCAAATTCACGTAAGCTTTGAACTTCTTCAGCCGGTAAATCGATTAAAATTTCACTGTCTGGAGCCGTTTTTAAAACAATCGTATGTCGCAATAATTGAATCAACTCTTCAAAAAATAATGAAGGGCTTGTTCCCATCGTGTGAGCTTTTTCAAGATCAGCAACAACGGCTTTGGGATTGCGCTCTAGTAAGTGCGCATAGATATCATAAATTAAGCCACGATCAGTTAAACCTAAAACACCAGCGACGTTTTGTTCAGTTAGCTGACCAGTCGTGAAATTTACGACTTGGTCTAATAAACTTAAGCTATCACGGGCAGAACCATCACCTTGGCGGGCGATCAACCATAACGCTTTATCTTCGGCTTCGATTTTTTCTAAATCACAGATCTTACGCAGTAAGCCGGCCATTTGTTTAAAAGGAATACGGCGTAAATCAAAACGTTGGCAACGCGATAAAATCGTTTGCGGAATTTTATGAACCTCGGTTGTGGCCATCATAAAAATCACATGCGCTGGTGGTTCTTCTAATGTTTTTAGTAAAGCATTAAAAGCCGAAGTCGATAACATGTGAACTTCATCAATAATAAAAATTTTGTATTTGCCAGAAGTCGGCATAAACATCACGTTGTCGCGTAAATCACGAATTGCATCGACACCGTTGTTCGAAGCTCCATCGATTTCAATAATATCAACAGCGCGCCCACTGCTAGCTTCAACACATGAAGCGCAAACATTGCACGGAGAAAAATTAACTGGGTTTTCGCAACGAAGAGTTTTCGCTAAAATTCTGGCTGAAGTGGTTTTTCCGGTTCCACGTAAGCCTGTAAATAAAATTGCATGCGGAACACGGCCAGCTTTTAAAGCGTTAATCAGTGTTTGCGAAATATGACTTTGTCCAACCAGTTGGTCGAACGATTGCGGTCGATATTTACGGGCAAAAACTTGATACGACAACTGATCCCCTCGAGATACAAACTTAGCCTTCGGCTAAATAAAATAAAAAGAGCTGGGCACCCCATATCGCATAGCTCTTTAGACACCGTTGCTTCCTTCCGGACCTAGCGGAATTCACTAAAGAGTCTATCGTATGGGACCCAGCCACTATTGGGTGTAGCTGAAATAGGGGGGCCAATCAGTGATTAACACTCAGGGTCAGAGTAGATTGTTACATTGTCGACTTTGTCGTCAGCTTTTTGGGCTCAAAATCGTTTATTTCACTCTGAATTTGGCTGGATTTTGGCAAATACGGCTTGGCGAGGACGTACACGGTGATAGCAAAATCAAAATTAGCTTATTTATTAGCCCTATTATTGGGCTTCTCAGTCGCAGCTGAAGCCTCAGCCGGCCGCGCCAAAACAGTTTGTACGATGACTTTTAATTCTGAGAACGAACGCACGGTTTTTACGAAGAACTTGGCTCCGTTAGGTTACGACATCGTTGAATTAACTCCTGAAAGTAAAGATCCGAGCTGGTTTTCTCGCGCCTGTAATTCGCAAATTAAATGCGACATCGTTTTGATGTCAGGGCACTTTGGTGGATTATTTTTTGGTGAAGGCGGAAAAGCTTCAACACTTTCAGTTGCAGATTTAGTGGCAACACGTGAAGCGCGCACCTGCGGAAATATATTAGATGCACAAGCCGTTTACTTAATGGGTTGTAATACTTTAGCTTCAAAAATTAAAGATCACCGAACAATTGATCAATATTTACGAGTGTTAATTAACGATGGTTTTCCGCTGAATATGGCAGAAAGTGTGGCGTCAGCCCGCTATTTAAATTTCGGTCAGAGCATGGGCGAAATCATGACTCAAATTTTTTCAAATTCAAAAATGATTGCAGGTTTTGATTCAACAGGCCCTCTTGGCGCGCAAGCGGCGCCGCTATTACAAAAAGCTTTTGCCCATTCTACGCCAGAAGAAAAAATGTCGACAGGTATCGGGCAAAAAGCTTTAAAAGCTCAGTTTACAAAACACAATATGCGCGTGATTAATCCGACACAAATTGCTGTCGATGAAAATTTAAAGGCCGCTCTCACTTCTGATCCGATCGGGGCAACCAAGGCCTGGAAAAATATTTTAGCATCGCAGTCTTCGATCAGAAAATACTGGGATTTTATCACTCGCCAGCAGTTAAATAGCTCGCTAGCACAAGTGATTATAAGTGAACCGACCATTCGTGCCCGTTTAGAACTAACGTTTGTTGAAATTATTAAAACGGCTCAAGGCTTGTCTGCGATTCAGTTAAAATCATTAAACTTTTTAAAACGTTTTCAGGTGATCCAGCCAGAATCTCACACCGCTGCGGTTCTTAAGATCGTTGCTGGTATTCTATCAAAACAAATCGATTATGTCAGTGCTGATCAATTATGTGAAATCTTTAAAGAGCAAAAAAATTTAGTGTTGCCAGAAACTTCGAAGCAGAAAATTTCTCAAAGTATCTATTCTGAATTTTTAAATAAATGCCGTGGCGAAGTTAAACCCCTTGTCGGCACACCGGCTATGCGCTGTTTATATGGCGATGGTTCAAGACGCTCAGACTGGTCATGTTTAACAGATAACTGGATGCAATTAGATGTGCCGTCTTGCCAGTTAGCTAAATCCAGAAATAACGATCCAGAAAATTCAGACGATATGTTGTGGTTCTGTTATTCAAAAATGTTAGATATGCGCCAGCTGAATCGCCCGGCTTGTTTAGAGCTCACCCATAGCTTTTCGATCTTAAGTAATCAGCTGAAAATGAACTGGAATTGTTTGAATAGAGTGAATTAAATCGAATACATTCCACCATTTTTGTTTCTGCCTGTTAGGAATCTAGACAGTTTCAGTGTTTCATTTTGAGAATTTCACTGTCTGAGCTGCAGTAAAACGCATTTTTAAATCTTAAAACGATTTTAACACGTTCTTGTCAGGTTGGACCAGATATTGAACTACTTCCTATTGTTACAAGTTTTAACTTTTAGGAGTATGTATGAAAAAGTCTTTTGTTTTATTATCAGCTTTAGTTGTTACAACAACGTTTATCGTTAATTGTCAAAAAGCTCCGGATAAAAGACGCGTTCGCCCTACAGCAGGTGGCTCAGGTTCACCAACTGATGTAGTTGATAAAACAAAACTTCCTACAAAAGTTTGCAGTGCTGAATTATTAAATAACTATAAATCATTTCATAAAAGCCAAGTTTTATTAAATAAAACTACGATCACAGCATCTTCAACTGAAGCAGAAAAAGAATCGCAAAGAAAATTAGGCGTTGAGACGTTAGCAAAATGTGACGAAGTTATTGATAAATTAAAACTAGAAGACAACCAAGGTTGTTACATGGATAACGGCGTTAAAGATGTATCAAATGCTTTAATGGTTCCTAGCATGCAAAATATCTGTAATAAATTAGGTGCAAAATTAAAAGCAGAAGTTGAATTAGATAGTTCTTACGCTGATGCGGCAAAAGAAAACGAAAAAGCAAAACAAGAAGCTAAAAAAGTTCAAGAAAACTTTATCGGTAAAGATAAAACTTTTAAAATTTCAGAACAAGTTCTTGATATGATGTACGAAGGTAACACAAACCTTGGTATGTTCTTAACTGAAGGTGAAGTTAAATCTTCGAAATCTTCTTTAGAAACAGCTCTAGCAGCTTCTAAAACTGTTTGTACGGCGATCGGTGAAGGTATCACTAAAGATCAAACTTTAAAAGAGACTGTTTTGACTTTTACTTCATTTGAAAATGCTGACAAATCGAACTTAGATGAATTAGCTATTGAATTTAAAGGCAAAGCTACAATGATTAACTTAGTTCTTCAATCTGAAGGCGAAATTACAACGGCAGGTAATTTACTTTGCTTAAACTTAGAGGTCGCAAAATTATCAGTAAATAAATTAACAGAAGTTTTCGGAAAAGGTATTACATCTGCTCCGGTAAAAGTATCAACTGAAGTAACAGGCGCAACATCTGAATCAACTCCAGCTGCGGCTTCAGCAACAGCTACTGCATCTGCTACGGCATTTACATCGCAAGATTTAGCTGCGAAACAACCTGCTGGTTCACCCCAAGATCAGCACTTAGCTTCAGGTACTGCGCAAATGATTGCTGATGCTAATAAAGAAGTTTCACAAAAAGAAGCTAATCAAAAAGCTGCTGCTGACAAAGCGGCTGCAGAGAAAAAAGATAAAGAAGAAAAAGCAGCCGCAGATAAATTAGCTGCTGATAAAGCTGAAAAAGAAGAAGCCGCTAAAGAAGAAGCCGCTAAAGAAGAAGCTGCTAAAGTTACAGTGGTAACGACACCAGTTGCTTCTACTGGCGCCTCTGCAACAGCTGCTACAAAAGAACAAGCTGAAGATGCTGCTGGCCAATTAGCAATGTTAAAAGAAAAAGCTGAGCGTTTAGAAGCTGAAGCCGTTGCTGCTGAAGCTGATGTTAAAAAATTAGAAGAAGCAAATGCTAAAGCTGAAGACGTTGACCAAGCAAAAGCAAAAGCCCGCATCACTCGTGAATCGGCAAATTCAGCAAAAGCAGACTACGATGCAGCTAACAAAACTGCAGTAGCTGCAAAATAATTTAATCTTTAATGATCTTGCGGAGTGAATCAAATTCCTCCGCCCAATATCTGTAAGTGTTAAACTCAGGAAAAATTTTCGGAAAGCTTGGATCGTTCCAGCGATTTAAAATCCACCCCGCATAACAAATCACACGGTACGCGCGTAAATACGGAACCAGCTCTAACTGCCGTTCATCAAATTTACGTAGAGTTTCATAACCTTTTAAAAATAATTCGAATTCTTTAGTTGGCGTAAATTCCTGATCAGGAAAGATCATCCAGAAATCCTGCACCACCGGCCCATTGATAAAATCATCAAAATCGACAATGGTAATGTCGTTCTGGCCGTTATCTAATAAATTACCGCGGTGAAGATCGCCGTGAATGCGTATAAAGCCCTGGGGATCAAGTTTGTTATCAAGGGTTTCGAACACGTGCTCGGCTAAATCCATGTACTGGTGATGAATCTCGGGCGCAATAACCGTATCTAGTTGATCAAGTAAAAACCATTTGTTGTCTTGGCTAGGCCCGAAGAAATTGCGATGAAGTGCTTCTTTTTTTTCGCCGGTATTATGTAATTGCGCAGTTAGGGATCCCAGTTTTTCAAATTGGTTTAACAGCACTTCTTGCATCATGCGGCCGCGCACTTTTTCATAAAAGCAGTATAAAATGCCGTTAGCCTCAAAAACCGTTTCTTGATTTTTCGCGCGTAAGGGTAAGCCCACCGACAAGCCATCATTGTGCAGGTCAAAACAGAATTCATGTTCGTCGGCGATGGTTTCTTTTGACCAGCGCCCAGGGCGAAAGAACTTAGCAATCACTGATTGGCTGTCTTCTAATTTGATTTCGAAAACGCGGTTTTCATAAGAATTTAATTGGTGAATTTCACCAGTGGGTTTATAGCCATTAAGATCGGCGCACTGAAGAATCAGGTGCGGGTCTAAATTAAAAAACTGGTCTGTTTGAACCTTAGAATTCACTGTCATTGAACAAATCACCCTTGCATATCTTACAATGAAAAACTACCGATTGTGCCCTACAGTAGCGGTATATTCGTTTTAAGGCTAGTCATTTGTGGCTCTTGGCTTGCTTAGTTTCTATCTTGATAGTTTTTAATTTAGGACTTCGGAGGCTTGCATGTTGAACCAAAAATCACTTTTATTATCAGTAGCAGTACTTGCTGCATTTACTTTAACAACAACAGGTTGTGGTAAAAGCAAAGAAACGCGTTCAGATGTGCGCGGCACCACGACAACACAAGAGCAAGCCGATGTAGAAAACCTTGATATCGTCGATGCCGATGGTCAAGGGGCTCCTTTACCTACTTCTGCAAGTGGTACGGCATTACCGGGTTTACCACCATCGGTTGATTCAAATGATGCGGGCACATTAAATCCATTACCTAATTCAAATGGCAGTAACTCTGATGATGGCGGTGCTGATACTTTACCGCAATCTGGTAAAACTAAAAAATCAAACGGAGCGGTAAACGCTAAATTTGATGAAGCTGAAGCGGTAAAAACCGGCGGTAAGCTGGATACATTAAATTACACATCATCTTCTGCTGATGGTTTGATGGCTGAATTTCGTGGTTACAATAATAAAGTAAACGCTGAACAAAAAACGATGAATTTAAATTTAGCTAAAGCTGTGATTAACGCTAAACTTAAACGTTCTACGGGTTCAGGCGATATGTTAGTTGATTTAACATTAGATGAATCATTAAACGGCGTTAAAAAGATTACGTCATACAGATTACAAGCTACCCAAGCAGGTGATAAATATTCATTAACTAAAATTAATTCAAATGGTGATCTAGAAGTTCAAGGTGGATTTTTAAAATGCACTGATGCTGACGGCGGTTGTGAGAATGCTTACATCAAAGTTAAAATGTCTGGTGCTTATGTTCGTGTAATTTTTAGAAAATCATATGCAGATCGTTTCTTTATTTTAGAAGAAGGTTCTGCAGGTTCTTCTTTTGAAATGTGGAAATCATATTTAACAAACACAGTGAACTTTGCTTCAACGTCGCAAAAATTAGATTACATTCAAACTTCATCATTTGAAGTTGTTAACGGTCGCGCTGCCATGGGTGTGTTGATTGCGACTGAAGATAAAGAAGTTGTTGGTTTAGGTGTTCAGTTATTAGCGGCTGACAAAGGCACTGTTGCCGGATCAAGTATTGCTAAAGTAGCTGACCTATCAAAAAATTATGACTTACAATCGAACAGCAATGCTTCACAAAATTTAGCGCAAGCTATTAAAGACGCAAAACTTGTGAACAACAATGGTAAAGGCCAGGTGCGCATTCGTTTAGATTTATCATCAGGTTCACAAAAAGCCGCGATGTGGTTAACTTTATCGAATATTCAAAAAGCTTCGATGTCGATTGCTGAAATTCAAGGCTTCGAGAACAAGCTTTCTAAGTTTTAATATAAAGTTTTAAACTAACCAGTTCTTTTCAATAAGTTGTCTACTATAAATCGGGCTATTTTTGGCCCTGATTTTTCGGCCCGCGCTTTGCTTTATACCCCTTGTGTACAAATAACAGGGGGACAAATGTTATCAAAATCATTCAAATTAACGTTATTAGCGATTTTAGCAACTGCATCGGTGTCAAATGCGCAATTCGGTATTCAACCGGGCGATGGCTTTGACGATGGTGATCACCATTCAATGTGTGACAATCCATATGATCCAGATTGTTCAACTCAGCCAGGTTATCCGGGCCAGCCAGATTTTCCAGACTATAATGATGACCAATCTTCTGATGTTAAATCGATCTCGATCTATCGTTCAGTAAGAAACGAAGTTTTAGACTTGCGTAGATTAGCAGGTTTAGGCGTTCAATACCGTGGCTACGAAGTAGTATCGGTTCGCGCAAGAACTCGCCCTGATTCTCCATACACTACAACGGTTCAGTTATTAGCTGATAACCGCAACGTAGCGACTCAAGTTAATCCAGGTAAACGTATTAACTTAGTTCCAAATCAACGTTTAGTTTTAGGATCTTCAGTACGTGAACTTGAAATGTATGTTAACGGTTCTACTTACATCGAAGAAATCGTGATTGAAATTCGCCGCACTGGTGGTCAACAACCTCCGCAATATCCTGGTCACCCACCACATGAACCACCCCCATACCCAGGTCATCCAGGTAACCCAGGAAATCCAGGTTACGATGATCAACGTGTAGAGCTTTACATTAACCGTTCAACATACAGCAACGACCGCATTGATTTAGGCAACTACTTCAGCATGCAACAATACCGTGGCTACCGTATTGAACAAGTTATCGTAACTGCGAACGCACACAACAACGTGGCTTTAGCAGATTTATTAGTGAACGGTTTTAACGCTGGAACTACACAGTTTGATCGTTACACAAGTTCACAATCTTTATACTTACATAACCGTCCAGATATCGGTGGAGCAGCTAGCAGCTTAGTGCTTTACACTCGTGGCAATATGACAGTTCAACGTGTAACGTTAGTTCTTAGCAGATACTAAGTTTTTCGCGAAAAATAATTGTCAAAAATAGGGCCGCATGAGATTAATTTCTTGCGGCCTTTTTTTTAGGAGAAATATGGAAAATCAGCACATTCAGTTAAATCAAAATCCTGCAATTTCAGCTACTTCGGTTTTGGCTCCAACGTTATCAGATTACATGGATTTTCGTTTGTTTTTGGCTGATTTTTACCAGTTTAAAAAAGAATCTACTAAGCGCTCTTTGCGCCCTTACAACTACGCGATTTTCTCGGCAGCCGCAGATATTAAGTCTCCGAATTATTTAAAAATGATCATCGAAGGCAAACGTAATCTATCAATGGATATGGTTGCAAAATTTGCCAGAGCCTGCAGTCTTAATAAAGCGCAAAGCGATGAATTTAAATTGTTAGTCACTTTCAACCAAGCTGATGATCCTGCAGACCGTAACTATGCCTTAAAACAATTATCTGAATACCGCGTGCAACAAAAACTTAAGCTTGGTGAATTTGATCGTAAAGTTTTTGATAAAGTTCCGAACTGGATTGGTTGGATCATTTACGCTCTTGTCGACCAAGAGGGTGTTACTTTTGAGACCAGCAAACTAAAAGACTTACTTCGTGGTAAGGCGTCTGAATCTGAAATTGATCAAGCTCTAAAAAATCTTTTAATGAGTGGTGAATTACAAAAAGATTCAGCTACAGGAATCATTTCAAAAGGTAAATCTTCTGAAGCTCCTGAAGAAATTCCGTCAGCGTTAATTCGTCAGTTACAAATGCAGTTAATGTATTTAGGCTTAGAGTCTTTATATCAAGATGCGCCGACCGAGCGTGAATTCGGGTCTTTAACGTTATCGTTATCGCAAGCTGAGTTTGAAGAGCTGAAGTTTAAGTTACGCCAAATGCGCAAATCGCTTCATAAAGAGAACAATATTGCCCGCATGAGTGGTAAAGGTGAGCGCGTGTATCAGCTAAATCTGCAACTTTTTCCTGTAAGTAACGTATCTAAAAAAGAGGCACTTACATAAATTTTATTGAGGTCGTGAGTACTGGTTTTACGCAACTAGACCAGTACAGTTTTCGTAACAGAAACCTTCGCTGCTCAAAATTTACTCCCTAGAATTAAATTCTGAAATAATCTGAAATCTATTTTTCGGGGTCACATTGACGCTGAAAAAACCTGTGTGTTGTGGAAAAGTCTGTGGATTTGGTTGATAACTCCCTCTCAAAATCAAATATATAACTAAAGAGCTGTTTACGCGCACAGATAATATTGCGTCGCGTGATACCTCGGGGTCTGTACGACACCATGACAGTTGCGATCAAAAAACAGCTAAAAAGTGAAATTGCATGACAGATTTAGAGCTAAAACTTTAGTGATTTTTGGGTCCGTATTTTTGCCACAACACTTTGTTGATTGGGGAGAATGTGTTTGTGACGGGATGCTGATTTGGTGTTTTAGGTGCGTCCATCAATTGAACGCACCTAAAGTATTTTAACTTAGTGTGTTGTTATGATCGTCAGCTGAGTTTGGGGTCTCTTCGCTTGTGGTGATAGCTGAAGTGAATTCAATGATTTGTGGCAGATTCGTTAGGATATTTTTTTCGTAAAGTCTCATGTCGTGATTTTTTGCCAGTTCTTTTGCATTAAATTTATTTGCAAACTTCATACGTAAAGATGTGATGGCTAGCATGAAAAGACGAACCATCAAATTTTTTTCATAATTATCGTTGTATGGTGTGACTGAATTAAAATTAAGTAGGAAGCCTTTACCAGCGTGACTCCAGCTGCTTTTTCCATACGGTGGCGGTACATCAGTGACATAGTCACCGTCATTTACGAAGCGGAAGTAAGGAATATTTAGGCTATTGTAAAAGTTAATAAACTCTAAATTTCCGCAACGTGGTTGGCCGAATGTAATTAGATTTTTAACCGAAAGCTGAGGCGTCTTGGTTTGTAACAAAAAGCAATAAAGCATTGCCATCGCACCACCTAATGAGTGGCCGGTAATAACAACATTTAAATTCGGATTTTTGGCTACCTCAGATTGAATATGAGTTCCAATTTCTTTAAAACTTAGCGTGCAAGCATGCATAAAGCCTAGGTGATAATGTCCTGTCCCTGCAGGGTTTGGCGTGAGCTCAAGAATGGCATTCGTAATCCAGTCGGCAGTTGATTGTGACCCTTGAAATACAATATATAAATTAGTTTTGTCTTTAACGATAAAAGCTTGTGTGTCAGTAGCTGTAATATTGAACCACGTTAATTCTGACTCAGAGTCGAAAAATAAATTCTCAATCTTTTGTTTTGTTGCCTCAGCGTTATCAGAAAATTCATAAATCAATTGGCAAAGTTTAGCGCTGGTAACGATGTGTTCTACGGTCGGGTATGATGTTTTCATCTGTTCTCCTCTTTAAAGTGGATGTTCACCACGAACATCCCGCAACTTAAGCATAGTACGGTCTAGTCGAGAGTTAAGAAGTATTACTGGTTCCAGACTGAAACTGGGCAATGGTCTAGTTTATGCGGCTCAGAGCCAATAGGATTTTTAATAGGTACTTGCAGGGAATAGGAGTACAATTACTGAGTACAAACTTAATGGGGGTGTACTGGCTTCGACGTGGGTCGTGAAGCAAAGGGAGCATACCGGGGCGCATGTGGACCTCGATAAAAACGTGCATATTACAATTGCTAACAACAATTATCAATTAGCAGCTTAGTTCTGTTAACGGATTTGGCGTAGGTCGACGGTGTCGATGCCTGATCCGACGATAATGCCGTCTCGGACTTCACTGGTTTCTCTGGAGTGAAGTCTTAATAGTTATCCAGGGGATTGGTGTTCAGAATTTTGTTTGTGGAAGTCTGAGCACCTTAATTAAAACATAAACTAAGTATGTAGCGCCTTTTCGTGGATCTCTTGCGGACCCGGGTTCAATTCCCGGCACCTCCACCAATTTTTTAGTTAGAACCCGAACGTCCACGTAGGATTTTCGGGTTTTTCTTTTTTAAAATACTATTTTGATAAGTTATATTAACTGTATATGGAGGTTATTAGAAATCGAACCCTCAGAGCACTCATTTTATTCTTTAGCGTTATCGTTATCACCTGGTAGATTTTCTGGATTTTGCGGAGCTGTTAATAGCAATACTTCTTTGGTTGATTCGAGAAGTTTCTTTGATTGATCTTCTACTTGAGCACTACAAGCTACTTCAATTTTTTTCGTAATAAGTGGAATTTCGAGGTCAGAGCCACGTTCAAATAAATCACTTAAAGCCTCAAGTGATTTATTATATCTAATCAAAGCTTCATTCCCGTCTGGTGTGCCCAGAATTCCATACTCCTGGGCTAATGATACTGAGAGTCTTTGTTTCAAATAGGAATTTTTAAGTTTGTTGGTTTCAGTTAAAGATTTAATATACTCAGTTGTGGCTTCGGTTAACTGAGTAGTTGATTCTACGCCTTTGGTTTTTGCGATTTCAGTTTTTAATTTTTGATTCTCATTGGCAATTTCCATTGCACCTTTTACGACGTCTAGAAAAGTTTTTAAACCGTCTCCAATTATTTTAAGAATTAGCCAATCTGTTCCGGTATCGACTCCACGAAATTCAATTTGAGGAGCCTTAGCGTTGCCGGAAAATAATTGAGAGAAGCTCTTCTCCAAAATATCTATATCTTCTTTTAAATCACTTAAATTTCGCTCTTGAGGCAATTTGAAATATACGAAGCCTTTTTCGGGTTTTTTAACCGCTTGATCTAGAATTTGATTCGCTTGATTCGCGAGTGATATTAAGATGTTTGTTCTGTTTTGAATAGTTTTATGTAATTCGCTTGAAACATTATCGAGCATTTTATCGTCTTTTACGACAGGCAGACTTGCAATTAATTGCATGGCTGCAATTTTAAGTGCGGCAATTTGTGATAAATTTTCTGCAGCTGACTTTAACGTTAGCAAACCAGAAATAGCAAAGCTATTACCTAAACTGTTTTGTGATTTCAAGATAATTTTATCTAAGTTGTTAATGATAATTTCTTGCATCTTGGATAATCGCATAAGGCCACCTTGTGTAAATAAAAACATATCGACATAAAAAAGTAAAAGTTTAGAAAATCCTTTATATCCAATTGTTCATTTCTGAGATTAAATCCGAACGATTGGAACATAATAAATTTTAGTTTAGTAATTTTGAATCCGAATAGCTTCATACAAAGAAAATCAGCACATTTGAAGTATGTGCTGATTTTCTTATTCATGAGTGCCACTAAATATTAAAATTTTCGATTCACTCACTTGGGAGCAATATGAAAAACGCTACTAAGTCAGATCTTGCGAAGATTTTCCTGACGGCAATTCATAATGAAGAAATTGGTTTATCACGTCTAAATGTCTTACATGCGGCTACTCAAAGTTTGAATGGGATAGCTTCTGATCTATTACAGATTGGTACTTCTCGGCAAGATACGTTGATCTTATCTTGTGCACTTTTATCCCGTCTTGCCACTGAGTTAATTGATGGAATTTTTACGATGTTTAAACAAGGAAATGAATATTCGGCAGCATGTCTGCTTCGGCAACTGGTCGAAATTGAATATTTATTTTTTCTTGGCTATTCAAATCCACAAAACTTAAATAAATGGTATAATGCTAGCCCTGAAGAACTCCGAAAGAAATTTACTCCCCAAAAAATGCGAAAAGAAGCTGATGGATTATTTAGCGATCAAGAATATTGGCATCATTGCGAAGTCGGTGGACACCCCCATCCCAACTCAATAGTAATGTTGCGAGAATATGCTGGAGGCGGAGTTCCAGCAGCATTCCTTCATCCTGATTCGGCTCATCATGTAAGACGATTATGGACATCTTTGCGCCTATTATTACCAAAAATAGATTGTGCTGCAGTACTCGATAAACACAAAGATCCATTGGTTGAAGCTATAAGGGATTGGGAGACTAAGGAAGATCCGACGATTTTGAAGATAGATGGCCTTAATCATTAAATATAAGTGTTTGCTCCTCGGCTACTGTTCTATTCTGGACTACCCCTTTTTTATAAATAAATTAATATTTGTTCTTGAGCTTAAAATGATTCAAGGTGGGCTTGTGAGCGATTACGAAGAAAAAGAAGAGAAAGTACGTCGAGATAAGATAGAACTTTCGGAAGAAGAATTTGAAAAAGGTAGGCAGGAAATTCTTTTTGCCGTCAATTCAGCTAGAAATAATAAACTACAAGATAGAGTTGCTTGGATACTTAATCATTACCCAGCAGCTAGAGATTCAGACATAACACTTAGTTTAAGTTACTGGGAGCAATTTGAACCTGAATTTTTAGATGGTGAGGTAATTAAGAAGTTAAATCTTTTTAAACTTACTAAAACTAATTCATTAACTCGAGAACGAGCGCGTATTCAAAATGTCTATAAATTGTATTTAGCAAGTGATAAAGTTCGAAAGCATCGTGGAAAATTAGAAGAAGATCAGTATGCGGCGGCGATATCGGAGCAGCCTAATTTTCCTGTATCAGTAGTTTATGCGGACGAAAGTGGTAAGAATGATAAGTTTTTAATTGTCGGCAGTCTTTGGATTCTTAATGGTCGCGAAGCCTTTCGCCTTCAGCAGCAAATTGAGGCCTGGAAAATTCAAAAATGTATAACTTATGAGTTTCATTTTGCGGAATTAAAAAAACAGCAATTAGAAGAATACAAAGAGCTAGTTGATCTTTTGCATGCGGAATCTGCTTTACTAGGTTTCAAAGGAATGTTTGTAGAACGTGCGGGGACAGGGCATCAGTCTGAAGTATATGGCGATCTATTTTATCACTTAATTGTAAAAGGTATCGAACATGACCATGGTAAAAATAGGGCGCCACTGCCCAGAACTATTCAATTTTTGAAAGATCAAGAGAGTACGGGTGGCGATAAGCTTCTATTGGCTAATTTAAAAGATCGATTGCAACAGGTTTCTGTAAATAAATTCGATAAAAAATTATACATAGACCAGATTGAAGCGATGGACTCAAAGGCATTGATACATCTGCAGCTCACAGATTTATTTACTGGTTCAGTTAATCGACATTTAAATCATAATAACGATGTTAAGAATCATAAAGATGAATTTGCGGATTATTTTATAGATAAATTTCGCATCAAAAGAAAAAAGCTTTCTGGTGAAGATGTTACTGCCTTACTTAGTTTTGATTAAAGCTACTAGTTGATTAAGGTAACGCATTAGCAAGTGAGATAGTCTAACAAAGCAGAAGGCCGAGCGAAGTTAAGTGATTAAGTCACTTATTCGAATCTATGTAGAAGTTTTTTATTTGTAGGGTAAGGTATATTATATGGAAGAAATAAAAAGGTCTCGAAAAGCGCTTATTCTTTTTCCTCAGTCTAAGCTAGGAAAAATAATTTTGTACCTAATCTTGGGTGCTAAAGTTTTGATGTATGTGGTCAGGGCATTTACGCTGCCGGATAAAACTCTGACGGCTGATCCTAGCCTGCTGTCTTTGATTGGTATGTTAATAGATATTATAAGTGTTGTTAGTGTTGATCTTATTATCATGTGGATTGCGCGCTGGATACTTGTAAAAACTAAAATATTGGAAGTGCAGAATACTGATAAGACTGAGTTTAGCCGTCTCTTTGCGGCGATAGTTGGTATCATTCTTATCAGTTCAATTGCTATTCCGATTTTCGTTAGTGGCGGTTTTCCGTTAAAGAAGACGTCATCTCCTACTTCTAATGTCGATAATCTTTCTTCTGAAGAAAAGGCAAGATTTCGGGAGATTATGACTGCTGTAATACAATCTAATGAGAATTTGACAGCAGAAATTCATTCTGAGTTTTGGATATTGTTGCGAAAAATGGGAGTTCGCGAAGAAGGACAAATCGCACAGCTTAAGGACGTAATGACAGGCGCTTCTGGAAAATATCAAAGATATGTTTGGGAAGATGCGCAGAAATCATTGCGAGAAGGTCGCGTATTCAAATCACCAGAACGAGAAGCATATGAAAAATATCTTCAGTCAATTGGTATGACCGAAGATCGTCGCATTCAGAACGATGAGTTCATAAAGAAAATAGCAAATAAGATTGCGATCCCAATTCAAGGAGAAAATGTGGTTATGAACGAAGAAATGATTAAGGAAATACTTTCTAATCTTGCTAGTGCGACTGCGAGAATAGACAAACTTTTTACCCCTTAAGTGATTTGTAGAAATAGAAATTCATGAGCAGTATTTTTCATCAGGTAAAGAGTTTTATAGATCAGACATTGTTGAGAGATTTAAAAATTATTTTTTGGTTATGTAAGCCATACATATATTTTGGCGATTACAAAGATTAAGAGAGGGATAAGGTTTATGAAAGGTATTGTTGCGAATATCAATCAATGTCGTGGAATGGTTGCAGTAAAAACTAACAAGTATATGATTTTTGTGATTCAAGATTCATCAGTAATGAAAGCTCCGATATTGAGAGATGAAATTTAAATGGATTTGACTTCAATAGTTAACATCATTTCTGCGATTGTAATTGGCATTCTTACTTTCTTGATATGGAGAGCAACACAAGCTCAGGCAGAGACTACAGATGCGTTGCGTGCAATAGAAACTCAGCGTGACTTCGCAGAAGATCCAAGAGTATTTATTTGCATCGATGGTTATCATCCAGACACCCAGGTAGCTAGTTTTGTCATGCAAAACTCAGGCAAGAAGAGTCTGTTTCTTCGGTCCTTGCAAATTTACTCTTCTGGAATGGAAGTAGAAATGTTTAACATGGAAATGGGATCTAAAAATGATCGAATGATGGTCCCAAGACAAGAAATTCGTGATTTAGTTATTACACCAGATAAAACCGAAAAATTTTATTTCAAACTTAACGGCAGTGGCCAGCACTTCGAGTTATTGGCTCAACTTTATACCGGCAATCCGGTTCGCCTTAAAATGAACCCAT
Organism: Bdellovibrio sp.; assembly: GCA_036676395.1. Classification (GTDB taxonomy): domain Bacteria; phylum Bdellovibrionota; class Bdellovibrionia; order Bdellovibrionales; family Bdellovibrionaceae; genus Pseudobdellovibrio. Next base: position 564,884 of record JAKFCY010000003.1, read on the forward strand.
CCTACTATAACGGATATGAATTGCGCGCTATAGGCGGAACTGAACTTAAAGCCTACTTTAAGGGTAGGGAGTTAAATAAAAACGGTGATGCTAGTTAATTAGATTAGTCAGAAAAATAAATAGGAGCGATTATGGATTCTAAAAAAGAAAATACTCAACGAATTACTGTGGGAGAGTTGATTGACCACTTAAAAGTTTTTGATAAAGATTCGGAAGTGATTTTTGGTAATGAGGAAATAAGTTTTTATCGAACGAAGTATAGGGGAGAAAAACTTGTTCAGATTGAGTTTAATGAAATAATACTTGATGGAAAGATTACTAGACTCACGGAATAGAAGACTCATTATAAAAGTACGTATGATGCAGGGTGGTTTGAAGTTACCCATTCTAACCTAAAAGGAGAGTTGGCGTGGATCAAAAAAAGTTAAAAATTGCGTACCATGAAACAGGTCATGCGGTTATGGCATTGATTTGTGGCCAAGATATACAGAAGGTTTCGCTTAGAGAAATGGACTCGCCTTTAGGAACAGATAAGTATCTTGCGTCTGCGTCACTTGAACCCTTCAGGCAAGAGCCGACTATTACGATTAACGAATCTAATCGGAGAATCATGATCTGGTTGGCAGGCTTTACAGGAGATGGATTATTTTCTGAGGGCGTAATCAGTAATTTCGGCGGTGACGACTTAATGAGGGCAACACGTTGGATTGAAAATATGTTAGAAAACGAAATGTTTAGAAGTTTCGCAGAGCAGTTACCAGACCCCGCACCAGGTACATTAGATTTGATTGAGAACCTTCTGGTTAGACGATACATCGACTATATGATGCAAAAGTGCTTTGAGACACTGGGGCCGCTAAAACCGACAATTAAGGAATAGCTGAAGAATTGTATCGACGTGAGGAACTCACAGGAGATGAGATCTCTGCCCTTTTCAATTCTTTTATGCAGTCGCGCCTATATTAAGTTTAAGCTATTTCAAAAGCCTTGAAATTAGGCTAGAATAGCCAGGTACACAAAAGAAGTGGGCTGCGGACATCATGGTTCGGCAATCGAGTCTCCACCTCCACCAATTTTTTAGTTAGAACCCAGATGTCCGCAAAGGATTTCTGCGTTCTCTTTTTTCAGACGTCAACGTCGCACGATGAACTAATCTCTATTTTTTTCAGACATATCGATGCATTCTTTTCTCCTGCAATTCAGTCTTGAGGTCGCAACTTGTCAGTCGAAGCATTAAGATTGAACTCGAAATGCATTTTGTGTCGTGGATATCGCCGGGCAAGTAAACCCGACTTTCACCCGCCGTCATTCGGTACTTTTCACGTCGAACTATTTCGATGTTACCTTGCCGCTCAGTGCGCCCATAGGTTCCCATTTCAATTTCGCCTCGTTGAACAGCGTAGATGACCCATCCGTTTCCATGATCATGAGGGTGTCGATACAACCCCTCGTTTTCTGTGTGCGCTAAAAGAATGAATCCATGTTCGGGATCTCGATACAGTTCGCGGCTTTCATCAAGATCTTCTTTTAGAGCTGCTAGCCACGGTTCAGAAATGGGTGCATGTACAAGATCTTCGAGCAAAGCCTGGGTTTTTATAACCAGTTTTGAATCTAATGGTCCCCATATTTTTCGAATCTCTTCGATGAATTTAGTTAGCGAATCTTTTTTCATAAGTTCTCCTTTTTTGAGTGTTTGAGTTGATTGATTAGCAGAATGACGATCAAGAAGGCCGCCATCGAGAAAGTGATTTGTAATCCAACTGAAATGTTTTTCTCAGCCGCATCGGAGACGCTTCCCATTAAGTAAGTGCCAGCGATCAAGCCCAAGTTGCGCGAAAGATTTAGTGCGCCTGCTGCGATCCCGCGATGTTCGGTGCGAGCGTTTTGCATGAAGCTGTTTGAATTAGCGGATAAAAAAAGTTGGTAACCAAAACTTAGAAGAACTGCAGAGATTACAAATCCTAAAGATCCAAACTGCTTCGGTAAAAAAATAAATGAGATGCTTCCAACTAATACCTGCATAAATCCAAATTTAATAATGAGGCTGTAACCGAACCGATCGACGGCGTAACCAGCAACTATTCCAGAAAGAATTGATGTGATGGGACCCGCCGACATAACAAGACCCATGTGGCCAGGATCAAGGTGCAAAGCATGAGTCAGATAAAAGGGGCCTATGATCAAAGTTGAAACCATAACGGCCGATACCGCAAAATTTGAAAACAGATGCATTCTAAACGAAGAGTCAGAGCAGAATGATTTGGCCGTATCGAAAAAGTTACTCTGTTGTTTGTTATGGCTTGAACTTTCACTAAGCCGAACGAACTTGAAAATTAATAAAAGAGTAAAAATTCCAAGCGCCACCATCGCAGAAAATATCGTGCGCCAGCCAAACTCTGCGATAAGCAATCCGCTGATCAATGGACCTGTCGCGGTTCCTACGGCCGACATCGTAGCAAGAAATCCGATGGCCCGACCCATTTTCTGATCAGGCAAAGTATCTGTTATGATGGCGATGGGAAGTACGGCAAGTGCTGCGGCGCCAATTCCTTGTATCACTCGACCGAAGATCAAGGCTGAGAATGAAAATGAAAAACTGGAAATAAACGTTCCGGCGCTAAACATGGCCGCTCCTAATAGAAGAATATTTCGTCGTCCGTTTAGGTCTGCGAGCCTACCTGCGACAAGACTAAATAATGTGATTGCCAATAGATACGAGAGAACGATCCATCGTACGGCCGAAAAAGAAAGTGAGAATTCCTCGGCGATAGACGGTAATGCAAGATTAGCCATGCTTGTGCCGGCCGAGACAAGAAGAGCCGATAAGGCCAGAGTTCCTACCAATAAGTTTTGTTTGCATCGTAATCTCATGATCCCAGTGTGCAACCTCAAGTGAACTTGAGTTCAAGTCTATTCTGGCAAAAATAGACTTTTTATTGGCTTTTATAGGTGTTTGCCTTAACCTGAGACCTCAAGTTCAATTGAGGTTAGACATGAAATCGAATTCTATAAATAAAACGCTCGATATTGGTGACGTAGTTCAGTTGTCAGGGGTGCCCCCTTCGACACTTCGCTTTTATGAAGAGAAGGGTTTAATCCGATCAACGGGCCGTCATGGGCTAAGAAGGCTTTTCAATGCTCATGTCTTACAGCAGCTAGAATTTATTGCGCTGGGAAGACACGCTGGTCTAACTTTAGAAGATATTGCTTCGATGTTTACGACCGAAGGCGAACTTCAGGTCAGCAGAGAGTTTCTTTTCGAGAAGGCCAATGAAATGGAAAAGAGCATTCGCAAGCTTACTGCAGTTCGTAGCACTCTTTTGCATGTAGCCAAGTGTTCTGCGCCAAACCATATGGAATGTCCTAAATTTCAACGCTTACTGCGAGTCGCCGGTAAAAAGAAACATTCCCGCAGGTAGGTTGAGAAAGCTTAAAACATTGTATTATCGTTAGCGGCTTTTTCTGGAACCTCTTGAACGACATCCCAATGTTCGACTAGTTTTCCATTTTTGAGCCGGAAGATGTCCATGATAGCAAGTCCACGAGTTTTGTCATTTACCTTCCCATGAGCGTGCACGACGACCAAATCACCTTTTGCGATAATTCTTTTAATCACAATTTTAGAGTCGGGATTTTTTTTGAACAGAGGTTCAAAAAATGCCACGAAGGCATCTGCTCCATTGGCAACAGAGGGATTATGCTGAATATAACTTTCTCCAAAATACTTCTGAGTTGCTTCGCGTGGCTTATGCTTGTTGAAGGCAAGTTCAAAGAAAGCGATAACGACTTTCTTGTTGGTTTCTTCAAGCTCACTGGCAAAGGAAATTTGAGAGAATGCAACCACGGCGATCGCTAAAATCATTTTCATTTTTATCTCCAACCTGGGAAATGTCCCAAAAAATTAATCCGAATAAGAATAAAAAAATATAAGATCATTTTGCTTCAGCCTTTAGCGCTTTTGCAACAGCTTCTCCAAAAGGCTTTGCCGATGGAGGATTCTGACCAGTAATCAGACGTCCATCGATTACGACTTTACTTTTTAAGATAGGTGCTTTTTCGAAAATAGCTCCAGCTTTTCTAAGAGCAGTTTCAAGATCAAATGGAATTAGTTTTTCATATTTGAGAGAGATTTCTTCTTCTTTAGTGAATGCTGTCAGTTTTTTGCCAGCAATAAGACTTTCACCATTGCTAAGTTTTACCTTAAGAAATCCAGCGGGACCATGGCATACGGCACTCACAATTCCATTGTTTTCGTAAATGACACGTATGATGTTTTGCAGATCAACGTTGTCGACGAAATCAAACATGGGCCCATGTCCACCAACCAGTTGAATAGCATCATATTTTGTAGGGTCGATATCCGAAAGTTTTAGAGTGTTACCGAGTTTGTTTCGATATTTTGGATTAGTCCAAAACCATAAATTCGCTTCATCTTTTAAATCAAAACCATCGAAGGGTGAAAGTCCTCCTTTAGGACTGACTATGTCGATATCAAAGCCAGCTTTATCATAAACCTGAACAGGATGAGTTAGTTCAGGAAACCAGAATCCCGCTACTAGGCCTTCGCCTTTCTTGTCTTGGCTTGATACCACTATGAGAATTTTCCTATTCTTATTTTCAGTACTTTTAGCCATTGAGATAGTTGAGAAAGATAAGAACATTGAGATGATGGCTGTTGTTATTGCAATTGAGTGCTTATTCATTTTTTCTCCTAGTGATAAATTACAGTGCTCATTATATATTGAAAAGTATTGCTTAAGAATCCCATCTTATCTAAACTGGCTGTTTAGATAAATTAAACAATGCCCTTTTTTTAAAAATGGACTAAGTATGTCAAATAATGATCCTTTTAGTTATTTAAGTGTTTTTTTTTGAGGTCGCTAAACAACAAAGTTTTCGTGCAGCTGCGCGTTCTTTAGAATTAACACCGGGAGCGATTAGCCAAGCAATCTCAAGCTTAGAAAAGCGATTAGGTCGCTCACTATTTCATCGAACAACCAGAAAAGTTGCATTAACAGAAGATGGGCAAGCATTCTTAAACGAAACGCTGTCTGCTGCAGAAAAAATTGGATCTGCAGTTAAGACATTTAAGGAAAATGGAGGCACAGTCACCGGGACGCTACGGCTAATTGTGGAGCCAGTTGCAGCCACGCATGTTATAGAGACCATTCTTCCTGTTTTACGATCTCAATGGCCGGACATCTCTGTTGAGGTGGCGGTGGAAGATGTTCATACGAATTTTATTTCATCTGGATTTGACGCCGGTATAAGAATTGGATCTTATATCGCCCCCGACATGATCGCGATAAAAGTTTCTAAAAAATTCAAATGGATTATTTTAGGAGCACCTTCTTATTTTAAAAAATATGGAAAACCTGTAACTCCGAATGATCTATTAAAACACCAGTGCCTTGGGTTAAGACGTCTCGAAAAAAGCGACGTTTACCATTGGGAGCTTGTCGATGGAAATAAAACAATTCGAATTAATCCAGGCAGAAGAGTTGTGGTCAACAATGGCAGGCTAATGCGTCGTCTTGCCGCAAGAGGAATGGGTTTGATTTACACTTCAATGTTACATGCTTCGGAAGAATTGGAATCAGGAGAACTTGTGCCAGTTCTACAGTCTTATATGCCGACCAATGCTGAGTCGCTTTATTTATACTTTACAAAAACAAATAGAAACCAACCGAAGCTAAGAGCCCTTATAGAATGTTGTAAATCGCTGCACTCAATATAAACTTTTGCCCAGGACATAGCTCGACTGACTCGTTCTCAAGCGCTCCACCTCTTAAGATGAAGGTGAGTTTGTGTTTACCCTTTGAGTCTTCTGGCCCTACTCAAACTCGTCAGCCCAGAAATCGCTGCTTGAACCTGCTGTAAAATTTGAGGTCGATGTCGGTGCCACTGGCATGCTCCCTGCTAGTATGGAGTACTTATGATTTTTATCTTGCTGTTCATGAAGTTGAGAGATCGCGATGAGACAAAGTGGCTCAATCAACAGACTCAGCCGGTCATTTTGTCAGAAGGTTATTTGTTATGAACAAGCCGAGGGCGTGGCACTCACTTGATTCTGATGAATGTATTAGATGGCTAAGTACTGACGCGATACATGGCCTCTCTCAAAGGGTTGCAGCCGAGCGTCTGCAACAATTCGGATCGAATGAATTACCAGAACCAAAGCGCCGTTCTCTTCTATCTATTGCTCTTCATCAATTTCTAAGTCCTCTTATCTATCTTTTGCTAGTTGCGGCCGGCATCGCATTTTTTATCGGTGAAGCCCGCGATGCCATTGTCATCCTGGTCGTGGTTTTTTTTAATGCTATCATAGGTGCATTTCAAGAAGGGCGCGCGGAACAGTCGCTCGCCGCACTCCGGAAACTATCAAAGTTAAAAGCTCGTGTGATACGTGGCGGACAAGAGCAACTCATCGAAGCGGGCGATGTCGTCCCCGGTGATATCCTGCTTCTTAGCTCGGGAGAAGCAGTTGCCGCTGATGCGAGACTCGTTGAGGCCTCATCAATTGCAGTCGCTGAGGCTGCTCTTAGCGGCGAGTCCTTACCCGTGCGCAAGTTCGTTGAGCCACTTGTGGAAAATACGGTTCTCGCTGATCGACATAATATGATTTATGCTGGCACTCACATTACAGCGGGACGAGGACTTGCCGTTGTGATCTCAACAGGTGTGAACAATGAGATTGGTAAAATCGCAAACCTCGCGACCACGACTTTGCAGCCAAAGACCCAGCTGGAATTGCGAATCAGACAATTTGGAAAATACCTTGTCTTTGCGGCACTTGTTGTTTTTGGGCTTGTCGTTGCAATTGGCCTCTGGCGCAATATCGCCTTCTCGCAGATTTTTATGATCGCCATCAGTCAAATGGTGTCACTCGTACCAGAAGGCTTGCCGGTGGCAATGACCATTGCGCTCGCGGTTGGCGTTCAGCGTATGGCTCGCCGAGGAACAATTGTCCGAAGACTCGCTGCAGTTGAAACCCTGGGTTCAACGACTGTTATATGTAGCGATAAAACCGGAACACTCACTCGCAATGAAATGGCAGTGACCGCCATTTATTTACCATCCAAGAAACGAGAAATTACCGTCGCAGGAGTCGGGTATGCCCCAGAGGGATATTTCGAGGAAAGTGGGCATAAACTTACGACTCAACTTGATGAAACATTACAGAAGCTTTTTGTCGCGAGTGTTTTGTGCAATGATGCTCAGCTGCTTGGCCCTGACGCCTTAGCTAATCAATGGCGGATTGTTGGCGACCCGACAGAGGGAGCGCTTCTTACGATGGCTGCAAAAGGTGGAGCTGACATAACCTCCCTTAAAAGACAATATCAAAGAAAAGCAGAGCTGCCGTTCGACTCAGATACTAAAATGATGGCAACCCAGCACACGATAAATACCAATAGCATAGTATTTATTAAAGGAGCTCCAGAGACGTTACTAAGATACTGTGGCTCAGTATTTCACGATGGATGCATCGAGAAATTTGATGAGACGATTCTTGCCGAAGTTCAAAAAGCTTCCGAAAAAATGGCGAATTCGGCTCTTCGATTATTAGCGATCGGGCTTGTTGAAAATGCTTTCATTGATGGTTCGAAAGGTTTTGAGCCCTTTATGGGAAAGATCACATTAATTGGTTTGATTGGCGAACTTGATCCACCAAGAACCGAAGTGGCGGATTCGATCAGGGAATGTAAGGTCGCTGGAGTTAAACCTGTTATGGTTACCGGTGATCATAAAGCCACCGGGCTCGCCATAGCACGTGCGCTTGGCATCAGTCGAGATAATGATCTGGCGATTGATGGTCAAGAGCTTGATTTGTTATCGGATGCCGATCTTGCAGAAAAAATAAGTCGCATCAGTGTCTTTGCGCGCGTGCATCCTTCGCAAAAATTACGGATCGTCGAAGCCTTTCAAAAGCGAGGTGAAATAGTGGCAATGACCGGAGATGGCGTCAACGATGCCCCTGCTCTGGTGCGTGCAAATGTCGGAGTCGCTATGGGCATCACAGGAACTGAAGTCGCCAAAGAAGCCGCGAAAATAGTAATCACCGACGATAACTTTTCAACCATAGTAACTGCTATTTCGGAAGGTCGGCTTGTCTATCAGAATATTAAAAAGTTAATTCTCTTTCTATTTGTAACCTCGATCGATGAAGTCGCAATACTTTTTTTGGCATTGATTCTTGGCTATCCGCCCCCGTTAGCGGCTGTTCAAATTCTATGGATCAATTTGGTGGCGGAAGGCACTTTAACCGTCAATCTTATCATGGAGCCAGCAGAGGGTGATGAGATGAAGCGGGCACCAATCCCAGTGACACAATTACTATTAGATCGCGCCCTTCTATCACGGATTCCGCTGCTGGTAATTACAACCGTAATTTCTACGTTCGGGTGGTTTACCTATCGGATTTCGATGGGAGTTTCCCCGGATGTCGTGCAAAGCGAAACCTTTACGATACTTGTTGTATGTCAATGGTTCAACGTACTCAACTGCCGCTCAGCTACACACTCAGCATTGACTTGGGATATTCTTAAGAATCCTTGGCTCTTGGGTGGATTAGTCATTAGCAATCTTCTTCAGGCTGCTGTCATCTATTGGCCGCCGCTAAGCCAGTTCTTTCATACGGTGCCAATCGATACAGCTCAGTTCTTTGCTATCGGAGCTGTGGCAAGTCTTGTTCTTTGGGCTGAAGAGGCACGAAAATTTATTGTAAGAAATAACATTTTTAACAGGTTCGCTTAGCGATCATATTAACGTTTCTGGAGGAATAATAAATGACGAAAGTACCTAAAAAATCAGACTCCAATTTGAAATCTGAAGAAAAGCTTGAAGGCGTCGAAGGCACGAAGTCAGAACGACCGCCGCATTACTCATGGTCTACTCGCCATCTTCTTCTTGTGGTAGCGCTGTTGATTACTGTTGCTTTAGTGATCGTTCTCTCTACAGCCCCATTTGCCGCAATTCTAGGACCAAGCCACCATGCTTTGGCGGCAGCACTGCACGGGCTGTTCTCTTTTCTGTTTTTGGTCGTATCCACAGTGGGTCTCTATCTTGCCTTTCGACTTTTTACAGGAAGGATCCGTTCGTTTCCCGATCTTCAACTGGCTTCAACGACGATGGCGGTACTATCGCTGATCACAATCGTCTTTGGTAATTGGATTTACATCGCCTACCGTGCCAAAGATCCGAAAGCCCCGCGAACTTATTTTCTAGAGAACATGCCCGAAGTTCACAAAGTGTTCTTCGAGTTTAAGGAATTCGCGGCCCTCTTTACGTTACCGCTTTCAGTGGCGGCAGCATTTATTCTCTGGCGATATGGCAGTGAAATCCTAGACAAGACGTGGACGCGCAAGGCGGTTTCAATCCTGATCGCGCTAAACTTTTTTTATCTCATGATTGCTTTTGGCCTGGGGGCCGCTGTGGCTAAGCTCAAGGGCATTTAACAAAGAAAGGGGACTGCTTATGTCTAATCAAGTAAAAACGACTTCATCTCAGAGGATCCCAAATGGGGCCGCGATCGCAGCCTATCTCTCGGCCATGATCGGTCTCTTGGTGCTTTCCCTTTCTGCTTTATTATCGGAAATCTCAGAGCCCATGAAGAATTGGATTCACGAAGTTGGTAAACTTTGGATTCTAGGAGCAGAAGGCATTGGTCCTTATTCCGGAAAAGAAACGCTTGGTCTTGTCGGGTGGCTTTTCAGTTGGCTCATTCTCAATAAGGTTCTGCGAAAAAAAGAACTGAGTGGCGGTTTTTGGCTAGTAATATTTCTGGTTGGAATCGGTATTGCGACTACGCTGATATGGCCACCTATCTGGGCGATTTTCGGGGCTACGCACTGAGTTGGCAGATCAAATATTGGGAGGATGCGGACAGCAGGGTTCGACAATTGAAATTTCTCTACCACCAATTTTTGCGAACTAGTAATTGCAATTGCTTGCGCTGACTTTAGATCTGGCTCAAGCTATGCTTCGGGACCAGATCAATAAAGGAAAGTTTCTATGTTTAATAGCCCAGTTACCGAAAGCCAGCTTCACAGGCTGATGTCTGTTCAGCCAAAGTCAGCGATCGACATTGGCTGCGGAGATGGCTCGCTTTTAAATTGGTTGAGTGGGCAGTTTTCGACATCAGGAATGGGTGTTGATAAAGACGAAGCTGAAATCGCAAACGCGAATTCTAACTCTTCTGGCAAACAGCTTCAGTTCTTGGCTCGCTCATTTGATGTTAATGACTTTAAGGATAAAAAATTTCAGCTCGCTGCGTGTATCGGTTCAACTCACATATTCGCAGAGGGAGAACTAGCCCTAAAGATGGCTCTTGAAGGAATGAAGCCTCTTACCGAAAACGGTGGCTTTATCTTGATTGGCGACTGCTACTGGCGAAAAGAACCTTCTTCTGAATATCTTAAAATTTTTGGTGGCTCGCCTCCAGCCTATCGAAGTCACCAGGATAATATCGAACTTATTCATCAAGCAGGCTTGAAACTGATCTCATCGGATGAATGCTCGACCGAGCAGTGGGATGATTTCGAAAGTCGTCATCAAAAAAAACTCAAAGCTCGTTTTTCACAAATCTCGGATAACGAAGAAAGAGCAAAAAAAGAGAAATTTTTAGAACTTTGGAATCACCATTATGAAAAATGGGGACGAGAGACTTTAGGTTTCGGGCTTTATCTAGCTCGCACTTGATTGAAGCCGCAGTTATTACTTTGGAATAATCAATTGTAAATCTTGTAATCGTACAGACTTTCCTTTTTTAGAAACCATCTTAGTCTGGATAGAAACATCAGACTGATCTCTAGCATCGACTAATCTTACGCATTTTTCATTGGGTTTAAAAAGGTGCCGCGTACTCCATTCTCGGATGAGTATAAGAGCTGGTAAAAGCTCTACACCATTTGGTGTAAGTGCGTATTCATGTCTACGCGCAGTCTCAGACACTAAGCGTTTTTCAAGAATACCAAACTCTACCAGCTTAGTCAGACGCTGGGTCAGGGTATTTCTGGGGATTCCCAGATTAAGATGAAAATCATCAAATCGCGTGACCCCCGCAAAAGCTTCTCGAAGGATCAATAATGACCACCATTCTCCGATGACATCGAGTCCACGGGCCAAAGGACAACTTTCTTTATTTAAGTTCGTACGTTGCATAATAACAGCATAGCACAAATTAGTTGCTTTAATAAACTAATTTATGCTACCTTTAAATAAGTTCAATTATTAAACTTATTTAAAATGAGTAAATTTAAGGAAGTTAAAATGCGTGCAGTCGTATTGTCTGGATATGGTGATGAAAACAAGATTCAATTTCGTGAAATGCCAGTTCCTGTTATCAAGGATTTTGAGATTCTAGTAGAGGTATATGCAGCAGCAATTAATCCTGTAGATATTAAGATTCTAAAAAAGCAAATGTGGCCCATTTTAAGATTTAAATTTCCATTGATTCTTGGAACAGATTTATCAGGAAAAGTAATTAAGATTGGATCGAAAGTTACGAAGTTCAAGGTGGGTGATGAAGTATTTGCCAGCATCAGTACTTATCAATTGGGTGCTTTTGCTGAGATGGTTGCAATTCGGGAAATCGATGCTTCTTTAAAACCGAAAAATCTTAGCTTTGAGGAAGCCGCTTCTATTCCTCTTGTTGGTCTTACAGTTTATCAGGCTTTAAAATCAACTGCTCAACTTGCGAAAGATCAAAAAGTATTTATTAAAGCCGGCAGTGGTGGAATCGGAACCTTTGCCATTCAGTTTGCAAAAACGCTTGGGGCCGAGGTGGCCACAACCACAAGTTCAAAAAATACTGATTGGGTTAAGGCTTTAGGTGCTGACCACGTTATCGATTATCATGCGCAAAAATTCGAAGACGTTTTAAAAAATTACGATGTCGTTCTGGATTCTGTGGATGGAGATGACATTAGTCGCGGCTTTAAGATTTTAAAAAAAGGAGGACATCTTTTATCGATTATTGGTCCTCCGAATTCAGAATTTGCAAAAAGGCTTAATATAGGTTTTCCGCTTAGTTTTGTGATGTCTTTAATCGGAAGAAAAGTAACAAATCTTGCTAAAAAATACGGTGTCCATTTCACCTTTGTATTTGTAGAGCCTTCAGGGGCCCAGCTCAATGAGATCAAAGATCTTATTGAAGACGAAAAAATTAAACCAGTCATCGACCGTGTTTTTCCTATTGAAAAAGTGCGCGAAGCTTTTGCTTACGTGGCCCAAGGCAGAAGTAAAGGTAAAGTAATTCTAAATCTAACAAAGGATATTTTATGAATAAAAAAGTTGTGATAGTGACGGGTTCCTCTTCAGGAATTGGATTTACGACGGCCATGCTTTTTGCTAAAAAAGGCTATCAGGTTTATGGCTTGTCTCGCCGAAAAATTGAGGATGCTCCATTTATTCAGATTCAGGCAGATGTTAATAGTGACTCTTCGGTAAATGCAGCCGTTGCAGAAGTCTTAAAGCAAGCCGGTCGCATAGATATTTTATTTAACAATGCAGGTTTTGCGATGGTCGGAGCTACAGAAGAAAGTTCGATGGATCAAATCAAGTCAATGTTTGAAACAAATTTTTTCGGAGCAATTAGAGTTGCAAATGCGGTTCTGCCGACAATGCGAAAACAACGATCTGGTCGTATTTTACATACAAGCTCTATCGCCGGATTAATACCATTTCCATATATGAGCTATTACTCTGCTTCGAAGCATGCTCTTGATGCTTACTCAGAGTCTTTGGATCATGAAATCAGAAATTTTGGAATTAGAAGTATTTTGATTGAACCAAGTTTCATGAAAACCTCAATTAATGCTCATCAATTCAAAGTCGATGTTCCGGTTTCAGAGTACGTGTCGATTCGTGAAAAAGTTGAAAACCTTGTTGCAAAGGGAATAGAAATTTCTCCGAGCCCAGACCTCGTGGCAGAGAAAGTGGTAGAAGTTGCTGAGCTAGTTAAGCCTCGCCTACGCTATCTTGTAGGCAAGGATGCAAAAATTCTTTCTTTTATGAGACGATTTTCGTCGAGTTCATTTTTTGATAAGAGAATGCGTTCACAATTAAAGCTTAGCTGATATTTGCAGTAAGTATTTCACGTGGGCTAAGGGCTTCGATCGCTATGCTGTGAATTGCTTCACTAACGGTTGCGCAAGCATCTGCTACAATCGACACTTTATACTTTTCAGCTTTCTTAGAAAGAGCGGTGTGGGTCACGCAGTTTTGGGTCATCATTCCACACAGTACAATGTGTTCAACACCGAGCTTATCTAAGACAGCTTCAAGTTCGGTTTTGTGAAATGAGTCGGCGTACTGTTTGTTGATCACCGGCGCACCCAGAGCTGCATCAAGAATTTTTTGGTGTGTCATGGCGCCGTTGCTTCCAGGGGTAAAGAGTGGAGCATCTGCACCAAGAACATGTTGAATCAGCACAACGGGAATATTCTGTTTTTTAGCTAGGTCTATAAGTTCCAGCGTTTTATCTAATGCCTTTTCTGGATTCCACAATGGAAACTTTCCACCAGAGAAATATTCGTTTTGAATATCAATGACGACTAAAGCTTTTTTCATTGTCGACCCCAAAAATTATTCTCGGCCTCTTGATCTTCAGAGAAAAGCCAAACTTCTTTTATTTTTTCATTTTGAATTTTTAATAGATCAACTCCGGCCATAGACATGCTTGTTCCTTCTCGTTGAGCTGAAAACTGGATGATGACAGAGACTAAGTCTCCGTTTGCCATAATGTGTTTCGGCTCAAGTTTTAAAGTTCCTTGAGAAATTTGCATCATTTTTCCTAAGTGTGGAAATAGCTCTTGTTTGCCTTTGTAAGTTCCTGAGGCCTGATGGTTTCCTGGCTGGTGCCAGATGATATCATCAGCCAGGAGTTGTCCGACTTGCTCCATTTCGCCTTTGGCCAAGTGATCGAAATAAGATTTAATAACCTTTAAGTTTTTTTGGTCTGTATTCATAGACAGCTCCTTTTTTATAACTATATTAAGCTAAATTAATCTGCTACCATAGTGGCATAAATGCCATTTATGGGGTTGATTATGACAAAGCGTAAAATTGTAAATATTGGGGTACTAGTCCATAATAGATCAGCCCTTGGGGTAACTCTTTTGATTAAAGAGATTTTTGAAGCCGCGAACTATGTCTTAGGAGCTGAGACTTATAAGTTAGATTTTATGAGTTATAAGAAACGAATCTTAAAAAACGACATTTTTCAAATGCAATTGCAGAAGAGCAAAGAGACATACGATTATGTGATAGTTAGCCCTTCGCAAGGAAGATATGAAAATCAGCTTCTTGAATGGGATGAAGAGATTGAACTTCTTAAATCATTACACAAGAATAACGCCGTGATCGCATCATCGTGTCTGGGAGTTCTGCTTTTGGCCAGCACTGGAATACTTGATGGTAAGCAAGCAACAACTCACTGGGCCTGCGAGAGCTTTGTAAAAAAGAATTTTCCCAAAGTTCAGTGGGATATGCAGAAAATACTTTGTGAGACTGCGTCTGTCATCACTGCTGGGGGCTACCTTGCCATTGTTGACCTAACTCTTAATATTATCTCAAAATCAAGTGGCAAGAAGATGACCCAAGAAATCGGAAAACTTCTGCTCGCCGACAGCACCAGAGAAAAACAATCTATTTATGCGGCAGAGCTAATAGTGAACACTCAAGAAGTAGATCAGTTTAAAGTTTTAGAAAAATGGATCGATTTGAATATTCACAAAAATATTTCAATTCAGGAAATGGCAGACCATTGTGGTATGAGTTTGCGTAGTTTTCAAAGAAAGATCATTTCATCTTATGGCCACCCACCAAAGAAGTTTCTTCAGTTAAAACGGGTTCAGAAAGCGCGTTTATTACTAGGTAATTCAAAATTAAGTATCGAAGATGTCGTATCACAAGTCGGCATGAGTGATGTTTCATCGTTCAGAAAAATCTTTCTGCGAGAGTTTGGAATGTCGTTGTCTGAATATCGAAGACGAATATTCTAGTTATGCACGACTTAGAGAAACCATCGTGCGTACCTAGGCTAATCAGCGGCGATCAATTGTAATATAAACGAAAGTTTGATTCAACAACATGTAGGCAATTTCACCGAAGGTCATAGCGCTGACGATGTCTCCAGATTTTTTTCCTTCAAGATTTGCATAGAGAAAATTAAGAATACAATTGCACGCAAATAGAGGCGAATCGATTTGCTGGCTTTTTAAAGCAGATTCAAATTTTTTCTCGTAATTATCGAAAGGCTTGGCCAGTTTATAGGTAACGCCAGGAAAAACCGGCGCGTAGAATCTTACTTTTTTAGTGAGAGGATCTACGTCTCGAAAGCTTACGTTAATCATCGCGCCCATATAGTCTGCGACCAGCGGCAATTGTAGATCAATTTTATTTTCTTCGATATAAGACGATAATGATACTTGTTTTCCGTTTACAAATGCTGACTCAGTTTCAAATCCAGTATTTTCAAAGGTAATTGAGTCGCCATTATTTTGTTCGAAAATATTAATTATATTTGCTGAAACTGAAAATTCTTTAGATAACTGAGCGTGCATAACAAGCGCTCTATCTGAAATCAATTCTCCAGTTTTTCCATTCATAACTTTTGGAGTATCCGACGAAATACTTAAGTCAGTTCCGGTAATCCAGCCAACCAATGGCTGATTGAATACACCTGACCAAGTTGAACACTCTTTCGCGAATTTTAGGTGTACATCAGAAAATGCAGGTATAACAATCAAACTAAAACCATTATCAAAATAATTTGACGGTATCTCAGGTAAAGTACTTTCACTGTAGGAAACAATCGAGATTTTTTCAATTTGTTCAGGAAGCCGAGTGACAAGAATTTTTTCATGTGAAATTATTCCACCAGCCTCTGTCATAAAATAAGGGATGGTTCCACCTATCCAGTTTCCCTTAGGAAGTTGTGATAAACATTGTTCACTTCCTGCAATATAAAGATTAGTTCCGCTTAGAATTAAAGTAGATACTTCAGCTAAGGTTAACATTTTAGTCATAATTCACCTTCAGTAGGCTTTCCAAACAGAAGAACTATGTCATTACATACAACATTAGAATTTTTCGAAAAAAAATCATGAGCAACTTTAATTGCTTCTTCAATTTTTTGCGGAGTTTTATCTCTTGCTAAAATTCTTACTCGCATCATGAGCATTTTTGTAGGTAAAGCTTGAAAATTTAAAGCATCATCCCCCAGAACTATTTGTTTCCAACGAGGATCTGACTTTGGAGGCACCATTTTTATCTCCGATCGACCAGTATGCATTTTCTGATCAAAATGAGACATTTTCAAAATTATTTTTCATTTAAAGCAAAAATCAAGACTAACGCCCTCTAAAACATCTTAATTCGGTAGTAGCCTAGCCGATATGATAAATGGAGAGCTACATGCCTAATACGAAAGATTTAAAAGATATACTCAACAAAATAATGATGAGTGAATTATCGCCAGACTCCAGCGAATGGTTAACTTTAAAAAAAGAGTTATCTGATAAATGCAAACAACATATTGAAAATTACGAAATGTTGCAAAAAACTCTTGAACTTGGTTATCAAGAAATGCAAAAAATGTTAGAGCTATTTGAACAGCGTGATTTACTGAAACAATCTATTTTTGACGCTTCTCAAGATATCATTCTTACTCTAGATGACAGTGGTCAAGTTATCGAATTCAATCGTGCTACCGAAACTTTGCTAAAATTAGACGCTCAATCGATTATGGGTCAGAAACTTACATCTCTGCTTCCAGATTGTTCATTCAGGCAAGATCTTAACAATCTATTTTCACAATCTGCGGATTTTGATACAAATTCATTATTAGAAAAATCCTACGAAAGTACTCTTTTTGATAGTGCAGGTAACATGCTCATTGTTCTCGTTTCAATGAGTCGTATTGAAAATCATGAAAGTGTTGTTTATCCAGTTTATATCAAAGACCTTTCTAGTGAAAAAGCAGCGGCCCAGGAACTCGAGGAAAGTCGAGCTCAGCTTATGTCGACATCAAAAATGTCAGCCTTAGGCGAAATGGCGGGAGGAGTGGCTCACGAAATTAATACTCCTTTGGCCGTCATTCAAATGAGGTCAGAACAGTTATTTGAAGATGTAACTGATGGTTCTGCAGATAAAGAATCAATTTTAGATGCAGTTAAGGTCATTGATATCACGGTTAAAAGAATTGCAAAAATTATTTCTGGCCTTAGATCTTTTTCAAGAGATGGAAGAAAAGATCCCATGATGAGTTGTTCAGTTTATCAAATCGTCGAAGATACTTTTAGTCTTTGTCGAGAAAAGTTTTTGTCAAATGGGGTAGAACTCGAATTTATCAAAAGTGCTGACGCTGAAATTGAATGTCGCCCAAGTGAAATAGCCCAAGTGTTATTAAACATGCTCAATAATGCTTTTGATGCTATTCAGCCATTATCGAATAAGTGGGTAAGAGTCGAGCTTGAACAAAAGCAAAACTTACTTTCTTTGAAAGTGACTGACAGTGGAAAAGGTATTCCAATCGATGTCCAAGAAAAGATGATGCAGCCCTTTTTCACGACTAAAGAAATTGGCAAAGGCACAGGTCTGGGTTTAAGTATTTCTAAAGGATTGATCGAAAGCCATGGCGGGTCTATTTTTATAGATAATTCGTCAGCTAACACTTGCTTGGTTATCTCGTTACCAAGAAAAGGTATAGGTTCACTGGCCGCGTAGGGCTTCCAACGCAAGTGCGCCAGAACCGCGAAAGACTAATGTCACCTGACGGCGAGTCAGGCTATTCTGATAAATGGGGTCGTAATAATAAACCAAAAGTTTTTCGATCCACTGAAGGTTGCGGGTAAGATCACCGCTGGTGCAGTAATCAGTTTTGCTATGTTCAATCAGTTCAAGAATTTCTTTACTGCGTAAGCCACCTAATTTAGGTGTTATCGAAAGCACTGCTTTTTTATATTGATCAAACATTGAAACCGAAGCCGCTTTTAGAATGTAATCTTCAAAAATATTTTCGACTCGTTTTTCAAGGGGCTCTTCAAGCCAAATCACTTCTGCAGAACGCAGGGCTGTAAATAAAACTGGTGGCAAAGCACATCTTCCGACCAGACGACTTTCATCTTCGATCAGAACTGTCTGTTTGGGGTTTGCTGCGATTTTTAAGCATTCTGTGCTTAGTAAAATTTCAAACTGAGCTTGCGAAGGTTGCGGTTCGGGAAGTGCGCCAAAAGCTGATCCGCGGTGATTTGCTAAACCTTCTAGGTCAATGATGCCTTGATGCTTTAGCTTAAGTGCGTTTTGTAAAAATCGTGTTTTTCCACAACCGGTCATGCCCGAGACAGTCAGAAAATGAGTATTGCGACAAAATTTTTGCAGCTCTAAATCTAAGTGTCGGCGTGCGCCTTTGTATCCTGTTTGCAAGATTGGACGTTCGATGCCTAACTCTTGTAACCACTTTTGCGTAATTTGCGAACGTTGGCCACCACGAAAACAGTAAATCACCGCACTAGGATAGCGCTGAATAAATTCAATCCACGCAGCCATGCGCTCAGCTTTTACTGCACCAGAAATTAATTGATGCCCTAAGACCATAGCAGCTTCACGGCCCTGACGTTTGTAAACAGTGCCGACTTCGCTGCGTTCGTGATTATTCAGAATGGGTAAGTTCACCGCGCCCGGAAGATGACCGTGTGCAAATTCGACTTCGGCACGAACATCAATAAACGGAGTGTTTGTAATCAGTAGGTCATTCAAAAATTCTTCGCCAATTTTCATTTACTTGAAAGTGATAGTCGCTGTTTGCCGACTTATCACTTCTCCGATGCGCGCAGCCTGAGGAAAACATTTTTTTAGAGCGGATAAGATGGCATCGCTGGCTTCAGGTGCAATCGAAAGAAGTAATCCACCGCTGGTCTGAGGATCATGCAGCAGTTGAGTTTGAATTTCGTCAAGACGGGAAACATCTAACGAAGCTGAAGTGTATTCTGCATTCGTACGATGGGCTTTTGTTAAAAACCCGCGTTCTAAACAATGCAAAGCTTTTGAAAAAATAGGAAGCTGGCCGAATTCGATTTCTAAGCTGACCTGGCTGGCGTTAGCTAACTGCATGCTGTGCCCAGAAATTCCAAATCCTGTGATATCAGTGGCTGCGTGAATATTTAGTGCCTGATCGGTGCTAAGTTCATCAATCACGTTGTTCAATGTAGACATGCTAGTTATAGCGTCGGCGATATCTGACTCGGTCAGTTCACGGCGTTTTAATCCTGCAGTCATGGTGCCTGTGCCCAGGGGTTTTGTTAAAATTAAATGATCACCGGGTTTTGCACCAGCATTTGTCCAGATACGTTTCGGGTGTACGTATCCGGTTACAGAAAGACCAAATTTCAAACTGTCATCATCGATGGAATGCCCACCCACGAAGTTAGCGCCAGCCTGTGCGATTTTATCACTAGCCCCTTGCATGACATCGACAATCACAGATTCACTCATGGTCATCAGCGGAAAAGCTAAAATTCCCATAGCTGTTTTCGGTCTTCCGCCCATGGCGTAAATATCACTTAAAGCATTGGCTGCGGCCACGGCACCAAAAAGTTTTGGTGTATCAAGAATCGGTGTGAAAAAATCTAACGTTTGCACTAAAGCGACTTCATCAGTGACTTGATAAATAGCCGCATCATCAAAAAGACGTCCATCGACTAAAAGTTCGGGATGCGGTTGGGGAAACCGAACTTGGTTCAGAATTTTACGCAACTCTTGCGCTGCGATTTTGGCGGCGCAACCACCTTTTTGTACTGTCTGCGTAAGAGGAACAAATTCTTTTATCATGTTCGAGATATAGCCGAAAAGACAGAGGCAAGCAAAACAAATGCTTTACAATGTAGTTAAAGGCTTTGAAATACATGAATTTGTCTAAAGAAGGCACGACCGCGATCAAGCATCTGCGCTTCAGTCAAAAAAGGAATTTTTTGTACTGATAAAACTCTATGGCTTAATTTCGGATGGTGTTTTTTTAGATGATTCATAAAGTGGTCAGGCCCAGGCCCTGATCCTAAGATCAGCCACTCCTGCGCAGAAACTTTTTCAAGTTTATGGCAAACAGTGTGATAAAGCCTTTCTTCATCAGTCTCGTGAATAGGATGGTTTTTGGCGGCTGTTTCAACTGGGTGTTTTGGGCCTTTTAGAAATATTTTTTGTGTTGTTAGCCCATTGGGATCCAAATGATATAAACGCGCTTCTTGGGTATTAATAAATAGTATAAGTGAAGACATGATTTTTGCTCTCTTTCTTTCTTAATTGTTTAATACAAAAGGCAAGACTGTGGCCAATGTGGGGCTGTTGACGAAAAAAAGAGTAATTGTGAAAAAAAACAATAAGTTAGAGCTTATTGAGCTCTTACCGATAGAGTCAGTTTCTGCCAGGCTGTCATGTTTGAAGAATATATCGGCAGACAATTTGTCACATCTTGAGCGTCGGCAGTAAGTAAGTTATATTAAATATATATGGCAGTTATTAGAAATCGAACCCTTAGAGCATTCATTTTTGTAAGTGGATGTAGCTCTGTGATATTAGGTATAATAGGAATATTTCTGCCGCTGCTTCCTACAACTCCATTTGTTCTTTTTGCGGCATGGTGTTTTCTTAGAAGTTCTGAGGGCGCTCACAAATGGATTTATCGCCAACCAGTCATGGGCAAAGCTTTGAAAAATTGGGAAAAAAACCGAAGTATTTCCAGAGCAACTAAGAAAGTCGCAATAACTACAATTTTAATTTCAGCAGTTTTAATCTGGTTTAATGTAGCTAACTTTTGGATTAATATTCCAGTAACGCTTCTACTGCTTGGTGTTTCTATTTTTATTTTCATTCAAAAAGAAAATTTTTAGGCCTCAGTCAAATTTGCGCATAATCTCGGTAAGCTGTTTTGCCTCTTGCGCCGTTAAAAAACGGCCGAAATGTTCTTCGATAGCGGCTTCGTAATGCGGCCAGGTTTCAGCAAGAGCCTTAAGACCTTTCGGTGTAATCGCGGCAAACTGGCTTCGCCCATCATCTGGCGATTTTTCTTTAATTAAAAATCCGAGCTTTTCAAGCTTTTCGACAGAGCGACTTAGGGCGCTTTTTGATGTCACGATTTCTTCGGCAACATCAATTAAACGCAGTTTTTTATCAGGAGAATTTTTTAGTGCAAGAAGAACGTCATAGTGGTGAAGCGGTAATAAGCCTTCATTACTTTCAAGTGCACGCTCGATTCGCCCAAATATTTTTGAGTGACGAGTAATTAGATACGCCCAGGCTGTATGTTGGGCCGACCCCAGCTTTTTTCTCATAAAAATACAATAGCCGAATTTAGTTGCACGAGCAACTATTATCTGGCAACTTGTGAATAGTTGCATGTGCAACTATATTTAGGAGAAACAATATGAAATCAACTATTTTAAGATTATTTAACACCGAGAACGACTTCGCTCTGACTGTGCTTCGTGTGAGCTTGGGCATTATGATTTTGCCTCACGGTTTGCAAAAAATGTTTGGACTATTTGGTGGTTTTGGATTTTCGGGCACGATGGAATTTTTCACTGCAACAATGGGCATTCCCTGGATCTTTGCTGCTGCTGCGATCTTGGCCGAGTCACTGGGAGGTGTCGCACTTATATTTGGAGTAGGTACAAGATTGGCCGCATTTGGAGTAGGTGTGACGATGCTGGTCGCGGCCCTTATCTCACACATGCAGCATGGCTTTTTTATGAACTGGTTTGGTCATCAAAAAGGTGAAGGTGTAGAATTTTTTATACTTGCAGTTGGCATTGCCATCGCGCTGATCTTTCGTGGTGGCGGTGCACTCTCTGTAGACAAGCTTCTAAGTCAATTGAACGGTAAATAGCAGTGGCAAAAATGAATATTTTGTTCGCTTTTTAACAGACTCAAAAAACTGGGAATCATCCTTGCATATTTATGTGGTCGTCAGTAATTATGTGCCACATATTTTAAGGAGTTCCCATGAAAAAGTTATTCGCAGTATTTTGTTTTTCAATGATTTCTTTTACTTCGGCTTTTGCGCAAGAGGGTTATCCAATGACTTGTGTGTTTGACGGTATTCAAACAGTGGGCATCAAAACAAGCCCATTAGATGCTAGAAAATTAATTGTAAGTTTTGGTTTTAAACGCGCGACGAAGCCGGCGACACAAGGCGTAGACCCTGGCACATGTGCATGGAACGATCGCGGCCTTTATCAAGATGAACCGACAATTATGTCGCAAGTTGTAGAAAATGTTTACTCTTACCGTGAAGTTATATTTGCTGGTAAATCTCAGTTAGCACTTGTTCCGGGTAATGCTTTCTGGGCGCCACAGATGATGACTCGTGGATACACGTTAAAAGTTAAAGTCTACAACTCTGCTCCTGACCACGGTAACGCGACAAACTTTTTTAAAATAATCAATTAGTACGTTTCTTTATGCAAACGTGGCTTTGATCTTTTCAAGCCCTTGAACAAGCAGTGTTCGAGGGCATCCGATATTAATACGAATAAAACCTTCACCGTCTTCACCGTATAGATTGCCATGAGTAATCCAAAGATTTTCTTTTTCTAACAGAAGACGCGCAAACTCTGCAGAACTAAGCCCCGCTGCAGTTATATCAATCCACACAAGATAAGTGCCTTCAAGTGGCAGAACTTTGAATTTTGAAAGATTTTTTTCAAAAAATATTTTTAGGTAATTATAGTTTTCGAAAAGATAGTCATTAAGAGCATTAAGCCATTCTTCGCTTTCGTTGTAAGCTGCTATTAAACCCTCGACGGCGAAAGGATTTAGTTCGTAAAGTTCACTGACCTTTAAGGCTGTTTCGATTTTATTTCTAAGTTCTGCTTTTGCAGCGACGATGTTGGCCATTTGTAAACCAGCCAAATTAAAACTTTTACTTGGTGAAATGCATGTCACTGAATTTTCAAGAAAAGTTTGATTGATTGAAGCAAAAGAAATGTGTTTATGACCTGCATGAATTAAATCGCAGTGAATTTCGTCAGAGACTACAGTTACGCCGTGTTTAAAACATATATCGCCAATGCGAATAAGTTCTTCTTTGCTGAATACGCGCCCAGAGGGATTATGCGGATTACAAAGTAGAAGTACTTTAGATAAAGGATGTGCTGCCTTTTTTTCTAGATCATCAAAGTCGATACTGTATTTGCCATCACGGTAAAGCAGTTCGTTTTTTACGGCTTTGCATTTGGCATTGGTGATGACAGAAAAAAAGCGATTATAGACAGGTGTTTGAATAATGACCTGATCGCCGGGTTCAGTTAAAGACTTGATGACAGCTGATATCGCGGGCACAACTCCGGCTGAAACCAGCAGCCACTCTTTTTCAATATGAAACTGATGTCGCCGTTGAAACCAACTGATAATGGCAGCGAAATACTGTGGCGGAACCTTCGTGTAACCAAAAATGCCGTGCTGAACTCGTTTTGCTAAAGCTGCAATGACCGGGGGCGCTGCGCGAAAATCCATATCGGCGACCCACATCGGAAGAATACTTTCGTTCGTGTTATAATCCCATTTATACGAATGGCTTCCTTTTCTAGGAATGATTTCATTAAAGTCGTATTTCATTTTTAACTCCGATTTTCAATCCATGGTAACAGATAACTTTCTTGACGTCTGCTTCTATCAGGAGTCAGATAAAGTTTTGCAGGAGATTTTATGATTTACGAAATAACGGTTCCACAGTTTACGAAAATGTTAAAAAATTTAGACGCAATTTTAGAAAAAGCGATTCCTTTTGCTGAAGCTAAAAAAATCGAAATCGATGTGTTATTAAATTCACGTTTAGCGCCAGATCAATTTAACTTAATTCGTCAGATTCAAATTGCGTGTGATACTGCAAAACTAGGTGTAGCAAAGTTAACTGGCAAAGATGCCCCAGTGCATGACGATAAAGAAACAACCCTACCTCAAATCCGAACTCGCATTGCAGAGACAGTGGCTTTTTTAAGTTCTGTTACTGAAAAAGACTTTGCCGGAGCACTTGAAAGAAAAATTAATAATCCACGTTGGGGTGACAAATATTTATTGGGTCATGAATATGTAACTCAGCATACGATTCCAAATATTTACTTTCATATCACTGTGGCTTATGAAATTTTACGCCATAATGGTGTTGAGATCGGTAAAAAAGATTATTTAGGGGCAATGCCTTATCATACGTAGCAAGACCAAGAAGGATTAAGATGCTCGCAATATTCTTTCAAAAATATAAAATGAAAAAAACTATATTAGTTTTATCTCTAAGTTTGTTACCTGTGATAAGCTTGGCTAAAAGATTAGCTCCTGCTGTGATAACACCAGTTATTAGCGAAGGTAGTGAATTTACTTATCGAGTTGAGAAGACTTCATGTAAAAAAAGCACTAACTGCGGTATGCAGGTATTTCTAATCTCTAAGAATGTAGCTTCAGGAAAAGTAAATTGGGAGCGAGAGCTTTATCAAAAAGCCTTCGATCCTAAAATGGAAACTGATGTGCAAACCATTTATCCGAAATCACTGAAGTTAAAAGAAAAAAATGTGATTGCGATAGATGAAAAAGGTTCAAAGTATATTGTGAAATCTGCAACTGGGGATTTAGTTATACCCCTTAAATCTATTATTTATCCGGCGCACAAGTAAGCAAGTCGCGTGCAACTTAACATCACACGCGATTTTTTAAAAATTACTGACAGTAATAATTAGATACCGGAGAACCTTGATTCATTGCAATTCCCTGCGGCGTGTATTGGTAACAACGAGTGTAGCCATCTTGACCGCGGCCCCATGAATAATATGATGGGCGTGTGCGCTCACAACTGTAGTTAGATACCGGAGAACCTTCATTCATCGCCACTCCGTAAGGTGTGCGTTGATAGCAATAGCCATATCCATTTTGTGCACGACCCCAGTCAAAATAAGATGGGCGATTTTGTTCGCAATTGTAATTCGATACCGGGCTTCCGCCATTTAATACAGCTCCGTTATTGGCCCATTGATAACAATAACCGAAACCGTTTTGAGCTGTGCCCCAATCAAAGTATGAGCCGATAGCTTCGGTCACTTGATGTGGATGCATCTGAACTGCTGATTGCGTACCCGATAGAATTTGCGCGTTAGCCAAAGAACCTACCGCGACTAAAACGATAAAGATTAATTTTTTCACTGTCATCTCCCTTGATGGTTTTTTATTTCGTACATATATGGTTTTACGATTATTGAAAAAACTCAAAGGTTAAAAAAATTAGACCGCTCGCAAGGTGCAAAGTGCATCTGCTTTAAGTTTGCGGTCACTGCGAGTGGTGTCACTTTGCTTTAAAAGGATTTTCCATTTCGATAGGAATCAAAAAATGTAACATAGCATATTGGCCTTTCATATTCCATGCGCTTTCATCGCCGTAAAATTTCTGCTTGATGTAAATATCACCCACGCCGCCAACTTCAAGTTGTAGGTATTTAGTAAATAGTGGCACTTTGGCGAAAACAGTTCCTCTTAGTCCAGGTCTGAAAAAGTGAATGGTTTTTGTTTCGCGATCATCGTTGTAATTCAGGTAAG
The DNA here is from genome assembly GCA_036676395.1 of Bdellovibrio sp. Lineage (GTDB taxonomy): Bacteria > Bdellovibrionota > Bdellovibrionia > Bdellovibrionales > Bdellovibrionaceae > Pseudobdellovibrio. The sequence continues at coordinate 590,459 of JAKFCY010000003.1, forward strand.
TTAGAATTGGTCCGCCTGAAACACCTAAGTCGAAAAACCAAATATTTGCCGAGATCTTTGGAATCCATCCCCAGGTTGCCCCGTAAGCTTGAATGTGGTCTTTGCGTGGGCTGATAAACAGAGTGTCAGGAATGTAAATCGATGTGATCGCGAATTCATTTAGTTTTAAAGCGTGGTCGCGGGCATTTTCAGGAATTTTTTCTTTGAAACGGTGAATCGTTTCTTTTTCAACCATCGCACTAAGGTTAAATTGGGTTCCGTAAATTTTAGCATTCTCATTGGTGCTATTAGGGCCAAGGTTATAGACATCATAGATTTCATATTCGGCAATACCAAATCCGATATCTAAAAAGACTGGAACGTTATCTGAAGTCTGCGAACTGGCTTGAGCTTGAGCCAATGAAAAAGATCCGGTTAAACCAATGACAAAGATTAAAATAATTTTATTCATACGAGTATTATGATTAGGCTTTTGCTTCGCTAGCAATCTTTTTCATGTAAGCTGAAAATTCAGGATCTTCACCGTCTAATAGATCAGGCAATGACATGCGAAAATCATTTCGCATTGTCCAGAAGCGGATGTAGTCTTCCCATGTCGCCCAGAGACGCTGATTTTGTTTCGACATGTCTTCTTCATAAACTAAGATATAAGCTCGCTCGAATAGCGACACTAATAGATCAAAAATAATCGTTTTTCTTTCGCGCTGCTCATCGGTCATGTCAGCATCGCGAACATAGCCTGAAATTAATCGCAGATCGGCATTTTTAAGAAGCAGCTGTTGAAACTCAGCATATTCGTCAGCCAAGCGTTGGTATAATTCTTCATCTTCATTTTGGCGCTCTTTACGCTGCTCAAGTAGGTAGACGATAATACCAAAAGGCAGGGCTATGACGGTCACCACGTAGCTAGAGATTTCCCAAAATTCAAGGCTCATTAGATATTCAAAACTCATACATGAAAGCGTAAATGAGTTAGGCCTGCGTGCCAAGAAATAAAAAAAGCCCGGTTATACCGAGCTTTTTTCTATTCCGAATTTATCGAGCATTCTCTATTGAGGGGGTGCGGTTCCGGGGAGATTTTTTAATTCCAATCTAACATAATGTCTTCGGATAATATTCATGACAACGTCCCTCCATATAGTGTTTATCTGCAAGAGTTTCGAACCTCTTAACCCCAGCCTTCAATTCAATGAAGTTACCAGCGGCAGATACTAACTATTCGGACTAAATTGTAATAGCTTAATTAGCCAATTTGAGATTTCAGTTTATTCTCAAGCTGAGACTTGCTAAGTTATTGAAAAGTGCTGACGTTTTTAAGACTAAAATAAATATTTTTTTCAATATTGATTTTGGGCTTTGTTTACAGAATGCCAGCAGGGGGAGTCAGTGATGGTGTGGCAACAAGCAGAAAAAGAAAACTGGTACAAACAGCAAAACATCAAACGTTCGTATCAAGATGACGTTGTTCGTAAGATTCAAGAGTTGAAGTCTGACTTTGACATTACCCAGTACGGGGCCCTTTCAGAAAATCCAGAACGTTATCCACTTTTTATTATTCGTTCGAAAAACTTTGCTGCAGCTAAAAAAACAGTCTTAATCACCGGCGGGGTGCACGGTTATGAAACTAGTGGCGTTCACGGGGCTTTGGGATTTTTAAAAACATTAGCTAAATCTTACGAAAGTAATTTTAATTTTGTCTGTACGCCTTGCATTAGCCCGTGGTCTTACGAAACGATCAACCGCTGGAATTCTAAAGCCATTGACCCCAATCGTTCGTTTTGTGAAAATAGTCCTGCTGAAGAGTGCGAGTTATTTTTAAAAGCGACGGCTGGTTTAAATCCATTTATACATTTTGATTTACATGAAACTACCGACACAGATAACACGATTTTTCGGCCAGCTCTTGAAAATCGTGATGGTATTATTATTCCGTTTTCTCCGATTCCTGATGGATTCTATTTAGTTGGAGACACCGATAACCCTCAGCCCGAATTTCAAAAGGCCATAATCGATGCGGTTCGAAAAGTAACCCACATTGCTTTGCCAGATGAAAGGGGTTTGCTTCTTGATGACAAGGTTGAGCAAGAGGGGGTAATTAATTACCCCGTAAAGAAATTGTTTTTGTGCGCTGGAACTTTTAGCCCACAATACTGTACAACGACAGAGGTTTACCCAGATAGCCCGAAGGCGAGTGATGCCATTTGTGTTGAGGCCCAGATTGCTGTGATCAAGGCTGGGTTAGATTTTGTTTATTCTTCGTCGTATTCTTCTTCTTGAGCTGCGGCACGAACCCGTTTTTTTGCGTGGACTCCGGCCTTAGCAAGAATTTCTATATAAACTGATGGTGCGTTTTGCAATGCAACTTCATCGATCGACTTACTAATTTCGTTACTGTGAACTGCCTTGGCAGAAGTATCCTGAGCACCGACTTTGCACTGAAAATCCCAATAGTCTACGCCCTCGGGTAGGGTTTTACGACGTTCGCGCGCAAGGTATTTATTAACTTCGTATTTGATAGCTTCAACTACGCGGTCTGGTTTTTTATTTGTTTCTGATAGGCTAAAATTTTTCTTCATAGGATAAAACTTTACCACAAAACTAAGTCTGTAGTATAAATAAAACTATGGAACATAGAATTTACCCGGTGTAATTTTAAGGAGTTCGAAATGAGTGCAAAAGTAGACCAATTTATTAAAAAATTAAAAATTTGGCAGGATGAAGTTATTCAGCTTCGTAAAATTTTGCAATCAACGAAATTGGTTGAAGATTTTAAATGGAATTACCCTTGTTATACTTATAATGAAAGTAATATTGTTATCATTCAGCCGTTTAAATCTTATCTTGGGCTTATGTTTTTTAAAGGCACATTGTTAAAAGACGTGAAAAAAATTTTGATTGCTAACGGGCCAAACTCGCAACACACGAAAAGATTTGAATTCGAATCGGTCGTCGAAATCAAAAAATTAGCTCCTACAATTAAGGCTTATATCAAAGAAGCTATGGCTATTGAAGATTCAGGTCAAAAAGTAGAAGTAAAAAAAACAGCCATCGAAATGCCTGCAGAACTAAAAAAAGCTTTCGCTAAGAATGCTAAACTGAAGAAAGCCTTTAACGAGCTGACTCCTGGGCGTCAAAGAGCTTATCTTTTCTTTTTTGCTGGCGCAAAACAACCAGCAACGCGTGAAGCGCGCATTCAAAAATGTGCGTCCAAAATTCTTCAGGGTAAAGGTTTAAATGATTAGGATTTTTTTCACTTTAATCGTGCTAATTCTTGTAATATTAGCGCTAATTTACTTTTATCAATCAAAGCTTCTGTTTTTTCCGACAAAACTGCAAAAAGATTTTACTTTCAAATTTTCATTCCCACATGAAGAAAAATTTATTTCTTATAACAACGAGGTTGTGCATGGGGTAATGTTTAAGGCAAAAAAGCCCAGAGCTCGCATTATCTATTTTCATGGAAACCGTGGATCGCTACAAACTTGGGGACAAGTTGGTGCGGATCTGAGCGATAAATTAAATTCTGATGTTTTAGCTTTAGATTATCCAGGCTATGGCAAATCCACAGGTAGACTACCTTTAAGCGAAAAGGCGTTGTATGAAAGTGCTGATGCAGCTTTCGACGAATTTATTGCGACAACGGATAAAACACTTCCCATAATTGTTTACGGACGTAGTCTTGGATCTGCTGTGGCATCGTATTTAGCGGCAAAGAAAACCGTACAAGCTTTGATCTTAGAAACCCCGTACACGAGTATGAAGGCTATGGCCAGTCATGTGTTTCCGTATTTGCCCTCATTTTTAGGCCGTTATGATTTGGATAACGTAAAAAATATTAAAGAATTAAATATTCCCATTTTAATTATGCATGGCACTCAGGATGTGGTTGTTCCGTTCACGCAAGGAAACGCATTGGCGACGCAAAAATCGAATGTTGAATTTGTTTCGATTGAAGGTGGAGGTCATAATGATTTATCCACTTTTCCATTATACTGGAACGCAGTAGAAAAATTTGTAGCCAAAGTATCGTTATAAATCAAAAAACTTTAAGATTTCGGGCGAACGGTTCATCGTATCTTCATGCCCAGTTTTAATAAGTGAGCTTAAATATTCTGGTTCAAAAGCCAGATAACTTAAAAGATCAGAGCCTTTATTTTCTGAAACCCCAATTCCGCGCAGCAGATATGCAAATGTCGTTGGCATTCGCGAAAGTTCACCCGCCGGCGGGCGTACAAGTTCATTCTGCGGAGCTAAATGTAAAATAGGAATTTCTCTAAGTTTATCAGGCTGACTGGCCTTTGCTTCTGGGCTCATGACGGCAACACCGCGATTGACTCGGGCTATGCGTTCAAGATCGCCATCCAGTGAATCTAAAAAAAGGCCGCTAAGTATTGTACCCAGGATTTCTCCTAAAGTGATGCCATCGTTTGCCGGGCGAGGTATTGGCGAGCTTGGAGTTGTTCGGCGATTACCTATGACAAGCAATTTGTCTGCGCCTAAGTGAATGGCCGAGCTTAAAGGACTATTTAAACGAACTACGCCATCACCGAAATAAGATTCACCGATGCGAACCGGTGGAAAAAAAACGGGTATAGCCGATGAGGCCATCACATGTTCGGGCCCGATTTCTGTACGTAAACTTTTTCGATTGAGGATGTTCCAATCTTTAATGTCTTCGTCGCCATTATAAAAGGCGATCGACTGTCCGCTGCGATAGTCAGTCGCGCAAACACAAATAGCATGAAAAAGTTTATTTCGGATATTTTCATTGAGCGCTTTGAAATTAATTTTATTTTGAATAAGTTCGGCTAAAGGAGTTGTGTCGAGCAAGTAAGTGATTTGATTTTTTTTCAATCCGCCCGAGCTGCGGTCGCGCAGCCAGCGATAAGCGATTTTACTTAGTGACAGTGGTCCTACTTTGAAAACGCTATCGGCGGTTAATGACGACCAGGTTTCAACCATGCGTCGCGTGACGGCTTCAAAATTTTCGCTTTGGCTGGCTAGCCAAGTTCCATTTAATGCCCCAGCAGAAAACCCCGAAATAATGGCAAAAGGATTTTTTTCAAAACCCGTAATTTCAGCGATCGCGCGCAATACACCCACTTGATAGGCCGCTCGTGCGCCGCCACCCGTAAGAACTAACGCCAATTTTTTTTCATTTATAGGGTTCACGTTGTATAAGAAGCAACAGACATACCAGTATGCGCTCGGTCATTCGATAGCATCACTGTCAAAAAGTTTAACGATTGCTAGCGTCACATTGTCTGATATTTGGCCAGTGCTCTGTCCTCAATTCGAATAACAGCAGTTTAGACTGAGCACCCGTTTGCAAGACTGGTATTCATGAATAAATTAATACTTGGACTCTTAGTTTTCACAGCTCTTAATTCTCAAGCATTTACCGAACAAGTGTTCATCAAAGATGGTGACCAAGTGATTGTAAAAATTGATAACTGCGCCGAAGGTACAACTCCTACTCTGACTTTAAAAAAAGATAGGGTTATTGGTCAGTGCGTGGCCGATATCATTTTCTGTGAAGCAAAAATCGGTAATCTTATTCCTGATAAATGGGTTACTAGTTATTATAAATACACTAAGAATGCAGCTGGTATTTCAAAGAGGGAACTCATCAAAAAGGCCCGCCCAGAGCATGTGTATGCTCCAGCCGTTTATTCTGATGTTGCGTATGAATTGAAACAATTGATTAAACAGGGATTTTGCAGCAAAGGGATTTATAAAAAATCTTCATTAGCAGGGCACACGACTGAAGTGATCGTTGAACAGTAAACTACCGACTCATCTTTAAGTAGTCAGGGTTTGAACAAAAGTCAGCGCCTTTGCCGTTAGCCACGAACAATTCACGAATCTGAGTGTTTTTCTTTGCTAAGAAATTGATATATCCAGGTGACCCTAACACGCGAAATTCTTCTGTGATCGTTCCGCCGATTTCGCTAAGATTAGTCTGATGATAAATCAAATGTTCAGGAAAACTTAATTTATAAGACGAATCAATTTTTTGCTGTAATAATTTAGTACGTTTAATTTTTAAAGCTTTACCCGCTGCAGTTGCAGGCGCTGTAAACGGAGCTATCACAAAAGAGCGGGCGATAGATAAAACATCTTTTTCAACCCCATCAATGTCAGCCGCTGTCGCCGCGGCGTAAAAATCAAAATCACGAGCCGATAATGTTAATCCTGCTTTTTCGCGTTTTTCTACATAATTAACTAAGGCATTATACGGTGGGTTTAATCCTGCATTGTAAGCGGCTAAGGCTAAAGCTTCGGTTAAATTATCAATATTGATATTCTGAAAGCCTAATTGTTTAATACGCGATTCTAATTTTGCAGCTTCGATTCTTAATTTCATTTCTTTGTAGTTTTGTTTGTTCAGAATCGCCGAGTAGACAAAACTGCGTAACGGGTTTTCTACCGGATAGATAAATTCGCAGCGTTCAGCTTTTTGTGAACTAGCCATTGTTAATAAACTTAAGTGTTTTACTAAACGGGCACAAGCTGGGTTTTTCGTTGCATTTTGTTTAACTTCTTCGATGTAGGCATCATATTCTTTATTTACTAGTTCGATACCTGTAATCGTGAACTGGGCAACGCCTGCATCAAAACCTTTTCCAAGTGTATTGATGGTAAAACCACTTTCGTTAAAAAGTTTTGGCATGATATTTTTGGGATTAAATCCAAAGCACTGTAAAACATCGATGTAAGAATTGTAAGTGGTATTCACTAGGTTTTTCGAAACACAGGGTTTATTGCCGCCGGCCGCGGGTAAACTTTTTAATCCGCCTGGGCATTTTCCGTAACTGACGCTTTTAAAATTTGTAACATTCATGGTGTAGGTTAAACACTGACGTGGTAAGGCCGTTGATTCAGTTCTTTCTTCGCGTAATTCTTTAAGGGCGTCAGTTTGCGAAATAATTTTTTCAACTGATAAGCGGGCAGGGCCGCAGGTTGTGGTGCTTTCGTATTTTAGTAATACGTCATCAATGGGTGTTTCAACTTCTGCAGTTAACTTTGCTTCGTCTTGGGCGATTTGTTCCGGCGTTAATACGAAAGCTTGGCGTGTTGATTCGTTAGCTGATTCTTGTCTCCACTGCGCATCGATTTCTTCTAGTTCTTGTTCAACCATTTGATCGCTAAGCTGAGCACTGTAGGAATTTAATTCGTATGAATAAAGACTTGCCGCTGCCATTGAAGATAAATCAGTTTCTTGGGTTTGCGTCATGTGAAATATTGAAAATGCTGCGCCAAAGAAGAATACAAATACTAAAGCTGGGGTTAAAAATCGCATAGGTCTCCAATAAAAATGGGTTACTTTTATTATAGACTTTCAAAGCGCGATAAAAACAGAGACCGGCTTAAAACTAAGCCGTAAGTATTGCTCCTAGACCCGTTTTCTATTAGCCTAAGTGGGTAAAAGGAGAATCCTATGAAACACACCGGTGGCTGCCATTGCGGTAAAGTTAAATTTGAAGTTGAATTAGAAATCGGAAAACCGATTGCTTGTAACTGTTCAATTTGTCAGAAAAAAGGAACATTGTTATCGTTTGCACCTGCGGCTCAGTTTAAACTACTTCAAGGTGAAGACTCTTTAAGTAATTACCAGTTTAATAAAAATGTAATTCATCATCTTTTTTGCAAAAACTGCGGCGTAACTTCTTTTGCCAAAGGCACAGCTCCTGATGGTTCAGATGTAAGAGCCATCAATGTTCGTTGTCTTGATGGCGTTGATATTGAAAAACTGGAATTGATCAAATACGACGGACGCTCAATTTAGCGGATTTTCAGAGTGAAAGGCGCAAACCCACTTATCGCCTTCGCGAATCCAAGTAGATACATCTAACATTTTCATGCCTTTCATTTCGGTTGAATAAGAAATGAGGGCTGTGTTTTCATTTAAAATATCAATGTGTGGGTCTTTGATCTCGATATCTTTATATTGATAACCCTGATTGGCTTGCATCATTTCGCGGTATTGATCTTTATTAATTCGATGTGCGCCTGTTGGGCCAGCAACAGTGCAGGGAAATTTTGTCAGTGCGACGGCGGTATCTACGTCATCATTTTTCATGGCATCCCAGTATTTTTTTTCTAGTTTGAAGATGTCTTGTTTGGTTGGAACGGCATTCATAAATCCTCCTTCAATAACTTCTAAATTTTTGGATGCAAGTGTCTGACCGAGGAGGATTGCCCTCTATTGTGTATATTCAACGTGCAATTATATAAACTTAAAACACATTAATGAAAATGTCTGTGAGGATTTTTGCCCCGTAATTTAACTGAAATTTATTTTTCTGGTAACGGCTCTGATACGAAGTTAGAAGCGATTTATGACAAATTTAAAAAAAGTTAACGAACAATCTATTTTAGTAAAAACTGTTCTTTCATTAGATACTCACTTTCAAAGTCTTGAACGTTTGAGTACGCGTATTGGTGAATCAGAATTAAAATCTGAATTTGATTACAGTCAAATTCGTCGTTTGATGTTGGCTTTTGCTGAAAGCGCCCACTCGGTGTCGACTGAATTTGTAGAATTACTGACAGTAATTAGCGAAGCAAAAAATCGTGCTGAAGCTGCAGCTCAAGTTGTAGCTGCAAAAGCGGACCAATTAAAAGAACGCCAGGATAATGAACAAATACAAGCTGAAGCGTTTCGTAGTTTGACTGAAAAAGTAAGTCTTCTAAATTCAGAGATGAAGCTTTTACAGCGACCAGCAGGTGAAACTTTATCTGAAGAAGATAAAGCTGTGCTGACTGAGCAGTTGGCGAAATTAGACTTACAACTGCGTCCGTTGATTGAAGAAGCTGTACATTTAAAAAAAGAAGCTAGAACTTCAGGTTTAAAAACTTTAGAGCAAAATGCAGATGCATTAGGTCAAAGTTTGGCTGCTGCAAGTCACAAGCTTTCGAACCATGTTCAATCGCAAACTATGTAAACGTTCGTTTTTATTTCTGAATATTTAAATTTTTAAAAGCGAATGAAGTCATTTTCATTCGCTTTTTTTTAAAACTTGCTCTGGGGCAGGCCGTCTAAGGCGGGGAAAATTTCCACGTGAAAAAATAAATTCTTAATATTCATGACAAAGTTTTCGTTTTTTAAAATAGTACGCAATTAGGTGGGGGAAAAGTTTTATGCAAAAGTCATTAAGCACAGAAGCTAAGAAAAAAGCTAACGCTGCAAATGCAGCTTCTGTTTCTAAAAATTCGGCTCTAGTAAAAAATTCTAAATTTCAATTAAAAGCAAAAGTCGATTCACCAGAACAGACTTTTGCTTATAACAAACCAACCGATCAGTTGCGCCAGTTGTTGTTCACAGTAAAAGCTGTGCGCCGCGGAGACTTCAGTGTACGTCTGCCTTTCGGGCAAGAGGGTATTATCGCCGAAATAGGTGAAGTGCTAAATGATATTATCGAATTAAATGAAAACATGGCGACAGAGTTCGTTCGCGTAAGAAGTACGGTAGGTCAAGAAGGTAAGATGACTGAACGTGTTTCGATGGGTTCAGTTAAAGGTGCTTGGGCCACATCAGTAGATTCAGTAAATTTATTAATCGGGGATCTGGTTCAACCAACGACAGAAGCAGGTCGTGTTATCACCTCGGTGGCTAAGGGCGATTTATCGCAAAAGATGTCATTAGAAATTGATGGCCGTACAGTAAAAGGAGAATTCTTTCGTATCGGCACCACAGTAAATGCCATGGTGGATCAGTTAAATTCATTTGCTTCCGAGGTAACCCGTGTGGCCAAAGAGGTGGGTACCGAAGGTAAACTTGGCGGACAAGCAGACGTACGTGGAGCTTCGGGTATCTGGAAAGATTTAACAGATAACGTAAACGGCTTAGCAGGAAATTTAACGGATCAGGTACGTAATATCGCGAAAGTAACAACTGCGGTTGCCAAAGGCGATTTATCACAAAAAATTACAGTTGATGCCAAAGGCGAAATCTTCGAATTAAAAAATACAATCAACGTCATGGTGGATCAGCTAAATTCATTCGCTGCCGAAGTAACGCGTGTTGCGAAAGAGGTAGGAACAGAAGGTCGCTTAGGCGGTCAGGCTGATGTAAAAGGTGTATCTGGTACATGGAAAGACTTAACAGATAATGTAAATGGACTTGCGAACAATCTTACAGCTCAGGTTCGTAATATCGCAAAAGTAACAACAGCGGTTGCCAAAGGCGATTTATCGCAAAAAATTACAGTTGATGCCAAAGGCGAAATCTTCGAATTAAAAAATACAATCAATGTCATGGTTGATCAGTTAAATTCATTCGCAGCAGAGGTCACTCGTGTGGCGAAAGAAGTTGGTACTGAAGGAAAACTTGGCGGACAAGCAGATGTAAAAGGCGTATCTGGTACATGGAAAGACTTAACTGATAATGTTAACGGTCTAGCCGGAAACTTAACTGACCAAGTACGTAATATCGCAAAAGTAACAACAGCCGTAGCCAATGGTGACTTATCTCAAAAAATCACAGTTGATGCCAAAGGCGAGATCTTAGAATTAAAAAATACAATTAACGTCATGGTTGATCAGTTAAATTCATTCGCAGCCGAGGTAACTCGCGTGGCGAAAGAAGTTGGTACTGAAGGAAAACTTGGCGGACAAGCAGACGTAAAAGGTGTATCTGGAACTTGGAAAGATTTAACAGATAACGTAAACGGTCTAGCCGGAAATTTAACTGACCAAGTACGTAATATCGCAAAAGTAACAACAGCGGTTGCGAAAGGCGATTTATCACAAAAAATTACAGTTGATGCCAAAGGTGAGATCTTCGAATTAAAAGATACCATCAATACAATGGTTGATACCCTTCGTTCATTCGCAGCAGAGGTAACTCGTGTTGCTAAGGAGGTGGGTACCGAAGGAAAACTTGGCGGACAAGCAGACGTAAAAGGTGTATCTGGAACTTGGAAAGATTTAACAGATAACGTTAACGGTCTAGCCGGAAATTTAACTGACCAAGTACGTAATATCGCAAAAGTAACAACAGCGGTTGCAAAAGGTGACTTATCACAAAAAATCACAGTTGATGCCAAAGGCGAAATCTTCGAATTAAAAAATACAATCAACGTCATGGTGGATCAGTTATCATCGTTTGCAGCAGAGGTAACTCGTGTTGCTAAAGAGGTGGGTACTGAAGGTCGCTTAGGCGGTCAGGCCGATGTAAAAGGTGTATCTGGTACTTGGAAAGATTTAACAGATAACGTAAACGGCTTAGCGAATAATTTAACAGCGCAAGTACGTAACATCGCCAAAGTAACAACAGCGGTTGCCAAAGGTGACTTATCACAAAAAATCACAGTTGACGCCAAAGGCGAAATCTTCGAATTAAAAAATACAATCAACGTCATGGTTGATCAGCTAAATTCATTCGCTGCCGAAGTAACTCGTGTGGCAAAAGAGGTTGGTACTGAAGGAAAACTTGGCGGACAAGCCGATGTAAAAGGTGTATCTGGTACTTGGAAAGATCTTACAGATAACGTAAACGGCTTAGCGGGTAACTTAACAGCTCAGGTACGTAACATCGCAAAAGTAACAACAGCGGTTGCCAACGGGGATTTATCACAAAAAATCACAGTTGATGCCAAAGGTGAAATCTTAGAATTAAAAAATACAATCAACGTCATGGTTGATCAGTTAAATTCATTCGCAGCAGAGGTAACTCGTGTGGCGAAAGAAGTGGGAACCGAAGGCCGTCTTGGCGGTCAGGCAGACGTAAAAGGTGTTTCTGGTACATGGAAAGATTTAACAGATAACGTAAATTTCATGGCTTCGAATTTAACAAAACAAGTTCGCGGTATCGTAAAAGTCGTAACTGCGGTTGCGAATGGCGATTTAAATCAAAAATTCGTATTA
>JAKFCY010000004.1:0-26055 GCA_036676395.1 Bdellovibrio sp.
TGAGAATTCAATTCAAGTAGCTGATGATGCACTTTACCCAGTCGATTTTGTGCGTACTTGGCGTGTTGGTATGAGAGCAGATTTTTAATTGATTCTTTTAAGCCACATCTCAAAATGTTATGATGGCAACAATACAAGGTCGCAATTGCGGCCTTCTTGAAAGGCTTAATATGTACGCATCTTGGATTTCAAACAATTTTTCCAATAAAAACCTGATTATCGTAGGGCTCATCACATTTTTTATGTTGCTTACGCGCGGCAGTCATGTGCTCACTAACGTTTCATTGCCAGATGCTAGCTTGGCTTTGTTATTAATTGGCGGTTTATATTTACGCAAAGCCTTATGGTTTGCTTTCTTTGTAGTGCTGGCTACAGCCATTGATTTTGGCGCTGCTGCAATTGATAGCTTTCAAGCCTTTTGCTTAACGCCTGGCTACTGGGGCATGCTACCAACTTATGCAGCCCTATGGCTAGCAGGCGTTTGGTTAAGCAAACAAAATGATCCTTTACAAGTGGTTAAGTTTGCAGCTATCGGTATTTCCGCAACTGTATTGGCTTTTGTAATTTCCACACAGACTTACTACCTATTTTCTGGCCGCTTTCCTGCCGAAGGTATTGTAGAGTCCATGCAGCATGGTTGGGAATATCTGCCAAGCTTCTTAGGCTTCACTATGATGTATTTGGCTGGTTTCTGGGTGCTGGCAAAAACTTTGCCGAAATATTTTTACATTCAAACCGAAAAAGCTAGTTCAGTAGCATAACTGGCAATGGAGTTTATGCACCGCGTTAGAGTTAAAACCTAACGCGGTTTTTTATGGCTAATCATGCATTTACTGAATCAGAAGTCGCCGCAGTTTACCGAGCGATTGCCGAACGCCGTGATATGCGGCATTTTGCGAAGGGTGAGATTGCGCCAACGCTTTTGACCAAGCTGCTCAATGCAGCACATCGAGCACCTAGTGTGGGTTTAATGCAGCCATGGCGTTTTATTCGCATCACCTCCCAACAACAACGTCATAAGGTTTATGACTTGGTACAGCAAGAGCGCATTAAAACGGCGCAAGCGCTTGGCGAATATGAAAATACGACGCGTATGGCTGAATTCATGCGGCTCAAGGTGGAAGGTATATTGGAGTGCAGTGAACTCTTGGTGGTGGCGCTTTGTGATAAACGTGAACAGCATATTTTCGGACGTCGTACACTTCCGGAAATGGATATGGCATCAGTCGCCTGCGCAATCCAAAACTTGTGGCTGGCCGCACGCGCTGAGGGCTTAGGCATGGGGTGGGTCAGCATGTTTGATCCTGTAGCATTGGGGAGCCTGCTTAACATCCCCGCCGACGCAAAAGCCATCGCTATCCTTTGCCTAGGTCATGTTGATCGATTTTATGCGCAGCCGATGTTGGTAGAAGAAGCCTGGGCAAAAGAAAAGCCATTGTCTGAAATGGTCATGGAAAATCAATGGGTACTGAACAATGAATAATGTCACTTTAGTTTTAGGAGGAGCACGCTCGGGCAAAAGTGCGTATGCAGAAAATTTAGCCATAACCTCCGGTTTACCTGTTACGTATGTTGCCACTGCGCAAGTTTATGATAGTGAATTTCAAACTCGCATTCAGCATCATCAGCAACGCCGCCCATCCGGTTGGAAATTAATTGAGGAACCACACTACCTGGCTAAAACACTGGTTGATACAGCAAATGAAAAGCAGTGCATTGTTGTTGATTGCTTAACGCTATGGCTTGCGCAATGGATATGCCCAGACTGTAAGCCGCCCAAGAACTCAAGTTGGTCACAAGAACGTGAAAATCTACTAGAAATATTACCTACTGTGCCTGGCACCATTATTTTAGTGAGCAATGAAGTAGGCATGGGAATCGTACCTTTAGGTGAGATCAACCGTGAGTTTCAAGATGAGCAAGGCCGGTTAAATCAAGCCATTGCCAAACTTGCTACACATGTAAATTTTATAGCTGCTGGCTTACCACTGCAGCTTAAATAACCCTTACAAATTTACAAAGTTGATTCTCGGAATCTCGCCGTTAAACTCCAGTTGTGTAAGGCTGGCATGATCAATCGACAATCTAAACAATCGCTTTAAGGGAATCTGCATGACCTCTGCAATCAAAGCGCGAATCAACCCGCCATGGGTGATAACGAGCACATGCTTACCTTTTGAGTGACCACACATTTCATCCAAAAAACTTTTAGCGCGCATATGTAGCTGCGTAAAAGTTTCACCATTCGGTGGCGCCAAGTTGGCATAATCCTGTGCCCAGGCATCAAATACCTCTCGCGGAATTGTGTCCCAAGCACTTAATTCCCAATCACCAAAATGTAGTTCTTTCAGCCGGTCATCTACTTTAATTGTATGTCGCGTCAATCCCAAGTCAGCATCCAGACACAAGGCTTCGGCGAGCATTTGGCAGCGTAGTAGCGGGCTGGAGTAAACAGCATCAAAATGCAGGTTAAGTAATTTACTTTTTAATCCCGCCAGCTCTTGCTCAAATAAATGCGATACCGCAACGTCACTTTGCCCATAGCAAATACCCGCTTCAATATCTAACGAGGTATGCCTGACAAGCGTAATTTTCATAGCCTTATACCCATAGCGAAATACTCGCTAGCAAACCTACATAAAAAGCCACTTCAGTGAGTTGCTGCATCGCCCCTAAACAATCGCCGGTATAGCCGCCGATCCTGCGTTTAATCTTTGCACTGAACCAGCACCAAACAATTACTACAGGGACTAACGCTAACAACACATATAGCTTCATAAATGCCAGTGGTAATAAACCAAAAAAAGTAGCCAGAATTAATTCTGGTAACTGTAACTGCGTTGCTAAAGGTTTAGCTTTGCCTTCTGGTTTTACGTAGCTTTGCGTTGCCATCACCAGCACTGCACACAGGCGGCTGAGGGCATGCCCTGCAATTAAAGTCATAGGCACCAGGCTAGCCACCTGATAGCTGAGGGCCTGGTATTTGGTCAGCACCACTAGCAACAAGCCTATAGCCCCGTAACTACCCAACCTCGAATCGACCATAATAGTGAGCACTTGCTCTTTAGTCCAGCCTCCACCCAAGCCGTCAGTTGCGTCAGCGAGTCCATCTTCATGAAATGCGCCTGTCACTAAAATAGTAGCTGCCATGCTGAGCAATACTGCGATTTCTAAAGGTAATAAAAGGTCGCTTATCCAAAACACCAATGCACCGAATGCCCCTACCAAAATGCCGATGAGCGGAAAATAGCGAGTGGCTTTATTTAAATTGGCCTCCACAAAATGGTTTAAGGTAATTGGCACGCGTGTAAAAAACATGAGTGCGGTGAGGAAATACTGCCATTCTTGCTTGATAAACAGCTTCATAACGCTGATTTCTGTGAAACATTGGCCGAATCGAACGATGCCATCTCATTTAAAAAATTTACGGCGCCAGCAATCAAGGGATATGCTAGGGCAGCTCCAGTGCCCTCTCCCAGCCGCAAATCAAGATTTAGCAAAGGTTTTGCATTCAGGAATTTCAGCATGCGTTGGTGACCAGACTCATCAGAACAATGTGAAAAAATACAGTATGCAAGAATATTAGGCTGCATTTTCACAGCAACCAATAATGCCGCCGTTGAAATAAACCCATCGATTAACAACAGACAACGTTTTTCTGCCGCTTGTAACATTGCACCAACCATCATAGCAATCTCGAACCCACCAAAAGTCGCCAATACATGAGCAGGATCACCACTGTCCAGATTATGTAATTGAAGTGCTTGGGCAAGTAATGTCGTTTTTTTAATCACCCCAGTATCATCCAGCCCCGTGCCGCGACCAACACATATCTCGATAGGTAGGGTGCACATCACACTCATAATGCAACTTGCAGATGAAGTATTGGCAATACCCATTTCCCCGAAGCCGAATACATTAGTACCTTGCGCAATTTCCGCACTCACGATCTCGGCACCACGTTGAATAGCCATGACGCACTCATCCAACGTCATGGCCTGCTCATACAAGAAATTGCGCGTACCCATGCCCACTTTGGCATTTAATAAACTGTCGTGCGGTTCGAACTGATGATTTACGCCGCTATCGATAACCCGTAGTGCCATTGCATTTTGCCTGGCAAATACATTAATGGCCGCTCCACCCTGCAAGAAATTTAATACCATTTGTGCAGTAACCGCTTGAGGGTAAGGGCTCACGCCTGAATGAGCAATACCATGGTCGCCGGCAAAGACCAAAATGCTAGGATTTTGTAATTTAGGAGTTAGTGTTTGTTGAATTAAACCGAGCTGTAAGGCAATATTTTCCAGCTGGCCTAAAGCACCAGTCGGCTTGGTTTTGTGATTGATTTTATCGATCAAGGCCGTTTTTAATGTTTGGTCTAAAGCTGGGATATCAAATTTCATGGTGGAATTTTACATGACAACGTGTGGCTGAATGTGCGCATTTGAAAGCACATAAATTCAGGTTAATTTCTTTTAATAATCCTTTGGAGAATCGCCAGTAAGTTTGCTATAATGCGCGACTTGCAAACAAAACCGACGTTTGTAGACTGATTGAAAAATCAGGCCGGGTAGCTCAGTCGGTAGAGCAGCGGATTGAAAATCCGCGTGTCGGCAGTTCGATTCTGCCCCCGGCCACCAACATCTAAAAGGGTCTAGTTTTTACTAGGCCTTTTCTATTTGTGGAACGTGACCAAAACGTGACAAATTAATCACATTGTCGCCGGTTTGGATATCTAATCGACTAGCAGCGTGTGCAAGATGTTCTGTTGCAAACTTTGCATATCGATCAACCATAGACCGCGTTTTCCAACCACCCAGTTCTTTCAGTTCATCACAACTTGTTCCAGCTTGACGATGCCAAGAAGCCCAGGTGTGACGTAAGTCATGGAATCTAAAATCCTCTAGTTCCGCTTTCTTAAGTGCAGTGATCCAAGCATGATTCGAGATGTTGTAACGAATCGGTTCACTGTTATAAGTAAAACAGAATTTCGGGTGCTTCCCAACTTGATCTGTAAGAACTGCAACTGCACTTTTATTTAATGGAACCCCTCTCGGTGTACCGTTCTTAGTTTGGTTTAGCCAAGCAGTATTTCTATTTAAATCGACTCTATTCCATTCCAAGCCCAATATTTCCCGAGCGCGGCATCCTGTCGCTAAAGCAAACTTCACAACAGCCGCTAAATGGTCTGGACATACGGCTAACAACTTGTCCGCCTCTTCTTTAGTCAACCATCGATCACGCTCAACTTCGCCCGTTAACATGCGAATTTTAGGGATATGATCTATCCACCGCCATTCATCACGTGCCATACGCAATAAGCCGCGTAAGACGGCTAAATATCGATTAACGGTTGCTGGCATATTCCCTTTTTTAAGTTCTTTTTCGATGACCAACCAAACAACGTCGCCATTAATTTGATTGAGCATTAAGTCACCTAAATAAGGATGTAAGTTCTCACATATCCGTTTCACATCACGATAACTTTTGAGCCTTGCTTTAATTTCGAGATACCTTACAACAGCTTCTTGCCATGAGCGATGGGGCTTAATTCCGAAATGAATTGATTTATATGCATCTAGCTTTATTTTAGCTAAATAAGCTTCAGCTTCTTCTCGGGTTTCAGTCCCAGAACTTTGGCGTACTCTTTTGCCGTTCGAGAGTGTTGCACTGATCCACCAATAAGGGGAATCCTCTCTTTTGTAGATTCCGGTTTCACGAGCCATTTTGTTTCCTTTCCGGCTCGCCCTCTCTCGTGCTGTTTATATTCCTCTAACCAAAGATCCAAGTCAACTTTGTCATATACCAGACGGCGACCAAACTTCACCACTGGAATTTCAAGTTCAGTCAGGAGCGTGACACCTATGCCCAGGTAACACGCAGCCTCTTCTTTAGAAAGACAACGAACACACGGCAAGGGCAAGTCGTTCTCTTTCATTGTTATTCACCGTCGGATGCTTTGCGATAGGCTTCAGCGGCTTCATCTATATCAAAATCATTCGGCTCATTGTTGTCTAGCGTATTGAATGCCCTGGCTTTTAAATCAACTTTAGAGCTCACCAATTCTTCAAAGCTTTGGCCTAAATCCATTGCCTTGTTATTGATGTAATGATCCAAAGCCATGAAGAACAAATGTATAGAATCTTCATAATCTCTACGACCATGTGCGGCCATCCAAGACGTCACCCCACTGAAAGCACGATTAAGGGCGTCACTATCTTTAGGCGTCCTCTCATTCGAGAAGCGTTGCTTAAGTTCACCCCCGGGCGTTTCCCAATCAAGCGTGGCTAATGCAGACCATAGCGGATGAATTGCCCAGCGTGAACGGGTTTTGTCATCAGGATTAGGGATAGTAAGTTTGAGCCATTCGGTAGTAGCGTAAGACCATAGCCCGTTTAGATTGGCTAATGCTTCCGTGAGCTTTGCGACATCTTTTTGAATGAGGAATTGACGCTTAAACTCAAACTCTAAACGCCATATTGGTTCTCCTGCATTCCAGCCAGCTTTTTGCCATAGTGGAATTAGATAACCTTTACCACTTTTAATGATCTCATTGAGCTTGTCATATAAACGACCAGCCATGACACTTCCTAAACCAATAGACCAGCCAGTGAATTTATTATCGATAGCATAAGCATTAACACTCGCTGCATGCGTGACCCAGGCTTCACGGTTCCAGGCTTCCATATTTTGATCGGAAACGAAATCGACAAACAGATCAATACGACTGACATTCGCCGTTGATTCAATGGCACCAAGCTTCGATAGCACGTCTGAGAGATGTTTTTCTGCTTCAGTTGGAGTCAGATAGGTTAAGTATTCACTTGAGAGCTTTACATAGGCCATAGGCACGGATTTGCCTGGACGGGATAACTGAATGCGAAAGGCATTGTCCTCAAGTACGTAGTTAAACATTGAAGTGCCTTTGTCTTTTACTTCAAACAGGTGGTCACCTATTTTGAATTGAGCTTTAGCTTGTTCTGATTCTTTGTCTGATTGTGCTAAGCGTTTGAGATTGATTAACTGCTCATTGATTTGGGGATACAGTTCGCCTTGATAGGAAAGATAGAGACTATCAACTCCCCATCGTAAGAACTTAACAGCTCCATTATCTGTATTTTCTTTATTTATGCTGTTATTAGTAGCTGTGTTACTAGGCACCGCTACCGCTTCGCGGTCACCGTCCGCCTGCTGCGCAGTGCTGGCGGGTTCCCGTGTATCGGTTGAAAGTGTATTGTTTGACGGCTCTGTCATTTTCGAACTCCGTTAGTTGATGGAGTCCGAATCTTCGGATTTTTAATTAATTAAAATTGGGCGCTAGGGAATTAAATACTACGGTGAGCATGCGTAGTATTTTTGAGCGGCTTAAAATCTAGGAAAACGAATTATTAGAGATTATTGTTCGGTACTATTTTTCTTAGAGGGACGTCCTACTCTGGCAGAGACTTCTTTAGGTGCAACTTCCTTTAGCCATCTACGTACGACATCTTTTGAGTAACGCTGACCATCACCTAATTCTTGGACTTCATTTTTCTTGACCATATCGGCAATGGTTGTTGTTTGATCTAGTTTCCAAAGCTGCATAGCTATCTGCTGGCATGCAATTTTAGCTTTTTGAACATATCTTAAATTATCTGACGTCTTTACGTTATTAGTCTCATCGACATTTAAGTTTTCTATATATTCCTGCTTAGCTTCTTCTGACAAATCTCTAAACATGTAGCTATGCCCAGGAGGGAATTCATTTTCACTAAGTTGATACTCCATATGCCAATCTTTTGGAAACCAAAATTCGGGAAGGGGTGCATTCATCCTTTCACACCACTGTTTGAAATCATAGCGATTAATAGCAGCCCATTTCAAAAGGTCTGTACTTATAGAATTTCCAGAAGTCGTTGAGAAAAAATCGTCAACCCAATAATAGAAAGATAATTTGGCTTCGTCTTTCTGATATTTTCTTTTTTCCAAAGAAATAGACTCACAATAAAGTTCAGCTTTGTGTATAGCGTCAATCAAAGTTCTAGCAATGTCTTCAGCTTTTAGAGGCATACGAAGATAAAATTTCCTAGGATCGTACCCCGCCCATCTGTTGCTAATATCCCACACAGATAAATAATCGACTAATATTGCCATATTCTCATTTTAATGAACCTAGAATAATGGATAACTATATAAGAAAATTAAGTGTTAAGTCCCTCTTCAATGAAAAAACTAATTTGTCGTTAGATTTTGATGAGAAAGTTAACTGTCTGTTTGGCGTAAATGGTTCAGGTAAAACTACTGTAATTAATCTATTAGTAGCTTCTTTATTTTGTGATGCTTTCAAGTTATCAACTTTAGCTTTTACTAGCGTAATAGTTTCAATAGCACATACCGGCAAAAAGAAAGCTCGTCCTTTTTTTGAAGTTACCAAAATGGCAAATGGTGTTGCATATCGTTTTTTTCCAGAATTTGTAGATTCAGAAAAAGACGAAGCTGCAGAATTTATTTTTCCAGATATATCTAGAAAAGAAGTTTCAAGGGCGGAAGAGATAAAGAAACAGAAAGTTTTAGAAAGAATAAAAGTTCACGTCTCAACAACATACGTACCTTTGAGTCGACTTCACGATAGCGAAATATATGATAGTGATTATTTACTCAGTCAAGCAATGCGCGTTAGGCACATACCACAAGAAGACATGGAGGATTTTTTAGATCCTAGCAGAAGAATGCTTCTTAAATTAGAAGCTAATTTTAAGCAAAAATATGCAGAAACCCAAAAGGAGATTAACAAAAATCTAGATGGGTTAAAAGATACAATCTTAGAAAAAATGTTGATTAATCAGCAATTTGCTAATAAATACTCGAAGCAAAATATTAGTCTTAAATCAAAATTTACAAAACCTGTCTACGAACAATTTCAAACGAAATTACAATCTGCTAATCTCAAAATTTCTGATACTGCATTGAGCCAACACTTCGAAATTATGGAAGTTAACATCAATAAGCTTAATACGCTAAGAGATGATTACAATCAGTTATTCAATACGACTTCAGAAGTTAAAAACAAAGATAAGCTGCTAAAAGAGATATCCGATAGCTATTCTATTGAGGCGTCAAAATACAGGGCTTTAAATCCTATTTATGAAAGATTTTTTGACGTATTAGAGGATGTTGAAAATATCCAAGCAAAAAAAGAAGAGCTTCTTAAACCATTTACAGAAACAGCTAAGCTGATTAATGAATTCTTAATCAATAAATCATTCTTGTTTACTCCAACAGGAGGATTTGATATTCATTGTAATGGTAGGGAAATAAAACTTGCGGACTTGTCTTCAGGGGAAAAACACATGATAGCGTTACTTGGGAGGGTGGCTTTATCGCCAGAACAAGGTGCTGTATTTGTTGCGGATGAACCAGAGTTATCTCTACATTTAGAATGGCAAAGAAAGATAATTCCTGCAATTCAGTCTTTATCTCCGAGTATACAAATTATTGTTGCTACACATTCACCTGCAATTATTCCTGACAGTGCGAAAATGATTGACTTGGAAAGCTCAGTAAAATGAAAAGGTCTGACGAGCTGAAATTTAGTCCAGAAGAAAATATCAGAAGAATAATAATGGACAAAAAAACTAAATACATCGTTGTAGAAGGTGAAGAGGATGTTCCTAAATATGAGCAAACCATAAGAGCACTCATCTCTCAAGACTTCGACTTTGAACCTATTTTTGTTGGTGGTCGAAAAAATATTGAAGCACTTTTAAAAAGTAATCCTAATCGTAATTTCATGGCGATTGCAGACTCTGACTTCAATAAGGAAGCCTTAACTTCTGACAATAGAGTAGTGGTTTTATCAAGATACTCAATAGAAAACTTTATGTTTTGCAATACTGTATTGAGTGCACTTATTGCGAATGTTGTTAATGATACTGAAGCAAATGTACGAGCTTGGTTTAATTTATCTGATTGGATAAATCATTTGCACAGAAGGTTATTTTTCTTATTAAAGTCACTGCATTTTTATCAAAAAAATATTTACAACAAAAAGAAATGGTCAAAAGTTGATTTGAATATGATCAATTCTTGGGAAATTTGTGAAATTAAAATTTCGGATTTTCTAAACCACCTTTATGACAATTCAGTCCCAACTGAAGAAATTGAAAAAAGCGACCAATTTAACAATATTACAGAACGCG
Source organism: Bdellovibrio sp. (assembly GCA_036676395.1). GTDB lineage: Bacteria > Bdellovibrionota > Bdellovibrionia > Bdellovibrionales > Bdellovibrionaceae > Pseudobdellovibrio. Next base: position 10,182 of record JAKFCY010000004.1, read on the forward strand.
AATTCGTTAAATACTTTCCAGGTAAATTACTAATCACTAGTCTATATAGATTCATCTATATGAAATTGATTGATAAGTATGGAACGGCAAAAAAATTAACTACTAGAGTCGGTAACCAAGACTCTCTTATTTTTTCATGTTCTCCATTTCTGCATAGGCAGCATGATTTGAGAACGGAACTCAAAGGAATAGCAGATTTTTTTGCAGTGACAACGTGACAGTTTTGGCATGCTTTAACGAGTATAAACGAGTTAGGGCGAGTCTATAACGCTATATAAATGATGATTTTTACAATTTGAATTAAGGAGCGCCTTTAGGCGTCCCGCTTGAATGACGGTTAGGCGTTTCTCTTTCTGATTTTGAAAGATACTGAACTGTAGTTTTTATTTCATCCCCCGTGTATTGCAGTAGTGAACTTTCAGCCTCAAATTTAATAGACTCATCACCCACCATAATTATTTCGTACATTGCTCGCAAATTCTGTAGGTGTGTAAGCTTTATTTCAAGAATGCAGCCTAGATAAGCATTCATGGTAAAACCTTCTCGGTTTATTGAAATACACAAAGAGCTAACATTTTTAAAACTTAGTCTAGCTGGTGCAATAACAAAGTTGCACGGTGTTTCGTCAAACAGCCACTCTTTAATATGGTCTATATCCAGTTCAAAGTCAGATGAGAAGTTTTCGTCCGTGAACGCCATAGCGTGAATATAGTTATCGTGGAATGACTCTATTTCAACGATATGAGAATTCATTATTAATGCCTAACAGTTAATATAGAGACCCATGGGTCCGCATATTAATAATTGAATGATCGTTGATGCACCTTTGGCAGTTGAAATTAATCGCCATGCTTACGGGTGAGGTCCACAATTACTTAAAGTTTCGAATTACTTTATAAGTAATACTAGTGTTATCAGCGCTAATAACTTCCAACATAGCGCCTTTGTAAGCAATAGTTTTTGAGGTGCTGAAATCGTATTCGACATCATTATTAAATGCAGGTCGCGCTGAATTATTACTAAACTCTCTGTAACTAATTTTTAACTTATCGCCTACTCTTCCACTATATAAAAGTGTTTGTTGAAAGCTTGTACCTCTCTCAGAAATTTTAGTTGTTCTTTTGAAATTGCCTTGATAACAAACTGGGTTCCCGAATGTTGTAATCACACACAGTTCATTGGTAGCTGACTTGCTAACGCTCAAGGCATCAAATGGATCTGAAAGAGGATTTTTTGTAACGCCCTGTGCACTATAGAAATCATTTCTTTCATCAAAACCGATTTGCGGATATTTAAGGGGCGGAATTGTGTAGTTAAATCCACCCATCTTTTCATATACTTCTAATACCTTTTCTTCAACTACGACGCCTTTTTCTAGCAATGGATCACCTATTGATGCAACCTCAACTTTGCCAATTTCTGGCCTGTCTATGAGCGTTGCTTTAGTATCTGAGCCATTATATTTGACGGCTACACATCCTGACATTGACAGTATTAGTAGGATTGCAGATATTGTAATTTGTGGTTTATGCATAATTCATTCGATTTTGTTGCTATCAAGAATTAAAACTAAGTGTAGGCTTTTAGTGGCAATGGTATGGAACTGATTTATTGTGACACCCATAACTATCTAAACCGCCTCCATGTGAGGGTGCTCCACTCGTTCCAGTCTCATCATGAGTATGTCCACTGTAGAAAGCCACAGCTTTCCTAGGATTGAAGCCATCAGCATTTACTGCACCAATACCTACTGTAGCTACTGCAATGATGGCTAATACAGCTTTTTTTGCGTGTTTCATAAGCACTCCAAACAGTAATGTAATTTACAAGCACTTGATTAGTAATTTGACTATACTCTTAACGACGTAGGAATGTAATTACATATGCGCTGTTTTGAGCCGAAAGCACTCTTAACAACGTGACAATTTTGGCACGCTTAAACGAGTATAAACGAGCGAGGGCGAGCCTATAACGCTATATTAATGATGATTTTTACAGTTGAAAATCCGATAAATTGAATTATGTATCAATAAGTTAGACTGCTCACGTGACATGTCTATAATTCGACATAGTAGACTTTGCAGTAATTTATTGTTTTATTGAATATCACTTATTTTTATTTGCAATAGGTTTTCACATTCTGTAATTACATTTACTTCTGGTGCTGCGGCAACCTCATCAATGTTATATTGCAATATTGGGAGATTCAATTTTTTTAGTATTTGCAAATTAGCATTATCGGGATTAGTAGAATCTTCAAACCGTATAGCCAAATAATTGGTTCCAACTAAAATTTCGATTGGCTCCACATTTGTCCACGCTCTTCCTCCTGAACCATATAAAGTTCTCTTCTCAAAAACCTCAACTTTCCCACGCGAAATAGTGCCTTGGTACAAAGTTGATCCACTCAATTTGCCCCCTAAATAACTGTTGTAAACTAAGCACACGTCCTTGCTTTTTTCAGTGAGAAAGATTCTGGTATCAGCAAAAAAGGTAGGAGAGTCATTAACTTTTATTGAACCCCCATCTTGAACTTGCCATAAACTAGTTTTAATTATGGGCGACTGATTGGTTTTCACTGGTAACTGATTACAAGCTGCCAATGATAAAAATACAGCCCACATTGAAAGTCGAAGAAAATTATTCATTTTTTTTATTGATTAACTTAAGTTGTTAAATTAATCTGCACCTCTAGCATCCGTATGACTTCTTGGTTTGAAAAGTTTTTCGCAAAATCGAGAGCTGATTGTCCGTTATATTTAATTTCATTAATTTTTATAGTGGAACTCAATATAACTAACATACCTTCAGTTGACTGATTAAAAATGGGTATGAATGCTATTGGAAAATTTTCCCTACCTACCCTTTCTGTAAGGCTAGCTCCTAAATTGATTAATCGCTTAGCTGAAATGAAATCATTATTCATAAGCGCTATTGATAATGCTGTGTGGTTTTCTGGACTTTTGGAATCAATATTATTTTTAATTTTTACAAGGGATTTAAGAGCGCCTAAGGTATTTTTATTCTTTGACAGTTCTAGATACAGCTGTGGTCCTTCAGGAAAGAACGTTCTAGCTAAACCTATATATGCGTTTTTTCTCTCCGCATCTGATTTGTTCCAAGCTAAATAATATGCAATGCCTAAAGTGTTTCTTGAAAAGTCAGTTTTACATCCTTTATCAATAGCGGTTTGTGCAAGTTCAATCGCATTATCTATATTAAATTGATGATTAATTTCAAATTTTGCATGCTCACTATAAAAACATGGGTATATCTGATACTCATTTTCACGTTGAGCGAGTAATTTATTAGCGCTCACGAGATCATTTTCAGATATGTATATTTTGGTTAAATTTTTGTAAGCCTCTAATCTAGCTCTGTCATATGAATTTGTAGTTCGCTCACTGGCTATAGCTTTCTGATACATTTCCGCTGCTTTATCTAAGTTTTTCTTTCGCATCCATAAATCACCCCAATTAGTCCACAACCATAAGTTATCCGTACCAATCTTTTGAGCCTCCATAAACTCATCTTCAGCAGCTTTTAATTTGTCCTGATTAGTGTAAACATAGCCTAGTAATATGTGTGAATTAACATGATTTTTATTAATAGCTAATCCAGTATTAAGATGTTGTTCAGCTTGGCTCAAGCCTTCCATACTCCAATTATTTCTCATTACAATTCGTGCAAACTCCGGATACGCGTCTACATATAGCGGATTCTTGATAACAATTTTTTCTAAATAACTTTTTGCTAAACCTAGATTACTAGCATTCTCACTGTCAATATATTGAACTGCCAATTTATAAAGCTCATCCGGCGATTTCTTTTTTAATTCTTTTGCTTGATGGTAAGAAAATAGATCAGGCCATTCAATAGTGAAGTTTTCAACTAATGACGCTTCTATATTTGGGTAACCAAGGTTTGCAATTACTTTTGTTGAGATTGCTGGGCTCATTGGAGTTATAGGTCTGCGAACTTCCAGCTTTACAGTATTAAGACCAATTTTAGCTTCTTGTGAAGACAGACCAGAACTCATCCCTTGAGATTTGTCGTCATTTGTTAACACTGCAATCAAGGTATTTTTTGGTAACCCATTAAAATAATATGTAACTTCAACATCATAATTTTCACTACCTTGGTTTATTTTCATGGATTTAATGCTATTTTTCCCTGATAATTTTTGGGGTGTTTGTGGTTTATTAAGCTCAGTAAAAAATTCCTTTTTTACCAAAAAAATAGCTATTACCGTTAATACTATTGCTAAAACAAGGGTTAATTTTTTATTATTTTTAATATTAATATTCATATTTATTTGGTTTTTTTATAGTTAGGATACTTAGTTCCGTCCACATAGTAATTAATAGCAAGTACGGACGCAACCAAATAGAAATGCTAGGTAGTTATTTGAAAGCAAACTTCAGTAAGGGTAGAAGCAATCTTAGCAACGTGACAATTTTGTCATGCTCTAACGGGTATAAACGAGTGAGGACGAGTCTATAACGCTATATAAATGATGATTTTTTACAGTTGAAAACCCGATAAATTAGTTTAGTTATCAATAAGTTAAGATATTAGCGTGACAAAGTCTGCTTTCGGCCCAAAGCAGTCGTTCGAGCTATCATTAGCTCACCAATTCTGTCAAATTTGAGAATTAGATTATTCGTTTCCTTCAATCACCAACTGAAAATGTATCGCCCTCATATTCACCTTGAAACTTACTGATAGGCCTACCTGCCCACAAAAATGCATCATTATTTAGAGTTGTGTATTCAGGTGTATTTTTTTCAAAAGCCCAATTAGCGTAGTTGCCTCTCCTTACTATGACTTTAGTGTTACCTGCACCAGTAATTTTTGAGCCTTCATAACTAGTCACTATCACCGCAATTAATTTTGCACTCGGCTCTATAGCTAAATTCCAGCTAAGAGACTCATATGAGCTCAACATTAAAACTATTGGATTACGTGTTTTCTTCACAGTTACATTCACGATACGGTTCGTACCATCATGCTTACCTTGATAGACACCAATGGCTTGAACTTGAGCGTTGCTTGGAATATTTCCTATCAATCCAGCTCTTTTTTCTGCTATTTGCGTTTCAAATCCAGCCAGACTGCCTTGTTTATCATTCTTGTAATCAGCTTTTTTTTCCAACTCAGTCAATTCTTTTTTTACTCTATCCGTAACAAGCACAGATTCTAATGATAGTGGTTTTCCTATTTTAACCTCATCACCAATCCACATTCCTTTGTGGACGCGTCGCATAAAGCCTTTGCGACCATCGAGAGGAGATACAATACCCCAGAACTCATCCGCTTCAATGGGTGATAATGTTAAATTATTTAAATTAAATACCCACGGATTTGGAAGGTTATTAGTTGAGTAGCCTATGCCGTCATGGGATGTGACCAAAAGCGCTTCTTCACTTAGTTTCGCGTAGTTATTTTTATTTAAAAAGCCACCTGTATCAAATTGTTTTTCTTTACCTGAATTTAGGTTAAATAGTGTAAAAAAATCATTTTTAGGTTCTAAGAAAGACCTAAAAAAAATAGATTTGCCATTTTCCATTAAAATAGGATTGTCATAGGTAATTCTACTATTTACTAACTTATAATCCTTAACGATTTTACCTACTACTCCAGTCGATATGCGGATATTCTCAACTAGAGAAAAATCTTCATGTGATCGCGACCCTATTAAAAAGCGTGAGGGTGACTCACTAATTTGCAAAGCCCAAGTCTGGCCATTATATGGAATGGAATAAGGTGCAATCTCTCCCGTTTTGAAATCTAACAACCATAATTTACTTTCTCCATTAATTGTTCTATTTACTAAAGCTGCTTGCATTTCTGGAAACCAAGCGTAAAAATCACCAAATTTTCTGGCTCCCCACAACACTTGTCCTGTTTCATTATCGACAAAGCTAAGTAAGCCTCCATTTCTTATCACAATCATTCTTCCATTAGGAGAAAGTACAGCGGTGTGGTCAGATGCATTTGGCATTACAGGTAGATGGGCTATTTGCTTACCACTAGGAATTTCATAGGAAACATATTCTCCACGTGTATATCTGAGTACCGCCACTCCAGACTTAGAAGCAGCTATTCCAGTAAAAACCTGCATACCTTCGGAGTTTGGTATGAAAGATGGTGAACCAAGTTTAACCATAGGCCTCAATGGTGGTTGCATAGAGCGAAAACTTACGAGGGATATTCCAATAAGTTGAAGTAATTGCTCATCCTGCTCTTCAAGGCAGTTGTTGCGCAGAACAGTTAATGCCGCGATCTTTTTTGGATCAATTTCTTCCTTTGATACAAATTTCACGCAAGTTAATACTCTAATTTCTAGTTTTGACTCATAACGATTTTTGAATAATTTTAAATAGTTATCTTCTGCTGGAATAATAGCGTCAACCCTTTCTAGGGCACTCGCAACCTCAGCACTGGGTGGAAAAGTCTTATTAAACTCTTCAATTGAGGATTGTTGGGCTTTTAAAGAATGAGCATAAATTAGCCCGGTAGCAAACAAAAAGCACAATATTGTTCTAGACATATTTTTTATTCTTAAAATGTTCTTATATGATTGTTATGGACAATCATACTTAATACAAATAATAGAAACCACTACTGAAAATACTAGGATTTTAAATGAGGTGAATGTCAGCTTTGGGCCGAAAGCGGAGACATCAACTTCGAATGATACATATGGGACAAACTTCAATTTGCACAGTCTGAGCATTAGGCAATATCTAATAAGCTTCTATCAACCCTGTTGAATCTTGATAATAACTTAGCACCTCATCATATTTACTTGGCATTTCACCATGCTCATATTCCCAATAAACGAAAGCTGCATTCGCTAAATCTTCACCTTTCGCATATTTTCGCCAGTTATTTGGATTGTTGGGGTCTGTTTTATAAGCTCTAAATGCCGCCATATTAGTATCTAACAATGATTGAGCCTCATTAACACGCCCAGCTTTTTTCAACCAATAAGCACAGCTTCCAGCGGGGGAGCCATAAGCCCACGACAAATCTTCAGAGACCTTTTTTCCTAGATTAAAGTAATCTTTATCTAAACTAACCTGTTTTTTATCTGCCAAATACCCTAAGTGACACATCGCCCTAGCTTTAAATTGCGCTTGCGGAATTATTTCAACGTGTTTTGCTAATTCAGTCAAATAGATGGGCAATTGCTTATCGCCCTGATCAACATACATATCTAGAATTTCTAAAAAGCCGCCTATTGCTCTTCTTTGTTCTTTTGCGCCATGCTGGGTACCAAAATATTGATTGAAGGCGTTAAGTTCTTTAAGCAATATAGGTTTCATTTCCCTTTGTTTTTTTGAATCTTTTTCAGCAATAGTCACTAAAGCATTAATTCTCAAATCTGAAGGGTTTAAATTATTAAGAATGTTAGTTGCTGCTTTCAGGTTGCCTCGATCAGCCTCATTGATAGCCATCTCAATTTCAATCGCATCTGCACGACGATTGTTTTGTATGCTTTCTGCCGGCGCACTGTAATCAAAGTCAATTTGCAGTTTCTGAACATCCTCCACACTCGCCCCACAGTAGGCCATTCCCTGCGCAATGTAAGGTAGTAATGTGTAATGCGGATGCCTGATTACAAATGAATTATTTACATTCATTTTATTAAGCTGCAAAGATTTTACTGCATTGTTGAAACTATTTAATGCACCTTCACAATCACCATATTTTGCACGTAACCGTCCCACTTTGGTATAAACGCTTGGAGAAAATTTATACCAGCTACCTGCTTGCACAAAGCGTTCATACTCATCCGCAGCTTGCTTTGCTTCTTTAATCTGTCCACTAGCAAACAAACTATTTATTTTTTGAGAATAATAGTTCTGATTAATCCAGCTTTTATTGGTGCCCTCTTTAGCCTCAGATTCTTTTCGTTGCTTCTCAATAAAATCAATTGGCAGAGTTGGCAAACTCCCTTTGTAATGCAATTCGTAACTAAGCCACATTTGCGGATAGCCTGCAAAGCCCTCGCGCCCATAAGGATTGTTATAATTGCCGCCTACTATACGTTTAAGATCAAAAGGATATCTACATTCATCGATTGCCAATTTCAGAGTTTCTGATATTTGCAACCGATTATTTTTTTGCATTGATATGGCACTAGATAGGAAATCTCTACCTGTTTGCAAATCACCATTTCTACACATATGTAAAGCCGAGTTAGCATAAGCATACGCACTAAAATAAGTGCCATGTATGATAGGTTGGTCTCGGTATTCAATTAAATCCAACTGTCTTTTAGCAAAAGCTGTGTTTCCCATACGCGAATAAGCAATCGCCATTTCTGCCCTAATATTATTGATTCTCATAAGATCACTATCTGAGCCATGAAGCTTTTTGCTAGGAGTGTACAGCTCTAGTATTTTTAGTAATTGAATAGCTTTGGCAGTTTGCTTGGTATCTGCATAAACTTCAGAGGCGCTTGCTAAAGCTAGTAAATAGGTTTCACGATCAGCTCCATCATTGTAATCATTTATCTCAATTACAGTGCTCAAATCCGTATTCAGTGGCTCAACATAAACGGGCTTACGTAAAGCTTTTACTAGTGCTGCATTGTTTAGAGCAATTTCAGCTTGTTTAATTTCCTCTCGCGCTTCCGCCCTAACTTTGAGGAATACATCACTTTGTTTATTTACTTTCTTTTCGAAATCCAAGCCATAGGGATCTATTCCACGTTCTCGCATGTTTTGTAGAGTATGATTTAACTCCCCTTTTTTGCCGAGAGCCGTAAATAATCTACGTACTTTATAAAAAGTATGGACTCCGCCATTGGCGGTTTGTTTGAACGCAAAGTCACTCAAGCAGTCAACATTGGGCTTAAAAATACATGCTTCATATTGGGTTCTTAGGTCATTTGCTAACTCTATCTCTGTGATTGGCTTAGGAGCGGGCAGCGCGAATCGCGGATCTTCATTGGAATAGGACATCGCTTCGTCCAGCCAAGGGCATTTAAGCACTTGCTCAGTATGATTGTCCAATGGTCGCAAATGTCGCATTCCAAGCTTATAGCGCTGATATGTTTCAGCAAAAGGAATAACATCTAACTCTCTTAAAGATTCAGGACGATGAGCATTCCGGCCTAAAGTTGAAAGTCTTTCAGTAAAAACAAGTGATTTATCGACACTTAAGTAAATGTATCCGGATAAGAAAAAAGAGGACATTGGGTACATCTTGTTTGTTGGAATCTCGTAATCACTTTGCGTCCAATCAATCACGCCATATAGCTTTCCATCTTCATTAAAATATTTGGTATAGCCAACAGGCACACCAGAGCAGAAATACTCCTGACTTTGCAATTTGCCAGATGGCCAAAACACTTTGATTGCTTGATTTTTCTCTAATTCATAACTAATGGAGGGCGTTGATGGTTTATAAAACCAAATTTTTGAATGTTCCTGATTGTTTGCTAAATAGGTAGTAGTAACACTAATTGCGTCAACTTCATGAACTGCCTTATATTTCAATGTTTTGTCTTCATGAAGGACTGTATGAATTTTTTTACTTTGCGAATATTGATTGAGCTGTTTGGCAAGCTCTAATTGTCTAAAAGCTTGAAGTAAATCTAATGGCATTCTTTCATACTTTACACCTTCACTTTTACTCAACTGCGCAAAAGGGTGGTAGCTTTTTTCAGAACTGTAAGACTCATACACTCCAGTTTGCAAAGCTTCCTCATAAGTAGTATCAGCAAGGCTATCAAAAGATAGTAACGCTAAGAATAAGTAAACTGTGCATCGCATCATTTGCTAGCCTTTTGAGTGCAATTGAGGTGACTTATTGCATAGGTGGAATTACTTTTTGCATATTGGTATAACATTAAGTGAGCTAGCCTGGACATGTTTTTTTATTATTAACTTTTGAAGTTAGTTATTGCTCTGCCCTTATAGTAATTAATCGCACATACAGACACAACCCAATAGAAATGCCAGTATATTTTTATGTACAGTGAAGAGAGTTTCTATTAATTTGAATGACCGCTTTGGGCCGAATTCCGACATTGCAACGTGACACTTTTGTCACGCTTTAACGAGCATATACGAGTGAGAGCGAGCCTATAACGCTATATAAATAATGATTTTTACAGTTGAAAATCCGCGTGTCGGCAGTTCGATTCTGCCCCCGGCCACCAGTATTTAGAAAGGTCTAGCTTTTGCTAGGCCTTTTTTATTTGGTGAACGTGACCAAAACGTGACAAATTAATCACGTTATCGCCAGGTTGGACGGCTCCATATTATGACCCAGGAGTTTCGGCTAAAGACAATCAAGCGTAGATAACTAAACTTAACCAACGATTAGACAGCATTGAGTACATATTAAGACAAATGATGAATAGGCTAAATGTCAGGTAACTCACAACCCTAACCACTAATCGGCGGTTTTTTATTGCCCATCTATTGAATTGGAGATCCACGCGTTTTTGTTCGATACTGCCCTTAAATTCCAACTTAGATTGTTTGAATCCTCACCCTATTGATTTTTTCCAATTGAAGGATTAAATTAGTTATTCGCGCTAAATCAATGCTTTGGTTCAAATCACATTTTTAATATATGTGGAGGCCATATGATTAATCGTTCAAATAAAGCGTTAGAAGAAACTGTTACTACCGGACTGCAATTGTTCAAAAAAGGTGAATGTTTCGATGCAGTGATTTTGATGAAAAATCATGGCGTACCCAATAGCGTAATTGCACGGGTGCTGTACGAACAGAACCGAATTAGAAATACTGATTTCCAGAATTAAGCTTTAATCTTTCTCATTCTTTAAAAGAGAATCCTTACAAACCCGCTACCGCGGGTTTTTTATTGCCTATTGATAGGAAAGGTATAGGCTTATTTCTTTAAACGCGGCTTAAGATATTCCTCAACAGTACTAACTACTAAGAACATCTTTTTGAAGTTCATCAGGCTTATCATCCCCTCAATTAAATCATAAAGCACATCTCTTCTCTCATGACAAAATCACTGCTTAGGACCAGGACCTACACCGTGACAACTTGTCACGGCTTTACGAGCATAAAAGAGTAAAGCGAGTCTATAACGTTATATAAATATGGTTTTAAAGTTAGATATCCGCGTGTCGTCAGTTTGGATATCTAATCGACTAGCAGCACGTGCAAGATGTTTTGTTGCACTTTGCTATCTATCACGCATAAATCTGCGTTTTCCAACCACCTAGTTCTTTTCATTCAGCATAATTCGTTTGTACGGGTACATTAAATACCACTAGAAGTGCGAGAGGCCTGTTTGAATTGCACCTTTGAAGCGCAATCCTGGACTTCAATCCCAATTTCTTCCGTCTGCCCAATGGCTATTACTTTGAAATTTTCTACATATTGATTTGCAATAGCAGAGGCAAAGTCTGCCCGATTTTCATCTGAGGTTTCATCTCCAAGTTGAAATGTCCCCCAATGAATTGGAATAGATTTTGTTGGTTTTAGGTCTATGTGAGCCTGTACAGCTTCGCTGGGGTTCATATGTTCGAAACGCATTAAATTGCGGGGTTTGTAAGCACCTATGGGCAAAGCCGCCATATCGATATGACCAACTTTTTGTGAAATTTGTTTAAACAGCTCTGCTTCATAAGCGGTGTCGCCCGCAAAATAGAATTTCTTATTAGCGTATTCAATTGTCCAGCCTCCCCACAATGTTTCGTTCTTATTTGTAAATGCTCTACCACTGGAATGTTGTGCTGGTACAAATACAAACTCTGCATTACCTAGTTTTATTTCGTCCCACCAATTTAGCTCTTCTACTTTTGCATCAGCGACATTGTTTTTAAACCAAGAATTCAAACCTAGTCCGGTTAAAAACAATGGACTGCCATTTTCTTGTTTGGCCAGGTTTCTTACAGTTTGTAAATCAAGATGGTCATAATGATCGTGCGAGATCAGAACAATATCAATATGAGGTAAATCCTTCATATCCAACGGAAGTGGTACTAAGCGTTTAGGCCCTAGCGGTGGAGTAGGTGAGGCATATTGACTAAAAACTGGATCGGTTAATATCCACAGTTTTCCAGCTTTAATCAACATCGTAGCATGCCCCAGCCACGTCACAGAAAAGTCATCATGTTCCAATTGCTCCACACTTACTGATGATTGCTTAATGCTATTTTCATCGGCCTTCTTATTAGTAAGCTGAACCCAGGCTCGATGTAGCATATAACCAACGGAGGCACGTGATTTAGAATCTTTTGGATGCTCGAACAAATTTTTAAAAGGCACTCGCTTCTCGCTTGCATTGCTATTGGTAAATACAATTACACTAGTTAATAAAATTGCTATTAATAAAACGAATTTGATCACAGAGTTTCTCATTTTTACCTAGGCCAACTTTTTAAAGCGAACTCGACGATTTCCATGAGCTCTCTTTTTGATGCCCCGCTGGTTACTTGCACCGACATTCCTTGATGCAAGGTGGATAGAAACTTAGCTAAAGTTTCGGCGTTAGCATCAGCAGGCAAGTCGCCTTCTTTTTTTGCTTTCTCAAAACGTCTTGCTAATTGATGCTCATATGAATATCTATATTGGGTTAATAAATCTTTAACCATTAGGGAATCCGCACTTTCAGACAGCGCGGCTTGTACAATTAAACAGCCTTTTGGGTGCTTCATGTCCGTAAAAAATTCTGCGGCCTGGATTAAAAAACTTTGAGCCACCTCATAAGCTGTAGGTTGATTTATTGCCTCTTGTATAAAAGCAACTGGGCCAGCAACATACCTTGATAGTGCCTTCTTGAATAACTCTTCTTTATTACCAAAGGCAGCATATAAGCTTGGTTTGTTGATGCCTAAAGTTTCTGTAAGCTCTGCAATAGAAGCACCCTCATAGCCCCTTTTCCAAAAGACTTCCAAAACCTTATCCAAAGCTGCATCCATATCAAAAACCCGTGGACGGCCTCTTCGTTTGTTATTTTTTTCTAGCATAATTTATCTCTTTATTAATTAATGTACCAATTGTTACAGAAATGTGTTGACAATGCAATATGTATTGAATTACATTTATGTACCGTTCGGTATTTTATTAATTAGATAAGGAGTTACAAATGAACAAATTCTTAAAATCTTTAGTTTTGGTTGCCACAACATTTTCAATAGTTGAGTCAGGCTCAGCTTTAGCAGCGGACAAACTAGAAACAGCACCTACTAAATATGTAGAGGCTAATGGAGTGAAATTTTCTTATCGCACATTGGGGCCTAAATCCGGTACCCCTTTGATACTTCTACAACACTTTACGGGCACTATGGATGCCTGGGATCCTGCAGTTGTAAATGCTTTAGCTAAATCTCGTACTGTTGTAGTGTTCAATAATAAAGGTGTTGGTGCTACCAATGGCGTTGTTGCGGATAATGTTTCCCAGATGTCATCAGACGCTTATGCTTTCATTCAAGCATTAGGTTACAAAAAAGTTGATTTGCTTGGTTTCTCAATGGGTGGCTTCATTGCGCAGCAATTAGCGGCTCAACATCCGGACTTGGTCAATAAAGTGATTCTCGCTGGCACCACGCATCAAGGTGGTGGTAATAATTTAATGCAAGTTTTAGGCGAGGCGTTTTCTAGAACAAATGCACCCGACCCACGTGATTACTTATTCTTCTCGCAATCTGAAGCAGGCAAAAAAGCTGCGAGTGAATTTTTATCAAGAGTTTATGCAAGAACGAAAGACCGTGATCCAGAAAGCGGTAAAGAAATTGCTGATGCACACGGTAAGGCACTCATTGTTTTCACAAGCACACCTGACCCAGAATTCAAGACACTCAAAGCCATCCATCAACCTGTATTAGTAGTAACTGGTAGTAATGACACGATGCTGCCAACCGAAGGTTCGATTACTTTATACAAGCAATTAAGTAATGCTCAATTGATTTTATATCCAGATTCTAATCATGGCTCAATCTTTCAGTTCCATGACTCTTTCGTTAACTCAGCAGACTTTTTCTTAAGTCATTAAAGTTAAGTTAGCCACATCCTACGGGCTGTGGCTATAGTACTTAATCAATAATCTGAAAGTGATAAACAAATGAAATCACTAACCCCAACATACGTACCAGCTGTAAAAGTCGCACCGAGTGCATGGCAGGTATTTACAGTTGCCAGTATCGCTATTTTTATGGCATCTCTAGATAGCACCATTCTTTATGCAGGGTTCAATAATATTTTAAATAGCTTTCCAAATTCTAAGGCTACTGATTTATCTTGGGCTATGACTGGATATTCGATTGTATATGCTGCGATGCTAATTCCTGCCGGTGGAATAGCAGACAAATATGGCAGAAAAAAGATCTTTATGCTGGGTACACTTTTGTTTATTTCGGCTTCATTTGCATGTGGAGCATCGCCCAGCGTTTTTTGGTTAATTGTAGCAAGAGTATTTCAATCAATTGGTGCTTGCTTGCTAACACCTGCGGCACTGGCCTTGGTACTTGATGCATTCCCTAAAGAGAAGCGCATGATTGCGATGGGTGCATGGGGAGCCGTAGGCGCTTTAGCTGCAGCTTTAGGACCTGGCATAGGGTCCTATATTATTGATGTCGGTGGGTGGGAGTGGGCCTTTTTCATCAATGTACCCATTGGATTACTTTGCATTTGGCAAAGCTCAAAAATATTACACGAATCTACTCAGCCCAGAGACAAAATGCACATGGATTGGATTGGCATGTTCCAGCTGATTATTGGTGTTGGGGCCATTGCTTTTGGCATTGTTGAAATGAAGTCGCCTGATTGGAATCATTTAGAGCTCATTGGGATTATTGTTCTGGGCTTTGCAATTATTTTAAGTTACATCCCTTGGGCAAAATTTAATCCAGAACCACTGTTCGAGCTAAGCCTATTTAAAAACAAAACATTTATGTACGCAAATCTGGCAGGCATTACTTTTGCAATTGCATTTTCTATCATGTTCTTTTCATTCTTTTTTTGGATGAAAAACATTTGGCATTTCGATCAAACATTAGCAGGTGCTGCAATTATGCCAGGCCCTTTAGCGGTTGTTCCTACTGCAATATTATCAGGAAGAATTGCATCAAAAATAGGCCATCGGTCATTATTGGTCACTGGTACAGTTTTATATGCTTTAAGCGGTTTATGGTTTTTATTAATTCCTGACGCAAATCCTAATTATTTAAAAGACTGGTTGCCAGGATTGCTGCTTAATGGCATTTCTATTGGATTGATGATGCCATCTTTATCAGCTGCGGCAGTTTATGCTTTGCCTCCGAAGGATTATGCAGTTGGCTCTGCAATCAATCAAGCTATGCGGCAAATAGGTACAGTAATAGGAGTGTCTATAACCGTCCTTTTTTTAGCAAAGTCTCAACTAACAGTAACAGACTTTAGACCCACCTATTTAATACATATTGCATTAGCTGTGATAACTGCATTCTTGTGTATGCCAATTAAGACTCATCCTAAACACTCTTTAACTGCTAAGTAACAGAAGACATGAAGCCGTTAAGATGAAAAGAAATGTCGTTATAAGTGTTGGAAGGTAGTGAGCCCGCTTCCAAAAATATCAAGTGAGTATTAAAAAATGCAGTTTAAATTAACCTAAAAATGGAGAATAAAATGGAAAATATACCAAAAGACTTAAAGTTTAATGGTGAAGAGCTTTTTGTCGAACTTAGCGATGGTGAAGTATTAAGGGTCATTAAAACTGGCCATGGTGAGCCACTTGTCTTGATGCATACAATAAGGACGCAAATTGAATTTTTTAGTGAGATGATCCCATTTTATGCAAAAAACTATACTGTTTATGCTGTTGATTTGCCAGGGCATGGGCAATCTTCCATCAATAAAAAAATTAACTATGATGAACCATACTTAAGAAA
>JAKFCY010000005.1:0-1604 GCA_036676395.1 Bdellovibrio sp.
TCAGCCACTTCTTGATGCATCGGTACAACTGGGTTCGACCCCATCAATTCAACGGCGGGCTGGCGCCAGCTCGCGCCGAAGAAAAACTTAACGTCGTGTCCGGGATTAGTTGACCACTACAGCGGACTCTCCGGGTATTATGATTTTTTTATTTGTATCTAGCATTTTTTATTGTGAATAATTAAATAAGTCGAATTTATTTTTGCGAGCACGCAGAAAATAAGCCTGTCCAATTGTTTTCTCGGGTAGTCATTTTTCTAGTCTGTTTAAAGCATTGGAAATTGCTTTGTTTAGTTCTGTCCAGTTTTTTGCTTTTTCGCTGGAAACTGGGTGCTCTCAGTCATAAGCTTTCGAAAAGGTGACAGATTTATTTTTATGAGCGCTTAGAAAGGTGGCTAGAAAAATAAATCTGTCACCTTTCTGTGTGAACGAATTTTGGCAGCAAATAAAAAGCCAAAGTAAGATAGGTTTGCTTTCAGGTGCATAGAAAATAAAGCTGTCCTCTTTTTTGATTCTTATTAAATGGATCTGTTCTGTTGTTCAAAGAAATCTTGATAAGCTGATAAGGTGATTTTCCAATTTTCAAATAGCCTCTCTTCGGATCCTTCGACTCCTTCGGGGGCGGGCATGTATCTAACTAAAGAGGCAATTTCTTCTGGGTAGTCGAAGTCTGCGTACAGCTCTTCAACTATTTCAAGCGGATCTTCATAGTCTTCTTGATGCTCAAGTAAAAAAGAAAGTAATAAAAAAATCCAAGGTTTGGTGGTGTCTGTTACTGGTGAGAGGTCCTTATCTGCTAGGGATTGGAGCAAGTCGCTTGCCAAATAATTTTCTTGAGGTAGCAATGAGGCGAGCTCAATTGCTTCTTGTGAGGACTTTTCTGTTAGGGTTTCACAGGCGTACTCCGATACTCCTTTTTCATCTATAAAGCCGTGCTCGAATCCATATAGAAGCTCTTTCCAATTCATCCATGGGGTTTTTTTGTATATGTAATGGCCGTCGAGCGGAAGATTTTTCATTTTGGATCTACTTGGGCAGTCTTGATGGGATTTGGTTTGGTGTACCAGTTATTTTTCCATCTGGGATGAATCGTTGGTGAGTTAGCTCTAGCTTTGAATTTACAATCCATTCGAAAACGCCACGTTTATTATTCATTGTTCCCTCCATTTGTGTGAGCGTGTTATTTGTTCCATCTCCGCCCTTGAGCGGAAATACTCTTCCCTTTGCAGGTATCTGATCAACGACATAGCTAGGTGCTCTGTGCATTGGATCCTCTTTCAGAGCGCTTCCTATTGGTTGAGCTGCATTTATCTCTTGTGCAGCATAGCCAGCACGTTGTCGCTCAAAGAGAGCCACATTATAGCCAAAAGGGGACAGATTTATTTTTCACGCCATGAAAATAAATCTGTCCCCTTTATGTTAAGTCTTTTGGATATGAGAAATCCTGAGTGTTTTTCAGGTCTTAAAAAAAATCCATTCTCGCTGACGAAGTTTTTGCGGCTCATGGGACCATATGACGCTTTTTAAAGCGTTTGGGGAGCTCTTAGCTCGATGGTTTACATCAAAAAGAGACGAGTTTATCTTCATGAGCGCTTAGAGAATAA
>JAKFCY010000006.1:0-24801 GCA_036676395.1 Bdellovibrio sp.
TTTTGAAATTACGATGCTCTTCGTATAACTTTGATACGAAAGTAATCGTACAACCTCCCATGAGCAAACCAACCGAAGCAGAATTAGAGATTCTTTCCCTTCTCTGGGAACTGAAAGAAGCAAGCGTGAGACAGATTCACGAGCGACTCTCTGAGACCAAAGACACAGGCTATACCACTACGCTTAAGATCATGCAAATCATGCATGCAAAGGGAATGGTGAGCAGGGATGAAGAAAACAGATCACATATATACAGACCTGCCACCAACCAAAAAGAGACTCAGAAATCGCTTTTGAAAAATCTGGTGACTACAGCCTTTGGCGGCTCCGCGCAAAAGCTGGTGATGCAGGCCCTGGGACAGGAAAATCCTTCAAAGGTCGAACTGGATGAGATTCGCGCATTTTTAGACCAACTTGAAAACAACGCAAAATGAAACTTTTGAACGACTGGATTCCTGAAAACCTTTTGTATGCGCTGGGCTGGACCCTGGTGCATTCTGTCTGGCAACTCATTTTAATAGCTGGTTTACTATGGATCGCGCTTCGGATCGTACAGAGCAAAAGTCCTGACTTCAAGTACAAGTTGGCGCTTGGCGGAATGGGCTTGAGTTTGATCGTTGCGGTCGGGACTTTCTTTTATGAATACTCCCTTTTCAATCCTGTTTCCGCTCAAAATCTGAATGCATTTCAGGTGGTTTTCCTGGATCAGTCTGCTGGTCCCCGGGAATTAAGCCTCGAAAGCAGCATTCAAAATCTGGTGAATTGGATTGAGATCCAATTACCCCTTCTGGTCAATATCTGGTTTTTGGGAACACTCCTGTTCATGTTCCGTCTGGTCAATTGCCTTTCTGAACTTAGAACCATGCGTAAGGCTTCTTCCGAACCAAATGATTTTCAACTGGAAAAAATGCTTTACCGACTTAGCGGAAAGCTTGGAATCGATAAGATACCGGCACTGCGGATCACGCAAGCCGGACAATCTCCCGTTACTTTCGGATTTCTCAAACCTATTATATTGATACCCGCCGGATTGATTTTTCATCTTTCACCGGCTCAGTTGGAAGCGATCATAGCACACGAACTCGCCCATGTGAAGCGAAATGATTACCTCGCGAATTTGCTGCAATCCGGCCTGGAAGTGCTTTTCTTCTATCATCCTTGCTACTGGTGGATGAGTCAGACTGTCAAAGAATTGAGAGAAAATGCCGCTGACGATCTGGTTGTTCAGGCGGGAGTTTCCCCGAAAGAATTGGCATATGCCTTGGCTGAAGTTCTGAATTTTGCGAAGCAAAATCCTCCGGAACTCGCTCTTGCTGCAGGAAAACACAGAAATCCAACACTTCAACGAATCAAAAGAATGCTGGGCTATCCGGCACAAAATTATCCACAAAACCCTATTATTTCACTACCCATGCTACTTACCCTACTTCTCAGCGCCGGCCTGATGGCCTCTGCGCAGCAGGACGTGCCGGCACCTGCAGAAAAAATCAAACCGCTCGCCGCGATTGCACCAGTTGAAAATCCAAAAGCAATCGCTGCGGTTTTCCCTATTGCAGCCACTGCGCCTGTCGCAGATACTGCTGACTCGAAAAAGGAAAAAAGAATAATCATCCTCGATGGTGATAGTCCCATGATTTGGAACAACTCCAATGGATCCGTTATCAAGATGGATGGAAAGGGGACTTACCGATTTGAAATCAAAGGGGACACTTTGATAACTGAAGATGATACCATTATCATTAATAGTGAATCTAATTATGTTTTCAGAGGTTCTCCGGATTTCAATTGGAGCGAGATGCCCGTTCTGGAATTAGCGGAGGCCCCGGTTTTTCCGGAAGGTTTTATGGCTCCGCCAGTCTTTCCGGTAGATATGTTTCCAGCTATGGCTCCTATAATGATTGAGCCTATGGTTGCGATGCCACCGATGGTTTTTGATTTTGATGGGGGGACTCCCGGTGCATTCCACTTCTCAGATACCACCAAAATGACTCCCGAGGAACGTGAGAAATGGGCGAAGAAAACTGAAGAATGGGCTAAAATGGCCGAAATGAAAGCTGAGGAATGGGCGAAAAAAAGCGAGGAATGGGCGAAGGAATTTGAGCCAAAAATGAAAGAGTTTGAGCTCAAAATGAAAGAATGGGAAAAATCGAACGAACCCAAAATGAAGGAGTTTGAGATGAAAATCCAGGAATGGGAAAAAGCCCAGGGACCCAAAATGAAGGAATTCGAAGAAAAGATGAAAATCTGGGAAAAAGAGCAGCAACCTAAACTCGAAGAATTCCAGCGAAAAATGGAAGAGTGGCAGAAGGAGAATGCCAGGAAAATGGAAGAGTTCCAGCGAAAACTGGAAGAGGATTTTAAGAAAAAAGATAATTAATTGTGTGTTGATGCTTTTGAAAAAGACCTGTCCGATGGGCAGGTCTTTTTTTAGGGCCTGGCGAATTCAAGGAGAGGTTGATGGCCCAATTTGTCAGCAGATTTTATTGCCGATAAATAGATTTCTCTCGCGATAAGGGTACTTGTATAGGTTTTTTCAATGATTCCTATGAATTAATGATGAAACATAGAATAAAAATACGCTTATCTATTATCCGACTGCATAATAAGAGCCGTATGACAGGAGGCTGTCACAGCCTGTCCCGCTACTGCGGGGTACGGTTCTGTGAGAGGTTTAGGGGTGAGATTCCCCTTTACCTACCGACTATGGGCAGGGTTTTTCTTGTAATTTTCCATAAATCGTTCCGTCAATATCAAACTGACTATGTCCATATTCAAGTCTTATTATTTTTCCGCAATTCACTTGAATTACAAAAGCAAAATTTTCCATTGAGGCTGACATATTTCCTGAACCATTCTCAATATGGTCTAAAAAGCCTGGTAAAGCTTTTTTCAATGGTTCTATTTCGTCTCCAACCTTGAATTTGGGAATTGTCTTAGCCACAATATTCTGTCGGATTTCGTCAGTCATAAAACGGTACACCAAATTTGGGGCAATAAGTGGCAAAAACCACAAGAAAAATCCTAGAATTATTATTGGTGAGAGGAAAAATATTGTCTTTGTTATAGGTCTTTGGTTCAGCAAGTCAATCAGTTTTTCGGACTTTATTAAAAGCGAGTAGGCTAATCCGAAGAAAAGTCCGACTAGAATTGCTTGGGGCAAAAACATTGTCACTAACTCAAAACTTCGAAAAAGGCCACCTACAATTATTGAATAAGTCAATGCTCCGTAAACTGTCGATAAAACGGTAAAAATTGGTGGTTTGAATAGTTTTTTTGAGTGGTCAAGTCGACTTAATGGCCAAATAATGAAAACTGACCACGCAATTGTTATAAAAAGTCCCGACCAAAAAATAATCACTCCACTATCGTCTGCTTTTCCGTCTTCTGAAACAAGGTAAATTGAATTGAGTATGTTCATCAATGTCCAAGCTATGGTCATTGAGAAAAATCCAATTGTTTGTTTAACGTTATTTATTTTCAGTGTCGTCATTTTTACCTTGCCCATAACATCTCGCAAATACACGCAGGGCGTGAGTTTCCCGCTGAACTTCCTACGAAGAGCTGCATTTCAAATTTACTTCTTTCCTGTCAACGAAGCACCGAAACCCAACTTGCGGGTATTTTGCGGTGTGTGCCTTGAATGGTGAATATAGGTCAATTAGTTGATCGTTCCAACGGGTAAAATGCGAAGCATTCATGAACACCATTGAATACAAATACTTCGTGAATAAAGTCCCTTTAGCACGGGGGTAATCCCGTAGGGAAGGGAAAGGCTGTTCCGAAGCTAAGCAAGTGGTGGCGGTAGCTATCGGCATGGTTTACCGCGAGAGGACTGAGCGTTAAGAAAATATCCTGTGGATATTTTTAGTGAGGGGCCAGGCTGCGGACCAGCCTCCTTTTCTGCCTACTACTATAACTTTGTCATGGCTGAGAAGAAAAGGGTATGAATCGATGCTATCCTACTACCTCAAAACGCAACCTACAATCCAGTGAACCGCCGTATACGAGACCCGTACGTACGGTGGTGTGAGAGGCGCACCTCGTCAGAGAAATCTGGCGAGGCCGTCTACTCGATTACAAGCTGGGCTTCTGTCTGTGTTTGTATGTTCGTCAATAGCTGTCAAGTTTTTCCTTTAATTAATTTGTCAAGCTCGTTCGCATAGTTAGCAAGAATTAAATTTACTTCTTTCATTGAAGTTACAAGGTTCTCAAAGTCAGGATATTTCTTTTGCAGCTCTTGTGGAGAAAGTCTCTTATTAATTTCTTCTTCCTTTGCGTTTTCAAGCCACTTACGAAACTTTGCGTGGTGTTCTGTCAAGTGCGGACGCAAACCATCATTTAATATTTTTCTTGTCAAGCCAATTAGTGCTTTTGTTGGGTCGTGGTCTTTCAAATATCTACCCGGAACTGTTTTAATTTCGTCTCTTATGATGTTGAATAGCTTATACCAAGAGTCATAAATCTCTTCAATGCTGTCATTATTTTCGTCAATAAGTATTGCCGCCTTTCTTGTAGTTAATTCAATGTGAATTCGATTAGCGATGTATAAATTGTCGTGGTTACGTTCAACTTTAAAAACCATTTTAGGAGTTCCAGAAATTTCGACTTCTAAATTTTGCCACCTGAATAATTTTGAAAATTGTCTTTTCAAAATTATCAGAGCAATTATGATAGCTAATATAATCCCTATGAAAATCCAATCACTAGAAATTATTAGGGAAGGTTGTTTTCTTTCAAAAGCAACTCGAATAAGTTCGTGTGTTGAAGTGGTGTCTGTCATAGTTATTGCCATTTGTCACTGGTTCTATTGTTCGCAAAGATTGGATATGAATTGTCGGGCGTAATCTTGTTCCTGTCCTCAAATGCTTTGTGTATCCAACCTTGAACTTCCGCTGGATTTTTAGACCATTTATATAATTGTGCAAATCTATTTTTTTCATCTTTCCAATTGTCATAAAGTCTTGGAGGAATTGTATGTGGGTCAAATTTATTGTCGTTTAAAGGGTAGCTAGGCATGAAAATACCTAATAACCCAGAACGTGAATTAAATTGTGTTTGTCTTATACTTGAGCCAATTTCCCAATCAACGTGTTTTCGTTGCCAAGTGTTGTTTCCAATAAGCACAATGGTTACGGTAGAATCTCTTAAATATTCATCTCTAATTTTTTGTCTGATAGTTTCAGTTTGTAAGTTGGGAGCAATTTCACCAATTTGAACTGATTTACTTATCATTATTTGGTGATAGTTTGCGAATAGTGCCTCAAATTGATTGCGATAAGTTTGGTCAGGCTCCGTATGGTGATAACTTACAAATACCTTATGAATGTTTGTTGCCATATTTTTAAAGTTTAAATCCTAAAAAGTTTATTGAATTACTTTCCTCACGTTCACGAGAATTATTTATTTTGTATGCGTTATTAGTCCTGTTCCAGTAAGCATAGTTTACCTTGCTTTCAAAATCTCTTTCTAAATTTTCCCATTTCATACTAACTGCATATCCAGATTTTATATTGTCGGCTAATCTGTCAGGTACAGAATGACTGTCAGTTGGTAGGAAGATTGCCAAAAGCCCATTTGGCTTAAATGATTTCAAGGGGTCGTATGGATGGGTGTAACTTCGCAGGGATGCCCAAATCTCCCAGTCTATCCATTTTCGATATCCTGTTCTTGAACCAACTAAAACAACGGTCACGGAGCAGTTCCTCATTTTCTCACGAACCTTCTTATAAATTGTTTCATCTGTCAAGTGTCCAATGTCGTCTTTTAAAGAGTAGTCAGCCACTCTCATATTCGTAATGGTCTTGCGAAGTTTTGTCAAATATTTTTGGTCGTTGTCGTGATGGTAGCTCACAAAACAATTTCGTATTTTCTTTTCTATTGGCATTTATGAAGTAATTATTGCGTCCATAACGCCACTTAACGGGTGTACTGAACTACTATAGTTAGAAAACATTTTTCTTTCAAGAATAAGTTGTTTCTCTTGTCCTTGCTTCTTGATAAATTCATTTATATCGTAAATATCTCGAATTATGGGTTTTGTTTTGATGTAATCAGGAAGGTCTGAATTTTTTATTCCTTTTAAAGTTAATGTTGCTAGGTCTGTTACATCATAGCCGTATCCAACTTCAAATGGAACCCATTTGGAAATCAATGTATTTGGAGAAACAATACAAAGCATATGTGTCGAACTTTTAATTCCTTTTTTAATGGCCGCAACAACAGCTTTAGGGTCGTTGTTTATGTCTGCTTGTTGTAATTCTTTATCAAACTCATCAAAGTAAACTGCTATGCCAACTGATATTAAATAGTCAGCAATTTTTTTTGCCTCGTCTCTGTCACGTTTTTGGTGGCTTATAAATACTTTCATTTTTGTCAATAGTGTTTAATTGTTGATGTGTCGTCTGTTAGCCTTGCTTGTAACGTTTTGCAGCTACCTGAAGGGCGGGATTTTTACCACAAAACTACATTTGAAAAACTAATGTTTGTTTAACCACAAAACTGTCTTTGGAACACGAAACCCCGGCTTTTGGGTAGGTGCTGTTGCACTAAACCTGCGGTAGTTTCATATTCAATCTAAAATTTCTACTTTAGGTACGCTTACGGTTCCAGATTTTAAAATTTTAACATTTGTAACCATCTGAAAGTCAAGCATTTGATTTTTTTTATTTTATGCGAATTTTTATAATTTAAATCACTGATTTTCAATTTCTTATAAGATTTTTCAATAGCGACGAAAAACCCATATATAAGGTGTCTCAATTCCGGTTCCCCCGAAAAAATCGGGGCAGGCAGTGCAACAGCGGTTTCAATGTCCGTGCTACGCACTCGACGAAAACCTAGTTGTTATGTGCTGGCATTGTATTAGGTTTCAACATGTCATACTCTATTTTTAACAATCAATACTTCTTTTCCACTACCGTCTTCACCAATAAGGTATACTATTTTCATGTCTTTGTTTACGTTATTATAAACAACTCTTTTAAAACCCATTCTATGTTTATTCTTTTCAAGTGGTTTTCCCCATAAAATTGTAAAATAAAAAGCAATAGTTCCATATTCAGAGGTTTCCATTGATATTGTGCCTTTCCATTGGTGATCGATTTTTTCCGTATAATTATCGTGCATAGTTTGTTTGTGTGTAATTTCTAATTTGTTTTTTCTCAAATATTTAATTTCAGCCTCACCCATTGGTTTGTTGAAATCAATTTCATCACCTTCTTTATCGATCCAATAGATGTCATATTTATTAGAAAGATTATTGAATTTTAAATAGGGTATCAGGATTTCTGTTATTAGTAGAACAATACCTGTAGCAACAAGCGAAGTTATTATTGGTACTAGTAGTCCATCGGTTATGAAGCTTGAATCTTCGGTAATTGGAAAATATTCGCACCAAAGGGGAAAAAGATTTTTCATGTACATAAATGTCTTGTGTTGGTTTTATGCTTGCACATAACGTTTTGCGGCTAAAAGAAGTGGCGGCTTTGGAACACTAAACCTTCTATACACACACTGTTTATTAATTGCACAACTGTTTATACTTGCACTTCTCCCGCCATTTTTTTAGGTGCTGTTATGAGCCGTTTTTATATCAATCCTTTGTCTATTAGAAATTGTGTTTTAAACATTGAAAATTCTTTATCAGATTTTGCATTATCTATTATTTCGTCAAGAAGAATAGCTTGAAGTCCCACTGTTAGTTCTCGTGTATACTTGTCAATTAAATTTTGAAGTTCCTTTAATGCATCAGAACGCCTTTCAATTAGTTCTTTTCTGTTTAATTTTATTTCCTTCCATGTCAGCTCTCCTCTTTTACTGTCATTAATATGGAACAACATTGGGCCAAATGCCTGTAAATGTAAATCAACATCATCTTTATAAGGATTCAAAAGTTTACAATTTTTATCTAATGTCGTTCTCTTATTGTTATTGCACCAATAACAAACAAATGATAAGTTATTCCAAGAAAATGTTAAACGTGGATAAACTGATTTAGGAATTATATGTTCAACATCACCAGGATATTGATGAGTGATAAAACACTCGCAGTAAATACATTTTTCCTCTGTCTCAATCTTTACTTCAGTCTTAATGTCCGCATGTCTGTAATGAGCTTGAACATGCGTTGGAACAGGTAGTCCAGAATTAATGAAACCCATTAATTGTTGTGTCCAATTTGGTCCGTTTACTAATAGAACGTTTGGTGCTGGTCTCTTTAATCGCTTTATCATTTCTTTTTACTTTTTTCAATTAACGTTGCAACTGAAGTAGAAACATATTTATCTAGCCCTACTTTTTTAATGTCAGACTTGAAGGATAAGATATTCTCTGGAGTAATACCAGAATCACTGTATTTTGTAATTATTTTGTCAAGTTCTTCGTCTACCCATTCAGGCATAGTTGTTTCAATCCCTAACACTTCCCTAAGAATGTCATTAGCGCTTCCAGATTTTTCAATATTTTCAAGAAGAATTGAGTCTACTTTACCATTAGCATTGTAATTCAAAACAAAAACATTTGAGTCAGGAACTGAACTTATAATAAATGGATTATGAGTCGCAATAATAAATTGTACGTTTGGAAATGCTTTTAAAAAGTTGGGCAGAAGAGATTTTTGCATCTCAGGATGCAAATGATTTTCAGGCTCGTCTAATGTTACAACATATTCTTTTTGAGGTTCCTCAAACATATAAAGTTGCCAAGCAAGGTCTATAATTGAAGCTATTCCTCCAGAAACTGCATCTAAAGAGAAGTCTCCTGATCGAGTTATTAAAACTACTTCAGGTATTCGAATTGCTATTTTCTCAAATCCTAACTTTGGAGGAAGGATTATTTTTAAAATTTCTTCAAATCCTCTAAAAATATTAACTGCCTCGCTATTTCTAATTACTACTTCATTTCCAAAGCCAAATGTTGCAAGTGAAATTAAAGTTTCCTTAATATGGTAGTTCTCGAATTTACCCCCACCACTTTGATACCGATTTACTTTTGCTTGATTATATTGGTTGTAAGCTTGTTGCTTTGTTATTACTTGGGTTGAAATATTTGAAATAGGTTGATATTTATAAACAGGTCTATGAGAAGGAATATGGAGGCCTTTTACAGCCTGCTGACCAGTGTAATTCAGATTATATGTTGTTCCTACTACTGCCGGAACGGTCAATTTGCATACTTTATCACCAACGTATTCTATGCTGCCAACTTCAATATGATTATTTGGAATTTTGTCAATGTCATTTGAGTTGTCAAAAAGGGTTTTCCACATATCAGAGAAGAATTTCAACCCACCAGTTTTTTCATCTCTAGTTGGTGTTCCAACGATTTCAGAAGGCCAGCCAAAATGTCGATTAACAGTATTCAATATAGTTGTTTTGCCAGCACCATTCGCACCAGTAAGTATTGTCAGCCTTTTGTGAAAATCAATTTGAATATTTTCAAATTGCCTCCAATTTTTTATTGTTACCGATTTGAACATTAGTTGTGTTTTTTGTTTAAAGTTGGTTAATCCAATTTTGTTATAAAACAATTATTTATCCCTGAAGTATTTTTTGCTACTCTCCGTGCATAAGATAATTAATCCCATCAAGCAGTATTTTAACCCCGCCTTTAGAATTTATATGAAACATAAAATTTACAACGTCATCATATTTAATAGAAGAATTTTTGTCAAACCATACTTTGCCGATTGTTAGACTTGAATTATTTGTCGTTATAGTGAACATTAAAGGAGACTTTGATTTACCTTCTACAATTCGAATATATTCAATTGGTTCTTTAAAGTTTTCAATAAATATTGGTTTAAGGAACATTGCCAAGTTATATGGGCTTTGTCCATATTCTGAAAATATTTGTTGCATATTGCCCTTGTTAATTTCAGTAGCTTGAAATTCCATTGAAATAATTCCGTTTTCAAATTCAAGTTTTGAAATGCTTCTGATGAATAATCCTCTTGTTATCATAGTTTGTCTTTTTAAAATTCTGACTAACGAACCTCAAAAGTCTTAAAAATTTCAGCTGTTTTGAGGCCCAGAGCGTCTTCGGTGAGACCGTCCCGTAAGTTACGGGATGCTTCTTTGTCCTTTTAACTAATCCCAGCTTTCTTTTCTGATCCGGAAAAAGTTATCCTTCGGGGTTGATATCGGCAAGAAAGGGATTTTTAGGAACAAAAAAATACCCTGTACAGGGTATTTTTAGGCGTAATAACTGGAAAACTGAAGGTTTTTGAAGAGAGTGGCCGTTTGAATCCGAGCTGTGCTTTAACCCGCATTATGCATTAGCATTTCTATTGCGGGCTAAAATTGCTTTAAAATCAGACACTTCGCTGCTGTTTTCGACTTCACTATAGCGGTGCTATGCCTCAGTCTCCAAACAGCCTGATTTTCTTGCTATTTTAACCCTTCCCGATAAAAATCGGGACAGGCTATAACGAAGCCTAATGCAAAATCCGGGTTTAAGTTCCGGGAAATAAAAATCCTAAAAGAGAGGTTAATACTGATTCTTGGGACTTGCTATCTGCGGGATTGTAGGTCGAAAATGGGGTATAATTGCACTTTTCGATTTCAAGAAATCTCAGGGTTCATGGGGGCAACTTGCTCCGGAATCTCCAGGACTTACTAATCAATTTTTTAAAGTCTTACCAACACAAAAAGAACCCAAAATCTTACCCAATCCCCATAAGCACCTCATCGTTCCGATGGTAATCGGGAAGCGCTTTCATTGTTCCCGCCGCAGCGGGCAAGCTGTGCTACGAACGCAACGAAAACCTAGTTGTTAGCTGCTGATGCTATCAAATCCATAGTGAAAAAACATAAAATAAAGTCGCAAGCCCAAAAAATAATGCTTGAAATCTTGGAAAACGCCAAGAAATAGTCCCAAGGGTAAAGGAAAATTCTCGCAATGAATTGAATTTATTTAATGTGTGCTCGTTTGTTTTTACTTCCAAAGATTCTGTCTTTGTTAGCAAGTCAATTTCGATAAATATTACTTTGAAAATTGCATAAATTCTTTTCCGTAAACTCGGGTAGGGGAATTCTGTCGCAGGCAAGACTGCTGCTTTAGGATTCTCGGGTGTTATTCTCTTTTCATTCTCTGTATAAAATCTCTGGCGAGTCAATGAAATATTTCTTGTGATTCTAAAG
The DNA here is from genome assembly GCA_036676395.1 of Bdellovibrio sp. Lineage (GTDB taxonomy): Bacteria > Bdellovibrionota > Bdellovibrionia > Bdellovibrionales > Bdellovibrionaceae > Pseudobdellovibrio. Next base: position 11,139 of record JAKFCY010000006.1, read on the forward strand.
TCGTAAAGTCGAGTTACGAGTACTGTCATTCCATATATTATCGCAATTGTCAGAAATATTAGGGCAAAAAAATGTAAAGTCAAGGACCAATCAATTTTGCAAGAACATAAGCAAAATCTCATGTTAAAAAAAACATTCTTGTCAAAGCAAAATGCAAGCAGTCCAATTGAAATTGTCAGCATAAAATTGTTTGCTGCCGACAACTGGTTTATTGCTTGGTCTTGCCAGTGCCTATGCCTTTCGATATAATTGCTTTCTGTGTCCGTCATTGTTTTTTACACTTACTAAATTCAGTCTTCTTCCAAACTTCCCAACCCTTATTGTTGTCTGGGTTGAATGGAAGTGTCCTTGGATATTGATGATGATAAAAAACAAGCATCTCATTTTTACTTTCATCCCAAGATAGTTCAAGTTTGCCATAATGTCCAATGAAACTGACTCCTTGAATGTAACGGTAATTTCCTTTGCCCGATTTTTTGTCTTTAGGATTGAATTCAACAAAACCAACCGCCTTACCGTTTTCGCTTTTCCAGTAATTAATGTTTAATAAAAATTCGTGTCCGCCCTGATAGGTTATAGATATTAAAAGTCCAATATTGTCTGCTCTCTGCGGTGCAAGATTGTCGTCAGAAGTATTGTCCTGGCCCATTTCAATTCTCTCGTAGCAACCGTGATAATTTGAATAATATTCAAATAGTCTGCTTTGTTCATGTTTTCTTTCAAGGTAAAGCACAAGGATAGTTGCAATAACTCCTCCGGCAAGTCCTGTTACTATTGAAAAAATGGTCGGATAAGCAATAGTTAAACAGTTCGCAAAGAGTTCTGCACTCGCTGAGGCGAATATTATTAGAATTGAAATAATTAATCCAATTCTCTCCCATTTTTCTATCGTTGTCGGTCTCATTGCATTTGCAGCTAACGTTTTGCAGCTACCCGAAGGTGGCGATTTCGGAGCGATTCACTGTCAATATACCACAGACTTTTATAGTTGCACAAAGCTTCAATTAACCACTGAACTCGCTTTTTTGCCAAACGCCTGTGTGTGTGCCTTGAATGGTGAATATAGGTCAATTAGTTGATCGTTCCAACGGGTAAAAGGCGAAGCATTCATGAACTGGATAATCTGGACTAAAGTGAGCCACCTATTGAATACAAATACTTCGTGAATAAAGTCCTTTAAGCACGGGGTAGTCCCGTAGTGACGGGACAGGCTGTCCCGAAGCCAAGCAAGAGGTGCCGATATCTATCGGAATGGTTTACTGCGAGAGGACCGAGCGTTAAGAAAATATCCTGTGGATATTTTTAGTGAGGGGCCAGGCTGCGGACCAGCCCCCTTTTCTGCCTACGACTATTACTTTATCACGCCTGAGAAGAAAAGGGTATGAATCGATGCTATCCTACTACCTCAAAACGCAACCTACAATCCAGTGAACCGGATTGGTGGTCAAGATCATCGGATTCTACACTTAGGATCAATTTAGCGAAGTGCCGGAACGTATCCCGAAAGCTTTCGGGAGTGGTCTGCCTTCGGCAGATAAATGTGAGACTGTGCGCGCCGTGGCGTAGGCGCACCTCGTCAGAGAAATCTGGCGAGGCCGTCTACTCGATTATGCATATTTTATTTATCTCTATCAACGATACCATTCTTCTTTTCTTCAGGTAATGCATCATAAATACCACTAACCTTATTGGGCAGAGAAACCATATATTCAATTATAATATTTGTCAATTCGAAGAGCTTGTTTACAACATTTATATTGTCTGTATCTATTTGACCAGGATGAACTGCATCATTGCCTGTAACACGCACAATGTCTAAAGATTGTTGCACTATAGATGGTAGTCCTTTTTTTACAAGTTCTTTGATATCATGATTAATGTTATTACCATCTTCTCCTAATTCCTTGCACAGAAGTTGAACACCTAATCTCAACAGAGCCGCAGCTCCTCGAGGAGATTTTGTTGATATAGATGCGGCCTCATTGTATAATTTTTTTACAGATTCTGGCATGTCTGGATTTGGAAATGGAGCTTCACCCGTTTCTGGATAAAACATTTTGTCCAATATCCATAGGCTTTTGTCATGGCAATGGTCACAGGATCCAACGCGCACGGTGTTTTTCGGCGAATTACCGGCATAACGAGTGTTCAAATCCCAATCTGTTTGTACCCATCTTTGTTTAGAAAGAACACCACAGTTGGGGCATGTAAATGATTCTCCAAAGACAACGGGTTGAATATATTTCATGATTCTTTATTTAATTTCTTATCTCTTTCTGCCTTATAGGAATTACGCACCTTTTCACATCTCCAAGCTAAATAATTTAGTCTCCATAATTCGTAGAATCTTGGAGTCCGACCATTAAGATAGCATTTCCTGATGCAGTTATCTAATGAGTCACCGAGTTTACTTCCTTTATCAACTACCTTTTTGGCTATATCAGGAGATGAAAGGGTATACTGAGTGTAATCTGGTAGCCGAGTCAGAACTCTGATTGAATTGTCTAATCCCCACAATGCGTATCGTGTTTTTGGCCTTAAAGTCTTTAATTTGGATTTTGCTTGTTCAGCCTTTTCACTCCAATTTAATCTGCTTTCATCAGTTTTGTTCTTGAGTAAAATATTACTAATCGCTATTAATTGATGCACGGAATCTGCTATATCATAAATAAAACTTTCAAGCGTTTTTCTGCGAGCAATTCGAATTTCTGATTTACGATTAAAGAAAAGTGTTAGAAAAAATGTAAATATTGAAATAACAGCAGCAATGCACGCTGCGATTAGTGTTGCCATACCTCTATCGAATGTTCCTATCTCCATAGTTTCTTATTATGCATAACTCATTTATATGTCGGGTTTTGTTTCCTTTTATTTCTCTAAGTCCAAATCGTCCAAAGGACTTCGAATCCCCTTTAATGCTTTCGTGCTTACATGTATATAGATTTCGGTAATCTTACTGCTTTTGTGACCTAATAGTTCTTGAATATAACGCAAATCTGTTCCCCTTTCCAAAAGATGAGTAGCTTACCTCTTCCGAAAACGAAATCTCCATTTGTCAGAAAAGGGAAAGAGGACCACGGGCGAGTAAGGAAGCAATCTCTTCATTTAGGAGATTGATTAGCCATAGGAATACCGGAGTAGTTTAGTTACTATCGGCAAGAAAGGGGTTTTTAGAAACAAAAAAATACCCTGTATAGGGTATTTTTAGGCGTAATATCTGGAAAACTGAAGGTTTTTGAATAGAGTGGCCGTTTGAATCCGAGCTGTGCTTTAAGTTCCGGGAAGTGAAAATCCTAAAAGAGAGGTTAATACTGATTCTTGGGACTTGCTATCTGCGGGATTGTAGGTCGAAAATGGGCTATAATTGCACATTTCGATTTCAAGAAATTCAGGGTTCAGGGGGGCAACTTGCTCCGGAATCTCCAGGACTTAATAATCAATTTTTCAAAGTCTTTCCAACATAAAAAGAACCCAAAATCCGACCCCATCCCCATAAGTACCTCACCGTTCCGATGGTAATAGGGAAGCCCTTTCATTGTTCCCGCCGCAGCGGGCAAGCTGTGCTACGCACGCAACGAAAACCTAGTTGTTGTGCGATCGCTTTCTTTCACTTCACTCTTTAGCTTCAATTATTATTTTCTAATTACTTCTGATGACTGTCTGGCTGTCAATTGCCAACCATTTTCAGACCTAATCCATACATTGGTAAACCTTCTAGGTACCCATTCTTCTTGGTTCGTTGTCAAATTAGCAGGCTGTTGTAACTCTTTGCCCATTACAATAGCAACGTTTTGATTGAAAGTGATTTTTTCAATAATTCTTTCAACTTTGGGGAACTTATGCCCACTTTTCATCAGTGCAACAATCTTTTCTGGAGTTACAATTTCTCCATTAGGATTGTTTACCACGTAGTCCTTCGACCATATTTTCAATAATGAAGTTGTGTCTCCATTATCAAGCAGTTCTGTCCAATGCTTTTCCAATCTTCTGATTTCTTGCTCATCATTCGATTGTCCAAAGGTAAGCGTAGTTACAAAAATGAAACTGATCAAGAAGAAATTAAAAGTTTTCATAAATCAATATTTTAGTTTATTGTAACAATTTATCACGCAAAGATTGACTTTGAAAGTGACGCACAACGTTTAGCTATTTGCAGTGGGCTGGCTTTGAAAACGTATCTGTCCACCATGCCCAAAAGTAATAGCGAAGATAAAACTTTAAATTTACACTTCACCCAGCCATTGCAAATGTGCTGTGTGTGCCCGGTATGGCACGGTAACGAAGTTACCACAAAATACCTAGAGGATGCAAGTTTCTTATGGGCAAGTTGGAGAAGCCCATTAGCAAACTCAAGCAGCTTACCAAGAAGACTATCCGCCGCGGCGGATCGAAGAACTGCTCCGAAAGCTGGCAGAAGTATGGCGGGGATGGGTGAGCAATTACCGCCTAGCCAGTATCCATGCCAAACTAAAGGCCATCGATGAATGGTTGAGAAATGCGCAGCATTCATGAACACCATTAAAAATAAACTCATTGTGAATAAACCGGCTTCGCTACTGTATTTGGTCCGCCGCGGCGGAGAAGAAACCTGAGCGAAAGCGCAAAAACCTGATCAGATTGGGAGTGGATCAAGACCATGCTTACGCATGGAAGGACTCAGCGTTAAGAAATGATCCCTTAGGATCATTTTAGCGAAGAGCCGGAACGTATCCCGAAAGCTTTCGGGAGTGGTCTGCCTTCGGCAGATAAATGTGAGACTGTGTGCGCCGTGGCGTATGCGCACCTCGTCAGAGAAATCTGGCGATGCCGTCTACTCGATTATGCCTTCTTTGTTCTCTTTCGGTCGTGCTTTGTCCGTCCATTGTTGCTGTGTCTGGGTGCTTGGTGGCTCTTTTGGATTTTTTTAGCATTGGTCGGTGCGTTGAAAAAAAATACAAAAATATGCCACCAAATGCGATGGGTTGTCCTGCTGTCATTGTGCAATTTGTGCTATTAATGTGCAATTGTTCCATTGTCTGCCGTTTTGGTTATGACGCAATTGACGCAATTATGACGCAATTCAATTTAGCGTATAAAATGCCCCTGCTCCCTTTTGTCCGCTTGGTTTTATTAGTTGTTTATCAATTAATTCTTTTAAGTCTCTTGTTGCTGTTTCTCTTGAAACGTCATTTAATGTCTGATAGTCGCTGTTGGTGAGTTTTCCCTTCTCTTTTGCGAACAAAACAGCCTTTACTTGTCTGTCGTTTAGGTTAGGCGATTGCAGATATTTTTCATAGTAAATATCCTTTCTAAACTCTACAGAAATGTCGCTGGAATCGTAACTAAAAACAGGTTCGGGGATTCCCGCTTGTTTAAATTCTCGGATAATTTTTAATGTTCCTCGTCCCCAGGATTCAATGTAACCACTGCGAAACAAAGCATTTGCAATGTCGGGGTTATATGGTCGTGAGGCGTGTTTTTCCAATAGGTTTTTAACTGTCCAGTTTTCGGGCAATTGACCTTCGTTCCAAATAATAATTTTGTCGTTGTAAACGCTTATTTGAATAGGAACACCCCCCGAATAATCTTTATGTGCAATGGCATTCAGCAAGGCTTCACGAACTCCAAACCTGTTCTATCACTTGGAGCTGGGATACAAATTAGCCTAACTTAATGAACTACTATCTGACTGCATAATAAGAGCCGTATGAATCGAGAGGTTCACATCCTGTCCCGCTACTGCGGGGTAAGGTTCTGTGAGAGTTTTAGGGGTGGAATTCCCCTTTACCTTCTCGATTGGCGGTTCGTTGTTTTATTATTTAAGCTATTATTCAACTTTTTAAGCCTTTAAGATAAGCCTGATAATCTTCTTTCATTAATGCTTCGTCTGCTTTTCGTTTTACGGTAGCCTCGTTTCGGATATCAAACCAATTTGTTCCCATATTATCAACCCTTTGTTTTAATGCTGACAGATTGATATCTCTGCAATAAATAGAAGAACCTGGTTGCTGCTTCCATGATTGGGCAATCGTACCAATATCAAAAGGGTCAAAGCCTAATTCATCTACTAACTTAAATACAACTTTTTTTGCTTTTGAATTATCAGATGAAATTGCAATAGCTATGCGGTTTTTATCGCTTTTTGGTTTGCCCATATCTTTCAGGCTTGTAGCAAGTATGGAATTAAATGCTTTAACAACGGGAAACCCCAATTGCTCCTGAACCCAAAGACTATCTATGCCAGTATGATCAAGTTCAGTTATAAACCCATCACGAAGATTTGGGTAATAATTCATAGTGTCAATCACAACTACATCCTTCGAAAGGTTTTCAAAAATGTGCTTGAGATCAGGTGCATTTTTGGTAGGTATGGAGATAATGATTACTTGTTTGTTTATAACTTCCTCAATAGTTACTGCCTCCGCTCCAATATCCTCCGTAAGTTTTTTTATGGAGGCTGGGCCACGGGAGTTAGCAATTGAAACCGTATGTCTCATTTGAATAAGTTTTGATGCAAGGCAAATCCCCATTTCGCCTGAACCGATAATTCCTATATTCATAATTCGATTATTTATTGACACTTCGGTTTAGCCTTGGGCAGAATGAAATTTCTCTTCATCTTTAGTCCTTGGGGCCCCAGTGCTGTTAGGCTGTCCTTTGCCAGTAGTAATCAAAGCCAACAAACTTTGTCGGATATAGTGGTTCCATCCATTCGAACAAACATCAAAGCATTCATACTCCGGAACTAAACCAATGTGTGTGAAGCAGATTTGCGTTTTGTTATCCTTTTCAAGGATTTCAAAAATAATTTTTGTACCCGTCCACTCGGCTTGGTCTTTTGTAAGTTTATTGTGATCAGGCAATTCATGAGCTGCCTCATTAAAAATTCCCGGTTTAAAATAGTTGTCCATCACAAGCCAGACGACTTTTTTGTTGACAATGGATTCTATTACTTTTATCTGACAACGATGAATATCTTCAAAATGGTAATTAAACACATCATTGAGTTTGTCAGTACTGCCTTCAATTTCTTCCGACCACCATCCACGAGGGTTGTTGACGGCATTGAAAGCTTCCGTCGGAGTTTGGCTTACCAATATTGTAGTTGTAAAATCTGATTTTGTCATTTCATTAGTTGTTTAATTTGTTATTTAATAAATTTTGTAGATTGTTTAGTTTCGATATCCAGAATTTATCATAATAAGAAATCCAATTTTGCAGTTCATTGAATCCGTCCTGTTTGAGTATGCAATACCGCTCTCTTCCAATGTTCTGGATAGAGATAAATCCTGCCGACTGCAATATTTTAATGTGTTTTGAAACTGCAGGTCGGCTCATTTCAAAATTTTCTGAAATGCTATTAATGTTGTAATTGTCTTTAGTAAGCATTTGTAAAATCTGTCGTCTGCTTGGGTCTGCAATTACTTGAAAAACATCAAGATTGGGAGTTGTCATAAATTAATGATTTAATTCAGTTTTTCATTTATTCCGATATTCATTAATCGAATTATTTTTTGGTGTTTATGATATCAAGCATTTGCTCGATTTTCTTCAACCAACCATCAGTCATACCGATAAAGATGTCTGTATTGTTTTCTCTAAAACCTGAATGTTTCAATTTCAATTTGGTTCCATTTTTGTGCGGTTCCAATGCCCACTCAACAATTGTATCGAGTGTAAAAAACCCATCGCCAGAGCCACCCTTCCAAGTGTAGGTTAGCTTTTTCATTGGAATTATTTCAAGCACCTTGCAATGCATTATTCCGTCCAAATTAAGTGCAGGCATTGCTTTTGTTGTTAACTGAAACTCATGTCCGAGTTCAAGTTTGAAATTGTTTGGCATAAGCCATAAAGCGATCAGTTCAGCTTGTGTGAGATATTCCCAAACTTCGTTTGGAGATTGCTCATAAATCCATTCGTGGTTAATTTCTTTTTGCATATTATGTAACTTTGAAGTTACAAATATATGTGTAACTTTTGAGTTACACAAAATATTCTATGAAATTTTTTGGGATGATTATTGGAAGGAAGATAGATGCTTGTTTTGGTTGGTTTTTCAATTCTGACTAACGAACCTCAAAAGTCTTGAATTTCAGCTGTTTTGTGGCCCGGATCGTCTTCGGTGAGACCGTCCCGTAAGTTACGGGATGCTTCTTTATCCTTTTAACTAATCCCAACTTTCTTTTCTGATCCGGAATAAGGTATCCTTCGGGGTTGATATTGACAAGAAAGGTGTTTTTAGGTATGGAACCCTTTCATTGTTCCCGCCGTAGCGGTCAAGCTGCGCTACGCACGCAACGAAAGCTTAGTTGTTACCGGCTGCTCTTTTTATGCTCGTTCAATTTATAAATCAATTGTCCTGAAAGTTAAGTTTATTCTTGGTTCGATTATTAGCTTTGTCGGGGGAAGTCTGTGTAGCCAATTTGTTTGGGTATTGTCTTTCATTACCAATAAACTACCGTGTTCTAAAATTAATGAAATGGTTTCTTTCGTTTCTTTGTGTTTGAAGGCAAATTTGCGTTCTGCTCCAAAACTTAACGAACCAATTGCTCCATTTTTCTTTAAATCTTTTTCTGCATCGCTATGCCAAGCCATTCCTTCATCACCATTGTGGTATAAGTTGAGTAAGCAGGAATTGAATTTTTCGCCTGTTATTTCTTCCGTAAGTGATTTTAATTCTAATAATTCCCTTGTCCAGGGTAAGGCTCGTTTTGTGGTGTTAGAATAGGTGTATTCAAAATTAGTATCACCATGCCAAGCTACTTTCCGTTTTGTAATTATTAGTTTTCCATAGATAATAGCCTGATCATTTTTCCACTCGATTGTATTCATTAAACAGTCGAAATAATGATTTGCCTCTTTGTTGGGCAATAGTTTTCCGTAATAATTTACAACACCATCTTTGGGCAGTAAGTTTTTTGAGCCGTCTATTTTGTTATCGAATAAATCCATTTTTTATATGCTGTTTTCATACAATGCCCACAAGGTCTATAACCGTTTTTAAAAGCTTCACTTTCCGATGCAAAGAAAACTCTGTTTTCCCGTTTCATTCGTTTACCTGATTTACATTTTAGTGTTCCGTATATTTTTAACTTTCCATTTCCTCCAAAGAAAATTTCTTTTTGCTTGATTTTCCTTCTTAAATCGCTATCGTTTATTTCAAGATGTTTTATCATTCTCTAACTCAAAGCATCGTGAAAAATAATTCCCAGAGTGTGTCGCTCTCCACTATGGATTTCACTTACTCCATGTTTCATATTTACACGATAGTATCCTTTACTACCTTTTACCGGTCTAAAGTTAGTTGTAAAAATCAGCATATCGCCTTTCATTGGTTTTAATACTATTGCTTTTGATTGTGCTCTTGGCGTTTGTTGGGTTAATACAAATTCTCCACCTGTAAAATCTTGATCCGGCTCGTTTAAAAATAAAACGGTTTGAATTGGAAAATATACATCTCCATACAAATCTTGATGCAGGGTATTGTGTCCGCCTTTACCATATTTCAAAATTAAAACGGTTGCTTTTGTTTGGTTATTTTCATTACACTGTTTCAGAAGATCCTGAAGTGTATCAGGAAAAAGCGTAGCGATATTTAGCACTTTCATCCAGGCGTTTGCAATTGGTGCAAGTTTGGGATATATGCTTTCTCTAATGCTTTGAATTAAATTAGGCAATGGATAATTGAAATATTTGTATTCACCCAAGCCAAAACGGTAGCGTTCCATCACTACCGTTTTTCTGTAAGCATTTGGATTGTTATAATTCCTTATCAATTCGGTACATTGCTCGTTTGTTAAGAGTTTTGGAATTATAGCAAACCCTTTTGCGTGCATTTCTTCAACTATATTTTTCCAGTCAATTGAGGCTATTTTTTCTTTTACTTCAATATCTGTCATAGTTTAACTGATGCTATTTCCAAAAATATTTCACACAATTCTTGGGGTTTGCTAAAAAAAGGTGAATGGCTGGTTTGCATTTTATAAACCTTTTCGCAAACCATTTCTGTGTACATTTTTTGTTGAATAAAAGGGGTTACCGCTTTGTCTTTTGTACATTCTATATAATACCTGGGTACACTTCCGTATTTTTCGTTGGTGAGTTGCAATGGTGTAATTCCTGTTACTGCACTTTCGTGGCTTAGTATCATCCTAGCCATTTGGTATATATCATCATCACAATCGTGGTATAGTCCTTCTTTGTAAATTTCTGGTTGTAATGTATGGGAATTTGTATTTGGAAATCTTGTTACATAAGGTTTTAAAACACCATTAACGTCTTGTGAAGAATAATCTGCTTGTGTTTTTGCATTGGGAATTAAATATGCAGCAAGGTAAATTAATTTTTCAATTTTTTCAGGACGGTATTCTGCAACTTGCGAAATCATAATCCCGTTTTTGCTATGCCCAACAAGTATTACCTGGTCATCAATGCCATCGATAAGTTTGCAAATTTCCTCTACTGTAGATTCTAATGTTACTTCTTTAATGGGAGTTTTATCTCGTCCCATTCCAGGCAAATCAATTGCGAATGCTTTGTGTCCTTGTTTTTCTAAAATTGGAACAACTTTGTGCCAATTCCAAGAGCTATGCCACGAACCGTGTATTAAAATAAATGTCTTCATTTTTTATTGTTTAAAAATTATAATGCAAAAATGCACATCATTAAAAAATAATAAAACCCGAAACTTGCTAAATTAATTCTGAATGTGTTTTTGTTCCTTCCCAACCTATGATGGCTGTTTTTCTTGTATTTCCCCACATATACCCGCCAATTACTCCTGTAGATTGTATTACACGATGACAGGGAATTAAGAACGCAACAGGATTGCTTCCAATGGCAGTTCCTACTGCTCTTGAAGCATTTGGCTTCTCAATTTTATTGGCAATAGTTCCATAGGTTGTAAGCTGTCCCATTGGAATTTTTAAAAGTGTTTGCCATACTTTTAGTTGAAAATCAGTTCCTTTTAAGTGCAGTTTTATTTGATTCAATTTTGTCCAATCGTGTCTGAAAATGTATAGTGCATTTTGCTGAATTAAATCTACCATTTGTTTGTATTGAGCATTGGGAAAATGACTGAGCATTGTTGGCAGTGCAACAGATTCATCATCGGAAAATGCCATATAACAAATTCCTTTTTCTGTTGATGCCACTAAAATGTTTCCAAAAGGGCTTTCTGCAAAGCTGTAATTTATAGCTAAATCTTTTCCGCCATTTTTATATTCGGCAGGTGTCATACCTTCTATGTTGATAAACAGGTCGTGTAAACGACCTGTGCCTGAAAGTCCAGTTTCGTGTGCCGTTTCAAAAAGTGTTGCTTGATTTTCTTTTAATAAAGTTTTAGCGTATTCTACGGTTGTATATTGCAAAAATTTCTTTGGACTTGTTCCTGCCCATTCGCTAAAGAGCCGTTGAAAATGAAATGAGCTTAGATGAACCTTCTTTGCAACTTCGTCAAGATTGGGTTGCTCTTTAAAGTTTGTTTTTATATACTCAATTGCTTCAGCAATTCTTTTATAATTGATATTTTGTTGTTCGGTCATTGTATTCAAATTTATAATACGAAGTTCGATATAAATTTGTCATCATAAAACCCGAAACTTGCTAATTTTTAGTTCGTATGTTGAGTGTAAACAGTGTCGTTGCAGAGTTGCCGATATGGGTTCGGGGCTTGGCGAATAATCGGATTTCGAAGCGCTAAACTGTCTGTCAGCACTGAACTTGATACGAAGCGCAAAGCTTCAATTAAGCATTGAACCCGCTTTTTTACCAAACCGCTGTGTGTGCCTTGAATGGTGAATATAGGTCAATTAGTTGATCGTCCCAACGGGTGAAATGTGAAGCATTCATGTACAGCATTGAATTCATATACTTCGTGAATAGAGTCCCTTAAGCACGGGGGTAATCCCATTGGGACGGGAGAGGTTGTCCCGAAGCCAAGCAAGTGGTGCCGATATCTATCGGAATGGTTTACTGCGAGGGGCCAGGTTGCAGGGTAGGCAGAAAAGGGGGCTGGTCCGCCACGGCGGACCAATGCCCTGGTTCGTTGTTTCTCCAAGTAGCCTAAATATTCTGTTTAGCCAATAGTCGAAATATAAATATCTACTTCTGCATTACTCCAATCCTGACTCCTTTCATCATACACTTCAAAATCAAATCCAAACTTTCGTTTGATGTCAGATGTCCATATTTCTTTCCACGCGTCTGTAATACAACCTGTCATAACACCTTTCGCAGTATATTTGCTGTATTTTTGAGCAGGTATCGTTAGTTCTTCAAGTCCTTTTGGCGTTTCTGAATTCTTATTCACTTTACACCCGATAAAATATGAAAAAGGAGTTGTTTCGTCCTTTTCATAATCAAAATAAACAGCAAATATTTCACTGGATAATTTTTCCGAAATAAGGTCGAAAATTTTATCCGTTTCAAATTTTTGCCATAGGTTACCACAATCTACGCTGGATTGATTGTTCTCGTTTGTGGTTTTGTTTTCAAGTTTTAGCCCAATTAATCTGAAGCCTTCTTTTTTGTTTTCCATTCTTTAAATATTAAAGGGATAGGTAGAGACATTTTCATTTCTAACAATGGCGACCTTCCTGATAGTTTATCATCCAATTAATTCCGAATTTGTCCGTACAGCTTCCGTAGTAAGCTCCCCAAAACATATCCTGAATGGGCATTTCAATCTTCCCGCCAGCCGAAAGTTCATCAAAAAGTTGTTTTGCTTCTTCCCTTGATTCAGGTTCAAGATTGATGTACATATTGTTTCCATAATTTACAGTCATTCCAAACTCCTTTGGAGCGTCTGTACCCATCAATATATGTCCGCCAAGAATGGGTAGTTCAATATGCAAAACCATCTTCTTTACCGCCTCCGCAAAAGGGGGCTGATTGGAGTCTGGTGGAATATCTCCAAAACGCTGAATACCGTTAATAAAATCTGTATTAAAAACTGATTTGTAAAAACGAAATGCCTCTTCTGTGTTGCCGGGGAAGTTTAGATAAGTTGAAACTCTTGCCCTATTGCTGAGTTTGTTTTGTTTTCTGAGATAAAATTGAGATGCTATGTATTGGTCTAAGTTTTCAAGACCTGCCGTAAAGCCTTCTTTGAAGCCCATAGCAATGATTTTTTCAAGATCTTCTAAGGTGTCGAATGTCAATAAGATGTTGACTAAGGTTTGTTGTTCCTGTTCCGTAAAATTATTCTCCCATTTATTTCTTGGAAGGGTTGCATTCGGGTTACCATCTGCATCACAAAAACCATCATAAGCCGAAAAATATTTTTGATGATCCATTGTGATGTAATCCATTCTTGCCCAGTGTTCTTCATTTTCGGGACCAATCATTGCATACAACCAATGTCCACCTTCTCTAAAATCCATAGATTTTGTTTTGGCAACCCAAGGCTTTGGTGCCCACCACTGGTCAAGAATGTCGGCATCTGTCCAAGCGGCCCAAACCAAGTCAACAGGTGCATTGAAAGCTCTTTTTACCTTGATTTGATTGTTCTCTTTGTCAACATCGAAGTTGAATAAAATTGCTTTGTTCATTTTCTGTTTAATTTAAGTTGTTCTAATACATTGTCGAGTTGGTTAAAACGCGTGGCAAGTAATTGCTTAAATTGTTCTAACCATTTTTCAATTTCTTTCATTTTGTCAGGATTTAGGTGATAGTGAATTTCTCT
>JAKFCY010000007.1:0-2156 GCA_036676395.1 Bdellovibrio sp.
CAAATCCCGAACAGCGGTGCTCTTCGAAATTTGCAATTTCGAAGCCAGATAAAAAGGATTTAAAATCCAAAACAGCAGTTGCAGAGAGTTTTATGGTTTAAGAAAAAGCTATCTTGAACTGGAAGAAGTATAACCTATGGAATGCAATTCCTGATACATCTGTAGTTCGGGATTGCAAATCACAAACAGCGGTGCTCTTCGAAATTTGCAATTTCGAAGCCAGATAAAAAGGATTTAAAATCCTATTACAGCAGTTGCAGAGAGTTTTATGGTTTAAGAAAAAAGCTATCTTGAACTGGAAGAATTATAACCTATGGAATGCAATTCCTGATACATCTGTAGTTTGGGATTACAAATCCCGAACAGCGATGCTCTTCGAAATTTGCAATTTCGAAGTCAGAAAAAAAGGATTTAAAATCCTATTACAGCAGTTATGGAGAGTTTTATGGTATGAGTAAAAGCTATCTTGAACTGGAAGAATTATAACCTATGGAATGCAATTCCTGATACATCTGTAGTTCGGGATTTGTAATCCCGAACAGCGGTGCTCTTCGAAATTTGCAATTTCGAAGCCAGATAAAATGGATTTAAAATCCAAAACAGAGTGAGTTTCTGCGAGAGGAAATGAAGCAACTAGCCCGGGAAAACTCGAAAATCGTATTTGATGAATTGATCCTGAATTTACTGCCCGGCTTTTTCAGCGAAGATTTGGTTCACCCGTCGGATATCGGTTACCGGGCAATTTCAGAGTTTGATTTAGTTGGACTAAGGAAGAAATGATTTCTTCTTTGAAAAATTGAAGATCTCAGCTAAATAATTAATTTCAGGAAATTCGAAGGAAGATAATTCAAATATACCCGCAACCACTGCGTAAGGCATGCCAATTTGGATGCATTGCGCAAGAGTTGTGCAAGCACAAACGTTATAGGGCATTTTAAAAAGACGACACAGAAATGGGAACTTGGGGAACAGCCATAAAAGACAGTGACGCATTTGCTGACATTTACAGCGAATTTTTCGACCTATATAATAAAGGCGGACAACCCGACATCATTTCCAAAAAAATCTTAGACGACAATTGGGAAATTCTTGAAATAGAAGAAGAAAAAAACAGTTTGTGGTTTGCTCTTGCCTTAGCCCAATGGGAGACAAAATCGCTTGACCCAGAAGTATTATCGACAGTTGAAGACATAATTACATCAGGTGCTGAATTGAAAATTTGGCTCGACCTTGGAGCAAGTGAACAAGATATTAAAAAGCGAAAAATTGCACTTGACAAGTTCCATGAAAAAATAAAGTCAGACAGACCAAAGGCTAAACCAAGAAAAAGAGCAAAATTAAAAACGCCAATTTTCGCTACTGGCGTCTGCTTGGTTTTTAAATTGACAAATGGAAATTATGGGGGTGCAGTTGTTTTAGCGACAGACAATAATCCAGAGACTGCATACAATTTATTGGCAACAACTCGACTAAATCAAAGCAACAAACCGACACTTAAAGACTTTGAAAATGCAGAAGTTCTAATTTGTAATTTCGGACAGTGGCAAGACAAAGTAGATGTAACTTGGTATATGCCTGACTTATTTTATAAAGACTATTCAGACATTTACGAAAATATTGGAAAAATTTCGGTGGATTTAGAGTATGACACAAAGAATTATGTAGGAAAAGGCTATTTATTCAAGCCTTCCTATACAGCAGGTTGGAGTATGAATAATGCAGCAGAAAGACAATTTGAATCTGAATTAACAAAACCAAAACCGACAAAAACTTTAACTATCAAACAGCTGACGAAAAAAGAGAAATGGTGGAAGGTATTCTAAGAAAAACGCCCTATAACACGGGTTTTGAGTCAGGCGGGGTGACGTGCAAACTTGTAGCTTTGTGCTTCTATTCTTGTTCAGTGCTGGTTGACAGTTTTGTGCTCCTAAACCCGCCCGAACGCAAAGCCCTAAAACGTTATTCATTTCCTTTTTTCCCTTAAAAAACGCTTTCCCGGGTTTGCATATTTTCAATCCATCCCTATCTTTGCCATCGATAATGGAAAACACCAATAGAAATATTGAATTTTTAGCAAATGCTCCGCATGGCCACATGCTGCATCATTTCCATCATTCCTTCTGAGGAAGACATTTATACACCCACCCGGTGATGCT
>JAKFCY010000008.1:0-2155 GCA_036676395.1 Bdellovibrio sp.
TGCTCTCCCAGCTGAGCTAAGCGCCCATATATGGTGACCCGTAGGGGATTCGAACCCCTGAATGCATGCGTGAAAGGCATGTGAGTTAAGCCGCTTCTCCAACGGGCCACATTAAAAGCGACAGCTGTAAATATACCATGGGATTTCAATCTTATCAAGTAGAAATTCATGTATATTACTTCATAATATACCTTTCCTAAAAATAACCTCTCTCTATATTGAATTTAACCACCCAAGATTTTTGAATCTATAATAGAATTTAATATACTAAGATATATTTTTTCTTTTTCTAGAGAAGTAAGTCTACCAAAAAACTAAACCAAAGTATAAAAAACTTTATTGTGCAGCCCAACTACAAAAGTGATCAAATAGGAACTAGCATACTTTGTCGATGTACGATGTATTCTTCCTCATCCTGCATTGAAGGTTATAAGTTATAACAGGAGCCATAAAACTATTACTTTAGGCCTCATAGAAGCTATCTACTCAAATAAAAAAGTCTTTACTGCAAAAACTTGTCTTTCCTCAAATTTAAAAACTCCAAACGGTAAAAAACGATTGGAGTTAATATTAATATCCCAATTATGAAGTGCAGGTAAGTAATGCCTATTTTTCATTCCTATGCTAAAGTAGATATGGGTTTTTAAGATGACCTCCCTAAAATTCGGACAAGTTTTTTAAAATAAAAAACGAGAAAAGACGCCCCAAATTAGCTGGCCAGCTAAAGCGTCTTTTCTCGTCTAATCAAAAAGTCATACGGTGAAGTATGCTTCTTTGCTATGCGTTTATGCTGTCTCCATTCTATCACGCATACTCTTAGATGAGCAATACTTCTCCTCCCGACTTAAAAAAGGAGAAAATGATAATGAAAGAATTTTTACAAGATAATTTAAGAGTATTCGTAGTACCAGTAGATATTATGGATGTCCCTAGTTTAGATATTTACGAACAAATGGTTTATATGGTTCTACGTTCATTTGCTAATCCTCGAGAAGCTACAGCTTTCCCCTCCTACAATACCATTGCAAAATTAGGACGTATGAGTCGTAGAAAGGCAATAGATTGCGTTACAAGTCTAGTTGAAAAAGGACTTTTAAAAAAAGAAGTACGTTTAGATGTAACTAAAAATAGAAAAATCAGAAACACATCAAATTTATATACCATTGAATCTCCAAGGGTAGTGCACAGTGTGCACCAGGGTAGTGCACAGTGTGCACCAGGGGTAGTGCACGCTGTGCACCAGGGTAGTGCACAGCGTGCACCCGAACATAATCATTTAACAAAATCATTAAGAACAAAATCATTAAATAATAAAAACAACAACAAAGAGATAGAAAATCATGTTGTTGTGTCATCCGATGAAATTAAAAAATTATTATCTAACTACGGGATTACAGTTAACGATAAAACCATTCAAAAATGGAATGGGCTAGACAGTAGAGAAAATATTCTTAAAGCTATTACCCATACTCTAAAACGACCAGAAATTAAAAATGTAGTAGGGTATGTAACTAGAATACTTGAAACAGGATTTGTTCCCCTAGAATTGTCGCGGAAAAATCAACAATTACCTAGTTATGTTATTAATCAAATTAACAAAGAAGAAAAAACAGTAGCCATTTCTATAAATCCAGAGCAACAAAAAGAAGTGTTAGATCTGCTATTCAAATTAGGAGAAATAGATCAAGAATCATATAAGAATCAACTTCAAGAATTAGAAAAAACAGACCCCTTCTTTTAACGAATAAAAACGCCTATTATAGCGTTTTTTATTAAATGGCAATGAAATACCCTCAGAATAAAAAAAAGCCCTATAAAGAGCTTATAGAGGCTTTTAAAAGGGTATTTAAAGATGAGATAGGTTGTCAGGTTAAATATAAAACCTCTTATCTTTTAAGATAAGAGGTTTTATTTAACCTGGCAACGTCCTACTCTCCCAGGGCATTCACCCAAGTACCATTGGCGCTGAAGAGCTTAACTTCCGTGTTCGGGATGGGAACGGGTGTGACCTCTTCGCCATCATCACCAGATTATGAAGGATTATTCCTTCAAAACTAGATAACAACGTAAGTTTTCGAAATGCATTTGTATTTTGGTTAAGCCCTCGACCGATTAGTATCCGTCAGCTCCATGCCTTACAGCACTTCCACACCGG
>JAKFCY010000009.1:0-4580 GCA_036676395.1 Bdellovibrio sp.
CACCCAAAATGCCCCAACTGAGATCAGTAACAACTCAATTATAAACATTACGATTAACCAAACAGTTAACCAGGATGTGAAGTGATATTAGCCGTTTCATACGGCTATTCACTTGATGAACATCATAGTAGTCGTAAGCAACCTTAAAACATCAATTCTAAGCCCGTTTTAAGTCGATTATAGCCACTTTAAACAAAATCCTATAGGTAACTACCATGTCGATTAAATCAAGCTGAAATACGCGCTTATTTTGATTTATGACGATATTAATTATTTATAAATTAAACCAGCTTTGAAGGGCAGCTGTAGCTAATGAACCTAATGTCCCAAAGGTAATATTAATTCCTTGTTGTTTAGCCAAGTTGGTCATTTTGTTCCAAAGAACTTCATCGTTTAATTTATCCAGTAAATCATGCCCCTGAAAAGTAAGTTGCATATTATGGATTGATGCAAATCCACCTGGAGCTATGGTTTTACTTTGCATTCCTGTGATGTAGTTTCCTTGGATCAATAACCTAGCCATCTCCATCTTGTGGATGGAATGATCATCACTCTTTTTATCACCACTGTAATAAACCTGAAGATTCAAGCCATTGAATTGATGTAGGGGTTCAATTTCATTTAATAACTCTTTGATTACATCCCAATCTCTTCTCATTTTACCTTTCCTCATAATCTATATTGAAGATTATAATGTACTCTTTGGGTATAATCAAAGAACACATCGAAATGAATACATTAATGTGTATTCTTAGGGTTGTTTTAAGATATTGAATACACTATATTGAATATGTCTAGAGTTAAAGAATACAGATAGATCATGGCAAATATTGGATACATACGAGTCAGCACAGCTAATCAAAATACCGAAAGACAATTAGATGGTATTAAGCTGGATAAAGTGTTTACTGAGAAACAAAGTGGTATCAGCAAAGATCGTGAACAGCTAAAGGCTATGATTGATTATGTCCGAAAAGGGGATATTGTATTTGTCCATTCTATCGACAGACTTGGAAGATCGTTGATTGATCTGAAAGATATTGTTGAACAGCTAAAAAACAAAGGTGTGTCTGTTGTCTTTCACAAGAACAAACTAGAGTTCATGGCTGATAAATCGAATAGCACACATGAATTAATGTTTAATATCTTGGCTTCATTTGCCCAATTTGAAAGGGATATGATCAAAGAACGTCAAGCGGAAGGTATTGAGAAAGCAAAAGCCAAAGGTGTTTATAAGGGCAAACCAAGAAAAGTTACAGATAAGCAAATTTTAGACAAACTGAATGAAGGGATAAGTATTAGGAAAACTGCTGAAGCATTAAATTGTGGAATCTCAACCGTACAACGTGTCAAGAAACTACATAAATAACTTTTTAATATCCTGGGATATTTTAGATTCAACCCCCTATGCTTATTTTGACAGTCTATCAACCTGTTAAATGGATAAACGTAAAAATGTTAATAGATTGTAACAAGCAATTTAAATTACCCCACGTATATCATTGGGTATTATTTAAAGAAATATTATTAATTTCAAAAACTTAACTATAAAATTCACCCTATTCTACTTAACACTAGATAGATATATAGAACGATTTTATTTTCATAGAAATTATTGTGTATTAGCATGTTAACCTGAACACACGTCAACAATAAATGGCTGAACAATGGCACGTATAAGTATTAACAAGGCTTCACAAGAGTTTAATGTTAGCAGGAATACCCTTTATAAATATATAAAACAAGGAAAGCTGACTAAAGATGAAAACGGTAAGTTAGATAGCAGTGATCTTATTAGATTGTTCAGTGGTCATGTCAATGGACAACAACTAAATCAACATCCAATTGTCAACGATAAGCAAGAATTTGATCAATTGAAGCAAGAAAATGAACAGTTAAAACAACAACTGTTAATGCATGAAATGAGAATAAATGAATTAAAGATGCAGTTGGATTATGTGAAAGCCAATGAACACTGGTTAAAACAACAGTTAGATCAGAAACTGATTGAACATAAGCAACCTGAAAGAAAGGGTTTATTTGGTAAATTGTTTGGCTAATCAGAATAAGAAATACATCAAATAATCAAAATATTAAATTTCATTAAAAGAATCATTCTTTTAGATATATTTATTTTAAGATACTTTTAGAACCCTCTGAAAGCCTTTATTCATAAGTGTTTTAGAACATATAAAGATAGGTTTTCACTACTATAAAGATAGGTTTTCACTACTAAATCCTGTGGATAATGACCTTATAAAGATAGGTTTTCACTACTAATAAATAGGTTGTTTGACTTGCTATCTTTAATAGAGAGGTATATAACATTCATCAAGTTATAAATACTTCTTTGATATGGAAAATAATAAATTAGTTGTTAAGGATAACGCTTTAATAGATGCTAGCTTCAATCTATCTCTGATTGAGCAACGACTATTATTATTGGCTATTGTCCAAGCAAGAGAGATAGAAGAACTCACTTCCAGCACAGCGATTGAGATCAAAGCCAGTCAATACGCTACACAGTTTAACATCCATGAGAAAGAAGCTTACAACGCACTGAAAGCAGCTTGTGATCTGCTTTTTGAACGTAGATTTTCATACATTGATAGATATAAAGGTAATCAACTCATCAAAAAAGTAAGATGGGTCAGTGAAATTGGTTATCTAGAAAACAAAGGCATTGTACTTCTCAACTTAAGTGACACAGTAATCAGTTTAATAAGTCGCTTAGAACAACAGTTTACCAAATACCATCTTGACCAGGTGTCAGCTTTCAAAAGCAAATATTCAATTCGTTTATATGAGTTGATCATAAAATGGTTAAACAATGGAGTCACTCAAAAATATGACATTGCAGACTTAAGATCGAAATTAGGTCTAGAAAATACAGAATACAAAACCATGAGCCTCTTTAAGGTAAATGTTCTAGATAAAGCTGTAGGTGAAATTAATAACAAAGCTGATTTAAAAGTTACTTATGAGCAATTTAAAGAAGGTCGCTCAATTACGCATGTACAATTTAAAATGAAACCTAAAAAGCTTCAGGAACAACATTTAAAAAATAAAACTATTGTTCTTACTACTAAACAGCTTGATATGTTCAGTGACAAACTAAGCAAATTGCCATCTTTCCAATCTCACTTTATGGCTGATACAGGTGAAGATATGGTCAGCTACAAAAAGAGAATCAGTGAAAAATTAGAAGATGATTTCTATGTCCAGCAGTGGAAGGATTATTTGAATGAAACAGGATTTAAATTTTAAATTTTTGTAAAAAAAGATTCCATCCTATTTTGAATAGGTATAGAATTAAAGATTGTGCTAAAAAAATATAACAGACTTAGCAGAAGAAATTTTAACTTAATTTTTATCAATAATTCATTTTCAGAATTGCCCCCAACAGCTTGCCAGTTCATAGTCACAGCAGATCCAACGATCATTGCTGAAGACATCATTTTGGCTTGAAAAAAGTCGCAATCGTATCTGTACTATTCAAATAGATACATTCTTTAAAGAATTATTGATTACAGCATAAGAGGATATTAATTATTGATGATGACAACAACACAAAGTCAGATAAAGACATACCGTGGTTATCGAATCTTAAAGAAAGCGGATATTGAAGATAATCTGAGATCAATGTTGAACGTAGTAACCCGATGCAGGGAAACCATGACTCAACCAAAGATGATGCATTTTGTATGTGAGATTGAGGACTTTGATCTATTTCCAAACAAGTTCATTCAATCCATTAAAGAAAAGTTTAAAAGCGAATGGAAGAGGTATGAAAGAAAACGTCATGCTGATAATCCACGTGCAAGAAAACGTCGTTTACCAAATATAGAAATAATTTATAGCATCGAAGCCAAAGATATCGATAATCCAAACTTCAACGTATTTGATCCTGATCAACCAGCAAAACTTAGATATAACCATGTCCATATAATGTTGATTATTGATGTGGGATCAAATATCTATTCCAAGAAAGAAATCACCAGCATCACCAACAGGGCTCTAAACAGAATACATGGTGTGAAGAAGTTAATCATCGAAGATGACTTCCATATTACTACTGAAGATGGAAATGAAAGGAATCGTGGATTTCTAAAATTCAGAGATACTAGATCAACTACTAAAACTGAAAATGAATTTCTTGATTTGTATTGGCATGATCTGAAGCAAGAGTTTGATGACGCATTAATCAGGGCAAGTTACTTATGCAAATCAGAACAGAAGGCATTATTGCCCGAACGGTTCCAAAACAGTTCATTCAATGTCACAAGGGCAGTAAAGCGATCTGAATCTGTTTAAGGGCAGTAGATTACCCAAAAAAGCTTAATTTCTTAAACTACTAAATACCTATATCACAAACGATACAAGGTAATAAAAATGAATAATTTAATGAAATTAGTATTGGGTCTTCTTGTTTCTTCAGCATTAATTAATTGCAATTCCACCCAAAATGCCCCAACTGAGATCAGTAACAACTCAATTATAAACATTACGATTAACCAAACAGTTAACCAGGATGTGAAGTGATATTAGCCGTTTCATACGGCTATTCACTTGATGAACAT
>JAKFCY010000010.1:0-2844 GCA_036676395.1 Bdellovibrio sp.
CGCAGGAATAAAAAAGTAAACTAAAGCATCCTAAAAGGAAATGTCTTTTCATTGGGAATCAGGATTTTTAGATTTATGAGTCTCTGGTAAAATTAAAAAATTAAATCGCACTAGTTAAATTTTGATGATTGAAATCAAATTGTTGTAACATCTTAGAATTGGTTCCAAGGGAAAAAATCAGAGGAAAGTGAAATGATTGATTTCAGGAGAACTTCAAAAAATGAAAAAAATAACGAGTTTTGGAGGAGAGTAAAAAAACCTGAACAAATCCCCCAAGGGAAGCAGACTTTGTAGGGTCCTATCTAATTAAAAAGTATTTATCAAGACCCTCTCAGGACCTTGATGATCTCAATTTTTGAATCCCATTGTATTTCTACGATCGTCAATCCGGGAGGCAGATCTCCAAAAATTTCATTTAAGTTAATGGTACCTGAACTTCGCAGCTCGATTTCCCGAGAACTAAAATAACTACCAGAATTCATAATTCGCAAGCGAACAGGGCTCGAAACATTATTATTTCCGTTTAAAATCCTGATGAAAACGTCTTCATTAATGGATGGGTTTGGGAAGGCTTGCCATTGGTGATTACTTGAAAAAGACGCCTCTCTTTTTACTAATTTAACCGGACTGTAGCTAATTGTGGTACCGGATGTTTTCTTGATTCTATAATAAAATGAATTTATATATGCAGGAACAGATTTGTCTGTAAAAGAATATTTAACGCTTTCGCTACTTTTTATAGTTGTCTCGATATTGCCGACTGTAGTAAATTCTGTCACGTTATTATTGCTTCTCTCTATTTCATATAAGGATTCGTTCAATTCTTTACTTACTTCCCAATCAATAATAATATCGGTCGAATTATTATTAAAATATATTTCAAATGAAATTAACTCTGCGGAAAGAACTGAGGCTATATCCATGACACATGATACTGTTTGATGACAGCCATTAGAATCAGTGACTGTAAGTGTATAATTACCATCACTCAAATTGAATATGTCTTTTGATGTACTGGTGAACCCATTTGGTCCGGTCCAATTATAGGAATATGGAGGAGTTCCTCCTGAAACATTGGTGTATATGATTCCTGAGCTCTCGTTATTTTTGGTTGGAGTAATAGTAACGTCAATGTCAAAATTTTCCGGAACAATGATCGTTTTGGTAAATGTAGTAGTAGTTGTTCCGTCATTTGCAGTTAAACTGACGTTGTATGTCCCAGGGATAACAAAATCGAAAATAGGGTCCTCTTGGGTAGAGGTTCCATTCCCATCAAAGTTCCAGGAATAGGTATAATTGTATGGGGCTGTTCCTCCGGTTGTACTGTTCGTAAACTGAATTCTGGTATTGCACAATGCCGGGGCGTAGCTAAAATTGGGATAAAGAGGAAGAACTGCAGTAAAACCCTCCGGGCTGCTATAACATTGGGCGTTTTGATTATTTTTTTCATCTTCCGAACAAGTAGTTCCTGATTTGGCAGTACCAGTAATCCAAAACATGAAAATGTTTTTAATATCAATTTTATCACCCCAATTCCAAGTCACATCCCGAACACGAACAAATGTATTTTGTACAATTTGAATTCCTGAAAACAAGCAGTCTTTTTGCTGAGATTGGGTTAGTACCTCATTTGTGTAAATGTCATAAGTCATTAAAAGATTGTACCCATTGGTTGAGGCTCCACCTAGGTTTACCCAAAGCTCTCCAGTGACAGATTGCCCGATTTGATAATTATCTGTAATGGTAAATGGATTGCCATTTATGTCTCTCAATTCATATTGAGCGACAACAATATTATTCTGGGAGCATTCTGCTAAAAGTACATACGAATTTGAACTCGCTACTATAAAAAAAGCAATTGTTATAAAGAGCCTTATTTTGTTCGCGAAATCCATTTTTCTGAACCTATTCAGGTCATGGGTATTGCATAGTTAAATAGAGAGTGAAAGTATGTATAAATTATTTATTAGGCAAATGAATGTCAATAAAATATAAATTTGAATACGGTTATGAAGGATGTTTAAAATTCAAAAAAATACATCTGTAATACATTAAAATAATAATGTAAAAAATAGTGGCTATAAAAAAACTGAAAAGAGGAATTTGGGTTCTTTGGTGTGGAAAAGAAGTCTGCTGAAAAAATAATTTTTTCCCTTAAAATCAAGGCAAAACTGACTCTATCAGCAATTTGGCTTTATACTCTTTAGGATTTGCTGCGCTACCAAATGCAGGATATGGATTTAATTCCAGGAGTTGGAAGCTGTATCCTTCCACAGAGACTTTATTTGGGATATTGCTTAAGGCGGGATCAGTTGACAGGCTTACTGATACTTCCTTTCCAAGGGAAGAAAAAAGCAAATCAACTTTAGCATAACCTGCCCAAATACAAACAGCGCCTAAAGGACATCTTGAATCATATTCCACTGGAAGCATAGTGATGGAAATGTCTTCCAGGCAATTTTTAACTGTCTCTTCTGCAGAAATTTCAAAAGGCTTTCCCAGCTCAAAATCATTGCAAGGATTTTCTTGCTCACATGAGACTGTGATGAATAGAGTGGATAGGAGAAAAAGAAATCGCTGAAGCATTAAAGTCGAGGTGAAGCCATTAGTCAAACGAAGAAAAAATTTATGAGGTTTTAAACGCCTGCGGAGTGTTTACTTGGTGAAGGAACCTTTGAAGTAGTATTCACTCGTAGAATTTGAACGTAAGGCTTTTCATGGTGCCCAAGTTCCCGGGCTTGACTGATGATCCTTCCATTTTTCTAAACAGCCTGAAATCAAAAAAGCCTCACATTTCTGTGAAGCTTTTACGTGGAGAATATCGGATTCGAACCGATGACCCCT
>JAKFCY010000011.1:0-1641 GCA_036676395.1 Bdellovibrio sp.
TTGCGTGAGAGCGGTTGACTTTTTGGTTTCTTTGCCTCAATACGACGGAGAGAATCTTGGTATTCAGGGAGGAAGTCAGGGCGGTGCTTTGTCTATCACTACAGCCGCTTTGGATCCAAGGATAAAATACCTGGCAGCTTTTTATCCTGCATTAAGTGATATGACAGGCTACCTCAACGGCCGGGCAGGCGGTTGGCCTCATGTTTTCGCAGGGAATAACCTCGCTTATTACAACAATTCAAAAGCCATCGAAACGCTTGGTTACTATGATGTGGTGAATTTTGCCAGGATCTTAAAGACTCCTGGTTTTTACAGTTGGGGATTCAATGACGATACCTGTCCTCCAACTTCTTTCTATTCTGCATATAATGAAGTGAAGGCTCCAAAAGAAGTTTTTGTCGTTCCTGAAACAGGACATTGGACTTATCCGGAGCAAGGCAAGAAAGCTGATGATTGGCTTTTAGGTAAATTAAAAAAGTAAAATTCTGGTTGAGAAAAACCTGGATGATTTGATTATCTGGAAGCCTGAAAATCCTCAAAGGAGGATTTTCAGGCTCAAGGATGGAATGTTCCCCGAGTGTGGTCCAAGTGGAATAGGTTGGTTTATAGCTTGATTTTGTAATCCAAGTTTTGCTGCCGTTCGTGCATTTGATCCAGAACTAAGGAAAATGGGGATACTTACTGCAATGGAGATTGCACCTGCCCATCCTAAAACTGATATCACTTCTGAGTTTGACTCTCCTGTATAGTTGTCGGATGTGGTTGGTTTTTTGTTCCATTGTTTCAAGATTGAGCCTTTGGCAATGATTTGAGGAATTAGTCTTTTTCGGGACGAAGAAAGATAATCGGGTTTTGGATATTTGAAAGCTTGTGTCCAACTAAAGTCCGGGCTTGGTGCTTCTGATAAGCTGTGAATGGGCCTGTTAAATTACCTGAAATGTAAACAGCTTGAACTTCAAGAGGACCAAAGTCTAACACTCGACCTTTGTCGTCATAAGAAAAAAAAACGTAATCAATATTTCTCGCGGATTTTTCAGTAAGGCCGCCATAGATTAAAAATTCAGAGGTAAATCAACCAGACTATTAACCTATGGAAAACCAAAATCAAAATAAAAAA
Source organism: Bdellovibrio sp. (assembly GCA_036676395.1). GTDB lineage: Bacteria > Bdellovibrionota > Bdellovibrionia > Bdellovibrionales > Bdellovibrionaceae > Pseudobdellovibrio. The sequence goes on from JAKFCY010000011.1 coordinate 1,118, forward strand.
CATGTTAATAGGTAGATTAACAGGGTTTTAAGGAGGGTTAGTATAGAGTGTTTAAATATCGATATCCTAACAGAACTCTAACATGAGGCTAAAGAAACCCTAAATAAACCTAGCTATTGTTCACACGTTTTTCAGGATTATCGTCCTAAAAAAGTTTACAGTGACTCCTCCTTATTTTGAAAGGGGGTTAGGGTGATTTTTTAATTCAAATCTCTTCGTAAAACTGTTACCTGCATTCAGGCGAATATGCATATTCTGTTTTAATATTTGTTCAACCTAACTTTAGTTTTTTTAAGCAAGGGGCGGGATGAGGGTAGGATCCAGGGTAAGCAATCCCGATGACTATTTTACTGATAATCTAACCCGAGTAGCGAAGCGAAAATAAAGCCAGCTTGAAGGATTTGCTAAGCTTCTGCCATTTTTTAAAGCCAATTGTTAAAGAACGAATTGCAAATTCTAAAGGATTGAAAGGCGAAATTGCAAATTACGCCTAGCGGGGGCTTTTGAAAATGTATCTGTCAACC
>JAKFCY010000012.1:0-3392 GCA_036676395.1 Bdellovibrio sp.
TGTAATAACTCCTGTTTCTTCAGCATATTTAGCACACTCTTGAAAGTCTGACACCATCCATTTTTTAACCTCGTCTCTGGAATATCCTTCGTGTTTTCCATTTCCTGGAAAAATTCGCATAATGGAAGCTCCAAGTTTTGATGATACTTGCAACCAATTTTTTATCAATTCAATATCAGATTCTCTTGAAGTTTTATCTGGATTTACAAAGTTATTCCTTACCCCTGTCCATGGAATATTTAATCCTAATTGTAATGCTCTCTTCTTTAACTGAAACAATGTTTTATCATCTGGTATTTTAGGATAATCAGAAAAATAATAGCCTGTTAAGTCAACTGCATTTAAACCAAGCGTAGAGGCAAACTCCATCATATCAAAAAATGTCATTTCACCACTTCTTAGCAAGGAATTGAAAGTAAATGCATTGATGCTATATTGTAATCTGGACGGGGTTAAGGTTTTAATTAATGGGTTTGCGAAGAGGCTGCGAGAACCTGATAAAATTGGTGCGAGTGCCAGGCTACGTAATAAATTTCTTCTTTTCTTATCCATACTTACAATTAATTTTTGGGTGTTATGTAAATCATTACCGCTAACGTTTTCGGGGCTTGCGTTCGGCGGGCTTACGAAGCTTCCACTGTCTACACGCACCAAACTTTATATAAAGATACAAATGTTTTTATTACGACGTCCGCCCGCTGACGCAATTGCCCCGTGTTACCCGACGTTTTTTATGTCGCAAGTTCAGTTATTTTAACGTCACTCAATTCAATTTGTCCTTGTCCGGGCATATATTGTAAATGAATTCTAATATTTTTATTTACTTGAGCTTGAAAAGTTAATTTAATTCTTTCACCTGTTGTCGAAGGAGTATTATATGCTGTCGTAATGCTTACGCCATTTGGAGCAGAACCTGTCTGGTCGTGACACCACAATTGAAACTTACCTGTTGTCCCTGGAGATGATTTTGCGAAACACGAAACTTCATAGGTCTTACCAATTTCCAACAATTCATTAATGTCGATGTGTGCGCCGTCTGTATGATTTGGAGCACTTGTCCCCGTAAAAATTATTTTATTGTTTTGGATACTGGCGCAATTACTTCCCCAATGATTAAGTCGCCACATATTATTGATAGGAATTTGTTCAGATTTCTCTTTAATTCTTTCAATTTCCTTGATCGTATCATTTAATTTATCACCATTTAATTCGGTCGCGAGCGGTCTTAATTTTTTAAGAAGTCTGTCTAGGTCGGACGGAACTTCTTTGTTCCCAGTGAAGGTATTAACGAAATTCTTTTCGTCTTTAAAGTCGCTTGGACCGTAAAGTTTTTTGTGATGATAAATAACTAAAAACGTGAAAGCAATCAATATCAAAATGGGAAACAAGATAATAAACCAAATCATTGGAAGTCTTTCCTCTTGTCCGTGAAGGTTGTCTATGCTTGTGCTTAAGACAAAACTTGCAACACCATAAATTAGTGAAACAAAAAGAGCTATTATACCGAGGGGATTTTTTGTCAGCCCTTTTGCCTTGTCCATAAAGTCTGTGATTGGATTATTCATTGTCGTGTCTTTTTAAAAATGACGGGTAACGGTTTCGGGCTTTGCGTTGGTGGGCTTTTAAAACCGAAAACTGTCTGCCAGCACCAACGTTTATTACTTGCTTTAATGTTTCTATTCGCAGTGTCCGCCCACTAAAGCAAAACCCGTGTTAGTGGCAGTATTGCTTTATTTCCTTTTTATTAAAGTCTGTTTGCCATAGCCTTCGTTATTATAGTTGACACCAATTAAATAGAGTTCCTCATAATTTCTATTTTCAGGAATAATTATTTTTTTAAAACCATAGTCTATCTTTGAAACGAAGGCAATGTCGGCCGTGCTTAAAGTTTCCTTATTTATAAAGAACTGAGCTGTCCAATCGATTTGTGGCTGCTGAATACCATTTTCATAGGCAGTGAACCTAAATGTGAAAATGTTATCGAAAACATGTTTAATTTCAACGATACCCTTTAGATCACGATCAGGCTTGGCTACATCTTCTTTATTATACGTGTCCCAAATAGAATTATTAAGATTAGTTATTATTTCATCTAATCTGAACTTGGGTTTATTGTTCAAAATATAAATAAGCTGATCTTTTATTTTTTTTATCAAATTAGCTTTTTGATCCTTTTTTATTGTTGCATTTGACAAATCGGATTCTGATAATTTGTATGGTTGCGTTGATCTGTGCTTGATGTCAAAGGGAAGTTCTTCTATGCTTCCGTAAGCAAGATTGACAATATTGATAATGTTTGACCATTGAATTGTCGTCGATGCAATTCCCAGTTCATACATTACATTTGGATTCGGAATCTTCTTTTTTATTTTTTTTGCGTTGTGAACAGAAGTTACATCCGAAATAAAAAAGTCAGCGGACTTTATTTTTTCCTCAATTGTCGAGGCAATATGTATCGCACCTGAATTATTAAGTTTTGATACCGATGTATTGCCTCTTGATGCTTGATCAATTCGGATTTTTATTCCCCGTTCTTTTTCAATTTGAGATTTGGCGGCTTTTATGCAGGTTTCGATAAAACTTCTATTAGTCTGGGAGCTAATATCCTTTTGCCATGAATAGAAAAGTAAATACTCTGTCATAATATTGCCACTAACGTTTTGCAGCTACAAGAAGTTGGCGATTTCGAAGCACAAAACTGTCTGCCAGCACTGAACTTGATACGAAGCACAAAACTTCATTTAACCACTGAACCGCCAATTTCTTGTAGGTGCTGTTAGCGGTTCGGGCTTTATTTGCACTACTTGATTTCAATTCCAAGAAATTTATTTACTAATTCCTCAACCCTGTCAATTGCGGTATATGGAATTTCTAAAATTGGAATGTTATTACTTGCAGCATATTCCATTTTTATTTTATCCATTTTTTTTCGATAGTCAAGATCTGTTTTGTGTTTTCCATAATTTACCGATTCATAATGCTGTTCACCATGAAATTCTATGAGGTACTTTACCGAATCTTTTGTCACCGCAAAATCGAAAGGTAAAGGCTTTATGTGAAAGCAATCTTCAAATGTGAATTGGGTAATGTAACTCAAATTTAATTTTTCTAAATGATTTATTATCCTTTGTTCACCTTTCGGTAAATTACATTTTGGACAACCCTGACCATTTAAATGATTGGTCGGACGTTGCTCAAAAAGTCCATGAAATGGGCATTCTATTTTAATTTTGTTCGCACTGCTTTCGTAAATCACATCCTGATATCCGTATTTGTTTCCATGAATTTCTCTTGCTTTTGAAACAAATTCTTCTGTCGAATATTTGGTATTATTTCCACACTTTTTACATCCGTAGCCACTCAAGTGTTCAGAAGGGATTTGTTCAAAATCG
>JAKFCY010000013.1:0-2179 GCA_036676395.1 Bdellovibrio sp.
TCATAACATTTTGAGATGTGGCTTAAAAGAATCAATTAAAAATCTGCTCTCATACCAACACGCCAAGTACGCACAAAATCGACTGGGTAAAGTGCATCATCAGCTACTTGAATTGAATTCTCACGTTCAAATAAATTAGTGATCGAAGTAAAGAAGTTAATATTTTTATACTGATAATTTAATGCGATATTGGTAGATTCATAATGACTCTGTCTTTGCTCAAAATTGTTTTGAAGGTCGTTATAAGCATAAGCTCTCGAGCGCCATATATGGTTAAGATTAAAGGAGGCGTGATCTAAAAACTTGTAATTCAAATTGGCAACAATGCTGTGTTTCGGTACTCCTGGCAAGTCTTTATTTTTCACAATGGAGTTATCAAGAGCGATCTCTTTTTCAATAATTGCACGTGTGTAGTTATAGATAATAGAAGCCGTTAAATCGTTATTGAGCTTGAAGTAATCTTGAACTTCGAGGCCATATTTATGTGAATTGTTAATATTAGAGTTGGTGCCAAAAAAACCTACAGTAGGGTCTAGATAAATTTCATTCTCCAACTCAGCATGAAATGCTGCAACTTTAAAACGGTTGTTAGCTGATAAATGGTTGAGACCAATGTTGAATGTTTTGGCTTTGGCAGGCACGATATTCGGATTAAAGCCACCACCAAATATATCGAATAATCTATCGATATCAGGCGCTTGTTTTGCAATATTGTAATTAGCAAAAATACTTAAGTTTTTATTAAAACGATAATTGGCGCCAGCTTCCCAGGCGTTAATATCTTCTTTATTTTTTGTGATAGGTGAACCTAACTGAGCAAATTTGTATTTAACTTGCTCATCTCTAAAGCCAGCCGATAATGTTAAATCATTTAACTTATACTCGCCTTGAAGAAACAATGACTCATTATCCTTGTTAGATTTGTTGTTCGCGAAAAAAGCCCCCGCACCTATACGTTCACCATCAAAACGCTGATATCCAACGATTAAATTGGAAATTTCATTTTGATAACTTAATGTGACTTCATCAGTGCGGTAATCATATTTACTCGTTGATGGGAATGCTGAAATGAAATCGGAATACTTATCTTCTTGATAATGCATTACACGTAACTGCATTTTATCCGTTAGATCATACTCACCCCCTAAACGCCATTGGTCGCTGTTGAAGCTTTGATGATTGTAACTTTGACTAAAAGGCTTTTGAGTGACTTGACGTGGATCGTCTTTAAATTCAGATTCTGTAAGTGAGTTCACATAACGAATATCATTGCGGGAACTTGTACCTTCAGCAATAAATCGCAGAAAATCCGTAGGTTTTATTTTTAGTTTTACGTTTTGGCTATTACTTGTAAATTGATCTTTGTGACCGGTTTCATCTTTCTTACTAAAACCATCGTAGCTGTCATGGGCTAAAGTAGCAGATAGGTCAATATGTTGCTCTGAAATACCTGCATTAATATAATGATTTTTCTGACCAAAATTACCAAGAGAACTGCTAACCGTCACGCCAGTTTTATTTTTTGTGTAGATTTGTATTGCACCTGCGGTAGCCCCATCCCCGTAAATAACTGAGCCCGAGCCTTTACTAATTTCAATGCGCTCAATATTGCCAATAGACATACCACTCAATAACGCCGGTGAGGAGTCAATGTTATTTAAACGTTGTCCATCAACAGTAATGACAACATTTTGAAAGCCATTTTCGGTACCGTAGCCTCTTAAGTTAATGGATGGGGTCGCACGGTTTCCAATGTTAGGAGCTACATTGAGGGATGTTTGTTGCGCTAAGAAATCATATAAAGTTGTTGCCCCTGACTCTACAATTTGTTTGGCAGTATGCACTTCTGAGGCATAAGTCGTTTCTGACTCTTTGCGTTCAAAGCGATTTGCTTTGACTGTAACTTCTTCAGTGGTGATTACAGTGTCATCAGCAAGCGCTGAGGTCGAAAACGCCAAACTGACGGCGTAAGCACTGACTAAGCTGGCAATAATAGATTTATTCATGATTTGATATCCCTGATTTCACACGCGGCCCCGCGTGCTAATTTTTATAGTGAGGAATACCGGAGAAAAGAAGAGACTAGAACGAGACACCAATTGATTAATTAGTGCGCATGTCTTAATCACCGTCACCCCGCGGTATTCCAACGTAATTCAGCCTTTCCGTAACTGAATAT
>JAKFCY010000014.1:0-7173 GCA_036676395.1 Bdellovibrio sp.
GGCATACTAAAATTGATATTTTGATCTTGTACCCAGTCTTTAGCTGCTTCGTTTATCAGCACACTAACAGGCATCTCTATATTCATCGACTTATGGTTAGCTTTAAAAAACTCTTTAGTTTTACTGATAATACTGTCTGCACTGATAGAAGAATTTTCAGAGTTTCCAGTTGATGAAGAAACTTTACTACCAGAACAACCGCTTAAAACTAAAAGCACAGGTACAAGATATAATTTCATTTACTTGTCCTTTTTCACTTCTAAAGTCGTTGGATCAACAACAAACTCGCCAGTAGTAGCAGCCGGCTTACTGCAAACTTTCTCATACTTAACTTGTGTTTTAGTTGGATCAAATAGCGTTTCAGTAGCAAATTCACCAGTGATAACAGGCACAGTTTTGCAGTCTGCATAGGCATAGCTAACTGACAATAAGGCTATAGATAAAACACTTACTAACTTTTTCATTTACTTTTCCTCTTTTTCATAACCAGACATTTGATCTAATGATTTCTGCATTTCTGCCATACGTTTTTCATTTTCAGCATCAGCAAGTTTCTTTTTTGCTTCTAGCTCTTTGATTTCTTGCTTTTTAGCTGAAATATCAGCTTCACTAGGACTTTCAAGTTTTTCATCGTTAAGAAATTTTGAAAAATCTCTATCAAATTGGGCACTCTCAAGCTCATGTTTTTGCTGATTGATTTCAAGATTTCTTGTACTTCGTTCATTCGCTCCTAAGAAGATAAAAACAGCTAGCAGCCCTAGAGCTGCCATGCCTACGAGTGCTAAAGGATTCACGAATTACTCCATTCTTCATAAGATAAAAATTTGATCCTTTTACGGACGTTTTCATGTACAGCATAGTCTTTGCCATCAATCACAATCTTGTTGATCTTAGAGAATAGAATTTCTAATCTTTTCGAGATGTTAGATGGACAGATATATAAGACTTCATCAATAGTTTTATCTAAAAACATTGAAGCGTAATTACTCAAAATTGCTTCATAGCGTTTCGGTGTTTTAACAGTCCTTTCAATTTCAAAAGCTGTTCTTTTTTGGTCTGGTGAAAGGGCTAGAGCATCAGGAACTTGCAACCAAGTTTTTTTATTTTTAGCTGCTAATTGGCGCATCTTTCTACCGCTCTGCCATTCGGTCCATCCTTTTTGAAGTCCAATAACTTTGACACGTTGGCCAGCAATAGAATGAGCAATAGTTGAAGTGGAAATTCGCCCTACTTCGTAATAATCAACATGAAAATCATCAAGATCAGCAGCTAACAAAGCTCCAGTAGGCGTTAATCCCCAAATTGTTTGCTTACCTTTTTGAGCAAGCTCATATTCAATTTCATGCAGTTTTACTAATTCTGCTTTTTCCATGGATTTCAGCGTTTTATATGCTGCAATTCTGCTCACATTTAATAAATTGCTAATAATCTCGGACGTACTAAATGTTTCAGCAGCAACAAACTCTAAAATCAATTTTCGCTTTTCAGCGATACGTTTTTTCTGTTCTGCTTTATCGTGAATAAATTTCGATACGTCTGGCATGGGTACTATCCGAGTTCTTCAAAGTTGATCGCTGCATTATTGACGCTTTGCTTTTGTTCTTCATCTTTTTCTTTTTTAATTTCTGGTAGATGGTCTATAACTGGAAGCTTTACGGCATCAGGCGATTTAGTAGTGATCAATGGACTGATATATGAGAACTGAGCTTTATCAATACCGAAAACAACACCACATCCTTTCGGCAAGTTCAGGATCATGTTTTCGTCAATTAAATAACGCTCACTTTGTCTTACAACTCTCTCACCATTAAAATGCTCTGTAAGGCTTAAAGAACGTTCGATTCCTTTCGACTCATCATCAACTAAAATTTTTCCGCTTTTTCTTGCAAATATTTCAGCAGTTTCAGGCATTTCAACTTTATAAACGACCTTAATTTTGCTGTTTTCAAATACGGCTCCAACTACTGCTTGCGGCTCTAAATCTTTTGGGCAGTCCATAAGATCAGCAATCGACTGATGTGCCATCACAACATGAACGCCTTTATCTCTAGCAGCTCCTAGAGCTTCTAAAGCAATGCGTGACAGGTGGTACTTCAACTCATCTAAAACAATACAAACTTGGCGTAAATTTCCAGACATACGATCACGTGCTTCTGCAAGCTGAATCAATCGAACTAAAAGCATTTTTTGGATTCGAGTGACTTTTGCATTTCGCATTGATCCAACGATATAAACAACACCACCTTTTTCAATGATATTTTTTAGAGATAAGCCTTTCTCAGCATTCACGGCTTTAACGTCTGCAAGTTCTCTGAATTTTCCTGCAAAGTTCTCAGCAGTTTTTTCTAAATATTTATGATGCTTAAACCATAAAGATTCGGCTGTACTACCTTGCTCTATATTGTCTGCGATGAATGAAGCTGCTTTACGATCTGCAATTTTGTAAAAGTCTGATGCTTCTCCACGTTCTGAAAGCTCAAATCCTGCAAGTAAAAGTTCTTCGACTTCATCTCTGGTCGCATCTTCAAAAATATTGAATTGATACTCTGGCTTGTTCAGATCGGTATAGAAGTAAGGTACATCGACTTCATCAGCAGCGGATTTGATTACATGAGGAAGCCACTCATCATTTTTCGGATCAATAATCGTTACAGCTTCTTTTCGATAAATGCATTGAGCAGCTATTGAGCCTAAAAAGACGCCTTTACCTGATCCAGTCATTCCGCAAACTTGAATATGTGGAATTGTTGGTTCGTTCCAATAAATTGGGGAGTTCTCTCTATCTAATCCAATAAAGAAAGCATCATCTTTAAAATACTTTTTAGGATCGAATTTTTCTTTTTGAACAGGTAAAAACTTTTCTATTTCTCGTACATCAGTTTTTTTATCTCTTTCTAGGTCAGATTTTTTAGTACTAGCTGTCAATACTTTCTCAATAATGTGTAAATACTTTCTTTCAGAATAAAAAGCGATAACAACACCTAAAAATGCGCCACCAAACCACAAAATCAAAGGCATTTTTGAATTTAGAGGGGTCAAAAATATTAAAACTATCCACGCTACTACGCTAAAGACTCCTAGCGCACTAAAACAAGCAAATATTGAAGATAAAAACTCTTTTTCTTTTCTAGAAAAAGCTAACCAGAAAAATGCTGAGAATCCAGATATAGTGCCATACACAAGTGAATATTCAACAGCAGGAATTAATACGCTAATTAAAATATTATTAAAACTGATCATGTTAACTAATAAAGTTATCTATATAGGGGTCAAATATAGTGTTTTTTATTTCATCAATCAAGTAAAAATGAGGTGCTGAATCAGCGCGGAAGTAACTGAAATTCATTTAGATGCAATCATTGGATGCGGTGACAGTGCTGCGAAGCAGTTCGAGCGAAAGCGAAGAATCTTCGGAGTCCCAACGGAGAAGACACAGGGGGAGCCGCTAAGTGGCAAAAACGAACTTGCTGAGTTTTTGAGTGAGTCCAAACGAACGACACTTAGTGGGGGACTAGTCCACCACGTCAAGCGAGAGGAACGATCGCGCGACCACCTTCTTTCGGTTAAGCAAGTCGGTAAGTTCTGGGCGTAGAACAGAAGCTTATCACTTGTCAGAAAGGAGGTGGTCGCGCGCGTAGCGCGCAGACGTGGCTGACGGTATAGTGTAAAAATCGCGTCCAGCGATTTTAGCCAACACGTCCGCGAAAGCGGTTTGAAATCAATAGTTTACTATTGATTCAAAAGTGTAGCGTAGCGGTGGCGTTACACGGTTAATAGTTCACCTTAATAGTTAACATGATCAGATAACAATGTTTTTCTATATATGTTATCTATTTAAGATAACTATTTTTAATAAAATTAAGCTAAAAAATCATTAGCGAGTGTCTACGAGCGTCACAAAAAACTTTTGCTCCTTCCCCCCTCCGATTACAGTTTTTATCAGTCGGGTTAGACATGGTTTAACAGAGCATAGCGATCTGAGATATTTGCTTCTAGACCGAGCGAAGCGAGTATAAAAAACTACTGAGCGAAGCGAAGCCATAGTTGCTTTTGCTTTTTACAGTTTATGTCTTTCAATCTACTTATGCCAAAAACTGCCCCACGCTGTGAGCGTAGCGAACAGCAATAGAGTGGGAGCGAAGCGACCACATAGGGCAGTTTTCTTTTAGTTGTTTTGGGCTTTTAATTACTTTTAAGGCTTTTAAATGCTTTTAGCTCCCGTGAAATGCAGGTATAGCAAAGCTTTCAGCGTTTATAAATGGAGGTTTGGTCACCTATAAATGGAGGTTTGGTCACCTATAAATGGAGGTTTGGTCACCTATAAATGGAGGTTTGGTCACCTTAAAGGGAATTATTTAAAAAATTCCTTAAATGGAATTGTATTTTTATTACCATTTATATATATTAAACGTCATCAACTGCGGAGATAAAAAAATGCTAAGAAATAGGAATGATAATATGTTAGTTGTGAAAGATAATGCTCTAATTGGGGCAAGCTATAATTTAGATGTCGTTGAACAACGATTGATTTTGCTCGCTATTGTTGAAGCCAGAGAAAGCGGCAAAGGAATCAATGCGAATGATGCGCTGACTATTCACGCATCAAGCTACATGCAGAACTTCAATGTAGAGAAACATGCAGCTTATAAGGCACTAAAAGACGCATCAAAGGATCTTTTTGCTAGGCAGTTTAGTTATCAAGAGCTTTCGGCTAAAGGCAATGTAACGAATATCACAAGTCGATGGGTGTCACAGATTGGGTACACAGAAGATGAAGCAAGTGTACAACTAATCTTTTCTCCTGCTATTGTGCCGCTTATAACGCGCCTAGAGGAGCGTTTTACTAGCTATGAGCTATCTCAGGTAGCAAAACTAGGTAGTAAGTACGCTATGCGCTTATATGAGCTTCTAATCGCATGGAGAAGCGTTGGTAAGCTACAGATAGAATTACAAGACTTACGCAACAAACTAGGCTTATCTGCAAATGAATATAAAGCAATGGGCGATTTCAAGCGTAACGTCTTAGATTTGGCTTTAACTCAATTGAATGAACATACAGATATTTCGGTGAAATACGAACAACATAAAAAAGGGCGTGTAATTTCAGGCTTCACTTTCCGCTTTAAAGTAAAAACTAAACCTCAGTCTATGGAAGTGCGTGACACCAAAACAGGCGATCTATTTGTAAAACTATCAGATGCTCAGCGTTCTTTGTTTGGTTCAAAATTAGCTCGTGATCCTCGTATACAAAGTGAATACGCTCAAAAGCTACCTTCAGATAGTTATGAAGCATTTGGAAAGGCTTTAGCTGATATGCTTTTAGATGAAAATCACTTTAAAACTTTCTATCCAATTTTGGTTGAATATGGATACACACAACCAAAGGCTTAAACTAAGCTCGATACTTTATGGAATGGCTTTAGCCGTTTCATAAAGTCGAGCCACTTTGCGCGAATTGCATTCAATTTAGAAAAGACAGAAACGAAGCAAAGTACTATTTCTATTGGAGTAATGCGGTTATATCTTTAATAGCATTTTGAGCTTGTATATTTCCCTGTTCGGCAGACTTTACTAGCCATGACATAGCTTGAGCATAATCCTGTTTTGTGCCTTTGCCTCCAAAATACATCATGCCTACATTGAGTTGCGCTAGATCATCACCTTTTTCGGCTGCTTTTAAATATAAATTAAAAGCTTTTTTATGATCTTGCTTCACTCCCAAGCCTCTGGAATAAAAGACACCTAAATTATTTTCTGCACCTGCTGCACCTTTTTCGGCTGCTTTTGAATACCAGTAAAATGCCTTCTTATAATCTTGCGAAACGCCTAGTCCTTTTTCATACAAAATTCCGATTCTGAGCTGTGCGATTTCTTCACCTTTTTCGGCTGCTTTCAAATACCAGGATAAAGCTTTTGCATAGTCTTGCTGAACGCCTAAACCTTGCTGATACATAACGCCTAGATTTAAAAGGCTTGGCCCATATCCTTGATCGGCTGCTTTCGAGTACCAGTAAAGTGCTTTTGTATAGTCTTGCGAAACTCCCCAAGCCTCTTGATATGCAGCTCCTATAGTATTCTGTGCGATTGCATTTCCTTGATTTGCTGACTTTTGCAGAAGTGGTAAAGACTTACCAAACTCGGCATCCTTAAAATACATCATTCCTAAATCTAATTGAGCAGCAGCATCATTACTATTCAATGTGTTTTCATATAAACCACCTGCATAGAGGCTTGAGCAGCAAAGGCAAATTGTGATTATTAAGTATTTCATAATTTTCGACTTCTTAATGTGAAACAGTTGCACTGTTTGAGTTCGAATTCTCTGAACCTGTTGAGCCAGTTGAGTCGGTATTTTTCGATTTTTTCATCGAAGCAACTTCTACACTATCGACATATAAAGTGTATTTTTTAGAAGAAATCGTATTATTTCCAAACCATGCAACGCCACTTTTTTGCATAGAAATTCCATTTCCAGAACCAGAAATCGAATATTCGTTATCGACAGAGAACTGCACAGGTTCAGCACTACCAGCAAAATTAAAAAAGTATTTACCATTAGATGCAGAACGAATAGAGTTGATCAAAATCTTTTCAAAATCTTTGCTATCAACAATTTCATTGATTATTTGGTTAATTTTATTCTTTACGACTCGGTCACTTTTCCAACTCGAAACATCATCAAGTCTGCTAATTATCTGCGTTTGCAGGGCGTTCGCTATTAAGCCTGTTTGGTAAATCGATCTAGCTAATTCACTATTAATTTGGTCATCGTCTGGCGTTCCATTCCAACCACCAATAGGAGCAGATGCATTGATCAAAAAAGAACGGGCACAAAGATAATTAATATCTTTCAGTGCAAGAATATTATTGATCGTTTGAAGTCTACTTTTAAGATCAGTTGATAATTCATTATTCTTTGAATATTCAACAATCTCTTGTTTATTCTTTAACATTAACTCAGTCAAAGAATCATTATTTGAACCTCTTATAAGGTTGAATTCTTTTCTAATTTCTTCGCTATAGTTACAAGTATTATTGTTAAAAGTAAGTGGCATACTAAAATTGATATTTTGATCTTGTACCCAGTCTTTAGCTGCTTCGTTTATCAGCACACTAACAGGCATCTCTATATTCATCGACTTATGGTTAGCTTTAAAAAACTCTTTAGTTTTA